>NZ_CP061539.1:0-2479856 GCF_014705925.2 Rothia terrae
TGGTGTTGATCTGATGGGTTGCATACTCTGATGCGATAAAGACAACGGCAACGGACGCGATAAGCATGCAGGCCAGTTGCATGCCCGAGCCACCCAGGCCATATGCCATATCGACAATACCTTCGACGCTCTGCGGCATCGCCCCGCGCTCAGCAGCGTCCGCCGCTAGCTGAGGGTCGGTGGTGTAGCTGTAGAGCTGGTTGATAGCGGCACCCACGGCGAGAGCCAGAAGCACCAGCACGGCGCCAATCACAAGCGTCATCACCCAGTTGGTGGTGAGCGTGCGGAACTTCAACGCCTCGGAGCGCAGCACGCCCCAGAAAGACAGCTTGTGGTTAGCGTACGTTGAGGTGCGAGGAGTTACTGAGGTTGTAGCAGTCATTAGTTCGATCCCTTCTGACCCCAGGGAGTCTGAGGTGATTCGTACATGGTTGCCGGGTCTGCCTGCGGCGCCTGTGAGGGGCTACCGCCGGGGGCGATTACCGAGCCGTTTGCCGCGTTGAAGTCGCCTGAGTGGTACTCAACTTCGTCGCGGGTCATCTGCATGTAGACCTGCTCAAGGGTTGCCACCTGCGGGGTGACTTCGTGCAGCAGGATGCGGCGGTCCAGCGCGTAGCTTGCAAGATCACGGGCGGGGGTGTGCTCCACCATGAGGCCGTCAGTTTCTACAGGCGAGAAGTTCACGCCCTGCTGAGAGAGGAAGGACGCGAATTCATCGCGCTGATCGGTGCGCACCAGAACGCGCTGGTCATCGGCAAGTTTGAGGTAGTCCTGCATGGAGCTGTTCGCCAGGATGCGGCCGCGTCCAATGACCACCAAGTTATCGGCGGTCTGCGACATTTCGCTCATGAGGTGCGATGAAATCAGAACGGTTTTACCTTCGGACGCCAAATGACGCGCGAGGTTACGCACCCAAATCACGCCCTCGGGGTCGAGGCCGTTGACGGGCTCGTCGAGAATGACATTCTGAGGGTCGCCCAGCAGGGCACCGGCGATGCCCATGCGCTGGCCCATACCCAGCGAGAAACCTTTGACTTTCTTTTTAGCAACAGCGGAAAGACCGGTCATCTCGATCACTTCATCCACGCGCTTTTTGGGGAAGCCGTGGGTGAGTGCCAAAGAGCGAAGGTGCTGCAGGCCGGAGCGTCCGGGGTGCATGGCTTTTGCATCCAGTAGCGCGCCAACGGTAGACAGTGGCGACTTTAGTGAGGCGTACTTTTGCCCGTCAATCAGAGCTGAACCGCTGGTGGGGTGTTCAAGGCCCATGAGCATACGCATGGTGGTCGATTTGCCCGCGCCGTTGGGGCCGAGAAAGCCCGTCACTTTGCCGTTGGGAACGGTGAAGCTGATGTTGTCGACAGCGGTTTTATCGCCGTATTGGCGCGTGAGCTGTGAGACTTCAAGCATCGCTACTCCTTGCTGTAGGGGATGTTTACATCTAGCCTACGGGCATAAACACGTCACCGGGCAGATTCTGTAGGACGATTTCGCTGGCAAACGGGGCGTTTTTCTCGTCCTTAGGGATGATGCGGGCATAAAAATATGGCGTGCACCAGAAAATCAGTACACGCCATAGAAAACATTCTCCTGTAGGAATATTTATTGTTGATTCTGCCACCACGCTAACAGGCGCCGGGTTGCTTCTTCTTCGCCTAGCGATCCCTCATCCAAACGCATCTCCAGCAGGTACTTGTAGGCTTTACCCACCACAGGTCCGGGCTTAATATCCAGAATCTGCATAATCTGCTCGCCGTCAAGATCAGGACGCATGGCATCCAATTCTTCTTGTTCGGCGAGTTCTACGATGCGACGCTCGAGGTCGTCGTAGGCGTTGGAGATTTTGTTCGCCTTGCGCTTGTTGCGGGTGGTGACGTCCGCGCGAGTGAGTCGGTGCAGGCGCTCTAGCAAGGGACCCGCATCGCGCACATAGCGGCGTACCGCGGAGTCCGTCCAGCCAGCATCCCCGTAGCCGTAAAAACGCATGTGCAACTCAACCAGGCGCGCGACAGCCTTGATGGTGTCATTATCAAAACGCAGGGCGCGCATACGCTTCTTGGTGATCTTCGCACCTACGACGTCGTGGTGCAGAAAGCTCACAGAGCCGTTGGGCTCAAACTTACGGGTGGCGGGCTTGCCGCAGTCGTGCATGAGCGCCGCAAAACGCAACACGAAGTCGGGGGCGGGAACGTCACCGTCAGCGTCGGTTTCCTGAGCCATCGCCTGCTCCATTACCTTCAAGGAATGTTGATAAACGTCCTTGTGATGGTGGTGTTCATCGACCTCGAGCTTGAGCGCGGGAATCTCCGGAAGAACAAAATCAGCCAGCCCTGAATCCACCAAAAGATCTATGCCTCGTCGGGGATAGTCAGCCAGAATCAACTTGGTCAGCTCATCGCGTACGCGTTCTGCAGAGATGATCTCGATGCGCGGAGCCATCTCTTTCATGGCGCCAAAAACATCGTCAGCGAGCGCGTAGTCAAAGCGCGCGGCAAAGCGTGCTGCGCGCATCATGCGCAGAGGGTCATCGGAGAACGAGTCTTCGGCAGTGCCGGGGGTTTGGATGATGCCGGCGTCCAGGTCTCGCTTGCCGCCGTGGGGGTCAACGAGTTCTAGGGAGGGCAGGCGCAGGGCCATGGAGTTGATGGTGAAGTCTCTGCGGAAGAGGTCGTCGTTGAGGTTATCACCGAAGGCTACAGTGGGTTTGCGCGAGTTGGGATCGTAGGCTTCTGCGCGGTAGGTAGTGATCTCTACAGTGTCATCGCCTTTGCGGATACCGATGGTGCCGAAGTCGCGTCCAATATCCCACGTGGCGTCCGCCCAGCCTTCAACGACTGCGAGGGTCTGATCGGGTGTTGCGTTAGTAGTGAAGTCCAGGTCGGTTGCTTGGCGACCGAGAAAAAGGTCACGTACGGGGCCGCCGACGAGTGATAGCTCGAATCCGGCTTTCTCAAAGAGTTCGCCGAGCTGTAGGGCGATGGGGTCTACCTGTGATGTATCAAAAAACGCAACCATAGTCCCTTAATCGTGCCAGATATTTAGCTTTTACTCCTACTTTCAGCTCATATAGAAAACCTCACCTTGTTTATCGGTTAAGGTAGAAACATGACTTTTCCAGTACCTCGGGCTCCCAAGAAGCGGGCAGTGACGCCCGTATCAGTGTTGCCCACGGTTGAGGAAATCTCGGCTGGCGGCGTGATTGTTGACTTTGATAAGCCGTCTTTGCCGGTTGCGATTATTGCTCGCATCAACCGTGGCGGACGCTTGGAGTGGTGCCTGCCTAAAGGTCATCCTGAGGGTGCTGAGACGAACGCTGAGGCGGCGGCTCGTGAGATTGAGGAAGAGACGGGTATCGCAGGGGATGTTTTAGCGTCCTTGGGTAGTATTGATTATTGGTTCACGGTGGGTGGTCATCGTGTTCATAAGACGGTGCATCATTATTTGCTGAATGCTACGGGCGGTTATTTGACGACCGATAAGGATCCCGATCATGAGGCTATTGATGTTGCCTGGGTTGATATTGATGATCTGTGTCGAAAGCTTTCTTTCCCTAATGAGCGTCGCATCGCTGAGATTGCGCGTGAGTATATTATTCATCAGCTTTCTTGATCTCTAGTTTTGTCTGTAAGTAGTTAGGTCTTTTCGTGGCGCGTAATGGTGCACTTTCGAGCGCAATTATGGCAGCGGGAACCATGGTTTCTCGTGTGCTTGGGTTTGTTAAAACCTTTTTGATAACGATTGCTCTTGGTTCTGCTACTGCGGTTGGTGACGTTTTTGAGATTGCTAATACGCTGCCGAATTTGATTTATGTTTTGGTGGCGGGCGGCATTTTTAATGCGGTGTTGGTGCCGCAGATTATTAAGGCTGCTAAGCATGATGATGGCGGTTCTGATTTTGTGTCGCGTCTGATGACGCTTGCTATTACGGGTATTTTCGCGGTGACTGTTGTGGTGGTCGCGTGTGCTTGGCCGATTATTGGTGTGATGGGTAGCAAGTTGACGGCGGATCAGCGTGAGTTGGCTGCTATTTTTGCGCTGTGGTGCTTCCCGCAGATTTTCTTCTACGGTTTGTACACGATTCTTGGTCAGGTGCTGAATGCTCGCGGTGCTTTTGGCTGGTTTATGTGGGCGCCGGTTATTAATAACATTGTGGCGATTGCTGGTGTGCTGAGCTTTATTGGCATGTTTGGTCGTCAGCAGATGGGTAATCCGCCGCTGCATTCGTTAGAGACGTGGACGCCCGCGAATACTTTGGTTCTTGCGGGTTCGGCGACTTTGGGCGTGGTGTGCCAGGCGCTGGTGTTGCTGATTCCTTTGCGCAAGGTTGGTTTGAAGCTGCGTCCTAAGTTTAAGTGGCGCGGTATGGGCTTGGGTGATTCCGCTAAGCTTGCTGGTTGGACGCTGGCTACCGGTGTTGTTTCTAACTTGGCGTTCTTGTATCTCACGAAGGTGGCTGCCGGTGTGACGGGTGCTCGTGAGGCTTATCTTGATCAGGGCATCCCGATTTTGGGTGTTGCTGCTCTGAATTATTCATCCATGTTGTATTCGCTACCGCACGGTGTGATTGGTTTGTCGATTGCGACTGTGCTGTTCAACCGTATGTCTGAGGCGTCGCAGGGTGATGATTCGGCGGGCTTGGGTAAGGCTTTGTCTGCTGGTTTGCGTGTGGCGTCGGTGGCTACGATTTTCTGTGCTGTGGCTCTGATTGTTTTCGCGGGCCCTGTGGGCATGATTTTCTCCGGTGGTGACCGCGTGGTTGGCGCGCAGATTGGTCAGGCACTGGCGGTTATTTCTTTGGGTGGTCCCTTCCTCACCATTGCGTTCATGATGGGACGCGTGTTCTACGCGCAAGAGGATGCTAAGACGCCCTTCTACATTCAGGTGTTCTCGGCGGTACTGATTGTGGCTGCCGGTTACGCGGCATCACGCGTGGATGCGCGTTACACCATCTTCGGTTTGGCTGGTACCTACGCTGTGCAGAATATTCTGGCGGTTTACCTGAGCCACCGCGTCCTCAAACGACGCCTGGGTAACTACGGGCAGCGCGACATCGTCAACACGCACGCACGCGTGGCGCTGGCGTCCTTCTTCTCGGCACTTGTGGGTGCGCTGGCTCTGTGGATGCTGGGTGGCTACACCTTTACCGGTTTCGCGTGGCAGTCGCAGATCACCGCCTTTTCTACCGCAATTATTGGCGGTATCGTCATGGCAGTTGCCTACTACGCGTTCCTGCAGATTTTCCGCGTCAAAGAATTTGATCAATTACTTGAGCCTATTCAGCGTAAACTTTCACGCCGGTAAATAAAGAACCTCTAATACTCATCAACTTACTTACTCAAACGGGTATGATTTTTACCTAGGTGTTTTCTAGTGCACCGTTTGAACTTCTGGGGAGGAAACTTGTCACAGCTAATTGCACCGGGCACAGTACTCGGCGAGCGCTACAAGGTTACTAGCAAAGTTGTTGAAACCGGTGACGGCGACTCCATTTTTGATGGTCAGGATCAGGTTCTTGACCGCAAGGTTTCTATTGTGGTGGCTGCGCCTTCTCGTGGCGAGAAGCTACTTGAGAATGCTCGTACATTGGCGTCGAGTTCTCGTTCTCATGTTCAGATTCTTGATTTGGGCCAGTCTGATGGTACTACCTACTTGGTGGCGTCTCATTCGCGCCCGCAGGCTCTGCAGGATTCTTTGCTGACTTCTACCGCTGCGCTCAAGGCTGCGTCCGAGACTGAGGCTTTGGGCGAGCACATTTTCGGTGAGACTGATTCTCGCGAGTCTGAGCGCCCGTATGTTGCTGTGGCGTCGAAGAAGCCTCACAAGCCTGAGCCGATTGAGGTGTCCAAGCCTGTGGCTGCAACTGGTGCAGGTGCGGCAGCCGTGGCGGCTAGCGATGCTGATGACGCGTACGCCACTGATGCGTACGAGGCTGAGAACTATGATTCCGATGAGTTCGATGTCGATGAAGAAGACGACGATTCAGGTCCGGGCATGTGGCTCATTGCCGTTGCTGCGATTCTCTTGCTACTCGGTGGCGCCGCAGTGGTGTATTCACAGCTTGGCGACATGATTGGTTCTTCAGAAGAAGCTTCTTCTGAGCAGTCGGCGGCTCCCGCATCCAGTAGCGCGTCATCATCAGCTAAAGCTTCAGCTAAGCCTTCGCCCACTAAGACCGAGGCTAAGCTACCCACTCCTAAGATTCAGTCGGTCACCCGCGTCGTACCGGCAAACCCCACCATGATGGCTGATCAGGATGCGACCCTGCCGCAGACCATGGACGGCAACACCGCCACCCAGTGGATGAGCTACGGCTTTGGTTCAGCAAACTTTGGTGGAACCGTTGATAGCTTTGCCCTGGCATACGAGCTTGAAGAGGCAACCACCGTTTCTGAGGTCACCATTGACCAGGTATCGGGTACCGGCGGTAGCTTCACCGTGTTGACCAACGACACCAACTCGCTTGATGGCGCACAGGAAGTCGGCTCGGGCACCTTCAACGCAGCTCAGGTGAAGGTTGATCTCGATAAGAAGAAGCAGGACGGTAAGACCAAGTACGTCTTTATCCGCTTCAACGAGGCTCCTGTTCTGGCTCAGCCGATTACCCCGAACTTCGTGTACGGTCTGCGCATCGCTGAGGTTTCAGTCAACTAAGCCCTGGCGCGCATACGACACCATGCAAAAATGTGTCACTTTCACCTTCGAAAGTGACACATTTTTTGCATTTCCCACGTGATGAAGCGGTCTTTAGTTTTTCGTGCGCTGTTTGGAATAATCGAAGGTAGTTCGTAGTTCTACGTGTATAAGCACGTATCCATCACAACGAAAGGCTGAACGTGAGCAATTCTTCATTGCCCTTCGGCAATGTTTTTGCCGGCGGCGCAGGTCTGAACCTGTCAGCTGACACCGCAGACAACTCTGCATCAGGAAACGTTGATCAGACCATCCACGACGTCATCATCGTAGGCTCAGGCCCCGCAGGTTACACCGCAGCAATCTACACTGCTCGCGCTAACCTCAAGCCCATTGTTTTCGCGTCCTCAATCTCCCCCGGCGGCGATCTGATGACCACCACCGAGGTCGAGAACTTCCCCGGCTTCATCGAAGGCATCATGGGCCCTGAACTCATGGGCAACCTGCAGGCGCAGGCTGAGCGCTTCGGTGCAGATATCCGCTTTGAGGACGTCGCATCCGTTGACCTTGAGGGCGATATCAAGAAGGTCACCCTAGACTCAGGTGACACCTTCCAGGCTAAGGCTGTTATTCTCTCCACCGGATCCGAATACCGCAAGCTCGGTGTAGACGGCGAAGAACGCCTCTCAGGTCACGGCGTTTCATGGTGCGCAACCTGCGACGGCTTCTTCTTCAAAGAAAAAGAACTCGCGGTAGTAGGTGGCGGTGACTCCGCACTTGAAGAGGCACTCTTCCTCACCAGCTTCGCGTCCAAGGTCTATATCGTGCACCGCCGAGACTCATTCCGCGCATCCGAAATCATGGCTCAGCGTGCCTACGACAACCCCAAGATCGAAATCCTGTGGGACTCAGAAATCGCGTCCATCAACGGTGAAGACAAGGTAAAGGACGTCACCGTACGCAACACCAAGAGCGGCGAAGAGTCACAGCTGACCGTTGAGGGTGTTTTCGTGGCTATTGGCTCAGACCCTCGCACCGACTTGGTCAAGGAGTCTTTGGAACTCACCGCTAACGGCACCATCAAGGTTGACGGCCGCTCCTCGCGCACCTCAATTCCCGGTGTTTTCGCAGCTGGCGACGTCATTGACCCCATCTACCGTCAGGCAATTACCGCCGCAGGTTCAGGTTGCGCCGCTGCTATTGATGCGCAGCACTACCTCGAATCTCTCTAAAGATTTTTATAACCCCTTACACGAAGGATAGATACTATGAGCAACGCTCTTGAAGTTACCGATTCAACATTCGGCGACGAAGTTCTGAAGTCAGATGTTCCCGTCATCGTAGATTTCTGGGCTGAATGGTGCGGCCCCTGCCGCATGGTAGGCCCTGTTCTCGACGAGATCGCTGCAGAGCAGGACGGCAAGGTCAAGGTCGTCAAGGTCGATGTTGAAGCTAACCAGGCAACCGCCATGAAGTACGGCATCACCTCAATCCCCGCGATCTACATGTTCAAGGACGGCGAGGTCGACAAGCAGACCGTAGGCGCAAAGCCCAAGGCTGCCCTCATCAAAGAATTCGGCTTGAACGCATAAGAGCCTCTAGGCCCATCTCAGTGCCCCGGAGCTTCAGGTGAAGTTCCGGGGCATTTTTGTGTCAAAAGTGGCTAGGATGCGCGTTTGCAGGTCGTCGACGGCTAAGATGCCGACAGTACGGCACCTCAAGATTCTGCACTGATTTCTTAGGTATACAGTTCTCTAACGGCTATGAGAGGATGCCCTATGCCCACATTGATTCGCCCCGCTTGCCCTCAGGATGCGCACGCGCTGGCAAGCATTTTCGTTGACGGCTGGCGCTTTGCCTACGAGGGGCTACTCCCCCGCGCTTTTCTCGCGTCCTTAGACGTATGTGAGCGCGAAAGACAGCAGAAAGAGCTGATTGAGCGCTCTGTGCGCGCCGCAGATTACTGGCTGCGGGCGGCCGATAGAGAGGGCGTAGTGGTTGGGGTGTGTGCCTTTGGAAAGTGCCGGGAAAACAATTCTGAAAACACCGGCGAAATTTATGCCCTTTATCTTAATCCTAACAACGTAGGGCAGGGCATTGGTTTTTCTTTAATGCAGAATGCTTTAGCGCAGCTATCCTATGAAGGTTTTACTCAAGCATCACTCTGGGTATTAGACGGGAATTCACGCGCGCTATCTTTTTACCAAAAATTTGGATTTATTCTCACCGGAAAAACCAAGCATGAAGAAATGTTTGGAATTAAACTGCTCGAACGAGAAATGGAAATATCACTCATCTAATCTCTCAACAATTTTCTAATTGCTATTAGACTGATCAGCGCCCCGGATCCACACAATAAAAATAATGGCTCCGAAGTGGGAAAATCAGAAACAGCGTTTTCATCTACCCAACTACCCCAGATAAATCCTTCCCACATAGCAATTAGTATCACCGCAATTCCCAGTAGCAAAAGCACCCAGTCCACAATGCGTTGCATCTCTACCACCTTTCCTTTGCTGAAGCCCCCGGGGGTGTTTTCAGCTTTTACCGAAAAGGTTATTCACCAAATACCCTGCACACAAGACCTCCTACCGAGGACAAGAACTTAATAAATCGGGTTCTTATAGTCACCAATTGTTCTCTTGCTAGAGTGACCGTATGACCACTCCTATCAACACACCTACACCTCCCGAAATGGTCGAGAGCACCGTCTCAGCCATGCAGGCTAAGGCAAGTACGTCCCCCCTCAAAACTTTTCTTCTAGCTCTTCCCGGCGGCGGTCTCATCGCCCTAGGTTTCGCGTTCTTTGTCAATACCCAACTCGGAGCGGCTGATGTTCCAGCCGGCCTCATCAAACTCATCGGCGGTATGACCTTCTCCGTCGGCCTCATGATGGTAGTACTGACAGGCGCTGAACTCTTTACTTCAACCACCATGAGCCTGAGCGCTAAGCTTGCCGGACGCATCACCTGGGGTCAGTGGATTCGTCACTGGGTGCTGTCCTACGTTGGTAACTTCGTGGGTGCGATGCTCGTAGTAGGCCTCTGCTATTTCGGACGCCTACAGGACCGCAACGGTGGCGCATGGGGCGAGATCGTCTCTAAGACCGCAGCGGCAAAGGTAAGTTACCCCTGGATGGAAGCTTTCGTTCTCGGCATTGGCGCGAACTTCTTCGTCTGCATCGCTGTTTTCATGGCGTTCTCAGGACGCACCACCACCGATAAGATTCTTGCTGTCATCGGTCCTATCACCGCTTTCGTCGCACTGGGACTCGAACACTCCGTTGCCAATATGTTCATGATCCCCTTCGGCATCATCCTCGGCGACAACCCGGCGCTTACCTGGTCGAACTTCATCTTCGCCAATCTGATTCCTGTCACACTGGGGAACATCATTGGCGGCGGTGTCGCCGTTGGCCTTTTCCAGTGGTTTATCCACCAGAAGCTCGGCGCTAAGCCTCCACAGACTGACGCGGTAGTGAGCTCCAAAGTAGCCCGCTAAACCTTTATATTCATTAATTACTCGGGGATGTTTCACGTGAAACGCCCCCGATTTTTTATACCGAAAAGCAGGCAAAAAGGACGCGGTGACGACAGGTCAGTTCCAGTATGGCTCCCAAGTCTCCTACAGGCTATGCCCAAAGACGCCTAGAGATAGAAACAGCGTCCAGCGAGCTGGCATCGGGACCGACGTGAATCGCCCTATGAGCGAATCGGGTGAGAGGGACTGCTCGCTGGAGCTGTTTCTGCCAAGACATCTATCTTTTATTACGAAACATATTTCTGCAACATAGAGACTTATTCAAAAGTCCTCCCAGCAGCATAAAACACCAACCACCGCTCCACCGCTCCACCGCAAACACCCGCCCATACAAAGCAAGCGGCCTACGAAACCCAGAATGCAAAATACGCCAGGTCTTCACTTAGGCAATCCCCCGCTCCACCACCCGGCGTGAATTAATGAACCTGTTCACCGCCTTCACATCCGCAGCTATCCTACGGGCCTTACTACGCCGTGTCGGGGTGACCAGCCCCAACCCGAGATAACCCTTATCAGCTAAAGTGCTCTCATTAAGATACTTTTGCAGGTCATGATGTTTGAAGGCATAAGCATCATGCCTAGCCCCGGGCACCGGGTCAGTGATGGCCAGCAGTTTCCCGTCAACGGTGCAAATCACCTGATGGTTGAAACCAGCACGTTTATGCTGACCAGAAAAGTTTATTTTCCCTAGTGAACGCCAGTTCCAGGTGGGAATTAGGGTGCCGTCGATAACCAGTGAACCAGGGATTTTCAGGCTGTTTTCTATAGACTGTTCTAGCGGTCTGAAGACCTTTGCAAGCGCCTTTTCGATAGTGTTGATGGTCCGTGAGATAGTAGGTTGCGAGACGGTGAAGATTTCAGCAAGTAGCTCTTCGGTGAGATTGTGCCGGTGGTAGAGCAGGGTTAGTTTCAGTGCTGGGGCTAGGGTAAGTTTGCGTGGTTTTTGATCGGGTTTGAACCAGGTGAGGTGGTTGTTGAGGGCTGTCAGTAGCGTGGTGAATTGCGTGGCGGTAAGACCGGTTGTACGCTGGTGGTGCAACGGTTCTTCCTGGTGCGGTTTGAGAATATTTGTGGTTATTTATCCTCAAGGTTGCCGCTATGGTGGGGCCGTTGTCTAGTTGGTGGGTGTGAGGTGTGTGCATACTTTTGAATAAGTCTCTCTTTTTTTATAATGAAAAGAAAGGAAACTAAGCATACCAACGAAACGAATAGGTCATGACTAATAACCCCCATATCAGTCGACGCAATCTCACCAAAGGAGCCGCGTGGGCTGCTCCTGCCGTCTTAGCCACAGCAGGTGTCCCTGTTTACGCTGCCTCAGCTACAGTTGCAATCACATCTTCTACTTATTTCGCTTCAGCGGTTGCATCAGGGCAAACCGTAACCCCTTACTCTTGTGCGGGTAAAGTACAGCTCCAGATTAGTCAGCAAAGCACTAAGAACTCTTACCTGACTATTAGCAATATTAAGAGCACATCTAAGGTAACTAACCTTAAAGCCTCCTACTGGTTGCCGGTGCAGTCAGGAACAACATTCACCCGAGTTGCTAACACTTCCACGTGTTGGAGCGTTCCGGTAGCTAGTGGTAAAACTACGACCTATAACGGGGTGGTGTTCCGTGAGTTTGTTTCAACCTATACGTGTCCTATTACCGTTTCGGGTACGTCGTGGACTCAGCCTACGAGTTCGAATTTTAGTTTTGTCTCCTCCTGTCAGGCAGGGACAACGTTGCCCTCGCGAATTTATCATTATGAGCAATCGGCGACTGTGACTTCTGCCTCTGGTGCTGTTGCTACTGCCACCAAGACTAATGGATGGAGTAATAGTCTTTAGACGTGAGATGTGGAGGTGAGGGAAGCCTTCACGTGGCTTAGAGTGCGAGGGTAATAGGTGAGTTGAGTAGTTCTGTTCCTCTCCCGTTTTTCTTGCTAATGAGCTAAGAGGCACCACCATATCTGATGCGACTTCTTGAGCTCATCGTCGCTGTTGGCCGTATCTGATGGGCAACAGCGACAATGATTTCAGCTAGCTTGAGCAGAGCTTATTTTGTCAGACCCGCGCTCTATAAAGAGGGGTATAGTTTCTCAATTTCCTTCTCCTGCCCAGGACTATCAGCAAACCGGGATAGATCTCAACAAGATACTCATCAAGGACCGCGCCAATACGTTTGTGCTGCGAGTCTATGGAGACTCTATGGAGGGTGCAGGTATCTATGACCAGGACGAGATTATTGTGGACCGCACGATAAAACCGCGCACCGGCAAAGTTGTCGATGTTTCACTAGATGGAGAGTTCACGGTCAAATGGCTAGGGCGTTGATAGAGAGGGCAAAGGCTGGTTGTTGAGAATTTTGAGTAGCGTGGTGAATTGTTGGTAGTTAAGGCCTGTTATAGGCTTGTAGGGCAATGGCTTGATCGGTTTGGTTTTGAGAATATGTGTGATGATTTATTCTCATTTTTTGCCGCTGGTGGGGCCGTTGTCTAGTTGGTGGTTGTTATCCCCTTATGAATAAGCCTCATTCAACCCCACTTCAAGGATTCAAAAGTTAAAAACACACTTGGGAAATTTTAAATAACACCAAAAATTAATAGATATTTTTAATTAATATGTGATTTATTTAATATATAACATTTTCTACACGTGACTCTGTTGTGATTAGCTTAGAAGAACATACTGGGAACAATTATTAATTTACTAAAATCAATTACTAAAATTCACCCCGAAAGAATTCAGCAATAAATATCTATCGTTAATTTTCAGTGCATTAAAATCAGAAAAGAATTCTAAAAAGGGAAAAATTTGTGAACCGTTTGAGTCTTATCAGTAAATAATTCTTCTAGGATAAATGCGCAGGCACCAAGATAGTCGTGACTGATATTAGGCTTGTTTATAAGAGGTGCGATTTTGAGCAAGTGTAGCGGATGGCAGACTGGCTGGGTTGAGTTCAAAGATCCCGAGCGTGCAAGGAGAGAAATCTTTGGGCTCAGAACCAATGTATGAATCACCTTATGAGCGAAGGGAATCAGGCCGGATTATTTGCCACCACTACCCAGCCCAGGACTCAGGGATTTTACGGATAAGCTTCTGGGCTTTTAATCCTCAAAGATGGCTTCCTCAAAGCTCTGCATAGAGAGCTTCGCATAGCGTTTCTAAAGATGTTTCACGTGAAACATCGCAAAACCGAGGTTAGAGGACTACCAAGACGGCAAGAACATTCCTCAGAAGCTCTACTCTTGAAAACAGATGCTTTTTTCATCCACGGGTTTTACCCTCAAAAGAGCACGCAAAAGGCCGGTAGCGGAACCTCGCTACCGGCCTTTAAGAAAAATTTCTAGCTACTTCTCCATGCCAGGATCAAGCACGGAGATAATACGATTCAGATCCTCTACAGAAGCGAATTCAATCGTCATTTTGCCCTTGCGGGAGCCCAGCTGGATTTTCACGTTGGTATCCAGCTTGTCTGCAAAAGCATCCGCGATGTAATCAAGACGTTCGTGATGCTTTTGAGGCTGAGCAGCCTTACGCGCAGGCTTGGGATCAGTGGAGTTAGTCTGTACTACCAGCTCTTCGATAGCTCGCACTGAAAGTCCTTCATTGACAACCTTCTGAGCTACTTTTTCCATATCTTCAGCGGATTTGAGACTCAAAAGCGCGCGAGCGTGACCTGCTGAGAGAATGCCAGCGGCTACACGGCGTTGCACAAGAGCGGGTAGCTTCAGCAAGCGGATGGTGTTAGAGATTTGTGGACGTGAGCGTCCGATGCGCTGCGCCAACTGATCCTGAGTAGTCTCAAACTCGTCGAGAAGCTGCTGGTAGGCTGCCGCTTCTTCAATAGGGTTGAGCTGGCTACGATGCAGGTTCTCCAGCAGTGCGTCACGCAGAAGATCCACATTCTTGGTTTCTCGTACAATCGCCGGAATAGTATCAATGCCCGCACGCTGGGTCGCGCGCCAGCGTCTCTCGCCCATCACAAGCTCGTACTTTTCATCGTTATCTTCCTGGCTAGGACGCACAACGATTGGCTGTAGAACACCAATTTCTTTAATGGAGTGCACGAGTTCTTCCATATCGTGCTCATCAAAGTCAATTCGAGGCTGTTTGCGGTTGGGGTGAATGTCCTTCACATTGAGGACAGCGAACTCTGCACCCGGCACAGGAACGAGCTTTTCTGCGTCGTCATCGGCACCGAAGAAGAAGTCTGCGGGACGTTTAGTGCTACTGGTTGCGCGTAACGCCGCTCCCATATCAGCACGCTTCTTCTTTGTTTCACGTGAAACATTGCTGTTTTTCTTAATAGAAGTCTCTGTTGCTGAGGTCTTGCCACCAGTCTTCTGAGCGGAGTTAGCGTCGCTCTTCGCGTTATTCTGCTGTGCTGAAGACTTAGTTTCCTGCGGGGCCGCAGCGTCCTCTGCCGCTTTCTCCGCCGTCTGAGAAGGACGCTTGCGTGACACTGAGGTGCGTGGCTTACGAGCCGCTAGAGAAGCTTTAGGCTTCTGACTTTTCTCTTTTACATCTTGTGTGGCAGCAGGCTCTTGAGGAGCATCAGCTGACTGGTTGCTCTTTAGAATTTCTGAGCTGTCTTCAGTTGAAGGTATGAGAGCTCCTAGCCCTCGCCCTAAGCCTCGTCGCTTCTCCGCCACGTATTCCTCCTGTGCAGTGATTTTGTTCTGTATCAAGTGTAGGTCAGCTCCGAACTAGGAGGGTTACACTGCGGTGTTTGTCTCAGATATTTCCTGCAGCTGATCCTCTTCCATTCACAGAGGGTTAAACACAAATGGTGATGTTTCACGTGAAACATCACCATCGCGCCGTCAACTACCATCAACTTAAAAGGAAGATTTCACCCTCAAAATAATGATAAATAAACCTTTTAAGATTTATTTTCCTTTGATGGCAATCTCAATAGCTGCCTTCAGATAAGCCACTGACCCCGTTGACTGAGGATCATACGTCAATACAGTTTGCTGGTAACTGGGCGCCTCAGAGATGCGCACTGAGCGAGGAATAACAGCGTCCAGCACCTGGTCGGGAAAGTGCCCGCGAACTTCTTCAGCCACCTGGGCGGCCAGGTTAGTGCGACCGTCAAACATGGTCAGCATGATAGTGCTGATAAAGAGCTCAGAGTTCAGATGCTTCTGAATCATGCTGATGTTCTTCAGCAGCTGGCTCAAACCCTCCAATGCGTAATACTCAGCCTGAATGGGAATCAAGACTTCACGCGCAGCTACAAAGGCATTAATGGTAAGCAGCCCCAGACTGGGCGGGCAGTCAATGAAGATATAGTCCAGACGCGGCAGACCTTCACGTTCACGGTAGGTAGCATAATCTGCCAGTGCGGTCTTCAAACGGGTTTCACGTGCAACCATCGAAACCAGTTCAATCTCAGCACCCGCCAAATCAATGTTTGCGGGAGCAACCCAAAGGTTTTCCAGGTCAGGTGCTTTCGTCACAACATCGGCAAGCGGCATATCATCAATCAGCACATCGTAGGTGCTGTTGATATCGGTACTGTGTTCGATATTGAGCGCGGTAGAAGCGTTACCCTGAGGGTCGTTGTCGACCACAAGAACGTTCATCCCTTTAAGCGCCAGCGCGGCCGCAAGATTAACCGCGGTACTGGTTTTACCCACACCGCCCTTCTGGTTAGAAATGGTAAAGATGCGGGTTTCTGCCGGTGTTTTCACTGGCTTTTCCATCAGCCGATTGAAGATTTTCTTTTCACTCATGACGTCCTTCGCAACGGGAGTATTGGGGGCTGCTGCCGATGACCGTTCGATTTTTTCTAATGTTTCACGTGAAACACGACGGCCACGATCCGGTGATTGGGACTGCGGCGAAGCAGCTGGCTCGGGAGGCAATCCGAAATCTGGGGGCGTCAATGAGCTACTCATGCGCTTCTTTCTGTTGACGGTTCTAGTAGTGAAAGCACATCCCGGTGACTCTGCAACGACGCATCTCCGGGAGTTTCTTTTGATTACCAGCCTACTCCCTCATGCCTAACACAGCTACAAGTAGATATTCGAAACGACCTATATAGGTTGTTTATATGTGAATTATTTATTGTTTCACGTGAAACACGCTTTTTTACGCACATTCTCATCACCTCTCCCAACGCGAGAACCTTGACGCTCGGGCATATTCCAGAGATCCCTGAAGTTATATAGACATAAGGTTTTTCACGAGGAAGAACGGTAATAACATGAGTCAGCATGCCTATTAATCAATAGTCATCGGCGCCGGGCAAAGCGGCCTAGCAGCATCCTACGAACTCAAAAGACGCGGCATCGACCATATTGTTCTAGATGCCAACTCAACACCCGGTGGAGCATGGCAACACCACTGGAACTCACTCACCATGAACGATGTACACCGGGTAGCAGACCTCCCAGGAGCACCCGCACCTGACGCCTCACCCGCTCAAAGCAACAAGGCGATTCCCGACTACTTCGCCAGATACGAAAAAGAGTTCGAGTTGCCGGTAGTACGACCGGTCAAAGTTACGTCCGTGCGCAACGCTGAAGAAAACCCGCAGTTACTTGAGGTGCAATCTGAGAATGAATCATGGATGACAGAAACTGTGGTCAGCGCGTCGGGCACATGGACGCATCCTTTTCTTCCCTATCACCCAGGTGCTGAAAAGTTCAAGGGGCTTCAGATCCACACCGCAGGCTACACCTCTGCCAAAGTTTTCAAAGACAAGAAGGTGCTGGTTGTCGGTGGCGGAGCATCGGCTGTTCAGCTCATCGGCGAGGTTGCACATACTGCGAGAGAGGTTTTATGGTCGACGCGTAGCGAACCGAGCTGGCGTAAAGGACCGGTTGATGGGCTGGCTTCGGTGACGTGGGTGGAGTCGAGAACAACTCAGGGACTCCCACCCTCATCCGTGGTGACTTCAACGGGGCTGACTCTTCGACCGCAGGAGGAGTTTGCCAAAAATTTGGGGATTTATGAGCGTCGCGTGTCGATGTTTGAGGAACTCACCGAACACGGAGCTAAGTGGGCTGATGGCACGGTAAGGGAGTTTGATGCGATCATTTGGGCGACCGGTTTTAGGTATGCTTTCGATTATTTAGCACCGCTGAAGCTGAGGTCGGAGCACGGTGGTATAGCCCTTGAGAGCGTCAAAAATAATGTGCAGGGTGCGACAACGGCGGTCAAGGACGCGCGGGTAAAGTTCGTCGGCTACGGCCCGTCAACGAGCACAGTGGGAGCGTGGAAGGCTGGATACCAGACTGCAATCGCAGTGCGAAAATTCCTCATAGAAAACAAATAATCAACCTATTTACGCTGTTCTATTGTTGTTTCACGTGAAACGGGGTGCACTCAGCAGACTGCCCTCACTCGCCTATTTCCCCAAACCACCTGGCGAACATGAACACACGCACCCCTTTAGGCGTCTCCCCCGAAGCCACTAACCGCTCATCTAGAACGGCATGAACCGCCCTGTCAGCGAAGCGACGCAGAGCGGGACAGGTCGCTAACCGAGGTCGTAACTGTGCAGGATTTTCATCTACCACTCACCCACCCTCGCAGAAATCACAGTGGACGCCCCCGTACCGTCAGAAGGCATAAAAAAGTCCGCCGCTTTCCTCCCGGTAATGAGAGGAAAGCGGCGGACTGTAGAACTCTAAGAGACTTTTTAGAGCGTTACTCGAACCACCGTGGTGGGTTCTTCTAGCAGGTCTTCGCCAGCGAGAATAATCTCGGTGTCGCGAGCGCCGTATTTATTGAGCTTCTTCTGAGCTTTGGTGATTTCCTCAGCTGCGCTGCGTCCTTTGAGGGCCAGAAGCTGGCCGGTTCCGCGAAGAATGGGCATGGTGATATCCAGCAGACCTACGAGAGCCGATACTGCGCGGGCGGTGACGTAGTCAGCGTCTACTTCACCGACTGCCTGTTCAGCACGCGAGCGCAGGATAGTGACGTTGTCCAGGCCAAGGTCTTCGACTACCTCGGTGAGCCAGATGACGCGTCGCTCAAGAGGCTCAATGAGGGTGAGCTGAAGGTCTGGGCGCGCGATCGCCAGGCAGAGGCCGGGAAGGCCTGCGCCGGAGCCTACGTCGGCTACTGAGGCGTCTTGTGCGATATGTTCCTGCACGACAGCGCAGTTGAGTACGTGGCGTGCCCACAGGCGGGGCACCTCGCGCGGGCCAATGAGACCGCGTTCAATGCCCGAGGTTGCCAGGTGCTCAACATAGCGCTGGGCAAGAGGTAGACGGTCGCCAAAGACTTTCTGAGCCGCATCCAGCTCAGCGCCGGTGAGTTCGGGAGCTTCCGCCATGTTTTACTCGCTCTCAGTAACGGAGATCACGATGTGGCGGTCTTTGCCTTCACCTTCGGACTCTGAGTAGAGGCCGTTTTCAGCAACGAGGTCGTGTACGAGTTTGCGTTCGTAGGCACCCAGCGGGGGCAGGTGCTCGTCCTCACCGGTTTCCTGGACGCGGGCAATCGCGTCCTTGGCCATGGTGGCAAGACGGTTGGCGCGGTTGGCGCGGTGTCCGGCGATGTCCAAGATCAGGCGTGAACGGTTGCCGGTTGCAGAAAGTACGGAGAGTCGAACGAGTTCTTGAAGGGAGTCTAGAACTTCACCGTTTTTGCCAACGAGGGCGCGCAAATCTTCGCTTTCGTCGCCTTCGGTGACGACGGAGAGGTAGGTGCGGTTGTTGCGTACTTCGATGTCAATGTCGCCATCGATATCAGCGATATCGAGAAGCTCTTCGAGGTAGTCAGCCGCGATGTCGCCCTCTTCTTCAAGTGCGGTGGTCTCGGGTTCTACGTAGTTTTCTTGTGTTTCTGACACAGTATTTTCTTTCTGATGTAAGAGCAGGTGTGGTTACTTGCGGCGGTTCTGCTGCTTCTGGCGCTTTTTACCAACGGGCTGTACTCGCTGACCGCGGTTAGCGCGTTCGCGCAATTCCTCCTGCTCACGTTCGTGCTGCTCTTTGGTCTTGCCTACGGGAGGAAGGCCTTTAGCGGCACGGCGTGCGTTGAGTTCGCGTTCTGCTTGTGAGCCGGGGGTGGGGTTGTTGCGGATAACCCACCACTGCTGGCCCATTGACCAGAGATTTGAGATGGTCCAGTAAATCAGCACACCAATCGGGAAGTTAATACCTGATACTGCGAAGATGATGGGGAAGATGTAGAGCATCATCTGCTGCTGGCGGTACATGGGTGATTCCTTGGCGGAATCTGACATGTTCTTAGCTGATAGTTGCTTCATGGTGATGAACTGAGTGATGGACATGAAGACTACGAGAACCGCTGCGATGAGGATGGTGGCAAAGTGGTTGCCGTTGCCGGGCTGCATCATAGTTGAGAACAGCGGCGCCTGGAAGATGTAGGAATCGTTGAACTGCTTGACAAGGTCGGCGGGGAGCATGAGGATGCCTTCGCCTGCAGCAGCAGCTGCGGGAACGCCGCGCAGCACCTGGAACAGACCGAAGAAGATCGGCATCTGCACGATGATGGGCAGGCAGGATGAGAGCGGGTTAGCGCCGGTGCGCTTGTAGAGCTCCATCTGCTCCTGGGCCATTGCCTGGCGCGAGAGCTGATCGGTCTTGCCCTTGTATTTTGCCTGCAGTTTCGCCATTTCGGGCTGAAGTTCCTGCATGCCGCGCATGGACTTGATCTGCTTGAGGAACAGCGGAATGGTGAGGGTTCGCATCACCAGGGTCAAGCCGATGATTGCCAGCGTCCAGGTAACGCCGGATGCGGGGTCCATGCCGAGGGCGGTGAAAAGGGAGTGGAAGCCCGTGAGGATCAGGGAGACGATCCATTTGAAGGGCCAAAGAATGATGTCGAACATTGATGTTCTCCTTGGCTCGTGCGGTTGAGCCGGTTGAGGGTGGTATCCGATGCGCGGTTTTAGTGGGCGCGTTTCGGATGGTTCAAGAGCATAATTTTGGGTTCACGGCCGGGTGCGAAGGTTCGCTTTCCGGCAGGAACTGGGTCTAATCCTCCGGTTGCCCAGGGGTGGCATTTCAACAGTCTTTTGACAGTGAGTGAGAGGCCTTTGAGGGCACCGTGTACGGTGATTGCTTCTAGCCCGTAGGCTGAGCAACTGGGGTAATACCTGCAGACGTTGCCATAGAGCGGCGAAATGATGAGCCGGTAAATCTTGATGAACGCGATCAGGGCGTTTTGGGGCAGGGTCCACAGCGCGTGGGTGACGGACGCCGGGTGCACGAATTCGTGCGGCGCGTTGTCGAGTAGCACGTCGCCTTCTTCGTGAGGATGCGTGTGCGCGGCGGTGCCCATAGGTTAGAGCTCCTCTCGCGGCTGCGGTGCGGATGTTCCGGCGTCGGGGCGTTGTGCTGCCGGTTCACGGGTGGTGGCGCGTTCTAGTTTTGCCAGGACGCTGGTGAGCGCCGAGGTGTAGTCGCTCTCAAGTTGCGCAAAGCTGGCTGTAGCTGCTGCGGGTAGAGCGCGTACTACAAAATAATAACCGTGTTGGTGGGTGCTCAGCGAGTTCGCGGCAATATGGCGCAGTTTGCGCTGGACTTTGTTGCGCATTACCGAGTTACCGACGGCTTTTGAAACGATAAAACCTACCAGGGTGGTGGCGTCGTAAGGGAGGGCGTAAAACACAAGGGTTTTGCGTCCGGCGCGAGCTCCCCCGCGCGTTGTTGCGGAGAACTGGGCACCATTTCGCATACGGTGAGCCGCTGAAAGCATGGTTTCTCCTGGAGTGTAGATAACAGTAAAGCCCTCGACACTTATTGTGAGGAGGGCTTCACTACTGACGAATGCCGAATCAGGCTATCGCTTATACTGAGACCTTTGCACGGCCCTTTGAGCGACGGTTAGCCAAGATTGCGCGACCCGCACGGGTGCGCATACGAAGGCGGAAACCGTGCTTCTTAGCGCGGCGACGGTTGTTCGGCTGGAAAGTACGCTTTGACATTATTGTGTCTTTCGTTTGTTCACGCGCAGGTTGAAAGCTTTTTCGGTGAAGAAGCTTCTAATCTCGCGCAATTCTCTTGCTATGTACGGTTTCGTCCGGATCTACGGCCGCTTGCACCCGTTCGAAAATGGGTGCAGTCCAGTACACATACGACTGGACAACTCTAGAAGATTTTTGGTAGTGGGGTCAAGTAATGACGCCTTGAATTTTAATCACAGATTGTGCGTATTCACCTGTGCACAGGTGTGGATATTTGTAATTTCACGTATGCTGAGAAGAAGTTATCCACAGAGTTGTTTTCAACATGTGTAAATTACAATTTCTGTGATACTTTCGGGGTCTACGCCCTATTTTCCACCGGCAACCAGCAGTTAAATCACAAGTTTTCCACCCTGTGTATAACTCCTGTGGATATTCGGTGGATGAGGAATTTTCTTCTCTCATAAATTTCTTGATTTTCTAAGGAGCACCACGTGGTTGATCAGCTGAGCGATGACTTAAAGCAGCGGTGGGCGCACGCGATTAGCCTGTTGCGCTCAAATCCCGCGCTCGGTCAGCGTTGGAAGGCCTTTGTCGGTCTTGCTCAGCCTCAGGCGCACATGGGCAACGTTCTACTTGTTGCTGTGCCCAACGAACTCACCCGCGAAGTTTTTCAGACCCACATCAAGGACGCCTTTAAAGCAGCTTTAGAAGAGGCTTTTGGTGCGGGCATCTCTGAAGCTTTTGTCATCGACACCGGTTTATCGGCAGAAACCGCAGCTCCTGTAGCTCCTGTCGAACCTGCTCCTGCGGAGGGGGAAGCCGCATCCGCGCCCACCGTTGAAACCCCGGCAGAGCCCGAACGCATCGAGCGTTCCATGCCTTCGGTGAAAGACCTTGAGGCTGAACTCAGCCAGTCCACGCCCAACTTCGCAGCGCAAACTCCATTGGCTGATTCCTCTGCACTGGATGTGCCCACTCCCCCGGAGGCCGAAAAGCCACTTGCAGATAGGGCTGTTGCTGATCACGCCTCAGCAGATGAACTTATAGCCGAATCGGAAATTATTGCTAACAGCCCCGTTGCAGGGGAAGCTACTAGCTGGGAATCATCGGCTCGACTGAACCCCAAGTATACCTTCGATACTTTTGTGATTGGCCAGTCCAATCGTTTCGCACACGCAGCGGCTTTCGCTGTCTCAGAAACACCCGCCATGGCATATAACCCGCTGTTCATATATGGCGATTCCGGCCTGGGTAAAACCCACCTGTTGCACGCTATTGGGCACTACGCCAAGCATCTCTACCCCAACCTGCGCGTGCGCTACGTGAACTCCGAAGAGTTCACCAACGACTTCATCAACTCAATTCGCGATGATGAAGGCTCATCGTTCAAGCAGATTTACCGCAACGTCGATATGTTGCTCATTGACGATATTCAGTTCTTGGCAGGTAAAGAACACACCCAAGAAGAGTTCTTCCATACCTTCAATGCCCTGCACAACCACCAGAAGCAGGTGGTTATCACTTCAGATATGCCTCCTAAGCAATTGACGGGGTTTGCTGAGCGCATGCGCTCGCGCTTTGAGTGGGGTCTGATTACCGATGTGCAGCCGCCCGAACTTGAAACTCGCATCGCTATTTTGCGCAAGAAGGCACAGAACGAGAACCTGGATGTACCCGATGATGTCATGGAGTACATCGCATCTAATATCTCCACCAACATTCGTGAGCTTGAGGGCGCGTTGATTCGCGTGACGGCATTTGCGTCCTTGAACAAGCAGGGCGTTGATCGTGCGCTGGCGGAGCTGGTGCTTAAAGATTTGATTACGGACGATGGCGCCTCTGAAATCACGGCATCACAGGTGCTCACTGCTACGGCTACCTACTTTGACGTGACATTGGATGAGCTGCAGTCGAAGTCGCGTACTCGCACGCTGGTGACAGCACGCCAGATCGCCATGTATTTGCTGCGTGAACTCACTGATATGTCGCTGCCTCGCATCGGGCAAGAATTGGGCGGACGCGACCACACCACGGTGATGCACGCTGACCGCAAGATTCGCACGCTAATGGCGGAACGCAGGGCTATTTTCAACCAGGTCACTGATTTGACCAACAAGATTAAGCAGGAACAGCGCACCGCTAAGTAGCAAAATACCCCTGTGGATAACTTGTGCGGTGGGACTGTATTAATGTGGACGTTAAGTGAATAGTTATACAAATGGTGTGGACTTCCCTATTTGTATAAATATTCATTCACAATGCACGCACAGCATCAAGCGAATTACTCCACATTCTATCAACACCCTAACTCCTTGTAATTACAGGGCATAAGCGGTTTTTCCACAGATTCCACAGGGGTTATTAACACTACGATTCTTTAAAGAAGAAAAGCCAAATAACAAATTCCTGAGCGTTTTTTGCTCGCGTGCGCCCATCAAACAGCTACCAAACTTGTAATTACAGATTCTTCCAAGTTCTCCCAGCTTCCTTCCTGAACTTTCGTAACTACAAAAAAATCTCAGCTCTTCCTCACAGGCAAATCCCCTCCCCGCGTCCTACTGCATCGGGTAAGCTAGAGTGCTGAGCCAGATTCTTAACGCTCAGTTTTCTCAAATGCCTAGATTTTTCAGTTTTAAGGGGTAATCGGCGTGAAATTTATTGTTGAACGTGATGTGTTAGCAGAAGCTGTTAGCTGGACTGCTCGTTCACTGTCACCTCGTCCCCCCGTACCTGTTCTGTCAGGTCTGCTTATCAAAGCTGAAAACGGCTCCGTCTCTATCGCAAGCTTCGACTACGAAACCAGCGCAAAACTCAACATCGAAGCCGACGTAGAAACCGAAGGAACCACCCTTGTCTCGGGTCGTCTCCTAGCTGACATCTCAAAATCTCTTCCTGCTGGTAAGTCAGTAGAGTTCGAGGTCGTAGATTCAAAGGTTCACCTCACCTGCGGATCATCAAAGTTTAACCTCGCTGCAATGCCTGTCACCGACTACCCCGAACTCCCTGCTCTGCCGGCAGTCTCAGGTAGCGTTGACGGTCACGAGTTCGCTAAAGCCGTCTCGCAGGTCACCGTGGCAGCATCCAAAGATGACACCCTGCCTATTCTGACCGGCGTCCGTATGGAAATCGAAGGCGACAAAATCACCTTGCTCGCTACCGACCGCTACCGTCTCGCAATGCGCGAAATGACCTGGGCACCGGCATCCTCAGATATCTCAACCGCAGTTTTGGTTAAAGCAAAGACCATGAGCGAAGTCGCTAAGACCCTGGGCAGCGCAGGCGACATGAACATCGCCCTATCAGATGCTCACGAACTCATCGGCTTTGAATCAGGTTCACGACGCACTACCAGCCTGCTCGTTGACGGCGAGTACCCCAAGATTCGTGCGCTGTTCCCCGAGAACACCCCGATTCACGCAGTTGTACGCACCTCAGAACTCATCGAAGCAGTTCGTCGCGTCTCTCTCGTAGCAGAGCGCAACACCCCCGTCCGCTTGGCATTTACTCAGAGCCAGCTCACCTTGGACGCGGGCACCGGCGAGGACGCGCAGGCAACCGAGCAGATTCATGCTCAACTTTCAGGTGAAGACATCACCGTAGCCTTCAACCCCGCCTACCTGTTGGAAGGTCTCAACGCCTTCGGTTCAGAATACGTGCGTTTCTCCTTCACCACTCCCCCGAAGCCCGCTGTGCTCTCAGCGCAGAGCGAGCCACTGGGCGAGGACTCCAAGGACTACCGCTACCTGCTGATGCCGGTGCGTCTGCCTAACCAGTAAGTAAAGGCTCTTGTCCCACGCTGCACTGGTTTTCGACGGTAGCAGGCACGTCCTGTCGCCAGCTGGCATCGGGGCTGGCGTGAATCGCTGGCGAGCGCCCAGCGCGAGACCGCGAGAGGGACTGCTGGTGACGACGTGTCTGCTAGCGGTATGAGCCTTCAATCTTTTACATTTCTCTAGCCAAGGGGTACGAGCGTATGTACATCGACCATATTTCGTTGATGAACTTTCGCACGTACCCTTTGCTTAATTTGCCGCTGACGCCGGGTGTGACGGTGTTCTTGGGCTCTAACGGTGTGGGTAAAACCAACATCTTGGAGGCTATCGACTATTCGGCAAATCTGAGTTCGCATCGTGTCAGTAATGATGCTCCCCTGGTGCATGTGGGTACGGATCGGGCTTACGTGCGCACTCGCGTCGTGCGTGGCGGGCAACAGACCATTATGGAGCTTGAAATTGCGCCGGGAAAGTCTAACCGCGTGCGCATTAACAGGGCTGCGCCGGTGCGAGCGCGAGAGGCACTGGGCATCAATCACACGGTGCTGTTTTCGCCCGAGGATTTGCAACTGATTAAGGGCGATCCGTCGAATCGTCGTAAGTTTATTGATGATTTAGCGGTGGCATTGCGCCCATCAGTCAGTGCGTATGTGAGCGATTACGAGCGTATTATGCGGCAGCGTAATTCTTTGCTCAAGTCGATGCGCGGGCGTCGTACTGATGATACCGACCTGAATACATTACGTATTTGGAATGAACAGCTTTCGCTGGCGGCAGCGCACGTGTTGCAGGCTCGTTTGCGGGTGTTAGCGTTGATGCTCCCCCAACTGCAACGGGCATATGATCAGCTGACCGATGGTGCTAAACAGCTGACGTTTACCTACGATTCAACGGTGTTCCCCTCAATTTCTGCGCAGGTGCTGGGTAAGGCAGCGCTGATGAGCGTGGACGATATTCGTTCTGCGATGATGCGCGCTTTTGACGAGAAACAGGGCGATGAATTGGATCGCGCGGTCACGCTGGTAGGGCCGCACCGAGATGATTTGGTGCTTGAACTGGGCGGTATTCCGGCTAAGGGGTTTGCCTCGCACGGTGAGACTTGGTCTTATGCGCTCGCGTTGCGTTTGGCGTCCTGGTATGTGCACCTTGAGGATGATAGCTCTGAGGGGGCCTCGCCCATTTTGCTTCTCGACGATGTGTTTGCTGAGCTCGATACCGCGCGGCGAGCGCGCCTCGGTGAGATCGTTGCGAGCGCCGAGCAGGTGCTGGTGACGTGCGCTGTACACACTGATATTCCGGATGCTTTGCGGCAGGGAATGCACCTGGTGAAGGTTAGCCCTGCAACCGCTGAGGCAGTGGACGCATCCGAACTCGCCCTGCCTGCTACTGAAGCCCGTCTCACCTACCGTCAGCCGGGTGCCTAACCGTGTACGAGGACGTCTTCGACCAGCCGGCGGCAGACCCGCATCGTTTTGAAGATGAGGTGAACGCACCTGCTGCTTTGCTGAACAGGATGCGTGCGGGGGCTGCATCTCGCGGTGAAGGACGCTTGCAGGGCAACGCCGCGAAGAAGCTAACGCGTGATTTCGGTGAAGTCATGAGCGCGGAGCCGGGGTCTAAGCGTAAAAAACGCCGGTACCATTCGGTTGATCCGCGGACCTTGGGCGGTTATACAGGGCCGGGAAAGAGCGCTCGCGATCCTAAGCCGCTGAGCGATCTCATGGAGAAAATGATTCAGAGTCGTGGGTGGAAAGAGCCTGTGGCGGTTTCTAGCGTGCTGGCGCGCTGGAATGAGCTGGTGGGTGCGCACGTGGCGTCTTATGCGCGTCCGGTGAGCTACACCGACAGCACAGTCATTATTCAATGTGAGACTACCCCGCAGGCGGTGAACCTGCGCATGATGACCAATGAAATCCTCAAAATGTTTGAGCGTGAGCTGGGCGCCGGCGTCGTGCAGAAAATTCAAGTGAACGGGCCCAATACGCCGTCGTGGAAGCGCGGACGACGCGTCGCCCCGGGGATGCGCGGGCCTCGCGATACATACGGGTAGGGTACTCCCTCACTTTCCGTGGATTCGCGCTGTAAAAATCCATTTTTTAGAACGCAAATCCACAGAAAGTGCCCCGCGCCGGGAGAAAACTGAAAATTTCACGAAAAATCGCTTCTGATGCGTTGGGGTAAGAAGAAATAGAGACCTACAGCTTGAGGGGTCAAGACGCTAAAAACAGCTTTTAAACGCTTTTGAGCATCAATAAGAACTCTTAAACCCCCATATTTAGGCGTTTTTCCGGTAGAATTAGAGATAATAACGCGCACTATGCGCGTGCCCAGCTAGCCCCCGACAGCATCTTTTTCTCTCAGCTCCTTGAAACGCGACGCGTGAGAGCCTGTGCTCCCGGTAGCTTGCTCAGCGCACCCGCATCTTTCCCCGCGCGTCACCTGTAAAACCAAGGAGCCTAAAAGCAGTGGCAACTGAAGAAACTCCCCGCGAATACGGCGCGAGCGACATTACCGTCCTCGAAGGCCTCGAAGCTGTTCGTAAGCGTCCGGGTATGTACATCGGCTCAACTACTGAGCGCGGTCTGCACCACCTGGTTTACGAGGTCGTTGATAACTCTGTTGACGAGGCGCTCGCCGGTTACGCGGATCGCATTGATGTTGTAATCCAGAAGGACGGCGCGGTACGCGTCAAAGATAACGGCCGCGGTATTCCCGTTGACGAGCACCCCACGGAGCATAAGCCCACCGTTGAGGTCGTTATGACGATTCTGCACGCCGGTGGTAAGTTCGGCGGCGGCGGTTACGCTGTCTCCGGTGGTCTGCACGGTGTCGGTATTTCTGTGGTGAACGCGCTGTCTACTCGCGTTGAGACCGAGGTGCGCCGTCAGGGTCACGCTTGGAACATTTCCTTCAAGGACGGCGGTCATACTGACCAGGAGCTGACCCGCGGTGAGGCTACCGATGAAACCGGTACCACTCAGGTTTTCTACCCGGATCCTTCAATTTTTGAGACTGTAGAGTTCGATTTTGAGACGCTGCGTGCGCGCTTCCAGCAGATGGCGTTCTTGAATAAGGGTTTGACCATTGCGTTGACCGACGAGCGTGAGCAGTTTGAGGCTGATGAGGTCGCCGGTGATGACGAGACCAAGAAGGAACTGTCGCTGAACCAGGTGGGGCCGTCCTCCGAGGGCTTCAAGACCGTTACTTACCTCTACGAAAACGGTCTGCTGGACTACGTGAAATTCTTGAACGAATCTAAGAACCTCACCGTGGTCAACGAAGACGTTATTGACTTTGAAGGTGAAGACACCGAGCGTGTGATGAACCTTGAGGTTGCTATGCAGTGGACCTCCTCGTACAAAGAGTCTGTTCACACCTATGCGAATACCATCAACACTCACGAGGGTGGTACTCACGAAGAAGGCTTCCGCACCGCACTGACTACCCTGGTCAATCGTTATGCGCGCGAGCACAAGCTATTGCGCGATAAGGACGATAACCTCACCGGCGAGGACGTTCGTGAGGGCCTGACCGCGGTGGTTTCAGTAAAGATTTCTGAGCCGCAGTTCGAGGGTCAGACCAAGACTAAGCTGGGTAACTCAGAAGCCAAGGCATTCGTCCAGCGCGCCATGATGGATCACCTGGGCGACTGGTTTGAACGCAATCCCGGCACCGCGAAAGAAATTATTCGCCGCGCTATTACCGCAGCGCAGGCTCGTGTAGCTGCTCGTAAGGCTCGTGAGACCACGCGTCGTAAGGGGCTTATGGAAACCGGCTTCATGCCCGGTAAGCTCAAAGACTGCTCATCCAAAGAACCCGCGATTTCAGAAATCTTCATGGTGGAGGGTGACTCTGCAGGTGGTTCAGCTGTTCAGGGCCGCGACCCCGTAACCCAGGCGATTTTGCCCCTGCGCGGTAAGATTCTCAACGTTGAACGCGCTCGCCTAGACCGCGCGCTGTCCAACTCCGAGATCCAGTCCATGATTACCGCTTTCGGTACTGGTATTGGCGATGACTTCGATATTGAGAAGGCACGCTACCACAAGGTGATTTTGATGGCGGACGCGGACGTCGACGGTCAGCACATCACCACCTTGTTGCTCACCCTGCTCTTCCGCTTTATGCGTCCGCTCATTGAAGCCGGCTACGTTTACTTGGCTCAGCCGCCGCTGTACCGCCTCAAGTGGTCAAACGCTCCTCACGACTACGTCTTCACCGACGCTCAGCGTGATGAGGCGCTCGCCGCTGGTCAGGCTAAGGGCTGGCGTCTGCCGAAGGATAACGGTATTCAGCGCTACAAGGGTCTAGGCGAGATGGATTACTCGGAGCTGTGGGAAACCACCATGGACCCCGAAAAGCGCACTCTCTTGCAGGTGACGATGACCGACGCTGCGGCGGCCGACCAGATTTTCTCCGTTCTGATGGGTGAAGACGTTGAGGCTCGTCGTGAGTTTATTCAGCAGAACGCAAAGGACATTCGATTCCTTGATATCTAAGGGTTTTTCGTGTGAAAAACCGGCTATATAGCTGATAAAGAATATTAGAGATCGAAGAATTAGAAACGTAAGGAATTGAAATCATGAGCGATGAAACTCAGAACAGCTCACCGGAACCGGTAGAGGGCGTCGTCGTTAACGAAGAAGGTGCAGTGGTCGCTGGACGCGTCGAGCAGGTTGACCTGCAGGGCGAGATGCAGCGTTCCTACCTTGACTATGCGATGGCGGTTATCGTTGGACGCGCGTTGCCGGACGTCCGTGACGGTCTTAAGCCTGTGCATCGCCGCGTCATTTACGCGATGTATGACGGCGGCTACCGTCCCGAGCGCTCTTTCAACAAGTGTGCTCGCGTGGTTGGCGATGTTATGGGTCAGTATCACCCGCACGGTGACTCCGCTATTTATGACACCCTGGTGCGCCTGATTCAGAACTGGATTATGCGTTACCCGCTGGCTCTTGGCCAGGGTAACTTCGGTTCGCCGGGTAACGATGGTGCTGCGGCTCCTCGTTACACTGAGACCAAGATGGCTCCCATTGCGCTTGAGATGGTGCGCGATATCAACGAAGACACCGTTGACTTCCAGGACAACTACGACGGTAAGTCACAGGAGCCCACCGTCCTGCCTGCCCGCATCCCTAACCTGCTGGTTAACGGCTCGTCGGGTATTGCTGTGGGTATGGCGACCAACATTCCGCCGCATAACCTACGTGAAGTGGCTGATGGTGTTGAGTGGTTCTTGCAGAACCCCGATGCTACCGATGAAGAGTTGCTTGAGGCTCTGATTCAGCGTATTAAAGGCCCCGACTTCCCCACCGGTGCAACCATCTTGGGTCATAAGGGTATTGAGGATGCTTACCGCACCGGTCGTGGTTCTATCACCATGCGCGCGGTGGTCAATGTTGAAGAAATCAAGGGCCGCACCTGCCTCGTAGTGACTGAGCTCCCCTACCAGGCGAACCCGGATAACTTGGCAATTAAGATCGCTGAGCTGGTCAAGGACGGCAAGATTACCGGTATTGCGGATCTTCGCGATGAGACCTCTGGCCGTACCGGTCAGCGCCTGGTGATTGTGCTCAAGCGCGATGCTGTGGCGAAGGTTGTTCTGAATAACCTTTACAAGCACACCTCTTTGCAGGAGAACTTCTCAGCGAATATGCTCGCGATCGTGGACGGTGTGCCTCGTACTCTGTCGCTGGATGCTTTCATTCGCCACTGGGTCAACCACCAGATGGAAGTTATCGTTCGCCGCACCAAGTACCGCCTCAAGCAGGCTGAAGAAGAAGCGCATATTTTGCGCGGCCTGCTGAAGGCGCTGGATGCGCTCGATGAGGTTATTGCCCTGATCCGCCGCTCGTCCACTCCCGATGAAGCTCGCACCGGTTTGATGCAGCTTCTGGATATTGATGAGGCTCAGGCTCAGGCAATTCTGAATATGCAGCTGCGTCGTTTGGCAGCTCTGGAGCGTCAGAAGATTCAGGATCGTCATGCTGAGCTGATGCGCATGATCGATGAGTACAACGCGATTATCGCGTCTGAGGAGCGCCAGCGTCAGATTATTTCTGAGGAACTGGGCGATATTGTCAACCGCTACGGTGATGATCGTCGCACCAAGATTCTCATGGGTTACGACGGTGATATGTCGATGGAGGACCTCATCCCTGAGGAAGAGGTTGTCGTGACGATTACGCGCGGCGGCTACGTCAAGCGCACTCGCTCCGATCAGTACCGTTCGCAGCATCGCGGTGGTAAGGGCATTAAGGGTGCGTCGTTGCGTGGCGACGATGTGGTTCAGCAGTTCTTTGTGACGACCACTCACAGCTGGATTCTGTTCTTCACTAACCTTGGTCGCGTGTATCGCGCCAAGGGGTATGAGCTCATGGAAGCTGGTCGCGATGCGAAGGGTCAGCATATCGCTAACCTGATGGCCTTCCAGCCCGGTGAAGTTATTGCTCAGGTAATGGAGTTGAAGTCCTATGAGGACGCGCCTTACCTGGTGCTGGCTACCAAGAACGGTCTGATTAAGAAGACTCGCCTGTCTGACTACGACACCAACCGTACTGCCGGTGTTATCGCTATTAACCTGCGTGAAAATGATGAGTTGGTGGCGGCTATGCTGGCCTCCGCTGAAGATGATCTGATGCTGATTTCTCGCAAGGGCCAGTCGTTGCGCTTCACCGCAACTGACGAGGCATTGCGTCCGATGGGTCGCGCTACCTCCGGTGTGACTGGCATGAAGTTCCGCGATGACGATGAACTGCTGAATGCAAGCGTCGTCACCGATGAATCATTTGTGTTTGTTGTGACTGAAGGCGGTTACGCTAAGCGAACCCAGGTTAGCCAGTACCGAGTCCAAGGACGCGGCGGCTTGGGTATCAAGGTCGCGAAACTTGCTGAGGATCGCGGTGACCTTGTGGGCGGTCTCATTGTGGGTGAAGACGACGAAATCCTGGTTGTCATGCAAAGCGGCAAGGTGGTTCGAACCTCTGTTGCTGAAGTTCCGGCTAAGGGACGCGACACCATGGGCGTTATCTTCGCAAAGCCCGGTAAGGGCGACCAAATTGTGGGTGTAGCTCGCAACCACGACCGTCAGCTTGAGAAAGAAATTGAAGACGGTGCTGAAGAAAACACTTCAGAAGAAAGTTCTGAAGAAAAAAATGAAGTACCGTTAGAGAATCAATCCGATGAAAATACCGCAGTTGCGGCTGATTCTTCACAGCACGGAGGTAACTAGTGAGCACTAATGCTTCAGCGCCTAAGAGCGCTCCTGCAACCCGTAAGGGTGCGGTCCGTCCGCAGGCGAAGGGCAATGCAAGCCGCAAGCCCCTCGTGCGCCCGGCGCCGCGTTCTAAGGTGCGTCGCGCTCGCCTGGTTGTTGCCAAGGTAGATACGTGGTCAGTCGCTAAGCTGATTTTCTTGCTCTCAGTTGCTTTGGGCATTGTTACCGTTGTTTCATCGGTCATTCTGTGGCTGGTTATGCAGGCAACCGGTGCGTTCGATGGCATTAACGAGCTGATTACCATGCTGGGTACTACCGGTAATTCGGTTGAGGTTCAACAGGTTCTGACCCTGGGGCAAGTTGCACTGTTCTCCACCATCCTTTCGGTGATTAACGTCGTGCTCTTTACCTTGCTCGGTGTGATTGCTGCGATGCTGTACAACGTGGCTGCAAAGCTTGTGGGTGGCATTGGTGTAACCCTCACCGACGACTAACCTGCGGTTTTTCTCGCGTCAAAACCCGCGTCCTTACCAGTGTGTAAGGACGCGGGTTTTTGCTCTCTAGAACGGGGGCGGTGGCGATGGAATGCCGGTAAAAAGTAGCTGTGGAGCTGCTTGTGGGCGGTGTAAAAAGCCTTTTCGGAAAGGTGTGAGGTATAACACCGCTTTTCGATTTGGCAGACGCCGCAAACCTGTGTAAAGTTGTATTTCGTTCTGAGGAACAAGGAGGGCGTATAGCTCAGGCGGTTAGAGCGCTTCGCTGATAACGAAGAGGTCCCAGGTTCAAGTCCTGGTACGCCCACTCCTTTGATCATCAAGGAGATGCAATGAAGAAATTTGCAGTTCTGCTTCTGGCGGGTGCGGCAAGTTTTGTTGCGGCTCGTCAGGTCAAAGAAAACCAAGAAGCTAAAGCTAATTGGTCAGAATCAACTGATTCTGTAAAATAAAATAGCGGAAACACTCCGATACGGGGGCGTGGCGCAATTGGTAGCGCACCTGCTTTGCAAGCAGGGGGTTAGGGGTTCGAGTCCCCTCGCCTCCACGTTTCGGTGATTATATCAAGAGGGAAACGCCCGGTCCCATCCCGAACCCGGAAGCTAAGCCTCTTTGAGCCGATGGTACTGCACTCGGAAGGGTGTGGGAGAGTAGGTCATCGCCGAGCTAATTTTAGTGAAGAAGCCCAGTTCATTGCGAACTGGGCTTCTTTTTGTTTAACCCGTGTGGGGTGGGGCTTGTGGCTGTGCACTGTGGGGTGTGACCTGATATCTCTCAGTGGTGACCAGAGGTGTTTCGTCGTGACCACGTAAACGTCATCTTGCCCGGTTTTTGGGTGGTATTTTGACGGTTTCGTGGTCACTTCATCGACGGGGCGCCTGCCCGAAGAAGCAGAAACTGGCTAGGCGCAGGTTGTTAGGATTGATGTATGGCTATTTCGACGCTTGCAATTCGTTCCGTTCGCGCAGCCTCCGAGGTGGATATTAATCTGGAGCAGTGGCCGTTTACTGTGCCGAGTGTCCGCGCGATACTGCGCGGGATAGATTTCTCCCCGCTTACTGTCATTGTTGGTGAGAATGGTGCTGGTAAGTCTGTGCTGGTTGAAGCTCTAGCTGTCACTTATGGATTCCCTGCCGAGGGCGGTACGTCCTGGGATCAGCGTGAGGGAATTGAAGGTCAGAATATTCTTGCGGAGTGCTTAGAGCTGTCTAAGGGGGCCTCGGGTGGACGCGGTGGACTTTTCTTTCGTGCTGAAGCGGCATACTCGCTGGTGGATTTTCGGGTGAGTGCCGGTTCAGACCTTGCGAAGAGGTATCTGAAGCAGTCTCACGGTGAATCTGCGCTGGACATGTTGCTTGCCGCTTCTGCTCGTGGGGGCTTGTGGATTTTGGATGAGCCTGAGTCAGGGCTGAGTTTTGAAGGGCAGCTCAAGCTCATCTCTTTAATACATGAACATATTGACGCTGGGCATCAGGTCATACTCTGCACTCACTCCCCTCTGCTGATGTGCATAGACGACGCCCGCGTCCTGGAAATCGGCCCGTGGGGCGTACACGATGCGGTGGTTGATGAGCTTGAAGTGGTGGATCACTGGAAGCGTTTTCTTGATTCACCTGAACGGTATCTGAGGTACCTGCGTTCCTGACGTAGACCTTGTTGTGAAAACCGTAGGCTGACTAGGGGACGGGGTGCTGTGTATCATGCCGGTTTTAAGATGAACAGTAGGTTAACGGTTATTAACGTTGAGGTGCACCCCTGTGGGGTTTTGTTCGCTCTTTTAAAAACCCAAAATAAACCAACTTTTAAAAGTATTTTCTTTGTAAGGCTTTATTCGCTTACTTGCAGACTTTTTGTGTCAACAAGACCCAATTTTTTTCAAATGAAAAATATTCTGATGTGGTTTTTACTGTGTGTTTTTTGGATTTTCATCTAAAAACCACGTAATTTTTACCTGCTTTTATATTGTGTGTGGTCATTACATAATCGATGTGTGACTACTGAACTCATCATTCTCGTTATCGTGGTGCTTACTGCACTGGCATTCGACTTCACGAATGGCTTCCATGACACCGCGAATGCAATGGCTACTTCCATTGCCACTAAAGCTTTAAAGCCTCGAACTGCAGTTGCTCTTTCTGCAGTACTTAACCTTGTTGGTGCATTCCTTTCAATCGAGGTTGCTAAAACTGTTGGTAAAGGTCTCGTAAACCTGGAGACCGCAGGTAGCAACTCAGATTTGATGTTGATTGTCTTTACAGGTCTTGTGGGTGCGATTCTCTGGAACGTCCTTACCTGGCTGCTGGGTCTTCCTTCATCCTCATCTCATGCGCTCTTTGGCGGTCTTATTGGTGCGACCATGGCGTCACTGGGTACTGACGGTGTCTTGTGGTCCGGCGTCATGTCAAAGATTGTTGTTCCTGCACTTGCGGCTCCCTTTATTGCGGCGATTGTTTCAACCGTGGGTACCTGGTTGGTATACCGCCTGTCTCAGCCTGTTTCTGATGATAAGAAGCGTTCAGGCTTCCGTTACGGCCAGGTGGCAACCGCGTCACTCGTGTCACTTGCACACGGCACTAACGATGCGCAAAAGACCATGGGTGTTATCTTCTTGGCTCTCGTGGCGGCTAATGAAATTGATCCCAATGCTGATATTCCGTTCTGGGTACGTTTGACCTGTGCGCTTGCTATTGCCCTCGGTACCTATATCGGCGGCTGGCGCATCATTCGCACCTTGGGTAAGGGTCTTGTTGAGATTGATTCCCCTCAGGGTATGGCTGCTGAAGGTTCCTCCGCAGCAATTATTTTGACCTCATCACACTTTGGTATGGCACTGTCAACCACTCACGTTGCAACCGGTTCAATCATCGGTTCAGGTCTAGGACGCAAGGGTGCTGAGGTTCGTTGGGGCGTTATGGGACGTATGGTGATCGCTTGGCTTATTACCCTTCCGGCAGCAGGTGCCGTTGGTGCAATTACTTGGTTTGTTGGTCACTACCTCAATGCGTGGACCGGCAGTGAATGGCTGGGTGAACTTGTTGTCTTCCTTGTTCTTGTAGCCTTCTGCGGTTGGATGTTCATGCACTCACGTCGTAACCCTGTCGATCCTAACAACGTTAACGACGAATGGGCAGATACCAATGCCGGTGGTAATACTGCTCATCAGACTGAAGATTCTGTTGCTTCAGTCGCAGCTGGCTCACAGAAAGCGGAAGTCTAACCATGAACCTCGCTGAGATTTTTGAAAAAATTGTTCCTGTTCTTCTGGCGGGCTTGTTCTTTGGGGCTGGCCTTCCCGCGTTGTATGCCCTGGGTATGCGTTTGATGGCTGGCACTACCGAGTACACCGCAGACGGCCGCCTTGTGGAGATTGAAGGACCTTCAGGTCTCGCTAAGGTGCTCGGTTATTTGATTTTTGCAATTATCGTTGCAGTCATTATTATCGGCATCCTCTGGATTGCTAAAGACTTCCTTCTTCATACCACCGGATTTGACCTTTTTGGTCTGGCTGGTAAGTAGGGTTAAATAAAACCTACGAGAAGAAGGGGGCAAAGATGCCAGACAAAAATGTTGTGGCTCGTGTTATTGATTGGCTAAACATGGGTTATCCCCAAGATGTTCCTTTGGGAGACCGGGCGGCAGTTATGGCAGTTTTGCGTCATAACCTCAACGACGCCCAGCTTGAAGAAGTTGTTCTTCGACTCATGAAATCGCGGGAGGCACGCGGCGAGGAATATGTAAGTGACAACCGCATCAACGAATACATTCGTAAGGTTGTTGATCAGGTCCCGACTCCCGAAGACATTTCGCGAGTTGCCCAGATTCTGGGTGCAAACGGACTAAAGATTTCTTCGCACCACCTCACCGGTGAAGATCCGTCCGAAGGTAGCGAGTACATCGCTGCTGAGGACGCACAGACTACCGGCGTTGACGCTGCAGAGCGCGCCGCCGGTGTTGAGGAAAAGTAGTCACGTACTTTCCTGTCAAGGAGAAGCTGCCCGCCACATTATGTGGCGGGCAGTTTTTTATATGCGGAGTAAAACGTATTCGATACACTGAATTTAGAATGTAAGCGCGCTATTTTTTGAGGCAAAATGTCTGAAAATCTTGAAGTCTCTGACGACGCTCCGGTGCGAAAAACGTGGCGTTCGTGGTTTACGACTGGGCGTATTTTTGTACTCTCCCTGTGTTTAGTGGTGGCTGTTATTTTAGCGAGCTGTGCAGTGCAAGCAGCGCAAGAGGCACAGCGGGAAGCTGAGTATAAGGCTAGGTCTGAGCGTGAACAAGCTGCATACGCATCTGCGGTGGCAGCTGATCCCATTAACTTTTATGGGGCACCTGAAGGCTTTGAAAAACTGGTGGATCGCAAATTTTTCGATGAGCTTGCTGTTGAAAAAATGCGCGTGAGTCAACGCAGTAATGGTGATAGCTGGAAGGTTACGGCCATACCGAGTCAAGCGGCCATAGATGATTCCCAGGGATTCGCTGAACAGATGAAGAAGCTAGCCGAAGCGCAGGAGATTGAAGAAATCTTGCTGTATTCATCAAGCGGTAGCGAATTGACGTTGAATCCCACTCGCTTGATGGATTTGAGCCCTTCAACATGGAGACCTCTGGTGAGTGTATTGCGTTCAGAGCGCTCGTATGATTTGGAGCTTACTGAAGAAGGCGTCCTGACCGGTGTGGTCCATCGTGGAGGGAACCACGGTGAAAGTGATGTGGTGGGGCGTTCTGAGGTTTATGATGCTTTACGACAGCTTGCCCAAGTACCTCTTGGTCAAGGTGTTGCCAGCACCTCGATGAACGCAGCTTATGTTGTAGAACAACCTGATGGTGCTGTTATCTCAGTGGTTATGGATAGCATGGCGGCGGACCGCGCAGAAGATGTGAGGCGAGCGGAGGAAACCCTGACAGGTCGTGACTGGTCAGTTAGCGCTTATAACATCAACTTTTTTCTTCGGCAGCAGAGCTCACCTCGGGACTCTAGCTTGGATGAGTTTGAAGTAGGTATTTCCTTATATTCAGAGGGTCGCGATAGCGTACCTCAAGAGGAACTTGCTTCATTGGAAAGCCAGGTTAAGGCGGACTTGGGTGAGAACACCTCTTTTGATGTTTCTGCAGATAGCGACGGGACTGGTAACGCGACGGCTCAGGCGATTTACCCCAGTGAAGGGGCAGTCGACTCTTCAGCTGGTTAGTGTGTTGCGCATCATGCCTTGCAGATTTGCTGTTTTGAAAACGGGTGGTGTAAGCTGGTATTACACCACGGGGGCGTGGCGCAATTGGTAGCGCACCTGCTTTGCAAGCAGGGGGTTAGGGGTTCGAGTCCCCTCGCCTCCACGTTTCGGTGATTATATCAAGAGGGAAACGCCCGGATCCATCCCGAACCCGGAAGCTAAGCCTCTTTGAGCCGATGGTACTGCACTCGGAAGGGTGTGGGAGAGTAGGTCATCGCCGAGCTAATTTTAGTGGAAGAAGCCCAGTTCTTTGGAACTGGGCTTCTTTTTTGTTTAAAGTCTTCTCGTGCATCAAAATAAGCTTATTCTTCATTGGGGGAGAGAAAAGTGCTCCCACAATTCTGTCGAGAGCTTTGCCGTATAAGCCTTACCTTTAGATAGCATAAGAGAATCATATTGATTGGGTTACCCTGTGGAAGGCTTGTCTCGTGGCGTCTGAGAAACCGGAACCATCTTCTGTAGAAATCGTTGGAAAAACAGTCGGTTTTTCCGTGCTCATAGCAGGGATCGGGGCAGCACTGGTGCTCATCATAGCTATCATCGGGTGGGGTAGCTACAGCGCTTCGATGGAGAAAAATTCCAAAGCTAGCGAGACAAGGCAAGCAGAACAAGAAACCTCGTTAGCCGAAGCTTTAGCCCAGAACCACTACCTAGCAGATGGTGAGGGGATTCCTTCGTCCTCCGAGGGCGGTCTCATCATCGCAAACCTTGATTCAAAGGCTTATTCTGATCCAGGTGGTTTTGCGCGTGTGATGATGAAAACCTTTGAATCTGAGCAGGTAGAAATTGTGCGGTTCACTTACGGTCGTGATAAGACTCTTGAAATATCCCGTACTGCTTTTGATGTGGAGTCCAAGAGTACTGCGAAGGTACCAGCAACATCGTCCATGACAGAACAAACATGGAAAGATATTTTAGAGCTAACCCAAGAGGAAAAAGTTACGGGAATAAATGTCACGGAGAAAGGTGAAGCGCGAGTATTTGTGGGGGAGCTAGTCCAAACTGACTCTGTAGCTTCTAATCGTTATAACCAACAAGTTTTTGCGCAGAAGATGAAAGACCTAGGGGACCTCAAAACTCCTGAGGGCTTAGAAAAAACAATACTTGAAGACGCTTTTACCTATACGCGGGGCGAAAAGTCACCGATACCTGTGTATGTGTCTGTACAGGCATCTCAAAAGAATGAAGTGATGCCTGCAGTTGAGGCAATAATGGACGCGGACTGGTCGCCGGAACCTTTGAACGTATCTGTCAGTGGTATTTCGCAGGAATCCGAAGGAATGATAAATAATTCCGAACAGGAAGCAGCACTATCTGCCACTGTGAATCTCAATACCTACGCAAGTCGGTATAACGCGTACGGCAGGGAAGCGAAACGGCAAAAAGCCGTAGAAGACGCTCAGACAATGGCAGATAGTGTCATCGGCAAAGTAGATACGCCGCTAAAGCTGACCGTCACCCTTCTCGAGGCCAGCACTGATTACAACGACACCGGCAAGGACGCGGCAGAAGCTCGTAATTTCTAGAAGCAGCTAGAGAAAAACGATAAAAGACTACCTGTGAATCGATGACAGATGAACTTTAGACTTCACTTTATTTAATTGCAGGAAAAAGTGGTTTCTGTGTAGTCTCCCGTTCTGAGGTTTAATACCACTTGTTCTGTATCATCCACAGTTTCGGCGGCTTTAAAAGCGTTTCGAAGATCCTCGGGAGATGCCGTTATGCGAGTGGAGTCCTTGGAAGAGTCTGTTTTAGGGTACGCGCAGATGTGGTTTCCTGCAGGGTCTTCAAGGTGATAGAGAGCCGGGAGTTCTTTATCTGCAATAACTTGCATGTTGTCAAGAAGAAGCTGAGGATTATCCATCGTCTCTTGAGTCAGCGTCCCATTCACAATCAGTTGTTCCAGGTACGGGCGAAACGTGACCGTGGAGTAAGGTGTGCGGTCAAGAACCTGATTAAATTCCGGGGCAGAGTAAGCCTCTACTTCTGAGTATCCTAAGCTTCTTTGACTCTCAGAATTTCCGTAACCGCCCCACGCCATTATGGTAAGGGCATAAAAGGTTATCGGGATGGCGATGACAAGAAGTACAAAGAAAACTATCCGCTTGAGAGTTCTCCGTGACTTATATTTTTTCTCTTCTGCAACAAGAGGCGATTCTACATATTCCATGCGTACTCTTTAGAACGGGTGGACCTGGTAGCCGTTTGTAACTTGTAAACTCCCTTAGGTTTTTGATGGGTGACATTATTTATCGTCACAGAGAAAGCGTCTTCACTCATTCGCGCATCAGTTGTCTCGTCGATATAAAGAGTGAACCAAAATTCTTGGTAATCATACAGATTAGGGGTAGCGAGCTCAGCAAAATTCACGCCCTCTGCTGTTGTCGCTTCGAGCATCGTCAACCAATCATTGCTATCAAAATACAGCGCTCGATGATAACTGGGGTCTATAAATAGCTCACTGTCTTCAATGACGATAGAAACTAGGGAGCCGGGATGAAGGTGCGCCATCTTATCTGAAAGATAAGCTGCAAACCCCGGTAAATCCTTAGATGCTTGTTCAGATGCTACAAGGCGCACCTTTTGATCTTGAATCTCAGATTTAGCCCACGGGCTATCCCAAAATTCGGCGGTAGGAGAGCCTGAAGATAGAGAGCGGAGAGCGTCCTGTTTCTTTTCGATGTTAGAGGATTCCCACAGAACATATGCAGTACCTCCAATATCAATTGTCAAGATAAGAGTTATAACGGCAAGTAACACATTGAGAATTGGAGATCTATAGCGTTTCTTAAGCTTCTTCTGGGCAGCTAAGAACTCATTGAGTGGAGCCGTTGGCTGAGGAGGCTGCGGGGCTGTCATGGTTTTAACCTACCATATGGTGAGTTTCACGTTATTGAGTTCTCAGCTGCATCTATCGGTCGTTCTTAGTCCTCAAAGAACTCCCCTGCATGACGAGACAGGACACGGGTGGTCGCGTCATTGTCCAAAGCGCTGTCGCGAATATAAGAGATAGCGCGAGTGTACTTAGCATCTTGAAAGTACGGGTAGTCAGAGCCCGCCATGAGCTTATGAGGATCATAGGTCTGAGCAGCCAAAACCAATGAGGGGCCGTAGAAGTTCGCAGTATCGAACCACATCTTCTTTAACGCTACATTGGGGAGTGCTCAAAAGAACCCCAGTCTTCATAGTTATCCTCAAGGCGCTGAGTCAAGAACGCGAGATCGCCGCCTAAATGAGCGATATGAAAACGAATGTTCGGGTACTTGTGCGGAATATCAGCCTTGAGCAGGTGCAAGGTGGCAATCGCGTCCTCAATCGGGGCACCATTGACCCACTGTAACCAGAAATCATTAATCGCAGGGGACTGAGCGCCGCCACCGGTGGGGTGGACGTAGACGCGAGCGCTCAGCTCGTTCAGACGCGCATAGAGCGGTTCTAAGGACTCATCGGCTAGAGACATTGAACCGTTGATAAAAGTCGGCACGGTAACGCCCACAAAGCCGTCCTGTTCAAAATACTCATCGAGAATAGTGAGCGACTCTTTCACATGAAGAACGGGCAGGGCAAGATAAGCGCGAAAACGGCCAGGGTGTTTTTTTCATCTGCTCAATATAAATGTCGTTGACCATGCGCGCGCCCTCAAGCGCTGCGTTCGCGTCCTGCAGCATGGGTACTTGCGGAGTAACTGACAGAATCTGTTCTTGCACACCCGCCTCATCCATCTGCTGGATGCGGGCTGCCATTTCTTCTGGCTCGTCGGATGCGCGCATATCTCGGGCAATCTTGGTGAGTTCTGCGCTCATTCCGTGTTCTTCAAGAAAATCTAAATACCCTGCGGGGTAGAGGTGGGCGTGCGTATCAATAATGTGCTCAGTCATTGTGTATGCCTTTCATGAAATGCGCGAAAGGGGGATTAGTATGACCACCAATCCCCCTTTTTCTTTCCATTGTAAATCTTTAGTTATCTGCTGGTTTCTTGACAGCCCAGCCGCAGACCGCAGCCAAAAGACTTGCCACAGCACCTATGCCGAAGATAGCGAGAATACCCGTCCACGAAGTGGAGCTGGTGTCGTTATGGCTGATTAAGAAAGTAGCTGAAATCGCTGCAACAGCAGCAGAGGCCACGGTGGTACCAATGGCACGAATCAAAGCGTTCAGGCCGTTAGTTGCTGCAGTATGGTGGTGAGACGCGTTAGCCATGATGAGCAGCGGAAATACAGCGTAAGTAAGAGCAACACCGGCAGAGGCAACCATCGCCCAGATAATCACCATAGTGATGTGGATGCTCGTCATTGCGCGTAGAAGGTAAGCTGCAGCGGTCAACAATCCACCGCCGATCAAAACTTGCTCCGCACCGAACTTATTAACCAAGTAGGAGGTAATGGCTGGCATAAAGAACATAATGATTGCAGAAGGAACCATTGCCAGACCGGCTACTGTAGCATTCTGCGCAAAACCGTGCTCCTCAACAGTGCCCTGCAAATGCAAGCTGGTAACCAGCAAATTAGTGAACATGGCAATACCCATGAGCAAGGATGCCGCATTAGTGAGCATAATAGGACGCTGTGCATTGACCTCTATATTCACCAAAGCCGCCTCCTTACGAGCCTCGAAACATACAAAGAGCACCGCAAGAAGAAGACCGCCAACTAAAGAACCAAGAATGGGCAGAGAAGTCCAACCCCAGGCCTTGCCCTGGCTAATACCTAACAGGATCAAGATAAGAGCGGCAGAGAGCAAAAACGCTCCAATGTAGTCAAAGGGCTGACGCGCGTGGGGCTCTCGGTGCGGGATGAGGATAGCCATCAGCGCAAGAGAAACAGCAGCAAGACCGGCAGAAATCCAAAAGAGCGACTCCCAACCCCAAAGGGAAGCAAATACACCGCCTAGAGGAATGCCGGTGGAACCACCGATACCTAAAGTTGTGCTAATGAGTGCGATAGCTCCCCGCTCATACGGTGCCCGGGGAGCTCATCGCGCATCACGGACATAGCAACGGGTACTAAAGCCGTGCCCAAGCCCTGCAAGGCGCGTCCGATAATGACGGTGGTAATGCCACCCCACGGACCAATCAAAGAACCGACTAATACCAGTGCCATTGATAGAACCATCATCTTCTTTTTGCCCACGGTGTCGGCAGACGAGAAATAATTGGTGTTGCAATAGAACCCGTTAAAAGCGCGGCTGTCACAGCCCAAGAAACAGCCGTGGCAGTGGTTCCCAAGATGCTCGGCAACTGCGGAACTGCCGGGATAATCAATGTCTGCTGAAGGGTAACCACCAAACAAGAAAATGCCGCGACAGCAATAATCGCAGCTACCTTTCTCTATTGTTGCTCAAGTGCCTCAGATGCCTCGAAAGCTACAACCTGCGCCATGCCCCATCCTTAAGTCCGTAAAAAGTCTCAGAACCTCAGTTTTACCGGGTTGTTCGGTACAGTATGCTCACGATGGTCGGTTCTGAAAGAATAGGGTATAACTACGCACCATTGAGTCAAACAGTGCAAAAATATGCACACTTCTTAGGCTTGTTAGAAATATTTATGGATAAAAAGATAATCATTACCCCAACAGATAAAGCGATGTTGGAATACTTGCGAGCGCATCCCTTGGCTTCTTTTGCACACCTAGCCGAGCAACTTGACCTCAGCCCGCACTATGTCTCCCAGCGCATAACTAGCCTAGAATCCGGCGGGGTCCTCAACATTATTGGACGCACACTGCCCAGTTTTACCGGGCGCGTAGCGTGGATTATCCGCGCCGACGTTAACCCCGCTACCAGCGCGTCCATCGCCCACTATCTTGCTCAACAAAGCGTCACCCGTTGGGTTAGGCTCACCACCGCCCACAACGAACTCCTGTGTGGAGTTGTGCAAGGGCAAGGAACATCTAGCAAGGTCTTTGAATACTTAGCAGGACACGGGGGAGTAAGAAACATTCACGTGCACGAAATCCTGCTCACCTGGACGGCTGAAGGCGAAGCTGCAGTTTCATACCCCGATATAGAACTTGATGAACTCGACTATCGGATGGTGCGTATTCTCGCCCGGAATGGACGCACCCCCATCGCTGAAATCGCCCGGGCAACTGGCTCAGTGCCATCCACAGTATCAAGGCGCCGCGCTCGCCTCATTGAGCACGGCGTACTGTATTTCGAGGCAGATATTGACCACAGAGCTCTTGGCTACGCCACAGATGCGATGCTGTGGATCAAGACCGCCCCGGGTTCTATGGACGCGGTCGGTCAGGTTCTGCGCTCGCTACCGCAATGCCGCTTTGCCGCCGCCATCGGTGGGCAACATAATATCGTCGCGAACATCATCGTAAAAGATAAGAGCGAGTTAGTGCATTTAGTTGATAAACATCTGAGTGCTCACGATGTGCGCCAGGTGGAAATTGTGCCCATGAACCCGCCTTTAAACGGGCAAGCGCTGAGTAAACCTGCAGAGAAAACTACTAAAACATTGTTTTAAGTTACTAGTTAGCACTGCTTGAAACACCGCGAGAAAGTTATACTTTCCTTGTCTCACTAGGCTATTTGTTCTAGTGGTCATATATAAGGAGAGAACCATGCACACATTTTCGCGAGTTACTGCTCTACTCGCTATCACCGCAGCAGTAGCTGCAGGTATTGCCCCAGCCCAGGCTGCAGAAGAAGCTACCTGGGGAGAACTAGGTAGCGCAGCACCACCTGCCGGTATTACCTATTCAAACCCTGAAAAACTTGATGACTTCTACCAGGTTCCCGAGCAACTGCCTGCCGGTCTTGGAACCGTCGTCAAAACCCTGCCCGGTAGCATTTACGTTGATCCTAATAAAGTAATTCCGGGCTCTGCTTCCGGTACCCCTTTATGTACACCACCGAAAATTCCAGTGGTGAGCAAGTAGCGGCTACAGCCGTTGCTCTTCGTAGTGAATCCCCATGGACCGGCAAAGGTGCGCGTCCACTTGTGGTGCTAGCTCCCGGGACGCAAGGTCTTGCAGGACCACTGTGCCCCCACCAATCAGCTAGCGCAGGGAACAGAATACGAAATCATCGCGATCTCAGCCCTGCTCTCTAAAGGATATAACGTCACAGTTATCGATTACATCGGTGGCGGAACCGAAGGCACTATGAGCTACCTCAACCGCCTAGATCAAGGGCATGCGGTACTTGATGCAGCCCGTGCCTCAACCGGCGGTGCCATTAATTTTGTGGCAGCAGATTCGCCTGTCGGTATTTGGGGGTACTCACAGGGAGGAGGTGCGGTGGCATCTGCCGGCGAACTTCACGCAGAATATGCCCCGGAGGTAAACCTTTACGGTGTCTTTGCCGGCGCCGTTCCGGCTAACTTACAGTCCGTTATTAACACCATCGACGGTACGTCATATAACGGTTTTGCCCTGATGGGCTTTGCTGGATTAGGCGATAGCCTCGGTATTGATATGGGTCAGTACCTCTCACCGGAGGGACTGAACATCATTGACCAGGTACGCAACGAAACCTGCACCTTTGATGCTATTTCTCGCTTTGGAAACATCAGAGACACCTCGGTCTGGACAAGCTCAGGGTTAAAGCTCAAAGAGCTGAGTTCTCAAGATGCCACTCTCAGCGCAGCTTTGCAAGAAAACAGCCTCGGACAAGAAGGCCGCCATCCCAGCGTCCCCGTGCTCATTGCTAGCTCTATAACGGACGATGTTATTCCGCACCGCAGTAACCGGCAGCTCGCCGCATCCTACTGTCGAGCAGGATCGCAAGTATCTTTTTACGCCGGTACCACACCCACCCATGCCGGTGGGTCATTAGGAATGATGCCTGCAGGACTTATCTTTATGGATCAAGTATTCCGCGGCATGAAAACTTCTTATGATCGTGCACTAGTGGGGGCTTAGATGCTGTTTTTAGCGTGTAGATAATTGCCCGCGTTCAAGAAACCAGCACATACAAAAGCGTCCCGCTGGATATACCTTTTAGGGCATATCTAGCGGGACGCTTTTATACAGCTAAAACCTCAACTTATGCGGTGGGGTTCTGGCCATCAACCTTGGGATCAACAGTCTTGACGGTATCAACGGTTGCGGGAACGTCTTTACCGTGAACGTCCTTCTCAACAACGGTTACAGTCTCAACCTTGGGCTCCACAACAGCGGGGGTCTTCCAGGGATCCTCAACGGGGCGTGATGCCTTGTACGCTGAGTAACCTGCAGCAGCTGCTGAACCAACCAGACCAAGAGCGAGCAGACCCTTGCCGCCCTTCTTTGAAGCCTTCTTCTGCTGCTTTGAGTACTGCTTAGCAGCCTTAACAGCGTGCTTCTGAGCCTTCTTCAGCGCCTTCTTGTCGCCGGTTACCTTGGTAGCAACAGCCTCAACCTGAGGTGAGACCTCAGCGTCAGCCAGCTTGTCAGCGACAACAGCAGCTACGCCAGCAGCCTTAACGCGTGCATCTGACACTGCGTTTTCAACTACAGGAGTTGCGTTCTCGATCTGTTCCTGAATCTTCTCTACGAGAGTTTCCTGAACATCGTGAAGCTTCTTTGAGCCGTCCTTAGCAGCAGCCTGGAATGACTTCTGAGCCTGCTTACCCTGCTTGTGAGCAGTTTTCTGGAAAGCGTTAACCTTCTTGCCTGAAAGCTTGTGAGCCTTCTTGGTCTTCTTCTCAGCAAGCTTGGCGAACTTGTCAGCCTTCTTACCGGTAGCCTTCTGCGCCTTCGCGAAAGCCTTGTCAGCAGCCTTGGTAGCCTTCTTAACCTTGCGGTCTTTGCCGAATGCCATGTTTACCTCCAATAGTGTTGAGAGCTTTGACCGTGCCTTGTGTGCGCGGTAAACCGTACTCAACAGTTATGTTTATATATCAGCTTACGTTCTAAACCCTTAAAAAGGCTAAGAACTCACCGTAAAAATCTACGGTTTCACTCATCGCGGAAGTTTTTATTGTGCCGTGATAAACCTTGAATTTGCACCGTCAGAGGCCAAAAACAAGTAGGGTGACTATTTCGCTACCTGCATAAGGTACGCCCTGCAAGGTGGCGCGCACCATGCGCCCGTGAGAAAATAAAAGTATGACTGCAACAGCTAAAGCAACTATTCATACCAATCAGGGCGACATTGTCGTAAACCTCTTTGGCAACCACGCACCTGAAACCGTAGAGAACTTCATTGGTCTCTCAGACGGTTCAAAGGAATGGCGTCACCCCCGTACCGGCGAGCCCCAGAACGGCCCCCTGTACAAGGACGTCATCTTCCACCGCATCATCAAGGACTTTATGATTCAGGGTGGCGACCCCTTGGGTCAGGGCATTGGTGGCCCCGGCTACCAGTTCAAGGATGAGATTCACCCCGAACTCTCCTTCAACAAGCCCTACCTGCTGGCAATGGCTAACGCTGGCCCCGGCACCAACGGCTCACAGTTCTTCATCACCACCGTTGAAACCCCTTGGCTCAACGGTCGCCACACCATCTTCGGTGAGGTAGCAGATGAGAACTCCAAGAAGGTTGTAGACGCTATTGAAGGCGTAGCAACCGGCGCAATGGATCGCCCCGTTGAAGACGTTGTTATCTCATCAATCGACATTGAGAAGCTCTAATCTAAGTCTGAGCTAAGACTCTAAATACCCGCGTGCCCGCGATAAGGTGCGCGGGCATTTTTATAACTTTTTATTTTTAAGGTTGAACAGTGAGTACCCCTTACCCCTCACCGCGTGATGACAAGAACTCTTTTGGTCAGGATGCCTCTGCGCGTCCTCAGCCTGCGCGCTACGGATCGTATGAGCAGCCGCAACAGTTTCCGGTGTGCGCACGTCACCCTGAAAACGTCAGCTATGCGCGGTGCGGACGTTGCAACCGACCTGCGTGCGGACAGTGCCAGATTCCGCTTGAGGTGGGAATGATTTGCGCTGACTGTTACCGCACAGCTACCGGCAAAGATTATCGACGCGAGCAGAAGAAAGCCCGCGGTGGGGCGTGGGCTAACTATCCCGTGACTATTGTGTTGATTGCTCTGACGGTGGCCATATATGCCCTACAGATAATTTTGCCTGGTCAAGCCGTTATTAATGCTTTAGCGTATAACTCCATGTACGTTTCTTACACCGGTGAATGGTGGCGTATGCTCACCGCTGGATTTGTACATTCCCAAAGCAATATTGCCCACGTGGGCATGAACATGTTTACCCTGTGGATGTTCGGGCAAGCACTCGAACCCATCATGGGCAAATGGAAGTACCTCATCACCTATCTGCTCTCCATTATTGGTGGCTCGGTGGCTGTTATGTTGCTCGCTCCTGGCACCTGGGTGGTGGGCGCATCCGGCGGTATCTTCGGCCTGTTTGCCGCGTATTTTGTGGTGAATAAGCTGCACGGTGGCGAGACCCGGTCAATTGTGAGCCTTATTGCGGTGAATTTCGCCTTTGGTCTCTTTGTCTCCGGTATTTCGTGGGAAGGGCACCTGGGAGGGCTGATCGCGGGTGCTATCGTTGCCTACCTTTTGCAGATGACTTCTAAGGATGCGCGTCGTCAATAAAACTGCACACCTCACTTTCCGTGGATTTGCGCTGTAAAAATAGGCTTTTACAGCGCAAATCCACGGAAAGTTGTTTAAAAATTCGTGTAATTACACTATCCACAGGGGTTGTCCACAGCTGTTGATAACTACAAAGATGTAATTCCACAGGTGTTAACAACCCTGTGGATAGCGCGAAATCGGGCTTTCCGCGCTTTAAAGTTCCCTTAAATTACAGGGATGTAAGCAATATCCCCAGATTTATCCCCACCTGTGGAAAACCTTTAAGAGCAGGGTGTGGATTTTCTGTAATTTCAAAAATTTTTACTCGCTCACGCGAGTTATCCACCTGCTCCCGCACACACAAAAGGACGCGGGCACTCGAGTGCCCGCGTCCTTGGTTATTCTTGCTGAGTTCTGGAAAGAATGCCCCAGGTCAGCACAGCGAACGGCAAACTAGTTGGATCTAGCGTGAGTCACTCCTGTGAGAGAACCGAAACGAGAAGGATTATTTGCCGCCGCTGTACTTGCGTTGGGTGCTTATGTCCTGATCAATAAATCTCTTTGCCGAACTTTAGAAGGCGATAATCTCGCCGTTAGCTGCATCGACAAAAACAGTGTTTCCATCGCCGCTACCGCGGAAAGAAACCTCCCACACCAGCTGGTTGTTGTTACCTTCCAGGCGGTCAAGGTTCACGCTTACTACATCGCCCGATTTCTCGTTCTGGGCGGTGGAAATAGCGTCCTTGATATCAACTGTTGCTGCTGAGGCGTCCTGAATATCATTATTGCCGTCATTTTTGGACTCTGACTCCTGGGTGTGAACATCGTTGCCCGAGACGTGAAAATCAAGTTTTTGGTTTCCTTCTAGCGCTCTAACTTCCCAGTGGCCAGAACCTTCATCGCCGCCGATAGACGTAATCTGTGCATCGGGGTGAGCCTGGCGCACCGCGTCGATTGCCGAGAGAACATCTTGCTCAGATGAAGATGCTGCAGTGGACGATGCCGACTCTGAGGGTGACTGCGAAGACGCTGAGCTGTCGGAGGCCTCGGCCGTTACGGTAACCGTAGAAGTCTCAGGTGTAGGGGACTGCGCGTTGTTGGCACCGCAACCTGTAAGTGCTAAGAGAGCAAAAATTCCTGTTGCTGCATACGTTGATTTCTTTACCAGGCTTGCTATTTTTCCCAAGAAATATGAAAAAATGGCAGGAGTATTCTCAAAAATTTAAAAACAAGCGTTTCTGTGCACGAAATCCTGAAATGAAGACACTTCATCATGGGATTCTGCGATGCACCAGATATTCTCCCCACCAAAGGTTGCCCATATGTCTAGCGCTAAACCCTCCGGCATCAAAAGTATTTTCACGCTTGCGGCGTTCATTCTGATTCCGCTTGCTATTGGTTTTGTCGGCAGTATGCTCACCGCTGACAATAATCGCATCCGCGTGCATGATGTTCCTTTGTGCGAGAAGTGAAGTGCTCTTCATACTCTACGACGTAGGGGCATCTTGCCCTAAAATGCAAAAATCTCCCCCGCCCTCATCACGAGAGCGGGGGAGACGTTCGTTTAAGGGACGCGAGAGCTAGTTAGCCTGCGCCTCTGCCTCTTCAACGTCGGCGGCTGAAACCTCAACGCCGGTGTAGAGGCGGAACTGCTCTGCTGCCTGCAGGGCAATGACCTCGCCACCGGTGATGACCTCTTTACCCGCCGCGCGCGCCGCGCGAATCAGAGGAGTCTCAACGGGCATCGCTACCACGTCAAAGACCACGGTCGCTGTGTCGATGGACGCCTGCGGGAAGGACAGCGCGTCAGCTTCGGGTGCGCCCTCCATACCAATCGGGGTTACGTTCACAATAATCGGCGCGGATGCCTCATTCACCGATGAAACCCACGCGTAACCGTACTTGTCAGCCAGCTCGCGTCCTGCCTTCTCATTGCGGGCAATAATGGTGCCCTGCTTGAAACCGGCGTCGTAGAAAGCGCCGGCAACAGCGCGCGCCATGCCGCCTGAACCCTGCAATACGAAGGGTAGGGAATTATCAACGGCGTGCGACTGCAAAAGTGATGCCACCGCGATGACGTCGGTGTTGTAAGCGTGCAGGTAGCCGTCAGTGTTCACAATGGTGTTGACCGCGCCAATAACGGATGCTGAATGATCCATCTCGTCCATGAGCGGAATAACGTCCTGCTTGAAGGGCATAGACACCGAGCATCCGCGAATACCGAGGGCGCGCACGCCGCCGATAGCCGCCTTAATATCGGTGGTGGTCATCGCCTTGTAGAGAAAGTCCAAACCGAACTTCTCGTACAGGTAGTTGTGGAACTTGATGCCGTGGTTAGACGGACGGCCTGAGAGTGAGATGCAGACGGTGGTGTCGCGGTTGAGAGCCGGACGGCCCTTGAATTCAGCAGTCATTTACTTACCGCTCTTTTCAATAGCCAGCGCAACGATCTTCGGTGCCTTCGACGATGACGCTACGAATGACTTCTCTGAAGTGGTCACAGTGGGCACAACCTCGTTGCCGTCATTCACGCTTTTCACGAACTCGGACGCGTCCGCGTCCTCCCAGACGTTCACCCAGGTCGCGCGGTCGCCAACCTCACCCAGGCCCTCATCGAGAGCCTGGCAGAACGGGCAACCGGGACGCCAGTAAATCACGACGCTGCCATCTTCAATAGCCTTGAGAGCATCAGCCTGAGTGCCCTGAGGACGGTTTTCCATCATCAAACCCTTTCAACAAAAACAAACTACTTTTAGCCTATAACGCTGAGTGCATATTCAAAAGTGAGACAGTAACCAGCGAAATGAGAAACACCGCCACCTGCCAGTTACCGACAGCTATAGAGCAACAAAAAGGGGCGGGCACCCACCTACCGGTGAATACCCGCCCCCTTACATCAAAAGTAAAAGATTACTTGTTGAAGGAATCCTTGATGCCCTCAACTGCGCCCTTAGCGTCCTCAACCTTTTCCTTCACGCCAGCCTGAGCCTGGTCGGTCTGACCCTCAGCCTGCAAACGCTCGTTATCGGTTGCCTTGCCAGCAGCTTCCTTAGCCTTACCAGCCAACTTATCGAAAGTGTTCTCTGCGCTCATGGCAGCTCCTCTCATAGGAAATAGGTCTCCACCGTTGGACACCTACCTTTAAGACGGGTTGTTCCGCCCTAAAATCATGAAAATTTTTTTAACCACCGCAGGTGGTTAGCAAAAAGGCGGAAGCAGCGTGGCTACTCCCGCCTTCAAGCCGACTATAGAAGAAGTGACTTACTTCTTGAAGCCATCAATCTTGTTGTTGATAGCGTCGTTAGCCTTGTCAACGTGCTCGTCGGTGACAACGTCCTTGCCAGCCTTCTCGTTAGCAGCGTCCTTGCCTGCGTTCAGGCCTTCTTCTACCTTGCCGTTAATGTCAAAACCCATTCTTATCTTCCTTTCCTCGCGTAGCCAACGGTGTGTTCGCTACTGGTATTCATCGATGACGGTTACTTGTGGTGCGCGTCATCTAATAATCAGCATATGCAACTTTTGGAAAGATGTGAACCGCCAACCCTCTAATTTATTTCAGGAGCGAACAGAGTAGGCTTTTAGCCTCTCAAACAGGGGCGGTGTGCGGGTGTGATGCACATGATGCTGGTGTGTTCTCACCCAGAATGTGCAAAAAATCGTGAACGGGGCGTACTATTCATCAAGTTACACACGCTGTGCGCAACAATTTCATATCGTCGTATTTGCAGTCTGAAAGGCTCGCATATGAATTCGCTGAAGCGAAAAGGCTCTATCCGCAGTCACAACAGTGACCCCGAGCCTTCTAAGCATTTTCTGGGCGCCCAAACAGCGCTGAAGTCCTGGCTGATGGGCACTCAACAAGACCAGCTCAAGGGTGAGTTGCAGGGTCCGCACGGTAAGCGTGGCGCAGGTGAGGCTGGGCATCCGTGGTGGAAAGTCATGTGCCTTTCAGGTGTGGACTACTTTTCAACCCTGGGCTATCAGCCCGCTATTGCGGCGCTCGCCGCGGGTCTTCTCTCACCCCTGGTAACGCTGGTTTTGGTGGCTGTTACCCTGCTTGGCGCGTTGCCGATTTACCGACGCATCGCAGCAGAATCTCCCGCCGGCGCAGGTTCTATCAATCTTCTTGAAAAGCTGCTTTCTCGCTGGTCAGCGAAGATTTTTGTGCTTATTCTGTTGGGCTTCACCATTACCGACTTCATGATCACCATGACGCTGTCGGCGGCGGACGCGGCGGCCCACCTTGAGGCGAACCCCTTCATGCCGCGCGTCCTGGAACATAACCATATTTGGGTGACTCTCGCCTTCTTGCTGCTACTCACCGCGGTCTTCCTCAAAGGGTTTGACGAGACCATCAACGTCGCTGTGATTCTCGTGGTCGTATTCCTTGCGCTAAATACTGTGGTGATCGCTGCCGGAATCTGGGAGGTCGTCACGCATCCTGCCCTGAGCATTGATTGGTGGAAGGGTCTGACAGCGCAACACTCCAACCCGTGGCTGGCCATTGGTCTTATCGTTCTCGTCTTTCCCAAAATCGCCCTAGGCATGTCGGGTTTTGAAACCGGCGTTGTTGTGATGCCTCAGATTCGCGGACGCGGCGAAACCATGAGCGACCGCATCCAGCACCGCGTGGCGGGCACCAAGAAGCTTCTAACTGTCGCTGCTTTTACCATGAGCTTGATGCTGGTGAGCTCATCGTTCGTGACCACCGCACTTATTCCGCAGCAGGAATTTCAGCACGGCGGGCAGGCAAACGGACGCGCGCTTGCTTACCTGGCGCACTCGTTGCTGGGTGAAGGCGTGGGCACGGCGTACGACATCTCAACCATTTTGATTCTGTGGTTTGCCGGTGCCTCTGCCATGTCAGGTCTGTTGAACCTGGTGCCCCGCTACCTGCCGCGCTTTGGTATGGCTCCGGAATGGACCAAGTCGGCGCGTCCTCTCGTGCTTATTTTCAGTGCCGTAGCAATTGTGATTACCCTGTTGTTTAAAGCGAACGTTGAAGCCCAGGGTGGCGCCTACGCCACGGGTGTTCTGGTACTCATGAGTAGCGCGGCAGTTGCCGTTACCCTTTCAGCCAAGCGCAAGCGTCAGCCCTACGCCGTTATCTTTTACGCTGTAGTGACACTGGTATTCTTCTACACCACCGTTGCCAACGTGATTGAACGACCGGACGGTCTGCGCATCGCCAGTGCCTTTATTCTGGCGGTTCTGGTGCTTTCCTTTATCTCCCGTGCGCTGCGTTCCTACGAATTGCGCATTGAAAGCGTGGACTTCGATCAGAAGTCGCTGGACATCATCGGTTCATGCTCCAATAAGCCGATCCACCTGATTGCCCACCGCCCCGACAACTTCAGCATCGCCGACTACTACGAAAAACGAGCACGCGAAAACTGGGCGCACAACATCGCCAATGAAGATAACGTGGTCTTTCTCGAAATCGCCGTGATGGATCCGAGTAAGTTCAACGCTGAACTCGTCGTTCACGGTCTAGAAATGGACGGTATTAAGATTCTCAGCGTCTCGGGCGCATCGGTAGCAAATAATATTGCCGCACTAGCAATAGAAATTCGCGACATCACCGGGCAGGTCCCGCATATCTACCTCGACTGGGCCGCAGGCAAGCCCATCAAGAACTACCTTGCCTTTCTGCTCTTTGGTCAGGGGCAGATTGCCTCAACCACTCACGAGGTGTTGCGCCGCGCCGAACCTGACCTCTACAGGCGTCCGGTAGTGCACGTCTCATAAACTGTGCTACATAACTCAAAGAGCGGCTACATTTTGCAAAGAATGTAGCCGCTCTTTTATGCCTGAAAAACTATGCGTCTTTTTGCGCTGGAATTCCGGGCGACATCGGCAAGAACTCAGGCGCCGCGTACCCGTGCTGAGCATAGGCGCGCGCAACGGCGGTTGCAGCGTCCTCAAGTTTATCGGTCTCAATGAGCGCCATGACTGCACCACCAAAACCGCCGCCAACGATGCGAGCACCCAGCGCGCCGGCATCCAAACAGGTATCGACGGCAACATTGATTTCTTCGCGGGAAACCTGTAGTTCATCGCGCATGGATACGAACGACTCGGTGAAGAGCCTGCCTAGCTCTTCCCACGCCTGTATGCCGTCTGCACCGGTGCGAGAAATAACGTAGGCGGCGCGCTCTACCAGGCACATATCGTGAAAAGCGTGGCGGATCCAACCGCGCGGAACCTCGGTACACCGCGTGAATTTTTCCATGGCACTCAGCGCAGTATTTGCGCGTTCGTCAACGGTCGAAAGACGCCAGTGCTTGGCTTCTGCCTCGCTAAGACCCGCACATCGTAAATCGTCGGGCAGGGCGTTGCGCAGATAATCCAGGTTGAGGGCGCCCGTTGCGCACTCGGTAGCGCGACGACGCGCGGCGAACTCGCCACCGGCAAGCTCGTGCGGGGTATTGGTGTTGATGACCAGCCAGCTGAGGTTCGCATCCTGAATATTTACATCGACCGGTTGCAGAGAAAAATCGCGGAAGTCCACTACTAATGCCTGACCGGGAATGGAACGTAAGGACGCGGTTTGGTCGAGTCCGCCGGTTTGTGCGCCGGCGACCTTGTTTTCGGCGCGGATGCAGACCTGAGCTAGTCGGGCGCGTAAATCGTGGGTGTCTTCGGTGAGAGTGGAAGGCAGTGCTGCGCCCGCGTTCTCGCGCAAGGAATGCGAGAGATCTAGCAGGGTGAGCGCTGTTGAACATTCGATGGCGGCAGAGGACGAGAGCCCGCCACCTACCGGAACGGTGGAATCAATCATGAGGTCGGCACCAAAAGATGCCGGAAGGGTAATATCTTCGCTCTCTTCTTGGTTCATGGACCATGCCACACCGGCAACGTAGGTGAACCAGCCCTTGAGCGTACCCGGGCGGATATCGCGAACAACGACGGTGCGTTCATCGTGCGGCATCTGAAGGGACTGCGCGCGTAACACGCCGTCGGTGCGCAACTTACCCGCCACATAGGTGCGGTAGGGCAGGGGCATAGGCATGCAGGAACCGCCAAGAAAATCGATGTACTCACCGAGTAGGTTCAAGCGTCCGGGGGCTGACCATACACCATCGGGTTCCACACCGTATTTTTCGATAAAAGCTGTGCGGACGCGCTCTACGTGCGCGGCGTGGTCGGGCTGGTGCGCCCACTGTGCCTCAACGGTGATGGTCATGCAAGAACCTTTACTGCCTGTGAATAGTCCGTTCTCTAGTGTATGCCCGATATAGGGCGTCGTGGTTTTGAGAGGTCTAGATGTTTATCACGGGTTACTGCGCGAGTGAAAGGGGGAGGGCTAGGCTGCGAGGAAACCTCGCGCAACCGCTGATATTGCGTCGCAGTAGGACGCGGGTGGTTGGGTTGCTGCCTCGGTGCCGGTGGATGTTGCGCGGGTTTGTTCTTCTTCGATGAAGCTGAGCATGGAGTGAAGAAGTGTTTTGGCAGCCAGCTGTGGGACCTGAGCCTTATGGCAGGTGATGGTGAGTGCTGAGAGCAGTTCTAAGCGCTCGGGATGCAGTGCCACGGCAAGACGCACAACCTCTGCACTTTCGCGGATTCCAGCTAGCTGGCGATACACCTGATCCGCTGCGCTGGTGAGCGCTGCCGCGGTGGACGCGTCCTGCGGAAACTCAATGGGCGCAAGCATACGTGATGCGAGGTGGGTGAGGAGTTCCTGCTTATTCTTCACGTGATAGTAGAGCGCACCGGGCGCTACCTCGAGCTCGGATGCGAGGCGGCGCATCGAAAGATCCGCCAGGCCGTACTGTGTGAGCAGGGTGAAGGCGGTGTCTAAGATTTTCTCGCGAGATAAAGCCACGAACAATAATTCTAGTCGGTGAATGTAAATACGGTTGAAGCGTCATAATTTGAACAGTGTTCAAAAATGATTTATCAATAGATGCATGATTGATTTCTCAACACTCGGTCAGCGCATTCTCGCAGGTCAACCGGCAACCCGCGACGAAGCGCTCGCCGTACTCACCGCATCCGACGCTCAAACCTTTGCTATCGTGGACGCGGCCTCCCAACTACGCCGCCACTTCTTTGGCAATAAAATCAAAGTCAACTACCTCGTTAACCTGAAATCAGGTCTGTGCCCCGAAGACTGCAGCTACTGCTCGCAACGCCTGGGGTCAGAAGCTGACATTCTCAAATACACCTGGATCAAACAGGACGAAGCTATCAAGCAGGCACAGTACGGTATTGCCGGTGGTGCATCGCGCGTGTGCATGGTGGCATCGGGCAAAGGCCCCACCGACCGCGATGTTGAGCGAGTTTCAAAAATGGTGGAGGGACTCAAAGACGAGAACCCCCACATTGAAGTCTGCGCCTGCATGGGCATTCTCAAAGACGGACAGGCACAACGCCTCAAAGATGCCGGCGTCGACGCCTACAATCACAACCTCAACACCAGCGAAGACCACTACAAAGACATCTGCACCACGCACAGCTTTGAAGACCGCGTGAACACCGTGCACAAAGCTCAGGACGCCGGTCTCTCCGCCTGCTCCGGTTTAATTGTTGGCATGGGGGAGAGCGACGAGCAGCTGGTGGATGCTATTTTCTCCCTCAAAAACTTGGAAGGCGACTCTATTCCCGTTAACTTCCTCATGCCCTTTGACGGCACACCGTTGGCAGGTACTTGGGAACTTACGCCCATGCGATGCCTGCGTATTCTGGCGGCGGTTCGTCTTGTGGCGCCCGAAAAAGAGTTGCGCATGGCGGGTGGGCGTGAAATGCACCTGCGCTCACTGCAGCCGCTGGCGTTGCACGTGGTGAACTCGCTCTTTTTGGGTGACTACCTGACCTCAGAAGGACAGTCGGCTCTCGAAGATTTAACGATGATTCGCGACGGCGGCTTTGAAGTACTGGGTGCTGAAGGACGCGACCTCGTAGCCGAGCACCAAGAATTTGTGAAAGCCCACGGGGTGAATCTTGCTGAAGAAACCGGGGCCGGCTCTACACCGTGCGGTTCAGCGCCGGGTAGCGGATGCGGCGGATGCGGTTCGGCAGGAGCCTGCGGACCTGAACCCGCAGCCACCCCTACAGTAACCCCCGTCGAAATCGGCATCGCGGAGGCAGATGCATCCGCCGGTGTAGTACTGCGCAAGCGCGGAGTGGGGACGCAGACCGCCCCCAACGCCTAGCTTCTCACTGCGGAGAGGGGCTGGCGGTGGAAAATCCGAGCAAACAAGGAAATAAATTTCCACCGCCAGAAAGCTCAGCAACTAACTAGCCCCACTGCCGCATATGGTGGTCAGACTTTAAAACCGTGAGAGTGAGGGGCGTAGAATGAAACCATGTTTTTCACCGAACTAGCCGAACGAGTCATCACAGCAGAACCCGCCACCCGCGACGAGCTAGAACAAATGCTCACCGCACCCGAGGCGCAAACCTTTACCATGGTGGACGCCGCGTCCTCACTGCGCTACCGCTTCTTTCAGAACACGGTGAAGCTGGGCAACCTCGACAGCAACGGTTCAGGCTTTGAGGGCAAGGTGCTAGAAATCGCGCCGGATCTCACCAACGAAGACATTGCTGCTGATATCGCGCAGATTGCCGGTACTAAAGACACCATTACCGTTGATTTCCTACAGCTTGAAGGGCACAATTCTTTGCCCGCCATGCGTGCCTTGCGCATCCTGGCGGCAACTCGCGTAGCGGCACCCCGGGCCACCCTCGTCGTGGGTGAGGGACGCGCCGACACCCTGCAATCCTTGCAACCGCTAGCTCTTCACATCGCTAACGCACTGGTTCTTGCCGACCGCGAGGCCGAAAACGGAACTCTCGTGCTGGCTGATCTGACCATGATCACCGACGGACGTTTTAAAGTTCTCGGCGCTGAAAACCGCGACCTTTTAGCAGAGCACAAGGAGTTCATGGACGCTCACGGCTTTGCCCTGCCCGAGGTTGCACCCACCAGCGGTGGATGCGGCGGCAACTGCGCCTGCGGCTCAGGCGGTTGTGGCGCCTAATGAGCGTGCGCGCGCCTCACCCTAATGACCAACCCAATCGGCGGGTACTTGTTTTTCAGCAAGTGCCCGTCTTTTCGCGCGTCCAGATGCGCCAGCAGGCTCGCGAGATTGAGCCCGAAAATGATATTCCCGCACCCGGTTTTAAAGCGTTCATGATGGTGCTGCTCACCGGGTTTGTCAGTGGATTTATCTTTGGCGCGCTCATCACTGTCTACACCGGTTTTTCGTGGGCGGTGAGTGGCGTGATTGGTTTGGTGGGTGCGCTCTCACTCGGCGTTGGGTACGCTTTCGCCGGGTTACTTGCAAAAACCTTTGAGGTCTTTGCTCCGAGTACGACGCGCGTCCTTCCGCTGGTTCCCCTGCAGCTTGTACTGTCGGTAGCCGGTGCTTTTCTTATCTCTTTGCTGGTGCTCAGTGGCCTGCCCTACGTCTATGTTTTCTCGGGCGCACTGTACTTTGCCCTGTGTTCACTAGGCATAACGATTTTGTGCCACCGTCGCTACTTCGAAACGCAAAAAAGCCCGCTCCTCTAAACGCATTTTTCACAGGGTGACTTTCTCTACCGCGCTTTAAGACGGTGCTCATTCACACAGCGAGATGCAAATACTTTCCGCGTGCACTATAGTGCCTTAGACTAAAATCATGACTTCTCGCGCACCCGATGTAAATGTTCCCATGTTCACTCGCCGCCACATGGTAGGCGGCTTCGCGCTGGGTGCCGGTCTCATGGCAGCAGGCGCATGGCGAGAGAAAAACGCAGCCGCAAACCAGCTCACTCCCGAGCAAGTGCTCTCCTCAAAACTCGATGAACTCGCGCAAACCTACGGCGCCGATGAACTCTCCGTTGCCGCTTTCAACCACGTCACCAACCAGGGCTTTCAATACCACCCTGAATACCGCGGCTATGAGGCAAGCATCGTAAAAGTCAGCATTGCGCTCGCCGTGATGCGTTTTCAGCATGAAAAAAATGATCAGCTCACCGATGAGCAAAACCAGGCGATGAAAGCCAGCATCGAGCAAAGCGACAACGACGCCACCTCACAGCTTTTTGGAATGCTGGGCACCACCAATACTGAGCGCGCGGACTTTCTTAATGGCACCTATCAGAAAATGGGCGTCACTAATACCTCATCCAGTGAAGGTTGGGGTAGTAACGAAACCAACCCCGTTGATCAGGTGCAAATAGCCCGTACGGTATATGACGGTGCGGAATGGGCCAACCCCAACGACGTCGACTACCTGCGCGAACTCATGCACGCAAAGGATGAATCGCAAAGCTGGGGCGTAGGCGCACTCAAAGAAAGCCGTCAGGACGATCAAGATGTTCTGTGCAAAAACGGTTGGCTGCCTGATACCGACAACCTGTGGAACCTCAACACCGTGGGTGTGGCAATTTTGGATGCGGGAGCATTTAGCCTGTGCGCTATGACCAAGGGCTTTGAAGACCAGACGCAGGGTGAAAAGCTGGTGTCGGACTCTATCGCTGCTGTTGTAGAAGCAATGGTAAATCATAACGATAAAATTCAATAAAGCTTTTTAGAATGCCGGCTTTTGTGCCGGAATGCGAGGGGAACACAGAACCGTGGAATATCTCATCATTCTTGTGGTGATTTTGTTGGCAACAGCTCTGATGGTGGGAGTGGGCGACCGCTTCAATTTGCCGTGGCCGGTTCTGCTTACATTATTGGCTACGTTGATTATCGTGGTTCCCGGTATGCCTAGCCTTGAGATTGAACCCGAAATTCTTCTTCCCATCTTTCTGCCGCCGCTTCTCTGGGCTATAGGTCACCGCACCTCGTGGGGTTCATTGCGTCGTGAGTGGCGAAGCATCCTGATGTACTCCATAGCCCTCACCGCTGTTTCGGCTTTTGTTGTTGCCGGTTTTACCTGGGCACTGATTCCCAGTATGGGCTTTGCTGTAGCGCTTGCCGTTGGTGCCGCCATCGCACCACCGGACCCCGTGGCTGTTGAAGCCGTGGCTGAACCCGTTGGCATTCCCCGCCGCATCGTCAGTAAATTGCAGACCGAAGGTATCTTCAACGACGCTGTCTCGCTCGTTCTTTTTCAGGCCGCAATTTTAGCGGTCGAAGGTGAGAGGGACCTTGCTGCCGGTGTTGTGATCTCCAGCTTTATTTTCAGTGCGGTAGTAGCTGTGCTTCTCGGTCTCGCTGTCGGCTGGATCGGTAGCAAGGTTCGTCGCATGATGCACGATACCGTTGCACGCAGTACCGTCACCCTCGTTATTCCCTTTGCCGTATATATTCTCGCTGAGGAGCTTCACGCATCCGGCGTTATTGCCGTGGTGATTGCCGCTATTCAGGTAGGTAGCTCCGTTGGTGATCTCACCGCCGAAGACCGCCTGACCGACAATGCTTTCTGGCGCGTCCTTGAACTTATGGTCACCGGACTGGCTTTCGGTCTGATTGGTCTGCAAGCCGGTGAAATTGTGTACCACACCGAAATTGATCTGTGGGCAACCGTTAGCGCCGGCGTTCTGATTTCGGTGGTGACTATTTTGACGCGCCTTATATGGATGAGCTTGATCTGGCTGATCGGGCGTTTTCGCAAAGACAAGCTGGCCACCCCGCACTCCTTTGCCGAGGTGCTGGTGATGACGTGGTCGGGTATGCGCGGACTGGTGACGCTGGTGCTCGCTCTCACCCTGCCGTTGTCGCTGGGCGAATTGCGAGCGGAGGCCATCATTATGGTGGTGACCGTTCTCTTCTTTACGATGGTGTTCCCCGGACTCACTCTGCCTACGCTGGTGAAAGTGCTCGGCGTAGGGGTGCAGGGCAATCACGCTGAGGCTGAAGAAAAAGAACTGCTCGCTATTGCGCAGAAAGCATCTTTGCTGGCGCTGAAGGAATCTGCAGCCTCAAGCGACCCTGAAGAGGTTGAGCGCGTACAGAAGCTCTTGGAACAAATTTCAACTCGCTACAAGAAAATGCAAGAAGCTGACACTCAGGCGATTGAGCTTCGTAATGAGAAGCTAGAGAAAATCAACCGTGTGCGTCGTCGTTCCCTGCTGGCAGCGCAAAGTGCAGTCATTGACCAGCGCAACTACTACGAGTACGAAACCGTGCATAAGGTGCTGAACCAGTTGGATATGATGATCCAGCTTGAAGAAGGACGCGACGCCGGCATGACCATGAACATGTCCCGAGTGGCTTTGGATGCCACCAAGTCGCAACCTACTTTGAAGGAAACCATGACCGAAGAGCAGAATTTGCTGACCAAACAGATGGATATTGTCACTGCGCAAAAGAGTTTGGACGGTGAATACAGCTCTTTGCGCGCATAAAAATTAATTGCCGCGGTGCGCAAAAAGGTTGTAGCCCGCATCGTTTATGACACGATGCGTCATTCAAAAACCCGCGAAAACTGTGGGCTTCTGCTCACTGCCTGAGGTATCAGGTAATAGTCAAGAAGTTCTCAGAAATATGCACTACACTAAAAATCTATTGCTCATCAGCACATTTTCAAACATGCTGCACTGGGCATATAAAGATTTTATGTAGACACATCGCGTGTGAAATAAAGGAACAATGGATTTCAAAGAACTCTCACCGGCATTTTTAACTTCCCTCGTTGCGATTTTCGTTGGCGCAATTATGATCGGTGCAAGCTCAACTTTCATCACAGTGCTGGGCTGGATTCTGCTACTCGCCGGACTAGCGCTCAACGTCTTTTCTGCCGTGGTTTCCATCCAGCAGGCAAAGGGCGCACCCCTGCCCTTCCTGCGTGAAGACCGCGAACCCAAGGCACTGTCGCAGAGTGAAGAGGTTTCATTTGATGAAGATCCTGAACCTGACACTGAAAGCCAGCCCATCGTGAGCATCGCAGAAGATGCCGATGAGCAGGATAATTCCATCTTCAAATCTCGTCAGAAAAAATCAGCTAGCGTACGCGCATAGGACCTCTCACCGATGAATACTAAATTTTTACTTTCACCGGCATACCTCGCATCCGTTGCGGCGATGCTGGTTGGGGCTTTACTCTCTGGCACCCACTACATGGTGATTGGCTGGATTGTTTTTGTGGTCGGCCTGGGACTCAACGCTATGTCGCTGGTGGTTCTCGCTAACCGCGAGAAGCTTCATCGCGTACAGGGCATCGGTAGCGTGCCTGTTCAGCACTGTGTAGAAAATTCTGACGCCACCGCATCCAGTGAGACCTCAGCGGCAGATACTCCGGCGGCTCGTCGCGGAACCATCACAGAAGACTCACGCATCTTCCCCCAAAAATAAATTTTTTTAAAGGTGGAGGCCGGTGCCCATAAGCACCGGCCTCCACTTGTTTAACTAGCTCTAGTTGTACGAGCGTTCGCGATAATGCGTGTCAATAGAATCAAAGATGCGTGAATAGATAGCTCCGAGGAACTCTACCTCGCTCTTTGATAAGTTGCCGCACACCAAATCGTGCAGGGTGGCCTTGTGAATAGACCGTGCGGTCTCAAAAATTTCGCGTCCGGCATCGGTGATGCTGACGCCAGCACCGCGACGGTCGGAATCAACGCTTACCTTTTCAACCCACCCTGATTTTGCGAGTGAATTAATCTGGTAGGTCAGACGCGAGGGGGAGAGCTTGAGCATCTGGGAAAGGTGGCCCATGCGAACCATTTGGCTTGTCTGAGCTTCGGGGGACTCAACGAGAATCTGGAGGACTTTGAAATCAACTAAGCGAATGCCTGCCTGCTGTTTTAAAGTCTTGTCGGTAACTAGCTGGAGGTAGTCGTTAACCTCTGTGTAGTTTTGCCAGAGAGAGGTTTGCGCGGTCGGCAGGGGGCGCTGATGATGCATCCATAGTTCCTCTAAAACCTCCGGGGTAATGTGTGAGCCTATGTGGTTGTAGCTAAATATAAACCATTTTTTATAGTTCTCGTAAATTAATATAAAAAATTCTCGGTTCCTAAAATAAAAACCGAGAATTTCATTTTTAATTACCTTTATTATTGTTCAACAATTGCGCAAAAGGAATTACTTTTAGCGGCTCCAACCCCGGGGCTTTACGTTCTTTAGCAATGCCAAAGAACGAGCCGGAATTAGCGCCGTCCGCATCATCAAATTCCGAGCCTGAGGGCGCGCCATCAGAGATTGCCGCCGCACGCTCGCTCTCGTCGATAGCTTCAGTCGCGGACGTAGGATAAACACCTGGTGACGCCTGTTGCGGTCGATCGTGGGTTGGCAAAACGCCTAACCAGCCAATAATTTGCGCGAATTCAGCAGTCGCTTTATCGATGCGCGATTGAAGATTAGCATCCGACCCAAAATCGTCAGTCGCCGCAAAAACACCGGACGGAGCAACCTGCGCCTTAAGGTACGTAAACAGCGGGCGCATGGCGGTATCAATCATCAGCGAATGACGCGACGTGCCGCCGGTTGCCGCCAGTAGAACAGCCTTGCCCTGCAGAGAACCGTCCTCCACCAGATCCCAAAAAGACTTGAAAAGCCCGGTATAAGACGCTTTGAAAGTTGGTGACACAACAATCAGAGCATCCGATGCGTAGACGCTATCAAGTGCCTCAGGAAGCTTTCCGGCGGGAAAACCCGTCAAAAAATGGTTGGTGATATCGGTGGCAATAGACCTCACATTAATAGTTTCAACCTCAGGCTGGACGCCCATTTTTCCTAGCGCCTGCACCGTTGCGTCCGCCAGCTGCTCACCTAAAAGAGCGGTGGAAGACGGCTCTGACAGCCCTGCCGTCACCACGGTAATACGTGGAGTTTTCATGATTTTCTCCTGTTAAAACAGCGCTTTTTCGGTGCGCAATGCGCTACCCAGAAGCACCATTTTCAAAAAAATTTTCTTAACCGTTCGGATTAGTAAGTCCGACGCGTCTAGTTAACTCTGATTTTGAGCCTGACGCGCCTGCTCTGCCAGCTCAGCGGCACGAATACCACCGGGTACAGGCTCCTTACCAGCTTTCTTGCGTTCAACCAAGGACGCGTGCGTCGGCGCATCCGGCACATGAGCCGGCTTGAGCTTAGCGAACTCCTCACGCAGCACGGGCACAACCTCTTCGCCCAACAAGTCGAGCTGTTCAAGAACAGTCTTCAACGGCAGACCAGCATGATCCATCAAGAAGAGCTGACGCTGGTAATCACCTGCGTAGTCGCGGAACGACAGGGTTTTCTCGATAACCTCCTGCGGCGAACCCACCGTCAGCGGAGTCTGCGAGGTGAAATCCTCCAATGAAGGGCCACCGCCGTAGACCGGCGCATTGTCAAAGTAGGGGCGGAACTCACGCACCGCGTCCTGCGAATTCTTGCGCATAAGCACCTGGCCACCCAAGCCCACGATTGCCTGATCAGCAGCACCGTGACCGTAGTACTCATAGCGCTCACGGTAGAGGTCAATCATCTGACCGGTGTGTTCTTTGTTCCAGAAGATGTTGTTGTGGAAGAAGCCGTCGCCGTAATACGCTGCCTGCTCCGCGATCTCGGGAGTGCGAATCGAGCCGTGCCATACGAAGGGTGCGACCTCATCCAACGGCTGCGGGGTGACGGTGAAGCCGTTGAGCGGGGTGCGGAAATTGCCCTGCCAGTTCACGCGCTCCTCGTGCCACAGGCGCCAGAGTAGGTTGTAGTTCTCGATAGCGAGATTGACACCCTGGCGAATATCCTTACCGAACCAGGGGTAGACGGGGCCGGTGTTGCCGCGTCCGAGCATGAGGTCCATGCGCCCGTCGGTAAGATGCTGCAACGTGCCGTAATCTTCAGCGATGCGCACCGGGTCGGTGGTGGTGATGAGCGTGGTTGAGGTGCTCAGCTGAATTTTCTTGGTCTGCGCTGCGATGTAGGCGAGCGTGGTGGTGGGTGAGGATGCGATAAAGGGCGGGTTGTGATGCTGTCCGACTGCAAAGACGTCCAGACCAACTTCTTCTGCCTTCTTTGCAATTTCGACGATTGCTTTTTGGCGCTCGTACTCCGTGGGGGTCTTACCGGTAGTGGGGTCGCGGGTGATATCGGTGACTGTAAAAATGCCGAATTCCATGATTTTTAGCCTTTCGTGTGAGCTTTTCTTATGGCTCATACTCTACACCCTAAAAACTTTCTTTGTAAAGTATTTTGTGGGTGGGGTGTCGCGTCATTCAACGACATAAACCGCGAAGTTCACCATATTTTCAGCTGGCTTCTTTAGGCTGAAAAGAAAGAAGTGTAGATGAAAGGACTGAAGATGAAACCCCTGTACACCACCGAAGCTATCTCAACCGGCGATGCCCGCAGTGGACGTGCTCATCTAGCCGACGGGTCCTTGGATTTTGACCTCGCCATGCCCCGCGAAATGGGCGGTAAGGGCGGTGACGGTGCCAACCCCGAGCAGTTCTTCGCACTCGGCTACGCCGCCTGTTTTCACTCCGCGTTGAAGCTGGTCGCATCCGAGGAGCGCGTGGATGTCTCGGATTCTTCGGTGAGCGCGCGCGTCACCATTGGCAACGATGATGAGGGTGGCTTTGAGTTGAAGGTCGCACTTGAGGTTTCGGTACCGCACCTGCTGATGGTGGATGCGCGCAAGCTCGCACAAAAAGCGCACTCTATCTGCCCGTACTCAAAGGCAACCCGCGGCAACATTGAGGTCACCGTGGACGTGGTTGAGGTTTAGGTTGCGCAGTAACCCCTGGCGTTTCGCTCACCGCAAGGTGTTAAAGTGCCAGCGGATGAGCGCAACGCCAGGGGTTGGTGGACGCTACGCGCCGCGCTTGCGCTCCACGTAGTCCAGCAGGCGTCCTATCTCAGCCTTAGCACTGGACGTCAGCGCCTTATTATCGCGCAGCATCTGCTCGCCGCGGAGCTTGATGAACTCAAGGTACTTGTCCTTGCCGGTTGCCTTAAAACCCTGCACTGACATGCGCATATCCGCAAAGTCTTTGGACGCCTGACGCTGCAGAACCCAGCGTCCCCACAGCACTACCAGTGCGCACACCAGGGCAATGAGCGTGCCCCAACCGTGCGTAATGACGTACAGCAGAGCCGCAATCACCATCAGAGCAGTCACAATGGGCGCCACAGAAACGATGTACACGCCTTCGTCCTGACGACCCTTATCAAGGGTGCGCTGACCAACCGCCACGAAGGTTTCTTTGAAAGAAGGACGCTCGCTCATGCCCTACGCGTCCTTCGCGCCGGACTCGCCCAGCGCCGAGTTAATGTACTCCCAGGAGTGCTCCACGACGGTCTCGGTGGCGTCCTTGACGTCCTGCGGTGAGTAGTTGAAGGACGCGGAATGTTGTGCCCACGCGTGCATGGGAAGGTCGTTCCACGAATCCCCAATGCTGTAGGTTTCAATCTGCTCACCGGCAAATACGTTTTCATCGAGCCAGCGCAGGCCGGTGGACTTGTCGCAGTTTGCGGGCACAATATCGATGAAGTCCTGGTTGAGATGAGCATCTAACTGGCCGGCGTATTCCTCGGTCAACCAGCGGTGAATGTCGGCGCGCAGGGCGTCATCAGCCACCTGAATCGGGATGCCGATGATGTCGCGCTCAGCCAATTCCTCAACCTTCAGCGGTACAAAGTTCAGCAGCATATGGGAGCTTTGCGCCAGCGGGTTATGCAGCTCGTAATCGCTGTCGATATCGGTGGCGAACACCGAAATATTGTCATACTGCACTAGGCGCTCAACAACCTCAGCCACCACGTCCTTGGGCAGCGACTTCTCAAAGAGAACCTCTTCATCGCCACGAGTCACCACCGCGCCCGTGAACAATACAAAATAGTCGAACTCAATGCCGCTACCCTCAAAGGTCTTCTTCGCCGCGAACAGGCTCTTGCCCGTGGAGCACACCGCGAGATTGCCGGCATCCTGCCAACGCTTGATAGCCTGCGCGTTCTCACGCGAGATCTCCCCGTTCACAAACAGGGTGCCGTCAACGTCAAATGCCATGAGCTTTTTCATGGTGAAAACCTTCCAAAAATCGGTGGTGATAAAGCGGACGCCGGTGCCCGGTGAAGTGGGCACCGGCGTCCTTGGTCTCAACAACACACTAGGTGCCGTAAAGGTGCGGGGCAAGAGAAGCCCCGGCAGGTTACGGGGCGGTGGGCCATTGCCAGCAGACACACAGTCGTCAGCAGTCCCTCTCGCATGGTTCGCTGGCGCTCACGATGCGATTCACGCCAGTCCCGATGCCAGTTGACGACGTAGTGTGCCTGCTGGCGGCGGCATCTCTATCAGGCGGAACAACTCTGCTTACGGCGCGAGGATTCCTGCCCAGTAGCCCAGGATGCCGATGATGAACATGCCGAAGATGATCCAGATGGCGTTGACCTTCTTGCGAAGGAGCCACATGCACAGGAAGGTCAGCAGCAGCGCGAGCATGCCCGGCAGCAACGAGTCGAGGACTGACTGGACGGTGGTCACGACTTCTTTGCCGGTTTGGTCGGTGTAGCGTGAGAGCTCCATGGGCACGTTGATGGATGTCCATTTAGACACCAGCGAGCCCATGACGAACAAACCAACGATGGACGCCATCTGAGTGAGACGACGCAGAGTATTGCCGCCAACTTCAGACACGATTTCGACACCCTTTTGGTAGCCGATCTTGAAGCCGTACCAGCGGGTGGCAAAGCGCAGAATGCCCAGACCAAAGAAGAACAGCAACGGGCCGAGGATACTGCCGCTGAGTGCTAGGGATGCGCCGAGTGCGGCGAGAACCGGGCGTGCGGTACCCCAGAAAATGGGGTCGCCAACGCCTGCCATGGGGCCCATCAGACCAACTTTGACGTTGGTGATGGCGGCGTCGTCAATGTCTTCACCGGCTGCCTTTTGGCGTTCCATTGCGGCGGTAACACCGGCAATGGGGGATGCGATCCAGGGCTGGGTGTTGAAGAATTCCAGGTGACGCGAGAGCGCGGCTGCCTGGTCTTCTTTGGTGGTGTAGAAACGCTTGATCGCGGGGATCATGGTGACGGCAAAGCCGATTGCCTGCATGCGTTCGAAGTTGAAGGAGCCGAGCAGGAAGGTGGAGCGGAAGTACGTTGAGAGGTAGTCGCGCTGGGTGAGATCCTGGGCGGGTGCCTTGTGGTTGGCCTCGGCGTGAGCATCGTTGTCGGATGCTGCGTATGATGCCACCTGGTCTGATGAAACGTTGTGGGTAGTCATGGGAGCCTCCTACTCAAGCTCGTTGTCGAGGTCGTTGCCTGCGCCAGCGGTGACGGGCGCGGGTGCCTGAATGGAATCGTGGAATGCGGGGTTGAGCTGTACGTAAACCACTGCCAGGCAGGCACCGATGATGCCGAGGCCCACGAGGTTGAGATCGGGGATGAACGCTGCCAGTACGAAGCCTAGGAAGAAGAAGGGCATGAGTGCTTTTGCTTTCATCATGTTGATGACCATTGCGTAACCGACAACCACGATGAAGCCGCCCGCTACCTGCAGGCCTGAGGTGATGACTTCAGGGATAGCGTCCAGCCAGGTCTGAACAATGTGCGTACCTGCAACTGCAGCAACTGCGGCGGTGGGAATAGCAACGCGCAGACCCTGCAGGAGCAGACCCAGGATGTGCATTGCTTCGACGCCTCTAAAGTTGGCGTTGCGCGCGAACCTGTCAGCCTGGTGCTGGAAGAAGACCGTAATGGTGCGAACAAAAATGGTGAGAACCTGACCAGCCGCAGCCAGCGGAACAGCCAACGCGATGCCTTCACCAATGGACTGGTGACCTTCGATCACAACGATGGTTGCGATGGTGGATGCGAGTGCCGCATCCGGTGCCATTGCTGCGCCGACGTTCATCCAGCCCAGCGCAATGAGTTCGAGGCTACCGCCCAAAATAATGCCGGTCTGCAGATCGCCCAAAACCAGACCCATGAGGGTGCAGGCAATAATGGGGCGGTGGAACTGGCGCTCATCGAGCACCGATGCCATGCCGCATACCAAGGCAACGAGAATTACCAGGGTAAATTCGAGGGGATTCACTTAGATCAGACCCTTCTCTTTAAGCTTTTTCATCATGTCTTCGCGGCCGGTGTTGGGCAGCTGCTGGATGGTCATTTTTACGCCGCGTGCGTCGAGCTCTTTGTAGGCTTCGATGTCTTCGGGTGAGGCGTAGACAGCCTCAGAAAGTTGCGCGTAACCGTCGCGGTAGGTGACACCGCCAACGTTGACCTCTTTGACCTCAACGCCTTCGTCCATGAGACGAAGGACGTCCTGCGGGCCTTCGACAACGAACATGGTTTTCATGCCGGTGTACTTGGGGTTCTTGAAGACCCTGCCAGTTTTCGCGATATCAAGCACGTTGGTCTTGATGTGTGAGGGCGCAACCTGCAGCAGAAGGGTCTTGCGAATCTTGTCTTTAGCTGCTGAATCGGACGCTGCAATGAGGGTCTGCGGGCCAATGTAGTTGGCCCAGTTGCCCGCTACCTGGCCGTGAATCAGGCGGGAGTCGATGCGGGTGAACACGTTGGTCATGGTGCCGTTGCCGGTAGCCGCCGCGTTCTGTGCAGTTGAGCTCTGCGCCGTTGAACCCTGCGCGGTGGTTGCCGCGCTCGCCGCTGCCGACTGTGCTGCGGAGGTGCTCGCATCCTGCGCGGGCGGGTTCATGATTTCCTGGAAAGAACGAACGCCCTTAGTGCCTGCGGTCGTAGCTTTTTTGACCAAGGACGCCAGAGTCGCGTTCTTTCGGGATGCGGCGCTGATGGTTTCAATCAGCATGGGAACGTTGACGCCAGAAACAACATCAACCGATGAATCTTCAGCGGCTACGCGAGCTGCTGCGTTGTAGGGGCTACCGCCAAAGAGATCAACCAAGATGAGGGTCTCGGTGGAATCGCCGGCAGAAGACATGATGGCCCGGTACTTCTCGATGAGATCTTCGGGGCCCTCACCGGGTGCAAAAGTCACCGGGTGAACATTCTCAGTGTTGCCAAGAATCATGCGTGCTGTGGCGAGAAGCGCGGGTGCGGATTCTCCATGGGCAGCCACGATAATCGTGACCATAATGGTCCTCTCAAATTCAATGAATGTGCGAGACTGCCCGCGAAAAGCGCGGGCTACTAGCTTTCATTGTAGGAAGGTGCAGCACATAAAATCGCACGTGAAAAGCGGAAAACGTGCCAAGTTTGGAACTTTCACCTACCGATACGGTGGGTTGAAAAGTGAGGATTTCTCTGCCCTCATCCGCAATGTTTTACGCGTCAAATAGATTGCGGGGAAATTACTGTGGAATCGTCGTCCCACAGCTCTCGCGCCAAGCGCGCAATGTGAATAGCGAGGTAGGTGAGCTCATCATCGGTGAGCTCCTGATCAAGATGCATCTCAAGTAATAAAAGTACTTTTTGCGCGCACGAAAAAGCCTTGGGATAACCGGTTTGAATTGCCTCTGTCACCATGGGCATGGACGGGCCATCACCGTGACGCTTTTCGTGACTCTTCTGGTCGGCACGCACAAACAGGTAGCGCAGGTGCGTTACAAACCGCACCACGCTCATCGCGCTTTGATCAACGTCGTGACCGTACACTGTCGAGATAATCTCAAAAATCTGCGAGAACACCTCCGTCATGCGGTAAGTGCGGCTCATGTCTTCATAGGCAAACTGCGAGTTGACCAGGTGCAACGCCATGGGGATAGCCTCTTTATCAGCTAACTGCACACCCAAGCGCTCGCGCACGAGCTCTACCGCGTGGCGTCCAAACTCAACCTCTTTAGGGTAGAGCTGCGAAACCTCAAGCGTCAGCGGATAATCCACCTCAATACCCTCACGCTGGCGCACAATCGCATAGTTAATGTGATCAGCCAGCGGAATAATGAACGAGTGAGAAATCTTGATGCCGTGATTGTTAATGAGTTCTTGCTCAAGCTCAGTGGCGAGCGAAAGAATCTCAGAAGGAATCTGCTCCAGCGACCAGGTCAGACGCTCATTCGTGGTGCTACTGTCAGGCACAAAAGTCTGCTCCACCTTGGTGGGATCAACCATATCGCCCTTGCGTTTGCCGAAGGCAAGACCGCGTCCGATGACAACCACTTCTTCGCCCTTGAAATTGCTCGTGAGAGCGACATTGTTGTTATAGATGCGTGAGATGCGCACGGGGTCGCTCCTTTCACGCGCAGAAGTATCAAATAATGTCTCTCTATTTTACGAGAAACCCCAACCATAAGATAGTGACCACAAAACTCTCAAAATTCACCGTAAAAACGGCTATTTTTGAGAGTTTTGTGGTCACTCAGTGAGGGCGCGGGTAACGCCGCCGCCTACGCTGTAACGGCGGATCTAACGCCCATGGTGGCGGCGATCATCATGAACCCGGCGATCATGGTGAGCACAATGGTGCCACCCACCGGCAGGTTGAACGCCCACGAAAAATACAGGCCTGCAACCGAGCACACGCATCCGAAAGAGGGGGAGAAAAACATCATGGTGCTCAACTTTTTGCAGACCAGACGCGCCGCCGCAACTAACCTCACGGGTTTTCGGTGGGTAACTGAGTGCGTTATCTACAATCACAAAAGCGTCCAAAACAGTGTCTCACCGGCCTGTTTTTGGCGCTTTTGTCAGTCTGGGGCGGTAACAGCTGTTTGGGGTAGCGGACGCGTCTTGTTCCGTAGCTGACACCGCGACAGGAGATAAAGGGAGATTAAACGAGAAGAGGCCCGCGCCGGGGGGAACCACAACCACCGACGCGAGCCCGTCTTGAGTGAACCGCGAGTGATTTTTCTAGGAAATCATCTCTAGCGATTCATGTCTCGCACACACCCTTGCGGGTGCAAATTTAGTTGACAATGAAATAACTATAACCCCAAAAGTTTTAAGCACGCAAGTTAAAAGCTGCATTTTTTGAAAAATTTTTAACCCGTTTCGGGGTGGGTGGTTAACGACGGCTTAATATAACGCTAAGTAGGCGTATGATGCAATTCGGTTAATGTTACCGGCTGGTATGCAAAACGCCTAGTGAGATGCGGTATTAGAGTAAAACCCGTATGAAATAAGGGCTCTGGCGGTGTGACTGAGGTAAAACAGTGCCTCAACTCGGTTAAAAAGATAAACTAATCACATTAAAGGGTAAACACTGAAATGTTGCCATTATCTCGTATTCTTATCGTTCCGTGTGAATATTCACCGCCTGGTAATTTATTCAACACGCAGTGTGCTGAGCAATTTTAAGGCCGTGAAAATCAGCTCCCCAACCGAACGGGGAAGGGCGTCCTGTGGGGGGACCCTAAAGAGCGCCAATCTTACTCTTACACTTCAACCTATGAATCCGCTGTGTGCTGCTGTAGCCTCAGCTATGCATTCTTCAAAATGTCCGCGCAATCACCGCTAACATGACGCTCCACAGTTACGCTTATACCTATGAGCAGTAAAGCAACAGACATCGCCAAAAACCTTCCCAAACTCGAACACCTCGACGGCAGTCCCATTCGCGCCCTCGTGGTGGATGATGAAGCAATGCTCGAAGAGCTCATTAGCGTTGGTCTTCGCATGACGGGATGGGACGTAAAGTCTGCAGGCAGTGGCCCTGCCGGTTTGGCGATCGCCCGTGACTGGCGTCCAGACGTACTGGTGCTGGATATCATGATGCCCGGTTTTGACGGCGTTGAGCTGCTTTCTCGCGTGCGCAAACTATACCCCGACGTTCCCTGCCTTTTCCTGACTGCTAAGGATTCAGTGGATGACCGCATCGTTGGCCTTGCTGCGGGCGCTGACGATTACGTGACCAAGCCCTTCTCTATGGAAGAAGTCATGATTCGCTTGCACCGCCTGGTGCAACGCTCCGGTGTTACCGCGGCGACCGACGCCGAGCTTGTGGTGGGTGACCTCATTCTCAACACCGACACCCGCGAGGTCAGCCGCGGCGGCGAAGACATTCAGCTCACCGCCACCCAGTTTGATTTGCTGCGCTACCTCATGGAAAACGCAAAGCGCGTAGTCTCAAAATCCCAGATTCTCGATAACGTCTGGAACTACGACTTCGGCGGTCAGGCAAACATTGTGGAGCTCTACATCTCATACCTGCGCAAGAAAATTGATGCAGGACGCGAGCCCATGATTCACACCGTGCGCGGTGCAGGCTACGTCATTAAGCCGGTTCAGTAGCGTTTCGTGAAACCGTTGCAGCCTACGTCTTACGCGCCCGTATTGCGCCTGCGCACCAGATTAACCGCGATTTTGGTGGTCATGCTGGGCATCGTTTGCCTCATTATTGGTGTCTCAAGCTACGTCACCCTCAAGCAGTCTCTCTATAACCAGGTGCAGGGCAGGCTCGATGAGGCTTCTCACCGAGCTATCAATCCGCCGTTTGACAACGACTTTCCGTTGCAGAGCGGAAATCGAGAGCCCGCTGAATGTAGCCAGCTCAATGGCAAAGGCCTGCTGGATGCGCCCGGTCAAGCATCCGGAACCCTCAGCTTGTGCGCGGCAGATGGCAAGGTCACTGCAGACGGTGTTCTCAACACCTCGGGTGGTCAAGATCAATTATCAGAGGCTGACAAGCAGAAACTGCTAAGCCTGCCCGATGACGGCAACTCCGTAAAAGTTGAGTTGGATGCCGGCCACTACCTGGTGAACTCGCACTCAACGGGGGCAAACAGCATTATCGTCACCGGCGTTCCGCTGGATGACACCCGTAAAACTCTTGCCGTTTTGGTGAGCGTTATTGGCGCCGGATCGCTGGCTGCCATGGTCTTTGCCGGCTGGTTTGGCTCATCCATTATTCGCCGCACCATGCAACCGCTAGAACGCGTCTCATCGGTGGCAACCGACATCGCTGAACTCGATTTGGCGACCACCCGCGTCCCCGAGAACCTGCGCGTTGAACGACGCGACACCAACCCTGCAACAGAGGTCGGCTCGGTGGGGCACGCGCTGAACCAGTTGATCAATAACGTAGACTCGGCTCTCGTCGCCCGCCAACGCACCGAAGACCAGATGCGCGTCTTCGTGGCGGACGCATCCCACGAACTGCGCACCCCGCTAGCGGCTATCAAAGGCTATTCCGATTTGATGCGCTGGACGGAAAACCTCAGTAGCGAGGGCGAAAAATCCCTAGGCCGCATTGACTCGCAGACCTCCCGCATGTCTCACTTAGTCGAAGATCTGCTGCTACTTGCCCGCCTTGATGAAGGACGCGAACTCAAACTTTCTGACGTTGACCTCACCGAACTTTTGGTAGAGAACGTGCTCGATCTGCAGGTTGCTGCACCCGACCATGAGTGGCATATTAACGTTCCCGACGAACCCATTGAGGTGCGCGGCGACCAAAACCAGTTACAGCAGGTGGTTCTTAACCTGCTCTCCAACGCACGTAAGCACACGGACGCTGGGACTGTGGTGACCGCGTCCTTGAGCCTGAGTGACGACGGAAAATATGCCCTCATCAGCATTGAGGACAACGGCCAGGGTATTGACCCCGAGTTCCAGCCCAAGATTTTTGACCGTTTCTCGCGTGCCGACAAAGCGCGTTCCGGGTCTGATGGAACATCCGGCTTGGGCCTGCCCATTGTGAAGGCGATTGTGGAGGCGCACCGCGGGCAGATTTCGGTGGACTCGCATCCCGGTGCCACGAAGTTCACGGTGATGCTACCGCGGGATTAGGAATTATTGCGTAGAGTAAAAACGTGAAATTACAAAAAATTCCGGATGGGCTATGGGTCTTTGCTGGCGGTGGCGCTGGCGCTCTCATGCGTGCTGTACTGACTGAAATTTTTCCGCAAACCTTTCTTCACCTGCCGGTGGCAGTGCTGTGCATCAACGTGCTTGGTGCGTTTCTGCTCGGTTGCTTGCTACGCTTCTTAGCTGTGAGTGGGCAGGATGCGGGCTGGCGCAAAGCGACCCGCCTCGGCGTAGGCACCGGCGTCATGGGCGGCTTTACCACCTACTCTTCATTTGCTGTTGGCGCTGTTTCGATCGCAACATCGGGATCTGTTGCCGCCGCGTTCATGTATGTCTCCGCAAGCATTATCTTGGGTTTTCTTGCCTGCTTTTTAGGGCAGATCATCGGCGAAAAATTAGGTTTCACCAGTAAAAATAGTCGAAACGGCATAAAAATTAGAGGGGTGCGCTAATGCTCTGGTGTCTGATTTTTCTTGCCGGTGGCGCCGGGGCATGGTGCCGTTTCTCTCTAGATTCAGCCCTCAAAAAACGCTGGACGCATCCCGTCCCTATTGGCACGGTGACCATCAACTTTCTGGGATCTTTCGCCCTCGGATTACTCACCGGCTACGCCCTTACCCACCCCGAACACCAGATTCTCACCACCGTTATCGGCGTTGGCTTCTTGGGCGGTTTCACCACCTTCTCAACCGCCATGGTTGAGGCAGTCAATGCCGCGCGCAGTGGGCAGGCACTCGCATCCTTCTGGCTGGCTCTTGGGCAAATAATCGGTGCGCTAATTCTTGCGTTCGCCGGGCTCACCCTCGGCACGGCTGTCTTCTAGCTCACCCCACCGGGTGCGGGGTATCTCAAGAAAATCTCCCGCACTCCCACGCCCACTCGGGTATAGGCTGAAAAGACAAGCCCTCAAACGGAAGAACCCCAATGTCTAAATCAGTAGAACCCATCCGTAGTGCCCAGCGCGTTGTCGATACCCTTCGCAACCAGGGCGTGAAATATGTTTTCGGTATTCCCGGTGCGAAAATTGACGGCGTCTACGATGCCCTGGTTGATGCTGATGACATTGAGCTGGTGGTCTGCCGCCACGAACAGAACGCTGTCTTCCTCGCGCAGGGCTGGGCACGCGTCACCGGCGAGCCCGGCGTCGTCCTTGTCACCTCAGGCCCCGGCACCACCAACATCGCAACCGGCCTGCTCACCGCAAACACCGAGCAGGATCCCGTGGTCGCTATCGCCGGCACGGTTGGTCTGCCCGACCGCCTCAAGCGCACTCACCAGTCCATGAACGCCGTTAACTTCTTGGCGCCCGTCACTAAGAGCTCCGTTGAATCAACGGCTGCCAGCGATGTCACCGAGGCGGTTGCTAACGCCTTCCGCACCTCAATGACCGAACCCAAGGGTGCTGCCGCAGTGATGCTACCCGCATCCGTACAGTCAACGCAGAGCGTGCGACCCGCCATGAAAAAGCTACTCGTGCCCAAGCTTGGCCACGCAGACATGGAATCCATCGAGCAGGCTGCGCAGATGATCAAGGACGCTGAATGCCCGGTTATTCTGCTGGGCCTGCGCGGCGCAAATGTTGAAAGCACCGCCGCCGTGCGTCGTCTGCTGGAAAGCACCGAGCTGCCCGTAGTTGAAACTTTCCAGGCGGCGGGTGCAGTGTCACGCGACCTTGAAGACCGCTTCTTAGGACGCGTGGGGCTCTTCCGCAACCAGCCTGGCGACATCATGCTCAACAAGGCTGACCTGGTACTCACCGTGGGTTACGACACCGTTGAATATGACCCCTTTATCTGGAATGACAAGCACGAACGCGACATCATCAGCCTAGATACCCTGCCCGCTCTGCTCGATAACCACTACGAACCTACCCTTGAATTGCGCGGCAAAATCTCCACCAGCCTGGACATTCTCGAAGAGAAACTTCGCGGTTACACGCTCTCCGATAAGGCGCGCGAGATGGTGGGTGAACAGCGTCGTGCACTTGCCGTAATGGACGAGCAGGCTCTGGCGCAGCAGGACACCGCAAAGGGTGTAAACCCCGCGCGATTGACCTTAGCGATGCGCGAATTTATTGATGATCAGACCGTCGTTGCAGCCGATATTGGGTCGCACTCCATCTACCTCGCACGTTACTTCCGTTCCTACCAACCTCGACACTTGCTGTTCTCCAACGGTCAGCAGACCCTAGGCGTGGCACTTCCCTGGGCGATGGCAGCGGCACTGGCAAACCCAGAGCAGGTAGCGGTCTCGGTGTCAGGTGACGGCGGCTTCTTGTTCTCGGGCGTCGAGCTTGAAACCGCAACCCGACTGGGCCTCAATCTCGTGCACGTGATCATGCGCGATAATACCTACGATATGGTCGCCTTCCAGCAGCAGATGAAATACGGACGCGACTCAGGCGTGGAGCTCGGCGACTACGACTCCGTGAAGTTCGCTGAATCCTTCGGCGCTAAAGGACACCGCGTCCACACGCTTGAGGATTTCAGAAAAGCCTTCGCGCAGGCTCTGCAAGAGGACGGCGTCTCGGTGATTGACGTAACCGTTGACTACACCGACAACGTAGATCTCGCCGCTCACCTGGACGAAAGCGCGCTTTCCTAAAAAACTCCAGACAGCGCGCCAGCGGGGCTACACGGTTATTACCGTGTAGCCCCTTCGTTTAACCTAACGCTCAGCTGGTACACAGCTTGTACTGAGTGGGCATATACGTACGTTTGTCATCGTTGAACGAAGGCAGATAGATGAGAGGATGCGCGTGAGTAACTGGGTGTATATGGGGTACTCGGGTTTGACCTGGGGTCTGGTGCTGTGTGGGGTGGCGCTCCCCGTGTTGGCGGTTGCTCAGTGGAAGCTCAGGACGCGGTTGCGCGCCTACTGGCTGATGGTGACGGGTGCTCTGATTATCTACAGCTGCGGCGTGTTCGCGCTGACGCTCTTACCGCTCCCGCAGTATGCACAGGTGGTCTGCAGTAGCAACCCTGTGCGACTGGTTCCCTTCCATTCATTTGCCACCGTGGCACAGGCGGCGGATCGCTACGGGGTGCTGCGAACGGTGCGGTCGCAAGACTTCTGGCAAATTGTTTTGAACGTGGTATTAATGGTTCCACTAGGCTTTATAGCCCGCGCAGTATTCAAGCGCGGGGTAGTGCCGTCGACAGGATGCGCCTTTGCGGCATCCGCCTTCATCGAGTGCTCACAACTTACCGGCCTATGGGGCTTGTACGACTGCGCCTACCGCATCTTTGATGTCGACGACCTGATGACCAATACGTTCGGCGGCCTCATTGGTGCGATATGCGCCGTGGTGTGGATTGCCGCCCGCAAGCGTCCTAAAGCCCCATTTATTCCGCCGTGGGCATCTACACAACGGGACGAAGCACCCTCTACCACTTCGGTTGATGAAGTGTTCGCCCGCCTGACCGAAGGCTGCGATGATGTGCGCGACAAGGCAACGCGAGATCAAGAGCTGGTGCTTTCAGGTAGGTAAAATAGTAAGGCTTGTTCAAAAGCTCCGGATGCGTTGATTGATTGAAAGGTAGTTCGTGGATTTTTCTCTGCTTCTTCACCACGCGCTGACCTTGCTCATCGGGGCTTTTATCATCTGCGCTCTCGTTGTGGTGGTTGCGCGCCTCCGGTGGGGGTGGCATCCCTCGGCTCTTCGGCTGACCGCACTACCAATTCTTGCGGTGTATGCCGTATTTGTTATAGCCGTGACCTTACTGCCCTTGCCCGACAAAACCACGTTTACCTGCGGTAGCCCGTACTTCTACCCCAGATTTTTTGTGGGGTGGAGCGTCCACTTCGCCCTGCAACACAATACGTCGTTGGTGGGGGCTTTCCTCTCTAAATACACGGCTCAGGTTCTACTGAACATCGCCCTGTTTATTCCTCTTGGCGCATTTTTAAACTGGCTGTTTCGCCTCAACTTCAGGGCCGCGCTCCTGATCGGTTTTGCCTGCACTTTGGGCATCGAACTGACGCAGCTCACCGGGCTCTGGGGCTACTACGACTGCGCCTATCGAACCTTCGACGCCGAAGACTTGCTCGGCAACACCTGTGGCGCTGTGCTCGGCTGGATTGCCGTGGAATGGACGCGCCGCCGCGTCCGCAGAATCAAGGGTCTACCTAACCTGTAACAAGCCCTCTGATGCTCAGGAAAGTATCGAGGTTACAAAAGTACCGGTCCGCGAGTAAAGGTGTAGGGGGTGCCGTTCACGCTGACTCGTCGAGTGGAATAAATATTGATGCCTGCAGAACAGGTCGCGTACGAGATTTTTGAGGTAAATTTCGGTGGCACATCAGCGATATAAGTTCTATCGGTGGCGTTGTAGGCCCAGCCGCCGCTGTATCGAATGGTGTAGGCGTTGTATCCACTTCTTACCGGCGCTGTGGAATCAAGCGTTGGTGTTGTCCACACCGGAACATAGGTAGGATCCGCTGCCAATCGAGTGTTTACCCATGTCAGAGTACCTAGAGAAGTAGGAAAGTAGATGGTCATGCTTGCGTTGGTTACCCTATCGGTGCGTGAGACACCACCCACCCATAGACCGCCGGTAGGGTAGGTTTCTTTGGTGCCGTCAATGTAGAGCGTAGAAGTGCCAGCACCCGCAGTTCTACATGATTTTCCAGCCAGCAATTTACCCTGCAAACTTTTAGCGGTTTCTCGTGAAGCCGCGTACGCGGGCACGGCAGAGGTTGCGAGGACGACGGGGGTAGCCCAAGCGAGTCCTTTAACAAGGGTTCGTCTGTTGGTGGATTGTTCTGGCATGAATACTTCTATCTGAAGGGGTCTAGGGGAAAGACAGTAAGCTGAGCACTGTGGGCTATGTGATTACTATAACACGACTGACGAGGTGGGCGGGCTTTTGTTTCTAACCCACCACTAAGTGACCACAAAAGCGTCAAAATACCCGTGGAAAACAGTGTATTTTGACGCTTTCGTGGTCACTGTGAAGTTTTTGTGGTCACCTTACGACGCGGCGGGGTGGTGCGGGTGAGGAGACAGGGCTGCGGTGGTGCAGTACAGCGCGCTACGAGTGCCTACTCGAAGAAGCTTCGCTTGATCACCGGAATCTCGCCGGTGGGAGTGTAGGTGGCAGCAGCGCTTGCCGCGGTAGCCCGTGTATCTTCGAAGGCGGGAATAATCTCTGCTGACTTAGAGCGGTACATGTGCTTATTCGCCCAAAGACCGAATGCAAGCACAGCTCCCGCAACCGCAATCGAGATAAAGAGGAGGATAGACGCGCGCCCTTCGTAGTAGAGCGTGAAGAATGAACCGCCCATAAAACCACCGGCAATCGGTGCGCAGATAGGAACCCAGGCATAGAACCAGCGTGAGCGTCCCTTGCCGTGAATCGGCAGGATGGCGTGCATGAGGCGCGGGCCGAAGTCGCGGGCGGGATTGAGGGCAAAGCCTGTTTGACCACCCAAGCCAATAACGAGCACAGTGACCATAAATCCGAAAGCGATAGGTTTGAGCACGTCATTGAGGTTCAGCGTCAGCTCGGAGCCGGTAAGTGTCGGGGTGAAGTTGACGCCCACGTAGAGTGCGGAGAACACCAGTAGGAAGGTGCCGATCATTTCGGACAATGCGTTGGTGAAGTAGTTATGAATGGCGGGTACGGTGGCGAAAACTCCGAGTTTAATTTTCTTGTCGCCGGTTGCTTTCCAGTGGGGGAGGTAGTTGAGGTATACCATTCCAGCACCTGCCATAGCGCCAAGAACCTGCGCAATGATGTAGCCGGGAACCTTTGACCATGGGAATTCGCCGTACGCTGCTAGACCGATGGATACCGCCGGGTTGAGGTGGCCGCCGGAGTAGTGGTGTGATGCGTAGACGCCGAATGCCACCGCAAAGCCCCAGCCGAAGGCGATGGTGAAGAAGTTGTCGCCGTGGCCTTTAGAGCGGCGAAGTTCGACGGTTGCGATGACGCCGCAGCCGAGGGTCACCATGATCATGGTGCCTAGAAATTCCGCTAGGTAGGGGCTGATGGTGTGCATAGGAGCTCCTGTAAAGGATGCGTGGTTTTGGTTTTCTTGGTTTTATCAAACGCTGATTTGTTCGGTGGTGCAACGGTTAGGTGTAAAGGTGCTTTAAGTACTTAAGCGGGTTTGCGTGGGTTTGTGTGGCTTTATGTGTTGAATATTACGGTTGTTTATGCACCGCGGGTTGTAGTTAGACTTTGAGCGCCCGGCGTCCTTTAGTTGCACAGTTGGGTTCAAGTTATCCTGTGCCTTCTGAGATTCATTACGATTCAAATTTTTTCGACGCCGGTTAGACCGAATGCATAAATATAAGGTAGGGTGAATCTTATTCATTTTGAGGTGCCCCGTGCATGTGTTGGTTAAGAAGGAACGCCTATGTCCGCTGTAAAGTCGTCGGCTCAGCAGAGCAATAACCCTGCTGACGCGTACGCGCACGAGCAAGAAGGCTTTGAGCAGGGTCTTAAACCCCGCCAAATTCAGATGATTGCCATGGGTGGCTCCATTGGCACCGGCCTGTTTTTGGGTGCCGGCGGGCGACTGGCAGAAGCTGGTCCCTCACTCTTTATCCTGTACGCGGTCGCCGGTTTCTTTGGCTACCTCATCTTGCGTCAGCTGGGTGAGCTGGTTGCTTACCGTCCTTCGTCTGGCTCCTTTGTCTCATACACTCGCGAGTTCTACGGTGAAAAGTCCGCCTACTTTGTGGGGTGGATGTACTGGCTGTCATGGGCTACCACCGCGATCGTGGATGCCACGGCTATTGCTATTTACTTCCGCTGGTTTGGTCAGTACGTGCAGTTCATTAACGACATTCCGCAGTGGGTTGTTGCCCTCGTTGTTGTGGTCGTCGTGGTTGGCATGAACCTGGTGTCGGTCAAACTCTTTGGAGAACTCGAATTCTGGTTCGCGCTCGTTAAAGTCGGTTCGCTGGTGATTTTCATGCTGGTGGGTATTTTCTTCATCATCTTTGGAACCCCCAACGGTAGTGAAACCGGTATCTCGCTCATTACAGACCACGGTGGTCTTCTGCCGAACGGTCTGATGCCTGCGCTCGTTGTCTCTCAGGGCGTTATCTTCGCTTATTCAGGTATTGAGCTGGTGGGCACCGCATCCGGCGAAACCAAGGACGCGCGTAAAACCATTCCGCGTGCGGTCAACACTGTGGTGTGGCGTATTGCGATTTTCTACGTTGGCTCGATTTTGCTGCTGACCATGCTGTTGCCCTATACCGCGTACTCCGCCGATGAGTCACCGTTTGTGACCTTCTTTGAATCTATTGGTGTTTGGTATGCTGCACCGATTATGCAGTTGGTGGTTATTACCGCGGCGGCATCATCGCTCAACGCTGGTTTGTACTCGACCGGCCGCATCATGAACTCCATGTCGCGTAACGGCTCAGCCCCCGAGTTTGCTGGCAAGCTCTCCGCTAAGGGTGTGCCTTACGGTGGTATTTTGATGACCGGTTTTGTGGCGATGCTCGGCGTCGCGCTGAACTGGTGGGTACCCGAGGATGCGTTCGAGATCGTTCTGAACATTTCAGCGATTGCGATTGTTATCGGCTGGGCTGCGATTACTATGCCGCACATGAGGTTTGTGGCGCTGGCTCGCAAGGGCAAGTACACCCGCCCGGATTACCGCTCACCGTTGGCGCCCTTTACCAACTGGATCACCATGATCTTCTTGGCGGGTGTGATGGTGCTGATCCTCTTTGATTACCCGGTGGGCACCTACACGATGGCGTCCATGGGTGTGGTCATTCCTCTGCTGGTGGTTGGCTGGTTCTTCGTGCGTCATCGCGTGCACGAACTTGCTGAACAACGAGAAGAAGAGGGCACGCACTCCTCCATTACTCTGCCGTAAGCATCCTTAAAAACAAGGGCCGCGTTTCTACTGTAAATAGTAGAAACGCGGCCCTTTTGGTTTTTGGGTTCACCCGGAGGCAAGTGTACCGGCGGCAAACTGGCTGGGCTGAGTCTAAAGATTCCGAGTGAGCGAGGAAGTAAATCTTTGGGCTCAGAACCAATGCATAAATCGCCGTGTGAGCGAAGTGAACCCGCGCGAGAAGGATTGTTTGCCGCCGCTGTACTTGCGTAGGGTACTTAAGCCCTTATAAATAAACCTCTTTATATACGGGGTCTATAAGTTTTTAGCCCTTGTATTCCCAGACGCGCACGTAGTCAACCTCGATTGCGCTATCTGAAGTGCTGGATGACAGGCCACCCAGTATTCGTTACCTGCCTGCATGCTCAAGCGGATGTTGAACTTTGCGCCACCGGGCAGTGATGACTGGTAGCGGGGGTCGCTGGATGAAACGAACAGGTATTCAATGTCATCGAAGAAGAAGCGGATGCCTGCGGGGGTCTTCTCAACAGCCCAGGTGTGGAACTCGTCGGCAAGAACCTGACCAAGAACAGGAATCATCTTGTTCTGCTTAGCCTTGTTGCCCTGCTCCTGACCGTAGTGAACGGTGCCTTCTGAGCGGTTTGAGGGGTCGGTCTTCTGCTTACCTGAGGTGTAACCGTATGACTCTGAGATGTCGATTTCGCCGAGCAGGTTGGTGTCGTCAGGACGCATCCAGACACCGCCCCATGCACCGATGTGAGCCGGACGCGATACGGGCTGCTTTGCGCGGTATTCCAGGCGGAAGTTCTCGGCGGAGAACTTGCCGATGGTGTCAATGTAGCCGGTTGCCCAGTTGCGAACTTTGCCGTCGTTGTAGACGCGTTCTTGACCCGTGGGTAGCTTCTTGAGCCAGATTTTGGCTACTGAATCTTCAACAGTCACAGCATCTGAAAGAATAACTCCCTGGTCGAAACCAACATAGTCGTTGTTACGTACGCGCCACTTTGCGCCGTTGATGGCGGGTGCATCGAAGTCGTCTTCGAAGATCATCTTGCCCCACTGGGAGTTAGCGGGCTGGGTCAAGGCGCCACGGAACTGACCCCATGCACCTGCGGTTGCGTTGTTCGCATCCAGCGGTGTTGCCGCGGGGGCGTCCTTGCTGACGTAGCCGCTGAAGCCGGTGCCGGTACCTGCGGGGGTTGCAGATAGGGGAACAGCGGTGTCGTCGATGCTGATGCGCATTGCTTCGCGGCCGGTGAGAACAAACTGAGCTTCGATGTGGCGAAGGCGCGCGCTGATTGCCAGGTCGAAGGTGATGTTCTCGTTGACAAGGGGACGGGGGATGGTGAGGTCCTGTTTCTTGATGACCTCGGTCTTGCCGTTCATGATGCGTTCGATGGCAAGGGTGTACTTCTGGTAGGCGCGCACGGTTAGTGATGCTGCGTAGAAGTTCTTTCCGTCGGCAGTGCGGCGAAGAATGACGCGGGGTACTACGCTGCCGCGTGCGGGGGCAACGGTGGTGAACTGCGCAGATACCAGCGCGTCTGAGGGGGACTTTTCGGGGGCGGGGATAAAGCGGGCACCGGTTGCGGGGGTTGCAGTGAATGCCTGCGCGTAGGGGTTAACGTACTTTACTTCGTTCAGGGGAGTGAATCGCAGGTTGCCACCGGGCAGGGTTTCGTTGTTGAGGGCAACGGGTGCTGCCTGCGCTACGGGGGTGAGCGCGAAGGTTGCAAGGCCGGCGATTGATGAGGTCAGTACGGTGCGTCGTGAAAATGAGCGCATGATGATGTAATTCTCCATGGTGGGGGACTTGGGGGATGGGGGGATTCGTCTTTTCGACGACAATGGCTGAATGATTGGGGGTTATTCAGCTAAGGGATTTTGTCCGCCGAAAAAGCGATGAGTAAAAACCTACCAACAAAAAATCAGACCGCCAAGTGTGCAGGATTGGGATCGGTGCGAAAAAAAGATAATTGGGCTGATAGTTTTCGAGGAAACAATAGGTTATCTAGGTCAAACACTTTTGGGGACAAAATTTTAGTGATTTGGCATACATTTTTATTTAAGGCATAGTTGTGTGACCTATTCGTGGTTCTAGATATAATAATTATGCTTAGCAGCCTATAAAAATTTAGTTACTGACCGGTTGTTGTGGTTCCTAAATCCGCGTCATTGCAGCGTTTAAAGGTGTTTCGGTAGGCTACTAAATAATTTAAATGACCTTAATTAAATTATTATTTTTAAGCGTGAGGAATGTGGTTCTTAATTCGTCACTCAAAAATTTACCATGCAAAATGCTGGTAGTGGGTAAATTTTCTGTCCCCCCAAGAACCCATAAAAAATCTCGTAGGGGGACAAGAAAATTCACTCACAGAGGTTCAGAAAGTGGTTCTTTCGCTCAGCTTCGAGCCCAGCATAACAGGTTTTCCATGAACTGTTCGCATTGTTCAATTTGGTTAAGCTCGATCCACTCATTGGGCGTATGCGCCTGAGCAATATCGCCGGGGCCGCACACAATAGTTGCCACTCCAGCCTCCTGAAACTGGCCACCTTCAGTGCCGTAGGTAACCTTCGCGCCGTTACCCACACCGCCAAAGCTCTTGCCCAGTTCAATGACATCGTGACCATCGGGGGTGCCCAAAGCCGGTACGCGTGCCAGCAACTCGTGCTCAATGCTGACCTGCGACTGCAGGCTTCCCTCTTCTGCTTCGGCAAGCTCTTCTGCAACGCGTGCACGTTCAACGAGTTCCTTGCCCAGTTCCTCCACCTTGCGTTCAATGCGCTGCAGCACCGCATCCGCATCAATCGAAGGCAGAGAACGGAAGTCATACTCAACCACGCAGTCCTGCGCCACAATGTTGTACTGAACGCCGCCGCGCGCCACGTTCGCAGCAGCAGTAGAGAACGGTGCAACAAAATCCGAATCGAACGGTCCATCGGTAAGCCACTCGCTGGCGAGATCATCAATAAAGGTAATGAACTTGCCGCCCACTGCCACGGCGTTCACACCGTGAGGGGCTAAGGACGCGTGCTTGGCAACACCGCGAATAGTGACGCGTCCGCGGTGGGCACCCTTGTGCGCTGAAATTACCTGCATCATGGACGGCTCACCCACGATGCAATACTCAGGCTTGACCCCGCGGGCTACAAGGTCATCGATCATGCGCGGTGCGCCCACGCAACCGATTTCCTCGTCGTATGAAAACGCAAAGTGAATAGGTTTAGTGAGATTAGCTTTCACCATCTCGGGGAGTAGCTGCATGGCGGTAGCGATGTAGGACTTCATGTCTGCCACGCCGCGTCCGTACAACTTATCGCCCTTAACAACGGGGGTGAACGGGTCGGTGTCCCAGTCCTGACCTTCAACCGGCACAACGTCTGTGTGACCAGAAATGACGATGCCACCGGTTGTTGTTCCGTCCGCTGCCGGAATGGTGACAAACATGTTGGCGCGGGTTTCATCATCGCTGTAGGTGTAGTGCGGGGTGAGGTCGTACTTCTCAAACTCGTCTGCCAATACCTTCAGAAGGCCGGCGTTGGGGGTCTCGCTGACGGTCTGAAAACCGACTAGCTTCTCAATCCACGGGTATGACTTAGGTAGGGTGCTCATGAGTACTCCTTAGAAAAATAGGCTTTAAACAAATTGTGCAGTTTTTCGCGCCTCCTGTGGGTGAGGAGAGGCAAAAAATTGCACAATTTCTATGACGTTAAGCGGGGTTAGCGAACTTCGCTGTGCTCACCCAGTGCGTGGAACTTACGTGAGTGATAAACCAGCGGGGTGCCGCTCAAGTCGTGACGCACAAAGTTCTCAACCTGCGCGGTGATAACGATTGCCGGGCCAGCTTCTGCCTTAGAAATCGGGGTGACACGCAGGACGCGACGCACACCGTGAAGCAGGGGTTCGCCGGTGGTGAGGGTCTCCCAGGTGGTGGGGTCTTCAAAGCGGGGGCATCCGCTGGTCGCAAAGTTCTTAGCAAGCTGCACGTTTTCAGCATCCAGCAGGTGCACGAGCAGGGTCTGCGCGCCGAGAATAGTCGCTGCAGAACCGGTGTTGCCCTTGAGTGAGAAACCAATGATTGCAGGATCTGCCGAAATTGAGCTGACCGAGGACGCGGTAAGACCGGCGGGATTGCCCTGCGCATCAACCGCGGTAATAATCGCGACGCCCGCGGGGTGAGCGCCAAAGGCTTGCTTGAAAAGCTCGGTGTTGGTGGACAATTCGATTCCTGAAACGTGGGGAGCCAGTGTCATGGTGAGCACTCTTTCTCTGCGGCTGCAACGGGCTTATATTCAAAAAGACTAAAACTCCGGTAGATAAAAAATCTATGAGATGAAGTAATGAGTCAACGGTGTAACTTTGTGACGCGCGCGGGTGTCTTGCTCGTCTTATTATGGTGATTTCGCGCCATAAAAACGTGCGGACGTATGGTTATGGCCTGGGGTGGCGACACATTGCACGGTTTTTGGCTAAGCGGTGTAACAAATGAGCGGATGTTGCGTTGTTGGACGCCACCCTTGCCCTCGTCGCAGGCTACGACTTTACCGAATGGAGCTCGAGAGTTACCGTATGTTCCACAATCTGGCTGATTATTCACCGCTGTTTGCCCTAGAGAGAGCGAAAATTCGTCAATTTCTCACGAGGCCCTGGGTTACTGTTGAAAGATGAACGCTTCAACGAAGAACACTCACCTAGTTGTCATGGGGGTCAGCGGCACCGGAAAAACCACGGTTGCCCAGGCACTTGCCCGCGAGTTCAATCTGGAATTCGCGGAGGGTGACGATCTGCATCCGCAAGCAAATGTCGACAAGATGAGCGCCGGCATCCCGCTGAACGATCACGACCGCGAACCCTGGCTACACACCATTGCGCAGTGGATGACATCCGAGGCGCAACAGGGGCAGAACACCGTGGTCTCGTGTTCCGCACTGAAAAAGCAGTACCGCGATATTTTGCGGTCAGCTGCCGGACGCGTGGTTTTTGTTCACCTCGCCGGTGAGAAAGAAATTATCGCTGAGCGCATGAAGCACCGACAGGGGCACTTTATGCCCGTCTCTTTGCTGGACTCACAGTACGAAACCCTTGAAGCTCTCACCGATGATGAGCTCGGTTTCGTGGTTGATATTGCCGGCACTAAAAACCAAGTAATTGCCGACGCGGTGACCGGTGCGCGCACCTACCTGACCGCTGAATCCGGCGTCGCGTCCTAAATTTTTTGTAATTACACACCGTAAAAGGTTTGTTCACGGGTATCCACCGACAGGAACAGCAAAAAGCGAGCTGGTATCGGGACTGGCGTGAATCGTCATATGAGCGAAGCGAATCGGTCGAGAGGGACTGCTCGCTGAAAGTTGTTCCTGGCGGGTCAGTAAGCAACTGCTGGATGCACCAATAGACATTCCACATTCACTCTAGAAAGACACCCCTATGGAAATTGAAGGCTGGTCACAAACACTGACCGCAGGCCCCCTGCTCGCCATCGCCGCAGGCGCCATTGCGCTTCTACTTTTGCTAATTATCAAGCTCAAACTCCACGCATTCCCCTCGCTGATTCTCATCAGCCTGATCACCGCGATCGCCACCGGCATTCCCGTACTACAGGTAGTGCCCGTACTACTGGACGGTTTTGGCGGCACACTCGCATCCGTCGCCCTGCTCGTGGGCCTAGGCTCGATGCTCGGCATCCTTATTCAAACCTCCGGTGGTGCACATGTGCTAGCTATGAAACTCATCGACGTCTTCGGTGAAAAACGCGCGCCCATCGCCCTCGGCGTCGCATCCATGCTCTTCGGCTTTCCCATATTCTTCGACGCCGGCCTTGTGGTGATGCTACCGATCATGTTCTCCGTGGCACGCTGGGTTGGCGGCTCCATGTTGCTCTACGGACTGCCCGTCGCTGGCGCGTTCTCTGTCATGCACGTCTTCGTACCGCCGCACCCCGGTCCGGTCTCAGCTGCAGCATTCTTCAACGCCAACGTCGGCGTCCTACTGCTCGTTGCCCTGATTATCGCAATCCCCACCTGGTATGTTGCCGTCTACCTCTTCAGTAAAGTTGCCGGCAAGCGCTACAATGTGCCCGTACCCGCCATCCTCGGCCAAGAAGAACCGCAAGACGACCCCCAGAACCCGCCCGCATTCGGCACCGTCCTCATGGTTCTTCTGCTACCCATGATCCTCATCTTCATGAACACCGGCCTGAATACCCTGGCAACCTCAACCCTGCTCGACGGCTCCGTGCGCGACCAAACCTGGTTCCAAGCCCTGCGTATGCTCGGTGAAACCCCCGTCGCACTACTGATTACCACCCTCGTCGCCATGTACGTGCTCGGCACCAAACGCGGACTGCACAAAATCCACATGCAACACACCATGGAAAGTGCACTACCCGCCGTCTGCTCCGTCATCCTGATTACCGGCGCCGGCGGTATGTTCGGCGGCGTCCTGCGCACCTCAGGCATCGGCGCAGCACTCACCGACGTGCTCGGCGATATCGGTGTACCGCTGATTCTCGCAGGTTTCCTCATCTCAGGAATCTTGCGCGTGGCACAGGGCTCAGCAACCGTCGCACTCACCACCACCGCAGGCCTTATCGCACCCGGCGTAGAAGCTGCCGGTTACAACAGCGTGCAACTGGCAGCCCTCGTCGTAGCAGTGGCAGCAGGATCAGTCATCCTCTCACACTTCAACGACTCCGGCTTCTGGCTCATCAGCCGCTTCTTCAACCTGGACGAGAAAACCACCCTCAAAACCTGGACGGTCCTCGAAACCCTCATCGGCATCTGCGGCTTCGCGCTCGCCGCTGCGGTGTTCGGCGTCGCGTCCTTGATGTAGGGGGTAACCACCTCATCTCCCCGCCGATATCCTGGTTTATCGACGAAATCCTGATTTAAAACAGAATTTCGTCGATAAACCAGGATCTCGGCGTTTAAAAGAGGGGTTGAATTATGACTAGATTCTCAGGAACTCCACCGCGAAAACCCCGGCTTAGGCTATAGAATTTTTAGGTTATGCAAGGAAAGCTGATGGGCTTACACCCATCCGAAGGAGCGCTATGAGCTGGCTGGCTATTCTCGTCCCCTTTCTCATGGGACTGTTGTTGCTGTTCGTGCCCGGTCTTTTAGTCACCACCGCTGTGCGCCTGCGCGGTTTTGATGCGGTTGCTATTGCTCCTCCGGTTTCTGTTGCTGTGCTTGCTATCAGCGCGATTATTGCCCCGATGGTGGGTGTTGGCTGGTCGCTGTGGGTTCCGCTGGTGTTTGCTTTCATTGTGGCGGCGCTCGGTTTTGTGGTGACTTTCGGTCTGAATAAGCTGGGGTTGCTGGATGCGCCGTATAAGCGTCAGCTGGGTAGCACCATTGTGCGCACCCCCATGACGTGGAATATCAAGCAGCAGGCGTGGTTGTATGCCTCGGTGGCTATTGGCTCCTTGCTGACGCTGCGAAATACTGCGCGCGGTATCGGTGCGCCTGACTGGATTTCGCAGACTTGGGATAACAATTTTCACCTGAACGCGGTGCGTTACATCGTGGATCATAACAATGGGTCAGCGCTGTTTGTTGCGAACATGACCTCGGGTGGTGGGCCTGCAACTTTCTATCCCTTGGCGTGGCATGACTTTGTTTCACTAGTATTTATGCATTCTGGTGCATCTATTCCGGTGGCGACTAACGCGTTCGCTATGGCGGTTGCCGGTGTAGTTTGGCCGCTGTCTGTCATGTACATGGTGCGCAGTATTTTTCGTGCCAACCCGGTTGCGCTTATGCTCACCGGTATCGCTGCGGCGAGCATGTCGTCCTTCCCGTTCTCGCTAATTTACTTCGGCGTTCTCTACCCCAACTTGCTGGGGTACGCGCTGTTGCCGGTAGGTATTGGCATGATGGCGCAGCTCTTCCGCGTGGGTCTGGTTCGTTACCTGGCGACTACCCAGTCGCTGTTCCTTGGTCTGTTTGTGGCTCTTGGCATTGCGCTGGCGCACCCCAACGCGGTGATGTCCATGCTCGTGCTGATTATGCCCATCTTTATTGCGCGCGTCGTTCTGCAGATTATTGCCGCTGTAAAGAAGGAAACCCCGTGGTGGGTTGTGGCGTTACAGACCGTGGTTATTGCCGGTATCTTCTACCTCATTAGCTACCTGTGGGAGATCGTTCGTCCCGCTAAAGAAGCTGGTGAGATGTGGCATCCGCAGTCTTCTCAGGGTGAAGCTCTGGGTGGGATGCTCACTAACGAAGCCCTCACCTCTAAGCCGCTGTGGGCTGTTACTATCCTGTCGTTGATTGGTATTTTCTTCCTGATTAAATGCCGCAACCGCCTGTACTGGGTGCTGGGTATGTGGGGCGTACTCGCGTACTACTATGTGGCTGTTCGCTCACTGGCGTGGGAAGACGGACGCTACGAGGTGGTGGGCGTGTGGTACCACGACTCCTTCCGCCTAGCTGCTCTTGTGCCCATTGTGACGCTTGCGTTTGTGGCTTACGGTGTACATCAGCTGAGTACTTTGCTCGCTGACAAACTGGTAGGCGCAGATTTGTCCCGCTTTAAAGGACGCCTGCGTGAGCACGGCCTGGTGGCGACGGTTCTTGGTGCCTTGGCAGTGATTATTCTCGGTACCGTGATGCAAACTGCTGCACCGCTCAATAACTACTTGCACGCATCACGCGCTTTATATGAACCCACCCTCGAGTCGCCACTACTGACCCCCGACGAGTACAACGTCTTGGAGAATATAGACAAATATGTGCCTGAAGATAGCGAGATTGTAGTATCAGCGTTCAATGGCGGTGCCCTTGCATATGCGATGGCTGACCGAAAAGTTACTGTGTATCACACACTCTCATCTATGACTAGCGATGATTGGTATATGTACCACAATCTTGATAAGGCAAAAACTGACCCCAAGGTTTGTAAAATTCTTGAGCGGGACAATATCGATTACTTCCTCTGGTTTGGTTGGAAAGAAGTTAATGGCATGAATCACCAGGGGTGGTACACCAGCTTCGACAAGTTTGTCGACAGTGATCTTGTGGAGCCGGTCTATCATTCCGGTGGCGCTACCCTATACAAAATTACTGCCTGTGAATAAACCGTCAGTGTAACTTATCTTTCGTCGCTACTGGAGAGGCTCTCTGAGGTTTTACTCAGCGATTACTCGGTATGAACTGCTAAACTAGCAACGATTCGTTGTGCCACGGTGCACAGTGAGATGTGTTAGATATTTTGGGAGCTTCACCGATGCTACAGCCTGCTCGCCAGGGTCGCCCGCGCGTCCTGGTCATCATGCCTGCGTGGAATGAAGAAGAATCATTGCCTAGCAGCATCGCTGACCTGCGCGCAAAGACGCCGTGGGTGGACCTTGTAGTTATCAATGACGGTTCTACAGATAACACCTCCGCTGTTGCGAGAGAGTGCGGGGCGTTTGTTATTGACCTGCCGTACAACATGGGTGTTGGCGCGGCGATGCGCACCGGTTATAAGTACGCGCGTCGTATGGGCTACGACGTTGCGATGCAGATGGACGCGGACGGTCAGCATCCGCCGGAATATATTGATGTTCTGATTGCTGGTTTGGATCATGCCGATATTGTGATTGGCTCGCGTTTTGCGGAGTCCACTAATTACAAGGTGAAAGGTCCGCGTAAGTGGGCGATGGGTCTACTTTCTTTCTTGTTCACTAGGATTTCTGGTGAGAAATTTACGGATGTCACCAGTGGTTTTAGGGCTGTGAACCGCAAGGGTATTCAGCAGTATTGCGACTTCTTTCCGGCGGAGTATTTGGGTGACACCATTGACTCGACCGTGATGGCTATCCGCTCCGGATGCAAGGTCATTCAGGTGCCCGTTGAGATGCGCGAACGTCAGGCGGGTACGCCGTCGTCTGGTCCGCTTAAATCCGCTATTTACCTGGTGCGTTCTTTCTTTGCCTTCGCCATTTCAATGACCCGTAAAAAGACATCGGATGAGGTGCAGTAATGCCGTCGAACATATTCTTTCTGATTCTTTCACTCGTCATTTTTGTGATGGTGCTGGTGCAGGTTCGCAACCAGAAAATGAAAGAAAAGTACGCCGCGCTGTGGCTGATTGTCTCTGCCGTCATTATTGTTTTGGCCGTCTTCCCCGTGCTTCTGTGGGGGCTGGCTGATTTTACCGGCGTTGTTATGCCCGTGAATCTGCTGTTCTTGCTGGCAATCGTCATGCTCATTGGTGTGTGCATGCACTTAACCTTAGAGGTCTCAAAAATTTCGGACGAAACCCGCACGCTCGCTGAGGAAATCGCGATTCTACGAGCGTCCCAGGAGCAGGGTTCACCGGCTGAAATGAAGAAATCAGCCAGCGTCAAAGCTGACTCTGATGCCCCTCAGTCACCTAAACTTTAAAACAAACGTTCTTATCTAATATCAGGAGATCTCTTGACCGTCGATATTCTTTTCCCGTACTACGGCGACGTTGACTTCATGAAGCAGGCAGTTCACTCTGTGCTGGGCCAGACCAACCCGGACTGGCGTCTGATTGTTGTGGACGACGGCTACCCTGATGACTCCATTCCCGGCTGGTTTGAGTCCCTGAACGATGAGCGCATCACCTACATGCGCAATGAGAAGAACCTGGGCGCTAACGGTAACTACACCAAGGCTCTGACCTTTGTTGAGAACGAGCTTGTGACCGTGATGGGCGCGGATGACGTCATGCTCCCTAACTACGTTGAGTGGTTTGTGCAGGCGGCAGAAGCTCACCCGCAGGCTAAGATTTTCCAGCCCGGTTGCGTTGTCATCGACGAAAACAACGCGCTCTCCAACACCCTGGTGGAGAAGACCAAGGCGTACTACCGCCCCAACGGCACCACCGAGCTTTCCGGTGAGGACCTCGCTGTTTCAATTCTGCGCGGCGACTGGCTATACTTCCCCTCACTGGGCTGGCGAGCAGAAACCATCGTTGGTCTGGGCTTCCGTGAAGGCCTGAACGTTGTTCAGGATATGGCTCTGGTGCTGGACGTTGCAGCACACGGTGGCTCACTATACTACGATGAAGCCGTCGCTTTCATGTACCGCCGCCACAAGGCATCCGACTCATCATGGCGAGCTCTTGAAGGCACCCGCTTTGATGAGGAACGCACCTACTTTGAAACCATCGCGCGCGAAATGGAAGCACGCGGTTGGAACAAGGCAGCTAAGGTAGCTCGCCTGCACTTCTCATCACGCATGCACGCAGCAACCCTGCTGCCCAAGGCAGCAATGGCGAAGAAGTGGAACGGTGTCAAGAACCTCGCAAACCACATCGTCAAATAAATTTTGATGCAGCAAAGCGGCTGAGCGGCTTGCCCAACGCGGGCAGGGCGGTCAGCCGCTTTTATGTAGGACGAATACTGCACCTGCAGTACGTAAAGGCTCAATAAGGGCGCAGAAATGGTAGGAACCTGTGGCTGATACCCAGAAAAACCCGGTGGTTGATGATTCCCCCACCATCACAAAAGTGCAGTCGATGGCGATCTTGCTGAGCTCAATCATCGCGGCAGCATCTGTTTTCATTACTACCTTTATTGCGAATAGAGTACTGGGTGGCGAAGAACTCAATGAGTTCCTGATGTTCTGGTCTGCTCTATTTTTGATTTACGGCATCATCGGTAGCTTGCAACAGGAAGTAACTCGTGCAGTAGGCAATGCGCGACTAAATAGGATTACTAACGGTGCTCGTGTAGCTGTAGTGTCGGTCGGTTTTGGTCTTTTAGTGGCTATAATTGCGGCGGTCTCATCACCTCTGTGGGCACCTGACAAGATGAAAACAGCTCCAATGATCGGTGTTTTTCTCATTGCTGTGAGCGTTATTTTTTATGCTGTTCAACCATCAATGACAGGCAGTGCTGCAGCGCAAAAATCTTGGTATCTCTTCGCCGGTATTTCTGGTGGCGAGGCTGTGTGGCGTCTGGTCGCCATGGCAGCTGTTGCCCTGATTTCAGGAAGTCTCATCGGCCTTGAAGCTGCTGCTGTTAGCCCTATCTTTGTGTGGGTTGTTTGCTCACTACTTTTCAAGGACGCGCGTCGAGCGTTGGGCGCTCGTGCGGATGTAGGAGCGAAGAAGCTTAGCCGCAATATTCTCTTAGCGATGGGGTCTTCCATCGCATATTCCGTTCTGGTGGTGGGCTTTCCTCTATTTTTGGAGTCCAGTACTCGTGGCGAGAGCTCAGAGTACTCTAAAACTTTGGTTGCGGTTCTAGTGCTGATGATTTCTATCTGTCGTTCGCCTATCATGATGCCTCTTCAGGCATTTCAAGGCGTTGCGATTGCAGCTTTCTTAAAACAGCAGCATCGGCCGATTGCAGCACTCGTTAAGCCTTCCGCTTTGTTCTTAGCGGTGGGTGCTGTGGGTGGCTTATTGGCGGCACTCATTGGCCCTTGGCTGTTTACGCTTATTTATGCGCCTAACTCTGACCTCAAACAGGTTGTTTATCAGGATATTGTGCACGGGTGGTTGCTGGGTCTGCTGACTTTTGCGTCTGCTATCTTGGCGCTCATTGTTTTGACGGGTACTGCTTCTCTCGCGCTAAATGCTCACCGTGTATATGTTTTGGGTTGGGCAGTGGCTGCGGTAGTTTCTATCGTTCTTCTGTTTATCCTGCCCTTTGACGTCATTACGCGGGCGTTGATTTCTTTGTACGCCGGGCCTCTCATTGGCTTTATGGTGCACCTTGCGGGCATCAAATCCGTTGTGCGTTCGCGCCATAGTGCGCCTGTTGAGGTTTACTCATAGGAGCGCCCCGCTGCGTTTGGGTAGGGCTTCTAGGCGTTTGTAAATAAATCTTATTGCTGAGGAGGCATATAAAAATCGTGGGGGGCTTTCACAGCAGAAAGCACCCCACGATTGTGTTGAGGGAATATTTATAGCCCGTACGTCCGCTTGATGTAGAGACCATAGACCTTGCGGTAGAGCCACGGTGAGATCTTCAGTAGGGACGCTGCCACGAAGAACATGGTGTTGACGTCGCGGATGTTGAACACCTGCTTCCAAGTGATGAGTTTGCGGTTGCGCGCCAAGGTTTGTTTGCCGTCGGCGGTGCTGTTGAACAGTGCCTGCTGGGAGCTGTTGAGGAAGGTGATGATCCACGAGGTGTCGAAGGCTTTTTTGCCGCGCTCGGTACTAATGCGCTCACCCAGCAGATTCTTCTGCGCGTTCATCAGGCGCATGGACTCGTCAATGGAGGTCACGCGTCCCCAGGTGAGCCCGCCGGTGTCCATGAGATACTCGTACTGAACTTCGGGTGCTGCCACGAGCTTGTCCGCGCGCAGACACAGCGCGAGGGTGGTCAGAGCGTCCTCCCCGCGGTGAATGTCAGCGGGAAAACGCACTCCTTCAAAGAGGGGTGCGCGCACAATCTTGTCGCAGACGTAGGGGGTGACGCCCTTGCCCATGAGCAGGCGGTAGGCGGCGTCTTCACCGTCCATGGCCTCAAGCGGTGAGGCAGGGCGGTCGTTGACCGAACCGTCCGGCTTTACGATTGATAGGACGCTGGTGACAATGTCCGCGCCGTGTTCGGACGCGTGGCGGTGCAGGTTTTCGAGAAAGTGCGGGCGGAAGGCGTCGTCGGAATCGAGGAAGGCAATCCACTGCCCGCGGGCTTCGTCCAGCCCCTGGTTGCGTGCAGCAGAGACGCCACGGTTGGTTTCGTTGTTGAAGAAGCGGATGCGCGCATCCGGGTTCTGCGTCAGGTAGTCGTTGATAACTGTCGCGGAGTCATCGGGGGAGCCGTCGTTGAGCACGAGGAGCTCAAAGTCAGGGTCGGTCTGCGCTAGTACACTTTCAATAGCGTGAATGACCCGGTCTCGTGTTTTATAGACGGGCATGATGATCGAAGTTCGTGGCGAAGTCACAGTTTCGGTATTCCTTCTGACGGTTATGATTGCCTTGATACTACCTGCTAAGTGAGGTTATATGAGCACCCCGCGTACATCAATTATTATGCCGGTTTACAACACAGGCACCCGCGTTGTGGCGTCGATTGAGTCGGTGCTGGCGCAGATTGACACCGATTTTGAGCTGTTAGTGATGATTGACGCTTCGCCCGATGATGCGTCCGCGCGCATCGCTGATTTTCTGGCGGCGCACCCCGATGAGCGTGTGCGCGTGTTTGATAACCCCGTGAATAAGGGGGTGTCTGCGGTGCGTAATCAGGGGCTCGATAATATGCGCGGGCAGTGGGTTGCCTTCCTCGACTCGGACGATGCGTTTGCCCCGGATTTTCTGGCAACCATGCACGCGGCAGCAGGTGCTGACAGCGGTGCAGAAAATATTGACGTGGTGGCGTGCGCGCACATCCTGATTGAGGCCGGTGGTAAAAACCGTGAGCGTCGCCGCGGTGAGCCCGGCATCTATAGCGGCGATGAAGCGCTGACTACCCTGCTCAAAGACAAGTTCACCCCGTATGTGTGGGACAAGATCTTCCGCGCGTCCCTCTTTAAAAACCTGCGTTTTCCCGAGGATATTCACCGCGCTGAAGACCAGGTAGTTGTCGCCGGTGCCTACGCGCAGGCGCGCAGTGTAAAGCTCATCAAGGACGCCCTGTACAACTACACCGTGGATGCTGGCGGTCTGACCTGGGGCAAGATCACCCCGGTTGCTGAAAGTCGCGCGCTCATGGCTCACATGAAGGACGCTGCCGGGGCGGTCGTGCAAACCGCTGAAGGTAAACGAGCCTACGACGTTTCGTGGGTGCTCACTTTCTTGAACACGGCGCAGCAGGCACTGGTTGCTGGCACTGAGGAAAGCAACCGCGTCATTAAGCAGTGCCGCCGTGAAATATCGTGGGCTCAAATCCTCAACGTCTTCCGTGCACCTTCCGTTGTTTTTGGTGCCGCGGCGGTCCTCCTCAAAGTCTCGCCGGTACTCTATAAAAAGCTCTACGGTGCCTACATCAAAAAGATGTACGGGATCTAGTTCTCACCCTGCACCCGGTTTTTCAGGCAAGAAAACCCGTTTATGTCAGCGAATCGGTCACATAATGACTATTTCTTGTTCATATTTTGACTAGCCCCGCGCGGGTTTTTAGACTGACTCAATAACTTTTGCCGCCGCATCCCCTTCACAGTGGTGCAACAGAAGAGGAACAGGGTATGTCTCAGACGCTTTCAGCCCCCGCTAAACATCCACGCCGTGCTGCGTGGGCGAGCTGGATTGGGTCTGCCCTCGAATATTATGACTTTGCCGTGTACGGCACGGCGGCGGCTGTGGTTCTCAACCACATTTTCTTCCCGGGCGATTCACCCGCGGCAGCGACCCTCAAGTCCATGGTGGCGGTGGGCGTTGCATACGTGGTGCGTCCGCTGGGTGCAATAATTATGGGGCCTCTCGGCGATAGATTCGGACGTAAGTTCGTGCTCATGCTGACGCTGTTCATGATGGGTTTTGCGACCTTCGCTATCGGATGCCTGCCCACCTACGACACCGCCGGAATCTGGGCGCCTATCTTGCTGGTGGCGTGCCGCGTCCTTCAGGGCCTGTCAGCCTCGGGGGAGCAGGCGTCCGCGATTTCAATGTCGCTAGAACACGCCAACGATAAATCCCGCGCTTTCACCACCAGCTGGACGCTGCAGGGCACGCAGTTTGGCTCCTTGCTTGCGACCGCTGTGTTTATTCCTTTCGCGGCACTGCCTGAGGATCAGCTTTTCAGCTGGGGCTGGCGCGTGCCTTTCTGGCTTTCGGCGGTTGTGGTGGTTGCGGCATGGTTGATTCGTCGACGTCTTGAAGAGCCGCCCGCTTTCACCCAGGCAATGCAGCAGGTTCAGGTTAAAAAGACCACCCCGCTGCGCGACGTTTTTTCAGCGCACAAGACCGCTGTTCTCACCGTTGCGCTGTGCGCCATGGTCAACACCGTCAACATGGTGTTCACAACCTTCGCGCTTTCCTACGCGACCAACGGCATCGGGCTTGATCGCGGCATGATGCTGTGGGTGCCCGTCGCATCCAACGGTTTAGGGCTGCTCGCCATTCCGCTGTTTGCGCGTCTGTCAGACAGGGTAGGACGCAAGCCGGTCTTCATCGGCGGCGCGTTGCTGGCGTCCTTCATGATGGTGCCCTACCTGTGGTCCATTCACTCCGGTAGCGTGCTGGGAATCTTCCTGTGCGGCGTACTCATGCACGGTGGTTTCTACTCGATGGCGAACGGTATTTGGCCCTCTTTCTACGCCGAAATGTTCCCCACTCGCGTGCGCGTCACGGGTTTGGCGCTGGGCACCCAGATTGGTTTTGCGGTCTCAGGTGGCGTGGCTCCGGCTGCTGCTACCGCGCTGTCCGGCGAAAACCTGACCGGATGGGTGGGGCCGGCGTCCTTCGTGGCAGTGGTTGGTCTGCTAGTTGCCTTAGTGGCTTCGCGCGTGCGTGAGACCGCGCATCTGCCGCTGGCTGAGATTGACCGGTAACACCTAACCCCTAGAGTTGCGCTCATCCGCTGGGACTTTAAGTACTTGCGGTGAGCGAATCGCCAGGGGTTAGCCAACCTTCTTCATCAGTGCCGTCAGCGCATCCTCGGCTGCGCTCACCATCTTTCCGGGCGATGTGAAGCCGTGACGTTCTGCAATCATCTCGCCCTCGCTGGATGCGGGCACGAACACCTGCGTGCCAAAAGCTGACGGGGTGCTGGTGGCAGGCTGATCGGGCTCTTCCATGAGCATGAAGCCGTAGGCGGTGGTGTCTGCGAAGCTGAGGTTCAGCACGTAGCGGCGTTGGACGCCTTGCACGGTGTAGGTGCGTGAGAGGTCAGCGTCATCCACAAACTCGCCGTCGAGCTCTAACCCGCCGTTATACTCCAGTTCCCAGCCGTAGGTGCGTGCCAACAGGTAGGCGTTTTCTTTGATGCCGGTATCTTGAGCCATGTGCGGGTGCCTTTCGTGCGGGAATTCGTAGGGTGCGAGGTGAATTGTTTTAGTTTACTACCCGCGCCGAGACTGCACTTTAACCCACCTGCTGTGGGTAAAAACCGGGTTAAAGTGCAGTTTTGTCGCGGTTGGCGATCAGGGATTCAAAGTGCGCTCGCATGCGTGCCGCGTCCGGCTCTATTCCGGCGAAAAGTCGTAGCGCATCCACTGCTTGCCCCACTGCCATGTAGCCGCCGGGGAGGACGTCGCATCCGACTTTTCGGGCGTGCGCAATGAGCGGGGTTTCTTGTGGCAGGTAGATGACATCGGCAACCCACAGCCCCGCGTGCACGAGAGATAAATCTAGCGGTGCACCGGGGTGGATGTGCATTCCAACGGGGGATGCGTTGACCAGCCCGGTGGCTTGCGGCAACAGCCCGGCGACGTCCATAACGCCGGCGGCTTGTACGAATGCGTTGGGAAAGAGAGCTTGAAGGTCTGCAGCTTTGTCGCGTGCCCGGTGAACATCGGGGTCAACTAGGTGCAGGACGCGGGTACCTGCTTTAAGCAGTGCGTAGGCGGTTGCTGAGCCTGCTCCGCCGGTTCCCAACTGAATTACGGTGTCGAGGCGTCCTGAGTTTGCGGTGATATGCGGCAGTCCCCACGCCATGCCCGTCAAGAACCCGGAGTAGTCGGTGTTATCTCCAAAGCGCGTGCCGTCTTCCCGCAGCACTACGGAATTGACCGCACCGAGGGCGGCGGCTTCGGGTGAGACCTTGTCGAGGTGTTCCATGACGGTCTGTTTGCAGGGGTGAGTGATGTTGAAAGCGTTAAAACCAAGTAGCTCGGCGGAGTCTAAAAGAGCGGGCAGGGACGCGGCGTCCAGCTCTAGCGCAGTGAGGTCGATGGGGCGGTAGAGGTAGCGCAGACCGTGGTGGGTAGCTTCTTTCTCGTGCATGGGAGGGGTGAGGGATGCGGTGATGCCTTCGCCAATGAGGCCCACCAAAAATGACTCGTGTTTTAAGCTCATGATTGTATCTATTGTACGAGTGCCTAAAACGTAGCGCTTGCGCTGTTCATAGCGCGGACTTCTGTGCGGTCTGCAGTTGTTTATGAGCTGCTGATTAACTGTACAGTCAGCTACCTTTTTAGCTGGTGGTTTACGATGCAGTCGCGTTAGACTTATACAGAACGCGCCCGCACGGCGCACTTACAGCTCACAAAGGCGTGAGAACCAGTTGAAAGGCATGACGTTGCACGATAACAATGGCGTAATCACTGAGTGGTCAGGCGAACAGGACTGGATTAACCAGTATGTTTTGCACTGCTCGGCAGATGAAATTTCTGATCTTTCGAGGGAGGACATCACTGCTCTTGCAACTGCGCACCGCGAGTTAGCTCAGGTTCGCGGACAGGGGCAGGCTCTTGTTGATGTTGTGGAGAGTGCGGGTGCCACTACTCTTTTAATTGCTACCGATGATATGAGCTTTTTGGTCAGTTCTGTGACCGCTCAGATTGCCGCTAATTACAGTGGTATTGCAACGCTGATTCACCCGACGTTTATTGTGCAGCGCGATGCGTCCGGTGCGTTGACGGGTTTGAAGGGGACCGGTTTGGCGCAGCCTGTAGCGTCGGGCGATACCGTGGCTTTGCCGAGTTTGAAGATTGTGGATGCCGCCGGTGACGGTACTGCGCGCATCGAGTCATGGATTGCTGTGCGCTTGAGCTCTGTTCTTGATGCGGATGCGCAGGAGCAGCTAAAGCGTGAGATTACCGAGATTCTTGAGGACGTTCGTGTGGCGTCCGATGACCGTGTTGAGATGGCTGAGCGCGTGAGCGAGCTTGCTGAGCACATGAATTCTTTGCAGGACATCACCCTTGGCGGGTCTGAGCTCTACTCGGGGGTGTATAACTCTGAGATTGATCCGGCGGCGCGTGTGGCGTCCGTTCAGGAGTTTTTGCGCTGGTTGACGCGCGGTAACTTCCTCTTTATGGGCGTGAAGGCTCGTGATTTGACGCGCAACACCGACTCGATGCTTCTGGTGGATCGTCCCGGTTCTGGCCTGGGTATTTTGCGTGCGGGTGAGGACTCTGCCGAGAGTAACGGTGTGGAGCTGACCGGTTTGGCACGCGATAATGCGCGCGACCCCAAGCCCATGTACATGACCAAGGCGAATTCCCGCTCAACTGTTCACCGTCACGACTACCTGGATTACATCGGTATTCGTGATTTTGATGAGCAGGGCAATATCGTCGGTGAGTACGTTATCCTCGGCCTTTTCTCCTTGCAGGCTTACGCGCTACCTGCGTCCGAAACCCCGTTGGTGCGTGAGCGCGTGGCTATTGTGCGCCGCCGCTTGGGCTTCCACCCCGGTTCGCACTCCGACAAGACGCTGGCGGGCATCATTGAGGACTACCCGCGCCTTGAACTGTTGCACTCCGATGTTGATAGCCTGACCGAGATTTTCCGCGGCATCATGGGCCTTGAAGAGCGTCGCACTACCCGCCTTTTCTTGCGTCCGGACGATTTTGGCCGCTTTGTCTCAGCCGTCGTCTTCTTGCCGCGCGATCGCTACAACACTCAGGTGCGTCAGCGTCTTGAGCGGGTGTTCCGCGAAGAAATTGACCTGCAGAACATTGATTTTGAGGTGCGCCTGTCGACCTCGTCGCTGGCTCGTCTCTTCTTCCGTATTCGTCTGACGAACCCCAACGTTATTCCGCCTATGGACGCTGCCAAGATTGAAAAGCGTCTGCAGCAGGCGGTGCGCTCGTGGGGTGAGGCAACCGGCGTCGCGCTGGAGAACACCGATGGTGGACGCCCGCTGTCATCGAACTGGGCTGAGGCGGCGCCGATGATCTACCGCGCTGACTACGAGGTAACAGATGCTGTTGAAGACGTTGCAATTTTTGAGTCGCTCAGCGAGGAGTCCGGCAAGCCCGCCGCGATTCGCATCGTTGAAAAAGACGGCGTCACCCGCCTGAAGACTTACCTCTCGCAGCAGCGCACACTGACTGAGCTTCTGCCTGTCATGCAGAACATGGGCCTGACGGTCATCGACCAGAAGCCCTACGAGATTACCCCTGCAGACGGCCGCAGCTTCTTGCTCTATGACTTCGGTGCGCAGCTACCCGAGGGTGTAGACGCCGAAGCTGTTGAGCGTATCTATGAGGATTCCCTGAACGCATTTTTGACGGGCGTTCGCGAATCTGACTCGCTGGACCGTCTGATTCTCAGCGCTCAGCTGTCATGGCAGTCGGTGGCAATTTTGCGCGCTTACACCCACTACCTGGTGCAGCTTGGCCGCGGTTTCACGCCGGAGTTTATGTCTGACACCCTGCTAGCATTCCCGCAGGTCACCGGTATTCTGACTCGACTCTTCGAAATTTCCTTTAATCCGGAATTATCGTTGAGCGATGCTGAACGAGAAGAAGGACGCGAGACCCTCTGGGCTGATTTTGAGGCAACCCTGAGCGAGGTTCCCACCCTGGACGCTGACCGTTTCTTGCGCTCAATGGGCACCGTTATTTGGGCAACTCTGCGCACGAACGCATACCTCGGCAAGTACTCACTGGCGCTCAAAGTTGATCCTGAATCTATTGATTTCGCGCCGTTGCCGCGTCCTAAATTCGAGATTTTCGTTTATTCCCCACGTGTGGAAGGCGTGCACTTGCGCTTCGGTTCTGTTGCGCGCGGTGGCTTGCGCTGGTCTGACCGCCGCGAGGACTTCCGCACCGAAGTTCTGGGTCTGGTCAAGGCTCAGATGGTCAAGAACTCGGTCATTATTCCCACCGGCGCCAAGGGTGGTTTTTACCCCAAGCACCTGCCTAACCCGGCGCTTGACCGCGACGCGTGGATGACTGAAGGCCGCGAGTCCTACAAGATTTTCATCTCATCACTTCTGGATGTCACCGACAATCTCTCTATTGAGGCTGACGGTGCTGAAACCGTGGTACATAACCCGCGTGTGGTTGCCCGCGATGGCGATGACTACTACCTGGTGGTTGCGGCTGATAAGGGCACCGCGTCCTTCTCTGATACCGCTAATTCCATTAGTGAGGAATATGGCTTCTGGCTGGGTGATGCTTTCGCATCTGGCGGCTCGGTGGGCTATGACCATAAGGCAATGGGTATTACCGCCCGTGGCGCTTGGGAGTCCATCAAGCGCCATTTCTCCGAGTTGGGAATTGACTGCCAGAGCGAAGAATTCACCACAGTAGGAATTGGCGATATGAGCGGCGACGTCTTCGGTAACGGCATGATGCGCTCGCGCACCACCCGACTGGTTGCCGCCTTTGATCACCGCGATATTTTCATCGACCCCAACCCGGATGCGTCTACCTCCTTCGACGAGCGCGTGCGCCTGTATGAGACCCCGCGTTCATCGTGGCAGGACTACAACCGTGAGCTGATTTCAACTGGCGGTGGCGTCTACTCCCGCGGTGCTAAGTTCATTGACATCACCCCCGAGGCTCGTGAGGCACTCGGTATTGATGAGGGTGTTACCCGTCTGGCTCCAGCCGAGCTGATTTCGGCGATTCTGCGCGCACCTGTTGACCTTGTCTACAACGGCGGCGTGGGCACCTATGTGAAGGCTGCGGTAGAAACCAACGCTGAGGTAGGCGATAAGGCAAACGATGGCCTGCGCATTAATGGCGGCGAAATCCGCGCCAAGATTGTGGGCGAGGGTGGCAACCTCGGTTTCACTCAGCTGGGCCGCATTGAAGCCGCTGAAGCTGGCGTGCTGATTAACACCGACGCTATCGATAATTCCGCAGGTGTGGAAACTTCTGACCGTGAAGTTAACATCAAGATCCTCGTAGACCGCCTGGTAGCTGCCGGACGCCTGTCTGCCGACGAACGCGCGTCCTTCATCGAATCGCATCGCGAGGACGTCGGTGTTCAGGTGCTACGCACCAACGTTGAGCAGAACGTGCTGTTGCAGGCTGAGCGCCTGGGTGTAGTGCCCGGTGTTGAGGCCTACATTCGCCTCATCCACGACCTCGAAGAAAACGCTGGCCTCAACCGCGACGTTGAGTTCATTCCCGGCGACGAGGCAATCCGCGACCGCTACGCGTCCACCGGCGTCACGCTCACCAGCCCCGAGCTGTCCGTGCTGGCGGCGTACGTGAAGATCCACCTCACGCACGAGCTTGAGAAGACCACCTTTGCCGATGACCCCTGGCTCGGCGGAGTGCTCCGCGAGTACTTCCCGCCGGCACTGGTTGAGCGTTTTGGTGACGCCCTTGAAACCCACCCGTTGCGCCGTGAAATCATCTGCACTCAGGTCGCAAACGAAATCGTGAACCTGGGCGGTATCACCCATGTCTTCCGCGTCATTGAAGAAACCGGGGCGTCGGTGGATGCCATCGCCCGCGCGTTCATTGTTTCACGTGAAACATTCGATATCTCGCTCGAAGCGCAGCTGCACCGCGACCTTCCCGCGTCTACCCCGCTGGATGCATGGCAGCCAGTTATCCGTGACTGGCAGCGCGTGCTTGACCGCCTGGTGCGCTGGTTCATTTCTGAGCGTTCCGTCGTGGTGGGTAAACCCATCGAAGGCATGATTGAGCGCTTTGCGCCCATCAAGTCTTTGCGCGCCAACCTGCCGCAGTACCTCTCAGAAGACACCCGCACCCGCGTGCGCGCCCTGCGCGACCGTGCAGAAGAGTGGGGCCTGCCCGAGGAGTTGCTGGTTATCTGGATTCGCTCTTTCGAATCCTTCGCGCTCATGGACGTCCTGCGCATCTCAGAGGTGCACGGACTCAACGCCGACCAGGTGGCGCACCTCTACTTCGCGGTCTACGACCGCTTCCGCATCGACGCGCTACTCACCATCACCTCGCGTCTGCCACGCACCGACCGCTGGGAAACCCTGGCGCGTTCGGCACTGCGCGACGACCTCTACGAGATTGCGGCTGCGCTCGCGCTCAAGGTGGTTCGCGAGCAGGGGCTGGACGCGTCCATGGACACCCCCGAAGAGGCTCGCGACCTGTTGGATGCTTGGGTGGCCAAGAACCCCGTACGCACCGGCCGCGTGGATGCCATGTACGAGCAGGTGCAGAAGATGGAGGCCCTCGGCGATGGGCAGCCCCCGCGCCTGGCAGTACTGTCGGTGACCGTGCGTACACTGCGTGAGGCTGTCACGAGCTAAAGCTTTAGCTTTTTACCCGCCGAGATCCTGATTAATCGACGAAATCCTGATTTAAAACAGGAACTCGTCGATTAATCAGGATCTCGGCAGTTTGCTTTAAGGCGCATCGCCATTTGGTGGGCAGGGTAGTTAAAACACAAAAATGGGTATTTTTGTGAGAAAGAGTGCGTAGAATGAGCTCTTAACCCACAAAACAGTCGGTTTTTGGTAGATAGGGGTAGCAATATGAGGAAATATAAGACCCTTAAAGCAGTTTTTCATCAATTTGATGCTCAGGTCGCCGAGGCTGAGGAACGACGACGTCGAGAGGTCGGGTTTGAAACTAGCTTTACGGTGGGGGACTACCGCTTGTTTTATGTAGCGACGCCGCAACTGTTAAACATCCAAGAGCAGGTGCTTTTAAACGAGCGTGCTCTAGAATTACTGGCTTTCGATATTCCTGTGGCTGCACAGCGTAGCTATCTTTTTGACCTCATTACTCAAGAAATTAGTGCTACCAACGAAATCGAAGGGGTTCGCTCCACTCGCCGAGAAATTGTGGAGGCTCTACAGGCAGAACCGTCCGAAAATAAGCGATTCAGAGAAATTGCCCGGCTTTATCTTGAGCTATCGAAGGGGGCTATAGAAGCTCCTGAGAGTGCCCAACAGGTACGTTATATTTATAATCAGCTTCTAGGTGATGAGATAGAGCCTGATGATGTTCCTGACGGAAAGCTGTTTAGGGCTGGACCAGTGTGGGTTCGTGATGGGGCGGGCAAAAACATTCACGCTGGTGCTAAAGATGAAGAGAAAATCGATGGCCAGCTTAAGGCGATGTTTGATCATTTATCGGCTGATGACGTGCCGTTCATTGTGTCAAGGTTAGTTTCTCATTTTATGTTTGAGGCAACGCACCCCTTCTACGACGGTAACGGTCGCTTTGGAAGGTTCCTGCTCAGCGTGCAGCTACAAGCAGTTTTTTCTTCCTATACGGTGTTGACACTATCTCACATCATTAATACTCAAAAAGATAAATATTATAAGGCTTTCGTGGAGGTTGAGAATGATCTTAACCGTGGGGATGCGACGCTTTTTGCTCAGGTGATGCTGGAGTTGTTGAGAGACGCACAGTTGCATTTGATTCAGGACTTCAACGCTAAAAAAGAGCTCATGGAGGTTCTCAGTCAGCGGGTGAATACTCTTATGGATGAGGCAGAGGACCTGTCTAAAGGTGCAATAGATTCTCTCTTTGTTTTTGGGCAAGCATTTTTGTTTGGTGGTTCTGTGGGGCTTGATTGGGATACTCTGGCAGGAGTGCTCGCGAAGTCAAAGAATACAGCGCGAAAGTACATCGATGAGCTTGAGAGCGCTGGGTTGTTGCAACGCGCATCTTCGCGTCCTTTACGGTTGACATTGAGCAAGGATGGGGTGGCTTTTCTTTCCCTAGAACGGGTTCCCTCTGATGCGTCCTAATTCTTTCCCCGCCGAGATCCTGATTAATCGACGAAATCCTGTTTTAAATCAGGAACTCGTCGATTAATCAGGATCTCGGCGGTTTGCTTTAACGCGTATTGGCCCTGAGGTAAGGTAACCTAAATGTAATCGGGAGCATGTCCTGCTCCACAGTTCTGAACCGCGAAAGTAGCCCCCCATGAACCCTGTCTTTACCCGCCGCACCCTTATGCTGGGTGCCGGCATCTCCGCTCTTTTGCCGCTGTCAGCCTGCGGCTCCAACTCCGGTGCCAAGGACGCGGCGCAGGGCCTCGCATCCGCCCTCACCAACCTGGACGTGAACGGACAGAGATTCGTCGATACCCTGGCTTCCGACGCGCAAGCATCTTTGCAGAACATCGTGCGGAATATGGCGGGTGCGTCCGTAGAAGTGACAGCCGGTGATGTTGCCAAGGGCGATAACAAGGACGCGCGCACCGTACCCCTGCACTGGGCGTGGACGGTCGACAGCTCGCAACAAAAGTGGGAGTACGACACCACAGCCACGCTGAACAAGATCGAGGACGCCTGGCAAACTGTCTGGGAGCAAACCCTCGTGCACAGCGACCTCACGCATACCAGCGGTCTTCAGCTCGTCACCGATGCGCCGACGCGCGGCGAAATTCTCGGTGCTCACGACTCGAAAATCGTCGCCCTGCGCCCCGTAGTACGCGTGGGTCTCGACAAGACTCAGCTGAGCGATGAAGAGCAACAGAGTAAATCGGCTCGAGCGCTCGCAGAACTTGTAGACGTCGATGCTGACGCCTACGAAAATACCGTGAAAAATGCAGGCGACCAGCAGTTCGTTGAGGCAATCGTGCTGCGCGAAGAAGCCTTTAAAGAACTTGATCGGGCGAAACTTGATGCTATTGACGGTGTGCATACCGCTGAAGATTCCCTGCCGCTTGCCCCGTCCGCAGGTTTCGCTCCCGACATTCTCGGTAGCGTGGGCGATGCCAGCGAAGAAGACGTCAAAAACTCCGACGGCACAATTTCTGCCGGTCAGCAGGTAGGACGCGGCGGCCTGCAGGGGCGCTTTCAAGATCAGCTGGGTGGCACGTACGGTTACGCGGTGAACATTGTGAACCTTGAAACCGATGGCAGTCCCGGGTATAAACTTTCAACCCCGCAGGAGGTTAAGGCTGTCGACGGTAAGCCCATGACAATCACCCTGGACGCTGACCTTCAGCAAAAAGCGGTTGACCTTCTTGCCAGTCAGACCTCACCCAGCGCCATCGTTGCCCTGCGCGTTTCGACCGGTGAAATCATCACCGCCGCTAACGGTGAAGCATCCGAGGGGTTCTCCACCGCGCTTCTTGCGCAGTACGCCCCCGGTTCCACCTTCAAGGTGCCCACCTCGCTGGCGTTGCTCCGCAAAAACTTCACCCCCGAATCAACCGTGAACTGCAGCGAATCCGTGACGGTGGATGGGCAGACCTTCAAAAACGCATCCACCTACCCGGCGGACGCCCTCGGTGAGCAGCCCCTATCTGTTGCCGTGGCGCAGTCCTGCAACACCGCCTTCATCAATGAGCGTGACACTGTTTCGCAGGAGGATCTGCAAAATGCTGCCAAGTCCCTCGGTGTTGAAATGAGCATTGACCTGGGCATCGATGCTTTCATGGGTACTGTACCTGCCACCGATTCTGAGGTTACGCACGCCGCGTCCCTGATTGGGCAGGGCGATGTTTTAGTATCTCCGCTGGCAATGGCGGTGGTGGCTGCATCCGCGGCAAAGGGCGAGATCGTCAAGCCGGTGCTGGTCAAGGATGCGGGCCTTGAGGAGGCAAAGCCCGCCGGTGATTCCGTCACCGCCGATGAGGCTAAGCAACTGCAAAAGCTCATGCGCGGCGTCGTTGAGGACGGCGGTTTGAAGCCACTGCAGGAGCTGAGCCCGAATGTTGCCTACGGCAAAACCGGCACTGCAGAATACGGTAACGACAATCCGCCGAAGACCCACTCATGGGTAATCGCTGTGCACCAGGATATTGCGATGGCGCTCGTCGTTGAGGACGGTGACTTCGGTTCAATCACCGGCGCACCCATCGCGCTGGAATACCTGAAGGCCGCGTCCGCATAGTTTTTACCCGCCGAGATCCTGATTCATCGACGAAATCCTGATTTAAAACAGGATCTCGTCGATGAATCAGGATCTCGGCGCAAGGGGGGAGGGGCGCGTCCGCGTCCACTAGACTTAAAGCCAGTAAAAAGTTTTCTACCGAAAGGACGCCCATGATTGGCGCACACGTTGAACACAAGGATGAGTTTGTGCTGGCTGGCTTTCGCGAGCTCGTTACGCAGGGCCCGAACGCTGGTATGGGCGCACTGTGGGACAAGCTGACCAAGCACGCGGCGCAGCGCGGCGTCCCGCTAGAGAATGTGCACATGTTTGGTCTAATTCTGGGCATGAACCAGAATAACCAGTTCGATTACATGGCGGGCATTCTGGTGGAGAACAAGGACGTCGCCGCGCAACTCGGGCTGAACGCGATTGTTATTCCTGCCGGTGAGTTTGCGGTGACTAATGTTCAGGGTGCGATTCCGATGAGCATCATGGCCGGTGTTGACCAGCTGATGGGGCAGTACCTGCCGACTTCTGGTTTTGTTCCCAACGGCCCTGTGTTTGAGGCGTACGCGCCGGGCGATCCGACCTCCGACGACTATCAGATGCAGGTGTGGGTGCCGGTTAAGGCTGCGTAGTTTTCCCGTACCATGACCGCCGAGATCCTGATTTAAAACAGGATTTCATCGATGAATCAGGATCTCGGCGCAAGAGGAAGAACCTCTTACACGTAAAGTTGCTCTATTTCCCGCGCCCAACGCTGCGTAAAAATCGCGCGCTTGAGTTTTTGCGTGGGGGTTACCAGCGTGGGGTCGGACAGATCAGCGCGCCACCGCGAATTTTTTGACCTGTTCATTGCGTGTCACGAGGGCGTTGGCGTCGCGCACACTTTTTTCGATGCTTGCGTAGACCTCGTTGTTACTGAGTGTTGAGGATGCGAGTTCCTCCTCATTAGGCACGATGAGCGCGGTGAGGTAGTTGCGTCCTTCGCCGACCACTACGGCGTGTGCTACTAGTGGGTTGCGGGTGACTTCGTTTTCCCAGGTGTAGGGCGAGATTGACTTGCCGCCAGAGGTGAGGATGTCGTCTTTGACTCTGCCGTTGAGTGTTAGAAAGCCGTCGTTGATAGATCCGGTGTCGCCGGTTTTGAAGAAGTCGCCGTCGAAGGCATCTGCGGTGGCGGGTGCGCTGGTGTAGCCGCTGAAGACGCCGATTCCTTGTACTAGGATTTCGCCGGAGTCGGCCACGCGGATGGTTACCCCGGGCAGTGGGGCGCCTACGGTTCCTGAGCGGATGCTGTGCGGCAGGTTGCCCGCGATGGGGGCTGTGGTTTCGGTGAGTCCGTAACCTTCAATGACGGGTATGCCCATGCCTCTAAAGAGTAGTGAGAGGTCGCGGTTGAGTGGTGCGCCGCCGGCTAGCGTCTATTCCATGTTGCCGCCGAGCAGCTTGCGCACGCGCGAGTAGAACAGCTTGTTGAAGAAGGCGTGTTGTGCCCGGTGACGCGTGGGAATGTGCGCGGGTGCAACTTTGTCTTCGAGATATGTGCCTCGTTGGATGGCGACGGCACGCGCTTTTTGCCATGCGGATGCGAGCCTCTTATTTTCGGCTTGTGCCGCGATGTTTCTTGAATTTTTTCGAGGACGCGGGGTACCAGCACCAGGAAGCTTGGCTGGATGGTGGGCAGCTGGCCGATGAGTTCTTTGGGGTCTGAGAGGTGTGAGACGCGCATGCCGCCGGCGAGGCAGGCGAATTGCAGGCCGCGTGCGAGCACGTGAGCGAGGGGTAGGAAGATGACGGTGGAGCCCTGTTCGTGCACTACTTCGCTGTAGGCGGCTGCTATGTTGAGTACCTGTCCTACAAGGTTGCGATGGGTAATTTTGGCGCCTTTGGGGTCCGATGTGGTGCCGGAGGTGTAGACAATTGTTGCTACGTCGTCGAGGGCGGCGCGGGTTCGTCGTTCTTCAAGGGTTTCGTCGCTGATGTGGGCGCCGGCGTCCACCAGCGTGTTGATGCACCATTCGTCTTCGAGGCAGAATACCTTGTTGCTGATGTTGTGCTGGGCGTAGGCTTTTTCAAAGTGTTGGCGCTGTTGACTGGTTTCGGTGAAGACTACGCGCACTTTGGCATCCCGCAAGATTGCGGTGATTTGTGCGGGTGAGCTTGTTTCGTAGACGGGTACGACGACGCCGCCAGCGTACATGATGGCAAGGTCTGCTACTGCCCATTCGTAGCGGGTGGGGGCAAAGATTGCCACGCGGTCGCCGGGTTGTACGTTTTTGCCGATGAGTCCTTTGGCGAAGGCTTTGACGTCGCGGGCAAAGGCTTCGGTGGTGATGGGTTTCCAGCGGGTGATGGTGCCGGATGCGTCGCGCACAGGGGTCTCAAAGGCGATGTGGCGGGGGGATTGCTGGAGCCTGTGTTCGAGGACGTCTGTTGTGTTCTGGTGTGTGGTGCTGGGGTCTACCAGCAGGGGGCTTGAAATTTCTTGCACAGTTTTACCTTGCGCGCAGTCGGGGGATGAGTACGGGTGTGTTGTTTTTGTAATCGCGGTAGTCGGGGGTGTTGCCCCATTTTTGGTCGGCTTTTTCTCGAGCAGGGGTATGCCGCTGACGCGTGTGAGGAGGAGAATCACCATGAGTGGCGAGATGATTCCTGCCCACTGCCATCCGGTAAGCGCCGGCGCTGATATTAAGAAAATACCTAGCCAGAGGAGTATTTCACCAAAATAGTTGGGGTGACGCGAGTGCGCCCACAACCCCGTTGAGATGAACTTTCCGCGGTTGGCGGGGTTGGATTTAAAGATAGCCTTTTGGATATCTGCGGTGACTTCACAGGTCATACCGAGTGCCCAAAGAACTAGCCCTACCCAACTGAGAACACCAAATTCATGGCGATGCGTCGATGACATGGCAATCCATGCCGCCAAAGAAGTTGCTGAAATCCATAGGGCCTGCAAGGTTCACGTGAGCAAAAAGCGCAGCTTGTTGGGCTTGATGTCGTCAAATCGGTCATCGCCGCCAAAGCGGTGAACGCGCCAAAAGAGAAAGCCCGCTAGGCGTAGTGCCCACAGGGTTATTAAGGATGCGAGTACCCAGGTGCGCGCGTCCTTGTGCTCGGTTGCGAAGAAGATGAAAAGGGTGCCGATGATAAATCCCATGCCGCCGAGAAGGTCGTAGAACTTCTCGGTTTGTGCGAGGTAGGCGGGGATGTAAGCGATCCATTGAATGCCAAAGGTCAGTGCCACGGCGCTTGCAAAGAGAGGAAGACCCGCGATGTCTTCGCCTCTGAAACTGCCGGCTGTTGCCAGTAGGGCGGCAACAATGAGCACGATTCTCAACGCTCCAGCTAGTTTGGGGTGTACTGAAGGGTGGAGCGTTTCTGAGCTGTCTGCTCTGACGATCATTGCCTGATGGTTTTGGTTGCCCTGCATTCTTTCCCCTCATTTCATACTGATAGTTATCCTAACTAACAATTTGAGAATAAAAAAAGAGAAAAAATTTATTTTTCAAGGCAAGTATTCATTTTTTCGAACTATGTGAACTTGACTAGTGGTTTTTCACCGTTTCGATCATCGCAATCAAAAATTTCTTGACCGCTAAGACCTCACGGTCATCAAGCTGTCTTACCACATCGAACATCTGCTGGTGCATCTCGTTCAACGTGCTTCGGACTTCCTCATTAGTCTTCACCGTTGGAACCAAGACCGTTGCTCGACCATCTTTAGGGTGAGGATTTCTCTCGATATAACCGTCTCGCTCTAATCGCTGGGCAAGAGCACTAGCAGAAGCTCCCGTAATCCCTAATTCCCGAGCGATATCACGCTGTAGAACCGGCGTATTCAGATTTGTTTGTTTGAGAAGATAACGCAGAGCCAGCAATTCTGTCTCATTCATTCGCATATCGTCTCGAGTATGAGATCTCATCTTGCGTTCGGCCTCTCGATAATCTCGCAAGAGATTGAGAACCTCAACATGATGGTCGGAGAGAGATTCGTACCAATACCCTGGTTGGGCAGAGGTATCGGACTCTCTTGGTGGTGGGGGCACATTGACCACGGATGTTACCTAACCTTCCACTAAGAATTTTTATAGTTTACTGTTAAGTCTCCCTGGCCTCAACGCAAAAGTGATGAATGGCAGCTACCTTTTTAATGTTTTGTTCATGTATCTGCCGCCCATTTGCACGAAATACCGGTCTGCAGCGGGTTAGGAACAGCCGCAGTTGCCGCATCCGCAACCTCCGCCGTTTGAGGACGCCGGCTGCATCATTGCCTGAGTAATTGAAGTTACTGACTTGATAGCGACCGACCCTTCGGTCGGAATGCCGTCGCCAAAATCGCCGCCCATCAAATTGATGCGGTTGCCAATCTCTGGGCCGCCAGCGGGTTTTTCGGTAACACCTGCCAGGGTTGCCGCGAAACCAGCCGGTTCTAGGGCAGGTGCGGTGCTGACCTCGTCCGCACCACCGGTACCGCACGCAGCCGCCGCGGCAGAAACCTTCTTCGGCTTAACTTCGTTAGCGTGAGAGAAGCGACGCATCTGCTCAGCGGTGGGGTACATGAACGAAACCTTCACCACACCATCCACCAGCATCAGGGGCAGGCAGTCGCGTCCTGACACCTCAATCATCTCGGCAACCGGTACGCACTGCTCAAAAGCACTCGGGTAAGAATCCGTTGAATACACGGCAATATCGGCGCCCTCATCTAACAATGCCTGCGCTTGTTCCAAAAACTCGGTGCGCAACTCGTCTTGAGGGTCCTGCTCATTCTCGCCTTCGCCCCAAATGAAAACTTCGAGCGGGGTGGTGCCCACGGTATCTTTACGTGCCATCATCTACCTTTCACATGTGTTCAGTACGCACAACGCTAAGAGGCTGTCAAAACTTCCCGATTGCTGCGGTGACTGTGAAGATTTAGTTGAACCAGCGCTTGAGAGCCTCGACAAAACCGCCTTCATCATTGCGGTTGCCGCGTCGCTGATCAACAGCGCCCGCTGCAGTTGCAACAGCAAAAAATTTACGACGATCCACCGGCGTAGCGGTGAGGGGAGTAGTCATGGGGAGCTTCTTATCAAGGGATTAACTGATGTCATCAGAAATGACGGGGAAAGCTCATTTCTGAAGTTCACCATACTAAGGCAGACGCGGCAGGCAGGTCACGGGCATTTTTCAATGTTGAGAGAGTATTTTCCCACATCAGAGGTTGTTTATCGCCTGTCCTGAAAGGTAGGTGGCAAGGGGCAGATGCGACAAAAATGTGCCCGCACCTTCCCCAAGGCGCGGGCACATGTGCGGTGCAGATGAACTTCCCCAAGCGCATCGGCACCCATATTAAGTTTTAGGCTCACACAGTGTGTTGTGAGAACGAAACCAGCAAACCCTCCCCAGGATCTACGGGTTTCGGACGACGCCAGGCTGAGCTGAAGTTCCCCAACTTCGCGCAGCCACACCGCATCACTTGCCCGGAACTCCCCAGCACCGTGCAAGCACACCGTCTCACTAAAATTTCTGATGTTCCCTTTTCAGCACGAAAGAGAACACCCCGTTGGTCTATCTAGCCCAGAGCTCCCAGGAAGAGGACTCTCGACAACTATCTACCAGCGTTTCCCTAAAGAAAACTTCAGTTTCAACGGTGGCGGTTTTTACGCCGTCACCCTTAAAGAGCAGGTTTCACCGATTTCATGACGCAAAAACAAAAAACTTTTTTAAAAAAGTTAAAAATCTCGCCGAGACTGCACTTTAACCCTGTTTTTGGGCGAAAATCCGGGTTAAAGTGCAGGCTCGGCGCCGGGCATAGACTAGAAGAATGACAACTCCCACCAGCCCCGCGGGCACCCGCCGGATCTCAGTGATTCTCTTTGACGGCTTTGAACTGCTGGACGTCTTCGGCCCAGTTGAACTCCTCAACCTGGTGGCCGCGTACACCGTAGAGTTCGCATCCCCCAAAAGCGGTGCTGTTGCCAGTTCTCAAGGCGTGCAGGTGATTGCCGAGAAAAGCTACGCAGACCTTGCCAAGGATTGCGACATCATCCTCATCCCCGGCGGCGCAGGTACGCGTCCTCTCGCGGAAAATCAGGAGTTCTTGGCCTGGCTCAAAGGTGTTGCTGACAGGGCCCAACTCGTTCTCTCTGTCTGTACAGGTTCCGCTTTGTTAGCAGCTGCCGGTGCTCTTGAAGGTTACGCTACCACCAGCAACAAACGGGCTTTCGCGTGGGCATCGTCATTTGGGGAAAACGTCGAATGGAAATCTTGCGCTCGCTGGGTGCACGACAGAAATCGGTGGACGTCCTCCGGTGTTGCCGCGGGTATGGATATGACGGCGGCTCTTATCGCCCATGAACAAGGGCAGGACGTTGCGGACGCCATCACGCGACGCATCGAGCTTAATGTCTCGCGGGATTCAGAGAACGACCCGTTCGCCGCCTAGAATACACGCAAGGGGTCACTCACCCTTTAAAAACAGCGGGTTTTTGAAGGGTAAGTGACCCCTCGGCGGTGTAGAAGAAAAAGCTAGGCCTTCTTGCGGCGGCTCACCATCAATGCTGCGCCACCGGTCAGGAGCAACAGGGCGGACGCGATAAGGACGCCAGCCACGTGCGCGCCGGTATGCGCCAACGCGCCACGCGAGATAGCGGAGGAACTCGCGTCCTCACGTGCCACAGTGGCGGAGTCATCCTGGTTCACAGTGACAGGCTGGGGCTGACCTGCAGCGGAATCCGCGTCACCCACAGAAACCGAAGGGTCTTTGCTTTCTGCCGATGCTGGAACAGGCGTTACAACCGAAGAATCCTCACCGGGTGCTACCTCAGACGGAGCGGGTGCAGGCTGGCTGGGGTCAACCTCGCTAGGAGCGGGCATAGGTTCGCTCGGTGCCGGCTCGCTCGGAACGGGTTCCTGTACAGCCGCGCTGGTGCCAACAGTCCAGCTCTGCTCAAAGAAGTCAGCCGGATCAATGGTCTTGTGCTCGATCGCCCAGTCAATCATGAGGTCACGAACAGCCTTCTGCTCCTCATAAACAATGGGTGCGTTCGTCACGTGCGGGTAACCCGAGCCGCCCGACCAGCGGTAGTTGTTCACGGCGAGAACCACGCGCGCATCGTCTGCCAGTTCGGTACCGTCGGCAAGAGTGAGGTTTTCAATGCGCTGCCCAACGGGCTTTGAAATGTTGATGTGATAGTTGACGCCCGAGAGAATATCGTAGGAATAATCGGGAATACCGCGGGTGTCGCCGGGATAAATCTCGTTGGTCACGGTTGACCAGTCCGCAATCTCAGCGCCGGGCTCCTGCTGCTTGTAGTAGCGGGCGGAGTACTCCAGGTAGTCCTTAATCTGCGCGCCGGTCATCTCAACACCGTAGAGGGTGTTGTCATAGATGTAGAGACCAGCCATGTCGGCAATAGTCACGTCGCCCTGATTGAACACGGCGGTGCGTGAGAACGGAGATGCTTCAGCCAGCACCGGCAGGCCCTCGTACTGGGTGCCCTTCAACGCGCGGGTAAGTTCATCGGTTTGGACGCGGTTAATAAAGTCGACAATCGCGGTGTCTTCCCACGCGCTGGTGGCCGCTGGCATCTGTTCGGTGGACTGTGCCACCACAGTCTGCACCCACTGCTGAGTCTGTGAGTGATAGGGTTCAATTGCCGCAAGAACCGCGGGATCCTGCGCAAAATCAGGGGCGTTCACAGCGGTAGCGGTGGGTTGTGCGTCATCAGACCACAGCACCTCAATATCGCCGTCAGCCTCTTTCACCAGCGGGATCTGAATATCAGAGAGAAAACGCGCCCAGTAACCGGGTTGCGTAAACAGTACGCGCTCGCCGTTCATATTGGTGAAGTACTCCTGTACCTTGTCGGTACGGTGCGAGTGCCCACCCACCACAACGTCAACGTCGGTGGACTGCTCAGCAACAGATTTTGCAACGTTTTCGGTGAGATCCGCCTGGTTGTAAACGTAACCGTCGGCGTCTAAGCCGGTGTGCGCCAGTACGATGACGACGTCCGCGCCCTCAGCCTTCACCTTCGGTGCCCACTGCGCGGCGGTGGCTGCGGCGTCCTTAAACTCGAGGTTGCCGCTGACGGTTGCCTTGTCCCAGGTACTCACGCCCGGGGTGACAACGCCAATAACGCCGACCTTGACCTCTTCACCGTTCACGGTTTTGGTGAACATTTCGTAGGGCTTGTAGGCGGGTTGACCGGTCTTGACGTCGATAACGTTTGCGCCGAGCAACGGCATATTGAGATCGTCAACGTACTGCGCCGATGCCTCGAGTCCGTAGTTGAATTCGTGGTTGCCGACCACACCCGCGTCGTAACCTAGCATGTTGAAGACGGACGCCATGGGGTCGGTGGTCTCAGCGATGCGGTGCTGCTGGTAGTAGCTCGCCAGGGGAGTGCCCTGGTTGGCGTCGCCGTTATCAAGAAGCAGGGTTGACTCGGCGCCGCGTTCGGTACGCAACTGTTTGATAGCGGTTGAAAGGTGGTCCATGCCCAGCGCCTTAGCCGAATCTTTCGCGCCGAAAGTTTGGCCGGTGAAGTAGTCGTAGTCAACGGCGTGGCTGTGGACATCCGTGGTGGCGAGAACGGTGAGATTGCCGATGCGAGTGTCACCGTCAGCGGCGTAACCGGGTGCGAGCGAGCCGGTGGCAAGGCTCAGGCCCAGAATGAAAGCAAAAGAGCGCTTCATGAAAGGTTCCTTCAGATTCCTCAAAAGTGAAAGATGTGTGCCCTTTTATTATGCCTGGTGAGGGCGGTAGATTCTTGTTTCCGCGAGGGGTCTCCACAGCTTATCTGCGCGACTAGAGCGTCTTTCCAGAGTCACCCCATCAACAAAAATATTCGTAACATCCACCTCTGCCGTAAAAATAAGAGTTGAATAAGAAAAAAGCATATTTCAAGGAGCTGCCATGAAAAACGTTTCAGTTCTTATCGGTGCAGGTTCTATTGGCGAGGCAATTATCCGCCGCATAGCTACAGGGCACACCGTCATCGTCGCAGACCTCAACCGCGATAACGCGCAACGCGTGGTAGAAACCCTGCTCAACGCTGGCTTCGATGCGCAAGCTACCACCGTAGACCTTGCGCAACGTGCATCCATTCAAGAACTCGCTGACCTCGCCAGCTCACTCGGAGCCGTCACAAACGTCATTTAGGCAGCGGGAGTCTCCCCTTCTCAGGCGCCGGTTAACACCATCTTGCGTGTTGATCTCTACGGCACCGCTGTCGTCCTAGAAATCTTTGGCAGCATTATTGCTGAAGGTGGTAACGGCATCGTTATTTCATCGCAGTCCGGGTATCGCATGCCAGCCTTGAGCGTGGAACAAGACGCTCTTTTAGCAACTACCCCCGCAGAACAACTGTTAGAACTCGACTTCGTCACCAGCGTCAACGACACCCTCCATGCCTACCAAGTATCCAAGCGCGGTAACGGTCTGCGCGTCAAAGGCGAATCACCACAGTGGGGCAAGCGCGGCGCTCGTTTGAACGCCATTAGTCCGGGCATCGTTTACACGCCGCTTGCTCGCGATGAGCTTACCGGTCCTCGTGGTGAATGCTATCGTCGCATGCTCGAATTATCGCCAGTAGGACGCGGCGGAACACCCGATGAGATTGGCGAACTAGCGGCCTTTATCTGCGGCCGCTACGGAGGATACATCTCCGGCAGTGACTTCTTGGTGGATGGCGGAGTTACCGCGTCTTGGTTCTACGGCGACCTGAAGCCTGAAAAATAAGACAACCTGTTAAGAGAAAGGTATGAACGACAAAAACGAGATTCTGCATGTTTACCGCGAATACCTTGATGCGATGGTTGCCGGGGGCACTGAAAAAATCGCTGAGTTTATTACCGACGATTTTGTGCTGGTGCATATTACCGGGTACGAACAGCCCGGTGAAGAGTGGCTTCGAGAGATGGGGCAGGGGCAATTCATTTATCACGGCGCACGTGAGCAGACTGAACCTACCCTTACCGTATCGGGGAATTCAGCTCAGCTGAGCAGTCGCATCATCACCGATGCTACCGTCTATGGCTCCCGCAACAACTGGCATCTTGCTTTCACCATTGATTTTGTGCAACAGGGCGGAAACTGGTTGCTGGCGCGCAACCAGGCTCGCACCTGGTAGGCGGATTTTGCCTGGGCAGAGAGCTAAAAACTTCCGCGAGAGGGGTCACTTATCGTTCAAAATCAGCGGGTTTTCGAACGATAAGTGACCCCTCGCGGGTACGGTGGAGGAGACATATCCCTCTTAATGCAAAGAATCCTCAAAAATAGCGTAGGCTGAGAGTGTGCCCACTGGTTGGTGTAGTAAGTCTTTGAAGCTTTTTGTTTTTTGTTTTGCGTTTCATCTTCTTGGAAAAAGATAGGGCACACCTTTCGCGTTTGAGGTTTGAGCGCACTTTTCCAAAAGGAAGAAATACATATGGCTACTGGCACCGTAAAATGGTTTAACTCCGAAAAAGGCTACGGATTTATCCAGCCCGATGACGGCTCAGAAGATTTGTTCGCGCATTTCTCCGCGATTAACTCAGGCGGTTTCCGCTCACTCGAAGAGGGCGACTCCGTAGCTTACGACGCTGAAAAGGGCGATCGTGGCATGCAGGCAGCAAATATCACTGTTCTGCGCTAAAGCATTTAGCTTTTAGGATTTCTCATGCTCGACCATCCCGCCCGGGGTGGTCGAGTTTTTTGTTTAAGGTGACCACAAAAACATCACTGTAACCACGTAAACGTCAAAATACTCCCTTAAATGCGCTGATTATGATGGTTTCGTGGTCACTTTGGACGCCGGAGCTGGGGGAGGGTATGGACGCCGGGATGCGGCGGGCGCTAGGGCCGGGGCGTGGACGCGGGTGTTCGGGGGCGTTGTGCCTGGGCCTTGCGGGTGCGGGATTATATGGGACGCACTTCGAGGACTTCCACGCTCTTGCCTGCCTTGGGTGCTTTGCCGCACGATGCGTAGACCTCTGGCAACTTCTGGACGCGGGTGCTCACCAGCCAGCGACGACCGTCGAGGTGGGTGACGCGGGAATAGGTGAGCGTCGCATCCTGTGTACTTTGATCGATCTGCGAGCCTAAGTTTGCAGAAAAACTACCTGTTGCGGTTTGCGTTTCACGTGAAACATTGAGGTGTGAAACCAGTGGGAACTCGCCGCCCTCTGCCAATAACTCGCGAACGGCAATCTCGGCAGCCTGCTCGGGTGCCGCGTACATAGAGCGCCCGCGCAGCCCGTCAAGGGCGGGAGCCTCACCTTCACGCATCGCGCCGAATGCGGCCCGCGCGTTGTCGGCCGTTAGGCGGCCGTAGGTGTACCCCGAGGGGAGCATGATAGAGACCGGCGCAAAGCGGTGACCGCCGGTGTGCGAACACTCCCAAGCATCGCCAGGATGCTCCGCGGCAAGCTCGCCGGCAATCGGGCGTCCGACAATGGCGCAGCAGCGATCACGCTTAGAATGTGCGCAAACCAAAGCTAAGGGGTTGTTTTTGACGATAATTCCGGGGATGAACTCGGGCTGATTCAATGAAAGCTCCAAGAGGTCCTCTGGTTTTTCAACCGTCATTTCGTAGAGGAGGTTCAGTTCAGCCTGCGCGATGAAGACTTTCCGCGGCGTATCCGTGGCGATTTGCCCCTCGCGTCCGGGCTTGCGGATGAGCAGAAACCGTGCGCCTGCATCCTTCATCTTTTCTGACAGGGCGGCGGAAAGTTCATCACCAAAAACACTGCCATCGAGCACGTCTTTGCCCCAGCCGCCGGGGTGCTCGAGCGCAACCCAAAGTTTCTCGGTGGACGCCGTGCCAGCAAGGGGTTCTGCGTTGAGCAGAGAGCAAGAATCTGCCGGTCGAAGGGGTGTACGGATGCTGCGCGCGGGTAGGTCAGTCATGTTTTCAGTCTAGTTCCACGAAGTAACCGGCGAAAAGTTGATCCTCAGCGGGCGGTGCTGATGCGAGCGTTGACCCGGCGTTTTTCGCTTGAACCGGCGGTTGGTTATAGCCGGTTCGCCCGAAAGCGCCGGGTCAATAATGTGCCTGCCCGCACTGTGCCGCATCCACTAGGCTTGAGGTATGGCTGAAACAACCAAGCAAAGCACTGAACCCCAAAAGCCGGCGCGCGTGGATGCGTGGCTGTGGTCCGTGCGCGTTTTTAAGACGCGCGGGTTGGCAACAGATGAGTGCAACGCCGGGCACGTGCGTGTGAACGATGAGCACGTGAAACCCTCGCAGAAACTCAAAATCGGCGATATTGTGCGCGTGCGCTACCCGGGCTGGGAGAAGGTTCTGCGCGTTGAAAAGATGATTTCTAAGCGCGTGGGCGCACCGGTTGCGGTCACCTGCTACGAGGACCTGTCGGAGCCGCGTCCTTCGTACTTCAGCGCGGGTGTTCCGCGACGCGACCGCGGCACCGGACGTCCTACCAAGAGCGAACGACGCGAGCTCGATAAGCTTCGCGGCTACGAAAAGTCATAAATTATGCTGACAGCCGGTGTGAGGTAGCCACTAGATATACCCTCACATTCTTTGTTAGTGTTGTGCGCCTTGCCCGTTACCCGGCGAATCGAAGGATGATTGAATGAACATTACCTACCGTTCCGCAACACCCGATGACGCTCTTGCTGTGAGCGAGCTGGCGCGCGAACTTTTTCCGGATGCCTGCCCGCACTTTATTCCGGTGGATGCCATTGAGGAGTTCAACGATGACAAGCTGAATGAGACCGTGTTTGCGGAATTTTTGGATCAGTCCGAGCGCATGATTATTAACCTTGCGCAGGGTGAAGACGGAAAACTGCTGGGCTACACCCTGCTTGATACTCAGCCTGATCCTGCCGAGCTGCTTGATACTGTTGATAAGAACTCTGCCTACCTCAGCAAGTTCTATGTGCACCCGGATGCGCGTGGCACCGGGGTCGCCCACGAGCTCATGGACCGCGTGGTTGACGATGCACAGCAAGCGGGTTTCGCGTCCGTTTTCTTGGGTACCAACATTTACAATGAGCGCGCTAACGCTTTCTACGCCAAAAACGGGTTTGAGATTGTGGGGGAGCGCATCTTTCCTTTTGCTCCCGGTATTGACTGCACCGATTACGTGCGCGCCCGCGTCCTTTAAATCTTTTGCGTTCTGACAAGGTGAGTCTTGCGCCGCGATGTAGTGACGCGCGGTACAGTAGGACAGTAAGCATACGTTTTATCTAAGGAGAGAACATGTCAGACCTGACTCAGAACGACGTTGTAGAAACCATGCGCGGTGAGCGCTTTGTTATGATGACCTCGGTATCCCCCAGCGGCAAGCTTGAATCGCACCCTATGGTTCCGCAACAGGTAACCGACGACGCCGATGTCTGGTTCTTTATCGGTTTGCAGGGCGAGCAGGCTCAGCAGCTTCGCCAGAACCCCTCAGCTAACCTCGCTTTCGCAGAGGCCGGCTCATGGCTGTCCGTTGCAGGCACCGTTGAGTTTGTAGACGACCGCTCAAAGATCGATGAGCTGTGGAGCGACAGCGTTGAAGCCTGGTTCGACGGTGGCAAGAGTGACCCCAACCTCGGACTGATTCGTTTCAACGGCGAATCCGCACAGTTCTGGGGCAGCCGCGGCGGCAAACTGGCGATGCTCTCATCCATCGCCAAATCTAAGATCACCGGCGAGCGTCCTTCGGGCACCAGCGGAACAGTAGAGCTCTAAAGCCACACCGCATCGGAACATAGTGAAGACCCCGCGTCCTTTATCAGATCAGGACGCGGGGTCTTTTGCATCTTGCGCTCGGTGGGATTGTCTGGGCGAAGAAGTAACGCTCCTTACGAACGCTACCGCAACAATGCACACCCGCCTCTCTTGAAACTAGAGTGGAGACGTGAGCATCAAACCCAAGACCCCGCAAAGCCAGCCCACCGCGCAAGAAGGTAGCACCGCGTCCAGCCGCACACCCGCGTCCTTCAACCGGCAGATTCTCGCCCTGGCAATCCCTGCTTTCGGCGCACTTATCGCCGAGCCGCTGTTTGTCATGGCTGACTCTGCAATTATCGGGCACCTGGGCACGCCGCAACTTGCTGGGTTGACACTGGGCTCAACCGTGGTGCAAACCGTCATCGGCTTCAGCGTTTTCTTGAGCTACTCCACCACTCCTGCGGTGGCTCGTGCCTTCGGCGCGGGCAATCTCAAGCAGGCATACACGGCAGGACGCGACGGCCTACTCACCGCCTTGCTGCTGGGCGTTCTCGTGGGCGGTATTTTGTGGATATTCGCTCCTGCAATCGTGACAATTTTGGGCGGGCAAGGCGATGTTCACGGCTTTGGCGTGGACTATTTACGCTGGTCAATGCCCGGTTTACCCGCCATGCTCGCGGTGCTCGCTGCTGTAGGCGTCCTGCGCGGAATGCAAGACACCAAAACCCCGCTTTATGTGGCAACCGCCGGTGCTGTGCTGAATGCGGCACTCAACTGGGTACTCGTGTACCCGGTAGGCATGGGCGTGGCAGGCTCAGCGCTGGGCACCTCGGTGGTGCAATGGCTCATGGCTCTGGTTCTCGGAGCAATGGTGGTTCGCGGTATGCGCGCGCACGGCGTTCCCTTCGCGCTCCACGGCAGCGGTGTGCTCGGCGTGCTGAAAGTAGGATCCTGGCTCATGTTGCGCACACTCTCCATGCGCATTGCCCTGCTCGCCACCGTCTTCGTCGCCACCGCACAGGGCGCAGAAAACCTCGCCGCCTACCAGCTCGTGCTCACCTTCTTCAACTTCCTCGCCTTCGCCCTCGACTCCCTGGCCATCGCCGCCCAAGCACTACTCGGCAAGGAACTCGGCGCTCGCGACCTCACCCTCCTTGAAGAACGCGACGCCGTAGTCCATCTCAAAAACCGACTGGTGCGCTGGGCACTCGGCTTCGGCGTGGTGACCGCGCTCCTATGCCCACTCATTGGATTCTTCGCAGCCCCACTCTTTACTGCCGACCCCGCCGTGCAATACCTCTTCGCGCGCGCCCTACTGGTGGTCGCCGTAGGGCAGCCACTCGCGTCCTACGTCTTCATTCTCGACGGCGTACTCATCGGCGCACAGGACGTACGGTACTTGGCGCTCGCATCCTTAGTGAACGCGGTGGTTTACCTGCCCATGCTGGTTGCGGTTTACCTGGTGTTCTCGGGCGATGCGACGGCGGCGGGTTTTGTGTGGCTGTGGATTAGCTACGCCATTGGCTACATGGGGATGCGTGCGCTCACCTTGGGGTATCGCGCGCGTGCGGGCGTATGGATTAAATGAGGGCGCCGCCGCGTCACTCCGTCGTAACTTTCCGTGGATTTGCGCTGTAAAAACGCCGAAATTACAACGCAAATCCACGGAAAGTGAAATGTGCGAGGTTTATTAACCCGTAAAGAATGAAAACTTTATAAAAAGCTTTCAGTTTTCTTTCAGCTTCACCCTACAATGTGAGCTATGAGCGAGAATCAGAACAACCCATTTTCTTCAGACACCCCCGATAACAGCGCGTCAGATCTAAACTCCGACACGCAACACACCACCGGCGGAAGCTACTCAGCGAACTCAGCGCAGAATTCAGCAGAGGGCTTCGGCTCATCATCCACCGAGAACCCGGCACCTAGCGAGCAGGGTTTTTCATCATCTCAGGGTGCTTACGGCCAGCAGCAGGACGCTTACTCCGGCCAGAGCCCCTACAGCAGCCAGGCATCCACCAGCCCCTACAGCTCTTACAACAGCCAGCCGAACGGTCAGTCAACCGCCGGCCAGTACGGCGCATCCGCCTATGGCGCGCAGAACACCGGCGGCCAGTACGGTAACCAGAACCCCTACGGCAATCAGTACAACGGCACTCAGGCTCCTGCAAAGAAGCAGAAGAACGTGCTCGGCATTGTCTCTATCGCACTGTCAGCTCTCGGCCTGATTCTCGGATGCGTTCCGGCTATCATGTTCCTCGGCTGGATTCTGTTGTTCGCAGGTTTTGTCACCGGCATCGTGGGTCTCTTCCAGAGATTCAAAGAAAAAGTCACCCCGATTATCGGCATTGCGCTCTCAGTTCTCGGTTCGATTATCGCGGGTATCGTTTTCTTCTTTGTCGTTGCAGGAGCAGTAGCGGACGCGACCTCATCCTCTTACGAAGAAGTTGAGTCAACGCCTTACGCATCCGAATCCTCGTACTCTTCACCCAGCGTAGCTGCGACCGAAGAACCCACTGTTCCCGAGGGCGTCCTTGCTTTTGGTAAGACCGCTGAATACAACGACGGCCTGAAAGTTACTATTTCAGAGCCCGCCGATTTTACGCCTAGCGACACCTCAGCAAGCATCGGCGATGACTCGGTGCAAAACCACCGCAAGTTCACGATCACCATTGAAAACGGCACCAAAGAAGCTTACGACCCCACCTCGGTTTATCTTTCGGGTAACTCCGGTGGCAAAGAAATGTCTAAGGTGTTCGACTCTGAACAGAACATTTCAAGCGGCCCTGAAGGCAAGATTTTGCCCGGCGACAAGGTCTCTTACGACGCTGTATTTGGGGTTGCAGATCCCGAGAACATTACTTTGGAAGTAAGTCCTGATTACGATCGTGAGAGCGTTATCTTCACCAACAAAAAGTAAGCATCTTCGCGATTATATAAAAGTGCCCCTCACGTTATAAGCGTGAGGGGCACTTTTGCGGAGGAACCAACTTTCTGTGGATTTACGCTGTTGTCTATAACGCGAATCCACACAAAGCGAGGCTGGCAACGGGCCTGTTGGGCCGCTAAGCCTTCACCAGCTTACGAGTGGTATCGGCGTTTCCAGACCACGCGCGTCGTTCTTTGCGCTGGCGAATAAATGCCGCCAGCCACAGCAGAGCAAGACCGATGAGCGACCACACTACCATTACGGTGATACCGTGAGCCACGCCGATATCGCCGCCAGCAATGAAGGAGCGGAATGCCTCAACCGCGTAGGTGAGAGGTAGCCACGGGTGCATTGCTTGGAAGAAACCGGGCGCGGTTTCAATGGGATAAGTACCGCCTGCGGAGGCCAGCTGCACTGCAGTGAGGATGAGAGCTAAGAAGCGTCCCGGAGGGCCTAGCAGTGCAACTAGTGCCTGGTTGATGGCGTAGTAGGTCACTGCGGTGAGTAGCACGAACAACATGAGACCGCCGAGATCGTGCACCTTCACATCAACTACCGAAACCAGAATGCCGACCATCACGAGACCCTGCACCAGACCCATGAGCACTGAGCGCATGTAGGAGCGCAGTGCGCCAAAGAGCGCTAGCTTGTCGTGGCGTACATGGCTTGACGTCAGCGCCGGGAACATGAGGAAGAACGCGATTGCGCCAACCCACAGCGATAGTGCCATGAAGTAGGGTGCCAAGCCGTGACCGTAGGTGGGTACCTCGTGCAGGCGGGTGGACTCAACCTTGACGGGATCGGATGCGACGCCCGAGAGATGGTCAGATTCGCTGTTGGTGTAGGTGGGTACCTGGTCTTTGCCTTCGGCGAGACCACTGGCAAGATCGTGTGAGCCACCGTTGAGATCGCCCAAGCCGGAGCTCAAATCTGCTGAGCCTTGCTCTGCATCTGATGCGCCGTCGTTCAGGCTTTGTGTGCCGTCGGCAAGGGTGTTTGCGCCGGATGCGAGGTCGCCGGTTCCTGTTGCCAGGCTGTTAGCGCCTCCGGCGAGAGTTCCTAGACCGGAGTTCAGTTCGATTGCGCCGCCTGCTACTTGTGAGGTGGCGTCCTTGAGCTTATTTGCACCGTCAGAGGCACTGGACACAGCGTCGCTGACCTGCCCCATTCCGCCGGAGAGCTGGCTGACTCCGTCGGCGAGGTTGTCAGCGCCGGTGGCGAGGTCGCCCGTGCCGGTGGAGAGCTGGTTGGCGCCAGTAAGAAGATCACCGGTTCCTGCTGAAAGCTTGTCAGCGCCGGTGGCGAGGTCGCCCGTGCCGGTGGAGAGTCGGTCTGCGCCGGAGGCGAGGTCGCCGGTTCCGCCGGCGAGCTGGTCGGCACCCGCGCGGGCAGAGGCTACGCCGTCGCCCAAGGTGTTAATACCCTCGTTGAGTGACTGTGCGCCGGTAGCTAGATTGCCTGCACCGTCGACCAGCTGACTTGTTCCTCCTGCCAACTGTTGTGCGCCACCGTTGAGGGCCGCTAAGCCAGTGCCCTGCTCTGCGGATCCGGCGAGGTCGGTTGCACCAGTGTTAAGTGCTTGCGCACCGTCGTTAACGTCTTTCGCACCATCCGCGAGCGTCTGCGTCCCTGCGGCAAGAGCTGCTACTGCAGCTTTACGCTGCTCATCGTTCATCGCATCCCAATTAGTGAGTAACGACTGCGCGCCGTCGTTGACGCCGGTTGCGCCCTTAGACAGGGTGTCCGTTCCTGTTGCTAAAGTGCCTGCGCCAGCTGCAAGTTCCTGCGAGCCGTCATAGGCAGTTTGAGTTCCGGCGGCGAGCTTCTGCGCGCCGTCATCAACACCCTGTGCGCCTTCCTTGAGAGCGTTTCCACCGTCGCTGAGTGCCTGTGCACCAGAGGTAAGAGTTTCACCCTCGGTGCCGTTGACCTTAGCGTCCATATCCTGCAGACCCTTATCGAGTGCCTGCGCTCCGTTGTTAACGTCATTGGCGCCGGTTGCCAACGATTTCGCGCCATCATCGGCTGAGTGTGCGCCGGTTGCCAGTGACTTTGCGCCATCATCGGCACTCTTCACGCCGGTTGCCAGCTGTTTCGCGCCGTCATCGACGGTGTGCGCGCCATCTGCCAGTGCCTGCGCACCATCGTTGAGCTGCTGCGCCTGTGCTGGCACCTCAGAGAGCTTGGTGTTGAGTTCACCCAAGCCGCTTGCTAAATCCGATGCGCCCTGGTTGGTTTGTGTTGCACCGTCGGCAAGAGTGGCAGAACCTGTTGCGGCATCGTTCGCGCCGGTTGCCAGCTGCTGTGCCCCATCGTTAGCGGATGCGGCACCGTCGGCGAGATCGTGTGCGCCGTCGTTTACTTGGGTTGCACCGGATGAAAGTTCACCCAAGCCAGAGTTTAGTTGTACTGCACCATCCTCTGCGCTTTGAGTGCCGTCAGCGAGCTTGTTGGCACCGTCAGAAGCGTCAGACAGGCTGCTGTGAATGTCGTTAAAACCGGTGTAAATGTTGCCCAGGTACTTCTTGGCGACCTCGGAATCCAGGTTGTTTTCAAGCGACTTAGCGATGGATGCGCTGATGCTGCCCATGACCACGTTTGAACCGTCGTTGGAAGTCACAGTAATTTGCGCAGGGGTTGCTGTCGATGGGTCATCGTTGCCAATCGACGTCGTGTTCTGTGAGAAGTTCTCCGGAATGCGCAAAACTGCGTAAACGTCACCATCCTCTAATGCCTTTTCGGCATCCTCCTCGCTCATCTGTTGCCAGTCGAGGTTGCTCTTCGAGGTGGAGTTCACGAGTTCCTCGGTGACAGTCTGGCCGAGGTTTACCTGGTCGCCTCCGTTAGGTGGAGTTACCGCACGGTCACTGTTGACTATAGCAGCGGGCACGGTATCTAGATTGTTTGTTGGATCAAAAACCGATGAAATCAGCATGGCTGAATAAATCATCGGCACCAGTGCAATAGCGAAAAGAACGATAAGTTTTTGCGCTAGACTGCGAGATTTAATCGATGAAATTTTCTTTCTCATCTCATCTCTTTTCTTACTTCTGTAAATTTTGTCTCTGTTAAAACTAAAAATTAATTGGCGTATTCGGGATAGGCAGTGTTGAAGTCTTCTTGGCTCACGCCTGCAGAATGTAGCAACAGGATTCCCACGTGGTCAGCCAGTTCTTCAGGATGAATCTCAGTGGATTCGTCGAGGATGCGTCGCGCCAACAACCAGACCACTCCGGCGCTCATAAAGTGCGCCTGTTCGAGGGGGGATACCGGACTTTTGCGTGTGCGTAGCACCGGACCCATGGGAGAGCGGTCAAGGATCTTGTTGGCAATCATTTCGAGAACATCGTTGGTTGCTGTGTATCCGCCTACTCCGCGTAGAACGTTAATGTAGAACGTCCTGTTCTTGTTCATTTCAGCGAGCATGAGGCGAAAGTTGGTGCGCGCAAACTGAGCCCATGACGTATTGAGGGTAATCGGTTGCGTGGCGTTGAATGTAGCGTTCAGGCGGTCTTGCGTTGCCGCCTGCACGAGTGCTTTCATGTCTCCGAAATGCTGGTAGAAGGTGGGTCGGCTGACGCCGGCTTCTTTCACCATGTCACTCACATTCAGTTCGGGTGAGGTTGAAGAGTCAAGGATGCGCGTCATCGCGTCAATCAGTGCTTGGCTGCTACGTGCGGTGCGAGGATCTTGACCTGTCATCGCTTTACTCTTCCTGGTTGCTCGTGATGGTTCTGTCGATTTATCAACACCACTAATTTACACCTGTAAGAAAAATGTGCAAGCTGGAGGGGTGTTGGAGCGGTAAATGAGGTCAGTTGCACAATAACCGGTGATGTAACGCGCATACGGGAGTAGGGTTGAAGAAGCTGGGTAACTCCTAGGATTCCGCTTATCTGCTGAGGTTTTAGCTACTTGTTGAGAGCGAAGCGTCAGGCGTGCCAGCTAGATATCAACGCAGACAGAAAGAACACCCCATGAATTCAACAGATATTCTGCTCGACCTGGCGTCGCGTCCCGGTCAGGCACTGGAAACGCTCGCGTCTAGCCTTACCCCCGAATTGCTTAACGCACACCCCGGCGATCACGACAACTCGGTAGCGTGGTTGCTGTGGCACACCGGGCGAGAGATTGATGTGCAGCTTTCTATGCTTTCAGGGGAGGGCGAAGTGTGGTCAGCTCAAGACTTTAAAGCCCAGTTTGACTTGGGTGAACTCGGTGACGGCGTGGGTTACAAGCACTCGCCCGAGGATGCTCGTGCCATCGTCGTGAGCGATGCTCAACCGCTTATCAAGTACGTTAACGCGACGTTGAGCGCGCTGGTCGCTTACATTAAGACCCTCTCTGAAGCTGACCTTTCCGAAGTTATCGACACCTCGTGGGATCCGGTTGTAACCCGCGGTGCGCGTCTAGTCAGCATCGTTGACGACGCTGCTCAGCACATCGCACAGGCTGCCTACATTGTGGGTATGACGCTCTAAAATCGCGCCTAGAAAGCCCTCGATGACAGTGCGCATCGCCGACCAAAATATTGCGGTGCGCACTTTTTAAACCCCAATTTAGGGTGCTGCATTAATAAGGATGCGACGCTCTCGCTCGCGTGTACAAGATAACGTCCACAGGCATTTAGCCCGTGAAAATCGCGTGCTATGCTTGAATTCCATGGTGAATAAAATTGGTTTTGACCGTGAGAAATACATCGAGATGCAGTCGGCGCATATTCAGGAGCGTCGCGAGCAGCTAGGTGGCAAGCTTTACCTCGAAATGGGTGGCAAGCTTTTTGATGATATGCACGCATCACGTGTGCTTCCGGGCTTCACTCCCGACAATAAGATCGCAATGTTGGATAACATTCGCGACGAAGTTGAAATTCTTATCTGCATTAACGCCAAGGATCTCGAGCGCCAGAAAATGCGCGCTGACTTGGGAATTTCCTACGAAGATGACGTTTTGCGTCTGGTAGATGTTTTCCGTGACCGCGGCTTCTTGGTAGAACACATCGTCCTTACCCAGATGGAAGACGATGACCGTAAGGCTGTTGCATTCAAGGAACGCCTTGAACGTCTTGGCCTCAAAGTTTCACGCCACCGCGTGATCCCCGGTTACCCCACTAACACCGATTTGATCGTGTCAGAAGAGGGCCTGGGTCGCAATGAGTTTGCTGAAACTACCCGTGACCTGGTGGTCGTTACCGCACCCGGTCCCGGCTCAGGCAAGCTCGCAACCGCACTTTCGCAGGTTTACCACGAACGCAAGCGCGGTGTTGAAGCCGGCTACGCAAAGTTCGAGACCTTCCCGATTTGGAACCTGCCGCTGGAACACCCCGTCAACCTCGCATACGAAGCTGCAACCGTTGATCTCAATGACGCCAACGTCATTGATTACTTCCACCTGACTGCGCACGGCGAATCAACCGTCAACTACAACCGCGACGTAGAAGCATTCCCGCTACTCAAGACCATGCTGGAAAAGCTCACCGGCGAAACCCCCTACCAGTCACCGACTGACATGGGCGTTAACATGGCCGGCAACTGTATTACCGACGACGAGGCATGCCGTCACGCGTCTGAACAGGAAATCATTCGCCGCTACTTCAAGGCACTCGTTGATGAGGCACGCGGTGGCTTGGACTCAACCCAGTCAGACCGTGCAGCTGTTGTCATGGCGAAGGCAGGCGTTAAGGCTACTGACCGTGTGGTTGTTGAGCCCGCTCGCAAGCGCGAAGAAGAAACCTCACTGCCCGCAGCGGCTATCGAACTGCCGGACGGTAGCGTCGTCACCGGTCGCACCACCGACCTGCTCGGTTGCTCATCCGTGATGCTGCTGAACGCTCTCAAGCACCTTGCTGGCATCGATAAGGACGCACACCTGCTCTCACCCGAGTCGATTGCACCTATTCAGGCGCTCAAGACCGACCACCTGGGTAGCGCAAACCCGCGTCTGCACACCGACGAGGTGCTGATTGCGCTCTCCGTTTCGGCATCAACCGACGAGAACGCACGCGCAGCACTCGAGCAGCTCAAGAACCTGCGCGGATGCGACGTTCACACCACCACCATCCTGGGTTCAGTGGACGAAGGTATCTTCCGCAGCCTCGGCGTGCTGGTAACGTCAGACCCGAAGTTCCAGCGCAAGAGCCTGTACCAGAAGCGCTAAGGTAGGGGCGACGCCGCTGGCTGGTTGGCAGCGCGACTAACCCACCCGCATCCGCCGAGATCCTGATTTATCGACGAGATCCTGCTTTAAAACAGGATTTCGTCGATAAACCAGGATCTCGCTGTTTAAAAGAGAGCTGACGGTTGAGGCAGTCTTAGCCGCTAGGTAGAGTTAAGAGCGTAATATGACCCTACTCACGTAAGGAAAGGCATGTTCGCAATCGCCGGTTTTACCTTTGTTTTAATCATTCTTGGCATTCTCGCTGTCCTTCTGCTGATGAGCGTGCTGGTGGTGCCGCAATCCGACGTCTACGTGATTGAGAAGCTCGGTAAGTATCACCGCACCCTGTTTTCCGGGCTGCACTTTCGCCTGCCGGTGGTGGAACGCGTCGCCTACAAGCAGACCCTGCGCATCAAAGAGCTGGATCTGATGGTCGCCACCAAAACCAAAGACAATGTTTTTGTACAGGTGCCCGTGAACGTGCAGTACTTTGTGAACGAGAACGAGCAGGACATTCGCAACTCCGTCTACCGCCTGTCAAACCCCGAGAATCAGATGCGTTCTTACATTCAGCAGAACATTGTGGGCTCGCTGTCCAAGCTTGATTTGGACGAGGCATACGGCTCCCTGCATCAGGTCGGTTTGGCGTTGCAGGGCGAACTGACCGAGAAGATTGGCGAGTACGGTTACGTCATTAAAGACACCAACGTCATCGACGTTGAGCCTGCGCCCGAGGTGAAGGACGCGATGAACCAGGTGAACACATCCGAACGCAAGCGCCAGGCGCAGATTCTTACTGCCGAAGGTAATAAGGCGGCGGCGATTCTTGAGGCAGAGGCAGAGCGTGACGCGCGCCGTCTGCGCGGTGAGGGTATCGCGCAGGAGGGTGATGAGATCGCTAAGGGTATGAAGGAACGCATCGACAAGCTCAAGGATGCGGGTCTGACCGCTGATGCTGCCGTGGAGTGGTTGAAGTTCAACGACGGTATCGCGGTGTACACTGCGCTGGCCTCCAGCAATAACGCGAAGGTCATCATGATGGACAACAACCTAGGTCCGAACTCGGGCCAGCCCATGACGTCCGAGGACATTACGCGCAGCATCATCCGCGCCGACGAGGTACAAGGCAGGTAGCCCGCTGGGCCGATGCTGACCTGCTAACCCCTGGTGTTCCGCTCATCCGCTGAGTGTTTAACTACTCGCCGTGAGCGAAACGCCAGGGGTTTGTTGTGTGCGGACGCTGGTAGTTAGGGGAGGATGCTCGGCAGTCAGGCACGCCGTCACCAGCAGTCCCTCTCGCTCTTCACTCGCGCGGGGCGCTCGGAAGCGATTCACGCCAGCCCCGAGCCAGCTGGCGACGCACGCACCTGGCTACCTCCCCCGCCTGGCCGCCTCGACCCCGCCGTCCTGCCGCGTCGCGTCCTTATCTGACCTTGAACCGGCGTTTTTCGCTTGAGCCGGCGATAACCAACCGCCGGTTCAGCCTAAAAACACCGGGTCATTTTATGCGCCGCTCGGGCTGCCGCCTGGCATCACGTCCACGAAAAACCTAAGCTGCTTGTATGAGCACGCAGTTTACATCGCACCCTGAAATCGTTTACCCGCGTATTGCGGTGCCCGTCGAGTATGAGAACCGAAACGTGTGGCTGTTTCGCGCCTTGGATGATGCCGATAACCGCCGAGCGAAATCAGGTCTCATCTACGAAGATGATGTAAACAGCCAATATTCTTATAGCAACAATGTGCCCAACAGCAAACGGGTTGCTAAGGGCGATTTGGTGCTGGTGCGTGACAACCACGTTCTTTTTGGTGCCGCTGTTATCCAAGAAATTACAGAGCAAGAAACCACTCGTGAACAGTTACGTTGCCCTATCTGCAATAGCGCGAAGCTGTATTGGCGACCCAGCAAGAATGACTGGCGATGTGACGGCACCTGTCTTCGCCTCAATGGCCTATCGGCGGACGCTCGCAGTACGACTGAGCCTATAAGAAACACCGTCGCTAATACTTCTTACACCGCCTACTACGGTGATACATGGTCGGAGCTCTCAGGTGCCATGGTCGCGGGCGAGTTTTCTACGCTTTCAGATAAGTGGAACCCTCAGAACAGCATTGTGCAGCTTAACCCTGTGAAAGTTTTGGCGTTCTTTGACCGGTTGAAATTTTCGATTCGTGAGCAAATAGACGTAAAGACGGATGGGCTACTGGCGTCCGGTGGCTTTACTGAACGTACAGTGCGGACGCGGCGTGGTCAGACTCAGTTTCGAGCGCATCTTTTTGGCCGGTTTGGCTCTACATGTGCATTTACCGGCCCTTGTTACTTGGCAGCTTTGGACGCGGCACATCTCTACTCGTATGCGCAGGTAGGGGAGCATCGAGCTGGTGGTGGTCTCTTAATGCGTAGAGACCTGCACTCCTTATTTGATAGGGGTCTGCTAGGCATTGATAATCACCAAAGAATCACTATTCACGAAGACCTAACAACAACGCAGTACCGACCACTACTTGGCGAACGACTAAAGGTAGATATCGGGGAACAAGAAAAAGCGCTCCTCGCTAGGCATTCCGAGGAGTTTAAATTAAATCTAATGGTATAATTCTAAAGTTTTTAATTAATTTATAAGGATAATATATGAAATATGTTCTGCATTCCCATCGGTACGGTTTGGAAATTATCAATAATAACGAAGAATTTTCGCCTGTTTTTGAAGAGCTCCTTCAAGTAATCAAAGACTTGGATGAGGAAAAATTTATATCTGATTTCAAGAATTGGTTAAATAAAAATAAATCTGGGAAAAGCGTCTCTACTCTTATTAACGCATATTTCAAAGAAGAACTTCCAAAGTTTGGATGGAAAAAAGAGCCCCAAATATTTAAAGACCCCCTATATCAAAAGCAAGAAGGAAGCCGAGGAAATCCATGGAGACTTGATTTTTCCTATAAAGATATATTCTCAATGGAGGTGGCTTTTAATAATTCAGGGTCAATTATGGCTAATTTGATTAAGCCTGTCTTGGCTTCTGAATTGAATCACGTGGAGAAGCAATTCCAAACTAAAATAGGGCTTGTTATTGTAGCCACGCAAAATTTCAAAAGTTTAGGTGGTTTTGATAAAGCTGTTGGCACTTTTGAAAATTACATTCTCCACCTAGCTCCGTTGATGAATCAGCTTACTGTGCCAATGGTGGTTATTGGATTAGACTCTTTTGATACTTTTAGAGTTCTACCTAAAGAAAAAGGTGTTAGAGAAATTTCCGAGGTTGTTATGTTAAAGACGAATCAGAGTATAGAGAGTACAGTGCTGGAAGAGTTGAATAATAACTGATTATCTATTTCGCTCTCAGGGTGTGACGTCTGTAAATTACCTGCCCAATAGCATGTGGAATGCCCACTACTAGTGCGTTGCCCATGCAGAACGCGCGGTGTCCATCGGTCATGCCTGTATTAGTCCACCCGCGCGGGAAGCCTTGGATCTGATCCAGTTCATCAGGTACCAAGCGGCGGTAGCGGTCAGACTCGGGTTGCTGAATGACATGCTTGAAGCGAGAAGCCCCTGCTCCACCTTCGCCGGTTAGGATTGTGCGAGCAGGACGGTCTAGAGGATCAGGGAAGGACATTCCGCCCTCGGCGTAGGTGTACTCAAACCCGGTGGCCTTATTCACACGTTTTTCTTTTTTTGCGCCCTTCAAGTACTGCCAAGATGCGACCTTCTCGGGGTTGATAAAAAATTGTTCAGGCACTTCGTGCTCGGGAATCACGATATCGCTAAGTGTCTTTACGGGGCCGTCGTAAGATGCAAAAACCTTAGCGGTGTAAACCTTGCCATCTTGCATCACGCCTGAGTCCTGGAAGCGGGAGACCTTATCGCTAATTCCAAAATGGTTGCTGACTTCATAGGGGTCAGCTCCAATTTCGAAGGCGTTAACCCGTTCAACTCTGTCAGTGATTGGGAAAGCTTCGGCGAATACACCAATGTGGTTATTTACTTCCTCAAGATCCCACTTATCTTCAGTAAGTTCAGCGTAGATATAGACTCGCTTACGCTTCTGCGCAAAACCATATTCAGCTGCGTTAATGACTCTCCACTCAACGCTGTAGCCCAACGAGTAGAAGCAGGAGAGAATAATTGCAAAGTCGCGTCCACGCTGTTTTGAAGGTGACTTCAGAAGGCGGTCAACGTTCTCAAGAACCACATAACGAGGTCTCTTCATCTCAAGCGCTCGGTGAATGTCCCACCAGAGGACGCCCTTTTTGCCTTCAATTCCGTGAGATTGGGAGAGCGGCTTGGTGACAGAGTAGTCCTGGCAAGGAAAGCCTCCGCAGAGTAAGTCTGCGTCGGGGATTTCCACAAGTCCTGCTTCTACATCGTTAAGAACTTTATTGATATCCTCGTTGACAAAGTTTTCCGAGCCAAAACGTCGAGCGTAGCAACGTGCTGCAAACTGGCGGGTAGGGGTTCCCGGTGGTTCCCACTGGTTGGCCCAAACAGTTTCAAAATCACCAGCTGCAGGGAGCTCAAAGCCATCTTTCTGGTAACCCTCGAAGCCCAAGCGGAAACCGCCAACGCCCGCAAAGAGTTCGATGATGCGGATAGGCTTCTTAGTCACTGAAGGTCCCTTTCGTAGGTGGTATTTCTAGAGTATAGATCAGAACCTGTGTTCGGATCAAGTATTTAAGGTGAGATCCTCGCCATGTTCCCTTAAAAATACAGAATCAGCGAAGCAGCCCAGAACTAGAAATTACACATTTGATGTAATCCTTGTTCAGCCAGAGAGCTTGCCGTGTCATGTACTGTCCATCTGGAAGTCGTTCGGCATCGCGCTCTACATTTCCAACCTCTTTACCGTCTGCAAATCTGTATGCCGCTTTGTTAGCACTGGGGCGTAAATGGCATACAGGGTGTTCAGATGCATTCAGAAAATTGTTTGCCCAAGAAGATTTTTGAGGAGTGAAAACCACGCCTTCATTTGCTTTTCTTGCCGCGTCTTTCCAATATCCGTAGGCGGTGAGAGTTTGGTTCTCGCTAAACGCCTCGCCTCCTACATCTGACATCGGAACGTTCCAAAACATACCGCCCCTAAGAACGTATACACCTTGTTCACTCTCTTGGAATACGATGAACATATATTTAGGCGTTGTAAGCATCTCGTACCAGTCGGTATCTTCCCACTCCATGCCATCGGCAAACTGCGAGAACGATATTGTTCCCAGCTTGATATCTTCAGCAGGCCGAGATGCTCTGTTGAGGCGAACAACGCGAACAGCGATGCCAGCTTTTTCGAACTCCTCAATTTTTCCAGTTTTCGAGCCTAAAATCCGCATAGCTAGGCTTCTATAGCCTGATTTATTAATGCCATTTTTCTCAGTCAATAGCTCGACATCTGGAGCAATTTCATCGCAAATCTGTTGTGCTTCCCAGCCCACAAATTTGTTGACTTTTGACAGAGCAATTTCTTCGAGGGAGCTATGGTCAAGGTCCGAGGGTGATTCAATAAGTTTATCCGCAGCATCTTGCTCTTCCTTAAATTTCTGAACAACAGCAGTCATGTATGACTGTTTGAAAGAAAAGGCTCTAGATTTGGCGGGGATAAATTCTTCAGTGCCATCCTTATGGGTGAAAGGGTAGAACTGCGAGCGTAGGCTTCTTTTAGCGGTTGCACCTTTAGTGCACGCTCCCAGATATTTTGTAAGACCCTCGCTCAGCTCATGAGCTCGCCCTTCTCGGATGTACGAAGAAATAATGCGATAATCATCCGCAATAATTTTTAGATCTTCGGGGGATGGTGCAAATAGGTTGACCATCTTAATTTTCTGTAGGTCTTTTGAAGGAAGCGAGCGATCCCGTTCGTAATTAACCAGCAGAATATTCTGACTTTTTGCGGCGAGGGTGGAATCCTCGTACTCCTCAGCGATTTCTTTATTGTTGGGAATCATGGAGAGCACTAAACGCTCTCCAGCCTTTAACGTTTTAATCCCTTTTTTCTCCCCGCGCTGGGGCGTATAAGGCTCAATAGGCGATACCTTAAGCTCTACTCCCGCCTCTTTGAAGTCTGGCTCAGCTAGCGAGTTCGCGGTATAGCCGAAGTAGTGTTCCTCTAAGAGATTGCCCATGCCGCCTTTGCGGTTAGCGTCGTTGTATGTGGCTTCGGGAAGCAGCGTGTGAAAGCCCAACTCTACGACCTCTTTAAAAGTGCGGTCTCGCAGAAGCTTGGCATACTCCAAAATCTCCTGAGCGTTAGCAAAGTTAGCTTTTTTAAGCTCAGTGAGCTGATTTAGCATTTGTTGCTTGAGCTTATCGTCAATCATCATTTCACCTGCCGTGAGAAAAGAACTTTTAATTCCATTCTCTATCAGTTACTTGTAGATGTCTTGAGTCTCAAAAACGCCTGTAGCGAACTGTAAATAGTTGCTGTCGATTCTCCGCGTAATCAGAGACGCCCCTCAACTTTCCGTGGATTCGCGCTGTAAAAACGCCGAAATTTTAGCGTAAATCCACGGAAAGTGGGTGAGGAGGGCATTAAGGGATCGTTACGTCCCACCTAAATCCCAGTATTTCTGCGTTACCTAATAATCTAGGATAATGAGTAAAGACGGCGGAAGCTCCCCTTGTTTATAGGCAGAAAGAGTACAGATGGATACTCAGGAAGATCCCTATCCTAAAGTATGGAACCTTAAAACCTTTAACATCGTCATGGTTTCTATAGGCTCTGTAAGTCTGATCGTAGCTTTCATTTCGCTTTTGAATCGTGCGGCTCTGGGGCTCGTAATTGGAATCTCTATCGCCTTTTATGCCTGGGTGATTTATTACTTGGTGAACAAGCCCAATAAAACACGCCGTGAAACCTGGCAGCGTCATCGCCATGAATATCTAGTTGCGCGAAACAACCTCTACCGCTTCATCGCAGCATCCGAGAACTTTGCTTTGGAGCAGCTCGTTATTCGGGGTGAAGAGAACCAGCGCAGGTTTGAACGCGCAACCTCAAAGATGATGGAAAACGCCCTTGAGCTCATCCCCCAAGACCAGGCCATCGAAACAGCTCTCGATGAGCACGACCCCTTTGTCGATGAACCACTCACATACTACCGCCGGAACGCCCAGCTCATCTGGCACCAATGGCAACATGTGAAGATGAATGCGGCGTTTTGGTCTGGAAGTTCCCACCTAGATGAGGCAATAGCTCCTTTGGGTGAAGGGCTGAAAGAAGCGAAGGTCCGCATCATGTTGCTACAGCATCACATTCCTGTTGAAGCACGGTATTTCTTCGAAGACCGTTTCGACGAGTTGAGTGCTGCCATTCGCACGATTGAGCAAGCCACCGACGCCTTGCAGCGAAAAGAGAATCGAGCTGAACACGAGAAACTCCTGGTGGCGATGGTGGATGCTTTACGCTGCGGAACCGAAGCCACCGAAGCGATTCTGTCACATCTTAAGTTGCTTAAGCACGTCCACGTGGTGTCACCTCAAAACCCTGACGGAACTATTGCGACCCTACCTGATGAACGCACGCGCCTAGAGAGCGAAGACTACGTGCGCCTGCGACAAGGACTCTATCGCATCAATGCTACCTTCGCTCAGATGAAGCCTCACCCCGACTACGATTTCACCCGTATCGACCGCGAAATATCCCCCTTTGCCCTGCGATTCAATAGGTTCTGGAGGTGGTGGCAAAAGTTTCGTGAAATCGAGGTTTTGGAAAGAATAAGCGTTCTTATGATGGCTACTTTTGCGGTCCTCTTTACCATACTCGGTATAGAGCTAATAGAAAGCGGGCCCAGTAGCAAGAACGACTTTAATATAAGCATGGTATTGACGCTGATTAATGCCGGAATATTCTTTTTTGTAGCTCGCCACTTCTCAGACCGACTTGCTGAAAGCTATATTCAGGCATCAATTTTCCGGTCAACAGACAGCGCTTTGGAACTCCTACACGGGAATCTGTCTGAGATGATGCTGGGTCTGGACGATGAGCGTCTGCGCTCCCTCGTGCTATTTCAAACATTTGAAGCTGAAGGTGAATGGCCGCGCGTATTGACCGGTGACAAGCGACAAGCCTTGAAAGAAGAGGCTTTAGCGGATGCCTGGCGCGAGACTTTAGAGCTTACATCCATGCCACAGAGCGATAAGGACTACCGCTATATCGAGCGGGTTGAAGCCTTGGACGCGCAGGTGGTTGATCTCATGCACAACCGGCCGGGGAGAATTTAAGTTTCTTCCCACTTTCCGTGGATTTGCGCTGTAAAAATGGCGAAATAACAGCGCAAATCCACGAAAAGTGCAGGGCGGGGTTAAACCAAGCGTAAATAAACTTTTGAATGGATAAATTCGGCAAATTGTGGAGCTCCTGCTAGACGAAGACTCTCGCAAAGATTGGCGTCACGCTTCCGTTTGAGCGCATATTTCTCCTGAGAGAGGTACACCTTTTCGAAAGGTACTGTCGTGGGTAAAAACTCAACCAATTGCATCAAGAAATCGTCAGCGCTCAACGTCTCGTAAGAAAGAAGGTCTTCGCCGGTATGGGAGCATCCGAAATTAATCAACTTCTTATCGTTGGTGATAAGTGCGTCAACACCGGAAAACTCAGCGGCGGCATGCACATGTAAATCGTGTTCGTCGGGGTAGCCAGCGACTGGTTCAACGGGGAAGCCCTCTACTACCTCAAAGATGCACTCCCGAATTTGCTTGACTACTACCCGTCTAGCCTCGTCAGTAGAGGCCGGGTGCTGTTTACGCCAGTGATATGAGTATTCATCGATGACACCCTGTGATGTGTAAACCCTGAAAAATTCGTTTTCTGTTTCAAGCGACAGTAAAAGAATCCAGTCGCGCAACGTTTTGCTGTGCAGAATGTTGGCGTCTAAAAACACGGTATAAACATCGAGGCTCATAGGTAAAAATCTAATACCTATGAGCCTCGCGTTGTTTTTATTACAGTGGTTTAGTTTTCTAGCTCTGCTTCAAGTTCTAGCAGGTTTTCGAAAGCCTGCTTTTGCTTCTGGGTCTTTTCCTTGAGCAGGCGCGCCCTGTACGCGTCTGCATCTTGCGTTTTAATGCGGGTGTGTGCTCCGACCTTGTGCGCGGGAATCTCGCCCTCACGAACAAGTTTCATCAATGTGGGTCGAGAAATCCCGATGCGCTTTGCTGCGACGGTTGTCGTGAGGTCATGCGGCACAGCCTGAACTTTCGCCTGTCCACCCAGGCTGATGATTGCCAGTGCGTCCTGAAGAACGGTTAGAAGTTCCGCGCTGATTTCACTGGAGCCTTTGCCTTCGATGCTGACCGTGACGGACGCGTTCTTATTGTGCTCTGTGAAAGCTAAAAGAGTTCCGGCTTCTCGTGCTGCCTTTTTGCTGGGTGCAAGAGTAGTTGTTGTGTTGAGAGCTGTGATACTCATGTCGGATCCTGCTTTCTTGTGTTAACCCCACCTTAAACAATTAAGTGCAATAAGTGCAAGACATTTCAGATATTACACTTATCTCAATTTCGACTTTCCGTGGATTTGCGCTGTAAAAACGCCGAAATTCCAGTGTGATTCCACGGAAAGTTGGTGGGTGAGTAGAGGGGGCACAGGGGTGCCAAGACGCGCTGGATGTTCGGGGCGTCGCATAGGCAGGCGTCGCGTCCTATGCCAGCCCCAGCAACTCCTCATGCACCGTGGTATCACCCGTCAGCTCGGGATGGAAGGAAATACCAATAATATTTCCCTGGCGCACGCCAACAATCTCACCGTGATAGCGCGCGGTTACCTCAACACCTTCGCCTACCGAAGACACCCGCGGCGCACGAATAAACGCCGTCTTCACGGGCAAAACCTCTCCGGCAGGAGTACGCCATTCCAGCAGAGCTTCCGCCGAATCAACCTGCGACCCAAATGCGTTGCGTCCCACCGAAATATCAAGCACACCCAGCGACTGCTGCCCCGGCGCCGGATCATCAATCTCCCGTGCCAACATAATCAGCCCGGCACACGTGCCGAGCGTTGGCAAGCCACCGGAAATTGCGCTCTTCAGAGCATCACGAACACCAAGGATGCGCGTCAACCGATCAATCGTGGACGACTCCCCGCCGGGTAGGACGAGCGCATCCAGCCCCTGCAACTGCTCCGCCTTTTTGACCAGCACAACCTCGGCACCTAACCCGCGCAGCGTCTCGGCGTGCTCAGAAACCCCGCCCTGCAAGGCGAGAACGCCGATGGTTTTGCCAGTGCCGGGAAGGTGAGATTCAGACAAGATGCCTCCAAAGGGGATGCGAAAAAACTTGGAATTACAAAAATTTTGGACGGCGCAACTTACCCGGCCGGGAGCTAGGTGGGTGTGCCGTCCTGGGCAGAGAAACGCAGACTAGCCAGAGAAAGATGAAGAGACTAGAAACTTTTTCTCTCTCCCTCTTCCCTTTCTCGGAGATGTGGCTGATGTGCCGTCCTCCGAGCTGTGACGATAGCGAAAGTAGCCAATGGGGTGGTGCCGTGAGAAACGAGCGGGCTCCGTCTGCTCACGTCGTTCAAAGGTCGCCCAGCGACCGACGACGACTGAGCAGGGGCACACCCGCGAGTTCTCACGGCACTATCACCTACCAAACCAAGCTAGAACCTTACTGTGTCAACCCACCTGTTCAGGCATTCGCTTCGCTCATAGCTTCTCGCCAGACCGCTTTGCTGTGTCTGGCGCTGGCAAAGAATTTTTATTTCCTCGCTAGCTCGGAAAATTCTTTACCAGCCACGTTCCGCCAGACGGTGCGGCGCAGGAAGATCCGCCACATTAATACCGACCATCGCCTCGCCCAGACCACGGGACGCGTCCGCCACCGCCACCGGATCATCAAACTGCGCGGTCGCTTTCACAATCGCCTTCGCGCGTGCTTCCGGGTTGCCTGACTTGAAGATGCCCGAGCCAACAAAAACGCCATCCGCGCCGAGCTGCATCATCATCGCCGCATCCGCCGGAGTAGCCACGCCACCAGCCGTAAACAGCACCACGGGTAGCTTGCCGGTGCGCGCCACCTCAAGCACGATGTCGTAGGGAGCAGCCAGTTCCTTAGCCTTCACGTAGAGCAGATCGGGTGATACCGCGTAGAGCGCCTGCAACTCAGCGATCTGAGTCTTGATGGTGCGGATGTGCTTGGTTGCCTCAGAAACGTCGCCGGTACCAGCCTCGCCCTTCGAGCGAATCATCGCGGCACCCTCAGCAATACGACGCAGCGCTTCACCCAGGTTGGTCGCGCCGCACACGAACGGCACCTTAAAGCCCTGCTTATCAATGTGGTTTACGTAATCAGCGGGGGAGAGCACCTCAGATTCGTCGATGTAATCGACCTTCAGCGCTTCAAGAATCTGCGCCTCAACAAAGTGGCCGATGCGAGCCTTCGCCATGACCGGAATGGAAACGGCATCGATGATGCCCTCGATCATATCTGGGTCACTCATGCGAGCTACACCGCCCTGCGCGCGAATATCCGCGGGAACGCGTTCCAGTGCCATGACGGCTACCGCACCCGCGTCCTCCGCAATCTTTGCCTGCTCGAGGGTTACGACGTCCATGATGACGCCGCCCTTGAGCATGTCTGCCAAGCCGCGCTTGACCAGGGGTGAGCCGGTGATGTTTTCGTTGAAATCTTTAGTCTCAGTCATGGTTTCTATTGTCTGCGCGTCAGGTGGTCTAATAATAGAGCCAGAATCGCGCAAAAATTTTAGACCAGCACCCCGAGAGAAACCACATATCCTTCAAAATTTGCCCCAAAATTGAACGATAAGTGCCCCTTCTCAAAAAGAACTAGAAAGACCCATGCCTCGCACCTCTCGCCCTGCCGAACTTCCCCTGAATATCAGCAAACACAGTGGTCAACCACTGCCTGCCCAAATCGCTGAGCAGGTGCGCGGTCATATTATTACTGGCACCCTCAAACCGGCGGATGCTTTGCCCTCCTCGCGTGCGCTCGCTACTAGGCTCGGGGTCTCGCGCGGCAGCGTTGTGGCGGCCTTTGAGCAGCTCAGTGCTGAGGGGTACGTGCAGACATCGCGGGGTGGAACCTTTGTGACGGCGGATTTGAAATTACAAAAAATCTCACCGCAATCTCCGGACCAAAGCACTGGGCCAGGCCGCGCTGAGTCTTCAACCGCGTCCTTGAATCTGCTTCCCGGAACCCCCGACACCTCGCTCCTTGCCAGTGCTGCCTGGCGTGCTGCCTGGCGAAAAGCCGCCGCTGAGCCCGGTAGCTCATACCCCGCAGTGGGCGCCACTTATCTGCAAGAACAGCTGGCGGAGCACCTGCGCGTCATGCGTTCCGTGGTGCGTGAACCGCACGAAATTCTGGTGACCGCCGGTGCCCGCGACGCCTTTCGCCTGGTGCTCTCAGCTATGCGCCGCCAGCGTCATGACCGCCCGTTGCGCATCGCTGTGGAGAACCCCGGCTACCCGTCGCTGCATAAAATCCCGGCGGCTTTCAGCCACGAGATTGTGCCCATTGACGTGGATGAACACGGCCTCAATCCCGCGCACCTGCCGCAGAACCCGCGTCCGGATATCGTGCTGGTAACGCCCAGTCACCAGTACCCTCTGGGGGCGTCCATGCCGATTGTGCGGCGTCTTGAGCTCCTGGAATGGGCTAAGAAAAATGATGCTTTTATCGTCGAAGATGACTACGATTCTGAGCTGCGCTACGTGGGCGATCCCCTGCCCGCTCTCGCAGCGCTGGACCGTCAAACCGGCCACGATTGCGTGATTACTCTGGGGTCTTTTACAAAGACTCTTACGCCCGGTCTGGGTTTGGGGTATTTACTTGCCCCGCCGTCCGTTATGGCTGAGGTTGCGCATCTTCGCGGGGTACTCGGCTCGCCGGTCTCGTCTATCACGCAGGATGCGATGGCCTCCTTTCTCACGGATGGCGGCGCCCGACGCCACATTGCCCGTATGCGCCGTGTGTATAAGGGACGCCGCGATACGCTGCTTGAGACGTTGACATCGGAGCGAACCCCGGACTGGGTCAAGGTACTACCCATGGACGGCGGTCTGCACGCGGTGCTCGAGTTCACCGGTCAACGCGCCACCCCTCTTGCGGAACGTGAGTTTCTGCGCCGCGCTGAGCAAGAGAACCTCACGGCGGCAACGCTGGGGGATTACTGGGCGCACTCTGGCGCACATCAAAGCGCGCGAAAGTTCGGCGCGGTCATTGGCTTTGGTGGCATCAGCGAACGCCACCTGCCCCGCGCACTGGAGCTGACTACCCGCGTCCTACGCTCGCTGTAAACCCCTAAACCTCTCCACTCACCAACTTTCCGTGGATTTGTGCTGTAATTTTCGCGTTTTTACAGCGCAAATCCACGGAAAGTGCGACCGAGGACGCCGCGCACCGGGGTCGCGCGCTCGCATCGTAATCACTAAGCTAGTACCCGTGACTTCTTCAAACCTTGCTCGTTCTTTGTTCGTACCCACCGTTGTGATGGCGCTGGTCAACCTTGTGTTTGGCCTGGTGACGGTCTTTTGGCAGGTGCCCACGCTCACCGGTGCGGCGATTGCGCTGGGTCTTTTCTTTATCGGTTTGGGCGCGGCTAATTTTATGACCTCAACCGCTGTCGGGGCTTTTGATGCGGAATTCGCTCCCGTGGTGCAGGCGCTCAAGTCGGTGGCGCTGCTTCAGCTTGCCGGTGGCGTGTTGACCATGATTTTGCCGCATACCTCACTGTGGGTCATTGTTGTTGGCTCGCTGGTGCTGGGTATTAGCGGTGTGCTCACCATGTTGTTGGGTTTGCGTGGCAAAGATGCTTTGCCCGTTGATAAGGACTGGCGAATCGCCGGTTTTGTGCTTACCGTTGCTGGTGCGCTCATTCCGGTCATTGGTGATCTTGGTGCGAAAGCAATTCTGGGTGTTTCTGGTGGTGGCGCGCTGATTGCTGGCATTTTCATGATGATTGGTGCCCTCACTGTGCGCAGTGACGCGAAGAAGATTGAGGCGCGCTAGCCCTGCTTTCGCTGTAGAGTAGGTTATGCACATTTTGGAGGGATTTTTGTGGTAGAGAAGCAGCGTTCAGGCGGTTTTAAAGAGCAGGTTAAGGGGCCGCTGATTATTGCGGTTGTACTGGCTGTTGTGGCGTTTTTTGGCGTCTTTATTTTTGCAACGGGCGGTACTCAGAATGCTCCGCAGTACTCGCTGTCGCTATCTGTTGCTGGTGCGGTGTTTATTGTGACGCTGGTGTTGTGCGCTACCCTCATGATGATTGAGCGCCCTAATGATGAGCACCTGGGCCAGGGCACCGGTATTAATCGTTCGTCTGCCAAGCTGTATGCTGAGGCGAAGGCTAAGCGTGAGGCTGAGGCGCGTAAGAAAGCTGTTGCTGAACGCGCTACGGGCACTGCTGATTCTGCAACTGGCGCGTCTACCGCATCTGCAACCAAAGCTACTACCCAGCAGGACGCGGCATCCGACTCACAGCCCCGCGCCAACGGGCAGGAGCGCTAGATTTACGGGCGCATCGCGTGCCTACTGCCTATAGAGAGCATAAAACCTCGGTTCTCTCATCGGTGAGAGGACCGGGGTTTTCTAGTGTAAAAAGCCTTAGTAGTTGACGGCTTCTACGTGAACGTAGCGTTCATCGTCTACATGCTGGCGTACAGCCTCGGCCACGGAGCGAACGGTGCGCGGCACATCGGCATCGGCGCTGAGCCCCACGCGCACAGCAACGGTGAGGTTCTCTGATCCTGCGCCGGACGCGCTCTCACTCACCGGAGCCTCAATCAGCGACTTCACCGCGTCCGCTACCTTGCCAACTGTCGTGGTGGCAGACTGCTGGCTCGTGTTGAAGAAGTCGCTTTCTTTGTTTCCCTTGGCGCCTTCTTGGCCCTCGCGCACAGCGGCAGCTACCGCGCGTACGGTGCCACCGATAGCTCCCTCATGCGGATATATTTGCTCCACCCCGTCTACGGCAAGAATTGATTCGCGAATCTTCACGCGCAACGAATCGGGGGCTTCACTGCCACTTTCTGCAGGTTCAATATGCAGAGTGTCATGGGGCATGGGGGCTGTCCTTGAGGTTCTTTGTGGCTTGTTCAATGTCGAAGGAGTGCATGTCTTCGACGGTGATGTTGATCTGCTCAACGTTCAATTCGCTAATACGTTCTAGTTCTTTGCGAACGCGTTCACGCAACTCGCGCGTGATGTCTGCGACGGAGCTACCTTCGCGAACGGAGGCTGTAATCTCAACGTTAATAGGTGCGCGAGGTGCTTCGACATCGCCATCAAGGCGGCAACGGCTCACCAGCGCGCCGGGTAGGGATTCACCGGCACGGCGAATGGCTGCAATCACTGAACCTTCGGTCTGCGTGAGCGTATCAAGCTCGTGGTGAGCGGTCAGCGGAATCGAGCGTCCTGCCTTGGTCTCAAGAACAAGGTTGCTCAGCATGGTATCTAACCAGCTGCTGTCGCTGGCCTGTTTGTTTACTTCCTCGGTCACGAGGTCATTGGTTACGCGTTCAAGACGTTGCAACGCTTCAAGACGTTGTGTACACGTTGGGCAGTGGTGAATATGCAATCCCGTCAGCAGGTGCTGTGGGGAGTGATTGCCGGAATGTTCATCTTCAAGCCAGTTGCTCAGGGTCTCTAACGGAATGTGGGTGTTCATGAGTCCCACCCCTCCATTTCCTGAACTAGTTTGATGCGTGCGCGGGCTAGCTTTCCGCGGACGCTCGCAGGTGAGATATCGAGTAGCTCAGCGATTTCTTGGTAGGACGAGCCACCCACCTCACGCATCACCCAAATTTCTTGCGACTGTTTGGGCAGAGTTTTGAGGGCTTTGGCAAGCGCACCGATTTCTGAGCCGGTGATGGCGCTTTGTTCGGGCGTTTGTTCCTTGGCGTGTGTTTCTGCCACGTCGTCGATGGGAACGTTGGGTTTGCGAGTACGGATAAGGTCAATAGCTTTTCGGCTGGTAAGCGTCATGAGCCAGCTTCGCACCTTCGCTGCGTCTTCGAGGGTGTCTAGCTTGCGCCAAGCTTGGATGAAAGTTTCTTGGAGTACATCGTCGGCATCTGCCGTACTTCCGGTGAGTCGAATGGCGTATGAACGCATGGCGGGTGCGTGGCGGCGAATGAGTGCCTGGAAGGCGTACTGGTCGCCTGCGACTGCACGCGCACATAACAGTGCATCGGGTAGTTCGACGCCTGTACTTGCGGTGGGTGCAGGGGAGGGTGTCATCGATGCTCCTCCTGTGCTTTTCCAGTTACGTTATGATTCGTCCTCACGAGTAAATATTTTAGCTCACGAGGTGGGCATCATGTGGGGTGTATGGGATGGGGCGGTGGGAGGTCTCGAGGATATCCGTCACTGCGGCTGCATGAAAATTAAGACGAAAGCTTATGCGGTTGGGTTTAATGTACCTCCTGACTCACCGGAGATAGTTGAAATTTTAAGCTCCACTGTGTTGGTGGCGCGTCCAAAGTTCTGGCGCAATGCAAAGGTTAGTGGGGTGCGAACACTTTCGGCGTACTTTGAAAGAGACTGTTCAAGAGCTTGAGCCTGGGTGCCGCGGGTACGGGCAAAATCTGAGATAAGAGCGTGGGCTACCGGGGTGTTTACTGTAGCTGACACTGCATCTGACGAGTCGCTGATTTTTACTTTGACGTCGCTAGCGGCGACATCCAGCATCGTGGCGACTGTATGAGAAGTGCAGTAATCCAAAACCTGCTGAGAGTACGTGATGTTCACGCGAGATGATCCCTGGCCGGCTTCTACCTGCGAGCCGTGTTTGGGCGTGTAAATCTCGCTGTCGCACGCGCTGGTTGCCGAGAATACATGAACATCTACTGCGGTAACGGGCAGCCCGGTGGTGTATTCAATGGCTTCAAGGACGCTAGTGCCCGCCTCCATTGCCACCGCGTAGGGTTTATGCGGAACAGCGACAGAGAGCTGAATATCTACAGTGAGTGCGTTATCGCCTGAGCTCACATTCACCGTGGTTGGATTATTCTCGCTGTGCTTGTTAACTAGGTCGCGGATGCGACCAAAGGCACTGGCGGTGGGGTTGGACTGACTGCTGATTCCGTGCACGTCTTTAAGCGCAAGTTCACCGATTTTTTCAAGGACGGCGTCGGGAATGTCAGTGGTTCCGCCCGAGGCGACGAGTGTAGCCATGACATGCTCCTGAAAATACTGGGGGAGTTATTGAGTACGTATATTTATAAAGGAACGGCGCTGGGAGAAGCGGTAAGTGGAAGGTGCCTGCCCCAGCGCCGTCTCTTAGTTAGACGCGACGGACTATAAAAATGTCACGAAAAAGTTAATAATTTAACTAAGTGAGCGTAGTTACGCGTTCTTTACTGTTGAGTAGCTCACGGCTTCCACCAGGTGAGGCGCAAGGAGTTGAGCACGACAAAGACCGAGCTGAATGCCATCGCCGCACCCGCAATCATGGGGTTAAGCAGGCCGAGCGCAGCAACCGGGATCGCCACTACATTGTAGATAAACGCCCAAAACAGGTTGGACTTAATCAGGCGCAGGGTGGCGCGTGAAAGCTTCAGCGCTGTGGGCACGGATGCGAGTTCGCTGCGCATCAGCGTCATGTCGGCAGCTTCCATGGCAACATCGGTGCCCGAACCCATTGCAATGCCGAGATCAGCCTGTGCCAGTGCGGCCGCGTCGTTCACGCCGTCACCCACCATGGCAACGGTCTGACCGGCATCCTGCAGTTCACGAACCTTCGTGACCTTGTCCTCGGGGCTGACCTGCGCAAAGACATCGCTCTCATCAATACCCACCTGTTGCGCTACCGCCTGAGCCACCGGCAGGGCGTCGCCAGTCAAAAGAACCGGACGCAAACCCAACGCTTTGAGCTCCGCAATGGACTGCGCAGAATCAGGCTTGGGGGCATCCTGCAAACAAATAATGCCCACAGGTTTACCGTTGACTGCCACAGCCACGGTTGTAAAACCTTCGTGTTCCTTAGCTGAGATGAGCTCTCGCTGATAATCGTTGAGAAAAGCCCGACGCTCATCCAAGAAATCTGCCTTGCCCACAACAACGGTGCGCCCATCGGCGAGAACCGCGCGCACACCGCCCCCTGCATAGGACTTGAAATCCTGCGACTCAGGGAGGGTACCTCGCGCCGAACCAGCCGCCGCAATAGCGCGCGCAATCGGATGCTCACTGCGCTGCTCAACCGCAGCCGCGGGGGCAAGAACCTCAAGATAAGGATCAGCATCAGAACTAAACGCCTCAACCTGTATGACCTCAACATCACCCGTGGTCACAGTGCCGGTTTTATCAAGAACGACGGTGTTAACACCGCGGGTATCTTCAAGCACCTGCGCGCTTTTAATGAGGATGCCCAGCTGAGAACCGCGTCCTGTACCCGCCAACAAAGCGGTAGGAGTCGCCAGCCCCAAAGCGCACGGGCAGGCGATAATCAGCACCGAAACACCGGCAATAAACGCATCAGAAATATCGGGTGAAACCAGCAACCACACGACGAAAGTCAGCGCAGCAATCGCCAAAACGATAGGAACAAAAACAGAAGAAATACGGTCAGCCAAACGAGCGATAGGAGCCTTGGAGGACTGCGCCTCAGACACCAACTTACCCATCTGCGCCAGCGTCGTCTCACTACCTACGCGAGTGGCACGCACCGTGAGTGCGCCAGAAACGTTGACCGTCGCGCCCGTAACAGAACTACCCGGGCTCACCTCAACCGGAACGGACTCACCGGTCAGAAGCGACTCATCAATCGCAGAACTACCCGAAAGCACCACGCCGTCCGTCGCAATTTTCTCGCCGGGACGAACCACAAACTCATCATCGGGCAGAAGATCCTTCACCGGAATACGGATCTCTTTGCCGTTTTGAATCACGGCGACATCCTTAGCGCCCAAGTCAAGAAGCTTACGCAGAGCCTCAGATGAGCGTCGCTGCGTGCGCGCCTCAATAAAGCGTCCCACCAGCAAGAACAGTGCGACCATCGTTGAAGAATCAAAGTACAAATTATGGTCGTGAGCGCTCATGCCATCGTGACCGGCATGAGCCGTCACATACGGGTAAGCAATGAGGCTGACCAGCGAAAACCCGTACGACGCAATGATTCCCAAAGACACCAGGGTGTCCATCGTGCCCGATAAATGACGCGCATTAATCGCCGCCGAACGGTGAAAAGGCCACGACGCCCACGTCACCACCGGTAGCGCCAGTAGCGCCACCACCCAGCCCCAGTGCGGAAACTGAAACACTGAAAACATGGTGATGCAAAAAACCGGAACCGCAAAAATTACAGCCACCCAAATACGCTTCTTCAGCATCTCAGGAGAATGCAAAGACGTCGTATCAAGCTCAGGCGACGAATCTTCATCATGCTTAACTGACGCTGAATACCCCGCCTTCTCAACGGCCTGCACAATCTGGTCATCGCTGATGCTCGCCGGCACAATCACGCGCGCCGACTCCAGCGGAAGGTTCACCGACGCGTCCACGCCCTCAAGCTTGCGCAGCTTGCGCTCCACACGCCCCACGCAGGACGCGCACGTCATGCCACCCACGTTCAGGTTAAGGACGCGGGTCTCAGGTTGTTGCAGGATGTCTTGGGGTGTCGTGCTCGACATGATTCCTTCTCACGATGCGTAGGTAGGGGAAATATCTAGGGGACGGTCTCATTAATCAGCACGCAGTCGCCAGCAGCCCCTCTCGTGGACTCGCGCTGGGCGCTCGCCACGATTCACGCCAGACCCGATGCCAGCTGGCGACGTTGCGTGCTTATTGATGCGAGAAGGTCCGGCCTTCGTCACTTATGCGGGGCGCACTTTGGTTGGCGCTCAACTGGCTCCGGTTGCCGAGGTCGCGCACTCCTTGGGCGCAGTCGTCCTAGCGTGCAAAAGCGGTGAGCCACTGCGGTTACACGCACTAGCTAACCGGTTGCCAGCGTTGTTCTGTTAGTTCTGAACGACGTCGTAGCCGGCTTCTGCGATTGCCGCGTTGATGGCGGTGTCGCTGACGGGCTCAGTGTGCTCGATGGTTACGGTTGACTCGCCGTCTTTGACGACGTCAACCACTACTGACTCAACACCTTCTACCTCTGAAACCTCTTCGGTGACGCTCAGTGCGCAGTGGTTGCAGGTGAGACCGGTTGCTTTGACGACCTTGGTAGCCATGATTTTCTCCTTCGGAGTGGGGTGCTGGCGGGTGCCAGCGTGAGTACATCTTGTGAGCTAGCTGCGCATCATGCGGGAGATTGCTGCGGTTGCTTCGGCGATTTTTTCGTCGACTGCGGCGGAGTCTCCGGTGCGTTCTGATTCGTGCGCGGCTTCAACCACACAGTGGCGTAGGTGTTCTTCAAGAAGACCGGTTGAGACTGAGTGCAGTGCCTTATTGATGGCGGCTACCTGCGTCAGAATGTCAATACAGTATTTGTCTTCTTGTACCATGCGCTCGATACCGCGCACCTGCCCCTCGATGCGACGCAGACGCTTGAGGTAGGCGTCCTTGTTGTCGCTGTAACCGTGGGGGCCGTGTTCGCAGCCGTTGTGTGTTTCGCTCATGCTTCCACGTTATACCCCCTGGGGGTATGCTTGCAAGGGCTTTACGAACTTTTCCGCTACGTGCATTCCCCACTTTATAAACACACACCGCACAATTTCGTGAATACACCCGTTTGATAGGCTTAAGAACATGGCTTCTTATATCGAGGACTACGCTCTACTGTCTGACATGAATACCGGTGCGCTCGTCTCGCGCGCCGGCTCAATTGACTGGTTCTGCGCCCCGCGTTTTGACTCCGGTGCTGTTTTCGCTGCCCTGTTGGGTGAGCGCGATAATGGGCGCTGGCTACTGGCTCCGCTGGAATCTATGAACCCCACGCCGGTTGAGGAAATCCGCATCGAGCGTAGCTATCGCGAGAACACCTTCGTACTGCAGACGGTGTGGTCTGTGGGCGATGCGAGCGTGCGCGTTACCGACTTCATGCCGCTAGCTGCCGGTACCTCGATCGTGCGAAATGTGGAGGGGCTCACCGGTGAGGTCACCATGTACAACGAAATCGCGATGCGTTTTGATAACGGTAAAACTCAGCCGTGGGTGACGCGCTACGATGGCGCGCCGGACGCCAACGGCAACACCAACCCTGAAGAATCAATGCTGGTGGGCATGGCTGGCCCGCACGCGCTGGTGTTCCGCGGCGATGCAATGCCCGACGGTGAGCCCGATCAACACGCTGGAACTTTCACCGTTACCGCAGGTCAGAACTATGTTTTCACCCTGTCATACTTTGCCTCCAACCAGAATCCGCCCGCACCGATTGATTACCCCACAGCACTGAACTACGCGCAGGAACAGTGGCGTGAATGGTCAGGTTTGTACGTGGATGAGGTTCCCGAAACTCCCGAAGCACCAGCTGAGGTGCCCGCTGTTGAAGAGAACACTCATTACGGTGACGGCGAGGACGTCGACACCAACCGCATCGCGCAGGTTGAGGCACCCGCTACCGATGTGTCGGTAGATAGCAATTCGATTGCTGTCACCCGCGAGGTAGAAACCGAAGTTCTTGAGCCTTCCACCAACACCACGTCCTTCGAAATCGATGCCGCAACCTACGAAGAATTCGCGCAGACCAGCGTCAACCCGATTGTTGAGCAAGAAGAAGATGACGCCGCCTTCGAGGCTGAGCTTCGCGAGGCACGCCTGCGTTCGCTCCTGGTGCTACGCGCTATGATTTCACGCGAAACCGGCGGCCTGGTGGCATCCGTAACGACCTCACTGCCCGAGGTCTTGGGCGGCAAGCGCAACTGGGACCACCGCTTTGCCTGGCTGCGCGATGTCGCCATGGCAATGGACGTGACCCTCGCCCACGGTCACGAACGCGAAACCGCGCAGTTACGTAACTGGCTGCTACGCGCGCTCGCCAACAACCCCTACAACCTGCACGCGGTCTACGGCGTTGCCGGTGAGAAGGACGACCTTGACCGCCGCCTTGCTCTTGCCGGTTACGAAGGTGCTCAACCGGTGCGTTCGGGTAACGGTTCGCACAGCTACTTCCAGGGCGACGCGCTGGGTCAGGTGCTGGCAACTTTCGCGAACCTGCGCCGTCACGGCGTGGGCGAAGACCACCTCTCATGGCCCTTGCAGCAGGCACTTCTCAACTCAGCTGTTGAAAAAATCGGTAGCGAAGACCGCTCTATCTGGGAGATGGCGGGCGAGCCGCACATCTTCACCCACTCACAGGCTATGCTGTGGGCTGCGTTCGACGCCGGTGTTACTGCCGTTACCGAGCACGGCATGACGGGCGATGCGCAGGCGTGGGCTGAGGCTCGCGACCGCGTGGCAGAAGAGATTTTGGAGCGCGGCTACAACGAAGAGCTGAACTCCTTTGTGCAAACCTACGACGGGGTGCACGTGGACGCGTCCCTGTTACAGCTTGCTCAGATTGGTTTTGTGGCGTGGGACGACCCTCGCATGGTGGGCACGGTAGAGCGCATTGAAGACGAACTCATGCACGAATCCGGCCTTATTTACCGCTATATCAACCGCGACAGCATCGATGGATTTGAAGGGCAGGACAACCCGCACTTCGGTGCTTCGCTGTGGTTGGCGGAGCAGTACCTGCGATCAGGACGCGCCGAAGACGGCAAACGCGTCCTGCGCACCGTGCTGGCGTTGTCTAACGACTTGGGGCTGCTCAGCGCGTCCTACGATTTTGAGGCCCAGCGCATGACGGGCAACTTCCCGCACATCATCCCGCATATCGCGCTCATTCGCGCAGTGGAAGCTGTCTAAGCTTCGTAAGCTCTCACTTTCCGTGGATTTGCGCTGTAAAAACGCGAAAATTACAGCGCAAATCCACGGAAAGTGAAAAGGCAGACCTTTTACGTGCCTCTCAGCTAAAAACTGCGCTGATTTTAGCCGTTATCATTATCTGAATCGGTGCCACCATCGGTGTCTGAGCCGTTAGCATCGTCCTTCTCAAAATCAATGGGGTCGTTATTATCGCCATCGCCATCGGTGGTGTCGTGGTCGTTAGTATCATCGCTGTCGTTAGCATCGGGTGACTCGGTTGCATCATCGCTATCGTCAGCTTCCGGTGACCCCGATGCGTCGTCGTTGTCATCGTTGGTTGCGTTGGTGGATGCGGGTGCCTGCGTGGTTTCTTTATCGTCGGGTTCGTTGGTATCTGAGTCGGACGAGCCGCACGCTGCTAAGCCGAGGCCCAGCACAGTGGTTGAAAGGGCGATCATGAGTTTGCGGGTCACTGGGTTTTGCACGGTTTCTCCTTTGAACGCGTCTGTGACTCTCTTTACACTACCGGGTGAATCGACGCGCTAACAAGGGTGCTGAGTAAATAGTCTGGGTGCTACCTGCACGCGCATCCTATTTTCTCTGACTGCCAGCACGTAGTTGTCTGTGCATGTGAGCGAGCCGCACCTTCCCCTGCCGGCAGGTGCTTACTCTAAGAAACATCAACCCGTAAGTAGGCAGGAAATCTCGTGCAAACATCATTTTTAGCAACCCTCAAGTCCGCAGTATCGAACAGCCTCCCACATCGCGCGGTGTGCCGCAAGGGTTGTGGGTCAGTGAGCCACTCGGCAAAAGAACCGTTTTCGCTGTCATCCGCAAAAGCTCAGCAACCGACCCCGCGGTCTCAACTATTTTGGATATTCTGCGGGAGATGGATCCAGCCCGGGGCTAGGCCTCCAACTGTCGCGCGTACCTGGACGCCCGCGCCGCGCAGATCATCAGCTGAACCTGGTGAAAAAGCATCAGCGGCAAAATCAGCAGACCCACGGACGCGCCGCCAAAGATAATCACTGCCATGGGCAGGCCGGTCGCCAGCGACTTCTTAGTGCCGCAGAACTGCATAGCGATGCGGTCAGGGCGGTCAAAGCCCAGCTTCTTGCCCACAAAATTAGTCAGCCACAGCATGACCTCAACCAGCACCACATTAATAATGATCAGCGCAATCAGCTGAGGAATAGAAACACGCGCCCAAATGCCGTCCACAACACCCTCCGAAAAGGCAGAGTACACCACCATCGCAATGGAGAGACGGTCAATATTCTTCGTCAGCTTATTCTTTGCAAAAGGAGCCGCCCACTTGCGCAGAAGCTGACCCAGCACAAACGGGAGCAACAACTGAACGGCAACATTAATAAAAACATCCCCCGAAATCGCAACGTGATCAGAGCGCATCAACAGCATCACCAGCAGCGGGGTAATCACCACGCCTAAGAGGTTGGACGCGCTCGCCGCCACCACCGCACCGGCAACGTTACCGCGCGCAACGGATGTAAACGTTACCGAAGACTGCACTGTAGAGGGAACGAGGCTCATAAAGAGCAGTCCGAGGTAAAGTTCCTGCCCAATCACGTGCTGTAGCGGCCACATGAGCAGCCCGACGATGGGGAACAGGACATAGGTGAAGGCAAGAATGGAGCTGTGTAGCTTCCAGTTTTTCAGACCCGCCATGGCTTCTTGGGGCGAAAGACGCGCACCGTAGAGAAAGAACAAAAACGCGATGGCGATCTTGGTGGCAACCGAGAAACCATCGGCAAACTCGCCGCGTGCAGGAACGATAATCGCGAGGATCACCGCACCGAGAATCATGAGAATCAGCGGGTCTGGTGCAGAGAGTTTAAAACGGGAAGCCATGCTTACCAGTGTAGTGATAGATCGTCAGGGCTTTAACGCGTAACCCCTAGCGTTTCGCTCACTTGCTGGGACTTTAAGTCCTTGTGGTGAGCGAAACGCTAGGGGTCGCTGTCTACAGCTCCAGGTTCGCGCCGGTTTCGGGGTCGAAGAAGTGCATCTTACCTGAAGTCGCCAGCCACACGTTGTCGTAGCGCGCCGCGCTGCGTCCGGGCACACGCAGAATTGCCTGGGCAGGACGGTCGGGCGAGGTCTGCTTGAGCGTGACGTCCTGGTGGCGGGACAACACGGCGTAAACGTAAGCATCTGCACCTAGCTCTTCGACCAGGTCAACGTGTGCGCGAATGCCTTCGCCCTCACGCGTCATCACCAGGTCTTCGGGACGCACGCCGATGCTGATGCGATCCCCGGTGAGCTTTGAGCGCATCTCGGGTGAGATCGGAACGACGCTCTTGCCAAAGTGTGCGCCCTGCTCGTCCACGGGGCAGGAGAAGATGTTCATGGACGGTGATCCGATAAAGCCTGCAACGAACTCGTTGGCGGGGTGGTCGTAGAGGTTACCCGGGGTGTCTACCTGCTGCAGGACGCCCGCGTTCAGCACTGCCACGCGATCGCCCATGGTCATTGCTTCGGTTTGGTCGTGGGTGACGTAGACGGTGGTGGTGCGCAGCTGGCGGGTGAGTTCTGAAATCTGGGTGCGCGTTTGCACGCGCAGCTTGGCGTCCAGGTTGGAGAGGGGCTCGTCCATGAGGAAGGCGCGGGGCTCGCGCACGATCGCGCGTCCCATTGCAACGCGCTGACGCTGGCCACCGGAGAGTGCCTTGGGCTTGCGGTCCAGGTATTCGGTGAGGTCCAGTAGCTTGGCGGCTTCTTCAACGCGGCGGTTGATCTTGTCTTTGGGGAACTTAGCAACCTTGAGCGAGAAGGCAATGTTCTCGCGCACGGTCATGTGCGGGTACAGCGCGTAGTTCTGGAACACCATCGCGATGTCACGGTTCTTAGGCGCGGCGTAGGTGACGTCTTCATCGCCGATGGTGATGCGTCCGGAGGTGACGTCCTCAAGGCCAGCGAGCATACGCAAGGTCGTGGACTTTCCGCAACCCGACGGGCCCACAAGCACCAGGAACTCGCCGTCAGCGATATCCAAGTTCAGGTTGCTCACCGAGGGGCGCTCCGCACCGGGGTACTGGCACACAACGTTTTCAAATTTGATTCCAGCCATGGTTCCCTTTCGCGCGAATAGTCTCTTTAGGGTATCAAGACGCGACTTCGGGTCGCCGGTTTTAGCTAAACCCTGGCGTTCCGCTCATCCGCTGGGACTTTAACTCCTTGTAGTGAGCGGAACTCTAGGGGTTAGGGCCAGGGGAGTTAGTTGGATTTAAACGAAAAGGGTGGATGTCTAGAGGAAGGCATCCACCCTTTTGTACGTTACTAGTTATCTAGCATGGTGTATTCAATGACGGGATTGTCTCGAAGTTCCTTATTTGCTTTTTCAACCTTGAGGCGAGTGAGCAAGAAGAGAATGATGAGGTTAATGCCGGCAGGAATCCAGAGATACATGATGTACAGCATGCTAATAGCTGATTCAGACTGCTCAGGAGCATTAGCTACGTAGCCACTGATAGATAGCAACCAGCCTGCAAGGGCGGTACCTACACCGCCACCAATTTTCACACCGAGTGAGGTAGCTGAGAACATGGTGCCATCAATGCGCTTCTTCTTGGAGAGGAAGGTGTACTCGGATGCCTCTGCGATGAGAGCGTTGATGGTTCCCTGCAAGGGGCTCATGCCGATGGACGCAATACCTGAGAAGACCAGCATCAGCGGGATGTTGCCCATGTAGGCTGCGACGATTACCAATGCGCGTGCGATGAATGCAACAACGTAGCCTAGGACGTTGATCTTGTACATGCCGTTGAACTTCTGAACCACCATAGGTGTGAACAAAAGACCAATAATCAACGGGACATTGATTGCCCATGCGAAGGGCCCAAGCAAGGTCGCATCGCCCAAGATGTAGGTCATGAAGTAGATGCCCATGCTGAGTGTGGTGTTGAAAATCTGGTTCAGCAAGAACACCGCAAGGATCAGCAGGTAGAACTTGTTGCTCACAAGTAGGGTGAGGGACTCTTTGAGACTGTACTTCTCAGGTACAGGGTTGTTCTTTTCTCGAATAATCGGGATTGCCTGGGTTTCCTCTTCCAGAACAGACTTGGGCAGTTCCTTGACAGAGAAAACAGAGAGGGTGTTTACAGCCAGGCCAATGAGCGCGTAGATAATAGCGATGGTTCGCCATCCTTCAGCTCCACCACCGAACATCTGGACGCCCTGCACTGTGATGCTCTGGATAAGCAAGCTGGTGCCGAATGCGAACATGAAGCGGATTGAGCCCATCTGCACGCGTTCGTTACCGTTCTTGGTAATCAGCGAGGTAAGAGCTGAATAGGCAATATTGTTCGCGGTGTAGAAAACACCGTTCAAAAGTGTGTAAGCAATGAAGAACCATGCGTACTGAGCGAACTGACCCATGGACGTGGGAATTGCGAAGATTGCGATAATCATCGCTGCGCAACCGAAGTAACCCCACAACATCCATGGACGAGCCTTACCCATACGAGTGTTGGTCTTGTCGATCATTGCACCGAAGAAAAGATCTGAGATTCCGTCAAAAATCTTCGAAGCAAGAATCAAGGTACCGATGATACCCGGGTTCAAACCGACGGTGTCGGTCAGGTAAATCATCACGAAGGATGCGAGGAACGCGTACACCACGTTGCCGGCAACGTCGCCGGAACCGTAGCCCACTACGTTGTACCACCGAAGGTATTTCTTTTCGTTCATTGTTTTGCCTTTGATTTATCCCTGTTTTATGCAGAGGGAATGAGTGTGAATTCGAAGGTGAAGTTTTCTGGATTGAGTCTGTAGGCCTCTAGAACCTCAGGGCCACAACTGTTAGAGCCGATACCGTTGTGTGCGTAATCGATGCAAAGAACAGTGGCGTTCTCTTCGCGTAGCTCAAAGTTGTGTGCCTTTGTGCTTAGCTCCTCTTGAGAGAAATGAGAAGCATTGAAGGAGAACGGATTTTTTGAAGCTACAGAGAACTTTGAGGCGTTGTTTGAGAGCTCAACATAGTCACAGTCGAAGTGACTGCCGTTCTCTTGGGGTTTGATGTAATCCTCATGTAAGTCTGAAACCGAGGCTGTGAAAACATCGTGATAACTTGCCTGGTGTTTATCGACATAGCTCTCGTGTGGTCCCATGCCGAAGTATTCAACCTGTTGTAGTGACTTATCTAAGAACAGGCGCACCCCGAAACGAGGAAGCACCGGGAACTGTGGTGATCGGTATGCTTCGAACTTGGCCGTAATTTTACCGTCGTGTGCCACATGCCAGAGGACAGTGCCCTTCACAATGGGCTGCACCGTGGGGGCAATAACCCCGAAAGCGCAACTGATGATGATGCCATTGTCGACAGGCTGATATGAGCTGAAGTAGGAGCGGGAGTACGCTTGCTCGTAGTGAGCGGCCTTCCACTTGAGCTTCAGATACATATCGTTGTCAGTGGGCGCTCGCCAAATATTGATGTTCATCGGCTCAGTAAACAAATCTTTCTCGTCTACAGTGAGCTGGCTAAATACGCCTGAGTTTCTGTCAAAAGTGTAGCTAAACCCCTCACCAACGATCACGTATTCGTTAGCGGTATCTTCTACCTTGAGATGTGGGGCGCTGGTATTTGTTTCTAAGAGCTCTAGAGCTTTGTGATGAGTTGAAACAAGTGTAGAAATTTCTACTTCTTCGCGACCGAGGAAGTGCCCTGCAGGTAGAAGCGGGAGATCCTTTTTAAGGACGTATTCTATGTGTAGGTAGCACCTGCCTGCAGTCAGTTCTGGCATATCAAGCCGAATGGTTTGTTGCTCGTGAGGCAACAGGGCAGACTCAAAGGAATAGGTGCCTTCTGAAACTACGGATCCATCGCAGACGAAGAAGTACTTAAGCTCGATTGCTTCTTTCGCGTCGGTGAAATCAAGGTAGTTCTTGAGTGTTACATGACCCGAAGCTGCGTTGAAGTCGGCGACGCGTAGTGGTCGGTACACGTTGCGGTATTCCAATAGGCCTGTGTGAGGGGTGCGATTTGGGTAAACAAGCCCATCCATGCAGAAGTTTCCGTCATGGATTTCCTCGCCGTGGTCTCCACCGTAGAGGTACATATCCTTACCGGTGTGCTCATCTTTACCCGCATATATAGCGTGGTCGCACCATTCCCAGACGAATCCACCGCACATAGCAGAGTTTTCATCGATAACCTTAAAGTAATCTTCAAAATCTCCAGGGCCGTTGCCCATCGAGTGCGCGTACTCTACAAGCAAGAAGGGCTTATCGGGTGAGCTTGCAAGGTACTTTTCAATATCCTCGAATGGAGGGTACATGCGGCTGTAAAGATCGATATTCGAGTAATCGTATTTACGGCGCTTATCGTCGTAATATGCGCTTTCGTACTGTGTGATACGTGTGTTGTCGTACTCCTTGACCCAGGCCAGGGACTTTTCGAGTGTTACACCGTAGCCACACTCATTACCTGCTGACCAAGAGATGATGCTGGGGCGGTTCTTCTCGCGGATAACGCACAGTTGTACGCGATCCATGGTGGGCTCAGTCCACTCTGGGTTATCTGATATAAGCTGATTCCAATGCTTCACCTGATTTTCGAAGGAGTCATCCTCGAGGTACTGAAGCATAGTGCCGTGACTTTCATTGTCAGCCTCGCTCATTACCAAAAAACCATACTCATCGCACATTTGGTAGAAGTAGGGTGAATTGGGGTAGTGACTACTGCGGATTGCATTGAAATTATGTTGCTTGATGATCTCAAGGTCTCGCTTGATGTGCGCGTAGTCTACGGCAGGTCCAACTACGGGATCGGAGTCGTGGCGGTTCACTCCGCGGAAAGTAATCGGCTGACCATTGAGAAGGATAACGTTGCGTTCGATGCGAACGGTGCGAATACCTACACGTTCAGTGATGATTTCATGTGGACCTTCGATGCTTAGCGTGTAGAGATAAGGATTCTCAGGGTTCCACAGGTGGGCATCTTGAATATCAAAAGTTGCAGTATGCGAGAAACCATTATTTTCTGAGGTTTCTGCTAGCTCACTATGGGCGATTTCTTGGTCTTCAGCATCCTTAAGCACGAGCTTTACAGGGGCCTCGTCGTTTAAGAATGCGGCGGAGAAGTTAATGGTCGATGCGCCGGTCTTTTCATCAATATCAGTGGTGATGAAGTAATCGAAGACTGCGTCGTGGGGTCGATTTAAGATATAGACATCGCGGAAGATTCCACTCATGCGGAATTTATCTTGGTCCTCTAAATAAGAGCCATCGCACCATTTCAGAACAAGTACGGCAAGGCGGTTGGTGCCGTCCTGCACAAGCTCTGAAATATCAAACTCGCTGGTGGCATGCGAAACCTGACTGTAGCCCACATATTCACCATTGAGCCAAACATAGAAGCATGAATCAACACCTTCGAAGTTCAGGTGAGCTAATGGAGCTGTCTCATTCTTGGAATATTCGAACTCAGTGACATAAGCGCCACAAGGGTTCTCAGCGGGAACAAAAGGTGGATTCAGTGGAAAGGTGTAGCGGATGTTGGTGTACTGGTGGGCATCATATCCCTGAGTTTGCCAAGTTCCTGGTACCTGAATGTCTTTAAAAACTGAGAGGTCTTGTTCGGTTTTATAGAAATCGAAATCAAGGTCGCGTACTGAGCCGAAGTAACGGAACTTCCATGTTCCATTGAGGCTAGTGAAACGATCGGATTTTTCTCGATGCGCAACTAGGTCATCACGGCGAGTAGATGCGGGAATGTAGTAGGCCCTCGCGTCCAGAGTATTTTCGTGAAGTGCGCGAAGATTCTCAAAGTGGTTTGGAACAATCATGGGAGCCCTTTCTCCTCTGATCTGGTGGTTCTACTCAACGGCATTCAAGAACACCAATTTGTTTATTTATGTTCACTATAGTTTAATCGTGTGGTCTTTAGTTTAAAAATGTTTAATTATGACTCGGAAAAATTTTTTCAAAGTTGGAACGTGGTCATTTTGAACAAAAATGGCGGATCTTGTGTTTGTTTATGTTCCTTTTTGTTAGACTGCGAATGTATAGATGCGTTCTGAAAGAAGGTGCACATGCTCGCTCAACAGCGCCACAACGCCATCATGGCGCAGGTTCATGCCAAGGGAACCGTTCAGGTTCAAGACCTTGCCGAGTCGCTTGATGTTTCAACCATGACCATTCGCCGCGACCTCGCTGAACTCGACGAGTTGGGCGTTCTCACCCGCGTCCACGGCGGTGCGACTCTTGTAACCTCTGCCCACGAACCGCAGTTTGCCGAAAAGATGGCAATCAATGCGGATGCGAAGACCGCCATTGCGCGCGCGGCATTGGGATTAGTGCACAGCTCGCAGTCCATCGGTATCGCGGGCGGTTCTACCTGCACCAAAATTGCCCAAGAAATTACGGCGCAACCCGAGCTCACCGACATCACCGTCGTCACCAATTCGCTGCAGGTGCTTAACATCTTCCATTCAGACCTCAAGCCCGGCGTCAAAACCCTGCTCACCGGCGGTGAGCGCACGCCCTCCGACGCCTTCGTTGGTCCCATCGCGGACGCGGCGCTCAGCACACTGTCCACCGACATCCTCTTTATGGGCGCCCACGGCATCGGCGAAAAAGGCCTCTTCACCCCCAACTTGCACGAAGGCCACACCAACCAGGTCTTTATGAAATCCGCGCGAGAAGTCGTTGCCGTCTTTGACGCCACCAAGTGGAGCGTCACCGGCCTGATGCGCTTTGCCCAATGGCGCGACGTCGACACCGTAATCACCAGCAACACCATCACCGACGAGCAGCACCGCGTGCTCGCCGACAACGTCAACAAGGTAGTAGTAGCATGAGCCACCACCCCGTACGCATCACCCGCAGCACCCTCGCCGACGGCCGCGAAATCCTGTTCTACGACGACTCAGAACCTTATGTTTCCGGCGAAAAGGTCCGCAAAATTAAAGACCCTCGCCCGCTGGATGCGCGTGAGCTACCACCGGTAGAAGCTGCGTCCATTCGTCGTGACCCGCTGACCGGCGAATCCGTTGCCATCGCCGCGCACCGCAACAACCGCACCTTCATGCCACCGGCTGATGAGGACCCGCTTGCACCTGCTGGCCGCGGTAGCGTCCCCGGCGAAATCCCCGAAGATAGCTACGATGTGGCCGTCTTTGAGAACCGCTTTCCCTCGCTACAGGGGCCGCTGGAAGTTCACCGCGATGACGATCTTTTCTTCGAAACCACCCCGGCAGGACGCTGCGAAGTCGTCTGCTTTACACCCGAAACTGAGGGGTCATTCGCGTCCTTAGGGTTCAAGCGCGCCCGCACCGTCGTTGAGGCGTGGACGCACCGTACCCGCGAACTCTCCGCCAACCCGGACATCGCGCAGGTGTTCCCCTTCGAGAACCGCGGCAAAGAGATCGGCGTGACCCTGCCGCATCCGCACGGGCAGATTTACGGCTACTCCTACCTGCCGTCCTACACTGCTGCCGTGGCGCGTCAGGCAGAAAAATACGCGGCAGATAACGGGGGAGCAGACCTGCTCGGCGACCTGCTGAATCAGGAACTGGCCGAGGGTACTCGCATCGTTGCAGAAACCGAACACTGGGTAGCATTTGTGCCTTTCGCCGCTAAGTGGCCGGTAGAGATTATGGTTTTCCCGCGCCGCGCAGCCCGCGATTTCACTGAACTCACGGACGCTGAAAAGGACGAACTCACCGAGCTCTACCTCGACATTCTGGGCCGTCTGGACCGCTTCTTCGACGGCGTCACCACCCTGCCCTACATCGCCGCCTGGCACCAGGCGCCCACCCGCGACGGCGAGCACATCTCGCGCATGTATCTGCGCGTCTTCTCGCTCATGCGCTCACCCAACAAGATGAAATTCTTGGCGGGCAGTGAATCCGCGGTCGCCGCCTGGATTTCTGACACCACACCCGAGCGCATTGCCACACGTTTTAAGGAACTCGCATCATGACTGAACTCGTTTGGAAAACCGCCCAAGAAACCGGCGCACACGTAGCGCGCGTGCGTCAGGCTTTCACCGATGAATTTGGCGTTGAGCCCGCGCGTGTTTTCTCCGCGCCCGGCCGCGTCAATCTGATTGGCGAGCACATTGACTACAACGGAGGCATCGTGATGCCTCTTGCCCTGCCGCACCGCACTTTTGTGGCTATTTCACCGCGCACCGATGGTGTTCTGCGCGTGACCTCAACTCAAGATGGTAGCGAGACCACCGAGATTGCGGCGGATGCGGTTGCCCCCGGTGCTGTGGATAGCTGGATTGCTTACGTGGTGGGCGTGCCCTGGGCCATGCGCGAACTGGGTCTTCTGGGCGAGGTAGCCGGCGCTGACATTGCGGTGGATTCGGATGTTCCACTGGGCGCTGGACTTTCGTCGTCGGCAGCTCTGGAGTGTTCCGTTGCGCTGGCGTTTGACGCTCTGGCTAGTGAAAATGACTCTGACCGCGAGTTGCTGGCTGCCACCGATGACGGACGCAAGCAGCTGGCAACCGCCTGCATCAAGGCTGAGAACGACATTGCCGGTGCGAATACCGGCGGCATGGATCAGTCAATTTCTCTGCGCGCGTCGCAGGGTTCTGTGCTGACCATCGACTGTCGTGATTTTGCGACCACCAAGGTTCCGTTGGATCTTGCCGCCGCTGGCCTCTCCCTGCTGGTGATTGATACCCGCGCACCGCACCAGCTCAACGACGGCCAGTATGCTAAGCGTCGCGCTGGTTGTGACGCGATGGCGGACGCTTTCGGTGAGGAATTTTTGAGCTCGTTGGTCACCGATGGCACTGAGATTACCGGTGACGTCGGGGGCGCTGTGGATCGCTGGCGAGAGATTGTTTCCGCTGGTGGGGTAGAGGTTCTCGGTGAATACACCGTTGAAACCGCTGAGGCTCTGTTGCGTCACGTGCTGTCTGAGCAGTTGCGCGTGGTTGAGACCATCAAGCTCTTTGAAGCCGGTGAGCCCACCGCTAGCACCTGGTCGAAGCTGGGTGAGCTGCTGACTGCCTCGCACGCGTCCTTGCGCGATGACTATCAGGTGACTTGCCCTGAGCTGGACGTCGCCGTGGATGTTGCGTTGGACGCTGGTGCGCTGGGCGCGCGCATGACGGGCGGCGGTTTTGGCGGTTCGGCGATTGCGCTGGTGCGTGCTGATGAGCAGGACGCGGTAGCCCACGCTGTGCGCGAGGCGTTCGCGTCCCGCGGTTTCAACGAGCCACACTTCCTCAGTGCAACTCCGGAAGAATCAGCCCGCGAAGAGCGCTAAAACATCGGCTAGATACCCGTCAGAATGGCTGGGTGGAGATTTTCCGAGCGAGGAAATAAAAACCTCCACCCAGAAAGCCTGTCTCAGGAACCTCGCCCACCGATTATTCGCACGGATGAGATCTTAACCGCGAGAGGAAAATTTACGCTGCCGCTCTTTCGCTAACCTCTAGTTGCAAGTCGAGGGCGTTGAAAATCTTGAGGATGGTTTTCCAAGAGGGGTTCCCTCCAGCGCTGAGTGATTTGTAAAGAGATTCTCTGCCCACGCCAGCTTTTTCAGCAATTTTAACCATGCCTTGTGAGCGCGCGATATCGCCTAGAGCCGCCTGCAGCACTGCGGATTCCCCGGTTTCGAGTGCTGCGTTTAGGTAGGCGATGATGTGTTCGCGAGTTTCGAGGTGTTCGGCAGCATCCCACGGTGAAAGATTGGTACTCATTGGCTCTCCTGGGGTTCTTGGGCTAGGTTGTAGGTCTTTGGTTTGGCTTGTTTTGCTTCCTCCAATGAGCAGAAGCATCATTTGTTGATTTTTGAGGGTGTAATAAATCCTGTAGCCGGGGCCGGCGTGAATGCGGAGTTCGCTTACTCCATTTCCTAGCGGTTTGATATCGCCAACTACCCTTCCTGCAAGTAGACATCGCGTGAGAGCGATATCTATTCGGGCTCGCCCCTTTGTGTCTTTTAGTTTCGACACCAGCGTTTGTAGGTATCGGTCTGCAGGATTTCCCTACGCTTAAATGTATCCTGTGAGATACAGTTAAACAAGGGGCTCGTGCGTCTGAAGGGGGCTGCGGATAAGAAAATCTCCCGTTGAGGAAACTAGACTTCTTCGGTCCGCTGCTTTTTCAAGATGCTGATAAGATTTGGCAACTCTTCAATAACGGTCGCTCGAATCGTAGCTGGGTCGACCACTGCATAACCGTGTGCAATACGGTTACGCATTCCTCGCATATAGTGCCAATTCTTTCCAAAGAGATTTTCTTTAGTGTTTTGGGGAAGTTTATTGAGTGAATCTAAGGCGGCCGACAGTCTCATAGAGATTGCGTCTAGGTACACTGAATCATCAAGGTTTTCCTGAGCATACTTTTCTACCTAGCTCAAATGGAGAAGAGCCTCGTTGACTATTTCTTTTTCAGTTCTGCTCATAGCCTCACTGCCTGTTGGATAATGCGGTCTTTGAGGTCGGGGCGGCTGGTGTGGTCGAAAACAAGATCCACGCGTGCGCCTACTATTTCACTCAGATGACTTTCAATCTCTGCGATTTTCATGAGGCCAAACGTGTTTGTTGTGGTCGCTAAAAGATCTATGTCTGATCCTTCATGATCTGCCCCAACTGCTAGTGAGCCGAAAACTCGTACATTGTGTATCTGGTTCTCAGCTAAATAGCTGAGAATCTGTTTGCGATGTTTCCTGAGTTTTCGTGAGAGCGGCGAAGTTCCATGAAAGTGTAGGAGGCGAAAGACTTCGGGCTGGCTAAGGTTCGCGGCCTGTGCGATAGCGCGTTGTGATAAACCATCAGCATAGGCTTCGCGGATGCTCGCAGTGAGTTGCATACGTCCTTCGGTTATTAAATCTTCGGCGGTTTGAGTTCGCTGTTCGAGGACTGGAAGCTCCATGAGTATATGAAAGCAAAACCTATCGCACGAGATAAGAGGATTCCCTAAACCCCTTGCCACTGTCTGAGACCCATGTTACTTTTGAGGTGCTTTATTCCCTACGAGAGGCAATCCCTTGGATTCACAAACGCTTTCTGCATAAGTAGCTAAAGCGTGCCCGCGCCTTAGCTGAAATCTCTAGCTGATAGGCGTTTTGTGATGTCCACTTTTAATGATTGCTCTGTGTCTTTTTCTCACCTGTCATTCACATGGCAGGACGGCACCCCTTGTTTCTCCGACCTAGCCGGCGCTTTCAGTGCACCCCTGACGGGCCTGGTTGGAGATAACGGCAGCGGTAAATCAACGTTTCTCAAGGTGCTCGCTGGGCTCATTCAGCCGACGTCGGGTGATGTGCAGCGTCCTGCGCGAGTTGCTTATCTACCGCAAGATCTCGGGCTTGATGCGAACAGCACGGTTGCCGATATTTTTGGAATTACAAAAATTCTTGACGCCCTGACCGCCCTAGAAAGCGGCGACTTTTCCAATTTTGTGTACGAGGCAATCGGCGATAAGTGGGACGCTGGTGAGCAGATCATTGTCGCGCTGGCCAGGGCAGACTTCGCCCCGGTTACAGGGCTCTCGGATGCGGAGGTCTCAGAGTTTCTCCGGCGCCCCCTCTCAACCTTCTCAGGCGGCGAGGCTGTGGCTCTCGCGCTCACCGCAACACTCGCGTCCTCACCGGACTTTCTGCTGCTCGACGAACCCACCAACAACCTCGATTCGCACGCTAAATCCAGCCTGATAGAGCAGCTGCACCACCTGCCCTGCCCGGCAGTCATCGTCAGCCACGACAGAGACCTCCTTGCGCACGTCGATGAAATCGCTGAGCTTTATCAAGGAACCCTGCGCACCTTCACCGGCAACTACGAGAGCTACGTACAGGCCCTTGAAACCGAGCAGCACGCGGTCCAACGCACAGTTCGCGACGCGAAAGCCCAGCAGCGCAAAGAAACCAAAGAACGCGCCGACATGCTCACCCGACTGGCACGCGACGAGCGACGCGGTAAAAAATTCGCTGCCTCAAAACGCAAACCCGGCATGGCAATGGGGCTCGACAAAAACTCCGCGCAGCGCACCGCGGTTAAACGCTCTCAACAACACGAGAACTCGGTGGCGGATGCGCGTCGGGCAGTTGAGTACGCGCAGAGCCAACTGCGTGAGGACGCCTCCATCTATATCGATCTACCCGAAACTACTCTGCCCACCGGAAAGAAAGTTCTTGAACTATCCCTTGCTTGCGCAAGTGAGGAGAACCTGCCCGAGAGCATCATTCTTGAAGGGCCAGAGCACCTGCGAATAACTGGTTCTAACGGCAGCGGTAAAACGACCCTGTTCAACCACATCGCTCACGAATCCGGACTCACCGCTCCAACGGACCGGCCCGCGTCCTACACTGTCGCCTACGCGCTGACATCGTGCGGGTACTTGCGTCAGTGCATCAACCTCGCGCCGGATAAGACGGTGCTAGAAACTGTCGCGCAAACCAACATCACCGCCACCGAGCAGTACCTGCGAGACCAACTGGCGCAACTGCAATTCAAACGCGACCGCGTTAACGCCTGCATCAGCGAGCTCTCGGGTGGTGAGCGTTTCCGTGTGGAGCTCGCACGCATCCCGCTGAGATGCCCCGCCCCGCAGCTACTGTTGCTCGACGAACCCACCAACAATCTCGATATTTCCTCGGTCAACTGGCTGGTGGACGCGCTGTCCAGCTACGAGGGGGCGCTGGTGCTGGTGAGCCACGACGAGGACTTTTGTAACCGCGTCCGTATTGATAGGACGTTGCACTTGCCTTAACGCGACAGGGGAGCGATGTGCCACTTTTGAGGTAAAAAGTGGTACATCGCTCCCCTCTCACGATTAAAATCTCATCCGTGCGAATAACCGGTGGGCGAGGTTCCTGAGACAGGCTTTCTGGGCAAAGATTTTTATTTCCTCGCTCACTCGGAAAATCTCCACCCAGCCCCTATTACAGCGAGTGGGCTAGCGGTTATCTACTTGCTGGTCAGGACCTCCCTGTCCCTGTTGCCCTGGGTATTCCCGGGCGCGCTGCTCGCGCAGATACGGCGGCACCCATTCGGTGTCGAGCATGTCGGCGACGCGTCGGTCGCGCTGGCTCGCCGGAACCTTCGACTCCACGCGGGCGATGCCGAAGTGCTGGTTTTCTGGGTTCTCCGGGTAGATGCTCATGTAGTCGGTTGCCTGCATGGGATCAGCCCAGGTCTCTGCGGGCTCAGCCGCGGGAACCATCGACAGCGGGTAGGGCGGGTTGCTCTTGGGACGCCAGATGATGCGGCCGGGTTCTGATCGGTCGCGCAGTGCATGTGCGCGCCATGTGTTCGAAGGATGCGAGGCGCCCAGGTTCGCGAACCAGGTGAAGAAGCCGCCCTCGTAAACCGCGCGGTTGGCGTACTCGTCGAAGTTGACCTCGTTCATCAGGTACTTGCCGGCAGCCAAAACACCGATAACTTCGCGTGAGCCCTGCGGGCAGTAGCGGTAGCCAAAGTTGTCGGCGGTGTACTCCTGAGTACGCGATAGAATCGCGCCGGCGTAGGGCAACTGAGAGAACAAAGAAGTGAAGATCAGGCGGAAATAGCTGGTGTGACCTGCGGCGATGTGTCCGACTTCGTGCCCGATAATAAAGCGCAGCGCGTTGGGATTGCGTGGAGCCCCACCGATTTCAAAGAGGTCTGAGTAGATTACGATAAAACGGCGGTGCCCGTGGCCGGACGCGAACGCGTTGATTTGCCCGTTGCCCAGCTGAATGTAGGCGTCCGGGACGCGACGTAGACCGGCTGCACGAGCTGCTTCAACTACCATCTGGTAGGCCTCGGGAAACTGCGTGGGCGTAATGCGCACACCTGTTAGGCGAATCTGCGCGTACATAACTGCGCGCGCAAAGAACAGCAGAAGCGGCAAGTAAACCGCCAGCAGAGCCAGCTGAAGCATCAGTCCAATGTTGGATGCTGAACCGGTTTCGGAGTCCACATCGATAGCCTGCAGATCAGGAATAAATGAGGTCACAAAGTACACCGCCACACCAATGTAGGCAACGAGCGTGATGCTGTACGCCGCGATCAGCCAGGGTAGCTCACCGGGGTGGCGTAGCGCCTTGATGAACTTGAAAGGCAGAAGCGTCTGAAAGCCAAACAGCTTAGGCGCCGGTAGCGGCGACATCGGGTTTTGGCGTGTGTCTTCGGGCAGCCAGCCGCGCGAAAGGTCGTTCGGCAAAGGCGTGGTGAGTTCATCGGTGTTTGCCGGGGGACGGTGGCCGCCCTGCTGGGGGCCTGGCTGGTTGCTCATGAATATCCTTAGAACAGTTTTGTGGCTGTGAAACTGGGACTAAGTCCAATCTATAGAGTGCGCGCGCAATATCCAAAGAGGTTGCCCTGATTTACTTCTTGCGGACGATATCCGAAGAACCCGGCGTCCTTATGGATCTTCAGAGCAATAGTTCTTGAGGACGAGGGGTGCTCTACGAATTGCAGTTACTTAAAAACTTTTAAAAAGTTTTTCGTTTTTGCGTCATGAAACCGGCCAAACCCGCTCTTTAAGGGTGACGGCGTCAAAACCGTCAAAAAATCGTCAATAGGGAACGTGCCCGATCTGCGGTGAGAAAAGCCTTCCTGGTCTTGGATCAACCCGGTGAAAAGCATGATGCGCTACCAAGTGCTGATGGTGGTGCATAGAGACGAACAAATGAGGATTTGCGTTAGGGGAAAATGCTGAACCTCATGTGCGCACTATATCGAGCTGGGGAACTCGATGCGCGCAAGCATAAAGCCCGCTTCTTGGGGAAGAAAGCGAGCCACATAAGCAGGCGCTATTTTGCTGGTAGTGCCTAGCACCGGTGACGAACAGCGTCGTTCGCTGCCGGTGCATCAAGTATCGGATATTTGGGAATCTACCCGATATATGGAACGCCGCAGTCTGGGGAGTCTGCGGCGTTCCGCTTTTTTAAGGCAAAAAATTACCCGGATCCGTGCTTTATACCCGATTTTTTCGGGTAATTTGCACGGATCCGGGTAATTTTTTCGTCCCGGGAGCCCTAGGTAGGACACCGGGCGCGACGCTAGTAACTAGCGACTAGCTGTTTACAACCTCAACGGTAGCCTCAGCGATAGCTTTCTCCTCGTTGGTAGGAATAACCAAAACGGGGATCGCTGAGTCCTCAGTTGAAATAATCTGAGGAGCGTCGCTACGAACCGAATTCAACTCGGGATCAAGCTTGATGCCCAAAGCACCCAGGCGCTCACCAACAAGTGCGCGGAACGGTGATGAATTCTCACCAATACCCGCGGTGAATACCAGAGCCTGTGCGCCACCAACAGCAACATGGTAGCCACCAATGTACTTAGCCAGGCGGTAAGAAGTCATATCCAGTGCGAGCTTTGCGCGTTCGTCACCTGATTCCATTGCCTCAACTACAGCGCGCATGTCGTTGTTACCAGCAATAGCGAGCAGGCCTGACTCCTTGTTAAGAATGTGGTCCATCTTTGCGGGGGTCAACTCAGGATCACGCATCATCAAGGCGGTCAGAACTGAGGGATCAATATCGCCTGAGCGTGTACCCATGACCAGGCCAGCCAAAGGAGTGTAACCCATGGAAGTATCAAGGCACTTGCCGCCCTGGACAGCGGTAATGGACGCACCGTTACCTAAGTGAGCGATAATGCCGTTGAAGTCATCACGGTTGATGCCCAAGAACTCGGCAGCGATACCGGTCACGTAATCGTGTGAAGTGCCGTGTGCGCCGTAGCGGCGTACACCGTAATCGGTGTAGAACTTCTCGGGCACAGCGTAACGGTATACGTGCTCAGGCATGGTCGAGTGGAATGCGTTATCGAAAACAGCTACCTGGGGAACACCGGGGTAGGTCTCAGTTGCAGCCTTGATACCCAAAACGTGGGCAGGGTTGTGCAGGGGAGCCAGTGGTGAGAGGTCGTCAATCTTCTGCAGAACATCTTCATCGATGAGAACGGGCTCAGTGAAGATGTCGCCACCCTGAACAACGCGGTGACCAATTGCGTCAATGGTCTTACCGTGCAGGGGCTCTTCAAGGTTCTTCGCCATGATTTCCAGAGCCTCAGTGTGGTTAGGAATCTTGGTACCGATGTTCTCAATCAGACCCTTAGCAATGACCTGGGTGTCTTCGATTGAACCTTCGGTATCACGAACCTGGTACTTCACAGATGAAGAACCGCAGTTAATAACGAGTACGAGCATGTATTTACTCCTTGATAGTTGATACCAGCCGGTAGCTGGCGGTAAAAGATTTTGGGTGAGGAAGCGGTTGAAATTCGACAGCAGCGACAAGCGCTCAAGCTCAAACATTAAACGCGGACGCGGTGGTCGAGTTTAATTTTCGGAGCGAGACAGTGCGGTGATAGTTCAGCGTCCGCGTTTAAAACTCGCAGTCGCACTTGTCGCTGCCTGTCTCACTGACCGTTGGTACCCCAATATCTTTTCCCTTGTGAGAAGAAGAGATATTGGTCTTTCTGCGCACCTAGCTGTCTCCTGTGACGGAGGCGAAGTGCGTTGCGGGGGCTCCGTCCGAGCCTGCTGACTAGGTCGCCCAGCGATCTTCATCAGCAGGCGAGGGGCACACCCCCGCAATGTACTTCGCGCAGTCAATAACCCGCGTCCTTACAGGCAAACTCTGCCCTTTGAACCACAGTTGATTAAAGGGTCTGAGCCTGAATAGCAGTAATCGCCACGGTGTTCACGATGTCCTCAACGGTACAACCGCGTGAAAGGTCGTTCACGGGCTTGCGCAGACCCTGCAAAACGGGGCCGACTGCAACTGCGCCTGAGGTCTGCTGAACGGCCTTGTAGGTGTTGTTGCCGGTGTTGAGGTCGGGGAAGATGAACACGGTTGCCTGACCCGCAACATCTGAGTCGGGCAGCTTGGACGCTGCGATGGATGCGTTGGATGCTGCGTCGAACTGGATTGGGCCTTCGAACGCGAAGTTGGGGTTTGACTCGCGCAGCTTCTCAGTTGCCTCAACGACCTGCTCAACGTCTGCGCCGGCGCCTGAGGTGCCGGTGGAGTAGGAGAGCATTGCGACCTTGGGGTCAACACCGAACTGGCGTGCAGTTTCTGCTGATGCTTTTGCGATGTCTGCGAGCTGGTCTGAGTTGGGGTTGGGGTTCACAGCGCAGTCGCCGAAGACGAGTACGCGGTCTTCCATGAGCATGAGGAAGACGGATGAAACAACCTTGACGCCTTCGCGGGTCTTGATGAATTCCAGTGAGGGGCGGATGGTGTTCGCGGTGGTGTTGACTGCACCGGAGACCATGCCGTCGACGAGGCCCTTGTAGACCATCATGGTACCGAAGTATGAGGGGTCAGACATGCGGTTGCGTGCACCTTCGAGGGTCATGCCCTTGTGTGCGCGCAGTTCTGCGTAGGTTGCTGCGAAGTCTTCAGCGTATTCGTTGTTGGTGAGGTCGATGATGCGGATGCCCTTGTCGCCTTCGTTTTCAGCGATGGGCAGGTCGATACCTTCCTTCTGGGCAACTTCGAGAATCTGCTTCTTGTCGCCGAGCAGTACGATGTCGCAGAAGTCGCGGCGCACGATGATTTCTGAGGCGCGCAGGATGCGGGGGTCCTGACCTTCGGGTAGTACGATGGCGCGGCGGTTGGAGCGTGCCTTTTCGATGAGGTTGTGCAAGAAGCGCAAGGGGGTCATGGACGCGGGGCGCTCAAGTTCGAGGCGCTCGAGCAGCTCGTGCTCGTCGACGCGTCGTGACCATTCACCGAGAGCTGCCGCTACCTTGCGGGGCTGGCCGAGTGAGAGGTTGCCGTGTACGCCTGCTACTGCGCGTCCTGACTTGAAGGTGTCGAGGTCGGTGCGGAACACGGGGAAGGGTGAGCGCTCAACGAGTGAGCCGATCACTGAGTCGGGTGAGACGGTGTCTTCGAATCCGCCGGTAAGCAGCATACCTGCCGGTGCGGGGAAGCTCGGTGACAGTGCTGATGCCAGGGTTGCAACCATGACGTCGGTGCGGTCGCCGGGAACGATGACGAAGTCGCCGTCTTCGAACTGTGCGAGGAAGTTTGAGACGGTCATCGCAGCGATCTTGATGTCGTGGATGTCGCGGTCCAGCATCTCGTCTTCGATGGTTTTGGTGTTGAGGTCGAGTGCGCTCACAACTTCGCGGACTGAGGGCTGCGCGATTTCGGGCATCTCGGGCAGGACGTAGACGGGACGCTTGGAGGGGCCGCGCTTGACGCTCTGCTCTACTTCTTCAACGAGTTCGGGTGCGCAACGGTTGACCATGATAGCCAGTACGTCGACCTTAGCGTCGTGCAACTCGGTGCGTGCAACGTCTACCGCGTTGTTGATGTCTGCAACTGATGAGTCCTGCGCGCCAACAACAGCGATGACGGGTACGCCGAGGTCGCGTGAGAACTCGGCGTTGAGGTCGAATTCTACGGTTGCTGCGTTGTGCGCCATGAGGTCAGTGCCGTCGATGATGATGACGTCGCAGTGCTCAGCCATTTCACCGTAGACGGACACAGCGATGGATGACATTTCCTCGTGGTTGCCTTCAGCGAGAAGTTCGCGGCAACGTTCCAGCGAGACACCGCCGCGTGCCTGCTTTTCGCTGAGGTTGAAGTTCTTGCGCATGAGTTTGACCATGGGGTCTTCTGATTCCACGGTGCCGTTGAAGACGGGGCGGAAGAAGCCGACGCGGTCTGCGCGCTTGATCAGTGAATCAGCAAGACCGAGCGCAACCAGGGACTTGCCTGACTGTGAGGTCATTGCGGATAGGTAAATGCCAGTAGCCATGTAAAAACATCCTCATAGCGTTGTGTGCTGCGCGTGTTTGCGTAGCCTGTGTTGCCATCGCGCCGTGAGACGTTTTTATGTAAAGACGTGAGTCAAGGCGCGAGAGCCTTCTTGTCATTGTTAATGCTACTTATACATAAGCGTCAGGTGGTAGGTTTCGGGCTGTTTGGGCGTAAAAGGTATATGGTGTTGGGCACGGTATCTACCACTGTTTTGGCAGAAGCCGGAGCGTGCAAGCACAAAAAACTGATGCCCCATATTCTTAGGAAGAGCATGAGGCACCAGTCTTTATGCAAGTAATCAGTGGTTATGCAGTCATTTAGCTACGCGGACGCACTGTGGCAATCGGCATGGTGGTGGTGTCCAGCTTGGGGTTCTCAAACTGGGTGCGCACCAGCTCGGATGCCTCTTCTTCGGACGCTACGGACGGGAAGGATCCGAGCAGGTTGCGTCCTGCGCTTTCCTTGTAGAACGTTAGGCCGATGATGCCGATGACGCAGGCAAACATCATGTAGTAGGCACCCGCGTAGTTGGTGTGCCACCAGCTTTCCAGCACGGTCACCACAGAACCAGCGGTTGCACCCAGCAGGGTCGCTGACAGGTTGAACATGAGAGCCATTGCGGCGTAGCGGTGATGCGTGGGAAAGAGTGAGGGTAGGGCGGAAGGCTGCACTGAAATCTGGAACATCAATACCAGGCTCATGAGGAACAAGCCGATGAGGGTCGTCCACACGTGTCCCAGCATCATGAGCCAGAACGCTGGAATGTCCAGAATCAGACCTAAGATGGCGCCGGTGAGCATTAGGGTCTTGCGTCCTACCTTGTCAGATAGCAAACCGAAGAACGGCAAGCATGCTGCCACCAATAAGAAGATAGGAATGAGCAAAATGTTGCCGTGCAGGGTGGCATAGCCCAGATTATCGGTGAGGTAAGAAGGCATATAGGTTGCAAAAATAAAGCCGGTGACCTGCGCACACATGACTAGCGCAGAACCAATAAGTAGCTGCGGCCAGTACTCTTTGCAGATAGTTTTCAGGCTACCGCGCTTTTCTTGCTGAAGTTCAGCGTTGTGCTCTTTGGCGGCCTCGAAGGTTGATGATTCCTTGACTCGGGTACGCAAAACCAGGCCGATGATGCCCAGCGGCAGAGCGGCCCAGAAACAGATGCGCCAGCCGAAGTCCAGCATCTGCTCGGGGGTAAGCATGAGCTCAACGATGGTCGCTAGGGCAGCCGCAGTCGCAAAACCGATGTAAGAACTCATGTCCAAGAAGGACGTCCAGAACCCGCGTCGACGATCAGGCGCGTACTCAACCACAAAAGTCGTTGCGCCCGCGTACTCACCACCGGTTGAAAAACCTGCACAAACTTGAGCAAAATCAGGGCGATAGGTGCCGCCATGCCCCAAGTTTCATAGCTGGGAATGCAACCAATCAAGAAGGTACCCAGCGCCATCATGATAATGGTGAACGCTAGAACCTTGCGTCGGCCAATTTTGTCGCCGAGCGGGCCAAGAATAAAGCCACCCAAAGGACGCACGACGAAGGTCGCCAACAGGGCGCCGTAGAAAGCGAGCTTTGCCCAGGGATCACCGAAAGGGAAGAAGAGGGCAGTCAAGGATGCGCCGAGATAGGAGTAGACGCCTACGTCGAACCACTCCATGAAGTTGCCGAGCAGAGTTGCTCGTACGGCCTTCTTCATGTCCTCGGGGTTGACGACGTTAATGTCTTCTTGCTGTAAAACAGAGGGGTGCCACCGTGGGCTGCTGTGCTCATCGAGTAGCTTTCTTTTTTACGAATAAGGACATACGGATAATACCGTGAGCGTGACGTACAACAACTATAAGCCGTGTTTATGAATCATGAATTGTCTTTTATGACCGTGAACTAGGTATTCATGAGGTGTTTACGCTACAGCCACTAGGGCATAGTCTTAGAACATGTTGTTTGCATTTTCAGTAGCGCCCATGACTACGGGCGAAGACGGTTCAGTTCACGACGCAGTTGCCGCAGCTGTGAAGGTCGTACGCGAGTCCGGTTTGCCCCACGAAACCACCTCCATGTTCACCACTATCGAAGGCGATTGGGACGAGTGCATGGACGTTATCAAGCGCGCCACCGACGCTGTGCGAGCTTTTGGTTCTCGAGTCTCACTGGTTGTGAAAGCTGATATTCGTCCCGGCCATGATTCCGGTGAAATTCAGGGCAAGGTAGACCGCCTCGAAAAGGCGATCGCTGAGTCGGAGTAGCTTATCTTTTAGCCAGCCTGGCCGACATAACGTTGAGGTAAGGACGCGGTGACACGGGTAGTCGGTTCAGCGCGTCCTTCCGCCTTTCTGGGTGAATCCCATTTTGGTATTCTTGGGTTATGACTACTCAAATTGCCGTTCGCTTGCCCGATGACCTGGTTGAGTTTCTCGACTCTGCAGTCGCACATGGTGAGGCCCCGAGCCGTGCCGCTATTGTGGCTGAGGCACTCGAGCAAGAACGTCGTAAATACGCCGCACGAGCCGATACTCAAATTCTTCAAGAACAGGGCACTGAAGATGATCTCGACGATTTAGTTGCGTGGACTGCTTCATCGGCAGTTATTGATTAGGTTTGAGCATGCGCGAAATATGTCTGGTGCACCTCGATAAGACCCGCCCTGCTCTAGTTCTGACCCGCGAGCCAACTCGATTTGTGATGTCCAAAATAACAATCGCCCCTATCACTTCAACGGTGAAGGGGCTTTCAAGCGAGGTTTTGCTAGGTTCTCAGAATGGTCTTAACCATGAGTGTGTTGCGTCAATCGATAACATTTTGACTGTTCCCGCTTCAGCTTTAGGGCGCACCATCGGCTACTTAACAGAGACTCAAGAGAAAGACTTGACGCGTGCTGTCGTTTTGGCTTTTGACCTGCGGGTTCCTTTATCTGAAGGATAGGTAGGGCGCGGTGGCACGGGTAGTCGGTTCACCGCGTCCTTACGCAACACCTACACTGTGATGCCGCGGAACATCCGCCCGGTGTGCGCGATTTTCTCTGGCGGGAGCGTGGCCGCAATTTCAGGTTCGGGTGACCACGCGCCACCGCACTCAAAGAACGTTCCCTCTAGTGAGAACCCGTTTTTCTCATAAAACCGGACGCCGCGCTCATTGCCGCGTATCACCCACAGGTAGGCGTCCTCGTCCGGGTAAATCAGCGCATCAAACATCGCCTGCCCCAACCCCGTGCCGTGGGTAGACGCCAGTGTGTAAAGCTGCGTGAGCTCGCGCGTGCCTTCGGGTACAGGCGTCACCGGCATGTAGGATTCCCAGCTCAACGGGCCGGGGCGAGACAGCCCCAAGCCCACCGGGTTCTCCCACTCCAAGCTTGCACCCACAGCGCAGGATAGCCCGCCTGACGGCGTCCACCCCGGAACCTCGTAGGCAAGCCAGGCGCGGGCACCGGGTGCGGCGATATTTTCGGCGAACTCCTCGAGTAAGTTCGCCTTGTCTGCGCGGTGACGAGCCGCGAACTCCGCGTCGGTAATATCACTGTAGGTCTCACCCAGGCAACGAATCTGCAGGTCAACGTACTTATTGGCATCCGCCTCGGTCACGGCATCGAGTACATACCTGCCGTTGCATACAAAACCCACGAGCTCTCCTTTTCCCTGGTCTTTACCTATAGCGTAGGCTTATTTCGTGGCTAAACGTAGAAGAAAACCCAAAAAGCAGCAGACTCCTGAGCACGGCCCGGTCGAAGGTACCTACCAGATTGATACCGGCGTCGCCGAACTCATCGAAGACGACTACACCCCCGACGGCTGGGTGTTAGAGATCAACGGCATGGAATCCTCACACATTGTGTTGGGACGCCCGCGCGAACTCGACTTTGAATACATGCGCTGGCTGGCTGCCGTCATTGAACCCTACGTTGATACCCACCTCGACGCCGAAAAACTACGCATCACTCACTTGGGCGGTGGCGCGTGTTCTATGGCGCGTTACCTGGCGGATGTCTACCCCAAATCGCGCAACACCGTGGTCGAGTTGGACGGCAAACTTGCCGACTACGTGCGCGAATGGTTTGAGCTACCCAAGGCACCCCTGGTGAAGATCCGTGTGGGTGAGGCACGCGCGGTGACAGAGTCTTTCGCCCCGCAATCCCGCGACATTATTATTCGCGACGTCTTCGCCGGCTACATCACCCCTGAGCCGCTGACCACTTTAGAGTTCACCCAAATTGCCGCGTCCTCACTGGCAGAGAACGGTTTGTACATTATCAACTGTGGTGACAACCGCGATCTGCAGGGCGCACGTGCTGAGGCCGCTGCGATTGCGCAGGTTTTCCCGCACACCTGCATCGTGGCTGACCCTGCCATGCTCAAGGGCAGGCGCCGCGGAAACATTATTCTGGCGGGCTCCTTCTCGCCTCTGCCGCTGGATGGGGAAGTGGCGACCGCCGCCATCGCCAAGCGACTGCTGGGCGGTGGCGTCCCCGCGCAGTACAAGGACGACGCATGGGTGCGTGATTTCGCGCGCTCCGGCAAGATGCGACGCGATCCGGCGGCAGACTTAAGCGCCGAGACTGCACTTTAACCCGGTTTTTGAGTGAAAACCCGGGTTAAAGTGCATTCTCGGCGTGGGGCTAGTCTCTAGATGTTCAGAAACGACGGTGTATTTGAACGCTAGCTGGACTAGAGATTAGCTATTGCATACTCAGCCTGTTCAGGAGTGAACTGCTCACCGTATTCACTGGTGAGCTGGTCACGAATAGCCTCGGGAGACATATTCATTTCTTTTTGATAGTTCTTGGCAGATTCCAACGCTTCAGCATTCCAGTCAGCTTTGACAGTATCAACTGCGTAACGGGCCTGCTCGGGAGTGTACTGCTCACCGTATTCACTGGTGAGCTGGTCGTACAGGCCGTTATATGAGAAAGCCATCGTGTCAAGATAATTCTCTGCGCTACCTAAAGCTTCAGCATTCCAGTCAACCTTCACATTATCTACCGCGTACTGGGCGGCTTCGGGGCTAAATTTTCACCGTATTCGCTAGTCAACTGCTTGTAAAGGCCGGCTGATGAAAAATCCATAAAGTCTATGTAATCGTTAGCTTTACCGAGAGCAGATTTGTATTCAGCTGAAACTCCTGATGAGTCCTCTGCCGCCGTAGTAGTGGGAGCTTCACTGGGTTCTGGAGTTACAGTGGTTGCTGAATCAGTTGGTGGCACAATTGCTTGAACCGGGGTTTCTGATATTTCAGCAGTTGGCTCGGTGGTTTCTTCTTCAGTTGGTTCTGCTGTCGGGAGCGAAGATTCTATTGTCTGCGAGGGGGTTACAGGAGAAAGCGAAGTAGTTGCGACACTTGATGCGGTTTCATTGTGTGAAGAACCAGCTGCTGCAATACCTAAAAGTAATAGTACGAATAAAATTGGGATAAGAACTAATACCGTCACACCAATAAGAACCCAAAACCATACTTTTTTATAAAAAGGTTTTTTCGGAGGCTTGGAACCATTGAGAAATTGAGGGTTCTGGTAGGGGTTGTACTGCTGGTTGGTGTGATTGCCGCCCAAGTTATCGGGGGATGAGTGCTCCATAGAGATTTCCTTGATGGATAAAGGGATACATTATGCATATTTATTTATACACTAGTAACTTATTTTTCTAGCGTTTTACCTCAAAAGGAATATCAAAGTCTTCACATTTGGAAATCTGCGCGGAATGATTTAATTGATAGTAAACTACCGAGGCTGCACTTTAACTCGGTTTTTGAGTGAAAACCCGGGTTAAAGTGTATTTTCGGCGTGAAACTAGTCTATATCTCCATCCACGTAGAACCACGAGCCGTTTTCCTTAACAAACCGCGAGTTCTCACGTTGCACACCCTTCACCTTTTCCTCCGCCGGAACACCCGGAACTGAGCGGTAAAAAGCGGCAAAGCGCACCGTTCCGGCGGAATCGAAAACTCCACCGGTCGCGTCCTCAATATCCAGACGGTACCAGCGCAAAGAATTATCAAGCTCAAGGTCTGCAGGACGCGTACTGGCATGCCAAGTGGCGCTCAGATAGTCAGTGTCGCCTACCGCAAACGCGGTGAAGCGGGAGCGCATCAAAGCCTCAGGAGTGGGAGCAGTGAGAGTGCCGGATTCAGCGAAAGCGGTGTGAAAACGCGCGCAACAGTTGCCGTAGGTTTCGCCCGTTCCGCAGGGGCAGCGAGTGTCTGTGTTCATACCTCTAATCTAACGCAACCGTACTAAGTGGCTTTAAACTAACTTTCCGTGGATTCGCGCTGTAACTTTTACGGTTTTACAGCGCGAATCCACGAAAAGTTTCGCGCGAGACGAGAAAACCCTGCATTGCTCACCATTCTGTAGTTCAGTGGAGATATGGAAACTTTTATCAAACACGGCTCCGAACGCGCGGTAGCCTGGGAAGCTGCCGGGCTCACCTGGCTGGCAGAAGCCACTGCTGATGGCGGCGCTCGCGTGGCGCAGGTGGTCTCGGCACAGGGAGATACTTTAGAAATCGAACGCATCCAAGAAGCAACACCGTCCAAGCGGGTTGCCGGAGACTTCGGCGCGCAACTTGCCCGCACACACGCATCCGGCGCTGATGCTTTCGGGGTGGGACCCACCGGTTGGGCGGGCGCCGGACTACAAGGCCCGGCAGGTAACCAGCTCAAACTACCGCTGGGCACTTACGAAAACTGGGGTTCCATGTGGGCGGATGCGCGCATCGCCCCGCTGGTGCAGAAAGTAAAAGATTTTGGAAAAACCGAGCAGGCAGCCTTCGACCGGCTCAGCCAGCGCCTGCGCGACGGCGACTTCGACGGATCCTACGGCAGTAACTCCCAGCCCGCCCGCATCCACGGCGATTTGTGGGCAGGCAACCTGCTGTGGACGTCCTCTGATGCCGTGCTCATTGACCCCACGCCTTACGGCGGTCACCCCGAAGATGACCTGGCAGCGCTCGCACTTTTTGGTACTCCGTACTTGCGCGAGATTATCGCGGGCTATGAGCAGGTAACCCCTTTGGACGCCGGTTGGCAGGAGCGCGTGGAGCTTCACCAGCTGCACCTGCTGCTTTTGCATGCCGTACTTTTTGGTGGCGGGTACACGGCCCAAGCCCTGAGCGCGGTTAAAAAGTACTCTTAAAACAACTTTCCGTGGATTTGCGCTGTAAAAACTCGATTTTTACAGCGCAAATCCACGGAAAGTAAGAAAACCGCACGGGGGAATCGGCTTTAGCCGTGCATCCAGCCCTCAATCACGCCCATTCCAAAGAAGATGAGGAATGCGAGTGACACGATGTACATAATCGGGTGTACTTCTTTACCGCGACCCTGAATGAGGCGGATGAAGGAGTACGCCACGAAACCCGCACCAATGCCGTCAGCAATGGAGTAGGTGAAGGGCATCATCACGATGGTCAAGAACGCGGGAATACCCAGGCCCCAGTCAGCCCAGTCAATATGGATTGCCTGGCGAACCATCAAGAAACCGACAACAACGAGTGCCGGTGCAACAGCTTCAAAGGGCACAATGTTGACCAACGGTGAGACGAAGACCGCGAGCAAGAACAGCACGCCGGTGACGATGTTGGCAAGGCCGGTGCGTGCGCCTTCACCAATGCCGGTTGCTGATTCAACGAAGATCTGGTGTGCGGAGCTGGATGCGCCACCACCGAGAACTGAACCTGCAGCGTCGATAAGAAGGACGCGGTCGATGTTCTCGATTTTGCCGTCTTCGGTCATGGTGCCGGCTTCTGCGGCGAGACCAACGGAGGTGCCCATTACGTCGAAGAATACAGCGAGCAGGATCGCGAACATGAGCATGGTTGCGCCGAGGCCGCCGAGTGCGCTGCCTGCGAATGCGCCGGTCATATCAACTGCACCGATCAGTGAAAGGTCGGGAACGCCCAGCCACTGGGTGGGAATCGCGGGAACCATGAGTGACCAGCCGGTTGCTGAATCCATGGATGAACCTGAGGGTGCTACCTTCTCGATGATGATAGCGAGAACGGTGGATGCGACCACGCCGATTAGAATCGCACCGCGCACGTTGCGGATGAACAGTGCGATGGTCAAGAAGAGACCAAACAGGAAGATGAAAATCGGCCAGCCAATGAGGTGACCGCCAGCGCCGAATGAGACGGGGACGGTGGTGCCAGCAGCATCCGGCATGCGGCGAACAACGCCAGCGTTGACCAGGCCGATGAGCGCGATGAACAGGCCAATACCCACAACAATTGCGGTCTTAAGCGACTCGGGGACAGCATCGAATACTGCGCGGCGGAAGCCGGTGAGAACCAGAATCGCCATAATAATACCTGCCCACACGACCAGACCCATGATTTGCGGCCAGGTGAGGTTGGGGTTGGTTGCAATGGTGGATGCCAGCAGCGCGTTAACGCCGAGGCCCGCAGCCATCGCGAAGGGCTGCTTAGCCCACAGACCCATGATGATGGTCAAGATGCCCGCAATCAAAGCGGTAACAGCAGCAACGCGTTCGACACCAAGGGCGTTGCCGGCAGCGTCCGGGCCCAAGCCAAGAACCAAGGGGTTGAGCACAACAATGTATGCCATTGCGAAGAAGGTTGCGAGACCGCCGCGAATTTCAGTGCCGACGGTTGAACCTCGTTCAGAGATTTTAAAGAAGCGATCCAGCCCGTTTTTGGGGGCTGGTGCTGAAGCGGAAACATGAGCCGCGGTGTTCTCAGAAGCCATTCGTGAAAATCCGTAGATACTCGTTGGGTGTGCGCCCAAAAATGAAGATAGCGTCTACCCGTGAGACCTGAGAATCAGGTGCGGCACGGTTGACGCTGTTAATTACCTGTTAATCTTACGGGCGAAGAAGGGGTGCAAGATACCGAAAAGTAGCTTATGCGGTGTGTTTGTGCTTACGTATGCGCGGTGGGAGAAGCCGGTGTTTGGCAGGCCGCATCCAAAATGTTTAGTTTTGAACTATGAGCTTTGTATCAGCTACTGAACTACCCTTTATTGGGCATCGGTACCTGCTGTAAGCTCGCTCAAGTGAATGAAGATTTACATAAGGAGCAAATCTTGAGCGATCATTCCGAGAACACCGGCGAGGTTATTGCACCCGAGGATTACCCCGCAGTTGAAGAACTTGAGTTTACGGGTGAAACAATCGTCGACACCGCGCGTCCTGAACGCTACGCAAAGCAGCTAGCATCTCACTTCGGCGCGAAGCTTCCCAGCGAAGACATCGAATACGGAACCCGTCTGACTTTTAACCGCGACGGCATTTTTACCGGCTACGCAGACGTGCTGGTAGAGCCCATCGACGGCGTTGACCATCTCAAGCTCGCGGTATACGCGGCCGATGCTGAAAAGCGCGAAAAGCTGGCGGCTATTGTGGGTGGTCACTTGGAGCGTTTTGGCGAGCGTAATCAGCTAGAAGTGCACTGGGAGTTTTAGCGAATACACCCTCGGAGTGCGGTGGACACCGACGTCCGCTTTGCCTCGGGGTGTTAAAGCAGTGGGGGCGGCAGTTATAACTGCCGCCCTTTTTTGTTCCCATATTCAGGAGGTAGCGGGCAATATGAACTATTTAGAATTATGAATCAATAAATGTCGAGTCTAATTGAGGCTTATTCAAAAGTAAGAGCACACCCCACACCCACCAACTAGACAACGGCCCCACCAGCGGCAAAAATATGAGCGTTAAATCTCTACAAATAACCTCAAGCCATACCGGAAGAACCGTTGCAACACCAGCGTACAACCGGCCTCACCGCCACGCAATTCACCACGCTCCTCACAGCCCTCACCCACCACCTCACCTGGGCAAAACCAAGCGGAAGACCACCAGCCCTCACCCAAACCCAAGCCCTCAAAATCACCTTGCTCTACCACCGCCACAACCTCACCGAAGAACTCCTCGCAGAACTTTTTACCGTCTCACAACCGACGGTTTCACGAGCTATCAACACCATTGAGAGGGCACTGGAGAAAATCCTCACCCCACTGAATCGCCCTCTGGGCGAAAGCCTCAAAGCACCAGGATCCTTGGTCATCGACGGAACCCTGATACCCACATGGAATTGGCGTTCACTAGGTAAAACAAACTTCTCAGGCAAGCATAAACGTGCTGGTTTCAACCACCAAGTTATCTGCACCCTAGGTGGTAGGCTCCTGGCAATTACCGACCCCTTACCCGGAGCGAGGCATGATGCTTACGCTTTTAGAGCCCATGGACTTGATCAGTTATTAGACTCTTCGACTCTGGCTGATAAGGGTTATGTTGGTCTGGGGTTAGCCACCCCGGTCAAGCGTAAGCCTGGACAGCGGTTTAATGCTGAAGTGAAGAGGAATAATCGGCTGCTCAATCGCCTGAGGTCAGTGGTGGAGCGGGTCATCGCTCACATTAAGACCTGGCGGGTTCTGCACATGGGTTTCAGACGGCCGTTGAGCTCGTATCAGCGGGTGTTCTCGGTAGTTCGCGGGTTGGTGTTTTTGGCGGCTGGTGGGACTTTTGAATAAGCCTCATTCAACACATGCCTTTATGTGATTTTGTCCCCTTTAGCAGAGGTTTCCGTGGGCGCTTCTGTAAAAATCCATTCCCTCAATGTGGGCTGTTTGATGTTTATTTAAAGTTTTTTCTCCAACCGCTAGAGGGTTAGAAAAAACCTAATGAAACCTCAAAGCTTTTTGTTTTTTCAAAAACAGTACCCTGTTTTTAAAGAACTTATTTTGGCAACCATCGATTGATGCCAAAACCAAGAGAGAGACCAGTATAGTGTCCACTGCTATCATTTCCGGCACTCAAAAGCCGAAATTAAGCTTTAAAAAAGCTAAGTTTTTATACCAATTTTTGCTATATCTGTCGCCGGTAATTCTTCTTACGGCTATATTTCCACTAGTGACGCCGAGAATAGCTCACATACAGATTGGTGGAATTGCCCTTTCGCAGATTATTCTTGCAGTTTCTATCACCGTTCCTTGGATGTCTCAGAGCGTATGCTTGCCTGTCTACCGCGCGATGGATGACCTCTTGGGCGAAAGAAACATGGATGCCTGCATGCGAAGGTTTGCAGAATATTGGGTCACCACTAACCTTGCAGTTATCCCGATTCTAGTTTTGTTCTCGTTGCCTTTCTTCTTCGCCCTGAACTGGAGCCTTTCAGCGTTAGCCGCATACTTGATCTTGGGCTATCTGAATATGGCGTTTAGTCAGTTGCTCGTTATCGCTAATCTCCCTACAGATAGTCGAGAAACATGGGCTTATGCTTGGGTCGCCTATGCCTTTGCGCTGTTGGTATTCCCCACAGTGTGGTTTCTTCCTCCCGTGATGGGTATCCTGGTTATGCTCTTTGTCTTGCGAGGTCAGTTTCGTTACTTAGGAGCCTTTAAGCGTCTAGATTTACGCGTTGTCTCTCGAGAAATGTTGCGTGGATTTTTGATGGGAACAGTGCTGTGGGCAGATAAATACATTCTGTTCATCGCTTTAGGCGGCACTATGGATGTCATTGCTGTCTACATGGGACTGGTCCCTGCCGTTATCGCTTATAACTACTTCTTTGCTGCTGAGGCTTCCAAGATTGACCGTTCGGTAAACCAGCTACGTTCTGTTATTGAAAATAAGGGTTACCAAGAGGTAGAAGTTCAGTCTGCTGTAGTTGAGAACCGTGTTGTTAACTCCACTCGTCGAACTTTGATTTTGGCAGCAGTGAGCTCCATTATCGTAGCGATTCTCATGTATTTTTTGACCCCTGCCTCGTTCACTCTAGCCGTTTCAGTCATTATCGCGTCATGGTTGTTCTTAGCGGTAACAATTTTCTGTTATCAAATTGACTACTTAGGGTCATACGTACCCCCTCAGGTAGTTGGGCTTGCACATCTTTTGTTATGCACTGCGGCTTTTCAGCTTATTCCGCACTCCGGAGCTTACTTCATCATCATGGCAGGGGAAGCCATGCTGGTAGCTGTGAGCTACGTGATCTTCCGTCGGACGTGGAGGACTCCGGCTTACGACCTTTTCTGGCGTCATGCGATGACTTGGTAAATCGTTACTACATAACTTCATTTTTAAATTATTGCTAAGGGGACAATAGTGACCGCGAATGTATACAAAGAGCTCAGATTGCCATCATCGGATGGTAAATACACTGACCCGAATTACCCAGACGTCGATGTTGCCATTGTTATGGAGTCAACCTATCCCTTCCTCAAAGGAGGGGTCTCTGCTGTAGTCCATGACATCATTGAGACGAACCCAGATCTAACATATGGAATTATCCATATTTGTTGGGATTCGAGCTCACCCAACAAGGATCTTTACGGCATGCCGGACAATGTTTTGTGGGTTAAGACTGTCTTCTTGAGCCTTGAGGAGCACAAAGAGGAATTCGGCTTGCCCGTGAGAGATCTTAAAATGAACTCACGCCAGCGCACGGCTGTCTCTTACGAGATTATTGACGCTTTACTAGCACTTTCTGAGAATGCGGATGTTAATCCCCTCTGGGATATCTACGACCGGATGTTTGCCGATAAGAGCCGAGAATTTCCAGGCTGGGTATTACTCGGAACTAAAGAATTTATGAAGGTTTTCTTCGAGCGTATGCCAATACCTTCGATGAGTTTCTCTGAGGTATTCTGGCTGCTGCGCACCTTCTTCTCGCTTCTGTATGCGCTTTTGCATGATCGTATGCCCTACGCCCGTGTTTACCATGCGCACACCACAGGCTATGCTTCGCTGATTAGTGCAGCAGCAGCGCGTGATAACGGTACTAGCTTCTTGCTGACCGAACATAATCTATATATTCGCGATACAGTGAATACTCTGTTGGACCGTAATATGTCTCTCCCTGTTGCCGTGGGCGATGAAGATATTTTTGATCTAACCCCAGAACAACGTGCATGGGTTATCTGGTGGATTCAATTGGGTCGTTTCTGCTACCCGAGTGCAGACCTTATTACCTATCTCTATCCCAAGGCTATTGGCGAGGCTCAAGGGCTCCACGGCATGGAAGAAAAATCCATTATTTTACCCAATGGCATGTTGCTTTCAGACGTTAATGAGGCTTACGCTCTTCGTCGTTCTGCCCGCGAGAAGATTGAATTGCAGGGCAAGAATCATCACTGGAAATTTGTTTTTATTGCCAGGGTTGTTCCTATCAAGGGGCTTATTGACCTCATCGATACAGTAGAGATGCTACGAGACGAAGGCTATAACCTACACATTGATTGTCTCGGACCAACGGAGCATGTGCCTTGGTATTACGATGAGTGCCGTGAAGCAATCGCAGCTAAGGGGCTGGAAGACTACTTCACCTTCCACGGTACTGTAAATGTGCGTGAGAAACTGGGTGAATTTGATGCATTGGTCATGCCTAGCTATAACGAAGGACAACCAATTGTGGCGTTAGAAGCAATGAGCGCGTCTATCCCAGTTATTGGTTCTGACGTAGGCGGAATGTCTCAGCTCATTGACGATATCTTGGTCGGTGATGATAACGAAATGGTAGAGCGTTGCGGTATTCTTACTCGAGCGGGAGACTCCGAAGGTTTCGCTCATGCGCTCAAGCGTGTGATGGATAACCCCGCCTTCTACGAGCAACTGTGTATTAACGCACGCGAGCGAGTATCACGCTTTTTCCAGCTTCACACCGTGATGGAACGTTATAACATGATTTACCGTGACTTAGGCAAATTACCCCCTAAACCTGAACACGAAGGAATGTCCATGGACGCTGTCCGCAGTATCCCTGCCGATGAGCGTGAGCAGCAGATTTCCCTTTTGGAAAAGTCGTCTGACTTGCATACTAGCTCTGAACGCGTCTCTGTAAGCTCATGAAACCATATCTTCCGAGCGTAGCAACAAAAGGATTATGGGTGCGCTATGGTGGTCAGCCCATTACCTCCAAGCAAATTGAGTTCGCCGCCCGTCATTACACCGTGGCTTTGCTTCAGCCTGAGTATACGGATGTAGTTGCACGCCTGAAAGAAATTAACCCAGCGATGACGGTGCTTTGCTATAAGTGCCTCTCTTCTACACGTAATTACGAAACGGAGAGTCCTTTTACATCGGGGGTTTCTTTTGCTGAGGCAGAAAAGGCTGAAGCAGAAGGACAGCAGTGGTTTGCTCGCCGTCTTTCAGGGGAACGTATTGAGTGGCAAGGATATCCAGGTCACTTTCAAATGAATGTGTGGAATCCTGAATATCGACGACGCTGGGTGAAGAATATCTGCGCTGAGCTTGAAAATTCATCTTTTGACGGGGTGTTGGCTGATAACGATATTTATGGAGACTACTACGGGATTAACGTACCTATTCGTGATGCTCGTAGTATGGACCGTTTTCATAAAGGATTAGACCTTCTTATTAGAGACGCTGGCAAAGCCCTTAACGCTCGAGGCAAGATTATCGTGCCCAATATTGCAGAGTCACGTATGGCTCCTGGTAAATGGAAACGTCATAGTGCCTACGGTGGTGGATTTGAAGAGGTCTTCTTAGGATGGTCTGCTACTGAGTTTCTGAATCAGACATCAGCTCTTGCTCAAATGAAAGAGATGATGGAAGATTTCAGCGCTGTTGAAGTTGCAACATCTTCTGGTGGGGTCGAAAAACGCCCACGTTTGACTTTATTGCGTGCATCCACTGACGGCGAGGACACACACCCTAACTTTATGGCCGCGCTTGCAGCTCTCTGGGTTTTCAGCGGCGGACAGTGGAGTGCGTTGAGCGCAGGGTCTCATGATGGTCACAATGGAACACCCTGGTTAGAAGAGTTAACTTGGGATCTTGGTGCTCCCATAGGGCACCCTCAGCCGGTTAAAGGCGCTTGGATTCGAGAACTTGAGCATGGTTGGGCGGCAATAAATTTGACCAATCACGAATCTGGTCAGATTTCAGTTCCCAAGGAGTTATTTGCCGTCGAAGGAACAGCGCCAGCGACTGTAGTTCTTCCTCCGCATGGTGGGGTTGTTTATCGGACTGAGGACGCGGGTATTGCTCTGACCTAGGTATTTTCAGGTGATAAGTGAATCAGATGAGTCGTGTTAGCACGATTGGCGTCTTGCTTTCATAAATTACAGAGAAGCAGTGGGGGCGGCAGTTATAACTGCCGCCCCCACTGCTTTAAGATTATGAAGATTTTAGTGCACGATGTCTTTAGCGAACGGACGCGCGTTCGAGGGGAACTTCAGCATCAGGTTCGTGGGTGATGCGATTGCGCAGGTCGCGGCGCACAATTTCAATGGACCACATCCACACAATGTGACCGAAGGACTCAGAGAAGTGCTCGCCGAAAGGCTGGTTCCATGGCGCGGGCACGATGCCCATTGCCGGCATGATGACTACGTGGAAGGCGATGTAAAGAACGATGCCGACTGCGGCGCCCTGCCATAGTTTGATAGCAGGCCAGTACTCAGCAATGACGCAGTATGCGATAGCAAAGAAAATCGCGAAGCCGAAGTGAATGACGAAGCTCCAGTAGGGGAGCTCATTGCCCAAGTATGAGTAGGTGGCGTGAGAGGTTTCGTGCGACATGCCGAGCATTTCCCACAGTGCCTGAGGAGGGTTGGTGGCGTTTCGCTCCGGGGTGCGCGGAGGGAACGGAATCTCCCAGCCGAACTTTACGATGGCGGAGAAGATGCCCGCGATAAGACCAACAAGTACTGCCGTTCCCAGTCGACGACGCACGGGGTCGGTAATGGTTTTGAGAGTGCATGATGACGCCATGAGTACTCCTCGCAAGCTGCGCAATAGTGCGTGATTGGTATCAAGAATAAAACAGGTGATAACCTCGAATAAAGATCAGTAGATGCCCAATATTTTATATGCATTATTTAGAATATAAACAGGTCAAAAGCTCATTAACTGCCATATTTTAGCTGGCTAGGGTGAATGGCTGAAGGGCATTATGACCTTAACTATTTTTGAGGCTAAAGGCCATTTCAGCCCTAAAACCAGTATCACATCGACATTTTTCATATAACGGACGCTGGCGTCTCTTGATGTGGCCCTATATGGCAGCGCAAAAGTTTCGGGGCGGCGGCTTAAACAAGCCACCGCCCCGAAACTTCTCAATCATCGGTTCTACTGAACCGAGCGTCCTACCAATTCATAACCTCAGACTCCACGCCCATGATGATGCGGTCGCCGTCGCGTCCTTCACGCAAAAACTGAGTCATGCGATGGGGTGCGATGGCGATGCAACCCCACGACTGGTAGGTATCGGCGGTGCTACCAGAGCCGCTGTACTTCACGGTGTGCAACATAATTGCAAAACCTGCGTTGCCCGACGGAACAGACCCATCAGGGTTGCGGTTGTAATCAATCAAAATGCCCTGACGGTACTCGCCGCGAAGGGAGAAGTTCCACATGTTCTCATTGGGGTAGCCGAGATTAATGTCTTCAATGTACTTGTTGTAGTACCAGGTAAAGCGGTCGCCGCCCCAACGGGATGTGGGGTTGAGGGTGTGGTAGCCGCTGAATCCGCTTCCGGGGTTAGAGACACCGTAGGGGTTTGAGAAACCGAAGGATCCAGTAGGAGAGTAGGCCCCTGCGGTATTGCCAGTAACACCTGCAGGCAGAAGCTCGCCGGTCTCTTAGTCATCGATGCGTTTCCCCGGTGCGAGGAAGCCGCTTTCACCATATGCCGCGGTGGTCTTCCACTTGAGCGTGTACATGCCGTAGGTGTTTTCACAGGAGTAGAAAGTGCCGTGTGAGCCTACCGGGTCATTGCGATAAGCGGAGTATCGAGGTGCTAGCGCGAGAGCAACCTGACGCGCACCTTGCGGAGAGTACTTTGAGCGTCCGTTATTGAGGGGTACACATTTTTGAGCTTCGTGACCAATCGCGCCACCGCCGAAGTTATCCCAGGTGACTACGCCGTACTGGAATTTTTGGTAGCAACGGCCGTTGGTGCAGGTCTCTTCGGATGTGGGGTAACCGTAGCGTTGCGGGGTGTCTACACCGCCAGTACGGAAGTTGCCGTTATTCGCCCAGTAGCTACCGATAGCACCACCAAAGTTGACGTAGTGAGTGCCGGTGCCCCAATTGGTCCAGTACATGGCGTCGAACTTGCCAGCGGGTGTCTTGAAGAGCTGTTCGACCGCTTGACCACCTGAGAGCGATGCTTCATCACGAACAGGTATGCCGTATGCGGAATTCATTCCACCTGCTTTTTCCTAGGTGCTACGAACGGCGCCCCGCATCCGGCAAGCGTCGTGATGGCTAGGGGCGCCTGTAGCGGCTGCAAAAAAAGGGGAGGGCGGGGCATATGGTCACCTGAGATCTAGTGAGGGGATTGACTCACATTGTCCACTAATATGGTTATAAGTGACGCACAACTCACCGATAATTCGTGTAAGAAACCCCAAGAATTTTTGAGCCGCTGACCTTATCTGAAATCGTGACTCAAGTTAACGAACGTCAAGTATTTTTACGTCAAAGTTAAGCAAACCTAAGTTTTATGTCACTGTGCCTGCAACAGGCTGACCCTCACGTGTACGTCCTAGTAAACTGGGGAGCAATTGTCTAAAGAATTCATAGCCCCATGCGGGCTTGAAAGGAATTATTGTGTCTGAAGCTCCACGCCCGTTGCGCGTTGCTGTTATTGGTTCAGGTCCTGCCGGTATTTATGCAGCCGACATCTTGACCAAGTCTGAAGAAGTAAAGAACGGCGATGTTCCCGTAGCCATCGACATTTTTGACCGCTACCCTGCACCGTTCGGCCTGATCCGCTACGGCGTGGCTCCCGATCACCCGCGTATTAAGGGCATCATCACCGCCCTGCACAAGGTGCTCGACCGCGGCGATATTCGCTTCTTCGGCAACGTGGAATACGGCAAGGATCTTTCACTTGCTGACTTCCAGGAGCACTACGACGCAATTATCTTCGCAACCGGTGCTATCAAGGACGCTTCACTGGACATTCCCGGTGTGGAACTCGACGGCTCATACGGCGCATCGGACTTCGTCTCATGGTACGACGCTCACCCCGACTACCCCCGCACCTGGCCGCTGAACGCCAAAGAAGTGGCGGTTATTGGTAACGGTAACGTAGCGTTGGACGTCGCTCGTATGCTGTCAAAGCACGCTGATGATCTGCTGGTCACCGAAATTCCCGACCACGTCTACGAGGGCCTTAAATCATCACCCGTTACTGACGTTCACGTCTTCGGACGCCGTGGCCCCGCACAAATTAAGTTCACCCCGCTGGAGTTGCGCGAGCTGGCGCACTCACGCGACGTTGACATTGTGCTCTACGAAGAAGACTTCCAGTTCGACGACGCCTCAAAGGAGGCAATGAAAACCAACGGCCAGGTGAAGGTCATGATGAAGACCCTCAACGGCTGGTTGGAGAAGCAGAAGGAAGAGGAGCAGACCGCATCACGCCGTCTGCACCTGCACTTCTTGCAGTCACCCGTTGAAATCAAGGGTGAAGACGGCAAGGTAACCGGACTGAAGATGGAACGCAACGAGCTCAACGGCAACGGTGGCGTTACCGGTACCGGTGAGTACGTTGAGTACCCCATGCAGGCTATCTACCGCGCCATCGGCTACTTCGGCTCAGAGCTGCCCGACGTTGGCTTCGACGTTGAGCGCGGCGTCATCACCAACGTTGAAGGACGCGTCATCGACGACTCCGACGTGCCCGTACCGGGCCTATACGCAACCGGTTGGATTAAGCGCGGCCCCGTTGGTCTGATTGGTTCCACCAAGTCAGACGCGCTGGAGACCGTCACCCACCTGCTTGAAGACCGCGATGACCTGTACACCGCGTCTGAACCCGATGCTGAGAAGTTCACCGAATTCTTGGACTCCAAGGGCATCAAGTACACCACCTGGGAAGGCTGGCACAAGCTGGACGAACACGAGAAGGCACTCGGTGAGCAGTCCAAGGATGCCAACGGTGAGCCCCGCAAGCGCGTGAAGGTGACCGACCGCGACGAGATGATCCGCATTTCACGCGGTGAGTAACCTCTAGGCTCGAAAACTTACTCCCAAAGTGTGTTTGTACTGACGCTAGTGTCAGTACGTTCGCACTTTGGGAGTAATTTTTTGCGCCGGACATGTTTATCCGCGCGGAAGTGCTCTGTCATACTACGCTTATGATCTATAACAATTCCCACCTCGCTGCGATTTACGACGCTGATAATCCTGACGGCGAAGATCATGATTTCTTTCGAGCAAAAGCTGAAGAGCTCACAGCCCTCCGCATCGTAGATTTAGGATGTGGAACCGGTCTTCTTACCACCACATTGGTTTCACCGGACCGCTCTGTAGTGGGGATTGACCCTGCGGACGCGATGCTTGATGTTGCACGCGCGCGTCCTGACGGTCAGCAGGTGGAATGGCTGCAGGGTACAGCAGAGCTTATCCAACCAGCATCAGTGGACTTAGCCATCATGAGTGGAAATGTCGCTATGCATATTTTGAGCGATGAATGGCATAAGACGCTGGGACATATATCGAAGGGTCTGCTGAAGGGCGGCAACCTCATTTTTGAGTCTCGTAACCCTGACGCAGAGGCCTGGAAAAATTGGAGTCACCAGGTCACCCGGGAGACACCAATAGGCTTGCTTCAAGAATCGGAAGAAACGACCGAACCGGATGAGCACGGGATAGTCACTATGAAGTGTCACTATAGGTTTCTTGAAGATAACTATGAACTTGATACGCAACAAAAGCTACAGTTTCGTTCCCATCAACAAATTGTTGAGGACCTTGAAGCTGTTGGGCTCGTCGTAACTGCATCCTATAAAAATTGGCATCGTGAGGATTTCACTGGCGGATTGGAGCAACCGCTTATGGTTTTCGCGGCAGAGAAAGAATAAAAGATGCCCTCAATATGAATTCATATTGAGGGCATTGTTCTCACCAAAACATTCAAAGAGGTGGGGCGCAGACTGGGAGCCTGCGCCCCTTTCTATCTCTAATCGTCTTTCTTGAACCAGCTACGAATGGTGTCCGCAGAACCTACAAGGTTCTTGACAATCACCGATACTGAGACAAGAATCAGAGCTAGAGATGTAATGTCGGTCCAAGACATTACGCCTCCTTTATATATTTTTAGTGAGTGCGACCCCGGTTCGAGCTGGGGCCGCATTTTTATTGTATGACTCATTGTTGAACGCTGAGAAACTTACTCCCAAAGTGTGTTTGCACTGACACTAGTGTCAGTACGTTCGCACTTTGGGAGTAATTTTTTTGCCCCGGACACGTTCACCCGGACGCGGCTCTCAGCCGACACTCAGACACGAAAATTTCTGCATCCGCAAAATCCGTGTTTTACGTGAAAACCGCGCGGGCTGCCCTAAGATATCCTCTGTGCCGATTTCACCACGAGTAAATCCTCAGCGCAGCGTCTTTCTCGGATTCCTCACCGTTATCCTTGCCGGTACGCTTCTGCTTCTTCTGCCGATTTCGCATTTGCAGCCGTCAGCGCACAGGATCATCGATAATCTTTTTACCGCAGTTTCTGCTACCTGCGTGACGGGTCTATCTACCGTCGACACCCCTAAGTATTGGTCAACTACCGGCTTGGTCATCATTATGTTGCTGATTCAGGTGGGTGGTCTGGGCGTCATGACGCTGGCAACCGCTATTGGCGCGTCCATTCAGCGTAACCATATGACGTTGAATGCCAAACTGAAGACGTCCGCCGAGGTGCGCGGTAATGGCTTGTTCAATATGCGTAAAGCTGTGTTGCGCATCATTAAAATTTCGCTCATGTTTGAGGCTGCTGGTGCTCTTATCATGTCTTTGCGCTTTTATTTCGGTTACGGAATGAGTCTCGGGGACGCCCTCTGGCACGGTGTTTTTCATGCGGTTTCGGCCTTCAATAATGCGGGTTTTGCCTTATATTCCGATAATCTGATGAGTTTCACTGACGACCCTGTGATTCTATTGACCATTAGTCTTTTGATTATTTGTGGCGGGCTGGGTTTTCCGGTTCTGATGCAGCTTCGTAAGTACGGCGCTCACCGTCACTTTTGGAATATGGGCACCAAGCTGGTTCTCTACGGCACAGCTATTTTGCTGGTAGTTGGCACTGTTGGCGTGGCTGTTATTGAGTGGAATAACCCTGCCACTCTTGGCCCCATGAACGTCTGGGAGAAGCTCCTGAACGCTTTCGCCCAGTCCGTTTCGACGCGTACTGCCGGGTTTAATAACCTCAATATGGGTGCCCTTCACCCCTCTACTCTCATGTTCATTGATTTGTTGATGTTCATCGGTGGTGGTCCGGCAGGTACTGCCGGCGGTATCAAGATCACGACTTTTGGCGTCCTCTTTTTCATTCTTCTGACTGAGATGCGCGGCGATGGCGCGGTAAACATTTTCGGCAAGCGTTTGTCGCGCTCTGTTCATCGCGAGGCGATTACTGTTGTGCTGTTGAGTGCCGCGCTAATTTTTGCCAGTGTGTTTGTGCTTCAGCTGCTGACTAATTTCACGAGCGATCAGATCGTTTTTGAGGTCGTCTCAGCCTTCGCAACCGTTGGTCTGAGCACTGGTATCACGCCCGTCATGCCCGATGCCGGGAAGATTATTCTCATTATTCTTATGGTGGTTGGACGCGTTGGCCCCGTGACCGCTGCCGCTGCTTTTGCGTTCCGTCGCAAGGCTGTCTACTACGAATTCCCTAAGGAAAGGCCGATCATTGGTTAGTAAAAAGAGACTCGCGTTCTTTAACGCCGATATGACGGGCGAGAAGAAGACCGTTGCGATTATTGGCCTGGGACGTTTTGGGCAGTCTATGGCGCTGGAGCTGATGGCGGACGGTGCTGAGGTGCTGGGTATTGATAATGACCCTAACGTTGTGCAGCAGATGAATAATCGCCTCAGCCATGTGGTGCGTGCTGATGCGACTAATCCTGAGGTGCTGGAGCAGCTCGATATTCTTGATTTTGATCGCATTGTAGTGGCGATCGGTAACCATCTAGAGTCCAGTATTTTGGTGACTTCTTACCTGTTGCGTCAGGGCGTAACGAACATCTGGGCGAAGGCTGTTTCTGAGCAGCACGGCATTATTTTGCAGCAGCTGGGCGTTGAAAAGGTTGTATTCCCTGAGCGTGATATGGGTAAGCGTGTTGCGCATCTTTTGCAGGGTGGTTTGCAGGAATACATTCAGATTGACCGTAATTGTGTGACGGTGATGTCTTCTGCACCGCGGGTATTCGTGGGCAAGGACGTCCGCCCCCGCCAGCTTTTGCAACAGTATGGTTTGGCTTTTACCGCTTTTAAGGATGCGCGTGGGCAGTGGCATCATTTGCCGGAAAGTATGCGCGTTGAGGCAACGGATACCGTGGTGTTTTCTGGGCCGCCACAGCAGGTGGAGCAGTTCGCGCGTCAGTACCTGTAGGTCTGATCTTAAAAAGTTACTCCCAAAGTGTGTTTGTACTGACGCTAGTGTCAGTACGTTCGCACTTTGGGAGTAACTTTTTGCCCCGGTATTACTGACCGAGCAACACTTTCTCCAAATAGTCGTTCAAGAAGATGCCTTGCGGGTCTAAGTGATCGCGTAGCCTGACGAACGCCTCGAAGTCGGGGTAGACCGCAGAGAGGGACGTGGCGTCCTGGGTGTGTAGCTGTCCCCAGTGTGGGCGTCCGCCGTAGTCTTTGAAGATTTCTTCGATGAAGGTGAATTCTTCAAGATAGGGTGCCCGCCAATATTCTCGAACTGAAATATAGCCGGTAGTGCGCCCGTTTGCGGGGGAGAGCGGTAAATCGTCACCCGCTGAGGTCCGTACTACCAGCGGGTAGGCGAGTTCGCCGCGCATATCGCCCAGCTTTTCGCGCAGTTCGTCGAGCACAGCCGGTAGATGTGCGATATCGAAGGCGTATTCCATGTTGTTTTGGCGGACGCGGCGACGCACGGTGAAGACCTGCGGAGCCAGATCAGCGTAACGACGGTTGCCTTTGCCCCAGTTGGCAATGACGTTGAGAGCTTTCTGCGTTGAGGGCGCTTTTGCGCCGAGCATGAGCATGCCTTCGTGTACGCCGTTATTGAGCAGTAAATCGCCGCCGTGACGACGCGCGCGGGAGAGCTGTGCGTAGTGCGGCTCGTAGCCGTCGGGCATAAGCGGCAGGCGGGTGAGGCGTCGCGTCCTAACATCGGATGCGCCGGGGAACCAGCTGAATTCGTAGTGGTCGGCGCCGCGCGAGCGTTCTTCGAAGGCGGGCACAATTTTGTTGTAGTCGTGGCCGCGTTCTGCCGCGTGCAGGCGAAAGAGCGGAACAACGTTGAAAGTTAGTTCGACGATAATGCCCAGCGATCCTAAACCGACCAGCGCGGCTCTAAAAATCTCGGGGTTTTCGTCTGCTGAGCAGTGAAGTAGTTCGCCGTTGGCCGTGACCATGCGCAGCGCAGCTACCTGCGTCGCTATAATGCCGTAGCTGATTCCGGTGCCGTGCGTGCCAGTTGCAACTGCACCCGCGAGACTCTGTTCGTCCAGGCGTCCGAGGTTTTCAAAAGCTAGACCGTAGTGCATGAGTGCTTTGTTGGCGTCGCGGACGCTGGTGCCCGCTAAGAAGGTGGCTGTGCCGGCTTCGCGGTTCACGCGGGTGATGCCGGTGAGAAAGTCTAGACGGACAAGGGTTCCTGAGGGCTGGGCGATTGCCGATGAACTGCGGGAGTAGCCAATAACTTTGATGCGGCTCTTGCGTTCGCGGGCATCTGCAACGATGCGCTGGAGTTCAGCTACAGAGCGCGGTGTAAGAATCTGGCTGACTTCGGCGGCGTGCTGTTTTCCCCAGGTAGTCCAGGTGTGTTCCGTGCTCATAGTGCCTCTCCAAAACGGCGCTGTTTGTGTACTTGTTCTCTATTGTGACACTGAAAAATCGGTACGTGTTGATGAATTTTAGGATTTCTCTATGAGTCACAATTTCGGCACGAAATGATAACGATTTGGTAACGAAACCCTGAAAATACGCTCCCTATAGAATCACAATTCAATTAATACGGTTTCACTCCTTTCAAATGTGTGATGCACTGGAGATAAGTGGAAAAGAACTTATTTGTCGATACCAAAGAAGAGAGGCAAAGATGAGCATCTTGGCACACTCCGTAAAGAACATGAAGAAAATGGCTGGCGTAGGCGCTACCGTTGTTGCTCTTTCAGTAGGTGGCTTCACCGGCGCTCAGGCTACTGAAATCGGTACCGCACCCCAACAGCAAGAGAACGTTACCGGCGTCGCTAACGTTACTTTCCAGCCCATTGATGGCGGAGCTGTTGTTTCTAATGGTTTCAGCTCTCACGCTGTTACCGGCGATATTTACAACGCGTGGATCACTGCTGGTTACCCCACCGCTTTGTCGGGTACTCCCGTGCACTTCCTGCTTCCCTACACTTATCAGGTAGCTGTGGGCGATGGCGTCAAGCAGTCGTTCTCCAGCGAGGGTGGACGCGGCGTTTTCTACGCTAACCCCACTGCAGGTGCGCACTTTGTTGATGTAGATACTGCTGCTGGTCAGTTCTACGAAATCAACGGTGGTGCTACCGCATATGGCTTCCCGACGGGTGAGGTTGTTCAGACTGAAGGTCAGACTATTTTGCCCACCGAATACGGTGCAATCAGCGCGACATTCCAGAACGGTCAGATGGTGGGAACCTTTATTCCTAACCCTGCCGGTAACTAGTTGTTACTTCGAGTAACCCCTGTGGTGGCGGATGCAAACCCCAAGTGTCCGCCACCATTTTTATATCTTCGTTTCAATGCGTGTACTAAATATTCGTGCAAATCATCGTCACTATTTGTCATAGACGTGCTTGCGCGCCCACCTCAGGGTGGACGGGACTACACTGGAATGAGATAAAAGATTCTTGCGACCGGCTAATTCGTAGAGATCGCAAGGGACAATAATCCACGGGAGGATGTCACACCATGAGTGAACTTTCATTTGGTCGCCAGGCAGTTGCAAACCGTTCTTCTGAGGCTGAGCTTTCGAAGATTTCAGGCGAGATTATTGTTGGTCTCGACGGCTCTAAGCAGAGCTACGGTGCGTTGCGCTGGGCTGCTCACGAGGCTAAATTGCGCAACATTCCTTTACGCGTGGTGACTGCTTACTCCCTTCCTGTATTCACCGGTAGCGGCTTTGATGCTGGTTATTCAGTTATTGATGAGGACGCGCTGGTAGAAGGCGTCGCTCAGATTCTTGACGAGGCAAAGGACCGCTTGGGTGCTCTCGGCGACGAAATCGATCTGCGCGTGAGCGTGCAGACCGGCGACGCATCCGCCATCTTGCTGGAACTTTCCAAGAACGCTGAGCTCGTGGTCGTTGGCTCCCGCTCGCACGGTGCATTCTTGGGACGCCTGCTGGGTACCGTCTCAACCTCACTACCGGCGCACTCACACTGTCCGACTGTAGCTGTTCCACACGCTTATGCAGACAAGATTGCTGAAAACCCAGAAATCCTCGATGAGCGTCGCCCCGTTGTCGTTGGTTCTGACGGCTCTGATCAGGCGCGTCTGGCTATTTTGAAGGCAGCTGAAGAGGCATCACGACGCGGCGCCAAACTGGTTCTGGTCAACGCGCTCGCACCGTACACCGGGGCTTTGAACTGGGTGCCGGCGGCTGTCGACTTTGAGGCAATTTACCGTGAGGTCGCCGCGCTTCAGCGTAAGGCAGCGGAATGGATTCGCGGTTACTTCCCCGAGCTTGAAATTGAGTTCAAGCTCATCGACGGTTCTGCTTCGCAGGTTCTTATCGAAGAAGGCAAGACCGCTGAGCTCATGGTGGTCGGTACCCGTGGACGCGGTGGCTTGACTGGCATGGTTCTCGGCTCAACCTCGCAGGGCGTCCTGCATCACGCACCGGTGCCGCTGATGGTTGTTCCCGAGATGGAGGACGAACGCGTCGACACCGCGCCGGAGGCAGATGTTACTTGGGGCTAATGCCTCTTTAGGCGTAAGCTGAACATAACAAGCAGGGAAGTCCCGCCGGAAAATCAAGGTTCTTGAGGCTCCGACGGCGCTTCCCTGCTGTTGTTTTAAAAACTTTGAAAATTTTTTTGAGAAAAAATTTATTTCGAAAAATATTGCTCTGACTAGGGGAAATAATTTTCTTACAGCTACGAAAAGTACGTTTTTTGTGGGCTGGCGCACTGAAAATTCACTCTTTTGGGTGGTGCTCGTTCATTTTCGATTTGCGCGATGTTTTTTTCTCCCGTAGAGTATTACTTGTTCGAGCGACGAACTGAAGAAATTCAGGGCGTCGTGAGTGAACTAGGCCCCCATCGTCTAGCGGCCTAGGACGCCGCCCTTTCACGGCGGTAACACGGGTTCAAATCCCGTTGGGGGTACTGTGAATCTTTTAGATTCACGGCCTTATTCAAAGCTTCGGTTTTGAATGTTAGGCCCCGTAGCGCAGTTGGTTAGCGCGCCGGCCTGTCACGCCGGAGGTCGCGGGTTCAAGTCCCGTCGGGGTCGCTCCGACCGCGTATTCTTCACTGAATCGCGGTTGTGGCATATCTAAGTGATGTGCCTGGCTCTGTAGCTCAGTTGGTAGAGCGTACGACTGAAAATCGTAAGGTCACCGGATCGACGCCGGTCGGAGCCACGAACCTATTCCCCAGGCTTCTACAGTGGGAATAGGTTCTTCCCATTTAACGTGGTTTTTCTTTTAGCCCTAGTGGCCGCCTGGTTGAGGTGGTGCGCCGGGGCTTTTTATTTAAGTTTCGCTCTTTTTTGCGCCGAGATCCTGATTTATCGTCGAAATCCTGATTTAAAACAGGATTTCGACGATAAATCAGGATCTCGGCGGTTTGGGGCGCGGTTTATTGGGGGGGGGTATGGTGACGGTTTAGGGTTTGGTTAAGTGCACGCGAGTAACTAGCCCAGCTCCACCACCACGGGCGTGTGGTCGGACGCGCCCGCCCCTTCGCGCTCGTCGCGGTCAATGAAAGCGCCAGTCACGCGCGAAGCCAGCGCGGGGGAGAGTAGCTGAAAGTCGATGCGCATTCCCTCATTCTTGGGAAAACGCCCCGCCTGGTAGTCCCAGTAGGTGTATTCACCGGGCGTGCGCTCACGCACGGGATCAACCAGCCCAACCTCGTCCAAGAACGCATTGAAAGCAGCTCGTTCTGGTGCAGAAATGTGGGTGAGCTCGTTATCCAAAAAGTACTGAACGTCCCACACATCTTCGTCACGCGGGGCAACATTCCAGTCGCCCACTAGGGCAAACTCTGCCGACGCGTCCTGCTTCAGCCAATCTGCAGCGTTAGCGCGCAGGGCGTCCAACCATCGCAACTTGTAGTCCATATGCGGGTCAGTGAGGCCACGCCCGTTAGGGATGTAGAGGCTCCACACGCGCACCCCGCCGCAGGTTGCGCCAATCGCGCGAGCCTCTAGCACCTCGTCCTCGCCAGGCTTGCCGAAGACGGGCTGATTCTCAAAGCCGCGCTGAACATCCTCAAGCCCCACGCGCGAGGCAATCGCCACGCCGTTCCACTGGCTCAGCCCAAAATGAGCCACCTCGTAGCCCATGAATTCAAAAATTTCTGAGGGAAAGTTGGCGTCCGTGCACTTGGTTTCTTGGATGGCGAGCACATCCACATCGCTGCGTTCTAGCCATTCTTCAACACGGTCGGCGCGTGCGCGCAGGGAATTGACGTTCCAGGTAGCAATTTTCATAGGGTTAACCCTACTAGGTGCGATCTTCGGCGCCAGCTACCAGTGGTTTACCGTCGGCGTTGAGTAGGGGAGTGACAGCAACTCCAGTATTCTCGCGTACCACTAGGTATTGCACTCCGGTGTGGGAATCGGTGAGAACGCGAAGTCCACCGGTGATTCCTTCCTGCTTATCATTCAGAATGAATCGTTTATCTGCGGAATCTGTTTTATTGAACATAGTTTCTCCTCAACGGTAAGTATTGACCACGCTACCAATCAACACGTGAGTAGCACCACCTACTTGCGCCACTTTGTCCGGTTGAAAAGCTAGTCTTGAAACAAAGAACAAATACTAAGGAGAGATAGTGTCTGATCAAGCAACGGAGCTGGTGCTCACTGAAACTCAGAGTTCACTAGGCGTTATTACCCTTAATCGTCCGCGCGCTGTCAACGCGCTGAACTATGAGATGCTCAAAGGGGTGGATGCTGCCCTCACCGAGTTTGAGAAGGACGACGCTGTCCAGGCGGTTCTGATTCGCGGCGCCGGTGAGCGCGGTTTGTGTGCCGGTGGCGACGTGGTCTCGCTCTATCGCGCCATTGAAAAAGAAGACTACGAGCAGGGTCAGGAATACTTTCGTGTGGAGTACACGCTGAACCACCGCATCGCGAATTTCTCGAAGCCTTACATTGCTTTCATGGACGGTCTGGTGCTGGGCGGTGGTGTGGGAGTTTCTGCACACGGTTCGCACCGTATCGTCACCGAAAATACTAAGGCAGGTATGCCCGAGACTGTCATTGGCTTCAGCCCTGACATTGGTGGCCTGAACATCTTGGCGCGCGCTCCGCATAATTTCGGTACGGCGATGGCGCTGACCGGCATCCATGTAGGTGCGGCGGATGCGATTGCGGTTGGCCTCGCGGACTATTTTGTTCCAGCGGATAAGCTCGAGGACCTGCAAAAGTCGTTGACCGAGGTATCCAGCGCCGAGCAGGTCACCGAGGTTATGGAGAAGTTCGCGCAGGACGCGGGTGACTCGCCGTTTGAAGAAAACAAGGAATGGATCGAGATTGCCTTTGGCGAGGAAACCCCGCAGGAAATCGTAAAAGCCCTCGAGAAGGCGGCGCAGGGTGAGTCCACCGGTCTTGCTGAAGAGCTGTTTGCCGCGATTTTGCGCAACAGCCCCACCGGAGTGAAAACCGCGCTCAAAGCCATTCGCCTGGCGGAAAAGCAGAGCCTGGCACAGACCCTCGAACAGGATTACCTGACCTCCTGCAACGCCATGCGCGCACACGATATGCGCGAGGGAATTCGCGCGCAGGTGGTCGATAAGGACCGCAACCCTGTATGGCAGCCCGCGTCCTTCGATCAGGTCAGTGACGAGCTGGTGGATAGTTTCTTTGAACCCATTGACGGTGCGAAGGAGCTGAAACTGGGGTAGCAAGGTCTTCACGAGCCGAAGAGCGGGTAAGCGTAGTGGCGGCGATCTGGCTGGGGCTGGCATGAATCGCCGTGTGAGCGAAGCGAACCTGGCGAGAAGGTTAGTTCGCCGCCGCTATGCTTACCGCTCCACTAACCTCTACCTGTCCCTGACACTGCGAAGGACATCATGCACGCAGAAGAACTCCATGAGCTATCGAGTGAGCGAGCGACTGAACTGCCCGCCACTGAGATGACGCATCCTTTTGGCGAAGACTGGGACGTGTGGAAGGTGCGCGGCAAGGTTTTTATGCTGCAGACGGAGGTAACTGGCACATCGCAGGTGATCCTCAAAGTTGACCCCTTTGACGGGCAAGCCCTGCGCTCGCAGTACGAAGATATTGCGCCGGGTTACCACATGAATAAGAAACACTGGATTTCTGTTTATCCAGGTGAGAGCGTAGATAAAGAGCTGTTGAGGGATTTGGTGACGGAGTCCTACGCGCTGGTGGTTGAGAAGCTGCCTCGTCGTGAGCGTCCTGTTGATTCCGCGTCGTTCAGAATCGAGTAGCGGCACCAGCTTGCACTGAAGGAGAGATGATGTACGAGAATATTCTGACTGAAACCCGCGGACGTGTGGGTGTTATTACCCTGAATCGCCCGAAAGCTTTGAACGCGCTCAATGAGGCGACTATGCGTGAGGTAGTGGCCGCGGCTACTGAGTTCGACGCGTCGCCTGAGGTTGGCGCAATCGTCCTGGCCGGTAGTGAGAAGGCTTTTGCGGCGGGCGCCGATATTAAGGAGATGGCTCAGCAGTCGTACACCAGCATGTACGCCTCTGATTGGTTTGCGCACTGGGATCGTCTGACGGCACTGCGCACTCCAATCGTGGCAGCAGTTCGCGGCTATGCCCTGGGCGGTGGATGCGAGCTTGCTATGATGGCGGATGTGCTGGTGGCTAGTGAAAACACTAAGTTTGGGCAGCCCGAGATTAACTTGGGCATCATTCCGGGTATGGGTGGTTCGCAGCGTTTGACGCGCGCCGTCGGCAAGGCGAAGGCAATGGACATGGTGCTGACCGGACGCATGATGGACGGCGTCGAGGCTGAGCGTGCCGGGTTGGTGTCACGCCTGGTGGATGATAAGCAGATTCTGCCTATCGCCCTCGAGATTGCCGAAACCATCGCGGGCAAGTCTAAGCACGCGTCACAGGTTGCGAAAGAGGCAGTGAACGCCGCCTTCGAGACCACGCTGACGCAGGGCGTCCTCTTTGAGCGCCGAACCTTCCACTCGCTCTTTGCCACCGAAGACCAAAAAGAGGGTATGGCTGCCTTCGTTGAGAAGCGCAAGGCGGACTTCAAGCACCGGTAGGAAAGACGAATTTACTTTTGTTTTAGCTTCAGTTGGACATCGACTGACAATATCCCTTAAACGCCAGCCCGCGCCATTGCCAGTCGACGCCCAACTTACGCAGCGCACCGTCATAAGCTAATCCTAAAGATACTTCTCTAATCGTGTGTTTAGCAGGTTTTGCACTGCGGGCCATTCGTCGCGCACGATCGAGTACTGCGCGGTGTCGCGCAGTGAGCCGTCGGGCATGCGTCGGTCATTACGCAAAATTCCGTCTAAGGACGCGCCGATAGCCTCGATGGCGGCGCGCGATTGCATGTTGAATTTGTGGGTTTTGAAGTTTACTGAAATGCACTCAAGCTCTTCAAAGCAGTGCGTGAGCAGCAGTAGCTTGGATTCAATGTTGGTGCCGGTGCGCTGGGCGCTCGCCGCATTCCAGGTATAACCGATTTCAAGGCGGGGTGCTTCGCGCAAAATATCCGCCAAGGACGTCATACCTATGACCTTGTTGTCATGCAGTCGACGCGTAGCAAAGGGAACCATCAGACCCGCGTCCAAAAGCGCCAGGCGACGTTTGATTTCCGCTTCCATCCCCTCGGGCGTGGGCACGGTGGTGTACCAGATCTTCCAGACGTCACCGTCAGCACTTGCTTCTTGTAAGTCTGCGAGGTGATCGAGTGAAAGTGGCTCAAGCTGAACAAGCGAGCCGGTGAGGGTAACGGGTCCAATTTCCATAGTCTGACACTATAAAACTCTGTCGGGCTTGGCACGCAGGTTACGCAACGTGTTTATGACTATCTAGCTTTCACAGTAAAGTAAGGTGCATGAGTAAAGATTCAAATGAGCTGGTTGAAGCACGGCTGTTCCTCACCACTGTTGCGCAGCATCTTGACCTTGATCCTAAGACTGTTCAGGACGCCATGCCCTTCCTGCTGGGTATGACCAAAAACGTGGCTCACAAGGCGATACGCCCTGCCGCGCCTTTGACGGCTTTCCTGGTGGGTTTGGCTACCGCGCAGGCATCCGACAGTAAAACCTCTATTGATGTTGAGGTGGTGCGCGCGCAGATCGTCAAGGCAGAGGCAGCTATCGAAGAGTGGATTAGCGAGCAGAACTGATGGGCAGAATTAACAAATCAGTTTCAACCACCAAGGTCACACGTAACGCTGATGGCACCTTTAACTTCAATAAGCGCGCGGACGCTGTCACCGCCGAGGAGCCGCTGGAAATCCGTCTGAGCGGTACGACGATTACCACCACCATGCGCACGCCTGGTCACGATATTGAGCTGGCGCACGGCTTTTTGCACTCCGAGGGCATGATTAAGTCTGCTGCAGAGGTTACCAATGCCCGCTACTGTGCTGGCGCAACCGGCCCTGACGGCCAGAATACCTACAACGTACTGGATGTAACGCCTATTAGCACTGTTCGTGCACCTGGCTTGGAAAACCTGCGCTTGACGGTCACTAACTCGGCCTGCGGTATCTGCGGCTCAACCTCAATCTCGCAGATTATGGATAAATCCCATCGTCCCATTGAGCCACTGGCCTTAGACCCAGGGCTCATTCTGGAACTGCCGAATATCCTGCGTGACCAGCAGAAACAGTTCAAGCGCACCGGCGGTATTCACGCGGCGGGCGTCTTCGAATCTGATGGCACGCTGATCGTTGCTCGCGAAGATATTGGACGCCACAACGCAGCAGACAAAGTCATTGGCCACCTGATGCTCGAAAACACCTTAGACAAGCCAGGACGCATCCTGGTGATGAGCTCACGCGCATCCTTTGAGCTGGTGCAAAAGGCCATCATGGCAGGATTCTCTGCCTTGATTACTGTTAGCGCGGCGTCATCACTCGCCGTTGACTTAGCGCGCGAAGCAGGTTTGACGCTGGTAGCTTTTGCCCGTGATAACCGCTTTAACCTCTACTCCGGCGAACTCATTGAACAGTAAACTGTCGCATTTTAGTAAGTCACTCTTGTAATCTTTAACAACACGCAACCAAGAAAAGTCATACCACCACAACCCTGTTAGGTTAGAGCTATGAACGCTCCACTAGAATCAAAGAATATGCCGACGGTGAGTCGCGTTAGTGCAATCGCTAACGAGTACGACCACCCCAAAGTCGGTCACCGCGTCAAAGCGGCAGCAGGCACTGGCGGTGTCTTGCATGCAATGCAGCATGCGGTGCCCGCTCGTGGCCTTTTGCCCCTGATTAATATGAACCAGCACGGTGGCATCGACTGCCCCGGCTGTGCCTGGCCCGAGCCTAACCAGCAGGAACTTAATTTTGTTGAATTCTGCGAAAACGGTGCTAAGGCTGTTGCAGAAGAAACCACCCCCGACCGTGCGGGTGCTGACTTCTGGGCAGAATACAGCGTGACCGAACTGCGCGATAAGACCGACCACTGGTTGGGCAAGCGTGGACGTATCACTGAGCCGTTGCTCTACGATCGCTCATCGGGTGATGACCACTACCGCCCTGTTTCTTGGGAAAAGGCTTTCTCGCTGATTGCTGACCAGCTCAAGCGCACCGACCCCAATAAGGCTGTTTTCTACACCTCAGGACGCGCGTCCAACGAGGCAGCATATGCCTTCCAGCTTTTGGCCCGCCGCATGGGTTCTAACAACCTGCCCGACTGTGGCAACCTCTGCCACGAGTCAACCGGTACCGCTTTGAGCCAGACTGTTGGCCTAGGCAAGGGTTCTATCACCATGAAGGATTTGGAGACCACTGATCTCTATATCTCTATTGGTCAGAACCCCGGCACCAACCACCCCCGCGCGCTGACTACCTTCAAGAAGATGAAGGAAAACGGCGGCAAAATGGTTGTTCTCAACCCCATGCCCGAGACCGGTCTGATGAAGTTCAACGAGCCTCAGTCCATTAAGGGTGGCCTTGGCATCTCAGAGAAGCTCGCTGATGAGTACCTGCAGGTTCGTCTGGACGGTGACCGCGCTTTCTTTCAGCAGCTCAGCAAGGAACTGATTAAGCGCGATGCTCTCGACTGGGTATTCCTTAACCGCTTCTGCTCAGGCTATGAAGAGACCATTGAGCACATCAAAAACCTGGACGACGCTGAACTTGAGCGCGGCTCAAACATCTCTAAGGCTGAAGTCTCAAAGATCGCTGACATGGTAGAGAAGGCCGACTCAGCAGTTGTTGGCTGGACGCTCGGCGTCACCCAGCACAAGAACGCTGTTTCAACCCTGCGCGAAGTTGTGAACTTCTTGCTGCTCACCGGCAACATGGGCAAGCCCGGCGCAGGTACCGCACCCTTCCGCGGCCACTCCAACGTACAGGGCAACCGCACCGTCGGCATCTGGGAAAAGATGCCCGACCGCTTCATGAACGCCCTGCAGGAATACTTCGGCTTTGAAGTACCCAAGGAGCACGGTCTAGATACCGTTCAGTCACTGCAGCAGATGCGCGACGGCAACAACCAGTTCTTCATGTCGCTCGGCGGCAACCTGGTGCGCGTCGCATCCGACACCACCGCCTGCGAAAACGGCATGAGCCAGCAGGAAATGACCGTTCACCTTTCCACCAAGCCCAACGGTTCACATGCGTGGCCCGGTGAAAAATCACTGATTCTGCCTGTTCGCGCTCGCACCGACCTCGACATGCAAAAGTCAGGTCCGCAGAAGGTTACCGTTGAGAACTCGGCTGGCGTGGTGTCAGCATCCATCGGTAAGCGCACCGCTAACAAGGATCTTAACCTCAAGTCAGAGGTCGATATCATCTGCTCCGTTGGCCGTGAAACCTTTGGCGATGACTTCTGGCAACCCATGATTGACGACTACGGTGTAATCCGCGATGCTATCGAAGGTACTATTCCCGGTTTTGAGCGCTACAACGAGCGCATCGAAAAACCCGGTGGCTTCTACCTGCCCAACGGCCCGCGTCAGCGTGTCTTTAACACCGATGACGGTCGCGCGCACCTGACCATTAACCAGACCAACGTTCTTGACGTTCCTGAAGGCCACCTGCTGATGTCGACCGTGCGTTCGCACGATCAGTTCAACTCAACCATCTATGGTTTGGATGACCGCTACCGTGGCGTTCGCGAGGGTCGTCGCGTGATTTTCATGAACAAGGAAGACATTCGCGAACTTGGTTTAGCTGACGGCGAGCTGGTAGACATCGTTTCGGTGTGGTCGGACGGCGAGCGTCGTGCACCTAGCTTCCGCGTGGTTGAATACGATCATGCTAAGGGCTGTACCTCAACCTATTTCCCCGAGGCAAATGTGCTTGTACCCCTGGACTCAGTTGCAGAAGAATCAAACACCCCGGTCTACAAGTCGGTTTTGATTCGCCTGGAATCCTTGGGCAAGAACGCTAAGGATCTCGAGAAGAAGTAAGCTCTTCTTGCGCTGAAAAGTGCCCCACTGCGGTATGCAGTGGGGCACTTTTGCGTTTGCCGGTGTTTTGCGCAAAAAATTACTCCTAAAATGCGTTTGTACTGACACTGGCGTCAGTACAAACGCATTTTGGGAGTAACTTTTGCGCCGGATGCGTCTCAGGACGCTAGCGCAGGCTGAGTACCGGGCATTCCGCATCCAGTAGGATGCGTTGCGCTGAGGATCCCAGGAGCATCTTGAGCATGGGGGAGCGCTTGCGAATGGAGAGCACAATCAGCTCAGCGTTGTGCTCGTTGGCGACATCGAGAACCTGCTGGCCGACGTCCGACGCCGGGCGGAAGATCTCGAATTCCAAGCCCTCAGCAATGAGCGCACGTGCCATCTTTTTGACGCCTGACACCTCAGAATAGTTGGGTGAGGTTTGGTCGTCGGCTGAGAACATCACTACGCGCACAGCAGCTTGGCGGGTCTTTGCCTCGCGTACAGTTTCTTTGACGACCCGGGCAGAGGCGTCCTCGCGGTAGCCGAGCACTACGGTTTTCTGAGCATCACCGATGCGTTCGGATGCGGCTACCTGGTAAGACGGTTCCGGTGTTTTAGCTGGTCGTGAGTAGAAATCTGGCATGGGGCTATCCTGCCATAATTACGCCGGTGAGAACACCGACAGCTAGCATGACCAGTGAGACGATAACGCCGCGCCACAGCACCTTCTTGTGGTGGTCGCCGAGCTCTACACCTGCCAGTGAAACCAGCAGGAGAATTGCCGGTACCAGCGGTGAATTCAAGTGAACGGGCTGACCGGTGATGGACGCGCGTGCCATGTCAACGGCGGGAATGCCGTAGTGTGACGCGGTTTCAGCGAGCACCGGAAGGATGCCGAAGTAGAAGGCATCGTTGCTCATGAAGAAGGTCATGGGAATGGACAGCACGCCGGTAACTACTGCCAGGTAGGGGCCCCAGCTGGTGGGGATAACGTCCACAAGCCACTGCGCCATCGCGTCCACCATGCCGGTGCCTGTCATGACGCCGGTGAGCACGCCTGCCGCCATCACCATAGCGACAACGGAGATAACAGCTGATGAGTGCGACGCGAGCTCATCTGCCTGCTCCTTGAGCGAGCGGAAGTTGACGATCAGCGCGATGGCGGTACCCATCATGAAGAGGTAGGGCAGGGGAAGGTCATCCATGATTAGCAGAACCATGATGGCCACGGTCAGGGCAAGGTTAAACCAGAAGAGTTTAGGACGCAGGGTGGGGCGGTTGGGGTCAAGCGCGGTACCCACGAATGAGTTGTGCTCAGTGGAATCCTGGTTGATAGTGAGCGCCTGGGTAGCGGGGCCGGGCTCATACGCTGCAGCAGAGCCGGCAGCCTGATTAGGAGCAATATCGGCAAGAGCCGGGTCGCTCTGCCACGGGCCATTACCGCTGGCACGCAGACGACGACGCTCCATCACGCCAAGGTGCCATGAGAAGGCCAGAACGACTAACAAGCCAACGATGAGCGACGGTACCATCGGTGTAAAAATAGAGTTCGCATCCACCTTCAGCGCGGACGCCGCACGAACAGTCGGACCACCCCACGGAACAATGTTGAGCGTACCGTTGGTCAAACCGGCAACACAGGTCAGAACCACCGGCGACATGGAAAGACGCTGGTACACAGGGAGCAAAGCAGCCGTCACCACGATGAAGGTGGTGGAGCCGTCGCCGTCCAACGACACGCATCCGGCAAGCACGGCAGTACCCACAACAACCTTGGCGGGATCATTACCCACAATCTTGATAATGAACTCAACGAGCTTATCGAACAAACCAACATCAATCATGATGCCGAAGTAAATAATGGCGAACAGCAACAGTGCTGCGGTTGACGACATGTCTTCGATGGCGTCCATGACCATATCGCCAATACCCATACCTGCCCCTGCAAAGAGGCCGAAAACGGTGGGTACGATGATGAGCGCCAAGATGGGGGAGAGCTTCTTGGTCATGATCAGCGTCATGAAGACGAGAATCATGGTAAAGCCTAGAATAACTAGCATTTTGCTAGGCCTTTCGTACGTGCGTGTAATGCGGCTCACCGAAAGTGAACTCGGGTCAGTTTATGTCAATGTGAGGTGGCGTACAACTTGCGTTAAGAATGTGGACGTAAAAAATTACTCCCAGAGTGCGTTTGTACTGACGCTAGTGTCAGTACTTTCGCACTTTGGGAGTAACTTTTGCGCGGACACCTCAGTCATAGCTAATTCATAGCTTCAACATAATGCTCATATAGCTTCGATTTTTACCCTTGAAACATACACGCGGTGTTGAAAGGGAAAATGATGAAAGTTAGGACGCGCGGCAAAGCTGCCTCGGCAGTAGCGGCAACAGGTATTACGGCACTGAGCTTGGCAGGTGCCGGTGCGCTTTCTGCTAACGCCTACGCCGACATTGTGCAGCAGGATGACACAACGCAGAGTTCGAGTGCATCGAGCTTTTCAGACCAATACTCCCAGCAGTACTCACAAGGGTCGCAGAGCACCCAAAGCGGTAGCACTGAATCTGACAGCTCTCAAAGCGGTAGCTACTCCAATTCTCAGCAGTACGTACAGGCTCCTACCACTCGTGGCGGGCAGGCTATCGGACGCAGCTCGGGGTCATAATGCTTACCCGCAACTGGATGCAGTGGACCAGCGAATGTAGCTTTGCGCTAGCTGTCGACCGCAACAATGAGTCTCTAGCAGATTCTGCGCAGGAGATTATCTCGCGTATCAGCCAGCAGGTTGAAATGACGTGCAACCGCTTTGACGCCAGTAGCGAGATGAGCCGCATCAATGCCGCAGGTACCGGTAGCTATGTGCTCAGTAGCGTCCTTGCCGACGTTATTCGTGAATCACTGGCAGCTTCGCACCTGACTGAGGGTGCTTTCGACCCCCGCGTGCAGCCTGCTCTTGAAGAGCTCGGTTACACCTCACACGGGTTGCTCGTGAAGGCAACGCATCAGGGGTGGAAGGCGACTGCTATCAGCGAAAAAACCCTTGATGAGAGCGTGCAGCTCACCGGTAACCGCCTCACCCTTGCCGAAGGCACCGCCCTCGATCTCACCGCCATGGCGAAGGCATACACCGCAGATCGTTGCGCCCGCGAAATTGCGCAGCAACTCGGTGTTCCGGTGTTCATCAATTTGGGTGGAGACATTGCCACAGCGGGGTCTAGCAATTACCCGTGGCTCATCAAAATTCAGGATTTAGACACGGACCCCTGCGAGTACGTAGAACTTATCAACAACGCCGCCATTGCAACATCGAGCACCCAAAAACGCCGGTGGGTGGCAGATGGACACGCCTGGCACCATATTATCGACCCGCGCACCGGTCTCTCGGCGCATCCTTATCTCAGAACAGCGAGCGTCATCGCAGGTTCAGCTACTGTAGCCAACGCCTTGAGCACCGCCGCCGTGGTGTGGGGTGAGGACGCCGCCGAGAACCTTGAACGCGGTGGATACTCGGCGCGGCTGATGGCCTCATCTCACGCAATAACCCGCACACACTGGCATCAGCCGGTCACAGATTTAGTTTCGTAGGAGCACAACGATGAGTAATGAGATTCTGTGGGATATTGGCCGGGGCACCGGTGTGGTTGCCAGCGTGCTCCTGACCGTAACCGTGATGCTGGGAATTTATGGACGCTCCGCCCGCACCTTCCTCGGGATTCCACGATTCGCGATGATCAGCATTCACCGCACCGCGTCCCTCTTCTCGGTAGTGTTCACCCTCGTGCACGTGCTCACGGTGACCCTTGACCAGTACACCAACCTCACCTTTATCAACGCTTTTATACCCTTCATCAGTAGCAACGAACCTCTCTGGTACGGGCTAGGCGCCATCGCCTTAGACCTTCTACTGGCAATCTCAGTCACCGGAATGTTGCGCTCTTACATCGGGGAGAAAACCTTTCACGCCGTTCACTGGCTAGCGTATGCCAGCTGGCCCATTGCCATCATTCACGGTCTCGGTGCCGGTACTGACTCAAGCTCAGCCTGGTATCTTCTGCTCACCGCAGCCTGCCTGCTAGCCGTCGGCGCAATGGCGGCCTGGCGCGTCCTACCCCGCTTTAGCGACTACTCTTACGCCCGAACAAAGGAGCGCGTACTGTGATTACCAACCTTCCGGCAAGCGTCAAAATTCGACCCAGCATCGGCGCACCTCGCCTTTTCGCAGCGGGCCTCAGGGCTGACTCCCACGCGCATGCTCGAGTTTTTGGTCAGATGCCGCAACGCTCTGCCGCTGAACTACTGGCAGAAATAGAAGCCTCAGGCCTTGACGGGCGCGGCGGCGCAGGATTCGCTGCCTACCGCAAACTAGTGTCTACAGAACCGCGCAACTCCACCGTTATTATCAACGCGGCTGAAGGTGAGTACCTCTCATATAAAGACCGGGTACTTCTCGAAAACGCTCGCCACCTTGTCTTCGACGGCGCACAGTTAGCCGCGCAAATGGTGGGAGCAACCCGCATCGTTTTGTTTGCCCGCGCCGAGTCAGTCTACGCTGTTGCCGCGGATGCGAAAGCCCGTGGAATAGAGGTTGTTGAAGCCCCCGGAACCTTCATCTCAGGTGAGGCATCTGCCGTGGTCAACGCTGTTCTCACCGGAACGCCCAAACCCTTTGACCACGTCAAACACCTCAATACCTCTGAGAAAACCGGAACGGGCTTTCGTACCCGACGCCGCGGACCGATGCTGGTACACAACGCAGAAACACTAGCGCACCTAGCGCTGATTGCCAGGTACGGTGCCGCCTGGTTCCGTGCAACCGGCGGTACCGGAACCCGCCTGTTTACTGTCTACGAACGTGCGATAACTAACGGCAACGGCAGTCACGATATCGCTCACGTGGTGGAAGCACCCGAGGGAATCACCGTGACAGCACTGTACGAGAAGCTCGGGCTCTCTTTCGCAGATAATCCCGCAGTGCTCATCGGCGGACTCCAAGGACGCTGGGCCGAACCTCACGACTACGCGCAACCGTTAGGAACAGCGGGCATCCCCACCGCCGCAGGAATCATCTACCCGCTACTACCCACCGAATGCGTGCTGACTGAAGGCACTCGCGCGGTAAACTACCTTGCTGCCCAAAACGCCCAACAGTGCGGCCCCTGCACTAATGGACTGCCCGCGCTCGCCGACGTTTTAGCTGAGATGGCGCATCCTTCGCTGAGGTATTCACCCGACCAGCTCACAGGGCGCATACAGCAACTTCAAGTTCAGCTGGCAGGACGCGGCATCTGCAAGCATCCGGACGCCACCGTGCGCTTTGCCCTGCACACCGCCCAGTTGGCTGCCCGCGAGGCAGAGCTTCACGCTCATGGGCAGTGCAGTGCCCAACAGGTTCGATCACTAGTAGCAGTCGGCTAGGAGGCCATATGTCAGCTCAGAAACTTCACATTGACTGGGGAAAATGCGCAGGACGCGGGCACTGCATCGAACTGCTAGAAGAGAAGCTACGTGCCGACGAATGGGGTTACCCTTATTCACCGGAGGGCTCAAACATCGCTATTTCTGAGGAGCTGGCGGACTCGGCTCGGGAGGCTGTGGCCATGTGCCCTATGCAGGCGTTGAAACTGGTTTAGGTTTTGCGCAAAAAGTTACTCCCAAAGTACGTTCGCACTTTGGGAGTAACTTTTAGGCAGGACGCGCCGGATGTGCCGGGCGCCTCAGAAGGCCGGCTTTACAGCTCCTCGGGCTTAGGGAAGACCGGGGTGGTGCGTCCTGACATGGTCTCAAGCACGCGGATAACCTGTGATGAGTAGCCGAACTCGTTGTCGTACCAGACGTATACGATGACGCTGACGGGGGTGACGATGGTTGCGAGGCCGTCGACGACGCCCGCTGCGCGTGAGCCTACGAAGTCGGTGGAGACAACCTCGTGTGAGTCGGTGTAATCGATCTGGCGGCGCAGTGGTGACTTAAGTGCTGCTTCGCGCAGGATGGTGTTGAGTTCGTCCTTGTCAGCGGGCAGTTTATCCAGCTGCAGGTTGAGGATTGCCATGGAAACGTCCGGGGTAGGAACGCGGATAGCGTTACCGGTGAGCTTGCCTTCAAGCTGCGGCAGGGCCTTGGATACAGCCTTCGCCGCACCGGTCTCGGTGATGACCATGTTCAGTGCTGCGGAGCGGCCGCGGCGGTCGCCCTTGTGGAAGTTGTCGATCAGGTTCTGATCGTTGGTAAAGGAGTGAACGGTCTCAACGTGGCCGTGTACTACACCGTACTCATCGTCCAGTACCTTGAGGACGGGGGTGATTGCGTTGGTGGTGCAGGATGCTGCTGAGACAACGACGTCTGAGTCTTCGATGGTGTCGTCGTTGACGCCGCAGACGATGTTCTTCATGCCCTTGCCCGGTGCGGTGAGCAGTGCGCGCTTGACGCCCTTTGACTTCAGGTGCTGGCTCAGCGACTCTTCGTCGCGCCAGCGTCCGGTGTTGTCTACAACGATTGCATCCTTGATGCCGTAGGCGGTGTAGTCAATGTCTGACGGGTCTGATGCGTAGATGAACTGGATGGGGGTGCCGTTGGCGATGATGGTGTTGGTTTCTTCATCAACGCGGATGGTGCCTTTGAAGGCGCCGTGCACGGAGTCGCGGCGAAGCAGCGAGGCACGCTTGTAGAGGTCGATGTCTGAGTTCTTGCGAACAACAACTGCGCGCAGTGCTAGGTCTGAGCCAGATGAACGCTCGAGCAGGATGCGTGCGAGCAGGCGGCCGATGCGTCCAAAACCGTAGAGAACAACGTCCTGGGCAGGCTGAGTATCGGTGCCCTTCTTGCCTACGACCTCGGAGAATTCTTCGCGCAACCAGCCTTCGAGGTCTGAGGATTTTGATGCCTCAAACTTGTGCCAGAGAGCTGCAATATCAACGGATGCTGCGCCGAGTTCGAGGCTACTGAGAACCTGCAGCATCTTGAGGGAGTCAGCCGGGTTGAGTTCAACGGTGTCAATCTGACGGGCAAAGCGGTGCGCCTTGAGAATTTGAATGACTGACTTGTTGATGAGGCTTCTGCCGTGAATGCTCACCACCACATGGTTTTCGCGGTTGAGCTTGCCAATCAGAGGGATCATTGCCTCTGCTTCTGCTTCGCTTGCAACCCACTGTTCGTGAGCGTTTGCGGTAGAAATAGTCACAGTGCGACCTTCTTCCTCGGTACCTGCCTCATTGCAGTTACCGGTAGGGCACAAAATTGGTGTGCGATTTTTTGTGTCGGCGTGCTGGTGCCAGAACAATCAGTGAGCGACCGAATCGTCCTTGAACCGAGCACTCTAGCACCAGCTTATACGGTGAGCCCGCGCGGTGCACAGTTGAAGCGCAATATGTAGCTTGGTTACAAGAGGGGGCGGGGGAGTGTGGGTGTGGTGCTGACGTTCGGACGGGGGTGAAAAAGCACTGGACCTGCGTCATAAAGCAACATACAACGTACTGGGGACGTCGCGGAGTCGGCACTTAAGAAGTCGCTCACTGTCGATGGCATCATTATCTGGCTTCTTGGCATAGCACTTGTTGTCTATCTTTACTTTAAAAAGAAGTCTTTGAGCCCAAAGATTCTGGGGTGCACGTTCGTGATTATCGCTTTACTAGCAGTGATGCTCCACTCCATTAATGAGTCTTATACCTGGCTCATGGCGAAGTATTCAATGGTGTATGGAGTGGCTTATCTTGCTGGTATGCCTCCTCGAGAAATAAAGGCGAGGGCAGAAGGCTAGTCCGACGAAATGTGTTCACTCCCGCGCCTGTTCCCACCTCCGCTGGTAAAATAGAGCCATGTTGACTGTAATTGGCGAAGCCCTCGTAGACGTTGTTAAGCGTCCTGACCAGCCCGAACACGCATACCCCGGTGGTAGCCCCATGAATGTGGCTATCGGTGTCTCTCGTTTGGGGCATAAGACCCAGTTCATTGGACGCTACGGCGATGATGAGAACGGCAAGATGATCGACGCGCACCTGCGCGGCTCCGGCGTCCTTCTGCCCGTGGGTGCTGACGATAAAAAGACCTCCACCGCTCAGGCGAACATCGGTGAAACCGGCGCCGCCGAATACGAGTTCGATCTTGACTGGTCGTTGGACGCCGCCAAAGACACCCTGCGCGAGGTTGCTGAAACAGCCACCGCAATCCACGTAGGCTCCATTGGTGCCATGCTCGAACCCGGTGCAACCACCGTCGTCGAAACCCTGCAAGCAGCAGACGGCACCGCGCTGATTACCTACGATCCCAACTGCCGTCCCACCATCATTCCCGACTCATCGGTCGCCCGCGACTGGGCGCAACGCGTCATCAAGCAGGCCGATGTTGTCAAAGCAAGCGACGAAGACCTGCTGTGGCTCTACCCCAACCGCACCCTCGAAGACACCGCGAAAGCATGGCTAGAAGCCGGCGTTAACCTCGTGATCGTGACGCGCGGTGAAATGGGCCCCTGCGCCTTCACCAAGTCAGTGGCATCCCAGGGTGTCGCAGTCCCCGCGCACAAGGTAGAGGTAGCAGACACCGTCGGCGCTGGCGACTCCCTCATGGCAGCGCTGATTACCACCCTGTTAGACCGCGGCATCGAAGGTGCAGACGCATCCACAAAAATTGAGGAACTCACCGAAGACGACCTCAAAGAAATCCTGACCTTCAGCGCAACCGCAGCGGGCATCACCGTCTCACGCGCAGGCGCTAACCCGCCCACTCGCGAAGAACTAGAGACGGTTCTCAGCAACCGCAAGTAATCGCTAGTATGGAGGGGGTACTCGAGAAATCGTGTGCACCCTCGCGGTTTCTTAGACGCATATATTCAAGGAGGAATCATGCTCAATCGTGAACCTTACGCAGACCTGCCCGAACAGCCCACCTTCACCCTGACTTCAGAGGACATTAAAGACGGCGACCAGGCACCCGACTGGATGCTCTCCAAGGCAATGGGCCTTGAGAAGGGCGAAGACACCAACCCGCAGCTGTCGTGGAGCGGATTCCCCGAAGAAACCAAGTCGTTCGTCATTACCTGCTATGACCCAGATGCGCCGACCCCCAGCGGTTTCTGGCACTGGACTGCTTCCAACATCCCGGCAGACATCACCTCTGTTGCACGCGGCGCGGCAGATGAGCTCAAGGCAGTTAAGCATACCAACGACGGCGGCACCGACTCTTTCATGGGCTTCGCACCTCCTGAAGGTCACGGCGCGCACCGCTACATCTTCTGCGTCACCGCTGTAGACACCGAAGAACTCGACATTGATGCAAGCGCCAGCCCCGCCGTCGTGAACTTCAACCTGTTCTTCCACGGCATTGCTCGCGCCTTCCTCACCGTCACCCACGAAGAAAAGTAAGAGAGCACCTGACGCACCATGATCAAACTGATCGCCAGCGATCTTGATGGCACGCTGATTGGGCACGACTTTAAGTTCCGCCCGCGCACGCTTGCCGCGCTGAAATCCGTGCAGGACGCTGGCGTCCAGGTGGTTCTGGTGACGGGGCGTCCGCACCGCTGGCTAGAAGCCGTGGTGGAGCAGATGGACGGCTACAACTCTTACGCTATTTGCTCAAACGGTGCGGTGACCTACCACTTGGGTCGCGCCGAAGTTGTTTCAACGCACACGATGGCAGGGCGTGAAATCCACCGCGTCCACCAGCTGTTAGAGAAGGAATTTCCCGAGGCTCGTTTTACCGCAGAAACGCTGGACACAGCCTACCTGCAAAATGCTGAGGACACTCCCGCGCAACCCGGTGGTCCGCTAGAGAATATCGAGCTGGTCTACGGTGCGCTAGCTGAGGTTGTACCTGCCGATGCGCAGGTGGTGAAGTACCTGATTTTCTCTGAACAATACGAAGCTGAAGCTTTATTGGAGCGAGTCCGTGAGATTGCGGGGGAGCATGTCTCGGTGACTCACGCTGTGCCGGGTAGCCCCCTGATTGAAATGTCGTTGCACGGCATGAATAAGGGCTCGGTGCTGGCTGAGTTTGCGCGCGAACGCGGTATTGCCCCCGAAGAAGTTGTTGCGTTCGGCGATATGCCCAATGACACCGAAATGTTGAGATGGGCGGGCAAGGGCTACGCTATGGCCTCTGGCGCTCCCTCACTGATCGAAGCTGTAGGACGCGTGTGCCCGGCATTCGACGAAGACGGCGTGGCACAGAAAATCGAGAAGATTCTCGAGCGCTCCGAGGGGCTGGGCAACCCTCACAGGTAGCCGTTATTCTTTCATTTTGAAGTTTTTATTCGTAATATAGGGTGAATTTCGTCCCTATTATGAGACGTATAATGCGTGACTAGGCAAAACCCTCACGAGGTTACTGACCGGTAGTGTAAGTTGAGCTTATGCCTTTATCTCAGCACACTGGCGTCACACACACCACTCGCACACACCAGCTCGAAATCTTTGCCCACCGAGGCCTCAGCCTTGACTCTCCCGAAAACACACTCGCATCCTTTAAAGCCGTAGAAGCATACGAAGGTGCTTGGGTGGAAATCGACATTCACACGACCGCAGACGGTGTCGCAGTTATCTCCCATGACCCAACACTGGATCGCGTGGCGGGCGTCCCTGGGAAAATCGCCGCCATGAGTTTTGAGCAACTACAAGAAATAGACCTGCCCGGCGGTCACAAGGTTCCCACCCTGTTGCAGGCGCTCCAAGGCTTTCCGCATCTCTCGTTCAATATCGATATGAAAGACTACGCCTCAGCTCGCACCGTCCCTCAGGTGCTGGGGCAGATCGACAACCCCGGACGCGTCCGCATCACCTCATTCTCAGAACGCACCCGGCGCCGCGCCTACAAAGAACTGCGCGCCCTCGGATTAGAGAAAATTGTGCCGCTGGGTGCATCGGAAATTCTGATGGGGCTCATCTATATCTCATCGTGGTTTGGCCCGCGCGCATGGACAAGACTAGCCCCGCTGGTGCACCGCCACCTGCCCGCTGCCGACGCCCTGCAAATCCCAGAATCCTATGAGCTTTTAGGACGCACCTGGAACATCCTCACGCCCGCGCTGCTAAAAACCGCGCATGTCAACGGCTACAAGGTGCACGTATGGACGGTCGACGAACCCTCCTGCATGCGACGCCTCTTCAACATGGGAGTCAACGGCATTGTGAGCAACCGCATTGATATTCTTGAAGGCGTGCGACGCGGATACACAGCTTAAGCATCGCCACTAAAACAGTGCCTCACTAGGGCATACGGCAGGACGCGTGACGGAACGCGTCCTGCCGCCTTTTAAGGTGCGCGAGACTAGCCCAAAAACTAAGCTCCGCCTATAATCGCCCGCTGACATTTGGGTTGATAAGGTGACTGTCACTCCATAGGGAATCCCCCACTATGTGCCCCAGAAAGATACACACTCTATGAACAATCACCTATCACGCCGCACCCTCACCAAAAGCGCGGCATGGGCGGCACCCGTAGTGCTCGCATCCTCCGCTGTGCCTGCCTATGCGGCGTCGCAGAATCCGCAGTACTACGGTGCGCAAAGCCGAAGCATTGATCCGCAATACCCCGATAGAAGCTGCTACATCTATACGGATGACTCGGGCTGTTGGTCAGGAGCCTGCAGGCTTCTCCTTGGGGTATGAGCCAGGAGAGGCCGTGGATACCACAGCAACCTTAACTTCGCTGGAATTTTGGGTTGCGATTCCGCAGAATATGGCGGATTCGGTCACTATATATAGCCCCACCAGCCAGTACTGGACACAAACGAGTAGAACCACAATCACCGAAATTGAGCACTACATGAATGGCACTTTCTCTACTGATAGCGTTAGTAGCTACTACCTCTATAAGTTCACGTTCTCCGGGCCTAAAACAAATCAAGTGCGGTACTCGGGTGACACCACTACATGGCCTAATTCGACGATCGATTTGAGGTTTCACGGAAACAGTTGTGCTTATGACACCACTGTGCCGACTATTTATAGCGGCTATGTTGCTAACTACACTACCGAGAATGGTGCGGCTGGAGAGGTTTACTTGGTAGGTAAGCAGAGCCAGCGTCCATAACTCTATACATACGAAATGCCCGAGCTGCATATGAAAATCATATGTGGCTCGGGCATTTCGTATGTGGTCACCAGTAAGGACGCCCGCCGCTGTCGTTCTATATGGTGGCGGGCGCGCGTCGGTGCGAGGGGCTGTGTTGGATTTTGCAGGAGTGTAAAAATTTTAAATACCTGCTGAACCCTTGAAAAATCAGGCAAAAACAGCCTTTTCTAGACCGCTTGGATAAGCGCATCCGCCTGTCTACTAGGAGATATTTACATAAATTTAACAGGTTTCTTCTTTGGGGTAACAACTTCTGCGGGTGTATAACGGAAGTGGAGAACCATTTGGCACTCTGTGTGTTTAAGTAGGAATTTGTGAGGTAAGGAACCCTATGCACCTACAACCCAAAGATCAAGAAAAGCTACTGGTAGTAGTTGCTGCAGATCTGGCGCGTCGTCGTCAGGCTCGAGGTCTCAAACTCAACTACCCCGAAGCTATCGCTATCATCACCTACGAACTGTTGGAAGGCGCTCGCGACGGCCGCACCGTTGCAGACCTCATGAACTGGGGCAGCACCATCCTCACTCGCGAGGACGTCATGGAGGGTGTGCCCGAAATGATTCCCGACGTGCAGGTCGAAGCCACTTTCCCCGACGGTACCAAGCTCGTGACCGTCCACCACCCCATTCGCTAGGAGCTGTCGATGATTCCCGGAGAATACATTCTTTCCAAAGACCCCGTGATCTGCAACGAAGGACGCGAGGCAATCACCCTTGAGGTGCTCAACCGTGGCGACCGCCCCGTTCAGGTAGGTTCACACTTCCATTTTGCTGAAGCTAACCGTGCCCTCGAATTTGATCGTCAGGCAGCACTAGGATGCCGCCTCGACATTCCTGCTGGCACCGCGGTTCGCTTGGAACCCGGTGATAAGACCACCGTGAGTCTGATTCCGCTGGGTGGCGATCGTATTGTGTACGGCTTCCGCGACCTTGTTGACGGTCCGCTGGATCCTCATGAAGCAACCACTTTCGACGATGAAGCTTACGAGTACAAGCAGCGTCCTCGTCGTTCATCGGTAGGTGGCGACGCGCCTCAGCCGCTCAATGAGCGCGAAGGCTATTCGAACGAGACTAACGACTAAGGCTGAGGAGCATAATAATGAGTTTTGAACTGAGCCGCGAACGCTACACCAGCCTTTACGGACCGACCACCGGCGATGCGATTCGCCTGGCAGATACCGAGCTGTTCGCAGAAGTTGAATACGACCTCACCACCCCCGGTGAAGAAGCTGTGTTCGGTGGCGGCAAGGTTGTTCGTGACGGCATGGGCCAGAACAGCCACATGGTGCGCGATATGGGTATTCCCGATCTCGTGATCACCAACGTTGTGGTCATTGACTACACCGGTATTTACAAGGCTGACGTTGCTGTCCGCGACGGTCACATTATGGCAATCGGTAAAGCAGGCAACCCGCACACCATGGATGGTGTGACCATTCCTATTGGTGTGGCAACCGATATCGTGGCAGGTGAGGGCAAGATTCTGACCGCTGGCGGTATCGACACCCACATCCACTTCATCAGCCCCGACCAGATTGAAACCGCTCTGGTTTCAGGTATCACCACCATGTTCGGTGGCGGTACCGGCCCCAGCGAATCGACCAAGGCAACCACCATCACTCCCGGTGAGCGCAACATCCACAACATGTTGCAGGCTTTTGAAGAGTTCCCCATGAACTTTGGTCTGCTGGGCAAGGGCCACGGCTCGTCCATCTCACCTATGGCTGAGCAGATTCGCGCCGGTGCTGTGGGCCTGAAGATTCACGAAGACTGGGGCGCAACCCCGTCATCCATCAACACTGCGCTTGAGGTAGCTGACCAGTACGACGTTCAGGTGGCAATTCACACTGACACCCTGAACGAGGCTGGCTTTGTTGAAGACACCCGCGCAGCAATCGCAGGACGCGTTATCCACACCTTCCACACCGAAGGTGCGGGCGGCGGTCACGCACCGGATATCATCGAGTTGGCTAGCGACGAGAACATCCTTCCCGCATCCACCAACCCGACTCTGCCCTACACCAAGAACACTCTTGAAGAGCACCTCGATATGCTCATGGTCTGCCACCACCTCAACCCCTCAATCCCTGAGGACGTTGCCTTCGCAGACTCCCGCATCCGCAAAGAAACCATTGCGGCTGAGGACGTTCTGCAGGACATGGGCGTGTTCTCCATGACCTCGTCTGACTCGCAGGCTATGGGACGCGTGGGCGAAGTAATCATGCGCACCTGGCAGGTTGCGGACTCCATGAAGAAGCAGCGCGGCCAGCTACCTGAGGACGAAGGTAAAACCGGCGATAACTTCCGCATCAAGCGCTTTATCGCTAAGTACACCATCAACCCGGCTATTGCGCACGGTATCTCGCACGTGGTGGGTTCTGTTGAGCCCGGCAAGTTCGCTGACCTGGTGCTCTGGGAACCGCAGTTCTTCGGTGTTAAGCCCGATCTGATCATCAAGGGTGGTCAGATGGTCAACAGCATCATGGGTGATCCCAACGCATCGATTCCTACCCCGCAGCCACGCTGGTACCGCAAGGCATTCGGTGCCTACGGAAGCGCTGTTCACAGCACCTCCATCACCTTCATGTCGCAAGCATCCCTGCTCAACGGCGTCTCACGCCAGCTGGGTTTGAAGAAGCACGTGCGCGCGGTCAAGGGTATTCGCGATCTCAAGAAGTCAGATCTGAAGCTCAACGGCGAAATGCCCAAGCTCAGCGTTGACCCCGAGACCTACGAAGTACGCGTGAACGGTGAAGTAATCACCGCTAAGGCTCAGGACGAGCTGCCCATGGCTCAGCGCTACTTCATGTTCTAAGAAGGAAAATTCTTGATTATTACCGAAATTCTAGGCAATACTCACGAGGCTGACGGTGCAGCGCTGGTTGAGGGACGCCACCTTGAAAAAGTCGTCCTGCCCAGTGCTGACCTGGTCAAACGCATTCAGCGTTTGACCACCGACCACAATAACGAGGTAGGTTTGCGCCTGCCCGCCAGCTCACCCGATCTCAAAGACGGCGATATTCTCGCGCTTGAAGATTCCGGTGAGCACGGCAATGCCATTGTGGTCTCGGTACTGCCCACCGACGTGCTGGTGATCGCGGCGTCCTCCATTGTAGAAATGGCGTTCGTGGCGCACTCACTGGGCAACCGTCACCTTCAGGCACAGTTCTTCGACACCGACAGCGAATATCAGGCTGAAGTCATGGTTGTGCAGTATGACCACACCGTCGAAGACTTCCTCAAGCACCACAAGGTCGCGTACTCGCGTCAAGAACGCGTCATGCCCGTGCCCTTCCGCCACGCTGAGCACACGCACTAGAACATGGTGAATACATCGCTGGCATCCATGCTGGGAATGATGCAGCTAACCGACTCAGCCCTTCCCACCGGCGCATTTAGTCACTCCCTCGGGTTTGAACCCTACATGCACCGCGAAGAGCTAGAGGACGAAGCCTCGTTCTCAGCGTGGATGCGCATGTTTGTGGAACAGCAGCTCACCTACACGGACGCGTTGGCTATTCGTATGGCCTACGCGGCGCACTCTTTCGACGACGTCGCTGACCTTGATGAGCTGGTGACCGTTCAGGCGCTACCGCAGCAGATTCGCGACGGCGGCATCACCATGGGCAAGCGTCTGCTGTCTTTGGCGTCGGCGTCATACCCCAGCGAATGGGCGGACGCTTACGCCGCCGGGGTAGCGGACGGCAGTCTCTACTCGCATCAGGCTGTTGTGTGGGGGGTGATTGCGCGTGATCTTGAGGTGCCGGTGGACGAGGCCGTGGCGTCACACCTTTATGCCACCGTTATCTCGCTGACGCAGAACGCTGTGCGCGCGATTCCGCTGGGGCAGAACACCGGTCAGCGCGTGATCCGTGCGGCTCAGGAGTGGATTGCCCGCGCCGTTGAGGAGTCTGCTGCGCTCGATGAGGAAGACCTGGGCGCTATTGCCCCCGGCCTTGAAATCGCGCAGATGCAACACGAGCGTCAGCGCGCGCGTCTGTTTATGAGTTAAGTGTAAGGCTGCTAGGGATAGAGCGATTCCGCGATGCGCTATCGCCAGCAGTCCCTCTCGCTTCACTCGCGCGGGGCGCTCGGAAGCGATTCACGCCAGCCCCGATGCCAGCTGGCGATAGTGCATCGCGGACTCGCAAGTGGTTCACTCCACTGAAGTTTTTAAACCAGAAGATTTTGAAAGAAGGTTTGACTATGGATCCGATTATTATTGGTATTGGCGGCCCCGTGGGCGCCGGCAAGACCCAGCTGATTGAACGCATTTCACGTTCTATGAGCGATGAAATTTCAATGGCTGCAATCACCAACGATATTTACACCATTGAGGACGCTAAGATTCTGGCGCGCAATTCCGTGCTCCCTGAATCTCGCATCATTGGTATTGAGACCGGCGGTTGCCCGCACACCGCTATTCGCGAAGACACCTCGATGAATGAGGCAGCTATTGAAGAGCTGAAGAAGCGTTTTGATGACCTGCAGATCATCTTCGTGGAATCCGGTGGCGATAACCTTTCGGCAACCTTCAGCCCCGAACTTGTTGACTTCTCTATTTACGTGATTGACGTGGCGCAGGGTGAGAAGATTCCGCGTAAAGCTGGTCAGGGCATGATCAAGTCAGATCTGTTCGTAATCAACAAGACCGACCTCGCACCGCACGTGGGTGCTGACCTGGACGTTATGGAAGCCGACTCCAAGGTCTTCCGCAAGAACAAGCCCTACGCTTTCACCAACCTGAAGACCGACGAAGGCCTTGAGACCGTGGAGAACTGGATTCGCCACGACGTGCTCATGCTCGACCTCGCATCCTAATTTTCGATGGCTACTGAACACGAAACCCATAACTGGGCAGGCGTGCTTAAGCTCGGTGTCACCGAACGCAATGGACGTTCGGTGGCTACGAGCCAGTACCACGAGGGCGCGCTGCGTATTCTTCGCCCGCATTACCTGGATGCGTCCGGGCAGGTCACCTACACCGCCATTAACCCCGGCGGTGCATATTTTGGCGCGGATCGCTACCTGCTGGATCTGAAGGTTGAGCAAGGCGCGTCACTACTGCTGACCACGCAGTCGGCAACCAAGGTGTACAAGACTCCGCAGGGTCCCGCCTACCAAGAGATGACGGTGGATCTTGGCCCCGGCGCTGTCTTCGAGTATGTGCCTGACCAGCTGATTGTCTACCGTGAAGGCGCGTACAAACAGCGCACACTGGTGACCATGGATCCTACCGCCTCGCTAGTGATGTCAGAAATCATCACGCCGGGCTGGGCGCCGGACGGCTCGTCCTTCAAATACCAAGAGTTGCGTATGCGCACCGAAATTCGCGTGACGGGGGAGGGCGGTGACAAGCGTCTAGCGGTTGATCAGCTGCGCCTCAAGCCCAGCGAACTCGGTGATATCCGCGGCGTCGGGCTCATGGAGGGGCATAGTCACACCGGGCAGCTACTCCTAGCGGACGCCCTCATCGACGATGCCCTCTATGACGAGCTGGCGGCAATGGTGGAAGGCTCCAATACGCTCTCTGGCATCACCCGTGCAGGACGCGACGCTCACGGTGTGCACTGCGTGGCGGTGCGCTCCCTGGCGAACTCCACCGCCGACATTGCTCAGTTGCACCAGGACATCATTAACCTCACCCGTAAAACCTGGCGTTACCAGGCGAAACTTGATCTACGAAAGCACTAAAAAGAGGAAACACGAACCATGAAGATTCAGGATGTTCTACGGGGTGTCTCCCAAATCTACTTTGCGCGAAGCTCCGCCACCGGCGTCCTGATTCTTGCAGGCGTTGCACTTTTTGATCTGCGTACTGCCGTGCTTATGGCACTCGGTGCTCTCGTGCAGACACTGACCGGTCTTGCCGTGAAGCGGCCTGAGGCTGTGACTGACGGTCTCTTTGGCTTCAACGGCGCGCTCGTTGGTGCTGCCGCCGGTGTTCAGTTGCAGAACTGGCCCATCGGTTTAGCAATGACAGTGGTCGGTGCTGCACTGTGCACCCCCGTGCAGTTTGCCTTTGAAAAGCTCTTTGCCACCAAAGCTCTGCGCGGTGCGGCACTTCCTGTCTCTACCGCACCGTTCTGCACTGTCACCGGCATCCTCATCACCCTGCTCGCAGGCTTCAAAGCAACCGGCGGTGCGTTGAGCTCCGGAACCGGCGTGAACGGGGTTTATGTGGGGCTCACCAACAACATCGCCGAGGTTGTTCTTGCTGACGGTGCGGTGACGGGCGTTCTGATTGCAGCAGGTTTGTTTGCCGCATCCCTCGTGCTTGGTGGCTTCGCCCTGTGGGGTAGCGTACTGAGCCTGCTCATCGCGTCTCTGGTGCACGGCGGTCTTGCTACCACCTCAACCGGACTCTTCGGTTACAGCGCGGTGCTCGTCTCTATCGCTATCGGTGCCACCTTCTGGAACGACCGCCCGCTATCAGCGCGCATCACCGGTGCAACCGTGGGCATCCTGCTCACCCTGTGCATCCAACCCCTGCTGGCACTGACCCCGATTCCCGTCTACACCTGGCCCTTCCTGCTCTCCATGTGGATTGTGATGCTGGTAGGCTCAAAGTTCACACCAACCGCCCAGAAATAGGCGTTACTCTATCTCAGTGACTGTGCAACAACAGAAAATTCAAGATGACCCGCTGGGGCTCAAAAGCTTGCGTACCCGCGTACTGGTATGGGCTACAGTGCTCCTGATAGCGCTCGCGGTCGCCGCTTTTCTAGGGATTACTGTAGGCGCTGTGCCGCTGACCTTGGGGGAAACTCTCAACGTTATTGCGCACCATACTCTCACCCCTCACAGCCCAATTACGTGGTCACCTTCTGTGGACGCCATCATCTGGCAGGTGCGTTTACCGCGTGTTCTGCTTGCTGTAGTTGTCGGTGCGAGTCTTGCCGTGAGCGGCATGGTCTTGCAGGCGATGGTACGCAATGTTCTGGCTGAACCATACCTGCTCGGCATTAACTCGGGTGCTTCAGCGGGTGCTGCACTGGCGATTCTCTTTGGTGCAGGCGTTGGTGCGTTTGGTGCTCATGCTCTACAAGCAACCGCTTTTCTAGGGGCGCTAGCGTCGTCCATTGCGGTCTACCTTCTAGCTCGGACGGGCGGACGCATTACCTCCCTGCGTCTGCTTTTGGCTGGTGTGGCTGTGGGCTACGCTCTCAACGCTGTTACCAGCTTCTTAATCTTTGCTAGCGGCGATGCCGAAGGTACGCGTTCTGTGATGTTCTGGTTGCTCGGTTCACTCTCGCTTGCCGCCTGGGGAACTCCGCTGACAGCAACAGTCATTATTACTGCACTTACCGGGATTATTTTCTGGGCGATGAGCAAACACCTTGACGTCCTATCTGTTGGCGATGAATCGGCGGTAAGCCTTGGTATCTCACCCGAGAAAATCCGCCTCATCCTGCTCGTTATCATCTCGCTTAACGTGGGCGTAGTGGTTGCCACAGCGGGCAGTATCGGCTTTGTTGGACTCATCATCCCGCACCTTGCCCGGCGATGCGCCGGTGCCCTACATCGCGCGTCCTTACCCATTGCCGCCCTGATGGGTGCAACCCTGCTCACCCTTGCAGACCTTGTAGCGCGCACGGTCTTAGCACCCCAAGAAATACCCATCGGCATCCTTACCGCCTTAGTGGGCACACCATTCTTGCTGGTACTGATTAAGAAAATGCGCTCGTACTCCTAGAAAGACCTAAGCTTTATGAAACACTTATTCACTGTTGTTGGTGCGCTGGCAGCTGTAGGAGCACTTGTGCTGACAGGATGCTCTAGCGCAGAAAATTCCTCGGCTGGGGCATCGGGAGAATCGGTGACCGTGCAGAACTGCGGTACTGACGTCACCTTCAATAAAACACCCGAACGCATGGTTTTGCTCAAGTCCGCAGCTGTTCCGGCATTGCACGACCTCGGTGTACTTGACCAGGTGGTAGCCCGCGCGGGCGCCTACCCAGACGCGTACTACGATCAGGCAACCCGCGATGAACTGAACAAGATTCCCATGCTGTCCGACGACTTAGATGCCGGTGGCCACCTGAACATCTCAAAAGACACGGTGATTGCCCAGCAACCAGACCTCGTACTGGGTGAAGTCGATAACCTCGACCGCGCTTCCCTTTCGCAACTTGGTATCCCGCTGATTGAAGAACCTGCTATGTGCAAAAGCGGGGCCCCCGAGCATCAAAGCTTTGACTCTATCTACGATCAGCTTGAAACGTACGGCACTATTTTTAATAAAAAAGACCGGGCGGACGTTGCAATCAGCGACCTCAAAACCCGAGTGGACGCGGTGAAAAAGCAGGTGGGTGACGGCGACGGACGCACCGCTGCCGTCCTTTACCCCACGGTGGGTGGCGGTACTACCTACGCCTACGGCAGCAAATCGATGGCAGAACCTCAGCTAGAAGCTGCCGGTTTTAAGAACGTTTTCGGTGACGTTGACCAGCGCGTTTTTGAAGTCACCGGCGAAGAACTGATTAACCGCAACCCCGACGTGCTGATTCTTCTCTACTCGGAGGGTGATGAACAGGCCGTCGCTGACGCCGTCAAAAACCTACCGGGCGCAGACTCAATCACTGCTGTGCACGACAACCAGATGCTGGTTCAACTCATGAACTTCACCGAACCCGCAACCCCTCTGGTGGTGGACGGTCTTGAACGCATTGTTGAAAGGTTCTATCAGTGATTCGCGCGCAGAACCTCACCTACGCCTACGGCACTCAGACTGTTTTACACGGTGTAAATCTTGAACAGCGAGCGGGGCGGGTGCTGGGACTGGTGGGCCCTAACGGTAGTGGAAAATCAACACTGATTCGCAACCTCAGCGGCGGTTTAAAACCGGTTGAAGGACGCGTCACCATCGGCGGAAAAGACCTAGGGTCCTACTCGGCTCAAGAACTTGCGCGGGAAGTTTCTACCGTCATTCAAGAACGAGACAGCGAACCCGGGTTAACCGTTGCGCAGATGGTGATGCTCGGTCGCACCCCTCGCCTTGGCATGTTCGCGCGACCGGGAGCGTCCGATGAAGAAAAGGTCATTCGCAGTCTTGAATCGGTCAATGCTCTGCACCTTGCCCAGCGGTTCTTTGCAGAACTCTCCGGCGGCGAAAAACAGCGCGTTCTCATCGCCCGATCGCTAGCGCAAGATACGCCCTACATCTTCTTAGATGAGCCCACCAACCACCTCGACATCAGACACCAGCACGAGCTGCTGGGACTGATTCGCACCAACTCGCGTAACACCGTGATTGTTCTGCACGATCTCAATCTCGCCGCGCAATATTGCGATGACGTGGTGCTCCTCGACTCTGGACGCGTGGTCGCACAAGGTCCCGTGGGCGACGTCTTGACGCCTGCGTATCTAGAGCCCGTTTACGACATGGCCGTTCATCGCATAGAACACCAAGGCAAAACCCACCTACTATTCGAGCCGCGTAACCCCGAAGGGAGCTCATGAGCGCACAGGAATCAATCAACGCCTACTGGGATCAGCGAGCTGAAACCTACCATCGCTTGCAACAGCGTCCAGACCGTAAAAATGTTGACCGTGAAGTATGGGGCGACATCATCCGCGATACCCTGCCCTCTCATGCGCAGAGAGTCCTTGATATCGGCACAGGCTCAGGATTTCTCGCTTTCGTGCATTCTGACGTGGGCAAACAGGTCACAGGCGTAGATTTATCAGAACAGATGCTGGAGATCGCAAGACACGAGGCTCTCAATCTACCCGAGCAGCAGCGTCCTGAATTCATCATGGCGGACGCGGTTGAGCCAGCACTCACCCTTGGTGAGCGAACCTTCGACGCGGTCACCAGCCGCTACCTCATGTGGACGCTCCGCCACCCGGTTGAAGCGTTGAAAAACTGGCGAGGGCTTTTGGTTCCCGGTGGCACACTGATCGTAATCGATGCGCCCTGGTTTCCTCGCGGTTTGGATGAGAATAAGACCGAAAACTTCGCTGAACTTTACGATGAAACCGTACGCGCAGAACTGCCGCTGGCCGAGGCGCAAAGCATCGAATCAACCGTTGCGGTCATTGAGCGGGCGGGCTTTATCGACATTCAGGTGCGCGAGCTGACCCAGGTGCTTGAACTGGACTTAGCCCAGGGCGCTACTCCCGGGCATCAGCCGACCCTGCAGTACCTAGTGAGCGCGACGCGTCCTTAGATATAACCGTTGCTACATACGAAATGCCCGAGCTACATATGATTTTCATGTGTAGCTCGGGCATTTCGTATGTGGTTGGTCGGGGCGCGAGGACGCTAGTGCGCCGCCGCTTCCGGAGATTTGGGGTCGGTCGCGTCCGGCGTGAGCGGGTCTGCCCCAGCGGCACCGGTTCCCTTATTGATAGCTGCCATGACGTGGTAGATCACCAGGGTGGCGGCGGTACCCAGGGCAATGCCCGCGAACTGCAGGTTGCTGAACTCCCAGGTGTAGTCGGCGATACCGATGATCATAGCGATGGACGCGGTGGTCAGGTTCACCTGGTTAGAGAAATCCACGCGGTTCTGCACCCAGATGCGCACACCGAGCATACCGATCATGCCGTAAAGAACGGTTGCAGCACCGCCCAGGACGCCCGCGGGCACGGTTGCCACGGCGGCACCGAAAACGGGGAAGATAGACAGCAGAATCGCGAAAATTGCAGCTACCCAGTAAGCGGCGGTGGAGTAGACCTTGGTCGCCGCCATCACGCCAATGTTCTCAGCGTAGGTGGTGGTGCCTGAACCGCCGCCCATGCCCGCAACGGTGGTTGCCAGGCCGTCAGCCATGATCGCGCGTCCTGAGTAGGCGTCCAGGTTAGTGTTGGTCATCAGCGCCACCGATTTCACGTGGCCGATGTTCTCGGCAACCAGCACGAGAATCACGGGAATAAACAGGCCAGCTAGGTTCCAGTGGAACTCAGGATGCTGAAAGTGCGGCAGACCAATCAGACCCTCGGATTCCCAGGTCTGGTGAATGGTCGTGAAGTCTACTTCGCCGCGCAGGACAGCGGTGATGTAGCCGATGATGACGCCCAGAAGAATAGACAGGCGTCCGATCATTCCCTTGAAAATGACCGAAATCAGCACGATGCTGGTGAGCGTGACCAGCGCGGTGATAGGTGCCTTCATAAAGTTGTCTTTAGCGGACGGCGCCAGGTTGAAGCCGATGAGCGCCACGATAGAGCCGGTCACCAGCGGTGGCATGAGCTTGGTCAGCCAACCCGTGCCCGCAAACTGCACAATCAAACCGATGATGAACAGCGAAATACCCGCCATCACAATGCCGCCCAGTGAGCCGCCGGGGCCGTACTGGTTGGACGCTGCCGCCAGGGGAGCGATGAAGGCGAAGGACGAGCCCAGGTAGGAGGGCACGCGTCCTGCCGTCAGAAGCAGGAAGATGATGGTGCCGATACCCGAGAAGAACAGGGTAGTCGCCGGCGGAAAACCGGTCAGCAGGGGCACAAGGAAGGTCGCACCAAACATTGCGATCACGTGCTGCGCGCCAATGCCGATAGTGCGACCCCACGAAAGACGTTCATGCGGAGCAACAACTGCGCCGGGGGCAATAGCCTTGCCGTTGCCGTGCAGCTGCCATGAAAAAGGAGAGCGAGAAGATGCCACGAGAGTTCATCCAAACCATAGAGTGCGAGATAAATCGTGGCTAGTTTACTCTGCTTGCCTTAGAGGTGACCACGTAAACACCGCAGTGGCCACAAAAGCGTCAAAACCCACGGGAAAAACGGTGTACATTGACGTTATCATGGTCACTCTGATGTTTTTGTGGTCACCTTCGAAAGGACGCGGTCGTTCGGGGTAAGTTTTGCGCCGGCGTCATAAACGTTATTTTATACCAAGGTTTGTACCGCGCGAAAAGCAGAAAAAACAGCATATTCCCATAAAAAGAGCTTTATTTTGTGGAACCCACCATAACACTCAGTGCACTTTATTAGCTAAACTGAGTAAAGATAAACCCCAGACACATGTAAGGCCCACTCGTGACCTTAATTCTTATTGCTTTCTTTCTGTGTTCGTTGGTGACTCCTGCCCTTTTTAAGAAGTTTGGCGTTAAAACCTTCTACGCACTTGCAGTCGTACCCGCACTCAGCCTTGCCGCTGTGCTGACTCAAACTTCACGCATCCTTCACGGTGAGGACGCGTGGGTTGAGTCTGTGCCGTGGATTCCTCAGCTGAACCTCTCCCTGACCTTCCGTCTTGATGTTCTGTCGTTCATCATGTGCTTGCTGGTGCTGGGCGTGGGTTCGCTGGTGCTGTTCTACTGCGCGTCCTATTTCTCGCCTAAGCAGAAGGGCGTGGGGGCGTTTGCTGCCTACCTCTTTGGCTTTGCCGGTGCGATGTTTGGTTTGGTGACCTCTGACGACGTTTTGGTGATGTTCATTTTCTGGGAGATCACCACCATTTTGTCGTATCTGCTGATTGGCTTCTCACGTACGCGTTTGTCTGCGCGTCGTTCGGCCTTGCAGGCGATGACTATTACGACCTTCGGCGGTCTTGCCATGTTCATTGGTTTGGTCATTGTTGGCCAGGCGCTGGGCAGCTACAGTTTGCACGAGTGGACGCTGCGCGGTGCTGACTGGGCTGCGGACATTCAGGCTGGTCACGGCAATATTTCTTTGGGTCTGCTGTCTACGGCAATGATATTGATTCTGGCCGGTGCCGTTTCTAAATCAGCGTTGATTCCCATGCATTTCTGGTTGCCGGGCGCGATGGCTGCACCGACCCCTGTGAGTGCTTACCTGCACGCGGCGGCAATGGTGAAGGCCGGTATCTACCTTCTGTTGCGCCTATCGCCTGCCTTTGCTCAGGTGGATGCTTGGCATTACACCCTTCTTATTTTGGGTTCTTTCACCATGATTTTTGGTGGCTATGTGGCGCTCAAGCAGTTCGACCTCAAACTCATTCTTGCCTACGGTACTGTCTCGCAGTTGGGCTTCTTAGCGCTCATTATTTCGCTGGGAACTCCGGATGCGATTTATGCGGCAATCGCTATGACACTGGCACACTCCATGTTCAAGGCTGCTCTCTTTTTGACCGTGGGCATTATCGACCATCAGGCGGGTACCCGCGATATTCGCAAGATGTCGGGTATCTACCGTCGAGCACCCAAGCTTTTTGCAGTGGGCGCGATTTCGGCGGCATCTATGGCTGGCCTACCGCTGTTTGCCGGGTTCGTGGCTAAAGAAGCTGTGCTAGAAACAGCGATTCACGACCTCTCAACCTGGGCGGGTATTTTTGCGTTTGCTTCTGTGGTGATTGGTTCTATCTTCACCTTCGCGTATTCTGCCCGCTTTGTCTGGGGCGCTTTTGCTCGTAAGCGTGAGAGCTACATGCTCGATGAAGGTGTTAAATACTGCGCCGATGTAGATTATGCGCTGGCTAAGCACGGTAAGAACCAGTACAGCCCCGATACCCAGTTCCATTCGGTTGAGGGCAGTTTCTTAGCTGCTCCTGCCGTTCTTACCTTGCTCACCGTGGTATTCGGTCTTTACCCCGAACCCTTGCACAAGCTCATTGCAGCACATGTGAAAACTGTTGGTGAGTACGGTCTTCACCTTGCTCTGTGGCACGGTCTTACCCCTGCGCTCTTTACATCGCTGGGAATCATGGTCGTAGGTCTGCTGTTTTTCCTCTTCCGCGAGCCGGTTGAGAAAATCCAGACGTCACTGCCTGAGCTGCCGCGTGCGCGTCACATTCACCGCGGTGTCATGGACGTGCTTGACCGAGTTGCCGTATGGGTCACCGCGAAAACCCAGCGTGGTTCGCTGGCGTTCTACCTCTCCGTCATTCTGGTGACGGCAGTGACCGTTCCAACCGTTGCGCTGTTTGTGCAGGAGACCCCGCCGCTCAAGGGCGTGCGCGTGACCGAATCACCGGTGCAATGGGTCATCGCAATCGTGATGATTGTGGCAGCTATTGTTGCAGCAACCGTTCGCAAGCGCTTCCTCGCTATCTTGATGGTGTCGGTTACCGGCTACGGCATGGTGCTGATTTTCGCCCTGCGTTCGGCACCCGACCTGGCTCTGACCCAGTTGCTGGTTGAGACCATCTCGATGATTGCCTTCGTGCTTGCGCTGCGCGTCCTACCCCGCGAAATGCCGCGTGAGGACGTCGGTGAGCGCAAGAACCCGCTTAACAAGACCACGCGCCTGGTGATCGCTATTGGCTTTGCCGTGCTGATGATGGCGCTGGCAATGTTCACGTTCTCATCGCGCTCGCTGGATTCCATTTCTCTTGAGATGCCCAAGCTGGCTTACGAGTACGGTCACGGTTACAACACTGTGAACGTGACACTTGTAGATATGCGTGGCTGGGATACCTTCGGCGAAATTTCCGTGCTCGCACTGGCAGCTACCGGCGTCGCGTCCTTGATCTTTATTGGCGGACGCAACGACTCGATAGGTGCGCACCCGACGACAGAGGCACTGCGCGTAGTAGAGCGCTCATACACAGAGGGTAAGCAGAGCCGACAGCGTCAAATCTCTGCCGAGTTTGCGCACGTTGAAGAAGAACGCAATCCATTTTTGCTGGCAGGACGCACACTGCCCCCCGAATCACGTTCGCTACTGATGGAAGTCATGACTCGTCTGATTTTCCACACTTTGCTGATCGTTTCGCTGTACATGCTTGTAGCTGGTCACAACCTGCCCGGCGGTGGCTTTGCCGGCGGTTTGATTGCAGGTTTGGCGTTCTCCATTCGCTACCTCGCAGGTGGTGGCACAGAGCTACGCATGGCAACGCCTTTTAGCGCTGGTACCTTCCTCGGTGCCGGTCTAGCGATTGCGGTGCTCTACGTAGTGTGGCCACTGCTCATTGGCGATGCGGCCTTTACCTCCCATGTCTATGACTTCTGGTTACCGGTGTTCGGTGACGTCCACTTCGTAACAACGATTATTTTCGACGTTGGCGTCTACCTGCTGGTTATCGGCCTGGTTCTCGATATTCTGCGCAGCCTCGGCCAGGGTGTTGACGACGCGATTGCCGACCACACCGTGAATATCGATGAAGAAGTTATTACCACACCCCACCGAAAGGCAGACTCATGATTATCGATTTGAGCCTCATTCTCGTGATGGGTGTGCTCTACGCCGTGGGCGTCTACCTGGTGCTCGCTCGCACGCTTACCCGCGTCCTGCTCGGACTCATGCTGATTTCAAACGCAACCAACCTGCTGATTGTTCACGCGGGCGGGCCTGCGCTATTACCGACCTTCTACGAGAAGGACATTCCGGCTGACCAGTACACCGATCCGCTCCCGCAGGCGCTGACGCTTACCGCCATCGTGATTGGTGCGGCAATGGTCGCCTTCGTGCTCGGCATGATTTACCGCGGCTGGGTTCTGGCACGTGCCGATGAAATTCAGGACGATGACGAAGACTTGCGCGTTGCAACCAGCGACCACTTCGACACCGAAGAGGACACCCCGATTGACGATGACGAATCAGAGTTCGAGGGCGATGAAGAAAGCCGCAAACTTCAAGAGGACAAGATCGCTGAAGAGCAAGCCCAGCTTCAGACCCAGCAAGAAAAACTACATCAGGTTCAGTCTTACACCGATAAGCCTGACGAGATGATTGACCTCGCCTACAAAGAACACCACTTGGCTGAGAAAGAATCAGCAGCACCAGGAAAGGAGAGCTAAACCGTGAATATTTTTTCTTTGGCTCCACTGTCTGTTGCGATTCTCTTTTTCGCTGCGGCACTCACCTTTATTCTGTTGCGCTTTCCGCGTGCGCAGGCGGTTATCTCGTTCGGTGCTATTGCGGTTACTCTAGCCCTCGACATTTCTTTGCTGGTGGCAGTGTGGGGACGCGAACCTCAGGCTGTGAAGTTGGGTGGCTGGAACGCTCCCTTTGGTATTGTGCTGGTTGTCGATCAGCTCTCAGCTCTTATGCTGGTAGTTTCATTGATTGTCTCCCTCGCCGTGCTCATCTTCGCAACCGGTCAGCATCTGGCAGATGAAGACGATGAAGTGCCGATTTCGGTGTATTACCCCACCTACTTGCTTCTGATTGCAGGTGTTTCAAACGCCTTCTTGGCAGGGGACCTCTTTAACCTCTACGTGGGCTTTGAGATTCTGCTGTTTGCGTCCTACGTGCTTATGACCATGAACGCGAGCACCCCGCGAATTCGCGCCGGCGTCACCTACGTGGTGGTCTCCATTGTCTCGTCCATGCTGTTCTTGATTGCTATTGCTTTCGTGTACGCATCCGTAGGTACCGTGAACATGGCTGACCTTGCCCTCAAGCTTGGCACCTTGCCCGAGGGCACACGTATGCAGTTGCACCTGATGCTTCTGATTGCTTTTGGTATTAAAGCAGCAGTCTTTCCCCTATCGCTCTGGTTGCCGGACTCCTACCCAACAGCCCCTGCACCCGTTACCGCGGTGTTTGCTGGATTGTTGACCAAGGTCGGTGTCTACTCAATTATTCGTACCGAAACCCTGCTCTTTCCCGGTGGCCACCTCAACACGCTGCTATCCATCGTGGCGATCCTGACGCTGTTCGTCGGTATCCTCGGCGCGCTGGCACAAAAAGACATCAAACGTCTGCTCTCCTTCACCCTCATCAGCCACATCGGCTACATGATTTGGGGTATCGCCTTGAATACTGAAGCCGGTCTTACCACCGTCGTCTTCTACATTGCCCACCACATCGTTATCCAGACCGCCCTATTTATGGTGGTTGGTCTGATCGAACGACGCGCGGGCACTACCAACACCGACTGTCTCGGTGGCCTCATGGCAATCTCACCGACGCTCGCAGTGCTCTACTTTGTACCCGCACTGAACCTGGGTGGCATCCCGCCGTTCTCCGGCTTCATCGGCAAAATTGGTCTGCTGCAAGCAAGCGCGAACGTTGGAACCTGGCAGGCATACACCATGGCGGGCGTCGGCGTCTTTGTCTCACTACTGACCCTCATTGCCCTGTTACGCGTATGGAACAAAGCCTTCTGGCGTCCTGCCGAACAAGCGAACAACCCCGTTGACGCTCTGGTGGAGGCAGAAGCATCCTCAAACCCCGCAGAATACGCACGCAAGCCCATTCCGCGCTCGATGAAGTTCTCAACCATCGGCTTGGTCAGCGTCAGCGTAGCCATCACTCTGCTGGCAGCCCCGCTGTACAACCTGGCGGATCACGCATCAGACAACCTCTTTGAACCCGACCGCTACGTACACGCTGTCTTCGGTGATAACGCATCGACCATTGAACAGTACTGGGCAGAAAACGGGGGCAAATAATGCGCCATATTAGAGACTTCATTCTTCATGGACTGCCGCCGCTACTCTGGCTGGTTTTGGTCTGGTGCGCGCTGTGGCAGGACTTCTCAGTGCCCAACGTTGCCTTTGGCTTACTGCTGTCGATTCTTGTCACCTACGTGTTCCGCATGCCGCGCCTCTACCTGTCTGACAGGTTTAATCTGTGGCACTCGCTGAAGTTCCTTGCGTACTTTCTCTGGGGAGTCACGGTGGCAAGTTACCAGCTGGCCAAGCTATCTTTCGCTTTCGGTAAGCCCATCAATAGCGCGATGGTTGCTGTTGAGCTGCGCACCCGCTCAGATTTGTTTATCACCGCAACCTCGCACGCGCTCTCACTGATTCCCGGCTCGCTGGTGGTAGACGTCGACCGCGCGCACTCCATTCTCTACCTGCACGTGATTGACGTGGACACCCCTGAAGGGGTCGAGGAATACCGTGTCAGCGCCCAGAAGATTGAGGCAATGATTCTGCGCGCGGCAGGTCACTCTGACGAGTACGAAGCACTGCTGCGTGAGGATGTAGAAACCGACGAAGACTACGCCCGCACCGTTACCGCCGCAGAACGCGGTGAACACGAGCTTCACGAGCAAGACGAACGCAAAACCGTTGTTAACGAGATTGGAGGGCACGACTCATGACCGCAGTAATTTGGGCGTGCGGCATTATTCTTGCCGTGGCAACTATTGGCATCCTCTACCGCCTGTGGAAGGGCCCGACTCTGCTGGACCGCGTGGTTTCATCGGACGTCCTGCTCACCATCATCGCCGCCGGTATTTGCCTGCTGGTCTTTGCCTACGACCGCTACATTTACCTGCCGATCCTCGTGGTTCTGTCCATGATCGGCTTTATCAGCTCGGTGACGGTGGCGCGCTTTGCATCCAACGCCCCGGTGAACGCTGAGATTGACCGTGTGACAGAGGTTGACCAAAAGGACGTTGAGAAAAACCTAGAAACCGGTTCTGAGGAGGGCTAACCCATGATTGATATTATTGCCGCTCTCTGCATGATTATCGGTTGCCTCATGTCGCTGGCAGCGGCTGCTGGTCTCTACCGTTTTCCGGATCTTCTGACGCGTCTGCACGCCGGCTCTAAGCCGCAGGTATTCGGTCTGATGATGTTGCTGCTGGGCATCGCCTTGGATGCGGGTACCTGGAAGGTTGTGCCGGTTCTTTTGGTCGCGCTCATCCTGCAGTTTTTGACCATTCCGATTTCAACGCACATGATGGCGCGTTCGGGCTATCGCAATAAGCACTTCCGCCGTCAGGATCTGGTGCGCGATGATTTGCGTGCCCGCGTTGAAGATGAACTAGAAACCGAACAGCGCGAGGGCGTTCCCGCCGAGGAACGCATGCCACACCAGCAAGGCGGCAGGGCATAGGCTAGCTGGGGGCTTCCCGAGTGAGCGAGGAAATAAAAATCCTCAGCTAGAAAACCCACTGTCTCTTCTTGTGAGAGGGGAGCGATGTACCACTTTTCACCCGAAAAATGGCACATCGCTCCCCTCTCGGTGTATCTGTATTCTTACTCGCATCAGTTATAAGCTGGCGGTGCGTGGCGTTGTCTAACCCGCACCCTTCCCACTATGATTGAGAATCATTATCAATAAGAATTTGGGAGGGGACGCGTTTGTCTGCTACCGCCCGTTGTCGCCTGTGGATGCTGGCTGCCACCTTGAGCATCATCGCGCTGGTGGTCGCATCCACCGCCCACGGTTCGCTGGGTACCTCACCAGCAACCGCCGCCAAAATCGTCCTCGGTCATCTACTTCCCGGCATGCTCTGGATGAGCGACGGCAGCATCCCCCTGCCCAAGACCAAGCCGTCTGGAACTCCCGCCTGCCCCGTGTTCTACTTGCTATCGTGGCCGGGGCTGCGCTCTCGCTCGCTGGCGTCATCTTGCAGGTGATTGTGCGTAATCCGCTAGCGGAACCTTACATACATCCTGGGTATTTCAGCCGGTGCGGGGCTCGGGGCCGTGGTGGCCATTGTTGCGGGATCAACGGCTCTAGCGGGCATTGCCCTGAACGTCTCAGCATTTATCGGTGCTGCCATCACCATTGCGTTGGTCTACTCACTGGCGCTCAAGCGCGGAATCATCATGCCCTCGCGCCTGATTCTGGTGGGCGTTGCGGTGGGGTCTCTCTTTGCCGCCGTGACCAACTTCTTAATCATGACCACCGATGCCCAGAACATCTACAGCATCCTGCACTTTATGCTGGGCTCTGTCTCAGCAGCGCATTGGGAGAGTCTGACGCTACCCATCCTCGCGCTGGTCATCGGACTGATGACGGTTGGCTTTAAGACTCGCGCCATGAACGCCCTGCTCGTAGGCGATGAAACCGCGACCGCGCTGGGTGTCAACGTCTCATCCCTGCGCAAAATTCTTCTGCTGGTGACTGCCATGCTGACGGCTGCCACCGTTTCTGTTGCTGGTGGCATCGGCTTTGTGGGGCTCATTATCCCGCACCTGACGCGCATGCTAGTGGGAGCCGACCACCGCCGACTCATCCCGTTGAACGCACTCGGTGGCGGTGCATTTTTGGGACTCTGCGACTTTTTAGCTCGCACCCTAGCTGAGCCGGTGGAAATCCCCATCGGCATCCTAACCGCCGTCGTTGGCGCGCCCTTCTTCCTCTGGCTGATGCGAACCAAGGACGTCTAAACATGAACTTAGAATTCAAAAATATAACCGTTGACATGGGGCAACGTCGCATCCTTGATAACGTGAGCCTGCGTGTTGAACCCGGCACCGTCACCGGATTCATCGGTCCGAATGGCAGTGGTAAGTCCACCCTGCTCAAGACCGCCTACCGCGTACAGCCGCCCACACAGGGCGCAGTGTTCGCCGGTGGGAAGGACGTGGCGTCCCTCAGTTCAGTAGAGGCCGCACGACGTATCGCTGTGATGGCGCAGGAAATCAGCTCCGACTTTCCGCTGACCGGACGCGAAGTGGCAATGCTAGGACGCGTGCCCCACCAGCGCGGATTTGGTGCGGATTCCCCCCGAGATATTGAGATTGTCGAAACCGCGCTCGTAGAAGTGGGCGCGCAGAAATTCGCTGACCGCACGTTTTCATCGCTATCTGGCGGTGAGAAGCAGAGAATCTTGCTGGCGCGTGTTTTGGCGCAGGAAAGCCCCGTTCTGATTCTGGATGAACCCACTAACCACGCCGATTTGGGCTTTCAGCACGAACTTCTGCACCTGGTCACCGCACGCGGTGGAACCACCCTGGCTGCCCTGCACGACGTCAACCTCGCTCTTGCCTACTGTGACCGGGTAGCCGTCCTCCAAGCGGGCAAGCTGGTCGCGCACGGCTCGGCAACCAGCGTCCTTGTGCCCGACCTCGTGGATGAGGTGCTGGGCGTGGAATCCGTAGCACTCGATGATCCGCGAGGCGGGCACACTCTCTCATTTAGACGACACACTCACTTATAACCCTCAAACGAGATTCCATGAAGCACACGCGTGCCACTACTTTTTACGTATCCTTGGCACTTGCTGGCTTGGTAGCGCTGACCGGCTGTGGGCAGTCCGTTACCGAAAACACCGCGCAGAGCTCGCAGTCGCAGAATGTTTCGCTTGAAAACTGCGGTGAGCCGGTGGACTTTGCCACTAATCCCGAGCGCATTGTGGCGCTGAACCCCGGACAGGCTGATCTCATGGCGCGTTTGGGCGCCGGCGATAAGGTAATCGGTGTTGCCCCAGACCAACGGCAAAGAACTGCCAGAGTCACTGACTAGCCAAGGCCATAACCCGCAGGTGATCAGTGAGGATGCGCCGCCCTCCCGCGAGGATTTGCTCAAACTCAACCCTGATCTTGTTCTTTCACCCACCACCTACGAGTTCACCGCTGAACAGGGGTATGCAACCCAGGATCAGCTGAAAGAAGCGGGTGCGGCGTCTTACGTTGCAGAAGCTGGCTGCTTTAATAACCGCTCCACCGCGAAGGTGAGCGATTTGCTGACTGACATTGAGGCATACGGCAAGATTCTGGGCAAGGAGGACGAGGCGAAGAAGCTGTCCGAGCAGGCTCAGGCTCAGCTGGATGAGGCTAAGAAGCGTTCTGAGGGAAAAGAGAAGCAGACCCTGGCGCAGCTCTATATTGAGGGTGACACTCTGACGGCTATCGGCGCTGGTGTTGAGCACAGCATGGCTGAAGCCGCCGGTGCGCAGAATGTCTTTAATCCTGAAGATTCCGGCTTCAAAGACTTCTTTGCTGCTGAAGTGTCACGCGAAGAACTGCTGAAGAAGAATCCGGATGTCATTGTATTCACCACCACCAGCGAGGAACATGAAAAGACCACTCGCGAGTGGTTAAAGAAGAACCTGAGCGGCGTCAAAGCAGTGCAGGATGACCGCCTGGTGGCAATCCCGTCCTCAGACACCTTGCCGGGAACCTGGGGCAACCTCGACACCGTCCCACCATCAGCAAGGCGCTGTACCCGGATAGCTAGTTCTAGGAATTTACATTCGCCGAGAGTGCACTTTAACCCCCTGGTTTTTACTGAAAATCGGGGTTAAAGTGCACTTTCGCCGTTGAACGGTGAAAGCTCTCTGCCCACGATTAGACCAGTTCCCACCGGTCTTTCACGCGCCGTACCGCACCGGCAGCTTCAAATTCTTTGAGCCAGTCAAGCATGGCCCACTGCCCCCATTTCTCATAGAAGGTGTTGGCATTGGCAACAATATCTGTCAGGTTTTCCCAGGGTGGCGATGAGACGGGGTGCCACACGTGGTAGGCGTGCGCACCGCCAACCCACCACAGCTCAACATCGTGCTCGCGTAGCTTCCACCCAAAATCGGTGTCTTCGCCACCGTAGCCTTTGAAGTCTTCATCGAATCCGCCCCACTCGGCACGGATTTTCTTCCATGTGCTAGCTCGAAGGGCGAAAGTGAGTGACCAAAAGACGTTGTACTGGTCGGGGGTGGTCGCGAACATGGTGCCCTCTTCGGGGTACGGACGCGCCGGATGCGGGCTGGTCACGGCGTCCAAAGTGGCAGGGCTGGCGCAGTACTTTGCTACCTGTTGCTCTGTAGAGTCCTGAGCTTCTAGATAGGTCACAGGGCCGGTGACCACCGCGTGCGGGTGTTCATCTAGTGCCTGCACATACCGCTCGATCAGGTGTTTTCCCGGTAGGCAGTCAGCATCTAGAAAAATAATGATTTCATCGTCAGAGTTTTGGGCGGCCCAGTCTCCTGCCGTGTTGCGCGCGTGGGCGAGCAGCGGCTTGTCGTCGCTCAAATGCGCAATGGTTTGAACACCGTCAACGGAGAATTCTTCGTGTTTGAGCACCACCAGGCCGTGAGAAATATCCGGGGCTGATTGTGTCAATGCTACATGCTGGTTCTGAATGCGTTGATGACGCGTGGCATCAGCCAGGGTTACGAGACTCACCATGTTTTTTCTGCCTTTTCTTCAATGATGCGCGCGGCGCGCTGGGATCCACCGACCACCTGCCAGCGGTTCCACTGTGCCGGTTTCTTGCAGGCTTGTTCTAAGATTCCTGCCCAGGTGTTCTCCTGCGGTAAATCCCACACGACGGTAGCTAATCCCAGGTTTTCAAGAACCCGGGCTGTTGCCCGCTGCTCACCGAATGCCCGCTCTTGCGGGATAAAAATCGCTGACGTTCCCGCCAGAGCTATGTCGGCTACCGAATTTTGCCCGGATGCGCTGATCACGACGTCGGCGTGCGTGAGATAGGGCATCGGATTCTCCACCCGGTTGTTTCCGCCAAGTACCGTGAAGTTCCAGCTAGGGCAGGCGAGTTCCACCGCGTCCCAGTAGTCTTGCGTCCACGCTGTTCCGCCGCGTCCTTGAAGAACTACAGCCTGCATCTTTTTAGGTTTTTCTGTATAGGGGCTTTCACTGGTCAACGATTCTTGGGCTTCAAAGCGAGAGATGCCACCGACTGCATAGAGTTTATCCGCAAAACCTTGCAGGTGCGCAGGCACGGGAGCATCAGAAGGACATGCCGCAATTAATGCTGTGGCTTGGGCATACATGGTCTGATGTGGTGTATCGGTGCGTTCACCGGGCATGGCAATAGTAATCACCGGCACTCCCATGAGCCTGACAAACTGAGCGACTTCAACGGAGACATCAACAAAGAAAACATCGGGTTTGTTGATCTGAATCCACTGGGCAATCAACGCCATTCGCTGTCTTAACCCATCCACGTGCAATGGCACCCAGTGCAAAGTATTGTCCGCTGTGAACTCGGCGTAGTTTTCAATCTCAGGGGCGGTATCTAAGGGCAGGCCGATGTCCGCATCGGGCAGTGACGACAAAATAGTGACCTGCGCGTTCAGATGCTCAGCAATCGCTCGGCAACGTTGCAGGTGCCCGGCTCCCTGATGATGCGCATACATTCCCACGGTAATGTTCACAGTACTTCACCGACCGTCTGGCTAAAGAGATTGGTGTAGCGTTTGGCGAGTTCTTTACTGCCAAAGGTGCTGTGTGCCCAGCGGGATAATTCAGCGCGACTCAGCTCTAAAGCACGAGGTACCGCGTTGGCTAAACCGGTAGCACCCTCGGCTGGGCTTACTAAAAGCTGAGGGTAATCTGCCAGAATTTCGGGAATGCCACCGCGAGCAAAGGCAACTACTGGGGTTCCGCATGCTAGCGCCTCAATGACCACCATGCCGAAGGGCTCATCCCACTGTGGAGTAACAAAGCAGATTGCCGCCTTACCTACTTGGGTGCGCAGTTCCTGCTGACTACACTCAGAAACCATCTCGACATCAGTACCTAGTCGCGGAGAAATCTCAGCGTCGAAATATTCGGGATCTCCCACTCTGCCAATGACAGTGATGCTTAGACCGGCTTGACGCGCGGCGTCAATCGCTAGATGTGGGCCTTTTTCGGGTACCACTCGACCAAACCATACGGCTCTTTGTCCACCGGGGCCGGGCGTCCATAGGTTTTCGTTCATGCTGTTAGGGATAATGTGCGCGGGAGCAGGCAAATCCCAGGTGGATGCGCTTGCCTGGCTGACCGCCGTGAAAACACCGGCACCGGTTGCGCCGTGCTGACTGACCGCCTGTGCAATGCCTTCTTGCATTTCTTCGAAGGCAGGAGTGTGCAAGGTGGTGATGAGCCGTGGATGCAAGGCGCTACCGAAGAACTCGGGGTGTAGCGAGTTGTTGTAGACCAGGTCAATAATGCCGTTGGCTAGGTCTTTTTCTAACCGCTGGCGGAGGACGCGAAATTCGGCGTCCTCTTTCTCTCGTTCACCGGGCGGGTAGGTGTGGTCGGTCATTTGATGCTCGTAACCAGTCCAGTCGATGCCCGAAAACTCAAAATTTTTGGTGTTTCCCGCTGAACCTTGAGCGGCGTAAAAATCAACGCGATGCCCAAACTCCCTCAGCGCACGCACCGTGCTGGCACAAAATGCTTCTAACCCGCCAGCATAGGGCTCCACAATCGGAAACCTGTTAGGTGCTACGAAGGCGATATTGAACTTTTGACCACTCAATTCCTCAGCCATTTGGTGGTGAAGGGAAACTGCGTTCTTAAGCTGGTGCGCTCGATTGCCTTGGTAGGGAATATGTCCGCGGGCAGCTAGGTTCGATGCTGCTTTACCGGCTAGATTGCCATCTCCCGTGGGGTAGGTGGCAACCGCGTCCGCAGAATCTGCCTGCCCACTAAAACAACCGCAATCAGGCACTGCTACGGGTACGGAAAGGTCGCGGCACATTTCCATCCATCCGGAGTGCGTGCCTCCCTGATAGGGGAGCAAGACAGCCTGGCAGCTGACGATTGCAGCAAAGAGCTGGTCGTCGGAAAATTCATCGTGCGCTCGTAGATCAATATCTGCGCAGTTCTCTAACTGTTTGAATAGTTCAGTGTCTTGTTGATCTTGATGAATAAAGACGCTCAGACGCTGACCTTGCTGTGCGCACTGCGCGGCGGCATCCTTGTAGAACTGAAAATCACTAACTACGTTAGAGCGCACGGATTTAAGAAAAGTACCCACCTGCACGGGTGGATGTGCGGGCTGTACGGTGGTCTCGGCAGGGACAACTTGGGGGTGCGCGACCACCTGAATACGGGCAGGGTCGACGTTAAATTCCTGGGTAAGTCGCTGAGATGCTAGAGGGGTAAGGGTGAGGATGCGTGCGGCGTCCTCAAGCAATACCCTCAACTGCTGGTGGTAAGAACTTTGATCGTTGAGGTGCGGGTTGTCGATATCGTGCACAGTAATAATCAGTGGGATGCGACGGCGGCGAAGTTCTGCCACAAATTCGCGGGTTTCTTGCACGCTGAGGTGTTCGAATCCAAAGTGAACATGCACCGTATCGATGGACTGTTTATCCTGCCAAGAAGTGTCGGCGGTGTCTTGTTGCCACCACTGCGGTGTGAAAGCGGGATGCGGCCACCACCGCGCGGGCTCCTGCGGGTCTAAGAGCGGATCGTCTAATACCTTTACATCATGTACAGTGAGGCGGGGGTAAATTGAGCGCACGTAAGGGTGCTGGGAGGGTATAGATAAAACTGCCACGCAGAGTTCCTTTCCAAGAACGTTACCCCGCTGTTGCCAGAAGTACATACTCTTTATCAGGGTTCTACGGCTATCTTACGGCAAGAGTTAAGTATGCTTATTAGAGGACGGTGATGTTTTCACCCCTCACCTTATTTTCGCGTCGTGGCTAGGGAAGGCACAATGAAACAACAAGAGCGTACAGAAGCTGTTTTGCCTCCTGCCGAGGAAACAATAACCGGACGGCACCACCACTACGGTGAGTTCTATCGCCTCAAACACGTAAATTCACCTGAAGATTCTGCCCACCTGCCCCGCGTCGCCGTTGTCGGTAACTGTCAGGCAGAATCCTTGCGCATCCTTCTTGACTCATCGGGTGCTGTGAGTTCCTACCGCATTCCGCCTGTTCACGAATGGACAGCAGACGATATGCGCTATGTTGGCGCTACTCTTGCTCAAACCGATGTGTTGATTTCTCAACCTATCCGCGATAACTATCGTGACTTACCCAGCGGTACTCAGCAACTAACGCAATTGCTGCCGCAAGACGCCCGAGTGATTAAATTTCCCGTTCTACGCTTTAACGGTTTGAACCCCGCCATCGCGATCGTGCGTTCACCGCAGGACCCCTCACTCAACCCGCCGGTGGTGCCCTATCACGACCTGACTCTTATTGCCGAGGTTGCCGGTATAGAAAAGACTCGACCGGTCGACTACCTTGCCTGCGCACAGCAGAGCATCCGTCAGCTCGCAAGCCGAGAGGACGCCCACGGTTGTGTACGAATCTCTGACGTTCTGGCTCATAACCCGGTCTGGCATATTCTCAACCACCCCGATAACAGCACATTGACGACGCTAGCTCAGCGCGTCCTCAAAGCTATCGACCCGCAGATTTCAGATGCGGCAGTGTCAGCTGTCGGAGCTGACCACGAACTCCTGGGAAATCTACAATCGCCCATCGACCCGCACGCTGCCGCCTTCTTTGAGATCAATGAGCGTCGCGATCAGTGGACTCTCAACGGCGAAGTTATTCCGGAGGATAAAATCCGCACCGAACAACTGGCGTTTTACAAGAAACACCCTGAAATCATCGACGCTGCCCTCACCCGTCACCGCGAACTCCTGAGCTACTTGGGGTACGACGTTCCCGCACTACCGCAAGAAAGCAATAAGTGAAGAATTCTCCTCAGCACATCGTCGTCGGCCCCGCTGAACACGGTGTAGTGACCTACGCACTTCAGCTGTGCGATGCACTGAATGTAGAACCCTTATGCTTTGAGTCCTGGCAAGACCTTGAAAGAGCGTTGCCTTTGACTCTTGAAACGCAGAGCGTTCACATCTGTTTCACCGACCATCTACTAGGCGACACCCCGGCGCGGGCTGTACAACTCATGCATCGCCTGGGTGAACAGTTTTACCTAAGCATCTCTTTTCACGATGTGCCGCAGGTACAAGAGGGTGAAGAGAGGTTTGCCTCTCGCACTCGCGCCTACGTTGAGTTAGGTGAGCGCGCCGATGTTTTGGTGGTTAATTCCGAACATGAAGCAGCTTTTTTCAGACGGCACTGCCGAAAAGCTGTGTACCCGCTAGTTCTTCCCCTACCGCTTGCCGCCGTTGAAACTCAAGGCAACTACCGGGCAAAGCCGCTCACTGAGCAGCCACTAGATATTAGTGTCATGGGTTTTCTCTACCCCGGTAAAGGGCATCAAGAATTACTGGAATCGCTGAACGGTGTTAACGCTAACGTGCGAGCCTTAGGCAAGATCTCAGAAGGCCATGACTGGTTGCTCGAAAAGTTAGAAGCAACAGCGCAAAACGCCGGGGTCGGTTTTGAAGTCACCGGCTACCTCAGCGAACCTGAATTAGAAGAGCAGATGCTGCGCACTCAAATTCCAGTGTGTGCACACCGCCATTTCTCTGCCTCGGGCTCACTGATGAAATGGATCAGCTTAGGACGACGCGTGCTGGTTTCAGACAACACGTATTCGCGTGAGCTAGCGAAAATCTGGGGCGATTTCATCACCCTGGTTCCCAACGATGAGTGGGCACGCGTCATTAAGAACCTACCCGCTGATTTTTCACGACGTTTAGAAGCCCCCACCAACTGGACCTGGGCTCATGTTGCCCAAGGCTACGAACGCGCATGGGCATCAGGGATTTTTCCTGAGCAAGACCCGCACACGCTGGTAGAACGTGAACCGAGAAACTGGCCAAGCGTGAGCGTTGTAGTTCCCTACTTTGAAAACCCTGACGGCCTCACCGCCATTTTCAGAGCACTTGAACACCAGGATTATGCCGGCAAGATCGAATGTATTGTCGCCGATGATGGCTCTGCTGATACCCCGCCGGTGCCGGACAACCTGAGCTTTCCTGTGAAAGTTGTTCGTCAAGACAACCTGGGTTTCAGGGCAGCTGCTGTTCGTAATCTCGGGGCGCAGGCGGCATCGCATGACGTTCTGGCTTTCATCGATGGCGATACCGTTCCGCGACACGACTATCTGCGCCATGCGGTTGCCTTGCTGACGCATCAGCCACACGCGCTCGTCGTTGGCACACGTGTACACGGCGATGGCAAAGAGCCAGCCTGGTTGCAGGACGCCTGGGCACAGACCAATCACCTTGCAAAGGCCGATGATTCCGCCTGGCGATTTATCATCTCTGCTGTACTCACCTGCTCCCGTGATTTCTTTAACCGCGTGGGTGGCTTTGACGAAAGCATGGTCGGTTACGGGGGAGAGGACTGGGAATTTGCCTGGCGCGCATGGAACTGCGGGGCAAGATTCTGGCATAGTGAGCTAGCGGTGGCTGATCACCCCGAGGACGATTGGGGTGAGCGGTTTACCGATGACACCGCAGCTATCGCCCAAAAGAACTGGGAATCGGTGATGCTGGCACAACGTATTACCCACCCTATGGCGCGTCCCTCGCACACGATATTTACCCGCCCAGACATCGAAATTCTTATCCCCGAAGAAGCGAAATTCTGGCAACCGGGTGTGCTCGAAACAGTGATTGAGGGGTGGCTTGCACTACCCGGTGTTCATATCATCGCGCCGTGGGTGGAAAGCGCAGCTACGGTGTTCACAGCAGACCCGCGGGTACATCTCCTCAAAAACGGTGATGCTGGTTTGCCCGGTGGCAACCATGGCACTGCTCGCCTTCGTGTGCATCTTTTGCAAGCTACTACCGTGGAAAACCTCAATGATATTTACCGCGTAGAAAACCACGACGGCAATGCCCTGCTCACAGACAGCACAGGCCGTAAAAAATTCGCCCGGGTAGATAGTGCTCGCTGGCGTAGCCGCCGAGCAAACGCTTCTGTTGCCTGTGTGGGCGCAGGGAGGGAAACCGAGGACGCATCACCTCTTGTGGCGTCCTCGGCGATGGTTCCAGCAGGTGGCAAATGCTCGACTTTCACCGTAGAAGCGCAGTGGACGATCTTTGATGAACCCGTGCGTTTAGAAGGTTTCTTCGCGGGGTGGTAGCCAAAGATTACAGGGTGTTCTCTACCAGTGAGTAGAGGGCACCCTGGGCGCCTTTAAGAGGCGTCTAACAGCAACTGTCGGTGGGAGAGGATCGTTAGCTGGCGATGCTTTTTCGGCAATGAGATCAGCCAAGTATGTGCTAAAACCGTGCACCACGCGTCCTTGTACTCGACCCGAAGTTACCGCGCGAATACGGTCGGTCTTCAGCATCTCAAACCCGGCATCCTCTACAGCTTTCACCAATGAGGAATCTTCAGAGTGTAAGAGGGGCAAGAACCCGCCAACCTGTTGGTAGGCAGATGCACGCACCCCCAAATTTGCGCCGAAAATATGCTTGTGGCCTTCGCAGAAATCGTGACGCTCTCGCCACAGATTGTAGACCTGATCTCCTAGCTCAGATTTGCGTGGTTCTACTGTGCCCACCACGCAGTCAGTGCTGTTGTTTGCGGCAGTTATTTGGTCGGTTAACCAGTTGAGCGGTACAACGGTGTCCGCATCCGTCATGGCAACCCAAGCGTTATGTGCCGGGCACGACGAGAACCGGTGAACGTAGGCAAAAAACTGTTGGATGCCGTAGTCGCGAGTGAGCCCCGGTTTGCGAAAATCCACCTGAAGAAGGTGCAGGTTATCGACGTCGGTGAAATTTTTTAGAACGATGTTCTCGGTGCCATCGGTGCAGTTATCAGCTACGCACCATATTGAAACATTTAGATGCGGATACTTTGTGCGGGCATCTTTGCGCGCTGCAACGATGGCGGTGAGGCACTGTGTGATGTCTTCGGCTTCGTTGTGCGCGGGAATAATGATTCCCACGTGTGTGATGGCTCGGTCCGCTGAGCCTGTGACTGGAAGGGTAATGAAATTTCTCCTCGATTGCACAATGAATAGGTGGATAGAAAGAGCTTTGCCTCGTCAATCTCGGGTTACTGGGGAGACGCGTCATGCTATAAGCACCCTTATGAGATAATAATAAGCGTACTGAAAGCATTCGTGTGGTTAAAAATGTGCAAACTTAAATAATTAGGATCGCTCGTACAAATAAATGCGCGAGAAATGCTCACATCTTTACTTTCCCCTGGTCGTCAGTTAATACAAACAGACATCAACAAGGAGTACTCATGCGTGCTTTAACCTGGCAAGAACCAGGGAAAGTCGAAGTCATCGACGTCCCTAAACCCACCATTCAAGATCCCACGGATGCGATTATTCGCGTCACCTCCACCGCAATCTGCGGTTCAGACTTGCACCTCTACGGCGTGCTTGGCCCCTACCTCGGCAAAGGCGATGTGCTCGGCCACGAGTTCATGGGCATCGTTGAAGAAACCGGATCGCAGGTCACCAACCTTGTTCCCGGCGACCGCGTGGTAGTTCCCTTCAATATTTCTCGCGGTAAATGCTGGATGTGCTCTCGCGGTTTCTTTGCCCAATGTGAGACTACCCAAAATACCAAGTATGACAAGGGTGCCTCTCTCTTCGGTTTCTCCAAAATGTACGGTGAAGTTCCCGGTGGGCAGGCAGAATACGTTCGCGTACCTCACGCAGACTTCGGCCCCGTGAAGGTATCTGAAGGCTTTGCAGATGAACGCGCGCTTTACCTCTCAGATATCCTGCCTACTGCTTGGCAGGGTGTGAAGTGGGCGAATGTTCCCAAGGGTGGTTCTTTAGCTATCATTGGCGCTGGCCCGGCTGACCATCTGCGGCGCATCCTTTGGCGGTCTCACGGCACTGATCTCTGCGCTCGAGGCGGATGCCCGCGGGTGCGCACTTTTTGACGGCATTGTGGTGACCTCGCCTCTACTGGAAGCCTTGCATTTAGACCGCCACCCTAACGGAGCTTTTTGGGGGGAGCGAACTGCCAGCCGATGAAGCCGCGCGCGCTGATCTCTCGCCACTGCATCGTCTGCGAAATTTTATCGGAGACACTCTGCCGCCACTGTGGTTGGCATCTACCGGGCAGGACGCCCGGCTTGCCGATGATGCACCCGAGTTTGCAGAACTCTGGTCGGCATTCGGGCAAGTGCAACATTGGCGCGACGAAGACCTCGGACACGTTGGTGCCCCGTTAAAGCGCATCGACGCGCGTGCCGCATCCCTCTTGCAATTCGCGGCGGCGGGTAGGTAGAGGGCGGTTAGGCCAGGAAAAAGACCACCGCGAGAACCACGATGAGAGCTAGGAGCCCACCTATCACAGCATTCGTAGCTGGAGAGCCTCCTGAACTTTTTGTAATTCCAAGAAAATCTAGAACGCGACGCACAAGGTCGCCCCTTTCTGTGATGTATGTGCCGAGAGGCCACTCTAAGACAGTTTTTCTCTCAAAACCTGTCTTGAATTGACCCCTCGGCATGAAATGGTCAGTGCCTAGTTCTCCAGCGCGCGTCCGCGGAACTCTGGAAGGGTGAAAGCCGCCACCGCTGCAATCATAAAAGCGGCAGCGAACACCGCAAAGAGTGCGCTCGCGCCCCAGCCTGCGAGAATGGGCGGCACGATCAGCGGGGCAATGATCGACGCGATTTTGCCAAAACCGGCGGCTGCTCCGGTGCCGCGTCCACGCAGGTGGGTGGGGTAAAGCTCCGGGCCAATGGCGTACAGCGCGCCCCACGCGCCCAAATTGAAGAATGATAGTAGGCAGCCGGCAATAATCAGCTGAGTTTCCGAGGACGCAAAACCATACAGTCCCGCCGAAAGAGCAGATCCAACCAAAAAGGTTGCGAGGGTAGAGCGGCGTCCCCACTTTTCAATGAGGTAGGCGGACACTGCGTACCCCGGTAGCTGGGCAAGCGTCATTAATAGCGTGAACGTAAATGATTTCACCAGCGTGAACCCCTGCGCGTGAAGAAGCGAGGGAATCCAGATAAACGCGCCGTAGTAGGAGAGATTGATGCAGAACCACATGGTCCACAGCGCAAAAGTACGACGCCGCAACACCGCTGACCAGAGTGAAGACGCATCCTGAACTTCATGCTGGGCAGGTGTAGAGGCTACCTGACGTTCGCGTGGTTTAGAAGGGGCGAACATCGCCGGGGACTGCTCAAAGCTACGGAAAATTTTCTGTGCCTTCTCGTGTTCGCCTCGCGATTCAAGGTAGCGCACAGACTCCGGCGTGCCCCAGCGAATCACCAGTGAATACAGTGCCGGTAAAATACCGATTGCCAGCGCCCATCGCCAGCCGTTATCCGATGCCGTCACCACGAAGGTGCCAATGCACGCGGCCGCAATCCAGCCAACAGCCCAAAAGCCTTCAAGAATAACTACGATGCGTCCGCGAATACGCGCCGGGGCAAACTCTGACATCAAAGTGGACGCCACCGGTAGCTCAGCGCCGAGACCCAGCCCCACCACAAAACGGAAAATCAATAGCATCACGAGCGATGTTGAGAGGGCGGATGCGCCGGTCGCCAGCCCGTAAATGAGCAGGGTGAGCGCAAAGATAGGACGCCTGCCGAACTTGTCGGCGAGTAGCCCGCCAAAGGTTGCCCCCAGTGCCATGCCCATAAAGCCTATTGACCCTAGCCAGGACGCCTGATGTGGGGTGAGCTGCCATTCGGCGATGAGGGCTGCCATGATGAAGGAGATGAGACCGGCATCCATAGAGTCCAGTGCCCAGCCGATGCCGGAGACCGTCAAAAGTTTGCCGTGTTTGCGGGTGAAGGGGAGTTGCTCAAGGCGTTCAGTAGTAGAGGTTTTCATGTTTTCTGTTGTGGTGAGGGAAGCCAATACTGTAAAGGTTGTTAATACCTTAAGCTTTTGACGTGGAAAAACAATGTTTTCAAAAGATATTTCTTTACCTGTGTTGAGTAACTTGATGCTAGAGAATCTTCAGCTTTTGCCTGCGGTGATAGGTTCTTCACTCGTAAAAGGTGAAAGAAAGAAGCCAGAAGGCTTTCTAGGGGTAAAAATGTATATGCTCGCTCGATATTTTCACCCCTAGCTTTTAGTCATCAGAACCAGAAAATGCGGGGTTAGAAGTCCCAGTCCGCCTCGTCCGTTTCTTCGACCTTGCCGATGATGTACGACGAGCCGGAGCCCGAGAAAAAGTCATGGTTCTCATCCGCACCGGGGGCCAGTGCCGCCAGAATCTCCGGTTTCACGCGCGTCTGCTCAGCGTCAAAATAGTTGTCGTAACCCAGGTTCATCAGCGCCTTGTTGGCGTTGTAGCGAACAAAAGTGGCAACATCATCCATGAGCCCAAATGGCTCGTACAGCTCCCCTGAATATTCCAGTTCAAGCTCGTAGAGCTCTTGCAGAAATTCAAGGGTAAAAACGCGCAATTTCTCTTGTTGTTCGGTCGTGAGCGTCTTGAGTTTTTGCTGGAATTTATACCCCGAATAGTAGCCGTGAATTGCTTTGTCGCGCAGAATTAGGCGGATCATATCCGCCGTATTAGTGAGCTGCGCGTGCGCCGAAAAGTGCAGTGGCAAGTAGAAGCCCGCATACAGCAAAAGAGAGGAAAGCAGAGTGGGCGCTATCTTCCGTTTGAACGGGTCATCGCCAAAGTAGTGCACTAGAACTTTCTTGGCGCGCGTTTGCAGTACCTGATTCTCAACAGCCCAGCGGTAGGCGCGATCAATCTCAGCAGTGTAAGAAAGCGTGGAAAACACCGATGAGTACGAACGCGCATGGACCGCCTGCATGAAAGCAATGTTGGTGTAGACGGCTTCTTCGTGCTCGGTTTGAGCGTCCTGAATCTGGCTGATTTCACCGACGCTTGCCTGCCGAGTATCGAGCAGGGTAAGACCGGTGAAGACGCGCATGGTGAGCGTCCGCTCGGTTTCAGAAAGCCTGTTCCAATCTGCAAGGTCGTTATACAGCGGCACTTTTTCGGGTAGCCAAAAGTTGGCGGTGAGGCGGTTCCAGACTTCTAAATCTATGGGGTCTTGCGGTTTGTTCCAATTGATGGGGCGTAGCGGCAGGGCTTGGTTGTGCGCGAACCCCGGCGGGGTAATCGAAATGTCGTGGATGCGGGTGGCCGGCCTGCCCAGTCTTTCCACGAATCTTTTGGTGTTTTCGGATGCGCTGGAGAAGTAGACCAGGTCGGTGCAGCTCTCGGTGGGAAGGTCGATAAACCTAAATGTTTTTTCGCGGCGGTGTTTCTGTGGGTAGTGGCATCAAAAGTATCTCTCGATAGAACTTTTTGAGGTTTTGGTGCGCGCGAGAACAGCTTATCGTTAATTATTCGTCTAGGCGAACAATTTTAATGATATTAAACGAACTTAACGGGTGGGAGAGTTCAATCCCAGAACCTCCTTAAACACCGCGAGGGGTCACCTATCATTCAAAAATCGCCTGATTTTGAACGATAAGGGACCCCTCGCGGGTCAAAGAGGACTTAGCGAACGCCTGCCATCTTGCGGGTAATCCACTTGTTAAGGCTCCACAAGATGGAGCCGACGATGATGGTGCCGATACCTAACCACAGGAAGTAGGGAACTTCAGTTTCTAGCGAGTAGAACTTACCTAGCCAGCCTGCAAGTACAGTACCCAGTGCTACTGAAGTGAAGTACAGTGCCACCATGTTTACGCGGTGACGCGCGGGTGCAAGCTTGGTTGAGAGTGAGGAACCGACCGGTGAGATCGAAAGCTCTGCCAAGGTGCACACGAAGAGGATAAGCACAATCCATCCAACGTTCACGCTCATGTTGCCTGCCTGGGTGAGGAAGATGAGGAATGCGATGCCTACGCCGATGATACCCAGCGAGAATTTTGACACTGAACCGGGCTGGCGTGAGCCTAGGCGGGTCCACATAATAGAGAACAGCGGTGCAAAGATGATGATGAAGATTGGGTTAATGGAGTTCACCAAGTTAGGGGTAAGTTCCATGCCCAAGATATGCCAGTTTAGGCGGGTATCTGAATAAACTGCCATCACGGTAAACTGCTGCTGGTAGAGTGCCCAGAAAACCGCGTTACCAATCCACATGGGGATGAATGAGACCACGCGTGAGTGTTCTTCAGGGGTAATCTGCTTATCACGCAGCATCAAGGTGAAAAGGGCAATCGCCCCAATGAAAATAAATGCCATTACCCAGCTTGCCAAATTGGTAGGGGTGATAAGGCCAGTCAAAACAAGAATGACTACGATGGCAAGAATTGCTACTGCCAACAGTGAGTACTTCTTTTTCTCGCTCGAGGAGAGGGGTGAGGAAAGTTCATGTGCTGACGCGGGAAGGTTTTTGCGAGTCAGGGCGTACTGGGTCAGACCAATTGCCATGCCGATTGCAGCCATCAAGAAGCCAGCGTGGAAACCCCAGTGATTCCAGCCCCAGCCTGTAAGGATCGGGCCAAAGAGTGAGCCGATGTTGACACCCATGTAGAAGATGGTGAAGCCAGCATCGCGACGTTCATCGGTGCGGCTGTAGAGCGATCCGACTAGAGCTGATGCGTTAGTCTTCAGGCCACCTGAACCTAATGCAACAAGAATGAGGCCGACAACAACGCCAGCTACGCCCGGGATGACAGCTAGGCCAATGTGACCGGCCATAATCAATAGCGCTGAATAGAACAAGGTACGTTCAGGACCTAGAATGCGGTCACCCACAAAGCCGCCAACGATAGCTAGCAAGTAGACCATGCCGCCGTATGCACCGATAATGCCGGTTGCGGCTGTTTGATCAATACCTAGACCACTCTCGGTGACAGAGTAGTAGAGGTAGTAAATCATAATGCCCTGCATACCGTAGTACGAGAAGCGTTCCCACATTTCTACTGAGAAGAGGTTTGCGAGCATGCGGGGGTGGCCGAAGAAGGTCTTGCCCTCGCTGTTGTGCTGAGCGTTAGGCGGGGTTGCCTGTGCGCTCTCGGAGACTGATGCCATGAGATTCTCTATATGCCGAAGTAAGCGTCCGTGTGTATGTGTGCGGGCGCATGTTTGTTTGTGTGTGAGTTTACTCCTTAAGCACAAGTATTTATTCACGTGGATATGAATAAAAATTCACTTTAAATGGGGCGCAAACCGCGTTATGACGCGGTTTTATAGGGGTGTCGTGCGGCACATAGAATTCAGGGGGTGTGGGATAAATTACTTTAAATAGGATAAAGCGCGACAATTTTTAACACGGTGAGATGACATGAAGGTAGAGATACATGGTTGGTCGGCGGAGAAACTCCACGCCGCAAGGTGCGGTGAACGTGGCGACTCCTGTGCTCTCTGACGATGACGAATTTCCCAAAGGCTTCTACCTGCGGGTGGTCGACGATGTGCCGTGGCTACGCGGGTACAGGTGCGATGATCTGTACATGCACCCGCTGGAAAGCCAGTTTCTCTTTGTGAAAACACCGGCTTAAACGTCGAAAGTGCAGTTTAACCCGGGTTTTGAGTAAAAAACCGGGTTAAACTGCACTCTCGGCGCGGGCGTCCTAGACGTTAGGCGATGACGCCGTCCACCAGTGCCTTCGCTTCCTTCTGAACCTGCGCTAGGTGGTCAGCGCCCTTGAAGGATTCAGCGTAAATTTTGTAGACATCCTCGGTGCCAGAGGGGCGAGCCGCGAACCAGGCGCTCTCGGTAGTCACCTTTAGACCGCCGATGGACGCGCCGTTACCCGGTGCCTCGGTCAGCTTGGCGGTGATGGTCTCTCCGGCAAGTTCGGACGCGGTGACGTCCGCAGGCGATAGCTTGCTCAGCTTTGCCTTCTGCTCGCGGGTGGCGGCAGCGTCCACACGGGCGTAGGCGGGCTCACCGAAGGAGCGGGTGAGCTCAGCGTATCGTTGCGAGGGGGTCTTGCCGGTAACAGCGGTCATCTCTGATGCCAGCAGAGCCAGGATGATGCCGTCCTTGTCGGTGGCCCATACCTTGCCGTCGCGCATCAAGAAGGACGCGCCAGCGGACTCTTCGCCGCCAAAACCGATGGTGCCCTTGCTCAAGCCGTCCACAAAGTACTTGAAGCCCACGGGAACCTCAACCAGCGCGCGACCCAAAGAGTCAGCCACACGGTCGATAATCGACGATGACACCAGGGTCTTGCCCACGCCAGCGTCCTGCGCCCAGCCGGTGCGGTTGCGGTAGAGATAATCGATAGCGGTTGCCAGGTAGTGGTTGGGGTTCATCAGACCGTGATCGGGGGTGACAATACCGTGGCGGTCTGAGTCGGCATCGTTACCGGTGGCGATATCGTACTTGTCGCGGTTAGCAATCAAGGACGCCATCGCGTTGGGTGAGGAGCAGTCCATGCGGATTTTCTCATCCCAGTCCAAAGTCATGAACGCCCACTGCGGGTCAACCTGCGGGTTCACAACGTCCATGTTGAGCTTGTACTGCTCGGCAATGCGTTGCCAGTAAGCCACGGACGCGCTACCCATGGGGTCCGCGCCAATCTTCAGGCCGGAGGACGCGATAGCCTCCATATCGATGACGTCACCGAGTTCGTCAACATAGGAACCCAGGTAGTCGTAGGTACCGGTGGTCTCAGCGGCCTGAGCTTTCTCAAGCGACAGACGCACGACGTCCTTGTTGCCACCTTCCAGCAACTCGTTAGCGCGATTAGCAATCCAACCGGTCGCATCAGAGTCAGCCGGGCCGCCGTGAGGAGGGTTGTACTTGAAGCCACCGTCAGCAGGCGGGTTGTGGCTAGGGGTAATCACGATGCCGTCAGCCTGCGCGGTGTTCGCGGGGTTGGCGTTGTGCACAATAATCGCGCGAGATAGCGCGGGAGTGGGCACAAAACCGTCAGCTGCATCCAGCAGAACGGTGACGCCATTAGCCGCCAAAACCTCCAGCGCGGTATCCTGTGCGGGGCCAGAAAGAGCGTGGGTGTCTTTACCCATGAAGAGCGGACCAGTAATCCCCTGACCCTTACGGTACTCAGCAATCGCCTGCGAAATAGCGGCAATGTGAGCGTCATTAAAGGAGCTCTTGAACGAGCTACCGCGGTGACCGGAGGTACCAAACGCTACACGCTGTGCAGGGTCTGACATCTCGGGAGCGAGGTCGTAATAAGCGCTGATCAGCGCATCAATATCAACAAGATCTTCTGGGGTGGCAACAGTGCCGGCACGATTAGACATACTTTAAGACTAGCCCGACAACCCTGATACGTGGGTGAGCATTGCCTGTATTAAGCCTAATTGTGGACGCGGGTGGGCGGGGTAGTGACGCGGAGCCAAGACGCCCCTCGCGCCAGAGGTCAGCCAGGTAAAAGCAGGACGCCCCTCGCGCCAGCAGTCCCTCTTGTGGTCTCGCGCGGGGCGCTCGCCCACGATTCACGCCAGCCCCGAGCCAGCTGGCGCGTACGGGCGTCCTGCTCACTCGCATCCGTTCATGCCTTGAACCGGCTTAAAACGCGTGAACCGGCGGTTGGCTACCGCCGGTTCACGTAAAAAACGCCGGGTCAGCGACGAGAAGGACGTCGGATCCAGTAGCTGGCTCGGGGCTGGCAGTTAGGGGAGGCTGCTGGCTCCGGCGTCCTGATGGGCGCGTAAGCTAGCTGGTCCCCTTTCGCGGCAGCCCTTGATACGAGCAAGCAAGGTTAGCTGAGCTTGGTTCCGCGAATCAGCTTCTCGTTGGTGAACTCGAGCAGGCCCCATTGGGTGAGCTCGCGTCCGTAACCTGACTTGTTGATGCCGCCGAACGGCAAATCAGCCTGGGTGACAACGTGTTCGTTGACCAGCACCATGCCTGCTTCAATCTGGTCGGCTACTTCAAGGCCGTGGTCCATATCGGCGGTCCATACGGATGCCTGTAGGCCGTACTCGCTGGCGTTGGCGAACTTGATGGCTGCTGCCTCGTCCTTGACCTTGTAGACAACCAGTGCAGGGCCAAAGAGTTCGTTGCATGAGAGGTCGTCGTCAAAGTCAACGTCGGTGAGCAGCGCGGGGCTCATGAACCAGCCGGGGCGATCCAGCTTCTTGCCGCCTACGTGCAGGGTTGCGCCGTCCTTGACTGCCTGCTCGATGCGCTCTACAGCGTCATCACGTGCTGATTCTGAGGACAACGGGCCCATCTGAGTCTTGGGGTCATCGGCATCGCCCACCACAAAGTTTTCAACAGCGGTTTTGGCTGCCTCAACGAACTCGTCGTAGATATCCTCAACCACGATGATGCGCTTGGGTGAGGTGCAGACCTGGCCTGCGTTGGAGAAACGCAAACCCGCGAGGGTTTCAGCTACCTTGCCAACGTTGTCAACATCGGATAGGACGATGGCGGGGTCGTTGCCGCCGAGCTCCATGACAGACTTCTTGAGGTTCTGTGCTGCTAGCTCGGCAACCGCAACACCGGCACGCTCTGAACCGGTGACGGATGCGCCCTTCACACGGAAGTCTTCCATGATCTGCTTGACGTCCTCGGTGTTGAGGTAGAGGTTCTGATAGGCGCCCTTGGTCAGACCAGCGTCCAGTAGAACTTCTTCGAAAGCTGCTGATGAAACGGGGCAGATAGATGCTTGCTTCATGAGAATAGTGTTGCCCACCAGCAGGTTGGGTGCTGCAAAGCGTGCTAGCTGGTAGTAGGGGAAGTTCCACGGCATGACGCCCAGCAGGATGCCCAGCGGGTCGTGACGCACGAAGTTTACGGGTGCGCCTTCAGCGTTGAGAGGTGAATCTTCAAGGTGCGCCGGGCCTTCGGTTGCGTACCAGTTGAAGATATCCACTACGAGCTGGATTTCTGCCAGTGCCTCTTCGCGCGGCTTACCCATTTCGCGTCCGATAATCTCAGCAAGTTCGTCCTTGCGAGCGTCGAAGCCCTTGGAAGCTGCCGAGAGAATCTTGGCGCGCTCTTCTACGGAGTTGGTCTTCCAGGAGAGGTAAGCCTCGTGTGCTGCATCGATGATGCCGGGAATGTCGCTGGACTTCAGCGAATCAAAAGTCTTCTCAACTTCACCGGTGTTGGCGTTGGTCAGTGCGTAGGTGCTCATTGCAACCTCCTTTGAATCGTGCACATTTTTATAAGCGTGCTTTTTATTAACTCTAACACGATGAGACCGCAGGTCAATGAGATCACCGGGTAAAACGGTGCGCTGACAGCATAGAAGTAGCAGACGCGTCGGACTAGGCGGACGCGGTGTTGGGCGGGTGGACGCGGCGTCCGGCCAACGCACGCGTCCGCTCACCCCTTGAACCGGCGGAAAACACTTGAACCGGCGGTTGGTTATAGCCGGGTCAGCGCCGCAACAACGCGCGTCCTTGATTTCGGTATCGGAATTTCGGTACTGGCTGAACAGCTTGTGAGCCGCGCATCATCGTGTCTAAGCTGAGACCGATAAAGCTCACGAAAGGATTTACACCCATGAACGAAGACATTCCCCAGGTAACCGTTGACCAAATTCCCCAAGGCGCAAAAATTTTGGATGTGCGCGAGGATTACGAGTGGCAAGAAGGCCACATCGAGGGCGCACAGCACCTGCCGCTGGGCGAGGTGCCCGAACGTTACGGTGAAGTTCCGCTGGACGAAGACGTCTACGTGATCTGCCGTGCCGGTGGACGCTCGCTACGTGCCGCCGCCTACCTAAACCAGTACGGTTTTGACGCCATTAACGTCCTCGGTGGCATGGGTGCGTGGCAGGACGCGGAGCTGCCCATGGTTTCTGAAAACGGAGAAACCCCGCAGGTGCGCTAAAGATCAGCATGCAAAGGTAAGCCCCTCAGCTTTCAACTGTTGAGGGGCTTAATCTTAATTTTTAGTCTTAAAAGTAAATAACCTAGAGGCCACCCGCACTGTGTGGTCTATTTATAGGTATGACTTCATACCCCGAAAATAATGTCCCCCTTCAGCCCGAGCAGAACCCCGCGCAGGGGCAGCCCTACGGTCACCCGCAGCAGAACAATGCCCCGTTGGTCGATCCCGGTATTGAAAAAGATCTGAAGAACGCTAAGCTCTACGGCATCCTCTCCATCGTTTTCAGCGCTATTTCACTTCTTATCTTTGGCTTCCTCTCACTGCCCGGTCTGATCGCGGGCATCATGGGTCTCAACCTCAGCAAGAAACTGCAGGCATCTGGTATTAACCCCGGCAATTCAAAAACTTTGAGCATTATCGGCGTTGTTCTGGGCGCTATCGCGGTAGTTTTCTGGATTATTGGTATTGTCCTCACCGTCATGAGCTAAAACCTCATCATGAGTTTCGCTGTCACCACACTTTGGTGACAGCGCGGTCTTGAACAAGGCAACAGGCACTCGAACCGGCTAGTATATTCTGGTGGCTACTTTTCCTCGTCACGCTTCTTCTCCTTGCGAGCTAAGAAGCTGGCGAGGATTTTTTATGCCTTCCACTGTGCGGCGTCAGGATGCGGGCGCGCGGGTAGAGCACGGGCAGTTAGAATTTGTGGGTGAAGTTCAACGATGGCTACTCCAGCAACGGCGTGATGTACGAGCCCTACAGCTCAACTGATTTTCCTTTCGACGCCGACTACCCCAACAGTCGCGGCGCCCAGTTGCACGCCTGCGTCCTTGAGGCTGAGATTGACTGTGCCGATGCCTACCGGCTAATCTCTGCCGGTTCTGTGTACTCGTTCTGGCTGGATTCGGCGCGTGAAGAGTCACCGATGTCACGCTACTCGTACATGGGCGTTGTGCCTGATGAGGCAACGGTTCTACTGGACCGGAACGTAGGTGAGTTCTACGGTGAAGACGCTCCGGGGGAGCACGCTATCTACGAGTTTGACGGGACGGGTAGGGAACTTTCGCGCAACACCGGTAACGCTGCGCGAACACTACGCACTTTTTTGTCGTTTGCCCCGAAGGTAGTGGATGCTCCCGCCGAACTCTCGCAGGCACTGTTGGGTGGCTACGTGGGCTACTTCGGCTATGAATTTCGCGCGCATACTGAGCCCGCCTCGCCAGTGAAGCATCGGTCAAACACCCCAGACGCGCTGTGGATGCAGGCGGTGCGCTACATGATCCACGATCATGAGAATGGAAAAAACTGGCTGGTGGGCGATGAACAGTGGCTCGATGAGATTGAGCCGGCTTTACAGACGCACGCTGAATCAGATGAAAGCGTCGTGGCGCAGGGGGATCGAAACCCCTTATCAGGGCTCGTTTTTGTTGCGCCAACGCGTGAGAGCTACACAGATGACGTCCGCGAATGTCAGCGCGAAATCTTTGAGGGCAACAGCTACGAAATCTGCCTGACCGCGCAAACCCGAGCACAGGCATCCAACCCGGTGAGCAAAGAGGACGCGCTCGCCACCTACCTTGCGCAGCGCCAGCACAACGCTGCCCCCTACGCAGCCTTTATGCACTGCAAGGATTTCTATATCCTGAGCTCATCGCCCGAACGATTTATGTCCATCAGCCCAGACAGGCAGGCAGAAACCAAGCCCATCAAGGGAACCATTGCACGTTCTGCTGATCCGGCTGAGGACGTCCGCCACGCACAGTGGCTGAAAAACGACCCCAAAACTCGCGCCGAAAACCTTATGATTGTGGACCTTCTGCGCAACGATTTATCGCGCGTGAGTTATCCAGATTCTGTGCAGGTGCCTGTGCTTATGGGCGTGGAGTCGTACTCGACCGTGCACCAGCTGGTCTCAACGGTTCGGTCACAGGTGCGACGCGACGTTCACCCAGTTGATGCTGTGCTGGCGTGTTTTCCAGGCGGTTCAATGACGGGGGCACCCAAACCGTCGACGCTGGATATTATCGACCGGCTAGAAGGGCGTGCCCGCGGCGTGTACTCCGGGGTGCTGGGCTTTTTCTCGGAAACCGGGGCGGTGAACCTTTCCATCGTTATCAGGACGCTGGTGGCCGCCGCATCCGGCGAGGTGACACTGAGTGCGGGCGGGGCAATCGTAGCTGACTCAGACCCGGACGCCGAGTACGACGAGATGGTCACCAAGTTGCGCGCCGCCCTACCGCTGGGCGTAGGGGAGGTCGCCGCGTCCTAGGTGCGGCTGGGTACCCTGGCGCTTTGTACACTCTTTCTCTCTTTGTACACGGAGAATCGGTGTACGCGGAGAGAAACAGTGTACAAAACGGTGTGCTACTTCTTTGCGACGTACAGCGCGCCGGCAATCATCGGAATCTGCATGGGCAGGCGGCGCAGGCGCTTGGCGTCGGTGTCGATAAGACCGGGAACATCAATTCCCTCGGTGTACTGGTAGACGTTGGCGGGGAAGACCGCCACGAAGAGGGCTGCGGCGCCGAGGCCGGATGCGCGTCGTGCACTAGGTGCGGTGAGCATCGCCAAACCCAGGGCGAGTTCAGCCACGCCGGATGCGTACACGGTGGTCTCGGGCTTGCCCGGCACCCACGGCGGAACGATGGATGCGAATGATGGTACGGAGTCTTTTTTGAAGTGCAGGGCACCCATGAAAGTCAGGCCTGCACCCATTCCTAGGCGGGTAAGTTTCTGACCGGTGGTCTCGGTGGGGTCTTTCTTAAAAGGATTCATGTTTTCCATGCTACGCCTACTGACTGACCTGCCAACCCCTCCGAGATGCCACTTTGACCCCGATTTCTGCCCAAAACCCGGGTTAAAGTGGCGGTCTTGGCGTCATGAAAAACACCCGTGCTACCCACTACACTAGAAAACATGACTAACCTCTCTGAAACTCTCCCCATTGAAGAAGCACGCGAACGCCTGCGCCAGCTGATCTCAGAACTCGCTGTGGTGCGCGGCAAGGTGACCCTCGCGTCCGGCAAAGAAGCTGACTACTACGTTGACCTGCGCCGCATTACTCTGCACCACGAGGCATCACGCCTGGTAGGTCAGGTCATGCTTGACCTGCTTGATCAGAACGGCATCGAGTTCGACGCTGCCGGCGGCCTCACCATGGGCGCTGACCCCGTAGGTCACGCGATTATGCGCACCGCAGGCGACCAGAACCGCGCTATCGACACTTTTGTAGTGCGTAAAGCGCAGAAGTCCTACGGTATGGGTCGCCAGGTTGAAGGCCCCTCAGTTGAAGGACGCCGCGTCGTCGCCGTTGAAGACACCTCAACCACCGGCGGTTCCGCGCTGACCGCTGTTGAAGCACTGAAGAAGGCGGGCGCAGAAGTTGTTGCCGTTGCCGTCATCGTTGACCGCGCAACCGGCGCTAAGGAGCACATCGAAGAAGTTGCGGGCGTCCCCTGCTTCTACGCGTACTCCAAGGACGACCTCGGTCTCGATTAAAGAAAATTCTTGAGTGAGAACGCTGCCGGTAAACTTATCGGTGGCGTTTTTACTTTTGGGTGAGGGTTATGAATTCAGAAAATTTTGAGCAGGACGCGGCGCAGCAGTCCGTCGAAGCACAGGCAAGCGCCGAGCAGGTTCCCGGTGAGGTCGTGGCAGAGGCATCGGAGAAGACTTCTGCTGAGGCTAACCACGTGATTGGTGTTGGCCCTTGGGAGGGCGAGTGGCCTTCAGGTGACCACTGGGATGAGGAGCTTTTGCGCGAGGGCGACCGCCGCAACGTGGTTGATAAGTACCGCTACTGGAGCATGGACGCGATTATCGCTGACCTCGACACGCAGCGTCATGAGTTTCATGTGGCAATTGAGAACTGGCAGCACGATCTGAACATTGGCACCGTGGTGCGCACCGCCAACGCGTTTTTGGCGAAAGAAGTGCACATTATTGGTAAGAAGCGCTGGAATCGACGCGGCGCTATGGTGACCGATCGTTACCAGCACGTGCGTCACCACCCCACGATTGAAGACTTTTTGGCGTGGGCTGAATCCGAGGGCGTTACCGTGATTGGTATTGATATCTTCCCGGATTCCCAGCAGCTTGAAACCTACGACCTTCCCGAAAAGTGCGTGCTGGTTTTTGGGCAGGAAGGCCCCGGTCTTTCCCCTGAAATTCATGAGGCAGCGCAGGCTACACTATCAATCGAGCAGTTCGGTTCGACGCGGTCCATGAACGCCGCGTCCGCCGCTGCTGTGGCCATGCACGCCTGGGTACGACGCCACGTCTTCGGGCAGAAGGTTAAGTAGGACGCGCGTCCGCCGCCCGGCTACTCGCAGGCAGCTTGTTGCACCCCGCAACCACCGGCGTCCTACCCGACTACCCGGGGAGACTACAAAAGTTGCACTGTGACCACAAAACTCTCAAAAACACCTCAAAAAACGGTGTACTTTGAGAGTTTCGTGGTCACTATGAAGCAAACGTGGTCACCTGCGCAGAACCGCATCATCGACAACCCCTAACCCTCATAACCGTGCATTCGACGCACGATTTTGAGGGTTTTGCTCTCATTACTGTTTTGCTCATCAAGCAAGAGGTATACCCTTGCCAAGGATGTAAATACCCGAGCCCGCCATCCAAACGAAACGAGGAAGACTGTGCCGCCTAACGCGCAAACGCATCCTAAGAAACTTTTATTTGCCCTACTCATCCCGCTGTTTATGGCACTTGTCGCGGTGTCTGTTGTCAACGTGGCGCTTACTCCCATCGGCAGTTCGCTGGGCGCATCATCAAGCCAAACGCAGTGGGTTGTCTCGGGTTACGCGCTAGCTTTTGGTGTGCCGCTGGTTGCCGCCGGACGCATCGGGGACGCGACGGGCCGCCGCCGCGTCTTTATCACCGGCATCGCTTTCTTCACCGTGGGCTCTTTGCTCAGCGGCCTCGCCCCTAACGCCGCGCTTCTCATCGCCGCACGCGTCCTGCAAGGCCTCGGCGCAGGCTTTTTGAACCCGCAAACAACCGGCATCATTCAGCAGAACTTCTCGGGGCAATCTCGCGCCCGCGCGTACGGAATGTTCGGAACCACGGTGGCGCTCGCCGTGATTGTCGGTCCGGTGCTGGGCGGATTCTTGCTTAAAATCTTTGGCGATTCACTGGGCTGGCGCATGATGTTCTTGCTCAACGTGCCTATCGGTCTGCTAGGTATCATTCTGGCTTTGCGCTGGATTCCCGCTGACCGCGCGCAACTGGCAACTACCAAAGATACCGCCACAACAGCGTCCGCCACCCCTGTTCGCAAGCGTCTGGATCTTGACCCCGTGGGCATGGTCTCCCTTGCGGTTGCGACGTTCGCGCTGCTACTGCCTTTCGTGCAACGCACCTTCACACCGGCAAGCTGGGTCATCCTGGCGGCGGGCATCGTACTGGTTCTCTTCTTCGTGTGGTGGGAAAACCGCTACAAGCGTGCAGGTAAACCGCCGATGCTTGACATGGATCTGCTCAAAGAACCTGCTTTCCGCAACGGCATTTTGATTGTGACCCTCTACTTCTTGGGCAATACGAGCGTGTGGCTGGTTATCCCGATTTATGTGCAGTCGCACCTGCACGGTAGTGCCCTGCTGGCTGCACTTATTGGCGTGCCATCGGCGCTTCTATCTGCTTTCGCCGCGCCGTGGGCTGGCAAGCGCGTGTTGGCCGCTGGCCGCCGCATGATGCTTGTTGGCTTTAGCTTTTCCATGCTCGCTATCGCGTCCACTCTCGTGCTGATTACCTGGGTTGATAACGGCACTTTGCCGGTGTGGACGCTTGCCTTCCCGCTGTCTTTGCTGGGCATCGGCGGCGGTCTGACGATTTCGCCCAACCAGACGCTGACGCTTAAATCCATGCCGCCGGAGGTGAGCGGTGTTGCCGGCGCGGTGATGTCGCTCGGTCAGCGTATGGGCACCGCTGTTGGTACGGCGCTTATTCCCAGCATCATGTTCGGACTGGTTGAGGCTGGTTATCACTGGAACATTGGTTTCATCGCGGCGTTTAGCGCGATCTTCCTGATGCTGGCAGCCGGCTTGTTCTTTACGGTCATGGATCGTCGCCGCGAGGTTCGAGAGGACGCGCGGGCTTAACCGCGTAGTGACCACAAAAGCGTCAAAATACTCCGAAAAATGGGTATATTTTGACGCTTTCGTGGTCACCTTGCCACTATGCGGGATGAGCGGAGGCGAGCAGGACGCGTGCCGGCTGGGCTACGCGTCCGCTAGATTATGCACCGGGCCAGGGCTTTGCCATAAGCGGGGTCTTTTGGGTGAGTCGGTACATGAATGCAGCCATGACGTCGCGAGTGACGGGATCACTGGGGCGGAAAGTGCCGTCACCGTAACCGCGTGTCACACTCTGATCTTTGATCCATGCAATTTCTTTTTGAAATTCAGAGGTACGAGTGTCAGGGAAGCCACTTGTGCTGTTGGTGGCGGGGCTGCCCGCTACGCGATACATGAAAGCCGCCATGGACTCACGGTTAATGGCATCTTCTGGACGGAAGGTGCCATCGCGATAACCTGTGGTGATTCCCACGGACTTCAGCCAAGTGATTTCTTTGTAGAAGACGTGGTTGGTGGGAACGTCGCTAAACGGTGACTGGGCGGGCGGTGTGAACTTGGGCGATCCCGCGAGGCGATACATGAATGCAGCCATAGCCCCTCTTTCAACGTTGGCGAGGGGACGGTACTGACGTCCTGCCGGGATTGACCAGCCAGCGGTGACACCAGTGTGTGCTAGCCACATGGTTTCGTTGTAGAAAGTGTCACCTGCTTTGAAGTCAATGAAAGATACAGGAGCTGGTTGCTTTACACTGGCAGACCACGCGAATTCGCTCTTCTTGGGCGCTGCGAGCAGGCCGTTCGGTCCGAACTTTTGCAGGGTTCCGATGTGCAAGAAACGCTGATTGCTAACGCAGGCGGTGGAGTTTTCGAAGAAGACTGCTTCTGCCTGGCAGTTGCCGTCGGCGCGGGTTTCGTAGCCTGCGCGCTCAAAGCGCCATGCTGCGGTTGCTAGGCGAAGCTGGCCGGATGCGTCCTCAAACGCGTTGGAGCCGCCGGGGCCGCCTAAGCCCCAGGTCGCATCGTTAGAAAGCACGGGGGTGTGGCTGACGCGTCGGCAGGGGCCGGTTGCGCTGTCACATTCTGCGTAGCCGGTGCGGTAGTCAAGAGTTGAGTACTGGCTACCGGAGTAGAAGAGATAGTGCTTGCCCTGCCACTGAACCATGGAGGGATTTTCAATCACGCTTTCTTCCCAGGTTTGGGTGTCCCAGGTGCCGGTCTTTTTCATGACGCTGGTTTCGAGCAAGCTACGCTGTGTTGAGCCTGCTGCCCAGCCGGTGCCCGAGGAGTTAAGCTCGCGCACCCAGAGGTTGGTCTTGGTGGCTTTGGATGCGTTGCCCTCGTTCTTCCAGTAGAGGTAGAGCTTGCCGTCGGCGTCCTTGTAGAGGTCGGGGTCGATGGCGCCGGCGGGATCGTCTGAGCAGACGAAAGGTGTTGATGAGGTGTCGAAGAAGGGGCCGGTGGGCTTATCGCCTTGAGCTAGACCAATGCAGAAGCGGTTGACGCCGTTCACTGTTGAGGTGGTGCGTGCTGCGTACGCCATTACGTACTTGCCGTTTGCTGCCTTTTCAACGGAGGGCGCCCAGATGTCGTAGCACCCTGAAACTGAGGTGTTGCATGAACCCTGGCGCATTGCCCATTTGCCGGGGAGTGCGAGGGCGTCATTGTAGTAGTAGTCGCCAGCGTTGAGAACCTGACGTCCGTCGGGGCTGGTCTTTGGCGGGGTGTAACGCTGGTTGGTGGTCCAGTTTTTGAGGTCTTTGGAGGTAATCAGCGGTACGTTGCGTCCGCCGCCGGTGGTTCCATAGGCGTAGTAGGTGCCGTTTTCTGCGTAGACGTTGGGGTCTGCGAGGTCGCCGATGGTGATGTTGTTGCCCGGTACCCACTGCCCGGTGGTTACGTAGGGTTTGTTGGGAACAATCCAGGGGCCGTCAGGGTAAGCATTTGCTGCGGGAGCTGCTGTTAGAAGGGTGAGGACGCCTGTGAGGACTGCGATGAGCCAGCGCCTGAAGGTGCGCGCGGGGGAGGCTACAGAAGACATAGGTTCTGGTCTTTCATGTATAAGTGGGGGATGTGTTGCCTGCTTTTTCGGGTCAAACCCCGATGGTGCACAGGCAACGTTTAGAGTAGCACGCGATTGTAGCCAATTCTGTGCTTTGTCCCCTATCTAGCCTATGCTTGTTGTGCATCCAGTTCGCGGTCTTTAGGTAAGAGGTGGCAGCGGCTCTCTTGGTCAAACATCCCTCAACCGCAACACTTACCACGCTGAGAATCGTTAAAAGCATCAAAAGTGTGAGTTTAGGTGCAAATAACCTGTTATACACCTGTTATTAAGTGGGTTTATGTGCGATTTTTTTGAGGAAAACCCCTTGGGTTTACCCCTAACATTGGTAGACTTGTAAACAGGCACGACGCACGCGCCCGCCACGACAGGTAAGCGCAGGCGTCCTCAACTACACAGACCCGCCACCAAAGGGCGGGCGAAAAATCCAATTCAAGGAGTCAGCATGCCTATTGCAACCCCGGAAGTCTACGCAGAAATGCTCGACAACGCGAAGAACAAGGGCTTCGCGTACCCCGCAGTTAACGTCACCTCATCACAGACCCTGAACGCTGCAATCCAGGGCTTCGCAGAAGCTGGCTCAGACGGCATCATCCAGGCTTCAACCGGTGGTGCAGCATACTGGTCAGGTTCATCCAAGAAGCACATGGTAACCGGTGCTCTTGCAATGGCAGCATACGCACGCGTTGTTGCTGAGCAGTACGACGTTAACATCGCACTGCACACCGACCACTGCCCCCAGGACAAGCTGGATGAATACCTGCTTCCCCTGCTCGCAGAGTCAGAAAAGGCTGTTGCACGCGGCGAAGACCCCATCTTCAACTCACATATGTGGGACGGTTCAGCCATCGCACTGAACGAAAACCTGAAGATCGCTGAAGACATTCTTGCTCGTACCAACAAGGCAAAGATCGTTCTCGAGGTTGAGATCGGTGCTGTTGGTGGCGAAGAAGACGGTGTTGAGGGCGCAATTGACGACTCACTGTACACCACCATTGCAGACGCTCAGCTGACCGTTGACTCACTGGGCCTCGGTGAAAACGGCCGTTACATGGCTGCACTGACCTTCGGTAACGTTCACGGTGTTTACAAGCCCGGTAACGTTCACCTGCGCCCTGAGCTCCTGAAGGAAATCCAGGACGCTATTGGTCAGAAGTACGGCAAGGATAAGCCCTTCGACCTCGTCTTCCACGGTGGTTCAGGTTCAACCGATAAGGAAATTGCTGACGCTGTTTCATACGGTGTTATCAAGATGAACATTGATACCGACACTCAGTACGCATACACCCGCCCCGTTGCAGATCACATGATGCGCAACTACGACGGTGTGCTCAAGGTTGACGGCGAAGTTGGTAACAAGAAGACCTACGATCCTCGCGTATGGGGTGCTGCTGCTGAAAAGGGTATGGCTGCACGCGTTGTTGAGGCTGCAGCTCAGCTCGGTTCAACCGGTACCTCACTCGGCAAGTAAAGCACGGGAGCCCCTACGGGGCTCGCAAGAGTGCTTTACTTGCTTCGAGCACAGCGAAGCGGCGAGAAGAGGACAGGCGGCGTAACCGCTCCTCAGATAAGCACTTAATTTGCTTTAGATCTCTGTAAAAGGGCGTTCTCCTAATTATTGGGGAGCGCCCTTTTGCATGCCCGTGTATTTGTTGCTGTGCCTGCGTCCTAGGTGCCGTAACTACGCCAGAACCTTTCAAAACTCGACACTTTGGGGTCGTGTTTTGAAGGGTTCTGACGTAGTTGTCATTGGGGGTGGAGTTTCGCTTGGTGGTGCCCTCCGAGTAGTCTGAAGGAGAGTTCTAACAACGACTAAAAGGAGCATTAACCATGTCACTTGCCGGTAAAAACCTGTTGGACGGCCCCGCGCCCACCTACCTGCCCGAAGAAGCCGAGGTAAAAACTGCTCTTGCCTCTGACGCATCCGCTGCTGAGGTGGCGCAGAAGTTCCCCAAGTCTTCGTTGGCGTGGGCAACTTTGGCTGAGCAGACGCTGGCTGAAGGACGCTTGATTGAAGGGTACGCGTTTGCGCGGGTGGGTTACCACCGCGGGTTGGACGCCCTGCGCGGCAATGGTTGGAAGGGCCACGGACCTATTCCGTTTGATCACGAGCCTAATCGCGGCTTCTTGAAGGCACTGTACTTGCTGGGCAAGGCAGCGGATGAAATTGGTGAGGCCGATGAGGCGGAGCGCATTGAGAAGTTCCTCGATGACTCTGATCCCACTGCGCGTAAACAACTTTTATAGGTTGTCTGATTTTGTTTAAAATTCGACACTTCGGTCTGACTGGGTGAAATATCCTCAATGTTGTAATTATCAAGCAAACTGATTAACTTCGTTGCTCAGTTCGCTTATGTTTGCGACGGAAAGGAAATATCATGCGTATTCAGACTAAGCTTGCAACCGCAACTGCAGTAGGTGCACTCCTGTTCACCGGCGTCCCCGCAGCAACCGCTGCCGACGCCGTGGCACCAGAGGCTCCCGCGGCAGCCCCGGCCTGTCATGCCCCAGTGCTGAAGACTTCTCACTGAGCGCACCCTCGCACACCGAGGTTGGCGGTAAGCTGCTTGATAAGCAGATTACCTTCGGCGCTTACTGGGATGGCGGTAACCTTCCTGCTGAAACTCAGGCGACCTTGACTGCAGGTCCCGCTGAGGTCACCCTGCTCAACGGGCAGACTTACACTGCTCCCGTTGTAGCTGGTGGCTCAATTAGCGGTGTGTTCCCCGGCGGTGGTGCAGCGTTTGCGCCCAGCTTCCGCCTGGACAACTCATCAGCTAAATCACTCGGCGGTGCAACCGATAAGGATCATGTCACTAAGATTTCATATCCTGTGACTGAGAGCGGCAACTTCGGTAGCTGCACCTACACCGTTGAAGGTACCGCGAACTCCAAGTTCAACGTCACCTCCATCAACTTGGTTGACAAGCAGTAATACGACTTCGCTTTCCTCCTGAGGAAAGTTGAGCCGAGAAAGGCGGGTCATCGCATACGCGGTGGCCCGCCTTTTGCGCATATTGACGGCTAACCAACCGTGCTCACGGGTACTCGCCAGGGGAAGCGGGATGTGATGAAGAATGAAAGCGCCACCAGGGCAAGCGTTGCCAGAAGAAGATTCACAAATCCCTCCACAGCCAGGAAAGTCACCAAGGAGATAATCAACAACGCGAAATACGACCACATCGCCCAGTGCTTCACCATTTCATGATCGGGCTGGTTGTTGAGCTGATTTTTGTTTTGCCCGTAAATCACCAAACCTGTAAACAGCATCGTTGTAAGAAACGCCCACGGCTGAGGGATAGGTGGAGCAAGCATAATGGCAATAACAGGGAGGGTCAAAAGCACCCTGCCAACCCAGGGCATGCCTGTGACCAGATGATACTCCCGCCCCTCAGGGGTGCGCTTAATGGAGCTCGTCAATGGCATCTGCACAAAATCACCTCTTTGTGTTGTGTCTATCCATTGTATCTTTAGAACGGCCAATAGTGCCTCTGACTAAGGCATTTACTCGTGGCACGCACCCATAAGTTTGCGCTCGCGAAAGATAATTGCCGCCCGCGCAAAAGCCTTGTTCTTCTGTACGCTGGGCCCGCAATCGCACGTTTCTTATGCATTCGTCCACTCTGCCCGCCAAGGAGTAGAGTGTACGAGGAACCTCCATCAATGGCGATAGGAAAGGAACGGTGCAATGCGCATCAGTATTCCCCGTGAAATTAAGCCCGGCGAACAGCGCGTAGGCGCAACCCCCGACGGTGTAAAAGCTCTCATCGAAGCAGGGCACGAAGTCTTTATCGAAAAGGACGCTGGCAACGGTGCCGGCTTTACCAATGAGCAGTATCAGGACGCCGGCGCGCAACTGGTATCCGCTGATGAGGCCTGGGAAAAGGCCGAGCTGCTGGTCAAGGTTAAAGAACCTATCGAATCGGAATACAAATACTTTCGCGAAGACCTCACCCTCTTCACCTACCTACACCTGGCAGCCGAAGAAAAGCTCATCAAGGCACTGCTGGACGCGAAAACCCGCTCCATTGCCTATGAAACAGTAGCTGTGGGACGCGCCCTTCCCCTTCTTCTGCCCATGTCAGAAGTTGCAGGACGCCTGGCGGCACAAGCATCCGCCCAGTACCTGCTCAATAGCCAGGGTGGCCCCGGCATGCTTCTGGGCGGCGTGCCAGGTGTTGCACCGGCACGCGTCGTTGTGCTCGGTGGCGGCAACGTCGGCACCCAGGCGGCACTGCTGTCAGTGGGACTCGGTGCTGAAGTCACTATTCTTGAAGGCTACAGCCCGCGCGTTCGCGAGCTCTCCAGGCAGTTCGGCTCAACCGCGCGCGTACTCACCAGCACCCCGGCGAATGTTGAACGCGAAATTCTGGATGCCGATGTTGTTATTGGCTCTGTGCTGGTTCCCGGCGCTAAGGCGCCTAAGCTAGTGCGTCGCGAGCACCTGTCAAAGATGAAGCCCGATACCCTGCTGATTGACGTGGCGATTGATCAGGGCGGTTGTTTTGAAACCTCGCATCCGACCACCTATGATGACCCGATCTACGAGGTAGACGGCATCCGCCACTACTGTGTTGCGAATATGCCCGGTGCCGTGCCGCGCACCTCAACCATTGCGCTGACGGATGCGACGCTCGCGTACGTTCTCAAGCTGGCAGCCGGTATTGATGAGGCACTGGCTACTCACGATGATCTGGCGAAGGGCTTGAATACCGATGCCGGTAAGATCACGCACCCCGGTGTGGCAGCGGCTTACCCGGAGCTCGCGTCCTAACCTGATTTCACACTGGGGATAGTCCGGCACGGGCTAAACTGCTCCCGAGGTGACCACAGAAACATCACTGTGACCACGAAACCGTCAAAAACCGCCTCAAAAAGGCCTGTTTTTGACGGTTTCGTGGTCACTATGAAGTAAACGTGGTCACCTTTTGCAAGGGCGCGCGGGGACGTGGCACGGCTAACGCATCCGGCATTCTTCGGTTTCGGGGACCTTCACGGCGGTGCCCATAGTCCAGGTGGCGGGTTCGGGAACATGAAAAGTCGGATTCGTGCGCGCAAAACGCTCGGGCACTGCCTTGTAAACACCCATAGCAAAGATGCCGCGCGCGGTGGGCAAGATAGTGGTTTGGCAGGTTGCCAGCGCTGAAACCGATACGGCAAGCACTAAAACCCAGCCTGGAGAGCCGAGCGTCGCATCCTTGAGGGCAAAGAAAACGTCATCGGCAATAGAGGCATTGCCGAGCCCGATAACGGTTGGTGATGCCAGCCCGAGCTTTCCCGCCGCAAGACCTTTGGAGTTTACTGATCCGTGAGCCGCCGGTGCTTGTGCAGACGCGCGAGATGAAGAAGCGTCGTGGGGCGCAAGACCGCGCATGGTGCCTCCAAGCCAAAGAGTTAATATAAAACTTCTTTTATTTTAACGGCTGTGGAGAAAATACTAACGGTAGCTTGCTACCAGAGCACCGCGTCCTTGGGCTTCTCGGCGCGGATGCGGTCTTGCTCTTGCTGTGGGACAGGATAGAACCAGGGCATTGCCTTGAGCACGATAAAGAATGTAATTACAAAAAATAAGAGTGCGGCAAGCACAGCCGACCATAGGTGACGCGGTTCAGCGAAGGACGCCAGCATCCCCACAATGAACAAGCCGACGAAGGTCATGTCGAGCGGTTTAAAGGACGAATACGAGGTGCCGCTTGCCGAAAAGTTGTCCCTGTGGCGTAAGAAATCGTAGAGGAACATAGCACCAAGCACGATAAGGGTGAGCCACCACCAGTTCAAAAAATGAGCAAGGGGGAAGGACGCAAAAACCAGCCCCATTGCCGCCGCAACATCCCACGGAGCGCCCTGTCTGCACTCCACAATCTCGTTCTTTGTCGTTTCAACATAGCGCGGGTGATTACGCATCTCTGCCATGTTTACAGGACTCCTTTCACGTGTCGTTTGAGGTTTATTTATCAGGGTTTAAAGACCCCCCCATCAGCACAGTGGCGGCAAAGTCTGCAGCTACCTAGCCTCTGCCGAGGCGTCCTCGCGCACAATCCACGGGGTATTGAACTTGGCGTTCAGGACGAGCACGACGTAAATTGCCAGAGCAAGCACTAACGCCTGGATCGTTTCGATTGCTTGGTGCCGGATGAGTAGCACAACCACCGGAATGACCACGGCAATATTGACGGCGCTCGAGAGAATGTAGCGCTTGGGATTATTGCGCCTGTCTGTAAAACGCGAATACCCAAAGAGGATGAACTGGCCGCGTTTTACCGACCACCACCACTGCACTGCAAAGCCCACCAAGAAAACAACGAACATTAGAAAGTGCGCGCCATGTTTGGGAATCACCATGAACATCAGCGCGGGAATGTGCACGGTCATGAGCGCCGCATCCAACCAGGTAGGCGCACCGGTGACGAGATACTCGTGCTGACGGCGCGGCGTGAGATTGTGTTCTGCAGAAGCATTGGCGGGTCTCATCGTGCCTCCATGCGGGGGAGTGCCGCGTCCTCGATATGCACTGACGGCACATTGAATTTAGCGTTGAGAGTGAGAATGGCGAATGATGCCACCCCGATAAGCGTCGCTGTTCCAGGGGGGACTTTAATCTGCTGGAAAGTACAGATGAGAAAAAAGGCCGTGACCGCGGAGAGGACGACATAGCACAACACAGTCCTCACGGGTTGAGTTCGCTTATCTATAACGCTACGGGTGCTGGGCTTGGGTTTGCGCACTTTGCTGAGAAAGAATAATGGGGCAAATGCGGCCATAAGAACGAGAAGCGATAGCAGCGGCGAGGCATTATCCATCATCATAATCATCATGATGAGAGGGAATAACCAATACTCTTGCGCAGCTTCGGCCCACGTCTGCGCGCCCGAGGCGATGTAGGCGTGCGGTTCTCTTTCTTTGGCGCGATCAGGGACGCGCGGGGTCGGTCCGGCGGACATCATTATCCTCCTGAGATTGGTTCTTATCTCAGTTTACCAAAGAGGTGAGGAGGCTAGCCGCGGCGGATGCGAGTGAGCGAGCGTACAAAGAGCCGCGGCTAGAAGATATACCGAACCGGCCTCTATGAATAATTGGCGGGCTGGGTTATTGCTGGGCTTTCTGACGTTGCCTCTTGTGTGCTCGCTTGCTCGCACCCGGCAACGTCAGCCCCTCTCACGTTTAACAGTCTGACCTTTACGAGTGATTGGCGGTAGCTCTGCTACTTGCCGTCCCAGCCTGCGCAACCCCACGCGTCCTGCTGGGCCGAGCAGTTAGCGTCCACCAGCCCGGCTTCGGTGCGCCACACCTGAATAGTTTGCGGTGCGGACGCGACCTCATTAACGCCGTTCACCGGCAGCCACGGGCCGCCCTCCACCGAGTAACGTCCGGTGTAAACAGTGGTTACGGATGCCTGATAGTCACCGGTCTGCGTGTACACGTGGGTGGTGGGGGTGGGAACGTCCCATTGATCCTCGCCCAGGGCATACCCCGGGTTGGTGCTGTCCAACGTCTGACCGTCGCCGTACGTGAACGCGAAGCGCGACGGCGTAGCAATAACATCAACGTTGCGACCGTTAATCTGCGTAGTAAAACGCTGCTCCTGCGGAACCGCCCACAGGTTCGTGTTGTAATTCTTGAGCGTGTGACCGTTCACCGGACCGTTCAGTGTTGAAGGCAGGACGTCCAACTTATTGAAATCATCCGCCGTAAAGACAACCGTGAGCTGCTCGGCAGGGCCATCCTCACCCGCACCATCCAGAATCGCGGAGCAGAAGGTGCCACCGCGACTCCACCCCTTCATCTCCTTGGCATTGTTGTAATCAATATGCTCGCCCGCGCCTTTCACATCGGCATCAGCATCCGCATACAAAAGGTTAAGTAGGACGCCCTCGTTCCCGCCCTTCTCACACTTCTTCAGGTTGCAGTTTGCGGACTGCTGCTGGCAAGTCTCACTGAAGGCGTACTGGTAGGGGGCCGGTTCAGACGCGGTGGCACCGGCATCAGATCTTGCAATCTGTTGTTGAACAAGACCCTGTTGCATATCAGATGTTGCCGTGCCCCCACGGACATTAATCTGATTACCTTTAGCGGAAGCATAATCTTCTTTGATGCTCTCTCTAGCCGCAGCTGGGGTAAGCATAGAGATGCCCATAAGAAAAGCAACTAAAAGGAGAGTTATCTTTTTACTCACCGTAAGTCACGCCTTCAATGCCGCTAATTAGCTTCATCTTCCACTGACCGTTTTCCCATTTCAGAGTCAAGAGCTGAGGATTTCTAGCTGTATTGAAAGACTCAATATCTTCCGATTTGGTGCCGTCTCCTTCGTATATTTCTCCAGAAGTCCTCGTGTGTACAACAATCAAATCGTAGAGATTATTGGAAACCGCTTGAAAATCTCCGTCTTGAATCTCGATATCTCTTTTACTTCCCACAGACCAAGCGCCTTCTTGGTAAGCTTCGCGGTACCCTTCGTAAATTCTTCTTTCTTCTTCCATGTCAGAACCAGTTAAAGCTTCAGTTACTGAAGCTGTTTTACCTGTTTGCGTGGCGTAATTTGCGGAATCCACCCAGTACTCCAGGAACGCCTTTGCCCCTTCGAAGGTCTGTTCCTTGGCGACCTCGGGCATGACGGGTTCGGGCACGTTCAGCGCGGGGTGCTGGGCTGTGGCTGGCACGTACTTGCCGGCGTTGAAGTCTGTGCGCTCAGCGTCGGTGAGCGTCACTTCTTGCCCGTTAGCTAGCGTGGGCAAGGCAGTGGCTGAGCTACTTGCCTCTGCGGAGCCAGAGTCTTCTGAGCTAGCTGACGTGCTGCTGGCAGTCGCATCCTTCGACGCATCCGCTGACGCAGCGGCACTGCTCGAAGTCTCAGAGGGCTGGGCCTCAGCGTTGTTCGAGTCCTTGGCGGAGCATCCGGTCAGCAGTAGAGCCGCGATGAAACCGGTGGCAATCAGGCGTGAGGGCAGAGATGAGCGCATAAGGATTCCCCTTTGTTCAGCTCGTGGTTCGAGCGGTGTTGTCAGTGATGTGCGCGTGGTTCGCATATTTGACAGTAAGATACCTCACCTTGAGAGGTTGTTTTTGCTCTAACCTTCAAACCTGTGGATAACTTTGGGGGACACGCCCATTTGCGCTAGTCACACCCCTGCGCAGGGCGGACTTTTTCGAAAAACCTTTGTAATACCGTGTCATATAGGGGCAGTGCCAGCGCTCAACCGGCATCGCACCACCCCCAATAGAAGCCCGATAACGAGGCGCTCGCATCCTGCCCACTCGCCGCCGCAGGTTTCAGAACGTGAACCCTCGCTTCGTCGCATCAACACCTGCCGCCATACACTAAAAGGTATGCATTACACCTTCCTCGGACCGTCCGGAACCTTCACCGAACAAGCTCTACTGAGCGTCGATAAAGCGGCGGAATCCACCCGCACCCCGTCAACATCTGTTCCCGCAGCCCTTGAAAAAGTGCTCGGTGGCGAGGTCGACGCCGCAATGGTTCCCATCGAAAACTCCGTTGAAGGCGGCGTAACAGCAACGCTGGATGCGATTGCTTCAGCTCAGGACGCGCGCATTATTGCCGAGGTGCTTGTGCCGATTTCGTTCGTGCTAGTGGCAGCGCCGGGCACCACCCTCGATGACATGCAAACCATCTCCACCCACACGCACGCGTGGGCGCAGGTACGCAAATGGGCCGAACAGACCGTGCCCCATGCGCACTACCTGCCGGGCTCATCCACAGCTGCCGCCGCGCTAGGGCTTCTCACCAGCGAAAACCCCGGCTACGAAGCCGCTATTTGCTCACCCATTGTCGCCGAGCAGAACCCGCAGTTGGAGGTACTCGCATCCAACATTGGCGACAACAAGCACGCCGTCACGCGCTTTGTGCTGGTGGCTCGTAACCACGAAATTCCTGCGCCCACCGGTGCCGATAAAACCACCCTCGTGGTGCCGCTACCCGAAGACCGTCCCGGAGCGCTCCTTGATCTGCTGGAGCAGTTCTCAACCCGCGGCATCAACCTCTCGCGCATTGAGTCGCGTCCAACCGGTGAATTCTTAGGCGCGTATTTCTTTTCCATTGACGTAGACGGCCACATTTACGACGCCCGTGTGCGCGATGCCCTGCGCGGACTGCACCGAGTCTCGCCCGGCATCAAGTTCATCGGCTCGTACCCGCGTGCCGACCTGCGCAACACTGTCACCGAGGACATCCACCAGGATCCTGCGTTCGACGCCGCCCGCGACTGGGTGGAATCCCTGTTCCCCGAAGGACGCCCGGAGCATCTGCGACACGGGATTTAGCCTTTCGAGGGCATCTCTGGGACGAAATCACCGTTTTAGGTGCCATTTCGCACCCAAAACGGTGATTTCATCCCATAACACTGAGTTATCCACAGCTTTTTTCGTAACCTCATCCCCGAATCCGGGAAATAGTGCAGACTGTCAGCATGAAAACAGGGGATCACATCAAAACAACAGCTGAACTCAGCCAGCTGGGAATCAGTGCAAGCACTATTTACCGTCGGGTAGAGCGAGGACGCCTTATTAAACTCCGGCACGGCGTGTACGTGGATGCTGCGATATGGAATGGGTTCAGCATTTTTCAGCGTTGCTATGCGCATCATGTAGCGGTAGCGAAAAGCCATCCCCGTTCTGTTTTAAGCCACGAATCGGCGGCGATGATGTACGATATTTCGCTCTTGAATCTTCCTGATAAAGTACATATTTCTAGTGCGACGTATGGCATAAAAAGCCGAGAGAACCTTCGGGTTCACGGGTGTTCTTCTGACGTTTTGGAGCGTACCTGGTGGATTGAAGACGCGCGGGTGACATCGCCTCTAGATACTCTTATAGATTGTGCTAAGTTTTTGCCTCATCGGGATGCTGTATGTATTGCTGACCAGTTTTTACATCGGGGACTGGTCGATAGAGTCGCGGTTCAGAGCTCGATTTTGGGGCTACGTGGGCCGGGTGCTTTACGTGTTGGCAGGGTCGTTGAGCGTATGAGCGCACACGCGGAGTCAGTGGCTGAAACATTAGTGCGAGTCTTGCTCTATGACTGGAACCTGGAGATGCCCATTGAACAGGGAGAAGTTCTCACCTCTGCGGGTGCACGCTATCGACCGGATTTTATATGGGAACACCTGCGCCTAATTCTTGAGGTCGATGGCGAGGTGAAGTATTCCGGTAAATATGGCAAGCCAGAGGACGTTATCCGAGCCGAGCATCGTCGTCAGCGCGAATTAGAGCGCGATGGTTGGAAGATTATTCGTGTGCGTTGGGGCGAAATCACGAAAAGTCCGTGGACGCTGCGGCAAGAACTCATGAAAAGCGGCGTCAAGGTGCGGCAGACGTCCTAACGTATAGAACTTATTGGGACGAAATCACCGTTTTAGGTGTCATATCGCACCCAAAACGGTGATTTCATCCCAAGAACCTAGTTCCGCCCGTAGACGTTCACGCGTAGCACCGAGGGGTGCACCACGGCGTGGACGCGTTGTGCTTCGCCGAGAATGTCCCCGTCAACTTCGACGGGCTGCGGGTGCTTGAGGAAGTCCACGGAAACTTCGGCGCCGAGCATATGGTCGATGACGGGGGTGCGTCCGCCGTAATTGCGGGTAGCGATGCGCCCCGCCAGCATCAGCCAGCCCCACAGGCTACGCGGGGTCAGCACAATGACCTCGAGTTTGCCGTCGGAGGCGGTGGTGGTTGACGCTAGGTTGATGCCGCCTTGAATTTCACCGCAGTTAGCGATTAGCACGCCGCGCATCTTTCGGGTGAAGGCTTTGCCACCGTCGATAGAGATGCGCACGCGTCGACGTCGTGCCACAAGGTGTTTGGACGCGGCGATGAAGTACGCGAGACCGCCGAGGCTGGATTTCAGGCGCGGGTTGGTGTCGGTCATGATGAGTGCGTCGAATCCGGCGCCGCCCATGACGAGGAAGTCGCGTTCGTCGTGGCTTCCGTCAATGAAGTCGGTATTCAGGCGCACTGTGTCGACCAGGCGTTCCTTGCCGAACAGGGCGGTGTTGACGCAGGCGCTGATGTCGTGCACGTTGTAACCGAGGTTGCGTGCGAGCAGGTTGCCGGTGCCCATGGGCACGATCCCCATGGGTATTTCGGTTTCGCGCATTGCCGCTGCCACGGCGCTGACGGTGCCGTCGCCGCCAACAACGAGGACGAGTTCGGCGCCTTCTTCAACTGCTTGTTCGGCCATGGAGACGCCTGGGTCTTCAATGGTGGTTTCGTAGAGGTTTGCCGGGGGCCAGCCTGCCTCGGAGAGCGCCCGGAAGATGAGGTGCAACGCGGGCTGCGCACGCGTCTTGGAGGGGTTGTAGACCACGCCCACCTGCTTGGGTTCGGTGGGTTGTAGCGGTGTGTAGAGAAGGCTCGCCATCGGAATGAGGTCGGGGCGATGGTAGAGCACCTGCTTGAGGCTGATTGCGCTCAGCGTGGTGAATCCGAGAAATGCCACGCCGGCGCCGGTGAACAAAGCTTTTTTACTTTTGAGCGAGGTGGGCAATGAAGGTGAAAACATATCTATAAGCATAGTTGGTTTTGGGTGAAAGTAATGACGCTAGCATACGTTGCACCCGAAACTAAGGGGGCTTTTCTTGGATGCTTGTGTAAAGAAGCGAGCGATAAGCCTGAACATTGGGCATACCTCATGTCCGTGCGGTAAATTTAACACCGTGATTGACATTAACCTTCTTCGTGAAAATCCTGACCTGTTCCGTAATTCTCAGCGCGCTCGCCTTGCTGACGAGTCTCTGATTGATCAGATTCTTGAGGCCGATTCAGCACGACGCAGTGCTATTGGCGAGTACGAGTCATTGCGTGCTGAGCAGAACGCTTTCGGTAAGAAGGTGGCTAAGGCTTCTGGCGATGAGAAGCAGGCGCTTCTTGCCGAGGTTAAAGAGCTGGCGAAGCGCGTTGGTGAGGCTAAGGCCGCTAACGAGAAAGCGCAGGTAACCATTGATGAGTTGCTCAACCGCGTCGGCAACCTCATTATCGACGGTGTGCCTACCGGTGGTGAGGATGACTTCAAGACTGTAAAGACCGTTGGTACTCCTCGCGACTTTGAAGCTGAAGGTTTTGAGCCCCGCGATCACCTTGAAATTGGTGAGCTTGTAGACGGTATCGATATGCAGCGCGGCGCTAAGGTTTCTGGTGCGCGTTTCTACTTCTTGAAGGGCCAGATCGCTCGCCTTGAGCAGGCTCTGATGTGGATGGCGCTCGACCAGGCAACCGCTAATGGCTTCACTATGATGACCACTCCCACCCTCGTGCGTCCTGAAGTTATGAACGGCACCGGCTTCAACGTTGCTCACGATGATGAGATTTACCGTCTTGAGCGCGATGACCTCTACCTGGTGGGTACCTCTGAGGTTGCTCTTGCTGGCTACCATGCGGACGAGATTATCGACTTCTCCAAGGGCGCTAAGAAGTACCTTGGCTGGTCATCCTGCTACCGTCGCGAAGCTGGCTCAGCGGGTAAAGATACCCGCGGTATCATTCGTGTGCACCAGTTCAACAAGGCTGAAATGTTTGTGTACTGCCCCGTTGAAGAGGCAGAAGAAATGCACCAAAAGATGCTGGCGTGGGAAGAGGAGATGCTTGCCAAGTGCGAGTTGTCCTACCGCGTCATTGATACTGCGGCCGGCGACCTCGGCTCATCAGCTGCGCGTAAGTTCGACTGTGAGGCATGGGTTCCCACCCAGGGCACTTACCGCGAACTGACCTCTACCTCTAACTGCACCACTTACCAGGCTCGTCGTCTGAACATCCGTGAGCGCATGGCAGACACCGTGGACGCTAACGGCAAGACCAAGAAGGGCGCAACCCGTACCGTTGCAACTCTGAACGGTACTCTGGCGACTACTCGTTGGTTGGTTGCAATCATGGAAACCCACCAGCAGAAGGACGGCTCCATTCGCATTCCTGAGGCTCTTCGCCCCTATATGGGTGGCGCAGAGGTTATTCCGGTAGCTGAGTAAGGACGCGATCTTCATACACTGAGCGCAAGTTTTCCGAGCGAGGAAATAAAGTTTGTGGTCAGGTGCCAAGCGTCAGTGAATCAGACGGAGATTATCCGGTAGCTACTGAGTAATTGTTTTAAAGAAACAATGCCCCTGCTTTCCCTCTCCTGCCTATCTTTTATAGACAAGCAGATCCTGGGAATAAGCAGGGGCTTTTTATGTTAGTCGCTGAAGTTAGAATGACAGCATTTTATGGGATTAGACTCTATTGCCTCGCATGGAGCGGCGCGTTGCTCGAAGTATCCACTGATCCGGGCCGAAGATTTCATACTGGATGTTCCTTCCCGGTATGCCTTGCTGAACGAGAGCAGAACGTACGCTTTGCATGTAGCTCAGTGGTCCACACATGTAGACAGAAGCGAGTCTGGGCATGTCTAGAGACTCGACGCGTACTTCACCTTGAAAATCGCCTTCGCCATCTTTGAGAAAAGAGATGGCTTTTGCATCATCTAGTTCTGCGACTAGTTTCAAGTATTCTTCGCGTAAAGGCCAGGCCTCTGAGGAACTATCTGCGTGTACGGCAACGACGCTGCGCTTTGAATGATTTTTCTTCAGCTCAGCTAAGAATGCGACCATGGGAACGATTCCGATTCCGGCAGAGAAAAGATAAAGAGGCTGTGAATCTTGATCGCTATAGCCACCGAGCACAACGTCGCCGTAGGGGTTAGAAATTTCAATGATATCCCCAACCTCTAGTTTGTGGAGCATAGGTGAAACTTCGCCGTCCTCATTCTGCTTGACCGCGATACGACGCTGGTTCTGTGCGCTGGGAAGGAGCGTATACTGACGAGGCTGACGCAGACCATCCTCGGTTTTCACGATGACGGTGACGTACTGCCCAGCAACGGCATCAGACATGACGGTACTATCTGCAGGTTCGAAAATCATGTCAAGGACGCTGGTGCCAGCTTCTTTGCGTGACACCAGCTTGAAGTTAGAGTGTATGACGTCGTTTTTCTGACCGTCGTAGAGACCCTTTTCGATTTTTACGAGGACATCTGCCATGAGCCAGTAGACCTCGGTCCAGGCTTCTGCAATTTCTGGTGTACAAGCGTCTCCCAAGTTCTCTGCAATTGCGGCAAAAAGATACTTGTAGACAATCTCGTACTGGTCAGCGGTTACCCCCAACGATGCGTGCTTGTGGGCGATTCGCGCCAGCATCTCATCGGGGTACGAATCAGGGTTAGCCAGGATGTAAGAGGCGAAAACGGGGACTGATCCTGCAAGAGCGCGAGGCTGAATGCCTTCAGCTTGATCCGCGCGAGAAAACATGCCGTCCATGAGTTCCGGGTGGTATTCAAACATCTTCCGATAAAAGATGACGGTGATGTCATTGATACGCTCAGCAATAGTTTGCAAAGTCGATTCGATAATGGGACGAGAAGACTCGGAAAGCACGCTTTTCCTCTCACGGTGAGTGGCTGGAATCTAACTATGTGAAAATGTCATAGAAACAGATGAATTATCTTCATTTCGAACATAGCGCAGTAGGGGAAGAATATTTGCATGTTAAAAACTTAATATCTTGTGTAAATTATCATAGCGACCTAAACATGCAGCACGGGTATCGTTAATGCTTTTCCCACTAGTAGGAAAGATGTGGGCTAAGGTAATATTCGCGTGTTTTGCCTTGTTGCAGCAGTTAATATTTGGGGTGTAGACCTCAGGGGGATGAACAGGTGCTGAGAAGATAACGTCAAAACAGTATTCCGCTTCTTGTTCATTGACTGTGACGGAGCTATGGTTATCTACATAACAGTTTTTAACTGGCAATCCTAGGGTTGTTACTTAGGCGGTTGTTATCTCGCGCTGACGCGGGAGCAACTGTACTGGAGGCAAGACCTAAGCACTTCATGCATTGCATGTTGCGCTTGGGTCTTTTTTGTTTCTTTGGAGCTTTCACCCAGCACTGGTAGGAGCTATCGGCAACGAAAAAGACCCCGGCACCGGATTGATTTGAACCCGCACACGGACGCAACGTCAATGCATCCTGGCGGTAGTTCAGGTTAAGTTTCGGCCCCGGGCTTGCCGTGTATTCCAAGGAGAATGCTGTGGCCTCAACGAAGGTTGACTACGCCGCTCTAGGTACCAAGGTGCTGGAGCTTGTCGGCGGGGAGAAGAACATTAATTCCCTAGCGCACTGTGCAACGCGTCTACGTTTTAACCTGCGTGACCGCGATCTTGCTCAGACCGCTGAGATTGAGAAGTTGGATGGCGTCATTACGGTGATGAAGTCTGCTGGTCTCTACCAGGTAGTTATTGGCAATAACGTTGTCTCTGCGTATGACGCGATTATGGCTCGCACATCGTTGGGTGCAGGTGAGGGTAGTGTTGCCGCTGATGAAGAAGGCAATAAGGGTTCACCGCTTAACCGCTTTATCGCCATGATTTCTGGGGTATTTAGTCCGGTAGTTTGGACGCTCGCTGCAGTTGGTCTTATCAAGGCCTTTTTGGCGCTGTTCACCGTGGGCATTCCGCTACTTGACACTGAGTCGCAGACCTATTTAATTCTGGCTGCTCTCGGCGACGGCTTAATGTTCTTCTTGCCGATTGTGCTTTCAGTATCAGCTGCTAAGCACTTCAAGGTGAACTACGCGTCATCGATGGCTATTGCTGCTTTCTTGCAAACAACTACCATCTCGGGAATGTATGAGGCAGGAGACCCCGTCCATCTGTTCGGTATTCCCGTGGTTATGGCTCCTTATTCATACTCGGTGTTTCCCATTATTGTGGCTGTCTGGTTCCAGAGCCTCATTGAGCCTCGCCTGAACAAGGTTTTGCCATCGTGGATGCGTAACTTCATGACTCCGACCATTGTTGTTTTGGTTGTTGGTCTGCTGACTCTCACCGTTATCGGTCCGATCATTAACTTCGCAACAGGTTTGGTTGCTGGTGCTCTAACCTGGATCTGGGGTCCTGCACCGTGGCTGGGTGGCGCTATTATGGGTGGTTTCTGGCAGGTCTTCGTGATGTTCGGTTTGCACTGGGGCATCTCGCCCATCATGCTAGAAGAACTTGCAAAGAACGGTTACAGCTTGCTCTTTGGTCCGTTGCCATCTGCTGTTGTCGCCCAGTGCGCTGCTTCTCTTGCGGTTGCACTTCGCACCAAAGACAAAAAGCTTCGCGATCTGGCGCTGCCCACCTCGATCTCGGCATTCTTCTCGGGTGTGACTGAACCTTTGGTCTACGGTGTTAACCTACCTCTCAAGCGTCCTTTCATCTTCGGTATTGCAGGTGGTGCTATCGGTGGTGCTATCGCGGCATCAGGTGGTTCAGCCGCTACCGCTAACGTTTTCTCATCCTTGCTGACGTTGCCTGCCTTCCTCGAAAAGGGTAATTTCGCCTTGCAGCTTGTTGGTGTGGCAACCGCTATCATCATTGGTTTCACCTTGACCTACTTCTTCGGTATGCCCAAGGCACAGATAGCCGCTGAAGAAGACCGCAAAACCTCCTTGGACGTTGACCCCAACAAGTCGGTTCTCGGTGAATCTCTTCCCGCTGATAAGAAGGTTGTGGATGCCGACGCCCAGGTTGTCCCCGCGAACGCGACCGTTATTCTGCCTGCTGAGGATGCTCACACCACTGACTTGGTGGCGGCTGCCAGCGGTGAATCAATGGCGCTTTCGCAGGTCGATGATCCCGTGTTCTCTTCCGGTGCGATGGGGCAGGGCGTAGCAATCAAGCCTGTTGATGGCAATGTTTACGCACCCATCTCGGGCAAGGTCGTTACTGCGCTGGATTCCGGTCACGCCTACGGCATTAAGTCAGACACCGGTGTTGAAGTGCTGGTTCACGTGGGTATCGATACTGTTGCGATGAACGGTGAAGGCTTTACCATGCACGTTCATAAGGGCGACGCCGTTCAGTCTGGTCAGCCGCTGGTGACCTTCGATCGTAACGCGGTTGCTACAGCGGGCTACCAAGACACCATCATCACTAACTCCGGTAGCTTCTCTACCATTCAACCGCTCACCGACAAGAACCTCACTGCCGGCGAACTCGCCGTCATCGTTGAGCGCTAAACATTTTTTAGAAAGGAATAACAAGGTATGTATCGTAAAGAACTCAAAGCTTTCCCCGAGGGATTCCTCTGGTCAGCGTCGACCTCTGCCTACCAGGTAGAAGGCGCGTGGAACGAGGACGGCCGCGGACCCATCGCCATTGACCTCAAAGAAGACATGCCCGAGGGTACCAGCGACTTCAAGGACGGCGTCGACCACTACCATCGGTTCAAAGAAGACATCGCCCTCATGGCTGAGATGGGCTTCCGCGCCTACCGCTTCTCCATTGCTTGGTCACGCATCATTCCCGACGGCGACGGTGATATTAACCAGGCGGCGATTGATCACTACCACGAGGTCATCGACGAGCTGCGCAAGCACAACATCGAGCCCATCGTCACCATGTTCCACTTCGATACCCCCGCAGCTCTTGAAGCTAAGGGCGGTTGGGCTCAGCGCGAAACCGCGGATGCCTTTGTTCGCTTTTCCGAGATTCTCTTCAAGGAATACGGAGAGAAGGTCAACTACTGGCTGACCATCAACGAGCAGAACATGATGATTCTGCACGGCCCGACCATTGGTGTCTTCCCCGCAGACACTACCGAGCAGCAACTGAACCAGTACAACCACAATATGTTCGTGGCTCAGGCTAAGACCATGGCGATGCTGCACGAAATGCACCCGCAGGCAAAGATTGGCCCCGCACCGAACATCGCTTACGTATACCCGGCATCCTCAAAGCCCGAGGATGTCATTGCGGCGGACAACTACAACGCTGTACGTAACTGGCTCTACCTCGATTTGGCGGTGCGCGGTGAATACAACTCACTGGCGTGGTCAATTATGGAAGAAAAGGGCACTACTCCCGAAATCGCTGACGGTGACATGGAGATTCTGAAGTCAGCGAAGCCCGACTTCATCGCCTTCAACTACTACAACACCGCAACCGTTGCGGACGCGCCTTTCGGCGGTGGCGCATCCGAACGTTCAGAAGCAGCTGACCAGCAGATTTCTGAAGGTGAAGAGGGCATCTACAAGGCAGTCTCAAACCCCAATTTGGGCATGACCGAGTTCGGCTGGGAAATCGACCCTGTGGGTATGCGCATGACCTACCGTGCTATCTGGGACCGCTACCACCTGCCGCTGATTGTCACCGAAAACGGACTGGGCGCTTTCGACAAGCTCACCGACGACGGACGCGTGCACGACGACTACCGCATCGACTACCTGCGTCAGCACCTTGAGCAGACCCAGGAAGCTATCAGCGATGGTGTAGACGTTCTGGGCTACTCACCGTGGAGCGCGATTGACCTGATTTCAACTCACCAGGGCATCGCTAAGCGCTACGGCTTTATCTATGTTGACCGCGATGAGTTCGACCTGAAGACTCTGGATCGTTACCGCAAGGATTCCTTCTTCTGGTATCAGGAACTTATCAAGACCAACAAGCTACCTGCTAAAGACTGGAAGCCTACCTACTCGCACAACTAACGCAGTGAGTTGGGTACCTCAACTCAAGGGGGTGTGGACTTTTGCAAAGTCCACACCCCCTTGTGATAACTATCGGTTGGCTATTTTATTTGGCGTTCTGCAAGGTGCTTGCACGCTGATGCTGCTTGTGCGAAACCGCGAAGCTTGAGGCGTCCGCGCGTTCCCACCAGCTCATCCAATCGTCGTGGGCGGTGCCGTCCAAGAACGACCCCGGTTCAAGCCAGTTGTAAATCTTTGCCAGCGACTGGCTATGGGTGACGCTGGTGCGGTGAATAACGTGCTCTGGGCTGAGCTCCTGGAACGAGTACAGGCCCATGGATGCGAGCAGACGGGTTGCCGAGTTGATGACGCCCGCGTGGTAGTTGCGTACGCGCACGCCCTTGTCATCGACGTCCACGCCGCGGGAGAGCCAGGGGTTCTGGCTGGTGACGCCGGTGGGGCAGGTGTTGAGGTTGCATTTTTGTGCCTGGATGCAGCCGGTTGCCATCATCATGCCGCGGGCGGAGTTGGTGAAGTCAGCACCGAGCGCAAGACGCTTGATGATGTCTGCGCCGCCAGCGATTTTGCCCGCTGCGCCGATGGAAATTTTATCGCGCAGACCTGCTGCCACGAGGGCGTTTTGCACAATGTAGAGGCCATCGGTGAGGGTTGCACCTACGGTGTCTTCGAACTCGATGGGCGCTGCACCGGTGCCGCCTTCAGCGCCGTCAACGGTGATCCAGTCGGGGGTGATGCCGGTTTCGAGCATTGCCTTGCAGAGTGAAAGAACCTCGATGGTGGAGCCAACACAGAACTTGATACCGATGGGCTTGCCGTTGGAAAGTTCGCGCAACTGCTTGATAAAGTGCATGAGCTCAATGGGGGTGCTGAATGCTGAGTGCGCAGCGGGGCTGATGCAGTCTTCGCCCTCGGGCACGCCGCGTGCCTCAGCAATTTCGGCGGTTACTTTGGAACCCGGTAGCACGCCGCCGAGACCCGGCTTTGCGCCCTGAGATAGCTTAATCAAAATGCCTTTGACCTGAGGATAGTTTGCTTTCTTGGCAAAAATCTCGGGGTCGAACTTGCCGTCTTCAGTGCGGCACCCGAAGTAACCAGAACCAAACTCCCAGATCAAATCTGCATTGTGCTCGAGATGATACTTGGTGAGGCCGCCCTCGCCGGTTTCTTGCGCGAAACCGCCCATAGCGGCGCCCTTATTCATTGCCAAAACCGCGTTGGCTGAAAGTGCGCCAAAGCTCATGGATGAGATGTTAAACAGCGAAATATCGTAGGGCTGAGTGCAGTCGGGACCACCCAGGCGAATAGTGGGAGCAACCTTCATCTGCTCGACAGGCATCATTGCGTGACGAATAGACTCGTAGCCTTCGGTCTGTGGCTTACGTTCGGTACCGAACGCTTTTTCACCGCCCAAATCTTTAGCGTATTCATAGATCATTGAACGGGTGTCGCGGTCGAAAGGGCGGCCGTCGTAGTTGTTCTCGATGAAGTACTGGTGCAACTCGGGGCGGATTTTCTCCATAAAATAGCGCGCGTGACCAAGCACGGGATAGTTGCGGAGAACCGCATGCTTTTTCTGCAGAATATCGTGCGCTGCAACAGCGCCGATAGCTGAACCAGAAGCTAAGGCTACCTTGCCTAACGCTACGGAGAGTTTGCTGGACATAAGTAAAAACTTTCTGCTGTATGTTTTTGGTTCTCGGCGATGAGGTACATGTGTAGGTTACTCGTTCTTGCTGGGAATTCTTTTAATGACGGTGGATGCGCGACACTTTCAAAAATTGTTCGCCTAAACGAACAATTTTGTTCTATGGTTAACCGCATCGGTTGAAAGACCGTGTTTACCCTCACCAAACGTCAGTAAAGAAAGCTCATGAAACACCGTTCACCTCGCCTTCTAGCCCTTACCAGTTTTCTTACCGTCGGTGTTCTTGCTCTGAGCGGATGCGGGCAAGCGGCACCCTCTGAAGCCGAAAAACCGCGCGTGCTCACCACCTTTACCGTTTTAGAAGATATGGCGCAGAATGTTGCCGATGACTACCTAGAGGTAGAGTCGCTGACTAAGCCCGGCGCTGAAATTCACGAATATGAGCCGACTCCCAGTGACATTCGCAAGGCGCACGATGCTGACTTGGTGCTCGATAACGGGCTGAATCTCGAGAGCTGGTTTGAGAAGTTCATTCAAGACTCCGATGCGCAGCACATCACGGTGAGCGACGGTATTGAACCCATCGCTATCGCTGAGGGGGACGCCGCATCCACCCCCAACCCGCACGCGTGGATGAGCCCCGTGAATGCGCAGGTTTACGTAGATAACATGGCGAAAGCTTTTGCTGATCTTGATCCGGCGCACGCCGACGAGTTCCGCGAGAACGCCCGAAGCTACAAGCAAGAGCTTGCAAGCGTGCATCACGATTTGCTGAATGACCTCAAGCCACTGGAAAAGTCCCAACGCACACTGGTTACCTGTGAGAGTGCATTTAGCTATCTCGCCAAGGACGCCGGACTCAACGAAGAGTACCTGTGGGCGGTGAACTCACACGCGCAGGCAACACCGAGCCAAGTCAGCCACGTCATTGATGCGGTCAAGGCAGATAAAGTTCGCGCGGTCTTCTGCGAATCAACAGTTTCTGACCACGCCATGAAGCAGGTGGTGGATGCAACCGACGCGTCCTTCGGGGGAGTGCTCTATGTGGACTCACTGTCTGAGGAAAACGGCCCCGTGCCCACCTACGTTGACCTGCTCAAACACGATGCAGAAACTATCGCGCGCGGACTAACCGGCGGTGATGCAGCTGCTGAAACACCCGAAAAATAGAGCAGATACCCCAGAACTTCCCGTGTGAGGTGCCGACAGATACCGGATGCCATGAGAAGACTCTACCGGTACCTCACGCGGGGTCTTATCCCAAGGAGAACAGGTGAACCATCCCGCCCTTGATATACGCGATGTGAGCGTGAGCTATGGAAGCGTGCGAGCTCTCAACCACGCATCCCTACAACTCTACCCCGGCGTGGTCTGCGGCCTCGTAGGCATGAACGGCTCAGGAAAATCCAGCCTCTTCAAAGCCACCATGGGCGTTGTGCCCTGCGAAACGGGTGAAGTCCGCATCGCTGGAATGACGCCTGAAAAAGCCCGCTCAGCCGGTCTAGTCAGCTATGTGCCACAAAGTGAAGAGATTGACTGGGGCTTTCCGATTTCCGTTCGCGAAGTTGTCGCAATGGGTCTCTACGGCAAGCTCGGAATCACTCGCAAGCTCAACCGCCGCCACGAACGGCACGTGGAACACGCACTCGAACAAGTTGCTCTAACTGACTACACCCACCGGCAAATCGGCGAGCTCTCCGGCGGACAGCGCAAGCGAGCGTTCGTCGCTCGCGCTATCGCCCAGCAAGCACGCGTCCTTCTGCTCGATGAACCCTTTGCAGGTGTGGATTATGCTAGCGAACAAATGCTCGGCCAGGTGCTGCGCGAACTCGCATCACACGGCGCCACCGTTTTGGTGTCATCACACGACCTTCCCTCTCTCACCCAAATGATCGATGAAGCTGCGCTCATGCGTCGCACCATCCTCATGCACGGCACACCGGAGCACGTGCTCACCTCCGAAAACATCATGCAAGCCTTTAGCGGACAGACGAAAGCGTAGGTCAACCGTGAATTTTCTGCTTGAACCGCTCACCTTCGAATTCATGCAACGAGCGCTAATCGCCACCGTCCTCATGGCAGTAACGTGCTCTTTGCTCTCTTGCTGGCTAGTTCTCATGGGGTGGTCGCTCATGGGCGATGCGATTTCCCACGCCGTACTACCGGGAGTGGTGATTGCCTACATCGTGGGGGCCCCCTTTGCCGTGGGTGCGCTAGTAGCAGCCCTCGTGGCAGTGACTCTCATGTGGGGCATCAGACGAGGGACGCGGCGCATCGCCGAAGACACCGCCATCGGCATCGTCTTCACCACCCTCTTTGCGCTGGGGCTGGTGCTCATTTCTGCCACGCCGTCGCACACCGACCTCAACCACATTCTCTTTGGCAACGTCCTAGGCATTTCAACGGCTGACGTTCTACAAATAACGGTGCTCGGACTGCTTGTTTCAGCGGTTTTGCTGATCAAACGCAAAGACTTTGTTCTCGTTGCCTTCGACCCCAACTACACGCAGGCTATCGGACTGCGCCCGCACATAATCAGCGGCGTCCTATTGGTGATGCTTGCACTTACCAACGTGCTCGCACTGCAAATTGTGGGTGTAATTCTGGTGGTTGCCATGCTCATCATTCCCGGTGCCACCGCGCGTATGCTCACAAACAAGTTCTCGCGGATGCTGATAATCGCACCAATAGTCTCTGCCATCGGATCGATTGTAGGGCTGTATCTGAGCTACTACATTGATGTTTCCCCTGGTGGTGCAGTGGTTTTGGTACAGGGGATCATCTTCACCGTTGTTTACCTTGCAAGCCCCCGCTATGGGTTAGTGAGCACTTGGGTGCGTGGCAAGAAAACGAAAACTCAGGTGATGTAGTCGACTGCATAATTTGGGAGTAATGGATTGATGGACGCCCTGAGGCGCACAATGTTGCCAGCTGGCTTGGGGCTGACGTGTATCGCATTCGAGCACCCAGCGCGAGACGGCGGGAGGGTCGGCTGGCAACTGTGCGTCTGGTGGCGTCAGTGAAAATTTACTCTTCGCATCCTGACACAAAAAGTGCGGCTGCCGCGTACCGGCCCAACGTCATGAGCTGCCCGTCTGCTTCAATGGAGAGCGAATCTGAAAAGGGCTCTGGTTCTTTGACAGTGAGCACCGCACCGGGCGCTACCTTGCGGTCGGCGAAGAAGCGCAACAGGTCAGCGTCATCGTCATCGATGCGTTCCACCTTTACCTTTGACCCCACGGGGCAGTGAAGGAGGGTGTGCGCGTCGGTGTCGCTAAATACGCCGGACGCGGTGGGGATAGGGTCGCCGTGAGGATCCTTGGTGGGGTTGTCCAACAGCTCATCAATGTGAGCAATGAATTTATCAGACACTGAGTGCTCTAGTACCTCGGCTTCATCGTGTACCTGGTCCCAGCCGTACCCGAGAGTCTCTACGAGGAAGGTCTCAATCAAGCGGTGGCGGCGCACCATTTCAACCGCGTAGGTGCGACCCTCAGCCGTGAGCTCAATGGCACTGTAGGGCTGGTGGATAACCAACCCTGCCTTGCTCAGTCGCTTGAGTGCGTCCGAAACACTCGATAAGCGCAGGCCGGTTTTCTCGGCGATGCGCGAGGTAGTGACGGACTCATCCGACCACTCGGTAAGACCCCAGATGGTCTTCAGGTAGTTCTGAGTGCTCTCGGAAAGATCTGATAAAGGCATGGGACTAACTTTAGCTTTTATAAAGACAGCCAAACGCACTTTCCGTGGATTTGCGCTGTAATTTGGACGTTTTTACAGCGCAAATCCACGGAAAGTTGCTTTTTGCGCGAGGTGCTCTGCGATTACGCCTGAGGAAAATTCACGTCGAATTTAGCCAGATTCCATCTGTAGACTAAAGAAAAAACTCACAATGAAACAGTGATACTTATGGAAAATCTGCGCGTACACCCGCCCGTTGAAGGCAACTGGCATAAAGAAGAAGGCGCAACGTACCTCATCGCTCTCGACATCGACGGCACTTTGGTCAAGCACGACGGCACTATGAACGACGCCGTCAAAGAAACCGTTCAACAGGTCATGAACGCTGGCCACCACGTCATTATCTCCACTGGACGCTCACGTCAGGCGGCGCATCCTATCGCCCAGATGCTAGGGCTAGATAAAGGCTTCATGGTCACCTCAAACGGTGCAGTCACCTACGTTTTGAGCCCTGCTTATAAAGACGGCTTGCGCGTCTTTGACTGCGTACACTTCAATCCCACACGCGCCCTCAAACTGCTCTCCGAAAAAGTTCCCTACGCCCAAATGGCAGTAGAAGTTCCCAGCGGTGAAATCTACGCAACCGCAGATTTTGAAGATGGTAACTTCGGGTCCACCGCCATTCGCGTTAACAAAGAAGAACTGTTCACCATGAATGAGGCAACCCGCGTCGTCCTCTTTGCAGAGAATGTTGATCAGGACGAGTTTCAGCAGGCTATCTACCATGCCGGTCTGCACGGTGTGAACTACTCCGTGGGCTGGAGCGCTTGGCTGGACATCGCTGCGCACGGTGTCTCAAAGGCATCCGCGCTGGAACACCTGCGTCGTAAACTCGGAGTAGACCCCGCGCATACTATCGCCATTGGCGACGGTCACAATGACAAAGAGATGATCCACTGGGCGGCGCGTGGCGTGGCAATGGGTGAGGCGCCTGACGAAGTGATCAAGGTAGCTAAGGAAGTCACGCTCAGCGTCTACGAGGACGGCGTGGCGCACACCCTCAAATCCCTGTTGTAAACCTGCGGCGCGCTGGAGCTGCTGGGCGGTATTCGCCCGTCAGGACGCCTGGTCTGCGAGAGCGGGATAGGCGTCCTGTGCTCTCGCCATGCCTAGCGTTCTTGCGGTTGCAAAATACGCTCTCAGCATGGGCAAACGTCACATCATAAGAAACCTTATTTTTGGGCGTAGAATCAGATTCATGACCCCACGCTTATACAATGGCATCGAAGAAGTTGCCGGCAACACCCCGCTCGTCCGCCTTCCCCGCTGGGAAGCTGCGCACGAGGTGAAGGGTGTAAAAATTTTCGCCAAACTTGAGAGCTTTAACCCCGGCGGGAGCGCTAAAGATCGCACCGCAGCTGCACTGGTCAAGGACGCGAAAGCATCCGGACGCCTCAAGCCCGGCACCATGGTGATTGAGTCCAGTTCCGGCAACCTGGGCATAGCCCTAGCGCGTCAGGCGATTCTCGAAGATTTTGAATTTCACTGCGTGGTTGATCCGCGCACTAACCAGTCAACTCTTGGGCTTATTCAGGCGTACGGCGGCGTTCTGCACCCCGTCACCGAGCCCGACCCCGAAACCAACGACTGGCTGACGGCGCGCAAGAACAAGGTGCGCGAACTGCTGGAAGAAAATCCCGGTTCTATCAACTTGGATCAGTACTCGAACCAAGCTGCTTTCACAGCTCACAGTGAAGGTACGATGTCAGAAATTTTTGATGCTTTGGGACATGCGCCGTCGCGCGTCTATGTGGCAGTGTCTACCACCGGCACCGTGGGAGGGTGCATCGCCGAGGTCGCCAAACGCGGGGCAGATACCCAGGTCATTGCCGTGGACGCTGAAGGCTCAGTACTCTACGGCGGTGCCCGCGGTGAACGTCTGCTTCCCGGTTACGGTGCGGGCGTCATCACCGAACTCTCCACTCGCCAAACCCCCACCGGTACGCGTCGTGTTGATGCTCTTGACGCGGTGAAAAGTGCCCGCGAGCTGGGGCAGACCGAAGCCATCGTCCCCGGTGCCTCCGGTGGTGCCGTCATGGCTGCCCTCGCTGCCGATGCGCCGTCCTTTGAGGAGGGCGAAGAAATCGTGGTGGTTTTGCACGACGGCGGTATGCCGTATGCCGGCACCATCTACAACGATGAGTGGGTTCAGGAGAACCTACATTAACCATGCGCTGAACCCACTTTACGTGGATTTGCGCTGTAATTTCGGCATTTTACAGCGCAAATCCACGGAAAGTGGGCGCTCTACTAAACTCAGTACAACTGCGATACATCTACACAGAGGAATCATTCGTGCCAATCTCAATCGCTATTATCGGTGCCGGTCCGCGCGGTCTGTGGGCTGTTGAAGAGCTGTCCCGCGTTGCCTACCTGCACCATCTGCCACTGAATATCACTGTTTTTGATGCGCGCGAGCCCGGAGTTGGTGGCGCGTACGGCGTTGACCAGCCTGAGCACGTACGCGTGAACGTGTGGTCACCGGTGATTCGCACGACGATGGGATCCCTAGACGAGTACCGCAAAGATGTGCTTGGCGAGGTGCAGCCGTTAGAGGAATTTCCACCGCGAGCTACGGTAGGACGCTTTCTGAAAGCATCCTGGGAGCACGCAGTGGCGCATCTGCCCAGCACCTGCGCTATTAACTTTGTGCGTGAAAACGCCACCGAGCTCTCCCAACTAGATGGCTTTGATCATGTGCTGGTGGTGACCGGCCACGAAGTGGCGTCGCATCCGTCGGGCATGCTTGACCCCTTTACTAATCTCGACCAGGTGGATGCCGGTAGTACCGTGCGCCTGCGCGGTGCAGCTCTCACCGCGATTGACTCAATTCTGTCGCTGACACTCGGTCGCGGTGGACGCATCGAAAACGACACCTACATTCCTTCGGGGAAAGAACCAGCGCGTATTTATCCGACTTCTCGTAGCAGTCGTTTTATTCAGCTGAAAACCCAGCCTGCAACGGATGCCGAGAAGAAGCTTCTTAAACCTTTTGTGCCGCGCATCGCTGCCCTCTCATCGGTGGATGAGCTTAAGAATCTGCTGGCTGAGGCGTCCGAGACACTGACCGGGGAGAAATTCACCTGGGAGGCACTGGAACCTGCGCCGGATGCGCTCGCTGAGTTCCGCGAATCACTGGCTCACCTGCGTCGTCCCCAGCAAACCGTGGGGTTGGTGTGGCGTGAGCTCTACACGCCGATTATTGAGCGGTTCTCTTTTGACGAGCTTTCCTTAACCGATGATTTCGCTGAGCTTGCTCGCTTGCTGGAGACCTATGCTTACGGTGCGCCTGCGGAGCAGGTAGAGCGTCTAATTGCGGTGGCAGAAGCTGGAATTTTAGATTTCTCGCACCTTGCCGATGCCTCAGATCTTTCCGCAGATTTCACGGTGGACGCGGTGTTGGCAGCCCCCGGCGCGCATCCTGAGACCTTCTGTGCCCGAGTCCTAGAGGTAGTCGCACCCGAGCAGGCACCCACTGATTCACCGGTGACTGTTTGTACCGAATCTAACGGCATGTTGCCGGGGCAGACTCGCTTTGCCTTTGCCGGTCGCATGACGGAGCCCTATGTGCTGGGGAATGACTCACTCTCTCGTAACTTGCACACCGTTATTCCGCAGTGGGCGCAGACCATTGCCTCATTGCATGCGCCCTCAGATGCCTACGCTTTACCGCCGCTGACCGGCAGGCTGGAGCCGTGGATGCGCGAGGTCGCGGATAACGCGAACCTTCTGCAGCGCGCGGTGAAAGAGCACAATAGCCCGGTCAATCTGGTGCAGTCAGATGCTATGGAACGCAACTGCATAGAACTCACCGCGCAGGGTGAAAAACACGGTGTTGACGTGCGTGTCTTCTTCGCCCGTAAGGCTAACAAGGCACTCACTTTTGTGGAACGTGCTCGCGACGCCGGGCACGGCGTAGACGTTGCTAGCCACCGCGAGCTCGGCCAGACGCTGGCCGTAGGAATGCCGGGGGAACGCATCATTCTCTCAGCAGCCATTAAGACCGATGAGCTCTTGCAGCTTGCTATTGATAACGGTGTGACAATTTCTGTTGATACCTGCGCGGAGTTCGACCGCATTATTGCTTTGGCTGGGGAGAAGACGGTGCGGGTGGCACCGCGTATTGCTCCTGACCCGGAGCGTTTTATGCCTACTCGCTTTGGTGAGCTGACCGATGTGTGGGTGGACTATTTGGCAGAACCGCATCCGCACGTGAGGGTTGCCGGTGTGCACCTGCATTTGCACGGCTACAGCGCGCAAGACCGCATTGACGCTCTGCTGGAGGCAACCGACCTAATTCAGCGTTTGAAAGCGGTGGGGCACCATCCAGAATTCATCGACATCGGTGGCGGCGTGCCTATGAACTACCTTGATAATGCTGACCAATGGACTAACTTCAAGCAAGCGCTCACCGCACAAAATAAGGGTGCTATTGCGCCCTTTACGTGGAAAGCAGACCCGCTGAAAAACTTCTATCCTTTCCACCAGGCACCCGTGCGCGGCGACTGGCTAGACCAGATTCTCACCTCGCCAGCAGGGGACGCCATTCGCGAGCTCGGCGTGCGTCTGCACCTTGAGCCGGGGCGCAGCATCCTTGATGGATGCGGCCTGATTGTCGCGCGGGTTGCTTTTATTAAAAAGCGTAGCGATGGTGTGCCGCTGGTTGGTCTTGCCATGAACCGTACCCAGTTGCGCACTACCTCCGACGACTACCTGGTGGATCCGCTGCACGTTCGCGCATCCGAACCCGCTGCTGATGCGCAACCCTACGAGGGCTATCTGGTGGGTGCCTACTGCATCGAGGATGAGGTGATCATGCGCCGCCCCATCCGTTTTCCGCAGGGCGTTCAGGTGGGTGATTTTATTGTCTTCCCCAATACCGCGGGCTACTTCATGCACATCTTGGAATCCGCGTCGCACCAGATTCCGCTGGCAAAAAACCTGGTCTATGCGGGTGGCAAGCTCGAACTGGATGCGATAGACGGCTAAAGCTCATAATGTCTACTGGGTGGGGCACGTTTGATTCAGGTGAATAAGTTGTCTTGACCAGCGGTGTCTTTACCCGGGTCTTACTCGGAAGAAGCTCTGGAAGCCAGCCCAACAGCGCGGCGCCCTAGCTGGGGCTGGCATGAATCGCCTTGTAAGCGAAGCGCACCAGGCGAGAAGGTAAGTGCGCCACCGTTGCGCTGGTGAACGGGTGATACCTTGCGTAAGTTAACTCTTGTAGCGGAGCCAGACTGCCTCATCAACCTGGTGAGCCTGTGCACCATACCCAAACAGAAGTAACTCAGGAATACTCGCCCTACCTGCTGCGTTGTGTTCACTGAGTAAGAGGTAAGGAAGTTATGACGTATTCACTTGTTGTCGTGACCGGCGGGGCGACGCGTCATTCTGTCTCCGCCATGCTGGCAGAGAAGATGCGTGAAGCTGTCACTAGCGAGCTCGAAAAGCATGGAGACGTGCGCGTTCACGCCCTGCACATCGGTAAATTCGCGTATGAGATTGCCGAGAAACTCTCCGGTGACGACGAAGATCCTGAGTTGCAAGAAACCTACGAAAAAATTTATTCGGCAGACGGAATCATCACGGTCTCACCCGTTTTCAAAGCAAGCTACTCGGGGCTTTACAAACTGTTCTGGGATTTGACCGACGAAGACGACCTCACCGACACTCCCACCTTTATCGGTGCGACCGGCGGAACACAGCGCCATTCGCTGATGCTTGACCACACTATGCGCCCGCTCTTTGGGTTCATGGGCGCGCAGGTGGCACCGACCGCTATTTACGCTACCCCCGAAGAAGTGACGGGAACAGACCAAGCAACCCTAGAGCGTCGCATCGCCCGCGGTGCTCAGCAGTTTGCCGCTCTTGTTCGCAACTATAAGGACGCGCAATGAAACCCGCTTTCACAGGAGCTCTACTCTACGACCCCGACTGCGGGTTCTGTCAAAAATGTGCATCGTTCGCGCAGCGTCACTTCGACCTAATCGCAGAGATCGCCCCCGCCTACCCCGATGACCTCGTGGCGTACCGCATTGATAGAGGACGCTTTGCCCGCGCTATCCCGTACGTAACCGAGGAGAGGCAACTCGCTTACGGGGCGCTCGCTATCGGTCTAGCTCTGAAAACCAGTCACCGCCGCCTAATTCGCGGACTGGGTGCGGTGCTGATTTCTACACCCGTGCGTCCAATCGCCGAGCGCGTTTACGACTGGGTTAGCCGCAACAGGTACAGGATGCCCGGCGCATCGGATAGTTGCGCACTCTAAACTGCGGGGTATCTTTAGGCCCTGATCTAATCAAGTGAAGCGAGTGGCAAGCTGGCTGAATCTGACATGAATCGCTGTGTAAGCGAAGCGAACCTGTAAGAAGGATTGTTTACGCCGCTACACTTGAGCCCTCTAAATACACTTTGCAGTACTGTAAAATTCCCCTCAGAATAGTAAAAGGGAGGGTTACATGCTGGGTATTTTAGAAGGATTCGCCATCATTGGCGTTGTTATCGCCATCGGCTACCTTGTTGCCCGCATCAACATCTTGCCTGAAAACGCGGGATTCACACTCAACCGCTTCGCCTTTTTCGTGGCTATGCCCGCGCTCATGTACACCACGTTAGCGCACGCCGATCTCAGCATTGTGTTCTCATCGCGTCTACCCGTTGCCGCGTGGAGTTTTATCATCGTTGCCGCGTTATACGTTCTTATCTTTGGAGTGATTTTACGGCGAGGACTGGGCCGCACCACCATGGGCGCGGTATCGTCTGCCCTGTTGAACGCTAATAATATGGGTGTTCCGGTGGCGGTCTATATCTTTGGCGATGCCGCGCAGGTAGCCCCGATTCTGCTGTTTCAGATTATTTTTGTGACTCCGGCTTTGCTGGCGATTATGGATGTCATCGCTAACGGCAAACTGCGAGTTAAAGACGTTCTGACCCAGCCTTTTCGCAATCCCCTGGTTATCGGTTCGATTTTAGGCATCGTTGCAAACGCCACGGGTTTTCATACCCCCAATATTTTTGAGCAGCCCATGGAGATCGTGGGCGGGGCAGGCATCCCGCTGGTTCTGGTGTCCTTTGGTATGTCCTTACGCGGCAGTAAGCCGCTGACGGTTGCTGACCAGAGACTTGAAACTCTGGTTGCCACGAGCTTTAAGGTTGCGTTGATGCCGCTGGCTGCCTATCTTCTGAGTAACTTTGTCTTTCATTTGGACGAAAAGGACCTTATCGCGGCGGTCATGCTCGGGGCATTGCCCACCGCGCAGAACGCCTATAACTACGCTTCGCGTTACCAGCAGTCGATGATTCTAACGCGCGATATTGTTCTGTTGACCACCTGCACATCGCTACCCGCGATGCTTGTAATTTCGTGGCTTTTGCGCATGTAAACCGGCTAGGTCAGGCCAAGAGACAACTTTCCGTGGATTCGCGCTGTAAAAACTCGAAAATTACAGCATAAATCCACGAAAAGTGCCGGCACGTGCCGGTGGCTACGCCTCTAACGCCTCAAAGAGAGCGAGCATAGCGGTGCGAGCAGCGTATTCTTCGTGCCAGTAGGAGCGGGTCAGCGTTTTACTGACTGCCTGCGATGTAATTCCTAGCGCGCGGCCGATAGCGCGCTGTTGACCGCGAACACCCGGAATAATCAGATCAAGGACGCGGTTTTCTGTCTCGGTGCGGGCAGCGACCACGCGGTAGAGCAGGCGAAGAAGTCCGGTGAGTGAATCAGCACCGTAATCATTGGATGCTCGCACCACTACTGCGCGAGCAGGAGAGCCCGACTGCGCTTTTTCACTTGCCATGCGCGAATAATCAAGGGCGTCACCCTCGCATTCTGCCAAGCTCACAGCGCCTAAAGCCCCGGCAAGACGCGGGATCTTAAGTTCGCCCACTCCAACACCAATCCAAAAACCGTTATAACGTGCGGCTTTACTGATAGCGTCTAGCACTGTGGAGGGTTGCGTGAAAGCGCCCTGGATTTCGTCTTTATAGGTTTTCTCAAATGGAACGGACGGGTTCATTTCGTTGAGGCTGGCCAGTAGCTCGTCGAGCTGGGGAAGGGTGGCGGCGCGCTGAATAAGAGTTACAACAAACATAGTGGTGGGGAGTGAGCCTTTTCGTGCGTGTGGTTCGTGGTTCTGTGCAGGGGAATGCAACGATAAAAATATAGCTGACTTGGGGATTAAGTTCACTTCAAGGTTACTCCCAAAAGAGCGTTTCGGTATCAATTCCGGCGATATACAGTTCTTCTTCGAGCGGTTGCCTGCATTCTAGGGGCAGGGCAAGGGAGCTAAAGAGCAAATCATGGCCGAGGTAGGCAGTGGTTTGCTGAAAACCTGAGCGGATGCGCGCCATCTCTAGGCAGAGTTCGTGGACGCTGGCGAGGTCTTCGGGGGAGCCAAGAACCCAGAAGGATTGGGGGTCGGTGAGCTGGAAAAGTCCGACGGGGTATCCTGCGCCGGTACGACCTCGAGTGCGTACCCATCCACCGATATTTCCTGGCCCTTGCGCGGGTGCTACGGGGTCGAACTCCCAGGCGCGGGCGTTCTGCAACCATTCGGGAAGGCTCGGTAGGTAGAGTTTTTCGTCTTGTTTGGGCCATGACATTTGGGCAAATATGGCGGCTTCGAATTTGTCCCACAGTTCGGGTTCGGTGAGGGGAGCACCTACGCTGTTAATCATGTCGCTGTTATCTTGGGCACCGACCTCCAGGAGCGAGGGGCTGGTGAATTCACCGAACTGGTTTTCCATTTGTGCCAGGTACACCTGATCCCAGTAGGTGGTTTGGGTGGGCACATCTAAAGAACGTAGCAGGGTATCAATGTATCCCAGAAAGTGCGCTTCGCCGAGAGCTACGCTTTGCTGGTCGAAGTGGAAGAGGTAGGGTGTGCGCGCCCGATGCGTGGGTGAAAGTTTCACAGCACGCCTCCTTTCAAAGTTTCGCCTAGTAAAGCGTGAAAAATGGTGTGGTTCATTATTCTATCTTTCTACTGGTGATCGGGAATGTGGGGAAATTTTCGGGCGTTTCTGCTCAGCCGTACAAATCGTCCGAGCAGATTGAGTGACTGCGGGCTGGTGGGTAGATAGTTGGTGAGCGTGGTGGAACGCAGGATGATGGCGCACCATTGGCCGCGCGAAATCGCCACGTTCAGGCGGTTGGGGGAGAGCAGGAACTCCGCACCGCGTGAGGAATCACCTGCGCTGGATGCCGCCATGGACACAATGACGACGGGCGCTTCTTGGCCTTGGAATTTGTCAACGGTGCCCACGTGTACTCCGCCGCCAATACCGTCGCTGAGGCCTGCCTGCACCAGATACTCGGTGATGAGATCAACCTGCGCGTTGTAGGCGGCGACCACCAAGATATCCTCTGGTTCGATGGGCCGGGCGGTGTCAGGTTTTCCGGTGTCAGGCGTCCATTCTTGCCCTATGAATTCGCGGGCGATGCGCACGGTTTCGCGCGCTTCTTCGGGCGAGTAAATGGTGTTTCCGGCGTGGCTGATTTCTTGAACGTAGACACCGGGGGCGCAATGCGAGAGTTCTCGATGCGCGGCGTGAGGCGCTGAGGTCAGCTTACCCTCGTATGAGAGCACTGAGACAGGTGCGCATAAGTCGGGGTGCATGCGCCAGGTAACGCCCAAAAAGTAGCCGAGATTCTCTGGCAGGGTGGGGTGCTCAGCGCTGAGCCAGCCCAGTGCTGATTCATCAACGGGGTAGGGGTGCGAGCCCTGGGTTACCTGCGGTAGCTGCTGCGGGTCGCCCAAGAGCAACATGTTTTTGGATGCGCGTGCCACCGCCAGGGTATTGGCTAGTGAGTACTGTCCAGCCTCATCGATGACCAGTAGGTCGAGGGCCTGGCCGGGGATTTTCTTGCTGTTGGCAAAATCCCACGCTGTGCCGCCAAAGAGAGTGCCCGGCTGCGCCAGAAAGCCCGGAATGTCGGCGGTGTCAAGTTCTTGCCAGCCGTGGTCGTTAGGCTGAGTGCCCTTCTTTTTGGCTTTGGCAATGCGCGCCGGGTTGAGCTTGCCATTTTTGATGCAGCCGGCGAGCATATTCTCAACCACCGCGTGAGACTGCGCCACCACGCCGATGTTCCACCCATCGTCCAAAAGCTTGGCGATAACCTGCGACCCCACAAAGGTCTTGCCAGACCCGGGAGGGCCCTGCACTGCGATGTAAGAATGGTCCAGCTCTTTGACGGCGCGGTACATCGCCTCAACAGTGGCTAGCGAACCGTGGTCCTCAACGAACTCTTCGGGGCGGGGCAGCGAGAGACCACCCGTGAGGCGCGGTGCGCGCCTGCGCAAAATATCGAGCCCCGCCAGGTGAGGTAGAGTCGGCAGGGAATTACCCACCGTTAGTGCCAGCTCAGCCAAAGACTCCTCTTGGGCAGCCGTGCGAATGGGAGACGCCGGAGTCAGCGCAATAGGCAGATGCGAAAACGGCTCGACGGTCTTCGGCAAGGACTCTTCAATCACTACGCGCACACGAGTTTCTGCACTGGTTGCAGACGGCTTTTCAACCTCTACCAGCGTGGCTTTAAAATGCCCGGAACGGTCCTGAACGCGAGGCATCGCCCCGGTTCCGTTGGACGCTGCAAAACGCTGAGCATCAGCCATCAGCATCTCTTCAAAGTACTCGGGCAGCGGGTTCTCATACATCAAGAACAAACCGCTTTCGCCCTCTTTGAAGGACGACCCATCTGCCATACGCGCGGTACCCGAGAGCCTACGCACCTGGGAACGCTTACGCGGTGGCACGTGCCAATCGTCAACCACGTCAAGACGCTCAAAAATCAGCGTATTGCGGGTGTCTTCCCAGTCTTCAACAGAGGACGACAGACGGTCAAAATGATCCCACCAAAACTGCTTGCGTTCGCGCCGGTGGTAACCGGTTGCCGAGGCGACCATCGCAATGGCCTGATCATCTGCAGAGAGTTCTTCATCGGTATCCAGCGATTCAAGATATTCCTGAAGGGCGCGTTCAGCGGGCGTGGGTTCTTCTTCATCTTTGCCACTGGCCTCTAACAACTCTTGCACCGCCAGAACCTCGGGTTCGGTAGCAAGCTCACTGGCAACATCGCGGTGAGCTAATGACAGCAACCAGTTTCGAAGTTCCAAAGTCGATACGCAGTCGTAGCGGTTGTAGTCGGCAATAGACTCAAGAATCTGAGCTGCCTCTTCAGCTCGACCAGCATCGTGCGCCTGGCAATAATTGGCGTAAGCTACTACGGACGCACCGGCGTCCTTGACCTCGCCACCGCGCAAATTTTCACCCATATACAGGGGCTCTAATTTCTTGATGCTGTACGAATTTTCGCTAATACGCAGTGAGTTACGCACCGTCTCATACAAATCAACCAGCACATTTTCGCGCAACAGCTGATCGACAGCGTCCTCGCCTACGCCATGCTTAGCCGCTAAATCGCGCAGCGCCCGCTTTTCGTAGTTGGCATAGTGGTAGATGCGCATGCTGGGGTACTGTGCACGACGCGCCTGAACATAATCCAGAAAATCAATCAGCGCCTGGCGCTCTTGTGCCCGGCTATGCGCCCAGAACGGACGAAAAACCGGCTCTTCGAACCCCAGCGGAGTTTCTACGACGCCAAAAAGATACTCGATACCCCATGAGCCATCGGTCCCTTGCCACAGCGGATCGCCCTCAAAATCAAAGAAGATATCGCCCTCATTTGCCAACGGCAGACGCTCAAGAGGAGCAGTATCGGTGACTTTATACGACACCTGGTGTGTAGAACCATCCTGGACGTATGAGCGCGTTCCATCAACCTCGCCAACACCGATCTGTACCGCCGCTTGCGCCTGCAACTTAGCTAAAGTTCCGGTGAGGTTGCCGCGCGAGCCGTTGTAGGTGGCTAGCTCGTTGATGGTTCGGATGCCGTAGCGTTCGGCAAGACGAGCGCGCTGACGAGTGCTCAACCCTGCAACTAGCAGTACATCCTGAAAACGTCGAGCCTGTTGCGTGCAGTAATCGCAGCGCCCGCACTGAGTAATGCTCGCTATCGCCTGAGAACCGTGCCACCAGTCAACAGGAGCTACACCGGGTGCACCGTGGGCCGCCACAAGAGTTTTAAAGCGTTCGCGACGCTCCCTGAAAACGTGGACAATATCGTCAATATCGAAGAGAACGTGTTCACCGGTTCCCAAGATGAGGCCTGCTTGAGGCGCAACGGGAATAGCGTTTACCTCTAACTGGTCTGCATAGGCGGCGAGCTGCAAAAGTGCGGTGACTTTAGCATGACGCGCCAGCTTGGTGTCGTAGACCGCGTAAGAACCATCTAGCTGTTTGAGAAGAAAGTCCGCGCGCCCATAAAACTCGCCATCAAAGAAGGACGCCTGAAAGACGACATCAGCCCCGCCCTTTAGCGCTGCAACGGTCTCGGCATTTTTCTCGCGAAGCTCTGCTGAGCTAAAACCGTGATCCATGGAGACTTCGTAAACACCGGTGCCGTTCTCAGCTTTATATTCACCGAATTGAGCGCGAAAGTCATCGAGCACAGCAAGCTCGTGGGCATCGCCGAGGCCGGCGGTGCGTTCGAGCATGGCATCATCCGTGATGGCTGTTTTGGGGGTTCTGCCGAGCTTTTCATCAAGAATCATCAGCGTGGCAAACTCGCAGGTGGATGCGTTGACGAGGTCACTCGCTGAGAACACCAGTGACTGGCCGGGTTTGCCGTCGAATGTTGCGGTGGTGAAACTGTCTGTAAAAAACACGGGGTACTCCTTTGCCGGTGAAATTAGCCTAGCAAGGGGGTCTGACAATATAAGGGCTGTTTCAGAAGTATTAAGCGAAAAGAGCGGGGGAGGGCGGCACGTAAATAAGAGATATGGCTGGTCAGAATTCTGGTCAATCTTCTGGTGAAAAATGCGCAGAGAGTCGGGCCCGATGGTTATTGAAGCGTTATAGAAATGGCAACCGTTAATCAATGGTTAATATTTGACCATGTCAGAGGGCTAAATGTAGCCAAAACTTAACCAAAAATCTATTGTTTAAAGTTTGAAATACTGATTAGTATAAATAGCGAAACTTCGGTTTCCGAAGCACGTAAAGGTGCGCGGGTTGGTTTCCTTGAAAAGGAGAAGACAGTGGATATTGCAGGCATCATCCAGGCCATTGGCGGTATTGGTGAGCTGATTCTTAAGATTCTTGGAATCTTTGGAATCGGAGCCTAAGTAGGTATCTAGGGTATTTGCCCTGTCTTGAATACGGTGACGCCCCGGTGAAAGCAAGGTAGCTTTCGCCGGGGAGTTGTTGTCTTCTTGCGTCCGCCGTGTGGGGTGGGATGCGTATTGCTTGCTGGTGTGCTCGCGCTAACTTTTTTCGGTGCTAAGCGATATTAGGTTTTCGAATTTATATTCGATTAAATGCTGATTTTTAGTGAGTTAAGCTTACTAATAAACCCGATAAATTTTACGTTGGCTACTAATTAAGGGGACAAATTCAGTGAAATATATAACTCATTAATCGCTTCTGGTTCCGCCCAAAACTTTACTTGAAAAATAAAATTTCTCTCGATTTTGGCTCTAAATCATCAAAAAATGCTTGATATTTCAAGGTTTTTCATCGCCCGGGGGCTGCTAGAGGTAAGTGGTTCTGGGTGTGTGAAAAAAGTAAGCGAACTTATTATATCTGTTTGATAACGAAAAATTGGTGCTCGCTTTAAAGATAACGATTCTATAAACTTCAGATGCAGAAAATATTAATGACCAGCTCACAATCTCCCCACACGTGGGTATGGCAGCAATATGGAGTATTACATGAATCTTTCACTCGCCGGCGGCACTTCAGCACATCTTAGCCGCCGCCAGGTTGGCATCTTCGCGCTTGCAGCAACCGCAACCGCAACGCTCGGCACAAGCGTTGCGAACGCATCAACCTCAGACCTGCGTTCGGTATCAAACGAACAGCGCGCAGCAGACACTCAGACCCTGCTCAACCTGATCAACCAGTTCCGCGCCGAAAACGGACTCGGCCCGCTTCGTCACTCAGCTACCCTAGCTGCTATCCAGGAACCCGAAGCTCGCCGCCAGTTCGCGCAGGGCTACGTTTCACACGGCACCGCCTTCCTTAACGATTCCCGCGCAGCCGGATACTCCTTCGCACGCGAAGTCATTGCGCTGTCATACAACGATGACCTCGGCCAGCTTCTTGCCTTCTGGAAGAGCTCACCTGCACACCGTGCAGCCGTCTTGGCTCCCGAGGCCAACGCGGCGGGCATCGGTCTCGCTTACGGCTACGGCAACGGCCTGCCCTGGCGCGTTCTCGGTAACGTAGGTATCTACCGTTACGAGAGCGGACGCGGACCCGCCGACCTCACCTCACAGGTCTCAGCAGCATCCGCTCACGAGATTAAGGGTGCAATCGGTGAACTGTTCCGCGCAGAGGGCGGCACCGCTCGCTTTGGCGAGCCCATCACCGATGAAATTTCAGACGGTATCGGCGGCGTCCACCAGCGCTTTAGCAAAGACGGTACAGTAACCCGCTTTGTCTGGTCACAGTCAACCGGTGCGCACTACCTGCGCGAAAATAGCGGCATTGGTAGCTACTGGCTGGCTAACGGCGCCGAAAAAGAACTCGGCTACCCCACCATGAACGAATCAGGCGGACTTGTAGACGGTGGCGCATACCAGCTGTTCCGCAAGAACGACGGCACCTCCAGCAAGGTGCTGTGGTCACCGGCAACCGGCACTCACCACGTTCTCGAAACCGGTGGCATCGGCTGGCAGTGGAGCCACAACGGCTTTGAAAACGGCTACGGCTACCCCGTATCTGGCGAAGAATGGTCAGGTCAGGATGTTATTCAGCGCTTCTCTAAGGGCGTTACCGTTGTGTGGGATTCCACCGACGGTGATTTGAGCGTCGTTCGCTAAGAGACTTTTATTCCACACTAAAAATCCCGCGTTGCATCACTGAGTAGGTGAGCACGCGGGATTTTTGGTGTGCTAGGGCATGCCCGTGTTATCAGCTAAAAGTAGTTATTCATAAGACGTAGGGAGGCTTTGCTACCAGAAATAGCATCAGCGAGCAGTCTCTCTCGCCGGTTCGCTTCGCTCACAGGGAGATTCACGCCAGTCCCGATGCCAGCTCGCTGAAGCTATTTCTGGCTGCAACCAATCTCAGGTATAGATGCTGAGTGTTGTTCTTGAACATCTCAACTTTCAACGACTCCACTAGCCTTAGCTAGGCGCGCCCGGCGATTGTGGTTGCTGATGAGTCCAACAGGTTTTTAGCCGCATTGGTGTCTTTCACGTCGTTGGCGATAATCGAGAACACCAGTACCTCATCCTGCGGGGTGATTGCGTAGCCGGTGAGTGAAATGACGTTATTGAGCGTGCCTGTTTTGGCGTGAACGTACCCCTGTCCGCCTGCCTCGTTCGCGTCATCAAATCGTTGGGCGAGGGTGCCGGTGCCGCCAGCCACCGGAAGGCCGGGCAGTCCCTGGCTGAATGTGGGATCGCCGGTGACCATTGTTTTGATGATAGACGTGAGCGTCTGGTTAGTGACTTTGTTGTCGGGCGATAGACCGCATAGATCAACCATGGTGAGCTTGTCGGTGGAAATCCCGCCGTCTTGCAGGCTCTGCTTGACGTGGGCAATCGCGTCTTCGATAGTGCCCTGCTTGCCTGCTTTGATGGCGGCGTTGCGGGCAAGGGTTTCTGCTAGAAAGTTGTCGGAGCGTTGCATCATGGACGCGCTTTGCTCAGTGGCGGTGGCAGATTCGATAGATGCGAGTTTTTGGGCGTCGTCGGCTGCCTGATTTTCGTTGCCCATCTTAAAGGTGAGGGTGCCATCTGAGAGCTTGTTGAGGGAGTCAACGAAGGCCTGTTGGGTGGCGGCTGCGGCATTGTCGTATCGGTGTTCGGTGGGCTGGCCGTCTTGCGGAACGGAGTGCGAGTAGAGCGCCATGGGGTAGACGTCGCCCACGAATCCTGAGGCTTTATCTGCTGGATCCCATGCAGGGTTTGCTGAGGGGCCGGTGAAGATTGAGGTGTCGCGGTCAACGGTGATTGCGCCGTGCGCGTCCTGTTGTTTGAGGGAGTCCAAGGTTTGTTGCGCGAGCGTTTCAAGCCCTGCGTGCCCGACCACCGCGGTGGGGTCTGATTTTCCGGTGCTTAGCAGGGTATCGCCGCCAGCTACGAGCGTGAGGTTTGTGCCGTCGTAGACAGCGTCTGTGCTAAAGCGGTCTGAGCTATCGAATGTTCGCAATACCGTGTAATCGGTGAGAATCTTCAGGTTAGAGGCAGGCGTGCTCGCCCTGTCAGCATTGTGTTCGTAGAGGGTTTCACCGTTGGTGGGGTTGATGACGCTGGCAGAAACTGTGCCGCCGGTAAAGCCGTTCATGAGCTGATTAAGAGCTGTAGTGAGCTCTTGTGAATCTGTTGTTCCCTGCGGGCTCAAGGACGCGGGTGCTTGGGCGGCAGGAGCCGAGTAGGTGGAAGTCGCCCCGGCTGCCAGTTGGCGGGCGTCCACTGCGCGGGGGATAGCCCAGATGCCTGCACCAACGCACAGAACCGCCATGCCTGCGGCAATCAGGGGAGAAGTTTTAGAAGCCATGACCTAAACGCACCTGCCGTTACAAAGAACATTTACTGAAGTGGGATGTGCTTATAAACCTATCAAGTGCGCGTGCTTGGTGCGATGCGGTGCTGTAAATACGCTCTGGGCGCATCGGTAGAGCGTGCGATAGTGCCTCATCTTGTGCTTGCATAGAGACTATGACTTCTCATCGTTCACCCATCAAATGGAAGACCGCCGCTAAAATCGCTGGGGCGCTGGCAGGTGCTGGCCCCAAGATGAAAGGCAACGAAGCTGCTGAGGCTGTGGCGTCGATGCGCGCCGCCGCTGAGGCATCGGTGGAGCACGTTTACAACATCACTCGTTTAGAGGCCGCTAAGGATTTGCGTGACTCCGAGGTGCTGATTGTTGACCGCGCCGGGTGGGGTAAGGCGAATGCCCAATCGTTCGATACTATTTTGAAGCCCGTTGCCGGTTCTGTGATGGGGCAGAAGCTTGAGGCGATGAATACTCGTGAGTTCGCCATTGCGCAGTACACGGGTTCTGTCGAGATGGGCGCGATTCTCGCTTTTCTGTCGTCTAAGGTGTTGGGCCAGTACGATCCTTACGCGGCACTCCATGACGGTGGCCCCGCGGGCGGTCGCCTGATGATTGTTGCGCCTAACCTCGTGGCGATGGAGCGTGAACTCAACCTGGATCCCGAGGATTTCCGCCTCTGGGTCTGCCTGCATGAGCAGACGCACCGCGTCCAGTTCGCGGCGGCTCCCTGGCTTAAGGATTACATGCTTGATCAGGTGCGTGCCTTGACCAACGAGATGGGTGAAGTGTCAGATAACCTGCTCAACCGTCTGGTGGTCTCATCTAAGGAGACCCGTGCTGAGGAGGCCGCGGTTACTCGTGCCAAGAAGAAGACTTTGGCGCCGCATCCTGCCACTCCTAACCGCGCAATGGACCGTATGCTCTCTGCCGACGGACGCAAGCGCCTGAGCCAGGTGACCGCCGTAATGAGCCTGCTTGAAGGTCACGCAAACGTTGTGATGGATAACGTGGATCGCACGATTGTTCCCACCGTTAAAACCATTCGTCAGCGCTTTGAGCGCCGTAGTTCAGTGCAGAAGATTCTGACCAAAATTATTTACAAGGCGCTGGGTATGGACGCGAAAAAGCGCCAGTACCGTGACGGCCAGAAGTTCGTGCAGTTTATTGTGGATGCTCGCGGCATGGACGCCTTCAACCGTATTTGGACCAGCCCTAACACGTTGCCCACCGAGACCGAGATTCACAATCCGCAACTGTGGATTGACCGCGTGCTTGGCGCCGAGCCGCAGCAGGGTTCCGGCAAAGCTGCTGAGAAGTCGGGGGAGTAAGTGGTTCAGCTTGCTCGTAAGGGACGCTTGCACCCGGCTGTTGGTGCGGCGCGAGTTTCTGTAGCTCGTGCTCTCAACGATGTGCTGGGGCAGGGCACGGTGCTTGCTTCGGGAAGGAAAGGCTCAGCGTCTTCGCCTCAAAAAATCGAAGACACTGGGAACACTGAGCAGAAACCGCTGGTGCTGGTGGGTTTGAGCGGCGGGTCGGATTCCCTCGCTCTGGCATCTGTAGCAGCTCATTTTGTCCGCCGCGGTGAAATTCAGGTGGGTGCTGTGGTGGTGGATCACCAGCTTCAAGAAGGTTCTGCTGAGGTGGCGCAGAAAGCTGCCGATCAGGCACGCGAGCTAGGCCTATCACCTGTGCTTGTTGAAACGGTCACCGTGGATGCGAGTAGTGGAGGCCCCGAAATGGCGGCGAGAATAGCCCGCTACGGTGCTTTTGAGCGGGCAGTTTCTGCCACCGACGCGCGAGCAGTCTTGCTGGCTCACACACTCGATGACCAAGCCGAGACGGTACTTCTGGGTCTCGCCCGCGGATCTGGCACGCGGTCGCTGGCGGGAATTCCCCGCATCCGCACCGAAGACGGCGTCACCTACCTGCGCCCCCTACTGGATCACACTCGCGCAGAGATTCAAGACATCTGCGCCGCTGAAGACCTAGAACCGTGGAACGACCCCACTAACACCGATGAGTCGCTCATGCGCGCCCGCGTGCGCCATCGCATCATGCCCTACCTCGAAGAAAACCTCGGGGGAGCCGTGGCAACCTCGCTGGCACGCACCGCCGCAATTATCGGGCCCGACAGTGAATTTCTAGAAGCCAGCGCGCGTAAAGCCTTGGCGCAGGTTTGTTTAGAAAAAACAACTCTGACCAGCGCAAACGGCCGCAACATTACGTCTGTTGAAGAACTGCTTCAGATACCCGAGAACGCTCGTGAAACCCACGAAATAGCCGTCATACTAGACCGTCAAGCGCTCGCTGAACTTCACCCCGCCATGCGACGCCGCGTCCTCGCGCTCGCCGTCACAGAAGCCGGGGGAGAAACGCCCGGCTTCGAACGCCTCAGTGCCCTCGACGATTTCGCCCTCACTTGCGCAAAGGGTGGTCCGGTGCAAATGGCAGGGCACGTGGCTGCCTACAAGACTCGCCCGCCCGTACAATCCGCGGGGTCCACCGGACGCGAAAAAGGCAAGGGTTTTTCTGCCACCGGCATCCTTGTGCTCATGTCGCGCACCGAACCAACAACTCACGGTGCGTCATAGGTGCCGCACGCCCTCATTTTGGCGTCAAAGTCACCCGCAAAATCCCGCGCGAAACCCCCACGAGATTGCCAATAAACGTTAGACTTTAAACCTAATCCGTTCCCGACCTCGCACCAAGGAAGATAACTGTGGACGCAAACGACGTACAGGGCGACATCAAGCACGTACTCTTCTCCAAAGAAGTAATCGACGCGAAAATCAAAGAACTCGCAGCTCAGATCGACGCTGACTACGAAGGCAAGGACGTCCTCCTGGTAGGCGTTCTCAAGGGCGCAATCATGGTCATGGCAGACCTCTCACGCGCGCTCAAGGGTCACTACACCCAGGATTGGATGGCTGTTTCATCCTACGGTTCTGGCACCAAGTCATCCGGTGTTGTACGTATTCTCAAGGACCTCGACACCGACCTGTCAGGTCGCGACGTTCTGATTGTTGAAGACATCATTGATTCAGGCCTGACCTTGCAGTGGCTGCAGGGCAACCTCAAGTCACGCGGCGCTAACTCCGTTGAGATCTGTACCTTGTTGCGCAAGCCCAAGTCAGTCAAGACCGATGTTCAGGTTAAGTACGTGGGCTGGGACATCGAACCCGAGTTCGTCGTGGGTTACGGCCTGGACTTTGCAGAGCGTTACCGCAACCTCGATTGCATCGTAACCCTGGCTCCGCACGTATACTCATAAACTTTCCGCACTCACAGTGCATAGAAGTTTTTGATGCGCCCGCGTCCCTTCGTTGATGAAAGGACGCGGGTGCTTTTATATAGCCCGCAATATTCTTTTTGCTTTGAGGTGAAGTCCTGAAACCAATGAGCAAATTGCCAGTTTTATTGGGTACATTGGATAGTTGCAGCTTTATATCTACGTGTAGCTCTTGCTATGGCAGGGCACGCGTTTTTACGAGATGGCGGGACGCCGCCACAAACGGAGGGTAAGAATTGGCTCAGAATTCTGAGAAGAACCCGGGTGGTAAGCCCAAAAAGGGCTTTTTCGCTAGGTTTTTTAGCGGTCCCTGGTTCTTCGTCATTGTTGCACTGGTGATTTTGGGTGGCATGTTTGCCGGCCCGCTGTTCTCTTCAACTAACCGCGTTGACACCAACGTGGGTATGAACCTGTTGAAGGATCACAAGGTTGTCAGCGCAAAAATTCACGATGGTGATCAGCGCGTAGACCTCGAATTGAAGGATGACTACACCAACCCCGAGGGCGATAATCTCGGTAAGTCACTGACCTTCTACTATGTTGAGCCGCGCGCCAACGAGGTCGTTGACACCATGAATAACGCTGACCTAGAGAGCTACACCGATCAGCCGGTGCAGAACAACTGGTTTACTTCGTTGCTCTCATTTATTGCGCCGATTCTTATTCTGATGCTGGTGTTCTGGTTCTTGATGTCCCGCATGGGTGGTGGCAGCTCCCAGATTATGAACTTTTCTAAGTCGAAGGCTAAGAAGTTCAATAAGGACAACCCCACCGTTCGCTTTGCTGATGTTGCGGGCGTCGATGAGGCTCTTGCCGAACTTGAAGAAGTTCGCGAGTTCTTGGCTGAGCCCGAGAAGTTCACCCGCCTGGGCGCAAAGATTCCTAAGGGCGTTTTGCTCTACGGCCCTCCGGGTACCGGTAAGACCCTGCTCGCTAAGGCAGTTGCAGGCGAGGCAGGCGTCCCCTTCTACTCAATTTCAGGTTCTGACTTTGTTGAAATGTTCGTTGGCGTGGGTGCATCTCGCGTCCGCGACTTGTTCAAAGAAGCTAAGCAGAACCCCGCAGCAATTATCTTTGTTGACGAGATTGACGCCGTCGGACGCCAGCGCGGCGTCGGCATGGGTGGCGGCAACGACGAGCGCGAACAGACCCTCAACCAGTTGCTCGTTGAAATGGATGGCTTCGACGGGACCTCCAACATCATCGTTATTGCTGCAACTAACCGTCCCGACGTTCTTGACCCGGCACTGTTGCGTCCTGGCCGTTTTGACCGTCAGGTGGGTGTTGACGCGCCCGATCTTAAGGGTCGTCAGCGCATCCTTGAAGTTCACGCCACCGGCAAGCCGATTGACCGCCGCGTTGATCTTGCGTCCGTTGCAAAGCGTACTCCCGGCTTTACCGGTGCGGACCTTGCAAACGTCATGAACGAATCAGCTCTGTTGACCGCTCGCGACGGCGGTAACGTCATTGATGAGCGCGCTATTGATGAGGCTATTGACCGTGTGATGGCTGGCCCGCAGCGTTCATCACGCATCATGAGTGAGCACGAGCGCAAGATTACCGCTTACCACGAGGGCGGTCACGCGCTGGTGGCTGCGGCGCTGCGCAACTCAGCACCCGTCACCAAGATTACGATTCTGCCTCGAGGTCGCGCCTTGGGCTACACCATGGTGATGCCTGAGGACGACAAGTACTCAACGACCCGCCACGAATTGCTCGACCAGATGGCGTATGCAATGGGCGGACGCGCGGCTGAAGAAATCGTCTTCCACGATCCTTCAACCGGCGCATCCAACGACATTCAGAAGGCGACCGATACCGCGCGCAAGATGGTAACCGAATACGGCATGAGCAGCCGTATTGGCTCGGTTCGCTTGACCGCGCAGGAATCTGATCCGTTCTTGGGTGGCGGTGCTGGTAACAGCAACAACTACTCCGACGAGCTGGCGTACATCGTTGACCAAGAAGTCTACGAGTTGCTCGCCGGTGCTCACGATGAGGCTCACGAGATTCTGACCGAAAACCGCGACGTTCTCGACCGCCTGGCTTTCGCGCTTCTTGAAAAAGAAACCCTGCTCGAAAAGGAACTGGCTGACATCTTCGCCGATGTGCGCAAGCGTCCTGAGCGCGTTCAGTGGCTGTCTAAGGACAACCGCACCGTCTCTGACTTGCCCCCGGTGAAGGCTCCCTCAGAGCTGGCAGCCGGTTCACGCAAGGCTGGCGACGGTGAAGAGTCTGACGACGTTATTGTTCAGCAGCCCGTGGTAGATCCGGACGCAACACCTAATGGCCCTGACACCACCATCGATCCCACTCGGGGGCACGGTGGCGCGCACCCGCATCCTGGTGCTGAGGGACCCCACGGTAACCCCGATATTAACAACCCCTTTGGCGGTGGACGCTAGTGGCTGAGCGCGACGGCGTAACCGCTGTAGACCAGCCGCGTATCGAAGCTGCTGTTCGTGAGATTCTGCTGGCTATTGGTGAGAATCCGGACCGCGACGGTTTGCAAGAGACTCCGGCGCGTGTTGCACGCGCGTATGCCGAGTTTTTCTCTGGTCTGCACGAGGATGCTGCGGATATCCTGAGCACTACCTTCGACATCGGCCACTCCGAGCTCGTGCTGGTGAAGGATATTCCCTTCTACTCAACGTGCGAGCATCATCTGGTGCCTTTTCACGGTGTAGCGCACGTTGGCTACATTCCCGGTGATGAAGGTAAGGTCACCGGGTTGAGCAAGCTGGCTCGTACCGTTGATTTGTTTGCGCGTCGTCCGCAGGTGCAGGAGCGTCTAACCACTCAGGTAGCTGAGGCTCTGGTGGATCACCTGAACCCCTTGGGCGTGATTGTGGTGGTTGAAGCTGAGCACATGTGCATGAGTATGCGCGGCGTGAAGAAGCCCGGCGCAAAGACTGTCACCAGTGCGGTGCGCGGTGCCTTGCGTGACGGGGCAACTCGTGCCGAGGCAATGAGCCTGATCATGAGCAAGCACTAAATATTATGATGTCCGCGAGAGGGGAGTTATGTTGCAGGTTTTGGCCTATCAACGCAACATAACTCCCCTCTCGCGCTAAGCGAGGTTGTTATGTCTGATGTACGCGGCTGGGGTTCTGTTGAGAACCTGCCGACCGATCGCACCCTTGTCATGGGTATTTTGAATGTCACCCCTGACTCCTTTAGCGATGGCGGTCAACACTTTGAGGTGCAGGATGCGGTAGAGCACGCCCGTGCCATGCTTGCGGCTGGTGCCGACATTATTGACGTGGGTGGTGAATCAACCCGCCCCGGTGCTACCCGTGTGAGCATCGAGGAGGAACAACGCCGCGTCTTACCTGTCATTCGTGAGCTGGCAAAAATTGGCGCGGTGATGAGCATTGATACCCTCAACTGGCAGACTGCTCGCGTGGCTATTGAGGCCGGCGCGCACATCATTAACGATGTTTCGGGTATGAGCTTGACTGACGGAATGGTTCAGGCTGCTGCTGAATTGCAGGTGCCTTATATCCTGACTCATGCGCGGGGGACCTCGCAGACCATGGACGCACAGGCGACCTACAGCGACACTGTTCAAGAGGTGAAAGCTGAACTTCTGATGCTACGTGAGCGTTTGTATAGTGCTGGCGTAAAACCTGGGAACCTTATTCTTGATCCGGGGCTGGGGTTTGCAAAGGGCGGCGTTCAGGACTGGGAGCTTATCGCGGCAACGCACGAGCTTACTCTGCTGGGGAATAAGGTGTTGGTTGCAGGGTCTCGCAAGCGCTTTATCGGCACAATGTTGGCGGAAGCCGCGAGCCAGCGTCCGGGGGGTACCGGCGAGCACGAAGCCCCGGCGGCAGAAGGACGCGACGGCGCAACGGCGGCTATCACCGCACTGGCAGCGGCTGAGGGGGCGTGGGCTGTGCGAGTGCACGATGTTGCATCTAGCGCCGACGCGGTGCAGGTTGCCAAAGCTTTTCTGCGCCATCGCCAAAGATAACTCAGGCCGATAATTAGGTAACCTAATCTGTTCTTGGGAAATATTGCACTTTATAACGCAAAAATAATGTGACCTTAACCTCTTGCCTGTGTTATCTTCCTCAGTCGGTTTTTGCGCTTATACTCGCCAAGCCTGTAAACACGCCGAACTTCCGCTGAAGTCCCCATTAATGTGCGTGCCACTACAAAATGACAATCATTTTAAAAAGCCATAATGACAGGTAAGCAGTTACTAGAGAACATCCACTAAGGGAAGGAACGCTGAATGCCCGAAATTTCAGTTTCTAATGAATCTTCGAGCACCGCTTCGCGCTATTCCTTCGCTGACCGCATCACCCTCACCGGCGTTGGATGCGTGGGCTGCCACGGCGTTCTTGATTCCGAGAAGAAAACCGGGCAGCCCTTCTTTGTGGACGTCACCATGTTCACCAGCTTTTGCGCGTCCTCAGCAAGCGATGACATCGCACAAACCGCTAACTACGCCGAAGTCGCTGAAACGATCCGCGAGGTCATTACCGGACAGTCAGTTGACCTTATTGAAACCCTCGCTGAAAAACTCGCATCCACTATTTTGAGCCGGTTTGCAATTGACGCTCTAGAACTGACTGTCCATAAACCAAACGCTCCAATCGAAGTAACGTTCTCCGATGTTTCGGTGACGATTTTTAGGGAGAAGCAGGCATGAGTGTAGAGGTTCTTTTAGCACTGGGATCTAACTTGGGTGAGAAGAAAGAAACCCTAATGCGCGCCATCGGTGATTTGTGCACGCATCCAAAAATTGAGGTTAAGAACGTTTCACCCGTCGCGGTAACTGCCCCTGTGGGCGGTCCCGCTGGTCAGCCTGACTTCGTCAACCTAGTGTTGCGCATCGAAACAACGCTCAGTCCTTTTGACCTGTTGCGTTTTACCCAGACCATTGAAGATAAGCACCATCGTACGCGCGAGGTTCATTGGGGTCCTCGTACGCTGGATATCGATATTATCCAGTACGCTTCCTTAGAAATGGATGAGCCGGATTTGACGCTGCCTCACCCGCGTGCCGCTGAGCGCGCATTTGTGCTTGAACCGTGGGCTCGCATGGAACCCGAGGCTGAGCTTGCCGGTAGCTCCGTGCGCAACCTCGCCGAGATAGCGGATGATGCAGACGGTATACGCGAATTCTTTCCCGCCCCGGTGGTGTGCGGATGAGCCAGCTCAGAGCGCGTGCCCTGATTCTGTGCCTCTCCCTGGCTTTGCTAGCGGGAGCAATTTTCAACGGTATTTCTGTCTCTGCTGGTGGCCCCGAGCTGGGTCTGCCGCCTGCCACGCTACTGATCGCTGTTATTGCGGGCGCTTTAGCTCTGTACTTCGGATCGCAGGTGGCTAAATTTCAAGACCGCGACCGCCGTTCTCAAGTGCCTAATATGACCCCGATTTTTGCTGCGCGCGTGGCAATTTTCGCTCAGGCGTGCGCTCTTTCCGGTGTCCTGATCGCGGGATGGCACGTTGCTATCACCGGTTTTCAGCTCACTCTTTTAAGTGCCCGAGGATCATGGGAACCCGTCCTTTTTGCCGTATTGGGTATCGTAACCGGCATTATTTTGCTGGTGTGCGGGTTGATCGCCGAGAACATGTGCAAGATCCCGCCACAGGACGGGGACGACGCGTCCGACCCAGGCACGCCTGCGCCGCGAACCGACACGGGGTACGCACGAAATGACTCATCTCGTCCGTAATGGCGATGAAAACAGCATCTATCTTTGAGAATATGGGGTAAAGCTATACCCGTTTCAAGGAAGATACGATGACTGAACCGCAGCTACCGCCCTCTACAGAACCGGCGTATCCCGATTCTCGTGATGCCGCACCGTGGAATTCACCCTGCGAGGCCTCCTTAGTTACTACGCCACCCACCTTCGCGGCAACCTTGCCACCGCTTGAACTCGACGGTCTGAAAACAGCCAAAATCGATCCTTCGGGCGTTGACTGGAAGCGCGTCCAACCGCGCTACGCGAAAGCACGCCTTATCACGGGGCTAATCTGGGCACTTATTCTTGTGGCACTTGCGGCTCTCCCCCTGATCTTCACGGAGATTCTGCACTGGTGGAACTGGGCGCCCTGGGTCTGCTGGGGAATTCTTGGAATCGTTGCTGCCCTCGAAATCTGGTATTTGACGATCATCCAACGGCAGGTAAGAGCACTCGGCTACAGCGAGCGTCAAGACCACCTGCTCACCTGTAGCGGCATCATGTTTCACGAAGTGCGGGCCATTCCCTACGGACGCATCCAGTACGTCGACGTGAAATCCGGGCCTATCGAATCCAAGCTGAACCTCGCATCCGTAGAAGTAAAAACGGCGTCTTCGGCAAGTGCGACCATTCCCGGTCTTGAAAAGGTTGATGCGCAACGACTGCGCGAAACTCTGACAGAACTCAGCGACGCTAAAATGGTGGGCCTGTAAATGAGCGAAGAAAAGATCGATACTTTCAACGCAGCGTCAAGAGATAAAACGCGGCAAGAACTGCGCTGGCGCAGGGCGCATATTCTCTCGCCCTTTGTGAATGCCTGGCTGATTATCTTCGTTTTTATTTTTACTGTCGGACGCGAGTTCTTTGAAATCGGCACTCAAAATGACCGCGAAATTCCCGACTTTTCGCAGGCTCCGGAGTTGCCTGGCGTCCTTTCGATTTTTGAAAACTTTGGGATGCTGTGGCTACCGGCGCTACTACTGGTAGGTTTTGCGGTTCTGCTGATTCCCTACTTTGTCAGCTGGTACTCCTACTTTTTCGCAGTGGACGCCCACAACGTTTACGTGCGCAGCGGCATCCTGTCGAAAACCGAGCGTAAAGCCCGGTTAGACCGTGTGCAATCTATCGATATTAACCGGTCGCTGATGGCTCGTTTGCTAGGGCTGGCTGAGCTTAAGTTCGATGTTGCTGACGGTTCACATTCGGCGCTGGCGGTGAAGTTTCTCAAATATAAGGATGCTCGTGCGTTGCGCGCTCAACTGCTGAGCCAGGTGCGTGCGCTGAAAGAGGCAGACTCGGGGGAGAACTTGGCCCCGGTAACGGACGCGGTTTCCTCACTGGGTGATGGGGAGCCCGAGCACACGGAACCCACCAGGCGGGAGCGTCTTCGCGAACACGTTGCCACCAACCTCGGGTCGGGACTCAAAGATGCCGATGAAACACCGGTGCTCAAGATCCCGGTTGCGCGTCTTATCGCGTCCGTTCTGTTGAGTTTTACTACCTGCGTAACAGTGCTGGGAATGGCGTTCTTTGTGGGGCTTTCCCTCTTTACCGGGGCGTCGCTGGTGAGTATTCTCTTTGCGAATTTTGCGCTGATTGCAGGTTTGGGCTCGGCACTGTGGAAGAAGTTCAACACCGGTTATAACTTCAGGCTTTCCACCAGCCCCGTCGGGCTGAAAACCCGTTACGGGTTCACCGACACCACCACGCAGACCGTGCCTGCGGGGCGCGTCCAATCTATTACTGTCACCCAGCCATTACTGTGGCGTCTGAAAGGCTGGTATCAGGTGAGGGTGGCGCTTGCCGGTAAAGGCGGCACCGAGAACACTTTTACGGGGTACCTGCTGCCCGTGGGCACTGCTGATGATCTAGCCCGCGTCCTGCCGCTGGTGGTTCCCGGCACTGGTTCTGGTGGCGCGGACGCTGAGGCTCTACGAGCTGGCCTGGTGGGCAGTGGATCTGCTGGTGGGTTTACGGTGTCGCCGCGGCGTGCTCGCGTCTTTAATTGGCTGACCTATAAACGCAATGGGTTCGCGATTCTCCCCGCACTGTTGATGATTCGTGGCGGCTGGGCGGTGCGCCGTCTAGTTCTAGTACCGCACGGCAAGGTTCAGGGTATCCGGGTGAGTCAGGGGCCGTTTGCTCGACACCGGTCGGTGGCGCACTTGAGCGTGGATGTTGCCGGACATTCTGCCACCTACCCTGCCACGGTGCAGAACGCGGACGCGGCCGTTGCGCGCGCACTGTTTGTGCGGCAGGCGCAGCTGGGTGTGCGTCCGGCGTCCCTCTAACCCCTTACCCCGTGCGAAATCACCGTTTTGGGTGCGATATCCCACCCAAAACGGCGATTTCATCCCAAGCGGCGTCATAACTACGCCGGAAACCTTCGAAATGAGACCTTTTTTGACCCCTGGTTTGAGAGTTTCGGGCGTAGTTATGCAACTCTGTTCCCCGTAAGTCGTTCAGCCCACCCGTGTAAACTGGTGCCCCATGAGCAATTACCTCAAACCTGCCCGCCTCGGCATCGGAATTATTAGCGCTGGCAAAGTTGGCGCGGTGCTCGGTGCGGCTCTGCGAAGCGCCGGTCACGCCATCGTCGGCGTGTACGCAAAATCTGAGGCATCGCAGGAGCGCGCGCAGTCCCTTCTCGACGGTGTTCCGCTCATGGAGATTACGGAAATCGTCGAAAAATCAGAAGTAATTTTGCTCGCAGTTCCCGACGATTCTTTGCCGCCTTTGGTGTCGTGGATCGCTGAACACGCGCAGCTACAGTCGGGGCAGATTCTCATTCACACGTCAGGACGCTACGGTGTGGGCGTGCTTGAACCCGCGAGAAATCGCGGCGCAATTGGGCTTGCTATTCACCCGGCGATGACCTTCACCGGGCTCTCACTTGACCTCGCCCGACTGCAAAACACGAGTTTTGGCGTGACGGGACCCGCCCCATTTTTGCCCATAGCGCAGGCACTGTCTGTGGAAATGGGCGGTGAACCCGTTATTATTGCTGAAGGTGATAGACCGCTTTACCATGCGGCTTTAGCCCACGCATCGAACCATCTCGTGACCATTACGGGACAGTCGATGCAAATTCTGGCATCGCTGGGAATCGAAGACCCAGCGCGCTACCTTGAGCCGCTGGTGCGTGCATCGTTAGATAACGCACTGGCGTCCGGTGAATCAGCACTCACTGGGCCGGTGGTGCGCGGTGATTCCCGCACGGTTGAGTCTCACACCGAGGTTTTGACCGGCTTTGCTATGGAAGAAAACGCGAAGGATATCTTGGACTCCTACCGTGCTTTAGCACGCGCAACTGCGCAACGCGCACACGCGAAGGGAGCTCTTAACGATGAGCAGTACTCGCGCATTGTTGAGGCCTTAGATAGCTAACGCACACTCATCTTTGAAAGGACCGTTCACATCGTGACGAGCCAACCCGTGATTACCCGGACCACGGAAGAATTTCAGACCGCTGTAACCCGCGCTTTGTCTGCGGCGCAGGACGCTTTTGATGCGTCTGCAACCGAGGAGGAGCCCGCGCAGGCTGCCCGTCTTGGTTTTATCCCCACTATGGGTGCGTTGCATGATGGGCACGCGACCTTGATGCGTCGCGCTCGCGAGCAGAACGCTGTGGTTGCGGTATCGATTTTTGTGAATCCGCTTCAGTTTGGTCCTAACGAAGATTTTGAGACCTACCCTCGTACGCTTGAGGCCGACGCAAAGGTGGCGGCTGAGGCTGGCGTTGATATCATTTTTGCGCCTTCTGTTGATGAGATGTACCCCGGTGGTTCTCCTCTGATTACTGTGTCGAGTGGCGAGTTGGGCAACCTGTTTGAAGGTAAGACCCGCCCCGGACATTTTGACGGCGCTCTGACCGTTGTGAATAAGTTCTTCAATATTCTTGAAGGATGCGTGGGCACCCACGAGATCCTTGCGTACTTTGGTCAGAAGGACGCTCAGCAGCTGTCTTTGATGCAGCGTATGGTGGCTGATTTCAACCATCCTGTGACTATCAAGCCTGTGGCTATTGTTCGTGAGGATAACGGTCTTGCGCTGTCATCTCGCAATCAGTACCTTTCAGATGAAGACCGCGAAGCGGCGCTGGTGCTTTCACGCACGCTGGCATTGCTGCGTGAGCAGAGCATCTCTCGCGGCTTTGACCGTCTCGACCTCAAATCGGCGCGTGACTACATCAACGGTCAAGACAACGTGCGATTGGATTACCTTGAGATCGTAGATCCCGAAAACTTTGCAGCCCCCACCGAGGACTCCAAGCGAGCTCTGGCACTGGTGGCAGCGTACGTCGGTGAAACCCGCCTCATCGACAACATGGAACTAAGCTAAAGATTCGTTACCCTACCGTTAGGTTCATAGGTGAGTACACAAGAAGAAATCACTGCAGCACCGCAGAATACTAAGACTTTCTCAGAAGTTTCAGAGCAGATGCAGATTCGCATGGAAAAGCGTGCGAAGCTCATTGAATCTGGCCGCGAGGCGTACCCCGTTGGTGTGCCTGTAACTCACAGCATCGATGAGATTCGTGCCAAGTACGAAGATAAGCTTGAGGCTGGCGATGAAACCGGTGAGATCGTTGGTATATCCGGTCGTATTGTGTTCGTTCGTAACACCGGTAAGCTCTGCTTTGCTACCGTGCAGGCTGGTAATGGTACTCGCATTCAGGCCATGATTTCTTTGGCTGCTGTTGGTGAGGACGCTTTGGCCGACTGGAAGGCACTCGTTGACTTGGGTGACTTCGTGTTTGTTCACGGTGAGGTTATTTCGTCACGACGCGGTGAGCTGTCGATTATGGCTGATAGCTGGCAGATGGCGTCTAAGTCTCTGCGTCCTTTGCCTACTTTGCATAAGGATTTGAACGAAGAGACCCGTGTACGCCAGCGTTACCTTGATTTGATGGTGCGCGATGAGGCTCGTGAGACTGTGCTACGTCGTGCGAAGATTACCCGCACCGTGCGTAGGGTTCTTGAGGATCGCGGTTACATTGAGGTTGAGACCCCGATTTTGCAGCTGATTCACGGTGGTGCGGCGGCGCGTCCGTTCGAGACTCACTTGAATGCTTTTGATCAGGACATGACGCTGCGTATTGCAACTGAGCTTTACCTCAAGCGTGCTGTTGTGGGCGGTATTGACCGCGTGTACGAGATTGGACGCGTGTTCCGCAACGAGGGCGTCGATTCAACTCACAGCCCCGAGTTCACCACTTTGGAAGCTTACGAGGCGTACGCTGATCAGTTCGTGATGGCAGAGCGCATCAAGGAAATTATCCTTGCCTGCGCTGATGAGCTGGGCATACACCAGATTGAAACTGACAAGGGCACTATCGACCTGTCAGGCGAATGGAAGTGGGTTGGCGTCTACCCCGGACTGTCTGAGGCTGTTGGTCAGGAGATCACTCCTGCTACTTCGCTGTCTGATTTGCAGGCTATTGCGAACAATCACGAGGTTGATTTTGATCCCAAGTGGGATGCGGAGAAGCTGGTTGTTGAGCTCTTTGGCGAAATCGTTGAACCGACCCTGATTAACCCCACCTTCGTGTACGATTACCCGCCGTCAGCGCAGCCGCTGGCCCGCCCGCATCGTGATGATGATTCAATCATCGAGGCGTGGGACCTCATCATTGGCGGTATGGAGCGCGGTACTGCGTTCTCCGAACTGATTGACCCCGTGATTCAGCGTGAGCGTCTCACCGAGCAGTCTAAGCTGGCTGCAGGTGGCGATGACGAAGCGATGCAGCTTGATGATGACTTCTTGCGCGCTCTTGAGCACGGTGCACCTCCCATGGGTGGTCTGGGCTTGGGCATCGACCGTTTGATTATGCTCTTTACCAACCTGGGTATTCGCGAGACTATTTTGTTCCCGCTGATGAAGCCCGAGGCTGAGTAAGGCTTTAGAGGAACGCCGCTATCCACTGTGTGGGTGGCGGCGTTTTTGTTTGCACTGGACGCGGGGCTATCGTAGATAAGAGCTATCTGATGTGAAGGAAGAATTTTCGTGGAGTACCTGATTGCACTGATTCCCTCGGTTTTTGCGGGCGTTATTCTTTATCTGATTCTGCGCTGGATTAGTAGCGCTGATCGTGCCGAGCGTAAGGCTCAGAAGGACGCACAGGACGATGCGGCGGCTTGGTATGAGTCGGTGAAGAATTCAAAAGGCACCCTTCGTCCTTTTGAAGAGCGGAAATCTAAATAAAATAATTTAATTCTTTCCTGCGTAATAGAATTGTAAATTGTGGATTTTCTAATTCTATTGTTACTATGGAATTACGTTTTAAATGCGGTCTATAGACTTTGAGCTAATTTGTTGTGACGTTGCTTGAAGAATCAGCACCTTGAAGCTTGTGTTGCCCTGTGCCAAACGATATGGATTTTATTACCAGGAGGAAGCTGTAATGGCTCAAAAGGTTAAGATCATTCTTGAAGATGATCTCGACGGCGGTCCCGCAGACGAAACTGTACGTTTTGGTCTTGACGGTGGTCAGTACGAAATCGATTTGTCGAGCGCGAACGCTGCTCGCTTGCGCGATGCTGTGCGTCCTTTCGCTGCAAAGGCACGTCGTGTGCAGGGTAACCGTGCACCCGGCCGTCCCGCAGGCTCACGCACCACTAACACCAGCGCTGCTAAGCGTAACCCTGATACTGCGGCTATCCGCACTTGGGCTAAGGAAAATGGCTACGATGTTTCTGATCGCGGTCGTATCCACCAGGATATTCAGGATGCGTACTACGCAGCTATGAAGGGTGAAAACTAAACTAGGTTAGTTTTTTAAAATCGGGGATACTTGCTGAGTAGCCCCGATTTTTTATTTAATGTTTTTTTGCGCGGTAATCTAATTAATAACTACCAAATGGTGTACAAAACCTAACATATATGGGTACAGGAGAAAAAAACTGGTTGGGTTCGTCGGGCTGATGCCTGACATGGGTTTTTAATGCTCATATATTGAAAGATGTACTGCATACACGAAAGCAACTTTTGTAGGTTGCTTAAAACTGCGGTGTTTGTCGGCTGTTTAGTGTGAGGTCTTTTGCGGGATAAACATAGGGGTTCATCATCGGCGTAGCCGTTCACTCTCTAGCGAACACCCGCGAAATGCCGCCCTTAACTGCGTAGGCTTGAAGGTAAGAAATACTGTCAAAGGGAGAGTTCTATGTTTGAACGATTTACCGACCGTGCCCGGCGCGTAGTGGTTCTTGCGCAGGAAGAAGCGCGTATGCTGAACCACAGCTACATCGGCACAGAGCACCTACTGCTCGGTCTGATTCACGAGGGCGAGGGCATTGCGGCTCGCGCGCTCGAATCATTGGGCGTCACCCTTACTGCTGTTCGTGAGCAGGTTCAGGACATCATTGGTTCTGGTCAGCAGGCGCCCAGCGGTCACATTCCGTTTACCCCGCGCGCTAAGAAGGTTCTTGAGCTTTCAATGCGCGAGGCAATTCAGCTCAACCACGGTTACATTGGTACCGAGCACATTCTGTTGGGGATGGTGCGCGCGAACGAGGGCGTGGCTAACCAGGTTCTCGGCAACTTGGGTGCTGATCAGGCACGCATCCGCCAGACCGTCACCGATATGATTTCCGGTTACCCCGGTGCCGGTGAAAACAAGGAAGCCGCTGGCGTTGGTGCTGGTAACTCCAAGGAAGGCACCCCCGCGGGCTCAGCCATCCTCGATCAGTTCGGCACTAACCTCACCGCTGCTGCTCGTGAGGCAAAGATTGACCCTGTGATTGGTCGCCAGCGCGAGATGGAACGCGTGATGCAGGTTCTCTCACGCCGCACCAAGAACAACCCTGTGCTCATTGGCGAGCCCGGTGTTGGTAAGACCGCTGTCGTTGAGGGTCTGGCGCAGGCAATTGTTGCAGGTAACGTACCTGAAACCCTTAAAGATAAGCACCTCTACACCCTTGATTTGGGTTCTTTGGTTGCGGGTTCACGCTACCGCGGTGACTTCGAAGAGCGCCTGAAGAAGGTTCTCAAAGAAATCCGCACCCGTGGCGATATCATCCTCTTCATCGACGAAATTCACACCCTGGTTGGTGCGGGCGCCGCTGAGGGCGCAATCGACGCGGCATCAATCCTCAAGCCCATGCTGGCTCGCGGTGAACTGCAGACCATCGGTGCAACCACCTTGGACGAATACCGCAAGCACATCGAGAAGGACGCCGCACTTGAGCGCCGCTTCCAGCCCATTCAGGTTGATGAGCCCTCAATCGCGATGGCAATCGACATCCTCAAGGGTGTGCGCGACAAGTACGAGGCTCACCACCGCGTCACTATCTCAGATGACGCTATCGAGTCGGCTGTTAACCTCTCAGCACGTTACATCTCAGACCGCTTCTTGCCCGATAAGGCAGTGGATCTCATCGACGAGGCCGGTGCGCGCCTGCGCATTCAGCGTATGACCGCTCCGCCGGAAATCAAGGTTCTTGAAGAACGCATCTCCACGATGCGCGGCGAAAAAGAAGCAGCAATCGCGGGTCAGGACTTCGAAAAGGCAGCATCCTTGCGCGATAAAGAGCAGAAGCTCATCGCAGAAAAGGAAGAAGCTGAGAAAGCATGGCGCGAAGGTGGCGATGCTTTCGGCGAGGTAACCCCCGACGTTATCTCAGAGGTTCTGGCGATCTCAACCGGTGTTCCCGTCTACAAGATCACCGAAGAAGAGACCAGCCGTCTGCTCAAGATGGAAGACGAGCTGCACAAGCGCGTCATTGGCCAGGACAACGCAATTAAGGCGCTGTCACGCTCCATCCGTCGTACCCGTGCTGGCCTGAAGGACCCCAACCGCCCCGGCGGCTCGTTCATCTTCGCTGGTCCCACCGGCGTTGGTAAGACTGAGCTTGCTAAGGCGCTGGCTGAATTCTTGTTCGGCGATGAGTCAGCTCTGATTACTCTCGATATGTCTGAGTACCAAGAGAAGCACACCGTTTCACGACTGTTCGGTGCTCCTCCGGGATACGTCGGCTACGAAGAGGGCGGCCAGCTCACCGAGAAGGTACGCCGCAAGCCCTTCTCCGTAGTTCTGTTCGATGAGGTTGAAAAGGCTCACGCTGACCTGTTCAACTCACTGTTGCAGATTCTCGAAGACGGACGCCTCACCGACTCACAGGGTCGCGTCGTTGACTTCAAGAACACTGTTATCATCATGACCACCAACCTCGGCTCACGCGACCTAGCTCGCAAGGTTCCCGTTGGTTTCCAGTCAACTGGTGATGTTGATGGCTCATACGAGCGTATGCAGCTGCGTGTCATGGAGGACCTGAAGGAGCACTTCCGCCCCGAGTTCCTCAACCGCGTTGATGACATCATCGTCTTCCCGCAGCTCACCGAAACCGAGATCCTCGAAATCGTTGACCTCTTTGTTGGACGCCTGGCTAAGCGTCTTGCTGAGCAGGATATGAGCATTGAGCTCACCAACTCAGCGAAGGCTCTGATGGCTGCTAAGGGCTACGATCCCTCTATGGGTGCTCGTCCTTTGCGTCGCGAAATGCAGCGCAATATCGAGGACGCCCTGTCAGAAAAAATTCTCTTTGGCGAGGTAAAGCCCGGCGAGAAGATTACCGTGGATACCCAGGGCGAAGGCGATCTTGCTAAGTTCACCTTCTCATCACAGCCGATGACTGAGATGGAAGCTAATGAGCTTGAGGCATGGGTTAACGATTCTGATGATTCACAGGACGACGCTCCTGCTGAGCCCGAGTCAGCTATCGCAAATGCATCCGCTGAGCACGGTGTAGATGCTGAGAACGCTGGTCATGACAACGACGCGTCCATCGCGCAGTCAGAACCGCGTACTGATAACGACACCTTGTAATATCAGTCGTTTATAGCGGCAGACTCCGCGAGTCTCCGCGAGAGGGGAGGGATGGACCGTTTTTCACCAGAAAAACGGTCCATCCCTCCCCTCTCACGGTTTAAAAATGTGCTTACTAGAAATACCCTCGCTTGGAAGCGGCCCATCAGCGACTTTGGGGCGGGTTAAGACGGGCTGTGTTCACAAAAATACTTTGTTCACATATTATGAACATATGAAAAATGTGAACACGTCAGTACTCTTTAAAGGCTATGGGCTGAACGTTAACGATAACCAGGTCAAAATACCTGGTGAAAATCAGCAACGCACTATTCTTATGACACCTGCTGGCGAAGCGTCGGTACGTAATGTTCTGATGATGCATTCCCCGGAAACGGTTATTTTTCTATTCCCTCATGTTTCTCGAAACCTTGGAGAATGGATGCGAGAGCGTAATTATTTTTATATGGACTACGCGGGTAACGCTTGGATTGAGGGGGAGAGCTACTATCTGAGGGTCGAGGGGCTACCGAAAATACCTATAGCACGTGATGAAGAAACTAAAACATCGCGCGCTTTTACTGCCACCGGATTACGTGTTCTTTTCATCATTCTTGTGAATTCTGACCTTCTCAACGCCCCAATTAGAACTATCGCGGATGCCTCTGGTACTTCTGTTGGCGCTGTAGCCAATGCCTTGAGGGATTTAGAAAGAGATGGATATCTGATAGTAAACGGGCGAAAGCGTTTTCTGACCAAACAGCCAAAGCTTATTCAACGGTGGGTGGAGCTGTACGCCAGTATTTTAAAACCAAAGCTGAAAACCAGAACATGTGAGGGGGCTGAGCCCCAAGAAATCGTTGCTAATCCTGAACTGTGGGAAAAATTCGCTCAGCTGGGCGGTGAAGCTGCGATGCTGAGTAAAGGTTTTGGTATCCGTCCGGTTGAAACACGGTTTTACAGTGAGTATCCGTGGCAGGATGTGACCCGATTCCTTAAACTGCGACCAGCTGAAGATGGAAATGTAGTACTCACAGAGAGGTTCTGGAACCCGCACTACCTGCCAGCTTCACCATTAGTGCCGTCTTTACTAGTTTTTGCTGATGAGTTTACAGACGGAGATGAACGCCAAGCGATGATTGCTCAAGAGATGTGGAACCATGATGAAGACCTTCAACAATTCCAGTAGAGAAGATGTATTTTCATTTCTTGAAGACAAGATAAAAGAGGCCGATGCTCTACTAGGACACCATGAATATATGATGATTGGTTCCTACGTTCGCGATATTCATTTGAGAAGAGCTGGTATAAAAAGTCCTCGAGGTACGCAAGACTTAGATCTTAGTTTGTGGCACGAGAATTTGCTGATTTTGAAAGAGCTTTAGACAGTTTTGGGCCTCCTCGCGGTGTCATTACACGTAGAAAATTGGGCGAGGTTCCTGTTGATATCATCCCCTTCGGTCCTATTGCGAGAGGTGGTCATCTAGAGCATGGAGATAGCCACTGGGAACTCAGGGGGCTGCAAGAAGCTTATGACTCTGCTGAGCTTTGCATAATTGGTGATTCCAGCGTAAAAATTCCGCAGATTTATGCCATGATGGGTCTAAAAATTATTGTGTGGGGAGAACGTGCGTTTCCGACGGATTGCACTGACTTCCATCATCTACTTGTTGCTTCTTGCAAAATTTTGGATGAGTCCGGGGAGCTGTGGGAGTCTCCGTTATGGGAGGACGAGGATGTCATCGAACAGTGTGAAGGGAATCCGGAACTTTTAGCTGCCTATAGTGCAGGACGGAAACTTGCTGTTCTTTTTGCCGGTGTGGCGCTAGAACGCTGCATCGAGATTCTTGCAGATCCTGGGAATCGTGAGGTATTTGTGATTACAGCTTTGCGCGATTACAGAGATCCTAGAACAAATAGTAATTACAAGAAAATGTACGAGGTGTTTTTCCTAGGAATTCGGACTATCTAAAAACCGTCCACCATCCGACATCTTGCGCAGGGGCTGTGACCAGCTCTTATTGTGCGGGCTACAGTGAGAACGTGACTGATTTGATTTTGCGCCCCGCAACCGTTAATGATGTGCCTGCTATTCAAGAGCTGGTGTCGCCGCTTGCGGAGCAGAAAGTGCTGATTGCAAAAGAAACCGTTACGTACTACGAAAGCATCCAGGAGTTTTTGGTGGTCGATGAGGTGTTAGAGGACGGTATGCGTCAGACGGTTGCTTGCGGTGCTTTGCACGTGATGTGGCGTGATATCGCTGAAGTTCGAACGCTTGCGGCGCGGTCTTCTCATCGGGGACGCGGCTTGGGCAGGATGCTCGTTGATGCTCTCTTGCACCGTGCGCGTACTTTGCGCGTCAAACAGGTGTTCTGCCTGACTTTTGAGGTGAATTTCTTTGAGCGGATGGGCTTTCAAGTGATGTCGGATCAGAGCCAGCTTGACCCTCAAATTTTTGCGGAGTTGCTACGTTCGCCCGATGAAGGTATCGCAGAGTTCTTGGAGCTTGCTCGCGTGAAACCCAATACTTTGGGTAATACGCGCATGATTATTGACCTTTAGCGGTACAAATTTTCTACAGTGTCACGAAACCGTCTGCCTCATGCGCTAGACCATCCTTGAGTAAGCCAGTGTAACAGCGCTCAATTTGCTCGGGCTCAGGGTTCAGCGCAGCCAGCTTTTTCACAGCGGGTACTAGCTCTTCGGGTATAGCGATATCCACGCGTCCTGCCTGTTTGAGTATCTGATAGGGGATGGGCGCCACCGCTGCCCGCAGAACAGCCATCATAGCGCCGCGTAACTGGCGGTCGGTGCCGTACCATGACTGACCAGTTGGAACGTAGTCAGCCTCGGGCTTACCTGCGGCAACCCACGCGCACATATCCTGTACCGGACAAGCTTCGCACTTGGGTGATTTAGCAGTGCAGATGAGCGCACCGAGTTCCATAGTGGCGGCATTCCACACTACGGAGGTCTCAAGATCAGCTGGCATGAGCTCTTCTGCTAGTCGGGTTTCTGCCGCGTTCAGCGACTTATTCGGTAGCGCCTTACCCGATATAAGACGGGCATGCACGCGTCTGATATTGGTATCAATAACGGTGGCTCGCTTGCCAAAAGCAAACACAGAAATAGCCGCTGCGGTATATGAGCCGACCCCGGGCAAGGCCAGCAACTCATCATAATGTTGAGGGACTTCGCCGCCGTGACGCTCTACAATCGCCTGCGCAGCGGCATGAAGGCGCAATGCACGACGCGGGTAACCCAAACGCCCCCACGCGCGTACAGCTTCACCGGAATCAACGGACGCGAGATCAGCGGCAGTCGGCCAACGGTCCATCCACGCCTCAAAAACAGGCAGAACCCGCACCACCGGGGTTTGTTGCAACATGAACTCACTGACCATCACCTGCCAACCGGTTCTATCAGCCGCGCGCCACGGAAGATCGCGAGCATGAGCTAAAAACCAGGTATTGATGCGTTCGTGAAGTTGCGAAAGAGTCTGCGCTGAAAGCGCTGAAGAAGTAACCACGTCCACACTGTAAACCATTTTCTTCAGATACAACAAAGTAAAGCTTTGAAAGAGTGTTTTACACCCAAAAACCGGTACTCTATATACATGTCTGAAAACGGTTACGAAGAATTCAACGGCTCAGAAGCCGCGGAACCATCATCTGAGGTATACCGCCGCCGCCGTATAGTTGCTGCCCTTATCGCTCTTCTTGCTATCTTGCTCCTTATCTGGGGTCTGACCTGGGTATTTGGCAAGATCGGCGGATCAAACGATGACAACGCAAGCTCAGCTGCGTCAACTTCAGAATCTTCAGAACCGTTCGATAGTTTTAGCGCGCGTCCTTCAGAAAGTGACAGCGCATCCGCAGACGCCAGTGAGTCCGCTGATCCGAGCGATTCAGCGTCACCGAGCGACGAAGCATCGGCGAGTGAATCAGCTGATCCTTCAGCATCCGCATCAGCTGAAGCAACCGATACCCCTGAGGCAACTGACAGCGCTACTCCTAGCGAGTCAGCTGAGCCCACTCAGACTCCCGAACCTACTCCCACCGAGGCTCAGCCTCTTGCCTGCGGTGCAAGCAACATGAACGTTGTTCTTTCAGCAAGCCAGCCTTCATACGGTAAGGGCCAGAACCCCTCATTGGCACTGACCTACACCAACACCTCGCAGAACCCCTGCGATATTCCGGCAGATGCTCAGAACGTAGTTATCAACATTACTTCTGGCTCAGCTCAGGTCTACAACACCGCAACCTGCCAGGTTTCACCCGCCGCAGTTGCACAGCTGGCTCCCGGCCAGGTTGGGCAGACCGCTTTCACCTGGGACCGTAAGCTGAACTCACTGGGTTGCAACAACCTGCGTGACATTCAGCCCGGCTACTACTGGGCAACCGCTACCGTCAACGGCGTGACCTCAGAACCGGCACGCATCATCATCAGTGGCTAAGCGTTAGAAGAGCCGTAAAAAGCGGGGCTTCCTTGAGAGAAGGAAGCCCCGCTTTTGATGTCTAAGAATACTTACATAAATCGTTCGAGCAGTGATGATTCAGCCATGCGGGAGAGCGACTCACGAATGATGCGTGCACGCTGCTCACCGATGCCGTCTACCGCGCGGAGCTCGTCAATGGACGCCGCCATGAGGGAGGGCAGCCCGTCAAACTGCGCAACGAGGCGGTCTGCAATAGCGCCCGGCATCGACTTGATGCCCGCCAGCAGACGGTAGCCGTGCGGAGATAAAGAGTCTTCCATATCGAGCGTTCCAAAACCGCAGGCACGGGCAATCTCCGTGAGGTCAATACTGTCTTTGTCTTCGAGAGCGGCAAGGGCGGCAATGGATTCGCTAATAGTTGCCTGGTCGACGGACGCAGGCATGTAGTCGCGCAAGATGACGTCGGCCCCGGGTAGGGTATGGCTTCGCAACTCTTCAAGTTGAAGTGCGACCAAGCGTCCGTGGGTGCCAAGTTCAAGCACGTAGTACTCAGCTTCGATTGAGATGCGACGCACCATTTCCATGCGCTGAACAGCTGACACGACATCGCGTAGCGTCACGGAGCCTTCGATTTCAAGGGATGAGAGACTGCTGAGTACCTGTTCAAGGCGGCTCATGTAGCTCTCTAGCGTCTGAATAGCCTGGTTGGCGCGGCTCATCAGCGATTGGGTGTTTTCGATGGTGTAGCGCTGACCGTCCACATACACAGAAATCATCTGGGTTGAGGCACTGACAGCGATGACGGGAAAACCTGTTTGCTGGGCGACGCGGTGGGCAGTGCGGTGTCGCGTGCCTGACTCATTGGTCGGCAATGATGCGTCTGGCATGAGCTGCACGCCAGCGTTGAGTAGCATTTTGACGTCTTTATCGCAGACGATGGCGCCGTCCATCTTGGCTAGCTCGCGCAGATTAGTGGGCGTGAAATCAGCGTTGATTTCAAAGCCGCCTGAGGACAGCGCAGAAACCGTTTTGTCGGAGCCCAACACGATAAGAGCGCCGGTGCGTCCGCGCATGATGCGCTCGAGGCCTTCGCGCAGCTCTGTTCCGGGCGCGATGCGGGCGATGGCTTTGAGCAACTGCTCACTGTAAACGGTTAACACGTCTCTATTCTATGTGTGAGGTGCGCTAGATAAAATTCATGGCTTACTGATTGGGAAACAGTAGCGCGATTGCCTCTTGCAAGGATGCTACTTGGCGTACGGCAACACCGGCTGGTACTTCGCCTACACCGGCGGGTGATGCTGGCACAATAACGTGTGTAAAGCCTAGGCGGGCTACCTCAGCAATGCGCTGGCGGATGCCTGGTACAGCGCGGACTTCACCTGCGAGACCGACCTCACCAAAGACTGCCAGCTTGCGGGGGAGTGGCTTATCTTGGGCGGCAGATGCCAGCGCCATGACAGCGGCGAGGTCAACAGCGGGTTCTGAGATTTTTGCGCCGCCCACGGTTGAGATGTAACAGTCGAGTTTGCCCACGCCAAAGCCCGCGCGTTTTTGAAGTACAGCCAGCAACATGGCGATGCGGGCAGAATCTAGTCCAGAAGTGGCGCGTCGTGGCTGCGGGGTTGCCGACTGGTCAAGCAAGGCCTGAATCTCAGCCAGTAGCGGGCGACGTCCTTCCATAGTGACTGTTACACAGGTGCCCGAGACAGGGTGCGCGGTGCGTGAGACAAAGAGCCCTGAAGGGTCGGTGACAGGGGCTATACCGTCTTCGTGCATATCAAAGCAGCCGACCTCATCGGTGGGGCCAAAACGGTTTTTGATAGCGCGCAACATACGAATAGCTGAGTGTTTATCGCCCTCAAACTGACAGACCACATCTACCAAGTGTTCAAGCAGACGCGGGCCCGCGATGGTGCCCTCTTTGGTCACGTGACCCACGAGCAAGGTGCACATATTGCGTGCTTTAGCGGCGGCAATAATGGACGCGGCAACCTCGCGCACCTGAGTTACACCGCCTGCGCTGCCTTCAACTTCGGTGGACGCGAGCGTCTGCACAGAGTCGACAATCAGCAGGGACGGAGTGACGTCTTCGATATGCGCCAGCGCGGTGCCCAGATCGGTTTCGCTGGTGAGGTAGAGAGTTTGCGCAACAGCGCCAATGCGGTCCGCACGTAGTTTCACCTGTGCCGCAGATTCCTCGCCGGTAACGTAGAGGACGTTGTGGTGGCGTCCCTCGTGTGCTGTGCGGGCAAAAGTCGCAGCAACATCTAGAAGAAGGGTGGATTTACCGACGCCGGGTTCACCCGCCATAAGAATGACGGCACCGGGCACCAGCCCACCGCCGAGCACGCGGTCAAACTCCGGGTTGCCCGTTGACAGGTAACGCGCGACCGTGGAATCAACCTCGGCGATAGGCTTTGCGGGGGTCTGAACCTTAGAAGCCACCGTTGTTTTCGCGGTAACTGCACCGCCTGCTTCTTCGATAGTTCCCCACGACTGACATTCGCCGCAGCGCCCTACCCATTTAGCCGTCGTCCAGCCGCACTCGGTGCACTTATAGGCGTTGGTAGAACGAGAACGTTTAGTTGTTGCGCGAGGAGTCATAGAACAACCATAAGCCCAAGGACTGACAATATAAGAGGGTTTTGCGAAGGGCTGAGCGGAAAACTTTAGCGGGGCTCGGTGACTTCTTCGATGCTGACAGACCCGTGTTCACCACCGGCAGCAACCACCGGCATCACGTTAGTTTTCGGAGCATGTTCTGTAATGGATGCACCGAGCGGAATCAACAGATCTACAGATTCTTCGTGCCCCAACCCGGTTGCCTCTAGAAGGTCAACAACCAGAGGACGGGTCATCAGCACCAGTGCCTCACCCTCCATGGTTTTGACTTTCAACAGGTGGGGTTCGAGGACCGACGCAATTTCCTTCAGCTCGTTCTGCGCTTCTTTGACCATGAGCTTGCGAATCTCGCGTTCTTTGGCAGAAAGTCCGTCACCCAGTTTTTGAATGGCGTTACCAATATCGACGAAAACTTCAGACAGCGAATCAACGGCGGTTTGAGAAAGTTGCACATGCTCAATAGTGGACGCCATACGCCGGTTAAGCACGCGCGTATTGCGGATCGCTAGGTCGATGGATGAGAGCCTGTCAGAGAGCTGTTGTAGCTCAGCCTGCGGTGACTTACCGATAATAGAGAGCTTTGCCATGCCAATGGACGTGACAACATCCCCTTCACAGGCGTTGTAGAGCGGCTGCAGCCGTCGTGATTCAGAAAGGGCAAGCCACGCTTTGTCATGGTCGTATTCCTTGACGGCACGCGCTGACGAAAAGAAAACGTCGGCAAACGCGTTCATGAGTACCTGGGCGTTACGACGCGGCTCCTTGCGCGGATCTTTTGGGAAGATGAACATGAGCAAGAAGGCACACAAACCACCGACGATGGCGTCAAGACTGCGGGAGAAAATGCCGTCCGGGCTGGGCGGTAGCAAAACTACCAGCGTGGACTGCAAGCCCATCTGAATGGTGAATATAATGCCCTTATCTAAAAAGCGCGCGACCTGAATAGAAATGAAGAGAACTAGCGCTGCCTGCCACATACCGCGTCCGAGCAGAAGCATCAGCACATCGCCAATGATAATACCCAGAACAACGCCGGCTGAGACCTCTAAGATGCGGCGCGCGTGCGTTGAACCGCGTACGTAACCCAGCGAGACGATGGCTGCAGTCGCCGCGAAGATGGGCTGATGATGTCCCAGAACCTTCTCCGAGACTATATATGCCACAAGTACAGAAACCACGATTTGGAGGGACTGAAAGAAGTCTTTATGGACGCGTGCTGACCGGGTGCGTAGCTCGTAACGGACGCGTTGTTTCATGGTTTCAGAACTGGTGGCAGGCATATCTTTAAGTCTACCGGCGTATCCTCAAAAACGGGATGATGAGTGGTTGTGATTGCCATCGTGCAAGACCTGTACGGTACGCGCACAGGTTGTTTCTCTTAACCTTTAGCTTGTCCCCAAAATACCTGACTCAAACTCTCTCAGGTTGAAAAACCGTGATATGAGCCCGGTTGTTCGCTTGAACTAAGCCCACTGTTAACTCTTCGTTTACCCGTTAAAAGCCGTCGCGTCACCTTGCGCTCGTAGAGTCAAACATGAAGGTGGCAAGAAGTCATCATTTTTCATGCACACACCGCGACAAGCGGAAAAGCACAGTTTTGTACAGCGAAGGAAACAGTTTCGTGAAAGCTTTGGGTATGGCGCGCTGGGGCGCATTGGCAGCAGTAGGCGCACTGGCACTTACCGGTTGCGGTAGCGACAATGCAACCGGCACTTCCAGTGAAGGTAACTCAGGTTCTGGTAACTCATCAGTGTCAGGTACCCTCTCCGGCGTTGGTGCATCATCACAGCAGGCAGCTATCACTGCGTGGCAGTCAGGCTTCTCCTCTGTAGCATCAGGCGCAAATATGCAGTACTCACCTGACGGCTCTGGCGCAGGACGTAAGGCTCTGTTGGCTGGCGCAGCTGACTTCGCAGGATCAGATGCACACCTCAAAGAAGAGGAATACACCAAGTCTAAAGAGGTCTGTGGCCCCGAAGGCGCAATTGACGTTCCCGTTTACATCTCACCTATTGCAGTAGCGTTCAACATCCCCGGGGTGAAGGATCTCAACCTGGATGGCGAGACCATCGCAAAGATCTTCAAGGGCGAGATCAAGAACTGGAACGACGAGGCAATCAAGGCTCAGAACGAAGGCGTTGAGTTGCCCGATACTAAGATCACCGTGGTGCACCGCTCCGATGACTCAGGTACCACCGAGAACTTCACCGAGTACCTGAAGGCAGCTTCAAACGGCGCATGGGACAAGGAACCGGACGGCAACTGGCCTGGCGACTACTCAGCAGAAGCTAACAAGGGTACCAGCGGTGTTGTTTCAACTACCAGCTCCACCGAGGGTGCAATCACCTACGCTGACGCGTCAGCAACCGGTGATTTGGGCAAGGCAAAGATCAAGTCAGGTGACGGCTCATACGCAGAGCTCTCAGCAGAGACCGCAGCTAAGACCGTTGAAAGTTCAGAACGTGTAGGCGGAATGAACGAGCACGACATGTCACTGGACCTCAACCGCACCCCCGAGACCTCAGACTCATACCCTATTGTTCTGGTTTCATATCACATCGTATGCTCCAGCTACGACTCACAGGAAAAGGTCGATTTGGTCAAGGAATTCGGTAAGTACGTAGTGAGCGAGAAGGGCCAGCAGGACGCAGCCGACGCAGCATCCTCAGCACCCCTGACCGCATCCTTGCGCGATGAAGCAACTAAGGCATACGACTCAATTACCGTCAAGAAATAATACTTGACCCGTAGATAATGCGGTCGGCTACCCGTTCACGGTAGGCGACCGCATTCCCTACGAAACCACTATTTTGAATACCTGTACACAACCATAAGAGGCGGCAGCTAAAACATGTCTATTACCTCAGAACAGTCCACCGGGCCCGGTTCAACTCGCGCCACAACGACTGCTCTAGCGAACACCAGCGGTCACGGAAGCCCCGCAACAGACAAGATTTTCTCGGGAATCTCCCTGGCAGCGGGCGTCCTTATTCTGGTGGTTCTTGCGGCGGTTGCGATTTTCTTGGTTGCAATGGCATCAGATACTTTCGCGGCTGACCCCACTGAACTGACCGGCGGAAAGGGCTTCGCGTCCTACATCTGGCCGCTTGTAGTAGGCACGCTGATTGCTGCGACTATTGCGCTTTTGCTCGCAACCCCTGTTGGTATTGGCGTGGCACTGTTTATCTCGCATTATGCGCCGGCAAAGTTCGCTAAGCCCGTGGGCTACGTGATTGACCTATTGGCAGCAATTCCCTCCGTTATTTTCGGTGCGTGGGGTGCCTCAGTTCTAGCACCGCATGTGGTGCCCTTCTACAACTGGTTAGGCAAGCACTTCGGTTTTCTGCCGATCTTCGAGGGCCCCGCATCGCAAACAGGTAAAACCATTCTCACCGCAGGCATCGTGCTTGCGATCATGATTCTGCCGATTATCACCGCAATGTGCCGCGAGATTTTCTTGCAGACCCCCAAGCTCCAAGAAGAAGCAGCACTCGGACTGGGCGCTACCCGCTGGGAAATGATCCGCATGACGGTCTTTCCCTTCGCTCGCGCAGGCATCATCTCATCGGTCATGCTCGCACTCGGTCGAGCACTGGGCGAAACCATGGCAGTCACCCTGGTCCTGGCAGGTGGCCCGTTCAACCCGTCACTGATTCAGTCAGGTAACCAGACCGTCGCATCCGAAATCGCGCTGAACTTCCCCGAAGCATACGGAATCCGTATGTCAGAGCTCATCGCCGCTGGTTTGGTACTGTTCGTCATTACCTTGCTGGTGAATGTTCTGGCACGCTTTATCGTGAGCCGCTACAACACAGGAGTCGAATAAACCATGAGCGTAGTTGCTACTCGCCCCTCTCGCCTGACGTCAGGGCAGACCCCCAAATGGCTGGTTCCTGTCATCGCGTTAGTAGCCGTCATTCTCGGTGCAGCGATTGCCGCCCTCATCGGATTCTCGGTGGGACTCTGGGCAATCTTCGCCTTCCTACTCTTTGTGATCGCAGGCCCTATCGTTATCGGCATGATCGAAGGCTCCCGCAAAGGCAAGGACGCATTCGCCCGCTTTCTCGTCTACGGCTCGTTCCTGCTGGCTCTAATCCCGCTGGTATCAGTGCTGTACGTGGTCATTGCAAAAGGCGTTCCGGGGCTCTCCGGAAACCTGCTCCTGACCTCCATGAACGGTGTGACCGGCGTCCACGATAACGCCGCAGCTAAGGGTACCGAACCCATCCTCGGCGGTATCTACCACGCGATCATCGGTACGCTCGAAACCACTATCCTCGCAACCCTGATCTCCGTACCCGTTGGACTGCTCACCGCAATCTACCTGGTTGAATACGGACGCGGCGGAATCCTCTCCCGCGCCATCACCTTCTTCGTGGACGTCATGACGGGCATCCCCTCCATCGTTGCCGGCCTGTTCGCAGCGTCCTTCTTCGCCTGGGCATTCAAAGACCCCTCAATGCGCATGGGTTTTGTGGCAGCCGTTGCGCTGTCCGTTCTCATGATTCCCACTGTGGTTCGCAACGCAGAAGAAATGCTGCGCATCGTGCCTAACGAGCTGCGCGAAGCATCCTACGCATTAGGTGTTCGTAAATGGCGCACCATCACCAAGGTCGTCATCCCCACCGCGATCTCGGGTATCGCATCCGGTGTCACACTGGCAATCGCCCGCGTCATCGGTGAAACCGCGCCCATCCTGGTCACCGCAGGCTTTGCAACCGCCATCAACTGGAACGCATTCAGCGGATGGATGGCAACCCTGCCCACCTACATCTACTACCAGATCATGACGCCGACCTCACCCACGGCAGCCGCGGTTTCAGAAACCCGCGCATGGGCAGCAGCACTCGTCCTCATTGTGATTGTCATGCTGCTCAACCTCATCGCACGAGTAGTCGCAAAGATATTCGCGCCCAAGACCGGACGCTAAACCTCCCAGACCGACTACACCAAAAACTTTTCACAGGGCCTCATCGGCCCCACACCACCTAAGGAAAAATTCACGTGTCAAAGCGCATCGATGTAGAAAACCTGAACGTCTACTACGGCGACTTCCTCGCAGTAGAGAACATCAACATGGCGATTGAACCGCGCTCCGTTACCGCTTTCATTGGCCCATCAGGCTGCGGTAAGTCAACCTTCTTGCGCACTCTCAACCGTATGCACGAGGTTCTGCCGGGCGCTCGCGTTGAAGGCAAGGTTCTGTTGGACGGTGAGGATCTCTACGGTAAGGGTGTTGACCCTGTTGCTGTGCGAACCCATGTGGGCATGGTGTTCCAGCGTCCGAACCCCTTCCCGACCATGTCTATTCGCGAGAATGTGTTGGCGGGCGTGAAGCTGAATAATAAGAAGATTTCTCGTACTGATGCTGATGATTTGGTGGAGAAGTCTTTGCGCGGCGCTAACCTGTGGAACGAGGTGAAGGACCGCTTGGATAAGCCTGGTGCTGGTCTTTCGGGTGGTCAGCAGCAGCGTCTGTGCATCGCGCGCACTATTGCGGTGAAGCCTGAGGTTATTTTGATGGATGAGCCGTGTTCGGCGCTTGACCCGATTTCTACGCTGGCGGTTGAGGATTTGATTAACGAGTTGAAGGAGGAGTTTACTGTCGTGATTGTGACGCACAATATGCAGCAGGCGGCTCGTGTTTCTGATAAGACGGCGTTTTTCAATATTGCGGGTACGGGTAAGCCGGGTAAGTTGATTGAGTATGCGCCGACGCAGGAGATTTTTAATAATCCGAGTGAGAAGGCGACGGAAGACTACGTTTCAGGACGTTTTGGCTAAACAAAGCGGGAGCCCCTTAGCTTCGAACGCAGCTCATACCGCGAGAGGGGAGGGATGTACCGTTTTTCAGGTGAAAAACGGTACATCCCTCCCCTCTCGCGTATTAGGATTCTTTCCGTTGTTAATGCGGCGGGGCGGGGTGGTCGGTGGGCTTTCTAGCCGTAGCTCTTTGCATGCTCGCTAGCTCGCATCCGCCACGGCTAGCTCCTCGCGATTAAAGAGTGTGCTTACAGCACCGGCGACAGCGCGAGGAAGAAGATTGCCGCTAGGCAGAATGACGCGGGGACGGTGAAGATCCAGGTCCAGAGTACTTGGCGCACGATGGGTGTGCTGACGGCGCTGAATCGCTGGTTGACGCCTGCGCCGAGTACTGAGGATGCTGCTACGTGCGATGACGAGAGCGGCGCGTTGAGTGCCAGCCCGCCGAAGAGCATGACTCCGGCGGTCACGATTTGTGCGATTGCTCCGCGGAACGGGTCGATGCGCACCATGCGTTCGGCAAACGTCCTACCGATGCGCCAGCCGCCAAGGAGTGTGCCCGCTGCAAGGATAGCGCCCATCCCGATGAAAGCGATGGAAAGAGTCCCGGAGCTGAGCGTCATTTGTGCGCTTGCGTATGCGAGTACTACCAGGACTGAGATTTTTTGGCCGACCTCTATGCCGTGTCCCAGTGATATCGCTGAGTTGGAGAGCGAAAGCACGTTGCGTGAGATGTTGTTGACGGTGCGCGGGTAGGCGCGTCGAATTAGGGCGTAGCAGGGAAAAACGAGTAGCCAGGCCATCAGAAAAACGACGATGGGGCTCACCAACAGGGGGAGGGCTACAGTCGTCCAGAATGAGGGCGCGAAGTTGCCGCCGGATTCTAGACCGACTGCTCCAGCCGCCCAGACAGCGCCCATTAACCCGCCCAATAGCGCGTGGGTTGACGATGACGGCATCCGCAGCCACCAGGTCAGTAGGTTCCAGAGAATTGCGGCTAAAAGTGAGGTGGCAAGCGTCGCTAACCCCGTGGGGCCAACCGGCACTGAGACCCAGTGCGCGGTGTAACCTATGAGCGCAAAACCCGAGAGCAGGACGCCGATAAAGTTGAAGATTGCGCTGATAGTAACCGCCCGTTTAGCGGTGAGCGCACGTGATCGCACAGCTACAGCGAGGGCGTTGGGCGCGTCGTGAAAACCAATAACGAAAAGGTAGCCAGCGGTCAGCACCAGTACGCTGATGAAGAGACCTAGAACCACTTAGGACTCCTGAACGATGATGCGCCCAATTTCTGTTGAGACATCACGCATAGAGTTTGAGGATGCGACAAGCTCGTCAATGAATTTTGTGGTTTTTTGGTAGCGGTCGCGTTTGTATGAGTCCACGATTTCAGCGTCGTAGACTTCAGCTGTTCGGATTGCTTGCTTGGAGATGCGCAGCATGTCGATCCAGTATTCGTCGAGGCCGTGAAGCTCGCCCATGCGTGGAATGATTGCGGCGGTCATCACAGATTCACGCTGGATGATGTCGAGCATGGTGGTGGCGTGTTGCGTGAAACGGTCAATTTTGTGTAGATATAGGATGTGCGCCGCGCTGGTGAGGTGCTCAACAGCGGTGTTGAGGTGCAAGGCAAGGTTGTACATGTCTTCGCGCGGAATAGGGGTGGCGAACGAGCTACGTGTGGCAGTCATCGTCTCAAAAAATTTGTGCCCGGTCTGAGTCTCTTGATCGAGCATGCGGTCAAAGAGCTCTGAATACTGATCCGGGGTAGAACCCATCATCTCTGACAAAAGCGCCGCAGCATCCGCCACCATTTTGGCGAGCTCTGCCAGTGCAGAGAGCGCGGTGTTTTGCTGCGGAAAAAGGCGCTGAAGCATGAACTTTCCTCTAGATTGATCAACAATTGGTGTGGGTTCGTCTTTACGATAGCCCATAGAGGTTAACAACCCCGGTTTTTGGGTGCTCTTCACCGGCGATGATGTGGGGACAACAAAACCCCACCCGAAATTCGAGTGGGGTTTTAGAGAAAGCTAACGGTGTCGGACTGGGAGCGCCTCTCGGCGGAAGGCCGCTCGTAGCGGCTAAAAAATGGAGCCCGGGGCTACCTATTAGCAGCCCGACACCTGTTAACCAGTTTTGTAGTTTTTGGTGAAGCTGTCAAACGCAGAACCCGCTGTACCGGTGTGAGAATGAACGCCACTTTTTAGTGCGGTTAGTCCAGGGTTCCCTCTCGCCATTTTTCGGCGGATGCTTCTAGCTCCTGCGCGATGGTGGTGAGTCGTTGTGCTCCTGCGCGGAGCTCGTGTGCCCGACGCGCGCCCTCGCGTCGTACCTCTGCCGACGGTTCATTTTTGGGATGCTGCACCGAGGTTTCTAGCTGACCGAACTGCACGGAGTGGGCAACAGCGTCCTGCCCGAGAGCTACGACGCGGCAGAAAGCTGCAAAGCGTTCGAGCGCGATATCGAATTCGCCGGTGTACGCGCCCGTCAAAATGGCGTTAACGGTGGCGATAATTTCGCTTTCGGTGGGTGGATCTGCCACACCGGCAACGATGCGGGAAACCTGGTCAGACTCCATGCCCAGCCCGTAGAAGTAGCTGATGCGCTCAGGATTTTTGCGGATGGTATCGCGCAGTGCGTACATACGCCACAGGGAACCGGGGAGGGAAACACCCGCCGAGTGCGACCACATTTCAGCGATAGCTTCTAGCCCGTAGTGATCGGTGAACTCCACCAGACGCGCCGTGACTGCAGGGTCGGTGTTGGCGCGGCCGCGTCCGAGGATAGCTTGCGCTGACTCATGCGCCGCCTGAGAGAGCACCGCGGGGTCTTCACCGCCCACACGGTTTTGGATTTTGGCGGGAGCGAACTTAATAGGCTTGTGATGACGAGGTAGGTCAGAAGGCATGCTTACCAGTGTAAAACTCGCGGGCGCGCGAGGGAACCTTAATCGCGCTGAGACAAACCACCCGCCCTGCGTCGTGCTTTTGAATTGTGGGGGACGATTGTGTATAGTTGAATCCGCTGGACTAAGTTTCAGTGGATGCGCCTTTAGCTCAGTTGGTAGAGCATCGGACTTTTAATCCGTGGGTCGTGGGTTCGAGCCCCACAGGGCGCACAAACAATCCCGCTTCTGGCTTTTGCCGGGGCGGGATTTTTTGTTGCGCGGACGGCGTGGCGGGTGCGGGAGGACGCGGCGGCGCGTCCTCGCATCCGGCAACCCTGGCGTTCCGCTCACGGCAAAGTGTCAAAGTGCCAGCGGATGAGCGAAACGCTAGGGGTTTGCCCGGTGAAGACCCTAGACTGAAACCATGAACGAGATACACAAGGCAACGACGCCGCAAACCCTCAACGTGCTCTCTGCGGGGTTCGCACTCCTAAAGGGCACTCGCCACGAGCCGCGCGCGGGCGTCCGGCTTACCTCAACAGGCGTTGAGAATGACCGACGCTTGTGCCTGGTCGATGCCACCAAGCGGCAGGTTCTGCGCACCGTTCAACACCAGTCGCTCATGGCCGTGCGTAGTGAACTCGACGGTGAGAATCTGCGCGTGACCTTCCCTGACGGTAAGCAGTACAGCTCGCCGCTAACCCTCACGGGTGAGCGCCTGACGTGTGAGTACTGGGGTAGACCAGAGGATGTTGATCTTATCTCCGGTCCCTTGTCTGAGGTCTTTACGTATTACCTGCGTAAGCCGGTGCAACTGGCGCAGGCGACCCGCAACGTTGTTTATAGTGAGCCGCTGTCGCTGGTGGGCACCGCCTCGTTGAAGGCTGCAAGTAAGGATGCTGGGCGTGACCTTGTGCGCGAATACGCGCGTTTTCGTTCGGCGCTGTTAGTAGAAACTGATGAGCCCTATGTTGAAGAAACGTGGGCTGGCCAGGTCTTTAGTCTTGTTGATGCGTCCGCTCGTGCTTCTGAGTATGGGCTGGTGGGTGGCAGTTTGGCTGAGCGGTACAGTATTCGTGTGGGCGCGCCGATTCCCCGTTGTGCCGTGATTGATGCCAACCCAGAAACCGGTAAGAAGGATGCGCGCGTCCTGAAGTCGCTGGCGAAGTCTCGCCCGTTGAATGCCGATAATGAGCCCTGTTTTGGTGTGTATGCTCAGCTTGCCTGAAGGTCTGCGGCGTAGGGTGGCACCGACAAACCTGTCCTCAGGTTGAAAGGCATTATTGTGTTTAGACTGACCAGTAAATTGCATAACACCAGCTCCTGGTATACGGAAGATTTTGATATTCCCGCGTATTTGCGGGCGTTGAGTGTTGAGCCGGCACCGGCGAGTTATGAGCTGTTGGCGCAGTTGCATCGTGCGCACGTTGAGACTTTTCCGTTCACGAATGTTGATGTGGTTCTTGAGATGCATCCGGGGATTAATCCTTCGACTGCGCAGGATCAGCTGATGAATAAGAATCGTGGTGGTTATTGTTTTGAGCATGCTCAGATTTTTGCGGCTGCCACTGAGTATCTGGGTTTTGAGGTGCGTCGTCATCTTGGGCGTGTGAAGTCGTTGAATCTTTCGCGTACTCATATGAGCGTGGTAGTTACGGTAGATGGCACTGATTACCTGTGCGATCCGGGTTTTGGTTTCAGCATCTATGAGCCTGTTGAGTTGAGGGACGGCGCCACCGGCGTCTCTGTTGGGCAGACTTTCACTCTTGAGCAGGGGGTGGATGGTTCCACGGAGATCTGGTCGCTTACTCGTAAGGGCGAGGTCGAGCATATTGTTGATATGGCTCCTTTCCGTCCAGAGGATGCGCGTACCGGTCACTTCTTGTTGTCGGCTGACCCGGCGTCCGTCTTTAAGAACCATCTGATGTATATGCGTCATTTTGGGGATCATCATCTCACGGTGACTGAGCAGCCGGTGACGGTACGACGCGAGGGGCAGCAGACTGAGCATCGTGAGGTGAGTGCGCTACAGGCTGCGCGGAAGATTCAGCAACTGGGGTTGAACGTGAGTGATGATGAGGTGCGCCGCATCGCTGATTTGTTCCGCGATAAGGAATAACCTGGGCAGCCCGGCCCTTTGCTGAACCGGTGATCTGGGGCTTAGGTGCTGTCTACGCTGTACTCTTGTGCTGAAGAAACTATTGAAAGGCGGGGCGTTGTAGTGACTATTAAGAACGCTGACAACATCTCTATTCTGACGACTGGCGGCACTATCGATAAGGTGTATTCCGTTGCTGGTGAGCTTGAAATTGGTGAGCCTTCGGTGCGCGAGTTGCTGAGCTATGTGCTGACCGATGTTGAGTTTGAGGTTACTGAGGTTTTGGCGGTTGACAGCTTTGATATGACTGATGCTGATCGTGCTCAGTTGGTGAAGGCGCTGGATGCTACCGATAATGAGCACATTATTATTACCCACGGTACTGACACCATGCCTGAGACTGCCCGTTACCTGTTGGAGCACGCGTCTTTGGGTAATAAAACTGTGGTGCTGACGGGTGCTATGCAGCCGGCGTCTATGCGTAAGTCTGATGCGGGTTTCAATGTGGGCGCGGCGGTTGCGGCTCTTAACCTGTTAGACCCGGGTGTATATGTGAGTATGTCGGGAAAGGTGTTCAATGGTGCGACCGTGGTGAAGGATCGTTCACGCGGAATTTTTGAAGATCAGGCGTAAGAAGAAAATGCCGGGTGGTGGTAAGACTGCCCGGCATTTTTGTGTCTGTTTCGCGTAGGCGGCCTCGTCCTCGTGGACTATATCTTGGGTGGGAATCATATAAACCCTTCGCCATTACTCTGTGAGCAAGTACAGTGGTGTCTAAGATGCTCGATCACTCACAAAGAGGTGCACTATGACGGAGAACCATACGTCGAATTCTTATCAACCGCCGCAGTATTTCGGTCAGTCTGCGGATGCGTCTGAGACTGATAAGCCGGTGGTGCCGCGTACCGTGCGCGCGGCGTTTATTACTATCTGCGTGCTGGGTGCTATTTACCTGGCTAACCAGGTGTTCTCGCTGTTTGCGCTTCCTCAGTCGGCTACGTCGGTTGAGGGCATTGATCCTGAGATGTCCGGTGCTATGGGCACATTCACCACGGTCTTTACAATCATTATCGCGCTGGTGATGACTGCGACGTTCTTTGTGGTGGCTTTCTTTGTGAAAGCTGGTCACCAGTGGGCGCGTATTCTTGCGATTGTGCTATCGTCGCTGTCGGTGTTGAGCCATGCTGTTTCGTTGATCGCTTTGCCCCTGTTGATGTCTTTCATTGACAGCATGTCTGGGTGGTCTGAGATTGATTCTGCAACGCGTCAGCAGCTTGAGGATTCTAAGGCGCTGATGGTGCACCCCGTTGCGATTATGATGACGGTGCTTTCGCTGGTGCTGTACATTTTTGTGATTGTTTTGCTGTCATTGCGCCCGAGTAGCCGTTTTTACCGTGAGATGCGTGAGCGTAAGATGGCGCATCTTCGCGCGTCGCATCAGTATGCGTACAACGATGCGTCGGTGCAGAACGGTGCGCCCGTGGGATACGGTGCGGGTTACCATGATTTTTCTGCGCAGGGTTATGCGGCTTACCAGCAGGGTTCGACGCCGACGTATGGCGCCGGCTATCAGCAGGGTGGCAATCACGTGCAGGGGAACTACGGATACTCGGCGCCGGGTGCTTCTCCGTTTGGTGGGCAGATCGACTCGCAGAGTGCTCAGCAGTCTTCGTCGCAAGGTACTAGTCGAGTTTCTCGAGAGGCAAACGAGCATTCTGCTCACTTAAACAGTGAACATGAACAGCGTTTGTCCGATGGGAAAAATGAGCTCTTCAAAAATGAGAAATCTCCCGAATAGCTAGGACTTTTAGCAAAGTAACAACGCCGATGGGAGCCTAAAAAGGCTTCCATCGGCGTTTTTGTGTTCAATATTGAAATGTTATGACGGAATACTAAGTAATGATTGCTAAACGGCCCACATGAGTACGGTACTCTGGCTACAGAGTGGAAATAAACACATACCCCCAGCTCGCTACTTTCCACCACGCACACACCATGAAAATACTTGTACTCACGCATTATTATGAGCCTGAAATCGGTGCACCTCAGCGTCGATGGTCAGCGATGGTCTCTCGCTGGCAACAGGCAGGACATCAAGTAACTGTTTACTGTCCTCTATACTCCAGGGAAGTAAAAGGTGTTTATGATGTTCTGGAAAATTATAACGCTCTTTGCCGAGGACGATTCGCAATGAAAATAAGATGTGCTTTAGGCTGGTTGCTAGGAAATATAGCTTCCAGTTTATTACTAATTATTCCATCTTTTATACTAGTGCAATATTATATAGAATATATAGGCCCTATGAGTGGTTACTATGTATCTGAGAGGTTGGAGAATCCTGTTTTATATGTCTTCGTATTTTTTTTACCTACTCTTTTACTATCGGTGAGCATTTTTTATATCACCAACAGAAAGATTTATAAAATACATCGTAAGCTATTTTTAAAATTACTAGCTTATATAATATTTCTAACTCCCTCAATTTTCCTTATTTTCAAAGGTGTTGTAAGCATTTATCAAGTATTTAGATCGTAGACAATTTATTACGGGTTCATTGGCTATTGCAATATGCCCAGTTGTTTCTTCTCAGCCAACTGCTCTAGCAAGTGAGTTGAACCAAGAAGTTTACGGGTATTCACTCAATGGGTGGCCGATACATAATCCAGCTGATGATGTTTCTACAGTTGAAAAATGTGATATTTCCGGGATTAGTTCCAGTTGTGAGATGAGAATCTGGGATGTGAATATCGTTCTTTCGGATTTGGTTCGTCAAATGCATTATCGTGTGAAAGATATTAGATCTGGGGAAATTTCGGGATGGAAAGATGTGACCGAGGCTGCAATTCAAACCCCTTATTCTAATTTATCATCTGGTACTGCACTCCAAATTAGACCCTCTATGCCTCTCGATTCTTGCTTTGCATATGAAATTCAGATACTTGAGGAAGTGCTCAAAGACTATGAAGGGGTAGTTTCCTGGGGTGGTGTCATGGATAAGAAAGACGAATCTCTCTTTTATATAAATACATCCCCAAACGAGCCTTTGTTCATAAAGGTTGCTGAAAAGGTGAGAGTGTGAAACTTTGCCGACGTGAGAATTAATTAATTCTCAGATTATCTCAATGTAGACCTTTTGCTCTTGAAGCTTATTCAAAAGTCCCCCCCCAGCAGCATAAAACACCAACCCCCGCACCAGAAGAAAACACCCGCGAATACGAGCCCAGCGGACGACTGAACCCCGTATGCAAAATACGCCAGGTCTTCACCTGAGCAATCACCCGCTCCACCACCGCCCTGCGTGAATTAATGAACCTGTTTACCGCCTTCATATCCGCAGCTATCCTACGGGTCTTACTACGCCGTCCCGGGCTGGCCAGCCCCAACCCGATATAACCCTTATCAGCTAAAGTGCTCTCATCAAGATACTTCTGCAGGTCATGATGTTTGAAGGCATAAGCATCATGCCTAGCCCCGGGCACCGGGTCAGTGATGGCCAGCAGTTTCCCGTCCAGGGTGCAGATGACTTGGTGGTTAACCCCGGTACGTTTGTGTTTTCCTGAGAAGTTTGTTGCACCTAGTGAGCGCCAGTTCCAGGTGGGAATTAGGGTGCCGTCGATAACCAGTGAACCAGGGATTTTCAGGCTGTTTTCTATAGACTGTTCTAGCGGTCTGAGGGCTTTCTCAAGTGCTTTTTCAATGCTGGTGATGGTTCTGGAAACTGTTGGCTGGGATACGCTGAAGATGCTTGCAAGCAGTTCTTCGGTGACGTTGTGCCGATGGTAGATTAGCGTCATTTTGAGTGCTTGAGTCAGGGTGAGTTTGTGTGGTTTTTCGGCTGGTTTATTCCAAGTGAGGTGGTTTTTTAGGGCGGTGAGCAGTGTGGCGAATTGTTCGCTGTTCAGCCCGGTTATACGCTGGTTGGGCAACGGTCTTTCCGGTATGGCTTGAGGTTATTTCTGGTGATTTAATCCTCTTATTTTGCCACTGGTGGGGTCGTTGTCTCTTGGTGGGGTGGGTTTGCCCCTTATGAATAAGCCTCTATGCCTTTATCCGCGCAGAGATCGAAAAATTCTTCGACGCACGCGGGCAATAAGCGCTACCGGGCGCATGCGAGTAACCCGCATCCTTAACACACCTTAAACAAAAAAACTGGCGACGCCCTCTTCAAAGAGCGTCGCCGGTTTTGTATAAAAACTTATGCGTTGCGCTTGTTCTTTGCGCGCTCGCGCAGAACCTCGATAACAATCGGGATGAGCGATACGAACACGATGATCAGCGCGATGGCTTCAACGTTGTTCTTGATGATGTCGATGCCACCCAAGAAGACGCCGCCGAGAGTCATCAAGAATACCCACAGTATTGCGCCGGTGATATTCCAGGTTGCAAACTTTGAATAGCGGTAGTTAGCGATGCCCGCAGCCAGTGGCACGAAGGTGCGCACAACCGGCACAAAACGCGCCAGAATCAGGGCTTTGCCACCGTACTTGTTGAAGAAGATATTCGCCTTATCAAGGTTTGCGTAGCTCAAAACTTTCGCGTCTTCCTTGAACAGACGGCGCCCAAAGGTGCGACCCAGCCAGTAGCCTACCTGATCGCCCAGAATAGCTGCGAGGCTGAACACCAGAAGCATCACAAACACGTTGAGATTCAGCTGCTGGTGCAGCAGGCCGGTGGTGAACAGCAGGGAGTCACCGGGCAAGAAAGGAAAGAGAACACCGGATTCGATGAACACCATCAACGCCACCAAGCCCAAAACCCAGGGGCCAGCATTGATGAGAATTTCTTCGATGTTCATGCCCAGCAGGGCGACAGGCAAGTGAGCATGTAGATCTACCGCATGCGCCATCAAGATGTTCATATCCTCGTATCCAGTTCGTTCGGGCAACGCTTGAGCCACCGTCGGTGTGCGATGCACAGCGGTGCACCTTCACAAATGATAAAGCGAAACCCTATGTTTTTGCTTAATACGGGCTAGTGGCTTCCTTCACGTGCCCTGATAGACAAGTTAACGATGAAGGTCAGGCTAGGACGCTTTGGGCAGGCTCTTGAGGAGCGTCAAAGCGGTGACCACACCCGTTGCACACAGTAACACTGCAACTGCTGACGAGAAACCAACACCCGACGAGAACGCCTGCTGCGCACTGTCCACTAGAGCAGTAGCGGTATCACCCGAGTAGCGGGTGGCGACATCCAACGCACCGCCCAGCGTCTCACCCGCAACATTCGCGTCCTCACCAGAAACGCCCGGCGGCACAACAATCTGAGCACGGAAAACAGCAGTTAGCACCGTGCCCAGCAGAGCGGCGCCCAGAACACTACCCAGCTCATACGCGGTTTCAGACACCGCGGATGCCGCGCCCGCCTTGCTGATATCAACGCCGCCAATAATCGCGTCGTTCGCGAGGGTTTGCGCGGCGCCGTTGCCCACGCCGAGCATCATAAAGCCAGCCATAAACAGGGCAAAGGACGCGCCGGTAAAGCCACCGAACGAAATCAGCGCGTAGCCCAAAACGTTGAGTGCTAGAGCCAGAGCAACCGCTAACCCGGGACGAACAAACTTAGCTACTCGCACCACCAGCAGCCCAGAAATGATAGTGCAAATAACTGCGGGCAGCATCGATAAACCAGCGGTAATTGGCGAGAGTCCCACTACCAGCTGCACATACTGCGAGTAGAAAATCATAAAGCCTGTAAAGCTCGTCATTGTGATGAGGTTACTCAGCAGGCCACCGGTAAAGACGCGACTGTGGAAGAGCGTCATATCCAGCATGGGGTGCTCAAGGCGGTTCTGCCTGCGCACAAACAAAACCCCGGTGACCAGGCCGGCCACCAGCGCCACGTAAATACTGAGGTGCCCCAGCCCCTCAGTAGCGCCAATCTTCAGCGCATAAATAATGCCGAACATAGCCGTCATAATCAGCAGGATGCTAGGAACGTCAATGCGCCCACCAGTGCGGTTATACGATTCAGGCACGAGCATCGGCAGGCAAATAAGCGCCGGCGCAAGAATGAGCGTGGCAATCAAAAAGATAGAGCCCCACCAAAAATGCTCCAACAAAAACCCGCCCATAATCGGGCCGATGACAGCACCGGCAGAAAAGCCTGACGCCCAGATGGCCAACGCCACGCGTCGCTGATTGGGGTTGAGAAAGATATTGCGAATAAGCGCCAGCGTTGAGGGCATGAGCATAGCACCAAAAAAGCCCAGCGTACCGCGAGCGGCAATCAACCAGCTAGCACTCGGCGCGAATCCCGCCAGAGCAGAGACCACACCAAAACCCGTGCAACCAATCAAGAGCAGTCGACGGCGTCCGATCTTATCGCCCAGCGAACCCATGGGAACCAGTAGAGCCGCCAGCACCAGCGGGTACAGATCAACCATCCACAAAAGCTGAGTGCCGGTGGGGCGCATGACGCGAGAGATCTCGGGCAGCGCGAAACTCAACACGGTGTTGTCAACAGAAATCAATAGGACAGGCAACATCAACACAGCAAGGGCAAGCCACTGCATTTTGCCAGCGTTCAGCGGAATGGAATTGGTTACGGGCATACCATCCAGTCTAGTTAACGGGGGCAAATCGTGGGTTGAGACGATGAGCACGCTCAGGGAATAAGCTTTTGTAGTCTGTCACCCCTCACGTACCTAGCGCGCAGATATGCCATGCTAGAGACATGACTTCAGCACCCGGCACCGAGCCCGCCAGCCACCTGCACGCATCAGCCCTTGAGCTGTTGCACAAACTCACCGGCAATCCCGGCGCGCACTTTCATCCTGGACAGTTCGAGGCTATCGAGGCACTCGTGGCGCACCGCCGCCGCGCACTCGTTATTCAACGCACGGGCTGGGGCAAGTCGGCGGTGTACTTTCTCTCAGCCCTTCTGATGCGCCAGGCAGGTAGCGGCGTGACGCTGATTGTCTCGCCCCTACTCGCTCTCATGCGTGATCAGGTGGACGCTGCCGCCCGCGCCGGTGTGCGCGCCGCAATGGTGAATTCATCCAACGTGACAGAGTGGGATTCGATTGCCGCTCAAATCGCAGCGAACGAGCTGGACGTTCTACTCATCGGCCCCGAGCGCCTGAACAACCCTGCCTTCCGCGAGAACTGGCTGCCGCGCATCCTCCCTAACCTGGGCATGCTCGTAATCGATGAGGCGCACTGCATCTCTGACTGGGGGCACGACTTCCGCCCCGACTACCGGCGTATTCGCACGCTGATTGCTCAACTGCCCGCAGGCGTGCCTATTCTTGCGACCACCGCAACCGCGAACGAGCGCGTGGTGCAGGACGTCGCCGAACAGTTAGGCGCGAACTCAGGGACGCCTGCCGGTGAGCCTTCGCCGGGGCAAGGCATGCAACCGACTCAGCCTGAGCAATCGGGGGAGTCTCACCTCGCCTCCGACGTTTTCATTCTGCGTGGCCCGCTCACCCGTGATTCTCTACGACTGGGCGTGCTGAACTTACCTGATTCTACCCAGCGTCTAGGCTGGTTACTCACGCACCTGGGCTCTTTCAACGGCTCTGGCATTATCTACTCGCTCACCGTCTCTGCCGCCGAAGACACCGCCGCAGCCCTTCGCGATGCCGGGTACAACGTCGCCGCCTACACCGGACGCACCGATGCCGACGAGCGTCAAGAACTCGAAGCCGCACTGAAAGAAAACCGCGTGAAAGCCCTCGTTGCTACCAGCGCGCTCGGCATGGGCTTTGATAAACCAGACCTCGGATTCGTGGTACACCTGGGCGCGCCGTCCTCGGCCGTGGCTTACTACCAGCAAGTAGGACGCGCCGGACGCGGTGCAATCAACGCGGACGTCCTTCTGCTACCCGGTACCGAAGATCAAGAAATCTGGGAGTACTTTGCAACCGCGTCCATGCCCACCCAAGAGAACACCCACGCCCTGCTAAATGCTTTGCGCGAGGCAACAGAGCAGGGGCAACCTCTGAGCGTGCCCGCCCTTGAAACCCGTGTAGACGTCAAACGAAACTCCATCGAGCTTCTGCTGAAAGTGCTCGCCGTTGAAGGTGCCACCGAACGCGTTGACAAGGGCTGGATTGCCACCGGCAACCCGTGGACCTACGATGCGCAACGCTACAGCCGCGTTGCGCAAACCCGACGCAACGAGCAGAACGCTATGCTGGACTACGAACGCACCACCACCTGCCGTATGCAGTTTCTCGCCTTCGAACTCGATGACCGCACCGCGCAACCCTGCGGCCAGTGCGACACCTGCGCCGCTCCCTGGTTCGCCACCAACATCAACGACAACGCTGCGCAGGCTGCACGCGGGGCACTGGTATCCGTAGGCGTGGAGATTGAACCGCGCGGCATGTGGCCCACCGGTCTCGACCGCCTAGGCGTGAGCGAAAACGGCAAACCTCTCAAAGGTAAAATTCCAGCTGATCTGCGACCTGAGACAGGACGCGCGCTCGCCCGCCTCACCGACCTCGGCTGGGGCAACCGCCTGCGCGAGCTCTTCACAAACGCCGAAAATACCCCTGAGATTGATGCGCCCATCAGCCCCGACTTGGGCAAAGCCTGCGTGCAGGTACTTGCCGATTGGCAGTGGCAGCAGCGTCCTCAAGCGGTGGTTTATATCCCCTCACCAGTGCGTCCGCAGCTTACACAATCCCTAGCCCACGGCCTTGCCGTCACCGGAAAACTGGTCGACCTCGGCCCCCTCACACAGGTGCAGGACGCCGCACACTTTGGCGGCAACAGCGTCTTTCGATGCGCCGCCACAGTGCACGCCTGGGACGCCCCCGACGAGATGAAGAACTACCTGCAAGAACAGCAACCGACAGTTCTTCTCGTGACAGACCTCGTCGACTCACGATGGAGCATCACCGCCGCAACCCGCCTGCTCAAACAAGCCGGGGCGGCGCACGTTCTACCGTTCGCGCTCGCAAGCACACACTAGGGGAGAGCTATGAGCCAACTTCAACCCTCAACCCCCGGTGCTACGCGCACTCATGACCTTCCTGCTTCCCCTCAGCATCGGGCCTGGATGGAGTATGCCCTTGACCAGGCGAAACTCGCTCTGGCAAGCGACGATGTGCCTATTGGGGCTGTCGTCGTTGACGCTGATGGCACCGTCATAGGACGCGGGCATAACGAGCGCGAGGCGACGAAAGACCCCACCTCGCACGCTGAGGTTCTGGCAATTCGCGAGGCAGCGGATCGCCTGGGTACCTGGCGTCTTGACGGATGCACGCTGGTGGTCACGCTGGAACCCTGCCTGATGTGCGCCGGTGCCATTTTGCTGGCTCGAATACCAGTGGTTGTCATGGGCGCGTGGGAAGAAAAAACAGGGGCTGCCGGTAGCGTTTACGATGTCTTGCGCGATGGACGCGTGAACCACTGGGTAGAGGTTTATGCAGGAGTGTGCGAGGAGGAATGCGCTCACTTGCTCACCTCATTCTTCGCTGACAAGCGCGAACGCTAGACGGCACATCCGGCTATGTAACCGGACGGTAACTTAATGTGTATACTTGAACACTCGCCCGTAAATTTTTTGAAAAAATAAGCAGATTATTTCAAAAACTAGAATGTATATTAGATGTTCTGTCTAGTTAGTTCATTGTTCTCATCTCAAAGGTAGCGCCCCATGACTGATCACTCGCCGCGCTCATCAGCAGAGCCCTACGCATACCAAAGCCCCTACGCACAGGCGTCCACCCGTCGCCCCGGACGGACCAATAAAACCCAGCTCAAACTCTTTGAAGCTGCCCTGCTCATCATGAGCGAAAAAGGCTCAATCGCTACCACTGTTGACGAAGTTGCCGAACGTGCGGGAGTCTCTAAAGGCACCGTCTACTACAACTTCGGTTCTAAAAAGACAATGGTCGATCAGCTCTTGCAGTACGGCGCTAAACTCTTGATTTCAGAGATTGATAAAGGACGCGCCCAGCGAGACCCGCGCGAGGCTATTCGCTTGGCCTGCTACTCGGCGTTCAAGTACTTAGAGGCGCATCCTGGCTTTGCGCGCCTGTGGATTTCAGAAGTGTGGAAAAACCCCGAAACCTGGTCACCCACCATGCGTGAGGTGCGCCTGGAGCTCATCGGCGCTATCAAAGACATCATTGACGGCATTCCGTTGCTCTACAAGGTCGATACCAACCAGAGCACCGAGGCAGTAGCTGTCGCGCTCTTTGGTGCGGTGTTCATGCTGACTATGGACCGCGAAATTCACTCCTCAGAGCGTGCCGCTGAGGATGCCACTCGCACCGCAATGCTCATCATCGACGGCTATATCTCTTCTTAGCGTCTTTGTGGGTGCTATGAGTGGGCGTAGTATTTGAGTATTGACGGGCTTTTGGGTAAGCTCGTAAACGCTGGTGACGTGTCCGAGCGGCCGAAGGTGCAACACTCGAAATGTTGTGTACGGTAACCCCGTACCGAGGGTTCAAATCCCTCCGTCACCGCTCATATAAAGCCCGGTTTGAATTTTTAAACCGGGCTTTTTTATTTCGTGGGTATCGTGGGACGAAATCACCGTTTGGGGTGTGAAATCACACCCTTTTGGGTGATTTCGTCCCATAAACGCCTCTTTTCGTGAGGATGCGGCCGCTTTAGGCTCTGAGTAGGTGGTCAGTGGTAGCGTTTAACTCATGCGTATTAAAGTTTTGGACCACCCGCTGGTCGACCATAAAATCACTGTTCTTCGTGATAAGAACACTCCGTCACCTATTTTCCGTCAGCTCGTTGATGAGCTGGTGACATTGCTGGCTTACGAGGCAACCCGTGAGATTCGCGTGGAAGAGCGCGAGGTTGAAACTCCCATCACCAAAACCGTTGGTACCTACATTTCTTCACCGCGTCCGCTCGTAGTGCCTATTCTGCGCGCAGGTTTGGGCATGCTTGAAGGCATGACCCGTTTGATTCCCACCGCTGAGGTTGGATTCTTGGGCATGGCACGTAACGAAGAAACTTTGGATATCGTGACCTACGCTGAGCGTCTACCCGAAGATTTGACGGGACGCCAGGTGTACCTTCTTGATCCCATGCTGGCGACCGGTGGCACGTTGATCGAGGCCATTAAGTTCTTGCGCAAGCGTGGAGCTGAACATATTACGTGCGTGTGTATCTTGGGCGCTCCCGAAGGTATTGAAGCGCTCAAGGCTGGCGTGGAAGGTCTTGAGAATGTTGATCTTTTCTTGGCTGCTCAGGATGAGCGCCTGAACGAGAAGTCTTACATTGTTCCCGGCTTGGGCGATGCTGGTGACCGCCTGTACGGTGTAGCCGAGTAAGGCTCTTACTGAGAACACTGAATACCGCTCTCATCACCGCATCAATATGTTGCGGAGAGGGCGGTATTTTTCTGCCCGATTTACCAACCGTGAAATGTTGATTATGGACTGCAAGATAGAATTTTAGAACTTTCTTGTAAATCAACCTTGACATTTGAAGGGTAAATGCTCAGTTTCTTTGATGTTCCATTTTTCTGAAAATTTTTACTGCTCGACCTAGCAGATGGGCGGATGCGAGATGTCAAACATGCATATCTATACATTTTTTATACAGTGAAATATTTTGTAACACAGGTAAATTTCGAGAAAAAGATTATATTTTTTGAAAAATCACAAATATTACTTGATTTATTTACTTATTCAGAGTTCCATAAAAGGACTACCCCGGTAAAAATCGCGCGTCCTTATACACGCCGTGGATTTTTACCCGTCGCAAGAACATCACACACACGCTTGTTGCGGGGCAACACAGGCCAGAGAGCAGGTTAGAAAATGTCAGGTGCACCTGGATACGTTCACATTTCCCAGCGAAACCGACCTCAGGCGATTAAACAGTCAGCTGCAGCGCCTCACCATGCTCCTGCCTCAAAGCAGTACCCCGCCAACCTGCGTCCCATGACTGCCCGCGTTGCGCCGGAACCCGTCGCGCGCCAGGTGCCCGATTCTGAGGCTCGCGGCTTCGTGATTTACGTAGGTTTGAGCGAAGAAGCCGCTGCGAGTAGCGGTACCTCGTTGGTGCGCATTGTTCAGGATCTTCGCGCATACGCCCACAATCTTGCTCCCGAAGCCGAGTCTTACGCAGCTGTTGCGCTGGCACCTGCGGGGGCAGAGGGCACCGACCTTGAAGTTGTGCGCAATGCTTTGGGCGATCCCACCGCAGTGCATCACCAGCCCGAACCCGCTGCGCAGAGCGCTCACACCGGCGGCAGCGTCTTCTCATCAGATTCCAAGCCCACCCACACCACCGGCGTCCTGATTGATCTTTCCCGCCGCGAAGTGTTCTTGGACGGCGAGATTCTGAATCTTACTTTCAAAGAATTTGAGCTTCTCAACTACCTCGTTGAAAACGGCGCCCGTACTGTAGGGCGCGACGAGCTACTAAATAGCCTGTGGCACGACGCTGAAGAAGTACCTAACGAGCGCACCATTGACGTTCATATTCGACGCCTGCGTTCTAAGCTGGGACGCCTTTCAAACACCGTGCGCACCGTGCGCGGCCAGGGTTACCGCTTCTACGAGCATCCCGAGGTTGTTATCTGGGCAGCCCCGGAATACTCCATCTAAATCTTTGCTATCAGCGCAAGGCTCCATTTCCCGCAAGGGGAGTGGAGCCTTCTGCTTTGAGCGCTCGTTGACTAACTCGGTACTCTAGAGAACATGGGTACTCAAGAGTTTTCGATTGAATCATCAACAGTTGGTAGCGGTGCGCAGAAGGTCGCTTTTCTGCACGGTCTGATGGGACGCGGCAAGAACTTCACGCGGATCGCGCGAGGGCTTGGCGATGACTACCAGGTGCTCCTGATGGATATGCCTAACCACGGCGCATCGGACTGGACGGATTCTTTCGACTACGCTGACATGGCAGATCTTGTGGCGCGAGATCTTGAGAACGGCTTTGCCGCTGACGGGCCTGTGGACGTTATTGGACACTCTATGGGCGGCAAAATCGCGATGCTTCTGGCGCTCAGACATCCGCACCTGGTGAATAAGTTAGTGATTATGGATATCGCTCCTAATGACTCAAAGGGTAGTTTCACCGTTTTGTTGGATTCGCTGCTGAGCCTTGATTTGGCAACTCTCAAGTCTCGCAGTGCAGCGAGCGACGAAATTGCGGACCGTGTGCCCGATGCGGGTGTCCGCGGCTTTTTGCTACAGAATCTTGCGCGCGGTAAGGACGGCTTTTACTGGGAGCCTAACCTTCCCATGCTGCGCAAGAATTTGGATGCGATAATGGGCTGGGAACCTGTGGATGCGCAGCCCTTTGAAAACCCTGTGCTGTGGGTGGCTGGTGCGAACTCCAATTACATTCAGCCAGAAGATACCCCCGTGATGCGTCAGCTGTTTCCGCGCGTGCGCAAAATTAGTGTTAAGGGTGCCGGGCACTGGGTGCACGCTGATAAGCCAGAAGAAGTGACCTACATTCTCAATTCTTTTCTTCAGCAAGAAAGCTAGGGGCGTGGGACTCTGAGGTGTCGGCTGCCGCTGGTTCTGTAGAGATTCCTACCTCTCTGGCTGAGTAGGCTTTTGTGCCGCCAGTACCTGATAAGTAATCGAAGTAATGAGGCAAAAAGGCTCTCAGCTCCCGAAAGTAAGTGTGCGTACCTATAAACTACGTGGTTGATACGTTAACTCTCACTTTGAGGTATACATGAGCACACAACAGCCCCAGACTCCCCAGGAGCCTCGACCTACGAACAAGCCTTCGCTGGTTCGAGCACCCGGTGGAGCACGGCAGATGATCAAAAAAGTCATCTACCCTCACGACACCCACCCGGCTCTAGTGCCCGGTATCTCTATCGACGATCAGCGCGTCAAATACGGCGTTGACAAGCCCATTCTCTTCACCGTTGGTGCACTGATTATCGCCTTCGTGATCTGGGGCGTCATCAACCCCAACCAAGTCTTCGCGGTATCAACTACCGCGCTCAACTGGGTCATGACCAACCTCGGCTGGCTCTTCACTATCGTTGCAGCCGGCATGATGCTGTTCCTGCTCGCCCTCGCCTTTAGCCGCTACGGCAAAATCCCGCTGGGCATGGACGGCGAAAAACCCGAATTCTCCACCGGCTCATGGGCAGCGATGCTCTTCGGTGCAGGCATCGGCATCGGCATCATCTTCTTCGGCCCCTTCGAACCGCTGACCTACTACCTCAGCCCGCGTCCTGGCGCCTACGAAGCCGCATCGCCCGAAGCAATCACCGGCGCAATGGCACAGGCAGCAATGCACTGGGGTATTAGCGCCTGGGCTATCTACGCTATCGTCGGCCTAGCAGTAGCGTACGTTTCTTACCGTCGCGGACGCGTGCCCCTGATGAGCTCCATCCTCGCACCGCTGTTCAAAAGCCACAGCAACGACTCCGTGGGTTCGCGCATCATTGACGCCCTGGCAATTATCACCACCCTCTTCGGCACCGCAGCGTCACTCGGTATCGGTGCACTTCAGATTGGACGCGGCGTCGAGCTCGTCTCTGGCTGGAGCCCCGAAGGCAACACACTGGCATTGATCATCATTACCCTGCTGACCATTGGCACCATCATCTCGGCGGTCTCAGGTGTTTCAAAGGGCATCCGTCTGCTCTCAAACATCAACATGGCAATGGCAATCGGTCTGGCGATCTTCTTCTTTATTGCAGGCCCCACCGCCTTCTTGCTGAATATCATTCCGGCAACCATCATCGAATACGTTTCGTCAATGCCCGATATGCTCAGCGCCAACATGGCAGAGTCGGACGAGATGAAAACCTTCCTCTCATCATGGACCACCTTCTACTGGGCATGGTGGGTGAGCTGGGCGCCCTTCGTCGGTGTCTTCACCGCAAAGATCTCACGCGGTCGCACCATCCGACAGTTCGTCTTTGGTGTGCTGTTCATTCCGTCAACCATCATCATTTTGGCGTTCACTATTCTCGGCGGCACCACCATCTGGATGCAGCGCGAACACCAGTCCATCGCGACCGACGGAACTATCGCGTCCATGCCTAAACCGCAAGAAATCTTCTTTGTGGTGCTGGATCAGCTCCCCGGTGCGCAGTTCATTGCGCCTCTCGTGCTGATTATGTTGGCTATCTTCTTTATCACCACCTCTGACTCAGCGTCACTGGTTAACTCGCAACTATCCCAGCGCGGTAACCCCAACCCCAATAAGCTGATTACCACCTTCTGGGCAATCTGCATGGCGGGTATTGCCGTTGTTATTCTGCTGGCAGGTAGCGACAACGCCTTGCAGGGTCTGCAGAACCTCGTGACGGTGACGGCGCTTCCGTTCGCCGCGATTTTGATCATCATGTGCGTGGCTCTGCTCAAAGAACTGCGTAATGATCCGTTCACCATTCGACGTGACTTTGCAAAGACCGCGGTCGAAAACGCGGTGGTGCACGGTGTGAGTGAGCACGGCGATAACTTCAAGATCGCTATCGAACCCACCGAGCCCACTAGCGAGTACGCAACCGGCGCGGACTTCGACTCCACCTCAGGTGAACACACCGAGTGGTACACCCGTACAGACGAAGAAGGCAATCCCGTGAACTTCGACTACTCACAGGGTGTCTACCTCAACGACGACGGCCAGCCCGTCACCAAAGAAAATGAGGTGCTCACCGCTGAGCAGCTAGAAGAACACCGTAACCGCTATAAGGGCTAAGAAACCTTAGAACCCGGTTGAACGAAAAGCCTTGGGCGGTTCAGAAGATACTTTCTGAACCGCCCAAGGCTTTTTGATAGCTAATAGATGTATCAAGTTCTCAGAAAGATTATTTGCCCACAGCTCACGGTTGTGGTGGAGTTGATAGCAGAAAACTTCTGTAACGAAAGGACGTTGAAACATGAGCATTGCCGCTGATACCAACGAAAAATTTGCCCAGTACGCGCACGGTGAGAACCTGGTCTCCACCGACTGGGTTGCACAGAACCTCAACACTGACGGCGTCGTCATCCTTGAATCTGACGAAGACGTTTTACTGTACGAAACCGGGCACATTCCCGGCGCCGTCAAGATTGACTGGCACACCGAACTCAACGACCGCGTCACCCGCGATTACCTTGATGGCGAGGGCTTCGCATCCTTGATGAAAGCTAAGGGCATCTCTCGCGATTCAACCGTGGTGATTTACGGCGATAAGTCCAACTGGTGGGCTGCCTACGCGCTGTGGGTTTTCAAGCTCTTTGGTCACGAGGACGTTCGCCTGATGGACGGCGGCCGCGCTAAGTGGATTGAAGAAGGACGCGAAACCACCACCGAGAAGCCTGCAGTTGAGGCAACTGACTACCCTGTGGCTGAGCGTAGGGACGCGGCTATCCGCGCTTTCTTGCCCGAGGTGAAGGCGAACATCGGCGTCACTCCGCTGATCGACGTCCGCAGCCCCGATGAGTACACCGGCCGTCGTACTCACATGGAAGGTTACCCCGAAGAAGGTGCTCTGCGTGGCGGTCATATTCCTACCGCTCGTTCCGTGCCCTGGGCAAAGGCAGCAAATGAAGACGGCACTTTCAAGGGCTTCGACGAGCTCAAGGCACTGTACATCGACGAGCTGGGTCTGGCAGGCGCAAATGACATCATCGCCTACTGTCGTATCGGGGAGCGTTCATCGCACACCTGGTTCGTCCTCAAGTACCTGCTGGGCATTGATTCCGTACGCAACTACGACGGCTCATGGACCGAATGGGGCAACGCTGTTGCAGCTCCCATCGTCAAGGGCGAAGAGCCGGGTGAGTGGAAGTAATGAGCCAGAACCAGGATCTTCCCGCAAAACTTCAGGACATCGCGAACGAGTTCGCTGAAGTTCCCGATTCCGACCGCTTGCAGCTGCTTCTTGAATTCAGCCAGTCGCTCCCTGAGCTACCGGAGCGCTATGCCGAACACCCCGAGCTACTAGAACCCGTACCCGAGTGCCAGTCACCGATCTTCTTGGTGACCGAAGTTGAGGACGGCATCGTCAACCTCTTCTTCTCAGCACCACAAGAAGCACCGACCACCCGCGGATTCGCATCCATCCTGCACGAGGGCCTCAACGGTGAAAGCGTTGAAACCGTGCTCTCAACACCGTCAGACGTCGCCATGCGCCTGTCAATGACAGACCAGGTCAGCCCGCTACGCCTCAACGGTATGAGCGGTATGCTGGCGCGCGTCCAGCGTCAGGTCAAAGAAGCAACCGCGTAATACCTTTCGCGCATAGATGCCCATATTTCGGCGTCCCTGAGCGGGGGCTCCGTGATATGGGTGTCTTATTTTAAGGACGCTGGCGATTGGACCGGCGCGATAGGATAGGGATATGTCTGAAACTTTCGCATCAACACCGCGTCACGACGCGAAAAAGCTGATCATCATGCGCCATGCAGAAGCTGACTGGGGCTTGGACGATTTCAACCGTCCACTCACCAAACACGGCCATGCGCAGGCGCCGCAGGTGGGACGCTGGCTCGCAGACAATGGGCATATTCCTGAGATGATTATTTCCTCGGCGGCTCTGCGCACCCGTCAGACCACCACCTGGGTTTCTGAAGGGCTGGGGGAGAAGGCACCCACCGCGTCCTTGAGCAAGGAGCTGTACAACGCGCCGGCATCACGCATCATTTCAGCGATTAATGGCGCACCTGAGTCAGTGCGTTCGCTCATGATCGTGGCTCATCTGCCCGGTGTGCAGGACGCGTCGCTGCAGCTTGCGCGCCCCGACTCTGACTACGAGGCGCTGATGGACGCGTCGTACGGTTTCGCCCCGGCATCCGTAGCCGTGTTTGATGTACTGGACGACTGGGCGGCGCTTGATACCGCCGACGCCTTGCTGAAGGCGTTCAAAGCGTTCTAGTTTTCCCCGCGAACTCTACCCACGAGAGGGGAGCGATGTGCCGTTTTTGAGCGCAAAAACGGCACATCGCTCCCCTCTCGCGACTAATAGAGGTGGTTTAAGCAAAAAAGGAGCCCCGCGTTTTCTTTCGAAAGCGCGGGGCTCCTTATCTTGCGGAGACGGGGGGATTTGAACCCCCGGTCGAGTTTAATCCCGACCCTTCATTAGCAGTGAAGTCCATTCGGCCGCTCTGGCACGTCTCCTCGCTGTATCGGTCTAAGCGTTCGTCAACTTATTGCTCAATCGCAACACAGCGCTATCAACGATACCGCATCGGTGGGGTGAGGTCAAAGCGTGGTCGGTAGATATATCGGTGTGGCGCTGTACGAATACATAGAACTAACGAAAAATTGGGATCTTCTACTCGCCGGCTACTCTCTGCTACCTCTGTAGCGTCCTCAACCGGTGCTGAATATCAGCTGTTGCGGTGTAGAGCGTGCGGTAGCTTGCGTAGAGGTCATCGTAAACGGGTAGATCCTGCGGCTCAATCACCTTAGCAACAGGGTTCCATTCATCCAGCGACTCAACATCGCCCAGTGCCTGCGCCACCATAAACGCATCGCCGTAGGACGCTCCCACCGACTCGCGGCGAAGCTCCTGCGCGCGCCCGGTCACATCAGAAACAATCTGCGGCCACAGATCAGACGTCACGCCGCCACCGGCAGCCGAAATGCTCTCAATAGAAGCACCGGCGTCCTCCATGACCTCAATGTTGTGGCGTACCGCAAACGCGGTTGCCTCAAGTAACGAGCGGTACATGTGGCCGCGGCCGTGGTGCAAACTGAGGCCAATCATCACACCGCGCGCGTCGGGATCCTGCAGGGGAGTACGCTCGCCGGCGAAATAGGGTAGCGTTAGCAAACCCTCGGAACCAGCAGGTACACCCTGCGCTGCCTCGACCAGCTTGGCGTAGTCGCGTTCGCCTGAAATCTCGCGGAACCAGTTGGTCAACGCACCAGAAGTCGCCAAGCCACCGGCCATGTTAAAGGTGCCTTCGCGTGTGCCCGTGGTACCCCACATCGATGCGTGACGCACACGCTGTTGCGAATTAGCCACCAAAAACAGGGTGGTGCCATACATCAAGAACAGCTGATTATTTTTGATAGCACCTACCGATTCCTGCTCAGCCCAGGCGTCCACGGTGCCAAAAATAACGGGGATGCCCGACGCCAGTTCCGGCACCTCTGCAACCTCAACGGTTTCACCGCATATCTCATGGCTCCACCCCAGACGGGGAAGCTCTGTGCCCGGCGCAATCTTCTGCACCATGTCAGCATTCCATTCACGGGTTTCGGGGCTGTATAGCGGGGTGCACTGGCTCGCCGAGTGGCGGTCGAGAACATACTCACCGGTGATGTGCTTGATAATCCAGGACGCGGGCATGTAGAACCGCGCGCCGGATGCGAAAACCTGCGGGTAGCGTTTAGCGAACCAGCGAAGCTTGGGACCACCTGCCTGGGTGGTGAGCTGCGAGTCGTAGCGTTCGAGCAAGAAATCTTGCCCAAACGCGTCCGCGAGTTCGTCAATCTCTTCTCGTGCGCGCTGATCTACGCCGTAGAGAGCTGCGGGGGCGACGGGCTCATCATTGGTATCGGTGACGGCAATGCACGGTCCCATACCCGAGATGCCGATTCCTTTCACGCGCACATCGTTGCGGTTCAAAAGCGCGGGGTAGAGTGTTTTGAACTCGTCCCACCAGATGCGCATATCCATCTCAACAAGGCCGTGATCACCACGGGTTACTGAATGTTCTTGTACCTGCGAGTCGATGACGGTTCCGTCCGGTGCCACGAGCACTGCCTTAGTGCTTGAGGTGCCGACGTCCAGGCCGAAGTATGCAAAAGTTTCCATACTTCCATTGTGCCTTGGGACACCTACGGTGTCTGGTAGATATCCGGCGCCCTTAAGAGGTGACCACAAAACTCTCAAAGTACACTCTTTTTGCGGCGGTTTTTGACAGTTTCGTGGTCACTATGAGAAAACGCGGTCACTATAAACCAAAAGCCTCACTTCTCTTTCGAAAAGCGAGGCTTTATTTTGGCGGATGGTAAGGGATTTGAACCCTTGAGACGGGGTTGCCGCCTACTGGTTTTCAAGACCAGCTCCTTCGGCCGCTCGGACAACCATCCAAGTGTTGTGCTCAAAGCACTTGAAATAGTATTACACACCTGCGCTGGGTATTGCAAAGCAAAACTGTTGAGCGTGGTGAATGACACGTCATTGTCGGCTTCTCCTGGGGTGGGTAGGGTTGAAATATCAACAATCGAAGGGAGAAGGCTGTGAAAGCAGTTGTAGAAAAAGAGCATGGGGATGCTGGCGTCCTAGAAATTACTGAGCAGCAGCGTCCTACGCCTCAGGCGGGGCAGATACTTATTAAAGTTATGGCGGCGGGGCTCAACCGCGCGGACGTCCTGCAACGTCAGGGGCATTACCCGCCACCTGCCGGTGAAAGCAGCGTCTATGGCCTTGAAGCGTCGGGTGTTGTTGAAGAAATCGGCGAGGGCGTTCACGCTATTAGCCCAGGCCAAGAGGTAATGGCGCTTCTCGCATCGGGCGGCTACGCAGAGTATGTGGCAGTGGATGCGCGTCAGACTCTGCCAGTGCCTCACGGGGTTTCGCTGGTTGAGGCTGCCGGTATTCCCGAGGTGGTTGCCACCGTATATTCCAACCTCTGTATGGTCGCAGGGGTGGGGGAGGACCCAGCTGACAACCAGGGTAAATCTATTCTGATTCACGGTGGTAGCGGCGGCATCGGTGCGCACGCTATTGAACTGTGTGTTGCCTTGGGGCTGCGCGTGTTCGCCACCGCGTCCACCGCGCAAAAGTGCGATTTTATTCGCTCGATGGGCGCACACCCGATTAACTATCGCGATGAAGATTTCGTTGAGGTTATCGAGCGCGAGACCGACGGCGCGGGCGTGAACTACATTTTGGACGTCGTGGGTGGCTCATACCTTGATGCCAACACTCGTGCGCTGGCAGTTGAGGGGGCTATGGTCACTATTGCGGTGCAAGGTGGCGCAAAGGGTGAGCTGAATATGGCGCGCATGATGCAAAAGCGTCTGAGCCTGCACGGTCGCACCTTGCGAGCGCAAAGTGCACACGCTAAAGCGGAGGTGATGCAGGGGGTGCAGCGCGTGGTTGTTCCATTGATTTCTAGCGGTGCGGTGTCTGTTCATGTGGATCGCGTATTTGATTTGGATGATGTGGCTTCGGCGCATGAGTATTTTGATTCTGGGCAGCATACCGGCAAGGTTCTGCTAAAAATGTCGGAAGGCATTTCTTCCTAGACCCGACTTGATGCGCGCAAGCCTTCTGGCGCTGTACTTGCAAGGGATAAGGGCGTCCTGTGTTCTTGAGTAATGTTGCAGGATACCTTGGATAACTTTTTCCCGAGGTTCCGTTTCTCATCCGCGGCATACTTCTGGAACGGCGTTACCGGCGCCGATAAATACCAGAAGTACCTGGCGTACCATCGATCTACCGGATGCTCATCTGCACCCATGAGTGAGCGGGAATTCTGGCGCGACTACACAGACCGCCAAGACAAGAACCCGAAAGGACGCTGCTGCTAGCTAGGCGCAGATTTTCCCTCGCCTACTGAGGCTTCGCGAGAGGGACTGGACGCTGATTTTCCGAGCGAGCGAGGAAATAAAGATCAGCGATCAGAAAGCTACATAATGACTCTGCCACCGACCTACTTATAAGGTCAGACTGAAGAGGTGTGAGAGGGAGCGATGGACCGTTTTTATCCGAAAAACGGTCCATCGCTCCCTCTTATGGTTATGTAGGCTCTCGCATCATCAACGGATTGAGGAGACACACAGAACCTTGACAGCCTGTCACTAAAAAATTTAGGGTAACCTAAGTAAACTAGGAGAGGGAAAGGGGTGCACATCGCATGGGAATCAAAGACTACCTTCAAAAACGACGCGATGAAGCCGAGCTCGGGCACGGTATTTGGCGTCGCAACCACGATAGGTTTGTGCGCGGCCTTGACCGTTTTCACCAGATTCTAGAGCGCATGCCCTCTGCTGACATGATCGATGTGATGGTGCCTGCGGCTAATTCACTTGCCGACCTTCTGCCGCGCGTCCGCGCCATTGCAGAGGAGGCGCAACAGCTGGCTCCCAGCGACGGCACGGATATTCCCTACTCCACTCAAGGCACCTACTCGGATCTCAACCGCGCACTTTCAAAAGCCGGCAACTCGGTAGCCCTGTGTGCTGAAGCTCTCGCCATGCTGCGCTGCTCCGGCGAATGTGCCGCCGCCTGCACCGGTAAAATTTCAGTAGAACGACGCGTCGCCACCGTCGAAGAACACATTGTCCGAGCCGAAGAGCTCATTGTGCAGGCGCGCGAAGAAGCGGCACAAAAAGCATTCTAAGCTACTTGCCGTTGCGTGATGCGTTGGCTTCCCCTCTCTTTATCCAGAGGTTTTTGACTCCGGCGAATAAACGTTAATATATGTGAAGTGTTCCGCTACTTGTTATCAATAAAGTAACTTGGCTTATCTATAAAAGGGCGGTGCTTTGAAAATGCTCGCCTACAAATAGTTGTGGGGCAAAGTGTGCTTTTATAAAAACAATGCTCTGACTAGTCCAAACACATAAAATATTCAAAGATGTGAGCTAGATATACTCAGCGGTTTCATGCAATTGTGTTAGCTTGAAAATTACTGTGCATTTTTATCTAGCTGTTTTACGCATAAAATGCGGACGCAAATGGGGAGCGTCACAGCACAAATCGGGGGAGAATTCTTGAATCGTTACGGGCATATCGATGCCATGCGCGCTTTTGCCGTTCTGCTGGTGGTGTTCTCACACGCAGGACTCACCTTTGTACCCGGTGGATCCGGCGTCACCATCTTCTTTGTGATTTCCGGCTTCATCATCACCTACCTGCTGTTGCGCGAACGCGAAAAAACAGGCGGATTCGACGTGGGCGGGTTCTACATGCGACGCCTCATCAAAATCGCGCCGCCACTGTTCCTGATTATCGTGATACCCACGCTCATTTACATGGCGCTGGGTCACAGCGTCAATATCGTCGACTTCTTGGGGCAGATTTTCTTCTTCCTCAACTGGCGTTATCTTGACTCAGACATCAACGTGCTACCCGGTAGCCACGTGACCTGGAGCCTCTCCATTGAAGAACAGTTCTACCTGGTCTTCGCTATCATCTGGCTGTTTGCCGTCAAGAGCAAGCACTATCTCAAGGTTGTTTCAGCGCTGGCAGGCATCGTAGTGGTGTACTCGTTCATCGCCCGCATCGTGCTGTACTTCGGCGGCGCTACTAACGACCGCATCTACTTCGGCACCGATACCCGCGTTGAAGCAATCGGCATTGGCACCCTGGTCGCAATCTGGTACTTCACCCACCGTACCTCCCCGCGCATCACTGGCAACCAGTACAGCGCGCGTCACAGCCACGCTGCAGGTAAAAATGTAGTTGCAGCTAGCGATCAACGCACCGTACCCACCCTGGGTAAAACCTACATTCCTGTCACTGCCTTGGTGCTTTACCTGTTCTCGCTGGTAGTGCGCGATGAAACTTTCCGCGAAACTATCCGCTACTCCATTCAGGCAATTGCTACGGCAATGGTTATTCTCTGGGGCTTGACCGAAGTGCGTTCACCGCTGGGACAGAAGTTCCACGACTTCTTGCAGTGGCGCTTCTTGCAGGTGCTGGGTCTTGCGTCCTACAGCATCTACCTCTTGCACGACGTGCTGAATAAGGCACTCGAACCCCTCTTTGAGCACCTGCCGCGCCTAGTATCCCTGCCGATTCTGGTGGTGCTGGGTATCGCCGGTGGCGTTGCAATCTGGAAGTTCATTGAGCTACCCGCACAGCGCTTTAAAGACCGCCACTTTGCATCAGCTAACGCTAAGTCAGAGAGGGCTAAGTTAGAGCGTCGCGAAGCTCCCTAAACAGCGTCAACACAGTAAAAGCCCGCCTGTTCTTACACAAGAGCAGGCGGGCTTTTTTTTGCGTTGGGCCGGCTAAGAAATCAGACCTTCTTCGCGAGCCTGTGCAATAGCGGACGTCCGGTTATCAACGCCCAGCTTAGAGTAAATATGCACCAGATGCGTTTTGACGGTTGCCTCTGAAATAAACAGTTGCTGAGCGAGTTTCTTGTTGGTAGCTCCTGTGGCAAGAAGGCTCAATAACTCTTGTTCGCGTGCGCTGAGTGTTACTTGCGAGCGCTGCATGCGCGTGATGAGTGCAGCTGCGATATCCGGCGCTAGCGTGTTCTTTCCGGCGGCGGTATCAAGGACGGCGGTGTGCACCTGCTCCGGTGGCGCGTCCTTGAGAAGGTAGCCGAGAGCTCCTGCCTCAATGGCGGCAACAATATCTGACTGGGTATCGAAGGTGGTGAGAATCAGGACGGGTGGGCCGCCTGCGGCTTTGAACCGTGCGGTAGCGGTGATTCCGTCCATGGGTTTCATTTGAATGTCCATCACGACTACATCAAGCGCGGTGCCTTGTTGCGTGAGACTGCGCGCTATATCGAGCGCTTCAGATCCGTCTGATGCTTCGGCTACGACGGTGATGTCGTCAAACCCGCTGAGTACCGCGCGCAGACCGGCGCGCACAATGGGGTGGTCATCGACCAGCAAAATATTGAGCGGTTGCATAAAGCCTACTTTACGTGGGTTAGAGGTATAGCACCGCACATTGTGATGCTACCTGTTCGGAGTGAAGGTGGAATGCGCTGGACCAACTGGCTCGGTGCTGGCATTTGAGGGAAGTCGGGCCAGCACATTTCGTCTGAACTTAACTCCTATCCACGAGCGGAATGTGCGCGCTCAGCACCGTGCCGTTACCTGGCGCTGACTCTACGCTGAGGGTACCGCCAACGGCGTCCACGCGTGCTCGAAGAGAAGTGAGCCCGTAACCGGTGTGACCGCCGGGGGAGGCAGAGCGTGTCGCATCGGGTATAAAACCAACGCCGTCGTCGAAAATATCGAGGGTGACAGCATCCTGCCACAGCCCTACGGTCACTGCGGCGGTGCGGGCGGATGCATGTGCCGCCACGTTGGCGAGCGCCCCCTGAGCCACACGCAGTAGGGCTTCTTGTATCTGGTCGGGCAGATGCTCAGCCCGCGAGTACTCACCGTCTGTTCCGTCGATGCGGAGCAAACAGGTCAGTGGTGTGCCTTTGGCGGTTTCTTGCGCCTGGGTGTCTGCGCACAAGCGTCGTAGGGCCGGCACCAGCGCGCTGTCGAGGGCTGGCGATGAGAGATCGTGAATAAAGCGCCTAGCTTCTGCCAGGTTCTCGCTGGCACTGGTTTCAATGAGTTCAAGCGAACGCGCGGTTTCATCGACCTTGCCGTGTGCAAGGGCCTGAGCTGATGCGCGGGACATGAGCACGATGGATGAGAGCCCCTGCGCTAGCGTGTCGTGGATTTCGCGGGCTAGGCGCTCGCGTTCTTCGGTGCGTCCGGCTTCGTGTTCTTTTTGAATGAGCTCTGCCTGCACCGCGCGCAGTTGCTCAGCCACGCGGGCGTGGTGCTGGGCGTCCTTATGGAGGGCGCTGTAGGCAAAGCTGATGATGACCGAAAGCAGCGCACCCATGACCGGGCCGATCACCATGCCGGGATTGAGTTCGGTTGCCAGCGCGGAGTCTGGGCGGTAGAGCGGAAACAGAATAGAAAACGCGGTCAACAGTGCCACAGCGAGTAGGGCTGGGAAAACCGGGAGCAGGTAGAGCACCAGGAACATGATGGGGAAAACCAGCCAGGTGAAACCCGCGCTCATGTACATCAGCACCGCCCACAGAATCACTACCACGCACAGCCAGAGCGGCGCGAACACTCGAGGGTTTTTAGCCGGTACTCCGCGCGATACCTTGCGGGCGTAACGGTTTTCAAGCACCGTGCCAAGCATATAAATCACGCCGAGAGTCAACGCGCCGTGCACCGCTCCCACCTTAGCGAAGGTGCTCAGCGAATCTTCACGCACGGCAATGACCATGCCGGTGCACAGCAAAAGAGCGAACATCACGTGCAAAGAAACGCGAAGGGTCTGCAGCACAGACTGCCCCGTAGTAGAAGGGCTAATCTGCGCGGCGGACGCGTCCTGCGCCCTAAAATTTTTCGCCATGACTCTCCTTCACGGACCTTACCTGATGGCTTTCATCCTATGCTCTTAGCCCGGTCTACCAGAAGTCGTCAGCTACTACCATCTTCTCCTATCAACCAAACGGTTGATTCCCTTTTCAACCTTTCCCGCGATGTATCAACCGCCCTTTTCCCGAAGAATTGAACATGTAAGAAAAAGGAAACTTCGAAAGGTCTCGTCATCATGTTTTTGGGCATCAGAGACATTCTTTTTGCAAAGGGACGCTTTGCGCTGATTGGTTCGGTCGTTGGTCTGATTACCCTTTTGCTGGTCATGCTCACCGGACTCACCGGTGGACTGGGCAGCCAGAACACCAAAGCGATTGAAGACTTGCACGCTACCCGCATGGTCTTTGGCACCTCGGGAACATCAGAACCTGAAGTCTCCTACACTAACTCCACGATTACCGATGCGCAGGCACAGCAGTGGGCGGACGCTCCCGGCGTGAACAGCTCAACCCCCGTGGGCTTCACCCAGGGCAACCTCGAAGCTAACTCCGCAACCGGCATCGCCGTGATGGGAATTCCCACCGACTCATCACTGGTGGCAGATAACATCGGTAGCGATACCGGCGACAGCCTAAAAGTTGAAGAAGGCAAGCTGATCATCAGCCACGCCATCGCCGACAAAACCGGCGCTAAAGTAGGCGACACCGTAACCGTCAGCGGCCAACAACTGACTGTTCAAGCGATTTCTCACGACACCTTCTACTCCCACACCCCCGTGGCATGGACGTCCACCGGCACCTGGCAGCAACTGGCCCACGTAGCCCCCAACGTAGTGGGAACCGCCCTTGCTGTTACCGGCGATGCTGACTATGACGCACTCGCATCCGCCACCCATGCCGTCACCGCAACCCCCAAAGAATCCTTTACCGGGTTAGCAGCCTACTCATCCGAGAACAAGTCACTGGTCACCATGCAGGGCTTTCTCTACGGCATCTCAGCCCTCGTCACCGTCTCATTCCTGACCGTGTGGACTATCCAGCGCACCCGCGACATCGCGGTTATGCGAGCACTGGGCGCATCCGGCAAATACCTGGTGAAGGACGCGATTTTTCAGGCAGCCGTTGTTCTGGCAGTCGGCGCCGCTCTCGGCGCGCTGGTGGGCTGGGTGCTAGGAGCTTTAGCGGCAGGAGCAGTGCCCTTTCAGCTCGAAGCGCTCACCATCGCCGGCCCCGCCTTTGGCATCTGGGTGCTGGGCATCGCCGGAGCTTTCGTTGCCGTCCGCCGAGTCTCAAAGATAGACCCCATAATCGCGTTGGGCGGCAACTAATAAGAGGCGAGTATGGCACGCTCCGACGTCAGCTGGCATCGGGGCTGGCGTGAATCACGGGCGAGTGCCCCGCGCGAGCTCGTGAGAGGGACTGCTGACGTCGAGTGTGCCTGCGAGCCTCGAACCTTCACGCTTACCCCGCCCCCACAGTTTTTAGTTTTTAGGAAAAGAGACCATGAGCATTTCAGCATCAGAGCGCATTACTACCGGCGCTATGGATACTTTTGAAAACCAGTTCACCAGCGTGCTTGAGCTACGCGATGTCACCTTGGAGTACCCGGACGGTGTTGACGCATCAGGCAACCCCACTACTGTGCGCGCCTTGGACGGCGTGAACTTCACCGCTGAGCAGGGTGCCTTGACCGCACTTATTGGTCAGTCGGGTTCTGGTAAGTCGTCCATGCTGTCGGTGGCTTCAGCCCTTATTACCCCAACCTCGGGGCAGGTATTAGTGGGTGGACGCGACATCACGGGCTTCAGCGACAAGCAACTGGCTGCCCTGCGCCGCGATGAAATCGGCATCATCTTTCAGCAACCCAATCTGATTGAGTCCCTCACCGCCGTCGAACAACTGGTGCTCGCGGAACATATTCGTGGAAAGCGCGGTAAAGAGCTGAAGGCAGCGCGCGTGCACGCTAAGGAACTGCTCGAGCTTGTGGGGCTTGAGGGCGCTGCTAACCGCCGCGTGCACCAGCTGTCCGGCGGTCAGCGTCAGCGCGTGAATATTGCCCGCGCGCTCATGGGCAATCCCCGCGTCCTGCTGGCTGACGAGCCGACCAGTGCGCTGGATCATGACCGTTCGGTGGCTATTGTTGAGCTGTTGCAGCGTGTGACGCGCGAGTTCAACCTGGCCTCCATTATGGTCACACACGATGTCGAGTTCGCAGACGCCGCCGACCGTGTAGCGGTGATGGCTGATGGCCGCCTTACCTTGACCAAGTGACTACGATAATTTCCTTGTGACCACAAAAGTCTCAAAAACCACCCCAAAATGCCGTGTTTTTGAGATTTTTGTGGTCACCTGTAGCAAGATCGTGTGCGGCGGAAAGTTTTTAGTGGGCATGTGACCTAGCGTCTACGCATGTTTATGCGCACCCACTATGCTTAAAGGTGCTTCAAACACTAACTAACGATTCAGGTGCATTATGGTTACTTTTCACCGCAACGAACGTGCGGCTTCCCTCCCTGCCCGACTCTCACGCTCATGGATGCTGATTACCGCAGCAGCTGATGAAGAACGCCTGGCAGCAGCCCTCGAATCAGAAGCCGATTCCATTTTGATTGACCTCGAGGACGGCACCCCCGCCGACCAGAAGACCGAGGCACGCGAGCGCGTCATGCACTGGTTGAACAACGGTGTTGAGGCGTGGGTTCGCATTAACAAGTTCGGCACTGAAGAGTGGCATAAAGACGTTGAAGAGTTGCCCAAGGCTAAGGGCCTGCGCGGTGTGATGCTGGCTGAGGTTGAGGACGCTGCGATGGTGACTCGCACCGCGATGATGCTTCCTCCCGGCACCCCGATTATTGCGCTCATTGAATCGGCTATCGGCATTGTGAACGCTGTTGATATTGCGCGTGCACCCGGTGTTTTCCGCTTGGCTTTTGGCATTGGTGACTTCCGTAAAGACACCGGTATGGCGGCGGACGCGCTGTCGCTGGCGTATGTACGCTCGCAGCTGGTGCTCGCATCCCGCGTGGGCGAGTTGCCCGGCCCGATTGACGGCCCTTCGGTGGGTAAGCACGGCGTTGATTTGATGAAGGACTGCTCTATTACATCCGCTGCCGGTATGACGGGTAAGCTCACTCTTGATCCCGCGCAGGTAGACACCATCAACATCTCGCTGGCACCGAGCGAGGATGAAATCCAGTGGGCACGTGATCTTCTGCAGAAGCAGGACGGCGATGCTATGCCCAAGGACGGCTCGTACCTGCCGCGTCTGGCTCGCGCTAAGAAGGTATCTCAGCTGGCTAAGACTTACGGTCTGTGGCGTAGCTAAAACTGTAGATTCAAGGACGCGCCCGCCTACTTTCACTGCGAAAGTGGGCGGGCGCGTCCTTTGGTTTTAAAGCTTAGTCGCGGGTGTGCGTGTCTTTGCCGTAGCCGATGAGGTAGGCAATAATCCAGGACGTGCCGAGTGAGATCACGAGCATCGCGAAGATTGAGGCGGAGTCGTTGAAAATCCAGCGGTAGAAAAACCACAGTGCCGTCATAGGGATGAAGACGATGACGAACAGTGCAAGAAAGCGCGGGGTGATGGTGGAGCCGCTACCGCGTCCTATTCCGAAGTAATCTTTGAGCATAGTTCTAAGTGTAGTGGCGGTAAAAGTGCTTGTGCGCAGAAATAGTGCTCGAGTATAAGAAAACCCCGGTTTCGTGCGTGAAACCGGGCTTTTAGTGGAGCCCCCAGTCGGATTTGAACCGACGACCTTTTCTTTACGAGGGAAATGCTCTACCCCTGAGCTATGGAGGCGGACGCTTGTGCGAACGGTGTCACTTTATCAGATTCACGGGTGCTGATGCCAGTTAGCGCCCGCGAGCTGAATGCTTAGGTGGCTGCTGGTGTGCCCGCGCACCGAGACACGGCATCTAGTTCTGGTCATTTAAACCCCATTCGCGGTCTTTGTGAGTGTGCCAGTATGGGTGTACACGGACTATTTGTTGTAGTTATCTATAAGAGATGTAAAGGAACCTTCCCATGCGTTCTTCGACAATCACCCGCCGTAGCTTTTTCACTGCTGGTGCGGCGCTGAGTGCCGTTGTTTTGGCGGCGTGCGGCGCGCAGAATAATGATAATCAGGCATCCGGGCAGGGCAGCTCAGAGTCTTCGACGCCGCGTCCTACCGGCGAGGGCGTGTACACCCGCGATTCTGACGGCTTTCACCTGAACTCAAAGTCGCAGACACCCACCGTCACCCTGTACAGCGATTTCCAGTGCCCTTACTGCGCTAAGGCTGACCCCACCTACATGCAGGTGGCGAACGAGCTTGATGGTGTTATGAACGTGACCGTCAAGAACTTCCCGCTGCCGATGCACGCTAATGCGGTACCGGCTGCTCAGGCTGTTGAGGCCGCTGAAATTCAGGGTAAGCATATTGAGATGGGCGAAAAGATTTTCCAGACCCAGCAGGATTGGGAAGAAAAGTCGCAGGCCGATGCCGTCAAGGTTTATGAGGGCTATGCCGAAGAACTGGGGTTGGATCTTGAGAAGTTCCGCACCGATGCTAATAGCGATGCGGTCAAGCAGATCATCGAAAGGGATTTCCAGGCAGGACGCAACGCCGGCGTGAGCGGCACCCCGCAGTGGGTTGTGGGCGGCAAGGTTGTTGAGGGCGTGGAATCTTCAACGTCTAAAGACGATATGATTTCGGCTTTCAAGAAGGCAGCCGGTATCTAAAATAGCTGGCCTGCTACCGGCGGTGGATGCGTGCTCTTTCCCTAGTGAGGGGAGGGTGCCGCGTCCACCTGTGTTTAAGCGGCTTGGATGAGCAGCACAATGCTTGCTAAGAAAACTACAGCACCTAAGCCCAGCACCGCGGCAGTGTTGGGTGGATAATGCTCCTGCAAAATGCCGCGTGATTGCCTTTCATAGCGGGCCGTCGCCGTTGAAAAGAGCACCGCCACTAGCGCAAAGAGTAGCAAAGTGACCGCAGGCGAAAAATGCCCGAACCTCAGTTGCACGAGAACCAACACAAACAGCGAGAGACAGGTGCGCGTCCACGATAGTGAAGTGCGTTCGGGCTGCAGCCCCTTATCTGAAAGAGAATCCAAACGCGATGGCCGAGAAAAGAAACGAGCCATGACGTTTAAAGGACGTCCAAACTAATGGCAACGGCGGCAACAGCAAAGATAACGAAAATCAGCAGAGGAGCCGCCAAAGGAGCCGGAAGCGGACGCGAGTTGCGGATAGCGCGTTCCACCCGTACCCAGCGCACGATCGCTAAAAGAGCAAGAGCGGCAGCCGCTGCAGGCATCAGAACGGAGACAGCCCGCCAGATGGATGCGTCTGCTCCCGAGGAGTCCGCAAAAGCATAGGCTGCCAGCCCGCCCGCTAAAAAGGCGAGTGCGGTGCGAATCCATGCTAAGAAGGTGCGTTCGTTGGCCAGCGTGAAGCGAGGGTCCGGTTCGGTGCCGTGCGGAAAGAACACGCGCGTGAGTCGATTACGGTGATTTTTACTCATGACTAGCGCATTCCTTTTCTTCCGGGCCGGGTTTTCTCGTCATATCGTGCTGATTTTTTCGCTCTGAAGAGTAGAGTAAAGAGTAATACTAAGCGTAGATAGTATCGGGGCGGGGTGATGCCGCATCCTAACTATCTGCATCAACAATCTTATATCCCATCGTTGGATCACCTGCCTGCCCCAGAAAGGACCACCCATGCGCATTGCGTTAGCCCAGATTTCTAGTACTCGAGATGTCGCCCAGAACATTGAACTTCTCCGTGAGAATGTTGCTACTGCGGCTCAGCACGACGCTGATCTTGTGGTCTTTCCCGAAGCTAGCATGCTGAGCTTTGAAGGTCCGCTGCCCGATGAAACCGCCGCCCACCAGGGTGAATGGGAAAAAGCTGTCAAGGACGCAGCGCAGCAGCACGGTATCGCTATCGCGGCAGGCGGCTTCAAGACCGCGGGGGAGCGCGTCTACAACCAGCTTCTGCTGGCATACCCTGACGGTAGCGAGAAGATTTACAACAAGATGCACCTCTTTGACGCTTACGGTTTTGAGGAATCAGAAAACGTTGCACCCGGTGATGAACTGGTACTTGCCGAGGTCGCCGGCACCAAGCTGGGTCTTACTGTTTGCTATGACGTGCGCTTTCCTAAGCTCTACGCCGAGTACTCGCGTGCGGGTGCTCAGGTCATGCTGGTCATCGCGTCGTGGGGCGAGGGTAGCGGCAAGGTTGATCAGTGGCGCGCACTCACCACTGCCCGCGCACTGGATTCCAACAGCTACGTGGTAGCGGTTGGTCAGGCTCACCCGCTGACTGTGGGTTCTGACCCCGATGAGTCACCCGCCCCGCTGGGTATCGGCCGCAGCCGCGTCATTGATCCCTTTGGACGCGAGTTGGTGGAGCTCGGCGAATCTCCCGACCTTCGCCTAGTAGAGCTGGATCTAGAGCTGGTTGAAGAAGCCCACCAGAAGCTCCCGGTGCTAGAGAACGCAAAACTCGGTTACTAAAGATTTACTCAAGAGAGGAAAAGAAATCATGAATCGTATTGCTATTATTGGCGGTCACGGCAAAGTTGCTTTGCTGGCTGAGCCCCTGCTCGTTGAGGCCGGCCACGAGGTGCACGCGATTATCCGCAACCCGGAACACCGCGCAGAGGTTGAGAAAACCGGCGCGAACGCGATTGTCGCAGATATTCAGCAACTCAGCACTGATGACATCAGCGAGTTGTTAACCGAACGCAACATCGACACCGTGGTGTGGAGTGCAGGCGCAGGTGGCGGCGACCCCGAACGCACCTACGCAGTGGATCGCGATGCCGCTATTCGTTCTATGGACGCGGCGCAGGCCTCCGGTGCGCAGCGCTACATCATGGTGTCCTACAACGGCGCAGGCCAGAACCACGGCGTTCCCGAAGATAATTCTTTCTACGCCTACGCACAGTCCAAGGCAGATGCCGATGATCACCTGCGCGCAAGCTCGCTAGATTTCACTATTCTGGGCCCCGGCCATCTGACGGAGGACGCTGTAGGCGGCGTCACCATCGGCCACGATTTGAGCGAAGAGCAGATGAAGACTCCGCGTGCGACCGTTGCTGCAGCTATCGTAGCGTCCGTTAATGACGCAACCACGGCGGGTAAAGCAATTGCCTTTGGTAGCGGTGATACCGAGGTGACCGAGGCATTCGGCACCGCCCCCGATACCACCAGCTTGCAGTAAAACTACTGACCACAAGCACCACGCGCGGTACACTTGCGATAGGCGCAGGTAGTACCGCGCGTGCTTTATCTTCAAGGAGAAAGAATGGGATTCTTCGATATGTTCAATGATGAAAAAGTAGAACCCGGCCCTCGCGAGGCTCAGCTCAACGCGACTATTTCAGGACGCGTGCAGGGCGTTGGCTTCCGCTGGTGGACCGCCGGCGAGGCCAAGACTTTGGGTCTTGTAGGGTACGCTAAGAATCTTGATAACGGTGATGTCGAGGTCGTAGCGCAGGGCTCTCGCGAGTCATGCGAAAAACTGCAGACCATCTTCGAATCGGGTAACACAGCCGGTCACGTTGAGAACGTGGACGCTGAAATCACCCAGCCCACCGGATCATACAAAGGATTTGGCACCTATTAAGAAAGGACCGCGCACTCAATGGGACACAGCCACGCAGGGCACTCACATTCTGGGCATGACCACTCGCACAATACCAATAACCTGCCGCGTTTAGCACTCGCATGCGCTGTTGCGGTGGCGGTACTGGTGGCTCAGTGCATCGGTGCACTAGTCACAGGCTCGCTAGCCTTGCTTGTTGATACCGTGCACGTTTTCACGGACTCGTTGGGTCTAGTGATCGCGCTGGTCGCCGCCGTGCTGGCGCGGCGTCCGGCTAACCCGCGTCGTACCTGGGGCTGGAAGCGCATAGAGGTACTCTCTGCCATCTTCCAGTCAGCTGCCCTGCTAGCGGTTGGCGTTTTCGTGCTGATTGAAGCCGTACAGCGTCTCTTTACAACCCCTGAAATTCCCGGTCGCGAGCTTCTTACCTTCGGCGTTATAGGCCTGGTGGGTAACGTGCTGATGCTGGTGATTCTGCTCGGCGGCGACCGCACCAACTTCAACATGCGCGCGGCCTTTCTTGAGGTTGCTAACGATGCGCTGGGTTCCGTGGCGGTCATTATCGGCGCACTGGTGCTACGCTACACCGGCTGGAGCTTTATCGACACCGTACTGGCGCTATTCATCGGCGCGCTCATTATTCCGCGCACCATCACGCTCTTTCGCGAAACCGCCAGCGTCCTCATGGAAAATACGCCTGCCTGTATTGACGTGAACGCGCTCAAAAAGCACATTGAAGATAAAAACGAGCACGTGATTGAAGTGCACGATCTTCACGTCAGCCAGATTTCATCGGACCTGCCCGTTCTCACCGCGCACGTGATTCTTGACGACACCTGCTTTCACGACGGCCACTCTGTAGAGATTCTCAAAGACCTACACCACTGCGTTGCCGAGCACTTTGAAATCAGCATCAAACACTCCACCTTCCAGCTGGAGCCCGTGAGCATGTACCGCGGCGAGCACTACCACAACCTGCCCTAACTTCTTCTTGAGCCGAAAGGACGCCCGTGAGCGAATTTTCCAAAACCGTACAGCTCTCCGTATCCGGGGCAAGCGCTCGCATTCTTCCCGACGGATTTAGCGACCGCGGCTATGTGCTTGAAATCGGGGGAGCGGAGCAGTCGCACGTTGATTTGAGCGACCCCTCCTATATCTTCTATGAGTACCTCAGGCGTATTGGCAACGTGATTGATGTGCTGGCACCTGCAGGCGAGACAATTACAGCTGCCCATTTGGGCGCCGGTGCCTTTACACTGGTGCGCTATATTCAGGCAACTCGCCCCGGCTCTGCCCAAATTGCGGTAGATATTGAACGCGAGTTGCCTTCACTGGTCATGGAGTACCTGCCGCTACCTTCCGGTACTAACTGCCAGGTAATTATTGACGATGCGCGTGCCGCCACCGGCGAGCTACCTGCCCGCCTCGGAACTGAAGCGGTGGATGCCATCATTCTCGATATCTTCTCGGGATGGAGCGCACCCGAGCACCTAGCCGAACAGTCCTATTACAGTGAAATCAAAGACGTGCTGGCACCCGGCGGTGCTTTGATCGTCAACGTCGGTGATGATGCCGGACTGACGTTCTTTACTGCGCAAGCGCAATCACTGCTCAATGTGTACGAACACGTCTGGTGCCTGGCTCCCACCGATATGCTCACCGGTAAGAACGCCGGAAACCTCGTGCTCGTTGCCACCGACCAGCCGCTCACCGACGAGACTCGTGCACATTTGCTGGGCGCAGGACCGCATCCCGCGGCAGTGCTCGACACCCACGAGGTGCAAGACTTAATCGAAGATTTACGCGCTTAAGCTCGCTTGCGACAGAGTGCTAAACGTAGAATCAAAGCATGAAGCGCTTCTCGTACTCTTTGACCGCATTGACCCTGCTTGCCCTGGTGACCGCCTGCGGCGGAACCGAAGAAACCGCTCCTGCGCCCGAGGCACCGGCGTCCAGTGCAGCGGCGAGCGCGGCATCATCGTCCAGCAACTCCGCTAGTCCCAGCGCATCTGCGACCCCATCAACGACCGCTAGCGCAACTACCAGCGCAAGCGCAACGCCAACTCCCACGCCCAGCCACACCGTGAAAAAACCCACGGTGACCGAAACTAATATTCCCACCACCCCTGCGCCCACTAAACCGGGCAACACGCGCCCGACCAATGCACCCAACGGGACAACTGCAAGCGGTGAAAAGGCAGCGGGAATTCCCGCAGGAGCCAGCGAACTTACTCCGCGAGAACTGGGTGAAAATAAGCAAGTTGCCACAGCCCTGAGCCCTACCGGCAATATCGGTTGCGAAATCTTTTCTAAGTCTGCCCAGTGTTCAGTAATGTCACTCAGCGGGCAGGCCCTCAAAAATGCTCAAACTAATGGTGACACTGACGGTCTTCGAGGGTGGTCCTACGGGGTGGATACCCAGGGCAACGTTTTTGATACGAAGCGAGCAGAGGCTCCGCTATCAGTGATTGACGGTGAATACAAAGGCCAAACAATCCCCTATGGCACCACTGTCTACTACGGACAATTCACCCTCAAAAGTGAAGAGGATGGCATGACGCTGACCGATACCGAAAGCGGGCACGGCGCGCACTATAGCCGCGCAGGTATTCAGACTTTCTAGAAGGTGATGACCGTAAATCTGCGACGGCGTGGGCTTACTAAGGCAGGACGCTGGCGATGTAGATACCTACACCGCCAGCGTCCTTTCTTGCAATACAACGGCTCAGCGACTACCGGATGCGTTCTTCTTCTACCTGCTCATCGAGTTCGATATGGGCATGATCTGCAAGAGAATCGTGTTCTTCAATCTCGGTTTCTTGCGGGTGCTGAATAATAATCGGAATTGCACCGGTAGCGGGCATGGATTCGAGCATCATCTCGTTATCATCGAACTCAGCCTCAGCGGACTTGGTGCGGTGCGTGAGTGTAACGCCCACGGACGCTGCCACGAGGATTGCGATGGCTGCCCAGCGGATTGCGCCGGTTGACTGGTGCAACAGAAGCATTCCACCCAGAGCCGCGAAAACAGGTTCGAGCGAAAGCAGAATACTGAAGACGTTACGCGGCATACGGCGCAGCGCGTCAAGCTCAAGTACTGAAGGTACGAGCGACGACATTAGGCCTGTAATGACCGCCCCAGCAGATGGATGTCGGTGAAAGCAACCGTCGCACCCTTTGCGCCCAACGGCAAAGTGACGAGCAAAGCCACCACCAGACCAACTGACAGCCCTTCGGCGTCGTGAAAGACGCGTCCAACTTTCTCGCTGGCAAGAATGTAGCAAGCCCAGAAAAAGCCCGCCAGTAAGGCGAGAAAAATGCCGTAAACGTTAATGCCTTCAGAGCGGCTATCGAGGCCGAGCAAGGCCATACCCACAACGGCAAGAGAGATCCAGACAGCGTCGATAGCGCGACGCGACAAAACAATCGCGAGAACGAGCGGGCCCACAAACTCAAAAGCCACCGCCAAACCCAGCGGGAGCTTAGCCAAGGAACTGTAAAACACGCCATTCATCATGCCCAGGGCTAGACCGAGGACGATAGATGACATCCACTGCTCGCGCGTCCACTTCCAAAATTTAGGGCGAACCGCACACACCGTCACTAGCGCTGCTACTCCGATGCGCAGGCCACTGGTGCCCCCACGGGCCGAGTGCAGGGAACAGGTGCACAGCGAAGGCTGCACCAAACTGCACGGAGATACATACGATCAAAATTAAGACGACGCCAGTGCCAAGATCGCTCTTGGATGCGTGCGCTGAAGTGGGCGACATATAGCTCCTTTTCGCGGGGGGGGCAAGCGGCGACAAGTTTTTATATCGAATAGGGGTAGAGAAAACAACTGGTCTATACAAACTAGTTAAGGGGACGAGCCTAAGCAGCTGCCTGAAATGATAGTTTCCCCACGTCAGAGGTGGAGTTTGTGAAAATGTGAGTATACTCGCCCTGCCTGTTTAGGTGGCTCACACAGCCTCGTTTTTTGAGCGTTCTGTTTTTTGAAAAAATTTGTATTTACAGTGACGCCTATAGCGCTTTCACCGTCTTATATGTAAATAGCTTCAATGTGCTGTTGGCGTACATTGAACGCGTCCTCTGTAGCTTACGAGCAAGAAAGTGGTTCACTGGTAAGTATGTTTAACAACTTTTTTGATGCAAAAAATGCTTTCGACGAAAATGGTCAGCCCAAGCCGGCTGTCACCAAGGTCCTAGACAATGTGTTGCGTCTTCAGCGTCCGCTCGTCATCGGTATAGTGAAGAAGCTTCACGAAAAGTACCCTAACGAAACTCCCGCACAGATCGCGGAGCGTCTAGAGAAGACCTACCTGCGCGATATCACCGTGGGTGGTGGCGCTGTGGGTGCATCAGCATTTGTTCCCGGTATCGGTACCGCAACTTCTGTTGTTCTCTCATTCCTTGCAGTGGGTGGCTACCTTGAGCGCACCGCAATCTACGCTCAGGCAATGGCAGAGCTACACGGCGTGCACGTTGACGACCCTGTAAAGGGGCGCATGATGGTTATGGCTCTCATGCTGGGCGAAGACGGCTCAAACCTCATGAGCTCACTGATGGCGCAGAGCACCAAGTCCAGCGGCATCACTAACAAGTGGGGCATGATGATGGGCAAGGGTAGCAAGGACGACGGTAAGCTGTTCAGCGTTGAACGCACCATCCGCAACATGTTCATCAAGCGCTCCTTGACCAAGCAGTCCGGTGCTTTGCTCGGACGCGCGCTGCCCTTCGGCATCGGTGCAGTGGTTGGCGGCGGCGCTAACCTCGCCTTGGGCAAGAAGGTTGTTGAAGAAGTTGAGAAGGCATTCGGTACTCCTCCGGCAGTATTCCCCGAGGCTGTCTCAAACCGTGCACCCAAGTTTGTAGATAACGCAAACGCGTCAGAGACTTCAGATAAGCCCGCAGGCGAAGTAACTGCGTAAGCTATTACGGCTAGTTTTCTAGCGTTGAGAAAAATCCCGTTGCTCCCTTACTGAGGGGCGCAACGGGATTTTTGTGTGCTCTGGGTGGTTTTCTCATTGCTGTAGGGTGTTATTTTCTGAAGCGGCTGGATGCTTTCATAAAGGCTTTTGCCGCAAAACGAGCACCGGCAGCGTGGGCACCTGTGGCGGTTTGAGGGTCAAAGCTCTCACTGGTTTCAAGGTGTGAGGAATCAATAGGTGCTGGCTCCGCTGAAGGTGCGGTATCGCCGGTGGCTGGGATGGCGTGGGTTGCCGTGTCCTGCCCATTTTTTGTAATTTCATCTTTCGCTGGGAATTCAGCAGGAAAATCACCTAGATTTTCATGCGCCTGTTTGATGATCTGCTGGGCGAATTCCTTGCGAGCTTTAGTAGTGGACGCGACGGCGCCACCGGCCCGCGCGATTTGTTCGCCGGCTTTCACCAGCACCGTGGTTTTAGGGTTGCGGGCGGCAAACACCCCAACCGCGCCAAAGACGTTCACCGAAGGGGCGCCTTTGCGCTCTTGAACATCGATAGTGGTGAGTAACTCGTTGATATCTGTACCGAGTATTTGTTGAGCGGCGTCCGTGCTGTCTGTAACGGACATGCCGTGTAGAAGAGCCAGGCCGTGAACGTAGGCTTTGACACTTTGCGCTGAGCCAACATGAGCAGCGGTATCGACTCCTTGACGCGCTGCAGCATCTGCCTGCGAAATTTTCTGACCGGCGTTGCCCAGGTGCGCCGCCGCGCGGGTTGCCATCGCAATTTTAGGGTTGCTGGTGAGGCGTCCTAAGGCACCCGGCGTCAACTCTTGCGCACTGGCACTGGCACCGCCGACCAGTACGAAGTCACGGATAAAGAGTTCACCGAGGCGCTGCGCAACTTGCGCGGGAGTTTCGGCGGGGTAGGACGCACGGAGCTTGCGGATGCGACGCTGCGCGAGGGACTCTCGTGACTGATCGGGAGGTGTCTGGCTCATGGTTTTAGTGTACCTAGTGCCTAAAGCGCAGTTGAACCCCTGTCTTGAGCCAAAACAGGGGTTCACTGCGCTTTAGGCAGGACGCTAGTTACTTTGCGTAACGCTCAGTCGCGTAACCGAGCAGCTGCGGTGCTAGACCGATGTAGGTGTGCGGGGTGAGCTCGCTCAGTCGCTTCTCAGCATCCTGTGAGAGACCCAGCTCAGCAACAAATTCCTTCAGACGAGCAGCGTCCACACGGTGGCCGCGGGTGAGTTCTTTCAGGCGCTCGTAGGGGTTTTCCATACCCTCAACGCCGGCGATTGCCTCGGCGCGCATGACCATCTGAATAGCCTCAGCAAGAACTTCCCAGTTCTGATCCAGGTCTTCAGCGATAACATCAGCCGCGATATCAAGACGCTCAAGACCCTTGATAACGTTTGAAATCGCCAGCACGGAGTGACCAAACGCTACACCGATGTTGCGCTGCGAGGACGAGTCGGTAAGGTCGCGCTGCCAACGTGACTGAATCAGGGTTGCACCCAAGGTGTTCAGCAGTGAGTTGGAGATCTCGAGGTTAGCCTCAGCGTTCTCAAAACGGATGGGGTTGACCTTGTGCGGCATGGTGGATGAGCCGGTTGCGCCAGCCACAGGAATCTGACGGAAGAAGCGGATGGAGATGTAGCTCCAAACATCGGTGCAGAGGTTGTGCAATACCTGGTTGAAGTGCGCGATGGATGAGTAGAGCTCTGCCTGCCAGTCGTGGTTTTCAATCTGGGTGGTCAGCGGGTTCCAATCCAAGCCCAAACCGGTCACAAATTCTTCTGAAACCTTCTGCCAGTCAGCGCCGGGCACTGAAACCATGTGAGCGGAGTAAGTACCGGTTGCACCGTTAATCTTGCCCAAGAACTCGGTGTTTTCAATGTGCTTAATCTGACGGTTCAAACGGTACGCGAAGACGGCCAGCTCCTTGCCCAGAGTTGAGGGGGTAGCAGGCTGACCGTGGGTGCGAGAAAGCATGGGAACCTCGCGTGCTTCTTCGGCAAGCTTCATAATCTGCTCAACCAAAGCGCGGGCCGCAGGCAACCAGACGTTGGTGACAGCGTCCTTAATACCCAGCGCGTAAGAGAGGTTGTTGATGTCTTCTGAGGTGCAGCCAAAGTGAACCAGGGGCTTGAGGTGAGCCAAACCCAGGCCTTCAAGGCGGTTACCAATGTAGTATTCAACAGCCTTCACATCGTGAACGGTAACGGCCTCAATCTCAGCCAGTTCTTTGATGGAATCTTCGTTGAAATCAGTGACGATGGCGCGCAAGCCAGCCTGCTGCTCATCGGTCAACGGCTTGAGACCGGGCAGAACCTCGTTGTTGCACAGGTAGATGAACCATTCAATTTCAACGTGGACGCGGTCGCGGTTGAGCGCTGCCTCTGAGAGGTAGTCGACGAGGGGAACAGTTGCTGACTTGTAGCGGCCGTCGAGAGCACCAAGTGCAATGTCGGCGGAGGCCAAAGAAATGCGGCCTGAGGGCAAAGTGTTGTTATCGCTGTGAGACATAGTTTCTATTGTGACATGAAGCGTCGTGCAAGCTCGCCCCCGAGCCTGTGGATAGCGAAAATCTGACACAAAAACCTGTGGATAAGGACGAAAAGAGGGAGCTTATCCACAGATTTAGCTGTTTCTCTTGGCTACGCGGATGCTTGGTTTTACGGTAAAGACATCGTTCGTTGTTGTATCTATATTTCGACCGAAAGAACCACACCATGTCTTTGCTTCACCTCGCCTTGCAGCACGCGGCCGCATCGGGAATGGGCTCATCTGCGGCATCCGGCGCGGCTGAGAAAGTTTGTGCCTTGGCGCAGGATGTGCGTGATTACGCCGAGTCTATCTGCGCCGATCTTCGCATCCAGTGCCTTGCCTTGCACCGGGCTGAAACTTCTATAGCGCACAGTACCCAGCCACAATGGCAGTCTCGCACGGCCGATCTTTACCTCAAAGCCGTGCAAAATCACTGGGCCGCAAACGCAGGATTTCAGCGTCGTCTTGAAAATACACAGGCTGAGGTGACCGCCACGGGCGCCGCAGTTGCCCAGCGACTTGAAGAGCTGGCGGCCATGATTGCAGCTGCGGGGCAGACAGTAGATGCAACCATTGGCGCTGTTGCCTCTAACAACCTCATCGAAGAAGTCGCCGACGTCTTTTTAGACGCCAGCGTCACCGCCGCACAAGGGGCACTAGATGACTTGATGGCGAGCCCGCTTATTCTCGCCGCCGAACGTATGGTGCGCTAGCGCACCGTGTAATGACAGATTTGTGAAGAAAGAACCACCGTGACGCTCACTAGCATCCGCATCGTGACAGAAGATTTAGAGCAGTGCTCCCGTTCCTTGGGGCAGGTCTGTTCTGAGTACGATAACGTCATTTTTTCCTTGGTCAGTATTGCCGCACGTTTTGCCCCGCTTGCTGCGGCAGATTCTTCAGGATGTGGCGCGCAGACTCTCGTGGATCTTGGGGAGATTGGTACGGCAATCGGTGCCGATGCGGCTGCGCTAACTGCTACTGCCCGTAGCGTGCGGTTTGCCAGTGATAATTATCAGCGTGCCGAAGAAGCCGCTAATCACCTGCTCAATAGCCTGTTCGGTCATCACCTTTCAACGGAAGAAACCACGTACGTACTTGACCGCACGTTGCTGAGCGAGCAAGAGTACATTAAGCGTCATATTGGGCAGTACTCGTATGTGGGGGCCTATGCCCTCTACGCGACGTCAGGACATTTATCTGAAGCTGGGCACCCTGAGATTGCGGGAATTGGCTATATAACAGCCGTGGCAATGTTTGGGTTCGGTTATTACCTAGATACCAAACTCAACGGTGGCGCCTTCGCTAATCGACGCCTGAAGAATAATCTCGAAACAATCTTTGGTCACGAAGTTGATGACCTTACTCAAACGACCGATGAGATTCTGCGTCAAGCTGGCGCCTATGGCACGCTCGATCACGCTCAAGCAGTAGATCCCAGCGTCCTCGGCAAAGAATACGAAACCGACCTCAACGACCCTGCCGTATTAGCCCGTAACCTGCAGCTCACCAGTAATGCCGCAGAGAATTTTGATACCTTCCAAGCAGAACACGGCGCTATAGAAATGTACTCGAGCATCGGTATTCAAAAAGTTGTCGATAGCGCCACCGGAGAAACTAAGGTCGTGGTGTACTTACCGGGCACTGATTTCGGTTCAGCACCTGTGAAAGGTGAGGTATTAGGAACCGAACAAACCATTCAACAAACCCAAATGGACACCGGAACCACCTACGAGGACGCTTTTGCCAGCACCCAACTCATTGAGCAGGCACTGCGTCAGGCAGGGATTGATCCGGGAACATCGCTCATGATGGTGGGGCATAGCCAGGGTGCAATGGCTGCTTTCAACGCCGCATCCAGTCCTTTTCTCAGCCAAAAATATAAGGTGCAACAGGTCTACGGTTTTGGCGGCCCAACCGGCAGCATGCATAGGGCACCCGGTACAACCTACACAGAAATTCGTCAGGTCGATGACTCCGTTCCTATTCTGCAGGGCAACAGCGCCGAACATGAAAATGGCACTGATGACCGCATGATCTACGTTGACTCGATAGAAGAAACCACCTTTAACCCCGTGGAAGCTCACGACATGAGTCAGTACATCGCGGCGGTTGAAAACCCCGATAGTTCGCTGGTTGCCGGACGGATGCAGGATGCGCGACCTTTTCTTACCGGCGCGGCAGCGTCGTCAGCGTCCTCACTGACCGCCGGTAGCACGATGCCGGTGCACTCCACGCCAGAAAGCATTCGTAACCGTCGAGTAGAGGTGGGTCTATCGGTTGCAGACCAATCCGTTCAGTACGGTGCTGATTCAGCGGTGAATTTTCATGCCGATGAAATAAAAGCAGATGCCAAAGAGAAAATGGAAGGTACCTCGTCAGCATACGCAAACCCTCACCAGGAACCTGCCGTCTCTCTGGACTCAGGCATTGAAAAGCTCAAAGATTTTCAAGGAAAGGTTGATAAAACAAGCGGTATCGTAGGAGAAGTTTCTACTGGGTTTGACCTTATCACTGAAGATAACGACGGGCTTGAGGACGCCGCGCCTGAAACTCAGCAGGTGCTCAAGGCATACAACGTTCAAGAAACCCTGCGGTTTACCGGCGATAAAGTATCTGAAGAGATTGCCGATAGCCTGCCTAAGCCACGAGTGGATGCGGGGGCACCTATCGCTATGAATTGCGATGTTCCGGCCGACTCGTGGTGGGCAGCGTGGAATACTCCGACGCGCCCCCCAACCCCCGCACCAGCGTCATAAATGTTGCGCACAACACTCTTGAAAGACTTACAATCAAAGTTATGACTCAGAATCCACATTCACCTGCCCCTCAGCCGCGCCCTGTCTTCAGCCAGCTTCCGGCATATTCTGCTGGCAAGCCCGCCGCTAAGGTAGAGGGCCTCGAACAGTACAAACTTTCTTCCAACGAAAACCCGTTCGGACCTGTAGCTTCTGTTGCCGAGGTTCTCTCTAGCTTTGACCAGGTGCACCGTTACCCCGACCCTCTCTCTACCGAGCTTCGCACCAAGCTTTCAGAGCAGTTAGGTGTAGATGCCGAAGATATCGTGACAGGTGCCGGTAGCTTGGGCGCCCTTCAGCAGATGATGGCAACCTTTGCTGGTGGCAACCCCGACGGCACTCAGGACGAGGTCATTTACGCGTGGCGCTCCTTTGAGGCATACCCCATTGTGGTAGGTCTGGCGGGCGCTAAGAGCGTGCAGATTCCTAACCTGGCAGATGGTTCACACGACTTGGATGCGATGGCGGCGGCTATTACCGACCGCACCCGCGTCATTCTGCTGTGCACCCCCAACAATCCCACCGGCCCCGCTCTCACCGAAGACCAGGTGCGCAAATTCTTGGTGAAGGTGCCCAAGAACGTCGTTGTTGTTATTGACGAGGCATACTTTGAATTCTGCGCTGTCTCACCCCTTGATGCGAACGAGCAGCCCCCCGTTAACGGCCTGGATGTTTACCCTGACTACAACAACGTGGTTATTCTGCGCACCTTCTCTAAGGCACAGGGGCTGGCAGGCCTGCGCGTTGGCTACTCAATCTCGCATCCCGAGCTCACTCAGCACCTGCGCGTAGGCGCTACCCCCTTTGCGGTTAGCCGCCTTGCAGAGCGAGCAGCAATTGCGTCCATCGATCACAGTGACGAGGTTATGAACCGCGTTGAGCATCTGGTGGAAGAGCGAGAAAAAATGGTGAAACGTTTGAAGGAACTAGGCTATGACGTTCCTAAAACGCGAGCGAACTTTGTGTGGCTACCGCTGGGGGAGCGCACCCCTGAATTCAGTGCACTCGCCGATGCGAATGCCCTGAGCGTTCGTGCTTTCGGCACCGAGGGCGTGCGCGTGAGCGTTGGCGAAGACGAAGCTAACGCGCGATTGCTTCAAGTCTGCGAAGAATTTATCTCAGCGAACTAGAAGCTAGCTGTAGCACTTTCGCCCCGGCAAGGAGCCCATTCTATGGTGTGGGTAACCTCGCCGGGGCGGATATCGCTATTTTTGAAAAGATAGGCTAATTTTTTTAAAAGAGAAACATCTGCAAAAGCGCCAGTACTCCCGCGAACGCACCTGTCGTAGCGCGTCACCGCGTCTTTTGCGTCTATAAAATTTATATCTATACGGAGGGTTTATGCCCGAGCAACAAACAACCGTTGAGGTGCCATCTAACCCGTGGGGAATCCCCGCTCGGTTACAGCTTCTCAACGAAGAAGCACAGCTTCAGCACGATGATAAGTTCAGCCCTTACGTAGAAGATATAGATCGTGAAACTCTGCAACAGGTGTACCGCACCATGATGCTCACCCGCCGTTTTGACGATGAAGCAACAGCACTTCAGCGTCAGGGACAGCTTGCCCTGTGGGCACCGTGCAAGGGTCAGGAAGCTGCGCAGGTGGGTTCTGCATTTGCTACTCGCCCCGAAGACTTTATTTTTCCTTCATACCGCGAACACGGTGTTGCCATTAGCCGCGGTATCGATCCCGGCGAACTGCTGGCGCTGTTCCGCGGTGTTAATACCTGCGGCTGGAAGCCCCAAGACTATAACTTTCAGGCTTACACGCTGGTGCTCGCGGCGCAGGTTCCGCATGCAACCGGCTATGCTATGGGCTTGAACTTCGACGCTGATTTCGGTGATGAACGCGATCCGAACAGCGATGAAAAACCCGCCGTGCTGGCGTACTTCGGCGATGGCTCATCCACCGAAGGCGAAGTTCACGAGTCAATGGTGTTTGCCGCATCCTATAACGCACCGGTGCTCTTCTTTGTTCAGAACAACCAATGGGCTATCTCTGCGCCGTTCTCTACACAGTCTCGCGTGCCTATCGCTACCCGCGCAGCCGGCTACGGTTTTGAAGGCCTGCGAGTGGACGGCAACGACATCTTGGCCGTTGTAGCAGCAACTCGCTACGCCCTAGAGAAAATTCGTGCGGGCGAAGGCCCCGTGCTGATTGAAGCAGAAACCTACCGTCTAGGTGCTCACACCACGGCGGATGATCCCACCAAGTACCGCACCAACGAGGAACTTGAGAGCCGCACTCTTCACGAGCCCATCGGACGCCTGGAAAAGTATCTGCGTGCGCAAGGCACACCGGATTCTTTCTTCGAAGAACTCATGGCAGAGGTCAAAGAATACGGCGCATCCGTTCGCAACAGTGCTCTTAACCTGCAGAACCCCCGTTTTGAAGATTTCTTTGAGCGCGTATACGCGTCGGCGCATCCGCTGGTTCAAGAAGAAGCGCAGTGGTTCCAGGAATACCAAGAAGGCTTTGAGGAGCAGAACTAATGACAACTGAAATGAATGAAGCTCCCGCCGTTGAAACCCTGACGATGGCTAAAGCTATCAATCGCGCGCTTCGCGATGCCATGAGCGAGAGCAACAAGGTTGTGCTGATGGGTGAGGACATCGGCAAGCTCGGCGGCGTCTTTCGCGTGACCGAGGGGCTGAGCGCTGAATTTGGTGAAAAGCGCGTGATGGACTCACCTTTAGGTGAGGCCGGTATTATCGGCACCTCCATCGGTCTTGCGATGAAGGGTTACCGTCCTGTACCTGAAATTCAGTTCGACGGTTTTGTTTTTCCCGCCTTCAACCAGATCACCTCGCAGCTGTCTAAAATGCACGGACGCACGGGTAAGAATTTTGAAGTGCCCGTGACCATTCGTATTCCCTTTGGCGGCGTGATTGGCTCTGTTGAGCACCACTCCGAGTCACCCGAGGCTCTCTTTGCCCATACTCCGGGTTTGCGCGTTGTAACCGCGTCCTCACCGCACGACGCCTACTGGGGCTTGCGTAAAAGCATTGAGTCACCCGACCCCGTCATCTTCTTCGAACCCAAGCGTCGCTACTGGATGAAGGGCGCCGTCAACTTTGGGTACACCAACTTTGATCCCTTTACCGCTGAAGTGGTGCGCGCGGGTAAAGACCTCACCATCGCCACCTACGGAGCACTGGTGCCGGTAGCTTTGGCCGCTGCGCAGGCTGCTCAAGAAGGTGGCTACAGCGTAGAAGTTATCGACCTTCGATCTATCTCACCGCTAGATGTTGAGACCGTGGCTGAATCCGTGAACAAGACAGGACGCCTGGTCATCGCCCACGAGGCACCCACCTTCGGCGGCATGGGCGGCGAACTTTCTGCCAGCATCACCGAGCGCTGCTTCTACTCCCTCGAAGCTCCGGTGCTCCGCGTGGGTGGCTTCCATATGCCGTACCCCGTTGCCAAGGTCGAAGAAGAATATGTGCCGGGCATTGACCGTATTCTCGAAGCCATCGAACGTTCATTCACCTACTAAAGAGGTAAGAGAAAAGATGTCACAAATTTTTGAGCTACCCGATGTCGGTGAAGGCCTCACCGAAGCCGATATTCTCTCGTGGAAAGTTGCTGAGGGTGACAGCGTTGAGGTCAACGATGTCATTGTAGAAATCGAAACCGCAAAGTCAGTGGTCGAGCTACCTTCCCCGTATTCAGGAACCGTAGAATCACTGCTGGTGGCAGAGGGCGAAACCGTAGAAACCGGCACCCCCATCATCGCGATTTCCGGTGGCGATGAGAGCGGCGATGACCACAAGCAGCGGACGCGCGTTCCATCTGAGGCAGCAGAAGACGAAGCTGAACCTGATGATGAGCCCGCACCGCAAGCACTCGTTGGCTCAGGGCCTAAAGCTGACTCCGTCAAGCGTCGCGCGCGCAAGCGTCCCGCGCCTGCGCCGCGTCCTGCACCGCAAGAACCTGAACGCGCCCCTCAGCCTGCGCAACCGGGCGAGAAGAAGGGCCTGCTCAAGGGCAGTCTGCCCAACTGGCAAGAACTGCAGGGCCGTGCCACCAAGTTAGTTGAAGAAGGACGCGAAGCTATCCGTCGGATGCCCGCCAACGGTCGCAACGAGGTAGCGGGGGAGCCTACCGGTTCGATTCCGCACCGCCCCACTCTCGCAAAACCTCCTGTGCGCAAAGCGGCACAGGATTTGGGTGTTGATCTTGCCGACGTAAAACCGACTGGCGATAACGGGCAGGTCACCAAGCAAGACCTGATGAACTACGTGGCTCATATTGCTGAGTCCACCGCGCACAGCGAAGATGGCGATTTCTGGAACGCTGAGAGCATCGGCGATGACCGCATCGAGCGTATCAAGGTAAAGGGCGTGCGTAAGGCGACTGCCCGCGCTATGTCGCAGTCAGCGTTTACCGCACCGCACGTCTCAATCTTTGTTGATGTTGATGCCACCCGCACCATGGAGTTCGTCAAGCGTCTCAAGAAGTCACCCAAGTACGAAGGCGTGAAAGTCACTCCGCTACTGATTCTTGCAAAGGCAGTCATCTACGCGGCTGCCCGAAACCCGCAGGTTAACGCTACGTGGACTGACTCAGAGATTCTGATTAAGCACTACATGAACCTGGGTATCGCGGCTGCAACACCGCGCGGCTTGCTGGTGCCTAACATCAAGAACGCTCAGGATCTTACATTGCGCGAGCTTGCGGTAGCGCTCAACGATCTGACGGCCACTGCACGCGAAGGCAAGACTCAACCCTCCGATATGTCTGGCGGCACATTCACCATTACCAACATCGGTGTGCTGGGTATCGATACCGGTACCCCGATCTTGAACCCCGGTGAGGTCGGCATTCTGGCGTTCGGCACCATCAAACAGAAGCCCTGGGTTGTTGATGGTGAAGTTATCCCACGCTGGGTGACCACTCTGGGTGGTTCGTTTGACCACCGTGCTGTAGACGGCGATCTGTCGGCGCGCTTCATGGCGGATGTCGCGGCGATTCTCGAAGAGCCCGCTTTACTGTTGGATATGTAACGACCCTTCCACAACGTGTTGCCGATGCGTCCCTATCTGCCTCTTGAACAAGAGCGCAGGTAAGGGCGCCTTTTATTTTTCTAGAATTCTCTTTCTCCACGAAAAGGAGAGCCTTTCAGTGGGGCATAAGCGCACTGCACTTGTCTTTCCGGCTCCTCCCCGGTGAGAGCAAAAGGTGAGTAGAAACTTGACGGGTAGCTATGCGGCGCGCGAAAAAGAGCCTGAGGCTTTCTATGCGGCATCGTGACAGCATTTAGATATAAAAAATGAAGGCTCTCATCATGAGAGCCTTCATTTGAAGATAAAGGTGCAATCCGCAATGTGCACGAAACTTCCCCAAGCTCGTAGCACTCTTTGGCGAAATTTCGCACAAAGGTTGCGGTTGCAAATATCTTACGTTCAAGAGCTACGGTTCTAGATCCGTCCCCCAACATCACTAGAACAACACAAAGAGTCCCCCGACTCGTGTTCCCTTGAACTCTTACTATTGTGCCTTAGTCGAAAATAAAAGTATGTCCCCATACCTGTTTACACGGGGTTAAATACCACCCTTTAGAGGTTGAATAATGGCTTTGACTAGGGTTTTCTTTGTGGGTCACTCTGAAAAAAGTTTTTCTTAGAAACGATCGATATTTCCCGTATTCCGGTCAATTTCAATAGCAATCGGGTTCTCTTCATCGACACCACCATCATAGACAACCATAACGGCAATAGGATCGGACTGCGGGAAGGCTCGAATCGTCACTGTTCCGCCTGTTGCCACGGAGAGAACTTCTAGGGCACTTTCGGTGAGCGGCTGAATAATGTACTCCGGTAGCTTGCTGCCTAACTCGTCCAAAATATCGACGCGTGTGCCGCGGCTTCGAGCTTCCCACGTAGCTTTAAGAATGTCTTTATTGACAATGTGGCGTCCACGAATGGTGTCGCGCAACTGCGCCTCGGTCAGCCTGAACTGGTTGGTCTCTTCGGCAGTCACGGGAGTTGGGTCATAGGCTATGCGCTTGAGCATATCGACGGTGAGGGCGCGTACCTCTTCAACGCGCTGGGATGCGACGTTACCCAGGCCCTCTTCTTCTTCGTGGCCGTGATGCGCGGTTTTTAGTAGCTGTGCAGATTCTTCTGCCTGTTGAAAGGCGGAGTCTGAAAGACCGTTCATGGTGTGCGCGGTAGCAAGCACGATGGCGGGAACCAGGAATAGCGTTAGAAAGTCCGTGAGAGGACGCGAGAATGGCTGATACCAGTGCGAAATCTGCAAAAGCATGAAGAGGAAGACCATCCACCCCGCGATAGAGCGTTTGCGGAAGATAAGAGCCAGACAGATCGCCTGGATAGGCAGAGCCACCATGAGAGCGCTACCGTGCGGGAGAGAGTGGGGCAGTACTTCCAGCGTGGTCTCGAGGTTGTACATGGACAGTAGCGCGATGATGGGAACGTAAATCTCGGGTAGGCGCGGTTTACTGGGTTCTGCAAAGGCGAGGAGAAAAGCTAGCGAGAAACTGGTGAATGACCAGAATGAAAAAGCGCCGATATGGGTTATCAACGGATGCGAGTATGACCAGATGACGGTGGTGATGAGTACGGTGAGGATGTAGGCAATAATCGCTGATTTGAAGTATTTGCTATGAACAAAGTCAAAATTTACGTTCACGGTTATTCTTCTCCCGGCCACTGCACGGTAACTTTGGTTCCTCTGCCGGGAGCCGATTCAATGCGTACTTCGCCGCCTGCTTCTTTCATAGAGTGCATCATTGATACACGGACGCCCATGCGGCGGATGTCGATGTCTTTCATCTGAAAGCCTGCACCGCGGTCGGTGACGGTGCAGATAATAAATGATCGCGGTTCTGCGGAGCGGCTTTCGCGGAAAGGACGGCGGTACTCGGTGAGCAGGTTGATGTGGGTGGTGCGGGTGCCTGAGTGGCGGGCGCTGTTGGAGACAGCCTCGGTGACGGCGTGCACGAAGGCTCGTGCCGCTGGCGAGGGGATTACTGATTCAGCGTCTGCCGGCGGGTATGCCTGGCGCGCTTCAATATCGCTGAAGCGTAAACGGCTGTTCCACGGCGAAACACCTTCCGCTACCTGCTCCGTTAGTCCTTGGAAGGTCAGCGGTAGCTCAAACTGTGTTTTCGCGCTTTCCTCATCGAGCACGCCAAGTGCGCGCTCGGCAAGCCGCTTGGTACGTTCCGCTAGCGGACCTTGCTGGCGGGACGCGTCCAACAAAGTTGCCATCACGTTATCGTGCACGAGCTTATCGAACTCTTGAAGCTGGTTCGAAAGATCGCGCGTGCGGTACATACGAAGCTGGGCGCCGAGAGTCTCGTTGTAGAGGGTGTCAGCGTCGTGCGCGGAGTCGATAATGAGCCCGATAAAGCCTGCTAAGAGTACGCAGGAGCCGATAAGGTAGCCGAGGTAGAGACTCATGAGATCGCCCTGCAACGGTGTATCTGTGAGAAGGTGAGCCACTATCAAAGAGGCGGTATACAGCCCCGCGAAACCTACAATGTGCAATACCAGCCCCACAGCGCTGTACAGCGTCAGGGGAGTGAGCATGCCGTACAGCGCCAGCGCCCAAATCCAAGAATACGGAGATTCCCCGGGCGAAAGTGCTAGTGGCCACAAAAGATAGGCGGCGGTAGTCAAGATGGATGCCGGTCGCATCAAACTGGGCGAAAAGCTTTTACGCAACCCGTAAAACATTAAAAGGGTTGCATGAACCACCATTACAAGCCCCACCACGTTGAACCACGCGGCATAACCACCCGATGTTGCCGCCATCTGTACGACAATAACCAGGGCTAAAACCGCATACAGAACTTCAATGCGACAAAAAAGCTCAAAGGTAATCGGACCAATAAAATTCTTACGATTACCTCGCTGAGAATTCAGAGATCGCGCTAAGTCCTTAGTGACATCTGTATGAGTAGTCAATTCTTCTCTCGTGGGGGAACGGCGCTATGCGGCTACCTCAATAATTAGAGGTAGCGCTCAGCGCTTTTGACGTCTTCCATGGTGTCTACGAGACCGTCTTCGATAGCACGGATGCGCAGATCAATCTTGGTGGGCGCGGGGCGTCCAACGCGTGCATATTTTTCGCGGATGCGGTCGATGTTGGTCTTTACCGCGGACTGCTTGATGCCCATGCGGCGGGCAACCTGTACCTGTGCAAAGCCTGATGCGTAAAGACGCAGAGTTTCCTGCTCACGAGGAGAAAGGTTCGCCTTGGAGAACTCCGGGTCTGAATCGATAGCAGCTGCTAGTTCTTTGGTGACAACAGCCTTGCCGTCGGCAATGTTTCGAGCCTCGTGAAGAGCGTGCTCAAGCGGTTCTGACTTGCGGACAAGGCCGAGTGCGCCCTGCTTGAGAGCCTCGCGAATGAGTGCGGGGTTTTCACCGATGCTGAAAATAAGAACCTTAATGCCGGCTTGCTGAAGCAGTTCAACGTTTTCACCGGGGCGTGAGCGATCCTGAAGGGAAAGGTCGAGCAGGACGACATCGCACTCGCGCTTGACTTTTCCGAGGTCTGCCACAGCGGGGTCACGGGGGTTGCGTCCGAGGGCAATCAGCAAATCAAGGACGGTGGGTGCGGCGGCAACGAGCTCAACGTCGTCTCGCTGAAGAGCTACAGCGCGAAGTCCTTCGCGAACTACTTCGTGATCATCAACAATTGCGACTTTAGTGACTGTCATATCTCTTTCCCCTTGGTGTTATGCGTACCGTTCATACGCGGTGTTAGCGAATTGGTGGGGCGATGAAAACACCATCTATGGAGGTACCGATGCACTGTTATGTGCCCCCAAATCGGTCGCAAATAATGTTCTCACTGCCTACAGGGCATCTATATTCTATCGTTATAGCCCACAAAGTAGACCAAAAAGTTTACACAAAAAGCATAATTTTTGGGCTGTTTGAATAGATTTTTATCATATTTGGTTTTGAAATAAGCGTGCTGAGTAATAAGGACCTTTTAGTGATAAACAGAATTTTCTTTAGAAAGTTTTTGCCCGTAGCTTTTGCCCATAAGTGAGCCCAATAACACGCCGCCGAGTGCTGCGAGAATAATAGCTAAAAGACCTAAAACGTTGTTGCTCACCGACGCATCTGCCAACCGCATCCACGAGAAAAAGGGCTCGGACGGCAGCAAATTTTTCCAGAGGAAGCTGACCATAGTAGAGAGCGCACTGGCAAGAATGAACCAGAGAAAGACCGCTAATCCCTGTTTGGGAGCAACAAAGCGGGCAAGCCTGGCCGCTGTATAGCCACCGAGGCCGAAAGCGCAGGCCCAGAGCGCAAGAAGCACACCGAAATTAATCCAGTGCGTGGGGGCGGAAGCCGCGTCCTGCGTAAGGGCGCGTTCTATGGCAACAGGTACAGAAATGGCATGATCTAACCCCGCACCACGGATGATGAGCTGATACATCCAGAGAATACCCTGCAGCGCTGTAGCGGACGCGAGGAAACCCAGAAAACCGGGCCACAACTGCATCCTGGCAAACCGTGAAGGCACCCTGGGCGCCTGCGACTGGAAGGCCGGTGAACGTGTCTCAACGGGGGCCTCACGTTCTTCAGAAGCCTTTCTGCCCCGTTTTTTCTCCCGTCGAGAGGCAACCGGTTGCTCTTCGTGGGCAGCTTGAACTGATGCTGGAGTTGCCGGACGCGGTGCACGCATCGGACGCTCGGCGCTGATGGATGCTAAGTGCTCAGTAGAAGATTCCTGCTGAGAAGAAAATTCGGTAGATTCCTGCGGCTGATAACTGAGGACCTTCGTGGCCTCGTCATCATCTGCCAAGATATCGTCCCAAATATCTGCATCGCTTGATGAACGCGGTGAACGGGGCATAGGCATCCTATTCTTCTTGCGCTAGTGCCTCAGCGCTGAACTGGTGAGGGGCGGCGGGGCGGTCATCGGCGGTAACAGTTTTAATGACGCGGGCGGGGTTGCCAACTGCTACCGAGTGCGCCGGAATATCCTTGGTGACCACAGAACCGGCACCAATCACACAGTTATCACCGACGGTGACGCCCGGGCAGAAAATCACTCCGCCACCTGCCCACACATTATTGCCAATGGTGATGGGCTGACCGCCTTCCCACAGCGCCTGACGGTCCTCAGGGTTGAGCGGGTGAGTGGGCGTTAAAAACTGAACGTTAGGCCCTGCCATAAAGAAATCACCGATGCGCACCTCAGCGACGTCCAAAATCATGGCGCCGTAGTTGAAGAAACAGTGATCGCCAATAAAGGTGTTGACGCCGTAATCAAAGTTGAGCGGCGGGCGGAACGTCACATCCTCGCCCACTGCGCCAAGCAAGCCGGTGAGAGTTTTCTTCATACCTTCTTTATCGCGCTCGCGGTACTGCTGGGTGTACACCTGAATCAGATCTTCACCGCGGCGGGTCATCGCAGAACAGTACTTATCGGGGCGGTATGCCTTGCCGGAAACCATTTTGTTAAAGGTTACCGAAGGCTTGTTGCGGTCAACATTCTCTACCATTTGTACCTACTTTCCCCACACCAGCAGCGCGATAACAATCAAAAAACCAAAAGCAGCAACCGCGAGACCAGCGATCATAAAACGCTTAATAATCTCCCGCATCAGCTCGCTAAACTCTTCGGGTGTGATGTCCCGCGATTTCTTTTTAGCCATAAGACTTAGTATGTCAGCAATACGTCCCGCACAACACCTCTCGAGACGCCTGCCTGGGGGAAGAAAACAAAGCACACATACCTCTCACGCTCGCTGAGACTATGGCACAATCAAAGACATGCATTCAGCGCAAGACAATACTTCACCTCAGTACCCCCTCTCGACGCGTCCCTGGATTCAGAATTACCACCCGGGCGTAGAACGCGATATTCAACTGCCCGAGACCTCACTCAGCCACCTCATGGAACACGCTGTGCGAAGCGCCCCCGACCGCATCGCCCTCGATTTCTTTGGCGCAACCACCACTTACGGTCAGCTCGGCGACCAGATTCGCCGCGTGGCAGAAGGCCTTCGCCAAGCCGGAGTTCAAGCCGGCGACCGCGTCGCTATCGTCCTTCCCAACTGCCCGCAACACGTTGTCGCTTTTTACGCAGCTTTTAGGCTCGGCGCAGTGGTCGTTGAGCACAACCCGCTGTATACAGCGGCAGAGCTCCGCCATATGTTCGAAGACCACGGCGCTAAAGTCGCTATCGTCTGGGACAAAGCGCTCGCTAACGTGCTTGATTTACCCTTCGACGTGCGTCCTTCTACTGTGGTTTCTGTCAACCTCATCGAAGCCATGCCGTTGGTGATGCGCACGGCGCTGAAGATGCCCGTCAAGAGCATGAAAGAGTCACGCGAAAAACTTGAAGGACGCGTGGCATCCCGCGGTGCCATTAGCTGGAAGAGCCTGCTGAAAAATCAGCCTATCGATGCCGGCCACCACCGCCCGACGGCTCATGATATTGCGATTTTGCAGTACACCTCAGGCACTACTGGAAAGCCCAAGGGTGTTATGCTCACTCACCGCAACTTGGAGTCTAACGCTCGAATGGGTAAGGCGTGGATTCAGCCCAAGGGCAACGACATTATTTACGGTGTTCTGCCGCTCTTTCACGCGTACGGTTTGACGCTGGGGCTGACTATTTCTGTGCTTATTCAAGCCAAGTTGGTGCTCTTTCCCACCGTGGATATCGATTTGATTCTCAAGGCGATGAAGAAGAACACCCCCACCATTTTGCCTGCAGTGCCTCCGGTCTACCGTCGACTCCTTGATACCGCTAAGGAGCGCGGCCAGCTACACCTGCTCAAAGGCGTGGACTACGCCGTATCGGGTGCAATGAACCTTCCGCCGGAACTCGTTGCTGAATGGGAAGAGCAAAGCGGTGGCTACCTGGTTGAAGGCTACGGGCTGACCGAGTGCGGCCCCTTGGTGAGCTGCAACCCGCTGAGTACCAACCGTAAGGCGGGCTCCATCGGCTTACCGTTCCCCTCAACCGACTTGCGCATCGTTAACCCCGAGACGCTGGAGGACATTGAGCTTGGCGAAGAAGGTGAGTTGCTCGTCAAAGGTCCTCAGCGTTTCAAGGGTTACTGGAAGCTAGAGGAAGAAACGCACAGCACCCTCATCGACGGTGGCTGGTTGCGTACCGGCGATATCGTCACTATGGACGAGGGCGGATTCCTTTACGTTGTTGACCGCATTAAAGAAGTCATTATTACAGGCGGTTTCAACGTTTCGCCCACCGAGGTTGAGACAGCGCTGAAACAGCACGACTCTGTGTCCGATGCTGCCGTTGTTGGTTTAGCGAATCCTCGCGGCGGCGAGGACGTCGTTGCGGCTATCATTCCGACTCCCGGCCACGCGCTTGATGAGCAGGCTTTGAAGGATCACATGTACAGCAAGGTCACTCGTTATAAAGTGCCCCGCCGCTACATCGCTGTTGATGATCTACCCCGCACCATGCTGGGCAAGACGCAGCGTCGTCAGGTGCGTGAAATGTTACAAGAGAAGAGCAAATAAGTTCTCTGTGTCTAGCTAAAAGTTGCGTGTGGATGCTGGGCTGCAGCCCGGTATCCGCACGCAACTTGTGTATAAGGGGGGTTCACAGCTCAGTATCAACCGCTATCAGTTTGTATTGGCGTCATCCGTTAGTGTTACAAAGTGTTACGAGGTGACGCCATGTTGCTGAAAAAGAGTTTAAGTTTTCCTCAAAAATCGTGAAAGCCCAGTGCTCATGTTGTAATTGAAGAACGCACAAAAATACTGCGTCAGCCACGAAAAAATCAGTGTCATCTGCATGAAAACGTGGTCGCATTTTCACACTTCTTACAACAGAAAGATTCATAGCCGTGAAGAAATTTGTTGCCACTTTGGCTCTCGTACCGCTCGCATTCGGTCTGACAGCCTGCGGCTCATCAGATTCAGCAGAAACCGTTAAGATCGGCGTTGTCGGTTCTGACGAGGTTAACGACAAGCTCGTTGAGGTCGCTAAGAACGAGGGCATTAACATCGAGCTCGTTGAGTTCTCCGACTACAACCAGCCCAACCCCGCTCTCAAAGACGGCGAAGTAGACCTGAACTGGTTCCAGCACATCGCATATCTGTCAAACTACAACGTAGAAGCTGATGACAACCTGCAGATTGTTGGCCCCACCGTTATCTACCCGATGGCACTGTTCTCCAAGCAGCATGACTCCGTAGAGTCAATTCCTCAGGGTGGCGAAATCGCAATACCTAACGACACCGTGAACGAAGCTCGCGCACTGCAGCTGCTGAAGGCAAACGGCCTCATCGAATTCAAGACTGAAAAAGACACCCCCACCGTTGACGACGTCGATACCGACAAGTCAAAGGTGAAGGTTACCCCGGTTGACGCAACCCAGACCGTGATCTCCATGGAGTCAGTAGACGGCTCAGTCATCAACAATGACTTCATCAAGGACGCTGGTCTGAACCCCAACGACGCTTTGGCTCAGGACGACCCCGCTAACGCATCCGCTCGCCCCTACGTCAACCTCTTCGTCTCACGCTCCGGTGATGAAGACAACGAAACCTACAAGAAGATCGTTGAGCTTTACCACACCCAGGAAGTTCAGGACGTTGTCAAGGACGTCACCGGTGGCACCGCAGTTGAGGTAAACACCGACGTTTCAGAGTTGCGCGATACCCAAAAGCAGCTCGAAGAATCAAAGAAGAACTCCTAATTCTTTCAACTACGCAATGATGCGGTAGCCGGAAAACACAGCCTTCATACCAGTTTCTGACATGGCGAAAGACTGACCGGCTACCGCCTTTTGCTGTCATTGGCTTACGCGCTGAGATACAGGTAAGCTAGCGCGGGTACGCCCGCTATGAGACCCCAACACATGTGAAGGTAATAAATGAGCCAAGTACCTCAGACCGCTTCTCGCGGCGCAACCGAAATGGTTGAGCTCAAAAACGTCACTAAAGAATTTAAGGTCGGAAAAAACCTGGTCACGGCCGTCAACGACGTATCGCTGACCATCAATCGCGGTGAAATTTTTGCGATTATCGGCTACTCGGGCGCAGGCAAGTCAACCCTTGTACGTCTTATCAACGGTTTGGAAGAAACTACCAGCGGCAACCTGATTGTTGATGGTTTTGAAGTCTCCGGCAAGCGCGAATCTCAGTTGCGCGAGGCTCGCACTAACATCGGTATGATCTTTCAGCAGTTCAACCTGATGAACTCTCGCACAGTAGCTGCCAACGTCGAATTCCCGCTGAAGGTAGCTGGCTGGGATAAGGCAAAGCGCAAGGCACGCGTCGCTGAGATGCTGCAGTTCGTTGGTCTTGCTGATAAAGCTAAGAATTACCCTGATCAGCTTTCCGGCGGTCAGAAGCAACGCGTTGGTATTGCACGCGCGCTGGCAACTTCACCCACCCTTTTGCTGGCTGATGAGTCAACCTCAGCGCTTGACCCCGAAACCACTCAAGAGGTCCTTGAGCTTCTCAAGCGCGTCAACAACGAACTCGGCATCACTATCGTGGTCATTACGCACGAGATGGACGTTGTCTCATCGATTGCCGACCGCGTTGCCGTTATGGAGAAGGGCCGTGTAGTCGAACTCGGTAACGTCTACGACGTCTTCTCAGCCCCGCAAACCGCAACAGCTCAGCGCTTTGTTGCTACCACGGTCAAGACCTCACCTACCGGTGAAGAAGCAAATGATCTCAAGCAGCGTCATAAGGGCTACCTCATCAACGTTGAAATCACCGAGGGCAACGATCGACTCGGTCAGGTGCTCTCTCGACTCAACGAGCGACGCGTCCGCTTCAACATCGTCCAAGGCGGCCTTGAAACTCTGCAAGGTAAAACATATGGCACCCTCACCCTTGAACTCATCGGCGACATCATCAACATCGATGCTGTTGTCGCTGAACTCCAAACCGTAACCCGAGTACAGGTGGTTCGTTAATGTCACTCTCAGACGTCAACTGGGATACCTTCATTCCCAATAAGCTGATTCCGGCGTTGCAAGAAACCCTGTTCATGGTTTCAATGACCATGCTCATCGCGGGTCTGATCGGCTTGGTGCTCGGCGCTTTGCTGTACACCACGCGTCAGGGCAATATTCTTGCTAACCGTCCCATCAACATTGTTCTGAATTTCTTGGTGAACGTTGTTCGCCCCATTCCGTTCATCATTTTGCTGGCGGCTCTGGGGCCGGTAACCTCTGCTGTGGTCGGTACCCGTTTGGGCACTAACGCCGCGATTTTTGCGATGTGTGTTGGTGCTGTCTTTGCCATTGCTCGCATCGTTGAGCAGAACATGGTATCGATTGACCCGGGTGTTGTAGAAGCTGCCCGCGCAATGGGCGCGTCTAAGTCACGCATCCTCTTCAACGTCATGATCCCCGAGGCTCTTGGCCCACTGATTCTGGGTTACACCTTCTTGGTGATTGGCGTTGTCGATATGTCTGCAATGGCGGGCTACATCGGCGGTGGCGGCTTGGGTAAGCTCGCGCTTGTCGATGGCTACCAGCGCTTCAACGACATGATTACCTGGACTGTTGTGGCAGTCATTATTGTGCTGGTGCAGCTGGTTCAGCTCATCGGTAACCTGCTGGCACGCAAGGTCATGCGCCGATAAAAAACACCTCTTACACAAAGTGACCACGTAACCATCAAAATACTGCCGAAAAGCAGCGGATTTTGACGGTTACGTGATCACTTTGTTATTAACGAGGTCTTAGCTAGCGTCGTTTGCCGGTAATCCAGTCTGAATCGTAGAAATCATCGCCGCTTCTTTTTCGCAAATCCTTTTCAAGCATCTGCTCGGCGTAGTCGGTAGGACGCATGATGCGCTCATCATCGTCGTGTTTTGAATACGCGGCAAGAGCAATCAGGCCATACATGAGCGCCGCCACCAACAGACCGAAGAAGCCGAATTCGGCGAAGAAAATGCTCCACGCACGCTGGTGTAGCTCATCCAGGTGAGTTACAAACTGGGGAACCACCGCAAAGCTTGCCACCATACACAGCACTGAGATGATGACGATTGTGTGGGGTAGCCAGAACCAGCGCGCCTTCTTGTTCCTGGTAGGCGGTGAAGAACCTGGCACACGTAACCACGCGAACAAGCGTCGTCGAACAGCAACCAGCCCAAAGAGACCTAGCCCCGCTACAACGACGCTTGCCCCCGCCAACAACGGTAGCTGAGAGGCAGCGAGCGCGAGGGTGAGCAGTATTCCAACCAGAACCAGGGTGAAACTGAGCCCCGTTGCCATGCGGACGCGGGCACGCACCAGGTTCTCATCGTGTACTACAAAGTTGGGGTGCGGTTCTGGCTCTTGCCAGAAAGGTCTGAAGAACTCGCGGTCTTCGTCGCTCAAATCTTCATAGCGCAACCCGTACTTAGTTGCCGGGCGTGGGTTGGCGTTGGCATCTTTATCAGAGCTCATGTTTCACCTCCTTGTGAAAAATAAAAGCGTAGCCTAGTGCTACTTGTTAGCTTCGGACTTTTCCAACCACTCATCAATCTGAGCCTGGAAGTCGGGGTCGTTGAACGCACTGAAGATACCGTTACCTTGCGCACCGGTCTCGCCGTGCCCCACGTAAATCATGGTCTGAGTTCCAGCACCCTGCGCAGCGCGTGCACCGGCTTTGGAATCTTCAACGGTGAGCGCGTACTGAGGATCTCCGCCCAGGCGTCGTACCGCTTCAAGGTACATATCGGGGGAGGGCTTGGGGTTTTTTACGTCATCTGCCGAAACCCAGGTGGTGAGGTACTGATCGAAACCGAAGGTCTGCATCTTCTGAGTCAGGAGTTCACCCGATGAGTTAGAAGCAACTGCCACCGGAATGATGCGCGATAGCTTAGCAATAGTTTCGAGTGAACCTTCGACAGGGTCAATATCGCGCTTGAGCATTTCTGATTCGACCTCAAACACGTGGTCAATCACGCTCTTTTCATGAGCTTTTTTCTCTTCGGCGCTGGCACCTTCGGGCTGAGAAAATTCAGCGAGGGTTTTGGCGAAGTCAATCGCTGCTGAGCCGACGAGAGCGTCCTCAGTTTCTGCGTCAAAGGTGACGTTATAGTGAGCGCACAGCTCATCTTGTACTTCTTGCCATTTGGATTCTGAGTCAAGGAGAACACCGTCGCAATCAAAGACTGCGCAGGTGGGGTACCAGTCAGAGGGAGTAGAAAGCTCAAACATAGTCTCTATTGTTTCATGTTTACGCGAGGAGAATAGAGGTATAGGTTACGCTCTGCGCTGTATGCGGTGGATATAACTTAAATGCGATAATGCTTGTATGCCTCAATTCCACGAGAAAACTCACGTATTTATTCGTCACGGTCAAACCAACTGGAATCTCGAACATCGTTTTCAGGGACAGTCTGATATTCCTTTGAATGCTACGGGACGGGAGCAGGCTGCTGAGGCTGCCGCTCACTTGAGTGATTTTGCGCTGATGCGGGCACAGAGCGAGCCTGATTTTGCGTGGGATGCTGTTCTCACCTCGCCGTTATCGCGGGCAGCTGAGACCGGGCAGATTATTGCTGAGTCTCTTGAGCTTCCTGTCATCGGTACTCATGATGGTTTGATGGAGCGCTTCTTTGGCGAGGCTGAAGGGCAGGTGGTAACGCCCGAGAACTGGCAACACATGGATGAAAATTTTGCTGACATTGAGCCGATGGACGCCTTCGTGCAACGAAACCTTGAGGCTCTGCGTCAGGTTCTTGAGCAACATGGCGACAAGAACCTGATTATCGTCACCCACGGCATGTGGATTGCCAAAACAATGAGTTCGCTGGTGGGTGAGGTCTTCGAGGTTCCCGCGAACGCCAGCGTCACTGAGCTCACCGCAGAATCTAAAAAACAGCTATTGAACGGTCAATAAGCCACGCGCGTAGAAGGAAAGAACACATGGTACGAGCTGAAGAACTGACCAAAGATTTAGGCGGCGGCGCCCTGCTAGTGATTCGCCACGGTCAGACAGACTGGAACAAAGCGAAGAAGATGCAGGGCTCCAGCGATATCCCGCTGAATGATCGAGGACGCGAACAAGCCCATGAAACCGGCAAAAAGCTGGTTGAAGAGGGTTTTGAATTCGATGTGCTGGTTTCTTCACCGCTGTCTCGTGCATACGAAACCGCGCAGGTTATTGGCAGCTACTTCGGGCTAGAAGTTGACCGCACTTACCCCGGTCTTGAAGAGCGTTCCTACGGCGAGGCGGAGGGGCTTGATATTCCCGCTGAGCAACGCGCGCATCCAGAAAAGTTCTACAGCGGCGTTGAGCCAGAACGCGATGTCTTTACCCGCGGCGTTCGCACCCTGCGCCAAATCGTGCGTGACTACCCGGGAAAACGCGTCATTGCTGTATCGCACGGCAGCCTAATTCGTCGTACTCTCTCAGCAGCCCGCGGAGCAGAAGTACCTTCGCCCATCGAAAACGCGATTCCTCATGATATGCCGCTGGACGGTCTGTTCGCGTGGGACGTCGATAACGAACCGATGCTGAAGGTCTAGTGGCAGCGTCGTTACCTCGACCTCAAAAAATGCTTCATCTAGCGTTATCGCTCTATGCGATAGCGCTAGTTTTTGTCGTGTTCTGGCCAGCTCACGTCGATGACAATGCCGCTGGCGGTGCGCTGGTTGATTTTATCGATCGAGGACGCGCCGAAGGATTTTTACCGGGATGGGTGGACTATTCGAGTATCGAATGGCTCTCCAACGTGGTGATGTTCGTTCCGTTTGGTTTCTTGTTGTTTTTTGTGTTGCCCGCGCGGTTGCGTTTTATAGCCGCCGTGTGTGGTTTTTGTGCTTCTGCATTTATCGAGTCAGTACAGTTTTTTATGCCGGAGCGAACAAGTTCCTGGTGGGATATCATGGCCAATACTTTGGGTGCGCTCGTAGGAGCTTTATTGGCGTGGGTGCTCAATAGCTTAAGAACTCGAGTGAAAAAAACAACATAATCCGCGAAAAACGCAACCAAGAAAAGGTTAAATCAGCGCGCTTCGCATTGACTGAACAACAAAAACCCACATAAAATCAAATGTATAAGGACCGCTCTAAAGGTCAAACTCCACACAAAAGGTAGTTTCATGTTCGCTGAAGAACGCCGTGCTGAAATAGCGAAGCTCGTAGCTTCCGCTCGACGCGTTAACGGTGCTGATTTGGCACGACGATACGAAGTCACGATGGAAACCGTGCGTCGTGACTTGGCCGCTTTAGAGTCTGAGGGCAAGTTACGTCGTGTGCATGGTGGTGCTGTAACTGTTGAACAGTCCACCTCGGTTGAATCTTCAATAGCTCTACGCCAGAGCATGAACACACCCGAGAAGCAGCGTATCGCTCATAAGGCATACGAGCTGTTGCGAGACTCAGATGCTGGCGCTGTTGTCTTGGACGCCGGTACCACTATCGAAATTCTTGCCGACCGTATCGCGAGTGAAAATTTCAGTTTAAAGTCAGGTGCTGATCGCCTGATTATTACCCACGCTCTGCACATTGCTGTCAAGCTTGCAGAGGCGGACGGCGTCGTCCTTGACCTCGTGGGCGGGCAACTACGCAAGATGACGTGGGCAGCAGTGGGCGCGCGCGCTGCTGAGCATTTTTCAACGATTCGACCCGACATCGCTTTCATCGGCGTGAACGGTCTCGATCCCGAATTTGGTCTTAGCACCCCGGGATTGAACGAGGCAATCGTGAAAACAGCAATCGTAAAATCAGCGCGCCGAGTTGTTCTTCTGTGCGATTCTGCCAAGTTCGCTCAAGAGTCACTCGTTCGTTTTGCAGGTCTTGAGGATATCGATACCCTCATCACCGATAAAGCCCCGGAGGGCGAGCTTGCTGCTGCCCTCGAAGAATCAAATGTAGAGGTGCTCATCGCATGATTGTTACACTAACCGCGAATCCGAGCATGGACCGCACTGTAGAGATTCCCGGCGTTCTCACCCGCGATGCAGTTATCCGTGCTGAGCGTGCTGTTGAAGACCCGGGTGGCAAGGGCGTCAATATTTCTCGTGCGCTTCAGAACTCAGGGTTTGAAACCACCGCCGTTTTGCCCGGTGATGATACCGACGCTGTGTTGGTGCGCCTGGCTGAAGACAATGTTGCGTGCAAGAACTTGCCAACTGGCGAGCCCATTCGCTCCAACATCACCATTGTTGAGCCCGATGGCACCACCACCAAGATCAATGCGCCGGGTACTCCGCTGAATGATGTTGCCCAGCAGCAGCTCACTCGTCTTCTGATTCAGGAGACTCAGGACGCATCGTGGCTGGTTCTAGCTGGCTCCTTGCCTCCCGGTATCCCGAGCGATTACTACTCCGTTGTTGGTCGCGCTATCCGCGAGGCACTGGGGGAGAAGGCACCCTCTATTGCTGTTGATACCTCTGGCGCTGCGTTGCGCGATGCGGTCAACGGTCAGGACGGTATGCCCAACCTCATCAAGCCCAACGCTGAGGAGCTTGCGGAGCTCGTTGGCCGTCCCGAGGCAGCCGATGAGCTAGAAGGCAACCCTGAACTTACTGCCCGCACTGCGCGCGAACTTGTGGAGCGCGGCATCGATGTTGTCTTGGCGACCTTGGGCGGCAAGGGCGCAGTTCTGGTGACTAAAGACGGTGCTTGGCACGCTCAGCACGCTCCCGTAAAGGTGCGTTCCACTGTGGGCGCGGGCGATTCATCGTTGGCAGGTTACCTGATTGCAAGCGAGCAGGGTAAAGCTCCCGTGGATTGCCTGATTCAGGCAGTTGCACACGGCTCAGCTGCTGCATCTTTGCCCGGCACTCAGGTGCCCCCCCTTGCCCAGACAACTCCCGAGGCCGTCACGGTACGCGAGCTGTCGCTGTAAAACTTCAATCTTTCGCGCGTCTTTGTGCGCGCACCACCCCTATGAGAGACATCTTCTAAGGAGGAGCACATGTCTGCACTTATCACTGCGGATCTTGTCACGCTCGACAAGAACCTCGGTGAATCACGTTTTAACGTGATTGAACACCTGGTGACATCCGTTGTGAATGCTGGTCGCGCGCACAGTTTTGAAACACTGTACTCGGACGCAAAAGCACGTGAATCAAAGACCGATACCGGTATTCCCGGTGGTATTGCGATTCCTCACTGCCGTAGCGAGGCAGTTACCGAACCGACACTGGCGATGGCCCGTCCTAACCCCGGCGTTGATTTTGGTGCTAAGGACGGCGCAGCCGACCTTATTTTCTTCATTGCTGCTCCTGCAGATGGCGATCAGGCTCACCTGAAAATTCTGTCGAAGATGGCTCGCTCACTGATGAAGAAGTCTTTCACTAAGGCTTTACGCGAAGCTCAGACTGAGCAGGAAGTCGTAGATTTGGTGAATGATGCCCTCGGCGTTAACGCTGATGGTTCTGGGCGCACCGCTGAGCAGGCAGCTGCCCAGCAGTCACCCTCAACTACCTCGGCTGGCGCTGCTACTGCCGGTGCCGCATCTGTGGCTGCGGGTTCTGTTGCAGCAGGTGCTAACGCAGATACTCACACTGCCGATAACACCGCGGGCGTAGCATCCACCGAGGCGAACGCAACCCCCGTAGCTTCTGGCGCACGCCGTAAGGTTGTAGCTATCACCGCATGCCCCACCGGCATCGCGCACACCTACATGGCAGCAGACGGCCTGACATATGCCGCTGAAGACATGGGCGTTGACTTCAAGGTAGAGCCGCAGGGTTCTTCCGGTGGTGACAAGCTCACTCAGGCTGACATTGACGCTGCTGACGCCGTTGTCTTCGCTGTTGACGTTCCCGTTCGTGGACGCGAGCGTTTTGCGGGCAAGCCCTACGTTGAAGTACCCGTCAAGCGCGGTATCGATGAACCCGAGCAGCTCATTAAGAACGCTCTAGCAGAAGCCGATAACCCCTCAGGTCGTCGTGTATCGGGCGCGGGTGCTGTCTCAGAAACCGCTGATTCCGCTGATGAAAACGGTTCATGGGGCAAGCGCATCTACAAGGCACTGATGTCCGGTGTCTCTTACATGATTCCCTTCGTTGCTGCGGCAGGTATCATCTTGGCAATCGGCTTCATGCTCGAGGCCATCACCATGCCTAACTTGGGCGAAGTAGACCCCAAGGCAATCCTTGACCTCAACGGTGAATCAGGCCGTAGTCTGTTCAACCTGCAGGGTGTTCCGCTGAGCCTCTACCTGGGTGCAGCTTTGCACACCATCGGTTCAACCGGCCTTGGCCTCATGATTCCGGCACTCGCTGCTTACATCGCATACGGTTTGGCACAGCGTCCCGGTATTGCACCCGGTTTCATCGCCGGTTCTATCGCTGTTACCGTTGGTGGCGGCTTCATTGGCGGTATCGTCGCCGGTCTTCTTGCTGGTCTTTGCGCTTACTGGTTGCAGCAGCTCAAGCTGCCGCGCTGGCTCGGCTCTATGATGCCCGTTGTTATTATTCCGCTGATTGCAACCCTGTTCTCAGCAGGTCTGATGCTTCTGATTCTCGGTGGCCCCATCGCGTGGATTACCACCTCACTGAACAACTGGCTGACCTCCATGAGCGGCACCAGCGCAGTTCTTCTGGGTATCATCCTCGGCCTCATGATGGGCTTCGACCTGGGTGGACCCGTCAACAAGGCAGCCTACCTCTTTGCAACCGCTGGTCTTGCAGCTAACACCGATGCATCACGCGAAATCATGGCAGCCGTTATTATCGCCGGCATGACCCCTCCGCTGGGTATGGCACTTGCTACCACCCTGCGCGGTAAGCTCTTCACCCAACCCGAACGCGAAAACGGCAAGGCAGCATGGTTGCTCGGCGCATCCTTCATCTCTGAAGGCGCGATCCCCTTCATGACTGCAGACCCCGCTCGCGTTATCCCCGCATCCATGGCAGGCTCAGCTATAGCTGGCGCAATCTCCATGGCATCGGGCGTTGCATCACCTGCACCGCACGGTGGTATCTGGATTATCGGTCTTGCAACCAACATTCCTATGTTCCTTGTATCGGTCATCGCCGGTACTGTTGTCACCGCTCTTGTGTACATCGCACTCAAGAGTGCACGCTCCAAGAACAAAGTAGACGCCTAAATCTCTTGTAGAATTTAGGCAACGACAATCTGTCAAAGGATAAGCACATGACTACTTATAAAGGCGTAGGCGTCTACGCAGGCCGCGTTATTGGCCCCGTTCTTCAGATGCCCGAGCCCATCGGCGAACCGGCAGCTAACCTCAAGCTCAACCCGAACGAAACCGGTGAGCAGGCTGCAGAACGCATCAAGGCAGCAGCTGAGGCTGTAAAGGCTGATCTGCTGGATCGTGCTGAACACGCTTCTCGCGACGGTAAAGCTGTTTTGAAGTCAACTTCTCAGATGGCAACCGACCGCGCACTGCTCAAGGGCGCTATCAAGCTCGTTGAGAACCAGGGTGTAGCTCCCGAGCGCGCTATTTGGGAAGCAGCGACTTCATTCGCAGACCAGATGCAGGCACTGGGCGGCTACATGGCTGAGCGCGTGACCGATATCTACGACGTTCGCGCACGCATCGTTGCAGAGCTGACCGGCCAGCCCACCCCCGGTATTCCTACCTCAGATGAGCCTTTCGTTCTGGCAGCGATTGATCTTGCTCCGGCAGATACCGCAACCTTGAACCCCGAGCAGGTTATCGCTTTGATTACCTCAGACGGTGGCCCTCAGGCTCACACCGCAATTCTTGCTCGCGGCCTTGGTCTGCCTGCAATCGTTGCGGCAAAGGGTGTTACTGAAATTGAAAACGGCACCGTTGTTTACGTTGACTCCAACGAGGGCGTTGTTAACACTGAGCCCACCGACGAAGACCGCGAAGCTGCTGAAAAGTACGCTAACCGCAAGCCCCTAGCTGACTTCGACGGCGAAGGCGTTCTGGCAGATGGCACCCACGTGCCGCTGTACGCAAACGTTGGCGACGGCAAGTCCGCTGAAAAGGCTGCCGGCCTTAAGGCTGAAGGTGTTGGTCTGCTCCGCACCGAGTTCGGCTTCTTGGGCTACGACGCTGAGCCTTCAGTGGAAACCCAGGCTGAAACCTACAAGTCAGTCTTTGACGCTTTCCCCGGTAAGCACATTGTCGTTCGTACCCTGGACGCTGGTGCTGACAAGCCCCTGCCGTTCTTGAACACTAAGGAAGAAGAGAACCCCGCACTCGGTGTTCGTGGCTTCCGTACCGACTGGACCGTTCCCGGTGTTCTGACCCGCCAGCTTGAGGCAATCAAGAAGGCATCAGAGGGTTCAGACGCTGACATCTGGGTTATGGCTCCGATGATTTCAACCACCTCCGAGGCTCGCAACTTTGCGAACATGCTCAAGGAAGTTGGCTTGGAAACCCGCGGTGTTATGGTTGAGACCCCGGCTGCAGCTGTCAACGCTGAAGCTATCTTGGGCGAAGTTGACTTCGTGTCAATCGGTACCAACGACCTCACCCAGTACACCATGGCAGCAGACCGACTGCTCGGCGATCTTGCTCACCTGAACAACCCCTGGCAGCCCGCTGTTCTCAAGATGATCAAGCTGACTGTTGAGGGTGCACGCCGCGCATCCACCGCAACCGGTACCAAGAAGTACGTTTCGGTCTGTGGTGAAGCTGCAGCTGATCCGGCTCTGGCAGTTGTTCTGGTTGGTCTTGGTGTAGATACCCTCTCGATGAACGCTGGCGCTATCGCAGCGGTTTCAGCGGTTCTCAAGAGCGTTACCAAGGAAAAGGCGCAGCAGATTGCGGTTGAGGCTCTGTCACAGATCTCATCAGCTGAGGCTAAGGCAGCAGCTCGCGACATGCTCCCTGTTCTGGATGAACTCGGTCTGTAAACACTAAAAACACTTTGTAATGTGAGTCAAAAAGGCGTGGTTTCGTACCCAAAATGTGCGAAACCTGCTTTAGACTCGATAGTGGAAGAACATATTCCACAACATTCCCATAAAGGAGAATCATCATGGCAGAACGTATTGCCACCATCGCAAGCCGCGTTGGCCTGCACGCACGCCCCGCAGCTATCTTCGCAGAAGCAGCAGGCGACCTGCCCGTTGAGGTAACCATCGCAGCTGAAGGCGAGCCCGCAGACGAGGCTATGGACGCAGCGTCAATCCTCTCACTAATGTCGCTCGGTGCAAAGCACGGCGACAAGGTTGTTCTGCGCGCTGAAGGTGAAGGTGCTGAAGAAGCACTTGACTCCCTCGTCAAGATCCTCGAAACCGACCACGACGCTGAGTAATTCTTAGCTCTATCGGTTAGTATCGCCCCGGCTCCCGCAAGGATGTGAGAGCCGGGGCGATATTTTTATGCCCAAGCTTGGCCGCACTACAGCGGTGCTGCGTACGGTATCTAGCGAACCCGCCAATCCGCATCCACAGGACGCCAAAAGTAAGGGGTATGAACGATAACGTGTAGCTCACGCGCGTGAAAACTGTAAACCTGCCGGTATCATCGCTAAACTTGTGGGAGAGCAAATGTACCGCGCATTGAGAGTGCGCCTGAAAGATAGAGTTGAGGCTCCTTGCGAGAATTTACCGCACGCTTTGCAACCGCAGAAGAAATCGCGGAGTGGGATTCCCACGTCACCGCGAACCCTAATGGCGGCAACCTGCTGCAGTCGGCGTCCTTCGCAGCAGTAAAAGCTAAGCACGGCTGGAAGCCGCTGTACCTTGTCTACGAGGGCACTACTGTACGTGAAGGTGAACAGGTGCCTTTCACCAGCTACAACCTGGTGCTTGAAAAAGCTGTTCCCGGTGTCGGCAAAATCTGGTACATGATTAAGGGCCCCGACGTATACAGCGTTGAGGAAATCCCCGAGATTTTGGATGCGAACAAGAAGTTCATTGAAGAGAACAAGCTTGGCGTATTTGCAGTAAAGATCGAGCCGGATATCGTGGCTTCTGAGTCAACGAACGCGTTCTTGGCACGCACCGGCTTGGTGAAGTCATTCAACATTCAGCCCAATGATTCCACCGCGATTCTTGATACCAACAAGAGTGAAGACGACGTTTTGAAGTCGTTGAGCTCACGCGGCCGCAATGCTGTGCGCCGTTCACTGCGCGAAGGTTGCGAAGTAACCCGCGTCGAGCTGACCGAAGAGAACATGCGCAAGATGTACGCTCTCATGGACACCGTCGGCCAGGGTACTGCTAATGTGAACCTGCGTTCATTCGACTACTACCGTGATTTCTGGACCACCTTCGAAAAGGCTGGCCAGGGACGCCTGTACTTCACCTACGAAGACGGTGAGCCTTCAGTGGGCGCCTACGTTATTAACTACGGCAATAAGGGCACCTACAAGGATGGCGGTTCAAAGCCGCGTCGTAAGCAGTACGGCGATTCGCACCAGGTTCAGTGGACCGCTCTGACCGACCTTATGAAGGAACACGGAATCGTAGAATATGATTTCTGCGGTACTCCGCCGAGCGATCAGCTGAAGAACAAGGAGCACAACTACTACGGTTTGGGCCTGTTCAAGACATCATTCACTAAGAACGTTGTGGATTTTGTGGGTGTCTACGATCAGGTTATTTCACCCGCTAAGTACAAACTGTGGACCAACTTCGCTGAGAAGGTTATGCGCCAGCTGTGGGTTCGTAAGACTGGTCAGCCTTTCTACTAAGCAAAGATCTAAGCGCTTGCTGTGCAGGTGAATCAAAGTATCTTAGAAATAGGCTTCGGCGGTTGCGTCTTCATCTTTTATATTGATAAAAGATAAGTACGGCAACCGTCGGAGTCATTTTTTCAACCGTGTGAGGCGTTGCGTCAGCAGAAGGAGGCCGGCAACATCGTGAGTCCTGCAGAAAAGACTGAACTGCAGCAAAAAGCGTACCCTTCTGCTTTTGAGCAGAGTACGAGCGCTTCTACCTCTGCATTCGGTGCTTTTGGGTCTACCGATGTTTTGCCACGTCAGCTGGTAACTGAGCCCGCCCCAGCGGCTGTAGAGCCTTCGCCTGCTGTAACGAGCGAGGACGCGACTGATGCGTTTGCTCCTGCAGATAGTGATTCGGTCTCGGCGGCGGATGCGTTTGGGCAAGGACTGCCCGCGATCTCAATGTCGCAGGTCAAAGATCCTTCACTGCGAGAGTACCTGCTCACGCAAACGGAGACTGAAAAGCCTGCAGAAGACACCACGCAGGCTTTCGGTACGGCGCCTGAGCTACCTGTTAGTCCCACCGCACCAGCTGAGCCTGTCTCCAGCCCCTTCGAACCCGCAGCGAGCCCGGTCAACGAAATAGCACCGCTGACATCCGCAATTCCGCTGGCAACCACTACGCTACCGGTTGCCTCATCGCAGGGCATCCAGCAAGCGTCCTACCCCTCTGTCGCTCCCGCGACCATCAGCATCCCCACGGTCACTCCCGCGCACAAGCCGGTGTCCCGTGTTAAATCTTCGCTGAAGTCCTTTGTTCAGGCAGATAAGTCGCTAACCCGCCCCATTCGTGGGTTGGAGCGCATTTCGCAGCGTCAATTTGCGCTGTCTTCGCGTCGTCACCGCGAACGCTATGTTCGTGAGAAAGAAGAAGCCCGCGAAGTACTGAACTTTACTCTGCGCCTGTCAGAGATCATGTTCCATTATGGCGCAGACGCCATGGACGTTGACTCCGCCATTGTTGCAGTTTGTGCCGCCTACGGTTTGGACGATGTCGAAGTGGATATCACTAACCAGTCAGTGATTATCAACTACGTCTCAGACATCGATGACGTCTTTAGCTCCGAGGGCGTCAACGCTCGATCCTCTGCGTCCATCGAACGCTTTAGCCACACCGTGGTGCGCGTGGTGCGTTCGTGGTCTGAGAACTACGCGGCGCTTGCCGATATTTACAAGCTTATTCATTCGATTACCGAAGAAGGCCTGACGCGTGAGCAGGCCGATAAACAGCTGCAAAAGATTAACAACGCGAAAAAGCTGTACCCGCCGCTGGTTGTTCTGTTAGGCAACGCGGTTGCCGCTGGTGCGTTGACCATCGGTATTGGTGGTAGCTGGCGAGCCGGTGTTGTGTCGCTGATTCTCTTCTTGTGCGTCTATTTTCTTGATCAGTTCTTGAGCAAGCTACAGATGCCGAGCTTCTTCCATATGGCCGCTAGCGCCGCCTTTATTACCTTTGCGGCTATATCTTTAGGTGATGAGAATTCGTTCTTGACGAGGGTTGGCCTGCCGGTTTCGGCGCCGCATATTGTGGCTGCCGGTTTGATTATGCTGGTGCCCACCTTCAAATTGGTGTCGTCGGTGCAGGACGCTATCAACGGGTTCCCGCTGACGGCTGCAGGTAGGTTGGTTTCTACCGGTATGTCCTTCTTAGGGCTTGTGGTTGGTCTTGCAACGGGCGTGACGGCGTTGGGGTTTGTGGGCGCACAGCCTCTGGATGTTTCGCAAAGTGCTTTTGAATTTCCTGCCCCGCTGATCAACATTACCTTCATGATGATTGGTACGTTGGCAATAGGTATTACCACGCAGGCACGTAAGAGTACTTTGATGTGGATTATGGCTGTTACATTGGCTGGCCTGCTAACGTACCACGGTTTCACCGCCGTCTTCGGTACGGGTAGCGGACGCGGTAATACTGCTGTTGCTGCCTTTGTGGTCGGTCTTTTGAGTATGTATCTCGCGCATCGCTTTCATGCCCCGCAGGCTATATTTTCAATTCCGTCACTGACCTTCCTGTTGCCCGGTCTTTCAATCTTCCGCGGTTTGTATTCGTTTACCGTGGAATCCAATTCGTCGCTGGGCGTTCCCGGAATTATCGCGGCAATGGCAATTATCCTGTCGATGGCATCGGGTGTTGTGCTGGGCGGCTACATCACCCAGTACCTCGTTCAAACCTTTAAACCTGCCCGAACCAACGAAGAAAACACCCAGGTTCTTGATCGATGAGCTCACACCCGTCGGCTCATCCCTTTGAGAACTCACCTCAGAACGCCGGCCCCGTGTCTGCGTTCGGTCAAGAGGTTTCTCTGCCGCTGGCTCAGGGGATTTCCGCAACGGCTGATGAGGTAGCAGAAGCGGCCGCGGAATTTGAGACTCCGGTAGCTCTTCACGAGTTTTCAACACCGTCCGTCACCACTGAGGGCGAGTTGCCGCAGGCGTCCTACCCCTCGGCTGTGCCTGCGCCCGTCCCGGCCCGTAAACCTCGATCACAGTTTGCGCAGTGGATGAGGGGTGACCAAACACCGACAGCGCCGATTCGAGGGCTGGCTCGTGTTGCTCAAAAACAGTTTTCGGTGCGCGCGCAGATTCGTCGCGAAGGCTTTGTCCAAGAAAAAGAACAGGCTCGCGACGTTTTGAACTTTACGGTTCGCCTTGCCGAGACCATGTTTCATTACGGTGCCGATGCGATGGACGTTGACGCTGCCATCGTAGGTGTTTGCGCGGCCTACGGGCTCGAGAACGTCGAAGCAAACGTGACGAACCAGTCGATTATTCTCAACTATGTGTCTGACGTGGATCGCGGTAGCTACTCGCCGTTTACTCAGACCACCGATGATCTTAGGTTTAGCCACACTGCGGTGCGCGTGATGCGCTCGATGTCTGAAAACTACGCCGCGCTGTCTCAGGTCTACAAACTGATTCACAGCATCACCGAGCAGGGATTGCCGCGTGAGAAAGCGCAGAAGCGTTTACAAGAAATTAATGACACTCCCAAGTTGAACTCGCCGTTTAAGGGATTGCTGTTCAACCTGCTAATGGCTGCGAGTTTTACCTTTGGTGTGGGTGGTAGCTGGCGCGGTGCACTGGTTGCCGTGTTCGTATTTCTTGTTTTACATACGACGGGGCAGTGGGCCGCTAAATTCGGGTTGCCTGGATTTTTCCGTATGATTATCAACGCCAGTGTGATGACGGGTCTAGCACTGTATATCAGTGACTATTCATCGTTCTTTGGTGATATAGGCTTTGTGGTTTCTGCCCCGCACGTCATCGGTGGTGGGCTGATGATGTTTATGCCGACCTTCTTTTTGGTGTCATCGGTTCAGGACGCGATTAACGGTTTTCCGCTGACCTCTGCCGGTAAAATGGTTTCAACCGCGATGACCTTTTTGGGACTGATTATCGGCATTGCCACGGCTACCGAGGTGATGGGGTATTTGGGTGCCACCGAGATTGACGTGCAGGCTGTAGTGTTTAATCCACCGCCTCTATGGATGAGTATTGCCGGCATGATTATTGGTAGCGTCATGTGTGCCTCTGTGGTGCATGGGACGCTTGCCAACATGGGCTGGGTCGTTGTGATTTCGGGCTTGGGGCAGGCTGTTTATTATGGTTACAGCACGTTTACAGGAGCTGAGATGAGCCGAGTCAATACGGTTCTTGCGGCGTTGACGGTGGGTGCTGTAAGTGCTTATCTTGCCAACAGGTTACATTCCCCGAGAGCTATATTTGCGGTTCCCGGCATTATGTTTCTGCTCCCCGGCCTGACCTTCTTCAAGGGCTTCTATGCCTTTAGCGTCTCATCTGATCCCACTGCCGGTGTTGCGGGAATTGTCTCTGCTTTATCGACGATTGTTGCTCTAGCCGGCGGTGTTGTGTTGGGCGGCTACCTGATGCAGTACCTCATTCAATGGCGAGCCGCTAGAGACAGTGCGCGCGCTGTGCGGCTGGCTACCTTCGACCGCTAACAATGCGGGGAGGCAAGAGGGCGGACGCTCGGTGGGAGCGTCCGCCCTCTTGTACGCCGTCTATGTGCTGCTTGCTCTCTAACTCAGCTGCCAGTTCACCGGCTGAGCGCCCTGTTGCACGAGTAGCTCGTTGGTGCGTGAGAACGGCTTTGAGCCGAAGAATCCGCGGGATGCGCTGAGCGGCGAAGGATGCGCCGATTCAACCACCGGATAGTTGCTGATGAGCTGGCGGCAGTTGCGGGCGTCGCGTCCCCACAAAATACCGACGAGGGGAGTGCCGCGTTCAGCGAGGGCTGAGATCGCGCAGGTGGTGATGGTTTCCCAGCCTTTATTGCGGTGTGAGCCGGCGTTGCCTGATTCGACGGAGAGAACTCTGTTGAGCAGCATGATGCCCTGGTCGCTCCACGCACTGAGGTCGCCGTGCTCAGCAACATTGATGTCCAGGTCAGACTGAAGTTCTTTGTAAATATTCTGCAGCGAACGCGGTACGGGACGAACATGGCGTTCGACCGAGAATGACAGCCCAACAGCGTGGCCCGGGGTAGGGTAGGGATCCTGTCCGATGATGAGGACTTTAACGTCTTTCATGGGGCGTTCAAAGGCTCTGAAAATGTTGGACGCCGGTGGGAGCGTTTGGCGTCCGGCGGCATGTTCTGCGCGGAGAAAGTTGCCCATTACCCGAATGTTCTCTTCGACGGGGGCGAGTGCCTGCGCCCAGTCTTCTGCCATGATGTCGGTAAGCGGTTGTGCTGGCATGGAAAAAACTTTTACCTTTCGTACTACAGTAAGTATGCACACGATCATACCTAGATGAGGTTCCCTTGAGCGAAGACGCTACCCCGAACGAGCCGAAAAATCCGCTCACCGAACAAGAGCAGAAAATTATTTCTATTGAGAAACGACGCTGGAAGTATCAGGGCGCTAAGGAGCAGGCTGTCCGTAGCGAACTGGGCATGAGCGCAGTTTCGTACTACCAGCAGCTTAACCGGCTAATTGATAATCCGCGCGTTATCGAACAAGAACCCGCCCTTACGCGTCGATTGCGCGAGCACCGCGACTCCGAGGTATAGCAACGGGGCGAAGGCGCAAGACACTCTCTGCGCGCTATGAGAATGTGGATTTAAACCCGAGGTCAACCGTGTAGCCTAGAAACATCCATTAGTCGATTTGAGGAGAAAACGCGTGAATAAGTACCCGCACGATGAGTTTGACGATGTCGATGAAGACTCAAAACGACGTGGCGTTTATCGCGCAATAAACCCAAACGCTGCTCGGGACAAGCGCTCAATTTTAGCGCTGATTGGCGCGGGTTTGGCCGCGCTGATTCTGGGCGGCTTCATGTACGTATTTTCACCGCAAAACGCCTCACCCGAGGCAGCTACCCAAGCAACCGCGTCCTCAACTCCCAGCGCCTCTGAAACTGCATCTGCCGAACCTATAGGTGAACCCTATGTTGTAGAGATTTACAACTCCGGTGGCGTGACCGGGGCGGCGTCGGACGCCATGAACCTGCTGATGAACTCGGAGCAGAATGTTGAGATTACCCAGGTAGGTAACTGGCACGGTGTGCCCGTCAATGTTTCCACCATCTACTACACTGCTGGCAACGAGCAGAAAGCTACGGCCGTCGCTGAAATTCTCGGGGTGGACTACACCGAAGAATCCACAGAGCAAGATAGCCCCGTTGTCGCCGTGCTCGGCCCTGAATACGTGCTTTCATCACTGCGTACCGACGAGGCAACAGACCCCTCAGCAACCGCATCTGCAACAGATTATCAGTAGTACGCTCTCTTCTGTATTCAGCGCTACTTTTTGCCGTAATAACCTGCAAACACGCATCCGTACTGAGCTGCGCGCACCTCTAAATGCGCTGTAGGCGATTAACCGGTACCAAAAACCGTAAGACGTTTGCGCTCGCTGTGCCATAGTGCCAAGATTGTAATTAGCACTTGATGCCGCCAACTGCTAAACATAGTGCTAGTTTTGTGGTTCTGGTGGCTCACTCAAGTAAAACTTTTCGTTTATCGGTGAGGTGCACGCATCCGGCTAAAAGAGACGCCGGACGCTCGATGCACCGTCCGTCGCGGGCACCGGTACTACGAACACCGACAATACGTCCAGGAGGGCGAAACACCAATGGCAAAGTTGATTGCTTTTGATGAAGAAGCACGCCGCGGTCTTGAAAAGGGTCTGAACACCCTTGCAGACGCAGTCAAGGTAACCCTTGGCCCGCGCGGTCGTAACGTTGTATTGGAAAAGGCTTGGGGCGCACCCACCATCACCAACGACGGCGTTTCAATCGCTAAGGAAATCGAGCTCGAGGATCCTTACGAAAAGATCGGCGCAGAGCTGGTTAAGGAAGTCGCTAAGAAGACTGACGACATCGCAGGTGACGGCACCACCACAGCAACCGTTCTGGCACAGGCACTCGTACGTGAAGGCCTGCGCAACGTTGCAGCTGGCGCTGACCCGCTGAGCCTCAAGCGCGGAATCGAAAAGGCTGTTGAAGCTGTTACCGCTGAGCTTCTCAACTCCGCTAAGGAAGTTGAAACCGAGGAAGAAATCGCTGCTACCGCATCAATCTCAGCGGGCGATAAGGAAATCGGTAAGCTTATTGCTCAGGCAATGGAGAAGGTCGGCAAAGAAGGCGTTATCACCGTTGAGGAATCAAACACCTTCGGTCTTGACCTTGAACTGACCGAGGGTATGCGCTTTGATAAGGGCTTCCTCTCAGGTTACTTCGTGACCGATCCCGATCGTCAGGAAGCTGTTCTTGAAGATCCCTACATCCTGATCGTTAACTCAAAGATCTCAAACGTGAAGGATCTCGTTCCCGTACTCGAGAAGGTCATGCAGTCAGGTAAGCCCCTGCTGATCGTTGCTGAGGACGTCGAGGGCGAAGCTCTTGCATTGCTGGTTCTGAATAAGATGCGCGGTTCCATCAAGTCTGTTGCTGTTAAGGCTCCCGGCTTTGGCGACCGTCGTAAGGCTCAGATGGCTGATATCGCTATCCTGACCGGCGGCCAGGTTATTACCGAAGAAGTAGGTCTATCACTGGATCAGGCAACCATCGACCTGCTGGGTTCAGCACGCAAGGTTGTTGTGACCAAGGACGAGACCACCATTATTGAGGGTTCTGGCGATGCAGCATCCATCGAGGGTCGCGTAGCTCAGATCCGTGGCGAAATCGCTAACTCAGATTCAGACTACGACCGCGAAAAGCTGCAGGAGCGTCTGGCTAAGCTGGCTGGCGGCGTTGCAGTTCTTAAGGCTGGCGCAGCTACCGAGGTTGAGCTCAAGGAACGTAAGCACCGCATTGAGGACGCTGTCCGCAACGCGAAGGCTGCTGTTGAAGAGGGTATCGTCCCCGGCGGTGGCGTTGCTTTGATTCAGGCTGGCGTAACCGCATTTGAGAAGCTTCAGCTTGAAGGCGACGAGGCTACCGGCGCGAACATCGTCAAGGTTGCTATCGACGCACCCCTCAAGCAGATCGCTACCAACGCAGGTCTCGAGCCCGGCGTTGTTGTTGATAAGGTACGTGGCCTGCCCGTTGGTACCGGTCTCAACGCAGCAACCGGCGAATACGAAGATCTCATGGCAGCTGGCATTAACGACCCCGTGAAGGTAACCCGTTCAGCTTTGCAGAACGCGGCATCCATCGCTGGTCTATTCTTGACCACCGAAGCTGTTGTTGCTGACAAGCCCGAGCCCGCAGGTGCAGCACCTGCAATGGATCCCGGCATGGGCGGTATGATGTAATCACGTGAAATAGCGGTGAGAGGCTAAAACTTTTCACCTCATTCACGCGATATGCGAAGGACGCGACGTCCCTCTTGGTGAGGGGCGCCGCGTCCTTTTTTTGTACCGGTTACGCAGAATAAAAGAATTCGTATGATGTAAACCATAAACTAAAAGAAAGTCGGCAGGCTTTTGACCTTATTTAAGCCTACAAACAGTCTTATGCTCTGTAAATATAAAAATAAACTCGCTAGGTTTATAACTCAATATTTATTCGGCTCTTCGATGAGGAGCCAATCTATTTTCGCGATTTAGGGGAAGACGTGAAAAAGACTATCGCTCTATCTATGGGCACTCTCGCTCTGCTGGCATCTGGGTTTGTACCTGCTCACGCTGCAGAGGCAGATACACCGGCACCTGCCGCTCAGGTTGCTGTTGCTGAGGACACCGCAACTAAGATGGATGCTGAAGCAGCTCGCCATTGGTTGGGCAAGCGTATGGGAAGCGCTATTGAGCTTGACTCTAAGGCAAGAGCGCAGAAGTACGAACGCGGTTACGTGGTGAACTATACCGATGGCAATACTTCGTACCAGAGCGCCATGAGCCCGCAAGTTTATGATTTCTGGACGGGTGCTAACAGCCCCGCTATCTCTTTTGAGGCTCAGGTTGCGCGCTACGGTTATCCCACCGGAACCGAGACTGCTAACCATTACTGGCGTCATATGAGCCAGGGGCCTCTCACTCGTTTTTACCGCGAGTCGGGCGATGACATGTACGGTTCGACTCTCGCCTACACTCCTTCTGCAGGTAAGGTCATGGACCGCTCATGGTGGCAGTACGCAGATGACGCTATCGACTGGGATGAGTCTGTTGTGCTGGGTGATTCCGCTGTTATTCCTAGCTGGAACACCGGTTATGTTGCGCAGGGTCTGCAGGCTGCCGGTTACTCTGCCAACGAATACACTGCAGCTGGTGCGGGTATCTCAGCTACCGGTGCAGATGGTTTGTCCATCAAGAACATGGTGGTTGATAACGCAGTGGCTCTGGGTATCGGTACTCCTTGGATCGTGGATATTCAGGCGTCGGCGGCTGATGCTGATGTTGACCCTGCAACGCTGGAATCCGATTTGCGTGAGACCATTGCGACCTTGCAGAAGGTTTACCCGAATGCGCGCATCGTGGTCAGCGATGTTCCTTCCACTAGCGACGACGCGAAGCTCAACGATTTGAGCCAGCGACTTGAGGCTGTTGCGGGTAACTCCGGTGCTCGTTTTGTGTCTACTCGGGGCTGGGTGAGCACGTACGGTCTTCAGGCTCAGGTAAACCCCGATGGCACCTTGTCAGCCTCGGCGCAGGATCAGCTTGTTACTCCGCTCAAGTGGGCGCTACGCAACGCTGTTAAGTAAATAGATCTCAAAAATCCCCTCACTTCGGTGAGGGGATTTTTGTTTCCCTAGAAATAAAAAGCGCGGGGGGAAATTTCTATTTATTTTCGTGGTTGCATCGAATGTTTAGAAAGTATTTTCACTCCTTTATCGCCAAAATTTGGAACAAAATCCAGAAGCAGGAAAGTGAACCGTTTGGTATAAATTCGGGTCTAAGCTGGCAGTAAGAACAGTTGTTCTCACACACCATTCACATTCATAGGGAGTGCTATCGTGCTTCAATTCTTTGAATTTAACAAGGTTCCCAATAAGGGAATCCCTCTTTCTGTACAACGTAAGCAGTGGCTCGGTCAGTTTCTTAAAGCCTTTTTCGTTGTGTTCTTCGTGTACATGTCCATGTACCTTATCCGTAACAATTTCAAGGCCGCTCAGCCTCTGCTCAAAGAAGAATATGGTCTTAGCACCCTAGAGCTGGGTTATATCGGTCTTGCCTTTTCTATTACCTATGGCCTGGGCAAGACTCTGGTCGGATACTTCGTCGACGGTAAGAATTCCAAAAAGCTGGTCTCAGCACTGCTGATTCTCGCCTCGCTCATGGTTCTTACCATGGGGCTTTTGCTCAGCGCGTTCGGCTCAGTTATCGGCATTTTTATCGTGCTGTGGGGATTGAACGGCCTGTTCCAGGCTGCGGGTGGCCCGGCGTCCTACTCAACTATTTCTCGGTGGGCGCCGCGTACCAAACGCGGACGCTTCTTGGGCTTCTGGAACGCCTCGCACAACGTCGGTGGCGCAATCGCCGGTGGTCTTGCGCTGTGGGGAGCTAACGTCTTCTTCAACGGCCACGTGGTCGGTATGTTTATTTTCCCCGCGCTGATCGGTTTGACTATCGGTATCGCAGGCCTATTTATCGGTAAGGACGATCCCGAGGAGCTGGGCTGGAACCGCAGCGAAGAAATCTGGGGCGAAGCTATTGAAGCTGAGAATACCGAAGCTGAGTCGCTGACTAAGTGGCAGATTTTCACCACCTATGTTCTCAAGAACCCGTGGATTTGGTTGCTGTGCGTTTCAAATATCTTCGTGTACATTGTGCGCATCGGCATTGATAACTGGGCACCGCTTTACGTCACTGAGGCACTGCACTTTGATAAGAGCGATGCCGTTAACACGATTTTCTACTTTGAAATCGGTGCGCTGGTTGCCAGCTTGCTGTGGGGTTACATCTCTGACCTTCTCAAGGGACGCCGCGCAGTGGTTGCTGTCGGTTGTATGCTGCTTATTTTCTTCGCGGTTGACATGTACAAGAACGCAACCAACGTGATGACCGTGAACATTGCGCTCTTCTGCCTGGGCGCGCTGATCTTTGGCCCGCAGCTACTGATCGGTGTCTCGCTGGTTGGCTTTGTTCCCAAGCGAGCGGTGAGCGTTGCAAACGGTATGACCGGTACTTTCGGTTACCTTTTCGGTGACTCCATGGCGAAGGTTGGTCTGGCAGCCATTGCAGACCCCGAGCGCGACGGTCTCACTGTGTTTGGGCATCTTCTGCACGGCTGGGGCGCGGTATTCACCGTTTTCTACGCAGCGCTGGTGCTGGGCATCATTTGCCTGCTCATTGTGGCGTACGGTGAAGAGCGACGCATCCGCCGTTTGCAGGCAGCGGAAGAACGTAACGAATTGATTGCTTAAGCCGCTGTCTGCCTACCGAGGGTAAAACCACCGGTGACTAGAAGAACCTTCTATAGGTTCTTGACCATCTAGTCGCCGGTGGTTTTCGTTACGGGGTATACCCTGGGTAATCGCGCACAGAAAAATTTAGCCTGCCTAGGAGCCGCTGTGAATTACTCATCCGCCGCATCAGCATCCAGGCCTCAAGCATGGCTGTGGACTCTCGTTGCTTTCTCGCTGACCTCGCAAACCGCCTTGAATATGGTACGTCCGCAGATGAGCTATAAGCTCATTGAGCTGGGTGCTAGCGAGGCGTTGATCGGTGCATTGACGGCTCTATACGCGCTGGTTCCTGTCTTTCTGGCGATTTGGTTTGGACGCTACACCGAGCGGGTCAAAAATCTGCGGCATACCGTGATGGCTGGTGGCCTGCTCATCGGTGTTGGTGCGGCGCTGATGGCGCTGGTGCCATCCATTTTTGGTGTTGCGTGTGCGAGCGTCCTGCTGGGCTTTGGTCATCTTATCTTTGTGATTTCATCGCAGGCATCGGTAACCCGTTACTCTACGGATGCGACGCTTGATAAAGGTTTTGGCTGGCAGACAGCCGGCATTGCTGCCGGGCAGTTGCTGGGCCCCTTGCTAGGCGGCTTATTGCTGGGTGATAGTCCAGGTGGTGATCGTATGCACCTGATTAATCTTGCTTTGTGGCTGGGCGCTGTGTTCGCGATAGTATCGGTGCCGCTCATGCTCTGGCCTGTGCGTTTGAAAGAAATGCCAGCACTGACCTCGGAAATTCCGATAACGGCGCAGGTCGAAGAGGTGCCGCAAGAGTCCACAGCGGAGGTTCTGGGCGAGAAGCCTCTTGCCGGTGCCTCGGATAGCAATCCTGGCAAGGCGACCACTCTCAAAATTATGCGTCGGCACGGTGTTGTCTCAAATATGTTTGCCTCGTTGGGCATGCTGTCGGTAACCGATATCTTGATCTCCTTCATGCCGCTGGTGGGTGAGGCGGCCGGAGTTTCGCCCGCGTGGATCGGCCTCCTGCTAGCTATTCGTTCTGCTGCCACGATCGTTTCTCGTTTTTCACTGTCGTCCTTGAGTCGTCGATGGAATCGAAGTCAGCTAGTGATTACATCTTTGCTCGTGAGCGCCGTGCTCATCGCGCTGATTCCACCCACCATCAACAATGTGATTATTTCGGTGATTGTGATGCTCATCGGTGGTTTCTTTGTAGGAATTGCCCAACCGCTGACGATGACCATGATTGTCAAAGAGGTTCCTGTTTCTTGGCGCTCGCCGGCCCTTGCCGTGCGTCTGCTGGGTAACCGTCTTGGGCAGGTCACTATCCCGCTGATTGCCGGTGCCGTGGCATCGCCATTGGGGCCAGCTGGCGCTATCTGGTTTACCTGCGTGCTCATCGGTGTCTCGGGCATAGAAAAGACCATCAACTATGCCCGCACGGGACCGACTGCGATGGACCGGTAGAATGGTGCCCTATGCAGTGTGACTATTTTGATGCCGGTGTGTGCCGCTCGTGCACCCAAATTCGTGTGCCCTACGCTACGCAACTTGAGTCTAAGGATGCGGATGCGAAAGCACTGCTTCACGAGCACGCTCAGTTGCGCTGGCTCTCGCCGGTAGCCAGTAAAGAATCAGCTTTCCGTAACAAGGCAAAAATTGTTGTTTCTGGCACACATCAGAACCCTGTCTTGGGCATTCTTAATCGGGAGGGCAACGGTGTTGATCTGAGCGAATGTCCGCTGTATACCTTCGATATTCTGGCGCTGATGCCGGTTCTTCGCGAGCTGATTCAGCGGGCATCCTTAACGCCCTATAGCGTGCCCGCACGAAAAGGCGAGCTGAAAAATATTCTGGTAACAGCCAGCCCCAGCGGTGAGCTGATGCTCCGTTTTGTGTTGCGCTCTAAAAAACTTCTGGTGCCTATTCGTCGCGAAATCTCGTGGTTGCAACAACGGAATCCGGCAATTAGCGTAGTTTCTATCAACCTTTTGCGCGAGCATAAAGCGGTGGTTGAGGGTGGGGAAGAAATTATTCTGACCGAGCAGCAAACCCTGCCGATGCAGGTTAACGGCATGGATTTGCACCTGCGCCCACAAAGCTTCTTTCAGACAAATACCGCTATTGCCGAGGCGCTTTATGCTCAAGGTGCGCAGTGGGTAGCGGATGCCGCACCGCACACGCTGTGGGATCTCTATTGCGGGGTTGGCGGTTTTGCCCTGCATAGCGCGCAGGCTTTACCTGACGCGTCCATTACCGGTATTGAAATTAGTGAAGAAGCCATTGCTTCTGCGCAACGCACTGTGGATGAAAAAGGGCTTGATAACCTGACTTTCATTGCGCAGGACGCCACGACTTTTGCCGTTGATGCTCAAGAGTTACCCGAGTGCGTTGTTGTCAATCCGCCGCGACGCGGTATTGGTGAGCAGTTAGCGCAGTGGCTGGAGCACTCGGGAATTCAAACGGTTGTTTACTCCAGCTGTAATGCGCGCTCGCTGGTGAAAGATCTTGAGAAGATGCCCTCGCTGAAGCCTGTGGAGGGGCGTGTTTTTGATATGTTCCCGCATACGAATCACTATGAAGTGGCGGTATTGTTGCAACGCGCGTAAATTGGTAAGTGTAATTACTAATTGTTGCAAGGAGAAAAATGAAACCGGTTCTCGCGGTGGTTACCAACACCGAAAAATACGAAAAGTTTGATACTCCCACCGGCCTGTGGTTTAGCGAACTGACGCATTTCTATGATGAAGTGAATGCTGAAATTCCCGTAGTGATCGCCAGCCCGCAGGGTGGAAACACTCCTTTCGACCCGGTGAGCCTGCGCAAAATGTTTGTGGACGGAAAAACCGAAAAACACTTCAAAGATCCCGCCTTCCGCAAGGCGTTGCGCGAAACAGCTAAGCTCTCAGACCTCAACCCCGATGACTTTAGCGCTATTTACTTCACCGGTGGCCACGGCACCATGTTTGACTTTGTGGGCAATCCCGAGCTCGATGCTTTCACCGCGAAAATTTACAGTAACGGCGGACTCGTCTCGGCCGTGTGCCACGGTGTTGGTGCGTTGAGCACGGTCAGCATCAATGGCCGCGCTCTTATTGCTGGTAAGACCATCACAGGTTTCTCAAACACTGAAGAGAAGCTGGCTATGCGAACCAAGCATGTGCCGTTCCTGCTTGAAGATCGCCTCAAAGAAGTGGGTGCCAACTACACCAAGGCGGCGCTTCCTTACACCTCGTTCACTCAGGTTGATGGACGCATCATCACCGGCCAAAATCCGCAGTCGGCACGCGCGGTGGGACAGATTGTTCGTGAGGCACTGCTGAACAAACCTGCGTCCTAAAGGCGCAGCTCAAATAAAAATGCCCCGCCCGATATTGCTGCCGAGGATGCAAACCGCATACGTAAGAGCAATATCGGGCGGGGCTATTCTGCGGGGAAGGTCTTTAGCCTTCTAGAGCGTTGTAGTGCTCATCGTCAACGGGCTCAAGCCATTCACCTTCGCCAGCGGTAATGGCAACGTGGTTGAACCACGAATCCTTGGTTGCGCCGTGCCAGTGCTTGACACCGTCCTTGGTCACAACGACGTCGCCTGCGGTGAGTTTACGAGCTGCCTGGCCGTCCTCCTGATACCAGCCTTCACCTTCGGTCACCAGCAGAATCTGGTAGCCGCCCACATGTTTGTGCCAGTTATTGCGGCAACCGGGTTCAAAGCTGACGTTTGCGACCATGACGTCCACGTCGTCTTCATTCACTAGTCATTTGAGGAAGCTCTGACCGATAAAGTACTGGCCAAAAGCCTCATTGGGCTCACCGAAACCGAAAAGACTGTTCTTAACTTCTTGTTCGTTTTTGCCTGCCATGGTTACTCCTTTGTCGTAGAGGCCGGTACTTTCACCCTACTCCTTGAGGTGCGAATCGACGAGCACTGCGGTAATACGCGGTCGTACCTACATCTCTATAATCTCAAGGTTGCTCGTATCGTAGAGTACCTTTGCGTGGTTGGTTTTGATGAGCTGTTTTTCGACATCATTGCCGGAGGCGCGGTCGATGGTTCGCTTGTAAATTTTGGAGTTGCGGTAGACCGTGCCGTTTTCTTTGCTGAAGAACTCGTCTTCGACTTTGATGCGGTATTTGAAGTCTTGGTGCTCGGTGGAACGCAATTCACCGTAGAGGTATTCGTCATCGGTGTAGGTGATGAGCTGGTAGGTCTTATCGGTGGTGTTGCGGAACCTGTAATCGAGGTAGTTGTAAACAATCGAGGTGTCGGTGCCGAAAGGGACTTTGCGACCAAAATCAGGGAACATATCAACACCGTCATGGTGGTGGTGTTCCACGATCTCAAAGGGGGTGTGTAGAACCATCCAGTGGATAAGTTTTGAGAACTGGCACATGCCGCCGCCAATACCGGACTGGGCGTCCTCCTCGCGTCCAACCATCAGCCCTTCTTTATAGCCTTTCTTCGGTGTGCATTCACCAACGAGCTTCCAGAGTGAAAAGACTTCGCCGGGCTTGATAAGCACGCCGTTGACGAGCGGAGTGCAGATTTTGAGGTTTTGCGCCTTGTTTTCTTGAAGGTCCATGCGCGTATTGCCGAGCTGGCGGCGAATCAGAGAATTGTGCTTGTAGATCACCACCGGCAGTTTTTCATCGCTTTTAGCGGTTGCAAAAATGTTCTTTACTGAGGCGGTCTTTGATCTGTCGGGTGAGGATGCTTTTGCGGCGGGAGATTTGGTAGGTGAGCGGAGAGATCTCGCAGAAGAGCTTGCGGGGCATGGCGGTACTTTCTAAAAGTGTGGTTCGAAAAATAAGTGAATGTATACCGTCATGGTATGTGCCTCACTTCACTAAATGAGGTTATGTGGGGCTGTGTAAAAAACGTGTCTAGCGTAAGCCGTTCCAATTCGCAGTGTAGGAACATTTTAATAAGGTTCCACTTAAAGCTAATTTCATTAAGCCTAATCAATTAATTAGGTAAACCTAAGTTTGAGTGTGTTAGTGTTTTCTCTGGTCACCGGTACAAAACCACAGTCTCTAGGAGAAAGCATGGCTCTACCTCAGATTTCCGGCTATCGATATACGCCCGCAAACCTCACCAACACCGTTGAGTGGACGCTGGATCCTGCCCGCGCCGTGTTGCTTGTGCACGATATGCAGCAGTACTTCATCAACGCATTCGATCGCTCCGATTCTTCTGCTCAAATCAACGTTGCTATTAATTCCATCGCAGCGCTTATTGCCGCCGCACGCGAGCAAGATATTCCCGTAGTTTTTTCAGCTCAACCACCGCGTCAAACGGCAGAAAAACGCGCGCTACTGACAGATTTTTGGGGAACAGGCCTTCAAAGCGATGAAGCCGCTGCCATCATTGAAGAGCTACAGGCACAAGAAGCGGAGATCTTGACCAAGTGGCGTTACTCAGCCTTCGCGCACACCGATCTTCGTGAGCAGATGAAGAGCTGGGGTCGCGATCAGCTTTTGATTACCGGTGTGTACGCTCATATCGGTTGCATGACGACCGCTCTTGACGCGTTCATGCACGAGACCCAGCCCTTCTTTATCCACGATGCGCTCGCTGATTTCAGCCTTGAAAAGCATCAGATGGCCTGCGACTATGTTGCCTCACGATGCGGTCTTGTGTGCTCTACCCAGCAAGCACTGGATCAGCTCGGTAGAGGAACTCGCGTAAGGGGCGCCGCATGAAATATGTTCTTGTGACGGGCGCTGCCGGGGGAGTAGGACGCGCCACCACCGAGGCTCTCCGTTTAGCTGGCTACGGGGTAGTCGCAACAGATGTGCTGAGCGCTCAGCAGTGGAAAGAGAACTTTGGTGAAGAGCCGAATACTCACTACTTCCCAGCCGATATGAGCCGGGCAGACAGCATCCTCGCTCTTAGAACTTCGGTTCAATCACTAGGAGTAGAATTGCAAGGGCTTGCGCTGTGCGCCGGCATCGCTCACAGCCAGCCGCTACTAGAAACCTCGCTCGAAAGCTGGCAGCAGGTGCACGCAGTGAACTCCACCGGAGTCTTTCTTGTGATCCGCGAATTTGCGCAGCTCATGATTGACCAGAATCCGAAAGATAGCACTAACGCACGCGGTATCGTCACGGTGAGTTCTAACGCCTCACACACGCCCAGAGCGGAATTCGGTGCATACGGTGCCTCTAAAGCATCCGCATCGAGTGTAAGTTTAAGTTTTGGTTTGCAACTGGCACAGTACGGTATTCGAGTGAACACCGTGTGCCCGGGAACCACACGCACACCAATGGTTACCGACGCCTGGTGCGGTGAAGACTTATCTCACCAGCCGGTTGAAGGTAACAGCAAGAATTTCAGGCTCGGTATTCCGCTCGGACGCATCGCTGAGCCTGAGGACATTGCAGCTGTCATCGAGTTTCTCGTAGATTCACGCTCCCGTCACATGACGATGCAGGAGCTAACAGTCGATGGTGGTGCAACGTTTTAGATGAGTACACTAACAACGAATGCGCTTCGAGAAAGAAAGTTTTCGCCCGTGAGTATTGAGCAACCGTTTGCTGATTTTGTGATGAGTGTGGGCCACCAGAGCATCACCAGCGCCGGTGCGCTAACTGCTGTTACTGAAGAAACAGCGCTTGAAACCGCGCGCGCACAGAAATCTATTGTGATGGGGCTGGTGCCGTTTGATCCGTCTCGTCCTGCAACCCTGTGGGTTCCGCAAAGTTACACGGTCGAAGAGCGAAAGGACGCTGGCACTGCTACCGACGGCTCGCATAACTTCCCAGCTCCCAGCCGCGTCGAGGGCATTGATAACCCGCGCTATCGTCAGGCTGTAGGGGATGCGGTTGCGCGCATGAACAACGGCGAGTTCGACAAGGTCGTGCTGGCACGCACCCTCACCGCCCACTACGACCAGCCGCTTAACATCGCTGATGTTTACGATAACCTGACCCTGCAACAGCCTCGCGCCTACACGTTCTCCGTAAAATTGCCGGATTCCGATGAGTACCTCATGGGAGCTTCTCCCGAACTCGTGTTTAAGACAGAAGCCGGCGGACGCTTCAACACGCATCCTTTGGCCGGTTCGGCTCAGCGTTCTGCGCACCCCGGCGACCTTGAAGATATGCAAATTGGTGAGCAGTTGATGCGCTCCGCTAAAGACCGCGCCGAACACGCCACCGTCATTGATGATATCCGCTCGCGTCTTGCCCCTTTAACAGAGGAACTTGATGCTCCCGCTGTTCCCGAGCTCATGACCACCCCGCAGCTCTGGCACCTGGGAACCAAAATTACCGGCGTCCTCAAAGGGCATCTGAGCTCGCTAGATGGTGCTCGGGCTATCCACCCCACGCCAGCGATTTGCGGTACTCCGCGCGATATTGCGCTAGAGAGCATCCGCGAGTACGAGGACTTTGACCGCGGCTATTTTGGTGGCTTAGTGGGCTACATGGATGCGGACGGCAATGGCTCGTGGGCGCTGGTGCTACGTTGCGCCCGAGTGAGCCCGCATCGTGCAACTCTTTTCGCGGGTGCAGGTATTGTGCGCGCATCGCAACCTGAGAGCGAGCACGCTGAAACCGCTACCAAGCTGGGTACTTTCGGCAAGGTGCTGGGAATCAGTACCCGCTAAGTCTTAGGGCGCTAGAAGATCGCGCACCATTTTGGGTGTTGTTACCCGATGCATAGCAACAGATACAGGGGCGGACGCTGCAACGCAGATGTAGTGTTCGCCCTTCGTGTACCAGTGCACGTCAAAGCTATATTTACAGTTGGTCGAGGGGTCTGCGAAGGACGCGTGTGCGCGGCTAAAGGGCGCACTGTCATCGCTCATTGTTACCACGACGCTTCGCGGGTCTACCGAGAGACCGTGGCCGGTTGCTTTGAGCACCGCCTCTTTAGCATTCCACAAAAGCATACGCACCAGCTGCGCTGACTGGGAGTCAAGGGTAGCAAGGAACTCTCTTTCGCTGGGAGCCAGGGCGATGCGATCAAAGCCGTTGTGAAGAGATCCGCGAGATTTCTCAACGTCAATGCCGAGTAGCAACTGGTGGTCGCGGGTGAAACCTCCAATGACTAAGCCCTGTGTGCGGCTCATGTTGAGGTTGACGCCCTCAATGGTGGGCTTACCGTGCTGAGCGCCGCTGTCGCATAAAGAACACGAACGATCCACCGGGATTGCTGCCGCACCAGTGGGGAGCACTCCGAGGGTGGTGGCCGCAATCGTACGCATCAGGGCGTGTTGCGCCGCGTAGGTCATGGCATCGTCAGGGTGAGTAAATTCAGCGGCTCGGCGTTGTTCCTCGAAGCCTACGTAGGCAAGCCAACTCACGCCGTACCCGGAACGTAGCATCTCAGGATCAAGCAGAAAAAGCTCCACCGCGGTAGCGGGCTGCTGCGTCATATTACTCATGAACGCAATTCTACTGAAGTTTTATGAATGCGGTTCTTGCACTGAAATACAGGTCAGAGCTACTTATTCGCTAAGGTTAGTTGCATGGGAACTAAAGAACCAATTATTGCCGCCGCTGACGGCTCTGCGCTGGGCAACCCCGGCCCTGCAGGCTGGGCATGGTATATCGATGATGATACGTGGGCTGCCGGTGGATGGAAGCACGGCACCAACAACATGGGCGAGCTCAAAGCAGTGCTCGATCTTTTCGAAGCAACGGCGCATGTTCCCGAGAGAAAACTTGAGGTGCTGTGCGATAGCCAGTACACCATCAACTCTTTGACTAAGTGGATGCCCGGTTGGAAGAAGAAAGGGTGGAAGAAATCCGACGGTAAGCCTGTGCAGAACCAGGATTTGATGAAGGCGCTGGACGCTGCTTTGTCAGGGCGAAATTACGAGTTCAAGTGGGTGAAAGGCCACGCGGGCCACGCACTGAACGAAGCCGCTGATGAGCGTGCACGTGCGGCGGCAACAGCCTACCGCGATGGGAAAAAGCCTAACTCAGGCCCCGGTTTTACCGATGATGCTGACAGCATCGAATCAGACGAACACACTGTGGTGGATTTGTTCCCGTCACCGCAAAACCGTATGAGCGAAGCCGAAGCAGAGGCACGGCGCGCGCATCCTACAAACTATCGTTCCGGCGATGCCTTAGAAGAACAGGACCGTGCCGAGGAAGAAGCGCACAGCGCGCGCATTGCCCAGATTGGGCCTGACCGCCTGGCCGCTCACCAAGAAGAGCTTCTCTTGCGCGCCGAGAATTACGCGGATGCGCACAAGCTGGAATCTTTTCTAGCTCCCGAATTTTCGTGGGTGACACCTCGCGGCGTCATTGTGTCTCGTCAAGAAGTCATTGAGCACCGCGAGAGAGCTTTCCATGTGGAAGGCACTCCCGAGATTATCGAGACCGATATGCTCAATGAGTCGACGGCGCTAGTGGTGTCACGAGTCTTTACTAAACGCGGTCAAGTGGTGCGCACCAGCTGGTGGGTTCGCGAGAACTACCGCAATGAAATTGGCGCTTGGCTCCTGCGTTTTCGTCAAGAGAGCGCAACGTAGATAAGTTTCTAGGCGTAACAGGTGCAGGCGCTGAGCTTCCTTGCTGGTGCCGAGAGCCGGTCTTCGCGCTGGTCGCTGCACAAAGGACGCTTGGTACAAGCCTACAGACCTACACCTGTGTACCGCCGTGCGCCGATCTAGCCTAAGAACATCGCTGCGTTAGCGGACTCGGTGTCGTCGTAGTTCATACCTGCCTTGGAAAGGGCATCGTTAATCTGCGCGATAGCCTCTTCAACCTGACGTTGAGTAGCACGCCAGTTACTCAAAACGCCCTGAAAATTCACGGACGCAGAGCCGGTCCACGAGTTCTGCAAATCCTGCAGAGAACTCGTCATACCGTTGACCTCGGCAATAATCGAATCGACGTGGGCGCGTGCCTGAGCGCTCTTTGAAGCAATGAGGTCTGAGTCAACAACAAACTGTGCCATGGTGGTTCCTTTTCAAAAGAGTTGGGATTGATGCAGAGGTTAACACGCTGTTTAGGCTGAGAAATCCTACGCTGAAAAGTTGCGAGCTAACCTCCTGACACTACGGTATGTCTTGGGCACTCCGGAAAACTACTTAAAGAAAAAATCTGTGGATAAGTAGCCCTCAAACTACGATATCCACAGATTTTTCTGTCCTCAGTTGGCGTGTGTCCACATTCCTAACGTCTCTTTAACGCTCCGTGAGCGCTTCTGCCGACGCCGGAATCTTCAACACAAAGGTCGCGCCACCACCGGGAGTTTCTTCAATATCGATGGTTCCATCGTGCTGCGCAATAATAGCCGCCACAATCGCCAGCCCCAGACCGGTGCCGCCGGTCTCTCGCGTCCTTGACGTATCTGCGCGGTAGAAACGCTGGAAGACGCGCTCGCGGTCTTCGCCGTGGATACCGGGGCCGTGGTCGCGTACTTTGAGCACCGACAGCAGCCCGTTGGGGCCTCGGTCAGTTCCCACAGCGATTTCGAGGGGAGAGCCCTCGGGCGTGTAGCGGATAGCGTTGGTCATCAGGTTAGCTACCACCTGACGCAAGCGCGATTCATCGCCCATGACAGGGGCAGTGGTGCCGTCGCTGTCGGGATCCTGCAAGCCCACCACAATAACTTCGCGATCGGGTGCGATGGCAAAGGCGTCGGCAGCAGCGTCCTGAGCGAGCTTGAGCAAATCAACGTTTGTATTTTCGTTGACGCGACGCTCATCGATGCGGGCAAGCGTCAGCAAATCTTCAACCAGCTGGCCCATGCGCTTAGATTCTGCCTCGATGCGCGCCATCGCCTTGCCAACGTCCTCCGGAGTTTGTAGGGCACCGTGACGGTAGAGCTCTGAATACCCGCGAATTGAAACCAGAGGTGTGCGCAACTCGTGCGATGCATCGCCCACAAAGCGGCGCATCTTTTCTTCAGAGCGCTTGCGGGTATCGAAGGCCTCTTCAATGTGCGCCAGCATCTGGTTGAGTGAGTTTGAGAGGTGCCCCAGCTCGGTGTAGGGATTGTAATTGACGATGCGCTGAGAGAGGTCGCCCGAGGCGATTTTGGCTGCTGTTTGTTCGACGCGGGCGAGCGGCTCGAAGGCTCTGGTAACGAGTACCCAGCTCATGGCGATAGCCGCGAACAGCGTCGCCATACCGAAGGCGATTGTCAGCATACCCACCAGCGCCACCGTTGAATTAGTTTGCGTTAGCGGGGTTGCGATGATGACGGAGTACTGGTCAGAATCCGTTGAAAAGGGCATGATGCGCCACTGTGTGTGCCCCGATACCGACGGCACGGTAAAGCCCGTTGCTGATAGCTTTTCTACGCGATCTCGCGGCCACGTGCCCGTCAGAGGGGTGGACTCACTTTCATCGGCGGTGGAGAACTGGTGCACCACGTTGCCCTCAGAATCTAACAGGAAAGCGGTGTAAGCCAGCCGCGGCGTCGAATTAATCTCACTGCCGGAAGGCAGAAGATTGCTGGTAATCACGCCGGCATTGGACTGAATTTCTTCATCCAACTGGCTAGTGAGGTGGCTACGCATCGCTGAAATAGCAACGAGCGCTGTCACCGCAATAGCAAGAGCAATAAGGAGCGAGCTTAAAACAACCAACTGGGTTCGCAATGACAGCGAACCCAGTCGGGAGCGAAGAATACGTTGACGCATCATCTACTAAAAATTACTTCTTAGACGTGCGGAGCAGGTAGCCCACACCGCGCTTGGTGTGAATGAGCGAGGGGAGCTCCGGATTGTTATCAATCTTGCGGCGCAGGTACGAGATGTAGGATTCCACGATTGAGGCGTCGCCGTTGAAATCGTATTCCCAAACATGGTCAAGAATCTGAGCCTTGGACAGCACACGGTTGGGATTGAGCATGAGGTAACGCAAGAGCTTGAACTCGGTGGGCGAAAGGTCAATTTCGCGGTCGCCACGGAACACCTCGTGCGCGTCGTCATCGAGAATAAGATCGTCAACGCGCAGGCGTGAATCTTCTTCTTCGTGAGCTGCGGTGCGGCGTAGAACAGCGCGGATGCGCGCTACAACCTCATCCAAGCTAAAGGGCTTGGTCACGTAATCGTCGCCGCCAACGGTCAAGCCTGTGACCTTATCTTCGGTGTCGTCTTTAGCCGTTAAGAAGAGTACCGGGAACAGGCGCCCTGATGCGCGGAGCTTGCGGGTGACGGTAAAGCCGTCCATATCGGGCAACATGACATCGAGTACAGCGAGATCGGGAGATTCACTCTGTGCTTTGTCGAGTGCTTCGCGCCCGTTCGATGCGGTCACTACTTCAAAGCCTGCAAAACGCAGGGAGGTAGCGAGCAATTCAAGAATGTTGGGCTCGTCGTCTACTACTAGTAGTTTTGCTTCAGTCTGCTTTTTCACGGTTTAATAATCTCCCTTTTAGCTGAAAGTTTGCTGTGACAATCTCTACCGTCTGCTGATTTTCTCCCTTGACTCAATGGCAGGACGCGGTGTTATGGCTACAGCGCGCGACGCTGAAGGACGAGGAACACCATGGCAATCATCAGTGCGATGAATGCGAGGGGGAAGAGAAGCAGCGGAATCTGCGTCAAAATGTTTGGGGTGGATGCTCCGGTCCACTTCATCCAGAGCATGAGAACTCCACTGATGGTGCTGATAATGGCAAGAATTGCGCCGGTTACACCGAGCGCACGAATGGTGCCGGCGTAGGGCAGTACGTCTTTTGTAGTCATGTACTTACCGTATCAAGGCCTTCTCGATACCGGATTCCTACAGGTAAAATCGGGAATCTTTCTTCGACATATATGACTTATCTAAAAGGCCGAGTTAAACGTTTGAGCGATTTTCACGCTTTAATAGGAGTATGTCAGAATTTGCTCCCGAGGCTATCGATACTTCGACGCCTGAGAACGCCGTATCGACCTTCGACTCTACAGAGAGCACCGATGAGCATCCTTCGCTGGGTGTGCCGGTGCGTCGTCGCCGTACCGAAAAGGTCGATGAGGTTATTGCTGCAGCTAAAGATCTTGCGCTGACTGGGATTCTTGAAATTACAAATTCTGAGTCAGTTGGTCCTGTTCATCACGTGCGCAGTGAAGAAGAGCGATTGAGCACTCATCTATTTGAGTGTGCTCTGCCCGGTTACCGCGGGTGGTTCTGGTTTGCTACCCTTGCCCGCGCACCCCGTTCCAAGCACGTTACTGTTTGCGAAGTTGGTTTGTTGCCCGGTGACGACGCTTTACTGGCCCCTGAGTGGGTTCCATGGTCCGACCGAGTTCGCCCTGAAGACACCGAGAGCGATGACGATTACGACACTACCGATATCGTAGATGCCGAGGACGTTGATGAAGATGCGCCGGTAAACCAGCTAGAAACCAAGAGCTCAGAACAAGAAGCCCGTGAATCAGAGGCCGAATAGCACAAATAGCTAGAGATAAAGCGCTCGCCCGTAAAGGGGGAGCGCTTTACTTTATCCTCTGCTAGTGAGCTATCAGCGCATTTGTTAAATATTGCGTGACTTTAAGTGAACAAAAAAGCATAGTAAAACTTTAGATACAACAGCAGATGGATGGTGAGCGCAACGAGTCAGGTACAGAGTATGCAAGGCCCGCAACCGGTGGTAGATAAATCTACGACCTTTAGATCCTTGTGGATTATGAACTACCGCATTTGGTTTGTCGGTGCGTTAGTTTCAAATATCGGCACATGGATGCAACGCATTGCTCAGGACTGGTTAGTGTTCAATGAGCTGAGCGACCAGGATTCTACCCAGATGGGTATTGTCATGGCGTTGCAGTTCGCTCCTCAGCTTCTGATTGCCCCTTATGCGGGTGTGGTTGCTGATCGTTATGACCGCCGTAAGGTGCTGTTGTGGACGCAAAGCGGCATGGGTCTTTTGAGCTTGGGGCTGGGGTTGCTGACCATTTCGGGGCTAGCTCAACTGTGGCATGTTTACTTCTTTGCGTTAGCCTTGGGCGTGGTAACTGCTCTTGATTCGCCGGTGCGTCAAACCTTTGTCTCGGAGCTGGTTTCTGACCAAGACCTGCCTAACGCGGTGGCTCTTAACTCAATGTCATTCAACTCCGCCCGCATGATAGGTCCGGCTATCGCTGGCGTTATGGTGGCAGCTGTTGGCTCCGGACCGGTCTTTCTGATTAACACCGTAACGTTTGTGGCGATGATTGCCGCTATTCTTCTGATTCGCATCGAGCAACTCAGGTATTTTGAACGCGCGTCCAAAGCTAAAAGTCGTCTGCGTGATGGGCTGAGCTACTTGAAAACCCGGCCGGACATCCTCGCCGTTATGGTGGCGGTTTTTCTCGTGGGCACTTTCGGCTTGAACTCAGCGATGAACATTGCTGCTATGGCAACCACCGAGTTCGGTCACGGTGCCGGTGAGTTTGGCTTCCTCAACTCGATTCTTGCTATCGGCTCGGTGACGGGCACGCTCTTAGCAGCACGACGCGAAGTGCCGCGTCTACGCTATATCTTCGGCGCCTGCGCGGGCTTTGGTCTTGCGTGCTTCTTCGCCGCACTTTCACCCAATATGTGGTTCTTTGCAATTGCGCTTGTGCCTATGGGGCTCATGGCGCTCACCCTCATCACTAGCGCCAACGCCTATGTGCAGGTCACGACAGAGCCGCTGATGCGCGGTCGCGTCATGAGTCTTTACATGGCTGTTTTCATGGGAGGAACGCCCATTGGTGCACCACTGGTGGGTATGGTCAATGATGTTTTCGGTGCTCGTTGGGGCTTAGGCGTAGCCGTGATTGCCAGTTTGCTTGCCGCCGCTATCGGCGTCGGCTGGTATATGCGCTCACAACAGCTCCACGTTGTCTTTGACCGTTCTGCTAGCACCAAATTTGTTCTGCGTAAGCGCGAAGAGGGTGCTACGGATAATGACAACGAACCGCCTGCGGTTACAGCGGCTATCGATGTACAAGAGCCACGCTAAACGCCACCACTACATAAGAACCGGGCAGGGATGCTGACCGTTAGTCTCTCATGACGCTAGTCCCCGAGCCAGCTAACAGTTAGCATCCCTGCCCGGTGCAATGAGGCAAGAATAGCGATAATTGAAACTACAGATTCTCCACCACGTAGTCGATACAACGTAGAAGTGCTGAAACATCGTCAGGTTCAATGGCCGTAAAGGTGGCGATGCGCAACTGGTTGCGCCCGAGCTTGCGATACGGTTCGGTATCAACCACGCCGTTAGCGCGCAAGGTTTGGGCGATGAGGGATGCGTCGATGCTTTCGTCAAAATCGATGGTAGTTATGACATTGGAACGCTCGCTTGCATCGGTAACAAACGGTTGTACATACGAGGATGCTTTGGCCCACTGATAGACGCGTGCTGCTGAATCCGCGGTGCGTTCAGCGGCGAAGGTAAGCCCGCCGTTGGCGTTCAACCATTTCACCTGCTCATTGAGCATGATGAGGGTAGTAAGGGCAGGCGTGTTGTAGGTCTGGTTTTTCAGCGAGTTATCAACCGCCGTAGCCAGCGACAGAGAATCTGGAATCCAGCGTCCTGACTCTGCAATTTTCTGTACACGCTCGAGTGCTTTCGGGGAGAACAGAGCAAACCAGAGGCCACCGTCGGAGGCAAAATTCTTTTGAGGCGAGAAATAGTAGACATCGCACTGGGAAATATCTACGTCCAAACCGCCCGCCGCACTTGTGGCATCGACCACTACCAGCGCATTCTCGTCAATGCCGACAGGACGCTGCACCGGAGCAAAGACGCCGGTTGATGTTTCATTGTGCGGCCACGCGTACACATCAACACCCTCCTCGGCTACAGGAGACGGGCGTGTTCCGGGCTCCGAAGAAATAATAGATGAGCGCTCTAGATGAGGGGTCTTATCAGTGGCCGATGCGAATTTAGAACCGAACTCACCGAACACCAGGTGCTGGGCTTTAGATTCCACAAGACCAAAAGCCGCCGCGTCCCAAAAAGCTGTAGCGCCACCGTTGCCGAGAATTACCTCGTAGCCATCAGGAGCTTGGTAGAAAGTTTTGATGCCTTCGCGAATCTCAGCCACCAAGTTTTTAACGGGCGCCTGACGGTGAGACGTGCCTAAAAGTTTTTTGCCTGCCGCTACTACAGCTTCAACTTGCTCAGCACGAACCTTCGAAGGCCCTGCCCCAAATCGACCATCGGCAGGAATCAAATCAGCGGGAATGGTGAGAAAATCAGTCACAATACACTCCATTTATGGTTGTGAGCCCAGCGTAAAGGGTGAGGGAACGGGCTCGAATACTCTCTATTGTGCCTGTGAAAGCGACGAAGGCAGAGCAAACCGGCAAATTTTCGAATGGTGAGATAAAAGAGTGTAACGCAAACACACAATCTCGTACGCTCACAAAGTAAGCTGACCATGAAAATAAAAATCAGCATTAGAATAAATATCTAAAGAAACCCCACGTGCCGGTGCACGTATCTGGATAAGAGAGCACAGACATGACAGATCTTATTGATACTACTGAAATGTACTTGCGCACGATTCTTGAACTTGAAGAAGAAGAAATTGTGCCTATGCGCGCTCGCATTGCTGAGCGCCTGGACCATTCTGGACCCACTGTTTCGCAGACTGTTGCGCGCATGGAGCGTCACGGGTTGGTTGAGGTCGCTAAAGATCGTTCTTTGCAGTTGACCAAGGACGGTCGTCACAAGGCTGTTGAAGTGATGCGTAAGCACCGCCTAGCTGAGCGCCTACTGTCGGACGTTATCGGGCTTGAATTTGAATATATTCACGACGAAGCCTGCCGGTGGGAGCATGTAATGAGCGAGCGAGTAGAGCGTCGCCTGCTCGAGCTACTCGATAATCCTAAGTATTCGCCGTACGGTAACGCGATCCCCGGTCTTGAAGATCTAGGGGATAGTAGCGAACGCAATGATACGCGCACCGTGTCAATGACTATTGCCGCTAAAGACTCAGATGAGGATGACCGCTTTACTATTTCTCGTCTCTCAGAGTTTGTACAGACCGATATGGACTTGCTGGGTAAGCTAGCGGCGGCTGGAATCGTCTACGGTGCTGAAGTATCAATTCTTCCGACGCCTCGCGGAGTGCGAGTTACGGCTGAAGGGCAGCAGTCCGGGCTGGAGCTTATCGAAGAGATTGCTGATTCGATTGTGGTCAAGCGTCACTAGGGCGCTACGTATTTTTATAAAGTTTTATCTGGGCAACCCGTCTGCGGTAGGCAGGCGGGTTGTTGTTTTAAAGAAAACCGGCGTTGAATGCTTTATCCAAAGGGCGGCGAATCGGAGTGCGAGACCGTATATGCTCCGTTACCTAATCGTGACTTTATGAGGTATAGACACCTTAAAGGGGACGATAGGACTGTTTTAAGTAGTCTCTGGGCGACGAATCTCATGAGTGTGATTAAGCTTGCTTAAAATAGGTATGAAGGGTGCTTATTTATGATGCTTTTTGTAAAGATGCTAGTCAGAAGCTCTTTTCGCTAGTTGCTTTTCAAGGTAAAAATGTATCACATCACTTAAAATCCTCATCGCCCGCCGGTGGATTTATCTAGAATTTATATTTTCGTGACCAAAACGTGACAATTCCTAAAAACGTGTGTAATGTCTTCTTCTGTGCCAATCACTGGTCGGATCGGCACCCCTGAGAACAGCACGCCTAGTTCTGCCACTGTTCGCAGCAATCAGGGTCTCATTCATAAAACACTGCTTGGCAGAAGCGGGGGAACCAAATTTTGGGCTTCACATCAAAGCCCTTGGGGTTAAGTTGCACTACGCAACCGAGTGACTTCCTACTCGAACCCGACAGCTCACCTCGTTAGGCACTGGAGGAAAACTAAAATGGCTTCAAAGACTGTACGCAACGCGTCAATCGCGGCAATCGCAACCGCAGCAGTTGCAGGCTCAGCACTCCCCGCTAACGCATACGCAGAGGCAGCACCCGCTGCGGTAAACACCACTTACTCAGCACCTTCACTATCAAGCTTTGACTCAGCTACCACCGAGTTCAGCTACTCATACGACAACGGTTCACAGCAGCTTGCTTCAACTTCATCTGTAAAGCCTCAGTCACAGGAAATCAAGAACGTTGAAGGTTCACGTGCAGCTGTGGTTGCAGCGGCGTATGACGGTATCGGTGGCGCATATGTTTGGGGCGGTGACTCCTACAAGGCTTGGGATTGCTCAGGCTTCGTTGCTAACGTTCTTGCTCGTAGCGGTGTTAACGTAGATTCTTACACATACACTATGAAAGACCAGCTCACCCCCACCTCAAACCCCCAGCCCGGTGACATCGTATTCACCAACGGTTACGCCCACGTAGGTATCTACGTTGGTAACGGTCAGATGATCTCAGCTCTCAACCCCGGTCAGGGCACCCAGCTGACTTCAGTTGACGGCGGCGGCTTCATGCCCGTTGACGGTTACTACACCGCAGGTCTCTAAGACTTAATTTTTGAGAGTACAGCGATAATAAGTTGAGCTTGCATAGCGTTCTGGTCTTTATAAGCGTTATCTGAGCTTCTCACCTAAAACTTGATTTCTTGACGGTGATGCGTCTTGAAATTGCTGATCGATAATTTATCGATGGATGCGGCCCCAGTACGACCAGCACGGGCCGCATTTTTTATGCCCTTTTGTCTCAACAGCGAACATGCAAAGCATCCGAGGTTCGGGGTGGGTAGAATCAGTTGTATGCCTACACAGTTTGAATCTCCCACATCCAGCTCTGACGAAGAATTCAAGTACATGGCAATCGGCATGATTGCCGGTGCCATCCCCGGAATCATTATCGGATTGCTCGTTGCTATTCCACTCGGTCACGCTGCCATGTGGGTATCCATTGTCGGTGGTCTTGGCGTGGTGATTGGTCTTATTGCCTCACGCATAGCTTTCAAGAAAAAGACCAAGAACCATCGCTCACAAGTATAGACTTTGTAGTTCTCGACGCATGTTATTGCGCGCTTGCTCCTCAAAGAGCCGGCGCGCTTTTTCTGTATAAAAAAGCCGCTCACGCTGGGTCGCATCCGCAAGAAACTGTTTGCGACCACGCCTAAAATCTTCATCGCTGAAATGAGAAAACTCTTGGCGGACGCCCGCGCTATAGCGGTCGTACCTCGGAGTCTTTGCGCCGAGGATTGCCATATCGGCATCAAAAAATGCGTGGACCTCGTGAGATGAAAAGGCCTGAGCGATTTCAGGCGGCAACTGGTCAACAGTATGAGCGGCGGTTGCCTCTATGAGCCCTGCAACCGCGTCCATCTGTTGCTGGGAAATCGCGTCCTGATGGATAAGAGGCGCACCCACGTCTCTGGCAAAACGAGCTGACGCCTCTTCATCTTTACCGGGTTGCGCGTCGTACACGATATCGTGAAGCCACGTCGCCAGAACTAGCTCCGCGGTAAGGGGTGTAAGTTTCTCTAGAACAGTCAGCATTTCAAGCAGATGCGCGCTGTTATGGTAGGCACGATGAGGCTGTCCCCACTGCTCTAGAAGGTGCTCTCCTAAATCAGTGAAGTAAGGAAAATACTCGCTTCACTGACGGAGCAGGGTGTTTCGAATCTTCTCCGGGCGCTCCTTCAACGGTACTCGTAGCCCGGATGCGATAAGAGCGCGGGTTAGCTCACCACCGGTTACCGGGGTCGCTCCACCGGAGACCAGCCGGCTGTAAAGGTCATCGGGCACATCGTAGTGGTCGCGATCGAAAGCCCTGAGCGAGATTGAGTGATTCCGCGCGAAAGCGTGCAACTCAGCGTAACTGGTGTCTGACACCATGTGCGAGAACAGGCGTCCGTGAGCCGGCCACGCCGGGGGATCAATCAAAATAGCCATACTCTATAGTTTTTCACACCTGGTTTGGGTGAAAAAATGAAAACACATATACTGGTGAGAGTCTTGAAAAAGATAAGCACTCGTAGCTCAGCTACGCGTCAATTTTCCGAGCGTGCGAGGAGATAAAAATTGAGGTGTAGAAGCGAGCGCAAGCGAGTAATCCCCTGAGGCTATGACGGGGGAGTAAAAATAAAATATAAGCCCTCGTAGCTCAGGGGATAGAGCACCGCTCTCCTAAAGCGGGTGTCGATGGTTCGAATCCATTCGAGGGCACTAATAAACCCACCTGCTTTTGTCAGTAGGTGGGTTTTTGTTGCCCTCCCTCTAACGCCGAGATCCTGATTTATCGACGAAATCCTGATTTAAAACAGGATCTCGTCGACAAATCAGGATCTCGGCGGATATGTATAGGACGCAGGTAGGGCAACCACCTAGCGTCGCTGTTCGGGTAGCTCGCCGCGGGAGAACGCATCTACTTTGCCGCGTACCAGTCGCACTGCAAGGTAGAGCAACTGGGCGAGCATCGCGAAAAAGAGAACCCAGCGCAAGGTAACGAGCAAGGACGCGAGTGCTACAGCACCGCTGTTGGGGTTGGTGACAGCTGCATTGAGCACAAAACCGCCGATGATGTATACCAGGGCAAATAGCACGGGAATGATGAGGTGCAGGTTGCGTGCCTTAGCGCGTAGGTGTGCCGCGAAGATGAAGCATACCCATGTTCCAGCGAAGAGTACCGGGAAGACAAGGGCTGATACGCGGTGGTATGCCTTGTACTGCTCGAGGTAATCGGGGCCAATGTTGTTGGCAAAGGCGGCAACGTGGTCGCGTCCAAAAGTGAACATGAGCTCGGGGACGGTGTTGCCCGCAAAGTTAGAGAACTGTGGGAGCAGCCAAAAATAGTTGTAAGCGCCTAAAAGCACCGCGACGGCAAGCGCCACGTACAGGTACATATTGGATGAGGATTTGGTGGGCTCTGCATATAGCTGGCCGCTGGGGTAGCGAGAGGCGCGTGCAGCCGGGGGAGTAGGATGCGAATCAACCGGGGCGTGCGTGTTGTCTTTGCCGTACAGACGTTCTTTTTGACCTTTAGAGAGACCCATGCTTTCTATTATCGTCAATTTCACCGTGAGTGCACGCTGAGAGTGAAGTCTAACGTTCGAACACATCTTCGGTTTACACTGGAATAACGATGGATCACTTGTTTGACGATGACTTTATGCCCGCCCGTTCACAGAACTCGCGCCAGCCCGCTGGCGATTCGGTGCCTGTAGAAGAGCCGCCGTACGACCCTTTCTACGATGCTACCGCGCCGGACGCTGCGTATGAGCAGGAGCCGACGCCCAATCTTGAGGTGCCGGCTGATATTGTTGCGCTAGATGATGCGTTCTCTGACTTTATGCCGCCCAGCTACCAAGTAGGGCGTCACGAGGAGTTTGCTGAGCCGTCCGTCGCCCCGTCTGCTGCGCGTTTAACGGAAGGGCTGAACGAGCAGCAGAAAGAGGCCGTCATTCATGCTGGTTCGCCCCTGCTTATTGTTGCGGGTGCGGGCTCGGGCAAAACCCGCGTCCTGACCCACCGTATTGCCTATCTTCTGGCAACTGGACGCGCGCATCAGGGGCAGATTCTTGCGATCACCTTTACGAATAAGGCGGCTGCTGAGATGCGTGAACGTATTCAGCAACTGGTGGGGCCGCGCGCTCAGCATATGTGGATTTCTACCTTCCACTCTTTCTGTGTGCGAGTGTTGCGTCGTGAAGCTAAAACTCTGGGTCTTAAAACAACATTCTCGATTTATGACTCCGCTGATTCACTGCGCCTGATCACCTTGATCGCTAAGCAACATAACTTGGATTCTAAGAAGTTCGCACCGCGTTCTATTGCCAACAAGATCTCCGGGTTGAAGAATGAGCTGGTTTCTGCTGATCAGTACGCCATGCAGGTCAGCGAATCTAACCCGTGGGAATCGGCGATTTCAAAGGTGTACACCGATTACACTGCTCGTTTGCGCGCAGCTAATTCTTTGGACTTCGACGATTTGATTGCGCAGACCGTGCACCTCTTGCGAGCATTCCCGCAGGTCGCTGAATACTACCGCCGCCGCTTCCGCCATATTCTGGTGGACGAGTACCAGGACACCAACCACGCACAGTACGCGCTGGTTCGCGAACTGGTGGGCGCGCATCGCCGCAACGATGAGCAAGGCCCGTACCCTGGCGTCGTTGAACCTGCAGAACTCACCGTTGTGGGTGACTCTGACCAGTCCATTTATGCCTTCCGCGGTGCAGATATTCGCAATATCACCGACTTCGAGAGCGACTACAAGAACGCTCGCACCATTTTGCTGGAACAGAACTACCGGTCAACACAGAATATTTTGAGCGCAGCCAACGCGGTGATTGAGCGCAACAAGGATCGTCGACCCAAAAAACTGTGGACGGCGTCCGGCGACGGCGCAAAAATTACCGGTTACGTAGCTGATTCTGAGTACCTTGAAGCCCGCTATATTGCTCAAGAAATCGACCGTCTGCGCGATGAACACGAGACACTGCCCGGCGATATCGCGGTCTTTTACCGCACTAACGCGCAGTCACGAACACTTGAAGAAGCTCTCATGAAGGTGGGCCTGCCCTACCGCGTCGTGGGCGGCACACGCTTCTACGAACGTAAGGAAATCAAGGACGCTCTGAGCTACCTGCGCGTACTTGTGAACCCTGACGACGATATCAACGTACGCCGCATCCTCAACGAACCTAAACGCGGTATTGGTACTAAATCTGAGGGTGTTGTTGCTGATTATGCATCCCGTGAGCGCACCTCATTTATGACTGCGGCGCGAGCAGCTACCGATATTCCCGGGCTGGGCGCTGCAGGAGCTAAAAAAATCGTCGGTTTTGTTCAGCTCATCGACGATCTCGCGCAGATTGCTGAAACCGAGGATGCCGCCACCTGCCTTGAAGCAGTACTGGAGCAGACCGGCTACCTGCAAGCACTGCGGGAATCCAACGATATTCAGGACGAATCACGCGTGGAAAACCTCTCCGAGTTGGTCGAAGCGGTACGTGAGTTCCAGACCGATAACCCAGAAGCAGGTCTTGAAGACTTCCTCGAACACGTTGCGCTGGTCGCCGACGCTGACCAGATCCCTAACAAACCCAAGGTAGGGGAGGACGGCGAAGGCCCCACCGCTGCGCAGATTGCGGCGGAAGTTGCTGAGGCGCGCTCGCAGGGTGTGATTACTTTGATGACCTTGCATACCGCGAAGGGACTAGAGTTCCCCGTGGTCTTCTTGACCGGTCTTGAACACGGGCTCTTCCCGCATCAGCGCGCACTGACCGATGATAGCGAGATGAGCGAAGAGCGCCGCCTGGCCTACGTGGGGCTGACGCGCGCGATGGAACGCCTCTACATTACGCGCGCCGAGATGCGGTCTATGTGGGGCAAGAGCCAGTACAACCCGCCCTCACCATTTATCGAAGAGATTCCCGAAGAACTCATTGAATGGAAGCGGCGCGGTGGTGCCCAGTCAGGAGGTTGGGGCTCAACCGGTTTCTCTGGCGGTTACGGTAACTCCGTCTACACCGATCGCTTTAGCGGGGGAGCGAAGTCATCGTACGCGTCCTACGGCACCGAAGAACGCGGTGACCGTTTTGGTCGCAGCAGCACTGCCGACGTCTCTGGCTTTAAAGCCGCAGCAAAGAACGTCTCCCGTGTTCAGCAGAACAAAGAGATTCCTGCGCTGTCAGTGGGTGACAAAGTCAAGCATGCGAAATTCGGCGAAGGCACCGTTATTGCTGTGGAAGGTAGCGGCGATAAGACGGTTGCTAAAGCACGATTTGGCACCGACGAGAAACGTCTGATGCTTCGCTACGCGCCGCTTACTAAAATCTAGCTATTTCTGTGAAGCGAAGAAATAAATTAACTCTTCACATATAATCGTTAGTCATTAGCAAGGGCGCTGATAGTAAAGCCCATGACATACATAGGTGAAATTTATGCATGAAGACGCAGTAGCATCGCCGGCTGACGAATTTTCTGAGGCGATGGACGCGGCTACAGATACCACAGTCCAAATCAGCGAGATTACAGATCTCACCTTGTTTCGCATTGAGATCGACCCCGATTCTGAGGGCGCTCAGCGAATGACGAAGGTGCTGGGCACTGAATTCCCTCGCTACAGTGGCGAAGTCAATGGTGATGCTTTGGCGCAGGAAATTCTGTACGGTACCCGCCAGGTGGTTGCTACTTTGAATGTAGAACCTCACGTATTTTTGGTGGTCAGCCGTGTAGATCCGATTAAGCTGGGGCGAGCTCTTGATACCGCTCTTGGTAACCACGATGGTTTTGTGGTGGACGTTTCCGCTAACCGTACGGTCATTAACCTCAGTGGTTCTGGCGCGCCCAAGGTGCTGGATGCGAATGCAACTTTCGAGGACGCATCGCCCAAGTATTTTGAGCCCGGCATGGCTTTTCGCGTGCGCGTAGGTGATTCTGCGCTGATGCTGTGGAAGCTGAGCAAGCAGGAGTACCTGATGGTGCCCCGTAAATCTGATACCGCGCCTTTCGTCATTAATATGCTCGACGCGATTGAGGACTACCGTTCTTAGTTTACAAAGAAAATAATTCCAGAACCCGGCACAACTGAGTTTAAGACTGATCATTCTCAGATGCGCCGGGTTTTTCTTTATCTACTTTCCCGGAAAATCAGGGGTACAGGGGCGACCGCACATCGGCTTTACTCGCGTCCTGCCCACACATTGCAAGCGCATATTTACTTTGTGGCGCTATATTTCATCTTTTTCGCCAGCGAGTTAGGGTGTCATCGCTCATATCAGCTAAAGTGGGTTGTGGAGAATCACACTGTGCTTCAGCTCTCGCTCTCGCGAGAGATGCCAGTGTGCTTCAAGGTAAGAAGCTTGGGACGCCCCCGAGCATGAACTTCGAAGAAGAAGGACAAAACCTGTGGACCTGTTTGAATACCAGGCACGCGATCTCTTCGAGAAGCACGGCGTACCCGTGCTTCAGGGCATCGTGGCCACTACTCCCGAAGAAGCGAAGGCAGCTGCTGAGAAGATTGGCGGCGTCACCGTCGTCAAGGCTCAGGTCAAGGTTGGCGGACGCGGTAAGGCTGGCGGCGTCAAGGTCGCAAAGACCGCCGATGAGGCTTTTGAATATGCACAGCAGATCCTCGGTATGGACATCAAGGGCCACACCGTAAAGCGCGTCATGATCGCCCAGGGCGCTGACATCGCTGAAGAATACTACTTCTCAATCCTGCTCGACCGCTCAAACCGTACCTACCTCGCAATGTGCTCCGTCGAAGGCGGCATGGACATCGAGACCCTCGCAGCTGAGCGTCCTGAAGCACTCGCTAAGGTAGAGGTAAACCCCGCTGAAGGCCTGAACGAGGCTAAGGCTAAGGAAATCGTTGAGGCTGCTGGCTTCCCCGCAGACATCCAGGACGACGTCGCAGCTGTTCTGGTTAAGCTCGGCGAAGTCTACGACAAGGAAGACGCAACCCTCGTTGAGGTCAACCCGCTGGTCAAGACCGGCGACGGCACGATCCTCGCACTCGACGGCAAGGTCTCACTCGACGACAACGCAGAATTCCGCCAGTCAGAGCACGAAGCTCTCGTTGACAAGTCAGCTGAGAACCCGCTCGAAGCTAAGGCTAAGGAAAACGACCTCAACTACGTCAAGCTCGACGGTGAAGTCGGCATCATCGGTAACGGCGCAGGTCTGGTCATGTCCACCCTCGACGTTGTTGCATACGCGGGCGAAAACCACGGCAACGTCAAGCCCGCAAACTTCCTCGACATCGGCGGCGGCGCATCAGCTGAAGTCATGGCAGCAGGCCTCGACATCATCCTCAACGACGAGCAGGTCAAGTCTGTATTCGTCAACGTCTTCGGCGGCATCACCGCATGCGACGCTGTAGCAAACGGTATCATCAAGGCTCTTGAAATCTTGGGCGACAAGGCAACCAAGCCCCTCGTCGTACGTCTCGACGGCAACAACGTTGAAGAAGGCCGCAAGATCCTCAACGAAGCTAACCACCCGCTGGTACACCAGGCAGAGACCATGGACTCAGGTGCCGACAAGGCAGCTGAACTGGCTCACACCGCATAAGACCGCCGTTAGATATTTTTAGAAGGTAAAAACTATGTCTATCTTTTTGAACAAAGACTCAAAGGTCATCGTTCAGGGCATCACCGGCGGCGAAGGCTCAAAGCACACCGCACGCATGCTCGCATACGGCACCAACATTGTTGGTGGCGTGAACGCACGCAAGGCTGGCACCACTGTTACCCACACCAACAAGGACGGCCAAGAAGTAGAGCTGGACGTCTTCGGTTCAGTATCAGAAGCTGTAGAAAAGACCGGTGCGAACGTCTCCATCGTTTTCGTTCCGCCGGCATTCACCAAGGACGCAGTCATCGAAGCTATCGACGCTGAAGTTCCCCTGGTAGTAGTCATCACCGAAGGCATTCCCGTACAGGATTCAGCTGAATTCTGGGCACACGCAAAGTCAAAGGTCGACGCTAACGGCAAGCAGATTACCCGCATCATCGGACCCAACTGCCCCGGTATCATCACCCCCGGCGAAGCCAACGTAGGCATCACCCCCGGCAACATCACCGGCAAGGGCAAGATTGGTCTGGTCTCAAAGTCAGGTACCCTGACCTACCAGATGATGTTCGAACTGCGTGACATCGGATTCACCACCGCAATCGGCATCGGCGGTGACCCCGTCATCGGCACCACCCACATCGACGCTCTCGAAGCATTCGAAGCTGACCCTGAAACTGAAGCCATCGTCATGATCGGTGAAATCGGTGGCGACGCTGAGGAACGCGCAGCAGAGTTCATCAAGGCAAACGTCACCAAGCCCGTTGTCGGCTACGTTGCAGGCTTCACCGCTCCCGAAGGCAAGACCATGGGTCACGCAGGCGCAATCGTCTCAGGCTCATCAGGTACCGCAGCCGCTAAGAAGGAAGCTCTCGAAGCAGCAGGCGTGAAGGTCGGCAAGACCCCGTCAGAAGCAGCTCAGCTCATGCGCGACATCTTCGCAGCTAAGTAAACCAGCTTCTACACAGCGAAAAGGTGGGGCGTCCTCGTCAAGAGGGCGCCCCACCTTTTTGTATTGCTTTACTCTAAAACATTGCTGTGGGTTGTTTGCTGTAATTCTACGGCGCTAATCCTGCTTTAGAATGCGGATGCTGGTTTTTAGGTTCGTGGGTGAGGGCGCGCTAGCGGACGCCGTGCGCCAACTTCCCCTTAAACGCCAACCCCGAGCCAGTTGGCTACGACGCCCGCTAGCTTCGCAGGAAGTCTTTACACACAAAAACGGGGCGTCGCCCTAAAGAAACGCCCCGCCTATATTAGGTAATAGATGACTATATGAAGCTGGTTTCTAACCAACCACGGTCGAGATCTTTGGTTACACCGTTATCTGTTGTGAAGCTACCGGTATAGCGGATGTAGTAGCTTTCGCCGCCGTTCGGCACACAGACGTCATTGTAGTAACTTACGTCGGTTACAAGTTAGAGCCCGGCCAAGTTGTGTTTGTGGGGGAAGTTGTGCCGGTGTTTTGCCCTGTGAAGGTGAAAGTGAAGACATCGTACTGGTTATAAGGTGCCCCAGGCATCGTAATAGTTGTCGGACCTGAAACCGTGTAGTCTCCCTGAACTACGGTCAAACGGGTAATTAGGTTTGCAGGAAACGCTACCTGCATCTGAACATTATTCAGAGTTACTCCGGTAGTGGGAGAATTATTAAGCTCAGTTACGCCAAATCCGGGTGCTTCGCCGTTGAAACTAGCATCAGTGTAAAAAGTAAAATAATCAACATAACCAGAGCCGATATCACACTGCCCATTGTTGAAAGTTTCGTATTCATAGAACCAAGATGCCGTAAAAGTGTAGTCCTTGGGCCAAGACGCATACGCCGGCCCCGCCGCCGTCGCCATTACTGCCGGGGTTGCCCCGGCGACGCCCTTCGCGAGCGAACGGCGTGAAATGTGTGATCTCATTATTTCCCTAATTTTTCTAGTGCGGGGGAAAGCGCCAGTGAACTACAGTGACCCATATTTTCCTTGCCACGAATTCACACACGCTAATAGTTCGAAAAACCAGGATCTCGTGCACAAAAATCATAAAAACCAAAGAGGCTTATTCAAAAGTCCTCCCAGCCGCATAAAACACCAGACCCCGCACCAGAAGAAAACACCCGCCGATACAAACTCAACGGCCGCCTAAACCCCGAATAAAGAACCCGCCAGGTCTTCACTTGAGCGATAACCCGCTCCACCACAGCCCGTCATCTATTGATAATGCGATTATTATCCTTGACACCCTGAGGCACTTTCACACCAGGCTTACGCCTGGTCGGGGTTGCTAACCCCAGGCCAATATAGCCCTTATCAGCCAGAGTCGAGGAATCCAGTAGCTGATCTAGCCCGTGAGCTCTGAAAGCATGAGCATCATGCCTTGCCCCGGGTAGCGGGTCAGTGATGACTAGGAGCCTGCCATCGAGGGTGCAGATAACTTGGTGGTTGAAACCGGTTCGTTTATGTTTGCCCGAAAAATTTGTTTTTCCTAGTGAACGGCAGTTCCAGGTGGGTACAAGAGTTCCATCGACAACCAAAGAACCTGGTACGTCCAGGCTCATTTTCAAAGGCTGTTCTAGAGGTTTGAAGACCTTTGCAAGCGCCTTTTCGATAGTGTTGATGGTTCGTGAGATGGTGGGCTGGGAGGTGTTGAAGATTTCTGCCAGGAGTTCTTCGGTGAGGTTATGTCGGTGGTAGAGCAGAGTGGTTTTGAGTGCCTGAGCTGGAGTGAGGGCTGGTGGTCTTCCTCCTGGTTTACCCCAGATGAGTTGGTTGGTCAGGGCTGTCAGTAGAGTGGCAAATTGCGTGGCGGTAAGGCCGGTTGTACGCTGGTGGTGCAACGGTTCTTCCTGGTGCGGTTTGAGAATATTTGTGGTTATTTATCCTCAATTTTTTGCCACTGGTGGGGCCGTTGTCTAGTGGGTGGGTGTGGGGTGTGTGCCTACTTTTGAATAAGCCTCAATGATCGTCTCCAGGATTTTTCTATAACTATAAATGGTTTTAATCTTAAAATATGAAGATGCACGAGATTTCCTTAATAGGGCTCTCGTGCATCTCAATATAAAAGTCAGTAGACGGCTTAGATGGTGTGCATGGGTGATGGAATCCATAAAGTTCCAAAGCTTAGGTTACTCTGTTCGCCCAGAACGCCAGGTATGGTCTACCAGAATTTCCTGCGCTTTCAGAAGTTGGCCTCACCTTTAAGTAATATTTTTGACTACCCCATGGATAGAATCATTATTGAGAATGTATTCTTGGTAAACAATGGTATTACCCTTTGAGGTTGTCGCTGTATAAGTAATTACTTGGGTAACGATGATATTTCCTGGGCCTCCAGAAAATGCCACCATATTAGGGTATTGGAGCGCGTATCCTGCAGTTCGGGTAACGATATCGCTAGAAACAAATGTCTTGCAACCGTTAGCATCAGTTGAATATGAACCGCTAGAGAGTGGATCATTTGTGAAAGTTACAGACCACATATTGCGAGTGGTTGTTCCTCCATCTTCTAGATTGATGGTAGTGGTGCGTGCGCTGGTTGCACTTGTCTGGGTCCATCCAGGACCCATGCCGGAATCGTCAACATTTACTGTATTTTGTGTAGGATCATCAAAACCTTGATTATCTCCTGCAGTACGGGTGGAGTTAGCATTTTCAACGCTAAGAGTGACTGAAAGGGAAGTGACGGTTTCATCCGCATCAAGACCATAAACGTCCATGCCGCCTTTATCAAGAGTGAAGAGCTCAGTGGTGCGGTTAGTGTTTGCATCGACAATTTCCTCGCCATACTCAAAGCCCGTGGCAAGCGACGCTCCTGCATCCAAGGCACAGATGTCCTTAGAAGCCGCATAGGCAGGAACCGCAGCGGTAGTAACAACAACGGGAGTTGCCCAGACAGCGCCTTTGGCAACCTGGCGACGGGTAAGGGAGGGGGACATAGGTATTCCTATTCTTCGGGGAGGGGGATGAGGGATGCTGAAGGAAGTTACCTGCGAGTGCGGGTAGAATCTGTTAGCTTACTGCGACAGTCTAAATAATAAAAATGATTAAATCTACATTTGAATGGATTATTGTTCATTAAATTCAAAAATATGAGGCTTATTCGTTTTGATTGAAGCCCTCAAAATCGCCCTCCCAGCTGGGGCTGGCAGAGAAAGCATACTACGGGTTGAGGCTGCTGGCTCCGACTAAAACGGAAGGCCTCAGCGAAGATGAGAGTTGCGGTGAAATAGGATAATCATCGGATTAACAGATTGCATTCGATGGTTCAGCGGAACGTTGCCCAGAATAAAACCTGGCGGGTTTTGCATACAGATTGTCCGGCACCCGTCGATCTTTGAAGAGACGGTGTTTTCTTTCCCAAGCCTACCGAACTACTCCGTTATGGAGTTCAAACGCACTGAGCGTCAGGTGAATAAGTCAAGCCCCGAGGCACATGTATCAGTGCGCTCGGGGCTTGACATTACTGTCCTCGCAACCGTAGAAGCGATATCAACAAGGAAAGTTCTGGCTTATCATTCAGGAATTAGCTCAACTTCGCGATAATCGCCTTGTTGAAAGCCTCAAGATCGCCGGGGTTACGGCTGGTAATGAGATTGCCGTCTTCCACAACTTCTTCATCAACCCATTCGGCACCAGCGTTTTGAAGGTCCAGCTTCACCGAAGTGTAGGAGGTTAGCTTTTTGCCTTCAACCTTCTTGGAATCGATGAGCAACCAGGGTGCATGGCAGATTGCCGCAACGGGCTTCTCTGCCTCAAAGAACTGAACGGTAATGGAGCGAGCCTCAGGGTTGATACGCATTGCATCGGCGTTGAGGGTACCGCCGGCGAGAACAAGCGCATCGAAGTCTTCAACGTTGACATCTGCCAATGCGAGGTCAGGGGTAAAAGTATCTGCCTTTTCCCAGTCGCCATTCATGCCCTGGAATTCCTTGCCTTCAGGGGCTGCTAGTGAAACTTGCGCGCCGGCGTCCTTGAGTGCATCACGGGGTGAGGTAAGTTCAATCTGCTCTACGCCCTGGCTAGCGAGAATAAGAACTTTTTTATTGCTGAGGTCAGCCATGGTTACTCCTTGAATCTAGTGATACTAAGAAAACTTACTGTTCTAACTGTAGTGGAGAGATGAATATCTACAAAATTCTTTCGAAGTTACCGAATCGGTCTACCGCAATCAAAAGATGCTACCCCCCCCCTATAAGATCACCAGATGAGCCAGGGGAGGGAGGGCGAAAGGTAGCCCATAAAGTTCAATACGTTACTTAATTTAGAAGGATTATAAATAACTCTTCCAAACCATGAATACATTCTTACTTCAAGGCCGCCGCTAAAAAGGGAGCCGAAGCACTTTCCGTTGAAGTAGCAACCTCCGCCGGTGTACCAACCGCCACGATCTGACCGCCTTCTTCTCCTGCACCAGGGCCCATATCAATCACATAATCAGCCGCTGCAATAATTCGCATATCCAACTCGACCATCACTACCGTATTACCAGCATCAACCAGAGTCTGAAGATGCGATATCAAACGGTCAGCATCTGAGCAGTGCAGACCGGTAGTGGGTTCATCAAGTACATACAGAGTGTCGCCGCGTTGTGCCCGTTGCAATTCCGTGGCTAGTTTGACGCGCTGCGCTTCACCACCAGATAGCTCAGTAGCAGGCTGACCCAAACGCAGGTACCCCAAGCCGGCATCTCTCAGCGCAGCCAGTGAACGCTTAATATCTGATTCGCCGTCGAAAAAGCCGAGAGCTTCCTCTACACTCATTTCTAAAATTTGGGACACGTTCTTACCGCGCCAGAGAATTTCTAAAGTGCTTGACTGGTAGCGGGTTCCTTGGCAGTCTGGACACTTTGTGTATACCGAAGGTAAGAAGAGTAGCTCTACCATCACTGACCCTTCACCTTCGCAGGTGGGGCAGCGTCCGCCCGCTACATTAAAGGAGAATCTGCCTGGTTTGTATCCCCGGCGTTTGGCCTCAGCGGTATCGGCAAAACGACGGCGTACATGGTCAAAGAGCCCTGTGTAGGTTGCAATATTTGAACGAGGTGTTCGCCCAATAGGTTTCTGATCGATGGCAACCACGCGGCGTATCCCGCTGAAATCACCTTCAACAGTTCCCCTCGTTTCGGGGGTCTGCTCGGCCCTTAGAATTTCATCTCCCTCAACGGGTGATTCATCTACCTGCGCCGTTTTACCTAGGCGATGCCCTATCAGTTGAGGTAGGCACTGGCTGACTAAGCTAGATTTCCCCGAACCTGAAACACCTGTGACCACAGTGAGAATACCTAGAGGAATTTGTACATCTACGTTATGGAGATTATTTCGGCTCACTCCAGAAAGTTTTATCCACTGCTCGGGTTTCCGCGGAGTATGTGGCGCGAGCCCACTGTCTCCAAAGAGGTAACCGCGGGTAAGAGATTCCTGGACGTGGGCTAAACCATCAACTTCACCGCTGTAAAGAACTCGACCACCATGTTCTCCAGCTCCTGGTCCTACATCCACAATCCAGTCAGCATGTTTCATTACTTCAATAGAATGCTCCACCACAAACAAACTATTTCCTCGTGCTTTGAGCCCGTCAAGAACGCCTAGAAGAGCACGGGTGTCTTGAGGGTGAAGCCCAGCAGAGGGTTCATCTAACACGTAGACCACACCAAAAAGTTCAGAGGTCAGCTGAGTAGCTAAGCGCAAACGTTGCAGTTCGCCCCCGGAAAGGGTGGGGGTCATCCGATCGAGAGAAAGATAGCCTAAGCCGAGGTCAATAATGGGGCGAAGACGCTCAATGAGGCCAGTGGCCAGCCGAGAGGTAGCGGCGAGTTTTTCAGTAGGCTGAGGGGGAGCCTTACGAGCTTCCGGTTCTATCTCAGTGGTAAGTCCATTTGCGGGAGTGCCGGGCTCTGTAGCTTCTTCTCCCGTTTTTTGGTGCAAGCCTTGCCCCAGCGCTTCTTCCTCCCTTGCATTTAGGGGTATTTTGCGGGAAGCATCTTCAACAGCTTTTTCAAGAAGACTGGTTAGCTCATGGAGAGGCAGGTGGGAGAAATCAGCTATATCTAACCCTGCAAAGGTGACGGAGAGAGCCTCTGATTTGATGCGTTTACCGTGGCAGGCTGGGCACGGGATGGATGTGAGAAACTGCGCCACCTTGCGCTTCATGGAGGCACTTTTAGTGTTGGCAAAAGTATCCAGTACATAGCGTTTTGCGCCCACATAGGTGCCGCTGTAAGAAGGCTCAGCACCTGCTTTTTTGGCTGCTTGAGCTTCGGCAAGCGTCATTCGCGAGTAGACCGGTACGTGCGGGGTTTCGTCCGTATAAAGAATCCAGTCGCGATCTTTTTTCGGAAGATCTTTCCAAGGGACGTCCACATCGTAGCCAAGTGCCACTAAAACGTCTCGAAGTTGATGCCCGTGCCAGGCGGTAGGCCAAGAAGCTATGGCCCGTTCACGGATGGTCTTGGTGGGATCGGGAACCATGCGATCTTCGGGAACTTCATAGACTCTGCCAATTCCATAGCATTGAGGGCATGCACCCTGCGGGGTGTTGGCAGAGAAATCCTCAGCATAGAGCATGCTCTGATGCTCTGGATATTGACCGGCGCGTGAAAACAACATACGAACCAGACTTGAGATGGTAGTGATGCTACCAACGGTCGATCGTGAGTTTTGTCCACCTCGCTGTTGCTGTAGGGCTACGGCTGGAGGCATCCCGGTAATGGAGTCGACGTCGGGCACTCCTGCCTGATCGATAAGACGGCGGGCATAGGGTGCTACCGACTCTAGATAACGGCGCTGTGATTCTGCATAGAGGGTTCCAAAGGCAAGAGAGGATTTCCCCGATCCCGAAACACCGGTGAAAACGACGAGAGCATCTCGCGGTACAGAAAGATCGACGTTTTGCAGGTTGTTCTGGCGTGCTCCCAGTACTCGAACATCTGGTTGAATGTGAGTTTCGTTGTCTGTGATGCGTTCGTGTAAATAGCTCATAGATAAATCTGACCAATCGCTTCTGTGTAAGGCGCAGGGAGCCTCAAAATCGGTGTGATTTCTTGTCGTTTGCAACTTTACTGCCTATCCCGTCGATTCGTAACAACGATTTTTTGTTCTCTTTCAATGGGTAGGTGAAGATCTTGTTTTACCCTCCCCTCTGCTAAGCTTACGAAGAAGTTAAAAGCCCCTTGAGATGAATAAAACACTCCCTCTTCTGAGGGGTTATTCTCATCAAGAGTTTTAGCTTCAACCCTAAGAGCTTCCTCAAAGAAGAAAGCAGTGAGGAAAAAATCATGGCAGATAAAAATCGCGCAGTAGTATTCCACGGCGTCAAAGATATGCGCGTGGATACCCTTGACTTTCCCAAGCTAGAAATGCCCAACGGCAAAAAAGCCCCCCATGGCGTTATCGTCAAGCTGATTGCTACCAATATCTGTGGCAGTGACTTGCACATCTACCGTGGCTCCTTCCCTGTACCCGAAGGTATGGTGATGGGCCATGAAATGACCGGTGAAGTTGTAGAAGTCGGTTCAGATGTTGAGTTCCTCAAGCCCGGTGACATCGTTTCTGTACCCTTTAACGTAGCGTGTGGTCGTTGCCGCAACTGCCGCAACGGACGCACCGAGGTTTGCGAAACTACTAACCCTGAGGTTTCCTGTGCAGCATACGGTTTCAACCTTGGTGGCTTCGCAGGCGGCCAGGCAGAATACATGTTCGTGCCCTACGCTGACTTCCAGCTTCTTCGTTTCCCTGACAAGGATCAGGCAATGGAGAGAATTCTAGACCTTGCAGTGCTTTCCGATATTTTGCCCACTGCTTACCATGGTCTGGTCGAAGCAGGTGTGAAGCCTGGTTCTACTGTTTATATTGCAGGTGCTGGTCCGGTAGGTCGTTGTGGTGCTGCTGCTGCTCGCCTCATGGGCGCATCTTGCATCATCGTGGGTGATTACTATGAGGATCGTTTGGAACTGGTTCGCCAGAATGGTTGCGAGACCATCAACCTTTCCAAGGTTGACTCCATCAATGATGCGATTGAAGCTATCCTTGGCACTCCCTATGTTGACTGCGCAGTTGATTATGTAGGCAACGAAGCACACGGTCTGGGCGAAGAGGCTGAGAAGACCAAATCGTCTTACGCTATCAATCAGGTTCTGGATGCAACCCGTCCCGGTGGAGCAACCGGCATCATCGGTGTTTATGGTGCTAACCCTATTTCTCCTGTTCCTGCTGAGCGTGAGGGTGTTTACTCTCTCAACTTCGGTGATGCTTGGATTAAATCGCCTCGTATTGCCGGTGGTCAGGCGCCTATCATGCATTACAACCGCGAGTTGATGATGTCGATTCTGTGGGATCGTATGCCTTATCTTTCAGATATGCTCAACATCAAGGTCATTAGCCTTGATGAGGCACCTCAGGCATACGCGGACTTCGATAAGGGTTCATCATTGAAGTATGTTATTGATCCGCACGGTAGCATTCCTACCGCTAAGTAAATAAATTCTCCGAGAAGAATTAGGGGGAGGGGATTGGTTTGACCGATTCCCTCCCTTTTTTCTGTGAATGAGAAGGGCCTTGAGAGGGCCCGATTAATCTGTGGGGAAATTTTAATACCGCAGGGGAAATATTTTTTCCCGAATCTGTGTTGTACATCCAGTTAGACGATATTTTCTACCGAAAGTAAGAGAAGAATGACGGGTCTTTTTGATTCTGCCCAGGTAGGTGCGATCCACCTCAATAACCGTATTATTATGGCACCCTTGACACGCTCACGCGCGGCTCAAGACGGTATTCCTACCGATATGCACATCGAATATTACAAACAGCGGGCAGACAACGGTTTGATTGTTACCGAGGGTACATTCTTTGAAGACATCAACCGTGCATTTTTGGGGCAGCCCGGCATCGCCACTGCCGAACAACAAGAAGGATGGCGTAAAGTTGCCCAGGCTGTTCATGAACAGGGTAGCGAGATCGTTATGCAGATTATGCATGGAGGCCGTCTCACTCTTCCCTCCATTAACGGATTCGACCAGGGTGAATCTTCTAGCGCAATTGCTCCAGGCGTTACTCTGCATGGTGCGGAAGGGCGAGAAGAGGTACCTACTCCTGTAGCTCTCGATAGCGAGGGCATTGAGCGGGTCGTGAGAAAATTTACTGAAGGCGCTCGACGTGCCATTGACGCAGGTATGGATGGGGTTGAAGTGCATGGAGCCAACGGTTACCTTCTTCATCAGTTCCTTGCCCCCAGTTCCAATCACCGTACAGATGAGTATGGTGGGAGCCCCGAAAATCGTGCTCGTTTAGCTATCGAAGTTATTCGCTCTATTGCAGATGAAATTGGAGCTGACCGGCTGGGCCTGCGTATTTCACCTATGCATAACATCCAAGGTTGCATGGAAGAGGATGAAAATGACGTACGGGCTACTTATAAGGCTTTACTAGACGGCATCGCTGATTTGAATATCGCTTATCTCTCCGTTTTGTATCAGGACGCGGAGAGCGACCTCGTTGCCTTTTTGCGGGAGTCTTTTGGCGGTTTTATGATTCTCAATACAGGTTTTGGTACGGAGACCGAATTGGACGAGGCTCGTCATATCGTGGAGGATGACCTGGCTGATGGGGTAGCGGTTGGGCGCGAGATTATTGCTAATCCGGATCTTTCTTACCGTTGGAAGAATGATCTTCCGTTGAATCCTATAGATTCGGATACCTTCTATACCCCGGGTCCTCATGGTTACATTGATTACCCTATGGCAGGTCAGGAATAACTTGCTGAATGGATAGATAGTCCGTGTACTTTCTCTAATTTTATTGAGGGAGTGGACTTATCTATTTGCTTCCACCTTTTGATATGAATAGCCCCCTGTCTTGTAGCACGGCAGGGGGCTATCTTTTTATTTTCTTTTGTAGGCTACGCCGTTGTAATCATTCTCTGGACCTGGAGAATCTCCCGGGCTACCTGTGCAGAGGAATGTGGCGTCAGCAGCTTGGACTGGGTACAGTGAACAAATGTAATAAGAGACCCCACCATTTTCTTGAGTCTCTGCTTCTAACCCTGTTGCCCGAGTCAGATCCCTCAGGTTCCGCAGCGTATACTCGGGTAGGTAGACCGATGATTTTTTACCGCCTTTGCGGGTGATGAGTAGATGCCCCTGCGATATGTCGGATTCCCTCATATTTAAGGCTTCGCTGATGCGCAGACCCGTGCTCAGCAACAAATCCACCAGTGTCTGAGCACGCAGGGAGTGCTCGGTTGCTGTATCGAGCAACCGTAGTGCTTCTCGTTGGGTGAGGGCTTGGGTGGCGGTGAAATCTGGGTCAACCGGTGGTCTGCGGATATAGTCAGCGGGGGATTTGTCAATCACCTCATCCAGCAAGAGGAATCGGTAGAAAGCTGAGATGGCAGCTAACCGCCGTGCGACTGATGCATTCGAATCGGTGTACTTTTCGTGGACTCGGGAGAACACATCTAGATGAGTGCGTCGCACCTGCAGAAGATCGATGCTTGCTTCGTCCAAAAAAGTGCAGAACATCTTCAGATCATTCAGGTAGGCCTATTGAGTGTTGGCTGAGGTGTATGAGAGTACCCAGGGGGTGATGTACTCGCGGTGTTTGATGAAATTGGGCAGGGTTGAGTCAGTTTCTATCAACTCTGATTATTGGCTGTTGATTACTTCAAGTTCACTGGGCATTAACGAGACACTTTCTGGGCAAAACACGTTTTTGAGACCCGCATCACCGAAAAGCCGCTGCTAGGCCCGTCCAACCCACTTTATGGTAGATAACCTCACTGAAGAGGTCCTAACCGAAGCATTTGAGGTTTCTCAATCCACGTTTTCCAGAACCATCACCAGCATTGAAAAAGCACTAGCCAGGGTACTCAAACCTCTGATGAAACCCATGGAATCAGCGCTAAAGACGCCTGGATCTTTAGTGATCGATGGAACACTTATACCTACCTGGAACTGGCGCTCACTAGGTGCAACAAACTTCTCAGGAAAACACAAACGTGCCGGGGTTAACCACCAAGTCATCTGCACCTTGGATGGAAAGTTGCTGGCTATCACAGACCCGGTGCCCGGGGCCAGGCATGATGCTTACGCCTTCAAACATCATGGCTTGGAAAGATATTTTGATGAGAGCACTTTGGCTGATAAGGGCTATATCGGGTTGGGGTTGGCTACTCCGTCCAAGCGTAACAAAACCCGCAGGACACCTGCAGATGTGAAGGCGGTGAACAGGTTCATTAATTCACGCCGGGCGGTGGTGGAGCGGATGATTGCTCAGGTGAAGGCCTGGCGTATTTTGCACACGGGTTTCCGGCGACCGTTGGGCTCGTATTCGCGGGTGTTTTCGGTGGTGCGAGGATTGGTGTTTTTGGCTGCTGGTCACCCCTTATGAATAATCCTCATTGGTAGTCGCACACTGTCATAGTCTTGTTCATCTATGGGGTGTTTGCTGGTCTTTAGGGGTTAGCTAATACGCCTATACGACTTGGGGGGGGATGTATAGACGAGCAATGACGCTGTGCAAACATTGAGTACAAAAAAGACCGGCACCGGTGTGCATTATTGGGGCGTGCACCGGTGCCGGCATTTTTATGTATTGATGAGTTACCGCAGATTAGCCGACTGTCGCTCCAAAGAGTAGACCCAGAAGATAGGTTGCCAGTGCCGCGCCGTAGCCAATAGCAAGCTGTCGCACGCCACGTTTGAAAGGCGATGCACCAGAGAGTAAGCCAACAATCGCACCTGTTCCCATGAGGGCAATGCCAACCAGTACCAGTGAAAGAATCATCGCGAAGGTGCCGCCCAAACCAAAGATATAGGGCAGGATCGGAATGAGTGCGCCGGATGCGAAGAAGCAGAAGCTGGAGGCTGCCGCGCCAATATCGCTACCGAGCGCACCGTGCTCCTGCGGTGCATCCTCTTCTTCCATAGCGGGGTTGTAAGATAGCGAAGGATCGCAGTCGCAGTCCAGGCGTCCAAAGCGTTCCATGGCGCGGTGATGGGCGGCCTCATCGCTCATGCCGCGTGCCTTATAAATCAGTACAAGTTCGTTCTCGTTGATATCGAGATCCTGCGCGACGCTGAGTGTCACCTGTGTGGGGCGGGATGCGTCCAACATCTCGCGCTGTGAACGAACGGATACAAATTCGCCGGCGGCCATTGAAAGCGCGCCTGCAAGGAGGCCGGCAATACCGCTCAGAAGTACCATGCTGCTTGAGGCACCCGATGCGCCGATACCCATAATCAGCGCGACGTTTGAAACCAGACCATCGTTAGCGCCAAACACCGCCGCACGAAAGTTGCCCGAAAGCTTCTCGCGTCCTGACGTTGAAAGGGCGCGAATGATTTCCTCATGGATTGCTTCATCTGCCGCCATAGCCTCGGTCGCATCAGGGTCCTCCGCGTAGGGGGAGCGTCCTTCAGTGCGCTGGGCAAGAGCCAGCACAAAAACGGTGCCAAAGTTTTTAGCAAGCAACTGCAACATGCGAGCTGATGCTGACGGACGAGGTTCAGGATGCGCGTGCTCACCCAAAAGAGCGCGCCAATGGTTCTGGTGGCGCAATTCGGCGTTGGCTACTTCTTGAAGGATCTCAGCCTCTTTACCCGATGAACGTCGCGCGAGAACAGAGTAGATGTGAGCTTCTGAAATTTCTTCTGCGAGATAGCGGCGCCAGCGGCGAATTTGAGCTTTAGAAGGATGTGCAACGGTTTTATGCATGCTTGTATCGGTTGCAATCACCGATGATGGTGCGTTTCGGTCCATAACTCACTTCCGTGTGTTGCATATGGCCGAGTTCTAAGAAAAGAGACTTCGGCCAAGAACTGTGTCTAATGGGCCGAAGGTCTCGCTCGCCTCGAATCCTGTAAAAACGAGGTGGTTTACCGGGTGCATCGCGCAACCAGTATGTCGATAAACCGCTTTGGCTAGTGTTGTTCAAACCTAGCCGGTGGGAACTACTCCCCTTCGTATGCATTTCAGTGTAGTGCGGTGCATAGCGTGTTTATAAGAAATAATCGGGTGAGTGTAACCACCGAATTCTAAAAGTTCGTCTTGCTGAATTTTTCGATTTTGGGCACTAAAAAGGACGACGCGCGGCGGGCGCATCGTCCTTTTGTAAAAATGTGAGTGATTAGCTCAGCTCGCCTGAACCGTTTTCGAGGTGAGCACGCAAGAACCACTGGAACTTCTCAAGTTCAGCGGTCTGACCGATGAGGAGGTCCTCGGTGATGGGGTCGACGTCGCCAACCTTGGCGATTGCTGCGCGGTGATCCTCGATAACGCCGGTGTAGACGTCGTTGAGTGCGCGGATGTGGTCAATTGCGCCAGCGCGGTCAACGGAGTAGTCGCTCCAAGTGCGTGCTTCTACCAATGCGCCGGGAACGCCGCTGGGTGAAACGCCCATAGCTGCCATGCGTTCGGCAATCTCATCTGCGAAGCCGCGAACGAGGTCAACCTGGGGGTCAAGCATTTCGTGTACTGCAATGAAGTTGAGGCCAACAACGTTCCAGTGAGCGTGCTTGAGAGTGAGGTGTAGGTCGTTCATTGCGTGCAAGCGCAACTGCAAGGTCTCGCCTACGTGGTGGCCGGTTTCTTCGGTGAGACCGGGGACAGTAAATGATGCATTCTTGTTCGACATTGTTGATTTTTCCTTTCGCGACGCGCGGGGCTCGGATATAAAACCCTGCGTTGATTTGGAAGCTTACTTAACACTGTACTCTGGAACGCTCATTAAATCTAGTGTTATTTTGAATTATTCAATTTAAGGATTTGGTCAAAGCTGAGATCCTCATGCTTGATACGAAGATCTCCCTTACCTTCGGGAACCGGCTGCATACCCGGCACGACAACAACTTTCAACCCGGCAGCTGTCGCACTTGCAACACCGCTCGGGGAATCTTCAACAGCTACGCACTTGGTAGGATCTACACCCAGGCGCTGAGCCGCCAGAAGGTAGGGCTCGGGATCAGGCTTAGCATTTTTGACATCATCGTTGGTGACAATAGTTTTGAAAAGTCCCTCGGGAGCCAGGGACGCAGTTACCTCGGCAATGTGGCGGGTAGCGTTAGTGACAATCGCACAGGGAATACCGGCGTCTGCTACTTCCTGGAACAAGCCGGCGACGCCGGGAAGAAGCTCAACGCTCTCATTTTTAGCGTGCTCAATCGCGTGGTTCACCAGCGCGTCGTAAATCTCTTCATCGCTCAGCGGCACACCGTTGCGACGCAGAATATCGTAGGTAACCTGCATCGGCTGGCCCAACGCATCCAAGGTATCCTGCTCGCTCCACTCCTTACCGTACTTGTGAGAAATTGCCTCTTTAGCCTCAGCCCACACCGGTTCAGTGTCAACAAGAGTGCCGTCGTGGTCGAACAAAATAGCTTCGGGATATACGTAATCGCTCATGTTTTAAGCCTACCGGTCAGTTTTGCCCGCGTTGAAGTTGAGAGAAGTGCATGACGCAAAATGACTTTCGTAAAATGGTGACGTGCAAAAAATTACTGCCTCAAACAGATCATCGAACGTCTTTACCCGCGGTGTGCCCGCGGTGGGTTATGTGCTGGCGCTGGTGGCGGCACTGTGGATAGTTGCCGGACGCGCGCTCTTTGGCGCGGGCGGAACGCTGGTGCCTATCTTTGCGGTTAGTTTTGGGCCGATGCTGTTTATCGTGATGGCATGCGCCGTGTGGCTGATGCGCAAGGACGCCAAGATGCACGGGGGTGCGACGACACCGCTGATTGTTCTGGTGTACTGCGGGGCGTTCGTGCTGGCTCTGATTTTCGGTTTCTTAGTGCCCGACAGGAAGGATGGGCAGATCGTTTCGGCGGCATCGCGGGTTTTTGGTGACTCGTTTGTGGGGTTGTCCGCCGGCTTTGGTAACACCTTCGGCATCCTGACCATGTGCCTGGCTGTCGCATCCTTAATTCTGGCTCTGATAGAGAAGCGCAAGACTGAGCGCGCCTTGGCTGGTGTTGATGAGGACGCCGAAGAAGCGCGGGCACGCGAAAACTACACGTATGAGTTCCTGGAGTAGTGTCGCGTCCTGACCCTTATCTCGCCCCGCAAACCCCTCATCGCGCCAAGGTGACCACGTAAACATCATTGTGACCACGTAAACGTCAGATTCCTATACTTTTCGGGAGTAATTTGACGTTTACGTGGTCACTTTGACGTTCGGGTGGTCACTTTGGGTATGGGGTGAGCGCGGACGCGGGATGGGGCTTTGGTGCGGGCGTGCAGAAAATGTTGGGGTAAAAGATGCTTTACAAACCAAAGTTGAGTGTAGTAGACTCAAGTTAGCTAAAAGAGCTGGAAGCAAGGTTGCGGGTAAATCAAGATACTCGCGGACGCCAGCATCCTACGAGCTAAGACAAGGAGAAAACATGAACCCGAAATTCACCACTAAAACTCAAGAAGCCTTATCCGGCGCGAACATGAACGCGCAAACGGCAGGCAACCCCAACATTGAACCGGCGCACATGCTCAAAGCGCTCATGGACCAGCGCGAAGGCGTCGCCGTCGCAGTGCTCAAAGCGGCAGGCGTAAACATCGACGCGGTCTCAACCGCAGCATCCGCCGCTATCAAGAAACTGCCCAGTGTGCAGGGTGCATCAGCTGGCCAAGCGCAGTTCTCACGCACAGCACTGACCGCCATCCAAACCGCGCAGCAAAAAGCAGAACAGTTTGGTGACGAGTACGTCTCCACCGAAATGCTATTGCTGGGCATCGCATCCGGCACCGACGATGCCGCCCGCGCGCTCCACGACAACGGCGCAACCGCCGAAACTATTGAAGCTACTATTCCGAGTGTGAGAGGAGACCGCACCGTGAATACCCCTGACCCCGAGGGTACTTTCCAGGCCCTTGAAAAGTACGGCACCGACCTCACCGCCGTTGCGCGCGAAGGCAAGCTTGACCCCGTGATCGGTCGTGATGGCGAGATTCGCCGCGTCATTCAGGTGCTCTCACGCCGCACCAAGAACAACCCGGTGCTCATCGGTGAGCCCGGCGTCGGTAAGACCGCTGTGGTTGAAGGCCTGGCACAGCGCATGGTTTCGGGCGACGTTCCCGAGTCTCTGCGCGGTAAGACACTCATCTCGCTGGACCTCGGCTCAATGGTTGCGGGCGCTAAGTACCGCGGCGAGTTCGAGGAACGCCTGAAGGCTGTGCTTGAGGAAATCAAGAAGTCTGAGGGGCAGATTGTTACCTTCATCGACGAGATTCACACCGTGGTGGGCGCTGGCGCTACCGAAGGTTCTATGGACGCGGGCAACATGCTCAAGCCTATGCTGGCTCGCGGCGAGCTGCGCCTGATTGGTGCTACCACCCTCGACGAGTACCGCGAAAACATTGAGAAGGACGCCGCACTGGAGCGCCGCTTCCAGCAGGTCTATGTGGGCGAGCCGAGCGTGGATGACACCATCGGTATTTTGCGCGGACTCAAGGAACGCTACGAGGCACACCACAAGGTCTCGATTGCTGACTCCGCACTAGTGGCAGCGGCTAACCTGTCGAACCGCTACATTCCCTCGCGTCAGCTGCCCGATAAGGCGATTGACCTGATTGATGAGGCAGCTAGCCGCCTGCGCATGGAAATCGACTCGGCGCCCGAGGAAATCGACCAGCTACGTCGCGCGGTTGACCGCCTGACCATGGAAGAGCTGGCGCTGTCGAATGAGACCGACCCCGCGTCCGTCGAACGCCTTGAGGCTCTTCGCGCTGACATGGCTGATAAGAAAGAACAGCTGGATGCCCTCAATGCGCGTTGGGAGGCTGAGAAGGCTGGGCTCAACCGCGTCGGTGATCTTAAGTCTGAGATTGATGAGTTGCGCTCTAAGGCTGAGGTCGCTCAGCGCGAGGGCAACCTGGCGGATGCCTCCCGCATCCTCTACGGCGAAATTCCTTCGCTGGAGGCTCAGCTGGCTGAAGCTCAGCGCGCAGAAGCCGCCGTGGCAGAGACCGAAACTATGGTTTCTGAAGAAGTTACTGCCGATGACATCGCCGAGGTTATCTCAGCCTGGACAGGTATTCCTGCCGGACGCATGTTGCAGGGCGAGTCCGAGAAGTTGCTGCACATGGAAGAAGAACTTGGCAAACGTCTGATCGGTCAGCGTAAGGCTGTCACAGCTGTTGCGGATGCGGTGCGCCGTTCCCGCGCGGGCATCTCAGACCCCGACCGTCCCATTGGTTCCTTCATGTTCCTGGGTCCCACCGGCGTCGGCAAGACTGAGCTTGCGAAGGCTTTGGCTGAGTTCCAGTTCGATGATGAGCGTGCACTGGTTCGCATTGATATGAGCGAGTACGCCGAGAAGCATTCGGTAGCGCGTTTGGTCGGTGCTCCTCCGGGATACGTGGGTTACGAAGAAGGTGGTCAGCTGACCGAAGCTGTACGCCGTCGTCCCTACTCGGTGGTTTTGCTGGACGAGGTTGAAAAGGCTCATCCTGAGGTCTTCGACATCCTTTTGCAGGTGCTCGATGATGGTCGCCTGACCGATGGACAGGGTCGCACCGTGGACTTCCGCAACGTCATTCTGATTCTGACCTCGAACATGGGCTCACAGTTCTTGATTGATCAGAATCTTGCTGAGGATGCGCGCCAGTCAGCTGTGATGGGCGTGGTGAATGCGTCCTTCAAGCCGGAGTTCCTCAATCGCCTGGACGACATCATCATGTTCGAACCGCTCAGTGCGGAGGACCTTGGCAAGATTGTCGGACTGCAGATTGACTCCATGGCTCAGCGTCTGGTTGACCGCCGCTTGAACCTGGATGTCACCGATGCCGCTATCGAATGGCTGGGACTTGCCGGTTACGATCCGAGCTACGGTGCGCGTCCGCTACGCCGCTTGGTTCAGCGCGAAATCGGCGACCGCCTGGCTAAGGGAATTCTCGCTGGCGAAGTACGCGACGGTGACACCGTGACCGTGGACGTCAACCCCGATGTGTCCATGGACGGACTGACCGTCACCGCTAGCCGCTAAACCGGTATCTCAACAGTAGCTCCCTCGTGCAGCGCACGGGGGAGCTACTACCTTTAAGGAACTTTCCCTCAGCGCAAACACCCGTGCGAGGCCACTGCAAACGCGCCATAATGAAAACGTGCACAGTACATCTGAAACTTTCGCAAACTCTGGTTCCGCTCATTCTGCTATTCGCTACGCTGACGAACAGTCTCTTCAACGCGCTGACATCGCTGCTACCCACGCGGCGGCGCTGCGCTCGATTGCCCGCGTCGTTGAAGATGCCGGATTCGTGCAGGATGCTGCTGAGGCGTCCGCGGGAATTACCGATATGTTGCGTACCGGCAATGTTCTGGTGCTAACAGGCGCGGGTGTTTCTACTGATTCAGGCATTCCCGATTATCGCGGCCCTAACGGGTCTTTGCGCCGTCATCGGCCCATGACCTACCAAGAGTTTAAGTACGACGCCGGTGCCCGGCACCGCTACTGGGCGCGCTCGTACGTGGGCTGGCGGCAGATGAAGCTGGCTGCGCCCAACGTCGTGCATTTTGCGCTCGCTGAACTTGAGGAAGCTGGTGCGATGAGCGGCGTCATTACCCAAAACGTTGACGGTCTGCATAATGCTGCCGGTAGCCAGAACGTGGTGACCTTGCACGGCGACCTTTCTAAAATTGAGTGTTTAGATTGCGGTTTTATTGAAAACCGTACCTCGCTCGATGACCGGTTAGAGGCCGCAAACCCCGGCTACCTTGAGCGTCTCAACGACCAGGAACTTCAGGTCAACCCCGATGGCGATGTCGATCTCAGCGACTCTTTCATCGCTGACTTTCAGATGGTTGGATGCTTGAGCTGCGGTTCAGAAAAACTCAAACCCAATGTGGTGTATTTTGGCGAGAACGTACCCGTCGCGCGTAAAGAAACCATGCGTCAGATGCTGGCGGATGCGCGTTCGCTACTGATTGTGGGATCTTCGGTCGCGGTGATGAGCGGTTACAAGCTGGTGCTGGATGCCCTGCGTTCCGGTAAGCCTGTAGGCATTATCAATGCTGGTCCCACGCGCGCTGACCACAAAGCAACCTATGTGTGGCGCACCGACGCCCGTAGCGCCCTCGAAAACCTCATCGACGAGCTCTTGTAGGTACTCGCATCCTTCACCGAATGCTAGGTAGGCTCTCGCAATACGGTCACAGACGGCAAAGAATCCTTCTCGCCGGTTCTCTTAAGCTGCCTTTTAAGCGGGACTTAAAGGCTCATAAGTTAGGGCTAAGTTAAACATAGGGTAAACACAGCTTGAACTTTCACAGTAGTTAATGCAATCAATCGCAAACAACCGTGAAAGAACCCAAGCATGAACCCCACCGACATTCTCTTCGTCGCTTTTGCCGATATCATCGCCATTGCACTTTTGTGCGCCATGTACCTCTCCCGCCACAAGCGCCGTGACCTCGTGGTGTCATACCTCGTCATCAACGTCGGTGTCTTCGCAGTCACTGTGGCTCTCGCTAACGCTGATGCCACCAGCGCCGGCATGGGCATGGGACTGTTCGGTGTTCTTTCAATCATCCGACTGCGCTCAACCGAACTTGATCAGCGCGAAGTCGCCTACTACTTCTGCGCACTCGCCATCGGCCTGCTCGCCGGAATCGGCCTAGAACCTGTCGGCCTCATGCTTGGCCTCATGGTTCTCATCCTAGCAGTTATGGGCATCAGCGATTCTCGCTCCGTCATGAAAACCCTGCGCCAGCAAACCGTCACCGTCGATCGCGCTATCAGCAACGACGAAGACCTCAAAGCGTACCTGGGCAAAAAACTCGGTTACTCAATCGAAACCGTCACCATCTTGGATCTCGACCTCGTCAACGACAAAACTCTGGTCGATATTCGCTACAGCACCAAGGACGCGGTAATCCCCAACCGCTCAATGCAGGGACTGGTCCCCGATACCGCTGCCGAGCTGACCAGCCACATCCCCGTGCACTCCTCCCACTGATCTCTCAGCTCCTTACACCCGCCCCAACGCCAGCTATCAGAAACGAGAAAACACGTGAACAGCCTGTCACCCGTATCAGCGCAAAACCCGCAAAGTCTTCTACCTGAAACCTGCACGGGCATTTCGCTCGAAGAACTCAACGCCAAGGCAGCTATGCAAACCCGCATCGACCGCAAGTACATTGTGGATGCGCTGACCGCCTCACGCATCCTGCAAGAACTGCCAGCTAACGCGCAGGTACTTGAAATCAACGGTGCACGAGAGTTCGCCTACGACTCGGTTTACTTCGACACCCCCAAGCTCTCAAGTTACATGCTGGCGGCCTTGGGCAGGCGCAACCGTTATAAGGTGCGCACGCGTAGCTACCTTGATACAGGTGCCACCTACCTGGAGGTAAAAACCGAAGGCGCCCGCGCGGTCACGGTCAAAGAACGCATCGAATACCCGACGCGAGATCGAGCCCGGCTCAACGCTGAAGGCCTCGCTTACGTGGGCGAATCGCTGACCGGACTGCTCGATGAAGACCCCTCACGCTTCTCGCCCGTGCTGACCACCGGATACCGCCGCACCACTGTTTTCCTCCCTGAATCAGCGAACAACCCCATCGACGCCCGCATGACCATCGACACCTCACTCACGTGGACGCCCATGAGCGAGTTCGCACTGAGCTCACACCTGCCCTACAGGGAAGGTACCGAATACACGGCACCGGGCATGGTCATCATCGAAACCAAATCGGGAACAGCCCCCTCGATCGCCGATAAAATACTCTGGCGCGGGGGAGTGCGACCCACCAAAATCTCTAAATTCGCCACCGGAATGGCAGCACTCAACCCTTACCTTCCCTCCAACAAATGGCACCGCACCATCGCGCGTTCCATGCAACTGGTACCCCGCGAATAAGCCGTCGTAGCGAAAGCCGCCTAAACACCCGCGTCCTTACAGCACGACCCAAAATTTCAAAACCCCGCCTCAACCGAAAGAAAACATCATGAAGTTCTCCACTAAAATCAGCAAAGCAGCAACCTCAGTAGCCCTCATGGCGTCCCTCGCGCTCGCAGGCTGCTCCGCAAACACTACGAACGCGTCAAGCACCAGCACCGTCAGCAGTTCAACCAGTGCATCGGCAACGGCTAGCGCAAGCGCCTCAGAGTCACAGACCGCAACTACCGCCAGCGCAATTTCTTACGACACCCACTACAGCGAAGACGATCTCAGCTGGGACTCATCCACCGAGAAAACCATTGATCTTTCAAACCCCACTGCAACCGACGGCGTCACCGTTGAGAACGGCGTCATTACCATCACTGCCGCGGGCAACTACCGACTCACCGGAACCCTTGAAGACGGTCAGGTTGTCGTCAACACAGGGGACCAAGACCAGGTACGCCTGATTTTGGATAATGCGTCAATCACCAACAAAGGCGGCGCCGCGATTGTGGGTCAGAGCGCCGATGAACTCATCGTCTACACAGAATCCGGTACTACTAACACCGTGACCGACGGTTCAGAATACGCAGCCACCGGCGAAGAGGATCCCAGCGCTGCCCTGTTCTCTAAGACAGACCTGACGCTGGCAGGTGAAGGCTCCCTGAAGGTTACCGGTAACTACAGTGACGGCATCGCAAGTAGCGACGGTCTGGTGATCGCAAGCGGAACCTATGACGTCACCGCAGCCGATGACGGTATTCGCGGTAAAGATTACGTGGACATCCTAGACGGTACTATCACCGTTGATGCCAAGCAGGACGGCATCAAGTCAACGAACGCCACCGACGAGGAGCGCGGCTGGACTCGCCTGACCAACGGCACCGTGACCATTACCGCCGGTGACGACGGTTTCAAGAGCGAGAAGGAACTTGAAATTGCTGGCGGTAAGCTCACCGTTGAGTCTTCGGTAGAGGGTATTGAAGGCCAGTACATCACCGTCAGCGGCGGCGAAACCTCCATTACCTCGTCGGACGACGGCATCAACGCAACCGTCGCTGATACCACCTCTGACACTGAGGACGAAAACACCGCCTCTACGGATTCCACCGCTACCGATACCCAGGCAGCAAATACAACTGATCAGCAGGCAGGCGGCGGCGCACCTGCAGACATGGGCCAGATGCCCGCTGACATGGGTCAGGCACCCGGCGGTCAGATGGGCGGCGGTATGCCCGGCGGCGGCATGGATGAGGTCGTGGACGCTTACATTCATGTGACCGGCGGTGCATTAACTATCACTGCTGAGGGCGACGGCTTTGACTCGAACGGTACGGCCGAGCTTTCCGGCGGCACTGTGACTGTCAACGGACCTTCACAGGGCGGTAACGGCTCAACCGACGTAGCTGGTGACTTTGTACTCAGCGGCGGAACCCTACTGACCGGCGGTACTGCAGACATGTTCGTGGCTCCCACCGGCCAGGCATACGTTTCAACCACCGATCTTGCCTCGACGGTGAGCACCGGTGACGTTCTGGAACTGCAGGACTCATCAGGAAAGACGGTAGCCACCTACACCGTCAGCGATAAGGGCGCGCAGCTGATCCTGTTCTCCACCGCGTCCATGGTTTCTGGCGATACCTACAAGATTGTGAAGGACGGCGAGACTTTGGGCGAGTACACAGCCCAGTAAATATGTAGCCACTCATCATGAGATAAGCTGAGCAACTATATATTTCGGGGTAAAAGATAAGCGAAGGTCGTAGCGATACCGCTACGACCTTCGTCGCATAAAAGAGCAAATGCCTGCACGGTGATGTCTTTTAAGTATGCTCAGAGTGCAATAAACAGTTAAAAACCCAACGAAACCCACCAATTCACTGTGGTTTATAGCAATTTAGCGTAACTGGGCGAGCATATAAGAAAAAAACCATGTACCCTTAACAGACGAAAGACATAAACTGGATTCTGGCTAGAGGTGTGTGCGTCGCACATTTAGCTGGACGCGATGGATAAAGAGGGGGTCACGCCATGGGGCGCGGCCGTCAGAAGGCTAAAGCAACACGGCAGGCTCGGGAGATGAAGTACTTCAGCCCCGAGACCGATTACTCCGCGCTTGAGCGCGAGCTGAGTAATGCCAAGAGTAGTTACTCCAGTAAGTCGTCATCTTCTTACTATGATGACGACGATGATTATTCAGAGTACGTTGACAAGTACGCCGACGATTACTCAGATGAGAGCTAACCCCTTATAGGGTTTATTTCTCGTACCCTCACTTATAACCCCGCACCGTGCACGGTGCGGGGTTAAAGTTTCTTAAAATGCGGGTGGAATCTTATCCTCTATGCCAGAGACAGTGAGCAGCGAGCTGGCATCGGGGCTGGCGTGAATCGCTTTGTGAGCGAAGCGAACCAAGCGAGAGGGACTGCTCGCTGCAGCTGTTTCTGGTGAGATAATAGCCCCTCACCCCTCTTCTAAATCTTGTCGAAGTCGCCGTGGGCGTAGGCTTCTTGAATTTCGTCCATGCGGCCGTTGTGCGCCATTTCTTCTAGTTTTTCTTGTGAGAGGTTGGCGAGTTTACGTTCGGTCTGGTTGAGTTTGCGGTTGGCCTCGACGACGGTGGTGGTTGCGGGAATACGTTCTGTCTCGTAGTCGCGAAGTGCCTGTACCAAATCGCCGTCTACTGCCGTGTCGCCCATGTAGGTGGCTAAGGTGACGGCATCGCGAATAGCCTGCGAGCCACCGTTAGCGCCAATGGGGTACATCGGATGCGCGGTGTCACCGAGGAGGGTCACGCGTCCTTGTCCCCACGAGGCGAGCGATTCGCGGTCAACCATGGGATATGACAGCACATCTTCTGCTCCTGAAATCATGGTCTTGATATCGAGCCAGTCAAAGCCCCAATCATCGAAGTAGGGGAGCACATTGCTGGGGTCGGTAGGAACGTTCTGCGTTTCTTTCTCACTGACCGTCTTACCTTTTGACTGCGGGACCATAGCAACCCAGTTGATGAGCGACTGACCTTCTTGTTCTGCCTCGCGAGAGATGGGATAGGTCAAAAATCGTTTGGCATCTTCACCGTAAACGAGAACCATGGAACGTCCGGTTAAGAAGGGTTTTTGAGCGCGGTAAGTTCCGCGGAACATGGTGGTACCTTCCCAGTTATTGGTGTTCACGTCCGGGTGGAAATTCTTGCGCACTTTGGAGTGGACTCCGTCGGCACCGATGAGTACCTTGGCGGCGTAGGTGACCGTGCGGTCATCGTGGTGGCGGTCGGTGACCTCAACGAGTACGCGTTCGGCATCTTCAGTAAGGCTTTCAACCTGCTGACCTGTCAGGACGCTGTCTTGGGGCAGACGCTGTTGCACGGCGTCGAAAAGCATCATCTGTAACTTGCTACGATGAACGGAGAACTGCTGCTCATTTTCTGAAAAATGACGATGCGCCAAGGTCGTTTCTGATGTGGTCATATACAAAGATTCTGCGGTGGGATTGCAATGTTTTCTAGTTGCTCACGCAGGTTCATCTCGGTGAGAGCATCCGCGGCTTGCAGCTGAAGATTGATGCCCACGCCCAAAGGTTTGAGCTCACGAGTGCTTTCAAGCACCAACGCGTTGATACCGTGCTCGTGAAGAGCGAGAGCTGCAGTTAAACCGCCGATTCCAGCACCGGCAATAATGACATCTGCTTGACGAATAATGTTCTCAGCCACGATAAAACCTTTCAGTATGAGGGCATTTGTCTTCTCGAACGCTACTCCGTTCACAATCAGTAAAAGTGGGGTATCACGGGATTCTGCAGAAAATAGGGTAGCCAATGCACAGTTCTGGTTCAGGACGCGCTTACACAGTTGAAACATAGGTTTATCTAGTGTCAGACATGGGTTGCCCCGCGAATCTATAGATATGACTTCGCAGAACAACTTCTCAGACCCTTCACAGACCCCCTCAAACGCGCATCCAGCAGCCGAACAGCCCTCATCCGGATCACAGGCCGCAGGCGCCAAGAAAGGTTTGTGGCAGAAAAAGACCACTCGTCGCACCGCTTTATTTGGCGGACTCGGTGTACTGGGCGTCGCCGGTGTGGGTGGCGGCTGGGCTTATAACCGATACCTCGCCGAGCACACCGAAATCTCAGACGTTGCAGCCTACGAAGCGCAGCAGGCATCGGTTACTACCTCAGCAACCGCGTCCAGCACCGAGCTTACCGGCGTAGCACTCACTGAAAACGGTCTCACCGCTGATCAGGGATCAATTACCCTCAACACCATCGTGACGGGTAGCGGTAGCGATCAAATCACAGCGTATTCCGTAGAAATCATTCTCGATGACCAAACACTGCTGCGCTCCGCTTTTGCCAATAACCAGTTTGGTCTCAACATCATCGACGTACCCTCAAGCATCGCCTCTGAGCACAACGGAATCTGGGCTGTCAACGGTGACTACTACGGATTTAGAGAGACCGGCATCGTGGTGCGCAACGGCGTGGTCTACCGTGACTCACCGGCGCGTGAAGGCCTCGCCTTCTATAAGGATGGCACCGTAAAGGTCTACGACGAAACCACCACCTCAGCTCAGACTCTGGTCGATGAAGGCGTATGGAACACCCTCTCCTTCGGTCCGTCGCTGCTGAACAACGGTGAAATTATCGACGGTATCGATTCAGTAGAGGTCGACACCAACTTTGGTAACCACTCAATCCAGGGCGAGCAGCCCCGCACAGCTATCGGCGTCAAAGACAAAAACCACCTCATCTTCTTAGTGGTGGACGGCCGCTCAGAAGGCTATTCGCGCGGCGCAACCATGCCCGAACTGGCACAGATGCTCAAAGACCTCGGATGCACCACCGGGTACAACATCGATGGCGGCGGCTCGTCCGTCATGGTGTTCAACGGCTCGCTCGTCAACAACCCCCTGGGCAAGGGCGAAGAACGCGGCACCTCAGACATCCTCTATATCGCTGGCTCAGTAGCCTAAAGAAGCCGGAGGGAAAACCCATGATTATTATGATCCCAGCCTACAAACCAGACCATTCATTGGTAGCGCTGTGCACCGAACTTGCCGATGAAGCGCAGAGCAGAGGCGCCTGCATCGAACTTTTGGTCATTGACGATGGATCAGGCGCTGAATTCGCGCCGATCTTTGACCGCGTTCGAAACACCGCAAGAACCCCCGTGACGGTGCTTAAACTACCTGAAAATCGGGGCAAAGGCGGGGCACTGCGGGCTGGGTTCGAGTGGGTACAGCTACATCATCCCGGTCAAAGCGTCGTCACCGCGGATGCTGACGGCCAGCACCTTCCTGCCGACATCCTGACGGTGGGGGCGGCAACGGAAAGCTACAAACTCGTAGGAACCAGCGCCATCGTGCTGGGCGTACGCACCCTCGACGACCAGAAAACAAAGGGACAAAAGGTACCCTTGCGCTCGCGCATCGGAAACACCGCAACCATTGGTTTTTTCGCCCTTGCAACAGGACGCAAAATAGCCGATACGCAGACAGGCCTGCGCGGTTTTACTCCCGACGTGCTCGACTGGGTGATTAGCGTTCCCGGTAACCGCTACGAGTACGAGTTCAGCACCCTGCTGCGAGTCACCCGTACCGATATTGTGCTCGACCAAGTACCCATCGTGAAGGTCTACGAGCCGGGCAACCCCACCAGCCATTTTCGCCCCGTACGAGACTCCCTGCGAATCTACGCTCCGCTGTTTATCTTCCTCGCCGCATCCTTTGCCGGTTTTATCACCGATACCCTGGCGCTACTCTTTTTGGTCTCGTGCGGTCTGAACATTATTGCGGCTGTTGTGGGTGCGCGCATCTTCTCTGCCAGCATCAACTTTGCCATCAACCGCTGGGCGATGCACGACGGCGGCAAACGCCCCAGCACACGCTCATCGGTGGTGCGGTACAGCGTTCTAGCGCTAATGCTACTTGCCCTGAACGCTGGCCTGCTCGAGGCTCTTACCTGGGCTGGTATTCACCTGCTCGTTGCAAAAATCCTGGTAGAACTTACCCTCATCCCGGTCAGCTTCGCCGTACAAAAACGCTGGGTCTTCAGCGCCGCATCCTCGGTGCAGGCAAAGCCAAAGAAGCTTACGCAGCAGCCTGAGCACCAACGTATCAAGGTGAGCGTTTATCCCCTCTAAAAACGTGAAAGCCCCGCTGACAATGGTGTCAGCGGGGCTTTCATACTTTTGAGCGGCGAAAGGGGTTACTTGTACTGGTTGAGCAGCACTGCAGCGCCGCCGTCTACGCCCTTAGCACCCTGAACGTAGTCAGAGTTATTCTTGTGCTCACCGTTATCAGCCTCAACAGTGCCCAAAATCCATGAGGGCAAACCACGCTTGTTGAGGCGCTCAACAGCAGCATCTGCAACTGAAGGATCAACAACAGCGATCATGCCAACCCCCAAGTTCAGGGTGCGCTCAAGGTCAGCCTGAGGTACTGAACCGAGATCACCAATCAGCTTGAAGATTGCCGGGATTTCCCAGGTCGAGCGGTCAACAAGACCAACAGTGCCCTGGGGCAGGACGCGAGCCAGGTTAGCTGCCAGGCCACCACCGGTGACGTGCGAGAAGCCGCGGATACCTGAACCGGTCTGACCGTCTTCACCGTTGACTGGGAAAGCTTCAATAAGATCGAGGCAGTCAGCGGTGTAGATGCGGGTGGGAACGAGCAGCTCTTCGCCGATGGAACGGTCAAAGTCTTCAACATGGCGCTCGTAATCCCAACCAGCAACAGAAAGTACCTTGCGAACCAGCGAGTAGCCGTTGGAGTGGATGCCGGAGGATGCCATAGCGATCAGAACATCGCCTTCGTGCACGCGCTCGGGGCCAAGCAACTCGTCAGCCTCAACGATGCCGGTAGCAGCACCAGCTACGTCGTACTCGTCCTCAGCCAAAAGACCGGGATGCTCAGCGGTCTCTCCACCGACCAGCGCGGTACCTGCCAAAGAGCAACCTTCTGCAACGCCGCGAACGATATCCGCGATGCGCTCGGGCACAACCTTGCCGGTTGCAATGTAGTCGGTCATGAACAGGGGCTTAGCACCGGTGACAACGATGTCATCAACCACCATGCCCACCAAATCCTGGCCGATAGTGTGGTGGATATCGAGCTTCTGCGCGATAGCAACCTTAGTGCCCACACCGTCGGTTGAAGTAGCCAGGTAAGGCTTCTTGTATTCCTTCAGCGCGGTGAGATTAAAGAGGCCCGCAAAGCCGCCTACGCCACCAACAACACCGGTACCGTGGGTCGCCTTGATAGCGTCCTTCATCAGCTCTACTGCGCGGTCGCCGGCTTCAACATCAACACCTGCACCCGCGTAGGTTACAGCGTTTGAGTTTTCAGTCATTACTAATAGTTCCTTTGAAATGTGGTGGGTGGTAGTTAGCGTTTGTCTTCGGGAAGAACCAGTGACTCAAGGTCTGAATCAGGGCCCGGATCGCAGGAACCGTGCTCTTCTTGTTCTTCTACCCCTGCCTCGTGCACCTTGTCTTCAAGAGCCTCGGTTCCGGGGCGGGTATCGATGGAAACCGCGTGAGCGTGCTCGGGCTTGTGCGGTAGCGGACGCTCGACAGTGACCTCAGCGGCGGTGCCTGAGAGAGGACCACCTGCCTTATCGCCATCAAAAACGTTCTTGCCACGCTCGTGCGTCGGAATTTCTACCGGGTATTTGCCGGTGAAGCACGCGGTGCACAGGTTCTCGCGGGGCTGCTCGGTAGCGGCAATCATGCCGTCTTCTGAGATGTAACCCAGCGAATCTGCGCCCAGCGACTCACGAATTTCATCGATTGCCAGGCCGTTAGCGATCAGCTCTGAACGGGATGCAAAGTCAATGCCGTAGAAGCAGGGCCACTTAACAGGCGGTGAAGAGATACGAACGTGTACTTCTTTAGCGCCGGCTTCGCGCAACATGCGCACCATCGCGCGCTGGGTGTTGCCGCGAACAATGGAGTCATCAATAACAACCAGACGCTTGCCCGCAATCACAGACTTGAGCGGGTTGAGCTTGAGGCGGATGCCCAGCTGACGGATAGTCTGTGACGGCTGGATAAAGGTACGGCCAACATACGCGTTCTTCACAACGCCGTTACCGAAAGGAATACCTGATTCTTCGGCGTAACCAATAGCTGCCGGGGTACCTGATTCGGGAGTGGGCATGACCAAATCAGCTTCTACATGGTGCTCACGCGCCAACTGGCGTCCCATCTCAACGCGGGACGCATAAACGCTGCGTCCGCTAATGGTGGTATCAGGACGAGCCAAGTACACGTACTCGAACACGCATCCGGCAGGCTTAGCCTCAGCAAAACGCTGGGTGCGCAGACCGTCCTCATCGATGGTAATAAACTCACCGGGCTCAACTTCACGAACGTAGGACGCGCCCACAATATCGAGTGCCGCGGTTTCGGATGCGACAACCCAGCCGCGCTCCAAACGTCCCAGAACCAAAGGGCGAATACCCTGCGGGTCACGGGCTGCGTACAGGGTGTTTTCGTCCATGAAGGTCAAGCAGAAAGCGCCTTTGAGAATGGGCAACAAGTCGAGCATTGCTTCTTCAAGAGAGTCAAAATCGTGCTCAGCCAGAAGCGAGGTTACCAGCGCGGTATCGGTGGTGTTACCCTGCGCAATCTCACCACGAGTAGGAGCCTCGCCACCATTCTTTTCAAGAACGCGCTCGTAAAGCTCAGCAGAGTTGGTGATGTTACCGTTGTGCGCAAGTGCCAGGGTTCCGTGCGGGGTAGCGCCAAGCGTCGGCTGTGCATTAGCCCAGTGCGAAGCGCCGGTCGTGGAGTAACGGCAGTGACCGATAGCCATGTGACCGGTCAATACATTGAGTGTTGATTCATCAAAAACCTGAGACACAAGACCCATGTCTTTGTAGATGCTGATGTTGCTACCGTTGCTGGTTGCAATACCCGCAGATTCCTGGCCTCGATGCTGAAGAGCGTACAGACCGTAGTAGGTCAGTTTCGCAACGTCTTCACCGGGTGCCCACACGCCAAAGACGCCGCATTCATCTTTGGGGCCGTGGTCAATAGGGTCAAGGTCGAGGGAGAGTTTTCCATCAGGACGAGCCAATTGTTGCCATCTTTTCGCTGTTGGGGTGCAGATTTTGAACTAGACGTGAGAACTTTCTTTCCTCCTCAGTAAGAAGGTGAAGTGTTCTACAGCTCATGATTGAGTGTACCGGCTGTTGCCGGTGTTGCCGTGTAGCCACTTGAGCCGTGACACGTAGCGTCATGAGCTTACGTGACTACGCGGAAGAATCTATTAAAACAAAAAGCCTCGGCGTAGGGGTACGACGAGGCTGATGCTTAGTCTTCGGGTACGGCGCGGTAGGTTCGTGCTCGCTTGAGAGAAATTTTGTCGAGCACGAGCGCCAAGAGTGCGCCAAGAGTTGCGCCGATAGTGCAACACACGAAAGCCATGACTCCGAAAATTGCGGAGAACGTGTATTTTTCTGACCCTGGACCAAACCAGGTAAGCAAAAATGCTGCGATGAGACCGAGAAGCACACCGGTGATAATGAATGCCGCGATGGACGGTGCCACACGGTAGCTGACGGTGCGCTCAGATGCGCCCTGTGTTGCGGGGCGGGATGATGAGGACGCCTGCGCAGAGTTCTCCGCAGAAACGGATGCTGGCGCAGAGGAATTAGTGGGCGAAGTGCTCATGCATACAAGGATAACAGGTGAGCGTAGCGCCAGGCATCTGGGATGCGGGTGGATCTTGCTCTTAGCTTTGACGATGCGCGAGAGGGGATTTGTGTTGCACTTTTCAGGTAAAAAGTGCAACACAAATCCCCTCTCGCGAGTTAAAAGGGAAAAGTTAGCGGTACATTGAACATATGAGCCACGCATCACATGAACCTGAATCACTTCAAGAGCCCTTCGAACGCGATGGGCCACTGGACCTCAACCCGTGGGAAGCGAACGACCCAAAAGGTACTTATGCGCGTCCCGACGCTGAACCAGCACCGGCGCATATTCGCAGGCTACGACTGCTCGTTGCGGCCGTCGTTGTGTTGAGCGCAGTTGCGCGGGCCTTCCTCACAACACCGGGAGATCTTCATACCGACAGCCTTTTTGCCAGCTTGTTTCCTCTCATCCCGTTGCTGATGTCTACCGCACCGATCGTCAAGAACACCACCCAAATTCAGGTGGCAGCCGGCGACTTAGGTAAACGAGGCTGGCAGAAAATGTACAACAAGTTCCGCATTTTCTATATTCTTTTTGCCCTCGGCGTGACGCTCATGATGTTGGTCTTCTGGCTTCTGAGCGGAACCGGGCAGCCGATAGGTAAGGTGCTGTTTTCGGTGTTTAGCCTGGGATCGATGATTCTCATGTTCATCGGTGTGCGCGCTCTGCAGAAATCAGCGCAGAAGTACTCAGATGAGCTGTGAGAGACAAGCCGCCGGAGGCAACAAAAGACGAGCCTGGCTAAAATTTACCCGGTTTTGTGCAAGTTACCCGAGAAAATCAGGTACAAAGCACGAAACCGGGTAACTTTTTACCTGAGTAGCTAAATCACCGGCAAAAAATCGCTCAGGTCACTTCGCAAGCCCGATGCCGAGACTTTCGCGCTCGCGTCCTGCCAGCTTATAGTGCCTAAAGCCAGTGAGCACCACGTCAAAGCGTCAGTCTCCACAACATTCGGGGGAGTGCCGCGCGTATGACGCGGGCCCTCCACACACTGCGTGACGCCAAAGGGCGGCACACGCACTTCCACCGAGTTGCCCGGCGCTAAAGTGGCAAGCTCCTCCAGCAAAAACCTGACGGCAGTAGCACGCACAGGACGCGATAGCTCAGCAAAAGAGGTCGCCGCGTCCTCGCTTTTCAGTGCTGCACGAACAGCGTGGACAGCGGCAACGCCATCGTCCATAGGTACCTTGCGCTTAATTGCCACTAGCCCACCTCCAGCTCATCGAACGCTGAGCCCAGGCGAATCTCACCGACTGCCTGCGAGCCACCGAGTACCGGGTGCATGACGATGCCAGCAATACGATCCGCCTCAGACCGTTCCACAAAGCCCGCGCGCGCCAGTAGCTCTAGGGCAACCAGTGCAGTGGGACGCGATGAACCATCCAGCATCTTTACAGCCACTGATGCGCCAGAACGCAACCCGATGCACAGCACGCCTTCAGCGCCGCCTTTGACGATGCCGTCCAGCTGCTCGCTCATCACAGTATTAGGCTTGCCAGGGCCCTGCACATACTCGGGGTAGTCCACCATTGCGGTGGCAACGGTTGCCACGCGAGCATCAGCGCGAATATTCTCAATACCTGCGCCAAGAGTTGAATAAGCCCTCGCCAGTCCCGTCAGCGAAACTGCTGCCAGAGGAGCGCCGCATCCATCAACGCCAACGTGTGCAACTGGCTCGCCGGCGAACTCCGCAATGGTTTCTAGAACTAGTTTCTGCAAGGGGTGCTCTGGCGAAAGGTAGGACGCGGTGTCCCACCCGCTTTTTACGCATCCCCAGAGAAATGCTGCATGCTTACCGGAGCAGTTAAAGGCCAAACGCTGCTTGTCATGACCGGCGCGCAATAGGGCGTGGAAGCTCGGCTCATCGGCTGGCCACGCAGGCGGGCACTGAAGGGCATCGGCGGTGAGGGAGGCTTCTTCTAAAATCGCCTGAGCAATTTTCATGTGCTCAAAAGAGCCGGTGTGAGAGCCGGATGCGAGTGCGATTTGCGCGCCCTGAAGCTCGGCTCCGGCGTTCATTGAGGCAATAGTCTGAAAGGGGTTGAGCGTGGAACGCGGAAAAATCGGCGTCTCAATATCTCCCACAGCAAGTGCCACCGAACCATCCGGTGCCATAACAATGGCTGACCCCACATGGCGGGACTCAACGAAACCGCTACGTTCTACGGTGGCAAGTTCTACGGCTGATTCGGGGGTAAAAGTCTGCATAAAACCAGTATTCCACGAGCGGTGTTCAAAAGCGCATTTGATGATTTACAGATTCGGTAACAGCGCAACTCACAGGATGCCGGCACGCGGCGTGTTCTTGCGAGGTCTAGAGAATTGAGGGAGATAGAAAAGCGTCCGTCCACCTTTGTATAAGGTGGACGGACGCTTTCAATTCGGTTTCAGCTAGAGCTTTCTAGCTGAGGAGCTGATGCTTAGGCGCGTACTGAACCGTTAGGCTCATCGGTTGCAGACTCACCGGTGAGGTGCTTACCACCTGCGGGGTAAGTAGCATCCGCTGCGTTTTCGTGTTCAGCTTCTTCTTCGAGCTTGGTGCCCTCGACATCGAGATCGGGAATGATCTTATCGAGCCACTTCGGGAACCACCATGCCTTTTTGCCGAGCAGATACATGAGCGCGGGAATCAGCGTCATGCGGACGATAAAAGCATCGAAGAGGACGCCTGCCGCCAGCGCGAAACCGATGGACGCGATCATCGCTTCACCTGAGAAGACGAAGCCGAGGAAGACGCCGGTCATAATCAGTGCAGCTGCCACCACAACCTTGGAATTGTGGTTGAAGCCGATGATAACTGACTTCTTAGCGTCGCGTCCGTGGGCGTAGGCTTCGCGCATGCCTGAGACCAAGAAGACCTGGTAGTCCATAGCGAGGCCGAAGAGGATGCCCACTGCCAGAATCGGCAGGAACGCGAGGATCGGTCCGGGGGTGTGCACGCCGAAGAGTGAGCCCATCCAACCCCACTGGAAGATCGCGGTGGCTGCGCCGAGCGATGCCAGCAGTGAGAAGAGGAAGCCGATGGTTGCAGTGAGCGGCACCAGAATGGAGCGGAAGACCAGAATCAGCACGATGAGTGACAGACCCATCACAATGCCAACGTAAATCGGCAGAACCTTGAAGAGGTTCTCAGAGATATCGACTGCCATTGCGGTCTGGCCGGTTACGCCGAAGGTGATGTCACCGTTGTCTGATGAGACCTTGAGATCGCGCAGGTTGTGCACGAGCTCGGTGGTCGACTCCGCGTTGGGGCCTTCTGTGGGCGTGATCTGGTAGAGCAGCATGGAGTTGTCATCAGCAATCTTTGCGGGAATAACTGCATCAACGTTGGGCTGCTGTGCCAATTCTTGGGCTACTGAAACCTGCAGGTCCTTAGCCTGTTCAGCGGTGGTGCCGTCGGGCAAATCTGCTGCTGCAACAATCGGGCCGTTGACGCCTTCACCAAATTCGTCTGCAAGGGTGACGTATGAGGTGTAGGCGGTGGAGTCCTGCGATTCGCTGGTTGCATCGGGTAGACCGAGTCGCATGGACGCAACCGGTACCGCTACCAAGCCGAGCAACGCGATGGACGCGAGAATAGTGGCAATCGGTGACTTCAGGATGAACTTCAGCCAGCCGGTCGGCTTTTCTTCGCGAGCCTGCGCAGCTACATGAGCTTCTTCGAGCTCGGCCGCGGTGTAGTTTTCGCGGTCTGCATTGTGACGCTGAATTTCTGCCCATCGCTTCTTGCTGACGATGCGGCGTCCTGCCAGCGACAGGACGGCGGGGCCAAGCGTGATAGCAACGGCTACCGCCATGAAGACTGCGAATGCTGCGGCGTTACCCATAACCGAGAGGAAAGGAATGCCCACAACGTTCAGCGCAAGCAGAGCGATAATGACGGTGATGCCCGCGAAGACAACTGCGCTACCTGAGGTTCCCACTGCCATTGCGATGGACTTGCGCATGGGCATGCCCTTGGCAAGGTTGTTGCGGTGGCGGTTGAGAATGAACAGGGTGTAGTCGATGCCAACAGCCAGACCCAGCATGGTGCCCAAGGTCGGGGTGGTTGAGGTCATCTCAACGGCGCCTGAGAGAGCCAAAGTGCCCAGGGTTGCAGCGCCAACACCAACGATAGCCATCAGAATCGGCAGACCAGCTGCGACCATAGAGCCGAGCATAATCACAAGAATAATCAGTGCAATCAGAATACCGATGATTTCGCCCGTGGGCTTCATATTCGGCATCTGCTCTTCCATGTTCTGGTCGTAGCTAACCTTGAGACCAGCATCAGACAGAGTGTCGAATGAGGAACGTGCATCGCTGAGAGTCTCGGCGGGAACAGATCCTACCTTGGCGTCAAAGGTTACGCCTACAACACCGGTAGAAGAATCATCATTGACCATGACGGCGTCAGATGACATATCCATCAGAGCCTTGTTGCGGTCAATCTCTTTCTGGCCGTTATCCAGCTCAGTCTTACCGGCCTCAAGCTTCTCGCGGTTCTGGTCAATCTCAGTCTGACCAGCATCCAGCTCAGCCCACTGTTCCTCAGTGGGAACAAAGTTTTCTAGCTGCTCGCGAGCCTGATCCAGCTGCTTCTGACCATCGTCCAGCTTCTGCTTGCCCTCATCGAGCTGCTTCTGGCCGTCGTCAATCTGCTGCTGACCGGCTTCAAGCTCAGCGCGCTTAGCATCGATTTCCTGCTGTGTAGCGTCTACCTCTGCGTACGCCTCTTGGGGTGCGTTAGCTTCTTCAAGCTGCTTGCGGCCTTCATCAGCCTGACGCTGAGCGTCCTCTAGCTGAGTCTTACCGTCCTCAAGCTCCTGCTTTTTAGCGTCGAGCTCGTCCTGCTTTTGATTCAGCTCATCACGGTTTTTATTCAGCTCGTCCTGGTTCTTATTGAACTCATCCCACGCTTCTTGAGGAGCTTCGCCAGCTTCAAACTTTGCGCGGGTTTCATCAATTTTCGCCTGGGCTTCATCCAGCTGCTTTTCGCCGTTAGCGGTCTCGGTGCGGCCCTGGTCAATCTTTGCCTGGCCGTCCTCCATCTGCTTTTGGCCATCAGCCATTTGCTGCTGGGTTGCAAAAGGATCGCTGACGCTGGAGACGCCATCGATGTTGCCTGTCTGTGTGGCGGCGTCTGCTACAGCTTTCTTCTGCTCATCGGTGAAGGCGGAGCCGTCTTCAGTCTGAACGATGACCTTACCATTGGCGGAGTTAGCGTCGATATCAAAGACGTCTTTGAGCTGCTCCTGGACGAGTGCAGCTTCGGTGCCCGGAATTGTGATTTCATCGGTGGTCTCACCCTTGAACGCCGCGAAAGCGCCGCCGATACCGGCGAGGATGAGAGCCCAGATGAGTACCACTGCCCAGGCACGGCGAGCTGCGAAGTCGCCGATCTTGTATAAGAATTTAGCCATTGAGTATCTAGTTTCTTCGTGTACTTGTAGTTAAAAACTTGGGTTTACAGGGTGGGTTTACCCTGGTTGACCTGCTGGATCGCCCACTTGAAATGCGGGATGAACTCTTCGATATCCGGCATTGAAAGGGGGTTGTCGGTATCGCAGAGGGTTTCAACTCCGCGGCCAAAACCAGCTCCCAGCGCGAAGGTGAGGTTGTGCAGGTAAATGCCGATTTTGTAGCGCTGATCCACTGTGAGTTGGGGGAACTCTTTTTCAAGGCGTTCCATTCCGACGACCGATGCACGCATCAGCAACTGGAAAATGTTCTCTGCTAAGAGCCGATGGTTCTGCTGAGCCATTGCCGAGGCCAGCGTGAAGAACTTATTGGGCGCGCTTTGCACCTCGGGTTCAAGGATGCTCGCTAAGAACTTTGCTTCGATTGCATCGGGCAGATCTTCTACCTTTTCAACGTGGAGTTGTTCTTCGTGTGAAAAGCAGTCCGAGTTGAAGAGTGGGGTTATATACTCGGTAATTCGAGCAATGAGGATGTGATCGATATGACTGAAGTGGTTGAAGATGGTGCGTTCTGAGACGCCTGCTTTTTCAACCAGTGCCTTGGTGGTGAGTGCCCCGATACCGTCTTCGGTGACGAGAGCTTCTGCCGCATCCAAGATTGCCGTGCGCGTAGCAAGAGTGCGCGCTCTGCGTTTGTCGAGGGTGTGGGACGGTGGTTTAAGCATGTATTTACAGTAACTGCAATTATGCAGAAACTGCAAAAAGTTTGTGGGTGCGCTTTGTCACTGACAAAACCAAAGAGCAGAACTTATCAGCCCAGCCCCTAAATCCCAATGGCTTCATGCCGGGTGCTCCCGGCGTCACACCGAGCGCATCCACCCCGATTTTAAGGGGATAAATCCACACTCACGGCGTGCAAAAGTTACTAAATCGTGACCCCACCCGGTAGCCTAGAAAAATGAAAGTTTTGGTACTTGGCCCCGGCGGGCGAGAACACGCAATTATCCGAGCACTTAAAGCAGATTCAGCGGTCACCGAGGTGCATGCGGCACCCGGCAACGCAGGTATTGCTCAGGACGTAACCACCCACGCAATCGACGCTAACAACCCCCAAGAGGCAACCAAACTTGCTCAAGAACTCGCAGTAGATCTTGTGGTTGTTGGCCCCGAGGCTCCGCTTGTAGCTGGCGTATCAGACGCACTGCGAGACGCCGGCTTTGCTGTCTTCGGCCCCTCCAAAGCAGCAGCAACTCTTGAAGGTTCTAAGGCATTTGCCAAAGAAATCATGGCGGCGGCTGAGGTTCCCACTGCGCTCGCACACGTTGCAACCACCGAAGAAGAAGCAATCGCTGCGCTGGATGCCTTTGGCGCGCCCTATGTGGTGAAGGACGACGGTCTGGCAGCCGGCAAGGGCGTTGTGGTGACTGAAGATCGCGATGCCGCAACCGCTCATGCCAACGCTTGCTTTGCAGCTGGTGGCTCTGTTGTCATCGAAGAATACCTAGACGGCCCCGAGGTTTCTCTCTTTGCGCTCTCTGATGGCACTAACGTCCTTCCGCTGTCACCGGCGCAGGACTTCAAGCGCATCTTTGATAACGACGAAGGCCCTAACACCGGTGGCATGGGTGCATACACCCCGCTCCCGTGGCTACCCGAAGGCTTTGTCGAAGAAGTTGTTGAACGCGTAGCTCGACCCACCATCACTGAAATGGCTCGACGCGGCACCCCCTTTGTCGGTGTACTGTTCTGCGGTCTTGCTGTGACCAAGCGCGGCGTTCGCGTCATCGAGTTCAACGCTCGTTTTGGCGACCCCGAAACTCAGGCTGTTCTGGCTCGCCTGCGCACCGGACTGGGCCAGTTGCTCATGGCTGCTGCTAAGAACGAGCTGGCAGAAGATATCGCCCTCGACTGGGACCCGCGTACCGCTGTTGATGTTGTCATGGCAGCGGAAAACTACCCCGATACTCCCCGCAAGGGCGATGTTATCTCGGGCCTTGATGCCGCTAACGCGTTGGACGGTGTTCACGTTGCTCACGCTGGCACCGCAGAAAAAGACGGTGAAATCATCACCGCAGGCGGACGCGTCCTGGCAGTTGTAGCGCTCGGTGATGACCTCGCATCCGCGCGCGAGCTCGCCTACAAGGGTATTGACGCTATCTCATGGGACGGCGCTCAGTACCGTAAGGACATAGCACTGGCAGCGGCTGAAAACCGCATCACTGTACCGTCAGCAGACTCATAAAACTTTGCACCCGGTGGCTTCAGGCTCATGCTTGAAGCCACCTTTTGATTCCCCGCACCAAAACATCATTTTCAGGAGAAACCCCATGCCCCACAATCAGTCCATCGAGATCGCAGGCTGGAAGCACATCTATTCCGGCAAAGTACGCGATCTCTACGTGCCCAACGAAGACCGCCTTGAAGCAACCGGCACCGTCATTGACGACGACGCCGAGTTGCGCGCCGGCTCTGTCATGGTTGTCGCATCCGACCGCATTAGCGCGTTCGATAAGGTTCTGCCCACCGCTATCCCCGACAAGGGCAAGATCCTTACCCAGATGTCGCTGTGGTGGTTCGATCAGCTGAAAGACGTTCCCAACCACGTGCTTTCAACCGACGTGCCCGAAGAAGTCGCAGGCCGCGCGATGATCTGCAAGTCGTTGAACATGTTCCCGATTGAGTGCATTGCGCGCGGTTACCTGACCGGTTCTGGTCTGGCCGAGTACAAGAAGACCGGTGAAGTCTACGGCCACCCGCTTCCTGATGGACTGGTTGACGGTTCACGCCTAGAGACCCCGCTGTTTACCCCCACAGGTAAGGCAGAAGTGGGTGAACACGACGAGCCCATCACCTACGAAGAAATGTACGCGCAGGTGGGACAGCCCATCGGTGAGCGCCTCACCGAACTCACCCTGCACGTTTACTCAACCGCTGAAAAAATCGCTCGCGAACGCGGTATCATTCTGGCTGATACTAAGGTTGAGTTCGGCTTGGATTCCTACCGCGGTGAAATCACCTTGGGCGATGAAGTTCTTACCCCTGATTCATCTCGTTTCTGGGATGCGGAAGCGTGGGAACCCGGTAAGTCGCAGGCAAGCTTTGACAAGCAGTTCATCCGTGACTGGCTGAAGTCAGACGCATCGGGCTGGGACGGCCACTCAGCACTGCCTCAAGCGCCCGAGGATATTGTTGAAAAGACCCGTCAGCGCTACGTTGAAGCATACGAGCGTCTGACCGGAGAAAAGTTCAGCGCATAACTCTTTTCTCATACCCGCGAGGGGTCAGTTATCGTTCAAAAACCCTGATTTTTGAACGATAACTGACCCCTCGCGGTCTTAAAATTTGAGTGATTTTTTGTAGAACCACATGATGTGCTCTTCGAGCAACTGGCGGGCGTCATTCCCGCGACGCTTCACTACCGCATCCAAAATTCCGTGATGCTGCTTTTGCAGCTCTTCTTTGACAGACACCCAATCATCAAGACGAGGTACGGCTTCTTGCACATAGCTAATTGTGGCAAGACGCAAAGAATCAATCACGGTTTTCATCACGAGATTGCTACCCAGCGCAGCGATCTCAAAATGAAAACGGGTGTCGCAAAAGTGAAAAAGGTCATCGCTGATGGTTGGCGAAGCCATCTCGTTCAGGTAGTCGCGTGCCCGATCTAAAGCCGCGTCGCGTTCTGGCGAGTCAGGTGCCTGGGCGGCCTCAATAATGGCAGGGCCTTCAAGGTGCAGACGCGTGTTGATGACGTCTATAACCGGTAGCGACTGAGTGGCAATATGCATACGAATAGCCCATCCCAAAGCGGCAGAAGGCTCTGAAATAACCACAGCACCGGACTTCGGCCCGGATCCCACACCGCTGCGAATCAGCCCTACCGCATCCAGCACTCGTAAGGCCTCACGCACGGACGCGCGCGAAATACCGTACTGCTCAGCTAGGATGCGTTCGCCCGGCAATCTGTCGCCAACACTGAGATCGCCGCTGCGCAACCGGCGTTCCACGGACTCCAGTAGCAGGGTAAAGGACTTTTCCTTCAAATCGTCACACTCACTTTTATTATCGCCATCAAAAAATCGGCGCCTCCTGAAATATTCCAGAAAGCGCCGATCAACTCAAATTTTACCTAGCGGTGAGGTCTTAGAGAGTAACCATCCAGTGAAGAACGTTGCTCTGCAAGAAGACGAGAACACAGGTAGCTGCAAGCAGTACCAATGACCACGGTAGAACTGACTTGAAAATCTCTGACTCTTTGCCTTCCATCTCAACGGAGGTAGCGGCGATAGCCAGTGACTGCGGTGAGATCATCTTGCCGACAACACCACCGGTGGTGTTAGCAGCCAGAAGTAGCTCGGGAGTTGCACCTGAAACACCATTGGACTGCAGGTGCTCTGCTGCGGTGACCTGAAGCTTGGAGAACAGTGCGTTCGCTGAGGTGTCAGAACCGGTAACAGCGGTGCCAACCCAACCCAGAACGGGCGCGAGCAGGGCGTAAATGGTGCCCAACGATGCAACGTACTCACCGATAGCAACGGTCTGACCGGAGTAGTTCATGACGTACGCCAGAGCCAGCACGCATGCAATGGTCAGAGCAGTCCAACGCATACGGTATGCGGTGGTAAAGATTTCTTTAATAGCATCGCCGAAGGTGAAAGCGTAGCGACCCTTTTCATTGAAGATCAGGTACAAGACAGTCACAATCAGACCGGCAATCAGAAGCAGGGTGCCGGGGTTGTTGAGCCACGCGAAAGAATATGAAGAATCAACAGGCTTACCTGCGCCGTTGATCAGGCGCTCTTTCAACAGGGGCATCTGAATCTTCACGTTAGTTGACTTGAGAGCCGCAGGAATTGCCTTGCCCAGATTAGCCAAGCCGAAGATCGCCACAACGATTGCATAAGGCATCAGCGCCATCCAAATACGCATACCGGTGAGTTCACCAACGGACGCAGGAGTAGCCGCACCCAGGCCGTAGCGCTCGCGAACGCCCTCAACACCGCGGGGCTTCCAGAAGCGCAAGAAGGCAACAGCTACACCGAGCGAAACAATGCAAGCAATGACGTCGGTGAGCTGGTATGCAAAGTGAACCGCTGCCCACCACTGAGCAATCGCAAATGAGCCGCCAATAACAGCTGCGGGAACCCAGGCGTCCTTGAGGCCGCGAACGCCATCAAGAATCCAGAGCAGGATGAAGGGAACAAAGAACGCGAGGAAGGGAGCTTGGTGTCCAACAACCGCAGCGATGTGCGCAGCATCCTTGCCGCCGACCTCACCAGCGGTGGTGATTGGAATAGCCACAGCGCCGAAAGCAACGGGCGCGGTGTTAGCAATAAGAACAGTGGTAGCTGCCTTAAGCGGCTTAACACCCAGTGCCAGAATCATGGTTGCGGTAATCGCAACGGGTGCACCAAAACCTGCCAGTGCTTCGAGCAGACCACCAAAGCAGAAAGCAATCAGAATTGCCTGGATGCGAAGATCGCCGCCGCCGATGCGGTCAAAGGTGCGTCGCAGGTCTTCAAAACGACCCGATACAACGGTGACCTGGTAGAACCAGATTGCCATGAGAATAACCCAGACAATGGGGAACAGGCCGTAGATACCGCCGCGGACTGCGGACATTAAAGAAAGATCCAGCGGCATCTTGAAGCCGATGACAGCAACCAAGATAGCGACAGCGAGCGAAACGATTGCTGAGGTGTGGGCGCGTGCTTTAACGCCGAGCAGCATGATAAAGAACGCGAGCAGCGGCAAAACTGCCACCAGTGCGCTCAATGCGAGGCTTCCGCCCACCGCATCGGTATGCGCGGTGAAAGTATTCATCGTAGGTACTCCTGAAGTGGAACGTTGCACTCTCTTAGCTTCTGAGCGTTACCGCAGTGCTTCGTCGCGCTGAAGTTTGTGAGGTGCACACGGGTTGGTCTTCACAACTGTGGTCAGACCAATAACAACTAACCAAACAATACATGATGCAGCTCACGATGCGAAAGCTAGGGTAAAGAAAACTTTTACCGATTTGTGACACCTGCTCTGAGGGCGCAGAGGGAGTGGGATTGCCTATACAACCTAGCTTCCGGCGGCTTTTGAAGAGATGCTGGATATTTTTCAAAGAAAATATTCCTACGGTGGTAACTTGTGGCGTGAGCGTTGATTCAGGCATAAAAATATGCGCTAATCCGATGGCCTTAAATTCCCTTCTTTAGTGTTAAATTAAAATTAGAAATTATATTTTTTTGTATGTATTGTGTGTTCTTTCCATAGATTTTTTTCACGGGGTCAGTAGATTTTGTGAACCTGAAGCCTGCCGAGCATCGGTAGTGAAGAAGCAATCAAAAGATACAGGACGCGCAACACCAGATGAACGGAAGAGGCGAACATGCGTATTGCACTATTTTCAACGTGCATTGTTGATGGCATGTATCCGAAGGTTGCCAAAGCAACCGTAGATATTCTTGAGCGTTTGGGGCATGAGGTTGTTTACCCGCAGGGCCAGACCTGCTGCTCGCAGATGCACGTTAACTCGGGATACTTCGACGATGCCTACCCGATTGTTAAAAACCACGTGGAATCCTTCGAAGAATGGGATTTCGACGTAGCTGTTGCGCCCTCGGGCTCATGCGTCGCATCCTTGGGCCACCAACAGCCGATGATTGCAGAGCGCAAGGGCGATGACGACCTAGCACGACGCGCAAACCAGCTGGCATCACGCACCTTTGAGCTCTCAGAACTTCTCATTGACGTTCTGGGCATTACCAATGCAGCCGAGCAGCTTGGCTCGTACTTCCCAGAGCACGTAACCTACCACAGCTCATGTCACGGTATGCGTCTGCTGGGTCTGGGTACTCGTCAGTCTGACCTCGTGCGCACCGTTGAAGGCATTCAGTATACCCAGGTTGAAGGCCTTGACCAGTGCTGCGGCTTTGGCGGCACCTTCTCATTCAAGAACGCTGATACATCAGGCGCGATGGTCGAAGACAAGGTCGCGAACATTGAGAAGACCGGCGCATCCGTATGCACCGGCGGCGACGTCTCATGCCTGATGAACATTGGCGGCGCGCTCTCTCGCAAGAACTCAGACGTGCAGACCATTCACTTCGCTGAAATTCTCGCGTCCACCAAAGAAAACCCCCTGAAAGTCAACGGTCCCGTATCACTGACCGGAGGTAGCAAATAATGTCTGTAACTCAGCTCGGTATGCCCCAGGTGCGCCACGGCGTCGGCAACATCTTCGAAACCGAACCCTTCCCCAAGTACGCAGAACGCGAGCTCAAGAATGAGCAGCTTCGCGCGAACCTGGGCTTTGCTACCCACAAGATTCGCGACAAGCGCGCGGCTGTCACCGGTGAGCTTCCTGACTGGCAGGATCTGCGCACCGCGGGTTCAATGATCAAGCAAAAGGTCATGGCTAACCTTGACACCTACCTCGAAGAATTTGAGCGTAACTTCACCGCTCGCGGTGGCCACGTGCACTGGGCACGCGATGCGCACGAAGCTAACGAGATTGCACTCAAGCTCATTCAGGCTGAAGGCGTTGACGAAATCATCAAGATCAAGTCGATGGCAACCGCTGAATCAGGTTTGAACGAGTACCTCGAAGAAAACGGTATCAACGCCATCGAAACCGACCTCGCTGAAGAGATTGTGCAGCTGGGCGATAACGACCGTCCTTCGCACATTCTGGTGCCCGCAATTCACCGCAACCGCACTGAAATCCGCGATATCTTCCGCAAGAAGATTGAGGGTGTAGACCCCAACCTGTCGGACGACCCCGCAGAGCTGGCAGAGGCATCACGCTTCCGTCTGCGCGAGAAATTCCTCTCCACCAAGGTCGCTGTCTCAGGTGTTAACTTCGGTATTGCTGATACCGGCACCATGACCATCGTCGAATCGGAAGGTAATGGCCGCATGTGCCTGACCCTTCCCGAAACCCTGATTACTTTCATGGGTATCGAGAAGATTCTGCCGACCGTAGAAGACTACGAAGTGTTCTTGCAGCTTCTGCCCCGTTCATCAACCGGTGAGCGCATGAACCCCTACACTTCTACCTGGACTGGCGTTACCCCCGGCGACGGTCCCCAGAACCTGCACGTGATTCTTATGGACAACGGCCGTACCGCGGCTTTGGCTGATGAGGTCGGACGCCAGGCACTGCACTGCATCCGTTGCTCGGCATGTATGAACGTCTGCCCCGTCTACGAGCGCGCGGGCGGTCACGCGTACGGCTCAACCTACCCCGGCCCCATCGGTGCGATTCTCTCACCGCAGCTGGGCGGCATCGAGAACGAGTTCAACTCAACTCTGCCCTACGCATCATCACTGTGCGGCGCCTGCTACGACGCTTGCCCCGTCAAAATCAACATCCCCGAGGTGCTCGTGCACCTGCGCGGTAAGGATATTGACGCGAAGAAAGCAAAGAAGAAGCAGATTCCTACCGAGATGGACGGCCTGATGTTCGGCGCTAAGAAGCTGTTCTCATCGGGCAAGCTCATGGCACTGGCAGAAAAGGGTCTGCCGATGTCCAAGCTGGTCACCGGTAAGGATCACAAGATTTCTAAGCTTCCCGGCTTGGTAGGCGGCTGGACGGACTACCGTGATATTCCGGAGCCCCCGGCACAGTCCTTCCGTAACTGGTACAAGAAGGAGCGTCCTTCAGAGACCAAGCGCGTTGCCGGTGAACGCGTTGATATTGATGCGTTGATCGCGCAGAACAAGAACAAGGTTGCAGAAGCACATGCTGCAGCTGAAGTTGCTGCTACCGATAAGCCCGCACCGAAGACTGAGGAGACCAAGTAATGTCTGATGCAAAGGCAGAAATCCTAGGCCGTATTCGTTCTTCGCTGTCTGATCATCCGCAGCCTGCTGAGCCTATTCGTAATTATCGTAAGGTTTCAGATAAGAGCCAAGCTGAGGTTCTTGAGATGCTGATTGACCGTTTGGTTGATTACAAGGCGAACGTTTTTGAAGAGACTGAGGAAACCATTGCGCAGCGCATTGCTGAGCAGCTGGGTAAGTCTTCTCACTACGTTGTTCCTACCGGACTGAAGAATGAGTGGCTGCCTGAAGATACCGCGGCTCGCACCCGCATGGTGGATTCTGGCAACGACCAAAAGTCGGGTGCGTTGAGCCTTCGCGAGCTGGACGCTGTTGATGCGGTTGTTACCTCATCCACCGTCTCCTGCGCTGAAACCGGCACGATTTTCTTGACATCTCAGGAAGATGAAGGACGCCGCGCTATTACCCTGGTGCCCGATCACCATATCTGCGTGGTGCCGCTGGATACCGTGGTTGAGCTGATTCCTGAGTCGATGCGACGCGTGGATTTCAACAAGCCGGTGACCATGATTTCCGGCCCGTCAGCGACCTCCGATATTGAGCTGATTCGTGTTGAGGGCGTGCACGGTCCGCGTACTTTGGACGTCATTATCCTCAAGTAATTCTTGAGCATGTAAAACCCGTCCCTTGTCTGTTGTTGCAGATCAGGGGCGGGTTTTTTCTTAAAAACGCGAGCAGTACAACCCGGTTTGAAAAGATTCACAGGCGCCTTATCTACATTTCGAGCAGCGGGCTGTATACGCTTAAAGCTCCTAATAGCTCCTCTTCTTGAGATAAGAAAGAAGCCAGTCTATGAAGTACGCTACCGGCCGTATTATCGGTATTGACCTTGCGCGTTTTGTGGCGCTTGTGTCTATGTTTGTGGCGCATACAGCGCCGAGTGCCGGGCCGGGCGGTGTACTAACTCTGAGTGAGTTTTTGACGATGCCGCTGTTCGCGGCTTTGCTGGGTGCCTCGGCATACCTGTCGTTACAGCACATGAACATGACCTTTTTGTTCGCGTCCTCTGTAGTACGAGGAATTGTGCTGATCGCGCTGGGTATGTGGCTGGACACCTGGGGTGCTTCCGTTGACATTATTTTGCAATACTTTGGTGTGCTCAGCATTGTGGTGGTGCCGCTGGTGCTTGCTCCCTCCTGGGTTCTAGCTGTTATTGCCGCTGTAATTACGCTGGTAAACCCCTACGTGCTGACGTGGGGGAGTAACCTCAACCGCGAACTCGTTCTTGAAGGATCGTGGCTGCAATACCTAGCGAACTGGACAGTCGCAGGCTCTCATTACCGCGTCTTTACCATGGTGTGCTGGGCAGCCGTGGGGATCATCATTGCCCGCGGGATGCAGCGCTGGGGAGTTTGGGGCGACCTCGGTCTTGCACTGGTGGCAAGTGCGGGCGCCATCGCAATTTACCTATACACGCGTCCTACCAGCTCACTGATGGTGTACTCGGGTGCCCGACTCGAGGTTTTCTTCAACATTCTTGCCGCGGCAGCAGCTATGGGATGGTGCGCTCTGGTTGCTCGTGCTTTCAGAGCTAAACCGCAGGTGCTGCAGCCCTTGACCGATACCGGGTCGATGACGCTGTCACTGTACGTGCTGCAAATCGGTATTCTCGCTGCCTACATGCAGTACGCGCCAAGGTACGGTCTGCCGCTGAGCGATGACTCCTGGTGGGTGATGAGCCTTCTCATCGTTGTAGCAATTCTCTTTGCGGTTCTGTGGAAGCGCTTGCTAGGTGCAACCCCTCTGCACCGCGGACCTTTTGAAAGCATCCTTGCTGCCTTGACGGGACGCGGCTAACCACCAAACTAGTTGACTAACCTAACCATTCGTATACTTTCTGCTAGTGTCGAAGTACACCTACAGACATGCGCACGAAAGAATCATCATGGCATCGGTTAAAGACAGCTCTCAATCGCGTAAAAAATCCTGGCTCCGCGTGTTTCTCCCAGCACTTTTAGTGTTGCTCTGGGTAGCCGTTGCAGGCGTCGGTGGCCCATACTTCGGCAAAATTTCAGAGGTTTCCACGAACTCATCTACAGACTTTTTGCCGCAGAGTGCTGAATCTACTCAGGTAGTCCAGCAACAGGGCGACTTCTACGACGGCAACACCATTCCCGCCATCGCTGTGTTCGAAGCCGAGGGCGAGCTCACCGGCGAGCAACGCGCCTACCTCGATGCCCTGCCCGGGCAGCTGAAAGACACCGGCGTAGTAGAAGGTCAGACCTCTCCCGTTATCTATTCCGAAGACGGTCAAGCCGCTGAAATCGTGGTTCCTTTGCCCGGCGATGATACTCCCTCGGACGCTGTTGAAACTATTTCCTCGCACCTTCAGAACACACCCGACGGGCTGAACGCCTACGTCACCGGCCCTGCAGGTTTTGCAGCGGCACTCGGCGAGGCATTTAGCGGAATCGACGGAGTTCTGCTGCTGGTAGCACTGGCTGTTGTCTTCGTTATTCTGCTGGTTGTTTACCGTTCACCGATTCTCCCCTTTGTCGTTTTGCTGACTTCGATTGTGGCTTTGTCAGGTTCAATCTTCATCATCTGGCACATGGCTAATGCCGGCTGGGTACAGATCAACGGGCAGGTACAGGGCATCTTACTGATTCTCGTGGTGGGCGCCGCCACCGACTACTCGCTGCTCTACGTGGCCCGTTACCGCGAAGCCCTCACGCATCACCGCTCACGCTTTGACGCAACCGCCAATGCCCTGCGCGGAAGCTGGGAGCCCATCGTCGCATCCGGCGGTACTGTCATCGCCGGCCTGCTGTGTTTACTACTTTCCGAACTGTCCTCGAACAAAGCGCTCGGCCCCGTAGCCGCCACCGGCATCGTGCTGTCCATGCTTGCGGCTCTAACTTTCCTGCCCGCAGCTCTTGCTCTGGGCGGACGCGCGGTCTTCTGGCCTGCACGCCCCAAGTACCGTGAAAACACTAAGCCAACAAAACCCGGCCTATGGTCCAAAATCGCGGATTTCGTGGCGGCTAAACCGCGCAAGGTATGGATCTTTACCGCTGTAGGCTTGGCAATCTGCGCAGCCTTCGCGCCAACCCTCAGTGCTGACGGTATTCGCCAGTCAGACCTCATCGTCGGACAGTCGGACGCCCGCGACGGACAAAACGTTCTAGCTGAGCACTTTCCCGGCGGCTCCGGCTCACCGGCAAACATCATTGTTTCTGAGGCGACTTTAGACCGAGCAGTTCAGGCTATCGAATCGGTCGATGGCGTTGATTCCATCGCCGCAATTTCTGCTGACTCACCATCAGGCACCGTCCCCGTAGGCGCATCCGCCCAAGGACTACCGCCCATGTTCGCTGACGCTAAGCCTACCGTCTCAAACGGACGCGTCCTACTGCAAGTAACCCTGAGCGACCCGGCAGACTCACCCGCGGCTGAAGACACCGTGGAGAACATTCGCCAGGCGCTCGATGATGCCGACCCCGCTGCTCTGGTGGGCGGAGAAACCGCAACAGACATTGACACGAACACCGGTGCACTGCGCGATTTGAAAGTCATCATCCCATCGGTGCTACTTGTGATTACGCTGATTCTCATGCTTCTGCTGCGTTCTCTTGCCGCGCCGCTCATGCTGGTGTGCGCGACCGTTCTATCATTCCTGGCCGCCATCGGTGTCTCAGCGCTAGTGTTCAACCATGTGCTGCACTTTCCCGGCGCAGACCCCTCCGTACCGCTCTATGGCTTCGTGTTCCTCGTGGCGCTCGGTATCGATTACACAATCTTCCTGATGACGCGTGTGCGCGAGGAAACCAAGAAAGTCGGCACCCGCGAAGGCATGCGCAAGGCTCTTGTCGTCACCGGCGGCGTCATCACCTCAGCAGGCATCGTGCTGGCGGCAACCTTTGCGGCACTGGCTGTCATTCCGTTGGTCTTTATGGTTCAGCTGGCGTTTATTGTGGCGTTCGGTGTTTTGCTGGATGCGACCATCGTGCGCGCGCTTCTGATTCCCGCGCTGGTTGAGGACGCGGGGAAGAAGGTCTGGTGGCCGTCCAAGCTGGCGAAAAGGGACGTTTAGCTAACGTACACCGGAGTTCTACTTCGTGCATCAAATCTCCATGTATGAGTAGATGACGGGTGCGCGTTAGAAGACTGCCACGCACAAGGCCTCGTCTACCGTTGAGGTAGGCGGGGCCTATTGGCGTGCGGTATCTTCAGTTGTTACATACGCGGTTCGCTTCGAACACCGATTGTTGATGTACAGGCAGAGAGCAAAGCTGTGTGGATGTTGTTGCGCGCTTATGCCTCGACGCGAGTAGTATTTTTCTGACGGGCGAAGAACTTGCGAGCCCACAGTGCCACATAGACAAGTGCCACAAGCACAGGGACTTCAACCAGAGGGCCGATAGTGCCTGCAAGAGCTTGAGGACTGTTGGCACCAAAGGTTGCGATGGCAACAGCAATTGCCAATTCGAAGTTATTGCCGGATGCGGTGAATGACAGGGTAGTAGTCTTCTCGTAACCCAGTTTGAGTGCTCCACCGAGAATCATGCTCGCCACAAACGTCACTAAGAAGTAAAGGACGAGTGGAATAGCTACTCGTACAACGTCCATGGGGTTAGACGTTACTGCCTCACCCTGAAGAGCAAAGAGAATCACAATTGTGAACAGCAGACCGTATAGTGCCCAGGGGCTAACGGTGGGGATGAATTTGGTTTCGTACCAGTCAAGTCCCTTGGTCTTTTCACCAATCAGACGGGAAAGGAAGCCCAGAAGCAACGGTACGCCTAGGAAGACCAGTACGGAAAGGACGATGGAGGTGATTGAGAATTCCGCGCTGGCAGTGGGCAGACCCAACCAGTGAGGCAGAATCTGAAGATAGAACCAACCCAATGCACCGTAGGCGAGAACCTGAAAGATTGAGTTGATGGCAACGAGTACTGCTGCTGCCTCGCGGTCACCGCATGCTAGGTCGTTCCAGATGAGGACCATCGCGATGCATCGTGCTAGGCCCACGATAATCAGCCCGGTTCGGTATTCGGGGAGATCCGGTAAGAAAATCCATGCCAGTGCAAACATGAAGGCGGGGGCGACAATCCAATTGATCACCAATGAGGTAACCATGAGCTTTTTATCAGTCAGGACGTCGCCGGTTTGTGAGTAGCGAATTTTCGAGAGAACTGGATACATCATGATCAGCAAGCCAATAGCGATGGGCAGAGAGACCCCGGCGATTTGGATGGATTCCAGAACCTGGGAAAGCTCAGGGACAAAACGTCCCAGAAATAGACCTACTACCATGGCGGCGATGATCCATACGGGCAAAAAGCGGTCGAGTACGGAGAGCTTAGCCATGACTTGCTCTGTGCCGTGCGGACGGGTGTGTGTGGGAGCTGTGCTCACAGCGCACCTTCTTTCATCGATAAAATTCGATACATACCGTCTTTATTGTATATTGAAGTTTGTCGATATATGTGGAATCCTTAGGGAATATTAGGGAAAGTAGTGTTGTTTATGACCGATTCAAACTGCTGTACTCCGGCGCAGACCAACCAGCCTCCGCAGAAACTTATTAGAAAAACAGCGCAGTTCCTCAAGGCACTCGGCGATGAACGGCGCCTCACTCTTGTCTACTTTATCGACTCATCCGCAGAAAAAAGTGTCTGCGTTTGCGACCTGGTGGAGCCCCTCGGTCTCAAACAATCTACTGTCTCACACCACCTGAAAATTCTGGTGGACGCAGGCGTCTTACACCGTGAACAACGAGGCACCTGGGCGCACTACTCTATTGAACCCACTGCACAACCTTTCATCACCACTCTCTGGAAAGAAGAAAATCATGACTGAAACAAAACCCACTGTCTTGTTCGTCTGCAATTCCAACAAGGGCAAGTCTCAAATGGCCGCCGCCCTGCTGGAGCACGAAGCACCGGGCAAGTTTACCGTTGAATCTGCCGGCGTGAAAGCTAGCGTCGGCGAGCCTGTGAACCAGCAGGCCGCCGCGTCCCTAGCTGAGATAGGTGCAGATATGAGTACAGGCACTCCTACACAACTCAACGAGGATGCTATGCGCGCTGCTACACGTGTCATTGTGGTAGGTGGTGCTCAGTTGCCGGAGGTTGACGGCGTTGAGGTGGAACGTTGGGAAACTGACGAACCTTCAGAGCGCGGCATCGAAGGTGAAGAACGCATGAACCTGATCCGCGACGACATCCATGCTCGCGTGCAGAACTTGGTACAGCAGTTCTAAGCTCCTACCGCTTTCGTACACAAAGAAAATGAGGGTACGTTGCACAAAGTCAGAACACACAAAAGCCCCGCTCACTAACAACAGTGAGCGGGGCTTTTGACTGGTCGGGATGACAGGATTTGAACCTGCGACCTCGTCGTCCCGAACGACGCGCGCTACCAAGCTGCGCCACATCCCGGTGTTAACTTTTCAGGTAGAACCCTGCAAGCAACTCATCCAGTGTAACGCTAGAGGCACAGAAAACGCAAAATGAGGCTGATAACAGCGCGTGTTTTGAGAGGGCGCGCAGGCGGATAATTCGCGCTGGTCGGCGTCCTGCGATGTACTTACCTGACTGGTTAAGCCCAATTCTTTTTCGGTGAAGTACCGCCAATGCCCGCGTTGAAGGTGTTAGTGGGATCCAAGCGTTTGAAGTGCTCTACCATCGCGTCGGGCATACGATACAGCCTGCCGTAGTTGTGTTCTGCCGGTAGTTTGGCGCCGCGAGCTTCAAGTAGCTCCTGGATCTCGTCATGCAACTTATGCGGATCGACACCCTTCTTCGCCACATAATCCTGGTGCATGACGTGACAGAAGAAATGACCGTAATAAGCCGCCACATCTAGCTGGTCGGCAATCTCAGGTGGCAGAGTCTCTAACCAATCCCAATCATCCCGGCACAGGGCAACATCAATAGGAATCAGCTCGCCCAGCTCCTTACGCTTAACCCCGGCATAACGGGTTGCAGCACTTGCCGCACCGAAGCGGTTCAGGTTAGCGCTCTTCTCCTCATCAGCAGTGCAGATAAAGAAATCGCCCAGGTTCTTCTCACTGGTAAAGAAGTCCTTCAGTAGAGCTTCGCTCTCAGCCCGCTGAGCATCACTCACCGTCAGAATCAGGTGGTGCTCAAAACGGTTGCGGTAGTCCATCAGACGTTTGGGCAACTGAGCCGGGAAGCGATCAAAAATAAACTGAGACACCGTATCCGCAAAGGTGAGACCGACGCCCGGAACCTTACTAAAGACTCCGTTAGCCCAGGTCTTGAAAGCAAACATGCGGGTTTGGACGGCGGGGCTCAGGTACTTGAGGAAGACGAAGGTATCTTTGCCGTACTTTTCAGCTAGGTCGAAAGCACTGCGTCCCATATACTCAGCGGCAATGGGTAGCGGCATATCAGCGCTCAAGAAACGACGGCGAATCTCTTCTAGAGCACGGGGTGTATGAGTGCCAATGTAGAACGTGGTGGGGCTCTTCTCGAGCGGGAAAGTGCGGGTGCGCACCGCAAAGACCATGACTTTACCCGCTGAACCGGATGCTTCAAAGAGGTACTTAGGGTTGGAATTGTAGCGAGCCGGGCTGGGCTCAATCTGCCGCAGATACTCGGCGTACTCGGTCTCTTTGCTGTCTTCCGGCGCTGCGGTGACATCAGCAGGTGACCAGTCACCGCGCTGCAGGCGGTCGAGAGCTACCTCAGGGTCATCGCCCAGAGAAATACCCAGGTGGTTCACCAGTTCTAGGGAACCCTGCTCATTAACCCGGGCATAAATAGCCTCACGGGTAAACGCCGGGCCCTTGCGAATCTGACTACCACCAGAATTATTGGCAATACCGCCAATCACGGATGCGCCAATAGAAGTAGAACCAATCACCGAGTGCGGTTCGCGCTCGTGCGGCTTCAGCGCATCGGTGAGCTGAATCAGCGTTGTACCGGCTAGAGAAATAGCTTCCTGCGCATTATTAATCAGATGCACCCGATTAATCAGGTGGGTTGAAATCAGAACGATGGGGCGGTCATAATCTTGGAAGCCGGGGCCAGAACCACCGGTGAGGCCGGTGTTTGATGCCTGCGGAATCACCATGAAATCATGCTCAAGACAGACTTGCAGAGCTTTCCAGATTTCTACCAGGGACGTGGGGCGGAGCACCGCAAACAGCGCACCGCCACCAAAACGGTACCCTTTACTGAAAGGGCGGGTAGCATGCTCCGCGTGGAGCACCTTATCGGCTCCCATGATGGCTTTAAACTCATCAAGGGCCTTTTGCTGAGATTCTGTCACGGGCTGTGAGGAAGGCATATTCTTTCCTGTTCTCTGCTCGGCTTTCGCGCTTTGTTATTAACGATAAGCAGATCACAAATAGGGTGGCAATGACGGGTAAGAATATGTCTGCCGTCCTGTCACCTCTCAGATCTAGTTACCCATCGCCTGATCCCACGCCTTCACCATCTCGGCAAAGACCCCGCCGCTCTGCACCAGAGCCGTCGGGGAGCCATCCTCAATAATTCTGCCCTCATCAACCACCAGCACTCGGTCGGAATCCAACACTGTTGAGAGTCGGTGGGCGATGATGATGGTGGTACGACCTGCCGAGAGCTGAGCTAGTCCTCTCTGCACCAGCTTCTCTGAAGGTATATCGAGGGACGCGGTCGCCTCATCAAGGACGAGCACGGTGGGGTCTACGAGGAAGGCACGCGCAAAGGAAATCAGCTGTCTCTGCCCGGATGACAGGCGTCCGCCGCGGGTTGCGAGGTCGGTGTCGTACCCCTCGGGTAGCTGCGCGATGAAATCGTGTACTCCAACGGCTTTAGCTGCCTCAAGAACTTCATTGTCACTGGCAGAAGGCCTAGCCAGGCGGATATTATCGGCAACTGTGCCTGAAAAGAGGAAGGCCTCCTGCGTTACCATCACGACCTCACGGCGCAACTGCTCTTCGGAGAGATCGCGGATGTCCACGCCGTCCAACAATAGTTTGCCGGAGGAAACGTCGTAGAAACGCGCCACCAGCTTAGCCAGAGTAGATTTGCCCGCACCTGTCTTACCCACCAGCGCTAACTGCTGCCCGGCGGGAACCTCTAGGTTAGTGCGGTGCAGGGCCGGGCGCCCTGAAATGTAGCTGAACTCGACGTCTTTGAACACCACAGAGCCATCTGCCTCAGCGGTGCGTACAACCGGATGCGCGGGTTCAGCAACCCCCGGTTCTTCGGCTAAGAAGCCAGAAACCTTCTCGAGGGCAGAGACCGCTGACTGGAACTGGTTATAGAAATCTGAAAGCGAGAAAATTGGCTCAAAAACGCGCGTGGCGTAGATGGTAAGCGCCAGCAAAACACCAACTTCCATGTGGCCATTGAGAACCGCGAAACCGCCGATGGTCAGCACCACGCCAAGATACACGTTGCCGATAGCCCCGAGCGTTGGCATATAGATGCCCAGAAGCTTGATGGCGTCCATGACCTTCACACGGTAGTCCTCGGCGATGTCACCGTAACGTTCACGCGAGACTGATTCGTAGCGGAAGGCCTTGACCGCTCGGATGCCGGTGAACGTTTCGACGAAGCGGCCGATGAGCTGGGCGTTGACAACGCGTTGCGCGCGAAAAGCTACGGCGGAGCGTCGACGAAACCACGCGGTCAAGAACCAGATAGGAATGAGCATCACTAGCAGGGCAAGACCAGACTTCCAGTCCAACAGAACAAGGGCAACCGCCGTAAACACCATGCTCAAAATGGTTGACGCCAGCTGCGAAAGACCGGAATCAAGAAAGGATTTGAGCGTTTCAAGGTCTGAGGTAAGACGTGAAACTACTCTTCCCGACGTGTAGGTTTCGTGAAAACCAACGGGCAGTTTTTGGGCATGCTCAAACATGCGAGCTCTCAAGCCGTAGAGCGCTTTTTGCGAAATTGAGGTGGTGAGAACGACGTTAGCGTAGGTAGTTATTGAGGCGCATACAGCTAACCCAACGTACAGTAGCGCCATCTGTGCAAGCAGTGACGCATCGCCGTTGACTAATGGCGCCACTGCGTGGTCAATAGCGTAGGAGAGCAAAAGCGGCATGAATGTGCTGATAGCCGTTGCCACAACCACGAGAACCACTGTTGCCAGAATCCTCCACCGTACGGGTGTCAGTATTTCTTTCAACAGCTTTAGTGACCGTGCGCGTACTTCGCGTTGTTCTTCAGGGCTGAGGTCTACCTTGTCTTCAGCTAGCGGGGGAGCGTGCCTTGGCATTATGCCACCTCGCCTTTCTGCTCATCCAGCATCATCAGCCGGGCATAGCTGGGATTGCGCATCATCTGCTGGTGCGTACCAATAGCCGTAATTTTTCCGTTTTCGAGCAAGGCGACGCGGTCAGCCAACGCCACTGTCGACGGGCGGTGGGCTGTGAGTAGAGTCGTGGTGTGCCTTAGATGTTCTTTGAGCATGCTCACTACAGCTTCTTCGGTGCGCACATCCAGCGCTGAGAGCGGATCGTCAAGAAGCAGGATGCGCGGGTGCGCAGCGATGGCGCGAGCCAGCGAGAGACGCTGCCGCTGACCGCCAGATAGCGAAAGCCCCTCTTCACCAATCAAAGTATCTACACCCTCGGGCAACTGAGCCGCAAAATCAGAAGACGAAACCCGCAGAGCATCACGAAGAATCTGCTCCTGTTCAGCCTCGCTCATGCGCTCGCGATTGACTCCCAGCAAGACGTTATCTCTGACAGAGGATGAGAAAAGCACGGGCTCCTCAAAAGCAATGCTCATGGCTGAGCGTAGCTCGGGTAAATCCATCTGCGCGATGTCTTGCTCGTCCAGAAAAATGCTTCCAGAATCGAGCTCATACAGCCGGGGGAGCAACTGCAAAAGGGTTGATTTACCGCTACCGGTGGGACCTACCAGTGCAAGAATCTCACCAGGGCGCACGTCCAGCGAAATATCAGAAAGAACCGGAGCTGCCGCGTCCTCATACGCAAAAGTAGCGTGTTCAAAGGTAAGGGATGCTGCCTCACCAGAAGATACTGCGGGCACGGTAGCACCGTTTACCAGCACTATATTTTCACCTGCAGGAGTGCTCATGACTTCGCGGTGACGGTCTACCGCAACGCGGGCGTCCAACCACATGCCCATGAGCTGGCTGGCACGCTCAACGTGGGGCGAAAGCAGGGCAATGGTGGCGAAGAAAGCGGTCAGCTCACCCACGCTCAAAGACCCTGATGCAACCTGGCGAAGTCCTACCCAGAGAGAAATAGCGAGGGTGATAGCGGTAATGGTGGACGTCGCCACGAAGGTTGAGCCCTGAGCACGGGAACGTGCCATTTCGGTATCCATGAGCTCAGCAGCCCCGGTTTTGAACCTGTCGAGCGCGTTAGAACCCTGCCCCAGAGCCTTGAGTACGCGAATACCCTGAACTGATTCTTCAACTTTGGTGGCAAGGTCGCCGGACTGCTGCTGGGATTTTCGGGTCAGAGCCTTCATCTTCTTCTGAAAACGCCACAGAACAACGAGAGTAACGGGCACAGAAGCAAGAAAGATCAGCGCCAGTAATCCCGAACCGTGGGAGAGGTAGAAGATACCTACACAGAGGGCAGCGCCAGAGGTGATCGCTTGGACTGATCCAAAGGAGACCCAGCGGCGAATTAGGGCAAGGTCAGAGGTTGAACGGGTCAGCAGCTGGCCAGAGCCCCAGGCATCGTGAAATGAAAGCGGCAGTCGCATCAGCTGATCGAAAAGACGCATGCGCATGGTCATCTCAACAGTCGTGGAGGTGTCAATAATCAGCATGCGGCGCAGGAACATGAGCCCGGATTGAAGAAGACCTAGCGCAATCATGATGGCGCCACCCAGCAGAACCTGCCTGCGGCTAGGGGAATCTGAGCCGACGAGGTGGTCGATGACCCACGCCAGCACCTGCGGAATGGAGAGCGCTACCGAAGTCGAAGAAATAGCCACGAGAACACCTAGTAGCCATTTGGCGCGAATAGGCCTCATATATTGCCAGAGCCCGACGTCAGCCGTGGTGTCGTTCTCTAATGGAGGCGGAACGGGCACACGGCGACTTCGGATAAGGCTCATGTTTCTAAAATATACCCGGACGGAAACAAAAAAGTGCAACAGGTCATATAAACCTGTTGCACTTTGAAGAACAGATAGATGGGAAAGCGAAAGTTAGTCGGGACAGGGCCGGACGCAACTGCAGCCAGCTGACGTCGGTTGGCGTTTATAGGGTGCTGGCAAAGTGCGTCCGACTCTGATTCAAGACCTATTATCTAGAGACTACTTATCGCTTGCCGTCAGTGTCACCACGATTGCTTCGGGCGGGCAGAAGAGGCGCACCGCCGCGTAACGTGAGGTTCCCAGCCCCGCAGAAATCTGAACGGGAACACCGTTTTGCAGGCTAACGCCCTTAGCGCGTGACGGCTCAATATCGCAGTTAGATACCAGTGCGCGTCCGCCGGGTAGGCAGACCTGACCACCGTGCGTGTGACCGGCAAAAATTGCCTGTGCGCCGTCGTCTACAAATGCATTGAGTGTACGCAGGTAGGGAGCGTGAGCCACACCTAAACGCACGGACGGCTCATCAGTAATCTGCGTAGCGGAAGGCGCGAAACCCGGATGCTCGTCGTACCCGATGTGCGGATCGTCGACACCCGAGAACTCAAGGCGCAGTCCGTTGATGGATAGGGTCTCATAGCGGTTAATCAAATCAATCCAGCCGCGCGCGTTGAAGGCGTCGTGCATCTTCTGCGTGGGCAGTGCCTGCGGTTCTTCTTCTGGACCGCGTTTTGAGGGGCCTTTGAAGTAGCGCAAGGGATTCTTCAGCTCGGGGGCGAAGTAGCAGTTTGAGCCGGGTACGTATACGCCGGGGAAATCAAAGAGCGGGTCGAGCGCATCCACCAGTGAGGGGAGCGCACCCATGTGCGAGAGATTATCGCCGGTGTTAATCACGAGGTCGGGTTGGATCGCAGCCAGCGAATGCATGAAATTGTGCTTCTTAGTTTGCCCGGGAATCATGTGCATATCCGAGATATGCAAAATCGTGAAGTCCGGAGTTCCCGCCGGGAGAACGGGCAGGGTCTCGTGGCGAACCTTGAAGTTGTTGAGTTCGTAAAAATGAGCATATGCGGCTGTGGCAGCCCCCGCCACAACACCCGCGGCGGCAACCGAACCGGTTACCTTTGCGAGAGTTGCGGCAGACGCTGCCACAGTCGATGAAGAAGAGGTCTTCATAAAATTATTCAACCTTTAGTTAGTCACGTTAGCCGGTGGCTGAGCGAACTGATCGGTATTGTAACGGCGAGCAGTTTCTTGCATGAAGGTCTGCCACTGCTTACCTGCGTAGGTAGCACCGTCAACATAATCACGAGACTGGCCATTGATGGACAGGTTGTTCAGTGAACGTGAACCCTGAGCCAAGTTACCAACCCATGAGGCGGTTGCTAGACCCTTGGTGTAGCCAACAGTCCAGGTCTGGGTTGAGTTATCGGTAGTACCGGTCTTCGCAGCGGATGCGTCGGGCAAGCCGATGCCGCGCTGGTAGCCGGAGCCATCGACCAGAACCTGCTTGAGCACGTAGCTCACACCGTTCGCAACGTCCTTAGAAATGGCCTGCGAACAATCGGGCTTGTATTCCTTTTTCACGTCGCCCTTGCGGTCAAGCACCTTGGTGGTTGAACGGGGTTCGCAGTACTTACCCTCGTTAGCGAAGGTAGCGTAAGCGGACGCCATAGTCAGGGGCGCGACTTCTACAGAACCGATGTTGGACGCCAGCTGGTTGGGGCGGTATGCCACGTTACCCTGGTAGTCCTTGATTTGCAGTTTGCCTGCCATGTCTTGAATGTCGCAGAGGTCAAGCTGGTTGACCATGCTGTACAAGAAGGAGTTAATTGAGTTCTTCAGACCGAACGCTACGGTGCCCCACTGCTGGTAGCCGCCTTCAGCGTTTTGGAAGGTCCAGCCCTGAGGCTTCTCGTTGTAGTAGTAGGCACCGCCGTCGAGGCATCGAGCGCTCCAACGGGTATCAGCGGGGTAGTTCAAGCGGGTGCCGTCGATGACCTGGTTGACGGACTTGCCGGAGTTAATCCACTGAGCCAAAACAACGGGCTTGAAGGTTGAACCGGGCTGGAAGCCAGCGGTACCACCATCAGCGGCATTGACGTTGTAGTTATACAGCGAGGTGGAGTTGTCGTCCTGAGCATCACCGTAGTTGGAGTTCTGAGCCATTGCCACAACGCTACCGTTCTTGGGTTCTACTGAAACCAAGGAGGTGTTAACGTCGTCGGGGTTGTTGGTGGAGGGCTGAGTTGCTTCAACAACGTTCTTAGCTGACTTCTGCGCGTTCATATCGAGGGTGGAAACAATCTTGTAGCCACCGCGGTAGATGTTAGCTACGCGGTCTTCGTAAGTAGCACCGAAGCTCTCATCCTGGTACAGCTTGGTCATCGCGTAGTTACAGAAGTATGCGTTATCGCCCGCTGCTGAACAGCCGCTGTCGGTCTCATGAATATCGAGATCGAGCTCTGAATTCACGGCGTCATCGTATTCAGCCTGAGTAATTTTGCCGTCGCGAAGCATGGTGCCAAGAACAACGTTGCGACGTTCTTTGGAGTACTCGGGGTTAACATCGGGGCGGTACAGGTTAGGTGCCTGAACCATGCCTGCGAGGGTAGCCGCCTGAGCAGGGTTGAGCTTGGACGCGGGAATACCCCAGTAGTACTGCGATGCAGCTTCAACACCGTAGTTGGTGCCACCGAGGTTAACGACGTTGAGGTAGCCCTCAAGAATCTCGTCTTTCGACTTGTTTTCTTCCATAGAAATCGCAAGCTTCATTTCCATGATTTTGTCGATGTAGCCCTTGTTTGCACCGATGGTTGCGTTCGCGTCGCCACCTGACTGTTCAGCGGCGTCGATCAAGAGGTTGTTGACGTACTGCTGGGTGAGGGTGGACGCGCCCTGACGGTTACCGGGACGCATAAAGTTATTGACGAGAGCACGCGCAATACCAATCGGTGAGACTGCGCCGTGATCGTAGAAGGTACGGTCTTCCACCGCAATAATCGCGTCCTGCATGTTCTGCGAAATCTTGTTCAGCGGAACTTCAGTACGGTTCTGCGAGTAGAAGGTAGCCAGTTTGGTCTTACCGTCGTTCGCGTACAAGGTGGAGGGCTTAGACAAAGGACCGTCTGACATGTTGTCTGGCAGTCCCTTAAACCAGTTAATAGAAGAAGTTGCTGCAATACCAGCGGCTGCCGTTGGCGGCACCAACAGTCCAGCAGTTACAAAGCCAGCAATAATTGACAGTGCAAGGAATTGCAGAAAATCACTGGGCTTGCGCTTTTTACGAGCATTCTTGGATGAGGCCATTGCTTTAGTTTACAAGCCCAACCTGAAAATCAAAGCGTAAAAAGTTTCACGAAAGCTCAAAATAGGGGTGTTTCAACTCGCACTGTTGAGATTGCGCCTTAAAAACTAAAGTTCATTTAGCCACAATCTTGAGATGGACTGTGAGAAACACCCGTCTGATGCACTAGGCTAGTGCACATGGATAAATGGGAATACGCAACTGTGCCCTTGATGATTCACGCGACTAAGCAGATCCTCGATAGCTGGGGTGAAGACGGCTGGGAGCTCGTAACCGTGCTTCCCGGTGCGCCTGCTGCAGCTGGTAGCGCGCCTGCCGGCAATATGGTCGCACCGACTCAGGGCAACCCGATTGCATACTTTAAGCGTAAGAAAAGCTAAATAATCTTATAACCGATAACGGCCGAAGCCTCACCGATCAGTGAGGGTTCGGTCGTTATTTACCCCTGCACATACTTGTATCTCTTTGTAAAGAAGTCTCAATCATGAGTGTAAATCGCGTTGAAAACCGCCTCGCAGAATTAGGGTTTACCCTTCCTGAGGTTGCTGCCCCCGTCGCGTCGTATGTTCCTGCTGTTACTAGCGGTAACTACGTGTACACCTCCGGTCAGTTGCCTTTCGTTGAAGGCGCGTTGCCTGAAACCGGTAAGGTCAATGAGGGCGAGGGCTTTGTGAGCCCTGAGGACGCTAAAAAGTACGCCGCTATCTCTGCGCTGAATGCGTTGGCTGCTGTTAAGTCTGTTATTGGCGATCTTGACCGCGTGACCAAGGTGGTTAAGGTTGTAGGTTTTGTGTCTTCAGATCCTTCATTTACCGCCCAGCCCGCCGTTATTAACGGTGCTTCTGAGCTGTTGGGTGATGTTTTTGGCGATGCTGGTCGTCATGCTCGCAGCGCTGTTGGTGTTCCGGTACTACCGCTGGATTCACCGGTTGAGGTAGAAATCATCGTTGAGTATGTCTAACCCCGCCCTCTACACCGGTGCGCTGAAGACGGTGCGTCCGCGTAAAGAGACTAAGCTGAGCCCGCGCGGTGCGCAGGCTGAACGCCACTACTCTATTCCTGAGTCGCAGCAGGATTCTGCTCGTTCGTGGATTGAAGAGGGCGCTGAGGTGGTGTGTAACTCTAAGCCGGCGGCTATCGTCATTTTTGTGCGCGATGGCTCTAACGGCGTTGAGACGTACATGACCTACCGCTGTAAGTCGCCGATGGGACGCGTTGCGTTCCCCGGTGGTCTTGCTATTTACGACGATGCGAATATGCAGCCCTGGGTTGGCCCGAGTGAGACTCAGTGGGCTGAGAAATTCGGCGAGCATAATCCAAAGACTGCGCGCGCAGCTGTCACCGCTGCTATCCGTGAGGTCTTTGAAGAAACCGGTTTGCTTCTGGCAGGTGTTGATGACACCAGTACTGTCGAGACTCTCAATACTCACGAGAACATGAGTTCTCGCGTGGCTATTGCTAGTCAAAGCAAGGACTTCAACGACTTTTTGAGCAAGCGTAATCTCAAGTTGCGTGCCGATTTGCTCAAGCCTATTGCCCGTTGGCAGTCACCGGATTACTTCCACAAGCGCTACGATGTTCACTACTTCGCTGCCGCTGTGCCGGTTGGACAAAATCCTACGCTACTTGAAGGCAAGGGCATTTGGGGGCAGTGGCTTTCAGCGCAGGAACTTTTGGATCACCGTGCAACCACAGAACTGGGTGACGCAATCGGTCAGCCCGACACCGTTGGCAAGACCTTGGAAGAGCTAGTGAACCCGGGCGTCCTGTGCGTTTTGGAATCCATTGCTAAAGCTCCGAGCGCCATTGCCTTCCTGTCTAAGAAACGCGTCATTGATCTCAAGAAACCGGAGACCAAGATGGCAGCCAACGGTAAGTGCTACCTGTCTTTTAGCGAGCCAGGTGTGCAGGACGCGCGGTCCACGCGAACATTCCCTGCAACGGCTGCGGTTGTTCCTAGCGAGTAAAACAGGTTCACTCTCAAGGGAATTCTTGCAAGCTGAAAAGACCGAGGGGGCGGAGAAGACTTGAAGTCTTCTCCGCCCCCCTCTCGGCATTTAAAACTATGCGCTGATGCGCTAGCTTATGCTTAGCGTGAGCGGTTGCGCAGACGCTGCAGGTCGAGAATAACGACCGCGCGTGCTTCCAAGCGAATCCAGCCGCGTGAAACGAATTCAGCAAGAGCCTTGTTCACGGTTTCGCGTGATGCGCCAACCAGCTGAGCCAGCTCTTCCTGAGTCAGTTCGTGTGCAACGAGAACACCGTCGGTTGCGGGGCGACCGAAGCGGTCAGCCAAGTCGAGCAGTGCCTTTGCAACGCGACCGGGAACGTCTGAGAAGACCAGGTCTGCGAGGTTTTCGTTGGTGCGGCGCAGGCGGCGAGCAAGAGCCTGGAGAACCTGAGCTGAGATGCTCGGTGACTTCTCCATTGCCTTGCGCAGTGACTCGTGCTTTACACCAGCCAGACGGGTTTCTGACACAGCGGTTGCGCTGGTTGAACGCGGTGAAGGATCGAACAGAGCCATTTCACCGAAGATTTCGCCGGGGCCGAGAATAGCAACGAGGTTCTCGCGTCCGTCCGATGCGGTGCGGCCGAGCTTGATCTTGCCTGAGACGACGAAGTAGAGCTGATCGCCGGGATCGCCTTCGTAGAAAAGGGTTGCGCCGCGGGTCAAATCAACCTCGGTAATGTCTTCGGTCAAAGCTGCAAATGCTTCGTCATCGAGCTGTGCGAACAGCGGTGCGCGACGCAGTACTTCAATATCCATTGTTCTCCTTAAATCAATTTCAGTGTGTTTGAAAAACTGTGTAAATGGTACGCGTGGTTCAGCTAAACCTCGTAGCCACCTACCACTAAAAATCTTTGTGACATATTCAACTACTATCGAGCCTACATCAAATTGAGGCTAGATACATCACTCGTAACCTGATATTTGCCTAAGAGCGCACTGAATTTTTCTTCGTTACCCTCACTTTTTGGAGTGATTCGGCTTAGTATGAAATTTCATCTCTACGTATCTTAGGAACGATGTAGTGTGTAGCTGCCTGTTGCTGTAGATACCTTACCCGGGAGCTGTATGCTACAACAATTTACTCTGCTTGATGCTGTGCTCGCCATCGTGATTTTGCTGTACGTTATTTCCGGTATTAGCAAGGGGTTCTTTATTTCTCTGGGAACTCTTGCTGGCTTTATTGCTGGTGTAGCGGCGGCTGTTATTGTGGCGCCTTGGGCGGCTACGCAGGTGCCGGATAACTGGTATATCTTTGCCATTGTTATCGCGGTGATTGTGTGTTTGAGTCTGGGGCAGTGGCTGGGCTTTTTAGTGGGACGCTGGATGCGTTCGGTCAGCGATCGTACGCCCTTGAAGACGGTGGAACGACTGCTGGGCGGACTTCTCAATTTTGTGATTGCGGTTTTGTTAATCGTGGTTCTTTCACTGACGCTCAAACCGCTGGGGATGCCCGCGGTGTCCCACGCGTTGAGCGATTCAAAAATCGTGAGCACCCTTGAACGCAACGTTCCGCAGAGTTGGAAGAACACTATTAACGGCGTGCGTAACGATGTGTTGACCGATGCCCGTATTCCTGAAATTACATCTTTGATGTATCCGCAGGCCCAGGCACCTACACAGCAGCTAGAGAACGCGGCACTTGAGCAAGCGTCGCAGTCGGTGGTGCAGATTCTGGGTGCTGCCGAACAGTGCGGCTACACTTCTGAAGGTTCCGGCTTTGTGATTGATGATGCGCTTGTCGCCACCAACGCACACGTTGTAGCTGGCGTCACTGAGCCCGTGGTGCAAGATCGTGAGGGCAATACGTACCAGGGCACTGTGGTGTACGCGAACCAGGCTCAGGACATTGCCTTTATTCGCATCAATGAAGATTTCTCGCTGACGCCTTTGCCCCTTGGTCAGGAGGTCGCCTCGGGTACGGACGTCTCGTTCATGGGTTACCCGGCGGGCGGTCCGTTTGATGCGCGTCCTGCCACCGTTCAGGGTCTTGGCTACAGCCGTACCGTTGACTCGACAACCGGCAGGGAGAACCCCTCGCGACTGGTCTACCAGCTAGCTGCTCACGTTGAGCAGGGAAACTCTGGTGGGCCAGTGCTCGATGAAAACGGTGCAGTCGTGGCGCAAATCTTCGCGAAGTCAACCGAGGGCGAGAGCGGGTACGCAATTCCTGCATCGGTTATCAGTGATGCTCTGACCGCTGCTCAAGGTCTTACCCAGCCTGTCGATACCGGCCAGTGCCCCGCTCACTAGGTAGCTGTTCGCTAGGCGAGGTGTTGCGCTAGGAAATCTACCGCCATAGTGTAGCCAAACGCTCCGGCACCAGCGATAATCGCGGTTGCCTGCGGCGATACAAATGAGTGGTGGCGGAACACCTCACGCTTGTGAATGTTCGACAGGTGCACCTCAACTACGGGTAGCTCACCGGCTTCTAAAGCGTCGTGGAGAGCAACAGAAGTGTGCGTGTACGCAGCAGGGTTGATGATCATGGCGCAAGCCTGCGTACGGGCTCGTTGAATTTCATCGACCAACGCGCCTTCATGGTTTGACTGAAAAAACTCAATCTCAAAACCGTGAGAGGACGCACGCTCACGAACCTGCTGCTCAATGTCGCTCAAGGTTGTGGAGCCGTAAATTTCGGGCTTGCGATGCCCCAGCAAATTAAGGTTGGGGCCGTTAAGTACAAAAATAGTGCGTGCCATAGCCTCAAGTTTTCACCAAAAAACAATCAATAGCAAAGATGCCCGGTAGCCTTGTTGCTACCGGGCATCTTCATGGTTCACCGTGCGTGGATTAGAAAGCTCACCACAAACTTTTCAATCACTAGAGGCAGGGTGAAATCTTGGGGAAAAGCGCAGGGTCTATGCCTTGTACTTTTCGACGATGACGTCCATGACTGATGAATCAGCCAGGGTGGTGACGTCACCTACGGGACGGTTCTCTGCAACGTCCTTGAGCAGACGACGCATGATCTTGCCGGAGCGAGTCTTAGGTAGCTCGGGCACAATGAGAACCTTCTTGGGCTTTGCAATCGGTGAGATTTCAACGCCCACGTGAGCACGGATGTCTTCGGGCAGGGTAGCTTCGTCGTAGCCTTCTGAGACAGCCTCATCAGACAGGATGACGAAAGCAATAACAGCCTGGCCGGTGGTCTCATCGGGCGCACCAACAACTGCAGCCTCAGCAACCTTCGGATGCGATACCAAAGCGGACTCAATTTCGGGGGTTGAGAGGCGGTGACCAGAGACGTTCATGACGTCGTCCACGCGTCCCAGAACCCACACGTCGCCGTCTGCATCGCGCTTAGCGCCGTCACCTGCAAAGTACATGGAGTCAAAACGTGACCAGTAGGTGTCAACAAAGCGATCATCGTCGCCCCAAATGGTGCGAACCATAGACGGCCACGGCTCACGTACCACTAGGAAGCCGGACTGCTCATTGCCGAGGGTCTCGCCCAAATCGTCCACCACATCAACCTTGATGCCGGGCAGTGGCTGCTGCGCTGAACCGGGTTTAGCAACGGTGACGCCGGGGAGCTGAGAAATCATGATGGCGCCGGTTTCGGTCTGCCACCAGGTGTCAACAATGGGGCACTTGCCGCCACCGATGACGCGGTGGAACCAGGTCCATGCCTCGGGGTTGATGGCCTCGCCCACGGTGCCCAGCACGCGAAGTGATGAGAGATCGTATTCGGCGGGAATGTCTTCGCCCCACTTCATCATGGTGCGGATAGCAGTCGGCGAGGTGTAGAGAATGGTGACGCCGTACTTCTGAACAATCTCCCAGAAGCGTCCGCGGTGCGGGGAATCAGGGGTGCCTTCGTAAATGACCTGGGTAGCGCCATTAACCAGCGGTGCGTAAGCAACGTAGGAGTGGCCGGTGACCCAACCGACGTCTGCGGTGCACCAGTACACGTCGGTTTCGGGCTTGAGGTCAAAGACGTTCTTGTGGGTGTATGCGCCCTGAGTCAGGTAGCCGCCGGTGGTGTGCAAAATGCCCTTGGGCTTACCGGTGGTACCCGAGGTGTAGAGAATGAACAGCGGGTCTTCAGCGTTCTGAACGCTCGGGGTGTGCTCGGTTGAAGCAGCCTCGAGAACCTCCTGCCACCAGACATCGCGTCCTTCAACCCAGTCAATGTCTTCGCCGTTGCGCTTGACCACAACAACGTTCTGCACGGTGTTCTCACCGGACAGTGCCTTGTCAACAGCGGGCTTGAGCATAGAGGGCTTGCCGCGGCGGAAGGAACCGTCGGCGGTGACCAACAACTTAGCCTGGCCATCTTCAACACGTGAGCGCACAGCATCTGCTGAGAAACCGCCGAAAATAACGGAGTGAACAGCGCCGATGCGAGCGCACGCCAGCATGGTGATAACAGCCTCTGAAATCATGGGCAGGTAGACGGCAACGCGGTCGCCCTTGGTCACGCCCAAAGCCTCAAATGCGTTGGCTGCGCGGGAAACCTCGTCCTTGAGCTGTGCGTAGGTGTAGGTTTTGGTGTCGCCGGGCTCGCCCTCAAAGTGGATAGCGATGCGGTCGCCGTTGCCGGCTTCAACGTGACGGTCTACGGCGTTGTAGCAGGCGTTGAGCTCGCCGTCGGCAAACCACTTGGCAAAAGGCGGGTTTGACCAGTCGAGAGTTTCGGTAAAGGGCTTTGACCAGGTCAAAAGCTCGCGAGCCTGCTCAGCCCAAAACTCGGTGCCTTTTTCGGTTGCCTCGTCGTAGAGCGCTGCGGTTGCATTCGCCTGTGCTGAAAATTCTTCGCTGGGTGCAAAAGTCTGCGGGGTATCAGCCATTGATCTCCCTTTCGTGGTGAGAGGACGCGTCTTTATGATGTGCGTCACGATAAACTTCTGTGACTACCTTAGAGAAAATAGTGTCGTGTGTCATAGTGTTACGAGGCGTGTTGCACAAAAAGGTGAGGTGCAAGCTGGCGACCGAACCTCTTACGCCAGGAGCGCATTGACTCACGTCAGCCTGCAAATGTGCGTCGCTCAGCATCGTCCCCGGGTAATGTTGAACCATGGCAAACTCTCCCTCACATCCCGCGTCCGCACTGACAAGCGACGACAGAAAACTGCTTGAAATTCGCGTGATCCCGCCCTTCAAAGCGGCGCAGGCGAAAGCGCGACGCGAGAAAAATGGTGAAACCGAGATCGGTCTTAAACGACGCGTGCGTAAAGCCAATACGATTTTGGGGGAGACCTACCCGTACGCCGTTGCTGAACTAGATTTTGAGAGCCCCTACCAACTACTGGTTGCCACGGTGCTCTCTGCACAAACTACCGATGTGCGCGTCAACTCGGTAACGCCCACGCTCTTTCGCCGCTATCCCACATCGGAAGATTTGGCGCAGGCGAGGGCGGAGGACGTTGAAGATTTGATTCAGCCCCTCGGGTTTTACCGCGCTAAAACCCGCTCCATCAGGAACCTTGCAGGGCAGCTTGTTGACGAGTTTGACGGTGAGGTGCCTTCAACCTTTGAGGAGCTCATCAAGCTTGCGGGGGTAGGGCGCAAGACCGCCAACGTGGTGCTGGGTAACGCCTTTGATGTTCCGGGACTCACCGTTGATACTCATTTTGGCCGCCTAGCCCGCCGTCTGGGAATGACGCGCGAAGAAGACCCCGTGAAGGTGGAGCGCGACGTCGCTCAGCTTTTTGAACCCAAAGACTGGACGATGCTTTCTCACCGCCTGATCTACCACGGTCGTCGCATCTGCCACTCCCGCAAACCTGCCTGCGGCGTGTGCCCTATTGCCGATTTGTGCCCCTCATACGGTGCGGGGGAAACCGATGAGGCTAAGGCTCGAAAACTTATGAAGTACGAGATGGCGCCGGGACGCGAAGACCTGCACCTGAAATTCGTGCAGGGTGCTAGCCGCCGTCAATTGCAAGCAGAAGGGTACCCTCTTGGCGCCTAAAACTAAGCAGCAGATTTTAAATCAAGCACGTGCTGACCTGCTGAAACTTGTTCAGAATGATGTCACTGATTTCTCGGATCGCGAGCGCTGGAAAGTCGGCGAGGTTGATCCCGCGTTGAGTAAGAGGGCGGCTGTTCTGATTTTGTTTGGCGCGCTGGATTCTCAGCCTGCGCAGAGCACGGACTGCCCTGAGAGCGTCGGCGCTTTCTTGGATGTGCTGATTTTGGTGCGTGCCGCGTCCTTGCGTTCGCATGCGGGGCAGCCGGCTTTCCCTGGCGGCAAGGTTGACCCTGAGGATTATGAGCAGGTGAAAGCGCAGGGCGTGCCCGTATCGCATATTGCGGCTTTGCGGGAGGCTGTTGAAGAAACCGGGCTGGACCCTGCCGGAGTGGAGGTTTTGGGCGCTATCAAGGATGTGCCGCTGCCTGTTTCTAACTTTGAGGTAAGCCCCGTTATTGGCTGGTGGACTAAACCCAGTGATGTTGATGTGGTTGATCGCGATGAATCATCGCTGGTGTTGCGTGTTCCGGTGGCCGACCTCGTCGATCCCGCTCACCGCCTGTACGTAACGGTTGAGCGCGGGGGAGTGAAACATAAGTCCCCGGCTTTTGATGTTTCGCAAGACGGCGAAACCTTCCGCATTTGGGGTTTTACCGGCGTTATTCTCGACCGCGTGCTGGACGCGCTGGGTTGGTCGCAGGAGTGGGATAGGACGCGAAGCGAGGCGGCGCCGATTTAGCGTTCTACTTTACTTAGCTTTCGCATAGTTATCGGTCACCACGATGCTCACGGGAAAATCCACCGGAATCTCTCCGAAGAGCATACGCGCGGCGGTTTCTGCTGATTCTTTGACGATGCGCTCGCACAGCTTGGTCTCGCGTTCCGGGCCGTAAAGCATGACCTCATCATGTAAAAAGTAGACGAGGTGAGTTTTCAACGGGAACCCAAAAAGTTTTTCGCTCCTTAGGCGCTTGCGAATCTGACCCATCCAACACAGTGCCCACTCCGCGGCGGTTCCCTGCACCACAAAATTGCGGGTAAACCGCCCCTGCGAGCGCGCCAATGTCTTCGCCCGCCGCTCCGCTTCGGCAGTGAACACATCGCGCTGCGTCTCAAACCAGGCGGTATCCGGCGCAGGCGAGGTTCTGCCCAAGTGCGTGATCACCTGCCCGCCGCGCTCACCGATAGCCGCCGCGTCCTCGGTGAACTGCATAGCCTGCGGAAAGAGCTTGCGGAAGTGGGGCAGCAGCTTGCCCGAATCACCTGTGGTCGCGCCGTACATAGCACCGAGCATCACAATTTTTGCCGCAGACCTACTCGCCAGCGGCGAGCCAGTGCGCTCACCAATTTCAGCAATGCCCGCGTACAGGTCGGTTCCACGGGCGGCGATAGCAAGAGCGCGATCCCCGCTCATCGCGGCAAGGATGCGCGGCTCAACCTGCGCCGCGTCGGCGACAATCAGGCGCATACCGTCCTCAGCTTGCACTGCGTGGCGAACGTCCTTGGGAATCTGCATGGCACCGCCGCCGTGCGCACCCCATCTGCCGGTTGCGGCTGTGCCCACCTCGTAGGCGGGGTAGAAACGGTCATTGTGCACCCACGCATCGAGCCATGCCCAGCCGTTGGCGGTGAAGAGCCGGTAGAGCTTCTTATACTCCAGAATAGGGGTGACGATTTCTTCTCGTCGATACCGTTCTTCTTGGTGAGGTGCCTGTTCCACCCAGCTGAGCAACTCCCACTTGCGGGTGGAACCCACGCGCATGCCAGCATTTTGCATGGCTTTGAGCAGGTGCGCAGGAGAATCAGGGTTGAGGTTGGGCGCGCCCAGGCGTTGGCTGATAACAGCCGCTAATTTTTGTAATTCATAGGGACGCTCATAGGCAGCCGGACGAGGGCCAAGCTTTTGCGCCAGCATCGACTCGTGCACGCTCTTGTTCCACGGCATTCCCCAGTGCTTCATCTCAGCGGCAATGAGAGCGCCTTGCGATTCAGCGGCTGCCAGAAGTGAAAGCCGACCGGGCGCAGGCGCGGACGCGATAGCTTGGAGTTGCGCGTGAAGCTCGTCCATGAGTTCGCGGGCTGTAGGGGACTGGTCGTTATTCTCATCGGGGGTCTCGAACAGAGAATCCTGCCCCGGTGCCGGAGCAGAGGGCAGAAGGTGCCCGGCAGGTTCTTCGGATGCTGCTAAGACGACTTGCGGTGTGTAAGACAGCTTATTCTGCGCTCTCGTGGCAGCCGTGCGCAAAATACGCTGCACCAAAAAGAGGTCGTGGCAGCTGGCAACACTCACCCCCGCATCCAACAGCATGGGATAAACATTCTTCGTATGATCCCACGTCCACCGGATAATTTGAGAGCGGTTCTTGCTCATGACCAGCTTGATAAACTCAGGCAGTTGCTCACGCGTAAAACTGCGTTCAGTACCTTGACCGCCGGGTACGTAGGTTATCGCATCCCACTGCTCAGGCGCGTTCGTGCCGTGAGCAGGGCGGGGAGCAATCACAATGTACATACCCTCATTATGGCGGTTTATGACGCACCATGAGAACCATATAACCGCTCAATGTGGACATCTTCGCTGTTTGAGAGCAGTTATCCACAGGTTTGAGAGCACACGGTTGTGTGCCGCTGAAAATCTGGTGCAATGGCAAGCATGAACCATCCCAACGCCACTATCTCACCCGCGTCCTTACCTCGGTTCGATGACGAAGCAGTTGAACCTGATGCCACGACGCGTGCGCAGACCCCACCGACTCTTTTTCAGCTAGCCGGTAAGTACCCGCCGAAATTTTCAACGGGACTCAAAGACAGCGCAAGGTATCAGAGGTCGCCTCAACAACCAGAGGCCTCTGATACTCAACCTGATGAGGACCAGCTGCACACCGCGGAGGTCTTTGACGTTGCTGAACCCCCCGCCGCTTACCGGGCACCATCGAACGAAGTTGATACTGCTGGCATTGCTCGCGCCATCATGGACGCTTCTTTGCTGGCATCGGCGGAGTTCTCCACTGAAAGTTGCGCTCGACTTCTTGAAGAAGAACACGCAGATCTCACACCTGAACAGAAGCATGACGTACAGAAAATAATCGCCGCGCACCTTGAGGGGCTAGGGCCACTAGAACCCCTACTGGAGCTTGACGGGATTACCGACATCTACGTCAACTCACCGGCAGACGTATGGGTGGACGGTAGCTTCGGCATGCACAAAACCGACCTGCAATTCGATCATGAGGACGCGGTGCGCTCGCTGGCAACCCGGCTAGTGACCTCGTGCGGTGCTCGGCTCGATGAATCGGTTCCTGCTAATGACGTTCAGACCGAACGCGGCCAACGCGTCCACGCTGTGCTGCCGCCGGTAGCGGGCGAGAATACCGTGCTCTCTATTCGCGTTCAACCCGCTAGGCGGCTGACGCTCGAACAGTGGTTAGCACACAGCAACCCCCAGCTGATGCCGGTGCTCATCTCAATGATGAAAACCCGCGCTAATTTTGTGATTAGCGGTGGTACTGGCAGTGGCAAAACAACACTCCTCAACGCCCTGTTAGGGTTATGCGCTGAAGAAGAACGACTGGTCACCCTTGAAGATTCACCGGAACTAGCGCCGGCTCACGCACACACTGTAGCTCTCACCAGCCGCGCAGCAAACGCAGAAGGACGCGGCGCCATCACCCTACAAATGCTGATTCAGCAGGCGCTTCGCATGGGCCCGGACCGGCTGATTCTGGGTGAAAGCCGCGGCGCTGAAATTATTGACCTGCTCATGGCAATGAACACCGGACACAGCGGTTCTGGCTCCACCGTGCACGCGAACTCGGCGGATGCGACGCCCGCCCGCATCATCGCGATGGGAGCGTTGGCAGGACTGACACCGCAAGCTACTTCGCTGCAGGCCGCCACCGCCCTGGACTACGTCATTCACTGCCAAAAAGTCGGTGGTCACCGCATCATTACGCAGATTTCACGGTTTGAGCTGAACAACCACGAACTACAAACCGTGCCCTGTTGCAGCGTGAACCCTACGACCGGGCGGCTCAAATGGCACACCGGCGGAATCCACCTGCGCGAAGCAATGGAGCAAGCACTATGACGCGTCAAACCACTAGCAACGGTGTGGGGTTGCTGGCTCAGCTCATCAGGTGGTTGTACACTGTTCGCGACGCCACTCGATACCGCTGGGCTAAGTTGCGCCTCGAACGCACCGCTCACAGCGACGAAATGGAACTCTGGCCCGCCCTGATCTGGCAACTCGCCGCCCTGCTTCGTGCCGGATGCAACGTCCGCACCGCCTTTGAATACCTTGTGGCGGACTACGATTCAGAAATCGATGAGAGACACGATTTTTCAGATCCCTTAGCCGTAGTACGAGCACGCAATGACCAACGGTTGCTCCTTCGCGCCTGCCTCTCACGGCTTCGGGTAGGGCACTCCTTGACAGGTATAGAGCGCAGTTGCACCTTCACACGCGAGCACTCCGCTGACCGAGCGCACCAGTTGTTGGCCTGCTGGCAGATCAGCGATTCTACGGGTGCTGCGCTCGTAACCCTTCTAGAACACTACGCCGCGCACTGCGAGAACGACATGGATGCTTTCGAAGCTCGAACCTCTGCGCTTGCCGGACCTAAAGCAACCGGGAGCATCCTCTCGTGGTTACCCTTACTGGGGCTTGGCCTGGGCGTTCTCATGGGAACGAACCCTCTGGGACTGCTCTTCGGATCAATACCCGGTGCGCTCGTGGGAATTCTCGGAATTGGTCTGGCGCTCTACGGCAGAAAATGGACCACTCGGCTTGTGACCTGCGCCGAGAAAATGGAGCTGTAACCGGTGGATACCCTACTGATTATTTTCTTTAGTTGCTGTTTATGTGCCGCCGGTGCGCTGGTGATGCTGCGGCGTCTGCGACAGCGCGCCGATTCTGAGCCTAAGGGCGCTGCTATGGGGCTGTCGACTGCCGAAAGTGGCTTAGGGCTCGATGCTTCTCTACTGCTAGAACTGATCGCCACTCTGCAAGAAACCGGGTTGTCCCTGAGCGCATCGTTGATGCATCTGGCTGAGGTAGACACCGCGCACAGTGCAGTATTGAAGGCGGTTTCTCAGCGTCTTTCTGCCGGTCTGCCCTGGAAGGACGCGTGGGCGTGGGCGGATGCGACCGCGCTTGATCCTGCCATGGTGCAGCTTAAAGACACGCTGGCTGTGGTGACTGTTGCCGGTGCGCCGAGCGCCGATATTCTCCGTGCGGCAGCCGCTAGGGCGCGTCGCACCGAGTTTCGACGGGCAGAACAATCCGCTGCCAAGCTAGCGGTAAAACTCGTGGTGCCGTTGGGCGTGTGTTCCTTGCCGGCCTTTATCTGTCTGGGGGTTTTGCCGGTACTGATGTCGCTGATACCCACGATGCTCGGGCGGTGACCGAGTGTGGATAACCGGCTTTTTGATGAAGATTGAGGTTGTGGATAGCGAAAATTGTTATCCACAGGCCTCACAAACGGCTGGTTTATCCACAGATTTTGGGTTTTGCTGTACAGCCGTGCGCCACCGGTGCACTCTGGAATTAGCCGCTTCACCCAGCGGCCCCTCACTTACACCAGTCTTATCTTAGGAGAACCACCGTGGGACATTTTCAGAACCTCGAACCAATCTCAGCCCAGCGTTCAGTGCACGATTCAGAGCTCGTTCTTGAAGGGGACGTCGTGGAACACAACGCCTTAGTGCATGATCCGGAGGCAGGCGCGACCACCGCTGAGTACGGCATCGTCATGTTGGCTGCCGTCGGCTTCGCCGGACTGCTCGTTGTGATCTTGAAATCCGACGAAGTACGCGAGCTACTCATGGGCATTGTGCGCAACGCTTTGAGCACCGGTATGTAAAGAAGAATCACCGTGAACCTGAAGCGTGCATCTACCGGCGTTATTTCTTGAAAAGGTAGATGCGCGCTTTAGGTTTTTATACGGATAGCCCGCGAGCAAGGAACCACCATGACCCCTGAAAATACCCGTCTCAACTTCTGCCTATCGTCAGAAGACCACCGCGAAAGCGGTACCACCACCGCAGAGTTCGCGCTCATGCTACCGGCTGTTGTTTTTATTCTCGCCCTGGTGCTCGGCGCCTGTGCCGTGGGCGCCACCCAAATCAAACTCGAAGAATCAGCCCGGCTGGGTGCCCGCGCGGCGGCACGCGGTGAAACAGCAGAAACCGTCAGCAGAATAGCCGGTGACATCGACTCTGATTTTGCCGTGCACGTGATGGATGACGGCACCATGATGACGGTTGTCGCCACCACCCGCGCACCGGGCGTCATCGGAACCCTCGGAAGCATCGAGCAACAGGCACGCGCATCCGTACCTAAAGAGCAAGGAGGCGGTGCTGAATGAGCGAGAACCAGCGCGGCAGCGGAACCATCGTAGTGCTCGGAATTATCGCCGTTCTGCTCATCTTTTTGGGCGTGATCGCAGGACTCATCTCAGTGTCATCGGCTAATCACAGAGCAACCACCGCCGCCGATTTGAGCGCGCTCGCCGCGGCGGACGCCGCACGCGGTTTACGAAGCGGCGACCCCTGCGACGTTGCCGAGCAGGTGGCCACTGCCAATAAAGCACAGCTGGTAGGATGCGCGTCCCCGGCTGAAGATAGCGAAGTCATGGACGTGCGCGTTCAGGTTACTGTGGCAGGGCCGTTCGTCTTTATAGGCCCGGCTGAATCAGTATCAAGGGCGGGACCACCGAACGGTAAGTGATGCTGAAGATTCTGTTGAACACTAGATCGTGGAGTTCAAGGCTCCCGAGTGTATCAACAGCGCCTGAAGCACACGGGCGGCAGCGTCCTTATCCAAAGGCTCGTTACGGTTACCGCACTTGGGGGACTGCACGCAGGATGGGCATCCGCTCTCGCACTCACACGCCTCAATGGTATCTAGGGTTGCCTGCAACCACTTGCGTGCGGCAACAAAACCGCGTTCAGCGCATCCCGAGCCGCCCTGATAGCCGTCATAGACAAAAATGGTGGGCATCTCGGTATCAATGTGCAGTGCCGTTGACAGCCCACCAATATCCCAGCGATCACAGGTAGCAATCAGTGGCAATAGGCCGATGGACGCATGTTCGGCGGCATGAAGCGCACCGGGAAAGTCCTTCTCTTCAACACCGGCGCCGGTCATGACGGTGGGCGGAATCGTAAACCACACAGCACTCGTCATCAGATTCTGCGGTGATAAATCCAGCGGCTCTTCGCCCAGAACTTCTTGCCCAATCAAAGACTTCCGCTGATACGAGACCACCTGGTTACGCACCCGCACCTTACCGTAATGCACGGTCACCGGGCCCCACTGTTCGGATTCTTCCTCAGCCAAAACGCTGACCTCGGTAATATCTCGAGCCTGCGTATAAAAATCAGGAAAAGCGCGAGACACCGCAATCACACCGTTTTCTTCATCCAAATCTTCAACCACAAAGGTTGCGCCCTGGTGCGTATAAATAGCTCCCGGATGAGCCTGTGCATGCGACTGCGCAGCACCCATCGTGCCCACTACCGCACCGCTTTCAACATCAATAATCTGCAGGGGAGAACCACCGCCGCCTCGCAAATCAACCAGGTCAGAAGCACTTTCAGGGTGCGTCCAGAACCAACCCGTAGCGCGCGCTCGTAGGTAACCCTGGGCAACCAGGCGGTCAACGAGGGCGCGTGCAGTCTCACCAAATAGCGCTAGCTCTTCGGTGCGCAGGGGAACCTCGGCAGCCGCAGCGCACAGGTGAGGCGAAAGAATATAGGGGTTGGTGGGATCAAAAACGGTTGCTTCAACACCGTTATCAAAAATGTCTTCCGGGTGGTGCACCAGATAGGTATCAAGCGGATCTTCGGAGGCGATAAACACCGACATGGATTCCTGGCCTGCTCGCCCCGCTCTACCAATTTGCTGGAAGAAGGACGCGCGTGTGCCCGGCCAGCCGCCGACCAGCACCGCGTCCAAGCCCGCAATATCAATACCCAGCTCAAGGGCGTTGGTACTAGCCACAGCCAGTAACTCGCCCGAACGCATACCCTGCTCTAAGGCGCGTCGTTCTTCGGGAAGATAACCCGAGCGATAGGCCTGCACACGGTGTGCAAGCCCCACTTCAACTTCGTCCAAGTATTGACCGGTACGCTGGGCAATAGCCTCAGCCGCGCGTCGTGATTTCACAAAAGCAATGCTGCGGGTGCGATCAACGACTAGGTCAGTCAGCATTTCAGAGGCTTGTTCGATCACGCTCTTGCGCACCGGAGCACCGTTTTCGCCGCCGCTGGCAGGTTTGGCGGCTAACTTATCGTTGACCTTCTCTTTGAGCTCCGGCTCCCACAGAACGACCGTGGACTCGCCGTGCGGTGCAGTATCTTGCGTAATGGCGGTAACGGCTGACTCATCCACGCCGAGAAGCCGGGCAAAAGAAGCGCCGGGTGTTGCCGACGTAGCAGACGCCCCGATAAAGACCGGCTTTGCCCCGTACTGGCGGCACACGCGTCGCAACCTGCGCATCAAGTTAGCCACGTTAGAGCCGAATACCCCGCGGTAACTGTGGGCTTCATCAATAATCACGTATTTGAGTTTGCGTAAGAACGAGCCCCAGCGCGCGTGATTCGGCAGAATACCAAAGTGCAACATGTCAGGGTTGCACAGAATAATGTTGGCGTGATCACGAATCCACCGGCGGGTGACAACGTCCGTGTCGCCGTCGTAGGTTTCAGCGCGAACGGTGGAAAGTCCGAGCGACCGCAGAGACGCGAGCTGGTCAGCAGCCAGTGCCTTGGTGGGGGAGAAGTAGAGAACGGTGGCTTCATTGCGGTCGAATCCCGCACCGGGGTCTAGCTCTCCACGATGCACTGCATCCAATGCAGGAATCTGGTAGGCAAGCGATTTACCCGAGGCCGTACCGGTTGCCACGATGACGTGCTCTTTGCCGCTCGAGTCGTGCGCCGCCTGAGCCGCCTGAACCTGGTGCAGATAGGGCTCATCAATGCCAAGACCTCGAAAAACACCGGCAACATCTTCATGAACCCACTGCGGCCACGGCGTGGTCACAGCATCCCGCGCCGCAATGGTTCGCACGTGAGTTACCTCGGGCGGCACCGAAGAAAATCCGAGGCGGCGCATGAGCTCAAGAAACTGCGGGTCTGAAGAAAAAGAAGCCATGTTCATATTGTGCCTGAGAAACGATAACCCCGTGCATCTGCCATGTGTTCTGGTGCACAATAGAGGTATGAGTATTCCCATGAACATCAGCAAAGACGCTAATGAACACAGCGCCGGCGTACCCGAAAAACCTGTCACCGTGTTGACTGACGATGAGATTTGGGCACTTGCCGAGCACCAGCGCTTTGCCCGCTTGGGCACAGCCGACGAAGGCGTTGTGCACATTACCCCGCTGAATATCGCGGTAGCAGACCGTAAGTTCTATTTTCAGACCGCGCCGGGTTCAAAGCTGACCCAGTTGATCCTCAACGATAAAGCCACCCTGCAGTTCGATAACATCACCGGCGGCGAGGCATACTCGGTGAACGTCTTTGGTACAGCGCGTCTGCTGACAGATACCGCTGACATTGAACGCGCATCCACCCTCGGTATTCGACCCTGGCTCAATACCGTCAAACTGGAATTCGTAGAAATTACACCCGATGAGCTGGTAGGACGCCGGTTTGTACTGGGTACCAACGGCTAGTTAGTCTCTCGCAGGTTGCGAGATGAACTAAAAAATCCCCTGTCACGTGCGCGTTTGAGCAACACATGGCAGGGGAGTTTTTGTTGGTAAGCTACTGACGATTCCGACGCTTTTTAGCACGTTCGTAGAGTGCGAAGCCCGCCCACAGCACGGCAAAAATAACCGTCAGAGCAATCGATAGCAACAAGAGGATTCCGCCGCCGATATTGGGATCTGACGAGCCGAGAACGGTGCCTTCCACATAGATCCACAGGAATAGTCCCAGCGCGATAACACCGCTAAGGCTCGTCAGCAAAGCGAAGACCGAGCTAATTTTCATTAGGCAGCCGAACCTTGACCCTCGTAGAAGCTACCGCCTACGGTACGCACCGCGGTGTAGTAGGTATTAGCTACCACGTTGCAGGTAGAACGCTTGATACCGGTGTAAACGCGGCTACACTCAGCAAGAAGTCCTTGAAGGAAGGTTTTATCGCAGCCAATGCGGTCGGTGGTGCTGAAATCTGAGTAGCACAAATCGTGGGCATCGCAGGTGGGTTTAAAGTTAGCTGACCCAAAGCTGTCGGGTGAGTACGAGCATCCGTTCGGCGCAGAACTTGCATAGGTTGCCACCATGAGCCGAGGCTGGTTGACCGTTTCAACTGCCGCGTTCGGGTTCTGAATAACGGCAACGAGCTGGCTAATTTCTTGGTCTGTCGCCATAGAATCAAGTGCGTTAATCTGCTGACCGGTGAAGTTCTTTTTCAGCACCTTGTACTCGTACGAATTTATCTTTTTGAGCGATGAGACGTTAGAAACGGCAGGGGCAGCTGAGGCGAGGCTGGATGCGCCAAGCGCCATAAACAGGGCGATAAAGAGGCTGATGACAAACTTCGCCGGTTGGTTTTTAGAAAGCAGAGACATGAGTTCCCCTCATAATGGTTGTGGTTGACCGTACAAAAATACACGGGGAACGCATTTTTATATTTAGTTTGCAGGAGCTTTTGGAAAATACACCTTCAGCGGTTGTTGTATGTCAGGTGCGTCACTCAAGAAATATCCGCGGCGGAGGTAGCGTTCTACCTTTTATGAGTGAAAACAAAAGTACACAGATTCAGCTTGTCCGCCGTCCGGCCGGTATGCCCGTAGCCGAGGATTTTCGAACCGTGACCGTTGAGCTTCCCGACCTTGGCGAAAACCAGGTGCGCGTGCGCAACGAGTTCATCTCGGTAGACCCGTACATGCGCGGACGCATGAACGACTCAAAGTCCTACATTCCGCCCTTTGAACTGGGCGAAACCATGCAAGGCTCGGCGGTAGGACGCGTTATCGAAAGCACCTCCCCGGAGTTCAGTGAAGGCGACCTCGTCACCCATTTCTTGGGCTGGCGCGATATCGCGCAGGCAGATGCCCAGGCCTTCACACAGGCGCAGGAACTGGGCGATGTCGCCTCCTCCGTTTACCTCGGCGCACTGGGACTAACCGGCATGACCGCCTACATGGGCTTAATGAAGGTAGCCGAGCTCAAAGAAGGCGACAACGTCTTTATCTCGGGTGCCGCGGGTGCTGTGGGCTCGATGGTCGGCCAAATCGCAAAACTCAAAGGAGCTCGCGAAATTATTGGTTCGGCGGGCGGATCTGAGAAGACAGCTCTTCTCACTCAGCGTTTTGGCTTCACCCAGGGCATTGACTACAAAGCCGCGCCGATTCTCACCCAGCTTGAAGAAGCAGCACCCAACGGCATCGATGTCTACTTCGACAACGTCGGCGGCGACCACCTAGAAGCGGCCCTCAACAGCTTTAACCGTTACGGACGCGCAGCCCTCTGCGGAGCGATTTCGGTCTACAACGAAAAAGACCCCAACAGCATCCCCGGCCCGCGTTTTATGACCAATATTGTGACGCGCTCGCTGAGCATGAAGGGCTTTGTTCTGCAGGACTACCTACAGTTCGCTCAGGAATTCCGCGAAGAAATCGCACCGCACTTTATCTCCGGCGAGATTACCTACGACGAAACCGTGGTTGAAGGGCTTCACAACGCGCTGGACGCTTTCTTCGGCTTGTTCTCGGGCAAAAACACCGGAAAGATGGTCGTAGAAATCTAGCGTTAGTGGCTGGCTTCTCGCGGCTTTCAGCGGTGAACCGCGTCCGCGACGTATCAGCGACCGGGGCTTAAACTTGGTGGTTTAAGCCCCGGTTTTCACGTGCAGCGTGAGCAGGCGCAGTTAGCTGAAGTAATGAAACCTTGCCATCTTGTACCGGCAGGTTGATACTTGTAGGTAAGATCCTACAAAGGAGGTTGGAATGACCACTTTAGTGTCGGCCCGAGAATTCAACCAGGACGTTAGCGCGGCAAAACGTGCGGCGCAAGAAGGACCCGTTGTCGTGACCGATCGAGGTACTCCCGCTTACGTCCTTCTGTCATACGAACAGTACAACAAGCTCACAAAACCTGCGCACGCTGACGGGCACAAGCTCATTGAGGCACTTTCAATGGAAGAGGACATCGACATTGACTTTGCACCGGTGGAAATCACCGTGCAAGACCCGGAATTTTAAGATGTATGTTTTAGATACAAACGTGGTCAGTGAGATCCGCAAACCTGCCTCGAAAATCGACGCCAATGTAAAAGCATGGATTGAAAACCACTATCTGAGCGATTTATACATCACGGCTCTTACAGTATTCGAGGTCGAAATAGGCGTCCGAAGAATGCTCCGCAAAGATCAACAGCAGGGGCAGAAGCTGGAAAAGTGGTACCGGCATCAGCTGCTCCCGATGTTTGACGGAAGGATTCTTCCGTTAGATTCTCGTTCTGCTCAGGTATCAGCGGCTTTCCAGGTTCCAGACCCGCGTCCTGAACGCGACTGCTTTATCGCTGCAATTGCTGTTAATCACCGGATGAAGCTTGTGACGAGAAATGAAAAAGACTTTCACGCTATTGATGTTTCGCTCATTAATCCGTGGAAAATATCGGATGCTTGAGGGTTAGCATTCGTGAACCTATGTGAGGATGAATCGACTAACGGGGCTTAAACTTGGTGGTTTAGGCCCCGGTTTTGTAGTTTGGGTGAAGAAGGACGAAGGGCAGAGACACATTATGGAAACAGCACTAATCGAGTACGGCAATTTTTTGGTCGCGGGCGTGACCGTGAACGCCACCGAGAGCACCGATTTCGCGGCAGTTTGGGACGAGCTTTTGGAGCGTGTAAGCGACGAGCAAAAAACAGCCACCGCCAAACTGCAAAAAGTGGGTGTGCTCATGCCGGACGCTGCCGATGAAGGCTTTACCTACACCGCAGGTTTTATTGTGCAGGGCATCCCTGCCGTGGCGGCTTTGGGCCTCACAGGTGTCGTTGTACCTGCTGCCATGTACGCAACCGTGCTGGTGGAAGGCCCGGCAGCTGACTCCATCAAACCCGGCTTCGAGTACCTGCACTCCACCTTCATTCCGGAGAAGGACGTTACCCCCACCGGCGTCAACCTTGAGGTCTACGGCCCGGGTGACGTCACCGCATCCAACTACCGCATGTACTGCTGGTCTGCCGTAGATGGCGTGGAATCGCCGATCTAAAACGTGGGACGAAGTCACCGTTTTGGGTGTAATTTCCCACCCAAAACGGCGATTTGACCCCAATAAAGTTCAGGGCGGCAACCGGCTGAGAGCTTAGAATAGTTACGTGGCTCTTAACCGAATTGTTTTGTATTACCAGTTTGCTCCGATTTCAGACCCTACCGCAGTGATGCTTTGGCAGCGTGCACTGTGCGAAAAGCTGGGTCTGCGCGGACGCATCATCGTCTCTAAGCACGGCATCAACGGCACCGTCGGTGGCGAGATTGACGCCGTCAAGCAGTACACCAAAGAAACCCGCCAGTACCCCGGCTTCAAGGGTATGGAGTTCAAGTGGTCCGAGGGCGGTGCAGAAGACTTCCCGCGTCTGTCTGTTAAAGCTCGCGACGAAATCGTTGCCTTCGGTGCTCCCGACGAACTGCAGGTGGACGAAAACGGCGTAGTGGGCGGCGGCGTCCACCTCAAGCCCGAAGAAGTGAACAAGCTCGTTGAAGAACGCGGCGACGAGGTCGTCTTCTTTGATGGACGCAACGCGTTTGAGGCGAAGATCGGCAAGTTCAAGAACGCGATTGTTCCGGACGTTCGCACCACCCACGACTTCATTAAAGAAATCGAGTCGGGCAAGTACGACGACCTCAAAGACAAGCCCGTTGTTACTTACTGCACCGGCGGCATCCGCTGCGAGATTCTCTCAGCTCTCATGAAGAACCGCGGCTTCAAAGAGATTTACCAGATTGACGGCGGCATTGTGCGCTACGGCGAAAAGTACGGCGACAAGGAACTCTGGGAAGGCTCACTGTACGTTTTTGATAAGCGTATGCACATGGAGTTCACCCCTGACACCGTGACTATCGGCAAGTGCGAGCAGTGCGGCGCTCCCTCAAATAAGTTTGAGAACTGCGCTAATGAGGACTGCCGAGAGCTGATTCTGCTGTGCCCGGAATGCGCGGCTGACGATTCCAAGCGCGTCTGCCCGGACGGTTGCGCGACGGTAGCAGCCTAACCCGGTAGCTTTCGTACACTCTTTCTTCCTATGTACTGCGACAATCGTTGTGCCCAGGGATAAAGAGTGTACACAAAGTAAAAAGAGCCCCGCAGGTTCCCATACCTGCGGGGCTCTTCTGGCGCTGAGCGCGAAGACGCTTAGCCTTAAATCTCAGCTAGCTCAGCCTTGAGCTTACCGATGATTTCCTCGACGATTGCGGGATCTGCGCCTGCGTCCAGGCGTCCCTGCCATTCGTCGATGGATTGCTGAATCTCTGCACTCTTTTGTTCGTTAGCCATGGTTAAAATCTTCACATATTTGGGGTGCTAAGTACTAACCAGTCACAAAGATTACTTAGTAATGTTTTTGACGTGTTCCCACTCTTCAATGTCGCCGGGAATAACATAAAACAGCGGGTGAGCTTCAGGACGCGCGTCCTTGGCAAAGTGCGTAGCGAACCATTTTTCGTCGCGGGCTTCTACCTTCTGGCGTAGAAAGTCGAACTCGTAGTCGAGCTGTCCCTGCGTCACAGGCATGAGAGCTTCAACCGTTTTAGGCCTGGAACTTACGATGCGGGTGCGGTCAAAGTTGTAGCCGCGGGAGTCCGCCTCATCGGCAATGATATGTAGGTAGGTGGCTACTGCTTGCACGGGATCAGCGCACAGGCGAAAACGTTTGAGCTGCGGGTGATTGGTGTACCCCTTCGTCAGGCCCTGTAGAACCTTTTGTGCAAGGAGTGTCTCGCGCCAGCAGGCAACAAGGCCTTTGGCGTCGAGCTGGGAGGGGTGAACAGACCAAATTCTCATAGGTTCAGTGTAGAGGGTCAGCATGACCAATGGCACGGGGCGCCGCCCTCTGTGAACCGCACCTTTTCAGCCCGGTTTTGTACCATGGATGCTGTGTTTGATTTTTCTTCTGTACCTAACGCCCCGAAAAGCTGCGATATTGATGCGTTGAGCCGGTTACGCGAGGCCTTGCGCGCCGTGAACTTTACCTACGACGGTGTTAAGCAACTTCTCGGCGAACGTGCGTTCGAGGCGATGGCTCGCGATATGGTGGTGCCCGGCACCTACCGTTTGCGTCAGATTCAAGAGTCTGACGCGTCCGCTGAGCAGAAGAACCTTGCAACCGTGGTGGCGTTCTTTTTGCTGGCGCATAGCGTGAGCGAGAAAAACCTTAATACTGCTTTGCACCCCGTTACTTTCGCAGGCCTCAAAGACTTGGGGCTGGCTGAGAGCCACGAGGGGCTGGTACGTGCCACCGTCGACCTTCGTCCACATTCAGCTGATGATGGCACCGAGCTGTGGGTGGCATCCGATCTCGGCGCGCACCAGCGTCCCGGTGTGTTGCGCAAGGACCATGTGCTGGGCATCGGTCACGCATCCTTAACCCTGGCTCAGATTACCGAGCGCACCGCCGTACAAAAGGCACTGGACCTCGGTACCGGTTGCGGTATTCAGACCTTCCACCTGCTGGCGCACGCGCAGCACGTGACTGCCACTGATATTTCTGAGCGTGCATTGGCCTTTACCCGCTTCAACCTGGTGCTGAACGCGCCGACTCTCGACATCAATCCGCAGAATCTGGACGCCCGCGTCAGCTTGCGTCTGGGAAGCCTGCTTGAGCCCGTTGCGGGTGAAAAGTTTGACCTTGTGATCTCTAACCCGCCTTTTGTGATTACCCCGCGCAAGAGCGAGGAAACCCCGGCTGACCAGTACACCTACCGCGACGGCGGTATGGCTGGTGACGGTATAGTCTCAACCTTGGTTCAGCAGCTTCCGACCGTGCTCAACGAGGGTGGACGCGCGCAGATGCTGGGTAACTGGGAGATTCCGGTGGACGGTGAGAGCTGGGCAGACCGCCCGCGTCAGTGGGTAGGGGAGAACACCGAAGCGTGGTTTATTCAGCGCGAAGTACTCACCCCCGAGCAGTACGCTGAAACCTGGCTCAAGGACGCCAGTGAGAACCGCGATCCGCAGCTTTTTGAGAGCGCCTACATGGACTACCTCAGGGACTTCAGCGCACGCGGTGTGGACTCCATTGGCTTCGGTATGATTTGGCTGCGCAAACCGACCGCCGCCGCGCTGGATGCTCACCGTCAGAACCCGCACGCACAGGTTCTGTTGCAACGCTTTGAAGAAATCACCTACCCCGTTCAGCAGCCGTTGGCGCCTTTTATGACGCAGGCAGTGGCGCGTCATGACGCCCTGGCGCAGCTCGACGACTCAGAGCTGGCATCCTTGTACCTGACCGCGGCTGAAGACGTCACCGAAGAACGCCACGCGGAACCCGGAGCTGAACACCCCAGCGTCATTATTCTGCGCCAGGGAGCGGGACTGCGACGCACTGTCGTCGAAACCAGTGAAACCAGCGGCTTTGTCAGTGCCTGCGACGGTGAACTCGCCGCCGGGCAAATTATCAATGCGCTCGCGTCCATTCTGGAGTGGGATGAACTCCCGGCAGACCAGAACCCAAAATTCGCTTTGTTACTGCATATTCGTGAGCTGGTGCGAGACGGATTCTTGGTCTTTGATGAGGACGAAATAAACTAGGCGCATGAGTACACACCTAACCGAAATGACTACCGAGCAGTGCTGGGAATTTTTGCACCATAACCAGCAGCACTACGGACGCATAGCCCTCAGCATTGGGGCTGAGGTCGATATCTACCCCGTGAGCTACGTAATTGCGGATGGCAAAATCTTCTTCAGAACTTCGGAGCAAGTAAAGTTTGCCTCTGTGACTATCAGCCGCAAAGCTGCCTTTGAAGTAGATGAGGTGGTTGACGGTGTAGCCCGCTGCGTTGTTGTCAAAGGCACCGCCAGCTGGATTAGTCCCGAGGACGCCGCAGAGCGGGCTGATATCGCGCAGCTTGCTACCGACGCATCCGGCGCCGCCACCAACTGGGTAGAAATCGCACCCGAACGAGTGCGCGGTAGCCAATTCGCCGTTGTCTCTCATTAGAGAACCTGACACCGAAATATAGCGAATACTTTCTGAGGACTATCAATGCCTCGATACTGCACCGAGAGTACAAGTTTTCTGTGTGTCTCAGCTCAGTTTGGTAGAACAGTGAGCGTAACTTACTTCTTTCTGGGCTATTGTGGTGAAGTAGTAGAGACACGATAGTATATTTCACCTATCGCAGTACCCCTCCAGATTTAAGCACAGACCGCACAAGGAGCAACGTGCCCACCAAGGCTAAGACTAATCATGGCAAGTCCCTGCTGATTGTAGAGTCACCGTCTAAGGTGAAAACTATCAGCGGCTACCTCGGCGATGCCTACGAGGTTGAGTCATCGATGGGTCATATTCGAGATCTTCCTCAGCCGTCGGAGTTACCTGAGGAACTCAAGAAGTCACCCGTGGGTAAGTTCGCGGTTGACCTTGAGAATGATTTTGAGCCTTACTACGTTGTCAACACTGACAAAAAGAAGAAGGTTACCGAGCTCAAGCGCAAGCTCAAAGAGGCTGATGCTCTCTATCTGGCAACCGATGGTGACCGCGAGGGTGAAGCTATCGCGTGGCACCTGCTTGAGGTGCTCAAACCCAAGGTGCCGGTGTATCGTCTGACCTTCCCCGAAATTACGCGTGAGGCTATTGAGCGTGCTTTCGGCGAGTTGCGTGAAATCGACAGCAACATGGTTAATGCGCAGGAGACCCGCCGCGTGCTGGATCGCCTGTACGGTTACGAGATTTCGCCGGTACTCTGGCGTAAGGTGTCTCGCGGTCTGTCGGCAGGACGCGTGCAGTCAGTTGCTACTCGCCTGGTCGTGGAGCGTGAGCGTGAGCGTATGGCTTTCACCAGCGCTAACTACTGGAATCTTTCTGGACTTTTCACCACCGGCTCCAACGAATCTTTCACCGCTAAGCTCTCAGCTGTCGATGGTGTTCGCGTAGCTTCGGGTAAAGACTTTGCTGATAACGGTCAGCTCAAATCATCGGCTAAGGTCGCGCACCTGGATGAAGCTGCAGCTACCTCTTTGGCATCCGGACTAGAGAACGCAACCTTCAGCGTCCGCTCCGTTGAGACCAAGCCTTACACCCGCCGCCCGGCTGCTCCTTTCACCACCTCGACCCTGCAGCAGGAAGCGGCACGTAAACTCCGTTTCTCGTCGCGTTCCACCATGCAGGTAGCGCAGCGCCTCTACGAAAACGGTTACATCACCTATATGCGTACCGATTCGGTTGCACTGTCAAACCAGGCAATCAACGCAGCGCGCAAGCAGGCAAACGAGCTCTACGGCGCTGACTTTGTGCCCGATAAGCCCCGCGTGTACGCATCCAAGTCTAAGAACGCTCAGGAAGCTCACGAAGCAATCCGCCCCGCGGGTGACTCCTTCCGCACACCCTCTGCCGTAAAGTCCGCGCTCAGCGCCGATGAGTTCCGCCTCTACGAGCTGATCTGGAAGCGCACCGTGGCATCACAGATGGCAGATGCTAAGGGCTCCACCGCGTCCATCAAACTCGGTGGTACTTCAACCGACGGACGCGACGCTGAATTCAGCGCATCCGGTACCGTGATTACCTTCCGCGGCTTCTTGGCTGCCTACGAAGAAGGCACCGATGCGGGACGCTGGGACGAAAACGCAAAGAAGAGCGAAGCCAAGGACGGCGACAAGCGTCTGCCTCAGATGGCTGAAGGGGATCAGCTCACCGGCACCGATATTGAGGCCGCCTCGCACCAGACCACACCTCCGCCGCGCTACACCGAAGCATCGCTGGTCAAGGTTCTCGATGAGCTGGGCATCGGCCGCCCCTCAACCTACGCGGCAACCATCTCAACCATCATGGACCGCGGCTACGTGAACGTCCGCGGTGGCGCTCTCGTGCCCTCATGGACGGCCTTCTCGGTGGTCCGTCTGCTCGAAGAACACTTTGAAAAGTACGTTGACTACGAGTTCACCGCAGCCATGGAAGAAGACCTCGACCGCATCGCACGCGGTGAACAGGCACGCACCACCTGGCTCTCTGACTTCTACTTCGGTGGCAATGAAAAGCGCGGTCTCAAGTCCATCGTCGATAACCTGGGCGATATTGACGCGCGCGCCATCAACTCCATCGAGATAGCTCCCGGTGTTAACCTCCGCGTCGGCAAGTTCGGCCCCTACCTTGAAACCGGCGGCGGTGTTGACACCGAAACCGGCGAAATCACCGACCCCATCCGCGCCAACGTCCCCGCTGACTTGGCACCCGATGAACTCACCGCAGAGATGGCCGCTGAGCTCATCGAAAAGGGCAAGAACGACGGACGCGAACTCGGCGTAGACCCCGAAACCGGACACACCATCGTCGCGCGTGACGGCCGTTTTGGCCCCTACGTCACCGAAGTCATCCCCGAGATGACCGAGGAAGAAATCCAGGCGTGGATGGACGCGCAGCCCACCGAGTACTACAAGAACGGTCGCGCGAAGCCCAAGAAGAAGCCCAAGCCCGAGAAGCCTCGCACCTCGTCCCTGTTCAAGTCCATGGACCTGGCAACCGTCTCCCTGGAGCAGGCGCTGCAGCTGATGACTCTGCCGCGTGTCGTAGGCAAGGACGAAGAAGGCACCGAAATCACCGCGCAGAACGGTCGCTTTGGTCCCTACCTGAAGAAGGGTACCGACTCGCGCTCGCTGGAGACCGAGGAGCAGATCTTCTCGATTACTCAGGAGCAGGCGTTGGAGATTTACGCGCAGCCTAAGCAACGTGGACGCGGTACCGCTAAGCCACCGCTGGCTGAATTCGGCATTGACCCGGTGTCCGAGAAGAAGATTGTGGTCAAGGACGGTCGTTTTGGTCCCTACATCACGGACGGCACCACCAATATCACCGTGCCGCGTAGCGAGACCATTGAGTCGCTGACGCACGAACGCGCGGTGGAGTTGCTGGCAGAAAAGCGCGCCAAGGGGCCGGTTAAGCGTAAGACGGCGGCGAAAAAGCCTGCTGCTAAGAAGACTACGGCTAAGAAACCGGCCGCCAAGAAGTAGCCTACTAACCTCTAGCGTTTTGCTCATCTGCTGGGACTTTAAGTCCTTGCGGTGAGCGGAACTCTAGGGGTTTCGTGCACTTGCGCCCGTCACCAGTGCTATGGTAAAGACACACATCAAAGACGATGGGAGCCACCATGAAAACCACACCGCAGAACATCCCGGCTCACGAAAGCCACCCGGTAGCTACTGAAAACGCGCATCCGGACGCGGTCACTCACTCAGAGCCAGCGGCACGTGAGTCGCGCTTTAGCTGGCGTATGCACGACGAGCTGCCGATCCCGTCCATGACGGCGCTACTGCTACTCACCATCGGTATTGGGCTCGCTATTCACACGCATACCTCCATGTACAAAAGCATGGCGTCCACCATCATTCTGCTCATTATCAGCCTCGGTGCGCTCATCTCGAGCCGCCTGGCAAAGAACTACTGGCTGGTGTACTTCAGCGTTGTACTGGCAGCAACCGCGCTATACCCAATTTTTGTTCTCATTTTCGGTAGCCCACGCTTCTTCTAAACCTGACACTCAACGCGCCAAATACCCTGTAAATTCAGGGTTTTTGGCGCGTTCGCGCGTCCTACCGCCAAACATTCAGGTAAACCCTATAGCGTTGAAATAACAGTCAAGCGTAGATACACAAGTGAGGCGATGATGAGCGAGAAACATCAGATTCCTGTGGGACTATCAACGTCATGCATTTTTCCGCCCAATGTGGAGAGCACCTTTGCGACCGCCGTAAACCTAGGGTACGACAGCATTGAGCTGATGATTACCGGTAACGCGCTGAGCCAAGAACCGCATGATCTGCTGCAACTGGTACAGAAATATCAGATGCCAATCTCATCCATTCACGCCCCAACTCTTCTGCTGACCCAGCAGGTGTGGGGACGCGCGTGGAACAAGATGCAGATGGCAGCAAAAATGACCAAAGCGGTGGGTGCTGACGTTATTGTGGCGCATCCGCCTTTCCGCTGGCAGCGTCAGTACGCCAAAAACTTTGTGGACGGTGTGCGCGAAATCAGCCACCAAGAAGGCGTAAAAATCGCGGTGGAAAATATGTACCCGTGGGAGGCAGCGGGCAAGAGCGTTGAGATGTACCTGCCGCACTGGGATCCCACGCGCTTTGACTACGAATGGATCACCTGGGACTTCTCGCATGCGGCGGCTGCGCACGTGGATTCCTATGAGTACATCAAAAAAATTGGCTCTAGGCTGGGCCATGTTCACCTCACCGACGGCATGGGTGAGAAAGTCATGGACGAGCACCTACTCCCCGGGCACGGACGTCAGCGGGTAGCCGAAAGCCTGCAGTACCTTGCCGAAACTCAGTGGGACGGTGTGGTCTGCGCCGAAATTGACACCAAAGGCAAGAAAACCGGCGAGCGAGACGAAATGCTTCTTGAAACACTTCAGTTCGCTCACCGGCATCTTGGAAGATAAGTTGCACATCTTATCTTTATCATCAATCACTCGCACCTATGGAGGTAAATCCCATGAGGTACTTCAAGCATAAGCACGATTGTTTTGAGGCTTCTCAAAGGTGGCTGGGTGCAAGCTGGCAAATCGGTTGCGTTTTGATAACGATTTTAGATTTTCAGTGAAAATACGCTCTGACAAGGAAAGAAGGAAAATATGTCGAACAAGGTTGTAGCTTTTTGTGGCACCGGTTCAATGAACGGTGCGATTCTCAGCGGTTTGCTAGCAAGCGGTTTTGACGCCTCTGCTGTCCGTGCAACGACGCACTCCCAGGACAGCGCCGATCAGCTAAAAAAGTCGCTGGGTGACAACGGCGAAAAAGTGCAGATCCTCGCTTCTGAAACCGAATCTGACGCAAACGCGCAGGCAGTGGCCGATGCTGACGTTGTGCTACTGGGCGTCAAGCCCTACGGCATCGTTGAGCTTGCCCAGGAGATCGCAGAGCACGTCAGAAAGGACGCGGTGGTCATCTCAGTTGCTGCCGGCATCAACCTGGATGCTCTCACCCGAGCGCTCAACGGCGGGCAGCCCGTGGTGCGTTGCATGCCCAACACCCCGTCCAAGGTGGGCAAGGGCGTCCTCGCCATTTCGGTGGGGGAGCACGTGAGCGATGAACAGCGCAAGGACGTCACCGAGATTCTCTCTAGCGTCGGTGAGGTCATCGAGGTCGAAGAATACCAGATGGACGCCGTTGTAGCTGTTTCAGGCTCAGGCCCCGCCTACGCCTACCTGCTGGCTGAATCGATGGCGGATGCAGGCGTCAAGCTCGGCCTTGATGAGGCAACCGCGAAGAAACTCGCATCCCTCACTGTGGCTGGTGCTGGCGCAATGCTCTTTGAAGACCAGGACGCTGAATCCTTGCGTAAAGCAGTGATGAGCCCCAACGGAACCACAGAGCGCGGCGTTCAGGCCTTTATTGATGGTGGCCAGTTTGAGCTGACCGAAAAAGGTATGCGCGCGTGCGCTGAGCGTTCAGCTGAGATGACTGAAGAGTTCAGCAAATAACCTCTTACGCAAATAGCCCCGTGAAAATGTTGGTTTTCACGGGGCTATTTTTTGTATATATGGGTGGCACGTCAGCAATAGGATGCCGGCGGTCAACATTCATCTGAGGATAAGCAGGTTTAGCCTGCTCGCTACTGCACATGCAGTCGCCAGCAGTCCCTCTCGCATGGCTCGCTGACGCTCACGGCGCGATTCACGCCAGTCCCGATGCCAGCTGGCGACGTCGCGTGCACAGCAGCTTCGGCAGGGTGGTGGCGGTCAACTGGTCGGGTCTGGCGTTAGGGATGTTGACCGCCACCGACTACCGAAGCGCAAGGCCTACCAAAGCTGAATATTTGACTTATTATGGCCTCATCGCAAAACGCTCAATGAGGTCAACCTGGCCGGAGACAATCAGCAGGTCTCGTGATGACACCTTGGTGTCGGGTGCCGCGTAGGTGAAATCCTCGCCGGGGGATTTCACACCGACAACTGAGACGCCGTACTTGGAACGCACATTGGATTCAGCCAGGGTAAAGCCGTGGGTTTCTTTGGGCGGGTACATTTTGACGATGGCAAAGTCATCGTCGAATTCGATGTAGTCCAGCAGGCGTCCTGAGACGAGGTGGGCGGCGCGACGTCCTGCGTCGGCTTCGGGAAAGACCACGTGGTGTGCGCCGATGCGCGAGAGGATTTTACCGTGCGACGGGGTAATTGCTTTTGCCCAGATGCGTTCGATGCCGAGGTCTACCAGGTTGGCTGTAATCAGCACGGACGCCTCAACTGAGGTGCCTACGCCGACGACTGCGGAGGTAAAGTCGCTTGCACCGAGCTGACGCAGCGCGTCGATGTCGGTTGCGTCCGCCTCAACGACGTGAGTGAGTAGACCCGCCCATTTTTGCACGAGCACGGGGTCTTTTTCGATGGCGAGTACCTCTTTGTTTTGTTCGCGTAGCTGTGCGGCGGTTGCGGTGCCAAAGCGTCCGAGGCCGATAACGAGAACGGGTGCGTTGTGATCGATGCGTGTATCAGCCAATGATCGGCCTTTCTTCGGGGTACTTGTAGAGTCTGCGGCGGGAGCGCAATGCTAGACCGGTTGCGACGGTGTTGGTGCCGATGCGTCCGACGAACATGAGCAGTGAAAGCACGTAGATGCCGGACGGCGGAAGCTTGGGCGAGAGGCCTACGGACAGTCCGCAGGTGGCGTAGGCGGAGATGACTTCGAAGAGGATGTGGTCGAAGGGCTCTTGCGTGATATAGACCAGCACGGCGCATCCGAAGAGCACGAAGAAAGCGCTCATGGAGATCACGGAAATTGCGATGCGCAGGATGGAATCGGGAATGGAACGGCCGAAGGCGATGACGTGCTGGTCGCCGCGTGCTTCTGCCAGGATTGCGAGGAAGACGACGCAGATGGTGGTGACTTTGACGCCGCCTGCGGTGGACGCTGATCCGCCGCCGATGAACATGAGAACGTCGGTGAGCAGGTAGGTAATGGGGTTCATGTCTGTCATGTTGACGAGGTTGAACCCGCCGGAGCGCGTCATGATGGATGCGAAGAAGGAATGCAGAATTTTTTCTGAGAAACCTTCGTTGCCGATGGTTCCGGGATTGTTCCACTCAAAGAATGCCCAGGCGAACATGCCGATAAAGAGCATGAGCGTGGTGCCGATGATGGTGAGTTTGGTGGTGAGGTTCCAGGCTCTAAAGTGCCAGAGGTTGCGCTGAAGTGTGAGGATAACGGGAAAGCCGAGAGCTCCCACGTAGACGCCGAGGCAGATAGGAAGCAGAATCCAGAGGTCGTGGCCGTAGGGTACGATGCCGTCGGAGTGCGGGGTAAAGCCTGCGTTGTTGAAGGCTGAGGCGGAGTAGAAAATTCCGTGCCACAGTCCTTCACCAAAGCTTTCGCCCAGAATCCAGAAACGAGGGGTCAAGATGAGCGCGATGGCTGCTTCTAGCGATATGGATGTGATTGCCACGGTTTGCAGGATGGAGCCGACTTCGCCCAAGCGTCCAATGTTCATGGCTTCCTGAGCGATCATTTTGGAGCGCAGACCCATTTTTCGACCGACCGCAATTGCCAAAAGAGAAGTCATGGTGAGCGTGCCCAGACCACCGATCTGGAAGGCAAAGAGGATCATCAGCTGGCCAAAGAATGACCACTGGTCAGCTGTTGAAACGGTGGTCAGGCCGGTCACGGTGACAGCACTGGTTGCCGTAAAAAATGCGTGGTGAAAGGCTACGGGATGTCCGTTCTGCGACGAGAAGGGCATGTAAAGCATGAGCGAGAAGAAAAGAATCACCAGAGCGAACGCGGTAATAGCGATGCGCGAGGGTGATGAGCCGACTGTTCTATCGACGAGCGCGCGAAGGCGAGCTAGCCGCGTCGCATCGGCGTCCTCAATCGTAGAAAACTGTGGGCTCACGCTTGTGACTCCTTGAGAAGAAAAGCTCTGACTGTATTAGCCTAGCCGTCAAGACATATTAGTGCGATATATCCGCCTTAAATTGATCGGCGTGGTCTAATAGTTTGTGACGGTCATTACTTTCAAAGGCGGGTATTCATGAAGGCAGTCGAAAAGCTTCACCCCATTCCAACCACTGTGGTGTGGGATGCGAATATGACAGCTTATTATTTTGGCGACTATCACCCCATGAATCCTGCGCGCCTGGACGCGACGGCTCGTCTTGCCCGAGACTTAGGTGTTTTTAATCTGCCGCAGATTGATATTGAGATGCCGGAGATCGCCACCGATGCACAGTTGGAGCTGGCTCATGCGCCAGAGTATATTGCGGCGGTGCGGGCTGTCAGCGAAAACCCTGAGCTTGAGCGTCCTGAAAGTGGGTTGGGTACGGAGGATACGCCGGGGTATGCGGGTATCCATGAGGCATCTGCTCGTCTTGCCGGCGGTAGCTATCAGGCAGCCGAGGCGATCTTGGGGGAACGAGTGCCGCACGTGGTGAATTTTGGTGGTGGTATGCACCATGCTGCCCGCAATAAGGCCAGCGGGTTTTGTGTGTATAACGATTGCGCTGTGGCTATCGCTCGTTTGTTAGAGCAGGGCGTCAAACGCGTGGCGTACATTGATGTTGATGCCCACCATGGAGACGGTACTCAGAGCATTTTCTGGGAAGATCCTCGCGTCATGACAATTTCTCTGCATGAGTCAGGTATGACGCTGTTTCCAGGTACCGGTTACGCGAACGAGTGGGGTCCTGAAGGTTTGGCGTCTGGTACCAGCGTCAATATCGCGCTTCCGGCTGAAACAGCTGATTCCGGTTGGGTTCGTGCCTTCGATGCTGTGGTGCCGCCGCTGTTGCGTGAATTTCAGCCCGAGGTGATTGTGAGTCAGCACGGTTGTGACTCTCATTTTCGTGATGAGATGTCGCATTTGAAAATTTCAATTGATGCGCAGCGTGAGGTCGCTGCAATGGTGTCGAATCTTGCCCATGAGCTGTGCGAGGACCGCTGGATCGCAACCGGCGGTGGCGGGTATAACCTGTACGATGCGGTACCCCGCTCGTGGACGCATCTGATAAGCGTTGTTGCCGGTAGCCCTCTAGAGCTTGATACAGCTGTTCCCGAATCGTGGCAACAGTACATGTTGCGTAAGTACGGCACCAAGGTACCTCAGCTGATGGGGGATGAGGTAGATTTTTGGTGGCGATCATGGGAGCTGGGTTTTGACCCGGCTGATCAGGTGGATCGCACGATTATGGCAACCCGTAAAGAAGTCTTTCCTCATTGGGGGTTGGACCCCTGGTATGACTAGCTTTGTGCTGTCATGAACGAAAGCATTCATGTAATACTCTGCGCGGAATACATGCAAAACGTGCTCTTGAGAGCATAAAACCAAGTGGCAAAAGTGCTCGCTCTACACTTCGTGACCGAAAAATTTCGAACTGAGAAGTGTTAATACATATGAGTCAAAGATTATATGTAAGATTGAGGCATGATTGATGACGTATTTGCTGTTATCGCAGACCCCACCCGACGACAAATTTTGCGTGTTCTAGCAGAGGGCGAATCCCCCGTAGGTGCTCTTGTTGCAGAACTCGGAGTCAGCCAGCCAACAGTTTCAAAGCACTTGAAAGTTTTGCGTACTGCTGGTCTTGTGAGCACTCGAGCTCAAGGGCAGCGACGCCTCTATTCTTTGATTCCTGAGCCTCTTGTGGCAGTGACGGAATGGGTAGAAACCCTTACCTCGCGTGCCGGTGTTGAGGCGGACGCGCAGCCCGCGTCATCACCTGAACCTGCGGTAGCTACGGTGCCACCGGCGTCCGGGGAATCTGCGGAGGGTGCTAACGGCGAGATTATCGCTGACACCGCGGTATCTGAGGAAACTGCTGAGCAAATCGCTGATCTTACCTCATCAGATGCTCCTGAAGGGGCAGTAGATAACAGTGCGGCTGAAGCGTCATCGAGCGAAGAAGTTATCATTGCAGATAGTGCAGAAGCGCCTGAGCCTGCCATCCAACAGTCTGTAATTTCTCAGCCTGTCATCGATCAAAATCGCGGTATTAAGCCCAGCCCCGTTGTCGAAGACGCTCACGAAGATCCTGTGAGCGAGCCCGCTGAGTCCGAGGCAGTTGAGTCCGAGGCCGCTGAACACACCGAAACTACAGATCTACCTGCAAACACCCCGGTGTTTGGTGCTGCATCTGATGATTCCTCAGACATTCCAGAGTCCGCTGAAACATCAACCGATGATACTGAAGACACCGTCGAAGAACCCGGTGCTGAGTACAACGAAAGCACCGAAGACGCCTTGCAAAACCTGATTGCTAGCGTTGAGGCCCGACTGGCGTCATCCGGTGATTTTGCGGGCAGAGAATTCACTGATTTTTCGGATGAGACCGAGCAGGATGCTCACGCTGGTTCTGATGTTGAAGAAGCAGCTGAAACCTATGAGCCCACCGCGGACGATTCGGCGGACGATACTCTGCACCAGATTGAATCTCATGTTGTAGAGGCTGAAACCTCTGAACCGGCCACGGACGCGGTTGCCGACGTGCCTGCGAACCATGAAACTGCAGAGGGCACTGAGGATGCTGTCACCACCGCAGATGTCGATGAGTTGGTAACTCCGGCAGTAGAGACTGCTGATCCAGTGGATTCTATTGACGCGGTAGAACCTGAGAACCATGAAATTGCAGAGGGCACCGAGACCGCTGTTTCAGAAACTGAACTCGATGAGCTCATTGAAGAAACCTCTGGTCAGAGTGAATCCGCCCCCGCACAGCACGCCGTGCATTTCACGCCGCTGACTCCTTTTACGCCGTCTGCTATTACCTCGGATACCGCTGAAACTGCTTCCGCTGAAGATTCTGAAGAAGTTGCCGAAGATGCCCATACCAGCGTCGTTGAGTCTGCACAGCCGTCTGAGACAGATTCTGATTCAGCGGTAACTGATGCTCCTACTCTTGCCGAGGGCGAGAGCGCCGGTGAAAGCTCTGAGACCGGGGCTGAATTTGCCCCGGCACCGCTCCTGCCTTCTGTTCCGACTGAATCTGAGCAGGACGAAGAGAACCAGCGCGGATTGCTTGCGGTCATTAGTCGTTGGGGACGTCGTCGTCGTTAACTTTCATTCTGTCGGCATCTGAAGAATCACGGAAAATAGTATCTAGTTATGGCTGTACACAGCACTATCCTTGAATGGCTTGAAAAAGAGCTGTTCGAAGGGCGCCTGCAATTGGGGCAGGACTTGCCCGATGATAAAGAAATTGCTGAGGCTGTTGGGGCAACTCATTCCAGCACGCGTGAGGCTTTGAAGCACCTTGAAGATATGGGCGTTGTGCGCCTGTACGAGGGTCGCAAGAAAACCATTATTACCCAGTTAGTGAAAGAACCTGCAGCTTCTGCCGGGCCTGCTTTGCGGTTGCATATGGCCAACGCTAAGTATCCCGTTCGAGATATGGTTCAGACCCGCCTTGTGGTTGAGGGGTGGGCTCTTCAAAATGCTGACCCGCAGCATCCTGCTATGCAAGAGCTCGCCGGGCTTCAGAAAGAAATGAGCCGGGAGAATATTTCTCTCAAGGAATTTCATGATCTTGAGGTTTCTTTCCACATTGCACTGGTCAAAATTGGTGGCAATGAGCTGCTGACCGGTCTGATGACTGCCCTGCGCGAGCCCTTGTTCGAGTACATGATGTCGCTGGTTGGACGCGGCGGGTTGTGGAGCACTACCGCTGCGCGTACCCGTGCGCAGCATAAGGCTATTGTGGATGCGATTGCCTCGGGCGACAACGCGCTGGCATCTATGCTCGTGATAGCACATATCCGTGAGCAGTATGAAGAAGCCGGGCTGGACCTGGATGCCCCTCGTATTCCAGATACGGAACATGAGCCTGCTCTTGAAATGACTCCGGTGGAGGACGAAGACCAGGATCTTATTCCTGAGAACCCTGATTTTGAACCGTCAGCTGATTTGCTGAACGCTTTGAACTCCATTGCACCGGCACGTAGTGCTTACCGTCCGCAGACTGCAGCAGCGCAGCAGGTAGGCTCTCAGAACACCCCCGAAAAGGTCACTGTGCCGCACCACGAGTCGGCTGTTCACAGTGCCCGTTTAACTAACGATTCTCGAGAGGCATATGCGAAGGTAGAAGGCCGTCGCCGTCGTAGCGGCACTGTTTCTGTTCCCGTGCACGCCACCGTCATTAAGCCGGTTAACCGTTCAACGCCCACGGGTGTGATTTCTGGCCAGGTGCGTCCGCGTACCGAGGACGCGCGTGCTGAAGACACCGCCGCACCCGCTTCTGCTAAGCCGTCGTGGGCGCATACTGCGGATCACGACACTGTGCGAGCAACCCCGCGTCCTGCACAGCAGAATGAGGACGCAGCACAGCCTGCACCCGAGCGGGTTGAAGAGACTGAAACCCAGCACAATGGCATCGCGGCATCTCTTCGCGATAAAGCGCGGTTGAGCTGGCGCCGTAAGTCCCGCAGTGAGCAGGTAGAACAGGGCACTCAACAGGTCGAAGACTCAGACGCGGTTGCCGCTGACATTGAGCAGCCCGTTGAGTCTGAGGCGTACCATGAGACTGTTACCAAGGTGCAGGTTCCTGCCGAAGATAGCCAGAAAGACGCACAACAACTGAACGATGGCACTGCCACGTCAGATGAAGGCATCGCTTCTGCCGAAGAGAAGACTTCTCATGGGGCCGGCCGCATCAAGCAGTTCTTCGGCTGGGGTGCTTCATCTTCAAAGCGAGATAAAGAACCCGAGCGGGTTGCGCTTAAAAATACGGGTGTCGCATCGGCGCAGTATGTAGCTGAGGGTGAAGGCTCAGCAGACGGTGACGAGCCCACGGCAGAGGTAAATTCAGCTACGTTGAGCGAGTCTGCAGAGACGCCGGTTCAGTCCAATCAGGACGCTGGCGATCTCGTGCAGGAGCGCGAGACTGAAACAGCTCTTGAAGATGCTGAACAGGCTCACGCGCTGACAGCCGATGAAACCGAAAGCGACGCCGCAAATCCGCTGGCTGGCGCAGGCAACGTTGTCGTCAAATCAAAGTCCAAGAAGAAAAAGCGTAAACGCCGCTAGAAACATGGCGCACAAAGGGTGAATAACAGCAAAATGTGAGCAATACACCGCTCAAAGTTTGCCCAAGATTACAGAAAACACCCCTATACCTTGTACTCTATTATGAGAACGTTTAACGACCGTTGATAGTTGTACGTTGAAAAATGTACGTATCAACGGTTGTTTGTTTGAGCGTCTATACCGGTATAACGCACCCGGGTAGCTACCGGAGATTCTTGGCTCTCAAGAAGATTTGGCCGGGTATCTAGCAAATAAGTGAGGTGAATCCAATGGGTTCAGTTATCAAGAAGCGCCGCAAGCGTATGTCAAAGAAGAAGCACCGTAAGCTTCTTCGCAAGACTCGCCACCAGCGTCGCAACAAGTAGTTAATACTTGCTTCATCGGGCTCCACATCCTTGAAATCTTCAAGGATGTGGAGCCTGTTTTGCGAAAGAACCACTTGCCTTTTTTCCCTGAAGGCTTTATAGATTTTTGACAGAAGGACTATTTTCATGAGTGCTGCATCAAATATTTCGCTGGAGCTTCTGACTCGCCCCGGTTGTCACCTGTGTGAGGACGCGCGTGCCACCGTGAGCAAGGTTGCCGGTGAATTCGGGCTGGGTTTCGATGAGGTCAACATCGAAGAGCACCCGGAGCTTGAAAAGCAGCACTCCGTTGAAATTCCGGTTCTGAAGATTAACGGCCGCGTCCACGATTTTTGGCAGATTAATCCCAAACGCCTGTCAAAGGCTTTGGCTAAGTTATCCGCCTAGTTTTACGCACGTTTGCGCGAAGGAGCGAGAATTATGAGTGCAAATATTACTGTTCATCTGATGCGTCACGGCGAGGTTCATAACCCGCAGCGCATTGTGTACGGACGCTTGCCGAACTATCACCTGTCTGAGAAGGGGCAGCAGATGGTGCGTCTGAGCGCGGAGGAATTCAAGCGTCGTGCCGATGCTGGTTCTCGCTTTGTGTATTTGGCGTGTTCACCGCTGACTCGTACGCAGGAATCTGCTGCTCCCATTACTGAGTTGCTGGGTCTTGAAGCTCATCACGATGAGCGCGTGATTGAGGCTGACAACTACTTTGAGGGTATGCACGTTGATGCCAAGGAACTGGCAACCAACCCTCGCCATTGGAAGCACCTTCTGAACCCGCTGCGTCCTTCGTGGGGTGAGCCCTACCAGGAGCAGGTTGAGCGCATGGTGGGTGCTGTTCGCGATACAGCGCGTAAAGCGTATGAGCTCGGGGGAGAGGGAGCAGAGGCAATTATTGTCTCTCACCAGCTACCCATTTGGTTGACTCGTCTGAGCGCAGAAGGCAAGGCATACCCGCACGATCCTCGCACTCGTGAATGCAACCTGGCATCTATTACCAGCTTCCACTTTGATGAGCTCGATGGTAGCCAGCGACCGACTCTGAGCTACACCGAGCCCGCCGCTCCACTGTACTCAGGTGTTATTCAGCTCCCGGGGTCATAATAGAAAATATTTGCGCTTAAAACTTATGCGCACGCACAGATACCCACCACATATCTCCACGAAAGAGTCGATATGAACCTATTGCGCAGAACTGTGACCCGCCGTCAAGGTCTTTCACTGTCGATTGCTGCAGCAGGGCTGATGCTCGCTGGTTGCTCAAGCGAAAACGATGCTTTGGCTGATCAGGCGAACGCTGGCGACAATAAGGGCTATATCGCAGGTGATGGCTCAGTGACCGAGTGGAAAAAAGAAGAACGTGAAGCTCCTGTGGAGTTCACCGGCGATCTTTTTGACGGGGGTACGTTAAGTGCTTCTGATTTGCGTGGTAAACCGGCAATGTTGAACTTCTGGTATGCAGGTTGCGCGCCCTGCCGTGCCGAGGCACCGCACCTGATTGAACTCCACGATAAGTTCGGTAAGGACATCGCTTTTTGGGGTGTGAATGTTCGCGATGAGGCGGGCACGGCAGAGGCTTTTGAACGCAATTTTAAGATTCCTTACAAGTCGATGAAGGACGCTAGCGGCAAGGTGCTACTTGCATTGAGTAAGACGGTTCCTGCGCAGGCGGTGCCGACCACTTTGTTGCTGGATAAAGAAGGACGCGTCGCTGCCCGCGTACTGGGTGAGATTGACTCGTCCATCATGAAAACGATGATGCAGGATTTGCTCGGTGAATAGCTTCGGAAGCATCATTTTTGATGGCTCCTTGTGGGTTGCTCTACCGCTTGCGGCTCTTGCCGGGCTGGTATCTTTCGCATCCCCCTGTGTGCTGCCGCTTGTGCCCGGTTATCTGGGCTATGTTGCGGGACTGAGTGGAACAGATGATCGACGACGCACCTGGCGAGTATTCACCGGTATCGGTCTGTTCATTCTGGGGTTCTCGCTGATTTTTGTGCTGATGTCAGCGGTCTTGGCTCAGCTTGGCTCCGCTGCTTGGCTGCGCGGTCAAAGCTGGATCAACGTGGTGCTCGGTATTTTGGTGATTCTCATGGGCCTGGTGTTCATGGGGCGTTTTTCGTTCTTTCAGACCGAACGCAAAATTCACCGTAAACCTCCTGCCGGTCTGTGGGGTGCACCTTTTCTGGGCATTACATTTGGCTTGGGCTGGGCGCCCTGTATTGGCCCCACGTTCGCGGCGGTCCAGACTCTCGTTTACACCTCAGGTGCTGGCAATACCAAAGCGATGGCGTTGACTCTTGCCTACTGCTTAGGGCTTGGCATTCCTTTTATGCTGGTGGCATTGGGTCTGAGTCGAGGCGTCAATACTATGGGCTGGGCAAAGCGTCACCGGTTGGCATTGCAACGAGCCGGCGGTGTCATGCTCATGGTGATTGGTTTTCTCATCGCCACCGGCATCTGGACTCAATTCATCTCGTGGACCCAGGCAGTCATGCCGGTTTATGAACTTCCCATCTAACCTTTAGTAAGGCAAAGCATGTCATCTGAAAAGCAGTCTGCTCCCGCACTTGGTTTTATGGGAATGCTTCGCTGGGCGTGGACTCAGCTCACCAAAATGAACACCGCAATGTTCTTGCTTCTTATGGTTGCAATTGCTGCGGTGCCGGGTTCAATCTACCCTCAGCGCATCCAAGACACCGCGAAAGTCACCGACTATATCAATGCGCATCCTACCTGGGGGCCTATCGCAGATAAGCTGCAGCTCTTCGATGTGTTTTCATCGGTGTGGTTCTCTGCGATTTATCTGTTGCTGTTTATTTCGCTCATTGGATGCGTGCTGCCGCGCGCCACAAAGCATTTTAAAGCGATGAAGGCAGCGCCAGCGCGTACCCCTAAAACTCTTTCTCGTTTGCCGCAATACCGTAGCATCACGCTACCGGCGAGCACTCAGAAACTGCCGATGTCACAGGCCATTGAGGACGCTGCGGAGATTCTGAAGAAACGCGGCTACCGCGTAGAAATTCGAGATGAAGGCAAGAGCTCATCGGTAGGTGCCGAACGCGGCTACCTGCGCGAAGTGGGCAATATTCTCTTTCACACCGCGATGATTGGTGTGCTGATTGGCGTAGCTATCGGCTCGCTGTTTGGTTACTCCGGCCAGAAAATCATGGTTGAAGGCGATACCTTTGTGAACTCGCTGATTAGCTATGACATGTTCTCACCCGGTACTAACTACAATCAGGACTGGCTGAAGCCGTACTCAGCTACTTTAGAAAAAATGGACGTCACCTACGACCGTCAAAAGAGTAGCCCCACCTACGGTAAAGACATTGACTACGCAGCTCAGGTGAAGGTGGACCCTCAAAACGGTGAGGCTCCCTACACTCAGGAGCTGAAGGTCAACAAGCCGATTCGCATAAACGGAGCGAGCCTGTACTTAATCGGTAACGGTTACGCACCGATTATCAAAGTAGAAGACGGCGAAGGAAACATCGCCTACGAAGGTCCGGTTGTCTCTCTCTTTGCTGGCGACCCAAACTACACATCCTCGGTTATTCTCAAAGTGCCTGATTCTGAGCCCGACCAGCTGGCGTTTGTGGGAATGTTCTTGCCCACCGGCGTCGAGCAGGAAGGCGCGCCGCCGTATTCAGCGGACCCTGCACCTGCTAACCCCATGCTGGTATTGCAAAGCTACACCGGCGATCTTGGGTTAGATAACGGCGTGCCGCAGAACGTGTACGTGGTAGACACCGAAAAAATGACTCCGCTGAACACCATGGCAATGGGCAACGGTATTATTTTGGATACCCAAAACACCCAGGCAAAATTGCCCGATGGAAAAGGCACTATTACATTTGAGGGCCTCAAGCGTTATGTTGGTATGGACATTCACTACGATCCGGGCAAACCAATTGTTCTGATCTCAGCTATTCTCGCTTTCCTCGGCCTGATCATCTCGCTGTACGTACCCCGCCGACGCGTGTGGGTGCGTGCGCACGAAGACGCTGACGGTCTCAAAATCGAATACGCTCTTCTTGCCCGCGGTGAGGACCCCCGCCTGATTGATGAGGCCGATAAGCTCACCGAGCTCTTTGCTCGCCGGTGGGATCTAGAATTCGTAGAACAATAATTCGAGTAACAATCTGAAATGAGTAGCAGTGGAAATTAATGAAACTCTCGCCCAGTGGAGCGAGATTCTCATGGTGGTTGCAGGCTTTGCCTACACCTTTGCTTTTATCGCGTTCACTTGGGACCTGGCGGTAAATTCTCGCGCTACAGTGCAGGCTGAAGAAAACACTGTTCAGGATCGTGAGCTCGTGGGAGCCGGTGCGCGCACTCGTACCGCTAGCTCCGCTCGCATGGCCGGTGTAGAGCAGGGAACCGGTGCCCGCGGTGCCGGCTATAAGGCGTCGGCTATGGCTAAAATCAACGAGCACGTAGCCGATGCCGATATGCGCTATGACGGGCCGCGTCGCCCGGCGGCTCGCATCGGTGTAGCCCTGATGGCTGTTGCGGCTATCATTCACGCAGGTGGTGTGCTCTCACGCGGTTTCGCAGCTCATCGTGTGCCTTGGGGCAACATGTATGAGTTCTTGACTACCGGCGCATTTTTGGTGGCCATCATCTTCTTGCTGGTTCTGGTTTTCCGCGACATTCGTTTTGTGGGAACTATCGTCTCTGGTCTTGCAACGTTGATGATGACGGTAGCCTCCGTCGTGTACCCGACGCCTGTTGGTCACCTGGTGCCCGCCTTGCAGTCGTACTGGCTGGTTATTCACGTTTCTATTGCGGTGCTGGCTTCGGCTATTTTCACCATTACGTTCTCGATGGCGGTTCTGCAGCTCATTCAGGATCGCCGTGAACGTATGATCCTTGAAGAGGGTAAGACCGGTTGGGCTTTTATGCGTCTGGTACCCAGTGCTCAGACTCTTGAGAACTTCGCTTTCCGTCTGAACGCTGTTGCCTTTGTGATGTGGACCTTTACCCTAGCCGCTGGCGCTATTTGGGCTGAGGTGGCGTGGGGACGCTACTGGGGCTGGGACACCAAAGAGGTGTGGACCTTCATCATTTGGGTTGTGTACGCTGCCTATTTGCACGCGCGCGCTACTCGCGGCTGGACGGGCACTCGATCCGCTTGGTTGTCGATTGTGGGTTATCTCTGCGTGATTTTCAACTTCTCAGTGGTCAACGTATTTTTCTCGGGTTTGCACTCATACTCGGGTCTGTAAATAGCTACTTTTGATATATTCTCTTGGTGGGAGTCGGCGATGCCGGCTCCCACCTTTTATGCTTGCGACCTGGGTAAATTCCTGTTGTACTTAAAACACAGAGCTGTTTCTTGGCTGAACGTACAAGATTCAGCTGGTAGCAGGTTACAAAGGAGTCACCATAAGCCGCACAGTCGCACCGGCACAGATTGTTCACCGAGAATTTAATCGGCATGGAGCAGACAGTAGCGATCGCGCGTGGGCAGATACTGCCATGGCGCAGTTCTTTTTGACTGACGGAGTGCGGTTTAGTGCCGGGGTGAATGCTCTGACTCATGTTGCGCATGAGGTGGGTGAAACCGGGCGTAGTGCGCAAGAGTTGCACGGTGATGCCACAGCGTGGGCGCAGACGCAGGTGCAACAGTGGCAAGAGACCGGCGCGGACGCTTTCGTGAGTCCGGCAGCAGATGCTAACCTGCGTCATTTCTTGATTTACGGCGCGGTGGCATCGTGCGTTATCGCCTTGCTTTTTATTCCGGGAACCTGGCTGAATGGAAGCGCAAGTACCCATATTTCGTTTTTGATAACCCCGGTGATGATGGGGTTTATTACCGTTGGGTTTTCATTAATCTTCCAGCGTCTTAACGCAACCCGCGGCTTTGGAATAGGCGTGGCAGCCGCAGTGGGCGTCATTGTGGTGGGCGCTGTGCTGACCGCTTTGATGCTCTTTCAACTACAAAAGCTCACCGCAACTACTGTCTCAGTGTGGTGGCTAGTGCCTGTAGCGATAGCGTGCGTCGCCCTGGCATGGGTGCTCGACCGCGTCCTGCCTGATCAGCAGCATCAACGGGAGCTCGCGCTGATAAATACCTCTGCTGAAGGCATCACCAAGACAGCGGTACCTGTAGAAAAGTCTTCTGCTTTTGATCCCAACGACGCCCGCGCCTGGGAAACCCTATTTACGGGGGAGTTGCGCAGTTCAGGGCATTTCTCGGAGACCAGAGTTCAGCAAGAAGTAACGCGTACGCGTGAGCAAAGCGAAGAAGCGCACCGGCATCCGTACGAGCTTTTCGGGCATCCGGTGGCGTATGCGCGCTCCTTGCATGGTAATCCCCAGCTAAAGAGTAAGCGTACCGGCATTTTCTTTACCGTGATTTGTGCGCTGTGGGCGTCCTTACTGGTGTATGGCGGCATGAGGAGAGCGTGGGACTGGTCAACGCCTGAACTTTATCTTTACCTCGTGCTAGTGGTGCTGAGTGCATGGCGGGCAGTGAGCTACCTGCGAAAATAGCGTAGATGCCCAGCCTGTGGGGCGTTGTGAGGAACGATGTGTCAATTTGCCCACTTTTAAGTGGGCAATAAGTAGGCTTATGCTTCATAATATATAGTGCCGGTATAGGATATTACTTTCTAGTAACCACATCGGAAGTTTTCCCCTGAAAATACTTCTGACTATCGTCCAAGGAGCAGCGAGCTAGCGCTATGCCTATCTATTTTCATGATACTTTGCAAGCTGCTTTGCACGAAGTCCGCGACGACGAACGCTCCACGGAGTGGTTGCACAACGCCTATTTACGCCTGGTATCTCGTAACGTCAAAAACATCAACATCGGTCATACGCTTCGCGGCACTATCGATGAAATCCGTACCAAAAATACGGCTCCGTACGATCTTTACGGCGATCCCGAGGACTGGGCAGACAGCACTGCCATCCGTCTCAAACAAAACGGCAACAGAGCCTTCGACCGTCAGCCGGATAACCACTACACCCCCATCTTTTGGGGTCTTCTGATAACGGCAACGTTTACTCTGTGCATTGCGCTGAGAGACACCATACGCGAGTACGCTACTGATTACCTCTGGTGGATGCTGTCGCCTCTTTTCTTAGGAACCGTCGCAACCACAACCTATATGGCGTATATAGCCGTGCTGCGACGGGCAGGCTTCGCAAGAGCATGTGTGACTATCATCCCCTCCATGCTTGTGATCTATGTTGCTTGGTGGATGAGCATCAACCCCAGCGGTGTTCTTGCCACCTCGGTCTCTACCAGCTGGCACGCCATCGCCATCTTCATCTACTTCGCGTTAGCTGCCCTGGTGTATTGGCGACGCAACGAATTACGCGAGCAAGAAGCCGACCTGGACTTCGTTATTTCCCCAGAAGAGTGGGAAGAAGAATTTGTTTCCACTCTGTACGAACGAGGCTCACTCGGCGACCGCGGCGCTAAAGAACAAATTAACCAGGTGCATCAAAAAATTGAGCGCACCGGTGAGAGTCCCATCGACCTGTGGGGCAACCCAGTTTCGTATGCGCGCGCACTTGACCGTGACCCGTCCTTACCTATTCTCCGTCAGGTTATTTTGCTGGGCATCCTCACCCTACACTGCGCAGTATTCGCCTGGATTGTTCACGATTTCAACAAAGGACAGCTCGAGAAAGTTGCCTCCGGGCCGGTGACAATAGCGTTTCTTCTCCTCAGTGCGCTCGTCATTGTGACAGCTTATAGAGCGGTTATCTGGTGGAGAGCGAGAAAGAGCCCGCGTGCTCATACTCTCGATGGAATCGAATACTTCTTTTAGAAAACAAGCCCTATCTAGAGAAGTCCCACCTCTGGATCTAACCCTGCAAAGCCCCCAATGCATACCAAATTTTTTAGTACTCTTTTACATGAACTGGAAGATGCCAGTACGCATCCTGAATCGGATGTTCACTGGATTCAAGTCGCTGCCTACGATATGTTCAGTAGTCAAGTCAAAAATATTTATATTGAAAATGAATTACGTAATTTACTGTATGAAATTCAGACAACAGGCAAGAGCCTAGAGGATTTGCACGGCGATCCGCACGTTTGGACGCGTAATGCTGTACTCGACCTTCAGACATACGGGCGACGCGCTTTCGATAAACTCTCTGACGGACTCTATCTGCCGCTGACGATAGGAACGGCAGCTACAGCCGCGCTCAGTGCTCTTTTCGTGTTATTGGACATTATCGAAAGATACGATGCCTCGGTTATCACCTGGGCAATTATTCCCCTTTACGCCGGAAGCGTGGTCACCAGCGCCTATATCGCCTATATCGCCATTTTGCGACGGTTTGGATTCAATCCTGCGTTGATAGTTTTTCTGCCTATGATTTTGGCTGTCTACCTCTTAGATGAAGCTATTGACTATGATGCTGGAATCTTCAATATAGGTATTCCCACTGTTGCTCATTCCATATCTATTTTTGTGTGCGGAATTGTCTGTTTCTGGGCTTATAGACACTATGAAGAGAATAAATTATGGGATTTGTCGACGAGCAAGCAATTAACAGTAGAACAATGGGAAGACCGGTTTATCGCTACGCTGTATGAACGGGCCTTGTTTTCAGATAAGAAAACCAAAGCAATCGTGAATATGACGCTAGATATCATTGAAGTCTCAGAAGAGACACCCATGAGAATGTGGGGGAACCCTGTCTCATACGCTCGTTCATTGAGCCACAATACTTCTCGAGCTATCGGACGCCAAGTCTTCTTTATCGCGATTGCAAATGTGCTACTCATTGGCTATGGTGTCTGGGTTTCTCTTTTCTTTTCTTCAACACAGACACCAACGATCGTTATAGGCATTTTAATTACCGTGTTATCAGGTCTGCTGGTGAGCCGTATTAAGCTGATGCAAAGAGAGAAGACTGAAGAAAAACGACGCGAAATCCAAGAAGCTCAGAGCCACGGCCAGGGCGTATTTTTGGCCAAACGCTAAATACAAAAAGAACCCGCTCCTGAGCGGGTTCTTTGCATATTTAGGATTCCGGAATCTCGGTATCGGTAGTGTCTGTTGGGTTCTCGTCGGTGGGTTTTTGACGCGGTTTTTTGCGTTCTTGGGGATTTTGCTGTGCAGAACGCTGATTCTCTTGCGAGGCGCGCTGTCGTTTAGTTTTGGCGTCTAAAAAGCGCAGGTATTCTTCGTCATCATCGGGTGCTTTGAAGGTCTGCGAAGACGCGGTGCGAGAACCCAAGGTTGCGCCGCCAGCGGTGCGCGGGCGTCCTATCAAGAGCCAAAGAAGAGCACCAATAACAGGAAAAAGCAGAATAATCGCAAGCCAGGCAGGTTTTGGCAGTGAACGCGCGTGCGGTGCAGGTGTTCGAGCGCAGTCAATGAGCGCGTAAATAATAATGCCGATCAGCGCGGCGCCTGCACCAATAATCAAAATAGCTCTACCCATAGTCTCAAGTGTGGCATAGACGGCACGCCCTGAAAACTGCAAAACCGCTAAACTGATAAGCGTGAATCTTCTCAAATACACTTTGCTACGTTTTGGAATCATGCTACTGGTCTTTATCCTGTGCATGTTCCTGAAAATCGGTCTGGTCTTCTCAGCTATTTTTGCTGTCATTATCGCGTTGGCGGCGTGCTACTTGGGGTTCCCGCGTCTGCACGTGGCGGCGGGCGAAGACATGGCTCGTTTGTTCAAGCGTAAGAAGAGCTCAACCAAGCGCTCTGAAGAAGAAACCAACCGAGAGATTGAAGACGCCTACGTGGATTCAAAGTTCTCTCAGGAATAAGATGTAGCGTTCTGACGCAGATACAAAAAGGTCGCTCCCGGAGCACTTGCCGGAGCGACCTTTTTATATATGAGGTGCCTTAGCCGATGGAGTAGGGATCTACGACGGGATCAGCGAAAAGATCAAAGGTTCCTAAATAGACAGCAACAGCTACAAGGAGGCTGAAGATAAGAGCAATGAAACCAGCCTGTTTGAGAACCGGAATCAGTGCCGGACCGGTGGAACCTGAGAGCACCACGATGCAAGAGTGCACAATGGGCGCAACCAAGATAAACACCAGCATGTACCAGGGATTCTGCGGCACCAAGAAGAGCACGAGAGCAAGCGCAATAATAACTTCGGCAGCGTAGGTAAGACGCGAGTTGCGATCGCCTAAGCGCACCGCCAGCGTCAACTTGTTCGCCTCAATATCGGTGGGAATATCGCGCACATTGTTAGCCATCAGCAGGGCACAAGAAATCAGACCCAGCGAAAACGCAAAAACAATACCGCTCAGCGTCAGATGCGCCGTCTGCGTGTACAGCGTACCTAGGGTTGCCACAAGACCAAAGTAGATAAAGACAAAAACATCGCCCAAGCCCATGTAGCCGTAAGGACGCTTGCCGCCGGTATAACCCCACGCCGCAAAAACGCTGGAGGCACCAATAGCTAAGAACCACCACTGATTCGAGAGCACTACCAGCCACAGGCCAGCCAGCATCGCCAAACCAAAGCAGAGAAAAGCAGCCATCTTAACGGACTTAGGAGAGGCAACTCCCGAACCCACCAGGCGCAACGGACCTACACGAACCTCATCAGTGCCCTTGATGCCGTCCGAATAATCGTTGGCGTAATTGACGCCCACCTGCAAGAAGAACGCCACTAAGAAAGCAAGAAAAGCACGCGCAAAATCGAACCTGCCGATCTCGTACGCGGCAGCAGATCCCGCGATAATAGGGGCAACTGCAAGGGGCAAAGTGCGCAGTCGCGCCCCCTCAATCCATTGAGCCGGTGTTGCCACTAAGCGCGTCCTTCCTGAATAAAAACTTTACGGGTATACCAAACTTTTAGCTTACACCGTTGCTACTTTGAACGGGATAGCGTGCAGGGTATCGAGGAGCGTGATATCGCGCTAGTTTCGGTGCTCTTAGAGCTGATCTTTTGCTGCGGCAGCCTGCGCCAGCATCTGGTGAATCGCGCGCCGATCAGGCTTGCCTGTGGACGCTACCGGAAAGCGCTCGCAGACCTTAATAACTTTGGGCGCGGCTGGCTTGCCGAGGGCGGACGCCACAAAATCGGTGAACTCTTGGATCTGCGGGGCTGATGCGCCGGGGGTTAGAGTCACCATCGCCGCCACCATCTGACCCCATTTAGGGTGGGGGATACCCGCCACGATTGCCTCACGGATGGCAGCATGCTCTTCGAGTCGCTCGGTGATTTTTCGGGCAGAAACCTTGATGCCGCCGGTAATCAGCACATCGTCGGCGCGTCCTTCAATGGTCAGTACGCCGTTGGTGAGAGAGCCGCGGTCATCGGTGCGGTACCACCGGTTGTCGTGGGTATCTTGAAAGAAACTGGCTGAGGTTTTCTCGGCGTCATTGAGGTAGCCGCTGGCGAGGGTATCGCCGCCTAACCACACGCGTCCTGTCCCGTGTTCATCGGGCTCTTGAATATGGATGCGGACGCCGGTGAGCGGGCGGGAGTTGTAGACGCATCCGCCAGCGGTTTCGGCGCTGCCGTATGTGGTGACTACGTTGACGTTGAGGTCTTTGCACTGTTTGAGCAGGCACGCGGACGCCGGTGCCCCGCCGAGCAGAAGAGCGGTGAAGGATTGGAGTTCTGACAGCACCTGTTCGTTATGAGAGTCAAGGAGCGTATGTAGTTGCGCGGGCACGAGCGAGAGCATCCGCGCGCCGGGGTGCATGCGCTGGGCAGCGGCTAGAAAGTCTTCGGGTGTGAACGGTGTGTGGCGCGTGATGGAGCGCGTTATAACAGGGCGGACGCCGGCGAAAGCACTGCGCGCTACCACCTGAGCGCCCGCTACGTAGTGCAGGGGGAGCGCGAGCATCCACTGCGCGCCCTGGGAACTGGTGGCGTCGGCGGTTGCCTGCGCGGACGCTTGCAGGGCGCCTGCGGTGAGCACGGTCTGCTTGGGCTTGCCGGTAGACCCGGAGGTGGTGACCACGAGGGCAGGCTCGTCGAGTGTGTCTGCGGCAAAGGCGCGGGTGAACGCGTCGTACATGGCATCCGCATCGGCGGGCAGATTCTCACCCACAACCACGGCGGTACTGGGAACAGCGCGCGGGGCAGGTGTGGGAGTAAGCGTTGAGAAGTCCATGGTTTTAGTTTAGGGGTGAAGACTATGCGGTGTTAACCGAAGATGCGGTGACAGGGAGTTATGAGCGAGTTACCCATAGCGATGAAGTCATAACCAGAACAGCAGGTAAGACACCGCCAAAATATAAGAAATGTATTGAAGACTCTCGTCATAAACATAATAAGTATGACGCGTATAACTAAACTTATGCTTGCTATTCCAATTCTTGTGAGAGGCTCCCACCTGTGATTACCCATTTGTTTAACCGTTCCTACACGAAAAGCGAGTTGCAGAAGTTCGCGAATTCGTGGGTGGCGAGGCTCGATGAGGTCGCAGCAAGCGGCGGAGGAGCCACCGAAAAGCAGTTCACTCAGCAGTTCTGGATAGGCTTGCTCAAATGCTTTGGTATTTCTGACGAACGCACATTGTTGTTTGAGCGTGAAGCTAAGCGCGCATCCACCAACAATCGCGGGTGGGTGGATGTTTTCTGGCCGGGCATGCTGTTGGTTGAGCAGAAGTCTGTCAATAAAGATTTGGCTAAGGCCGCTGCTCAGGCTGATGATTACCTTGCCGGTGGAACTATTGCCGAACATGAGTGGCCAAAATTCATTATTACTTGTAATTTTTGGTCTTTTATTCTGACCAATTCGGCAACTAATGAAACGTGGGAATTTACTCTCGAAGAATTGCCAGATTATGTTGATCAGCTCAAGTTCATTGCTGGTCAGGAGACGGTTGAAAAGCGTGAAGAGGTAGAGGCGACTATTCAGGCGTCTAAGATTATGGCTCGCCTGTATCAGTCTTTGGTGGGGGATGACGCTGATAACCCGGTAGGGGAGGACGCCGCAGATAACCGTGGTGAAGAAGAAGCGGCTGTTGAGCGTGCATCTATCTTTCTGACGCGTGTTCTCTTTCTGCTTTTTGGCGATGATGCCGGACTCTGGGAGAACGATCTTTTCTACCGTTTTATTGAGGGACGCACACAGCCTGATGGTTCTGATTTGGGCACGCAGATTTCAGCTCTCTTTGATTATTTGAATACTCCTGACTCTGAGCGTCGGCGTATGAGCGACAATGTGCCGGAGCTTATTCAGAAATTCCCTTACGTGAATGGTGGGCTATTCGCTGAGCGCACTCGCGTTGAGTATTTTGACGCTGAAATGCGCGAAGCCTTGTTGGATGCGTGTCGTTTCCGTTGGACTCGTATTTCAACCGCGATTTTCGGTTCGATGTTCCAGCTGGTGAAGTCCCGTGAAGCTCGTCGTGCAGCCGGTGAGCATTACACCACCGAAGCGGATATTCTGCGTACAATTGGTCCTCTCTTTCTCGATGAGTTGCGTTCTGAGGCTGACCGTCTAATTGCTTCTAAATCCACCTCGCGTAAGGCTTTCGCAGAGTTCTTGGACTCTTTGACGGAGATGCGCTTTGTTGACCCTGCTTGCGGTTCAGGTAATTTCTTGCAAGTTGCCTATGCCAAGCTGCGTGAGATTGAGACTGACGTGTTGGCTGAGATGAACCGCCGCGAAGGTGGCGAGACTCAGTTGCTCGGTACTTTGGGCACCCGTTTATCTATTGAGCAGTTCTACGGGTTTGAGATTAACTGGTGGCCGTCGCGTATCGCTGAGGTTGCTATGTTCTTAACCGAGTTCCAGGCTGATCGTTATCTCGAAAAGCAGCTGGGTGATGCCCCTGTACGTCTGCCTATTAAGACCACGGCGCGTATTGTGCATGCGGATGCGCTCGCGTTGGATTGGCGTAAGGAGGTTCCTGAAACTTCCGGTAAGACTTTTATCTTTGGTAATCCGCCTTTTATTGGGCAGTTCACTAAGACTAAAGAGCAGACGGCTGCGATGAAGGCTGTCTGGGGCAAGGACTATGACGGTTACTTGGACTTTGTGACGGCATGGTTTAAGAAAGCTGCCGACTTCTTCAAGACAGGGGCTGACCGCTCGCACGACCGTGAGGGCGAGTTCGCGTTTGTGTCTACTAATTCAATTTCTCAGGGTCAGGCTGTCCCGGCGCTTTTTGGTCCTTTGTTCCGTGATGGGTGGCGCATCAAGTTTGCTTACCGTACTTTCCCGTGGAGTTCGGACGCGCCCGGCAAGGCTGCGGTGCACTGTGTGATTACTGGTTATACACGCGATGAGACTGTACGCCAGAGACTCTTTGAATACGATTGGTCTACTCGAGAGACCAACGAGCTCAAGGTAAAAACTGGTATCAACGCGTATTTGCTGGACGCAGCGAACGTGCTGATAACGAAGAGGTCAGAACCACTTAGTCCCGAACTCGCACCAGCTCGGTTCGGATATAAACCTGCAGACCATGGATATTTAATCGTGGAACCTGAAAATTATCAGGAAGTTGTCGCCGACCCTATCGCTGCAAAATATGTGCGCCCATATCGTATGGGAAAAGAACTTGTCCGGGGACTGGATCGGTGGTGCTTGTGGCTAGAAGACGCTGACCCTAAAGATATTATGTCTAGCTCAATTCTCCGATCCCGAGTAGAAAGCAACCATAAGTGGCGTTCTGAACAAAGTCCTTCTGGAGATGCCTTTAAACTGAAGGACACTCCACATCTAATGAGACCGAATCCTGGAGCACCTAAAACGAACTACGTTGGAATTCCCAGAGTTGTATCTGAAACTCGTTCATTTTATACGGCAACGCACTATAGCCCTGATGTTATTGCTGCAGATTCAGTTTTCACGGTCGAAGATCCTGACGGGTTTCAATTTGCCATAGTCAGTTCTTCCATGTTTATAGCTTGGCAAAAAGCTGTCGGAGGTCGTATGAAATCTGATTTGCGATTCTCTAACTCTATTGTTTGGAATAATCTTCCCTTGCCTGCTGTGGAGCCTAAATTGCGTCAGCAGATTATTGAGGCGGGTATGGGAGTGCTAGCTGCTCGTGAGACTATTGCTGAGCGTGCGGGTGGTACACGGTCGTTGGCGGATATGTATAACCCGTTTGCGATGGACAAAGGTCTATTAGATGCCCATAAGAAGCTGGACCGTCTAGTAGACAAGGCGTTCGGCGCCCCGAAGCTCTGCACATCGGAGACCCAGCGCCTCGAAATCTTATTTTCAAAATCTATTTATGGATGAAATAACTTTAAGGATAAAATCGCGGCATGAAAATTTTTAAAAATTTTAATGTAAATATCGAAAATATGACATATTGGGACAATTTCAGAGATGAAGATATAGATTGTTCATCTATTCCTGAGTATACTGATGATCAAATCTTGCTTGAGAGGAAAAGAAAATTAGTTAGGGCAACTGTCGGGGTTCCAATTGGGATATCTTTCCTTGCAGCATTTTTTATGTTAATAATAATCGATATTATATACTTAATAAATAAAATTAATGATAAATCTTTTAGCTTCCTAGATGGCGTGAATAAACTGAGGGAGATTGAGCCTTCTCAATATGGGTTTGCAATAGTTGCTCTTGCGGCTCTTCAGGCTACAATTTTTATTGGTGCTCAAAATCGAGCACACTCTAAAGACCTTCCCTTAGGTCTATCGATATTATCGGCCTCGTTTAATTCATTTTCAAAAATTTTTAGTTTCTTAACTGCAATGCTGCTAATGATTATTACGATAATTAGTTTTGGTGACTTCACGGCCTATATTTGTATTTTTCTATTTTGGACATCGGCGTCAATTTGTGGTCTATTCTCTGATGACTTGGCTGTAGTTCGAAAAAATTTAACAACTCTGGAATTTGATAAGAAGTACTATGAAGGCGAAAAAGATAATAAGAATATTTCAGATGGATCGCTAGAAAGGGTATGGAAGTATGTTAAGGAAAAAATAAATAGCTTTTGTGAATCTCATGAATTCAGTGCATATAAAATGATATTTTCTCTGGTTTTTTGGAGAAAAAACACACTGATTCAATTTTTTCTTTATGTTACCTTGGGGATGATCTTTAGGTATTTGAATGATTATGAAATGCCAAAATGGCTTTTTCTAGTTATCGCTACTTTTGTGGTTTATTTGTTGGGTTCAGCGTTTACTCTTATTCTTTATCTATCTCTCATGAGCTTAAGGGAAAAATCAAAATTTGAATTAATTATATTTAAATTTTCTTATTATGTTATTCCTGTGTTTACCTTAATAAATCTACCTTTTAATTATATTATTATAACCTTTGCGATTGTTAATATAATATTTTCTATATTTAGAATGCGCAGTTTTGTGAAAAGTGAAGTGGGCGAGAAAATTTTGAATAAATTCTACTTGATGCGATTGGAGGAGACTGAAAGGGCGATTAACATAAATAGAAAAATTGAAAACTTAAATAGTATTAAATAGAATTTTTAATATAGTTTTTGTTAGTTCTCGGAAAACAGGTGCCGATGAAGCTTGGAGCTACTTTGGGAGGGGCAGGAAATGGTCTTTTCGGCTGGTTTGTTATTAAGGCTGGTAAAGAAATTCTAGGTCCTGCACCAGAACAATGGGCGGAAGATGTAGCTTCTGACCTGCAATCTACCAATTAATTCTTTATCAAAAATCGAGAAACCAATACGTTTCTGTGATTCCTTTAAACTCTTAGACTTATAAGAAAAGCGCCGAGCGTTTTGCCGCCCGGCGCTTTTTATGCCACGCAGTGAACTTTAGAAGTAATACGGGTACTCATCCCAGTTCGGGTCGCGCTTCTGCAAGAAGGCATCGCGTCCTTCCACTGCCTCATCGGTCATGTAGGCCATGCGGGTTGCCTCGCCGGCGAAGACCTGCTGGCCGACCATGCCGTCGTCCGGCAGGTTGAACGCGAACTTGAGCATACGGATAGCCTGCGGTGACTGACGCGCAATATGAGCCGCGTACTCCAGACCCTTCTTCTCCAGCTCTTCGTGGGGCACAACGTCGTTCACAGCACCCATCTCGTACATACGCTGAGCGTCGTACTCCCTAGCCAAGAAGAAAATCTCGCGCGCGAACTTCTGACCCACCTGGCGCGCCAGCAGCGCAGAACCATAGCCCGCATCAAAAGAGCCAACGGTCGCGTCGGTCTGCTTAAACTTGCCGTACTCCTCGGACGCAATGGTCAAATCGGCGACCACATGCAAGGAATGCCCGCCACCAGCAGCCCAACCAGAAACAAGCGCCACAACCACCTTCGGCATGGTGCGAATCAAGCGCTGCACCTCAAGAATGTGCAGGCGTCCCGCGCGCGCAGGGTCAATAGTCTCAGCGGTCTCACCGTCCGCGTAGTGGTAGCCGTCGCGGCCTCGAATACGCTGGTCGCCACCGGAACAAAACGCCCAGCCACCGTCCTTAGGAGAGGGGCCGTTACCGGTGAGCAGAACAGTACCCACGTTGGACGTCATACGCGCGTGATCAAGCGCGCGGTACAGCTCATCAACGGTGCCGGGGCGGAAAGCGTTACGCACCTCCGGGCGGTCAAAAGCGATGCGAACGGTCGGCAAATCGCGCACAATCTTGCCGGTTTCGTCGCGCTCTACCTGGCGGTGGTAGGTGATGTCCTGAAAATCCTCGAAACCCTCAACAACTCGCCACGAGTTGGGGTCAAAGATATCTGAAACTTTTTCGGGAAGCTCAATAGTCATACCCCCATCTTAAACGCCGAGATCCTGTTTTATCGTCGAGATCCTGATTTAAAACAGGATCTCGACGATAAAACAGGATCTCGGTGCAAAGGTGCGTGCGGTGAGCACACCCGTGCTAGATGCTCGAGGCGCCTACCACCCGATGCATCTAGCGCTTGAGCGCACGCATCTGAGCCTGGGTTTCTTCAAACTCAGCCTCAATTTCGGGGTTGTGCTTGTAGGTAACCAGCGAGACCACCACAGCGAGCACGATGTTCACGATAAATCCGGGAACAATTTCGTACATGGTGGAGTGCAGAGCCTCGTTGGTGCCCCACACGAAAACGGTGATGGTTGCGGCAATCAGACCAACGATTGCACCCCAGTTGGTGAGTTTCTTCCAGAACAGGGAGAGCAGAACCAGCGGGCCAAACGCTGCGCCAAAGCCAGCCCACGCGAAGGAGACCAGTTCGAGCACGGAGCTGTCGGGGTTCCACGCCAGTACGCCTGCAATCAACGAGATCACGAGGACGCCGGCGCGTCCTAACCACAGACCCTCAGAGTTGGAGAGCTTGCGGCTTGAGACCACACCAAAGAGGTCTTCTGCCAAAGCCGATGAACATACGACCAGCTGTGATGACAGGGTAGACATCACTGCCGCAAGAACAGCGGAAAGAATAAAGCCCGAGATGAAGGGGTGCAGAAGAATCTGTGAAAGATCCAAGAAGACTGATTCAGCGGCGTCGGTGTCGGTCAGGGTAGCTTCGGGGTGCTTAGCAAAGAACGCGATACCAATGAGACCTGCTGAACAAGCGCCGACCACGGTGAGAACCATCCAGCCGATGCCGATGCGACGGCCGGTAGGTGCATCTGCTGCCGAACGCAGCGCCATGAATCGGGTGATGATGTGCGGCTGACCGAAGTAGCCCAAGCCCCATGCGGCAGCTGAAATGATGCCCAGGAACGAGGTGCCTGCGAACCACGACAGCGCGGTGGGGTTCACCTGCTGAATGGTTTCAACTGCACCGGCGGGACCGCCCACGTAGAAAAGCGCCATGATGGGCAGGAGCAACAGTGCCGCGAGCATGAGCAGGCCCTGCACCATGTCGGTGTAGGACGCGCCGAGAAAGCCACCGAAGAGGGTGTAAAGAACGGTGATGCCCGCGATCAGCAGCATGCCCCAGTGGAAGTCCAGAGCGAAGGAGGACTGGAAGAACTTGCCGCCTGCAACCATGCCTGAGGATGCGTAGAAGGTGAAGAAGATGAGCGTAATCAAAGAGGTGAGAACGCGCAAAAGCTTGGTGTTATCGCGTAGGCGGTTGTGGAAGAAAACGGGAACCGTTACCGCGTTTTTGGTGACTTCAGTGTAGATGCGCAGGCGGGGAGCAACGAGTTTCCAGTTGACCCACGCGCCGATGGTGAGGCCGATGGCCATCCATGCTTCGGCGAAACCTGTCATGTAGAGCGCACCGGGCAGGCCCATGAGGAGCCAACCCGACATGTCTGCTGCGCCTGCAGAGAGCGCTGCGGTTGCGGGGGAGAGACTGCGTCCGCCGAGAACGTAGTCATCGAGGTTTTCGTTTTTACCTTTAGCCCAGAAACCGATGGCAATCATGCCAGCGAAGTAGATGGCAAGTGCAATGAGCTGCCATGTTGAAGAAGCCATGCGTGCTCCTAGAAGTAGTGAATAAAAATGTTGTAGTGTGCTAGCTCATAATGATACGTCACAGTTTGCGTATTAAGGTGCTAGACACTTTAAGTTTGAACGGAGATTCTTATTTGCCGCTGCTGTGCTTGTCTAAGGTATCTCAGCCCTCAGGAAGAAGCCTCTCTGAATCAAGATTCTTTGCAGAAGCCTTTGTTAGCGTCGAGCGCTAAGCGAGGTTGGACGCTTGTGGTAGGGCGCCGGTGTGCGTGGTAATCGCGATAGCTGACCGGTTGGTTTTCCACGCTAGAAGTGCGCCTGAAAGCGCGATCAACGCAATACCCAGGTAGGCCCAGAACGAGAGTACCTGCCCCATCAGCAGAGTACCCACTAGGGCGCCAATGACCGGGTCAAGACTGAAAAATACGCCAATCACGGCTGAGGACGTCAGGCGTCCGGCCATCGAGTCAGCGGAGAAAGCAAGAGCGACGCCGACGATACCGGCCACTGCGGCGCGAAGCCAACCTTCAGCATCCAGCTGGCCTAGATGAGGTGCTGAGAAAGGCAAGAGCAAAAGAGCAGAGATACACACCGAAATGCTGATGCCTTTGAGCCCCGCCGTTGCATCGGATCCACCGCCCATGCGAGCAGAGAGCAGAGTGTACGAGCCCATGCAGGTGGCACCCAGTGCGGCAAAAACGTAACCTAGCCAGTTGGAACTTGAGAACGTAGGCCCGGCAATCAATATGACGCCGGTGAGCGCCACAATTGCAAACAGCGAGTCCTTCAGCTTCCTCACTCCGAGCAAAGACACGACGAAAGCGCCGAGGTACTCAATAGTCACCGCGATGCCCAGCGGTATGCGATCTACCGCCAGATAGAAAAAGACGTTCATCAGCGATGCCACTACCGCATAGATCAGCACCTGAGGCCAATCATTTCTTGTCAGTCGCATGACGCGAGGACGCACCAGGACAGCCAAGAAAATACCGGCGATGAGCATGCGAAACCCAGAGACAGTCACCGGTGAAAAATCTTCAAACAAAGAAGCAGCGACTGCCGTTGAAATCTGAATACCCAGGCTTCCTGCCATCACCAAGAAGAAAGCGGCTGTTCCCCGGTGATGATGCGGGACTTTTGCGATCACAGAACCGCTAGCCACAGCAGATACTTTCTAAGTCGGTGGGAATCACCGTCCACGGCTCCCGCGAAATGGTGTCGGGGTTAAAGACCTCCAGCATTTGCTGGGCGGTCTCGGGCAGATGCGGGCCGCCCTCACCGCGCCAGGGCGCAAGCGGCATCGAAGCGGCAATCATGCGCATCACCTGAGCAGTGCTCACACCTCCAGCACGCAACTGAGCAAGCGTCACCGCGCCGTCACGCTTTGCCAGACGCTTTCCCTCAGTATTCAACGCCAGCGGAACATGCACGTACTCGGGAATATCGATACCCAATAGAGTTGCAAGATAAGCCTGACGCGGCGCAGAGAATAAAAGGTCATCACCGCGCACTACCTGCTGAACGTTCTGAAAACCGTCATCGACAACCACGGCAAGATTGTAGGCGGGCTTTCCATCATTGCGCACCAATACAAAGTCATCGACAGCGCCCGTGTAGTCACCGGCAAAACGGTCGTACACCGTAAATTCAGCGGTATCAGCGGCAAGACGGAGGGCAGGCGGACGCACCTGACGACGTTCCTGCCTCTCCGCATCCGTGAGGTGACGGCAAGTGCCCGGGTAAGCGCCGGGAGCTGCATGCGGCGCGCTCGCCGCCTGCTGAATCTCCTTGCGGGTGCAGAAGCACTCGTAAACCATACCTGCATCACGTAGTTTTTGGACCGCGTCCATATGCTGCGGGATGCGGGTGGACTGCACAAGCACCTCGCCGTCCCAATCCGTACCTAAGGACGCCAGATCATCAAGCTGGCGTTGTGCCGCTCCTTCTTGAACGCGGTCAAGATCCTCAACACGCATCACAAAATCGTGCCCCTCAGATCGCGCAAAAAGCCACGCGAACAAGGCGGTGCGCAGGTTGCCCAGGTGTAAATCGCCGGAAGGTGAAGGAGCGTAACGGCCAGCAGAAGGTGAAGACAATGTTTGAGAATCCATAGGCTTCAATATTAAAGGGTGGGACGCTAAACCTTTGAAAAGCGGCTAAAATACCGTAAAAAATAGGCTTCACTAGGAGATTCTTTCGCCGCTTATTACTTAACAATGAGGTCATCTTTGCGTCTTAAATGTGATAGAGAACGCAAAACACGGCGATTCTAGGTGCAAACCGCATCGATTCCTCAAGAGTGAAGTACCGTGGTGCTATGGCACGTACTACAGAAATAGCTGACGGCGTTTATCTCATTGCAACAGATAACTACCGTCTAAACTCCGGTCTTATTCTTGGATCGGAAGAAGCTATGGTGATTGATACCGGCGCTGGCCCTAGGCAAGGCGCCGAGATTTTACGCGCAGTTCGTAGAATCACCGAGCTCCCTCTCAGCGTTGTCAACACTCACACGCACTTTGACCGCTTCATGGGTAACGCCGTCTTTGAATCCGACGGTGCAGATGACTTCTGGGCGCATCCGCGCGCGGCGCACGCCATCGAAAAATACGGTGACCGTCAGCGCACCTATGTTGAGGTTCTTGAACCTGAAATGACTCACCAGCAGGGTGCCAATACCCACCTAGTTATTCCTAACCGTTTGCTTCCGGGCGACGGCAGCCGCGCATCCTTCACCAGGGTTGAACTTGGCGACCGCGCAGTCACCCTCTTTTACCTCGGCTTAGCGCACACCGATAACGATGTTCTGGTGGGCGTTGACGATGTCCTGTTCACCGGTGACATTCTTGAACAGGGTTCTGACCCTGCATTTGACGATTCTTACCCCGATCAGTGGGTCAGCACCCTTGAACAGCTTGCAGCGCTAGACCGTTACCGCGTGTTCGTTCCCGGCCACGGCATGCCCGTGGAGAGCCCCTTTATCGAGCGCATGGGGCAGACCATGAAGGACGCTATTCACAGCATTCGCGCTTCAAAACTGGATCAGAACGCTAGCACCACCGCGGCTATGTACAAGCTACCGTACAGCCCCGGTGCAACCCGCATCCTACTTGATCGACTCACCTGGCTGGATCAAAAAGAAGAAGCCGGCGTGAGCCTGTCGGAGGTTCACTTTGGCGATAACGAAACCGGACTTACCGGGCCTATTACCTTGGGCGAAGGTCAGTAGCTTTTTCGTAGATACACTCAGGGCGGCTGGAACTTTTGATGAGTTCCAGCCGCCCTGAGTGTATGCGCTTGTATGAGGTCAGTAAGTCCAGACCTTGGTGTAGACCTTACGCTTCTTATTTTGCGGTCTGAGCAGAGCAATCAAGATAGCGGTGCTGAAGAAAGCGACGGCCGCAATCATGCAGGTTGCGCCAATAACCGCTGAACCCGCCATGGTGTCGGTGTAGACCAGCAGATACATAGCAACCGCGCAGAAGCTGAGGAAGAACCCACCAATCAGTAGCAGCGGAATCATCACCAGGCCAGAGCGTTGTGTGTTGCTCATATCAAGCTCTTCGGATCGCAAGAAACGCAAGAGGGCGAGCCCCACGATGGTCCAGCTGGCGGTGACGAGAATGCCCGAGATGACGTCCACGGGGCGGTGCCATTCGTTGATAATCGTTGAGTAGCCAGCGGCAAGTGTAAAGAGCATGCCGATAAAACCGACCGCCGGACGCAGGCGCTTAGGCGATGCGAGGAACAGCATGGCAACAGCGCTTGCCGCGAACGTGGTATGCCCTGAAGGCGCTGAGTTCATCGTAGCTTCTTGAATGCCGTAGTTGGGCTTGGTGAGTATGACATTTTTGATGACCTGCGTTGTTGCGTTGGACGCCAACGCTACACCGATGCCGACGATAGCCGGGATAAAGCGGTGCTTCCAGATCAACACAAAGAGAAGGCCGGTGACAGCAAAGATGCCTGCTGCCGCGGGTATTTGATCGAGACCTGTGGCGGTCTGCGGCTGAATAGTGAGGAACTGGTAGGCGTATTCGCGGAAAGCTACTTCATCAAGTTGCTGGCCACTGGGGGTGAGCACAAAGAACCAGAGGCTTGCGCACAATAGCCCCACAATGAGTAGCCAGGCTAAGAGGTGCTGAATGATTCCCCAGGTGCTGGGGCGAGTCTGCCGAATATGCGAGGGTAGCCCTGAGCGCATAGCATTTGGAGCTTGGGGATTGGACTGATTGAAAGTCTGCGGGGCAACCTGCGTCTGATAATCGCGAGGTAGCTCTACCTGCTGATGAGAATTTTTAGTAGGCTGAGCGGGCAGAAGAAAGGACGCGACCTTGGAACCTTTTAAGGTAGGGCGCGTTATTTTCTGTAGCGGTCGTGTAGCATTTTTGCTAACGGGCATCTGCTGGGTTGCAGGCGCGGTGTGTGCTGCTCGCCCCGGAAAAACTTCGGTGGGATCATCGTTGAACTGAGAGCTACGTGCGCTTGCCGGTATTTCGTGGTGAGATTTATACGAAGAAGCCGCGGTAATGACGCGGGTTGGTTCGGTGTCGGGGCCTGCGACAGGGTGAGAGTCATTATCGAGGTTGAGAACCTCAGTTTTCTCGTCGTCAGAGAAAGCGTCGAATGAGAGGGTGCGCGAAGTGTCGTGAGGGGTGTTGCCCCGGTGATTATTTCGGTAACTCATAGACGGTATCCGCTTTCGCTTGATGACGTAAAAGTGAGTGTCGCAGCAAGATGCGACCAGTAGTTAACTATGCCCGAGAAACCTTTAGCTTTGCTGGGAATCTACTGTATTCGGTGTCAGCACTTACGCGGTAACGTAGAGCTATGACGAGTGCTAATGAATTAGTTGTACCCCCTCTTGACGATATTTTGTCCACTCTGCGTGTGGTGAGCATCCCTATGAAAGTGAAGTTCCGCGGAGTCACGTACCGTGAGAGCGCTCTTATTAAAGGCCCCGCTGGGTGGGGTGAGTTCGCTCCATTTCTTGAATATCAGCCAGCTGAAGCGTCCGCATGGCTGAAGGGCGCACTAGAGGCGGCGTGGCAGGGCTTCCCTGAACCTAAGCGTCATGAGATTCCTTTGAACGCCACTGTTCCTGCTGTTGGGGCTCATGAGGTTGAGCGGGTCCTTTCCCGTTATGAAGGCTCAATCCGCGAGGTAAAGGTGAAGGTTGCTGAGAAAGGACAAACGCTGAGCGATGATTGCGCGCGCGTGGCAAAGGTTCGGGAGCTTTTGCCCGATGCCGGTATTAAGGTGGATGCGAACATGGGCTGGGATCTACCGCAGGCCGTGGAATCGCTGACGCACCTTTCGGAGTATGACCTTCTTTATGCTGAGCAGCCGGTGGCAACTATTGAAGGTCTGGCGCAGGTTCGCGCTGAATTGCGTGAAAAGGGCAATTCTTTGTTGATTGCTGCGGACGAGTCGGTGCGCAAGGCGGAGGATCCGTTGAAGGTTGCGCAGGCTAAAGCAGCAGATGTGTTGATCATCAAAGCCGCCCCACTAGGAGGAATACGAAGTGCACTTAGAATTGTGGAAAAATCTGGTCTTCCGTGCGTGATTTCTTCTGCGCTTGAAACGTCTATAGGTATAAGTGCAGGTGCTGCGCTTGCGGCGTCGCTACCTGAGCTTCCTTTTGGATGCGGCTTAGGTACTGTCTCTTTGTTGGACGGCGATGTCACTGAAAACTCGCTCGTTGCACGAGATGGAATGTTGCCGGTGCGAACCGTGGAGCCTTCGCAAGAGTTGCTCACGCGATTTAGTGCTTCGGACGCGCGTGTGCGCTGGTGGCGTGAGCGAATTGAGCATAATTATGCGCACCTAGTAATAAATAACTAATTTAACGATTGGTTAAATAAATTTATAGCGATGAAATTTAGTTTGTTTAAAAAATAACGTTGGGTAAACAAAGCCCCTCACTTGGTTAGTTACTGGTGAATAGGGGACAAAATCTGGAAGTTGGTGCTGCTCAAATTCCTGAAAGTACCCTTGTATATAAAGAAAAAATAGAATCGGTGGAAAATATTTTTAAAAAATTGTCCCCAAACCGCCCACAAGTATGTTAGGCTGGTGCTACCGCAAACGGATACCGTAAATTACCCAACGGTAATGAAGTTTGTAGAGAATAAGTTGTAACCCCCGAACTTAAGGAAAACCTATGTTTTTGTTGATGGCCCCCGCATCAAAGAAGGCTCACTCTGTAGCGAAGAACCTGCGTCAGGTTTTCTTGACTCCTGAGCTCACCGAAGATGAGCGCTGGGATCTCTACTACGACTACCGCACCAACTAAGCTTCAACTGGTTGCGACCGTCCCCCAAAACTTAGTGTGGATTACTCCTTGCCACACTTGGCTACAAATGAGGTAGCCATATGCCAAAGCTCCTTAGCTGCCTTCCCCTAAAGCTAGGTTGAGCTGAAAGCATATTGATAAGCCCTCGCGTCTTACCCCAGACGCGAGGGCTTTTGTTTTAAGCATGCTCGTAGCGGAGTATGTCTAGGAGGATTACCTGACCACGGAATAACAGATGCGGTGGAAACTATTGTGGTGCGGTTTTTCACGTTAATCTGCCTTTGTTGCGCACCGGCTCAGATGTTAACGGGCGAGTAGAATAGAGCGGTGATGAGTGAATTACCCGTACCTGCTTCGATCTTTACCGCTGTTTCAGTTCTAGATTCTCTAGTTCGCATCGGTATGCGCCATGTGGTGGTATCACCGGGGTCTCGTTCCGCCCCCTTAGTGTACGCTGTGGCCGCACTTGAAGAGGCCGGGGTTGTGCAAACCTATGTGCGCACCGATGAGCGAACCGCAGGTTTCACCGCTCTTGGGTTGGCGAAATCATTGAATGAGCCGGTTGGAATCATCGTGACCAGTGGTACGGCGGTAGGCAACCTTATGCCCGCTGTCATGGAAGCTGATCATCAAGGACTGCCTCTGGTGGTTTTGAGTGCGGACCGTCCGCCGCGTCTTCGGGGAACCGGTGCTAACCAGACCACGAATCAGGTCAATTTTTTCGGCTCACACGTGCGCGCGACCGTTGATTTAACTGCTTACCCTGAAGAAAGCACGGGTGAACAGACCGTAGGTTTCAACGAGTGTCTTGCGGCATTAACCGGACGCGACGCGCATGTGTGGGGCAACGCATCGGGCACACCGGCAGGCCCTGTTCAGGTTAACTGTGCCTTTGATACACCGCTGACTCCGAATGACGCTGCCGAACAGATTCTTCCGCAGTGGGCGCAGAGCCTTAAAGAAGTAGAGCGTCCGGCATCCGTTATTGCTGCTGATCCCACCGTAGAACCGTGGCTTGGTTCAGATCATCTGCCCGCCGAGGGCTATCGAACCGTCGTCGTTGCCGGCGATGGCGCGGGCGCAATAGCTGCGGAATTTGCTCAAAAACTCGGGTTGCCGTTATTCGCTGAGCCATCATCGAACGCCTTGTTTTCTGCCAACGCCATTTGCGCATATCGAGAGGTGCTTTCTGAAAGCTTAGGGCAGCAGATAGAACGCGCTGTAGTTTTTGGCCACCCCACCCTGTCGCGTCCTATCTCGGCTTTGCTCGATAACGCAGATGTTGAAAAAGCTATCTATGAACCTGCACCCGTTGCCTGGTACGCTCCTGGGCGCCGTTCCGAAAAACCCTATAAATACATAGCTGACCTGGCACGGTTCGCCGGTAGCGGTCACGGTGTCTCAGTCGTAGGTTCTGAGCAGAGCTGGCTGAGTGCGTGGGTTCAGGCAGGCGAGAGCCGCCGCATCGAGCATCAGCAGAACATTGATCGATACCGTGAATCCGGCGAAAATTCAGGACGCGCCGCTGCGCTTGCACTGGTGCAAGATGCCTGGAACGCCTGCCGTGAAGACGGCGCTTCACTGGTCGTTGGGTCTTCGAATATTATTCGTGATCTCGATTTGGGTGTGGTGTCGCGCGCTACCTCACCGCGCGTCTACGCCAATAGAGGGCTGGCGGGTATTGACGGCACCATCGCCACAGCCATCGGCATCTCCCTAGCAGGGGAGAGCGGCAAAGAACGTGGCGCGTCCAAGCCCCAGAAAGTCCGCCTCATCGTTGGTGACCTCACCTTCTTGCACGACGCGTCCTCGCTGAACATTGGACCGCTTGAAACAAAGCCGGATGTAGAAATCATCGTGTTGAACGATCACGGTGGCGGTATTTTTGGCACGCTAGAGCACGGAAAATTAGGCAAAAAGCCCGTATATAAGAACGCGGTGCAACGGTATTTCACCACCCCGGTAGATGTGGATCTTGAGGCTCTAGCGCGCGCCTACGCATCCTCAGGAATTAGCGTAAAAATTGTGAACGTCTAGGTGCGCATCTGAGATTTTTCGCATAGCCCCTGCACAGTGCCATATTCAAGGCGTAACGTGGGGAGTGGAACGATCACTTTGCGTTTGCGAAAGGACTCATCATGGCAGGAACTCATGAAGGTACGGCTCTAGTTTTTCCTCAGCTTACCGAGGCCTTTGAACCGTTTGATAACAAGCCTCACGCGCAAAAGATTGTTGATGCAACCGGCGCTAACCTCGTCATCCTTGAATTTGCGCAGGGGCAGGTGTGGCGCGAGCACCACAGCGTTCACCCCGTGATCGTTCAGGTTCTCAAAGGACGCGTAGAGTTCACCGTCAAGGACGAGATTATTGACCTCGTGCCAGGCACTCCTATTCACCTCACCAGTCATCTGCTTCACGAAGTGCGTGCGATGGAACCTTCCACCGTTATGGTCACCATGCTCACCGGTGAAACTCACGAGCCCGCAAAGACCAACGTTGAAGGCATCCGCAGCATCTAGTTTCTTTTCACTCACAGAAAATAACGAGTGAGAAAGTGCGTAAAACACACTAAAAAATGTGCTGTGCTGACCGCTACGTACCCACAAAGCGTCAGAACGTGAAACAATAGCAAGGTGAATCGAGCAGACCTTAATAAGAAAACAAAAGACATTGCCTCAATGTTCGACGAGGTAGCACCGCGCTACGACCTCATGAACGGCATCGCGTCCCTGGGCCAGCACATTTACTGGCGTAAGCAGACTGTTGCCGCGGTCGACGCACGCCCCGGCCAGCGAGTTCTAGATATCGCTGCGGGCACCGGCACCTCCTCAGAGCCATTTGCCGATGCCGGTGTTGATGTTGTTGCCGCTGACTTGTCAGAAGGAATGCTGGCAGTTGGTCGCAAGCGTCGCCCCGACATGACCTTCGTCCAGGCGGATGTCACCGACCTGCCCTTTGAGGATGAAGAGTTCGACGCTGTCACCATGTCCTACGGTCTGCGCAACGTCGCTGATTTTCCTCGTGCCCTGCGAGAGATGTACCGCGTCACCAAACCCGGTGGACGCATCGTTGTGCTTGAATTTTCAACACCTGCGTTCGCACCCTTCGCAGCTATCTACAAGAACTGTGTTTTGCCTGCTATTCCTCCGGTCGCCAAGGTGTTGTCATCCAACCCCGAGTCGTACGTTTACTTGGGCGAATCAATCCTCGATTGGCCGGGGCAGGCCGAACTCGCGCAGCACTTTGCAGATGCAGGCTGGGCAGATGTGAAGTACCGCAACCTGACGGGCGGCATCGTTGCAATCCACCGCGGTTTCAAGCCTTCCAAGTAAACTGATAAAACACCTTCCTGATTCGAATAAAAGAGAAGCAACACTACTGTGACTGATACCCCCGTACATAAAGCGTCGGCTGATTTAGCTGGTGAGTTTGAATTCAACCTGCCTAAGGGGTTTGACCTCATCGCTGAAGATCCGGAGTTGGGCCCGAAAATCGTCGAGTCGCTGGCTGAAATTGAGCAGCGACTCTCACGTGCTGTCGAGAACACGAATCACTTGGCAGATGTAGCGTCGCGTCACTTGCTCGACGCCGGTGGTAAGCGTGTGCGCCCCCTGCTGACTCTCTTGGCAGCTGCAGCGGGCGGCGAAATCAACGATAAGGTGCTTGATGCCGCCGTCGTTGTTGAGCTCACCCACCTTGCGACTTTGTATCACGATGATGTCATGGACGATGCGCCCAAGCGCCGCGGTGTTGATACCGCGCAGACTATTTGGGGTAACTCTGTTGCGATTCTTACCGGTGACCTCATCTTTGCTCGTGCCTCTTTGATCGTTTCTGAGTTGGGCGCTCGTGCGCTGGCTATTCAGGCTCGCACCTTCGAACGTCTGGTTCTTGGCCAGCTGTTTGAAACGACTGGACCGCAAAACGGTGATGATCTTTACAACCACTACATCAAGGTGATTGAAGGAAAAACCGGTTCGCTGATTTCCGCTGCCGGCGAGTACGGCACTGTGCTGGCGGAGGCACCTGAATCCGCTGTGCAGATGCTGGTTCGCTACGGCGAATTGGTGGGTGTAGCCTTCCAGCTTGCAGACGATGTTATCGACCTGACCGGCGGTACCGCTGCCGGTAAGACTCCCGGCACTGACCTGCGCGAGGGCGTTCCCACCCTGCCCACCATTTTGCTGGCACAGGAAGCCGAGGCAGGAGATGAAGAGGCTCAGCGTATTCAGACCATGATTAGTGGCGGTTTGAGCAGTGACGCCGCGCTTGCAGATGCGGTAGCTGCCCTGTCAGCTCACCCCGTGACTCAAAAGGCATGGGACATTGCCTACAGCTGGGCTGACGAAGCGATCGCTGCTATTGAGCCGCTGCCGGATTCCACCGCTAAAGAAGCGTTGAAATCCTTCGCTCACGCTGTAGTCAAGCGCGAGATCTAAGGAATCTTTGAGGCTGGGCTTTCCGAACAGGGGAGTCCAGCCTTTTTGTATGCCCAGTAAAGGCCCTAGCCAGCAGTGTAGGTTCTCAAAATGTAAGACTACTGTGAATCAGTTCTTTACCCCGCAGTAGAATCATCACATTGATAATTTGTGGATTATGAGCCAGACCCGGCGCTCTGAACACAAGAAAAATCGTATTTTGCTTTCATCACCGCACCCAGTGATCAGCAAAAGACACACGCATCATTTTTTCTGGGGCAACCACGTCGAAAGACAGCGTTGCCCATTTTTGTGATTTATAAGGTTATTCAGATGACTCAATCATCGGTTGCGGCACCTAAGAAGCGCGAGAGCTTCTCAAGCCGCAAGGTCTTCATCTTCGCTGCTATCGGCTCGGCAGTGGGTCTGGGAAACATCTGGCGCTTCCCCTACATTGCTTTTGACAATGGCGGCGGCGCATTTATGATTCCCTACCTGGTAGCACTGCTCACCGCTGGTCTGCCTTTCCTCTTCTTCGACTACGCAATCGGCCACCGCGGACGCGCATCCTCGCCTCTTGCCTTCCGCCGCCTCAACCGCAAAACCGAGTTCATCGGTTGGTGGCACATGGGCATCAACGTCATTATCGCGATTTACTACGCGGCAATTATCGCGTGGTCACTGCGCTACATGATTTTCTCGGTCAACCACGCCTGGGGCGACTCACCGGCTGACTTCTTTAGCGGTAACTTCTTGCAGACATCAGACCCCACCGCTGGCGTCACCTTGGACTTTGTTCCCGGCATTTTGATTCCGGTTGTTCTGATTTGGGTGGCTCTGTTAGTCATTATGTCTTTGGGCGTGCAGAAGGGCGTTGGCGCGGCGAATATCGTGTTTATTCCCGTGCTCATCGTCATGTTCTTGGCTCTGGTGATTTACTCGCTGACTCTGCCCGGCGCATTCGACGGCTTGAACGCTTTGTTTACCCCTAACTGGTCTTCCCTGCTGGATGCAAAGGTTTGGGTGGCTGCATACGGCCAGATTTTCTTCTCGCTGTCCATCGGCTTTGGCATCATGATCACCTACTCGTCGTACCTGAAGAAGCAATCAGACCTCACCGGTACCGGCGTGGTCGTTGGTTTTGCAAACTCAGGTTTCGAGCTGCTGGCAGGCATCGGCGTTTTTGCGGCTCTCGGCTTCATGGCAAACGCTGCTGACACCCAGGTTTCTGAGGTTGCGACCTCCGGTATTGGTCTGGCGTTCATTGCGTTCCCGACCATCATTTCTCAGGCACCTGCAGGTACCCTGATCGGCATCTTGTTCTTTGGCTCCTTGCTGTTTGCCGGTATTACCTCGTTGATCTCAATTGTTGAGGTTATCGTTGCGGGCGTACAGGATAAGTTTGGCGCTTCACGCGTGGTCTCAACCGCAGCTGTCATCGTGCCTCTCGCTATCGCATCCACCCTGCTGATGCCCACCACCTCGGGCCTTTACGTTCTGGATATCATGGACAACTTCGTCAACCAGTTCGGCATTCTGGCAGCGGGCTTGCTCTCCATCTTCTTGGTGGGTTACGTAGTGCGTGCTTTGCCCGTTCTGCGCGATCACGTCAACCAGACCGCGTCCATCAAGATTGGTCCTATCTGGATGATTCTGCTGGCGGCAGTTACCCCCATCATCTTGGGTTACTCCCTGATCAACACCTTTATCGGTTTGGTCAAGGAACCCTACGAAGGGTACCCCGCAGAAATGATTAACATCTTTGGCTGGGGCATGGTTCTTCTGCTGCTCGTTGTCGCTGTCGTAGTTTCATTCCTGCCGTGGTCATCGCGTTCACGCGCAGCCCTTAAGGCACCGGCTCCTCCTGTGGCAGCTGGCAAGATTCAGCACGATGCGTCTACCGAAGTGAAAGAAGGTTAGTCCCGTGGGTACTTCAGCAATCGTTATGCTCATCGTTGCAATCTTGATGATTTGGGGCGGCCTTGCACTGGCAATCGTCAACCTCCTCCGCAACCCTGAGGACGCCGAAGCTTACGCCAATAGCGACGGCGATTTGGAATAGTCCGAAAGACCGTTCATCAGTAAACCCCGGTGTCTTGAGATTCTGACATCTCAAGACACCGGGGTTTTACTGTCTTAAAGTAGGCTAGCGAAAGCGCTGGGGAAGTTCAGGCTCACCTAGCGTCAGCATCAACCTATTTGCCCAGTTGAAGAAGGCTGAGGCGTTGATGACATCGATAATAGAGGCATCATCAAAACCTTCTGCGCGAAGGGCATCCACATGCTTGTAACTAAAGGTCATCTGCGTCAAAGCCACCGCAGCATCCCTAATAGCGCTCCACTCAGTCGATCCCACATCGGCGTTAACATCGGCGAGCAGGGCATCAAAATCTTCACCGCGGTCAGACTCTTTGGCACCGCGTACCGAGTGAACCGATGCGCAGTAAATACAGCCGTTGACTTTAGACGCAGCGGTAGCTGCCAACTCGCGTTCTGCTCTGCCCAAACCGCCATCAACATTGTAGAAAATATCGAAATCGGTGAGGGTACGAGCGCGAAGCGCACCGGGATCTCGCACTAGCAACCTGAAGTATTCAGAGCCTTCTCGGTCTTTAGAGACCAAAGCTTCACGATGCTCATCGGTGAGCTCATTCTTTTCAAGCGGAGCTACCCAGGGTTTCCACCCCAGCGAATGACGAACGAACGTTGTCGGCCCAACCAGGTCCGGGTAAGTGCGCACATTATCGCCTACCGTCAGATGATCAACGGCCACGTGTTCATCGACCAAGCCAGAACCTGACGCCCCGCCAGCGAGTACCTGCAAACCCAGCACAACTCGTAGCTGAAAAGCTAGAAAAGAGATCAGCTGATAAAGGGTAACGACCTCGTCCTCGGTGAGGTACTGACGTACCTGCGAGAGTACCCGAGCATCAGCCTGCGCAGGAGCCAAAGTAATGACGCGCGTTGCCGCTAAAATCGCGTCCAGGCGCTCGCCGGAGGCCTGCTCTTCAGCGGCAATTTCTTGATAGAAGGTTGTTGCCTTTTCTACCTGATGCAGGCAGGCGACCTCAGCTGCCACCGCAAAACGTTCCGCTGGAGTCAGGGAACTCTCGCCCTCTACCAGCAACTCGAAGCTCTTCTGCGCGTTGTCCACAGCGTCCTGACGCATGCGTCGCACTGAGCGAAGGTTGTCCGGAATCTCTGAGAGGATATCGATAATATCTGCCATCGTATACTCCTTATCTCTACAGTCCCATGTTCAGTGAGCCGTCCCGAAAACGCTGACCCGGGATAGCATCGATCAGCGATCGTGTGAAGGTACTGGTGGGTGATGAGAACACGCGCTCTGTCTCACCGTATTCGACCTGCTGGCCGGCAGTCATCACCGAAACGGTGTCTGAAATCTGACGAACCACTGCAAGGTCGTGAGAGATAAAGACATAGGTGAGTGTCAGCTCTTCCTGTAAACGCGCGAGCAGGCGCAGAATCTGAGACTGAACGGTGACGTCCAGCGCCGAGACTGCCTCGTCGAAAACAACAAGCTCAGGTTCTACAATCAGTGCGCGGGCGATAGCAACGCGTTGACGCTGACCACCGGAGAGCTCTGCCGGGCGCCGGGAAGCGAACTCAGGGTCAAGCGAGACAAGTTCTAGGTAGCGAGCCACCCTCTCTTTAATCTGAGACTTGCCGACCAGTTTAAAGTTTTTGAGTGGTTCGGCGAGCGTAACTCCCACTGTCATTTTGGGGTTCAGCGATGAGTAGGGGTTCTGGTAGACCAGCTGAACATGCTTTCGCAGTTGCTTGCTCTTGGGGTCAATGCGCTTGCCTTCAAAGAGGATCTCGCCGGTGGTGGGGCTTGAGAACCCTGCGATGGCGCGTCCTGTCGTGGTTTTGCCGGAGCCGGATTCATCCACGATAGCGTGCGTGGTGCCGCGCTGAACGTCGAAGGAGATATTCTCAGCGGCGGTGAAGTCCCCAAATTTCTGTGTAAAGTTGCGGACGCTCAGCAGGGGAGCGGGCTCTGCCTGCGCAGGGACATCGCGTTGCCAAGGCGCTACCGCGTGAGCTGATTGCTGGGCACGGACTGAACCTGCAACGCTGCGTCGCTGGGGGACGCTTGCCACCGACAGCGACGGCGCATCGGCAAGTAGCTGTCGGGTATAGGAGTCCTGCGGGTCAGAAAGAACACTGGCTGCGTACCCTGTTTCTTTCACCTGTCCATCGTGCATCACCACGATGCGGTCTGCCCGGTCGCCTGCCACAGCCAAGTCGTGAGTAATGAGCAGAACGCCAATGTTTCGGCTGTGCCGTAATTCGTCGATGAGATCGAGAATGGTTTTTTGAACGGTGACATCCAGGGCGCTGGTGGGCTCGTCCGCGATAATGAAATCCGGTTCGAGCGCCAGAGCAGCTGCAATGAGCACGCGTTGCTTCATACCGCCGGAGAGCTCGTGCGGGTACTGACGGTACCGACGCTCGGGATTATCAATACCTACCATCTCAAGCAGTTCGATGACTCGTGCTTTTCGCGCCTCGGTTGATAGCGAGGTGTGAATTTCTAAACCTTCTGAAACCGAAGCTCCAATGGTTTTCACCGGGTTCAGCGAGTTATTGGGATCCTGCGGAATGAGACCGATGCGCGGCCCGCGGATGCGTTGCCACTGCTTGTCAGTGAGCCTTGCGAGGTCAATCCCGCCCAGGTGCATAGTGCCAGCGGTGATTTGCGCGTTATCGGCTAACAGACCAATGGCGGCCTGCGCGGTTGTAGATTTACCGGAACCTGACTCACCCACCACAGCCGTAATCTGGCCGGGCGCCACGCTCAGAGAGACATTCTGCACCGCCTGGACGACGCCGCGCGAGGTGGAATACGTGACAGCAAGGTCTGAAATAACAAGAGAATCGTGAGTGCTCATCGTGCCTTCTTCTGAACGATATGGCTGAGGTGGTTTGCTGACATCACAACAGCGATGATGACGGCACCGGGCAAAACGGTCAGCCACCACGAGGTTGCAATGTAGTCACGGGCGTCCGCAATAATCAGGCCCCACTCGGGAGTAGGCGCCGGCGCGCCGTAGCCCAAGAAGCCCAGCACAGAAAGCTGCAATATAGCGCTACCAAACTGTACAGCTGCCAGTGCAATCACAGACGTCAGCGAGTTCGGCAGAATGTGGCGGGTGAGCACCTGAAAACGTGATGCACCCGATCCATAGGCAGCCTCGACAAAATCAAGCGAAGATACCGAGATCACCTGTGAACGCGCCAAACGGGCAAACGTAGCCACAGAGGTAATACCTACCGCAATAGCCGCGTTAACCGTGCCGTAGCCCAACAAGATAATCACAGAAAGAGACAACAGCAACGAGGGAATCGACAGCAACACATCCACGATGCGCATGAGCAGAGCATCCAGCCAACCACCTTGTGCACCTGCAATTAGACCGAGGATTGTACCGACAACCAGCCCCACCAGAACCGCTACAAGAGCACCGAGCAGAGACTGACGCGTTCCGTAAATGACGCGGGAATAGAGGTCGCGTCCTACCGAGTCGGTACCGAACCAGTGCTCAAGACTGGGGGAGAGAAGCGCCCCGCTGGTGCCGCTGAGCGGGTTGTGCGAGGTAAAGAGACCGGGAACTAGCGCCGCAAGCACCGCGAGAATAAGGATGATCGAAGCGAGTATGACGCTGGGTTTTTTGAAAGTCGCCGTATTCATCGTTATGCGCGTTCCTTTCGGCGCACTCGCGGATCAAGTACCGGGTGCAGCAGATCGACGAGGAGGTTGATAAGAACGTAGAGGGTCGCGGCTATAACAACCACCGCCATGAGAACGGGGGTATCGCGGTTAGCAACGGCGTTGACCGTCATCTGACCAATTCCGGCGCGTCCAAAGACAGCTTCGGTAACAACTGCGCCGCCCACGAGCTCACCGAAGAGCACACCCGCGATGGTCAGCGCAGGAAGGAGCGCATTGCGTAGAACGTTGCCAAAGAAGATGCGTGATCGCGATGCGCCGCGGGCCTTGACCACTGAGATAAAGGGCTGACGTTCAACGTCTTCGATGGAACGCACGAGCACCTGAGCAAGAGGCGCCGCAATGGGAATCGAGAGCGTGAGCGCCGGCAGAATCAGCGACTGCACGGGGGATGCGCCGATAACCGGTACCCAGCCGAGTTTAAAGGAGACCAGCTGAATGAGAATAATGCCGATCCAGAAGCTGGGGAGCGAGACCATCAGCGACGGTAAACCGAGAACAAAGCCACGTAGACCGCGAGAGAAGGACGCCGCCACTGCGATGAGAAGAGCCCAGATGCAGGCAAGAACAAAAGCTGAAATGGCGAGCGCCAGCGTTCCGGGCAATGCTTCTGCCACCATGGATGCAATCGACGCACCGGTTTGCACGGAGTAGCCGAAATTGCCGGTTAGAAAGCCGAACAGCGAGGTGAAGTACTGGACAATGAGTGGTTTATCTGCACCGTATTCGGCACGAATTGTATTGATCTCATCGCTGCTGAGCCCTAAATCGGGACTGGCATAGCGTGCCATGATCGCATCGGACGGTAGCGCTGAGAGCAGGATAAAAGCGAGCGTGTACGTTGCGAGGAGAACAAGGAGAGCTTGCCCTATGCGCAACCACAATTGGCGAGCGGTCACTGTGATTCCTCCAAACGATCATGGTTGATACGGACGTTATAGAAATTGGGTCGGCCGATAGATTCTTCTTCAAAGCCTTCAAGGTAGGGCTGGACGCCGTAGACCTGGGGCTCTTCAAAGAGAGGTAGCGCGTAGGCTTTTTCGGCCATCATGCGCTGGGCTTTGGCTGAGGCTTCTGCGCGGTCTTCTTCGCGGGGTGAGGACGCGATTTGCTCCAGGAGCTTCTCAAGTTCGGGATCGCCCAGCTCACCGGTTTCTTCATCGAGGTTCAGCAGGGAGTCTCGGTTGTCTGAGTGAAGGTGAGATTTGAGCACGTCGTAGTCTGCGCGTCCCACCATAGTGTGGCGAATCTGAACCTTGTTGATGTCTTTAGAGTCGGCGTCCTGCGCTGCTTGATCACCGGGGTTGAGCGTGATTTCAATGCCGATGCGGGCGAGTTGCTCTTGAACCTTGGTGATGACTTCGCGTGAACGCGGCTGGGGCAGGGCTTCGTTGATGTTGAGCGTGAGGCGCTGACCGTCTTTGCTACGGATGCCGTCTTCACCGCGTACCCATCCAGCCTCATCGAGCAGGCGTTGAGCCTTGTCAGGGTCGTAGACGTAGTACTGGCTCATATCTTGATAGCCCAGTGCAGAAGATGACAGCACAGAGTTGGCTTTGGGATAAGAGTCAGAAAACAGCGTCTCTAGAATTTCATCACGGTCAGTACCCGCAATGATGGCCTGACGAACGCGAATATCAGACAGGCGAGGGTCCCTGAAACGGAAGGCCAGCTGGTTGGTGACGCCGTTGGTGGAGTGCGATGAAATGGTGAGTCCCTGCTCCTGCAGGTGTTTTTCAACGGGGGCTTCGATCTGGCGAGCGATGTCGCCTTGGCCGGAGACGAGGCCGCCGGTACGCACGGATTCTTCAGCCGCTAGCACGTACTTGATGCCGTCGATGTAGGCGCGTCCTTGATGCTCAGACTCAGCAGGAGCCCAGTCATAGTCTTCACGGGCCTTCATGGTCAGCGATGAGTTCATCTGCTCATCTTCAATGACGAAGGGGCCGGAACCGATAATCTCGGTTGCCTTACCCGGGGCGAATCCCGTGGTGTCTTTATCAAGCGTGGCATCAGAGAGCAAACCGGCATTGAAAGAGCTGGTTGCCTGCGCGAAACCGGGGGCGGGTTCAGAGAAGAAGAAACGCACGGTATCTTCATCAACTACTTCACCGTGATCGTAATTAGTAATCTGCTCCGACGAGGTGAGCTTGCGGGACTTATCTCCCTTGCCGTAAAGATCGAAGTTCTTGACAACGTTCTCAGCAGTGAGCGGTGAACCATCGGAGTAGGTGACATCGGTGCGGATGTCAAAAGTGTATTCGGTCGCGTCCTCGTTAACCTCGGGAAGCTTAGTCGCAATCCAAGGAGACAGTTCAAGCGTCTCAGGGTCCTGATAAAGCAGTCTGTCTGTGACCTGGTTGAGCACACCACCGTTAGCGTAGAAACCTGCCGACGGCGGGTACAGCGTCTTGAAGAAATTGGGTTCGAGGTAGATGACGATATCGTCCTCGGCTTCAGAGGCATGTTGCGTTACGTTACCGCACGCTGTGACACCGAGGAGCAATGCGAGCACAATGGAACTCAGCGGCATTGCACGTTTTTTCATCTGCGTGGTGGCTTTCTTGCTGGGGGCTTTGGCCCGTACGGTGAGAATGTGAGGGCTTTTTCACCCTAGCTCAACGCGTGCAACAGTTGATAAGTAAAACGTAAAAGGAGTTAACATTGAGGCCCTCGGTCGTTATCATTGGTGCTGGTCCGCGCGGTATTTCGGTGCTTGAGAGGTTAGGCTCATATCTTGCGGCTACGGGATCTAAGCAGCCGCTTGACGTGCATATTGTGGATGATGCACAACTGGGCGCCGGACGCATCTGGGACACCGAGCAGACGCGTACCCTGTGCATGAACACGCTTGCCGGTGCGGTGACTCTCTTTACTGAACCCGGTTCAACGGTGAGTGCTCCGGTTATTGAAGGGCCCACGATGTACGAGTGGATTCAGATTCTTCGTGGCGAGTCGGTGCGCGAGCAAGCCCAGAGCATGTTTGATCGTTTTCCTGAAATTCTTGACGCTAGCTTTGATGAAGAAGTGCGCGCTACCCGTGTGGAATCTAATCCCTCGCGAGCGCTGTACGGTGCTTACCTCAGGTGGTGCTTTCGCGTTGCCCTGGGGTTGATGCCTGAGCACGTTACCGTGCATCAGCATCATTCACGCGCTGTTTCCATTGACGAGCGTGACGGCTACGATTTGGTACATCTTGCCGATGGCACAGAGTTGGTCTCTCACTCGACAGTGCTTGCAACAGGCTGGCAGCAGCCGCATCCTACCGCTGAAGAAGAACAGCTGGCATCTGCACCCGGAACATGGATCGCACCCGGTAACCCCCTTGACCAAGACGTGCAGCAGATTCCAGCCGGAGATAAGGTTCTGGTCCGTGGGCTAGGCATGGGTTTCTTTGACGTCATGGCCCTGACTACCATCGACCGCGGTGGAAAGTTTGTAGAAGATTCTGACGCGCGCTCGGGCCTGCGCTATATTCCTAGTGGCCAAGAGCCCCACTTCATCGTGAGTTCCGGACGCGGCTACCCCTACCTTCCCAAATCAGAATATAAGTCCTTGCCACCCAAGGCTGCACTTCCTCGGCTCAAAGCGGTTATTACTGAGCTGACCGGCGAAGAGCGCCAGCACGAGCGCATCGATTTCGGTGAACAGGTGTACCCCGCCATCGTCAAGGACGCCTACGAGGCCTACTACCGCGTCCTTGCTCAAAATCACCCCGAGGCGCTGACCGCAGGCATCGAGACCGTAGTTGAAACCATCGATGCGAGCGAGCTTTCAGAGATGGATATCGCCCTGGAACTTTTTGTGCCCAACCCGCACGATCGCTTTAGCCTGAGCTACTGGCAAGACCCTGTTACAGCTCTAGCGGGAGATAAGCCGCTCAGCATTGACGAGCTCACCTCGCGTATTGCCAAGCACATGGTCATTGACATTGAACAAGCGCTTCTTGCCCGCGACAGCGCGGTCAAGGCAGGGCTGTGGTCTATCAGTGCCTCCCGTAAACCTGCCAGCATCCTGGGCGCAGAAGGACGCTACACCTACGATTCACGCCTATCGCTGTACAAATCATTTATGGCATTTGGGCAGATGGTAGGTTCCGGTCCGCCACTGTTTCGCACTCAGCAACTTTTGGCGCTCGTGGACGCGGGTTTGGTCAGCTTCGCCGGCGCTCGCCCGCAGGTTCGTGTAGAGGGCGAGGGTTTTGTTCTAACGGGCAAAAATATTGCTGAAGAAGTGCGAGCATCCACTCTGGTGGACGCGTGGATGTACAGTCCCGATACGCGTCGCCCCGCCGATGCCTCAACAATTTCCATTCAGGAGCGTACGCGTCCGTTCCGAGAGACATTTGCTGATGGCTCACCGGTGGCAACCGGATCGCCCGAGGTTGTGCCTGCAACCCGTCAGCTGGTCAATCCTGACGGAACCGCTGATCCGCGTCTGCACCTCATCGGTATTCCTACGTACGCGCAGTTGCCCGACACCACTATTTCTCCCATGCCGGGCACCAACCCGCTCATGCTGCAAGAAACAGATAAGGTGGCGGCGCATCTTCTTCAGGTAGTGGGCATCAAGTAGCCTCACGATCGATACTCCAAGCCCCCGTGTATTTACACGGGGGCTTGGAATATCTAGGCGCGTGTGCTGGCAACCTGCGCCTTGCGATGGACGCGACGACGCTGGTTGTGGCGTAGTGCATCCAGAATAAAGAGGGCGACTGCTACCCAGACGAGGATGAACCCTAACCAACGTTCTGTACTCATGTGTTCGTGGAAAATCAGCAGGGCAATGAGGAACTGCATAATCGGAGTCATGTACTGCACCATGCCCACCACCGACAGTGGCAGGTTTGCTGCCGCTACCGCAAAGCACAGTAGCGGAACACCGGTGACAATGCCTGAGAACGCGAGAACCCAAAAATGCGAGGCGCCTTCAGATAACAGGGTGAGGTTGCCTTGCGCATAGATAAAAGCAATAACAGCCAGGGCGATAGGGCTCAGCAATAGGGCTTCTGCGCTGAGCGAGTTCAGAGCCGTCACTCCCTTGCCCAAGCGGCTTTTCACCAGACCGTAAAAACCAAAGGTAAAAGCGAGACCAAGCGCCAACCAGGGAACCTGGCCGTAGAGAATACTCATCGCCAACACCGCAACGGTAGCAATTCCCACAGCCACCCACTGCAGTTTTCGAAGCTTCTCATGGAGCACCACTACACCCAACAGCACAGATACCAGCGGGTTGATGAAATACCCCAGCGAGGCCTCCAACGTGTTGCCGCTGGTCACCGCAATGACATAAATCAGCCAGTTGCCACCCACTAAAATCCCCGCCACAAAAAGGCGCGCCATCAGCGAGCTGTTGCACACCAGCGTCCAAAAGCTTCTCCACGTACCGGTAACCACCAGTAGAATGGCGCAGAAAATTAGTGAGAAGACCACACGCCACGCAACAACTTCAAGGGCAGACGCCGGGGACGTCAGCACAAAGTACAGCGGGAAGACGCCCCACATCAGATAGGCACCAAAAACAGCTAAAAGACCTGTGCGGCTGAGCCCATCGGAGGCCGGGGCTACTAAAGGAGAAGACTGAGCCATAGAACCTGCTTGAGTTAGAGAAAGAGTATGAAAGTGATTACTCATCATAAAACTTTTATGAACACTCAAAATCAAATGAGGTCATTAGAAACCCCGGTTCGCCGTAAGAAACGGCAAACCGGGGTAACGCACGAAACGTTTAGCTTCGCTTTAGTCTTACAGACCGAAGAAACGTGAGAAGAAGCCCTTCTTCTCCTTGGTCTCCTTCTTAGGAGCGTGCTCAGCTTCTTCGCGTTCTGCCTCAAGATCCGGAGCTTCACCGGCAACACGGAATGCTGCGGGCTTGTAAGCTTCGTGAGACTCTTCAGTCTCTTCAACCTCAACGGTCTCACGCTCGGTAGTTGCGGGAGCTTCCTGAACCTCTTCGGTCTCAATCTGCTCGAACTCATCAGCAACCACAGCGTCGTCGAATGAGCCGGTGGTAACGCGGCCGGGCTGAGCATCGTCGCGAGGATCCTGATCATAGGGATCAGAAACATCGGTGTAGACGCGGTCGGTGGTGGTGGTACCCTCAACCTCTTCAGCTTCACGAGCTTCACGTTCAGCGGCTTCGCGCTCGGCGGCTTTGCGTTCTGCGCGGGCAGCTTCTTCACGAGCTTCCTGCTCAGCTTCGCGCTGTGCAGCTGCTTCTGCCTCAGCCTGACGCGCAGCAGCCTCCTCGCGTTCTGCTGCCTCACGTGCGGCTGCTTCTTCGCGGGCCGCGCTGTGCTGGGCTGCCTCTGATGCTGCAATGCGCTCAACTTCGCTACGTTCGCTGCGCATCTGTTCACGCAAGGATGCTGCGTGGGCGGCGCAACGGTTGAGTTCGTCAGCGTCAACGGTGGGCTCGGCAGGCTCAATGCCTGAAATCTTGCCCTCGTCGAACCACAGGCGCAGGGCGCCGTCGGTTGCAGTGATGACAGCGGTCGCTTCGGTGTCCCACTCAATGTGCGCACCGCGCAAACGTGCGTAAGAATCAACAGCCTTGAGGTGGTTCACAGCGGTGCCGGTCTGCAGAGCCTGTGCCATTACGCGTCCCATGCGGTTGACGGTGGGAGCTTCAAGTTCAAGAAGATCACCATCGAGTAGCAACCATGCGCGCACGCCTGCACCGGCCTGAACGGGGTAGTGCGCGTAAATGCCGGTAACTGCCTTGGTAGCAAGGGTGAGGCGGCGTGCTAGACCATCTTCAAGAACCAACTCGTCGGTGGTCAGCTCCGAGATTCCGTGCTGGCTTCCTGCCTCGCGTGCCTGAATAGCTGCTGAAACTACAGAGTCGGGAAAATGACCGAGTTCCTGCCACGACCAAATCCAAGAACCGCGTGATTCTGATTCGGTACCCAGAAGGTAGGGGGAAAGAGCAACTGAATCATCAGATGAAAGAGTAAAAGACGGAGCTGAGAAGTCCACTGACCATTCCGAGTCGCCGGTCAGCTCAGCCAGGCGTGCCTGGTATTCGGTAGAGATAAAGATTGATTCGTCAATCAAATCCTGCAGTGTTTTAGTCATAGCCTTAAGGCTATCAATGTTTGCCTGAGATGACGCACTATTTACGGTGTCTTCGGGAGGGCTTTTATCCTGCTAAACATCACATCGAGTTGCAGGCTTTCAGGGCTGGTGTGCTGGGGCTGGACGGTGGTGTCCACATAAATAACGTTCATTCGCAGAAAACAGTGGCAAGATCCCTTCCTGTCTGCTGAAAGGAGGGCGGTAGAATGAAAGGCAAACTTGATTACGTTGTCTTCAACCAGAAAATAACTTTATTTATGAGTAATTCACCCCGTTTTTCAGTGTCTGAACGTCCGGCACAGTTGCAACAGGCCCTCAATGAAGTGGGTAGCTGGATGCTTTCAAAGGTGTCTACCACCGGTTGGAATGAGCTGGTGCTTGAGGCTAAGCCCGTTGGCGATTCATTCTTTGTGCGTTTTACGGAAAGCTACGATGAACGCGATGTGACTGGCACTTCTCGTTTGCTTGATGATGAAGAATTCGCCACGGAGCAGCTCTCTAGACTGCAGCACGCATCCTACGACGAGGCTGAGGGTGCTTGGCTGTCAGTTACCGTGGTGGTTGCCGCGAAGAACTGGCCAACTCCTGAGTATCAGGTCGGTGCCGCGTATAACCGCACCCATGAGCCGCAGAACTGGGACGGCGAGGGCGGGTTCAGCGCGCGAGATGTACGTGAGCACCTTGAGAAGTTCCCTCGCACCGATGCTCTTCCGGCGTGGGCTGATGCCAAGATTAATCGCGGACGTTCTTTGAACGTTGCCGATATTAATGATGAAGAATCGCCCAACCCTTATCTTCGTGACGCCCTCGTGCAATTTTCCGAAGAGCGCTCAGAACGCGCCCTCGTTAACGTGATGCGTCAGCTGATGGGTGGCGATATTCTTCTGGATGCTACCAACTCAGACTTCGTGGCCGATGGCGATAACCCGTTTGGTCCTGAAACCACGGTGAAGTACACCTTCGCAACGTTGGAGGGATACCGCGGTCTGTGCCTGTTCTCTTCTCCTGAGGCAGTTTTGAAGTCTCATCAGGAACAAGGACGCGAAGGCGAGCCTGTGATGGTTCGTGAAAATTCAGTGAAGGTCATGATGGATTTCTTGAACAACCAAGAAATTGATCTGCTGGTAATCGACCCGGGTTCACCGACAATGAGTGTTCTGGAACGTCCTCAGGTGCAGTGGGTTTTGGGAACTCCCCATAACCCTGCCGCGAAAATGGCTTTGATGGGTCAGAACATGCAACAGCTTCTTTCGGCTCTTGCCGCCCCCAGCACTTTCTTGCTCTTGGGCACTCCTGCCGGTTCTATTGACCGTCAGCCGCTGATTATCGACGGTGAAGCAGAAGAAGGCCGCACCCTGTTGACTTTCACCTCAGCTGCAGAGGTCTCCTCGCTTGATCCCACCCTGGAGGTCACCAGCGCCACTTCCATGGACGTCCTCCGATTTGCCGTTGACTCCGGTGTAGATAGCGTGCGCATTAACGGACTGAACCCGTACGCAACCCTGCCCATCGCCCAGGTTAAAGAACTGGTAGAACTCGTGGACGCTGCATCCTTAGGGATCAAATAGAGGGCAGTCAAAAGATCTTTACTAAGAAGAGCGCATAAAAAGGTGGGGCTACCGGTATCAACCGGTAGCCCCACCTTTTTATGTCTCACATAATTGTGATAGACCTACTTCTTTTCAGCCACAGCCTTGCGGACGCGTGCGCCAAGTTCTTCGTGCACGTTCTCCCAGTACTGGAAAGCGCGCTCAAGCACAGCGTCGTTATCAATTTCGCTCATGTGGCCAGCGATGTTAGAGACCAAACGCTCACGAGCAGCGTCGTCCAGAACATCGGTGTACAGGGTTCGAGCCTGACCCCAGTCATCATCTTCAGCGTGAAGAGTAGCTGCCGAACGTACCAGCTCACCGTCAAACTCCCAGCCGGTGTTCTCTTCGTGAGCCTTCACCGGGTCAGCGTGCGGACCGCCGTATGAGTTCGGTGCGTATACCGGAGTGGAAGGATCGTTGAAGGTGTAGCGCATAGCGCCTTCCTTCGAGTAAGAGTTAATTTCAGCGTTCTTAGCGTAGTTAACCGGCAAATCAGCGTAGTTAGTGCCCACACGGTAACGCTGCGCATCGGCGTAAGAGAAGATGCGGCCGAGCAACATCTTGTCAGGTGAGGTTGCGATACCGGGAACAAAGTTGCTCGGTGAGAACGCAGCCTGCTCAATCTGAGCGAAGAAGTTATCGGGGTTCTTGTTCAGCGTCATCTTACCCACCTTAATCAGCGGGTAATCAGCATGAGGCCATACCTTGGTGAGGTCGAAGGGGTTAAAACGGTAGTTCTTCGCGTCATCAAACGGCATGATCTGAACGTAGAGAGTCCAGCTGGGGAAGTCCCCGTTCTTGATGGACTCAAAAAGGTCCTTGCGGTAATAATCGGGGTCAGTACCGGCAAGCTCAGTTGCTTCTTGATCGGTCAGGTAATCGTTGCCCTGATCGGTCTTGAAGTGGTACTTCACCCAGAAGCGCTCCCCGTCAGCGTTGATCCACTGGTAGGTGTGTGAGCCAAAGCCGTCCATGTGGCGGAAGCTCTTGGGAGTACCACGATCGCCCATAAGCCAGGTGACCTGGTGGGCTGATTCGGTGCGCAGGCTCCAGAAATCCCACTGCATAGTGTGGTCGCGTAGGCCTGAATCGGGTTGACGCTTCTGCGAACGGATGAAGTCCGGGAACTTGATGGTGTCGCGCAAGAAGAAGATCGGGGTGTTGTTACCCACGAGGTCGTAGTTACCCTCGGTGGTGTAGAACTTCAGCGAGAAGCCACGCGGGTCGCGCCATGTATCGGGTGAACCCTGTTCGCCTGCAACGGATGAGAAACGCGCGAGCATTTCGGTTTTTACACCGGGCTGGAAGAGCGCAGCCTTGGTGTACTGCGAGATGTCCTCGGTGGTTTCAAAAACACCGAAAGCACCGGAGCCCTTAGCGTGTACTACGCGCTCGGGAACGCGCTCGCGGTTGAACTGCGCGAGTTTTTCAACGGTGTAGACATCATGAAGGACGATGGGGCCGTCCTTGCCAACGGTAAGTGAATCGTTGTCCGATGCCACGGGGGTCCCGGTGTTGGTGGTTGTGAATGTACCGGTCTTGTTAATGGGGTTACCAGTCATATTCAACTCCTTTGGTGTTTTCGACTGCACGTCTCTTCAACGTGTTGCCGTGGGTTTCCAGTTGCTTGGCGGGTGCCAAGTAGCTGCTGGGAAATCTATGAAAGTATGGTGCTTTGCGCCGCCATTTCTCGGTCAATTTCTTGCTGACAGTCAGCACAGATACCTCGGTAGAGAACATCGGCGCTGATAAAGGTCATGCCGTGATGTTCGCTAGGAATGAGGCAGGGTGCCTCTCCCACAGCGCAGTCAACGTCTTCAACGCGAAGGCAGCGAATGCAAAACGCGTGGTGGTGATTGTCGCCGGTGCGGGTTTCATAAAGAGCCGGTGTTCCGGGAGGCTCAAATTTTCTGAGCATGTCGATGCTGGTTAGGTCCGCCAGTACCACGTAGACAGACTGCATGGTGATGGTCGGAAGTTCTTTGCGCACGCTCGCGACAATGGCGTCGGCGGTAGAGTGCGGGGCTCGGTGTATAGCTGAGAGAACGGCTAGGCGCTGTTTGGTGACGCGGCGCCCATGTGCTCGCAGTCCTTGTATCCAGGCACGACGAATTGCCTCCGTCGCCTCCTGGTGGGGGCGAGCAGTTTGCGTTTGTTGAATCGTAGCCATGCTTATAGTTTATAGTTATTATGAACAATTCACAATAAAAAGTTTGTGTCCCATCATGAGCTGACATGCTCTTTCAGTAAAATATGTACTGGTTGGACTATATTTAAGTGATGCGAATCAATAGGTTTAACTTTACATAGGGTGTTGTTGCCAAATACTACTAAGCGGTAACATTGGAGGGATAAGATGAAGTGCAGTCATGCCAATCCCACAAGCAACTGGCCAACCCTGGCCCCCGAGGCTGACATCGCGCGCGGTAGTTTCAGTACAAGCTACCGGCATCGATAAAAGTTGTAATGTCATGACGATTACCCACACTTAATCCCCCTACTTATAAAAACCACACAAGATAGAGGCTCATCATTACCCCGTCGTACTCATTGCTCGAGGACTCCAGAACAGAACTTTCTGATGAAGTTCTGCTAAAAGCTGTACGCGCCGGCGAAGAAGGTGCATACGGCACCCTTTATGAGCGCTATCGTTCAACAGCTCAAGCTATCGCATACAAGCACACCAGTGACCCCGGTACCGTTGACGATATCGTGGCCGAAGCTTTTGCGCGCATCCTGCAAGCCCTTCGAAACGGTAATGGCCCCACCACCTTTATGGGTGGTTATCTTTCCACCACCATTGCGCACCTTGCGGGCGAATTTGGTCTCATTCGCGGACGCGAAGTTCCCGCTGACAGCGAGTCGCTAGAGAACCTTGCGACTTTTGATGAGACGGTGTTGCAGCTCAAAGACTCTGACGAGCTCATTAAAGCCTTTACCTCTATGCCCGAACGCTGGCAGTCAGTCCTGTGGCTCACCGAAGTTGAAGAGCGTAAGCCCCGCGAAATCGCAACCGTTCTAGACCTCACCCCCAACGCGGTATCAGCACTTGCTGTACGAGCGCGCGAAAGCTTGCGCGAAGGGTTCCTGCGCGCACACCAATCAGCGCCGCAAACGGATCAGTGCCAAAAATACTTTGATTACCTGCCAGCGCTCGTCCGCGGTTCACTGAGCGAACGACGCACTCAGCAGGTACGCGAGCACCTCGAAGACTGCACCTACTGCACTTCTGAATACCTCTCACTGCTGGGTATCAACAAGTCCATGCGCGTCTGGGTCTTTCCTGTGCTCGCCGGCCTTGTTCCCTGGACAACCGATGGCGCTACCATCCTGAGCTTTATCAGCAAAACCGCTGTAGCTGGCACGTTGGGCGGAGCGTCCCTACACACGTCATCGACTTCCGCTTCGGGGCTGAGCGCGTCCTCACATCAGGTAGTAGCAGGGGCTTCTGCCTCTCACGGCACCGGTAGCGCGCTTGCAGGTAGCAAAACCTTTGTTATCAGCCGCCCGTCAACCTGGCCATCTGCCGCGGGAACAAGCCCGCTTGCAATCGCCGGTGGCGGTGCGCTGGCCCTGGCCGCTGTGGTCGGCGGTATCTCAATGGGTATCAACAACTTCGCAGAAGAACCCGTGACTTCATCCGGCTACTCCGGAAGGAGCGAAGCCTCAGTAGCACCCGACTCAAAGTCCTCAACGAACGACTCTAAGAGCGGAACTTCCGCAGAAGCCCAGCGAACAATGGGCGGCTCAATGGACGCTGAGTCCTCCTCAGATGAGGTGGCTGCAAGCTCAAACCGTCCTAGCTCGCTGGCTTTAGCCGGCTTGGGATGGGGCGCGAACGACAATTCAGCCGCTAACCCTTCAAGCGGTTCTGCTCCCGATGCAAATGCAGGGTCGTTGCAAAGCTTTGGTCAGGCATCAGACGGTGCTTCTGCAGCCAGCTCGCTACCTCTTGCCGGAGGTGCCCTTTTTGGTGGGTCCGCGGACTCTGAAAATAGCAATGCTACGGCAGGTCAGGAGTCTGTGACCGCAGATTCAAACTCATCTGCGCCTTCGAACGCCACTGACGCCACCGGTGAAAACGGTAGCGCTTCACGTGATGCGCAGAATCAGCAGCCTGCCGATAATTCGGACGGCTTTACTCCTACTCAGCCAGAGGAAGAGAACCAGCCGGGGCCTGTCGTAACACCGACCACCCCTGACCCGGTCGAACCTACGCCTCACGAACACCCGGTGGATCCCGAACCGATCGATGATCTGCCAGAGCCTATCGACCCGGCACCTGCGCCGATTGATGATCCGGTGGACCCCGATCCTGCCGAGGACCCGGTTGTTCCCGGACCTGTAGACCCGGATCCCGTGGTGGATCCGGTTGACCCGGCTCCCGTCGTGGATCCTGCTCCTATCGATGAGCCGGTAGACCCGGCACCTGTTCCGGACCCTGAGAACGGTGAAGATCGCGGTGCTCCGGCACCTGACCCCGTGGAGGATAACCGCCAGGTTCCTAAGAAGGTTAAGGACCCTGAAGCCTTTAAGCGATGGATAGCGTCCTTCCCTGTGAGGGATTTTGAGACACCGGATCCCGCTACTCACTACTTTGCGTCGTACCGCTACGTTGAAAACGGTCAGCACTACACGGGTGGAAAATGGCTGCCTAAGGATTTTGTTAACAGCCGCTGGTTCTACTCGGGCATGGAATACCTCTATGGGTACGACAAGATGTTGAATGCTGAGATCATGTGGAATGAGAATCCCACTCCGTAACGGATGCTAAGACCCCGCGTAGTGCGGGGTCTTCACCGTATGTGGGGTATTGTCACGGCAAACTCACATGAAATCTAGGTATTTTAGAACTGTATTATCCGTTGAATGTGAAGGGATGCTGAAGCTACAGTGCACAACCACAATAATGGGCTTAAAACCGCTGTACTGATGGGCGGACTGATGGCATTTTTGGTGCTCATCGGTGTCTTTCTCGCGTACTTTACGAATAACAGCATTTTTATTTTGCTGATGTCTTTGGTGGGCTTGGTCAGTATTGCCTACAGCTATTGGAATTCAGATAAGCTGGCGTTACGTAGCATGAATGCTTATCCGGTAACCCGCGAACAGGTTCCTGGTTTGTACGCAATTGTTGAGGAGCTTTCGGCGCGCGCGCAGCAACCGATGCCGCGCCTGTATGTTGCTCCTACCGCAACACCTAACGCTTTTGCAACCGGCCGAAACCCCGAGAATGCGGCGGTCTGCTGTACCGAGGGCATCCTGCAGCTTCTTGATGAGCGTGAGATGCGCGGAGTTCTTGGGCACGAGCTGATGCATGTTTATAACCACGATATTCTGACAGGATCAATAGCGGCTGCGATGGCAGGTGCGATTGGTTCTATTGGCCAGATGCTGTCTTTCTCGATGATGTTCGGTGGCAATCGCGACGAGAACCGCACCGGGGCGCTTGGCTCACTCGTCATCGCCTTTTTGGGGCCGTTGGCTGCTGGCGCTATTCAGATGGCTATTAGCCGAACTCGTGAATACGATGCCGATGAGGATGGCGCACAGCTCACTGGCGATCCGTTGGCTTTGGCATCGGCGCTCAGCAAGCTCCACGGTGGAATTGCTCGTGTTCCGATGAATCCTAACAATCAAAAAACCGAGGGCGTGGCGGCGATGATGATTGCTAATCCCTTTGGCGGTTTGCGTAACGCCATGAGTACGCACCCGCCTATGGAGCAGCGTATTGCGCGTCTGCAGGATATGGCTCGCAGCATGGGGCAGTGAGACCTCTTCAGAGGGGTGCCTAGAGTCCAAATGTTGCGGACGGCAAACTGGTTTGCTCTGACATGAATAGCCTTGAGCGTGAGGTGAACCGGTAGGAAGAACCGTTGAACGTCCTTACGTTTGTGCTGGGCTTTAGATCCTTATGAATAAAGCTCAGCGCTAAAACAAGAAAAAAGCGTCCACCCGCTAGCAGGCGGACGCTTTTTTGGTGCTATGACGTGAGCTGTCGGTGCCCAGCGAGTTTAGCGGTAGTTGGTGAACTGAAGGTCAACGTCGAGGTCTTTGCCCTTGAGCAGCGCGATGACGTCCTGAAGGTCGTCGCGTGACTTGGAGGTTACGCGCAACTCGTCACCCTGAATGGTTGCCTTAACGCCCTTAGCGCCTTCTTCGCGGATAATCTTTGAGATTTTCTTTGCGTCGTCTTGAGCGATACCTTCTTTGATGGACGCTTCAATGCGGTATTCCTTACCGGATGCGTAGGGCTCGCCCGCATCCAGGGACTTCAATGAGATGCCGCGCTTGACGAGCTTTGACTGGAAAACGTCAAGAACTGCAAGAGCGCGTTCATCTGAGTTTGCCTTGATAAGGATTTTCTCGCCGGAGAAATCAATCTCTGCGCCTACACCGCGAAAATCGTAGCGCTGTGCTACTTCTTTCTGCGCCTGATTGAGGGCGTTAGATACTTCCTGCTTGTCTACCTTTGAAACGATGTCGAATGATGAATCGCTAGCCACGGGGCCGTCCTTTCGTTCTTATGCGCTGCCGGCGAGCGCGTTTGGTGTTAACGGTACAGGGTTATTCGTTGGTGTGTCAGGTTCCGCGTGGCTTTGGGGGGGGCTTTATGAATCGTTACCTAACTGTGACCGCTTTCTCAGCTTTTGTTAATCTTTCGGGCGAAGAATAGTAGTTGTCCCCTAAACGGTAGGCGAATCGTTTGCCGTCTGAGAGAGTACGAGCGCACCGTTGATATTCTTCGGGCGCATACGGGATGCGGAAAGTACCGCACCTTTAGAAAAGAGGAAGCCAATGGCGATTGCTGATAAGAATGCATACGTTCTTGATGAGTACGCAGCTATCGTTGAGGAAATTATTCGTGAAGACGCTGATTCGCGTTTTGCATGGAGTGAGTCTGCTCATGGTGACCATGAGTATCCAGAGCTCGATAAAGTTGGTCTGACGCTTGAGCGTGCTGACCATATTCAGCGTTTTGAAGCGGTGAAAGAAAATATGGTTCGTGAGGTTCGTTCTGAGCTGAGCACGGTTCAACAGGCGTACCAGTATCTAGAGAATTTTGAGATGCGTCTTTTGCGCGAGGCGGAGCTGGAAGCCGCATCGTAAGCGCTTTTGGTGGCTTTTGTCACAAACCTTGGTTTGAGTTTTTGATTTTCAAAAATGTTCGGTAGAGTATTCATGTTCGCGCAAACGAGAACGAAAGTTTCCAAGCGTTGACGCGGCAGATTACCCGAGCGGCCAAAGGGGGCTGACTGTAAATCAGCTGGCATTGCCTACGGGGGTTCAAATCCCTCATCTGCCACAGATAATCCCGACTCTGATGAGTCGGGATTTTTTGTTAAGCTGGCCACCCCAATCCCGCCGAGATCCTGTTTTATCGACGTTTTACGGGGTTATAAGACAAAAAGTTTCCTTGCGAGTCGCTGGCGATTCATCGAGAGAGAAACTTCTGTAAAAACACGCCAGAAAGCTGTAGCGTGTAAGCCATGGCTACGATTGAAGTAACTCAAGAGAATTTGACCGAACTCGTTGAAAATAATGACATTCTGCTTCTGGATTTCTGGGCAGATTGGTGCGGTCCCTGCAAGCAGTTCGCTCCCGTGTTTGAAGCAGCATCGGAAAAATACGATGACATCGCTTTTGGCAAGGTTGACACTGAAGATCAGCAGCAGCTGGCGGCAGCAGCAGGTATTACCTCTATTCCTACGCTGATGGCCTTCCGTGAGGGTGTACTGGTCTTCTCGCAGCCCGGTGCTTTGAATGGCTCGCAGTTTGATCAGGTTCTTGACGCGGTCAAGGGCTTGGACATGGCAGAGGTTCACAAGCAGGTAGCTGAGGCTGAAGCAGCACAGGCTAACGAAGAAGCAAAATAAGATTCTTTAGATGAGGAGCCGGTCTCGTAGTGAGGCCGGCTCTTTTGCGTCCTTGCGCGAATTAGTGAAAACGGTGGTCTTGAGGTGCTAGGCGTGCGGATTTGCGGGGTTCTTGGATTCTGGCAACTTTGATGAGCGTGACAACCCGGTGCCGGTGCCCAGCCCAAGGACGCAGTAGTTCTATCATGCCCGCGTCGTTGGTTCTTCTGCCGGTGAGCGCGTAGCCCACAGTATGCGCTAGGTGGTAGTCGCCTACGCTAATGGCATCCGGGTGGCCGACTGTTTGTTGCAGGGTCTCGGCGATGGTCCACGGACCGATGCCGGGAACGGCATTGAGAGCGCGTGCCACTGCCGCGACATTGTGAGTGCGCAACAGGTGTTCTAGGGAATCTGCCCGTTGTGCGTACTCAACAATTGCTCGAGAACGAGCGCCATCAAAACCGCTGGTGTGCCAGACCCAGGAGGGGAGCGATGCCCATACAGACGCGTCCGGAAAGACCTTGAGATCTTTGGGTTGATCCGGGTCGTCGGAGCGAGGTGCGTCGTTGCCGTAGCGCTTGATGATTGCTCGTAGACCGCCCATTGCTTCGATGCCGGTGACCCGTTGTTCTGCGATAGCGGTAATAGCATGACGCGTGAGTTGCCCTGTCGAGGGGATGCGTACACCGGGGTTTTCGCGGTGGGCAACGACTAATGAGGCTGGAAGTTTCTGGAAGGCGGGGTGCTCCGTGAACGCTGACCAGTCGTCTTCAAAGCCTAGCCAGCGGTGAACTGAGGTTCCTATGGTCTGGAGTGCTTGAGCAGATTCGCTCCATAAACGCACGCGAATAGGGCGCATCAACCGTTCATGAAGGTTGTAAATGTTCTCAGGTAACCGGTCAAAGCTCAGCAGAACATCGGAGCCATCAGCGGTCGCTGTTGTCCAAATCTTTGTGTGCCCCTGCAATCGCGTGATTCGAAAGAGGGGGTCGTAGTGACCGCGCGCCATTTGTCCCAGTGTTTGCGGTAGGTGAACCGGATGCGGGGGAGTGAGCATGAATGTGGCACGGAGCATGCGTTTATTCTTTCACGGGTCTGGGGGAGCATCGTAATTTTTACGGTAATCTAGCCGGTAAGAAAGCGAGGGAAAAACCATGGGTGTGAAAGTATCTGCACGAGAAAAGCTGAGGAATATGAGTACTCGACATGCTTCGGTACGTAGCGAAATAGATAGCTCACGGAATTCTCTTGCTCGCACTCGAACAGCCGCTGAGCTCAGCGGCGCGGTGCTTGGCGCTGTAGTGGCTGGACTCTATACCCTTTTCTCGTGGATGCAGTGGAGAAACTGGGTGACTCCCTCATGGGATCTTGGTATCTTCACTCAGATGGCGAAAGCATATGCTGCTTTTGAGCAACCTATCGTGAGCATTAAGGGGCACGGCTTTAACCTCTGGGGCGATCATTTTCACCCTATCTTGTTAGTGCTTGGTCCTATCTATAAACTTTTTCCCTCGCCATTCACCTTACTGGTGGTACAGAATCTGCTGATTGGACTTTCTGTCTACTTGCTCATTCGATATTCAGCGCGGTTGATTCCTTTGCTGGGAGCTATCTGCGTGGGACTCGCATATGCCTTAAGCTTCGGTATTCAAGAGGCTGTGGCGGTTCAATTTCACGAAGTCGCTTTTGCCCTGCCGTTTCTTGTGGCGTCCCTTTCTCACCTTGTTTTAGCGCGTACTGAGCTCCCACAGTTACACGTCAAAAAGGCCGTGTTGTGGGCCTTGCCCTTGGTATTCGTCAAAGAAGATATGGGCCTGACCGTAGCTGCTCTTGGGCTGGTTGCCATGATGCGCAGCGGCTGGCTGGCATCTGTCAAAGACGCTGTTTTCCCCGTGACTCATGAGGGGCGGAAGCCGCCGCGTCAGTGGAGATCTCTGGTATCGGGTAAGGGCTCGACCTCAGGGGTAGTTCTTGCCGCCTGGGGTGTTTTCTGGACGCTTGCCTCGGTCGCTGTCATTTTGCCCGCTTTCAACGTGGGCGGTGTCTTTGACTATTCCAATAAAATCGATGCCAAAGCGGTTCTTGCAGATCCCTTGCAAAGCGCAGGTCTCATGTTCTTTCCCTGGGAAAAATCCCTGACGTGGTTGGCGCTTCTACTTACCGGTGTATTCGTCTGGATTTTTAGCCCTCTTGCACTGGTGGCTCTCCCGACGTTGGCGTGGCGTTTTCTCTCACCTAACGAGGGGTACTGGGGTACCGGCTGGCACTATTCTTTGGTGCTGATGCCCGTGGTTTTCTGTGCCCTGCTCGATGTCATTGTTTCGCTGCGGGGCGCTCGCTATCCGTGGATGCGTCGCGGCGGCGAACACGCCGCGCATCGCGCTAAGCTCTTGAAGCTCATGGGGTACCCGGTGCTTCCCATAGCGACGCTGGTGGTAGCCTTACTCTCGATTCCCTCATTGCCGCTGAGTGATCTCACCGGCACCCAGTACGAGAGCCCGTCCTACCAACAAAGCCTTACCAACAAGCAGAACGCGGCGAACACTGTACCGGCGGGAGCCAGCGTGGCATCCGACCTATCAGTTCTCACCTACCTTATACCAGAGCACGAAGTCTACTGGATTGGTGGTAAAAACGATCCCGCACCCGACTATGTAGTGATTGACCAACAAAACTCAGCATGGGGCTCAACTCCCGTTGAATATCCCGTCCAATACGCGGGTGAACTTTACGCTTCAACTTATGAAGAAGTTGCCCACTTTGGCAGTGTCTACGTGATGAAGCGCATCTAATTTAGCGTGTAGGTTGCATCACCCACACCGGTTTAAACGCCGCGCGTAGGGTAGAGTGAAATACGCAATCAACGGTATAACCCCGTCCAAGAATGTTCTTCGGTAGTCAAGCTACCAGCATCCCGCTTTACGATATAGCGGTTGAAAAAGAACCTCTCCAAGTACTTTCAAGTTCGCAAGCGCTAACTTTCAGGCCTATGTACATGGCCATCGTCTCTGTTTGTTGATCCCAACAGAAGTGTGTGAAGGTGGCGCGGATATACTGCCACCACAGTCAAATCAGGCGAACTTTTCAATGGGGCACACACCGTGCAGTACAGCCAAAACCGGCTGTATCACCCCACTCGAGAAGAGAATAATGACTGAAAATAACTCTGTTAACCTGACCACCGAATTCGTAGAGCCCACTCTCGAAGACGCCCAGGCTGACACCGTTAAGCCCGAAGCTACTGAAGAAGAGGGCATTCGATTCACCGATCTCGGTTTGGACGCTCGTGTGCAGGCAGCAATTGACGCTGTCGGCTACGAAAAGCCTTCACCGATTCAGGCTGAAACCATTCCGTTGCTGCTAGAAGGCCGCGATGTTGTTGGTCTGGCTCAGACCGGTACCGGTAAGACCGCAGCATTTGCTTTGCCCGCTCTGTCACGTTTGGCTGAGCTTGCAGACATCAACGGTGTTTCTAAAGACACTCAGGTGCTTGTTCTTGCACCTACCCGTGAGCTCGCACTTCAGGTTGCTGAAGCTTTCGGTTCTTACGCTAACCAGATGGAAGACTTCACTGTTCTTCCCGTTTACGGTGGCTCACCCTACGGTCCGCAGCTTGCAGGCCTGAAGCGCGGTGCACAGGTAGTCGTTGGTACTCCCGGCCGTGTTATTGACCACCTCAAGAAGGGTTCATTGGACCTTTCAAACCTGCAGTACCTCGTGCTCGATGAGGCTGACGAGATGCTGCGCATGGGCTTTGCTGAAGATGTTGAGCAGATTCTTGCTGACACCCCGGATTCCAAGCAGGTTGCTTTGTTCTCAGCAACCATGCCTAAGACTATCCGCAAGATTGCAGAGCGGTACCTGACCGATCCTGTTGAGGTTCGTGTTAAGTCCAAGACCACCACCAGCGCTAACATCAAGCAGCGCTACATGCAGGTTATGCACTCTCACAAGCTTGAGGCAATGACCCGCGTCCTTGAGGTGGAGGACTACGACGGCATCATTGTCTTTGTGCGCACCAAGAAGGAAACCGAAGAGCTTGCTGACAAGCTGAAAGCTCGCGGTTACCAGGCGGCAGCAATTAACGGCGATATTCCGCAGAACCTGCGTGAACGCACTGTTGACTCCCTGCGCGATGGTCGCATCGATATTCTGGTGGCAACCGACGTTGCTGCTCGCGGTCTTGACGTTGAGCGCATCTCACTGGTTGTGAACTTCGATATTCCTCACGACACCGAGTCATACGTGCACCGTATTGGCCGTACCGGCCGTGCAGGACGTGAAGGTGCAGCAATCCTCTTCATGACTCCGCGTGAGAAGTACATGCTGCGTCAGATTGAGAAGGCTACTCGTCAGCAGGTTGAGCAGATGCACATGCCTTCTGTTGAGGATGTCAATGAGAACCGTAAGACTCGTTTTGCTCAGCAGATTACTGACACCATCGAGACCGAAGATCTTTCAATCTTCCGCGAAATCGTTGATTCTTACGTCAATGAGCACGATGTTGAACCCGAGGAAGTTGCAGCTGCTTTGGCTGTCATTGCTCAGCAGGGCCGTCCCTTCTTCGTCGAAGAGTTGCCCGAGATTCGTGACCGCCGCGACCGTGGCGATCGTGACCGCGGTGGACGCGATGGTGACCGTCGCGGACGCAAGCAGCACAATGACGAGGGTATGGTTTCATACAAGCTCAACGTTGGTCGTTCATCGGGTGCTAACCCCGGTGGCATCGTTGGTGCGCTGACTAATGAAGGTGGCATCGAGGGCTCACAGATTGGCTCCATCGATATCCGCCAGCACTTCACCATTGTTGGTCTGCCCGAAGACCTTCCCCGCGATTTCTTCGATCGCTTGGAAAACACCAAGGTTGCTGGCCAGTTCATCAACATTCAGCGCGATCGCGGTCCTAAGGGTGGCGGACGCGGCGGTCGTGGTGGACGCGATTTCGGCGGTGAGCGTCGTGGTGGTGGCTTCCGCAAGAATCGCGGCGACCGTGATTTTGGTGGACGTGGTGACCGCGGTGGTTTCCGTGGCGACCGTGACCGTAATGACCGTGGTGGACGCGACGGTGGCTTCCGTAAGGATCGCGGTGGTTTCCGTGGCGACCGTGACCGTAATGATCGCGGCGGACGCGACTTCGGAAGCGAGCGTCGTGGTGGTTTCAAGGGTCGTAAGAAGTACTAAACTTACCGCTACTTTGTAGCGTGTGAGACTTTGAAAAAAGGACGCGTGTTCCTGCCTGCGCGGGTGGGGCATGCGTCCTTCTGATGAGCTTGTAAGGCTTTGTTGTAGCCCTTGGGTGCTTTCCGTGGCGTATAACACCAAAAAATTGATGTTCTCAAGTTGCGCGGCGGTCAATAAATGCCGTAAGGTATTACCTGTTGCCCCGATAGCTCAGTGGTAGAGCGCCATCTTGGTAAGATGGAGGTCCCGGGATCGATTCCCGGTCGGGGCTCTCGTATGAGCCCGCAAAAAGGTAAATACATGGCGGTGTAGCTCAGCTGGTTAGAGCGCACGACTCATAATCGTGAGGTCGCGGGATCGAGTCCCGCCACCGCTACGCCCCGATAGCTCAGTGGTAGAGCGCCATCTTGGTAAGATGGAGGTCCCGGGATCGATTCCCGGTCGGGGCTCAGATATGAAATCCGTTCAGTCTTAGGACTGGGCGGATTTTTTGTTATCTGCATTGATCGTATTCTGTGTATCCTCTGGCGGATGCCTGCCTTTGGGGCGTAGTCTGAAGCTACACAGATCATGAAAGTAGGCTGATGATGTCAGTGGATATTGCAGGTATCAACATTCCCGATAGCGCGCTTGCGCGAGAAGCTACAGAACTGGTTCGAGACACCACTAATGAGCTCATCTACCATCACTCGCGTCGTACTTACCTCTTTGGTGCACATCGCGGGTTGCGTGATGGGCTCACCTTTGACGCTGAACTTCTCTATATCGGTGCTATGTTTCATGATTTTGGGCTAGTCGCGCCGTATGCAAGTGATAATCAGCGATTTGAAATCGATGGAGCTGATGAAGCTCGTGCATTCCTTCTCAAACACGATATAGCGCAAGCAGAAGCTCAAACGGTATGGACCGCAATCGCGCTACACACCACACCTGAAATCCCGTTGCATATGGATCCGGTGATTGCCCTGGTGACGCGAGGTGTTGAGCACGATGTGATGGGGGTGGGGTATGAGACTGTTTCGGAGCAGGAGCGTGCTGAAATTCTTAAAGTGCATCCGCGTCCTGATTTTAAGAACCAGATTTTGCAGGCTTTTACCGAGGGTATTAAGCACCGCCCGGACACCACGTTTGGGAATGTGAAAGCCGATGTGTTGGCTCATTTTGTGCCGGGATTTGTTCGTGGGGACTTTGTGAAGGTAATCAAGGAATCCCCGTGGGGCGAATAGGTTGCTGCGAAGATGACTTTGGGTTTCACACCCCTATAAAAAGTTTTACAAAGAAAGTATTATGAGGGTAAAAGCTGGCGAAAGGACTGCTCGTGGCACCTCAAAATATTGGTTTTCTTCATCTTGTTCCCTTCACTCGTGATAATCCCGCCCAGGGGTTTGATGAGGCTATTGAACTCTTTACCCTCGGTGAAAAAATTGGACTAAATTCCGGCTGGTTGCGCACCCGCCACATGCAGTACGGTGTGCCTTCACCGGTGGTGCTCTTTGGCGCGCTCTCTCAAGTAACATCACGCATTGAGCTCGGCAATGCTGTCATTCCCGTGGGCTTTGAGAATCCTTTCCGTTTGGCTGAAGACCTGGCAACCGCTGACGTGCTCAGCGGCGGACGCTTGCAGCCGGGACTGGGCGTCCACCCGCCGCAATACGATGAGGCTTTGAACGACACCGTGCACGGTAAAGGCTGGCAGCAACAAGACTTTAGTTATGAACGCATTCAGCAACTGCGCTCACTGCTGGCCGGCGAATCATTGCGTGACTTACCCGAATATCAGGGATTTGGTGGCCAGATCGATAGTGACCGCGTAGAACCTTATAGCGAGGGACTGGCAGACCGCCTGTGGTGCGGTGCAGGATCGCTGAAATCTGCTGCCTGGGCAGGAAGCGAAAACCTGGGATTACTGGTTTCGAACATCAGCAAAGCTGAAGAAGGCAAAGAAATTTTCGATCAGGCACAGCGCAACCAGATCGATCGTTACCGCGAGTCGTTGCCTGAGCATATATCGGGCAGAGTAGCGGTAGCGCGCGTCGTTGTACCTACTGATAACGCAACCGCCAGCCAAGTTGAAAAATACGTACAGTACGCACAGGCTCGTAACCCGCGCACTGAAAAGCACCTTCCTTCTGGAACAATCATCGCGAAAGATATTATCGGCTCCAGCGAAGAAATTGTGGAGACTATTGTCAACGATGCAGCTTTCCAGGCGGCCGATGGCTATATCTTCGAGCTTCCCTTCGAATTCGGCATTGAAGATTGGACGCAGATGCTGCACGAATTTGCAGAAAACATCGGCCCTGCATTGGGCTGGAAAGCAACACTGTAACGCGCCGGGGAGAAGGAATAGTAACTGATAAGGCGACAACACCCTGTTGTCGCCTTTTCTATTGCCGTGGGGCGGGTAATACACAGCGGCGTGGTCAGCGGATATTAAACAATTCTGTAATGTGCGCTGTGTAACACTAGTAAGACACTGTTCACTAGTTTGGAGAGCCTCATGAGCCGCACAGATGCTGAAAAGTACCCGTCAGTACTGGTTGACCCCAACGAGCCGGTAGAAGACGTTAAAAAATACAAAATTATTGGGCCCGGCCTCGTTGTCGCAGCAACCGGCATCGGAGCTGCAGACCTTGTAGCCACCCTCGTTGCGGGCTCACGCTATGGCTACGCCCTGCTCTGGGCGGTTGTGCTCGGCGTGGTCCTCAAAATTATCCTTGTAGAGGGCGCAGGACGCTACACCCTTGCTACCGGGCGCACCATTTTTGAAGGCTGGCGTTCCTTAGGACGCTGGACGTCGCTCTATTTTGGCCCCTACATCATCATTTGGGGTTTTGTGTACGGCGCAACAGCCATGAGCGCGTCGGCGATGCCTTTAGCTGTTCTGTTTCCGTTCTTTGACCTAAAAATTTGGGCAATCATCATGGGCCTAGTCGGGTTGGTAACGGTCTGGGCCGGTAAATACCATCTCGTAGAGAAGCTGACGGCCGTGTTAGTGGGACTAATGTTCCTGCTCATTGTGGGCCTGGCGGTTTACACGCTTCCTAACATTCCCGCCATCCTGAAGGGGCTCATTCCATTTATCCCGGCTGGTGGGCTGAGCTATACCCTGGCTCTGTGCGGCGGCGTCGGCGGCACTATTACCTTAGCTGCCTATGGTTACTGGTTGCGCGAAAAAGGGTGGGACCGTCCACGATTTATGCGCGTGATGCAACTGGATAATACCGTTGCGTACGTTCTGTCTGGCATCTTTGTTGCAGCTACTTTGGTCATCGGTGTAGAAGTTCTTTACTCAGCTGGTCTTGCCGTATCGAGCGGTGACAAAGGTTTGTTGGAACTCGCGGACGTCCTCAAAGACCGTTACGGCACAGTAGTGGGTAATCTCTTTCTTGTAGGATTTTGGGCGGCATCGTTTTCATCCGTTATTGGCGTGTGGTCGGGTGTCTCGCTCATGTTCGCTGACTTTTGGGGAAACCTACGCGGTAAAGAGCACGGGCATCCTGATACTGTCACAGGCGGGAAGTACTTCAAGTTCTTTTTGCTGTGGATCACCTTCCCACCCATGACGCTTCTGCTCCTGGACCGACCAATCTTCTTGGTCTTGCTCTACGGAGTGCTGGGTGCTCTGTTTATGCCTTTCTTAGCGCTTACTCTTTTGCAGTTACTCAATACCAGGCGCGTCCCGAACCGTTGGCGTAATGGACTGGTCACTAACATTCTGCTGGTGATTACTACCGTCTTTTTCGGAGCTTTGGGCATTATGCAAACCTGGGAAGTTATTGCTAAGGCACTCTAGTTACAGGCTGGGGTCCCCTCGATACGTGACCATGTTTTTATCACTGTGACCACAAAAATCTCAAAATTACCCCTCATGACTAGGTACTTTGAGAGTTTTAGGGTCACTGTGAGAGTTTCGTGGTCACCTTATCATCAGCGTGACATACTGGAGTACATGGCAGAGACTAAAGAAATTAATCCCGATATCGTAGGCAGGATCTACCCTGCTGACGAGATGTACTCGGTAGGACGCGAGAAAATCCGCGAGTTCGCGCGCGCCGTAAAAGCAACCTCGCCCATCCACTTTGAGGTGGATGCTGCGCAGGCAGCTGGCTACGTTGATCTTGTTGCACCGCCGACCTTCGCTATTATTCTGGCGCAGAAGGCGGATGCCGCTTTGATTCAGGATGAGAGCGCGGGCATCGATTTTTCCCGTGTCGTTCATGCTGACCAGCGTTTTACACACCATCGTCCTATCATTGCCGGAGATGAGCTCGTCACCGAAGTACACGTGGATAACGTGCGCGTGATGGGTGCTGGCGCCATGCTAACTACTCGCGAAGAAATAACGACTGTCACCGGTGAAAAGGTAGCGACTTGCATCTCTTCACTTCTAGTGCGAGCAGGGGAGTAGAGAAGCATGACTATTCGTTTTGAAGACCTTGAAAAGGGTACTGAAATCGGTACCCGCGAAATCACCGTGACGCGTGCTGACCTCGTGGCTTACGCTGGCGCGTCCGGCGACTTTAACCCGATTCACTGGAACGAGCGTTTTGCCACCGCTGTCGGACTACCCGGCGTGATTGCTCACGGTATGTTCACCATGGGATCCGCCGTTCAACTGGTAACCGATTGGGTAGGCGACCCCGGTGCAATTATCGATTACCAGACGCGTTTTACCAAGCCGGTACCTGTGGCAGATGCCGAGGGCAATAATGCGCCTAACACCGGTGGCAACGTTATCTCGGTTAGCGGTAAGATCGGTGCTCTTGATGATGACGCGCGAACCGCTCGCGTAGATCTCACCGTGAGTGCCCCTGACTCAGAAGGCAAAGACCAAAAAGTTCTGGTCAAAGCCCAAGCAGTCGTCAAGTTCTAAGAGACTTTTTTACCTGCTCATTCGTGCCTCGCACCCGGTTTCTCATGACCGGATGCGAGGCACGTACCATCTAAGGGCTGACCGCGATGAACCTCTCACGACATAAGAGGTAGCCACCGCTCACCGAACTAGAAATGATGCCTTTTACTGCACTAGAGTTTAAAGACTCTCGCATACCACCTCGCACTTGAAAGCATCTTTGTCGTGAAAGCTACTCTTACCGGCCAACAGATAAAAACCTGGTACCGGGCAGTACTTATAATCTTCTTCGCATCCGGTCTTTTGACCGCATCCTGGCTGACTCGACTGCACGATATTTCGCACGGTTTGCACCTTAGTCCGGGACCCATGGGGATGCTGCTTCTGGCGCAGACGGTGGGCTCGTTTTCTGCGGTGTCGATGTCAGGGTATTTGGTATCGAAATTTGGTGCCCGCACCTGTATCTTAGGCTCGTATATTCTTGCAACTGCGGGAGTGGCACTCGTGGGGTTAGCTGTGAGTATCGCAAGCGTTCCGCTGGCGGCTTTCTCGCTGATGATTATGGGTCTTGGTATTGCTGTCTCTAACGTTGCATCCAACGTTCAGGGCGTGGCGGTTGAACGCGCGCTAGGACGCTTTGTCACCCCGATTATGCACGGCTTCTTCTCGATCGGCACAGTAGTTGGTGCTGCTATCGGTACCGCAGACACCTTTCTCGGAGTGCCGTTCGGTGTGCACATGCTCTACATGGCTATTTTGATTATCGCCTTGGTGCTGTACTCGTTGCGTCACTGCCACTCTGAGAACTACGGTCAAGATAGTACCGCCATGATGGCGCAGGTTACCTCGTACCGCGTCAAGGATGCATGGCGCGATAAGCACACCATCCTCATCGGTATTTTTGTGCTGGGTATGGCACTGGCTGAGGGCTCAGCTAACGACTGGATTGCACTTGCCCTCACTCGAGAATACGAAACGACGGCTACCGTGGGGTCACTTGGCTACTTCACTTTTGTGGCTGCAATGACCACAGGACGCTTGTTAGGTACTCGCTTCTTAAACGCTCACGGCCGCATCAGCGTGCTACGCGTCACCTGCTCACTGGCAATCATCGGACTCATTATTTTCATCTTTGCGCCGAATACCGCCCTCGGGTTTGTGGGCCTAGTCGTTTGGGGTCTCGGCGCATCCCTGGGATTCCCCACCGGTATGAGCGCCGCATCCGACGACCCCGTGAAAGCTGCGGTGCGTGTATCTGTTGTCTCGACCATTGGCTACGCCGCTTTCTTGGGCGGTCCGCCACTGCTGGGAATGCTGGGCGAAGCTTTCGGAATTCGCCACGGTTTGCTAGCGGTGCTGATATTCGTGGTTTCCTCGCTGATGCTTACCCGCTATCTTGAAGTTTTCAAGAACGATAAGCCTGTTCACACTGAATCTCTTGGACCTGATCCAGCAACTGCTGTGCCGCAAGAACAGCCCAACCAACCCTAAATACAGATAAACTAGGGGAGTGAGTGAAATGTTATTAAGCGAACTGACGACCGCCGCTGTGGGCGGACCCATCAAAAATTATGTTCGCGCAACCAGCGAATCTGAAATTATCGAAGCCGTAAAAACTGCTGACGAAGCAGGGGAGAAACTGCTCATTGTTGGCGGTGGCTCTAACCTGATTGTCGCTGATGCTGGCTTCGACGGCACCGTTGTGCACATCGCATCAGAGGGCATTCGCGATCTTGAGGTACCTGCCTGTGGCGGTGCAAACATCCGCGTGCAAGCCGGCCACAACTGGGACGCTTTTGTGCAGTACGCTATCGACCACGAATGGGTTGGTATCGAGGCGCTCTCAGGTATTCCCGGTACCGTTGGCGCAACCCCCGTACAGAACGTAGGGGCGTACGGTGCAGAAGTTGCTCAGACCATCTCATCGGTTCGCACCTGGGATCGCGAAAAGGGCGCTGTAAAGACCTTTGCGCTTTCAGATCTAGACTTTAGCTACCGCCATTCTGTGCTCAAAGAAAACACCGTCAACGGCTCACCGCGTTACGTGGTGTTGACCGTTGATTTCCAGTTCACCTTTGGTACTCTTTCTGCGCCTGTACGCTACGCTGAACTAGGACGCCGCTTGGGCGTTGAGGTAGGTGAACGCGCAGACTCTCGCAAGGTACGTGAGACCGTGCTTGAGCTGCGCGCGTCTAAGGGCATGGTGTTGGATGCGGATGACCGCGACACCTACTCCACTGGATCGTTCTTTACCAACCCCATCGTTGATGAGTCAGTGCGAGAGCAGCTACCTGCGGATGCGCCGTCCTACCCTGCAACCAACGCGGCTGGTGAGGTTCTTGAGGGCAAGATTAAACTCAGCGCGGCCTGGCTGATTCAGAACGCTGGCTTCGATAAGGGCTTTGGGCTGGAGGGGGATTCTCAAAAGATTGCTGGTGGTCGTGCATCGCTATCTACCAAGCACACCCTGGCTATCACTAACCGTGGTGAGGCTAGTGCTGACGATCTTATGGCAATCGCTAGCGCGATTCGCGATGGCGTGAAAGAATCCTTCGGCATCGAGCTTGTACCCGAACCTGTGATTGTGGGAACAGGCTTAGCGAAGTAAGTTTTCTATAGAAATTTTTTTATCGTTGTAGCGACGATGTGGGGGCGGTCCTGTGAAAGGGCAGCCCCATTTTTATATGGTTTACGGCGTAGAGAATCGGTGTAAGAGGGCTTCCCGGAGACAAGTAAAAACGCGGCGCACTGGTTGAGTCTGGCATGAATCGCTTTGCGAGCGTAGCGAACCAAGCGAGAGGGGCTGTGCGCCGTGGTTGTACTTGTGGAGGGAGCTGAAGTTAGGTTCTTTGAGTGCTATCCAAAGCTAACTAGCTTAAGGTAATTCTGCTCACCCGACACATCGAGGTTCCCGGGCGCTGAAAATGAAGCTGAGGACAAATAGCTGAGTCATCTGCGCGGCGTAGAAACCCCTACCAATACGTATATTTATACAAAATGATGCATCCGCCGACACCTTTGGTGGTGGGGTGGGGTGCTGGGATGTGGGCACGCTTTGCGCCCAACCTTGCTTGATAAATAAGAATCTTTCTCAATTTTAAGAATATGATTGCGAATGCTGTGTGGCTCGCTATTGATTTTGAATCGGGTATAAGTTACCATTTGGTAAATAATTATACAAAGATAAAGATTTCTTCTGAAATAAAATCAATCGTGACTTAATCGGGTTGATTTGTTTATATTTGCATTATTGCAAAAATGTTCTCAGTGGTCTATCTAATCAGTATTATTACTAGTCAGGTGTGTTCTTTGAGAAAAAAATATTCTGTGGTCAGACCAATAATAAATATTTAAAAATCTTGCAAAATTGTTAAATATGCGCAAAGATTGGTGAATACTCATAACGATATTGGCTATCTACTACGACGGAATTTTTAACGGTGGGCGTACGCACCTTTACTCGAAACACAGCTCAAGGAACCCGGTGGGCATCTCCGGTTATACCCGCCACGGTACCCGTTCCCACCTACGCCGCGTCCGCCCCTCAGACCTTCGAGTTGCTTGCGCCAGCGCATATTCAGTATGACTATACGACGTATGGCGCAATCTGCACGAGCGTTAAACCACGGTGAGCACTCACGCGCTCGGTTGCATCCAGCGCGTGAGGGGAATTCAAGAACTGATCGCTCACGGTGCTACGGAGCTCCACGCGCATTCACTGATCGTAGCCTTCCCTCGCGGATGTACTAGCGGGGAATGGACTATCGATAACCACAACTGGTCAGCACATAAAATCCAAAAAACATATATAGAGCCCGAAGGATGTTCCCCGCACGGTATCTCCGAATACGCGGGCGACTGTGATGTGTATGAGTTCCGTTTTAGAACGCCACGACATTTGTGGGCAGAAAACCCCACCGAGCTTCTCGACAGCTGGTGTAGCGAAGAATTTTTGGCCTCTGACTGCGCGCATAACCCTCGCTGCTTTCAGCGAGAAACGTTTGAGTGCGTAGTCGCTAATACTTGGAGATTTACTGATAGACACGGCGAGACTCAGACCGCGACTGACGTCTTTCGCGTCCCCAATCAGTAACACCGTGTGGGAGGAGAATGTGGGGTTCTTCTTCCACACAACTTTTATAACTTATGCTTAGATATACGCGGCTATCATTCAGGTTGCTGAGGTAGATTCAAGAGCAACTACTGAGATTATGGGGGAATGCATGGGTCTTAATCACGAGCTTGACCGCAGCTCGGGTGGCGCTGTGCACCGCCTCATGGCCAGGCTGCGAGGCTTCCTGCATCATCACCCTGCACTTTTGCTGTTATACCGCACCCTTGTGATTGTCGTTGGCACTATTTTGATGCTGATGGGGTTAATCATGCTGGTGACGCCCGGCCCTGGTTGGCTCTTTATTTTTATGGGCATGGGGCTGTGGGGAACAGAGTTTCACTGGGCACACCGTGTGAACGTGTGGGGTAAAAAGAAAGTGCTTGATGCCTGGAATGCAGCTAAACGCAAGCGGTACGAAAGGTATCTGCGACAGCGTGCCCGCATCTGGCAGGGCCGAGAAAACCAAACTCATTTTTGCCCGACAGGCACTCACTACCATTCATAAAGCAGCGGAGCACCGCAAGGCTTAGGCGTGATGCTGAATCTGCTCAAAACCTAGCGCATGACGGCACATGGTTAGGATTTGGGGGTCCTCAAAACCGAGTCCGCGCATAGCGGCAACGTAGTCAGCCGTGAGTTGATGAGCCTTATGCTCGGTGGCGTCCACCGCTGTAATAAAGCTTCCTGCGCGTCCGTGGGTCTCAATAACACCCGCGGCTTCTAACTCTTTATACGCCTTTGCAACAGTATTTACCGCGATATTTAGTTCCTGCGCTAAAGACCGCACCGGTGGCAACCGATCTCCTGCCTTGAAGGTGCCCTGCGCACGTGCACTAATAATCGCCCGCCGTAACTGGGAGTACGGGGGAGTGTCTGAATCTTTATTGACCGTAAAATGCAAAATACTGACGTCGCTAGCGGGGCTAACGACGTCAGTATTAATCTGCGATGATGCGTGAAGCATACGCCTATTGTCTCTTCTAGAGGGTGCCGGTGGCAATCTTGAGCATACGGCGAACAGGCTCAGCCGCGCCCCACAGTAGCTGGTCACCCACGGTGAACGCGCTGATGTACTGCGGTCCCATTGCTAACTTGCGGATGCGCCCTACAGGGATATCCAGTGAACCGGATGCCGCTACGGGGGTCAGACCCTCCATCGAGGCTTCCTTGGTGTTAGGGATGACCTTCGACCACTGATTATCTTCATCGATAATCTTCTCAATCTCTTCAACGGAGAGGTCTTCGGTGAGTTTCATAGTGAGCGCCTGTGAGTGTGAGCGCATGGTTGCAATGCGTACGCACAGACCATCCATGATGACGCGGTCTTCTTCGCTGAGTCCTAGAATCTTGTTGGTTTCAGCATCGGCCTTCCACTCTTCTTTGGACTGGCCGTTGCCAAGGTCGGCATCAATCCAAGGAATCAAGGAGCCGCCCAGGGGAGCGCCAAACTGGGTAGTATCGAGCTCGCCCGAACGCTGCTTAGCAAGAACCTTGCGGTCGATCTCCAAAATAGCGGACGCGGGGTCAGCAAGTTCTGCAGAAACGCTACCTGAGAGGTCACCGAACTGCTTGAGCACCTCGCGCATGTGGCGCGCACCGCCACCGGATGCTGCCTGGTAGGTCATGGAGGTCGTCCACTCAACCAAACCCTGCTTGAAGAGTCCGCCCAAGCCCATGAGCAGGCATGACACAGTACAGTTACCGCCGATAAAGTCTTTGACGCCGGAGTCCAGCCCGCGATCAATCACGTCGCGGTTGATGGGGTCAAGAACGATGACAGAGTCGTCATTCATGCGCAGGGTTGACGCTGCATCAATCCATAGACCGTCCCAGCCGCGTTCGCGGAGCTTGGAGTGCACCTCTTTGGTGTAGTCGCCACCCTGAGCTGTCACGATGATAGGAAGCTTAGCCAGCGCATCAATATCGTGCGCGTCCTGCAAGGTGCTTTCTTCTAGCGCACCATCGAATGTGGGCGCGGGCTTACCCGCCTGCGACGTTGAGAAGAAAACGGGGGTAATACCCTCAAAGTCGTTTTCTTCCAGCATGCGCTTCATGAGCACGGAGCCCACCATGCCGCGGTAGCCTACAAAACCTACTGAGTCACCGGTTGTAAAAGTCATGTGTTTAGTCTAGCTTTTGTGGGCTGTTATGGCAGGATGCTTTCTTATTGTGAAACGAAAGCGCAACAAACGGGACGCGGCTCACAAGGTTTGTGAAGTCGCGTCCCGTGTAGTGAGGTTCGTCGAGAAAGATTGGGCTTAGCGGGTCCAGGTCTCGAAACGATAGGTCAGCGGTAGCTTCTGATCATTGTCATCCATGAGGTAGCCACGTTCAGAACGCTGGGAATCGCTCACGGCACTTTGGCTCCATTCCCCGCTCACAACCGGTGCAGACGCATCGCCCTGAATCGATCCGGTAAAGACGGTGCGCTCAACCAGGCTCACGCGTCCGTCGACGACGCCCGGAATATCGGTGAGAGCCAGTGTCTGCTCATAGATGTTGGCGCCACCAATAACCCATACGGTTTCGGCGTCCTGCGCATGATTCAATGCGTATTCAACGGCACTGGGAATATCTGCCACCCAGGTAGCGCCATCGCGTTCAGTAGGCTCGTCAACAGAACTCGTGACCACGATATTCAGACGCCCGGGCAGCGGCCGAAAGCGCGGCGGAAAGGACTCCCACGTCTTGCGTCCCATAATCACAGGAGCGCCGAGAGTCACCTCTTTAAAATGAGCCAAATCCTCCGGAGCATACCAGGGCATATCGCCGTTGCGTCCAATAATTCCATTCTCAGCCTGCGCCCACACAGCGCCTAAAATTTTAGCCATGATTAGACCGCAATCGGTGCTTTGATAGTGGGGTGGTGCTTGTAATCCACCAGCTCAAAGTCTTCAAATTCGTACTCAAAAATTGAGGACTTCTTGTTCTTGATGCGCAGCTGCGGGTATTCATACGGCTCACGGGAAAGCTGCTCGCGCACCTGATCAAAGTGATTGGAGTAAATATGGCAGTCGCCGCCGGTCCACACAAACTCGCCGGGTTCCATGCCCACCTCTTCAGCGATGAGCTGAGTCAGCAAAGCATAGGATGCGAGATTGAAAGGAACACCCAGGAACATGTCGGCTGAGCGCTGGTACAGCTGGCAGGAGAGTTCCTTGGTGCCGTCCTTACGAGTACGCACGTAGAACTGGAAGAGCGCATGGCAAGGAGGTAGCGCCATGTCATCAACCTCGGCAGGGTTCCACGCAGAGACAATATGACGGCGTGAATCCGGGTTGTTCTTCAACGACTCAATGACCTTAGCAATCTGGTCGATCGTTTCGCCGTGACCAGCGGGCCACGAACGCCACTGAACGCCGTAGACCGGCCCTAGTTCGCCGTCCTCATCAGCCCACTCATCCCAAATGGTGACGCCGCGTTCCTGAAGCCACTTCACGTTCGATTCACCGCGCAAGAACCACAGCAACTCAATAGCTACAGATTTAAAATGAACACGTTTAGTCGTAATGAGCGGGAAAGACTCACGAAGGTCAAAACGCATCTGACGTCCAAAGACGCTACGGGTACCGGTGCCGGTACGATCGCCCTTGTCATCGCCGTTTTCCATAATCTCAGCAAGCAAATCTTCGTAGGGTGTGGCGATATTGGTCATCAATGAATCTTTCGGTGACGGAGACAAAAACTATCTATAACTATAGTTGCGAAACGACGTGTTATCACATGGTATCCGCCTGTGATGTCGGTTAGCACATGCAGGCAAAACTTGCGCTCACCAGCTGGCATCGGGACTGGCGTGAATCGCGTCGTGAGCGTTAGCGAACCACGCGAGAGGGACCGCTGGTGAGCGCGAGTTTTGCCTCGTCTCTGAACTATCTACTCTTAGTCGTTAAAGGGCTTGATTTGCTCTACAGCAATAGCTTTGCGGTTGCCCTTTTTAGCTACATGAACCACAAGCATTTCACCGGGGGTCAGGTAGGGATCTTCCACAGGCAGCTGTGCTGTTAGTTTATTGCCGATGTTCTCAGACATCACCTGCAGGACGGTAGGTAGTACCGGGCGGTGCGTGCACAGGGCTACCGCGTCGTCCTTATCAAAAAGAGACTGCACAATCTTGGCGACCTTCTTAGGGTTGGCCTTGTGGGCGTCCTCCGTAAGCGGTGCTTTTTGCTTAATCACGACGCCGCTGGTCTTCGAAAACGGTGAGACGGTCTGCATACAGCGAACCCAAGGAGAAGAAATGAGCTTGGTGGGCTCCCACGTCTCAAGAAGCTTGCCCACTGCGATTGCCTGACGCTTGCCGGTAGCCGCCAAAGTGCGTTCACCTTCAGCTCCCGCCCATGATGAGCGGGGCTTCGCTTTTGCGTGACGCACGATAAGAATCGGACGGGTGTAAAGGTTTCCCTTGGCCTGCAAATCTACCAGCGCGTCTAAAGGCTCCCGGTCGGTGTCATTGGTGAGCATCTCGCGTGCTTTTTCGGGCGTCACCCACTTGAGATCATCGACTTCACCGTGATCCGCCTGAGCGTGTGCAGCAGCAGTGGTGCGAGCTGCCCAGTAGAAAACCTCTTTTTTGCCGTGCTTGACCTTGTACTTGGTGACAGCCAAAGGCACACCGAGCTTAACGTTCAGACCCACTTCTTCGCGAACCTCGCGCACAGCTGTCTCAGCGATGGTTTCACCGGCGTCCTGCTTGCCCTTAGGCCACGACCAGTCATCGTAATGGGGGCGGTGAATAATCAGAACTTCGAGCTGATCTTTTTTCTCGCGCCAAATAAGGCAGCCTGCGGCCACAACATCAGGCATGTTGTCCGATGTTTTTGTGACGGTAAAATCGCCGTCACGGCGTACCGCAGAGTAGAGCATATCTTTTGCCATGTGCGTGTGAATGACTTTCTGAAGTTCCTGTACAAAAATGTCCTTGGCAGTAAAGAACTACCAAGGACATTCTAGTACCTGCTATGCGGTGTTACGTTCCGTTGCGGTACCTCAATGTGTGGGCACGCAACGGTCGTTCCTGCGCGGCTGGTTATTTTTTGCGGCGTGAATCCAGGTACATCTGCTGGACGTCGGTGAGCTGGTTGCCGTCCGAATCCAGGTGATGACGCGTCCACTTGCCGTCTGAGTCAAGATGCCAGTTGCTGGTGGTTTCTGACATGTAGTTGCTAAACATATCGAGCAGGTACTTGATGTGTTCGCGGTGCTTAACGCGCACTAGGGCCTCAACACGGCGGTCGAGGTTGCGGTGCATCATATCTGCCGAGCCAATGAAGACCACCGGTTCGCCGGCGTTTTCGAAGGTGAAGACGCGGGAGTGTTCCAAGAAGCGTCCCAGGATTGAGCGGACCTTAATGTTTTCGCTGAGACCGGGAACATTTGGACGCAAGGCGCAGATGCCGCGTACAACCACGTTGACTTCGACGCCTGCCTGCGATGCGCGGTAGAGCGAGTCGATGATTGCCTCGTCCACCATTGAGTTGCACTTGATCTGAATCTTGGCTTTACGGCCAGCCAGCTTGTGCTCGATTTCTTTGTTGATGCGGTCGATTAGACCTGAGCGCAGTGAGCGCGGTGCAACCAGCAGCTCGCGGTAGGTGGTCTTCGGTGCGTAGCCTGAGAGCTGGTTGAACAGGCGTGATACGTCTTCGGTGATCTGCTGATCGCAGGTGATTACACCCAGATCTTCGTAGAATCGTGCGGTGGACGGGTGGTAATTACCCGTACCGATATGCGCGTAGCGACGCAGCCCGTCGGCTTCTTTGCGCACCACCAGTGAGAGCTTGCAGTGAGTCTTTAGACCCACGATGCCGTACACCACGTGAACGCCAGCGCGTTCTAGCTTACGAGCCCAGTTGATGTTCGCTTCTTCGTCAAAGCGTGCCTTAATTTCAACCAGCGCCAGCACCTGCTTGCCAGCTTCGGCTGCCTCAATGAGCGCGTCCACAATGGGGGAGTCACCCGAGGTGCGGTACAGGGTCTGCTTGATTGCCTGAACATTGGGATCAGCGGCAGCCTGTTCCAAGAACGCCTGCACAGAGGTCGCAAAGGAGTCATAGGGGTGATGCAGGAGCACGTCGTGCTCGCGGGTTGCCGCAAATACCTTAGCTGCCTTTGCAGTCTCAGTGGAATTGAGCCAGCGAGAAGTATGGGCAACATGCTTGGGGTAGTGCAAGGCAGGACGGTTGGCGCGAACAATGGGAGCCATACCGCGCAAATCAAGGGGAGCGGGAAGCTTGTACACTTCAGACTCCACCACGCTGAGTTCAGATACCAGAAGCTCAAGAATGTTGGGGTTAATGGTGTCTTCAACTTCAAGGCGTACCGGAGGGCCAAAACGGCGGCGCAGAAGCTCTTTCTCCAGCGCCTTCAACAGGTTTTCAGCGTCGTCCTCTTCAACTTCCAAGTCCTCGTTACGGGTCACACGGAAGGCGTGGTGTTCTACAACCTCCATACCGGGGAAGAGAATATCAAGATGCTCAGCGATAATCGCTTCAAGGGGAATGAACAGAGCTTCCTTACCCGGTGAGTTGACATCGCGCATCGATGACACTGGAATCATACGATCTAGCTGATCAGGCACCTTCAGACGAGCGAAAAGCTCTTTACCGGTCTGCGGGTTGCGCACGATGACAGCCAAGTTCAAAGAGAGACCCGAGATATACGGGAAGGGGTGCGCCGGATCAACAGCAAGCGGAGTAAGAATGGGGAATACTTCTTGACGGAAGTAATCACCTAGGCGCTTCTTCGCCTCATCATCGATATCTTCCCAGCTGACAATGCGAATGCCTTCTTTTTCAAGCTCAGGATAAACCTGATCGCGGAAGACATGAGCCTGGCGTTCCTGAAGCTGGTGGGCAGCTTCAGCGATTTCTTCCATCTGCTCTTCAGGCGTCAAACCAGCCGCAGACGGCACTGCAATACCGGTTGCAATACGACGCTTGAGACCAGCCACACGAACCATGAAGAACTCATCGAGGTTGCTGGTCACAATGGAGAGAAAGTTCAGGCGCTCTAGAAGAAACAGGTCGGGATCTTCAGCGAGTTCAAGGACGCGGGTGTTGAAGTCCAGCCAGCTGGTTTCACGGTCCAAGAAGCGGTCTGAGCCGAAGTCTCCGGCAAGATGAGGGAGCGTGATTTTTTCGCCGACGTCGATGCGGTCGCCGCGGGTTTCGGCTCGCTCAATTTTGTTGATGTCTGTGGCGATGTGATGAACCGCCTGAGGCTGCTTATTTTCAGCAGCTGGTGTCTTGCTCATTGTCGTCTCTTTCCGGTAATGACTCGGGTGGATGTGGTCTCTTGGTAAAAATTAGTGGGTGTACATGCGATCTACGCTGAGGTCTTCAAAGCCTAGCGAGCGGTAGAGATGCATGGCTGCCTGGTTGTCGTCATCGACATAGAGGACGATGCGCTCTAGCTGAGCCCCGTTCTCGGTGCGGTACTGCGCCAGATGGTTCATACCGGTGAGCGTGAGTGCCTTACCCAGCTTTTTGCCCTGCCATGCGGGCGAGATGCCTACCGCGTAGACCTCGCCTTCTTCTGCAGTTTCAACCTTGGTCCAGTGATAGCCCGCTAACCCATTGGGCGCGTGGGCGATGAAGAACCCGCGAGCATCAAACCAGGAGCTCTCCATGCGCTGTGCTAAATCATCGTGGGTGAGCTTGCCCTGCTCCGGATGCGACGCGAACGCCGCTGCATTGAGGGTTAACCACGCGAGCGCGTCGGTTGCGGGTTCAAAGGTCTTGATGGCAATTCCCTCCGGCAAAGCCGCGTTTTTGGTCGCGTTCTCGATACGCGTACGGCTGTCATCGGTAAGAAGCACAGCCATCTTGTGCAACTCGCGCACAGGAGTAAAACCGTACTGCGAGGTGAGTTGTTCAGCGGCGCTCGCGATAGCATCACCTTCACCGGTGAGAACCTGATGAACCCAAGCCGTGTACTGCGAGAGGTTTTCCTTCCCCAGTGCTGAAATAACGAACGATACTGCCTGGGATGCAACACCGCGTCCACGATGCTTCGGTGAAACTGCACCTTCTAGTACACCAGCTGCATCCGGGGTGGGTACAACAGCTACCCACGCGCCTAAGATCTCAGAGTCGTCGTTGGAGATGAAGAAAAGTCGTGCTTTAGAAGCAGACCGGTTGTGAGTGCCGTCGGTACGCGCTGCGCTTTCTTGGCGGACAGCAACAAGAGTTTGCTCAGAAAAAGCAGAGGTACCGTCGTGTGCAGTGACTGCATCAACAAAGGCCTCGAACTGTGCAAGGTGCTTAGCGCTCATATCGCTTTCTAGCGGGGTAAGACCCAGATGCTCAGTGTGCATAGTATTCCTTCGTTGATAGCTCTTGCTTACCTATTTACTCTACCCAAAACCAAGAAAATAAAGGTAAATAGAGCCGAAGTTACGCTAGAAGGTTTACTTAGATGTCATCTTTCGACGAAGAACGCGGAGCGTTGAAACTGTAACCCACATTTCGCACGGTCGAAATCATGTGCTCGTGGTCAGGTCCCAACTTTGAGCGCAACCTACGAATATGAACGTCCACGGTGCGCGTGCCACCGTAATAGTCGTAGCCCCAGACCTCCGACAGCAACTGAGCGCGGGTAAACACGCGTCCTGGGTGCTGAGCTAAAAATTTCAACAACTCAAATTCTTTGTAGGTGAGGTTGAGCGGGGCCCCTGCCAGGCGGGCAGTGTACGATGCCTCATCGATAGTTACCTCGCCGCTACGAATAATGGAATCGTCAGGTTCTTCTGGCAGGGAATGAGCAGATGCTAAGCGTAGGCGAGCCTCAAGCTCAGCGGGGCCGGCGGTGTCAAGAATAATATCGTCAACTAGCCACTGACTAGAAACCGCAGCCATACCGCCTTCGGTTAGAACCATCAACAGCGGAGCGGTAAGACCCGATGATTTGAGAAGTTGAGCAGTGTTGCGCGCCAGCACTAAGGCATCGCGGGCGTCAATCAAAATCACTACACCCGCATCGCGATTAAGGACGCTTGAGTCTGTAGATAGCGGAAGGATCGTCACCCTGTGGTTCAGCAAATCAAGGGCAGGTAAAACCTCACCGCTTGTATAAGCAGTATCTGATAACAGCATCAGATGGGTCATGTTTCACCGCCAGCCTACTTTTAGAAGAATCTTCTAAAGACACAATTTCCAAAATTAATACTACAAAACACAACCACGAACCTTTAGAAAAAGCGTTTCACAGAGCAAGATGGTGTGTAATAAAGTTTCACCATTCACCGCACTCAGTGCCCAAGGCGAAAGACGGCAGAACTCACCGTGACTCATACTGAACATTCAGATGCACAGACCACCAAGTTGCGTACCTTCGTTCCTGAGCTCAAGCAGATTCGCGATAAGCAGCGTCGCAAGATGTATGAGGGTCGTATTGGGGCTATCGGAGCATCGCCTCAGTCGCGCTACCGTCTAGTGGGTATTGCTGCGTGTGTGACTCTGCTGGCTGTAGTGGTTGCCTCTATTATTCATCCGTATGTTTCGGCAGCGGTCTGTTTGGGTGTTGTGGCACTGGTCGCTGGCGGTTGGCCTGCGGCCACTGGCGTGGCTGAGCTCCGTGGAACCCATAGAATTTATCAGCACTCCACGATCATTCTGCTCTCCGGTGTGGTGTCGGTGGTGCTAGCACTGACGACTCCCTCAGCTGATCGCTTGGCGATGCTGCCACTGGTGGCAGCGGTAGGCATCGTCTGCAGCTTTCTCGTTGAACTGGTACGCGGCGAAGGGTCTAAAGGACGCCTGGAGTCCACTATTTCTTGTGTCACGGGTGTGCTCGCTTCTGTTTCTGCCGCTGGCTGGGTTGGCATTTCACGCATCTATGACACACCGGGGGGAGCCTTGCCGATTCTATTGACCGGCGTCATCTTCGCTCTTTTGGTGGGACTAATTGGTTTGCGCATCATCTCAGCAGGTCCTAAAGAAGGGCCCCGTCGCGGCGCCTTAACACTTGGCGTAACACCCGTAGCATTTATTGGCGTTGTCGGTTACACAAGTGCGACCTTTCTCACCTATGTGCTAGGGTAAAACCATGATTCAAGCACTAGAAATTCTCTTCCTCTGCCTGCTGGGTGGAGCATTTGTATTCATCTTCGGTGGTATGGCTGCAGTTGTTCGCGGTCTCTTCCGAGGTCAGAAATAAATCACCTTTTACCCGAGTGGGGTTGCTAGCGAAGTAGCTGGCAACCCCATTTTTTGTGCCCATTTACGGCAGCGGGGTGTGATGCGCGGATCGCGCGGGTGTGTTTATGCTCCCAAACCGTCAAAAATTATCTTGCAGTAGTGCAAAAGTTGCAGAAGTGCATCTAGTATTGGTGAGTCTTAAATAGTTTTTCACCTACTTCAAAGTGAAGGTTTAAATGTCAGTAGCCCCCGCGGAGCGTGCTTCAACAGCATCCGCACAACCGGTGATGACACAGCGCCAGATTACGCTTGTCATCGTTGGCCTCATGGCCGGCATGTTTCTGTCATCTCTCGACCAAACCATCGTCTCCACCGCAATCCGCACCATTGGCGATGATCTTCACGGTCTAGAGCAGCAGGCGTGGGTAACCACCGCCTACATGATCACTTCTACGATCTCAACGCCGATTTACGGCAAGCTTTCCGATATCTTCGGTCGCCGCCCTCTGTACCTTTTCGGTATTGGCGTTTTCATTCTGGGCTCTTTGCTTTCATCATTCTCTACATCGATGATGATGCTGGCGGCTTTCCGAGCTTTCCAGGGCATCGGCGCAGGCGCTCTCATGTCGCTTCCTATGGCGATTATGGGCGATATGCTCGCTCCTCGTGAACGTGCAAAATACCAGGGTTACTTCCTGGCTGTCTTCGGTATTTCATCAGTGCTGGGCCCGCTCATCGGCGGTGTTTTCGCCGGTGCTGACAGCCTTCTCTGGGTGACCGGCTGGCGCTGGGTTTTCCTGGTGAACGTGCCGATCGGTATTATCGCGCTCGGTATGGTCTGGAAGTTCCTGCACCTGCCTTCATTCGGCAATAATGCCGCTAAGCCGCGCATCGACTGGTGGGGTGCAACGTTCGTTATTGTTGCTCTCGTTCCCCTCTTGCTGGTTGCTGAGCAGGGACGCGAGTGGGGCTGGGGCTCTACCGCATCAATCGCCTCCTATGTTGTCTCCGGCCTTGGCCTGATTGCTTTCTTGATTGTTGAATCCAAGATGGGGCAGGATGCGATTATTCCGCTTCACCTCTTTGGTAACGGTACTTTCTCGATGTCAACCATCCTGGGCTTCTTGGTGGGCTTTGCGATGTTCGGCGCGATGATGACTATTCCGCTGTACTTGCAGATTGTTGTGGGCTTGACTCCTACTGAATCAGGTTTGGCAACGCTACCGATGATGGCGGGCATTATGCTCTCATCGATTGTTTCCGGTCAGATTGTGTCTAAGACCGGTAAGTACCGCATCTTCCCGATCATCGGTACCTTGTTGGTTACTGCCGGTTATTACTACTTAACCTTCTTGACCGTTGATCGCCCCCTGTGGTTCTTGATGATCGGTATGTTCATCATTGGTTCAGGTATGGGTCAGCTGATGCAGTCATTGACTTTGGCAACTCAGAACGCTGTGCAACCGCGCGATATGGGTGTTGCGACCTCAGCTGCTACTTTCTTCCGTCAGATTGGCGGCACCATGGGTACCGCGGTTCTGTTGTCAGTTTTGTTCACCGCTATGCCCAACAACATCATGAGCGCTATGAGCAATGAAGATGATCTTCGTTCGGCGTTGGATGCTGCGACCAATCCGGCTGTGGCTTCAGCTCCTGAGAATGCCGGCATCATGGATCAGATGTGGAACAAGATTGTTGATCCTGTTAAAAGCAATATTCAGACCCAGCTTGATGGTGGAGCTAACCAGGCAAAGGCTGCCGCTGATCAGGCTGTGCGTGATCAGGTAACCGCTGCGGTTCAAGGACGCGTGGACTCCGGTGAGATTCCGGCAGAGGCTGCGCAGGGCATCATTGACCAGCAGGTTGCTGAAAATCAGGGTGCAGCTGAAGAACAGGCGCTGAGCGCTGCCGCTGAACAGGCTCATGCAACTGTTTCAAACGGTACCTTGACTGTTGACTGGGCTAATGACGATCAGCGCACCTACTGGGTTGATCAGATCGCTCCTCAGATCTCAGAGGAAATTTCTAACAACGCTGATTCTGACAGCGAAAATTCCGATGATTCTGCATCAACGTCGGATACTTCATACCTCGATGGTGCAGACTCACGTTTGACTCGCCCGTTCATGCGCGGTTTCACCGAGTCAGCTGTAACGGTGTACTGGGTAGGCTTTGTCGCGATTTTGGTCGCGTTCATCCTGTCGCTGTTCTTCAAGGTTCCGCCGCTGCGTAACTCATCAGCACTGCAGGAAACCGCCGATAAGCATCATGCCGATAACCGCGAACCCGAGGCAGTGACCTCAAGTAACGTCATCGTTGCCAAGACGGTTGCTCCCGGTACCGCGGCGCAGGCGATCGTTCCAGAAGGTATGGAAGATCCTGCAAAGACCGAAGACAAGGTTGAATCTAAGCCTTCAGCATCCCGCGATTTCACCTACTCGGATGCGGCTCCCGTTGCAGCTGTAGTAGCGCCCGCGCCGGAAATTGCAGACCGTGAGGCCGTGCGCGCTCACGACAGCCGTGCGACCGCAGAAGAACCAGCAGAGCAACCGGTGTATAACGTGCGCGTTGTACCTTCTGCTGATCACTCGGCACCGGCGCAGCGCATTTCAACGGAAAGCATGATTGCGCTTGCCACCTCTACAATGTCGATGATCGTTGCAACTATTGCCTTGATTAAATCAAGCAAGAAGTAACAACTTTTCGACACAAGCGGCCAGAACCCCAGACGGTTCTGGCCGCTTTTTCGCATCCTGAGAGAAACGTTGTGAGGCCTGTTCACCGCAGGGATAACTCTCTGTGCCAACCTATAGCGCCGTAATAGACTAGAGACATGGCTATTGAAATTCCTTCAAATCTTTCACCCGAACTCGTACCGCTTTCTTGGATGCTTGGCACCTGGGAAGGTACCGGTTCCCTCTGGTACGAAGGCGAGGAGCAGACTCCTTTCGGTCAGATCATTACCTTTACTCAAGACGGTTTGCCCTTCATCGAATACCGCGCGGAGTCTTTTTTGCTTGACGATGACGGCAACAAATTGCGTCCTATTTCTGTCGAGACAGGTTTTTGGCAAATTGACCGCGAACAAAAAGACGGCGACGTTGGCCCCGGTCTGGTAGCGGCAGATATCGTCCCCGAGTTTGCAGACGCAGAATCCGTCGAAAAGCTGCGCAACGCTGACGACGGCTTCAACATCATGGCAACCATCAGCCACCCCGGCGGCATCAGCGAAAATTACGTGGGCATGGTTAAAGGCCCCGTTGTGCGTATGCAGACCGGTAACCTCATGCGCGATGAAATCTCTAAAGAATACGCGGGATCTGTTCGTCTGTGGGGTCTTGTAAACGGCAACCTCATGTGGGACTGGGAAACCGCCAATCCCGAGACCAAGAAGCTCGAGAAGCACGCATCCGCAGAACTGCGCAAGACCTCCAGCATGAGCGGTGAATCGCTGGGTACTACCATGTTCGGCTCACTGGATGAGAGCGAAGAAAGCAACGACAAATAATGAGTGATTACGTCAGCCCTTTGATGCAGCGATACGGCACGTTCTCTGCAACGGGAGCGGACGCTGGCGTCGCGGCACACTATGGCGATCCAATGCGTGAACAGCGCCGTTTGGCACGCGCTACCGATCAGCCCGTTATCGTTGATTTTTCTCATCTGGGTGTTGTAACAGTCACCGGTGCTGACCGAGGGACATGGTTGACCACCTTGTCATCCCAGGTCATGACTTCTCCCGATGTTGCTCGGGGCAGTGAGTTGCTTTTGATGTCGGTTCAGGGGCGCATTGAGTTTTACGCTCACGCCGTTGAAGCTCACGACACCGTGTGGCTAATTGTCGAACGCGACCAGGCTCAGCCGCTCACTGATTTTTTGAACAGCATGAAGTTCATGCTGCGCGTTGAGATTGAAAACCGCACAGCAGAGTACGCGGTAGTGGGATCAACTCAGAACATGGCCCAGCTTGATGCTGCACCCGATACTTTGAAGGACGCAGTAACCTGGTGCGACCCTTGGCCTGGCATCGTCACCGGTGGCTTCAGCTATGCTGCAACCGACAATCACCCTGGAACGGAACGCAACTGGTATCTGTATATTCTTCCCGCTGAGCACCTTGAGGCTCTGGGGGAGAGCTGCGAACTAGCCGGTACGTGGGCTGCAGAAGCACTACGCGTAGAGGCATGGCGTCCTCGCGCAGCTTACGAAATCGATGAGAAAACAATTCCTCACGAGCTCGACCTCATGCGCACCGCTGTCCACCTCAATAAGGGGTGCTATAAAGGTCAGGAAACCGTGGCACGCGTGCACAACCTGGGTCACCCGCCGCGCCGTCTGGTCTTTCTGGACCTCGACGGCACGGAGCATACACAGCCTCCGGTAGGTTCAGCGGTGTATGCGGGAACCAAGAAGGTCGGACGCGTCACCTCGGTAGCCTTGCACCACGAGGCAGGACCAATCGCGCTTGCAGTTATTAAGCGAAACGTAGATCCTAAGGCGCAGTTGATTGTTAGTGAAGAATCGTTAGCTGATGACGGTGAAAAGAACGCACCTACTGTCGACTACGCAGCCTCACAGATGGTGATTGTTGCACCCGACGCCGGTCAGGTTGTCGGACGTCGAAATATGGGAGACTTCCTCCGCTAGGAGCCTAACAGCCCTCTAAACTGCAAAAGAAAAGCGTCCGCACTCACTACCGAGTGCGGACGCTTTTCTATAACTTCCTAAAAGAGCCTTGGCTTAGCGGCCGAAGAGAACCTTAGCCTCCTCCCAGCGGTGCTGGGGAACGGTCTTAAGACCGTCGAGTGCCTCTGAGAAGTCAACACGCTTGATATCGGTGCCCTGCAGAGCAACCATCTTGCCCCATTCCTTGTCATGGATCATGTCGACAACGCCCATGCCCAGGCGGGTTGCAAGCACGCGGTCAAAACCGGTGGGGGCGCCACCGCGCTGGATGTGACCCAGGGTGGTGTTACGGGTTTCGATGCCGGTGATGCGTTCGATTTCGTGGGTGACGTATTCGCCGATGCCACCGAGGCGGGGACGACCGTCCTTCTCTACGCCCTTGTCGTGCATTACTTCTTCGAAACCTTCGGGAATGAAGCCCTCAGCAACAACAACGAGCGGTGAGCGGCCGCGGTCGTGTACTTCTTTGACCCACTGTGAAACCTGTTCCATGGAGACCTTCTGCTCGGGAATCAGCACAGCGTGAGCACCTGCTGACATACCTGAGTGCAGAGCAATCCAGCCTACGTGGCGGCCCATAACCTCTGCGACCATGCAACGGTGGTGTGATTCGCCGGTGGTGCGGATGCGGTCCATTGCGTCGGTTGCGATGGAAACAGCGGTGTCGAAACCGAAGGTGTAGTCGGTTGCCTGAAGATCGTTATCGATGGTCTTGGGAACACCAACAACGGGAAGACCCGCGTCAGCCAGGCGCTTTGCACCAGCGAGGGTGCCTTCACCACCGATAGCTACGATTGCATCGATGCCGTTCTTTTCAAGCATGATTTCGATGTTCTCGGGGCCACCGTTGCCATCGAAGGGGTTAGTGCGTGAGGTGCCGAGGATGGTGCCACCTTGGCGTGCCAGACCGCGAACCTTGGTACGGGGGAGATCCATGTAATCGCCCTCTACAACACCGCGCCAGCCGTCGCGGAAGCCTACGAATTCGTAGTCGTATGTTTTGATGCCGTTGAGTACAGCACCGCGAATAACAGCGTTGAGGCCGGGGCAGTCGCCGCCGGAGGTGAGCAGACCGATCTTCATGGGAGGATCTCCTAAAATTTTCCAGGTGGAAATGGTTGATGTTGGCACCGTGATGTATGTTTGTGATCTTTTTGCACGAGTTTTCATCTTGTGCGACGACTGTAAACACCAATGCCAGTTGGTTTCTATTGTAGTAAATCTGTTGTTATGTGGGTAGCTGTGGAAGTGGTTGTTGAGTATGAACTTTCCCTCTGCATTAGGTGTATTTTTACCTAAACAAACCGCGGAGAAGCAGTGGGGTTAGCGTAATACTTCAGCATTGTGGCAAGAATGTATGGATGCGATGGCGACAGTCGCTACGATGAGGCGAGCCCTAATATCGAGTTGAGATGATGTTGACCATTCTCAGCATGTCACGCAAAGCAGGTAAATTATGTCGAATGACCGTCCCACCTATGCTCTCAATGACCCCATCCAAAAATCAGCATTGGTGACAGTACGTGACGGCAAGCTTTTGGTGGCTCGTAGCTATGGTAAGGACGCGTTTTACGTGCCCGGCGGTAAAATCGAGACTGACGAAACCGCTGAGCAGGCTTTAGAGCGAGAGGTTCAGGAGGAGCTGGCAACGAAGCTGGTTGAAGAATCCGCGGTCGAGCTCGGCGTGTTTACCGGTTAAGCCCACGGTAAGCGCGAAGGTGAACAGGTCAATCTTCACGCTTTTGCGGCCGTCCTTGAGGGGTCTCCGCAGGCGTCCGAAGAAATTGAAGAGCTGCGGTGGGTGGGCGGTGCAGAGGCAGAGCAGGTTTCATCTGCCGGGCAGTTGATTCTTGCTGACCTCGCCAAAAAGTCTGTGGTGACCGGTGCTGCTAACTCGCGTCGTGCTGTGCTTTTTGACTTGGACGATACCCTGTTTTTAACGCGTGAGGTCAAGTGGGAGCACCATCGGTTTGTTGCTAAGGATTCTTTCGGTATCGACCTGACGGACGAAGAACTTACCGAGCACTGGGGTAAACCGTTCGAAGAAATGATCGCCCTGCTCTATGGCGGACTGGGAACACCCGAGGAACGTCTTGAGGCCAATAAAGCTAGCAATGAGCGTTTTCCTAAAAAGCCTATCGACGGTGCATTGGACGCGGTGAACGAACTGCTGGATCGCGGTATTGCGGTGGGAATCATTACATCTACAGTGACGGAACGAGCGGTCGCTGAGTTGACACGCCACGGATACCCGATGGATCGCCTTTTGCTGGTGCAGGGAGCTGATCTTACTGACTTCCATAAGCCTGATTCTCGCGTCTTTGGCAGAGCGTCCAAACTTTTGAAGGCGTTAGGGAAAACCGAGGTTACCTATGTTGGCGATGCACTGACAGGCGAGCAAGCGGCATTGGATGCCGGGTTCAACTTTGTTGCGGTAACCACCGGTCTTTTTGAAGCTGATGACTTCAGCTCTCGCAGCACTGTTCTATCGGATCTCAAGAATCTGCCTGAGCTTTTCGCATAGACCTTATCCATGGATAAGGGACAACAATAGCCTCTTGCCAGCACAAAGTGGCAAGAGGCTATTGTTTGAAAAGAAACAGTTTACTTGGCGGTTGCCAAGAGCTTCTGGATGCGTCCTACGCCTTCTGCGAGGTCGTCATCGCCGAGTGCGTATGAAAGACGCAGGTAGCCTGAGGGACCAAATGCTTCGCCCGGAACCACAGCAACTTCTGCTTCGGTCAAAATGATTTCGGCAAGCTCAGCTGAGGTCTTCGGGGTCTTGCCCGCGATTTCCTTACCCAGTAGCTCACGCACATCCGCATACACGTAGAAGGCTCCCTTAGGAGTGGGGCAGTGGACACCCTCGATAGCGTTGAGAGCTTCGACGATGGTCTTGCGGCGGCGATTAAATGCTTCGTGCATCTTGTTGACGGCATCCAGTGAACCTGAAACTGCGGTGAGCGCTGCAATCTGAGCTACGTTGTTGACGTTGGAGCTCAGGTGCGACTGCAAGTTGGTTGCTGCTTTGACAACGTCGGTGGGGCCAATCAGCCAGCCCACGCGCCAGCCTGTCATAGCGTAAGTCTTTGCTACGCCATTGAGGATGACGGTGTTCTCAGCCAGTTCGGGAACGGCTTTAACCATGGAAGTGAAGGGAACGCCGTCGTAGGTGAGGTGCTCGTAGATTTCGTCGGTGAGAACAAAGATGCCCTTAGCCAATGCCCACTCACCGATAGCTTTGGTTTCTTCGGGAGTGTAAACAGCGCCGGTGGGGTTAGACGGAGAAACAAAAATGAGTGCTTTCGTCTTTTCGGTGTAGGCTTCCTCGAGCATCTCGGGGGTGACCTTGTACTCAAGCTCAGATCCGGCAAAAACTTCAATGGGGTTACCACCGGCTAGGCGGATTGCCTCGGGGTAGGTCGTCCAGTAAGGAGCGGGCAGCAACACATCGTCGCCCTCATCAATGACGGTTGCAAAAGCTTCGTAGACTGCCTGCTTGCCGCCGTTAGTAACAATCACCTGAGCAGGATCAATGTCGATGCCTGAATCACGCTTGGTCTTCTCAGCGATTGCCTTCTTGAGCTCGGGCAAACCAGCGGCGGCTGTGTAGCGGTGATTTTTGGGGTCGCGAACGGCTTTAGCTGCTGCTTCGACAATGTAGTCGGGAGTGGGAAAGTCAGGTTCACCCGCGCCGAAGCCAATAACCGGGCGTCCTTCTGCTTTTAGAGCCTTAGCTTTGGAGTCGACAGCCAAGGTCGCACTCGGAGCAATCGCCGCAATCCGGCGTGAAATTCGTGATGACATGGGACGCTCTCTTTCCGTGGTGCACGTTTCTAGCGGTGCGATAACAGTAATGTCCGTGGTTAAAAGCATAATGATGCGCGCGGAGCGGAGCGTGTATTGTCGCCGTGAAATACCGCAGTGAGACATAATCAACTGTGTTTTGGCGGGCCGCAGGGGTGCAATAGGGCGCACGGTGCAGAACGCTGAGACCAGCTGAATTGCAAAATATTTTTTTATCCCTTAGAGTTGTACCTGTTGTTCGCAACCGGACAACTGTTTTATGTCTTGTATCAAGACATAAACCCTAGAAGTAATTAGTACTTCAAAGGGCGGTGGCTCAATTGGTAGAGCAGCGGTCTCCAAAACCGCAGGTTGCAGGTTCGAGTCCTGTCCGCCCTGCTTTCAAGCCTCAGTTATATTATTTTTTCAAGCGGTTCATCTGGCGCGATATCCGCTCATGAATCAACGAAAGGGGCGTCGCATCTATGGCTAAGTCTGTTGTTGCTTCTGCCGGACGCACACCCGAAACTGACAAGCGTCGTGGATTCTTTGGTCGCATTTTGCAGTTCTTCCGCGAAATCATCGCAGAACTCAAAAAAGTTACTACTCCCACTAAAAAAGAACTGGCCAACTATGTAGCTGTTGTTCTGGTATTTGTGGTTTTCATGATGCTCCTCATCTTTGGTCTTGACTACCTCTTTGGTCAGGCAGCATTCTGGATTTTCGGTAACGGAGATATGCCTGGCGCTTAGCGTTGAGTGCTTAAGTTACCAAAATAATTTAGACTTGAGTTTAGAGATTTAGACTTAACTGAACGAACTAAGAACCTTCGTTACATTTTGTGTGTAACGCGAGGTTCTTTCAGTATCACGGAAAGCAGGCAAAAGTGTCCGACCAGGAACTTTCACCCGAAACCGAAGAAGTTGTAGAGACTTCTTCTCAGCACACCGAAGAAATCGACGCGGAGTCAACCGGCGCCGAAGAGCCCGCTGAGGCTGTTGAGGTAGCTGCTGCTCAGGTAGCGGAAGAAACTGAAGATGCGCCTGCAGTGGATCCGATGGAAGAATTCAAGTCCAAGTTGCGTCGCCAGGAAGGTGAATGGTTCGTCATTCACACCTACGCTGGCTACGAGAACCGCGTGAAGACTAACCTTGAAACCCGCGCTCAGACCTTCAACGCCGAAGAAGACATCTTCGAGATTCAGGTTCCGATGGAAGAGGTCATGGAAGTTAAGAACACTTCCAAGAAGCTCGTTCGTCGTGTGCGCATCCCCGGTTATGTTTTGGTTCGCATGAACCTGACCGATGAGACCTGGGGCGTTGTCCGCCACACTCCCGGTGTGACCGGCTTCGTGGGCCAGGACGCTTACAACCCTGTGCCCTTGCGCTTGGATGAGGTTGTTGACATGTTGGCTCCTGTCTTCGAAACCGAGCAGGCCGACGCAGGCGAGGCACCTGCGGCTGCACCCCAGTACGAGACCGGCTGGGAAGTTGGCGAGGCTGTCACCGTCAAGGAAGGCCCGTTCGAGGGTATGCCCGCGACCATTTCAGAAATCAAGCCCGAATCATCCTCAATGGTTGTTCTTATTTCTGTCTTCGAGCGCGAGACCCCCGTGACCTTGAACTTCAACCAGGTCACCAAGATGTAAAACTTTTGATACGAAAGCCCCACTCCCTGTTCAGGGAGTGGGGCTTTTGTAGTGGTAAGGACGGTTGTTCGGATAGTTGGTGTGAAGAAAAGAACACCGGGGGAATTCAGCTTTCATTGGTTTTAAAACCTTAAAGCCACTAAGATATTTAGTTGCATGTGTTCGCTCACGCTTAGCGGGCTCATGCAGGGCAACCGCGCCACGGTTGCCAACCGCCAACGTCACGCTCCTGTGCGTTGGTTCCACAGCTAAGAAAAGGACGCTACATTGGCTCCCAAGAAGAAGGTCTCAGGCCTCATTAAGCTGCAGATTCAGGCAGGCGCTGCTAACCCGGCTCCTCCCGTTGGTCCCGCACTGGGTCAGCACGGCGTGAACATCATGGAGTTCACCAAGGCTTACAACGCTGCAACTGAACACATGCGCGGCAACATCGTTCCGGTTGAAATCACCGTTTACGAAGACCGTTCATTCACCTTCATCACCAAGACCCCTCCGGCGTCAGGCCTCATCAAGAAGGCTGCTGGCGTTGCTAAGGGTTCAGGTGTGCCCCACACCAACAAGGTTGGTTCAATCACCGAGGCACAGGTTCGCGAAATCGCTGAAACCAAGATGCCCGACCTCAACGCGAACGACATCGATGCAGCTGCAAAGATCATTGCAGGCACCGCTCGTTCAATGGGTATCGAGGTTAAGTAAGGCCTCCCGTAGCGCAAGCTACACTTGAAAATTTTTAAGCGCTTACACCTACACGAGTGTGAGCATGTGGCAGGGCCCGCGCGGCTCATAATGACCACAACTGCATAAGGAGATAAGCAGATGGCAAAGCGCAGCAAGGCGTACAAGGCAGCTGTAGCCAAAATTGAAGAGGGTAAGTTCTACACCCCCGCAGAAGCAATTGCTCTTGCGAAAGAAACCTCTTCAACTAAGACCGACGCAACCGTTGAGGTGGCTCTTCGTCTTTCAGTTGACCCCCGTAAGGCTGACCAGATGGTTCGCGGTACTGTAAACCTGCCTAACGGCACCGGTAAGACCGCTCGCGTCGTAGTTATTGCTGAAGGCGATAAGGCAGCTGAAGCAGAGGCAGCAGGCGCAGATTTCGTTGGTTCAGACGAACTGATCGCTAAGATTGCTGGTGGCTGGGTTGACTTCGACGCAGCAGTTGCAACCCCCAACCTGATGGGTAAGGTTGGTCGTTTGGGTAAGGTTCTTGGTCCTCGTAACCTCATGCCGAACCCCAAGACCGGTACCGTCACCATGGACGTTACCAAGGCAGTTAACGACATCAAGGGCGGTAAGATCGACTTCCGCGTTGACCGTAACTCAAACCTGCACTTCATCATTGGTAAGGCATCATTCTCAGAAGCACAGCTTGTTGAGAACTTTGAAGCAGCACTTGAGGAAATCAACCGCCTCAAGCCCTCATCATCAAAGGGTCGCTACATCTCAAAGGCTACCGTTGCTACCACCTTCGGCCCCGGCATTCCCGTGGACCCCTCAGAGGTTGCGGCATAATCTAGCTTTGTAGATTAGAGCTTTTATAAAAATCCGGCGTCTTTCCTGTAGGGGAGGGCGCCGGATTTTTATTACTGAAACAGTCTGAGGTTTTGGGGATGTGCGTACGTTCGAAGGCAAGTATAGTAAGCGGCGAACTGGTGGGTCTGGCATGAATCGCCTCATGAGCGAAGCGAATCAGGCGAGAAGGATTGTTTGCCGCTTGCTGTACTTTCCGCGGGCAGCACTCAGCGAATGTACTTCAACGGCTTTCGATAGCCGTTCTATTTTTAGGTTTCTTCGGACTGGCAGTGAGCCTCATCTACAGACGCCAGCATCGTAACTCCGCCACATTTAAGTGATTAACCGCGCTTAAACGATGAAAGTGAGCATCCCAGCTTGTCGGCTCGCCGTTTCTGTGGTTTGATAGAAGAACCAAAGACCGCTGGTCTATGCCTTCTTTATCAGAAGTTTGGCAGAGAAGAGTTCGAAAGAACCGCCCGCGTAGGTGATGGACAAACACAAACGGTTTTTAGAAACCGAAACTATTATTGTGTTCTACCTCGTCGCTTACGCGCCGGGGTTTTTTTATTGCCGAAAGGCTCAAAAGAACTCGGCCAGCGACCAAGAACGGAAGGAATACCATGGCGACAGCAGAAAAGGCAGCTGCGGTTGTTGAGCTGAAGGAACGCTTCGCAAGCTCAAACGCAGTAGTCCTCACTGAGTATCGTGGTCTCTCAGTAGCAAAGCTCAAGGAGCTTCGCCGCGCACTGGGCGCAGAGACTGAATATGCCGTGGTGAAGAACACCCTTGCTGGTATCGCAGCAAAGGAAGCTGGCATCGACGCATTCGAAGGTCAGCTTGCAGGTCCTAGCGCAATTGCATTCATCAACGGTGAATTCATTGACGCTGCAAAGGCACTGCGTGACTTCGCCAAGGAAAACCCCCAGCTGATCATCAAGAGCGGTTACTACGAAGGTGAAGCTCTCGATCAGGCAGGCGTTGACCGCTTCGCAAGCCTCGAATCACGCGAGGTTCTGCTGGCAAAGGTTGCAGGCGGCGCAAAGGGTGCACTCTCCAAGATTGCACGCACCGTGGATGCACTGCGCATCAAGCTCGAAGAAACCGAAGGTGCAGCACCTGCAGCAGCAGAAGAAGCACCCGCAGAGGACGCAGAGTAATTCTGATCCGCTGATTTTTCAGCTTCGCTCGGCACGATGCTCGAGCAAACCCAAAGATTTTTCACATGTAGGTACATTACCTACACCTGATAAAGAAGGAGCCTAACAATGGCTAAGCTTTCCATCGAAGAACTCATTGAAGCATTCAAGGAACTCTCACTCGTAGAGGTTTCAGAATTCGTTAAGGCATTTGAAGAAGAATTCGACGTAACCGCAGCAGCTCCCGTTGCAGTTGCAGGCGCAGCTGGCGGCGAAGCAGCAGCTGAAGAGAAGGACGAATTCGACGTAATCCTCGAATCAGCAGGCGACAAGAAGATCGCAGTGATTAAGGAAGTTCGCGCACTTACCTCACTCGGCCTCAAGGAAGCTAAGGACCTCGTTGACTCAGCTCCCAAGGCTATCCTCGAAGGTGCTTCAAAGGAAGACGCAGAAAAGGCAAAGGAACAGCTCGAGGGCGCAGGCGCAACCATCACCCTCAAGTAATTCCATTACTTTTCGCAGCGTTTTCGCTGTTCTTACGCACAGGGCGGTATCACCTTACGGTGGTGCCGCCCTGCGGCTTTTAACTGTGGTATAGCCCAAACTCGCACACGTGGGTACAGTGCTTGATAGCATTTTGCATTAAACGAAGTATATTGCCTAGTCAGACCCTCAATGGGAGGGATCTTTGAAGGTTATCACCCTGCTTATAAGAGCGACTTATCACGTTGAGAGGTGAGCGTTGAACGAGTAGAGTATTGACTCTTGCACGAATATGACAAACGATTGACATATTGAAGGATTGACACCACTTGAGCATCTACGCGCCGCGTCCTGACGCCGATCAGCTACTTCTGGATTCAGAGCAGGTTTACACCGACTATGTTGAAACCGTGAGTGCTGACCCGGAGTATCCTAAACTCCATCTGGCTCCGCCTGTAGGGCGTCTCAACGATCCCAACGGTCTTATTTATGATGACGGCGTTTACCACGCTTTTTACCAGTACTCGCCGCTGCACCCTACCCGCGCTGTCTTCTGGCGTCATGCTGTCAGTACTGACCTCACCAACTGGAGCGATCAGAAAACGGCGATTGCACCGATTAGCTGGTATGACAAGTCGGGCTGCTATTCTGGCTCGGGTTTTGTGGCCCCCGACGGATCTTACGAGTTTTTCTACACCGGTAACGTCAAAGATGAGATGAACAACCGTAGTGCCTATCAGTCGATGTTCACCTCAAATGACAAAGGTAAAACTTTTGAGCGCGAAGAAAACAACCCGCTGATTTTTGACCAGCCAGAAGGGTACACCGCTCATTACCGAGACCCCCACCTTGTAGAGCGCAACGGCATCTACTACGCCTTTTTGGGTGCGCAGCGCACTAATAACACTGGCGCTGTGGTGTGCTACTCGTCCTCGGATTGACGCGAGTGGACGTTTGAGGGAGAAATCGAATTTTCGGACACTTCAATCGGCGATATGAGCTACATGATTGAATGCCCTATTTTCTTGACCACTACTGACACTGCTACCGGTGAAGAAAAAGATATCTTTATTTTCTGCCCGCAGGGTATGCAACCCGATGGCGATAAGTACAACAACATCTATCAGTGCGGTTATGTGGTAGGGAAGCTTGATGGTCTGAAATTCGACATTGAGCAACCTTTTACCGAGATCGACGCCGGTTTTGAGTTCTACGCTCCGCAAACTGTTCACGCCGCGGATGACGAGCATGATGCTCCCGTGCTGATGGGCTGGTTTGGTAATGCTGAAGAAGACGATCATCCCAGCTGGGAAAACCGTTGGGTTCATATGCTTACTTACCCACGCGAACTCGAGCTTCACAACGGAAAACTTTTCCAGCGTCCGGTCAAACAGCTCGATGAGGTCTTGCCCCTGCAGGCAGCACAGATGAGCGAGGACGGAATGCTGGCTGATGTTCGTGGCCGCCGCCAGTTCCGCCTCAAAGGAACCCTCAACGTGGGGAAGCACAACGTGCAGCTGGGGCTCCGTGACGAAAAAGGCGAGCCTGTGGTTATGACTTTCGGGCAGGACTTCGCGGCTCTCGACCGCGGATTCGCTCGCTATCAAGCGGGGGGCCCTATTCGTCGCCGGATGCTGACTCCCAGCAACTCGCGTCAGTTTGAGATTCTCTTTGACGGCTCTGCTCTTGAAATGTTTGTGGACGCCGGAGCTGAGGTTTTCTCGGCCCGCATCTATCTAGATGGCGCACCGCAGGCTGTCTTTGTGCGTCCTCCCGAACAGGGCGGAGTACCTTCGGTAGAAAATCTGAGCGTCGCGTATTTGGAAGATTAACCAGTCTTTGACTATGTGCCGGGTCACTGCCACGGGGCAATTTTCGGTATTCTGGGAATGTGTTTGATGAGACAAACGTTTGACACTTCCTACTGAAAGACCGATTGATGGTAGATCGCACACCCCACGCAAACCCGGCACAGCTGTATGCAAATGCAGAGCATGAATACCGCACCTGGCATGAAACCGTTATTAATGACCCCGATTATCCGGTGCTTCATCTTGCGCCTCCTGTGGGGCGTTTGAATGATCCTAACGGTTTGTTCTACGACAAAGGTATCTACCACGCCTTCTATCAGTATGCGCCTACGCATCCTGAGCATCAGGTGTTCTGGCGTCACGCAACCAGCACTGATTTGTTGCACTGGCAAGATGATAAAAGCGCTATTGATCCCGTTGACTGGTATGACAAGCGAGGTTGCTACTCGGGGTCGGCATTTATTGCGCCCGATGGCACCTACGAGTTCTACTACACCGGAAATGTGAAAGACGAGAACGAAGTTCGATCGTCATACCAGTGTCTAGTGACTTCAGATGACGAGTGCGAAACCTTCGTCAAACAGCACGATGTTAACCCGCTGATTATGTCTCAGCCTGAAGGGTACACCGCGCATTTTCGCGATCCCAAAGTTTGGGAAGAAGACGGCAAATACTATGCCTTGTTAGGTGCTCAGCACGATGATTTGACCGGTGCGATTCTCAAGTATTCATCGGATGATCGTCGCAATTGGACTTTTGACGGTGAAATTACGTTTGACAAGCCGTTTGAGCAACACATGGGCTACATGTGGGAGTGCCCGGCTGTCGCCCGCATGACCGATACCGCTACCGGCCAGGTACGCGACGTTTTGATTTTCAGTCCGCAGGGCATGGACGCGGCGGGTAATCGCTTTGCCAACCTTTATCAGTGCGGCTACGTAGTGGGCGAGCTGAACGGCACGCACTTCACGCTGGATTCAGAGTTCATTGAGCTCGATGCCGGTTTTGAGTTTTATGCACCGCAGCCTTTTTACAACATTGAGGGCGAAAACGGTGAAATTACTATCGGCGCGTGGTGCGGTTTGTCTGACCAAGATATGCATCCCAGCTGGGAGAACCACTGGTTGCACTGCCTGACTCTTCCGCGCATCTTTACCCTGACGAATGGACGCATTGTGCAGCGTCCTGCTGATCAAATTAACGATGAATTGACGCTGAACGCTACTGAATTCATCGACGGTGAAGTTGCCGCGATCAAAGATCAGCGAGTATTTAGAGTCAGCGGCACTGTTGATGTTTCTAACGGTCCCGTGAGCCTTGAGTTGCATGATCAGGCGGGTAAGACCATGTACGTGACCTTTGCTGAGAAGTCGGTGGTTATGGACCGCTCCGGTAATCGTTACCTGGCTGCTGGCAAGACTCGCACAGCTGATCTTTCTGCGAAAGCTGAGCGTACCTTTGACCTCATCGTTGACTCATCGGTTGTAGAAATCTTTATCGATGGGGGAGAGACTACTTTCACCGCGCGTTGCTACTTCAACGATGATTCCCGCACGCTAAAATTCACGAACGAATTTTCCCAGGATGCGTCTTCGCAGGTCAGCGACCTGAAGTTTGCCGCACTGCAGAAGTAGCGAAAATAAGTTCAGAATCTGGCATAAATTCTGCGGTAATAATCTGCCTCACTTTGATACGTGACGGCAACCACGTGCTAGAGTGTCAAACGATTAGCATATTTGATGCTGAACCTGCATCACTAACCTTGCCTTCTCTTGTTGCAACAGGAATCGGCAAGATGCACTGTACAGAGGAGAAGACATGGATCATAAATCCGTGGCAGAGCGCGTTCTGACGAACGTCGGCGGGCTCGATAACATTCAGGCTGGTGCGCACTGTGCAACCCGTCTGCGCCTCGTCCTCAAAGACGAAGGCCTGATCAATCAGGCTGGTCTGGATGATGACGATGATTTGAAGGGTACCTTCAACAACTCGGGCCAGTTCCAGATTATTGTCGGTCCCGGCGATGTCGACGAGGTCTACAAGGTGATGGCTGCCCGCGGTATGAAGCAGGTCAGCAAAGATGAGCTGAAGTCAGTTGCTGCCTCAAAGGGCAACATTCTGACCCGTTTTATCAAGGTCATCTCCGACATCTTCCTGCCCCTGATTCCGGTGCTGGTTGGTGGCGGTCTCTTGATGGCTATCAACAATGTGCTGGTTGCTAAAGATCTCTTTGGCCCCCAGTCACTGGTTGAAATGTACCCTGCATGGACCGGTTTCTCTGAGATTGTTAACCTGATTTCAGCAGCGCCGTTTGCTTTCTTGCCCGTTTTGGTGGGCTATTCAGCAACCAAGGTGTTCGGCGGTAACCCCTACCTGGGCATGACCATGGCAGCTGCTATGGTGTCGCCGGCACTGGTTAACGGTTACGGCGTAGCTGCTGCTTTGCAGGACGGCACCATGACCTACTGGGACGTCTTTGGTCTGCAGGTTCAGCAGGCAGGTTACCAGGGCACCGTGCTCCCCATCATTTTGGTGGCATTCATCCTTTCGCACCTTGAGAAGTTCTTCCACAAGGTACTCAAGGGCGTTGTAGACTTTATTTTCACTCCCACTCTTACCCTGCTGATTACCGGCTTCTTGACCTTCCTGCTGGTTGGTCCTCCCATGTTCAAGCTCGGTACTATGCTGGGCGACGGCATCAACTGGTTGTACAACACTGCAGGACCTTTGGGCGGTCTGATCTTTGGTCTGTTCTACTCACCGATTGTTATCACCGGTTTGCACCAGTCATTCCCCGCTATTGAGCTTCAGCTCTTTACCCAGGGTGGCTCTTTCATCTTCGCAATTGCTTCTATGGCTAACGTCGCACAGGGTGCAGCTGCTTTGGCAGTCTTCTTGACCACCAAGGACAAGAAGCTTAAGGGTGTTGCGGGTGCATCAGCTCCTTCAGCTTTCTTGGGTATTACCGAACCTGCAATCTTCGGTGTAAACCTGCGCCTGCGCTGGCCTTTCTTCGTGGCAATGGGCGCGGCAGCTGTAGGTGGTCTTTTGGTTGCTCTGTTCGGTATTAAGGCAAGCGCCCCCGGTGCTGCTGGTTACCTGGGCTTCCTCTCCATCATTCCTAACACTGGCTGGGGCTGGGGCGGCTTCTTCATCGCTCTGGTCACCACCACTTTGCTGTCATTTATCGCCAGCTTCATTATGGGTAAGCGTAAGTTCGCCGGTCAGGCATCTGAGAAGGACGCTGAAGTTGCGGCTCTCAACGCGGCACCGGCTCACACTCCTGCTGGCGGCTCTGTTGCCGCTCATACCGAAGCAGCTAGTTCAGAACGCGCAACCACTGAAAACGGTGCAACCGCAGGCGCTGGTGTGGCCACCGCCGCCGTTGCAACCGGTGTTGTTGGCGTAGCGTCCGCGACTTCAGGTGAGGTCGTAGAACTCGGCGCCCACCTTAACGGTAAGGCTCTGGAACTCTCACAGGTTTCAGACCCCACCTTTGCATCCGGTGCTCTTGGCCCCGGCGCCGCTATCGAACCTACCGAAGGCAAGCTCTACGCTCCTGCAGATGGCAAGGTTACCGTGGCGTTCCCCACCGGCCACGCAGTAGGTATGCGTACCGAAACCGGACTCGATTTGCTCATGCACATTGGCTTCGACACCGTTGAACTCGATGGCAAGCATTTTGATCTCAAGGTTGCTAAGGGCGATACAGTCAAGCGTGGTGACGTCCTGGTTGAATTCGACCCCCAGGCAATTGCTGCCGAAGGCTACCCGCTGGCAACTCCGTTGGTGATTACCAACGCGAAGAAAGCTGTGCAGGGTTCATCCCTCACCGCGGGCGTTGCTCACAACGGTAACGTAGTAGCTGGTAGTGACTTCTTGAGCGTTACTAAGAAGTAACAACCTTATTTTCACGCAAAAAGTGCTGGCATACTCACCCGAGTATGCCAACACTTTTTGTCTACCGAGAGAAAAACTTTTCGAAAACTGGAAAAGCGGTGTAACCCAACAAAGCACCAAAATCAGAAGTTACCGGAATGCTAAAATCGTGATAACACGCATCCGACTTATTATTTTTTGTTGACGACGCGTAATACTCAATGAAGCATCAAGGAGGCTCCTATGGCTGGCTTTTTCTCAAAACTTTTCGGTGGCAAAGAAGACACCGCCCCTACCTCAACTGAGCAATCTCCCGTTCAATCGGGTGGCGAGATTGTTACTCTTGGCGCTCACTTGACCGGTACAGTCCGCGAGCTTTCTGAGGTTTCAGATCCCACCTTCTCAACCGGCGCTCTCGGCCCCGGCGTGGCGATTGAACCCAGCGAAGGAAAGCTGTATGCACCCGCTGACGGTGTACTGACGGTAGCTTTCCCCACCGGTCACGCTGTAGGTATCCGCACCGACGAAGGTCTTGAGCTACTAATTCACATTGGTTTCGACACCGTTGAACTTGACGGTCAGCATTTCGATATAAAGGTTGCTAAGGGTGATATCGTCAAGCGCGGTGACCTTCTTGTAGAATTCGACGTAGATCAGATTAAGCGTGCCGGCTATGAGGTGACCACTCCTTTGGTAGCAACCAACCACCGTCGATTGGTCACAGGAACGTCACTGATTGATGGCGTGAGTACCGGTAGCCAGACCGCTCACGGTGCTGATCTTGTGACATTCTCTATCGACGCGAGCGCATAATACAAGATTTTTTCGAATAAAGCAGGACGTTCTCAGAGCGTCCTGCTTTTCTGTATTCATCGGTATATTAAAATCTTTTGACGTATATTCCTCTTCCCCACATAAAACCACGCGAAAAGAGAATAGATGAGCGAGCAGATAATTATTCGCCAAGCAACTAAGGCCGATCTACCGGGCGCTGTCGAGGCGCTGGTGGATGCCTTTAAAAAGGATCCGGTGATGAGCCGGGCTTTAGGCGGACAGATGAGAATTCGTCGTTTGCGAGCTCTCTTCACTTTTCAGATTGAGCATCATTTTGCTCAGGAAGAGTACGGCATTATTGACGTAGCCGTGGATGATCAGGGTACTGTGCTGGGGGCGGCTCTGTGGGAATCTCCCGAACGTAAAAATGATCTCATGAAAGATCTTCACTCGGCGCGCGGTTATGCTAAAGCGCTCAAGCTGGGCCTTGCACGAGCTGCACTGGTTGAAGTGGGGCTGTTGCGCGCGCGTCCGGTCTTTACCCACTGGTACCTGTACTGTGTAGGAGTGCACGGGAGCGCCCGAGGTAAAGGAGTAGGCGGAGCTCTGCTCGAATATCGTTGTCAGCAGCTAGGGGAGTATCCTGCCTACCTTGAAGCATCAAATTATGACGCGGCGGCGCTGTATCGGCGCCACGGTTTTATTGAGATGGGCGGTTTCGGCAAGCTGAGCAACGCTGTGTTGGGGATGTGGCGTCCCTCGCCGGTGTCGGTTATCGACAAAAACCGGGGTAAGCGTTAGGGCAGTCGTACGGTGGTTCCCGGCCGAAAGACGGTCGGGAAAACATCGTTTTCGAGGCGGGATTCATCGGCCATGACCTCGTGCGGAGTTGAGGACTCCATTGCTTCTACGAGTCGCTCTACTGCCCTTTCAGCCATATCTTCAATGGGCTGAACAACGGTAGCAAGGTGCGGAAGTAACGAGTGAATAGCCTGAGTGCCGTCGAAGCCTACTACTTGGAAGTCCTGCGGAACTTTTTTCTCCTGTACTTGAGCCCAGTTCAGCGCGTAGGCTGCGTACGTATCGTTCGAACCAAACACAGCATCTACCTCGGGGTGCTGGTCAAGGTAATCGGTAATTGCCCTATTTTTGGCAGCGCTCTCAGCCGCGAAACCCACCTCTAAAATACGAGGTTCGAGATTGTTCTTCTGCATGACATCTAGGTAGCCTCGCTGACGCTGATTCGTATCAGACTGTGTAGAGGTAATGTGCACAATATGGCGCGCCCCCGCATCAATAAGAGCCGAGGTAGCCTTGCGTGCCCCGCCGTAGTTATCGCACCGAATATTGGGATAGCGCTGGCTCTGCTCGCGATCAATCGTCACCAGAGCAGAACGCAAGGTGGGGTAGTTGGCGATAGCATCGGAATGAGCGCCGGTAATAACACCATCGACGTGATGCGAAAGCAACATATCAATGTAGTCGCGTTCGCGCTCGGGATGATCTTGGCTATTGCATAAAATCACCCTGTACCCGCGATCGGATAGCCGCTCTTCAAGGTACGTTGCCATCGCCCCGTAAAAAGGATGCGCGACTGTCGGGAAAATCAAAGCAACGATTTTGGTTTTCTTGTTCTGCAAAGAACGCGCGATAGCGTTGGGGCGGTAGTCCAACTCCTGCATCGCTGCGAAAACTTTCTGCTTAGTTTTCTCGCTCAAATAGCCGCGGTTGTTCAGCACGCGTGAGACGGTGGTGGGCGATACGCCAGCGATAGCCGCAACGTCTTCTAATGTTGGATTAACCATGGCTACTTTCTGCATCGAAAACTAACTCAGCCATTATATGCGGTGGTAAGCCTCACCCGAGCTTCGGAAAGCAAGCTATAAAGTGTCAGGTTTCGGCAGAACTTACAATCGGATGTAGCCTACTAGCTCACCTGCGCTCGCCCCGGATGCAGGTACTACGGCGAGCGCATCGGCGCTAGCGAAAGCTGTGAGCATGTGTGATTTCCGGTGTTCGAGGGGAGTTAATTCGCCAGAGTTCAGAGCGCACGGCAAAATAAGGGCGGTGCCGCCGCGTCCTGCCTGCGTATCACGTGCCAGTGGGGCTGTCGGTAGTGTTCTTAACTCTCTTTGGCAAGCACCATCGAGTAGCGCTGGAAGATATGAATACAGCGAGGTATAGGCGGCAAGCGGGTTGCCCGGCAGCCCTAGCAGGATGCGGTTGCCCGGCAGGAGTGCCGCCAGGGCGGGGTGTCCCGGACGTACCGAAACCGACTCAAAGACATAGGTGGCTCCAATTTCTGCCAGAGTATCGCGCACCATATCAACGCCTGAGGTGCTGGAGCCGCCGGTGACCATGAGCACCGGCGCGTCGGTTGTTTGAAGCCACGAGGTGAACGCTTGTGCCTCATCGGGGAGGCGACGAGACTGAACAACTTGGGCGCCGAGGGTGCTTACCATCGGTTGGACAGCGCCCATAAAGGCATCGCGCACTTCGCCCGGCCCCGGCACGCCAGAGGTAATGACCTCATTACCGCTAAAGGCAACAGCTACACCCACCGGCTCATAGACGTCGACCTCATCAATGCCGCCCACAGCTAAAGCGGCTGCTAACCGCGGCGTGACGCTGGTGCCTGAGCGGGCAAGCAAAGCACCGCGATCCAGCTCTTCGCCAGCTCGGCGAATATCTTTTCCAGCAGCTGGCTCGCCATGCTCCGAGAAAAGCAGGGTAGCAGCATCCTGCTGTTCTAGTCTGGCGTGCTCACTGCGTACAATGCTCTCACAACCCTCAGGAATCAGCCCGCCCGTGAAGATGGGGGTGGCCTCTCCGGCTGCCAGCGCAAGGGTGAGCTTGTGAATATTCTGGGTGCTGTCATCAGGATAATCAGGGATTTTCAGCGTCCACGGTGAGCGACCAGCAACTGCGTAACCGTCCATTGCTGAAGAATCATAGTGAGGCACCGGCATCGGCGATAAAACATCGCGCCCAAGCACATACCCAATGGCATCGTGAACCGTGAGCGTCATAACTGCGGGTGAAAGGCGCGCGCGGGCAATCTCGAAGAGAGCGGCACGCGCTGAATCCCAGTCGATAGAGGCAGGATGGTGCATGAAAGCCTTCTGTTCGTTCTTCTAAAGTTGACGGTCAAACCCGGTGGCTCGGGCGGATTCCCACGTATCAACATCATCGGTTGACCCGGCTGGCAACTGTACGATCGCAGGAGACAGTGGACGCAGGGCAAACCGAACAGAGCAATCCGTCATATCGCTAGACAGCGCCTGAACTAGCTGAGAAGTGCGATAAATGCCGACAAGGGGCTGACGTATGCCTTCAGTTTCACCCATAAAACCCAGCACATCGGGAGCCGCGTCGGTAGTTGCCTCCACAAGCGCGGTGAGAGCCGTCGAAATATAGGGCATATCTACGCTGAGAATAACCGTCCACTCAGCGGGTGAACCCAAGGATGCGAGGCGCGAAGCACCTGCCGCCAACGCTGCTGCCGGTCCGGAGAACGGTGGGTCTTCACGCGTTAGCAGCACATTTTCAGAAACCGGCAAATCAGCTGGGCCAACCACAATCGTGTGACGGGCATCGGACACTGCCTTTATTGTGGATGCAAGTAACGTTTTTGATCCGTCAGACAGTAGAGCCTTTGGGGTGCCACCGAGTCGGGAGGAGCGTCCACCGGCAAGAATAATCGCGTTAAAATTCACGCCAGACACCGCGATTTATCCTCCAGCGAATGGAGGCAGAACATCTACACGGTGCGCGTTTTCAAGGGACGTGGTGAGGTCGGTGGTGCTCACACCGTCTACCAAAAATGAGCATCGCGTGAGGACGTCGGCAAGTCCCATAGCGCCGGTGTTCTTGCCTTCAAAATCTCGGCCCAATACATCGATCAGCGCGCCGAGGGAAGGACTCGACAACTGATGATGCTGAACCGTTGTCTGCGCCGTTCCTGCGGCAGCACGTGCAGCTGCAAAAAAATGAACGTCCATATTAGCCTCCAATAGCACTCATCGAGCGTTCCGGCTGAACAAAGTCCTCAGCCTCAAAACCAGCACTGTTCTTACCGTGAGCCGCGGGCTTATTCCACATAGCATTTTGCCAGATAGCGGCAACCTCTTCATCGGATGCGCCGCTGCGCATTGCACCCATCAAATCGGTCTCGGTCAGCGAGAAGAGGCAACTTCTCACCTTACCGTCTGAGGTGATGCGGGTGCGGGTGCAGGCCGCGCAGAAAGGCTCTGTCACCGAGGCAATAATGCCCACCTGCCCCAGCACGTCGGGACTACCCATGGGGTGCACGTCCCAAAGCATCGCCGGTGAGCTTTTACGTGGTGCCGGATGCGGCGTTAAATCGTATTTGATAGAGAGTTGCTCTTTAATGTCGTGAGCGGTAATTAAGTTATCGCGATCCCACTGGTGGTCAGCGTCCAACGGCATCTGCTCAATAAAGCGCAACTGGTAGCCGCGTCCTAGGGCCCAATCGACAAGCTCCGGAGCCTCGTGGTCGTTCACGCCGGGCATCAGAACAGCATTGATCTTAATGGGTTTGATGCCGCGAGAGGCTGCGTAATCGATACCTTTGACGACGTCATCAAGACGGTCGCGGCGGGTGAGCTTGGCGAAGGTTTCTTTGCAGATGGTGTCCATCGAAACATTCAGGCGGGTTAGACCAGCATCAATGAGCTCATCAATCTTCTTCTCCAGTCCCAGACCGTTAGTCGTTACAGACAGGGGAACCTCATGAAACTCCTGACGAATCTGGCGCAGAATAGTGGGAAAATCAGCGCGAACCAGGGGCTCGCCGCCGGTAAAACGGATCTCTTCAACGCCGAAAGTGCCAATACCGATGCGAGCAATACGCACTACTTCGTCAGCTGTGAGCAACTTGGACTGAGGCAACCAGTCGAGACCTTCTGCCGGCATGCAGTATGTACAGCGTAGATTGCACTTATCAATGAGTGAGATGCGCAGGTCTGTCGCGACTCGTCCCCACTGGTCAATCAGCTGAGAGCTGCCCTGCTTGGCGTTGGGGCGGTTGCGCGGTGGCATAGCTATTGCACCGAGGTGTTGAGGGGATGAGTTCATACACACACCTTTGCACGTGAAAGAAAGAAATTTGCATATGGTAGGTATATTTAGACTAGCCGAATTGCAGTCAACATACCATCCGCGTCATTATACGTAAGTTTACTTACGAAAGGGAATGTCTGTTATGAACACAAAGGTAGCACTGGGCGTTACCGCCGCGATTTCAGGGGCAGTCTTAGCGGGATGCTCACAAGGGGCTGACTCTCAAATAAAGGCCGATTCTCCCGGCGAAGCGTCTTCTACCGCGCCTATCATTGTGTTTGCTGCTGCCTCGCTTAATGCCGCTGGAGATGAGCTTGAGAAGAAATATGAAGAAACCCACAACGTCGATGTGCAGATTAATTATGCGGGTAGCTCAACGTTAGTGCGCCAATTGGCGGATGGTGCACCCGCTGATGTGCTGATTACTGCGGATGCTGCAGCTATGGAAAAAGCACATTCTGAGGTGGATTCGCTGGAGAAGGATACCGAGGTTATTGCTACTAACCAGCTCGTTTTGGTCACAGCTCCCGGTAATCCTAAAAATATTCAGTCCATTCAAGACCTGCAGCGCGAGGATGTCGTGACTGGTATCTGCGCCTCTGACGTGCCGTGCGGACGCTTGGCTACCACTGCTCTTGATAAAGCAGGGGCGACGGTGTCAACCCGGTCAGAAGAAATTTCCGTCAGCAAAGTTGCGACAAAGCTTTCAAATGGTGAGGTGGACGCCGGTTTTGTCTACACCACCGATGCTCGTAATATCAAAGACGCACGGGTTATCGAACTTGCGGATGTTCCGCCTAATGAATACCCGCTGGCGCTGACCTCGCAGGGCGAATTGAACAGCGCAGCGACGGATTTCGCGCAGTGGCTCAATTCAGCTGAAGCCCAATCTGTCTTGGAAAAATACGGATTCGATAAGGCACAGTAATTGTCTTCATACTTCAGACATGCCCATTCCTTGGTTCCGCGGTGGTTTTATGGCGCCGCGCTTCTTGGCGTGTGCTTGACTGTTGGCCCTTTCGTGGGATTAGCGGTAGCTATCCCGTGGGGTCAGCTTTCTGAACTGCTGGCGAACCCGCAGGTGAAAGCGGCAGCGTTGCTGTCGGTGAAAACCGCGGTTGCCTCCACCCTTGTGTGCATGATTATTGGTGTGCCCCTCGCTATTGTGCTGGCGCGGGTGCTACCGCGCACCCGCTGGAGTTCAATCAGTAACGCTCTGTACGCTCTCATCTACGCGCCAGTAGTGCTGTCGCCCGTAGTATCGGGACTTGCGCTGGTTTATTTTTGGGGGCGCAAAGGACTCATCGGACACTGGCTCAACGAGTTGGGCTTCACCGTTACCTTTACACCGATTGCCGTGGTGCTGGCACAGGTCTTTGTTGCCTTGCCCTTTTTCGTAGCAACCTACGTCAACGTGCTAAGAACCGTACCTGTAGAGTTCGAAGAAATTGCGCTCACCGAAGGGGCAAACGCCTATGATATTACCTTCCGCGTATTGCTGCCCGTCACCGGATTTGGTCTAGCCACCGCATCCTTGATGAGCTTTGCGCGAGCGCTGGGCGAATACGGTGCAACACTCATGTTCGCTGGAAATCTAGAAGGTAGAACGCGTACCTTGCCGCTCAATATTGAGCTGATGCTCTCCTCAAGCGACAGCGCAGGTGCCCTGGGGAGCGCACTGGTCATGATCGCAATCTACCTCTTACTCATCGGGGTTTTTGCACTAACCTTGATAGTGCACAAGAAGGGGGCATGATGCTTTCTGCTGAAGATAATTTTTCAGAACTATTTTCTGCGCACGACGAGTCTCCACAACAGTATGCGCAACGGCTTACCGCCATACTGCAACGCGTTGCCTTCCTTGCACCGCATCGTGTGCCGCTTGCGGACGCTTTAGGGCAGGTTTTAGCTGAACCCATTGATGCCGCACTGGATTCACCGTCTTTTGATAACTCTCAGATGGACGGTTATGTTCTCACCGCGGCAGATGCTCTCTCTGATGCGCGAGAGTTTACGGTGGGGCACGATATTCCCGCAGGTTTTCAAGGTTCTGTTGACGTTTGCGACCGCGTCGTTCACCCTATTATGACTGGCGCCCCGATTCCTCAGGGCTTTAGCGCTGTAGTTCCGGTGGAACGCTCACAAGCAGTGGATTCTGAGGTGGATGCCCAGGGATTTGTTGCAGAAGGAGGACGCGTGCGCCTGCCCGATGTAGAGCCGGGCACTTTTGTACGAACCGTGGGCGAGGACATTAGACGCGGCACTCGATTAGTAGATGCAGGTACCGTTCTTGGCGCTGTTCATCTTGGCGTTTTGGCGGGGCAGGGCATCGGTGAGGTTCTCGTGCACCGACGTCCTCGCGTCCTGGTGTATACCGGCGGTGAAGAAGTCCAGGCAGATTCTGACTCTTTGCAGGCCGGTAAAATTTACGATGCGAACGCGCCGCTTCTTACCGGGCTGCTGGCTGCTGACAAGATTACTGAGGTAACGGCTCGTCGCATCACTGATGATGCAGAAGAATTCCAAGGTATCCTCGCCACCGATAGCGCAACATATTCGCCGGATCTCGTGGTGACCTGCGGTGGTATTAGTGCTGGGCGCTATGAGGTTGTGCGTAACGCTCTCAATGCCCTAGCGAAAAAAGGGGAGGCTGACTGCTGGTTTGGGCATATCAGCCAGCAGCCCGGTGGGCCACAAGGTGTAAGCGTGCTGTCGCTTACCGAACAACGAATTCCTGTCATTTCGTTGCCGGGTAATCCCGTAAGCACTCTGGTGACGTACACACGGGCGGTCCGCGTTGCCTTGAACGCTGTGTACTTTCTTGGAGTCACTGATCAGCCGGTGACGGCTCAGCTCTCTACGACTGATACGGTGAAAGGGCTGGATGCTAAAACCCAGTTCAGGCGCGGCACCACAACGATGGGCTTCCTCCCCGATGGAGCCGCTGTCCTCACAGCTGAAATAAAGGGTGGGGCGGGGTCGCACCTCTTGCATGCCGCATCAGAATCGAACTGCCTGATCGAACTAGAACCCGGCCGCGAGTACAAGAATAAGGATGCGGTGCGTATCTGGTATTTACCGGACTAAAACTACTTCACCTCAAACCCACACGACCTCACGAAAGACTAAGATGACTTCGGAAAACCTCACCCATGTTCGTGAAGACGGTAGCGCTCACATGGTAGATGTAACAGAAAAAGCAGTCACCACCCGCACGGCAATTGCAGAGGGCTTTATCTACACGCGTCCCGATGTGATTGAGAAAATTTTTGACGCAGACTTGCCAAAGGGCGACGCGCTGCCGGTAGCACGTGTTGCTGCGATTATGGGTGCTAAGAAAACGCCCGAGATTATTCCGCTCTGCCACCCTTTACCGCTGGGCAAGATTACCGTGGACTTTGATCGCGGTGATAACTACGTTCGCGTTGAAGTTTCCGTGAAAACACGCGGCGTGACGGGGGTGGAGATGGAAGCCCTGACCGCCGTCTCAACCGCTGCACTAACTGTCTTTGACATGATTAAGGCGGTTGATAAATACGCAGTCATAGAAGGAATCCGAGTGCTCGAAAAATCGGGCGGTAAATCGGGGGATTGGTCAGTGACGGATAAACCTGCAAGCGAGGGTAAATAAATGACGGCACGTGGCACAGCTTTAGTGATTGTCGCGTCCACTCGTGCAGCTAAAGGCATTTACGAAGACAAGTCAGGACCTATTGCGGTGAACTGGCTTCGTGAACAGGGGTTTGAAACCCCCGATGCCGTTGTGGTGACCGACAATGACTTTCCTGCCTACTTTACTCAACTGGTCGAAGACGGAAATCTGCCCACTATCATCTTGACCTCAGGTGGTACCGGGTTAAACTCCGATGACCGCACCGTTGAGGCTGTCCGCACGTACGTGGATAAAGAAATACCCGGGATTATGCACGCATTTTGGGCGCGTGGATTGCAGAATACTCCGGCGGCGGTTCTCTCACGCGGCATCGCGGGAGTTATCGGCAGGACGTTTGTAATGACCCTGCCCGGATCTCGCGGGGGAGTGCGCGACGGTGTAGACACTCTAGAACCAATTTTGAGTCATATCCTGCGTCAGATGGAGGACTACCATGATCACTAATCCGCACCTCGAAAAATATCCTTCAACAGAGCCGGCGCAGTCAGCGGTGGTGCACACCGATATCATCGCTGAACCTCTCGAGCCTTTTTTCACTCAATGGCGCGAGCTAGTGATGACGGATGCGATGGGTGGCCTTGTTATTTTTGACGGTATCGTGCGCAACCACGATCACGGTGAGTCAGTGCGCGGTCTTTCGTATTCCGATCATCCTTCATCGAAAGACGCCATCGCGCAGGTGGCGCACAAAATTGCTGGTGAAGTAGACGGCGTGCGAATCTTGGCAGTGCACCGCGTTGCAGATATCCCCATCGGGGAATCCGCCTTGACGGTGATGGTTGCTGCAGCCCATCGCGGTCTAGCTTTTGAGGTCTGCGAGAAAGTCGCAGACACTATCAAAGCCGAAGTACCCATTTGGAAAGAACAGACACTCACAAGCGGAGACGTGGAGTGGGTAGGAATTGACTCATGAGCGTAGAAAACTTCAGTTCTATTGAAATTCAGCTGTACCGTCGCCAGCTTATTCTGCCGGAGTGGGGAGCATCAGCCCAGAACGCGGCTAAAGAATCTCACGTAGCTGTGATTGGTGCCGGGGGATTGGGCGCGCCCGCTCTCTTGTACCTGGCGGCTGCTGGTGTGGGAACCATTACCGTGATTGACGATGACAGCGTCGAAATTTCTAATCTGCATCGCCAGGTGATTCACACGTTTGCATCCGCTGGTAACTCCAAGGCCGAGTCAGCGGCACTGGCAATGCGCTCGCTGAACCCTATCGTGCGCATCAACGTCCTTAAAGAACGCCTCACCGAGAATAATGCGGCAGAGCTGTTGGACGGCGCGGACGCTGTGCTCGACGGTAGCGACAACTTTGAGACGCGTTATATTGCCTCGGCAGCCTGCGCACAATTGCAGATTCCGCATGTGTGGGGCGCGATTCTTGGTTTTGATGCTCAGATGAGCGTGTTCTGGTCAGGGCGAGGTCCTGTCTATGAAGACCTGTATCCCCAAGCGCCGGAACCCGGCTCTGTTCCTAACTGCGCGACTGCTGGCGTCCTCGGTGCGCTTGCCGGTGTGGTGGGTACTTCTATGGCGCTTGAAACCCTTAAGGTGCTCACCGGTGTTGGTACGCCCCTAATGGGTGAAGTTGGTTATTACTCCGGTCTTGAAGGACGCTGGGAATACATTCCTTTGCTGGCTGGGGACTCGGATGGTCAAGAAAAAGAATCGACTCCTATCACGGTTTCCGAATCGGAAGCAAATAATGCGGAAGAAACGTCGCGAGAAAGCGTCATAAATAGTCATAATTCAAAGAGTGACGCAGTGCTCAGTGGAGAAAAAGGTGTTCGCGAAGTTGACTTTGAGCAGGTAAAAAAGGAGCTTGAAGAAGGCTCGGTTTATCTGTTGGACGTGCGTGAACTGCATGAACATGAGGCTGTGAGTATCCCTGGTTCTCACCACTGGGCGCTGAGTGAAATTCGCTCGCTATCTGGTAAAGGTGCACTCAAGGGCGATATTCCGCGCCATTTGGGGGATGGTGGCAATCAAGTACTCGTTTACTGTGCCGGTGGTGTGCGCTCGCTAGAGGCTGCGCACCTACTCTCAGAGGTTGCCGATGGCGAGTTTTATTCCCTGCGGGGTGGAATTAACTCCTGGTTTGAGAATGCTTGAAGCGTAAAGTTTTGATGAATTAGGTCATATTTTTATTTGGTATTTTTTATGCCGAATAATTTATATTCTGGTCTGTATGACTCAGACTTCCCACGCACCCGGACCAGACGGCCCGATCTCGGACCGCCTCATCAAATTTGGCAAGTTCTTCTCCAAATGGGACGAATCAGAAGATAGTCGTACCGTCTACCGTAAAGGTGGACGAAAAGGCGATGTTTTCTACCGCGACCGTTGGAGCTACGACAAGGTTGTTCGCTCAACCCACGGCGTTAACTGCACCGGTTCCTGCTCCTGGCAGGTATTCGTCAAAGACGGTGTGATTACCTGGGAAGCTCAGGCAACCGACTATCCCACAGTTGGCCCTGACCGCCCCGAATATGAGCCTCGCGGTTGCCCCCGCGGCGCTGCATTCTCGTGGTACACCTACTCACCAACCCGCGTGAAGTACCCCTACATTCGTGGTCCCCTGCTGGAGATGTACCGCGAAGCTAAAGCGCGTTTGGGCGACCCCGTCGATGCGTGGGAATCCATCGTGACCGACCCCGAAAAGCGTCGTCGCTACACCAGCGCACGAGGCAAGGGCGGTCTGGTTCGCGCTACCTGGACCGAAGCTCTTGAAATCGTAGCTGCCTCACAAATTCACACCATCCGCACCTACGGCCCCGACCGCAACATCGGCTTCTCACCGATTCCTGCAAAGTCCATGGCATCACACGCATCCGGCGCTCGCTACATTGAGCTCATCGGCGGCGTCATGACATCTTTCTACGACTGGTACGCTGACCTTCCCGTAGCATCACCGCAGGTATTTGGTGACCAGACGGACGTTCGTGAGTCAGGCGACTGGTGGGACGCAACCTACCTCATGATGTGGGGCTCGAACATCCCCGTTACCCGTACCCCCGATGCGCACTGGATGGCAGAGGTTCGCTACCGCGGAACCAAGGTCGTCACCGTGTCACCGGACTACGCTGATAACACCAAGTTTGCCGATGAGTGGCTTCCCGCTCAGCCCGGTACCGACGCTGCACTTGCAATGGCGATGGGTCACGTCATTCTTAAGGAAAATTTTGTCGATCAGCGCGTTGAATTCTTTGAAGACTACGTCACCACCTACACCGACTTCCCCTTCTTGGTTCGCCTTGAAACCCGCGAAGACGGTGTAAAGGTACCTCACAAGTTTGTGAAGGCATCCGACCTTTCCATTGGTGAGGGCCAGGCAGATGCAGACTTCAAGACCGCTTTGATTAACCGCGATAACGGCGAAGTCTTCATTCCCAACGGCACCATGGGCCACCGCTACAACGAGCAGGACATGGGCAAGTGGAATCTTGACCTCAACGGCATCAAGCCCGCTCTGTCGATCAACGACGTTCCCGGTGGCGCTACCGGCGTAGCCGAAATCAAGATGCCTGCCTTCGATACCCCGAACGGTGATGGTTACGTTGTTTCACGCGGCGTTCCCACTATCAACGTCGAAGGTATGGAAGTCACCACTGTCTTCGATTTGATGCTGGCGCAGTACAGTGTTGGTCGCCCGGGCTTGCCCGGTGACTGGGCAAAGGGTCTAGACGATGTTGAAGCTCAGTACACCCCTGCATGGCAGGAAGAAATCACCTCGGTTCCGGCAGAAGCTGTCATTCGCGTAGCTCGCGAATTCGCGAAGAACTCCATCGACTCTAAGGGTCGTTCTATGGTGATTCTCGGTGCTGGTGTTTGCCAGTGGTATCACGGTGACGCTACCTACCGCGCGATTCTCGCTCTGCTCATGATGTGTGGCTGCGAAGGCCGCAACGGTGGTGGCTGGGCCCACTACGTTGGTCAGGAAAAGGCTCGCCCCATTACTGGTTGGGCTAACATGGCGAACGCACTTGACTGGATTCGTCCTCCGCGCACCCAGGCAGGTACCTCTTTCTGGTTCATGCACACTGACCAGTGGCGCAAGGACGGTTACTCCTCGGATTCCGTTCAGTCACCGCTTGCGAAGGGTGAGCTGAAGGGCGTACACACTGCAGACATTGTTGCTCGAAGCGCACGCATGGGCTGGATGCCGTTCTACCCGCAGTTCCCCGAGAACTCGCTGGATTTGGCGGACAAGGCGGCAGCTGCCGTCGATGCCGGTGCCGCTGAAAATCCCGCGTCGTACGTTGCAGACCGCCTGAACTCAGGCGATCTTGAATTCTCCGTTGAAGACGTCGACAACCCCGTCAACTGGCCGCGCACACTCATGCTGTGGCGCAATAACCTTCTGGGCTCATCGGCTAAGGGCGAAGAGTACTTCCTCAAGCACCTGCTCGGCACCCACAACAATGTGCTGGGCAACGGTGACTCCGACGTACACCCGCGCGAAGTCAAGTGGACCGAAACCGCACCCGAAGGCAAGCTGGACCTGCTGGTCACCGCGGACTTCCGCATGACCTCATCAACCTTGTCATCAGACATCGTCTTCCCGACCGCAACCTGGTACGAGAAGTACGATATCTCGTCAACCGATATGCACCCCTATATCCACGCCTTTACCCCGGCAATTGATCCTCCCTGGGAAGCTAAGACCGACTACCAGACCTTTAAGGAACTGGCATACGTCTTCTCCAAGCTAGCTGCCAAGCATTTGGGTACTCGCCAAGATATGGTCTCGGTGCCGCTCCAGCATGATACCCCCGGTCAGATTGCTCAACCAGGCGGTCACGCCCCGGACTGGAAGAACCAGGGTATTAAGGGTGTACCTGGCAAGAACATGCCAAACTTCACTGTGGTTGAGCGTGATTACCCCGCCTTGTACGACATGTACACTTCAGTCGGTCCGCTCATGTCTAAGCTTGGTACCACCACCAAGGCAGTGACCGTGGATGTGAACCCGCAGCTCAAGAAACTTGCTGAAGAGCACGGCGTCATGAATTCCGGTAAAGGCCAGGGCCTGCCCGCGATGGACACCGTCGAAAAACTTTGTGACACCATCCTTGCTCTTTCGGGCACCTCTAACGGGCCCGTAGCTATTGAAGGCTTCAAGCAGCTTGAAAAGCGCGTCGGCAAGAAGTTCGTGCACCTGGCAGAAGGCAATGAAGAAAAGCGCATCACCTTCCGTGATACGCAGGATCGACCCTGCCCCGTCTTCACCTCACCCGAGTGGTCAGGTTCAGAAACCGGCGGTCGCCGCTACGCACCGTTCACTCTGAACATCGAGCAGCTCAAGCCCTTCCACACCCTCACCGGTCGTATGCACTTCTTCTTGGATCACGACTGGATGAGCGAAATGGGCGAGCAGATGCCGACCTACCGTCCGCCGCTGGATATGCACCAGCTCTTTGGTGCCCCTGTTCTGGGGGAGCAGACCGACGAGGTCACTATCGCGGTTCGCTACATGACCCCGCACAACAAGTGGTCCATCCACTCCTCATACCATGACAACCTGTACATGCTGGCACTATCTCGCGGTGGTTCGCACGCATGGATCTCACCCCAGGACGCAGAACGCATCGGAGTCAAGGACAACGACTGGATTGAGTGCATCAACGACAACGGTGTCTTTGTAGGACGCGCGGTCGTTTCGCACCGTCTGCCGCAGGGCGTCGTCTATGTGCACCACGCACAGGAACGCCTGGTTGACATTCCTAAGTCCGAAACCACGGGTAAGCGCGGCGGTATTCACAACTCCGTCACCCGCATCCTGGTTAAGCCCACCCACCTTATTGGTGGTTACGCCCATTTGGCATACGCCTTCAACTACTTGGGCCCCACCGGTAATCAGCGAGATATCGTTTCAGTTATTCGCCGTCGTAAGCAGGAGGTAACCTACTAATGCGAGTTATGGCTCAAGTTTCTATGATCATGGCACTGGATAAGTGCCTTGGTTGCCACACCTGTTCAGTCACCTGTAAGCAGGCGTGGACCAACCGTACCGGTACCGAGTACGTGTGGTTCAACAATGTTGAGACCCGTCCCGGTCTTGGCTACCCCAAGCGCTACGAGGACCAGGAGCGCTGGAAGGGTGGCTGGGAGCTAAATAAACGTGGTCGCCTGGAGCTCAAGGGCGGTAACCGCTTCAAGAAGCTCTTCACCATTTTCGCGTCCCCGGTTCAGCCCGAAATGAGCGACTACTACGAACCGTGGACTTACGAATACGAGAACCTGACCAACGCTCCTTTGGGCGATGACTTTCCGGTTGCAAAGCCTAAGTCTTTGATTACCGGTGAAGACACCGCTATCGACTGGTCGGCAAACTGGGACGATGATTTGGGCGGTACCTACGCTACCGGTCACCAAGATCCCATTGTTGAGAAGATTCGCACAGAGTCAGAAGAGAAGATCAAGTTCGAATTCGAAAAGACCTTCATGTTCTACTTGCCGCGCATCTGCGAGCACTGCCTGAACCCCTCTTGCATGGCGTCCTGCCCCTCAGGTGCTATCTACAAGCGTGAAGAAGACGGCATCGTGCTCGTCGACCAGGATCGTTGCCGCGGTTGGCGCCAGTGCATCACCGGCTGCCCCTACAAGAAGATTTACTTCAACCACAAGAGCGGCAAAGCAGAGAAGTGCACCTTCTGCTACCCCCGTATCGAACACGGTATTCCTACCGTATGTGCTGAAACCTGTGTTGGTCGTATGCGCTACATCGGTATCTTCTTGTACGACGCTGACAAGGTTACCGAAGCAGCGTCCGTACCCGATGAGAAGGACCTCTACCAGTCACAGCTCGATTTGATGCTTGACCCCTTTGATCCGACAGTTATTGCCGAGGCGAAGAAGAGCGGTATTCCTTCATCATGGATTGATGCGGCTCAGAAGTCACCTGTCTACAAGCTGGCGAAGGTCTGGAAGATTGCGCTTCCGTTGCACCCCGAGTACCGCACCATGCCCATGGTTTGGTACGTACCGCCGCTGTCACCGATTATCGATCTACTCAAGGAACAGGGTCACGACGGTGAGTCCAAGGATAACCTCTTCGGCGCCATCGACTCCCTGCGTATTCCCGTGGAGTACCTGGCTGAGCTCTTCACTGCCGGCGATACCGGCATCATCGTTGACGTTCTCAAGAAGCTTGCTGCGATGCGTTCGTACATGCGTGATATCACCTTGGGCAATGTGGGTGATGAGTCCATTGCTAACGCTGTGGGCATGACCGGAGAAGAAATGTACGAGATGTACCGCCTCATGGCAATCTCAAAGTACTCCGAGCGTTACGTGATTCCTTCGGCTCACATGGAAGAAGCACACAACCTCGAAGAAATCGGTTGCTCGCTGGATGGCGACGGCGGCCCCGGCATGCTGTACGACGATGCCTTTACCGGCATGGGCGACCGTCCCGTACCCGTTTCAGCGGGATCCTACGCAAACACCGCGCGCGCTGACGGCAAGGTCGACATCTTCATGTGGGACGGCAACAGCCGCCCCGACGCGATGTTCCCTAACACCAGCGGCTCAAAGAAGGCGTAGCGTTCGTGGCTGGTTTTTTCTCAAAACTATTGGGCAAAGCGGACTCAGCTTCAGCTGGGTCCGCAGCACCCGCGTCCACTGATCCTTTCGACGCTGACCACGGTGAGGCAAGCGATGCCGAGCGCGTGCTCTATCAAAGCGCATCAGTGCTCATGCGCTATCCCAGCGAAGAGATCCGATCATTTATTCCCGAGTTTCTAGAGTTAGCCCGCGAGGTTAACCATGATGCTCTGGTCAATGCTATCGAGGACGTTCAGCGCTGGTACGATTCCGCTCCGCTTGAGGATATCGCGGGGCAGTACGTGCAGGAATATGACCTATCCCGCCGTCATTCTTTCCATATGTCGTACTGGACCGAAGGCGATACCCGTCGTCGCGGTGAAGCTCTAACTCGCTTCAAAAAGATGTACCGAGATTCGGGCATGGTTACCGACTTGCACGGTGAGTTGCCCGATTACCTGCCGCTGGTTCTAGAATTCACCGCCCTGGTCGATTCCCGTGCTGGCCGCGCAGCTCTTCAGGCATACCGTCCCTCGCTTGAGCTTTTGCGTTTTGCGTTGCGCGATGATTCTTTAGCGTTCTACGGGCTGGTGCAGTGCATCTGCGATTCGTTACCGGGAGAATCACCGCAGTCTTCTGCCGAGATTCAGAAGATGGCGCGTCCTAACCCACCCAGCGAGACCGTGGGGCTTGAACCAACGGACCCCAGGCTATTGCCTCTTCTTCAACCTTCAACACCACCTACATCTGCCAGGAGCTAACCGATGAACTTCCTCGACCACTTACTGTGGGGGATTTTGCCGTACATCTCCATCGTTCTTTTGATCGGTGGCACGATTTGGCGCTATAAGTACGATCAGTTCGGCTGGACCACTCGCTCATCTCAGGTTTATGAGTCCAAGATTTTGCGCATCGCATCCCCGCTGTTTCACTACGGTCTAGTGGGTGTGCTGGGCGGTCATATTATCGGTTTGGTTATTCCGTGGAGCTGGACTGACGCCGTTGGAATTTCCAACGAGATGTATCACTTGTTCGCGATTATCGCCGGTCTGCCGTTTGGTATTGCCGTGATTGTTGGTCTTGCGGTGATGATTTTCCGCCGTCGAACCAACGCAACGGTGTTCCGCGCGACCACTACTAACGATAAGATCATGTACATCTTCTTGATGGGCGCAATTGTTCTTGGTGTGGCTTCCACCGTCATTAGCGCTTTCCAGGGACATCACGGCCACAATTACCGCGGCGATATCTCACCGTGGTTCCGTTCGCTGTTTACCTTCCAGCCTGATGTGGGCTTGATGAGCAACGTACCGATGGAGTTCAAAGCACACATCGTTGTAGCTTTCTTGCTCTTTGCATTGTGGCCTTTTACCCGCTTGGTACACGCTTTCACCGCGCCGTTCCACTACCTCTTCCGTCCTTACATTGTGTACCGTTCACGCGGTAATGAAGGACGCGGCGCGCGAGCACCTCGTCGCGGCTGGGAACCGATGGCTACCGCTGCCAAGCTTTCTGATAAGAGCGCTGAAGAGCAGCGTCGCGGTCTGCATCTGCACCGCATGAAGAAATAATTCTTATCTAATTGACACACTCACACCCGTAGTAGAGGAAAAATGAGTACTACAACCATGGAGCGAGACCCGCAGCTTAAGGGTCAGCTCAAAAACGTCATTATGGCTACGCTTGCCTCGACGATTGGCTTCTGGGGTTGGACCATGATTGGTCCGTTGGCTAAGTCTTACTACAAAGAGGCTTTCCACCTTACTCCCGGTCAGCTTTCTGCCCTGATTGCTATGCCTGTGATTGTCGGTGCTGTGGCTCGTATTCCTGTGGGTGCGCTGACCGATAAGTTCGGCGGACGCATCATGTTCACCTGCTTGCTGGTTCTGACTTCTATCATGGTGCTGATTACCGCTTTGATCGGTCAGACTGGTAATTACCCCTTGCTTTTGGTGTCTGCTTTCTTCTTGGGCATTGGCGGTTCTATCTTTGCTGTGGGTATTCCTTTCTCGGCGTCGTGGTATGAGCCTCACCGTAAGGGTTTGGCGACCGGTATTTTCGGCATGGGTATGATCGGTACCGCTGTTGCAGCTTTCTGCAACCCTCGCATGGTTAAGGCTTTTGGTTATTTTGAAACTCACCTGATTATCGCTGCTATCGCGCTGGTTTACGCTGTGATTGTGTGGTTCTTTTTGAAGGACTCACCGAAGACTCGCGGTAAGAAGGCTGAGCCGATTATGCCGAAGATCAAGCACGCTATGAAGGATATTGCTACCTGGGAACTGTGCTTTATCTACGGTGTTATCTTTGGTGCGTTTGTGGCGTTCTCAAACTACATTCCGACTTACATGAGTAACGTCTACAACTTTGATCCTGTTCAGGCTGGTACCTTTGCGGCTTTGTTCGCTACCTGCGCTGTGGTTGCTCGTCCATTTGGTGGTGTAGCTGCTGACAAGCTTGGCCCTCGTCCTGTTACTTTGATTATGTTCGCGGCGGTTGTTGTGCTTTCACTGCTGATTGCTCAGCAGTTCGCATCACCTGCTGTTTACTACGCTTTGTTCATCATCATGGCGGTCTTTATCGGTTTCGGTACCGGTACCGTGTTTGGTTGGGTTGGACGCGCTGCTAAGCCAGAAGATACCGGTACTGTTGGCGGTCTTGTTTCTGCAGCAGGTGGTCTCGGTGGATACTTCCCTCCGCTGGTTATGGGTGCTGTCTACGGCGCTAATGGCCACTATTTCTGGGCGCAGGTTGCTCTGGCAATCACCGCCGGCGTGGCGTTGCTGATTTCCTTGGTCATCAAAAACGGCAACAAGCCTAAGGCTCGCTAACTCTCAAACTAGCGTCCTGGTTAATACCCCCCCCTTAAAAGCACCATCTGAGGCATCTGCTCTCAGGTGGTGCTTTTGTGTTATGTGTGGCACACTTAGTAGTGATTTTGCTGTCTACTGCTATGCGGGAGAGACCGTCGACCGGTGAGGGCCGGGACGCGGCGCCGAAGGAGCAAACCCTCCCCGGGAAACTCTCAGGCAAAGGTACCGCTAGCTCAGGCAACTCTGGAGAGGGGCGTAACACCTCCACCGAAGGGGCAAGCGTTCGTATAGGTTTTGCGTGGAAACCTTTAAACGTGAAAACTCTCAGGTCTACGACAGAGCGGGGAGGGCACTTAAAACACTAGAGCGAGCCATCGCGGTGTCGCTTTTTACCAGGAGTTTTCATGTCCTTCACCGACCGTCATCTTGGCCCCAACGAAAATGAGACTGCGCAGATGCTCTCAGATTTGGGTTATGAGTCTCTCGATAAGCTGATTGATGCAGTAGTTCCCTCTCAGATCCGACTTGATGCCGATTTGAACCTGCCCGAGGCGTTGAGCGAGCACGAGGCTCAGGCAAAGCTTGCAGAGTATGCAGCTCAGAACGACGTGTACGCGCAGATGATTGGTGCGGGTTATTACGATGCTGTTACCCCGCCTGTATTGCGCTGCAACATTCTTGAGAATCCCGGCTGGTACACCTCGTACACTCCTTACCAGCCTGAGATTTCGCAGGGTCGTCTTGAGGCTCTGTTGAACTTCCAGAACACTGTGATGGAACTGACCGGCCTGGATATCGCTAACGCGTCTTTGTTGGATGAATCCACCGCAGTTGCTGAGGCCGTTGTGATGATGCACCGCGCAAATAAGAAGGTGAAGAATGGCTTCTTTGCTATTGATTCACGTGTGCTTCCGCAGACTCTTTCTGTCGTCAAGGGGCGTGCCGATGCGTTGGGCATTGATTTTGTGATTACTGACTTCTCCGACGGTTTGCCTGAGGGCGATTTGTACGGTGTTGTGTTCGCGTACCCCGCTCACGACGGTGAAGTTCGTGATGTCGCTCAGCTGGTGAAGGACGCTCACGAGCGTAATGCGCTGGTGGCAATTAATGCTGACCTGCTGGCGCTTACCTTGCTGAAGTCTCCCGGCGAGCTTGGCGCTGATATTGCTGTGGGTAACACTCAGCGCTTTGGTCTGCCGTTCTTCTTCGGCGGCCCGCATGCAGCGTACCTTGCTATTCACAAGGGTATGGAGCGTAACCTTCCCGGCCGTCTGGTGGGTGTTTCACAGGACGCTGCGGGTAAGCCCGCGTATCGTCTGGCATTGCAGACTCGTGAGCAGCATATTCGTCGTGAGAAGGCGACCTCAAATATCTGTACTGCTCAGGCGCTTCTTGCAATTGTCGCTGGTGCGTACGCTGTGTACCACGGCCCTGCCGGTCTGCGTGCTATTGCTGAGCGTCTGCACACTAATGCTTCACGCGTCGCTGCTGGCCTTTCAGAAGCAGGCTTGAAGGTCGTTCACGATAGCTTCTTTGACACTGTTGCTCTCGAAGCTAAAGGACGCGCCGATGAACTGGTTGCTCAAGCGCTTGAGGCCGGCGTCAATATCCGCCGTATCAATGCTGACCGCGTTTCAATTTCTGTGGGCGAGTCTCACGGTGAAGAACTTTTGGCACGTCTTGTGAAGGCTCTGGGCGGAACCCTGCCGGAATCAGCAGAAGGGTATGAGCTGGTAGCTGAGCTTTTGCGTACTGACGAGTACATGCAGCACCCGGTCTTCCACCTCTACCAGTCAGAAACCGCTATGATGCGTTACCTGCGTCGTTTGTCTGACAAGGATCTCGCGCTTGATCGCACTATGATTCCTCTGGGCTCATGCACCATGAAGCTCAACTCAGCTGCTGAGATGGAACCCATTTCTTGGCCTGAGTTCGCGGCTATTCACCCGCTGGTTCCTGAGAATCAGGCAAAGGGCTGGAAGCTTCTCATCGATGAACTTTCAGGTTGGCTCACCGAAATTACCGGCTACGACGCAATTTCACTGCAGCCTAACTCTGGCGCATCGGGTGAGTACGCTGGTCTTCGCGCTATCCGCGCATACCACGAAGATAATGGCGATACGCAGCGCGATATCGTTTTGATTCCGCAGTCGGCACACGGTACTAACGCTGCCTCAGCTGCACTTGCCGGTCTTAAGGTTGCTTCTGTTGCTACCGCGTCCGACGGCTCTGTTGACGTTGACGATCTCAAGGCAAAGATTGAGAAGTACAGCGACACCATTGCGGGCATTATGATCACCTACCCGTCAACGCACGGTGTGTTTGAAGAGCAGGTCAAGGACGTTTGCCAGTTGGTCCATGATGCTGGCGGTCAGGTTTACGTTGACGGTGCGAACCTCAACGCTCAGATGGGTCTGGCTCAGCCCGGTCAGTTCGGCGGCGATGTTTCACACCTCAACCTTCATAAGACTTTCTCTATTCCTCACGGTGGTGGTGGCCCCGGCGTTGGTCCTGTTGCTGTGGGTGCTCACCTTGAGAAGTACCTACCCGGTAACGGTTACCTCGCCGATGCAGAAGGCAATATCGAGGGCGCACCTCTGCCGATTTCTCAGGCTATGTTCGGTTCAGCCGGTGTACTGCCGATTTCGTGGATGTACATCGCAATGACCGGTGCAAAGGGTCTGCGCGCATCCAGTGAGTACGCAATTTTGAACGCTAACTACATTGTTAAGAAGCTTTCAGACAAGTACCCGGTTCTTTACACCTCAACTGAAACCGGCCTTGTTGCCCACGAGTGCATCTTGGATTTGCGTGAGCTGACTGCGGCGTCCAAGGTCACGGCTGAGGATGTCTGTAAGCGATTGATGGATTACGGATTCCACGCACCTACCCTTGCGTTCCCTGTTCCCGGCACCCTGATGGTTGAGCCTACCGAGTCTGAGAACTTGGAGGAGCTGGATCGCTTTATTGAGGCTATGGAAAGCATCCACGCTGAGATTCAGGAAATCATCGATGGCAAGGTCAGCGTTGAAGACTCTGTCATTCGTCATGCACCCCACACTCTTGAAGACGTCACCTCAGATACCTGGGACCGTGCCTACACCCGTAGCCAGGCAGCTTACCCTGTTGCTTCGCTGCATCAGGCTAAGTACTTCACGTCTGTAGGACGCATCGATGGCGTGGGCGGCGATCGCAACTTTGTGTGTGATTGCCCTCCGATGGACGCATTCGACATCGAGTACAAGTAAGAAGTTCGCGCCCGAGACATAGCTTCGTAGCCCCTGCGTTTTACGAGCAACGGGCTCTGGCACGGACACTAGCAAGCGCGGCGGGGCTGTCTTTTATCAACGGCGTCTTGCCGCGCTCTGCGTTCTCTTTTTCATTTTCTTAAAGGGTGCAACGAAGCATCGTCAACAGAAGGTTTTTATATTATGACTCCTCAGAAAACAGCTCTTTACGATGCCCACGATAAGTTGGGCGCATCATTTACCGATTTCGGTGGATGGGATATGCCGCTGAAGTACAAGAACGATGTTGCTGAGCACCACGCCGTGCGTCAGTCTGCTGGCGTTTTTGATCTCTCGCACATGGGTGAGTTCCGTGTGAAAGGTGCAGATGCAGGCGCATTTTTGGACTACGCGCTGGTCTCAAATATGTCGATTTTGAAGGTCGGTAAGGCTAAGTATTCGATTTTGGTTAATGAAGAGGGCGGCGTCATCGACGACCTCATTACTTACCGTCTTGCTGATGATGAATTCATGGTTGTACCGAATGCGGCAAACGTTGAGGTCGATTTCAAGACGATGAGCGAGCGCGTCGGTGATTTTGATGTTGAGTTCACCAATGAGTCTGAAGAGACTTCTTTGGTTGCTGTTCAGGGTCCTCTTTCAGAGAAGATTGTTCTGGCAATGGGTGTCAGCGATGAAGACGCTGTGCGCGAGCTCGGTTACTACGCTTCTGTGCCTGTCACTATTGCCGGAGTCGAAAATTTGTTGGCTCGTACCGGTTACACCGGCGAAGACGGTTTTGAAATCTATGTGAAGAACGTGGATGCACAGACTATTTGGGATGCCGCTCTTGAAGCTGGCAAGGATGAGGGCGTTGAGCCTGCAGGTTTGGCTGCCCGCGATTCTTTGCGTCTAGAAGCCGGCATGCCGTTATACGGTCACGAGCTTGGTCTGGACATTACTCCTTTTGAAGCTGGGTTGGGTCGACTGGTTGAAATTGCTCTGACCAAGAAAAAGGCTGATTTTGTAGGACGCGAGGCGTTGGCAAAGATGGCTGAGTCTGCACCCGCGCGCTCGCTGGTTGGTTTGAAGGCGCAGGCTAAGCGTCCTGCTCGTGCCGGATCAACACTGGTTGATGGTGAGAAGACGATTGGCGAGATCACCTCCGGCATTCCTTCGCCCACACTGGGGTACCCCGTTGCCATGGCTTTGGTAGAAACCGATTATGCAACTGTTGGTAACACCATTAATGTTGATATTCGCGGCAAGCAGGCTCCCTTCGATGTAGTTGAGCTTCCTTTTTATAAGCGCGAAAAATAGAATAATAGGGGTGCTTATTAAAAAATGAATAAGCACCCCTCATTCTGAGGCATCATAGACAGTAGGTGCGCTTGTGTGCACCGCAAAGAAGAAGGCGAATATTCTTGGACATTAGTTCCGAACTTAAGCAGGCAGAGGCGCTGGAATACGACATCAGCGTTTTTGATCTTTTCAGCATTGGTATTGGTCCTTCCTCATCCCACACCGTTGGACCGATGCGTGCAACCAACCGTTTTGTTGCAGAGCTTATTGACGAAGGCGTCTTTGAGTCTGTAGATCGTGTACACATTGACTTGTATGGTTCTTTGGCGGCCACCGGCGCCGGCCACGGCACTATGAGCGCAGCACTCAAGGGTCTGTGCGGTTTTGTTCCCGAGACCATTAGCATCGCTGATGCTGATCTCATGATGGAACGTAACCAGGTTGATGGCACTTTGCCGCTGGCCGGTTTTAGTTCCGCAACCTATGAGAAGGGCGCTCCGTCTCGTGATCAGGGTCTGGTTGAAGGCCCCGTAGTGAACTATAAAGAGTCAGACATGACTCTGCGTCCGCTTACTATCTTGCCGCGTCATACAAACGGTATTAAGGTGGCGGCTTTTGCGGGGGAGAAGGTGCTCCTTGAGCGTACCTACTTCTCGATCGGTGGCGGCTTCATTATTGAAGAAAATGAAGAGGCAGCGTCCGGTGGCGGGCTTGACCACGCTCCTTACCCCTTCGGTTCGGCTGAAGAAATGGTTGACATGGCTAACTCAAATGGCCTTACCATCGCTCAGCTCAAGATGGAAAACGAGAAATCTGAGCGTTCAGAGCAAGAGGTGCGAGAAGGTATCTTGGCTATTCGCCAGGTCATGCGTGAGTGCATTGGCTCATCGCTCTCTCGCGTCGGTTACTTGCCTGGTAACCTCAAGGTTCGTTGCCGCGCCGGTCAGTGGCATCGTGATTTGATGGAAGAAGACAGCGGTAAGTCCATGGAAATGGCAACCGATTGGGTTAACCTGATCGCTCTTGCTGTCAATGAAGAAAACGCCTTTGGCGGACGTGTCGTAACCGCGCCTACCAACGGTGCTGCGGGCATTATCCCGGCTGTTCTGCATTATGCGTTGAACTACGTTCCCTCGGTTCGTAGCCACGGTCAGAAAGCACAGGATGACGCAATCGTTGACTTCTTCCTGGCGGCTTCGGCTGTTGGAGCGCTGTATAAGAAGCGCGCGTCCATTTCTGGTGCTGAAGTGGGATGCCAGGGCGAGGTTGGTACCGCGTCCTCCATGGCGGCAGCAGGTTTGGCTCAGGTGATGGGTGGAACCGTGGAGCAGGTGGAAAACGCTGCTGAAATCGCGATGGAACACAACCTTGGTCTGACTTGTGACCCGGTGGGTGGTCTGGTTCAGATTCCGTGTATCGAGCGAAACGCTATGGCTGCTACCAAGGCAATCAACGCTGTCCGTATTGCCTTGCGTGGAGATGGTCAGCATCGCGTCTCTCTCGATCAGGTCATCGAAACTATGCGTCAGACCGGTGAAGACATGTCTAACCGCTATAAAGAAACCTCTATGGGCGGTCTGGCTGTCAACGTCGTGGAGTGCTAATTTATTCATGAAAAACTAAACACAAAGCCTACGCGTTTCAAAACTGCGTAGGCTTTGTGTTTTTAGAAGATAATTGTGCCGATTTAGCATCTGAAAGTTGCAAAATCTTACCCGAGAAGGTATAGACAATTTTTCTGTGTTGCTGTAATGTAAATACTTACGCTTTCCCTAACCTTCTGTGCCTTCATATAGCGGTGGGCATGTTGAATACAGAGTAAAGACGTCACACGATTTCTTGAACAGTCAACCTGCAAACAGCTAAAGCTCAACCAGCGGTAATCCCCTCATAGGGTTATCACTAGCGGGGTTATTGACTTTCAAGAATTCCACGTAACGACCTTTCCTCTGGCGGGATACAGCGTCGCAAATCTAACAGGTCTGTGGAAGGATCCAATCTTGGTCGCCTCGAGCACCTCTAATAACCAAACCGCTAGCGGCGGTGCACCCAGCCGCATTTCATTTGCAAAAATTTCCGAACCCCTTCAGGTTCCCAATCTGCTCTCACTGCAGACTGACAGCTTCGACCGCCTTGTAGGCAACGAACGCTGGGAAGCTCGCGTAGAAGCAGCAAAGGAAACCGGCGACAACTCAGTTGCTCAGATTTCAGGTCTTGCTGAAATCTTCGAAGAAATCTCCCCGATCGAAGACTTCCAGGGCACCATGTCCCTGTCATTCTCCGATCCTGAATTCGCTGACCCCAAGTACACCATGGAAGAGTCAAAGGATCGCGACGCGACCTACTCGGCTCCGCTGTACGTCAAGGCCGAATTCATGAACAACAACACCGGCGAAATCAAGCAGCAGACCGTGTTCATGGGCGACTTCCCGCTCATGACCGAGTCAGGTACCTTCGTCATTAACGGTACCGAGCGCGTCGTTGTTTCACAGCTGGTACGTTCACCCGGTGCTTACTTTGAAAAGTCAGCCGATCGTACCTCAGATAAGGACATCTACAGCGCGAAGATTATCCCTTCACGCGGTGCATGGTTCGAACTTGAAATCGATAAGCGCGATCAGGTTGGCGTTCGCCTTGACCGTAAGCGTAAGCAGTCAGTGACTGTTTTGCTGAAGGCACTTGGCTGGACCGAAGCTAAGATTCTGAGCGAATTCGGTGAGTTCGACTCCATCCGTGCAACCCTCGAAAAGGACTCTGTTGAGACCCGCGAAGAGGCTCTGCTCGATATCTACCGTAAGTTGCGTCCGGGCGAGCCCCCGACGGTGGATGCTGCTCAGGCTCTGCTCGATAACATGTACTTCACCCCCAAGCGTTACGACCTCGCGAAGGTTGGCCGCTACAAGGTGAACCGCAAGCTCGGTATCGACACTCCTTTGAACGATCCCAGCGCAATGGTTCTCACCCAGGACGACATCGCAGCGATGATTCGTTACCTGGTAACCCTGCACGCTGGTGGCTCATCCATCAAGGGCATCCGCGATGGCGAAGAGACCGACATCCGCGTTGATATCGACGATATCGACCACTTCGGTAACCGTCGCATCCGCGCTGTTGGTGAATTGATTGAAAACCAGATTCGCACCGGTTTGTCCCGCATGGAGCGCGTTGTACGCGAGCGTATGACCACCCAGGACGCCGAGGCAATCACTCCTCAGTCACTGATCAACATCCGCCCGGTTGTTGCATCCATCAAGGAGTTCTTCGGTACCTCACAGCTGTCACAGTTCATGGACCAGAACAACCCGCTGGCAGGTCTGACCCACAAGCGTCGTTTGTCAGCGCTTGGCCCCGGTGGTCTATCACGTGACCGGGCAGGCATGGAAGTTCGAGACGTTCACCCGTCTCACTACGGTCGTATGTGCCCCATTGAAACCCCTGAAGGCCCGAACATTGGTCTGATTGGTTCATTGGCTACCTACGGTCGCATCAACCCCTTCGGCTTCATCGAAACCCCTTACCGCATCGTTCGCGACGGTCAGGTCACCAACGAGGTTAAGTACCTCACCGCTGATGACGAAAAGGGCGCTATTATTGCGCAGGCAAACGCACCTTTGGACGATGATTTCCGCTTTAGCGAAGATCAGGTTCTGTGCCGTGCAGGCGATGGTTCTGGCGAAGCTGTTCTGGTTGAGAACGCAGAGGTTCAGTACATGGACGTCTCACCTCGCCAGATGGTGTCTGTAGCAACCGCGTTGATTCCTTACCTGGAACACGACGACGCTAACCGAGCACTGATGGGTGCTAACATGCAGCGTCAGGCTGTGCCGTTGCTTCAGTCAGAAGCTCCGCTTGTTGGTACCGGCATGGAGAAGTACGCAGCACTGGATTCAGGCGACTCTGTTCTTGCTAAGAAGGCAGGCGTTGTCTCCGAGGTTTCAGCTGACCTCGTTGTAGTTCGCAACGACGACGGCACCACTTCTTCATACCCGATTATGAAGTTCTCACGCTCCAACCCCGGTAACTGCTACAACAACCGTGTTGTTGTACGCGAAGGTGACCGCGTTGAAGCTCGTGGCCTCATTGCAGATGGCCCTTCAACCGACAACGGTGAGCTTGCACTCGGTAAGAACCTGCTCGTGGCATACATGTCATGGGAAGGCTTCAACTTCGAGGACGGCATCATCCTGTCCCAGCGCATGGTTTCAGACGACGTTCTGACTTCAATCCACATTGAAGAGCACGAGATTGACGCTCGCGATACCAAGCTGGGTGCAGAAGAAATCACCCGCGACATCCCCAACGTATCCGAGGACGTTCTGTCAGCGCTTGATGAGCGCGGCATCATCCACATCGGTGCTGAGGTTGAAGCAGGCGATATCCTCGTCGGTAAGGTAACCCCCAAGGGTGAAACTGAATTGACTCCTGAGGAGCGTTTGCTCCGCGCAATCTTCGGTGAGAAGTCACGCGAAGTTCGAGATACTTCTTTGAAGGTTCCTCACGGTGAGTCAGGTACCGTTATCGGCGTTCGTATTTTCGACCGCGACGACGATGACGAAGATTTGCCCGCAGGCGTGAACCAGCTCGTACGCGTGTACGTAGCTCAGAAGCGTAAGATTACCGACGGCGACAAGCTTGCAGGCCGCCACGGTAACAAGGGTGTTATCTCAAAGATTCTTCCCATCGAAGATATGCCCTTCATGGAAGACGGTACTCCCGTTGACATCATCCTGAACCCCATGGGTGTTCCCGGCCGTATGAACATCGGTCAGGTTCTTGAGGTTCACACCGGTTGGTTGGCTAAGCAGGGCTGGAAGATTGAAGGCAACCCCGCATGGCTCGACCGCATGCCGAACTTCCCCAAGGAATCAGGCCCCACCACCGTTGCAACCCCCGTGTTCGACGGTGCGTACGAAGACGAGCTGTTCGACCTGCTCGATCACACCAACCCCAACCGCGACGGTGAGCGTTTGATCAACCGTACCGGTAAGGCACGTTTGATTGACGGTCGCTCAGGTGAGCCTTTCCCCGAGCCGATTTCTGTGGGTTACCAGTACATCTTGAAGCTGCACCACTTGGTGGACGACAAGATTCACGCACGCTCAACCGGTCCTTACTCAATGATTACCCAGCAGCCCCTGGGTGGTAAGGCTCAGTTCGGCGGTCAGCGCTTTGGTGAGATGGAAGTTTGGGCGCTCGAAGCATACGGCGCCGCTTACACCCTGCAGGAAATCCTGACGATTAAGTCTGACGATGTTCACGGTCGCGTGAAGGTCTACGAGGCAATCGTTAAGGGCGAGAACATCCCCGAGCCGGGCGTCCCCGAGTCCTTCAAGGTTCTCATCAAGGAAATGCAGTCACTGTGCCTGAACGTTGAAGTTCTTTCAACCGACGGCCAGACCATTGAAATGCGCGATGTTGAGGATGAAGGCTACCGATCAGCGGATGCACTGGGCATCGACCTGTCACACGCAGAGCCGAACTCAGTAGAAGAGGTCTAAACCTTCTCGGTTTAGCACCCGCATCCTAAAAATTAGAAGTCTTCAAAACTTACGGAAAAGAGATAAGGACCAAATGTCCAACGAATCTTCACTTGGTTTGATGCGTATTGGCCTTGCCACCGCCGAGGATATCCGCGGCTGGTCATACGGCGAGGTTAAGAAGCCTGAGACCATTAACTACCGAACCCTGAAGCCTGAGAAAGAGGGCTTGTTCGACGAGCGTATCTTCGGTCCTACCCGCGACTGGGAGTGCTACTGCGGTAAGTACAAGCGTGTACGCTTCAAGGGCATCATCTGCGAACGCTGTGGTGTTGAGGTTACCCGCGCTAAAGTACGTCGTGAGCGTATGGGTCACATTGAGCTTGCTGCTCCTGTAACTCATATCTGGTACTTCAAGGGTGTTCCTTCACGCTTGGGTTACCTGCTTGATCTGGCTCCGAAGGACCTTGAAAAGATCATCTACTTCGCTGCGTACATGATTACCAGCGTTGATGAGGACGCACGTCACGAGGATCTGCCGAATCTTCAGGCAGCTCACGATCGTGACAAGAAGGTTCTCACCGATCAGATGAACTCCGACATCAACCTGATTGCTCGCGAGACCGAAGAGGAACTCGCTCGCATTGAGGCTGAGGGCGGCAAGAAGTCGCAGATCGATAAGCTTCGTGCGCAGGCTGAACGTCAGATGGCGTCAGTTCGCAAGAATCACGAACGCGAAATCGAGTTCCTTGACAAGGTATGGGACCGTTTCAAGAACCTCAAGGTTGCTGACCTTGAAGGTGATGAGGCGCTCTACCGCTCAATGGTTGATAAGTACGGCATGTACTTCGAGGGCTCAATGGGTGCTGAATCCATTAAGAAGCGCCTTGAGAACTTTGACATGCAGGCTGAAGCTGACGCTCTGAAGGAAATCATTCAGACCGGTAAGGGTCAGAAGAAGACCCGTGCGCTGAAGCGTCTTAAGGTTGTCAACTCATTCTTAACTACCGATAACTCACCTTTGGGTATGGTCTTGGACGTTGTGCCGGTTATTCCGCCGGAACTTCGCCCCATGGTTCAGCTTGATGGTGGCCGCTTTGCGACCTCCGACTTGAACGACCTCTACCGTCGTGTGATCAACCGTAACAACCGCCTCAAGCGTCTGCTTGATCTTGGTGCTCCCGAGATCATCGTGAACAACGAAAAGCGTATGTTGCAGGAAGCTGTTGACTCGCTGTTCGACAACGGCCGTCGCGGTCGTCCTGTGACTGGCCCGGGTAACCGCCCTCTGAAGTCACTGTCAGACATGCTAAAGGGTAAGCAGGGTCGCTTCCGTCAGAACCTTCTGGGTAAGCGCGTTGACTACTCAGGTCGTTCAGTTATTGTTGGTGGTCCTCAGCTGCAGATGCACCAGTGTGGTCTGCCTAAGCAGATGGCGCTTGAGCTGTTCAAGCCCTTCGTGATGAAGCGCCTGGTTGATCTCAACCATGCTCAGAACATTAAGTCCGCAAAGCGTATGGTGGAGCGTTTCCGCCCGCAGGTGTGGGACGTTCTCGAAGAGATCATCACCGAGCACCCCGTGCTCTTGAACCGTGCACCTACCCTTCACCGCCTGGGTATTCAGGCGTTCGAGCCTCAGCTCGTTGAAGGTAAGGCTATTCAGCTGCACCCGCTCGTATGTTCAGCGTTCAACGCTGACTTCGACGGTGACCAGATGGCAGTTCACCTGCCGCTGTCACCCGAGGCTCAGGCTGAAGCTCGTATTTTGATGCTCTCATCAAACAACATCTTGAAGCCCTCAGACGGCCGTCCTGTTGCGGTTCCTGACCAGGATATGATCATCGGTCTGTACCACCTGACCACTCCGCGTGATGGTGAGAAGAACGAGGGTCGTGCGTTTAGCTCATTGGCTGAAGCAATCATGGCAATGGATCTGCACGAGATTGAGCTGTACACCAAGGTCAAGATCGCTCTTGATGACTTTGTGCCTCCGGCAGGTTACGAGCTTCCGGAAGGTTACCAGCCCGGTGACCGTCTGCTCGTTGACTGCTCTGTTGGTCAGGTTCTGTTCAACCAGACTCTGCCCGCTGACTACCCCTGGTACGATGGCGTTGCAGATAAGAAGGGCCTTGGTGCTCTGATTAACGATCTGGCTGAGAAGTACCACATGGACGTCGTGGCACGTACCTTGGACAACCTGAAGAACACCGGTTTCTACTGGGCATCACGTTCAGGCGTTACCGTTGCGGTTTCAGATATTGCTGCGCCTCCGACCAAGCCCGCCATTATGGAAGGCTACGAGAAGCAGGCAGCTGATATTCAGAGCCAGTTCGATCTCGGTCTGATTGACGATGACGAGCGTCGTACCGAACTGATTGATATTTGGACCAAGGCAACTGACGAGGTTGCTGCAGCTATGCGCGATAACCTCTCAGGTCTGAACACCATTAACCGAATGGTTACTTCAGGTGCGCGTGGTAACTGGATGCAGGTTCGCCAGATTGCGGGTATCCGTGGTCTTGTGGCAAACCCGAAGGGTGAAATTATGCCTCGCCCGATTAAGTCTTCATACCGTGAAGGCTTGTCGGTCTTGGAGTACTTCATCGCAACCCACGGTGCGCGTAAGGGTCTTGCTGATACCGCGCTTCGTACCGCAAACTCCGGTTACTTGACCCGTCGTCTGGTTGACGTTTCACAGGACGTTATCGTTCGCGAGCACGACTGTGGCACCAAGCGTGGACTGACCTTGCCTTTGGTTCAGGTTGACGAAGAGACCGGTGCAGTAACCCTACATGATGAGGTTGAGAACTCAATCCACGGTCGTGCGTTTGCTGTTGATATCAAGGACGCTGAAGGTAACGTACTGGTTTCTGCTGGTGAGGACGTTTCCGATCCCGTTATCGAGAAGCTGTTTGCTGCTGGTATCGAGTCAGTCAAGGTTCGCTCGGTTCTGACCTGTGAGTCCGCAGTCGGTGTTTGTGCACTGTGCTACGGTCGCTCCATGGCATCCGGCAACTTGGTTGATATCGGTGAGGCTGTTGGTATTATTGCGGCTCAGTCAATTGGTGAGCCCGGTACCCAGCTGACCATGCGTACCTTCCACACCGGTGGTGTTGCATCAGCAGACGATATTACTCAGGGTCTGCCCCGTATTCAGGAGCTCTTCGAAGCACGTACCCCTAAGGGCGTTGCTCCGATTTCTGAGGTTGCAGGTCGTATCTCGATTGAAGATACCGAGAAGTCCTACAAGCTCGTAGTTACTCCTGACAACGGCGATGAGCCTATCGCATACCCCGTTCTGCGTCGTGCACGTTTGAATGTGGCTGAAGGCGATCACGTCAACGTTGGTGACCAGCTGGTTTCCGGTGCTGTTGATCCCAAGGAGGTTCTGCGTATTCGTGGTCCTCGTGAGGCTCAGAAGCACTTGGTTGATGAGGTTCAGGGCGTTTACCGTTCACAGGGTGTAGGTATTCACGATAAGCACGTTGAGGTTATCGTCCGTCAGATGCTCCGTCGCGTCACCGTGATTGAATCCGGCGATACCTCACTGTTGCCCGGTGAGCTGGTAGAGTCCACGACCTTCCAGTCAGCTAACCGTCAGGCACTTGCAGAAGGCAAGCGTCCTGCGGCTGGTCGTCCGGAAATGATGGGTATTACCAAGGCATCACTGGCTACCGAGTCATGGTTGTCTGCTGCGTCCTTCCAGGAGACCACCCGCGTTCTGACTCAGGCTGCTATGGAAGGCAAGTCTGATCCGCTGGTTGGTCTTAAGGAGAACGTCATCATCGGTAAGCTCATTCCGGCTGGTACCGGTCTGGCACGCTACAACGATGTTGAAGTTGAGCCTACTGACGAGGCTCGTGAGTCACTGTACTCAGCAACTCCGACCATGTTCTCTGATTTCAGCTACGCTGCTGAGAATGAGGGTTCTGTTGCTCCTGAGTTCCAGGCTATTCCGCTGGATGATTACAACTTCGGTCAGTAATCACTAGCTGATAAATAAAGGACGCGGTTTCTCTTCCACCGGGGGAGGGCCGCGTCCTTCGTTTGGTGGCTAAAGTAGTTAGCCAAAAGTCGCATAAGTTACATCGGTGCAATTTGGCAGACTCTAAGTGTCGTAAATCATCGAATTTAAGCCATATGTAGCGATATCGCGGTGTTAACGGGCTAGCTTAAGCGCTCGTATGCCGCTATAGTTTTATGTGAAGTAGTTAGCCTCAGTGTGAAAATATGAATTTTCTGATCTGTTGTTACAACAGATACGTTGCTATCTGGCTTCGAATCAATGGCAGTATGGATACAGTCCTTTGGCGTTGATCATTTTTGATCTGACGCCTAAATGCCATTTTTACGCATGCCCAGATACTTTTCTCTTGCTGGGAAAGCTGAGGCAAGCAATCGACAAGGGATTTATCCGGACGAAGATCGGTAAATTCTAAGAACAATCAAGGAACACGAATAGTGCCTACAATTCAGCAGTTGGTCCGCAAGGGCCGTACTCCTAAGGTCGTAAAGACCAAGGCGCCCGCTCTGAAGGGCAGCCCCATGAAGCGTGGCGTGTGCACCCGTGTGTACACCACCACCCCTAAGAAGCCGAACTCAGCACTCCGTAAGGTTGCTCGTGTAAAGCTCAACGGTGGCGTTGAAGTAACCGCTTACATCCCCGGTGAGGGTCACAACCTGCAGGAGCACTCAATCGTGCTCGTTCGCGGTGGTCGTGTTAAGGACCTCCCCGGTGTTCGCTACAAGATCGTTCGTGGCGCTCTGGATACCCAGGGTGTTAAGGGCCGTGGTCAGGCTCGTTCACGCTACGGCGCTAAGAAGGAGAAGAAGTAATGCCTCGTAAGGGTCCCGCTCCCAAGCGTCCTCTCGTCAATGATCCGGTTTACGGTTCACCGCTGGTAACTCAGCTCATTAACAAGGTTCTGGTTGACGGTAAGAAATCAACCGCTGAGCGCATTGTTTACGGTGCACTCGAAGGTGTTGCTCAGAAGAGCGGCTCTGATCCCGTAGTAACCTTGAAGAAGGCTATGGACAACGTCAAGCCTTCACTGGAAGTGCGCTCACGCCGTGTTGGTGGCGCAACTTACCAGGTTCCGGTTGAGGTTCGTGCAGGTCGCGCAACTGCGCTTGCACTTCGCTGGCTCGTTGGCTTCTCAAAGGTCCGCCGCGAAAAGACCATGACTGAACGTCTGATGAACGAGATCTTGGATGCGTCCAACGGTCTCGGTGCCGCTGTGAAGCGTCGCGAAGACGTACACAAGATGGCTGAGTCTAACAAGGCCTTCGCACACTACCGCTGGTAATTCTTTGAGTAGCCTGCCAGATTTGATATATGAATCTGGCAGGCTTTCAAAGTATCTTCACAAAGGGAGAGACAAGTGGCACAAGACGTGCTTACCGACCTTAATAAGGTCCGCAACATTGGTATTATGGCGCACATTGACGCTGGTAAGACCACCACTACTGAACGTATTTTGTTCTACACCGGTATTAACCATAAGATTGGTGAAACCCACGATGGTGCTTCAACCATGGACTGGATGGCACAGGAGCAGGAACGTGGTATTACCATTACTTCTGCTGCTACCACCTGTTTCTGGAAGAACAACCAGATCAACATCATCGATACCCCCGGCCACGTTGACTTCACTGTTGAGGTTGAGCGTTCACTGCGCGTTTTGGACGGCGCAGTTGCTGTATTCGATGGTAAAGAGGGTGTAGAACCCCAGTCAGAGACCGTATGGCGTCAGGCTGATAAGTACGAAGTTCCTCGTATCTGCTTCGTCAACAAGATGGACAAGCTGGGTGCTGACTTCTACTTCACCGTAGACACCATCGTTAAGCGTCTCGGCGCTAAGCCCCTCGTTATGCAGCTCCCCATCGGTGCTGAAAACGACTTCGTTGGCGTTGTTGACTTGCTGACCATGCAGGCATTTGTATGGCCTGGCGATGCTAAGGGCGACGTTACCATGGGTGCTTCATACGAGACCCGTGAAATCCCTGAAGAACTTCAGGAACGCGCTGAGCAGTACCGTGCAGAGCTCGTTGAAAACGTAGCCGAGGCATCAGAAGAACTCATGGAAAAGTACCTTGAAGAAGGCGAGCTTTCCATCGAGGAACTCAAGGCTGGCGTCCGTCAGTTGACCGTTAACAACGAAGCATACCCCGTATTCTGTGGTTCAGCATTCAAGAACCGCGGCGTACAGCCCATGCTCGACGCTGTTATCGATTACCTGCCTTCACCCTTGAACGTGCCCCCGATGATCGGTCACGACCCCAAGGACGAAGAGAAGGAGATGACTCGTAAGCCTTCAAGCGATGAGCCGTTCTCAGCTCTCGCCTTCAAGGTTGCGGCACACCCCTTCTACGGCCAGCTCACCTACATCCGCGTTTACTCAGGTAAGGCATCATCAGGTCAGCAGGTTCAGAACTCAACCAAGGGTAAGAAGGAACGCATCGGTAAGCTCTTCCAGATGCACTCCAACAAGGAAAACCCTGTTGATGAGATCCAGGCAGGTCACATCTACGCTGCTATCGGTCTGAAAGACACCACCACCGGTGATACTCTGTGCGATATGGCTAATCCCATCGTTCTTGAGTCAATGTCCTTCCCTGCTCCCGTGATCTTCGTGGCTGTTGAGCCCAAGACCAAGGGTGACCAGGAGAAGATGTCAACCGCTATTCAGAAGCTGTCTGCGGAAGACCCCACCTTCACCGTTTCACTGAACGAAGAAACCGGTCAGACCGAAATCGGTGGTATGGGTGAGCTTCACCTCGACATCATCGTTGACCGCATGAAGCGCGAATTCAAGGTTGAGGCTAACATCGGTAAGCCTCAGGTTGCTTACCGTGAGACCATCAAGAAGAAGGTCGAAAAGGTCGACTACACCCACAAGAAGCAGACCGGTGGTTCCGGTCAGTTCGCGAAGGTTCAGGTTTCATTCGAACCTATCGCACTGGATGCAGAAGAGCTTTACGAGTTCGATAACGTCGTTACCGGTGGTCGTGTTCCCCGCGAATACATCCCCTCCGTTGACGCTGGTATCCAGGACGCTATGCAGCTCGGTATCCTCGCTGGATACCCCGTTGTTGGTGTAAAGGCAACCTTGATTGATGGCGCTTACCACGATGTTGACTCATCTGAAATGGCGTTCAAGATCGCAGGCTCAATGGTCTTCAAGGAAGGCGCTAAGCGCGCTAACCCGGTTCTCCTCGAACCGCTGATGGCTGTTGAAGTTCGTACCCCTGAGGAATACATGGGTGACGTTATCGGTGACTTGAACTCACGCCGTGGTCAGATTCAGTCCATGGAAGACGCTGCAGGTGTGAAGATTGTTCACGCACACGTGCCGCTGTCAGAAATGTTCGGTTACATCGGTGACCTGCGTTCAAAGACCCAGGGTCGTGCAGTATATACCATGACCTTCGATAGCTACTCTGAGGTTCCGAAGGCTGTTGCCGACGAAATCATTCAGAAGGCTCGTGGCGGAGAGTAAAATCTCATTGCCCGTGACTTTATGAGCGAAACGCTGTAAAGTCACACTTAAATTTCACAAAAATGATACTTTGAGTACATCATCCAGTTTCAACATGCCGGCGTAATCCGCTATTGTTATGGCTAGACCGTTTTCATACGGGTTGCGCCGGTTGTTGAAACCGCAGCATGTATTCAAAACTGTTCTAGGAGGAACACCCTTGGCTAAGGCTAAGTTCGAGCGCTCCAAGCCTCACGTAAACGTTGGTACCATTGGTCACGTTGACCACGGTAAGACCACCCTTACCGCTGCAATCTCCAAGGTTCTGGCTGACAAGTACCCGGACCTGAACGAGCAGCGCGACTTCGGTATGATCGACTCCGCTCCTGAAGAGCGCCAGCGCGGTATTACCATTAACATTGCTCACATCGAGTACCAGACCGAGAAGCGCCACTACGCACACGTTGACGCTCCCGGCCACGCTGACTACGTCAAGAACATGATCACCGGTGCGGCTCAGATGGACGGCGCAATCCTCGTGGTTGCAGCTACCGACGGCCCCATGGCACAGACCCGCGAGCACGTTCTTCTTGCTCGTCAGGTTGGCGTTCCCACCCTGCTTGTTGCACTTAACAAGTCAGATATGGTTGAGGACGAAGAACTTCTCGACCTCGTTGAAATGGAAGTTCGCGACCTTCTGTCATCACAGGAATTCGACGGCGACGACGCTCCCGTTATCCGCGTTTCAGCTCTCAAGGCTCTTGAAGGCGACGCTGAGTGGGTAGCTAAGGTTGAAGAACTCATGGATGCAGTTGACAACTACATTCCGGATCCTGTTCGTGAAACCGACAAGCCCTTCCTCATGCCTATCGAGGACGTTTTCACCATCACCGGTCGCGGTACCGTTGTTACCGGCCGTGCAGAGCGTGGTACCCTCAAGATCAACTCTGAGGTTGAGATCGTTGGTATCCGCCCCATCCAGAAGACCACCGTTACCGGTATCGAGATGTTCCACAAGCAGCTCGACGAAGCATGGGCAGGCGAGAACTGTGGTCTGCTTCTTCGTGGTCTGAAGCGTGACGACGTTGAGCGTGGTCAGGTTGTTGTAGCTCCCGGCTCAATCACCCCCCACACTCAGTTCGAGGCAAACGTTTACATCCTTTCAAAGGATGAGGGTGGCCGCCACAACCCCTTCTACTCAAACTACCGTCCTCAGTTCTACTTCCGTACCACTGACGTAACCGGCGTTATCACTCTTCCCGAGGGTACCGAAATGGTTATGCCTGGCGATAACACCGAGATGACCGTTGAGCTCATCCAGGAAATCGCAATGGAAGAGGGCCTCGGCTTCGCTATCCGTGAGGGTGGCCGCACCGTTGGTTCAGGTCGCGTTACCAAGATCATCAAGTAATTGAGCGAATCTTAGAGAATGTGAACCTCAGAACTTAGGTTGATCTTTCTAGGTGGAGTCCGTAGCAACAGTTACGGGCTCCACTTTTGTTTAAAGTCAAAATTGCGTGCCATTCTATGAATTTTAAGAACGTGAGGAATGTCAAACCTGGATTCTTGAATGAGAGCCCTCAAAGTAAGCTATTCATTTGTTTTAGGGACTAGGGTTGTAGGGCATTATCAATTTACTGAGGATCAACCTTATGTCTCATTCAGATTCTTCTCGTGCAAAGGGAAATAACGGAATTATCATCGTTGCTGCGATGATGCTTTTTTCGATGTTTTTCGGTGCCGGAAACCTGATTTTCCCGCCAGTTCTTGGTGCTCAAGCAGCGGATAATTTTCCCCCGGCTATTTTGGGCTTTCTGACGACCGGCGTCCTACTGCCTGCTCTAGCGGTGATTGCTATTGCTATCACTGGAAGCGATATTCGTTCACTCACTTTGCGAGGCGGCAAAGTATTTGGTCTGATTTTCCCGGTCCTTGTTTACCTCTCAATTGGTGCCTTTTACGCTCTACCTCGTACCGCGACAGTAAGCTTTTCAACTATTGTGACCCCAAATTTTGGATGGGATTCTTGGGGATCGCGAATCGTTTTTTCTGCGGTCTTCTTTGCTATTGCTTTGGCGTTAGCATTCGAGCCCACCGGTATTGTCGACCGCTTGGGTAAATATTTGACACCCGCATTGCTCATATTGCTTTTGGTGCTCATTGTGATGGCGCTTGTAAAGATGACGAGTGCGCCCGCTGCGCCCGCTGAGGATTTTCAGTCTCTACCCTATGCAACAGGTTTTGTGGAGGGATATCTGACGATGGACTCGTTGGCTGGTCTGGCTTTTGGAATTGTAGTTGTCAGCTCGATTCGTGAAAAAGGCGTACCACGTGGACCCCAGCTGGTGAGCAGCGTCCTTAAATCAGCAATTATCGCTTGTCTTATTCTCGGTGCTGTCTACTTAGGTTTGGGCGTTATCGGACACCGTATGCCTAACGGGCAAACCTTTAGCGATGGAGCTACTCTGCTGGCTGAGGCATCTAACATCCTCATGGGCGGCGCAGGAGCGGTTGTCTTTGGACTCATCGTCTTGCTTGCTTGCATGACAACCGCAGTTGGACTGCTGGGTGCATGTTCAGAGTTCTTTGCTACATTGTTCACGAAGGTGTCTTACCGTGCATGGTTGATCATTTTTACTCTCATTGCGTTCGTAGTATCAACCACCGGTCTTGAAACTGTGATTGCCATTGCTGGGCCAATTATTGGTTTCTTGTACCCTTCAGCAATTACTCTCATTTTCTTGACGCTGGTTGAACCGTTGACGGGGCGACGTCTGAACATGACCTTTAAACTGGCTTTGATTGTCTCCATTGTGTGGGCGGGTCTCATGACGCTGGAGAGCCTCGGGATTGGAGCAAACGTCATTGCTTCTGCCATTGATTGGTCACCGGGGCACGCCCAGCAACTGGGCTGGGTGGTTCCCACTGTCATCGGTGGAATTATCGGTTTTGTTATTGACCTGATGGGCTCAAAGCGTGCTGTTCGATTGGGTGGCGAAACCCAAGCTGAAGCTGAGCGTCGCGTAGAAGCGCAATAAATGTTAGACGAGTAGGAAATGGGGCGTTGCCAGTGATGGTGACGTCCCATTTTTTGTATCTACGAAAGAACCTTAGCTAAGCGAATAGGGGAGTCATTCTGAAAATCTGAGAATAGCTTCTTTGTGTCTCTAACCACTTGGTTCATATATGTGTTGCGTTCATATGGGGTATCTGGCAAGATAGTAAACGTTGTTCAAGCGCTTATCGCTGTATACGAGCAAAAATTCTCACAAGAATGGATGCCAGATAAGCCCAAATATGACCCGATTCTAAATGTGCTCGGAAAATGTTTAGCAGGTTTTATGCGACACGCCCGAGCGCGGGGGTCGGTGCTTCAACAGGTTGAGGAACCCGAAACCTCGGATTCAGTCTGATTGAAGCGGCGCAAAAGAACTTCTCGAAGTTTCGTTAGTTCTTTTCCTTATAAAGCGCCACAATAAGGAGCAAACGCTCCGTTACAGGGAAGTACTTCAGAAAGAGAGTCCGACAGATGGCGGGACAGAAAATCCGCATCCGTCTGAAGTCATATGACCACGAGGTTATTGACTCATCAGCTCGGAAAATCGTTGAGACGGTTACGCGCGCAGGCGCTACAGTAGTTGGCCCCGTGCCGCTGCCGACCGAAAAGAACGTTTACGTAGTTATCCGTTCACCCCATAAGTACAAGGACAGCCGCGAGCATTTCGAAATGCGTACTCACAAGCGTCTTATCGACGTGGTTGATCCGACTCCGAAGGCTGTTGATGCACTTATGCGTCTTGACCTTCCGGCAGACGTGAACATCGAAATCAAGCTGTAAGAGGATCGTCTCAAAAATGACTAACAAATTCGAACGCCAGGTGAAGGGCCTGCTCGGCACCAAGCTTGGCATGACCCAGGTCTGGGACGAAAACGGCAAGTTCGTGCCGGTTACTGTCGTCAAGGCCGATTCCAACGTAGTAACCCAGCTGCGCAATGCAGAAACCGACGGCTACGAAGCTGTTCAGATCGGTTTCGGCGCTATTGAAGCTCGCAAGGTAACCAAGCCTTTGGCTGGTCACTTCGAGAAGGCTGGCGTAACTCCTCGCCGTCACCTCGTTGAACTCCGCACCTCAGATGCTGCTGAGTACTCCCTCGGTCAGGAACTGACCGTAGAGCTCTTCGAAGCAGGTCAGAAGGTTGACGTAGTTGGCAAGACCAAGGGTAAGGGCTTCGCAGGCGTCATGAAGCGTCACGGCTTCGCAGGCGTAGGCGCATCACACGGTGCTCACAAGAATCACCGTAAGCCCGGTTCAATTGGTGGCGCATCATACCCCGCACGTGTGTTCAAGGGTATGCGTATGGCTGGCCGTATGGGCGCAGCACGTCACACTACCATGAACCTGACTATCCAGGGTGTAGACGCAGAAAACAACGTACTTTTGATCAAGGGTGCAATCCCCGGTCCTAAGGGCGGCGTTGTTCTGGTTCGCACTGCTGTGAAGGGAGCCTAATTACAATGGCTGTTAAGACCCTCAAGGTAGATTTGCCCGCAGACCTGTTCGACGCACAGGCATCAGTGCCTCTGCTTCACCAGGTAGTTGTTGCACAGCTTGCAGCAGCACGCCAGGGCACTCACAAGACTAAGAACCGCGGCGAAGTTTCCGGCGCAGGTCGTAAGCCCTTCAAGCAGAAGGGTACCGGCCGTGCACGTCAGGGCTCAATCCGCGCACCGCATATGACTGGCGGTGGCGTTGTACACGGTCCTACTCCGCGTAACTACGCACAGCGTACCCCCAAGAAGATGATTGCAGCTGCACTCCGTGGCGCACTTTCAGACCGCGCACGTAACGGTCGCGTTCACGTTGTTGAAACCCTGGTAGAAGGCACCAAGCCCTCAACCAAGGCAGCAAAGGCAGCACTTGCATCAATCTCAGATCGTAAGAACGCTCTCGTTGTTATCGATCGCAAGGAAGACGTTGTTGCATTGTCAGCTCGTAACCTTGAAAACGTACACGTTCTCTACGCTGACCAGCTGAACACCTACGATGTTCTGGTTTCAGATGACGTTGTATTCACCAAGGATGCATTTGACGTATTCGTCGCAGTTGCTTCTAAGGCTAAGAAGGAGGCCGCTAAGTAATGAGCGTCCTGACTTACAAAGATCCCCGCGACGTTGTTATTGCACCCGTCGTGTCAGAAAAGAGCTACTCACAGCTCGATGAAGGTAAGTACACCTTCCTGGTTGACCCCAGCTCAAACAAGCTGGAAATCAAGCAGGCTATCGAAACTATTTTCGATGTAAAGGTTGCTTCAGTAAACACCGCCAACCGTGCAGGTAAGCGCAAGCGCACCCGTTTCGGCTGGGGTGCTCGCAAGAACACCAAGCGTGCGATTGTGACCCTCAAAGAAGGCACCATCGACATCTTCGGCGGTCCGCAGGCATAAGGCCCGCGGAGACCACTTTAGCGAAGGAAAAATATCTAAATGGGTATTCGTAAGCACAAGCCGACGACCCCGGGCCGCCGTGGCTCGAGCGTTGCAGATTTCGCAGAAATCACTCGCTCAACCCCGGAAAAGTCCCTGGTTCGCCCGCTTCCTAAAAAGGGCGGCCGTAACAACACCGGTCGCATCACCACCCGTCACAAGGGTGGCGGACACAAGCGCCAGTACCGTCTGATCGACTTCCGTCGTCACGACAAGGACGGCGTAAACGCACGCGTTGCACACATCGAGTACGATCCCAACCGTACCGCTCGCATCGCACTTCTGCACTACGTAGACGGCACCAAGCGTTACATCATCGCTCCTAACCGTCTCAAGCAGGGCGACGTTGTTGAATCAGGTCCCAGCGCAGATATAAAGCCCGGCAACAACCTGCCGTTGCGTAATATCCCCGTTGGTACCGTTATCCACGCTGTAGAGCTTCGCCCCGGTGGCGGCGCTAAGATGGGCCGCTCAGCTGGCGCATCAATCCAGCTCGTGGCTAAGGAAGGCAAGTACGCTCAGTTGCGTCTGCCTTCAGGCGAAATCCGCAATGTTGACGTTCGCTGCCGCGCAACTGTTGGTGCAGTTGGCAACGCAGAGCAGTCAAACATCAACTGGGGTAAAGCAGGACGTAACCGCTGGAAGGGCATCCGCCCGACCGTTCGTGGTGTCGTTATGAACCCGGTTGACCACCCCCACGGTGGTGGTGAAGGTAAGACCTCAGGTGGCCGTCACCCGGTTAACCGCAACGGTAAGCCCGAGGGTCGTACCCGTCGTCCCAACAAGGAAAGCGACAAGCTCATTGTTCGTCGCCGTCGTACTGGCAAGAAGCGCTAAGGAGCCTGAAACATGCCTCGTAGTTTGAAGAAGGGCCCTTTCGTTGATCAGCACCTTTTCTTGAAGGTTGCAGCTCAGAACGAGAAGGGTACCAAGAATGTAATTAAGACTTGGTCCCGCCGCTCGATGATTATCCCCGACATGCTCGGACATACCATCGCAGTGCACGACGGACGTAAGCACGTACCGGTATTCATTACCGAGTCAATGGTTGGACACAAGCTCGGCGAGTTTGCGCCCACCCGTACTTTCCGTGGCCATGTGAAGGACGACCGTAAGGGTAAGCGTCGCTAAGTCGGTTATACCGATTTAGTCTCGTAACCCTTTCGGCAAAGACGAAAGAGAGATAGGCATGGAAGCCAAGGCATCAGCGCGCTATGTACGCGTTACGCCTATGAAGGCACGCCGAGTCGTCAACCTGATCCGTGGTAAGCAAGCGGAAGAGGCTCTGGCAATTTTGAAGTTCGCTCCTCAGGGCGCTTCAGAACCGGTGTACAAGATCGTTGCATCAGCTGTTGCAAACGCTCGCCAGAAGGCAAACGCTGAAGGCGTTTCCTTCAAGGAAGAAGAGCTGTTCATCAGCGAAGCATTTGTGGATGAAGGACCCACCATGAAGCGTTTTCAGCCTCGTGCACAGGGTCGCGCATTCCGCATCAACAAGCGCACCAGCCACATCACCGTGGTTGTTGCGACCCCGTCAGAGGAGGAGGGCCGCTAAATGGGTCAGAAAATTAACCCGAACGGTTTCCGACTGGGCATCACCACCGGACACGTTTCAAAGTGGTTCGCAGACTCCAACAAGCCTGGCGAACGTTACGCTGACTTCGTAAAAGAAGACGTTCAGATTCGCGAACTCCTGTCCAAGGGCATGGAGCGCGCAGGTATCGCAAAGGTAGAAATCGAGCGTACCCGTGACCGCGTACGTGTGGACATCCACACTGCACGCCCCGGTATCGTTATCGGTCGCCGCGGTGCAGAAGCTGATCGTATTCGCGGCGAGCTGGAAAAGCTCACCGGTAAGCAGATTCAGCTGAACATCCTCGAAGTTGCACAGCCTGACCTGTCAGCACAGCTTGTTGCACAGGGCATCGCAGAGCAGCTCGCTTCACGTGTGGCATTCCGCCGCGCAATGAAGAAGGCAATTCAGTCAGCACAGCGCGCAGGCGCTAAGGGTATTCGTATCCAGTGCTCAGGCCGCCTCGGTGGCGCTGAAATGTCACGTTCAGAGTTCTACCGCGAAGGTCGTGTACCCCTGCACACCCTGCGTGCAAACATCGACTACGGCTTCTTCGAAGCTAAGACCACCTTCGGTCGCATCGGTGTTAAGGTATGGATCTACAAGGGCGACCTGACCGACAAGGAACTGGCTGCACAGCAGGCTGCAGGTAACCGTCGTGGCGGCCGTGGTGGCCGTGATGGTGACCGCCGTCGTGGTGGCAACCGTGGTCCTCGTCGTGAACGTCGTAACGACAACGCTTCAGCAAACACTGAAGCAAAGACTGCAGAAAACGGTGAGGCATAAATGCTTATTCCCCGTCGAGTAAAGTACCGCAAGCAACACCACCCCAAGCGTAACGGTCTCGCCAAGGGCGGCACCGAGGTTACCTTTGGTGAGTGGGGCATCCAGGCACTGAGCCCTGCATACGTGACCAACCGTCAGATTGAGGCTGCACGTATTGCTATGACCCGTCACATCAAGCGTGGCGGTAAGGTCTGGATCAACATTTACCCCGACCGTCCGTTGACCAAGAAGCCTGCTGAAACCCGTATGGGTTCCGGTAAGGGTTCACCCGAATGGTGGGTCGCAAATGTAAAGCCCGGTCGAGTCATGTTTGAACTCTCCGGTGTATCCGAAGAAGTGGCACGCGAAGCTATGCGCCTCGCAATCCACAAGCTCCCGATGAAGGCACGCGTTGTGCGTCGCGAAGGTGGTGAATAAGAAATGGCAGTTGGATCAAAGGATCTGAACATCGACAAGCTCGCAGAGCTCTCCAACGAGAACCTGGCTGACGAGCTGCGCAAGTCGAAGGAGGAACTATTCAACCTCCGTTTCCAGGCAGCCACCGGCCAGCTTGAAAACCCCGGTCGTATCCGTACCGTCAAGCGCGATATTGCACGCATTTACACCGTGCTGCGTGAGCGTGAGCTCGGTATTCGTCCCTCAACCGAAGGTTAAGTCAAGTGAGTGAAGTAAAGACTGAAGAGCGCGGCTACCGCAAGACTCGCCGTGGCTACGTAGTGTCCGACAAAATGGACAAGACTGTAGTCGTTGAGGTCGAGGATCGCGTTAAGCACGCACTGTACGGCAAGGTTATGCGCCGTAGCTCAAAGATCAAGGCACACGACGAGCAGAACACTGCTGGTATCGGTGACTTGGTTCGTTTGGCAGAGACTCGCCCGCTGTCAGCGTCAAAGCGCTGGCGCGTGGTAGAGATCATCGAAAAGGCTAAGTAAGCCCTTTTCGTTCTCTACTAGAACATGAGCTAAAAAGGCTCCTTCCACGAAAGTGGAAGGAGCCTTTTTGTTTTAATCCAGTGGGCCAAACGGTAGAAATTGAAGTATAACTTACTTAAAGATAAGGTAAGGCTTAGTAAAAGATTTGCTAGGGCTAAATCAGTCGGTAAATGCCGTGTTTTGCATAGATTTTGCCCTCTTTGCACTTATCTAGCGAAAGAACCATTACTGTGTGTGAAACTCCGTCGCTTCTACCGGTTGCTCCTTACCCCGATGAATTTGCTGAACGCTATCGAAAAGCAGGGATGTGGGTTGATGAGACCATTCCCGAATTTCTTGAAACCTCTTGCACGGACTCTGCAGAAAATCTAGCTGTCATTGCGGTCTCGCATCAAAAGATGTCACAAGGTGAGTCCGATCTGGTGGCGAGGCTGACGTATGCAGAGCTGCGGGAACAGGCGCTGCTGGCTGCGGCTCGTGTGCGAGACGCCGGTGTGCGGCCGGGGGATCGCGTCCTGCTTCAATTACCTAATATCGCCGAATACCTCGTGTATTTATTAGGTATTTTTTGGGCTGGGGGAATTCCCGTCTTTTGTCTTCCTGCTCATCGGGCATCGGATCTAATTCACTTTGCTATAAAATCTGATGCTTCAGCGCATGTATTTTCTTCGCGCACTACCGGTGCAGATTTTCAGCAGCTACACCGGTCAGTCGCCTCGGCTGTGCAGGACCAGCAATGCCGTAGGTTAGCCGGTATCGACGCATCCTTGCCCTATGATACGGAGAAGTCTGAATCTTTCACCCCTGCACAGCCCGTCATCAATACTGATAGGACGCGAAAGAGCGAGCAGGTTGCCTTCTTGCAGCTTTCAGGTGGCACCACGGGGCTTTCCAAGCTCATCCCTAGAACTCACGCTGATTATTTGTATTCGGTGCGTCAGTCGGCGAAGATCTGTCAGCTGAATCAGGAAAGTACCCTGCTAGTTGTTTTGCCTGCCTCTCACAACTTCGCCATGAGCTCCGCGGGCATTTTAGGGGCAATATACACCGGTAGCACCATTGTCTTTGCGGCCGATCCTAGCCCGAAAACTGCATTTACTTTAATCGAGCAAGAAAAAGTGAGGGTGGTGCAACTTGTGCCGCCTCTCGCTCAGGCGTGGTTGGCTTCCGCTCCTAAGCGTCAACCCAACCTAGAAACCTTAGAACTGATTCAAATTGGGGGCGCAAAACTACTGCCGTCCGTTGCAGAGCAGATTACGCCTGTGCTCCACGGAAAACTGCAACAGGTTTTCGGGATGGCAGAGGGCCTCGTGAATTACACGAGAGCTGATGATAGTGATGAGATGAGGCTGCATACTCAAGGACGCCCGATGAGCGAGTTCGATGAGATCCGTGTGGTTGACGATAATGATGTGCCGGTTGCAGAGGGAGAATCGGGTCATTTGCTGACTCGTGGTCCCTACACGATTCGCGGGTATTACAACGAACCTCACATTAACGTGAAAAGCTTTACGGAAGATGGTTTCTATCGCACCGGTGACATTGTGCGACTGCATCCCACTGGCGATATTGAGGTCACAGGCCGGGCTAAAGATCAGATTAATCGCAACGGAGAAAAAATTGCGGTGGATGAAATCGAGGATGTCGCTCTGACGCATCCGCACGTATACGACGCGGTTGCGGTGGGGCTACCTGATGAGGCGGTGGGGGAGCGCATCTACTTGGTTGTTGTTCCTCAGCCGGATGCAGACTTCGGCGAATCTCCCGTGAGTGCCATGCGCGAGTATTTTGCTGAACGGCAGGTGACTCCATATAAATTCCCTGAACTGGTAGAAGTCATGGACGCGTTACCGCTGACTAACGTTGGCAAAATTTCCCGCCGTGATGTTCGAGCTGCCGTATTAGATCATGTACTACAGAATAAGGAGAATCATGCCTAACAATGAGCTGATAAATGTTTTGGAGCGTCACATTAAAGACCCCATGGGGCTTGAGAAAATTGTGTCCCAGCCTGAAACTGACTTGTTTACCGTGGGGCTTGATTCTATGAGCGCGTTTGCTCTTATCGATGACTTGGAGGAGATTGGTATTAGCGTGGAGTTCACTGATTTATTAGCGAACCCTACCGCTCAATACCTAGATAGCCAGTTGCGAGAATAAGGTAAAGCAGTGGCCTCTTCCCTTTTTGGGTAAGAGGCCACGTTTTATTTCTGGGTGAAATAATGAAGCGAATCTACGATTCCCCGGCTCCAACAGGCGTAATCGTGCCCTCCTGAATATTCCCGGTAGGTATGCGTAATGCCTTGTTCTTGAAGAACCTTTCTAAAGGCCCTGTTCCATGACAGTAAATATCCTTCGTATGCGCCGACCTCTACAAACAGATTGATATCTAAAGGCGTTGTATCTGCCTTTTTCCATTCGACCAGCAGGGTTCCTTCGGTGATGTCGTTCGAAAGGTTGTTCCACCACCAGGAGGCTGACTGCACGGTGGCGCATCGAGCGATGTGAGGGTAATATCTGCATAGCTCGGCTGCAGCTAAACCACCCAGCGAGCCACCCGCGATGATGCGGTGCGTCGCATCCGGAAGAACTGTGAGGCTTTGTGCCCATGGCAAGACATGTTGCTGAAGTAGTGCCGCAAACAGGTCTCTCTCTGCAAAAAGTTTTGCTCGATCGAAAGGGCCTTCCGCCCACAAAAAGAGCACCGCTGTTGTGGCAGAAAAAGGAGTTTCTTCTAGGGAGTTGAGCAGTCCGTTGGAAAGGTGCTGATCGCCATCTAGCGCTATTACTAAGTGTTCAGGTGCTTCGGGCGTATAGAGCGCGACCTGAACTGGCTCTGCGAGGTCAGGAAGCGTAAAAGAGGTAGAGGAAAGATCAGGGGCGGAATCTGCAGGCGGTAGAAGTTCGAGGACGCTAGATTCTGCGGTAATCACAGAAGTCCTCACGTGGGAGGGAAGATCTTGACCGCGCGCGCTAAGGGGCTCGGTGCGGCTGAAAAGCTCCCGCCACTGACCTCGATCCGTGATTGCATCAAGCTCGGACTGGCTGGTTCTTATCATGCCTGCGGTGCTCACAATATCCGAGGGTACTTGGAAAACAGCTGCGTGTGCTGGAGTTCCTTCAACCTCTATCTGCTGAAGGATGAGGGGTGTCATGTCGTGTTTGTGCATGTGGGTGACGGTATCCAGCACAAAGATCATTCTTTCATCTGTACTTTGCGCAGGGTAAATCAACTGAAGTGCCCGGGTGCCAGCTTCTTGAGTCTCATTAATCGAGATTCCCCAGAGTATTTCTAATGATTTTCCGTCAGCTATCTCGGATTCGATGAGAGCTTTGACCTGGGCGGCCTCTAATTGCGGGGGAGGCGGTGGTGTGAAGGTGTGCTGGTTGACGGTTTGAAGCCACTGTTTTTCTGCCGCAGTTAGACGCGTCATGAGGTCAATCTTTCGCTCAATTTTTAACTTTAAGGGAAGCTTAAATACACATTAAGACATAGCTATGCTATAACTAAGGCTGACCTAATAAAAATAGGTCAGCTTTTTATGACTTAATTTTTTTTGAGGAAACGTTCGCCATGACATTGGAACCGCAAGCCAGTGCCCCCAGCTCTCGACTCTCTCGTCGGATCGCTGTGCTCGCCGTGGGATGCGCGTTGCTGTTTTTGTGCATCGTTGGCTCATTCCTGGTGGGATCCTCGCACATATCCGTTGAGTCTGTTCTGACCTATCTGCAGCATCCTGATGGCTCGAACGATAGCTATATCGTCAACGAACTGCGGAAAACCAGAACGCTTTTAGGGGTGCTCGTGGGGGTATGTTTAGCGGTTGCTGGGGCAGTGATGCAGGCCGTCACCCGTAATCCCTTAGCCGATCCGGGCTTGCTGGGAGTGAATGCGGGAGCGTCCCTTGCTATAGCTGTGGGAGCTGCGGTTTTTGCTGCGCACAGTACGGTTGCTCAGTTCTTCTTGGCATTGGCGGGGGCATGCATCGCTTCGCTGATTGTGTACCTTGTGGGCAATGCTGGCCCGTACGGCGGAACACCGGTGCGGTTAGTGCTGGCAGGCGTGGCGTTTTCTACCGCAGCAGGTGGTGCAACCAGCGCTTTGCTGATGATTAATCCAACAGCTTTCAACACCTTTAGATTCTGGGATGTTGGCGCACTCACCCGTACCGATATTTCCCTGCTCGGACTGCTAGTGCCTGCGCTTGCAGGACTGGGGATTATCGCATCCATTGTGCCGGGCCTCTCGGCACTGGCGTTAGGCGACGATGCGGCAACAGCTCTCGGCACTCGTGTGAAAACGGTCCGTGCATTAGCGCTTTTAGCGTTGACGCTCCTGTGCGCTGTAGCTACAGCGGCAGCCGGCCCTATCGGTTTTGTAGGACTGATGGTGCCCTACTTTGCTGGAGTACTGGTGGGAGCCCACCGCGGCTGGATTATCGCCACCTGCGCCGTGCTTGGGCCAGTCTTGGTCTTGAGCGCAGACATCCTAGGACGCGTGTTAGTGCGTCCTGCAGAAATGCAGGTAGGTTTGCTGACGGCGTTCGTTGGCTCGCCGGTTCTATTACTTCTGGTCTACAAGATGCGGGGAATCAAGCGATGAACAAAGCTCAAGTTTCTGCGTTTGTAGAAAATCCACCTCGCGATGTGTGGCTGAGAGCCGGTTCTCGAAGCGTGCTGATCCGCCGCCGAACCGCCGTGATAACCGCGGTGCTACTGCTATCCGTTGTGGCAACGGGTCTCTGGGCTCTGGGTGTTGGTGGTAGTTCTTTGAATCATTTCAAGGTCGCGGAGGTTTTGATGGGCGGCGGAACCCCCGGTCAACGGATGATTCTTGTACAGTGGCGTGCTCCCCGCATCCTTGCCGCAGTAGTGGTGGGCGGTGCCCTGGGAATTTCAGGCGCAATTTTTCAAACACTCACCAGGAATCCGTTGGGGAGTCCCGACCTCATCGGCTTTACCATGGGTGCGCAGACCGGGATCCTTGTCGCGGTTATCGTGGCAGGCGCCTCGCTGGCGTCCGTGACGTCTTTTGCTCTGGTGGGCGGTCTGCTAGCCGGCGCTATTGTTTATGCTCTGTCATTCAAAGGCGGCTTTGGCGGCTTGCGCCTGATACTTGGCGGTATCGCGGTGAGTTCTATGCTGGGCTCTTTTAACCGCTGGTTGATTGTCCAAGCAGACTCCGATACCGCATACGGCGCCCTCAAAGCAGTAACCGGAACCTTTGCCAGCGTTGGCTGGGACACCGCAGGGTGGTCTTTAGCGGGAATAGCTCTGATAAGTTTGCTCGCACTAGGGTTTTCACAATCATTAGAAACCCTTTCTCTCGGACACGAACTGGGAACCACTCTCGGTTTACCGATGCAAAGAATCCAGGCTCTGATGGTTCTCACCGGCGTCGCCCTGGTCGCCCTCGCCACGGTCGTGGCAGGACCCATCTCATTTATAGCTCTCTTAGCCCCGCACATCGCCCGGTCTCTGTGTCGTAGCTACGTCGCTCCGCTCGTAGCATCAGCGCTTACCGGATCGCTACTGCTACTTGCCGCAGACGTCCTGGGCCAAGCCGTGCTCGAATCGCTACCGGTCGGTATTGTCACCTCCGCACTGGGCGGCCTTTACTTCCTTGCACTCTTGATCGCAGAAACGAGAAAGAAACTGTGAACGCACGCTTTACTCTCGACAACATCACACTGGGCTACGACGAATCAGTGATTTGCCAGTCGCTGAGCCTGAACATTCCTGCGGGTGAGTTTAGCGTCATTGTGGGACCCAACGCCTGCGGAAAATCGACGCTACTCAAAGCGCTCGCACGCATCCTCAAACCAATGAGCGGAATTATCACTCTCAACGGGCAGGCACTTGAAAGCTATAAAGCAAAAGAAGCTGCGCGAACGGTCGGTCTGCTACCGCAAAATGCTATTGCTCCAGAAAAGATGCTGGTGCGAGATTTGGTGGCCAAAGGACGCGCACCCCACCAGAGCCTGCTGAAACAGTGGAGCCTTGCTGATGCTCAAGCGGTACATCGAGCCATGGAACTGACAAACACGCTTGACCTTGCGGATGCTGCGGTGGATGAGCTTTCCGGCGGTCAGCGACAGCGCGTGTGGATTGCAATGGTGCTAGCGCAGGATACCGAGACAATCCTGCTCGATGAGCCCACCACTTTTTTGGATCTCAAACACCAAATTGAGGTGCTTGAGCTGTGCAAAAAGCTTCACCGTGACGAAGGACGAACGATTGTTGCTGTGCTGCACGACCTCAATCAAGCCGCACGCTATGCAACCCACCTTATCGCGATGAAAAAGGGATCCGTTCAGGCTCAGGGGCGGCCAACAGAGGTTGTGACTCAGCAAAATATTGAGGCGATTTTTGATCTTCAATCTGAGATTATCAGCGACCCCATTACCAACACTCCCATGGTTATTCCGTACGGAAGTTAACCGCTTTTTCAAAGACTTGAACCACATCAAACACTAACTCACATGAAAGATTGAACCTGTGAAAAAACTATCCTTCTCACGCCTTCGCGCAGTACTCGCGCTGGTACTGGTAGCCTTCGTCGGCTTGTTCGTGACCGCTTGCTCACCGAGCGGAGAGTCCGCAGAATCTTCCGCTGCATCGAACGCAACGGAGGGTAGCTGGCCACGTACTCTTCAAACTGATGACGGGGAACTTACGTTAGATGCTAAACCCGAGAAAATCGTGTCAACTTCCACTACGTTGACGGGTAGCTTGCTCGCTGTGGGCGCTCCTGTTGTGGCTTCAGCTGCTACCGTGCCCAACGTTGAGGGACTGAGCGATGATCAGGGCTTCTTCTCACAGTGGAGCCAAGAAGCTAAAGACGCCGGCGTCGAAAAACTCTACGAAAATAGCTCACCCAACCTTGAGAAGGTAGCAGAGTACAGCCCCGACCTCATCGTCGTCTCAAAGAACAGCGGTGACTCGGTGATGGATAGCGTTGACCAGCTACGCAAGATTGCTCCGGTTTTGGTCATCGACTACAGCGGTTCTTCATGGCAGGATGTCACCACTAAGGTCGCTGAGGCAACCGGACACGAAGAAGAAGCGCAGAAAGTTATCGAAGATTTCGACACCCGTCTGAACGAGGTTAAAGACAAGATTACCGTTCCTGAAGGTAGCACCTCAGCGTTCATCGTTTTCGGTGATGGTTCCGGCGCAGCTGCTCTCACCGAAGAAGCTCCTCAGGTGCAGATTTTGACCAGCCTCGGCTTCACTATGGCTGAGATTCCTGAGGACGTTAAGGGCGATACCTCTATGGGCGCTGACCGCCAAGATATTGTCAACCTCTCCCTGGAGAACGTGCAGAAAGGCTTGACCGGCGACAACTGGATCGCTGTCTCAGCAGACGATGTGGCTAAGGATCAGATTAAGAATGATCCAGCGTTCAATACCGCTGCAGCTGTTAAAGACGGCAAGGTTTACTACACTCCCGGTGAAACTTTCCGACTTGATAACTACTCAGCGCACATCATGCTCGATTCTCTTGAGCAGTCATTCGCTCAATAATCACCACCAATAGTTCATAGGGCGGAGCCTATTGTCTACCCCAGGCAGTGGGCTCCGCGCCATTTAGATTGAACAAATGACCGTGCTGATAGTGGCACGTTTCGCGCTACACCACTTGAAACCACCAACAACGGAGCGAAAATTTTTATGTCTACCCGAACCTTCCCTATGACTGCTGCACAGCAAGGCATCTGGATTTCGCAACAGCAATTAGATGATGCGTGTGTATACGGAGTTGCTGAAAAAATTTGCATTGAGGGAGAACTCGATGTGGATATTCTCAGGTCTGCTGCGCATCGTGTTCTTGCGGGCATACCGTCATTGACGATGCGTTTGGCAACGGACGATGGCGCAGATCTTCCACAGGTAGAGGTAACTGGTAAAGCTACAGCCGAACCTACGGTGTGCGATGCGCGTGGCCAGGAAAACCCGCGCAAGTTTGTGGATCAAAAGATCGCTCAAGCACTTGAGGTTCCTCTGGATCCGTTTGTGTCGATGGTTTCACACGCGATTTTATTCCAAGTATCTGAGACGGAATTTTGCTGGTTTTTGCGTGTTCATCATTTAGCTGCTGACGGCTTTGCATTTGCCTTGATAGGTAAAGAGCTAGCCGCAGCGTATTCCTTACTAGCAGGTGGTGCAGATGCCACAGAACCGCATCGGCTGTCTGATACCGTACTGCAACGCTATACGCAGTCTATGCAGGATCTGGAGAATTCTTCGGACGCCGATAGCCAGGCGTACTGGAAGAGTCAAGAACCTGAAGAAGACGTGCGCGTGCTTGCCCCGGCTCATGAATCTACAACCAATACGCGGTGGTCCGCCGGACGCTACGCGCACCGAATCTCACCCACACATCTAGCCTTGGCGACCAGCATCCTGGTGAGCACCATTAATCGTAAGGATGAGGTTATTCTCGGCATTCATATGATGGCGCGCTCTACTCGTGCTTTGCTGGGGACAGTGTGTACCACCCAAAATGAGTTGCCGCTGAGGGTCCAGTTGGATGCTACTTCTTCCGTTGCACAGTCGTTAGAAGAAGTTGGTGACCTGTGGGCTTCTATGGGTAAACACCAGCAGTATCGTCACGAGAGTATTCGTCGTGATCGCGGATTGACTGCAAATGCCCCACTTGTTGAGGCAGCGTTGAACATTGTTCCTTTTGGGCAAAAGCTAGTTTTTGGTGATGCGGTGGGCTATGCCGAGCCGGTCTGGGACGGGCCGGCTGATGTTCTGACCATTGATGTTCGTGCAACTGCCTCTAAGGAGCACGAGGTTTCTTTGTTAGTTCCGCAGGGAGCTATGGCAGAGGCTCAAGCGCAGGGCCTCACTCAGATGTTTGACGTGATTTATCGTCAAATACTCGATGCATCAGCGGCAGAAAAGCAACTGCGTCAGATTGAGCTGATCGACAGCCCTACCGAGGTTCCAGAGTGGTTGCCGGGAAACTGCGATATTTTCAATGAGATTTTAGGATGCTGGCAGACAGAAGGAATCGCCGTGTCTGCGCCGGATCGTGAGCTCACCGGAGACCAGACCACGGAAGAAATTACGGCGTTGAGCCGTCTGCTCCGCTCTCACGTAGCACCCGGTGGGAGCGCTCTGTTGGCGCTTCCTCGCAGTAGCTGGGCAGTTTTGGCACCCGTGGCATGCATTCTGAGCGGTATTACCTTTATTCCTGCCGATATTCAGTGGCCCGCTGAGAGACTGAGGACTATTGCAGAAATTGCTGAGCCTGACATTCTCGTAACTACTCGGAACTACCGGGACGGAATTGTGGCTTCATGTAAGGGCTTGGAAAAGACAATCGTGGTGCTGGACGAAACCGCATCCTATGAGAGCCTCGGCCATAATCTTGAGTTACCTGGCACTGAGATTCCTGACGATGCTGCAGCGTACATCCTCTTCACTTCTGGCACTACCGGTGTGCCCAAGGGCGTTGTGGTGGAACGTCGTAACCTTGCAAATTATCTGCGCACCGTACAAGAGGTTCATATACCACGTGCTCTTGAAGCTGCAGGAGAACCGCGGGCATTGAAATGCGTTCACGAACACTCGCTAGCTTTCGACTCAGCGTTGAGCCCCCTTGCCTTCTTTATGCGGGGTCACAGCCTGTTCATACCCGATGAGAACACTCTTAAGGACGCTGTAGCGCATCGGGCGTACCTTGAAGGTCACCGCATTGATGTTCTAGATATCTCACCCATTGTGGTTCAAGAACTGATGCGAGAAGGCTATGTTTTCGGTGGTGCTTGCGGCGCCACCACTCTCATCGTCGGTGGAGACCGTTGCCCCGATGCACTGTGGGGCTCGCTTCACCAGCGTCCTGAAATCTACGCGGTCAATTCTTACGGGCCAACAGAAAATACCGTTGATGCTACCTACGCAGTCATTGCTGACCATCCCTCACCAAGCATCGGTGGCAGTTACCCCCACCAGTTTGCTGTGGTTACCTCAGCGTGGGGGCAAGAATGCCCCGCTCTAGTTCCGGGAGAGCTGCGATTGGGCGGCGCTTCTGTTGCCCGAGGCTATCTCAAAAACCCCGAGCAAACCTCCCAATCCTTTATCACCACTGAACGCTGGGGACGCCTGTACTCAACGGGAGACCTTGTATCGCGAGACCTTCAGAACAGCATTGAATTCTTAGGACGCTGCGACCACCAGATTTCTTTGAACGGTGTACGTATCGAGCCCGCTGAAGTAGAAAGAGCACTGGGCGATATTCCTGGCGTGCATCAGGCATATGTAACCGTACGCAATGAAGGCGCGGGGGATTACCTTGTTGCCTATCTGGTGAGCTCCCGCAATTTTGAGGGGTCTCATTTAAGGGGCCTACTTCTTGAAAAGCTACCGGCTTCTTTTGTGCCCATCGCTTTCATCGCTTTGGACGCTTTGCCGCTGACCGAGCGCGGAAAAGTTGACCGCAAACGATTGCCTGCCCCCTCGCAGAGCATCTACAGCCAAGGACGTTCGTGGGAACAGCTCAGCCACGAAGAGCAGGCTGTTTCGCACATTTTTGCAGAAGTTACGGGTACCTTTGCCCAAGAGATGACGAGTGCCACTGATCTCTTCCTCATCGGCGGGCACTCTCTGTCAGCGACCCGCGTCTTGGGCCGTCTGAAAGAGTTGGGATGCAAAGAACTTGGTCTCAAGGATATTTTTGCGTCCTCCACTGTGGAAGCACTGGCGCAGTTATGTCCGGGTCTGAAGATATCCTCGCTTTCGAAAGAAGAGCCCGTAGCAGAACAGACGCCGGCGCTCACCGATGCGCAGCGTCGCCTGTGGTTCATTGAAAGCGCACAGGGACCCTCACCGCTTTACACAATCCCTCTGGTTTTCGACGCTCCGCTAGAGACCGACCTAGAGATTTTCACGCTCGCGCTGCAAGACACAGTGGCTCTCTACCCGAGCTTGCACTCACGCTACGGAGCCGATGCAGAAGGAAACCTACACCTTGCTGCCGCGACCGAAACCGAGCTACGCAAGATCGTTCAACTGCACGAGCGTCCTTACACACAAGACACTTACGAATTCGTGCAGTCTCTACCACTTACGATAGATATCAGCGCAGAACTGCCCCTCAAAGCCTTCTACGCGCGCGGTTCTAAAAGCCTGAGAATAGCCCTCATCATTCACCATATCGCTGCCGACGGATGGGCACTATCTGCCCTGACTGAAACGCTGTCGAAAGCATACGCGCGGCGAAGCGTTGGCCAACAGCTAGAAGAAGTAACCCCCTTCTCTGTACCTGCCACAACCACACCTACAGCAGAAGAACTTAACTGGTGGCGCGAAAAAACCAGAGCCCTCCCCACCGCCATTGAGCTACCGAGCGACCGCCCGCGTCCGAACACACGAAACCACGAAGGCGGCGAAGTTCGCCTCACCTTCACTCACGAATTATCACAGGGATTTGCGAAACTTGCCCAGCGCCTCAACTGCACCCCCTACATGCTGATGCAGGTGGCGGTGGCGTCAGTTCTCACCCGATGCGGTGCGGGAGACGACATCGCGCTAGGAACCATCACCTCATCACGCGCAACTGCCACCGAAGAAGCTGTGGTTACCTTTGCCGCCAACACCGTGGTGACCCGAACAGACACAGCGAACAACCCCTCTTTTGCCGCGCTCGCAGAGCAGGTTCGAGAGAGCACCATTGAGACGCTGAGTTATGCGCATGTTCCGTTCGACGCTGTAGTCGCTCAAGCCAATCCGCTGCGGTCGACGGCGCATCATCCCTTGTTCCAAGTACTGTTAATTCATCAAAATACTCAGCGTCTCGAGATGGAACTTCAACCGGGAACAACGATTTACCCGCAAACTATTGGAACTCAGTCCGCAAAATTTGATGCCACGTTTGAATTCTCACAGGTTACTGAGAACGGCCAAGACCTATTAGAGCTGCGTTTTGAGTACGCGACGGACATTTTCGAACGTGAAACAGCTCAGAAGATATGTGTTTGGACTCAGCGCGTGATGGGTCAGATGGTGAATAATCCTTCTGTCCATCTGTGGGACTTTCCCTTGGATAAGACCAAAGTGCAGGATGCCGTCGCTGAGGCTCGACGCATGCTTGAATTCCGGCAGCAACAGCGTGAAGCTTCACCACAGTTCCCTTTCCGCATCGATAAGTCTCTGACCGAGTGCCTTGAGCATGCTATGCAGTCTTACCCGGATTCTGTGGCTTTAGTAGAAACTGCTACTAACGGAACACGCATCTCACGGACATACCGTCAGCTGGAGCAGGAGTCACGACAGCTCCGTGATTATCTGATACATCAGGGCATTGCTCCCGGCGAGCGCGTTGCCTTGCTGATTCCTCGGTCTGCTCAACAAGTGATTGCGTGTGTTGGCGCTTTGCGCGCGGGTGTTACGTATGTGCCTCTTGACCCGCAGTATCCGCTGAGCCGTTTGCAGAATATTCTTGAGGACGCGCAGGTGAGTGCCGTGCTGTATCAGGATGCCGCTGAGGTTCTTGAGGAACTTCCTGCAAGCGGCTTAGGCGTTCCCGCTGTTGATCTTGCGACTGTGGAACCGGTTCCCTCACCGGTGGTTGTTCCCGATATTCCGGCGGAGACTCCGGCTTACATTATCTTTACATCGGGTTCCACCGGGCGTCCGAAGGGTGTGGTGGTGCCGCAGAGCAATGTTCTGCGCCTCTTCGCATCAACGCAGCATTGGTTTGCCTTTGATTCCAAGGACGTGTGGACGCTCTTTCACTCTTTTGCTTTCGATTTTGCGGTGTGGGAGATGTACGGTGCCTTGTTGACGGGAGCAAAACTGGTAGTTGTCCCGCACGAGATCAGCCGGAGCCCGCAGGAGTTTGCCGATGCCCTGGTTGAACACGGAGTCACGGTGCTGAACCAGACACCGTCAGCTTTCGCGCAGTTGGTAATTGCTGATGAAAGTACGCCGGGAAGGGATTTTGCTGTGCGCACCATTGTTTTGGGCGGTGAGGCAATGGACTTGCCGATGGTGCGCAGATGGCAGAAGCAGCATCCTGCAGAATCATGCGACGTTATTAACATGTACGGCATTACTGAAACTACCGTGCACGTGACCTATCACAGGGTGCTTGAATCGAGTACCGGAGTGTCGCCGGTGGGGGAGCCTATTCCTGATCTGTCGGTGTATCTTCTTGATGAAGGTGGACACCCTGTACCCGATGGTGTGGTCGGTGAAATTTATGTGGGCGGCGCCGGTATCGCTCAGGAGTATTTTGGCCAGCCTGAGTTGAGTGCTCAACGTTTTATTCCTGATGTGTATGCGCGGCAGGTCGCCGCCGAGAACCCCGATTTGTCTGCCGGCTTGGGCGCTTTGCGTATGTATAAGTCTGGGGATCTGGCCGTGCGAGGTGCCGGTGGTGTACTTGATTTTCGAGGACGCGCAGACCGACAAGTGCAGGTACGAGGTTTCCGTATCGAGTTAGGTGATATTGAAGCAGCTGCTGTTGGCTGCCCGGGCATTGATGATGCTTTTGCTCGCGTTGATGGCGCAAAAGAAAACGATCAAAGGCTCTTGCTGTATGTGACCGGCCCGAATTCTCTGCTCATAGATCCGGTGGAGGTACGTAGAACTATTGCGGCTGCTCTGCCGGCCTACATGGTGCCCTCTCACGTTATTGCGGTGGATCAGTTCCCCCTGACGGTGAACGGCAAGCTAGACGTTGACTCTTTGCCTGCCCCTGTGAGTAAGCATACGGGCGGACGCGCGGTAGAAGGAGCACTGGAAGAGCAACTTCACGAGTGTTTTACCCGCGTCCTGGGTATTGAGAGCTGTTCAGCTGAGGATTCATTCTTCGATTTGGGCGGGCATTCGATGCTTGCTGTAGAACTGGTGGCAACTATCGATGAGCTTACGGGACACAAGGTGCGTGTGGGTACCTTGATGGGCGCGCCCAGCATCGCGCAACTCGCGCAGACACTTACCGATAAAGAGTCTGAGCAGGCACCTGAACTCGAGGTGATGCTACCTCTTCAACGCTCGGATTCATACGAGCACGGTGCGCTGTACTGCATCCATCCGGCAGGTGGATTGTCGTGGTGCTACTCATCGATGACCAAATATCTACCGGGGGATTTCCCGGTGTGGGGTATACAGGCTAGGGGAGTGCTGTCGCCCGATCAACAGCCCGCGTCCTTAGAAGTGATGGCTCGCGATTACTTGGCAGAAATTCGAAAGGTACACCGAGGCGGTCCCCTGCATATTGTGGGTTGGTCTCTGGGCGGTATGGTGGCGCAAGTATTAGCTGCTATTGCCTATGAGGAAGACTTGCCGATCGGCACTGTAGCCTTACTCGATGCTTATCCCTCTGAAGCTGAAAGCAATATTGAGCATCCGCCGTATGAGGACGCGATTTCGTCGGTGCTGGCGATGGCCGGACTCGAAGACGATGTGCTCAGCGGGCAATTTACTTCTGCCGCCTTAGCGGAGGCACTGACGGAGCACGCATCGCCGATGGCAGGTTTATCTTCTGACACGATTGATGCTTTGCTAGTGACTTACCTGAACACTGCAAAGATTTTGAGGGAATATGCGCATCCGGTGCTTGAAACAGATGTGCTGTTCTTTAGCGCGCTGAAAGCTGGTGTGGGTAAAGACCATAATCCTAACGAATGGTTGCCCTACATCGGCGGAGAGCTGAAAGAAATCGGTATTGATTGCACTCACCGTGAGATGACGCAGGCTGGGCCTATGTCAGTGATTGGTCCGGCTATTGCGCGGGAGGTTTTGCGATGAGCAAAGCAGTAACTTCTGCTACCGCACCAACTGAGCGCCGACAAATACCGGTAGCTGTTATTGTGATTTATCTGTGCGCGATGGCAATCAATGGTTTTGACGGAACCGTGGTGGCGCCCGTTCTACCAGCAATTGCTCACGATTTTTCGGTGTCCCCGGAGTCGCTTGGGTCAATTGAGTGGTCTTTCTTGTTCGCATCTGCGGTGGTGTTACCCGCAGCTGCGTGGCTAACGCATTGGCAGGGTACTTCCCGGATTTTTTGCTGGTGTTTGGCGGGGCTTAGCATCGGTCTTGTCTTATCAGCCTGCGCACCGAACCCAGCGCTACTAGTGGCTGCCCGATTGGTGCAGGGAGCAAGCTCAGGCATTTTGGTGCCGGTTGGTTTAGCGCTGATGTACAAGGACGCAACGGGCGAAGACCGTCTGCGAATTGCCCGGTGGACGCTGGTGCCGCTCACCATTGCACCGATGCTTGGTCCGGTGGTCGGTGGCGTAGTAGCTGAGCATTGGGGATGGCGCTGGATCTTTGGTGCCCTAGCGCTTCTTTCGATGTGTACATGGGCGGCGGCTTATACCCTGCTACCGCGAAAACGCACCATCGATAGTGGTGTGAGAGGTCACCTTGATATTGTGGGGTTGTTCCTGCTGGCTGCGGGCACCGGTGCCCTCACCCTTGTTGCGCCGCTCATGGGCGAATCTATTCAGACTCACGGCATTGTATCCTGGCGCTTTGCGGTGCTAATTGCTGTTGCCGGAGCGGGAGTTATAGCTTTGATCGCGTGTGTCAGGCGAAGTCTGACATCAGAATTCCCGGTATTAGCGCTTGAGGTCTTCCGTTCGCCCCTGTACAGGTTCAGCGTCTTATCTATCAGCACCGCATCACTTGCACTATCGGGCTTCTTGTTTTTCTTGCCGCTCATGCTCAGCGCGCAGGGTCACAGTCTTCAGTCCATTGGGGTAACGATGTTCCCCGAAACTCTGGGGCTTTTATTGGGCAGTCAGATGATGATGCATCTGAATAAGAAGTTCGGTTCTCGATGCACAATGCTCGGTGGCTTGATGGTTGCGCTCGGGGCTTTGATTCCGATACTTCTGATGCAATTGCCACTTGTGGCCGTAGGACTACTTCTTTTGGTCTTTGGTGTCGGTTTGAGCCAGCCCGTTTTGCTGGGGCAAGCTGCTGCATTCAATGACATTGCACCGGAGCAAACTGAGGATGCCACTACTTTATTTATCGTGATTCGCACAGTACTGAGTGCGTGGGGAGTGGTGTTGGTGATGTCATTAATCCATGCTGAGCCGAATAGATGGGGGAGTGAGCCGTCATATTCCGTTGCTTGTGCGCTGGGGCTTCTGATAGTTGGTGCGGGGGTGTGTCTTCTTGCGCTTCCGGCACATCGATGGCAAGAAGCAACCTCCACAGAGCCGCCTCAAGAACAAGGGTGAACCATGCAGTACACATCACTTTTAATCCTTGAAAACACCCCTGTTACCTGAAAATATGCTGTGCTAAGATTGTAAATCTGTGTGGATTACTCTATCTACACAAACCACGGATTTTTCCGTGCCAAAGCATAATGCCGCTACATCAGTGGGCACTCGCCCGCAACCGATGCGGGTCAAATGTTCCTGGCATGGCCAAATCCCAGGCGTAACCGCTAACCCACTTTTCATCACGAAAAAAGGGACCGGTGCGTCACAATCCCGTAAAAATGTTCCGCAAGGCTGGCCCACAAAATACCGTGCGGTCGGAACCGGTGAGACGACAGGAGAAATATGATTCAGCAGGAGTCACGACTGAAGGTCGCTGACAACACTGGTGCTAAGGAAATCCTTACCATCCGTGTTCTCGGTGGTTCTGCACGTCGTTACGCAGGCATTGGCGACATTATCGTCGCTACCGTCAAGGATGCAATCCCTGGCGGCACCGTAAAGAAGGGCGACGTCGTTAAGGCAGTTGTCGTTCGCACCAAGAAGGAAACCCGTCGCCCGGACGGTTCCTACATCAAGTTTGATGAGAACTCAGCAGTTATCATCAAGAACACTGATGGTGATCCCCGCGGTACCCGTATTTTCGGACCCGTCGGTCGCGAGTTGCGCGATAAGAAGTTCATGAAGATTATCTCGCTCGCTCCGGAGGTGCTCTAACCCATGGCTAAGATTAAGTCAGGCGACCTCGTTCAGGTTATCGCAGGTGCAGACCGCGGTAAGCAGGGCAAGGTACTCAAGGTATTCCCTAAGACCGAACGTGTACTCGTTGAAGGCGTAAAGGTCGTCACCAAGCACACCAAGGCTAACCCGATGACCGGTGCAGCCGGCGGCATTGAAAAGGTTGAGGCTCCGATTCACGTATCAAACGTCGCAATCGTTGATCCCGAGACCAAGAAGCCGACCCGCGTTGGCTACCGCCTCGAGACTGAAGAGCGCAATGGCAAGACCCGCACCAACCGCGTGCGCGTTGCCAAGAGCTCGGGTAAGGACATCTAATGACCGAAACCAAGATCACCCCTCGCCTCAAGACCAAGTTCAACGACGAGGTAACCAAGGCACTGCAGGAAGAATTCTCATACGAGAACGTTATGCAGGCTCCCAAGGTTGTCAAGGTAGTTGTAAACATGGGTGTTGGTGAAGCTGCTAAGGACGCGAAGCTCATGGATGGTGCTGTTCGCGACCTTGCCGCAATCACCGGTCAGAAGCCGATGGTTACCCGTGCAAAGAAGTCAATTGCACAGTTCAAGCTCCGTGAAGGTCAGCCCATCGGTGCGCACGTTACTCTTCGTGGCGATCGCATGTGGGAATTCCTGGATCGTTTGATCTCATTGGCTCTGCCCCGTATCCGCGACTTCCGTGGTCTCTCAGACCGCCAGTTCGACGGCAACGGTAACTACACCTTCGGTTTGACCGAACAGTCAATGTTCCACGAAATCGATCAGGATTCAATCGATCGCGTTCGCGGTATGGATATCACCATTGTGACCTCCGCAAAGACTGACGAAGAAGGCCGCGCACTTATCAAGGCGCTTGGCTTCCCGTTCAAGACCCAGTAACAACTACGTTGTAGGTCCCTCCCAATAATTTTCAAGGGTGAGGAAACCACAGCGAGGAAGGGCTAAAGCCCACTATGACTATGACAGATCCTGTCGCAGATATGCTGACTCGTTTGCGCAACGCAAACTCTGCATACCACGACTCAGTATCTATGCCCAACTCAAAGCTGAAGTCTCACATTGCTGAGATCCTGAAGGCTGAGGGCTACATCGCTGACTTCAAGGTAGAGGACGCTAAGGTTGGCAAGACCTTGACCCTCGAACTGAAGTTCGGCCCCTCACGTGAGCGCTCCATCGTAGGCGTTCGTCGTATCTCCAAGCCGGGTCTGCGTGTATACGCAAAGTCAACCAACCTGCCTCAGGTTCACGGTGGCCTCGGTATCGCAATCCTGTCAACCTCTTCAGGTCTGCTCACTAACAAGCAGGCTGCGAAGAAGGGTGTTGGCGGCGAAGTCGTCGCTTACATCTGGTAGTCGGTAAGAAGAGAAAGGAAGAGCAAATGTCACGTATTGGACGTCTCCCCATCTCGGTTCCTGCCGGCGTTGAGGTTAAGATTGATGGCAACGTAGTTGCTGTAAAGGGTCCCAAGGGCGAACTGTCCCGCGAGATCTCAGCACCTATCACCGTTGCTCAGAATGACGGCGAAATCGTAGTTTCCCGTCCGAACGACGAGCGTGAATCACGCTCACTGCACGGTCTTTCACGCACCCTGATCAACAACATGATCATCGGTGTCACCGAAGGCTACACTAAGAAGCTCGAAATCGTTGGTACCGGTTACCGCGTGATGGCAAAGGGTTCCGACCTGGAATTCGCACTGGGCTACTCACACCCCATCAGCATCAAGGCACCCGAGGGTATCACCTTTGCTGTAGAGGGCGCTAACAAGTTGTCAATCTCAGGTATTGATAAGCAGCTCGTTGGTCACGTAGCAGCTAACATCCGTGGTCTGCGTAAGCCTGATCCCTACAAGGGCAAGGGTGTTCGCTACGAAGGCGAGCAGATCCGCCGCAAGGTCGGAAAGGCTGGTAAGTAATAATGGCTATCAAGACAAAGTCAGCTGCACGCGCACGTCGTCACGCACGCGTTCGCAAGTACATTTCAGGTACTTCAGCACGTCCGCGTCTGAGCGTTACCCGCTCATCACGCCACATGTTCGTTCAGGTTATCGACGATACCAAGGGTCACACCTTGGCATACGCTTCAACCATGGAAGCAGACCTGCGCAACGCATCAGATCTCGATAAGACTGCTAAGGCTAAGCGCGTTGGCGAGCTCGTTGCAGAGCGCGCTAAGGCAGCTGGCGTTGAGTCAGTTGTATTCGACCGCGGTGGTAACAAGTACCACGGTCGTGTAGCAGCAGTAGCTGAAGGCGCACGCGAAGGAGGCCTGGCACTCTAATGAGCGAGCAGACTGTAAACGAAAAGGAAACTCAGGTGACTGAAGCAACTGCAGAAGCAGCTGAAACCACCGAGAACTCCAAGCGCGAAGACCGCCGCAACAACCGCGGCGAGCGTGGCGGCCGTGGCCGTGGCGAGCGCGGTGGCCGCAACAACCGCGGTCGCGAAGAGGAGAAAGACAAGTTCATTGAGCGCGTTGTAACCATCAACCGCGTTTCCAAGGTCGTCAAGGGTGGTCGTCGCTTTAGCTTCACCGCACTCGTCGTTGTTGGTGACGGTAACGGCATGGTTGGCGTTGGCTACGGCAAGGCTAAGGAAGTTCCCGCAGCTATTGCTAAGGGTGTTGAGGAAGCAAAGAAGAACTTCTTCCGCGTTCCCCGCATCGAAGGCCGCACCATTCCTCACCGCGTTCAGGGTGAGCGCGCAGCAGGCGTAGTTATGCTCCGTCCTGCTACCGCAGGTACCGGTGTTATCGCTGGTGGTCCTGTTCGCGCGGTACTTGAAGCAGCAGGTATTCACGACGTGCTCTCCAAGTCACTCGGTTCTTCAAACCAGATCAACATCGTTCACGCAACTATTGAAGCATTGCGTCAGCTCGAGGAACCCGTTGCTGTTGCAGCCCGCCGTGGCCTGCCCAACGACGAGGTTATCCCTGTGTACTTGCTCAACGCTCAGAACGAAAAGGCAGGTGCGTAATGACCGGTAAGCGTATTAAGCCCAGCGACGCAAAGCTGGAAATCACCCAGGTCAAGTCCTACGTTGGTGAAAAGCAGAACATGCGCGACACCCTTCGTTCACTCGGTCTCAAGCGTCCGGGTAACACTGTTGTCCGTACTGCTGATGCTGTGACCGTTGGCATGATCAACACTGTCGCTCACCTCGTGAAGGTTGAGGAGGTCAAGTAAAGATGGCAGAACAGAACGACGCTATCAAGATTCACGATCTGCGCCCGGCTCCGGGTGCCCACAAAGCAAAGACCCGCGTTGGCCGTGGCGAAGGCTCAAAGGGTAAGACTGCAGGTCGCGGTACCAAGGGTCAGAAGGCACGTTACCAGGTAAAGGCTGGTTTCGAAGGTGGTCAGCTACCGCTGCATATGCGCCTTCCGAAGCTCCGTGGCTTCAAGAACCCCTTCCGTACCGAGTACCAGGTTGTTAACTTGGATCGCATCTCAGAACTGTTCCCCGAGGGTGGCGACGTCACCGTTGAGGCACTGGTTGCAAAGGGTGCTGTTCGCAAGAACGAGCTGGTTAAGGTTCTCGGCAACGGCGACCTCACCGTCAAGGTGAACGTTACCGTTGACAAGGCTTCAGCAAGCGCAATCGAGAAGATTGAGGCTGCTGGCGGTTCAGTAACCGTTAAGTAAGTAGCTTTGTAAAAGTGGCTATGCCTTCCCCTTCAAGGGAAGTGCATAGCCACTTTTTGTTTTAAGTTTGTTCAGTTTTTCTAAGTTACTTTTCAGCTGTGCGATGTAACCGGTGTTAGCTGGCTTATCTTTTGGTGCGTGAGACTGAAAGTTTGTAGCATTCGCGCTAGACTGTTCAGAAGTATGTATTCAGGTAGGGCAATACTCTGTGTCCTTCCTGAGCGAGAAAATTTCAGGAGGACATGTGCTGAGCGCTTTAGGTCGGGCTTTTAAAACCCCCGATCTGCGAAACAAGCTGTTGTTTACCCTGGGCATTATCGTGATTTACCGTATTGGCGTGTTTATTCCTGCGCCAGGTGTCTCTTTTGGAAACGTGCAGCAGTGTATGGCTACTGCTAGTGCTTCTGGTGGAGTCTTTGACATGGTGAATCTCTTCAGCGGTGGCGCTTTGTTGCAGCTGTCGATTTTTGCTCTGGGTGTGATGCCGTATATTACGGCGAGCATTATTGTTCAGCTTCTACGCGTGGTTATTCCACGATTCCAAGAACTTCATGAAGAGGGCGCGCAGGGTCAGACTAAGCTGACTCAGTACACCCGTTACCTGACTATCGGTCTGGCATTTTTGAACGCGACCACCATCGTGTCATTGGCACGCTCTGGTTCTTTGCTTCCTGGCTGTACTTTGCCTGTTATTCCTGACGATAGCTTGATTCACATTTTGTTGATTATCATTACGCTGGTTGCAGGTACTGGCGTCATTATGTGGCTCGGTGAGCAGATTACTGAAAAGGGCGTTGGCAACGGTATGTCACTGCTTATTTTCACTTCAATCGCATCAAGCTTCCCGACCGCACTGGGCGACATTCAGCGCACCCTGGGCTGGGGAATTTTTGCGGGCATCGTTGCGATTGGTCTGCTGACCATTATTGCTGTGGTCTTCGTTGAGCAGTCTCAGCGTCGCATCCCTGTTCAGTACGCTAAGCGCATGGTTGGACGCCGCACTATCGGTGGTACGACCACTTACATCCCGCTCAAGGTCAACATGGCTGGAGTTATCCCCGTCATTTTTGCATCGTCATTGCTGATGCTCCCGGGTATGCTTGCGCAGTTCAACACCCCGCAGGATGGCTCTGAACCCGCTCCTTGGGTGACTTGGATTAGCACCTACCTGGTGCGCGGCGACCACCCGCTGTATATGCTCTTGTACTTTTTGCTGATTATCGGTTTTGCATACTTCTATGTATCCATTACCTTCAATCCAGAAGAAGTCGCTGGCAACATGAAGAAGTATGGCGGTTTCATTCCGGGCTACCGTGCAGGGCGCCCCACTGAGCGTTACCTCAGCTATGTGTTAAACCGTATTACTTTGCCCGGTGCATTGTACTTGGGCATCGTTGCATTGATTCCGCTGGTTGCGTTGGTTCTGTTCAATGCAAACCAGAACTTCCCGTTCGGCGGTACATCTTTGCTCATTATTGTCGGTGTCGGTCTTGATACTGTGAAGCAGATCGACGCTCAACTCCAACAACGTCATTACGAAGGATTGCTACGATGAATCGTTTGCTCATTATTGGTCCTCCCGGTGCAGGCAAAGGCACCCAGGCTGTTCGCATCGCTGAAAAGCTGAATATCCCCGCCATCTCTACCGGCGATATCTTCCGTAAGAACATTAAGGAAGAAACCGAACTCGGTAAAGAAGCTAAGCGCTACATCGATTCAGGCAACCTGGTTCCTGACTCAGTGACCAACAATATGGTACGTGCTCGTTTGGCTGAAGAAGACGCTGCAAACGGCTTCTTGCTCGACGGTTACCCCCGTAACGTAGCTCAGGTTCAGGAGCTCGACAGCATCCTTGAAGATATGGGTGTTGAGATTGGTCGTGTGCTCTTGCTCGTAGCTGATAACGATGAGCTCGTTCAGCGTCTGCTGAACCGCGCGGCTGAGCAGGGTCGTTCAGATGATAATGAAGAAGTTATTCGTCACCGACTGAAGGTGTATGAGGAAGAAACCGCTCCTTTGGTTGCTCTTTACACCGAGCGCGGTATCGTCAAGGAAATTAACGGTCTTGGTGATATCGATGAGGTTACAGAACGCATCTTGGATGCTCTCAAGTAAATCTTGAGAACGTTGTGCCCCCGGTCATTGCGGGGGCACACTTTTTTAAGCAGTATTAGTTAGTTACGCGCAATGAACCTTACCCCGCGTCCTTGGAAGATAGAAAGAAAATAGATGCGACGTATTGAATATAAAAGTGATGCCCAACTTGCCATGATGGCCAAAGCAGGCGTCGTTACCTCGCGAGCCTTGGACGCGGCAGTTGCAGCTACCCGCCCCGGTGTTACTACCGGTGATCTTGACTTGGCGTTCCGTGAGGTCTTGGCTGAGAATAATGCAACCTCAAACTTCTTGGGGTATTACGATTACCCCGCAACTATTTGCGCGTCTGTAAACGATGAAGTGGTGCACGGTATTCCCGGTTCTAGGGTTCTTGAGGATGGCGATATGATTTCCATCGATGGCGGCGCAATTATCACTGAACCTAGCGGAAAGAAGTGGAACGGCGATTCTGCTCGCACTGTATTGGTCGGAAATATTTCTGATGAGCGTCGTGAGCTTTCAGAAATTACGAGGGCCGCATTGTGGCACGGTATTGCTGCTGCAGCATCAGCCCGCAAGGTCGGTGAAATTGGTGTAGCGATTGAGGACTTTGTGCGTTCAGAAACCGGCGATAAGTACGGCATTATTGAAGATTTTGTAGGCCACGGCATCGGTTCGCAGATGCACATGGCGCCGGATGTGTTGAACTATGCTACTCGTGATCTCGGTCCGCGCCTCAAAAAAGGTATGGCTCTAGCGATTGAACCGATGCTGGTAACCGGTTCAATTGAGACGACGACTTTAGAGGACGAGTGGACTGTTGTCACCAACGACGGCGGGGACGCGTGTCAGTGGGAACATTCGGTAGCTTTCCATTCTGAAGGTATTTGGGTTCTTACTGCTGAGGACGGCGGTGCATCGGAGCTTTCCAAGCTTGGCGTTACCGTGAAACCGATTCCTGCCTAAGACAGATTTTTACTAAGGATTTTTATGACTGAAACAACCACTAAGACTCCGGTTGAGATCTCACCGATTCGTCCTGAAGCGGGCAAGATCGCGCTGAAGGCTCCTCGCCGTGAACAGCCTCCAAAGCATATTGCTGATTTCGATATGGCTGGTCGTCGTGAGTTCCTTCAGGAGCTGGGGTACAAGCCTTTTCGTGCGTCGCAGCTGTCTAAGCACTATTTTGAGCGCTTGGTGACTGATCCTGAGCAAATGACAGATTTGCCGGCTGCTGAGCGTGAGGAGATGGTTGCTAAGGCTATGCCTCAGCTGCTGACCACAGTGCGTACTCTAGAAGCTGATGGGGGAGACACCCTCAAGGTTGTTCACCGTCTTTTTGATGGGGCTCTCGTTGAGTCTGTGATTATGCGTTATGACAACCGCGTTACGATGTGTATTTCTTCTCAGGCCGGTTGCGGAATGAACTGCCCTTTCTGTGCGACGGGACAGCAGGGGCTTACCCGAAATCTTTCAACCGCTGAAATTGTTGAGCAGGTTGTTGCAGGTGCGCGTTACCTCAAGCAGATGAAGGGCTTAGAAGAAGCAGAAGGCGGTAGTGAAGATACCCGTCCCCTGCGCGTCTCAAACATTGTTTTTATGGGTATGGGCGAGGCTCTTGCTAACTATAAGCGTACTATGGGTGCGGTTCACCGACTCATTGATTCTTCGCCCGAAGGTCTCGGTATTTCTGCTCGCGGTATCACCATGTCGACTGTTGGTTTGGTTCCGGGTATCCGTAAATTTGAGATGGAAGAGTTGCCTGTTACTTTGGCGCTATCTCTTCACGCACCGGATGATGAGCTTCGTGATGAACTGATTCCCATCAACACTCACTGGAAAGTTGATGAAACCTTGGACGCGGCATACAGCTATTACCGCACGACCGGTCGCCGTGTGTCTATCGAATACGCGCTTATTCGCGATATCAACGATCAAGGATGGCGCGCTGATCTGCTGGGTAAGAAACTTGCGCAGCGTGGACGCGGCTGGGTACATGTCAACCCGATTCCGCTGAATCCGACCCCCGGTTCTAAATGGACGGCATCACGCAAGGGCGTTGAGCAGAACTTCGTTGAGCGTCTGCGTTCACACGGGATTCCAGTAACTGTCCGCGATACTCGTGGTAGCGATATTGATGGTGCTTGCGGTCAGCTGGCAGCGCAAGACGACTAACCCCTACGAGAGCCCAGAGTAGCGAACCGATAACCAACTGATAAAAATGCATAGCGGGTTTGTTTGATATACAACTCACACAAATTAAGTGAATCAAAGCATTAACTTATTTGACTGAGTACCGTAAACTTATGAGTTGGTTGTCTGTGCCGTTCATAAAACAGGCATCTCTTGTCGCTTTCTGTAAGAAGGCACAGGAGAAACAGATATAACAATCAACTGCCCCTGCAGATGCAGTAGGGCACCGAACGTTAGCGGAGGATATGGCCAAGAAAGACGGCGTCATTGAGATTGAAGGCTCTGTGGTAGAAGCTCTGCCCAACGCAATGTTCCGCGTTGAGCTGGACAACGGTCACAAGGTTCTTGCACACATCTCAGGTAAGATGCGTCAGCACTACATTCGAATCCTACCTGAGGACCGAGTAGTAGTGGAGCTGAGCCCTTACGACCTCTCCCGTGGTCGTATCGTTTACCGCTACAAATAACCACGAACGCAAACGTCGCGCATAGGTGCGGCGTTTACGCCGTGTAAAAGGGGGTAATAGTTCAGTTCACGCTGAACCTCTTATCCCGCAAATGTCAATGCAAATAATTGCAATCAACGCAAAGGAATGCGATGAAGGTCAAGCCGAGCGTTAAGCCGATCTGCGATAAGTGCAAAGTGATCCGCCGTAATAGCGTGGTCATGGTGATCTGCGAGAACCCGCGCCACAAGCAGCGTCAGGGCTAATTTTTATCCCTCACGCTCTTTAGAGTGAAAAACTGCTTCGATGATAAGAATCGAAGCAGTCACATGAAATAAGGCACCGCTTCTCGTTCAAACGAGAATACCTCCGGATTCAGAGGCCGGGGACCGAAAAGAACTTTCGGGCAGTGATGCCGAAGACCTCTGGTAATAACAAGGAGAACGCCCCATATGGCACGTCTCGCTGGAGTGGATATTCCTCGCGAAAAGCGCGTGGAAGTAGCTCTTACTTACATCTACGGCGTGGGCAAGACCCGTGCAAAGGAAGCTCTTGCTGCAACCGGTGTCTCACCCGACATCCGCGTCAAGGATCTTGACGATCAGCAGCTCGTAGCACTTCGTGACTTCATCGAAGGTAACTACAAGGTTGAAGGTGACCTTCGCCGCGAGGTTGCTGCAGATATCCGCCGCAAGGTAGAAATCGGTAGCTACCAGGGTCTGCGTCACCGTCGTGGTCTGCCGGTACACGGTCAGCGCACCAAGACCAACGCACGTACCCGTAAGGGCCCGAAGCGTACCGTTGCAGGTAAGAAGAAGTAATAAGCGTTGAATCAGTTGAACATTTCTTGCTCAACCAACGCTAATCAACCAACTTTGTAGGAGAATCAATAATGCCTCCCAAGACTCGCGCAGCGGCTGCTCGTAAGCCCCGCCGCAAGGTTAATAAGAATATTGTTGCAGGTCAGGCTCACATCAAGTCAACCTTCAACAACACCATCGTTTCAATCACTGACCCCTCAGGTGCAGTTATCTCTTGGTCATCAGCAGGTGAAATTGGCTTCAAGGGTTCACGTAAGTCAACTCCTTACGCAGCGCAGATGGCTGCTGAGACCGCTGCAAAGCGCGCTCAGGAACACGGCGTTCGCAAGGTAGACGTATTCGTGAAGGGCCCGGGTTCAGGTCGCGAAACCGCAATTCGCTCACTTCAGGCTACCGGCCTCGAAGTTGGCTCAATCCAGGACGTAACCCCCGTTGCTCACAACGGTTGCCGTCCTCCGAAGCGCCGCCGCGTCTAATGCCGGTTCGTCCCGAAGCACGTTAGTTTCGGGCAATCACGTATTCTCGTGATTACAGACGGATCGTTACGTCTGCTTCCTTATCCCTTGTTTTCCCAAACTTGTGAGCTCATATAGCGGATGCTCACTGAAAGGAAACACAGTGCTAATTGCACAGCGTCCTACTTTGAGTGAAGAAGTAGTAGCGGATAACCGCTCACGCTTCACCATTGAGCCCTTGGAACCCGGCTTCGGCTACACCTTGGGCAATTCGCTTCGTCGTACCCTGCTTTCTTCAATCCCCGGTGCTGCTGTAACCAGCGTTCGCATTGACGGTGTGCTGCACGAATTCAGCACGGTTGAGGGCGTTTCTGAAGACGTTACCGAGATTATCCTGAACATCAAGAAGCTCTCAGTATCTTCAGAAAACGACGAGCCTGTAACTGCTTACCTGCGCAAGCAGGGCCCCGGTGAACTCACCGCAGCAGACATTGAGGTACCTGCAGGTGTTGAAATCCATAACCCGGAACTTCACATCGCAACCCTCAACGCTAAGGCTAACTTTGACGCTGAACTGACCATCGAACGTGGCCGTGGCTACGTTTCGGCAGCTCAGAACAAGACCGGTGACTCAGAAATCGGCCGTATTCCGGTTGACTCCATCTACTCACCTGTTCTCAAGGTAACCTTCCGCGTGAGCGCAACCCGCGTTGAGCAGCGCACTGACTTTGATCGTCTTACTTTGGACGTTGAAACCAAGGAAGCTATTGCTCCTCGCGACGCAGTTGCATCAGCAGGTAGCACCCTGGTAGAGCTCTTCGGTCTTGCACGCGAACTCAACACCGCTGCAGAAGGTATCGAAGTTGGTCCGTCACCCGCTGACGAATCAATGGCAGCTGACCTGGCTCTTCCGATCGAAGATCTTGAAATGTCCGTACGTTCGTACAACTGCCTCAAGCGTGAAGGCATCCACACTGTGGGTGAACTTGTAACTCGCTCAGAGGCAGATCTCATGGACATCCGTAACTTCGGTGCAAAGTCAATTGACGAAGTCAAGGCTAAGCTCACTGAGCTCGGCTTGGCTCTCAAAGACTCACCTCCCGGTTTTGACCTAGCTTCACGTGCATACGATGAAGACGGTTACGGTAACGAGTTCTAAGACTAAAACGGTCCGCACCTCATTGCTAGGTGCCTCAACGTCATAAACTTGGTTTCTTGTCGCTTCCACAGGTGGAATCACACAGGAAACAAAAACCATGGAGAAATAAGATATGCCTACTCCCACTAAGGGTCCCCGCCTCGGCGGTAGCCCGACTCACGAGCGTCTGATGCTCAACAACCTGTCACAGCAGCTGTTCGAGCACAAGCGCATTACCACCACTGTTACCAAGGCAAAGCGTCTGCGCCCCGTTGCAGAGCGCCTCATCACCTTCGCTAAGAAGGGTGACTTGGCAGCACGTCGTCGCGTTCTGCGTTCACTGACCGACAAGTCAGTTGTTCACGAACTCTTCACCGTTATCGCTCCCGCAATGGCAGAGCGTCCCGGTGGGTACACCCGCATCACCAAGATCGGTAACCGCAAGGGCGACAACGCTCCCATGGCAGTTATCGAACTGGTTATGGAGCCCGTAGCATCAAAGGGCGCAGTAGCTGAGGCAACCAAGGTTGCTGAAACCGCTGCTCCTGCTGAAGAAGCTCCCGCGGCAGCAGCACCCGCTGCTGAAGCAACTTCAACCGAACTTCCTGCTGGTGCACACGCACCCATCGAGTCCGGCGAAGCGCCCGAGGGTTTCGAGATCAAGGGCAAATCAGACTCAATGAAGTATCACGTACCCGGCTCACGCTGGTACGCAAACACTCAGGCTGAGATCTGGTTCGATACCAAGGAATCAGCTGAGGCAGCAGGCTACGCACCCGCAGGTGGCGCAGCCGCTCAGACCATCTCAGAGTAATCTGATTTAGGTTTTATACTTCATAAAAATCCGTTGCTCACTGGTACAGTGAGCAACGGATTTTTCTTTTAAACGGTGAACGGTGTGTACGTGGAATCTAATTTTCAGCGGGTTCGGATTGATCTTGCCTACGACGGCGGAGCTTTTGCAGGCTGGGCAAAACAACCCGGTTTGGTGACTGTTCAAGGATGCTTGGAACAGGCGCTTGCGCTCATAACCAGGGTTGACCTACAGGTAACGGTTGCGGGACGAACGGATGCCGGTGTTCACGCATCGGCGCAGACTGTTCATGTTGATATTCCTCGTGAAAATTGGGCTAGAATTCCTGGTAGAAGCAAGAGGGCACCAAAAATTGCGCTGGAAACTCGTTTGCGTGGGGCGATGACGCGGGTGCTTGCCGATGCTGAAGCTCAGCTGGGGTTGCCTAGCACTATGCGAGGTTTCATGCAGGGGGCTATCTCAATTCATCATGTCTCAGCGGTTTCAGCTGATTTTGATGCTCGGTTTTCGGCGTTATCGCGTAGATACGAGTACCTTATTGCCGATAACTCCCTGCACCAAGCTCTTCCTGTTCAGCGTCTGAGCTGCTGGCAAGTTGAAAGTTCATTGGACATTGATTATATGAACAACGCGGCTCGAGAGCTTCTTGGGCTCCATGACTTTTTATCCTTTTGTAAACCACGTGTTGGTGCGACGACTATCAGGGAGCTACGAGAGCTTGAATTTGAGCGTCGTGACGATGCAGTCATTGCCGCTCGCATTGTTGCGGATGCATTTTGCCATAATATGGTGCGATCACTGGTGGGCTCTTTGGTGATGCTGGGAGCAGGGGAGCGTTCGTATGAGTGGCTGCTAGACCGCATTGAAAATCCTCAACGGGACGCCACCGTAAAGTTAGCACCGGCTAATGGGCTCAGCCTGGCGGAGATTTCTTATCCCGAAGCGGCTCACTATAAAACCCAAGCTGAACGTACCCGTAATACTCGGAAATTACCGGTAGAAAAGCGTCCTAAATAACAACGATGGCATTTACTGCGGTTTAAGTGTCCTTAATCCCTTATTAAATATGGATTAAGGGCTGTATCTACTGTATAGTTTCATACGTTGTGCGTGTTCCACCCTGATTCACGCGTACCATCTGACGGTCCAGTTGCAGGACGACACGCAGATAGGTGCCCAGGGGATGTGAACGAGCAGTTAGCTTCTGGTCCTCACCCAGATCCTGCTATCGCACGTGGTAATAGGCGCGATACCCAACTAGCGCCGACATGAACAAACGAGACAAAGGCGAAATTTTGCGCACTTACACTCCGAAACCCGGCGAAGTAGAGCGCCAGTGGCACGTTATTGACGCTACTGACGTTGTTCTGGGTCGTCTTGCAAGCCAGACCGCTATTCTTCTTCGCGGTAAGCACAAGCCCACTTTTGCACCCCACGTTGACACCGGTGACTCAGTTATCATCATCAACGCTGAAAAGGTTGCACTGACCGGCGCTAAGCTCGAGCAGAAGAGTGCATACCGTCACTCAGGCTACCCCGGTGGTCTAAAGTCAGTTAACTACGCAGAACTGTTGGAAACCAACCCCGTTCGCGCAGTTGAGAAGGCTGTTAAGGGTATGCTTCCCAAGAACAAGCTTGCAGCTCAGCAGCTTAAGAACCTCAAGGTCTACGCAGGTGCAGAGCACCCGCACGCTGCACAGCAGCCCAAGACCTACGAATTCAACCAGGTCGCCCAGTAATTCGGGCCTACGAAGACAACTTTAAGGAGAAATCGTGGCTCAGAACGAAGAGCAGATTGTAAACGAGGAAGAGCTCACCAGCTACACCTCAGAATCCTCAGCTCCTGTAGCAGAGGCAGCTAAGGCAAACCGTCCTGCACTGACCGTTTCAGGTCAGGCGGTTGGTCGCCGTAAGGAAGCTATTGCACGCGTACGCGTTGTGCCTGGCTCAGGTCAGTGGACCGTTAACGGTCGCACCCTGGATAACTACTTCCCCAACAAGCTGCACCAGCAGGAAGTAAACGACCCGTTCAAGCTTCTTGAACTCGAAGGCGCATACGACGTTATCGCTCGTATCTCCGGCGGTGGCCCCTCAGGTCAGGCTGGTGCACTTCGCCTCGGTGTTTCACGCGCGCTGAACGAAATCGATACCGAGAACAACCGTCCTGCACTGAAGAAGGCAGGCTTCCTTACCCGTGACGCACGCGTTATCGAACGTAAGAAGGCTGGTCTTAAGAAGGCACGCAAGGCTTCACAGTTCTCAAAGCGTTAATCAACGTTTCGACTTCGTGTCGTATCTTGTACAAAGGGCTTCTTCCCTCAAGGGAAGGAGCCCTTTGGGTTTTAAAAAAACCAAGACAAAATAGCTGTATGACTTTAACGCAATACTTCGGGGAATACGTGAGGGAACATACAATTAAAGCATCTATGTGAGACAAAGGAGTCCTATAATGCCATCACAGCAGCCCTCACGTCGCCCTTCAGCCAAGGGCGCTTCGCGTACATCGGAAACTACGAACTCTGGAACCCAGGCGGATAAGACTACACCTGCTACTTCGGAGAGCAACGAGCGCAAAGACGCCGTCAAAGCTGCCCTGAAACGCGAGGCGAGGCGTCCTTCAGTGGTGAGTGATTACGCCACTGAACTTGATGAAATTGCGTCATTAACTCACCGCCTCAACGGGGACAACGATAGCTCCGATGCCTGGAAAAAGGGCTACCCCTACGATAAAAAGATGAGCCGTAAAGAGTACGAAAAGACAAAGCGTGCCTTACAGATTGAATTGCTGAAATTGCAGCTCTGGTTTAAAGAGACCGGTCAGAAGGCACTCATTATTTTTGAAGGACGCGACGCTGCAGGTAAAGGTGGGGCCATTAAGCGTTTTACCGAGCACCTGAATCCCCGAGGATCACGCGTCGTCGCACTTGAAAAGCCTACCGAGGTTGAGCAGACCCAGTGGTATTTTCAGCGTTATATCGCGCACCTGCCTTCAGGCGGTGAAATCGTGATGATGGACCGCTCGTGGTACAACCGTGCCGGTGTCGAGAGGGTGATGGGCTACTGCACCTCGCAACAGTACTATGAGTTCATGCGAGAGGTTCCAGAGCTTGAACGTATGCTGGTGAACTCGGGAACTAAACTCATTAAATTCTGGTTCTCTGTAACGCGAGCGGAGCAGCTGGCTAGGTTCAACTCGCGTCGTACCGATCCTGTACGCCAGTGGAAGCTTTCGCCCACAGATTTGGCCTCACTTGATAAGTGGGACGACTATACGGCGGCTAAAGAGGCAATGTTCTTCTATACTGATACAGGAGACGCGCCTTGGACTGTTATTAAATCCAATGACAAAAAACGCGCGCGTCTAGAAGCAATGCGTCATGTACTCGCTCAATTCGAATACCCCAACAAGGACTATTCAGTGGTTGGTGCCACCGATCCTTTGATTGTAGGACCAGCGTCCGCGATATTTGAGGAGGACGAACTTGAGAATCCTTCGGGTTTTCCAGTTCTAAAAGATGACACAAAGTAAACACGGCGTAGAATGAAGCGTGATGTCACAAAGATTATTTGGTACCGACGGTGTACGCGGTCTAGCTAACGAAAAGATTACCGCTGAGCTTGCTTTGAAGCTGGCTCAGGCGGCTTCAGTAGTTCTTGGTCATAGAGCAAAGGCGGAGGGGCAACGTCCCCGCGCGGTAATTGCCCATGACTCTCGCATTAGCGGTGAGTTCATTGGTGCAGCGATGATGGCGGGTTTTGCAAGCTCAGGTGTTGATGTATTCGACGCCGGTCTTGTGCCGACTCCTGCATGCGCTTACCTCGTTGCTTCAACCGAAGCGGACTTTGGCGTAATGATTTCAGCATCGCATAACCCCGCTGAAGATAACGGCATTAAGTTCTTGGCACGCGGTGGCAAGAAGCTTGATGACGCTATTGAAGACGAGATTGAGGCTCTGTATCGTTCAGAGAAATTTGATTTTCCGACCCACGGCGATGTGGGACGAATCAAGGTTCTTGCCGATGGCGAAGATCGCTACGTGACCCACTTGATTTCAACGATGCCTGACCACCGAGGTCTGTCTGGTCTCACGGTTGTTTTGGACTGTGCAAACGGTGCTTCATCTGGCGTCTCGCCAGACGCTTTCCGTGCCTTGGGCGCAAAAGTGCACGTTATTGGTGCTGAGCCTAATGGCACCAACATCAATGACGGCTTTGGTTCAACCCACCCTGAAATTTTGCAGGAAGCTGTGAAGTTTATTCAGGCTGATTTCGGTATTGCTCATGATGGTGATGCTGACCGTTGCATGGCTGTTGACGAACAGGGAAACCTGGTCGACGGCGATCAGATTATGTCGATCTTGGCAGTTGCTATGAAAGAAGCGGGCAAGCTCAAGGACAACACTCTGGTTGCAACCGTTATGTCTTCGCTGGGGCTTGAGCTGTATCTCAAGGAACAGGGCATTAAGTTGGAGCGTACCGCTGTGGGTGACCGCTACGTCCTCGAAGCTATGCGCGACACCGGGTACAACTTAGGTGGTGAACAGTCTGGCCACGTCATTATGAGTGACCACGCAACCACCGGTGACGGTGTGCTGACCGGTCTGCACCTTGCGGCTGAAATTGTGCGCACCGGTTTACCGCTTTCTGAGCTTGCTAACCGTATGCAGGCAACTCCTCAGAAGCTAATCAACGTCAAGAACGTTGATCGTTACGGTATTGATAACAGCGATGCGCTACAGTCTGAAATTTCAGCTGTGGAAACAGAGCTGGGGGAGACCGGACGTGTTCTTTTGCGAGCGTCCGGCACTGAGCCTTTGGTACGCGTGATGGTTGAGGCTGCTACTCAGGAAGAAGCAGACTCGTACGCTCAGCGTCTTGCCGATGTTGTAGCTAAGGAACTTGCGCTTTAGACACGATTGTCTTTGATGACGGGGGTTCACCTTTCGATAATGAAAGGTGAACCCCCGTTTTTCGTATGGAAAGCTAGCTGCGAGAAAACAAGACTACTTGGTATAAAAATCAGGCAAAAGTTTCTGTGTCGGGTAACCCAGAAAACCGCGTTCAATCTGGTAATGGAGTGTAGTTTTGACCCTAAGGGCTAAGCTGTCTAGACAGGTTGTCTAATGCCTTGCCCATTTCACTGCAAAAATACTCAATGTTCTTTGAAAGAACTATGTCTACGACAACTACTGAAAAGGCCAGCGTACGCGTTCGCGTGTAGCGCTTTGGTACTTTCCTCTCCTCAATGATTATGCCCAATATCGTTGCATTCATTGCATGGGGTCTTATTACTGCTCTGTTTATTCCAAAGGGCATTATTCCCGCACTGTTCCCCTCAGCAACTGACTTCAGCGCCAAGGTTGCATCCATGGTGTTTTACCTCTTGCCGATTCTGATTGCTTACACCGGCGGTAAGCTGATTTATGAACACCGCGGTGGCGTTGTTGGCGCAACTGCAACTACGGGCGTTATCCTCGGTACCTCATCAGAACTCTTCGTTGGTCCTGAAGGTGCTAAGTCACCGATGTTCCTCGGCGCAATGATCATGGGCCCTCTGGCCGCATGGTGCATGAAGAAACTTGACGGCCTGTGGGACGGTAAAATCAAGCCCGGCTTTGAGATGCTCGTTAACAACTTCTCAGCCGGTATTTTCGCTGCAATCGCCGCGATGCTGTCGATGTTCTTCCTCAGCCCCATTATGCATTTTGTTCAGTCAGTCGCCCGTGCAATCGTTGACTGGTTGATTTCTCACAACCTCTTGCTGCTCACCTCATTGCTGATTGAGCCCGCAAAGGTTCTGTTCCTGAATAACGCCATTAACCAGGGCTTGCTAACCCCGCTAGCGGTACAGCAGTCACTCGAACAGGGCAAGTCACTGCTCTACCTGCTTGAAGCTAACCCCGGCCCCGGTTTCAGTATTCTTCTTGCGTACATGTTCTTTGGCCGCGGTTCAGCTAAGGCAACTGCGCCCGGTGCGGCAGTCATCCACTTCTTGGGTGGTATTCACGAGATTTACTTCCCCTACGTCTTGATGAAGCCTCAGCTCATTATCGCTGCCATCGCAGGTGGTATGAGCGGTATCGCTGTTGAGAGCATCTTCAAGGTTGGCTTGGTTGGCCCCGCAGCTCCCGGTTCAATCTTCGCTGTTGCCGCTATGACCTCACGCGATAGCTACTTGGGTATGGCACTTGGCGTACTTGCCGCAACCGCTGTGTCATTCATTATCTCTGCACTGATCCTCAAGTTCTCTAAGCAGGAACAGGGCGATCTCGCCGCTGCTGCAGAGAAGATGCAGGACATGAAGGGTAAGAAGTCATCTGTTGCTGGCGCTTTTGCAACTTCAGATAACAACAGCAACAAGAAGATTGAAAAGATTGTATTTGCTTGCGACGCTGGCATGGGTTCATCTGCAATGGGCGCATCTGTTCTGCGTAACAAGATTAAGGACGCGGGCCTTGGCGACAAGGTGACTGTTACCAACTCAGCGATTAACAACCTGAAAGACGAGTACGATCTGCTCGTTTCTCACCAGGATCTCGGTGACCGCGCAGCAGCGCCGACTCCTTCAGCTATCCACGTTGCCGTTGATAACTTCATGGGATCACCGCGTTACGACGAAATTGTTGAAAAGCTTCAGGAACAGTACTCCGATGCCCCTGCAACTCAGCAGACCGCTCCTGCGGCTGAGACTGCAGCACCCGCATCCGCAGGTACTGCTGCAGCGACCAACTCTCACATTGCATCTATCAAGGGCAGCGCAGTTCGCGCGGTAGATAACTCAAACTACGTGCTGACTAAGAAGTCCATCGTCATGGATGGCGTAGCATCATCCCGTGCAGAAGCTATCGACCAGGCTGGCCACCTACTGGTCAACACCGGTTCAGTGGACCAGTCATATGTTGCAGCAATGCACGAGCGTGAAGCATCCGTATCAACCTTCATGGGTAATGGACTCGCAATTCCTCACGGCACTAACGAAGCCAAGAGCGCAATCTACGACTCCGCGATGTCCTTTACTCGCTACAACGAGCCCGTAGACTGGAACGGTAAGCCCGTAAAGTTCGTCATCGGTATTGCTGGTGCCGATGGTGAACACCTCGAACTGCTTCAGAAGATTGCAAAGATTTTCTCATCAAAGGCGTCGGTAACTCAGCTTGAAGAAGCAGGCTACGAACTCGTTTTCTCCGATGTAGCAGCACCTGTTATCGACAAGCTCAATTCCCTGGAGTCATACACCGTCCACGAAGTTGGACACGACCCCAAAGACATTGAGATTAAAAACTTCCGCGGTATTAACTCCGCTGAGAATCCCGAGGCCTTGGCTGAAGAAATCGCAACCTCAGATGTTGTGACCACTGCAGTTGGTCCCACCATTCTTAAGTTTGTTGCTAAGAATATTGCTGAAGGCCTCGAAAAGCGTGCTGCTGCTGGAGCTTCAGGCAAGGTTGCTGTCATGGCGTGTGAAAACGCTATTAACGCAACTGATATTCTTGCTGCCGCTGTTCGTGAGCATTACCCGGCAGCGGATAACGTTGCTGTCTTTGCGAACACCGCAGTTGACCGCATCGTCCCTGCACAGGATCCCGGTGAAGGCCTGGATGTTACCGTGCAGAACTACTACGAATGGGCCATTGAAACTGGCCCGTTCGGTGACAGCCACCCGGATATCCCCGGTGCAACGTGGGTCGATGACCTCGCCCCCGTACATCACCCGTAAGCTCTTTACCGTGAACACCGGTCACGCAATCACCGCTTACTTTGGTCGCGCGGCTGGAATCTCAAAGATTTCTGAGGTTCTTGAAAGCGATGATATCCGCGCCAAGGTTGAAGCTACGCTGGCAGAAACCAAGGACCTTATCGTCCGTAAGTTCGGTTTTGAGCCCGAGGTTCAGCAGGCATACATCGAGAAGATTATCTCTCGCTTTGAGAACCCGCACCTGCCTGACACCGTAGAACGTGTAGGTCGCGGTCCTCTGCGTAAGATTTCACGCCACGAGCGTTTTATCGGTCCGGCAGCGGAGCTTGCTGAGATGGGCCGCCCCACCGATGCACTTCTAGCAACGGTCGAGGTGCTGCTGGCCTTTGATGTTGCTGAGGATGAAGAATCACAGCAGCTTCAAGCTAAGTTGGCATCGCTCAAGGCAGGGGAGACAACTCCTGCGGCGCTGGCAACCGAACTCAACGGTATTGAATCAGGTCACCCGCTCTTCGGCGGCCTTGAGAAGGTGTTCGCTAAGCTTGCATAAGCAATAAAGCACAGAATAAAGCCGGATGCTTTGTCCCCGTGAGGGGCGGAGCATCCGGCTTTTTCGTTGGGTGATACCTTACTGTGAAATATATTTATAGGTGCTAAGAGCCCTCTTCAATGGCAGCGACGACCGACGATCCTTTCTCATTCTCTGCTTTATTTTCCAGTGAATCCGTGCAAGACTCAGCTAGCTTAGCGGTCGTTGGATATACTGGCGAGCCATCAGCTAGTGAACGCTATCTGAGCTTTAAGAGAAGAATTAGGATAAGAAAAAAAGGGGCTGATCAAAAGATCAGCCCCTAAGTTATACGACTTAATTATTTACCGGCAACCAAAGCGTCACGGATTTCCTTGAGCAGTGCAACGTCAGCTGCTTCTTCTTCAACTTCTTCTTCAACAGCGAGCTTTGCGTTACGACGCTCGTTCATCTTGTTGATGGGCATAACGATGCAGAAGTACAGAGCAGCTGCGATAAGTAAGAAGTTGATAACTGCGGTGATGAAAACACCAATTTTGATGTCGCCAAATGCCAGCCAGTTATCGAAGTTGGGTGAGCCAAATACTCGCGCAATGGCGGGCATGAGGATGGAGTTAACGAGGGCGTTAACAACACCGGTGAAAGCGGTACCTACAATGAGACCTACTGCGAGATCGATAACGTTACCGCGGGTGATAAATTCTTTGAATCCACTAAGCATGAGATAACAATAGACTGATATATATGCAGGTGGAAAGTGTTTACAGCGATAAAAGTTTACATCCAAAAGTATGTTTAATCACAACTCCGCAATATTATAGTCGTCCGTCACTTTTTGGGCTGTTTGAGGGACAAAATCACCTGTTAGCCAGGCGTAAGGCCCCACAAGAGTGGCGCTAAGTGATAACAGGGTAACTTGTCAGTTTTGTCTATAAACTCTTAGTTCTTTCGCAATAAAACGCGATGTGCCGAGTGGTCGGAGGCTTTAGACAAGATCAAGTGAGCTCGGCTACGAGTAGGACGCACATTTTCGAGCAAATTGGGCTCGTTGATACTCTTCCAGATTGACGTTGCACGAGCTACGGTTTCATCGTGTGAGAGATTTGCGTACTTTTTAAAATACGATTCTGGATTCTGAAAAGCAGATTGCTGAAGTGAAAGAAAGCGGTTGATGTACCACCGTTCAATATCGGAGGTACGCGCATCCACATAGATAGAGAAATCAAAGAAATCGCTGATCGAAAGAGCCCCGGATTTATCGGGAGCAAGTACATTGAGCCCCTCAATAATGAGCACGTCGGGTGAAGTGACCTGAATTTTTTCATCGGGAATGATGTCGTAATACAGGTGAGAATATTTTGGTGCTTCAACGAGTGGGGCGCCGGATTTAATCTCTGATACAAAGCGAAGGAGCGCGCGTCGATCGTATGACTCAGGAAACCCCTTGCGGTGCATGATGCCGCGTCGTTCTAACTCCGCATTAGGGTAGAGAAAGCCGTCTGTGGTCACGAGCTGAACGTTAGGGGTTGACGGCCACCGGCTGAGCATCGCTTGCAGCATACGAGCCGTCGTTGACTTGCCCACTGCAACGGAGCCTGCAACGCCAATAATAAAAGGGACACGACGCTGGGAAGCTCCCAGGAAATCGTTAGTCATGTGGTTTAGTGAACTCGCCGCGTTGACATACAGGTTGAGGAGTCGTGAAAGCGGAACATACACCTGCTGAACCTCATCGACATCCAATATTTCGCCGAACCCGCGCAGATTTGCAATTTCTGATGCCGAAAGAGGTACAGAAATGGTCTCCGCAAGACGTGACCAGGTGTTCCTGTCGAGTTCAATAAAGGGCGAATGCTTAGCAATCGAAAGTTGAGGGCTCATTCAATACAGTCTAAATAAACACCGAGGTGCGCGCACATTGCGACTTGCTCATTACGCCGGTACATGATTCTTAGCGCATGAGAAAGCAAAAATGAGCGCTGATGCAGGGCACAAAAGCGAATTGTTGAAGAAATGCGTGCAACGTTCGTAAAAATACTTATAAATTAGTGATAATAAGCCGTATTTGTTCTTGGGGTTCTTAGAGTTTTAAAGACGCTTTTCCTATGAAGAGCATCATCAATGTGTGTACATTCAACACGCATTATTCCTAAAGTCAGTGGGGTAAACTAAAACCATGTGTGGAATCGTAGGATACGTAGCTCTGGGAACTACCCCGGACAATAAGAAATTTGACCATACCGCGTACGACGTAGTGCTTGAAGGCTTGCGCCGTCAGGAATACCGCGGTTACGACTCAGCAGGCGTTGCTGTTATCGGCGATAACGGAATTGAATTCCGTAAGAAGGCCGGTAAGCTCGTCAACTTGGCAGAAGCTGTAGAAGCATCACCCCTGTCAGAGTCATCAATCGGCATTGGCCACACCCGTTGGGCAACCCACGGTGGTCCCACCGACGCTAATGCTCACCCCCACGTTGTAGACGGCGGGAAGCTCGCTGTAGTTCACAACGGCATCATCGAGAACTTTGCAGAACTGCGCTCAGAACTTCTGGACGAAGGCGTACAGTTCCTGTCAGAAACCGATACCGAAGTTGCAGCAAACCTGATTGCAAGCATCTACAACAAACTCGAGAACAAGGACCTGACCGAGGCTATCCGCCTGGCATCAAACCGTCTCGAAGGCGCATTCACCATCCTTGCAATCCACGAGGATCACCCTGACCGCGTCGTTGCAACCCGCCGTAACTCACCGCTGGTTATCGGTCTTGGCGAAAACGAAAACTTCCTGGGCTCAGACGTTTCAGGCTTCATTGATTACACCAAGGAAGCTGTTGAAATGGGCCAGGACCAGATTGTTACTATCACTGGCGAAGGCTACGAAATTATCGACTTCGACGGTAACTCAGCAGAGGGCAAGCCCTTCCACATTGAGTGGGACGCAACCGCAGCTGAAAAGGGCGGCTACGACTCCTTCATGGAGAAGGAAATCCACGAGCAGCCCGCAGCTGTTCGCGACACCCTCATGGGCCGTCTGGATGAAAACGGTAACCTCACTCTTGACGACATGAAGATTGACGACGCTATCTTGCGTTCAATCGACAAGATTATTGTTGTTGCATGTGGTACCGCAGCTTACGCAGGGCAGGTAGCGCGCTACGCTATCGAGCACTGGTGCCGTATTCCCACCGAAGTTGAGCTCGCACACGAGTTCCGTTACCGCGATCCCATCGTGAACGAGAAGACTTTGGTTGTTTCACTCTCACAGTCCGGTGAAACCATGGATACCCTGATGGCAGTACGCCACGCTCAGGAACAGGGCGCAAAGGTTGTTTCAATCTGTAACACCAACGGCTCAACCCTGCCCCGTGAATCAGACGCAGTTCTGTACACCCACGCAGGTCCTGAGATCGCTGTCGCATCCACCAAGGCATTCCTGTCACAGATTACCGCTGCTTACCTGCTGGGTCTCTACCTCGCACAGTTGCGCGGCAACATGTTCAAGGACGAAATCAAGACCATCCTTGCTGAACTTCAGGAAATGCCCGAGAAGATTCAGAAGCTGATCGACAACGAGCAGCAGGTAAAGGACCTCGGCACCTCCATGAAGGACGCTGATTCCGTACTCTTCCTCGGCCGTCACGTAGGCTTCCCTGTAGCACTCGAAGGCGCACTGAAGCTCAAGGAAATTGCGTACATCCACGCTGAAGGCTTCGCAGCAGGCGAGCTCAAGCACGGTCCTATCGCTTTGATTGAAGAGGGCCAGCCCGTCTTCATCGTTGTACCTTCACCCAACGGTCGCGATTCACTGCACTCCAAGGTTGTCTCAAACATCCAGGAAGTTCGCGCACGCGGTGCAGTAACCATCGTTATCGCTGAAGAAGGCGACGAAGCTGTAAAGGCATACTCGGATCACCTGATTACCATTCCGGCTTCACCGAGCCTGCTTCAGCCCTTGCTGTCAACCGTTCCTTTGCAGGTCTTCGCATGCGCGCTGGCAGCTGCTAAGGGCTACGACGTTGACCAGCCCCGTAACCTGGCTAAGTCAGTAACCGTTGAGTAATCCTCGGTTGGTGATTTCACGATAGTCAGTAAATGATGAGCGACTAGAGTGAACAGCTAAAGATGCCGCCCGACCTGGCACCTTCCATAGAGTAGGTAAGCTAGAAGGGCGGCATTTTTGTATTAAAAGACCAGCGAATTAACGAGTTCAACGCACAGATGCTGGAGAACAAGCGGGGAGAAAACAAATCATGATTATCGGTACAGGCATTGACGTGGTGAACATTGAACGCTTTGAGAAAATTATTGAGCGTAACCCGGCTTTGCTGAATCGAGTTTTTGTAGAGCACGAACGTCAACTCAACCTGCGTTCACTGGCCGCCCGTTTTGCCGCTAAGGAGGCTATCGCAAAAGCACTGCGCGCCCCTGCCGGCATGGTCTGGCAACACTGCTGGATTGAGAACACACAAGACGGCGCGCCCTACATCGTGACGGAAGGGACAGTAGCCGCCACCGCCGCGTCCTTAGGTATTAATCGCTGGCACCTGAGTATTACCCACGATGATCCCGTTGCCATCGCATCTGTGGTCGCCGAGCACCTCACCGATCAAGATCTCTTACTGCTGGCACAACTAGACCCCGAAGGCAGAGGACTTTCACCTGTCAGGAGTGAAAACAATGATTAACGCATACACCGCCGAAGATATTCGCCGACTCGAAGAGCCATATGTTACCGCTGAAACATACGACGGCTCTTTGATGCGCAAAGCCGCTTACGGACTCTACAAACACGCCGCGCAACTTCATGAGCAGCGGGCGGACTCTCGCATCCTAGTGCTCGTTGGTAGCGGAAACAACGGCGGCGATGGGCTCTATGCCGCTACCCACTTACTTGCCGACGGGTTTGCAGTGGATGCGGTCTTGCTGGGGTCGCGGGCCCATACTGAGGGACTGGAAGCATATAAAGATGCCGGGGGAAACCTTATAGACCCTGATTCGCTCGACCCATCAGCTTACGGTCTGATAATTGACGCGATTTTAGGGACCGGCGCTCGCGGAGGCCTGAGAGATGAGGCTGCCACCGTTGTTAACCGGCTGCGTACTGAAACCGACCGCGATATTCTTGTTATCGCCTGCGATGTTCCCTCCGGCGTCGACGGAAATACCGGTGCCGTTCATCAGCCCGTTCTGCCGGCGGACGTAACCGTCACCTTCATAGCTCGGAAGGTACCGCACCTGAGTGCAGCAGAACATTTGTGCGGACGCGTGGAGGTAGTGGAACTCGGTATCGAGGAGGATCTGGCGAAATATGAACCTGCGGTATCCCGGCTGGAAATTCATGAACTCCGCCAAGCAATGGTTGTTCCTGGGCCTTACGATCATAAATACACGCGGGGCGTCTGTGGAATCCTCACAGGAAGTGAGGAGTACCCCGGTGCCGCGCTCCTGAGTACCCAGGCCTGTGTCAATACCGGTGTTGGAATGGTGCGATTTGGGGTAGTGGGCCAACTAGCCAGTATGATAAATCTGCGAACCCCGGAAGTCGTTTGCTTTACATCCAGCCCTGAAGAACAACACGTGCAAGCCTGGCTAGCAGGCTCTGGTGCTACCGGAGAGGCCCGTGAACGAGATATTGACGTAGCTTTGGCCGCCTCTGAGCCAGCAATTCTTGACGCGGCAGCGGTCGCTAGAACCGCTCAATGGGTCAGCGATAACGGAGTCCTTGAGACGAATAATATTCTGACACCGCATGCTGGCGAACTTGAAGAATTTCTGGTCTGGATGAGTGCCTTAAGCTATTCAACATGGCACCGAGTTGTGGGGGATGAAAAAGCTCCCACCCGCGCCGAGATTGAAAACGACCCTCTTCGTTGGGCAAAAGTTGCCAGCTCTCTCAGCGGAGCAACCGTTCTTCTCAAAGGCGCGGTCACCCACATCGCCAGCCCCGATGGTAAGGTACTCAGCGTCCGCTCCGACGCCCACTATCTCGCAACAGCAGGAAGCGGGGACGTCCTTTCCGGTATTCTAGGCGGGCTTATCGCACAGAACGAGGCGCAGACAAAGCCCGCACCCACCGCTCATGTCGCTGCCCTGGCTAGCGTCATCCACAGTAACAGTGCACTTTTAAACAACGGCGGCAAAGGCCCGACACCGGCATCGGCAATAGTGGACAATATTCCAACCGCTATAGCGTATTTGCTGGGGTAGCTGGGGTAAAGAAAGCACGTTGGGGCGCTACCCAGCTAACGATCGCTGCCGCCATATACCGCGGGCAATTACTCATAAAAATCAAATAAACAATAAGCTCGGGATCAGATAACTCATCTGATCCCGAGCTTTTGCATCTTGAGTATTTTCTGTAGAGCTCTATTCGTCAAGCTATTGGCTCCGTGTACATCTACAGCGGCGAAGCAATCCTTCTCACCGGTTCGCTTCGCTCACAAAGCGATTGCCTAACTCAGCCCAGTCTGCCGTCCGCTGTATATGTCTTTTCGGCTACATACGTCTTTTAGTACGCGCCGTCTTTCGCGAACACTGCGCGGACAGTACGGAAAAGAATCACGAAGTCGCCAATAACAGACCAGTTATCAACGTAGTAGAGGTCCAGACGGATTGATTCTTCCCACGAAAGGTTGGAACGTCCTGAAACCTGCCACAGACCGGTAATACCGGGCTTTACGAGCAAGCGGCGGTAGGCGTCCTCTTCGTACTGCGCAACTTCAGAAGGAAGCGGCGGACGAGGGCCAACCAATGACATATCACCGACAAAAACGTTCCATAGCTGAGGAAGCTCATCAATGGAGTACTTGCGAATGAACTTACCAATCTTGGTGATGCGAGGATCGTCGGCCATCTTGAAGAGAATGCCGTTACCCTCGTTCTGACTCATCAGCTCCTTCTTCAGTTCCTCGGCATTAGTCACCATAGAACGGAACTTAATCATGTGGAACGGGCGGCCACGGTAGCCCACACGCTCCTGGAAGAAGAAAATCGGTCCGCCATCTTTTTTCACCATCAAAGCAACGACCACAAGAAGCGGCGAAAGCACGATGAGACCCAAACCCGATGCCACGATGTCCAAGGTGCGCTTCAAGAAAGCAGGGAAGCCCTCCAGACGAGGAGTGGACACGTGAATCAAGGGCACGCCGTTGAGCGGCTGCGTCTTGATACGTGGACCGGCGATATCGGTGGTAGCAGGCGCCAGAATAAGCGAAATATGCCATGCTGCCAATTCCCAGCCCAGACGACGAAGCTCCTGCGGAGTCAGACCGTGACCGGAACCCAAAGCAACCGCATGAATGTTGTTCTGACGAACAGCCGCCAGAATATCTTCAGCATCGTGCGAGTAACCCAAAATGGGAAGGTCATGATCCTCAGAAATCGTGGTTCCCTGTGCCTCACCGCTCAGATAGAAAGCAGCTGGGCTCAAACCTGACTGCTGACCTGCCTTGAGCGTGGTGTACAGGTGCTCACCGGAGCTAACGTCCGAGAGAATCATGACGCGGGTAAGCGCGCGACCGCGGTCGCGGAAAGCGACAAGGACGCGACGCAGACACCAGCGTCCGATCAGCAAAAGCAAAATGCCGATGGGGTAGGCAACAATGATGTAGCTACGCGCAAAATCAACCGTGGTCAAATACGAAAAGATGACGATAAGGCAGAAGAAATATGTGGTCGCCTTAGTGACCAAACGATATTCATCGTTACCCTGACCAAGGTGGCGCACATTTCGCGAATCTGAAATATGCAGTGCAATAAACCACAAAATGCCAATGACTGGTCCGACCATAAAATAGTTCCAGTCGGTTTCACTGCGGCCGAGCACCGGTGCGTCGCGCAAACCAAAGCTGACAAAGTGGGCAACCACCAAGGTGATGAGAATTGCTAAGGCATCTACTGCGTAGAGAGCCGCAACAATTTTAGGATGCCAGGATTTTCTAATGCGCGTACCTGACCAGCGCTCTTCTAAATCAATGCCATCTAGCACGTGATTCTTACCCCCAAAAAATGCAAAAATCTGCCGACCTTAATTTATTTTCCCCATTTATTGGTCGCAGAATTGTTCTAAAAGTATATCGTGAACAATTTATTTATAGCAGTGTAAATGGGAGGTAAGTTCCGCTGTACATTAGGGGACAAAATGGGCGAATTTGGCTCTATCTAGGGTAAATGTGAGCCTCGACAATCTATTTTAGGTTGGCGTGAGTCACAATAAAATTGGTTACTGGCTTGTAAAGATGCGGGGTTACATTGTCGTCCATGGGCACAGCGACTTTGATTTGGTTCTGCTCTGCGGAAACAAATAGACCGGGATCATTGCAGTCAGCAATTCCAATAGTCGAAATGCCTCGAGAGGCCGCAACACCGGCAAGACCGTGGTCCGCAACAATAAGATCCGGAGTGATGCCGCGCTCCGTCAGCTGAGTCAGCGCCAATTCCATGGGGCCGGGAAAATGCGTGTGCTGCAAATTGCCGTACTGCTCAAACATCACAACGTCAAGAATCTGGCGAATATCACCGTCTAAAAACTTATCGCCCTCATCAATAGTGAGAACCTCAGCACCGAACGCCCTAGCAACACGAGCCAGTTCTACATAAATTGGAAACAGTCCCGCCGGATGGCCGGTAGCAAAAAGAATCTTTCCGCGATTTCTCACTGCCTCACCAAAGATTTCTGTATAACGGTAAAGTTGCGTGATGCATTCTTCGGCGCTAATAGTGTCTTGGCCAAACAGGTGGTGAGGATCAGCGCTGGTGCCTACTCGGCGCGCCATCAACTCAAAAATGTCCTCGTACGTCCACTCACGGGTGAGCTTCACGCCGAACTCAAGGTGTTCGTTACCCTCAACAAAACCGTGCATATGGGCGATGTTGACCTCGCGTGAGGTAGCTACTTCACCGCAAATTTTAGAGTCGTTGAGATACTGCGCGAATTCGCTGTCAGACATTGAAAATGCATAGCTATCGAGAAGAGAAGAAAGATTGGTCATGAGGATTTACTTTTCTTTCGTGAGAGAGGAATAAAGCTCTAGCGTAGTGGATGCTGCTGACGCCCAGTCCATCGTTTGGGCGCGCTGTGCTCCAGCGCGTCCTAACTTTTGGCGGATATCAGGGTTGCGGATGAGGTATTCGAGTGCAGCTGCCCAGGCGGAGGGGTCGCGGGAATCAACCAGCAATCCGCTCTCGGCGTCGGCCACCGCGTCCTGTAACCCGTCGACGCGGGTTGCAATCACCGCAGTGCCGGTGGCCTGAGCCTCTAAGGCAACCAACCCGAAGGTTTCTGATGACGAGGGACAGGCTACGATATCGGCTTGTTGCATGGCGCGGGCAAGCTCGGGTGCAGGGAGAGCTGGAACAATGCGCACTTTATTGCCGAGCCCGAGAGCCTTGGCGCGAGCCACCAACCGATGCTCGTAATCATTAGCTGAAGTACCGACCATGGTGAGCGAAACGTTGAGTTCGCGAGGCAGAAGGGCTAAGGCTTCGACCAAGATATGCGGCCCCTTAAGCGGTTGCGGTCGCCCCGCAAAGAGAATCTCTCCTGCCGCGTCACTGAAATTAGTTTTTACTGCAGGATAGAAAATCTCGGTATCGACACCGGGGCGGATAATATGCAGGTTCGACGCATCGGCGGAATAAAACCGAACCATCTGTTCTAGTTCGTGCATCGTGTTCACGACTAGGGCATCGCATGCATCAACGATGCGTCGTTCCCCGTCAATGCGTTGCTGCGGTTCAAGCGGTTCACCGGCGCAGGCCTTGTCGTTTTTGACTGCGCCCGTGGTGTGCATGGTGTGAACAATCGGAACGTCCTCCGGCGCATACTGCAATGCCGCTAAGCCGGAAAGCCAGTAGTGCGAATGCACGATATCTGGAGTGTTTACCGCATACCGGCGCATATGCTCTACAAACTCGGGGATGAGCTGCGGCAAATCTTCTTTCACAGCACCTTCAGCCCGTTCAAAAGCCAGCGTGTGAACACTACAGCGTTTCGAAAGGTCTGTGCGTTCATAGATTGCACCGAACTCAGTCGAGAGAGTAAAAACTTCAATATGCAGATTCTCGTCTGCTGCGAGCATAGCTTTCACCAGGCTGACGATATAGACGTTCATACCGCCGGCATCCCCGTTACCAGGCTGAGACAGGGGAGAGGTGTGCATTGAAATCAGATGAAGGTTGCGAGTTTTCACGTTTCTAACTCTAACAACTCTCACCTGCGGTTACATTTTGGGTGTATACCTAGTGAGTGAAACAATAAGTACACGACCCACCGCTACTACACAGATGAGGTTTAGTCCATGAGTTCTCAGCAACCGACAGTAACTTTCGACTCGAATGTTCTGAATATGCTCACGAGCGGCCCTGAACGTGTTGCGGAGGTTAACTTAGACGCTATAGTGCACAATGTGCGCACCATTAGATCGTTGATTGGTGAGCGAACGCTGATTGCTGTGATTAAGGCAGATGCGTATGGTCATGGAGCTGCGGGGATTGCTCAGACCGTGCTGGATGCAGGTGCGGATGCGCTCGGTCTGGTGCACGTGCGTGAGGCATTGGCATTGCGCGCTGTTGGTATTGACGCGCCGCTGATGGCCTGGTTGCATACGCCTTCCACTGACTTTGTGCGAGCAGTGCAAGAGGGCATTATTCTTGGCGCATCGGGCTGGGATCTAGAGGCGATTGCCTACGCCGCCCAACAGGTCGGAGCTGTTGCACGCGTCCACCTCAAAATTGATACAGGCTTGGGACGCAACGGCTGCACCCCAGCTGACTGGCCGAGCTTCACCGCACGAGCCAAGGAACTTCAGGACGCGGGACTGATTGCCGTTGAAGGAATCTTCACCCACCTTGCAGTAGCCGATGAGCCAGACCGTAAAGAAACAGATCAGCAACTGGACGTATTTGAAAATATGGTGTCGCAAGCTCGGGCGGCAGGGCTTAATCCTGAACTGATTCATGCAGCTAATACGCCGGGAACCTTCACCGCTGCAGATAAAGAAACCGGTGAGATCCTTTTGGGTAACGGAGTGCGCGTAGGTCTAGGACTGTACGGGCTATCGCCCTTGGCTGGGGTAACCTCTGGTGACCTGAACCTGCGTCCGGCCATGACTGTATCTACGCGGGTCAACTCCGTCAAAGAAGTGCCTGCGGGTCAGGGAGTCTCGTACGGTCTCAATTACTCGACCCCGCATGCCACCACACTGGCGCTTATTCCCGTGGGATACGCAGACGGTGTGCCGCGTGTTGCTACAGGTGCACCGGTTAGGCTCTATCCCAACGGAAAAGCTGAACCTCGTACGTACCCGGTTGTTGGGCGCATCGCCATGGACCAGATGGTTATTGACTTGGGAGAACCCGGTCTTTCAGCACCCGAGCACGGTTACTTGGGTGCACGCGCAGTTCTTTTTGGTGAAGGCGAAAACCCTCCCGTCGAAGAATGGGCGGACGCGGCCGGCACCATCAACTACGAAATCGTCACCCGCATCTCACCCCGCGTAGCTCGCGTGCACACAACCGACAAGGACGCCTAAACCGCATGGAACACCTCGACATTACCGTTAGCGACCCGGACCATACTCGCAGGCTAGCGCATGCGCTCGCCGATTACTTGAGTGCCGGCGACCTGCTTATTTTGACAGGCGAACTGGGAGCGGGTAAAACCACTTTCACCCGCAGCCTTGGTCAAGGCCTAGGCGTACGCGAGGGTGTCATTTCACCCACTTTTGTGTTATCCCGCGTGCACCCGAACCTACCCGACGGCAAACGTCCCGGTGGCCCAGACCTAGTGCACGTTGATGCATACCGACTCACCAGCCCCGACGAAATCGATGACCTAGACCTTGAATATTCGCTAGACCGGTCAGTGACCGTAGTGGAATGGGGAAAAGACAAAGTAGAGCACCTCAGCGAATCTCGCCTAGAGATTGAACTGACGCGGGTTACCGGGGACTTACTGGATCTGAGCGATCCCCACGCTTTTGATGATTTGGATGATGAAGATGTGCCAGAATCTCGCGAGATGCGCGTGATTGCCGTCGGCCCTCGTTGGCGAGGCTCCGCCTGGGCGTCTTTGCAGCAAGCGCTACAACAGGCTTAAGGCTATGCGCGGGTGTGAGCGGCAAAACTGAGCGGTTATTTCGCACAGAAGCTAAGATAGATGAGTGCTTATATTAGCTATCGACTCATCAGCAACCGCATCCGTTACCCTGGGCAAAATCAGCTCCACCGTAGCAGGCTCAGAAGTAGAAATCATTGCGCACCGTGAAACTCAAGACACCCGTTCACATGCAGAGGTGATGTCTGCCTTCGTCCGAGATGTGTTGGCAGAGGCCCAGGTCTCTTCTCAGGACATTGACGCGATTATCACCGGTACCGGACCGGGGCCTTTTACCGGCCTTCGCGCGGGCATTGTCACCGCCCGCACCTTGAGCTTTGCATGGGGTGTGCCGCTGTACGGACTGATGAGCCTGTACAGCATTGCCGAAAACGCCTGGCAGGACGCCAACGAGCGCAACTACACGGAATTTTTGGTAGCTGCCGACGCGCGTCGTCGAGAGATTTACAGTGCAACTTTTGCGCAGCATGAGGCCGGTTACCAGCTTGTAGACGGCCCAAACGTAGGCGCAGCAGCAGATGCTCCTGCTCTACCCGCCTACGGCTTTGGTGCTGGGCTTTACCGTGAACAAGTGGATGCTGTCGAAGAGTTCGATAGCCTTCACGCAAACTCTCGTGGGCTCCTCAAGGCTGCCGCGCGCATCGGACTCACCAACCTCAGCACCGACACTCAGGCGCTGTATCTTCGGGAATCAGACGCTAAGGTTCCGCAAGCCCGCAAGAAGGCGACCCATGCTCAACGCTAAACTGCCTGCGGATATCGGCACCATTACCTTCACCGAAATGACACTGCATCATCTAGAAGCAGTGCACATTCTTGAAACCGATCTCTTTCCCGCCGATGCCTGGCCTCTTGAGATGTTTCTTGCCGAGCTCCAGCATCCTACCCGCGGATACATTGCCGCCTTTGACCGGGATCTTTTAGTGGGATACGCAGGCGTTATGAGCATCGCCGAAACAGCTGATGTGCAAACTATCGCTGTACGTCCAACTTACGAAGGACGGGGGATAGGACGCGCCATGCTCGACTTCCTGCATCGTGAGGCAGCCGCACGCGGCGCTGAGACCATACTGCTTGAAGTGCGCGCCGACAATCCGCGCGCCCAAGATCTGTACACCAAAAACGGTTACGCCCACATTCACACCCGCCCCGGCTACTATAACGACGGTGTCGATGCGCTGATCATGCAAGCACCGCTGACCGCCCACCCCACAACCGAAAGCGAATAACACCGTGACGCACGAACCCCTGATTCTCGGCATCGAATCATCATGCGACGAAACCGGCATCGGTATTGTTCGCGGGAGCACCCTGCTCACCAACACCGTCTCATCTTCCATGGACGAACACGTAAGGTTTGGCGGGGTAATTCCCGAAATTGCCTCCCGTGCTCACCTCGACGCTATGATCCCCGCCCTTCACGCCGCGCTTGAGGAAGCCAACGTCACCCTGGATGAAATGGACGCCATTGCGGTCACCGCTGGGCCCGGTTTGGCAGGCGCACTCATGGTAGGCGTCTCAGCGGCAAAAGCGCTCGCTGTAGCTGCCAACAAACCGCTCTACGGCATCAACCACCTGGTAGCTCACGTAGGCGTTGGACTGCTTGATGACAGCGGCATTGAAGGTTTCAACGCTGACTTCATGGACTCCCTACCGAAAGAAGGACTGGGTGCTCTGCTCGTCTCAGGTGGACACACCGAAATCCTTGTGGTACGAGATATCACCTCTGACGTAGAACTCTTAGGCGCAACCCTCGACGACGCTGCAGGCGAAGCCTACGACAAAGTAGCGCGTCTACTCGGACTCAACTACCCGGGTGGCCCAGCTATCGATAAGGCAGCTCGTAACGGCAACCCCAAAGCCTTCGCTTTTCCTCGCGGACTGACCGCCCGTAAATACATGGGAACCGACGAAGAACACGGCCCGCACCGCTACGACTTCTCATTCTCCGGGCTTAAAACAGCCGTCGCGCGAGTTGTGGAAGGCTTCGAAGCGCGAGGCGAAGAAGTGCCGGTTGCAGATGTCGCCGCGTCCTTCCAAGAAGCAGTGGTAGATGTCATCACCCGCAAAGCGATGCTCGCCTGCACCGAACAGGGCATCAAAACTCTGCTACTTGGTGGAGGCGTTGCCGCAAATTCTCGCCTGCGCGAACTCACAGCGCAACGTTGTCAGGAGCACGGTATCAAACTCATCATTCCCAAGTTGAGCCTGTGTACCGATAACGGCGCGATGGTTGCGGCACTCGGTGCCCGATTGATGGGTGAGGGGCGTGCTCCCTCGGCCATTGACTTTGTGGCGGATTCGTCGTTGCCGGTGACGACGGTGCAAATTTAGGTTTTTTGAGTACGCAGGCGGAAGTTTTTTGAGTAACGCGGGCGTGGATGTGCTTAGCGTAGGTGCCGCGGGCGTGGATGTGCCCCTGTCTGCGATGAAGCGGTCGCTGGGCGACCTGTCATCGGCAGACAGACGGAGCCCACGCCCCGCAACACCCGAGGGAAAATCGTAGCGGCTTCTTATGTTGCCTTAAGTATTAGCTGGTACTTAGGAATTAAGTTCAAGTAGTAGATACGTCAATAAGCTCCACTGCCTGCAGCACCGAAGAGAAAAATTCGGAGAAACTTCTCGAATTACTTACAGTAGGCAAAGCGCCAAGCGCTAGCTACGGCAGTAAAATCACCTGCTCTACCGGGGTAGGCGCGCTGCCTATAGAACTCGCTCCGGCTATACCTTCCGAGTGATGCAAGGCGTGGGCTTCGTCCTGCAACAATGTGCAGGACGCCCAGCGTCCTCTCACATTTTGCAGGGGGCACACCCACGCCTGCATTACTCAAAAAACACCCACGACCGCAATACCTAAATAGCTATGCGCGTCCTTGTTTCACGAGGTCGAAGACGACTGCGGTGAAGTCGCCGTTGTTTTGTTCGGCGATGCGTCGTTGGCGTTTGTAGCCGGGGCCGTCGTTGATGATGCGTTCGATCTGTGCGAGGTCATCTGAGCAGCCGAGGTCTGCCGCGATGGGTTCGAGGATGTTGAGGGTCTCGAGGGTGTGTTCGGTGACGAGTTGTTCGGTGTTTTGGTTATCTAAAATGACGATGGCGTCGGTGCCGTAGCGTGCTGCTCGCCATTTGTTTTCTTGGACGTGCCAGGGTTTGAGGGGTTCGATGTGTTTGCCGGCGTCTACTTGGCGTGAGAAGTGTTCCGCGAGGCATTGGGTGAAGGCTGAGATGCCTGCGATGTCGTTGAGGGATGCGAGTCCGTCGCAGACGCGCATTTCGACGGTGCCGTAGTGGGCGACGGGGCGGATGTCCCAGCGGTTTTCGCCGGGTTCGTCGATGACACCGGTGGTTTTGATGTCGTTGAAGTATGACTCGTATTCTTCCCATGTTTCGAAGTTGAAGGGTAGCCCCGCAGTGGGAAGTTGTTGGAACATCTGGGAGCGGTGGGAGGCGAATCCGGTGTCGGTGCCTTCCCAGTAGGGGGAGGATGCGGAGAGCGCGAGTAGGTGCGGGTAGAAGTTGGTGAGTCCGTTGAGGACGGGGAACGCTTTGTCGCGGGCGTTGACGCCGACGTGGACGTGTACTCCGTAGATAATCATTTGACGGCCCCAGTATTGGGTGCGGTCGATGACTTTTTGGTAGCGCTCTTTGTCTGCGACGGGCTGTTCGCGCCATTGTGAGAAGGGGTGGGTGCCTGCTGAGAAGAAGCCCAGGTTGAGCGGTTCGAGCACTGCGTTGAGTGCGTCTGTAGCTTCTTTGAGCTGTGCTGTTGCTTCTGCCGGGGTTTTGCAGACGCCGGTGACCAGTTCGACGGTGTTGTCGAGGAATTCGCCGGTGATGTGCGGACCGTTGTTTTCTTTGAGGATTTCTGGTGATTGTGCTTCGAGCGCGGCAAATACTTCTTGCGCGCGTGAGGCGAGTTCCCCTGTGGAGAGGTCGACAAGTGCGAGTTCCCATTCCACGCCGAGGGTGGATTGTGGGGAGGATGCAAAAGAAATCATGGGGTCTCTTCCGTGCAAGTACTGGTCATATCATCCTAGAGCAATAAGGTGAGGTTACTAGGACGGTGTTCAGTAGGTGGGCGAACTTGACTCTGTATTACGCGACCGGTTTGACGTGAAGGGCGAATCGCTCTGACAATGCCCCCGAACCTATGCGGGTTGCTATGAGGGTAGCAGTAACAGCGGGCTGTCCTTTTTTCTTTTTTGAGCCTGCAAGTAGTTTTGAGCGCAGGGTTTCGGGCACGACGTCCACACCGCGTTTTTTGATGGTGAGTGCGGTGATTCTCTGTTCTTTAACCCATTTTTTGAGGTGTTTTTCGTGCAGGGGAAGTTTGTCGATGATTTCGTATGCGCTCGCTAGGGGAGTGGGAACGTATTTATCGCCGGTGAGGTAGGCAATGTTTTCATCGATGAGGTGGAGGCCTGTTTCTTCGGCAAGTTCAGTGACGAGGTGGGCTCGGATGACGGCGCCATCGGGTTCGTAGATGAACTGCTGTAGTTCGCGGATTTCGGGCTCTGGGGAGTTCTTATCCCACACATCACTGGTGATTTCGCCCAGAACTTCCGGTTCTAGCGCGTTGTTGCTCATGACGGTGGCGGATCTTTTTACCCCGGGACGGGCTAAAGCGTTGAACCAGAGCACTACTTCTACCACGCTGCCGCCATGTGAAATCCACTGGGCTTCGCAGTTATCGGGAATTTCATCGTGGGGAATTCCCGGCCCCATTTTGACGCCCATGGGTATGCCCGTTGATGCGAGCTTCTTGACGAAGGAGAAGGGCGGCGAGAAACTTTCAGCGTCCCACACACGTCTGGACGCTGAGCCCTCCACCTCGCGGCGGGCAGGATCAAGCCATAACGCTCCAATGGGCTGACCGGTAGCGTCCGTCAGTTGGCTGAAGGGCAGCTCCATCATGTTGGCGCAGATAACCTGGCAGTTTTCATAGGCAGACATATTGTGTTGCGTAAAAGCGGCGGTTTGTTCATCTAGCTCGACCGAAACTACCTTGAGCCCCGCATCGGCAAATGCCATTGAGTCTGCCCCGATGCCGCATCCTAGATCTGCCACAGAAAAGAGATTGGCATCGATAAACCGCTGTGCGTGTAAACGAGCGACAGCCAAGCGCGTGGACTGTTCATACCCGGCTTCTGTGAAGAGCATAGTCAAAGCGCGCTGACCGAACTTAGCCTGAGCCTGAGTGCGAAGCTTCGCCTGCGTCAACATGGCCGATGCGTCGGCAGAGTCGATACCGGCCTTGCGTAACCGCGTGGCTGCAGTGAGCGCAGAATCGGCGGTGTAGGGGACGCAGGAGTCAATGAGTTCGAGCTGAAGCGGCGAGAAAATCGCGGTAGAAGAAGTCACGCCCCTATTTTAGAACAGAACCTTACCCTCTAAAGATCGGCGGTTCTTAGATTCTTGAACGATCACAGACAATACATTCGTTATGCCCACAGCCATAAACAAAACCGCTCACCTTGACCCTCTACACACACCGGTTCTAAAGTTTTAGTTAGCACTTGGCTACAGACAGTGCTAACGTCTTCTTGAGTACTGGCACCGCGACGACAGTGCTCACCGGACGCTAGCGCCCCGTTGACAGCCACCCATGAATACAAGAATTCATTCTTAAACAAGGAGCTATCATGGCAAACATCAAGCCTTTGGAAGACCGCATCGTTGTTCAGATTGTAGAAGCTGAGCAGACCACCGCATCAGGTCTGGTTATTCCTGACACCGCAAAAGAAAAGCCCCAGGAAGCAAAGGTCGTTGCAGTTGGTCCCGGTCGTGTAGACGACAAGGGCAACCGCATCCCCGTAGATGTTGCTGAGGGCGACATCGTCATCTTCTCAAAGTATGGCGGAACCGAAGTTAAGTACGACGGCGCAGAATACCTCGTACTCTCAGCACGCGATGTACTTGCTGTAGTAACTAAGTAATTTATTCCTTCACCTGATTTTTAGAAGGAGATGAGACGGATTCATGGCAAAACAGCTTGAATTCAATGATGACGCACGTAAGCACCTGCAGGCCGGCGTCGATAAGCTTGCCGATGCAGTCAAGGTAACCCTGGGTCCTCGCGGCCGCAATGTAGTTCTTGATAAGCAGTGGGGCGCCCCCATTATCACCAACGACGGCGTATCCATCGCTCGCGAAATTGAGCTGGAAAACCCGTACGAAAATTTGGGTGCACAGCTGGCTAAAGAAGTAGCAACCCGCACAAACGATGTTGCTGGTGACGGCACCACCACCGCTACCGTGCTCGCACAGGCTCTCGTAGCTGAAGGTCTGCGCAACGTAGCATCCGGCGCGGCACCCGGTGAAATCAAGCGGGGCATCGAAACCGCTGTGCAGGCAGTTTCAGCTCGTTTGCTGGAAAACGCACGCGAGGTTCAGGGCGAAGAAGTTGCTCACGTAGCTGCTATTTCAGCTCAGTCACCTGAAATTGGTGAACTGCTGGCTGAGGCATTCGATAAGGTCGGCAAGGACGGCGTTATCACCATCGAAGATGGCTCTTCAACCGATATCGAACTCGATATCACCGAAGGTATGCAGTTCGATAAGGGCTACCTGTCACCCTCATTCGTGACTGATCCCGAGCGCGCTGAAGCAGTTCTTGAAGACTCTTTGATCCTGATCTATCAGGGCAAGATTTCTTCAATCGCAGACATCATGCCTTTGCTCGAGAAGGTTGTTCAGGCTAAGAAGCCTCTGACCATCATCGCTGAAGACGTCGAGGGCGAGGCTCTATCAACCCTCGTTGTTAACAAGATGCGCGGCAACCTCGACGTTGTAGCGCTGAAGGCACCCGGTTTTGGTGATCGACGCAAGGCCATCATGCAGGATCTTGCGATCTTGACCGGCGGCACCGTTATCACCGGTGAACTCGGTATCTCACTGGATTCAGTGACTATCGAGCAGCTCGGTTCTGCCCGCCGCATCACCGTTACCAAGAACAACACCACCATCGTTGAAGGTGCTGGCACCGCAGAAGCTGTTGCAGAACGCGTTGACCAGCTCCGCGCCGAAATCGACCGTGTTGATTCTGAATGGGATCGCGAAAAGCTCAAAGAACGCTTGGCTAAGCTCGCCGGTGGCGTAGGCGTCATCAAGGTGGGTGCAGCAACGGAGGTCGAGGCCAAGGAACGCAAGCACCGCATCGAGGACGCTGTTTCCTCCACCCGTGCAGCTCTTGAAGAAGGCATTGTGGCTGGTGGCGGTACCGCACTGGTACACGCGCTTAAGGCACTGGACGGTTTTGAACTGGAAAGCGCTGATGCGCAGACCGGCGTTGATATCGTTCGCCGAGCCCTGGTTCAGCCCTTGCGCTGGATTGCTGAAAACGCTGGCGAAGATGGCTACGTTGTGACCTCAAAGGTCGCTGAGCTTCCTCTTGGCTCCGGTTTCAACGCTAAGACCGGCGAATACGGCGACCTCATCGGCGCCGGCGTTATCGACCCGGTCAAGGTCACCCGCTCAGCTTTGGAAAACGCATCATCCATTGCAGCGCTGGTTCTGACCACCGAAACCCTCGTGGTAGAAAAGCCCGCTGAGGAAGAAGAGTAAACTTCTCACCGGCCGATAGTAAGCCCCGTTCATTGTGTTAGTCACAGTGAGCGGGGTTTTCTCGTTTTAAGCCAAACTTCACAAAAAATCTAGGTAGTGTTTTGACGGTGCACAGATTGAGTATCGACGGTGCATTTTACTTTTTACTCCCCTAAGAGACAGTGCAGCGGCTAGAGACCCTTCATGAGAATTTTTGCTGACCCCAACGCATCGGAGACCGCACCTAAGCTGGCGTTTCGTCCGGAAATTCAGGGACTGCGCGCTCTCGCGTTGTTCTTGGTGGCTGCTTATCATTTTTGGTTTGGCAAGGTCTCCGGTGGCGTCGACGTCTTTTTGCTGATTTCAGCGTTCTTGATGACTCTTTCGTTCACTCGCAAAATCGAGACGGGACAAAGGGTTTTTCTGGGGACGGTCACAAAATACTGGGCGCATACTTTCAAGCGCATTGTTCCGCTGGCAACGGTCACGGTGTTACTGGTTCTGCTAGGAACCTGGCGTTTTCTGCCTGAGCCTCGCTGGGCAGGGATTATGAATGAGGCTCGCGCTGTTATCTTCTACCGCGATAACTGGTGGAGCATCAAAAATCTGGTGGATTACTACGCCGCTGATTCTTCAGAATCTTCACCGCTGAGACATTTTTGGTCGTTGTCAGTTCAAGGGCAGATTTTTATCATCTGGCCCCTGCTCTTTGCCCTGTGCTGGTTGCTGTACCGAATCACTAAAATCAAGGCGAGACTGATTCTTGCTGTTGTTTTTGGCTCCGTATTTATCTGGTCTTTAAACTATTCTGTTCACGTCACTGCCGCCGATCAACAAAGTGCTTACTTCAATACCTGGGCTCGATTGTGGGAGTTCGCTCTAGGTACCTTGGTGGCATTAGTCCTGCCGTATCTCAAGCTTCCTGCGGTGCTTCGTGCGCTCATGGGGTGGGTTGGAATTTTTGGTATCGTCACCTGCGGTCTGTTGTTGGATGTCGAGGGAAACTTCCCGGGCTTTTATGCCCTGTGGCCTACGCTTTCTGCATCCTTCATCATTCTTGCCGGTTCAACCGGTACTTCCTGGGGCGCTGACCGTATTCTCTCGCATCCTTCTCTTCTCTGGCTGGCTAAGTACTCATACGGGCTATACCTTTTGCACTGGCCCATGTTGGTGTTCTACCTGTACATGGTCAATCGCGAAAAAGCTGGATTTTTGGCAGGGCTGGTGCTTTTCGCCGCGTCCTTAGCCCTGTCGTATGTACTGACTCGTTTAGTTGAGAATCCTCTGCGTTCGTGGGCGTGGCTGGATGCTGCTCGCTACCGTGGCGTGGCATTAGTGGCGCTGTGCATGATTGCCGTAGTCGGAGCCACCAATGCATGGACTGCGTACAACCAACACGAAACCGAACGTTTATTGGCGCGCGCATCCGTGGATAATCCCGGCGCGAAAATTCTTGATCCGAACTTTACCTACCAGGGGAGCGCAGATGCCGGATACCTGCCGCTGTCGGTAGAACGCTACAGTGACCGCCCTATTTTCAACAATCTGTGCGATGTCGCAAAAACTGACAGTTTTGGCATGCCCACCTACACCTGCCACCATATTGTGAAAAACGAAAATCCCTCTAAAACGGTGATCGCTTTTGGTAACTCTCACGTTGAGCAGTGGATGGCAAACCTAGAGCAGACCGGTGAGGAAAACAACTGGGACGTTAAATTCTTGCAGTATAACGATTGCCAGGTTTTTGATGCCAGCGTGAACAAGCAGCCCTGCAACGAGTGGACCCAGCAGGCCTTTGAATACATCAAGGACGCTCGTCCCGACTTCGTCTTTACAATCGGCACGGTCTCGGTATGGGAGAACGCGGGGGAATACGTACCGAGCGGTCTCGAACCCTATATCCAACGCCTGCAATCTGAAGGGACTCAACTGATAGCTCTGCGTGATAATCCGCGTTTTCAGGTGCCGCATTCTGACTGCGAGACTCGAACCAACGCCGACTGCACACTGCAATCAGAGATAGCGCAGAACCCTGACCCGCTGGTGGATCTTGAGAAAAAGTACCCCAACTTTTCGGCGATGGACATGACCGATATCATCTGCCCCAATGGTGCCTGCCCGTCAGCTGTTGGAAACGTGTACACCTACCGTGACCACTCGCATCTGACCAAAACCTTCACCGATTCAGCGCAGGGATTCTTCGACGACAGACTGCAACGCGCGCTCGCGAGCTCACACGGGGAATGAAAACTGCCGGAGACTGGTTACAGTCTTATATTCCAAACCGGTAGCTTGAGCTGTGGTACTCAACACGCTTGAGGTGCAATGGGTCGAACGAATCAACCTGCCGGTTTACTATTGAAAAAACACATGTGCAATGCGTTAGTGTCCAACGTTGCTTAGTCCCGAAAGGTACAAAGGTTCTATGACCACTCCTACCGCTCTGTCCGATGATCCCTTTGGCTTTACCGGCCTCACCTACGATGATGTGCTGCTTCTGCCGGGCAACACCGACGTAAATCCTGCAGATGCAGATACTTCAACCAAGCTGTCTAAGCGTATCCATCTGAACACCCCCATTATCTCCGCCGCAATGGATACCGTGACCGAGTCTGAGCTGGCTATCGCCATGGCTCGACTGGGCGGCATGGGCGTCCTGCACCGTAATCTTTCCATCGAAGATCAGGCTTCTCACGTAGACCGCGTCAAGCGTAGCGAATCAGGTATGATTACCAACCCGGTGACCATTACCCCCGACGCGACCATTGAAGAGCTGGACCAGGTTTGCGGTCATTTCAAGGTCTCTGGTCTGCCTGTTGTAGATGAGAACGAGGTTCTGGTTGGTATCATCACCAACCGCGACATCCGTTACCTGCCCGAGGCTGACTACGCAGAGCGTACCGTCCGCGAAATCATGACCCCCATGCCTCTGATTACCGGTCGCGAAGGCATGGACAAGGACGAGGCTTTCAAGCTGCTTTCCGATAACAAGATTGAGAAGCTGCCTTTGGTGGATGATGCTGGTAAGTTGACCGGTCTGATTACCATCAAGGACTTCATCAAGACTGAGCAGTACCCCAACGCTACTAAGGACGACGAAGGTCGCCTGCGCGTTGGTGCAGCTGTTGGCTTCTTTGGCGATGGCTACGAGCGCGCAATGTCTCTCATTGAAGCTGGCGTTGATGCTCTATTCATCGACACTGCTAACGGCCATTCCCAGGGCGTGCTCGACATGATCGCTCGCCTGAAGAAGGATTCTGCCGCAAACCACGTTGATATTATCGGTGGACAGGCTGCTACCCGCGAAGGCGCCCAGGCAATCATCGATGCCGGTGCGGACGGCGTGAAGGTGGGCGTTGGCCCCGGTTCTATCTGCACCACCCGTATCATCGCGGGCGTTGGTGTACCTCAGATTACCGCAATCAACGAGGCAGCTAAGGCCGCAATTCCTGCGGGCGTTCCGCTCATTGCGGACGGCGGTATGCAGCACTCCGGCGAAATCGGCAAGGCACTGGTTGCTGGCGCTGACTCCGTGATGATGGGCTCCATGCTGGCAGGTACTGCCGAGGCTCCCGGCGACCTCATCTTTGTCAACGGTAAGCAGTTTAAGGCCTACCGTGGTATGGGATCACTGGGTGCGATGGTTACCCGTGGCCGCCACAAGTCATACTCTAAAGACCGCTACTTCCAGGCAGATGTTAAGGGCGAAGACAAGCTCATCCCCGAGGGCATTGAGGGCCAGGTGCCTTTCCGCGGCCCGCTATCATCCGTTTTGCATCAGCTTGAAGGCGGCTTGCGTCAGACCATGTTCTACACCGGTGCTCGCACTGTTGAAGACCTCAAGAACAACGGCAAGTTCGTTCGTATCACTCCTGCAGGTTTGAAAGAATCGCATCCTCACGACATCATGATGACCGTTGAGGCACCGAACTACCGCCGCTAACCCTCAAAGTCGGTACCACCGAGAATTATTCGGCGTTACCGCGCTTGTGAAAGGAAAACACCGCGTGAGCGATATTCAAATTGGCATGTCAAAACGTGCCCGACGCACATATTCCTTGGACGACATTGCGCTCGTTCCCACCCGCCGTACTCGCGATGCATCAGATGTTGATACATCGTGGCAGATTGACGCGTTCAAGTTTGATACTCCCTTGATTGGTGCACCGATGGATTCGGTCACCTCACCCGCTACAGCTATTGCCCTCGGTAAGCTGGGCGGTCTGGGCGTGCTCAACTTGGAAGGTCTGTGGACCCGCTACGAGGATCCCCAGCCCTACCTGAACGAAATCACCGCTATGCCGGTAGACAACCCCATTGCGGCTACCTGTCGTATGCAGGAAATCTACGCGGAACCCATCAAGCCCGAGCTTATTACTGCACGACTTTCGGAGATCCGCGAGTCAGGCGTCATTGTTGCAGGTTCATTGACCCCGCAGAACATTCAGGAGCACTACGAGACCGTCGTCAAAGCCGGCGTCGATATCTTTGTAATTCGCGGTACCACCGTCTCTGCGCAGCACGTTTCGCAGAACCGTGAGCCGCTGGACCTCAAAAAGTTCATTTATGAGCTCGATGTTCCTGTCATCGTTGGTGGCGTGGCTGGTTACACTCCGGCGCTGCACCTGATGCGTACCGGTGCAGCCGGTGTGCTCGTTGGCTTCGGTGGTGGCTCAGCAATGACCACCCGTCGCGGTCTGGGCATTCACGCGGCCATGGCAACCGCTATCTCTGATGTTGTTCAGGCTCGTAGCGACTACCTGGATGAATCAGGCGGACGCTACGTGCACGTGATTGCTGACGGTGGCCAGGGACGTTCCGGCGACATCGTAAAATCACTGGCACTTGGCGCAGACGCAGCTATGATCGGTGCTCCTTTGGCGCGTGCTGAAGAAGCCCCCGGACGCGGTCTCTACTGGGGCAACGAGGCACACAGCCCCGAGTATCCCCGCGGCGTCCGCACCTCGCTTGAAGTTGTAGGACCGCTAGAGGAAGTTCTCTACGGCCCCTCACACCACGTTGACGGTACCTCCAACATTGTCGGCGGCATCAAGCGCGCCATGGCAACCTGCGGTTACACCGATCTCAAATCCTTCCAGCGCTCAGAAGTAACGCTTATTCCGTACGGCGGCTAATAACCGGTGAACGCTTAAGCTGAAAGTTCCCCGCACATCGGTAGATATCCCACGATGATGCGGGGAATTTTTACTTTAAAACAGATAGGGTAGAAGGGTGTTAAAACAGGCTCTTAAACCTCGGTGGATTGGTTTGCTACTGGTGGCGCTCGCGCTGGTCAGTGGCTTTGTCATGCTTTCGATGTGGCAACTTAATTCTTCGACGCTGGGGCGTGTGAACGCTGATCCTGCTAAAGATCGGGTGCGTCCTTACACAGAGGTTCTCAAGGCTAATGAGCCGCTGATACAAACTCAGGTTGATACTGTGGTTGAAGCTGAGGGCACATACGTTCAGGGGTCTTCGTATCTGATCGAGAACCGCCTGGAAAACGGTGCACACGGGTATTGGATTGTTAGTGAATTTGTGCCCAAAGACGCTCAAAAAGTGTCTATCGATGGCAAACAGACCCAGCGCGCTATAGCAGTTGCCCGTGCGTGGTCTCGCACCACTGAGATTCCTCAAGAGCCGCAAGGGACGGTCAAGATTGCAGGACGCGTGGTTTCTAACGAACCCGCCGTTGCCAGCCAATCTCGTCACGATGAGGATGCCGCAAACCCCCGCACACTCGCATCCACCAGCACTGCCCAGCTCACCAACCTGTGGGAACGTCCGCTCTATTCATCTATCCTGACGGTTGCCGCAGAAGTTCCCGCCTCGCAGAGCCTTCCGGTCACAGTGGAGAAAACTATCGATGAAAGCTCCACCATCATAGGGCAGAACCAGGATCTCACCCCCGTAAGAGCTGCCCAGGTTGAAGACCACGATATCAACTGGCTCAACATTTTCTACTCGCTGGAATGGCTGGTATTCGCAGGCTTTGCACTGTACCTGTGGTGGCGTATGCTCAAGGATTCTCTCGACAAAGAAAGTGATCCCGCTCAATACTTTGAATACACCGGTGAGTACTTTATCGATGAAGAAACCGGACGCGCCTACTACTTTGATCCCGCCGATCAGCAGTACTACTTCTTTGATACGGTCCCTGATATGCCGTCGTCCACAACTACTTCCCGACCTACTGCGCAATAGCTAGAAAAGAGATTAATGTATGGCTTCTGATAAGACCCCGCGTCCTGTTGAAAGAACCGACGGTAAGAAAGTGACCCTCGCATCATCAGCATCGCAGGATGCCAATGCGCGCGGTGGTTTTACCGTTCGCAAAAAATTTGGCGGTACTGAGTCGCAGATTCGCTCAGCTCTGACGCTCTACAAATGGTGCGCCTGGATTTCAGGTACGTTTTTGCTACTGCTAGTAGCCGAGATGATTTCTCGCTATATTTTTGGTTACGACCTCATGGCAGGAGCTACCAATGCGGCAACCGGTGAAAACGTTGCTCTAGGCTGGCTCAACCGAGAAACGGGCAACCTGACTGGCGGTATTAACATCTCAACTTGGATTTTGATTGTCCACGGTTGGTTCTATGTCATTTACCTGCTGTCATGCCTGCGCCTGTGGTTGCTGATGCGCTGGGGTATTGCTCAGTTGATTGTGATGGCTCTTGGCGGCGTCGTGCCTTTCCTCTCATTTATTGTTGAGAAGAAGATTCACCGTGAGACTCTGTCGCTGGTTGAGGCTAACCCGCAGGCTTTAAAGCGCTACTAAGCACATGTGGGCACAGGGCAGTGATGCATAAAGTCCGCTCTGTAGCTTAGAATGAACCATAGACCAGGTCTCAACACCTGTTGAGGCACAAAACCACCGACCTTTAAGGTAATAAGTGACCAACGCAGAAAATACCGTAGAGCAGCTCGAAGAGCGCCCGGTACTGGTTGTAGACTACGGTGCTCAGTACGCGCAGCTGATTGCTCGTCGCGTACGTGAGGCCGGTGTTTACTCAGAAATCGTTCCTCACAGCATGTCCACCGAGAAGATTTTGGCGAAAGATCCTGCCGCAATCATTCTTTCGGGCGGTCCTTCATCTGTTTATGCAGATGGTGCGCCTGCAGGTGATATCGCTTTGTTCGAAGCTGGCGTACCTGTTTTTGGTATTTGCTATGGCTTCCAGCTGATGGCTCATACTCTGGGCGGTACTGTTGCTCAGACAGGTTTGAGTGAGTTCGGCGCTACTACCGCGACCGTGTGTGCTGAAGACTCATCATTCTTAACCGGCACCCCCGACAGCCAGAATGTTTGGATGAGCCATGGTGATTCCGTGTCGCACGCACCTGAGGGGTTCGATGTTTTGGCGAAGACCCCCGGCGCTGAGGTGGCTGCTTTCGTTGATACCAAGCGTAAATTCGGCGGCGTGCAGTGGCACCCCGAGGTTAAGCACTCTGATTACGGTCAGGTAGCTCTGGAGAACTTCTTGTTCAACGTTGCGGGCCTTGAGAAGACATGGTCAACGGGCAATATCATCGACGAGCAGGTTGCTAAGATTCGTGAGCAGGTTGGCGATGACCTCGTAATCTGTGCACTGTCCGGCGGCGTTGATTCTTCTGTTGCTGCGGCTTTGGTCCACAAGGCTGTTGGCGATCAGCTGACGTGTTTCTTTATCGATCACGGTTTGTTGCGTGAAGGTGAGCGCGAGCAGGTTGAGCAGGATTACGCGTCAACTATGGGCATCAAGGTTGTGACTATCGATGAGTCAGAGCGTTTCTTGGGCGCTCTGGAGGGCATTACTGAGCCTGAGGCTAAGCGTAAGGCTATTGGTCGTGAATTTATCCGTTCGTTTGAGGACGCTCAGCGTAAGTTGATTGCTGAGGCTGGCGTTGAGGGAGCGGATATTAAGTTCTTGGTACAGGGCACTTTATACCCGGACGTTGTTGAGTCCGGCGGCGGCGAGGGCGCGGCTAATATTAAGTCTCACCACAATGTGGGCGGTTTGCCTGAGGATTTGAAGTTTGAGCTTGTAGAGCCGTTGCGCACTCTCTTTAAGGATGAGGTTCGCGCTATTGGTCGTGAGCTTGGCGTTCCTGAGAAGATTGTTGCTCGTCAGCCCTTCCCGGGTCCTGGCTTGGGCATTCGTGTAATTGGCGAGGTCAATAAGCACAATTTGGATGTTTTGCGTGCGGCTGATGCGATTGCTCGTGAGGAGCTGACTGCTGCTGGCATGGACGAAGAGATCTGGCAGTGCCCGGTAGTGTTGTTGGCTGGTGTTCGTTCTGTTGGTGTGCAGGGTGATGGTCGTACGTATGGTCATCCGATTGTGTTGCGTCCGGTTTCTTCTGAGGATGCGATGACTGCGGATTGGACTCGTATGCCGTACGATGTGTTGGCTAAGATTTCGAATCGTATTACGAATGAGGTGCGTGAGGTTAACCGAGTTGTGCTAGATGTGACTTCTAAGCCGCCGGGAACAATTGAATGGGAATAAAAGCAATTTTCGGCTTCGCCGAAATAAAAATTGCTTTTATTAAAACGCCGACGTAGGCGTTTCTCAAAGGGGACAGATTCTCAAGGGTCTGTCCCTTTTGTCTGGTTTCGCCCGCAGGCGGAAAAGAAATTCAGATTAATCAGGCGTTGATGTAAACGTCTGAGGAAGGGGACAGGTCTTCGCGGATCTGTCCCTTTTCTGTTGCTCTTTTTGTTGTTTGGGTGGGTTTTGCCTTCAACTAAGTGGTAATCATGCTTATTTCCTGTATGCTGTGGTGGTTATAGTAATTAGGGCGGGCGTGTGAGCGTCTGTGCCTGTTCCGGTGGAGGAAAGATGAATAACGTACTTCGTACTGTTGTGGCTAAGTTGACTGAGATCGCTCGTGATCCTAAGAATCAGCAAAAGATTCGGGAGTTTGCTGCGAAGGTTCAGCCTAAGGTGCAGGAGCTGTTGCGTAAGCGCAATAAGTAAGTATTTTTTGATGCCCTGTCTCCGGTGGAGGCGGGGTGTTTTTGTTAAAGGAAAAGCCTCGCCGTACACTACTCGGCGAGGCTTTTGCATCCTAAAAAATAAATGAGGTGCTCTCTATTCATTCACATGTGGATGCTTTGCTTTGCGGCGCTTTTTGGGGAATCTGCCGCAAAGAGGTTCGCATTCGAGTAGGGAAAACCTCGAGTGTGCGAACGTTTTTATTCTAGTATGCGGTGGATTTTTTAGGAGGCATGGCGCGTTGTGCGCGATAGAAGAGCGTACAAATTAATTTACTTTGTCGGTCAAACCGTTGTCCTAGATATAGATTTTCGTGGTGTAAGTAACCACCTTGAATAGGCCAAAAAGGGGCTTAGCTGCGTGTGCATGCTAAGCCCCTGTTTCGGTAGGACGTATTAGTCGGAAATTTTGTATACCTTGGCTTCGTACGGTCGCAAGGTGTCACCGGCGTCATCGGAGTAGTTAGAGATGACGAGCTGCTGGCGGCCGTCTGCTAGCTCGTAGCTACGTTCTACGTCGTGGTCGGTGAAGTTCGCGATGACAAGAAGTTTCTCGCCGTTCGATGCGTGACGTTCGTAGGCGTATACTTCTGAGTCTTCGGCGTCCAAGGGCTTGAAGGACGCGTACACCATGTGGTCTTGCAGTTCGCCGCGTCGTAGGGAGATGAGACGCTGGTAGTAGTAGAACAGTGAGTCTGGGTTATCCAGTGCTGCCTGGGCGTTGATTTCGGTGAAGTTGGGGTTAACGTCAATCCACGGAGTTCCGGTGGAGAACCCGCCGTGAGCGCTGCTGTCCCACTGAACGGGGGTGCGTGCGTTGTCGCGTCCTTTGGCGTAGATCAGTTCCATGCCCTCAACAGGAGTTAGAGAGCCGCGATCGGTCACAAAATCGTCGTACATGTTGAGGGAATCGAGATCGCGATAGTCCGAAATGCTCGGGAACTTCACGTTGGTCATGCCGAACTCTTCGCCCTGGTAAATGTAGGGGGTTCCCTGCATAAAGTGAAGGACGGTGGCAAGCATTTTCGCGCTGACTTCGCGGTACTCAGCAGAGTCATTGCCAAAGCGCGATACCACGCGCGGCTGATCATGGTTGTTCCAGTAGAGTGAGCCCCACGCCTTGCCGTCCAACTCCGTCTGCCAGGCATTCAAAACCTTTTTGAGCTCGCGAAGATCGTATTTTTGTAAGGACCATTTGCCCATGCCAGCGCCCGGGTCTGAGTCCACACCCATGTGTTCAAAATGGAAGATCATATTGAGCTCATCGGTTTCAAAACCGGCGAACCCTAAAGCTTCGGACGGGGGAGTTGCAGACATCTCTCCAACCGTCATGCAGTCGTAGCGCGAGAATGCCTGCGCATTCATCTCGTGCATCCATTCATGAACCTTAGTGCCATTGTGAATGACGAAGGGAATGGACGAACTGTGTTTGTCAGGATCCACTGAAGGATCGTCAGGCAATCCCTCGGGTTTGGAGATGATGTTGATTGCGTCCAGGCGGAAGCCATCGATTCCTTTATCTAACCACCAGCGGGTCATCTCGTAGATAGCCTCACGCACCTTGGGGTTTTCCCAATTCAGGTCGGGTTGCTTCTTCGAGAAGATGTGCATGTACCACTGATCGGTGTTTTCGTCGTATTCCCACGCGCGTCCGCCAAATTCCGAGCCCCAGTTATTCGGCGGGAGTGGATTGCCCTGATCATCGACGCCGGAAGAATCTCGCCAGTAGTAGAAGTCGCGGTAGGGATTGTCTGTGGAGGCACGCGACTGCACAAACCATTCGTGCTCATCAGAGGTATGATTGGCGACCATATCCATCAGAATTTTGATGCCGTGGTTGTGAGCGGTTTCTAGAAGCTCATCAAAGTCAGCCATGGTGCCGAACTCGTCCATGATGCTGTAGTAATCGCTGATGTCATAGCCCATGTCGTCGTTGGGAGATCCAAAAACGGGGGAGAGCCAGATAACGTTGATGCCTAGCTGCGAGAGGTAGGGAATACGCGAGGTGATACCGGGGATATCGCCGATGCCATCGCCGTTAGAATCTTGGAATGAACGCGGCCATACCTGATATACAACGGCTTCTTTCCACCACTGTTTACCTGCGTTAGACATAAAATTTCTCCTTCAAAAACTAAAATATTGCTGTTGCCCGTTATGCGGTGAACCTGTAGACAACTGACTCATAGGGGCGCAAGACGTTGTCTGTGGGTGCATCCTCGTAGTTGCTGATCAGCAGCTCGGCGGATGCGGTATCATAGCCGTAATCACGTTCAACAAGCTGATCGGTGAAGTTACTAATGACTAGCAGGGTCTCGCCCTCAGACTCTCCGGTGCCTCTGCGCAGGTAGGCGTAAACCGCTGCATCATCGGAATCTAGCAGCTTGTAGATTCCGTTGATAATAATCGGGTGGTTCTGCCGTAATTCAATGAGCTTCTTATAGTGATAGAAGACGGAGTCTTTGTCACTCAGTGCCTGGTCAGCGTTGATTTCTGTGTAGCGCGGATTGAGCTTGAGCCAGGGAGTACCGTCGGTGAAGCCTGCGTGCTTGCTGTTGTCCCATTGCATGGGGGTGCGTGCGTTGTCGCGTCCTGACGCTGAAATATAGCGCATCATGTTCTCATGCGGTACGGTGCCAGAATCCACGAGTTTGCGGTAGTTATCGTGAATTTCGATGTCGTTGTAATCGTTGATGTCCTCAAAGAAGACGTTGGTCATGCCCAGCTCTTCACCTTGATAAATGTAGGGGGTTCCCTGCATCATGTGCAGGGTTGTGCCCAGCATTTTGGCTGATCGGACGCGGTGCTCCGGGCTGTCATTGCCAAAGCGAGAAACAGCGCGCGGCTGGTCATGGTTGTTCCAATACAGAGCGTTCCAAGCCTTGCCTGAGAGATCATCCTGCCATTTAGTCAAAATGCGTTTGAGGTCAACGAGCTGGAACCGAGTATCGTTCCATTTACCGATCATCGGGTCTGGGTTAGAGTCCACTCCCATGTGCTCGAACTGGAAGAGAGTTTGTAGTTCTTCACGGTCAAAGCCGGTGTAGAGCAAGCCGTCTGCAGTTGTCACGCAGGGTGTTTCACCCACCGTCAATACGGGGTACTTGCTCAGGACCTCTGTGTACATCTCATGGAGGAACTCATGAACCCGAGGACCATTAGCGGCCATAATCAAAGAATTATCTTTTGAACCTGCGGTGACAGCTAAATCATCGGGGTATGACTGATCTTTAGAAATCAGGTTGATGACGTCCATACGGAAACCGGCAACACCTTTGTCGAGCCAGAACCGCATGACATCGTAGACTTCTTCGCGTACCTTGGGATTCTCCCAGTTCAAATCAGGTTGTTTGATGGAGAACATATGAAGGTAGAACTGCTGGGTAGTTTCATCCCACTCCCACGTAGACGGTGAGAACGCTGCAATCCAGTTGGTGGGCGGAATCGGGGTGCCGTCGTCCTCGAAGCCCTGTGCGTCCTTCCAAATGTAGTAATCGCGGTAGGGATTGTCTTTTGAGGACCGCGCTTGCTTAAACCACTCGTGTTCATCTGAGGTGTGGTTGACCACGAGGTCCATGATGATTTTGATGTTGTGCTTGGTCGCCTCGGCAAGGAGCTCATCGAAATCTGCCATGGTGCCGAACTCATCCATGATGGCTCGGTAATCAGAGATATCGTAGCCGTTATCGTCGTTGGGGGACTGATAGACGGGGGAGAGCCAGATTGCTTGAATGCCTAGGTTAGCGAGGTAGGGGATGCGAGAGGTAATGCCCGGGATATCTCCGACACCATCGCCGTTAGAGTCTTGAAAACTGCGGGGGTAGATCTGGTAGATGACGGGTTCTTGCCACCACTGAGTTGTGCTCATGGTTCTTTCCTTAAATGTGGGGTTTAGGCGGTACGGGCGAAGAACGCTTGTGACGGGTGCGAGAGTTGAAGCGGGTCGAAGGATGCGAGCACGCCACTGTGATCTGAAATTGCTTGTGCGGTGTTGTCGGCAAATACGACCTTGTGAGTCTTGAATTCAATGGGTTCAGAGGTGAAGATGTGATCCAACGTCATGGCTGATAGGACTTCGTCCCAGCCGTGGATTGCTTTGTGAACGGTGGCTTCGCCTGAAACCTGGGTTGCCGATGCTCGGGCATCATGCCATCCGCGGGAGAGTACCAGATCGTACCCCTGTTCCCGCAGGGCACTGTCATTGTTGAAGTCGCCCATCATCACGGCAGGGGCATCCGCAATCTCACGTAATTGGCGGTCAAGAAGCGCAAACTCGTGTTCAAAGAGGGACTGCCCGTCGTTATTCCACCACGACAGGTGGCAGGTTGCAAACCATAGCGGCTGGCCTTGAACTTCAATTTTCGCAGCTAAAGCGAAGCGTTTTTGGATGTCATAGAAGCCGTAGTTCGGCGCTAAATCGAGGGCTTGAGTGCGTTGAAGCGGAGCCTTAGAAAGTATCGCGAGTCCTTCTTCGTACATCTCAAAGCCAAGGTGGGTTGCAATCCAGCTCCAATGGTAGGTGTAGCCCATCTTTTTCAACAAACGGACCAGGAGTAACGCGTAGTTATCTTCGCGGATGGGATGTTCGACTGAGGTCGATACAAAACATGGGGTAGAGGTGGCCTCGAAGAACTGTTGGTGTTGGTTGACTTCTTGCAGGGTAATGACATCAATGTCTTCGTTGACGATGTAATGCGCTAAATCGATGAGCTTATCAATCTGGTTAATCTCTAGCCAGCTATGGGTGTTGAGAGTCAAAATTTTCATGACCGGAAGGAACTTCTAACGCTAATAAAGGGGTGTGGTGATAGTAGAAAAATCAGTTTTATCCTATGGACGTTTGCACCGCGAATGCGAGGGAAAGGGCGACCGCGATGCCCAGAACTTTTACCAAGTCTTGAAACACTAATGCCACGTTGTGAAACTCTTGTTCAAGATAGAGATTTAGTGCGGTGAAATACGTTACTTCGGGGTATTCTTCTATTCGTTACTGGTACTTTTGAAAACGAGGTTTGATCCGATGATGGAGAAAATCCAGAGGTTCGGCTCGGCAATGCTTGCCCCCGTCCTCCTCTTTGCTTTTGCTGGTCTTGCAGTAGGTATCGCTATTATCTGCAAGAACGAGCAACTCCTTGGCCCGATCGCGGCTGAGGGTACTGGCTGGTTTAACTTCTGGTCAGTGTGGGAGGCAGGCGCTTGGACTGTCTTCAACCAGATGGAATTGTTGTTTGTTCTTGGTTTGCCCATTGCACTGGCAAAGCACGCACAGGCACGCGCTGTTCTTGAAGCAGCAATGGTTTACCTGACCTTCAACTACTTTGTAGCTACCATCCTCAGCATTTGGGGCAACAACTTCGGTATCAACTACGAGCAGGACATCACCGAAACCGCTGCCGGTACCGGTTTGAAGATGATCGCTGGTATTAAAACCATGGACACCGGTATTTTCGGTGCGATCATCATCTCTGCAATCGTTGTGTGGTTGCACAACCGCTTCTTTAACACCAAGCTTCCGGACTTCCTCGGTATCTTCCAGGGCACTCAGTTTGTATACGGTATTGGCTTCTTCTTGATGATGCCCGTAGCACTTTTGTTCTGCGCTGTTTGGCCCACTATCCAGGCAGGTATCGGCTCGTTGCAGGGTGTTTTCATGGGCTCAGGCGTCTTCGGCATCTGGCTATACGTCTTCTTAGAGCGCATCCTGATTCCCACCGGTCTGCACCACTTTATCTACACCCCCTTTGTCTTTGGTCCCGCTGTTACTCCTAACGGTGTTACCAAGGACTGGGTTGCTGCACTGCCGCAGATTGCACAGTCATCTGCACCCCTATCAGAGCAGTTCCCCGCTGGTGGCTTTGGTCTGCACGGTAACTCAAAGGTCTTTGCGCCGCTGGGCATTGCTGCAGCGTTCTACACCACCGCGCGTCCTGAGAAGAAGAAGGAAACCCTGGCACTTCTCATTCCCGTTTGCTTGACCGCAATCCTCATCGGTATTACCGAGCCTCTTGAATTCACCTTCCTCTTCTTGGCTCCGCCGCTGTTTGCTGTTCATGCAGTATTGGCTGCAACCATGACATCAGTGATGTGGCTCTTCGGTGTTCGCGGCAACATGGGTGGCGGTCTGATTGACTTCCTGTTCCAGAACTGGATTCCACTGTGGAGCAACCACTCAGGCACCTACATCGCTCAGATCATTATCGGTCTGATCTTCACCCTGATTTACTTTGTTGTCTTCCGCTTCATGATTTTGAAGTTCGATTTCAAGACTCCCGGTCGTGAGGTCGACGGTGGCGAAACCAAGCTGTACTCAAAGGCTGAGTATCGTGCAGCAAAGAAGAACGGCAAGATTGGTGTTGGTTCAGTAGCTGCAGCAAGCGCAGCTGGTGCTGCGACCGGTGCTGTTACTGCGGATGCTGATGACACCTACAGCCAGCGTGCACGCGACTTCCTGGGACTGCTGGGTGGCCCGTCAAACATCACCGATGTTAACAACTGCGCAACCCGCCTCCGCGTTTCGGTGAAGGATCCTGAACTCGTTGGTAACGAGTCAGACTTCAAGAGCGCAGGTGCTATGGGCCTGGTCAACAAGGGCAAGGCGCTGCAGGTCATTGTGGGTATGGACGTTCCTCAGGTTCGTGACCGTTTCGAGGATATGGTCAACGCAGCTGACTATGCTCCTGCCGAAGCAACCGCATCCAACGATCCTTATTCACAGCGCGCTCACGATTTCTTGGCTCTGCTCGGTGGCGCTGAGAACATCACTAACGTGAATAACTGCGCAACACGCCTTCGCGTTTCTGTTGCAGATGAGAACAAGGTTGATACCTCGGATGCGAACTTCAAGAACGCCGGTGCACTCGGTGTTGTTCGCAAGGGCAAGGCATACCAGGTCATTGTTGGTATGGACGTTCCTCAGGTTCGCGATCGTTTCGAAGATATGGTTAATTCCAACAAGTAACCGTTCAGGTCTCTGAGCGGATACGTTAGCTCCCGGTGTTTACGATGCTGTACTATCGTTTTTGATAGTAAGTAAGTATTCACCGGGAGTTTTTGTTGGATCTGCAAGACGTTGTCAACGCGAATCAGCATCGATTTAGTGAGACTGAGCGAGATATTCTTGCCTTCATGCTAGAGAACGAGGAATTCGTTGCAGAGGCAACTATTTCTTCCCTTGCTCACCGCACTTTTACGTCGACGTCCAGCATCATTCGACTGACAAAGAAACTCGATTTCTCGGGTTTTGCTGAGCTGAAATACTTCATTAAATCTTCTATCAACAAACCCACAGATTCTGCGGTTGACTTTATCCAAGCCGGTAAAGATGACATCGTGAAAACTCTGGAATTTGTCGAGTATTATAATCTCAAACCGGTGTTAGCGAAGATTCAGAACGCGCGCAGTGTCTACTGCTATGGCACCGGTTATGCCCAGCGAAATGCAGTTCAAGAATTTGCGAAATCGATGTTAGCGTGCGGCAAATTTATGCACGTTATTCCGGCACATAACGAGTTTTCCGGTAGCGTGGACGCGATGACCAGCGAGGACCTTGTGATTGTGGTGTCGCTATCGGGTAATACGGATCAGATTCGCGAGACGCTCAAAATGCTGTCACTGCGTAAAATCCCGGTCGTTGCCGTGACTGATTTTGGAATGAATTATCTGTCATCCATCGCCGTTCATAGCCTGCACTATGCGGCCACTCCAACTACTATCAATAATCAGCGTGCGCCTTACCATTCCTTTGTTGGCCTCAATATTTTGCTTGACTATTTAGTGCGTAGCTACATCGATTTTATTGACCCGAAAGATACACCATGAGGGCCCTTTTACTTTTGCTGAGCGACTCAGCTAAGCTGACTAAAATTCTGTTTTGGTACTGGTTGTTGAGCGCCGGTGCTTTCGTGCTGTTTGCGTTTACGCAGGCTAGTTCTACGAGTACATCGTTTGAGCAGACGCTTCAGCAACCTTCGATTGCCCTGTCATTTTTGATTTCGTGCATGTCTATCATTCAAGCGGTCATGCTGAAGATGGCGCATAGTGAAAATGAAAATACGGTGCGAATTTTTTCGATTTTTAGCGGTGTTCAGCAGGTGCTGGTAGGCAATATTCCTGCTGCGCTTTTATCGTATTTTCTAGCCCGGTCTTTGCATGATGCTCCGCGTGAGCCGTTCGCTCCTACCTGGCGTTGGGTACTGATCGGCGTGTGTATTCTTTTGAGTTTCTTGACATTTTTGACGCTACTTGCACGCTATAACCAGTTCTTTGGCGCATAAGAAACAGACGGGTTTATGAGAACCGGTCATTGATTGATGCTGTCAGCACGTAAAATAGTGGCGTAACACTTTGTGAGGGTGAGAAAAATTTCTAACGAATCGATGCACTTGGGGCAGACCTCTGATGCCGCTGAACAGAACGACGACGTTGAGAACACTGGTTTCAATGAGGAAAGCGCGGCAGGCCTAGAGAAATGGGCTGAGCAGATGGACCTGTATACAGGTCCTGACGCCCTGCTTGATTTTAATCAGGTGGACTATGTCCATATTGATTTCACCCATGCCAATCCTTCAGGTATCGCGCAGCTGATGATGGGACGTAAGACTCGTCTTTCAACTATTTTGCGCGATAAACAACAGCTCGAATCGGGTATGCGGGCTGCCCGAGGCTTGCGCGCTAAGATTTTTGAGCTTGAAACCGGGCACGGATTGGACGCCGGTTACTTTGTTGCTGGTACCGCGTCCTGGCTGTCGCACGATGTGCGCGAGCGAGGAATGGCGAGTGAAAAGCGCTTTATTGCGCCAATTTTGCTGGCTCCATTAGCCATTACTCCTCATGCCTCGAGTGATGATTTTGAGCTTCGTTTAGCGGGTTCAGCTAAGCTGAATCCGGCTCTAGTGCGCCAGTTGCGTAAGGAATACGGCATCGATTTAGGAACGATGGATGTTGCCGCTCTTGCCAACTCCATGTCGCGTCTTGATCCAGAGCCTGTGATTGATCGTATGCGCGCATCGACCGCATCTATACCGGGCATGATGATTGAAGCGAAGTATCTCGTCTCGACCTTCGCTGATCTGAAGGAAAGCATGGGGGAGCTACCCCATACCGCCCACACTAAGGTTGTGCGTGACTTAGCGCAACTGAAATCCGGTGTTGAGGGCTCAGGCAATATTGCCGAAGTCTCAACTACCCGTCCTCCGCTTGATGCGCGTAATCCCGAAGACGAGATGCTGGTGTTGGATGCCGACGCCGCTCAGCAAGAAATTATCGACCTCGCCTATGAGGGATATTCTCTGGCTGTCACCGCCGCACCCGGCACCGACTCTTTACGCACCGCGGTAAACCTATCCACCACGCTGATTGCACAGAACAAGTCTGTTTTGGTAGTGGGCGAGAAAAGCTCAACTCTGCGCGATTTTTCGTCCTTGCTCGCTAAAACCGGCGTGCAGGAACTTCAGTACGACCTGCTGGCTGATACCGAACCTGAAGAACAGCGTCAGCAACTGATCCGCGGTATTGTACGCAACGAAAAAGCGATTACTCCTAACTACCGCGATGTTCAAGAAGAACTGGTTGAAACCCGCAATAAACTGGCCGGCCACATTAACGCACTGAAGTTTACGGAATCACGTTGGGGATGCTCACCGTTCGATGCGATGCAGACTCTTGCAGCGCTCACCGCACAGAACCCAGCACCTGCCTCTCACGTTCGTTTTGATCGTCCAGTCATGGATGCTCTCACCGAACGAGCACAGACCACCAAAGACCTGGTGCGTTTAGGCGAGCTAGCTGCTTTCAAGAAATCCACCCGTCAGTCACCGTGGCATAATGCCAAGCTCATTAGCGAAGAAGAAAGTTCGGTTGCACACGAACTCGTTAAGAGCCTTCAAAAATCGCTGACGTCCATGAACGCAGCGATGAGCCGTATGGCCGCTGAAACCGGTATGCGCGAAGGCAACTGCCTCAACGAGTGGGAAGAACAGCTTAACCTGCTCACTCGCATCCGCGAAACGCTCAAGAGCTTTACCGGCGATATCTACGACCGGCCGGTGACCGATCTGATTGCCGCAACTGCAAGCGGTTCGTGGCGTCGAGAAAACGGCATCGACATGAGCACCATGCAGCGTTCTCGTTTGCGTAAAGCGGCTAAAGAGTACATTCGCAACGGCGTACATATCTCTAACGTGCACGAGGCTCTGACAGTCGTACAGTCCGAGCGAGAAGAATGGCTACAGTGGGCTACCAAGGGCCACAAACCCGTTCCACCAGCCAACCTTGACGAGTTGAAAAACGAACTCGAGGTACTGCGTAACGAATTTTCCGGTCTTGCGCTGGTGCTTGAAGAGAGCCCATACGGCAACGACTTCTTCAACACTCCCGTGACTCAGATTGCGGACCGTCTAACTCAGCTAGCAGAAGATGAGTACTTGCTACACACTCTGCCTGAGCGCGACCGTCTGCTAGAGCGCCTACGCCAACAGGGCTTACACGATCTCATTGAGGACTTGCACGAGCGTGAAGTTGAAGCTTCGAATGTTGCAGCCGAGCTCGAGCTCGCATGGTGGCAGACTGCACTTGAAATGATGCTGGCTTCACAAGAAATCGAGATCTTAGACGGCGATGCCCTGCGCGACCTCGAAGCAAGGTTCCGCCGCGCTGACTACCGCCACCTCGCGTCCGGAGGCGCCCGTCTGATGTCGCAGGCAGCTGCGCACTGGAAGCAGGCAATTTCAGAGAATTCTCACCAAGCCGCCTATCTGAAATCTCAGCTACGCGGCCACGAATTCAGTATGAATGCAATGCTGTGCAACGCCGCCCATATCACCACTACCCTCTACCCGCTGTGGACCACCAGCCCCTTCGCGATCTCGCGTAAGCTACCGGTTGATATGCGTTTTGATGCGGTGATTTTGCTGGATGCGGACTCCACCCCGCTTGCTGCCAACCTGCCGGCGATTACTCGCGCTGATCAGGTCATCGCAATTGGCGACCCCGTCAGCGGTGTACCCGAGCCCTTCATGGTCTCGGCTATTGCTAACCCGGCAGTTCTAGAGAACGACGAAAAACTCGATTCAACCATCGAAGTATTAGCAAAGATTTTGCCCACGCGCTCGTTGGCTGTTATCAACCGGGCTCTTGACCGTTCTGTATTCAATTACCTGAACGAGAACTTCTACAACAACCAGCTGAAGAACTACCCCTGGGGCGAAGAACTGACGGATAACGTCAGCGGCTTTAGCGTAGACCGCATTAGTTTAGAAGGACGCGTCAGCGATAACGCATCGCTAGATTCCCCTTCTTTGGAGGTTGAGCACGTGGGGTGGCGCGTTATTGAACACGCCATTAAACGACCGCAACAATCTCTTGCCGTTGTAGCAGCAAGTGTTCGACATGCACAGCGTATCGCTGATTTTGTGCGCCGTGCTCTTGCCCAGTACCCGCAAGCGGCGGACTTCTTCAAACCCGGTAAAGAACCTTTCCGCGTGGTTGATATTAGCCGTGCAGACGGTATTGAGCGCGACGTTATTATGTTCTCTCTGGGAGTGGGGCACGCCCGCCATAAAGCACCCGTGCACCAGCTCGGGCAGCTCTCTGAACCCAACGGACGCAACCGTTTTGTACTGGCCATGACACGTGCTCGCCACGAGACGCGCATTATGACGTGCCTAGAACTTGACGATATGGATCCGGCGCTCATGCAGCACGGTGCACTGGATATGTATAAGCTGCTTCAGGAATACGAACGTCAGCAGGCTGTCGATACTGAAATGCAGCTCAACGCGCAGATCACCGATAAGCTACCCGCCAACGAATTTCTGCTCAATGAAGACATTGAAGCAACCGATATGGGCGACTGGTTGCTCAACGATCTTGTGCGAAGGCTCAAAGAACGCGGAGCCACTGTGCACACCTCATATAACGGTGAAATCTCTTTGATTGCTACCGCCGACAGTGAGTCTCTCTCAGCTGGTGCTGTGCAGTCACCGCGTGCTCGTGCGACTTCCCAGAACCAGAAGACGCTTCGTCTGCCATTGGCGCTGTCTTCAGACGGTGCTGATAATTGGGCAGAGCTATCGGTACGCGAACGCACGCGTCTTCTGCCCGAGCGTTTGGGCAGAACAGGCTGGAACTACCTCACTCTGTGGACGATTGAGGTGTTCTCTGACCCCGAAGCAGTGGTAAACCGTATGAGCACCTACTTGGGAATCAGCGAGCCTGAGCATGTCTAAATCGCAGGAACAAGCACCGTCGGTGGGTTACTCGGCGACTCCTCAGAAACGACGCGGCCCGCGTCGGGCAACAGGCGGAAGCTCCATTGGCGGACCCGAACCTCAGCTTGCCGGTCTCAGCGCCCCCGTTGAACCTGAGGCACGAGCTGAGAATAACTCCCGCGATGAGTGGATGAAAGAGCAACGACCACCGCATTACGGTGGTAACTAGTAGACCAACTTAAAAAGCGGTGGACGCATCTTTTGATGCGCCCACCGCTTTGACATAACGAGTGTAACTTTTTACTTATCGTTGGAGTAAAAACCTGAGCCTTTAAAGACGACTCCCACGTTGCCGAACTTCTTACGAAGCTGATCTTCGCCGCAGCTGGGGCAAGTTTTCAGTGGTGCATCTGAGAACGACTGGTGTTCTTCAAAAGCATGTCCGCAGTTCTTACACTGGTAAGCATAAACTGGCATGGGTATTCCTTAGACGTCTGTGCTGATAATCTGCACACCATACTACCGCGAAAAATAAGACGGTTATGCCATGCTTTCTAGGAGCGTAGTCGACGAGGTCCGCTGGGCGTAAGAACAGCAGGTGTTATGAAATCATGCTTCTCGTAGGGCAGTCCGTCGAGCAAGTCTTCATCGAAAATAACGGTGTAGGTGCTTTGAAGATGTTGTTCTGTCAGCGCAGCGCAGAGCGTATCGTAAAAGCCGCCTCCCTGGCCCAGTCGATGGCCTTCGACATCGACTGCCAGGGCGGGCATGAGCCTGATATCAGCGTCCAAGAAAATCTCGGAACCATATTCTTCGCCTACCGGCTCATCAATTCCTAGAACATTGTGGACGCTCGGCGCATCCGGAACCCAACGCACCCAGGCAAGTTGTCGCGACGGTTTTACCACGGGTACAAAAATATTAATTTTGCGATTTATAAGGTTCAAAAGAATCTTTTCAATGGGCGGCTCGTGTACCAAAGGCAAAAAAGCTACTACCGCATCTCCTTCTTTTAGGAAGGAGAATAAATCCTTTGAGTTTTTCTCAAATTCTTGGGCAAGAAAAGAGCGGTAATCAGGATTAGACCGTAATTGACTGCGGCGTCTACGGATAGAAGCCCGAAGGAAAGCTTTATGGCTCTTTATACCTAGCATCATTGTTTTTCTGCGTCCTTGTCATGTATTGCAACTACAAAACATCTCTGTTTCACCCGGCACTCGTACACCGCCGGCAAGCGAATACTGCTGTAAAGGCTCGGTGGTTGCCCCGACCTCTATGAATAAAACACATCACACGTAAATCAGAGTATGAAATGAATATTTATGAATTTGTTTTGGCGTAGGGGCTGTTTAGTCTACAAGTGCGACGAAAAAGGGGGTATTTAGCGTCCGTAATTTGCTGAACATTACTTACTAATAAGCAGGTTTGCTCTATTTTATCGGCTATTGTTGACTCTATGACTGATACTAATTCACCTCGTCCTGTTACCAAGGCAGTAATTCCTGCAGCTGGTTTGGGCACCCGTTTTCTTCCTGCTACCAAGGCTACTCCCAAGGAAATGCTGCCGGTAGTTGACCGTCCTGCAATTCAGTATGTTGTTGAAGAGGCTGTTTCAGCAGGTCTGAACGACGTTCTGATGATTACTGGTCGTAACAAGCGCGCTCTTGAAGATCATTTTGACCGCGTTCCCACTCTTGAGGACTCCCTCGAAGAGCAGGGCAAAGACAAGCTTCTCAAGTCTGTTTTGGACACCAACGATATGGGCGAAATTCACTACGTTCGCCAGGGCGACCCTAAGGGTCTGGGTCACGCGGTGCTACGCGCTAAGATTCACGTTGGTAACGAGCCTTTCGCTGTGTTGCTCGGTGACGACCTCATTGACGAAAAGGATGACCTTTTGTCAGAGATGGTTCGCGTGCAGCAGAAGACCGGCGGCTCCGTTATTGCGTTGATGGAGGTTCCTGAAAGCCAGATTTCAGCATACGGCTGTGCAGCGATTGAAACGGTTGACGGTGAAGATTTCTTCAAGGTTTCTGAGCTTGTTGAAAAGCCCGCAGTTGAAGAGGCGCCTTCAAACTACGCGGTGATTGGACGCTACGTTCTCTCACCTAAGGTATTCGAGGTTCTTGAGAACACTGCGCCCGGTCGCGGCAATGAAATTCAGCTGACCGACGCACTGCAGACTCTTGCTAAGGGTAATGAGGAAGGCGACGGCGTATACGGCGTTGTCTTCAAGGGTCGTCGTTTCGATACCGGCGATAAGCTCAGCTACCTAAAGGCTAACGTTATTCTCGCTGCTGAGCGTGATGACCTCGGTTCAGAACTGCGTTCATGGATCAAGGAATTCGCATCAGAGCTCGACTAATAGCTTAATAATTTATCTAAAAGTGAGACAGAAAATATTTTCTGTCTCACTTTTTGCTTTTAATGAGTGACACTGTTGTAATTTAGATAGACTAAATTTTTGTAAGTGTGGGCTTGACGCTGTTTTTCAGTAGACTGGGGTGGATTGTATGGCTTGGGGTTGGCTGGGCGCATCTAGTTTTTTGCTGGTTATTGCCGCAGTTGTGACCTATATAGCCATGATCCGTCTCAACCGCTCGCGATTTGAACCCATTGGTGCTGAAAAGATGGCATGTGATGTTCTGGCGCAAGAGGCACGCTCGTCCGAAAGCACGGATATTGATTCATCATTCAGCAACGATGAACGTGGACCTTCTCGAAGTGGGCGTCTAGCTATTTTCGGTGCGGGTTCTCTTTCACTGGTGCTCGGTCTGCTCTTTGTGGCGGTTGCTGCTTTCACCAATGTTTCTTGGGCTGTGCCCGTGTGTTTTGTACTTGTAGGTTTTGGGTCTCTTGCCTTGCTACGTTTTTGGGCAGTGCGAGATCAACGTGCTCAGCAAGAGCGTTCAGTAGCTTATTCGGCAGGTATCCCTAGCGACCATGAATCGGGTGAAACCGTAAAACGCCAGGACGCGTCGACTCACTCTGAAAACCCGGTTTCGGATGCGCATTCGGCAGGTGCCCGCGTCGTGAAAGCAAAGCCTGTTGCTGCGTCCGTCAAGTCGCTACGATACGCTCGCACGCACCGAGATTTTGATCGCTACGAAAATAAAGCTAATGACCTTCAGCGCACAGCGACGCCCGAGCGCAAGGTCGCTACATCTTCAACGATTGACCACCGCGCCTTGCAGGTTGAAGATAACTCCTGGGCACCGGTGCAGGTACCGCGTCCGCTCTATCTAGATGCTGAAGAGCGCTTTCAACACATCGAACTGATGGAACTGCCAGAAGAGCCTTATGCTCGCTCCAAGACGCTCAAAGAAGCCGCATCGGGTAGCGTCCGCATTGACCTTGACGATGTACTGAACCGTCGACGCGCCTAAGACACATTCGTTTGCGCCCTCCCTCGCCGAGAACGGTGAGAGAGGGCGTTACGTCTTAAAGATACGACTGCTGAGAACGATGGGTATTTGTTATCTTTGAAAGTGGACAAACGCACAAATGATGCGCTGATTATGAGCCAGACTAAGGGGATATCAATGCCTGCTCATCACCTAGAAATTGAACGCAAATACGAGAGTCCCGATGGGGCAGAGCTGACTATTGATTTCTCATCGCTCAAGGGCTTCTCAATTCAGTCGCCGGTGACCGAAGAGATGGACGCCGCATACATGGATACCGCCAACCGTGACTTGTCTTCAGCGCGGGTAGCGTTGCGCCGTCGGCTGGGCGGTTACGACGAAGGCTGGCACATTAAATTCAATGGGCATAATGGCGGGCGTCACGAAGTAACTTTTGAACTGCTGAAAAACCGCGAAAAAATGCCCGCTGCCGTTGAACACATTCTGCAAGGTGTAACAGCGGGGCAACCCTTACAAGAAGTTGTCTCTCTCAAAACAACGCGTATTCGAACCGTTGTCACCGACGGGGCGCAGCATCAGATTCTTGAAATCTGTGATGACACCGTACAGGCCTTTGACTTCACCACTCAGGTAGAGCGTTCATGGCATGAGTGGGAAGTTGAACTTATTGACCCGGAACACGAGAAAGCTGATGAAGCCTTCAGCGCAGTGGATGCGATCATCACCGAAGCCGGAGCCCAAGAATCTCAGTCAATCGCTAAAATTGCCCGCGCTATGGGGCAGGATGTTGCCTTCGAACAGCGACGCGGCGCACTCACAGAAGCCCCTGAAGGCACTGCCGAAGACGACCAGCATCAGTGGCGTCCCGCTCAAACCGTCGAGTATCGTGTGCGGTCAGGCCTTGACCATCTGGTCTCCGATTTAGCAATAAGCGATCTGAAAGTCAGAGCAGAGATTGACGATGGTACCCAGCAGCTGCGCGTCAGCGCCCGCAAGCTTGCAGGTTTTATCGAACTCGCAGTGCTGCCTTTTGTGAGCGATGAGCAGGCAGAAATTGAGCTCAACGAGGTGATTACAGAACTCAGCGAGCTCGCAGCTGATACCGCTAGCGTCCGTGAGCTGGTAGCGGTGCGTCGTTTTATGGCCGGGCACAACGACTACGGTGTTATCTCGCAGTCTGCCGAAAACGAGTTAGAAGCTATGATTCAAAAAGACGAAGAGGCAAGCCATCGCGCTGTTCGCCGCCGTCTGGATTCAGCAGAATACCTCGAGCTGGTTCTTTTCTTGCGCTCGCTAGTGTTGCACGTGCAAGACCACATTGAACTGCCGCGTGAGGAAAAAGAGTTTCTGAGCGCGGTTGCGCAGCACGGACGGTCGATGCTGAAAATGCATCTGAAAGACTCAAAGGCGCTGTGGAAGGCAAAACGCGCTAACTTTATTGATGTACCCGAGTGCGAAAATACGTTGCGCATGATTGCCCTGGACGCTAAAAGTGTGGCGTACGCACTGGGCACCTGCCGTAGCGCCGGGCTTAAACTTCCTAAGAAAATCAAGCGTTTAGCTAAGCTGACGGATCAGCTGCAAGAAGGATTGATTGAGCAACGGCAGCTTCAGGAAATTCATCAGTGGCTGGATGCTGCCACCCGTAAAGTGGGGCGTGCAGGTAGCGACCGTTTAGCGGTGGGGTACTTGCTAGGTATTGCAGAGCAGAAGCGCTATACCGTTGCCTATGAGGCTCACAGCTATGTGCCCGAACAGCTACAGAAAATTAAGGACAACAAGATTAAATAAAGCGTTCGTTCTGTGTAGCACGCCTGATACTGGGGTGCTGAGAGATAGAACCTGAATAAAAGTTAGGGGCTGAATCATCTTGAGATGATCCAGCCCCTAGCATCACACACAGGAAGAAAAGTCTTCACACCAAGTTTCGGGACTTCCCACAAGCCCTGAAGTATTTGGTAATAAAAATATAACCTAATTATTGGTGCGATTTCTACCCTCTTTCTCAAAAAATTTTGAAAAACCTTCCCCAGAACTTAGGTTTGCCTTAATAAGTAACTGAACGGTGCGGAAAATCAGCGGAATTTCGGTGCTTTATGGCACAGTCGACCCGCACTTTCACTCACCCTGAGTAAACTAAAGGGCGATGAAGGAATGGATTGAGAGCTTAGACCTGTGGGCTGCCATAACTGTCTTATGGGCAGTAGGGATTCTACGAACGAGCATTATGTTTAGCTTGGGACACTTGGCCGCGGCAGGCGGTGCACGTTTTCAACGCATCCGGTCAGCTCTTGAACACCCGATTTACCGCAAAGCTCAAGCCTTCGTTAACCGCTGGGGCGCGCTGGCAGTGCCTGCCTGCTTTTTCACCGTGGGCTTTCAAACAGCGGTTATCGTCACCACAGGCTTTACTAAAATGCCACTGTCGCGATGGATTCCAGCGATGCTGGTGGGCACCTTTATCTGGGGCGTTATCTACGGAACTGTAGGCATGGCAGTTGTCTGGGCCTGGCTTGAGCGTCCTTGGATTGCAACACCGATTATTCTTATTGCTGTAATTCTTGTGACGGTACGCCATTTTTACCGCAAAAAAGCTCGGAGAACCGGCAACGTGCAAGCGCACGACACCATCTAATTCCCCTGTCTGACCGCACCATTCCCGCCTTCAGAAAGAACTTTGTATGACAGAACAAGCCGATGCAACGCGTCCTCTTTTGCACCCGAAACACGAGGAACTATTAGCCGACCCCCAAGTTTTTGAGCGCCTATCTGCCTACCGGCAACAAGAAAATCAGCTGGTGGTGGGCTTCGTTCCCGGCATGATGCCCGGTAAATGGTTTGGACGCTGGCACGAGAGATTTGGGCAGATTCGCTCGCTGGTTGAAATGCCGTTGAGCGAGAAAAACGGTCTTCGTGCTCTCGATGAGTTTGCCACGATGGTTCTTCTGCGACCGGAACATGAACCGGAATCTGCCGATAAGGATCGCTACCACCGGATTGAGCTTTACCGCGAGAAACAGGTGGTCGTGATGCCCACGGACCACGTGCTCACAGTACTTAATGAAGTGCCGGTGGCAGAGCTCGCCGAGGAATTTCTCCTGCAAGAGCCGCAGACCGCACCGGAATGGGCCGAAGCCTCAGCGGAATATCGACAGCAGAATCCACAGAAACTCCCGCAGATGCGTCATACCAAGGACGCTATTGAGCTGGTTGCCGCCGGAATCGGCCTGCTGATTGTTCCGCTGTCGGTTGCTCGCATCTATCACCGTAAAGACCTCACCCACCGTGTGGTGCCCGATGCGGCAGAAACGTCTGTGGCGCTGGTGTGGAAGCGTCAGGTGCGTGAGGATGTTGAAGAAGCCATGGTGCAGGACTTCGTGGGTATCTGCCGAGGACGCACCGCATCCTCTGATCGCGGTAGTGACAGTAAGCAGACAGCGCTAGAGAAAAAACGCAAAGAAAAAGAAATTGCCCAGCGCAAGCGTCGTGCGGCTAATGCCCGTCGTGAGCTTGCCGATAAAAAGGCTCGGAACGCGCGCAAAAACGGGAATGCGCGTCAACATGCGGCGCAAAAGGCTAAGAGCAAGTCCGGCGGTAAAAAGCGCCGCTAAAAAGATTCGGAAAAGATAGCTGTGGGATTTGGTGAAAAATGCTAAATCCCACAGCTATTTTGACAGTGCCAGGAGTAAGTTAGCCTTCGGTAGCTCCGGTATCTTGCGGTATGATGCTCGTTGCTCCAGCTTGTTGTGATGCCGTGTGATCCGGCGCTGAGCGCACAACAGACTGATTGATGAGCGGGATATGGTAGCCGTTGTTATCCAGCGCCTGCTTGAGAGCAAGACGCAGGACGCGTGCAACCGCCCACTGCTCACTCGGCGCAGTCTTGACGGAGAGGCGAATGGTGAGAGCCTCACCGCTGACCTTCTCAACGCCCCAAATTTCTGGTTCACTCACTACGTGGTCGCGAATGGCGTCTGTTGCGATTGCTTCTTTCGCGGCGTCCATAAGCACAGAATTGACGTGCTCAATATCGGCATCGTAGGGCACAGGCATATCGATGTTGGTGCGTGCCCAGCCCTGAGATGAGTTGCCCACCCGCAGGATTTCGCCGTTGCGCACGTGCCACAGTGTGCCGTTCGTGTCTCGAATTTGGGTAGTGCGCAGGCTCACTGCCTCAACTTCACCCGATGCCTCACCTACATCTACCCAGTCGCCAATGCCTAGCTGGTCTTCGGCGACAATAAAAATACCGGTCAAGTAGTCCTTAACTAGCGACTGAGCGCCAAAAGATAGCGCCACACCGACAACGCCTGCTGACGCTAGCACCGGTGCAATATTGAAGCCCAAATCAGCGATGATCATGACGATTGCAACTGCCCAAATCACAATGGACGCTACAGAACGTAGAACCGACCCCACCGTTTTAGCGCGTTGAGCCTGGCGCGCGTTTGCCGTTTTGATGTCTTGCGTCCAGCGGCCTCCATAGGATTTGCTGGATGCCGGAATAACGCGTGCACGAGTGCCACGATCAATCGAGTTGGTAATGTGTTTGATCGCGATCTGCATGAGAGCGCTTGTCACCAGCGCAAGTACTAAAATCAGCACAATTCGCAAGGGCTTATTCACCCAAAAATCAAGAGAGCTGATGGACCGCAACACTTTATCGGCTGCAAGAGTTACTGAAGACGTCATAAACGGAGATTCTGCCACAATCATAGTTACGAGACTAACCGGTTATTGCGGGCTCATTCCAACTAATTCACGGTGAATTACTAGACTCTATGGTTACTTTCAAGAATGCATCAGCGTGCGTAAAGCTTTAGTATTGAAACTATGCCGCTTTCTATGGATACACGCCCCTCTGCTTACGCCGTCATTATCGAACAAGGCAAAATTCTGCTCACTCGCTGGGTGCCTTCTGACGGTAAAACTCCTGCATGGAGTCTGCCCGGTGGCGGTATAGACCCGGGGGAGCAACCTTATGACACCGTGGTTCGTGAGGTTTTTGAAGAGACCGGGTACGACGCGGCCCCTGAGGATTTGCTCGGTGTGGATGCCGGCTACTTCGATCCCAACGCTGGCTCTGATCGCATCTTTTGTGCCCTGCGTATTGTGTATCGCGCCCATATCGAGGGTGGTACTTTGCGCCATGAAATTGGTGGCTCATCAGATCAAGCCAAATGGGTGCCTATTTCAGACCTCGACAAAATCCAAAAAGTACATCTGGTAGATGCAGCGGCAACCATGATGGGGTATGCGAATAGCACCGACTGGGCGCGTCGTTTTAGAGAACGTAAACTCGCTAAATAGCGCGGGAATTCAAGGGATATTGCAGTGAAGAAAATGCGTCGAGCGCGTGTTCTAACCGGTAGCGCACTTGCCGGTTTATTGGTGTTGAGCGGGTGTAGCCAGGCATCGCCTACCATTCCTACCGACCCCAAGGGTTCGGATCTTGGCACCATTACTATTTCTTCTGGCATCTCTTCTGAAACTGAGATCGTTGCCAATATTTATGCCCAAGCGCTTGAGCGAGCGGGGTACACGGTTGAAGTTACTGACACCGGCGATAGTCGCGATGACTACCTGACGGCAATGGAAAGCCCCCGAGATTCTTCCGGCGCTGAAGAAAGCACTGATAGTGCATCGGCATCTGACGAGACCGTGGTCAATGACCCAACCACCGTTGATATCACTCCTGACTACAGCGGTAACCTGTTGCTCAAACTCACCAACGACGGTGAAATCAGCCCCTCCGATATTGAAAAAGAGCGTCAAGAAGAAACGGAAAGCCCTACGCCGGAGCCCACTGAAACCCTGCCCGGTCTGACTCAGTCACCCACTCCCTCTCCCACAGGTAGCCCCCTCAACATCCGCGGGATGAACGGTAACGACATCATCTCAACTCTCGACCGCGTGCTACCCACCGGACTGAGCCTACTCGACGCCGCAAGCGCTGAAAACAAGGACGCCCTCGTCGTAACCCGTGTGACAGCGGCTAGATACGACATCAGCACCATCAACGATCTTGCACAATACTGCGGAAAGCTTACTTTCGGCGGCCCAGAAAGCTTTAGCACCAGAAGCTACGGTCTACCCGGCCTCGCAGAGAACTACAGTTGCAAACCCGCAAAGTTCATCGGCGAAGACTCTCAACAAAAACTCGCCGACAACCTCGCCGACGACACCGTTCAGGTAGCAGATATCTACACGAGCTCACCCGACATCGTTGACAACAAGTTCATTGTGCTCGAAGATACTCAAAACAACTTTATTGCCCAAAACATTGTGCCCGTTGTCCGAGAAAACGAGTTGCCCAGTACCGCAAAAGACACCATCAACACCGTCTCAGCGAACCTGAAAACAACCGACCTCGTTCAGCTCAATAGACTCACCACCGGTGAGCACTCTATTACGACACAAGAAGCGGCAAAATTCTGGTTAGACCACCTAACGGAGTAACCTAAATCTCATGGCAGTATATAAGCAGTCGAAAAAGCTCCAGAACGTTCTGTACGATATCCGCGGCCCGCTCCTTGAAGAAGCAGAGCGCATGGAATCCCGCGGTCAACGCATCCTCAAGCTGAATATCGGTAACCCCGCGCCCTTCGGCTTTGAAGCCCCGGACGCCATCATGATGGACATTATCCGTCACCTACCCGAAACCCAGGGGTACTCAGACTCTCGCGGTCTCTATACAGCGCGTACTGCCATCATTCAGTACTACCAGAACAAGGGAATCATGGACATCGAACCCACCGATGTCTACCTCGGCAACGGCGTCTCAGAACTTATCCCCATGACCCTGCAGGCACTGTGCGATCAGGGCGATGAAATTCTCGTGCCCATGCCCGACTACCCGCTGTGGACGGCATCCACCGCGCTCGCTGGCGGCACTCCTGTGCACTACCGTTGCGATGAAGAAAATAACTGGTTCCCGGACGTTGAAGACATCAAGTCGAAGATTACGTCTAAAACCAAGGGCATCGTTATCATCAACCCCAACAACCCCACCGGCGCAGTCTACTCCAAGGAGATTCTGCAGGAGATTATTGATGTGGCCCGCGAGTACAACCTCATTGTTTTCGCTGACGAGATTTATGAGAAAATTACCTATGATGGCGCTGAGATGGTTCACGCCGCAACAGTGTGCGACGATGACGTGCTGTGCTTGACCTTCTCAGGCCTATCTAAGGCGTATCGCGTGTGTGGCTACCGCGCAGGCTGGGTAGCTATTACCGGTCCCAAGTGGCAGGCAACCGACTACCTCGAAGGTATTCAGCTGCTCGCATCTATGCGCCTGTGCGCCAACGTACCCGCACAGCACGCTATACAGACCGCCTTGGGTGGATACCAGTCCATCAATGAGCTTCTGGTACCTGGCGGACGTCTGAAAGAACAGCGCGATTTGAGTTACAAGATGCTCAGCGAGATGGACGGCGTGACCGTTAACCAAGCTGACGGCGCGCTCTACCTGTTCCCCAAGTTAGATACTGACAAGTTCAATATCACCTCGGACGATCAGTTTGCCCTGGACCTGTTGCACGATCAGAAGATTCTCATTAGCACCGGTAGCGCTTTCAACTGGGACGCTCCCGACCACTTCAGACTGGTCTTCCTGCCCGATACGCAGACTCTGCACTCGGCACTTGAACGACTAGGAAACTTCCTGTCTGAATATAAACAGAACTAAATACTGTATCTACATCATGGGGCGAACACTCGATGCGTTCGCCCCATTTTTATATCCGAAAGCTATGAGCCGTGGTTTTCAGCGTGATTGGGCTCAGCCCTTGCCGCGGCAAGACGAGCCTGCGCACCGTCCAACCACGCTTCACAGCGGGCTGCCAAGGCCTCGCCGCGCTCCCACAACGCAATGGATTCTTCAAGAGACGACGTACTGGATTCCATGCGGGTAACAACCTGCATCAGTTCTGTACGTGCCTGCTCGTAGGTAAGTTCCTCTGCCGGGGTGCCGCCGGTGGAATCATTGAAAGTAATGTTGTTCTCGCTCATAATGTGCCTTTCCTAAAAATTAGATATTCGATTCAAAAACAGTGGTGATATTAGCCTTCGCGGAACCCTGAGCCGCACGAATCATAACCTCAGTGCCCTCAGCCAAAGCGGCGGCGTCACGTACAAGCTCGCCAGCATCCGTCTGCACCACCGCGTACCCGCGTTCAAGTGTTCGCTGCGGTGAAAGAGCGGTGACGCGCGCTCGCAACTGCATGATATTCTCGCGACCTCGCAGCACCTGAGTTTGTGCCGCCATGTGCAGGCGCGACCGCAGACGTTCGAGATCTTCTTCGCGAGCTAGTAGCGTTGAATCCGGGGTGGCCAGTACAGGGCGCGATCGAATCTGTACCAGTGCGTACCGTTCATTTTCAATGAACTGCTGCACGGAGCGTTCGATATAGGCACGTGCCTGAACGATGCGTTGTTTCTCATCAGCAACATCGGGCACGATGCGTTTACCCGCGTCCGTGGGAGTGGACGCGCGAACATCGGCAACAAGATCGAGGATGGGGTTATCTGCCTCATGTCCGATAGCTGAAACCACGGGCGTGCGAGCAGCTGCCACGGCTCGAACCATCGTTTCTTCGCTGAAGGGCAGAAGATCTTCGAGTGAGCCACCGCCACGAGCAATCACAACCACGTCAACCTCGGGGTGAGCATCTAATTCTGCAAGAGCCGCCGTTACCTCACGCACAGCGTGAACACCTTGCACAGCGACCTCTCGCACCTCAAAATTGACTGCTGGCCACCGCAAAGAGGCGTTGCGAATAACGTCCTTCATCGCATCGGAATCTCTACCGGTAATCAAACCAATGCGGTGAGGTAAGAGCGGGAGCGGTTTTTTCAGATGATCGGCAAAAAGTCCCTCTTGCGCTAGAGCCTGTTTGAGCTTCTCAATACGCTCTAACATCGAACCTGTGCCCACAGGGCGGACGTCGCGTCCTAACATCGATAAACGGCCGGTCTTAACCCAAAAATCAGGCTTAAGCTGAATGACCACACGCTGACCGCGCTCAAGATTTTCCTGCACCTTAGCCATTTCCTGGCCGAACAAGGTAACGGACACCGAGATTTCTTCATCGACATCTCGCAAGGTTAGATAGGTGACGCGGGCACGCTTATTGAGCTCAATAATCTGACCCTCAACCCAGGTCGGTGAAGAGCGGGCAATATACTCATGCAACTTGGTCGAAAGCACACGCAACGGCCACGGGTTCTCGGGCGTAGTAGAACCGGCGGTCGGCGCCAAAATACGCTGAACATCGGGTACTGGCACCTCGCCGGGAGCTGGTTCAAAAGATTGGGACATGTCTACAACCTTAAAGGCAACCCCTGACAATATAAGAGCCTTCGCAAAAATAGCGCGAAAATTCTCGCAAAAAATCAGCTCACCGCGCATCCCTAGCCTGCGCACAGAAACACCCTGTACTTTAAAAACATGCCATCACAGCAAAACCGATTCGAAGATCCGGACGCTACAGAAATCTTTTCTGCCGCGGTCGATGACCACACGCGTCCTATGAACACCACTGAACAATCCTTGCCCAAGGTAACTCCGCTCAACGACGACTACGGTGATGGCAACTGGGAGAACCCTGAAGTACCTGCCTACACACAGGACAGCGATTACGCACAACATCATCAAAGCGTTGCGGCATACTCTGCGCCGGTAGCTCAGCCAGTCAAGCCGAGTCCTCAGGCTTTTTATCCTGCGCATCATCAGGTGTCTCATAACTATGCCGAGCAACTTCACAGTTATATACGCAACGAAGAAGTACAAGAAGTAGCGGCTTACTCGCCTGAAAGAAGGACGCGCCGCGCTCCCATTCTTGCCAAGACGCGTCGTGCCCTGTGCATAATATTGGCCCCATTTTTCTTACTGTCTGGTGTAGCCAGCGCACTGGCCTACTGGACACAGCAGACTATCATCGATCCGCAAGGTTTCAGCCAGATTAGCTCGTCGATGGCTCACAACGCTGATTTTCAAAGTTCACTGGCGAACTCTGTGGCAGATGACGTCATGAACTCATCGAGCGTTCAGAGCGTGCTAGGCGATGGTAACTCAACGGCCTGGTACGGTAGCGCGCAGAACTGGTTGCACGATCAAGTGAATACGACCGTTCATGATTCAGCTCAAGCTGTGGTGACGAACGACAACTATCCGCAGACCTGGGAAACCGTCATGAACGATACCCATAACTACTTATTTAACGGCGAAGTAAAACCTGCAGCGCTTGATCTGAACTACCTGTATGACCAGGTGGATCAGACTATCGGGCAACCGCTTGGCATCGATATCAATGCTGACGCCGATCAAAAATTGGTTCTGCTGGATGGATCGGACGGCGGGTACCCCATTAACTCGTTTGCTCAGCGTCTGACAAACTTTGCAGCAAGTTGGAAAATACTGACAGGAATTACAGCGGCTCTTGGGCTGGCGATGTTTGCTCTGTGGCCGAAAAATCGCTTCTTGTTCACCGCGATTGTTGGATTTATCGGCGCTGCTATCCTCTGGATTTTTTCGATGCTCGCATCCGGCGCGACATGGGGATTGGGGTCACTGAACATACCCACCAACACCGGTAAAACATTCATGAACCAGCTGGTGCAAACCCTCTCAGGCTCAGTTGCCGAATTCGCCAAAATGCTGGCTACTAACGTCGCTCTTGTTTCAGCGGTATGCCTGCTTCTTGCCATTGCAATAAGCGTTGTATCTTACGGTGTCAGAGCCACCACATCGGCACGCACCCGCTAAAAATTCCTATTAGGATAGAGACTATGTCTGCACTTTCAGTCGAAAACAATTCTGTTTCTCTCGGTCTGCCCCATGTACCGCGCGTCCGTCGTACTCGCGAAGAAGTTGAGGTGGCAGCCCCTGTACTCGGTGAGAAGAAGGTTCTTCTTGCTGCCCCTCGCGGTTACTGCGCTGGCGTTGACCGCGCGGTGATTGCAGTTGAAAAGGCTTTGGAACACTACGGCGCTCCTGTGTACGTGCGCAAGCAGATTGTGCACAACCGCCACGTGGTTGAGACATTAGAGGCGCAGGGCGCAATTTTTGTGGACGATGTTGATGAGGTTCCCGAGGGCTCAGTCACCGTGTTCTCAGCGCACGGTGTCTCACCCGCTGTGGTGAACTCGGCTGCTGAACGCCAGCTCAACACTATTGACGCGACCTGCCCGCTGGTGAATAAGGTTCACCGCGAAGCTGTGCGTTTTGCAAAGCAGGACTACGACATTCTGCTGATTGGTCACACCGGTCACGAAGAAGTTGAAGGCACCGCTGGTGAGGCTCCCGAACACATCCAGATTGTGAATTCACCTGATGAAGTTGACCAGGTAACAGTACGCGATCCTGAGAAGGTTGTGTGGCTGTCGCAGACCACTTTGTCTGTCGATGAGACCCTTGAAACCGTTGAGCGTCTTAAAGAGCGTTTTCCCTCGTTGCAGAACCCGCCGTCAGACGACATCTGCTACGCGACCTCAAACCGTCAGGGCGCTATCAAGGAGATCGCTCCCAACGCCGATTTGGTGATTGTTGTGGGATCCACCAACTCATCAAACTCAGTGCGTTTGAAAGAGGTCGCCCTGGAGTACGGTGCAAAGCAGGCATACCTGGTCGACTTCGCCCACGAGGTAGATGAGGCATGGTTTGAAGGCGTAGCAACGGTTGGTGTAACTTCCGGCGCCTCTGTGCCCGATGTTCTCGTGCAGGACGTGTTGCGTCTGCTGTCAGATTACGGGTACTCAAGCGTTGAAGAAGTTGAGACCGCTAAAGAAGACATTCTCTTCTCCCTGCCTAAGGAACTGCGGTCTGCGCTAAAGGGTACTGAAGCCGAAGGACGCCAGCTAGGCGGACGCGGCTCGAAGCCAACTCGCTAGGCTTTCGCCTGAGCGTAAGAGGTACCGTAGGTTCAAGGTTGAACCTACGGTACCTCATTTATTTGTAGAGAAATTATGCACACATTGACCACAGCATTCAGGAACACCACATGCCCTACCTCTTTTTGACGCTAGCCATCGGCGCAGAACTTCTAGCAACGTCCCTGCTGAAAACCACTGAGGGTTTTACCCGTTTGCTACCGACGCTAGGTTGCTTGACACTTTACGCTGTATCGTTCTTCGGCCTTGCCCAGGCAGTCAAGGTAATCCCCGTGGGCGTAGCGTACGCGATGTGGTCCGGGCTGGGCACTGCAGCGATTGTCGCGATAGGTGTAGCCTTTTTGGGCGAGCCGCTGAGCCTTGTAAAGGTTGTAGGCGTGGCGCTCATTATCGCCGGCGTCGTCATCATCAACCTCGGCGGGGGAGCGCACGAAGCCGTCGGCCCCATGACCGGTGTTATCGATATTATCGACATACCCGAGCATGAGGTTTAGGCGCGGGGCATAACAGATAAAAAGTCTGAGCTGAGCCCGATGTGACGCCGAAACCTATAGCCACCCGTTCTGCTCAGCCTTGCGCGCCGCATCAAAGCGGTTCTCAGCGTCGAGTTTTGCGATAGCGTTCGAGAGATGATTGCGAACAGTTCCTTGAGACAGGTGGAGCCGTTTGGCTATCAGCAAAACAGATGCGCCCTCTTTAGAAGACACCAGAACTTCGCGCTCGCGTGTGCTCAACGGTGACGCACCGACCGAAAAACTCTCAGCAGCTAGAGCCGGGTCAACCACTCGTAGACCAGAATGCACTTTACGAATAGTCTCCGCTAACTGAGAAGCCGGAGTATCTTTAACGATAAATCCGCTGGCACCAGCTTCTAAGGCGCGTGAAAGATAACCGGGGCGTCCAAAAGTTGTGACAATGAGAGGCCGAACATCGAATTTGTGTGCCTTCAGCTGTGTCGCAACTTCAATTCCCGAAAGTCCGGGCATCTCAATATCAAGCAACACGACATCAGGCTTAGTCTCCTGAACGAGTGGCATCACTTCGTCACCACGTCCACAAGAACCTACAAGCTCTATATCCGGTTGCAAAGAGAGCAAAGTACCCAGAGCCTCGCGAATAAGTTGCTGATCATCTGCAATCAGAATTTTGATGGTATTCACTGTATAGTTCCTGTCTTAACAAGGGGGCTAGTATCGCCGTTCATGGTGACCAATATGCGAGTCATATGAGTGGTCGATAAGAAGAAGTCGCCTCCTGCTTCTTGCACTCTATCTCGAAGACCAATCAGCCCATTACCCGGCGCGAACTGTGTGTCCAACCCGTCGTCTACAATTTCTATTCGCTCGGGGTCTATTGCCACCCAACAATTATTAGCGTGTGAATGGCGTATCACGTTGGTGATAGCTTCTCGCAAAACCCAGCTAAAGAGCGTGGCATTATTACCGGGTACTTTCGCCTGATCATTAGAGGGCAGATGAGCTGTTATAAAAGCGGTATTAAGTGCTCGTTCCGCTGCTTCAAGTTCCCCAGCGAAATCTGGTTTTTTCATACGAGTCACGGTGGCTCGTACTTCTGCAAGTGCAGTTCGAGACAGCTCGGCGATCTGTTGCATCTCCTCGACCGCCCTGTCAGGTTGCGAAGAAGCGAGTGCTGATGCTAATTCAGCTTTGAGATTGATAACAGTCAACGAGTGTCCCAAAATATCATGGACGTCGCGAGCAATTTGTTCTGCTTGTTTTGACTGAGCTAGTTCAGCGTCTTTAGCGCGACGAACCTCACCAATACGCATCAGTTGAGCAACGATTAAGACAAAACCTGCGCCAATGACAAAACCGTAACCGCCGTTATCCCAAACCTCTGGGGCGAAAAAGTACATCACAAGGTAGCTAATAATAGTGATGCCGCTACCAACCTTGATGCCCACTGCTGGAACGGTAAAAGCCCACAGAGAAACGAAGTAGGTGGAGAGAAATAGAATCCAAGGGCCTAGAGCTAGAAAAAGCCCCAAGGTTGGTAAGAGTAATAAACCACTCCAGGATAGTGTTCGTACTAAAACTGATGGAGCAACAACCAGTTTATTTGCGCCAAAAGCAAGAATGTAAATAGCACAAAAAACAATGATGCTTGCTGTGCCACCATACGTTTGAACTGGAGTATATCCAGAGTCTGCCCACAAATACTGCAGAGGGTATCCCAAAAAGATAAGCCATATACCTGCGTTTACTGCTACAGCCTTATCAAAGGTACGAAGTGCTGAGGTGTTCATGGGAGGCTCTATCCACTAGCGAGTTTTAGCACGGTTACGTAGGGCAAAGCACAGTCCCACAAAGAACGTGCCCCATATTAGAAAATTAGCCGTTGCGTACCATAAGGGTTCAGTGGTAATCATGTTTGCACTATCAGTAGTGAGCGTATCGCCACCAGTAAAAGCGTAACGCGAAAGCTCCGTAACACCATACATTGGGGTGAACCGAGCGATTTTCAGCAGATCTAATGGAAGAGGGTTGAAAGTGGTTCCGAAGAATGAAAAGAACAACATGATACCCGAAGCAATTGAGACTGCTCGTGAGCTCTTGAAAAGTCTCACCATAGCAACAGCGTAGAAAGAGAAAATAATTCCAGTCGTCACTGCAATGAGAGAACAAACAATTTGTTGATTGAGGGGGATTTTAACGTTAGTTGCAACCGCCACCACATTGACACCTAAAACCGGAACTAGTGTGGTGACTAGAGCTTTTGTTGCATGGACCAAGCTATGTTGTGTATTCGTTAGTGGCGTGAGTGCTAGTTGACGCCCCCACCCGGCGTCAAGTTCAGTCGCGGTGTTACCTGCAGCTGACATTGCGCCTAACGTTGCACCGTAAATACACATGCCAATCATGACGTAGGCGGCAAAATTACCACTCCTAAAACTGTAGGAACCGTAATCTTGAGCGGCGCCAAAGATGAGGTACATTCCGCACGGAATGATGATGAGGTTGAACAACGCGGAACCGTTGAGAAGTGATTGTTTGAGGTCATATCCAATGAAACGAATTAATTGCATGAGAGTACTTTCTATAGCTATGCGTGAGCGAGTTTGCTGAACGCCTCGGCAAGAGTTGGACGGATAATTTGTAAGTCACTAACTTCGTATGAAGAGAGCACATAGGGGAGAAAGTTCTCTACGGATGCGCATCTCATTGAATACTCCGTACCATTACTGATGAGATTGGTGATTCCCCAGAGCTGTTTCTGCTCGGGGGTGAGTTCTAAATGTTGTTCGCCTGGTAGGGAAAAAGATATTTTTCGGAGACCGTTTAAGGTACGAATCTTGGTTGTAGTCCCATCGGCAATCACTTGTCCGTGGGCCATCATGATGATGCGATCAGCAAATTCCTCTGCTTCTTCAAGGTAATGAGTAGCGAAAATAATCGTCTTTCCTGCATCCGCCAAAGCGTGCATTGAATCCCAGAACGTTTTGCGAGCATTTACGTCCATTCCGGTTGTGGGTTCATCCAAGATTAGAATTTCTGGATTCCCAAGAAGCGCGATAGCGAACTTAACCTTCTGTTGCTGACCGCCGGAGCACTTACCAATTTTTTGCGAAGCTATATCAGTAATACCAGCTTCGGTAAGAACCTGTTGCGCACCGGTTGAATTCTTATATGTTGAAGCTACCATTGCCACTTGGTCTTTAACCGTCAACTCTTTGAGCAACCCACCAGCCTGCAACATTGCGCTTACCAGAGAGTGACGTACGGCTTCGACAGGGGATTCACTCATGAGTTCAACTGAACCGGATGAAGGGACAGATAACCCTAAAAGCATGTCTATGAGAGTTGATTTCCCAGCACCATTTTCACCGAGCAGGGCAACAACTTCGCCCCGAGGGATACTGAAGCTGACGTCCTTGACTGCTTCTACTGAACCTGTCGTGGCTCTAAATGTCTTTGAGACGTTTTCAACGTTTACTGCTGTATTCATATTTATAGTTTGCACTTGTCAAACTGAAGGCACAGATGCTAAAAGTCATCACTTAGAACTGACATTTGTCACGGTTCGCAGAGCTTCTAGGGTCATAACTTCAGCAAAGTAAAACCAAACTCACCTGCCTTGTTCGCATCGGAACAAGCGCGCGCCTTGCTGTGCCTAGTAGACTAGAGGCAAAAGAACGTCCACAAACAAAGGTTTATTTTCCGTGGCTCTTACTATCGGCATTGTTGGTCTGCCCAACGTTGGCAAGTCAACCCTCTTCAACGCGCTGACCAAGAACAACATCCTGGCAGCAAACTACCCCTTCGCAACCATCGAACCCAATATCGGTGTTGTGAACCTTCCCGACGAGCGTCTGAATCGTCTAGCTGAAATCTTCGGTTCCGAGCGAATCCTGCCCGCAACTGTCTCCTTCGTTGATATTGCGGGTATCGTTCGCGGTGCGTCCGAGGGCGAAGGCCTGGGCAACCAGTTCCTGGCAAACATCCGCGAAGCACACGCTATCGCGCAGGTTGTTCGTGCCTTCGATGATCCCGACGTAATCCACGTTGACGGCAAGGTTGATCCCGCGTCCGACATGGAAACCATCAACACCGAGCTGGTTCTTGCCGACCTGCAGACCCTCGAAAATGCTATTCCGCGCCTTGAGAAGGCTGTAAAAATCAAGAAGGGCGACGCCGCCCAGCTTGAAGAATACAAGAAGGCTCAGACCGTCCTTGAAGCAGGCGACACCCTGATCTCTAAGAAGGACGAGGCGAAGCTGGACTTCGCACTTTTACGCGAGCTGAACTTGCTCACCACCAAGCCTTTTATCTACGTCTTCAACTCAGACGAAGGCGTCCTGGCATCTGAAGAAAAGCAGAAAGAGCTGCGCGACCTCGTTGCGCCTGCTGAGGCTGTCTTCTTGGACGCCAAGCTCGAAGCTGACATGGTTGAACTCGACGAAGAAGAAGCGCGCGAGATGCTCGAAATGTCAGGTCAGGACGAGTCAGGCCTAGACAAGCTTGCACGCGTTGGCTTCTCCACCTTGGGGCTACAGACCTACCTCACCGCAGGTCCTAAGGAATCACGCGCGTGGACCATCTCAAAGGGCGACACCGCTCCGCAGGCTGCTGGTGTTATTCACACCGACTTCGAGCGCGGCTTCATTAAGGCTGAGGTTGTCTCATTCGAAGACCTTGATGCCGCTGGCTCCATGCAGGAAGCGAAGGCAAAGGGCAAGGTCCGTATGGAAGGTAAGGACTACATCATGGCTGACGGCGATGTTGTAGAGTTCCGCTTCAACGTCTAACCCCGGCTGATGCATCGTAACCCCTAGCGTTCCGCTCACCAGAAGGACTTAAAGTCCCAGTGGATGAGCGGAACGCTAGGGGTTTTGCGTACCCTGTGAAAAATAATCAGCCCACTTGATAAAAGTTCGGTGAACTTGGTGTGTTATGAGGCGGACCACTTTGGGTTGTTTGGCATAATGACAAACAGTAACCGCTCACTTCAAACAAGAGGTATTTACTATGAAGACTCGTTTGGCATTTGTAGCTGGCGCAGGTGTTGGCTACGTACTCGGTGCACGTGCAGGCCGTGGCAGCTACGAAAAGCTCAAGACCCAGGCTAACAACGTGTGGAATGACCCCAAGGTTCAGGAAACCGTAAAGACAGCACAGGAGACCATCAGCGAAAAGGCTCCCATTGTTGCTGACAAGGCTAAGGAAGCCGCTGCAACCGGTGCTGAAAAAGCTAAGGCTAAGACTGAAGAGGTTAAGGAAAACCGTGCTGAAGCTAAGGCTGAAAAGCAGGCAGAAAAGGACCTCGCTAAGGCAGAGAAGCAGGCTGACAAGGAGCTTGCTCAGGCAGAAAAGGATGCGGCTAAGGTGGAAAAGAAGGCAGAAAAGGAAGCTGAGAAGGCTGACAAGAAGGCTCAGAAGATCGCTGATAAGGCTCCCGCAGATGTCGTTTCAGACCCTGCAGCTGACCCCAACGATGAAGGTCCTGCAACTGCATAAGGTGTAGAGCCTCATGTGCAAGTGAGTTGCCAGATAATCCAACCATCTGGCAACTCATTTTTTGTTAAGGAAAGTAAATGTCCCACCAGGCTAAAGAAGGAATCGCAGATAATTGGAAAGCGCAGCTGGCCGCAATGGATGCTGCTGACACCATTGCGTTGAGAGAGTGCTTCACGGATGACGCCTGTGCTGGTGCATATGATTGGCTATAGACAACCGCTGGATGAGTGGATGCGCGGCATCGAGTCGGAGGAGTTTGTTTACCACCAAGTCATCGAGAAGGGAGTGAGCATTTCTGTTCTACCTCATTCCGAGGCTAAGGTGGTCGGCGATATCATCACCGGGTATAGAGCCGACGGCACGGGCCAAGCATGGCCGCTGCATGTAGAACAGAAGTTTGTGCAGGAAAATGGGCGCTGGCTATGTGCCGAAAGCATTGTTAACTTGGGCCGTTAAAAAGAAATCTTAAATAAAGAAACCCACCCGCTAGGGGTGGGTTTCTTGAAGAAAGTCGACTGGAAGTCTTCTTCCAGTCAGGCTAGCCCAATCTTAGTAGCCAAGGTTGGGGATGTAGACGCCGGGGAAGTACTCATTAATCATGAGACCCCAGTCTTCCTGAACCAGCTTGTTGTACTCTGCGTCCGACAGGTTTTAGTGTCAGCAGCATTTGCAGGAGCAGCTGTGCCAAACAGGGTAGCGGTTGCAAGAGTTGCACCAGCAAGGGTAGTAGTCAGCTTCTTCATGGTGTTCATCTCCTCTGGGTTGCCCACAAGCTTTTCTTGTGGATCTTTTGGTTTGAACAATTTCTAGCCTAGTAAATACTTGTAAGTAAAAGTAACTGTTTTGTTGAAAAAACTGCAAAAAATCTGATAAATAATGCTCTGGCTAGTGTAAATAGATTTAATAATCAAGTAATAACGGGTACCTCTCCCAGGATTTGTGTGCGGTTTCGGATGCGAATCTGCCGCCGTAGTGCGAGAGTAAAAGACGCCATGGCAAGGCATATTCTTGCCGGAGAAAAGGTCTTGCACACCCCAAAATTGATAGGCTAAAACCATGACTCTTGTACTCAAAAACGTTCGTGAGTGGTCTGCAAGCAACGGTGCTGAGACCACAGATTTTCTGATTGAAGACGGGCAGATTTCTCGCAAAGAACCCGAAATAACCGCGCCGCAAGATGCAACGATTATCGACGGAAAAGGGCTTCTGGCTCTGCCGGGTTTTGTGAATGCTCACGCGCACATCGATAAAAGCTGGTTGCACCGCGACTGGGTGTCTAATCGTGCTGAGCCCAGCACTCAGGGGCGCATCTCTTTCGAGCGAGAAAAGCGGGATGAGTTCAACATTCCTAGTACCCAAGTGACTGAAACCGTTTTGTGCCAGATGCTGGCCTTCGGCACCACGCGCATCCGCTCTCATATCGATGTTGATTTGGGAGTTGGTCTTCGCGGGCTTGAAACTGTTGCTGAAGCTGTAGAGAACCTGCAAAACGCCGTAGAAGTTGAGGTCGTAGCCTTCCCTCGAGACGGTGTGATCCGTCGCCCTGGCGTCCGCGACTTACTCGAAAAAAGCTGCGAGCCCTGGCGTCGCTCATATCGGTGGTCTCGATCCTTGCCTGATTGATCGTGATCCTGCGGGGCAGCTCGATCAGCTTTTTGAAATCGCTTCAAAATACGACTGCGGTTTGGATATTCACTTGCACGATGCGGGGACACTGGGTCATTTTGAATACGAGATGATTCTGGAGCGCATCCACGCGTTTGGTCTCCAGGGCAAGGTCAACATTGCTCACGGATTTGCGTTGAGTACTGTTCCTGCATCGCGCCAGGAGTCTTTGCTGAAAGAGCTGGGCGAGGCCGGTGTATTGTGGTCAACTGTCGCTCCTGTGGGGTCTGCCCGTCTGCCGCTGCAGCTGATGAAGAACAACAGCGTGCGTTTAGGGCTTGGTACGGATGGCATTCGGGATTTGTGGTCGCCGTACGGTGATGGTGATAGCCGGCGGGCAAGTCGTCGTGCGTGAGGGCGAATTGGTGATCTAACGGTCTCTTACGCGGTGAGGAAGGGAATCATTAGTGCCATCGCCTGAGAACATTTTGTTGAGGCTGTCTGCTCGTGATGATGCGTATGTGCGCGAGCTTTTCGACAAACTCGAAGCTCTGGGTTTTCCCAGGCAGCATCAAAGTCCGCATATTTCTCTTACATTTGCACCAGAGATGGACGCTGCAGTGGTGCATCGGGCGCAGGAGGTTCTGCCGGGGTGCGTACCTTCGTTCTTGCGACGAGCTGGCATTGTCACCTTTGGCGTGAAACGTAAGCAAACAGTGGCGTGGCTACTAGAGGCATCTGATGATCTCGAGGACGCTGCTCGCCAGCTCAGCGCCCTCAATCCGGAAGGACGCGGTTCGCGTTGGGTTCCGCATCTGACCTTGGGTCTGCGACTTCCACGCGAGATAGTGCCCGATTATATTCGGGCGCTGGATGAACTAACGTCTCCTTATGTCAGAGAACTGACGGCTGAGCGGGCAGTTTACTGGCGGCCTCAGCTGGGTGAAGAAACTCAGCTTGCGCCGTGACAGATGTTACCACGAAAGCGTCATTTTCGCCCGATAAAACCGGGGAAAATGACGCTTTCGTGGTCACCTTTGTAGTTAGCCGCAGTACTCGAACGGGTACGTGCCGTCGCCCATGTCGGGCTTGGGCAGTACGCCCTCGGGGTCTGCCAGGCCTACCTGCTTGCCTTCTGCACACAGTCGGCGCATCGCCTCAAGCGTCATACGGCGGCCCACACCGGTAAAACGTTCAACACGGCTCACATCGAAAACGACCTTAGAGCTGAGCTTCTCATTCTCCAAACGGTAGAGCAGGCTTTCCGCTGCGTTGAAGGTAAAGCTGCCCTGCAACGTCACGATGCTGGTGTCATCACCCGTATTGAGGGTGCGAACGGAGCGCGACACCACACCGTCAACTTCCATCATGTGCATGGACATATCCGATGACATGCGCTTGAAAACCTCAACGCCGCGCACACTGTTGCCGTGAGAATCCAGGAGAGGAGAAAACACACCTACACCCAGCTGCCCAGGAATCGCGCCGAGAATACCGCCGGCAACACCTGATTTCGCCGGAATTCCAACATCTGTAAACCACTCACCGGCAGAATCGTACATACCCGAGGACGCCATCACGGACAGCACATGACGCACCACGCTGCGTTTAATCACGCGCTCACCGGTTACCGGGTGTACACCACCGGTTGCGAGGGTTGCGCTCATCATTGCAATATCCTGAACATTGACCAAAATGGAGCACTGGGCGGTATAGCCCGCAACTGCCTCGTGAGCCTTGCCTTCCATCATGCCGTAGCTGGTCAGCATGTGCGCAAAAGCAAGGTTGCGGTGGGAATGATCCATTTCTGACTGGAACACTTCTTTATCCATGGTCAGCTTGCGGCCAGCCAGTGCCGAGAAGAAATCAGTCACGCGGTCAACGCGTTCTTGCATTGTCGCGTCCTCACCGATGAGCATCTGGTGGGCCAAAATGGCACCGGCATTAATCATGGCGTTCTTGGGACGCTTGGTGTCTTCTTCAATTGAAAGGTCGTTGAAAGCATCACCCGAGGGCTCAACATCGATTTTGGTCTCCACGAAATCGATGCCGCGGTCAGTCAAGGTCGCAGCGTAGGCAAAGGGCTTAGACATGGACTGGATAGAGAACTCAGCCTCAACATCACCGGCAGAATAGGTGTGTCCCTCAGCGGTGGTCATGGCGATACCCAGCAGGTTAGGGTCAGCGTCCTTCAGTGCTGGAATGTAGTCGGCAACTTCGCCGTCTTTAATATCGCGAACCGAGTCGAGGATTTCCGTCAAATAATCGGGGATAGGTGTACGCATCTGTCCTGTCTTGGATAGTGAAGTTGGGCAATATACTTTTATATAACTATTGGCGCTCTTTTCGCTATCAATGGTGATAGAAAGCTCGAAGCTTTCCGCCGCTAACAGGTCAGCTGGGTGATATCTACCGTTTAGTATTTTTAAAGCATGATGCGCGTTAATGCGACTCACACAGACAAGGGATCCTCATGGCTGATACTTTGCCCGCTTGCCCCGAATGTTCAGAAGACTACACCTACGAAAACGGTGCGCTTTTTGGTGTGCCCTATGTGCGGTCATGAGTGGTCCGCGGATGCTGCTGATGCTGAAACCTCCGAGGTTGCAGTGGCGGTCGTGAAGGACGCGGTGGGTAACGAATTAGTAGACGGTGACACCGTTACTATTGCTAAGGGTCTGAAAGCCAAGGGCGGTGCTGATATCAAGGCCGGCACTAAGGTTCGCGGTATTCGCCTACTGGAGTCACCTGTCAACGGTCACGATATTGAAGCGAAGGTTCCCGGCGCAGGCCAGATGTACCTCAAGTCCTCTGTCGTGAAGAAGGCTAAATAGCCTTCTTGTTCCTGTAGGTGAGCCAGAGAAAAAGCGTTACTGGTAGCGGGCGTCCTGCAGTCTGGGATAGCCACTTGAAACACCATTGCTCATACTACTTATTTACTGCGAGCGGGTTGTAGTATGGCTTACATGGAAACACCTTTTGGCAAGACTCTCGAAGTCTACGAAGATAAGCAGTCCTTCTACAAGAGCTTCCCCGAAGCCGGTGAAGGCTGGAACCTGCAGGAATACCCCGGCAAAAGCCCTCTCGGGATTGACCTCTTTGATGGTAGCCCTGAAGACGACCCTCGCTGGGTGGTGACGTTCTGCGCACCGAAGAAAGCCGTCGAATTCGAAGAGACACCGTCAGGTTCATGGCCTGTAGTTGCGTTCGACCGTAACTCCGGTGACATCTATCTGCTGGCAGAAAGCGTAGCTTTCGAGCAGGCTAAAAACTCATACGACCACCTCTCACACGAGGTCAACTAATTTCATTTAGAACAAAGAAGTCGGCACCTTTTCATAAGGTGCCGGCTTCTTTTATATAAGTATTGGGGTGTTCCGATGCTAGTTCAGTGGAAGTCCAGATGACTGAATTTTCAGGGTAGACAGGGGGAGCGGACCGCCGTAAATATGCGGGAAAATCTCGGATTCAGCATCGTTGGGATCGCTGTTTTCAAACTTGATAGTGAGACCTTCTGCTTCAACCGCGTCCTCGTTGATGGCGAGCAGAAGAATGTCTTCACGGTCGCTGTAAAAAGCCTGCCACACTTCGCGCACCTGTTCGACGGACGCTGAGCAGTGAATAAAGCCAACCTCGTCAATAGTGCGACCGCGGGTTGAAACGGTGTAAACGCCGGTGTCTTGAGCTACGGCAAAGTCTTCGGGCAGAGCGAGATGAAACAACATATAGATAGCTTAGTGGGTGAGTGCTCTGATAAAAGAACTCTGTGCAACCAAAGAATTAACTTTTCACATATTTTCGTAAAAAATACTGTCAAATATCTGTTTACTCTTCTCTGACTAGGGTTAACAGGTGTAGTGTGTTGCGTATTGCCACGGGGTGTCTCTATGCAGGGAGGCTGAGAAAATACCCGTTTGAACCTGATCTCGGTAATTCGAGCGGAGGAATGGACAATGAGCGAAGTAGCTCTTGTGCGACGTATTTACGATGTATGGAAAGCATTACCCACCCATAACCCACTGGTGCAGTGCCTCACGAACACAGTGGTTCAGGGGTTTAGCGCCAATGTTTTATTGGCGGCTGGGGCATCGCCTGCGATGGTGGATGTGCCCGGTGAGGCCGGAGATTTTGCGGCTATCTCATCTGCAACGCTGATCAATTTAGGCACTATCGGCACTAGCCAGCAGTTGGCGATTCCAGAAGCGGCACAGTCCGCTCACCATTCTCAGACTCCCTGGGTACTAGACCCTGTGGCTGTTGGTGCGTTGAAGGTTCGCACCCGTCTAGCCCATGAGCTATTGAACTACCGGCCCACAGTGATTCGCGGTAATGCCTCCGAAATTATTGCCCTGTGCGGTGGTGCAGCCGCCCGAGGCGCAGACAGCACAGCTCAGGTGCAGGACGCACACGGGAGCGCCATAGAACTGGCGAAAAAGCACAAGACCGTGGTCGCGGTATCGGGAAGCGCAGACTTTATTACGGACGGCGAACGCCACTACCAATGCGCTAACGGCCATGCCATTCAGACCAAAGTAACCGGCTCGGGGTGTGCATTGGGTGCGGGGATTGGTGCCTGTGTTTCTGTCACCGAGGATGCCTTGTGGGGCACGGTTGCGGCACATGCAGTGTACGGGATTGCCGCTCAACAGGCCCAAGAGGTGTCAGCCGGTCCCGGTACTTTTGCCGCGAATTTCCTGGATGCTCTTGCGAACGTGAGCGAAGATGACGTGGAACGACTTCTCGCTGTACGACAGCTCGCCACCGATAAAGAATAGGTGGCGACCGTGCAACAGAACTCACCGCGGCCTGGAATTTACTTGGTGACGGATCCGCCGCTTTCCCTGGCGACTCATGCCCCCGAGCGGCACTTTAGAAGTGAGGCAGAGCGTCACAGCGCGGCTATCGATTTGACGACTCAGCTGGTAGAGACTGTCGTTGCGGCGGGAGTCTCAACCGTTCAACTGCGCTGGAAGAACGTAGAAGCCAGGTATTTTTATGACCTTTCGTTAGCAGTCTCAGACGTCACCGCTGGCACAGCGGATTTAATCATCAATGACAGGGTCGATGTTTATTTAGCAGCACGCGAAGCTGGCGCTCAGCTTGCGGGGGTGCACATCGGCCAAACCGACCTTCACCCGAGTAGCGTCCGAAAACTGATAGGCCAAGACGCACAGATTGGCTGGTCGGTCTCGCAACCGGCAGAGATCGTTGAGGCTAACCGGCTAGCTGACGTGATTGACTCGGCAGGTGTTGGTGTTTTGCGGGCGACCGCCACTAAAACGGATGCTCCACCACCGCTTGGATTCGACGGAATTGCTCGCCTTGCGGACGAACTTAAAGTACCTACCACAGCCATCGGTGGCATTAAAACAGCCGATATTGCGCATCTGGCGCCGAGCGTCCATAACATCGCGGTGGTTTCAGCGCTGGTGGCTTCACCCGCCCCTGGTCAAGAAGCCCGCGAGATGGTGCGCCTGTTCAACCATGCCCGTCAACCGGGTGAAACTTTCACTGCAAACGCTCAAGGAGCATAGAGATGGCTATTCCTCGTGTACTTTCCATTGCGGGAACAGACCCCACTGGTGGCGCTGGAATCCACGCCGATATTAAATCTATTACTGCTGCCGGCGGCTACGCTATGGGAGCGGTGACCGCACTGGTTTCGCAGAACACTCACGGGGTAACTGATGTACATTACCCCGACGCCTCAGTGCTTACCATCCAGTTGGAATCGGTCTCAGCAGACGTGATTGTCGATGCTGTGAAGATTGGTATGCTCGGACAAACTGCCTATATTGATGCTGTCAACCAGTGGCTAGAGAAAACAAAACCGCCGATTGTGGTCATTGATCCGGTAATGGTTGCAACCTCAGGCGACAGACTCATCGATGAGGACGCCGAGCAGCATCTGCGTCAGCTTTTTCACCGTGCAACGGTGCTAACTCCCAATGCTCCAGAGCTTGAAATTCTGGCAGGATGCGAAAGCGGGAGCATTCTCAGTGATGAGGGCGCGATTGATGCGGCGCGTACACTGGCGCAGCAGTACGATGTGCTGGTCGCGGTGAAGGGCGGGCATCTTGACGGAGAGCGCATTATCAATCATCTGGTGGATGCGCACGGTATTGTTGCGACCACCATGCAACCTCGCATTCAAACAAAATCAACTCACGGCACCGGTTGCTCACAGTCGTCGGCGCTGGCTACCCGGCTCGCGGCAGGAGAGAACCCCCAGGATGCTTTAGGCTGGGTGTCGCGTTGGCTACATGATTCCATTAGGGCGGCCGATGGACTGCAGGTTGGCACGGGGCACGGTCCCATTGACCACTCGCACCGGGCGCGTACTCTCGCCGCTCATGCGCTCAACACACCGTGGTTATCGCAAACTGTGGATCTGCAGGCGCTCGCCTCAGATCCTTCCTCCGACTTATTGCCGCACGCTGACGCCGTGGCACGTTACCGCATCCAACCTGCCGGTCAGTGGACGCATCTGCTGGCGCAGCTAACGCACGACATCTTAGAGCAGACCCTGTTCGATGACTTTCTCACCGTTTTGCGGGAAGGAACTCTTGAAACCTGGGAGTTCACCGCTTATCAGCGTCAGGACGCGCACTACCTCAACCGCTACGCGCGTGCCTTAGCGGCGTTGGCGGCACGAGCAGCAGACCCGGTGCACACCGTGTTTTGGAGTTCCGGTAGCGCCTCAGCTATCTCTGTGGAACAGGTTCTTCACCATACGTGGTTGGCTGAGGTTACCGGTGAGGAGCTGACCCAGGTAGCCTCGATGGCTATCACGCCCATTACTGCCGGGTACACCAACCACCTGTTAGCAAACACTGCATTAGAAAGCTACGTTGTAGGTGCAGCCGCCGTTCTGCCCTGTTATTGGATGTACGCAGAAATAGGCCTTCGACTCAGCGAAATCAACACTGAAGATCACCCTTACCATGCGTGGCTGACCACCTATCAGGACGAAGCTTTTACCCGTTCTACTCAACAGGCGATTGCTATCGTTGAAAGTCTGTTAGCGGCTGCTTCTGCACCCGAACGTGAACAAGCCATGCGCGCGTTTATCGAAGCAAGCCTCTGGGAGCGTGAATTTTTCGACCAGGCTAGCCGTATGCGCTAAGTACAAAAAGTGTGCAGTAAAGTTAGGCTTTATGCACCCCACCTTAGAACTTATTCAGCAACGCTATGAATCAAACTCTCTTCCCCTGCATCGTACTGACGATGCGCGGTTAGCCCTTGTGCTGGAAGGCGGAAGTTCACGCGCTGCCTACGGCGGTGGCATGGTGGGCGTGCTCGAAGACTACGGACTTGTGGATGTTTTTGACGCGGTCTACGGCACCTCAGCCGGTGCGCTGAACGCCGCCTGGTTTGTCTGCCAGCGCGCCAACGCTAATATGTTCGGCTGGTGGGAGCCGGAATCGATGAAATCAATCATCAATTTTTGCAACGTGCTGGCGCGTAAGCCTATCGTTGATGGCGACTACCTGATCGATTACGTGTACCAGAACATCACGCACATGGGTTTTGACGACATCATCGCCTCAGACGTGGAGTATCACGCTATCGCAACCGACGCTGACACCGGTGAAAACGTTGACCTTCACCCCTTCATCACCGATGTTCCCAGCCTGAAAAAAGCGATGAAGGCGACCGCGCGCATCCCCGTGCTTTCCGGACAGCCGGTGGAGCTTGCCGGACGCCGGTTTATTGACGGCGGTATGACGGAGAACGTACCCGTTGAAACTGCTCTTGCTGACGGCGCTACGCATGTACTGGTCATCCGCACCAAAGCCCCGAGCATTGAGCTACCGGCTACCAACAAATACAAGCAGCGCGTTGTCACCCGTTGGATGGAAAAACACACGCCTGGTTCAGCGCACACCTGGGAGCTTCGCAACCGGCGCAAGCAGGAGATTGAGATTCTGATGCACGAATCTTCTGACCGCGTATTGCAGGTAGCACCGCCTGCAGACGCGCCGAAAATCTCCATGGTCAACAGCAACACTCAAACACTCAAACGTGCGGTGGACATCGGCAAAACCACCATGCAAGCGGCGCTCGCTCCGCTCAACCTTGACCAGCGCTCACGCCGATAGGAGGTAAAGCACTCATGAAATGGCTCATTTGGGCGGTGAGCGTACTTGCCTACGTGCTAGCTGTCATCAACCGAAGCTCGTTTTCTGCCCTCGGCCCCGTTGCCCAAGAGCACTTTGGCGCCGAAGCAACCGCGCTGTCTACCTTCCTCACCGTGCAACTGGTAGTGTACGCCGGTGCGCAGATTCCCGTAGGCATTGCGCTTGATCGCTGGGGCGCACCAACCCTGATTACCAGCGGCCTCAGCGCAATGGCAGCTGGCCAGTTCCTGCTAGGAGCCTCAGACTCCATTCCCGTTGCAATTATCGCCCGCATCCTCGTTGGTGCGGGGGACGCGTGCATCTTCACCTCAATGGTCCGGCTCATCTCTGAATGGTTCGGTTTCAAACAGATTCCCGTGATGAACCAGCTCAGCGGCAACATCGGACAAATCGGGCAGATTATTGCCGTCACCCCGCTGGTGATGCTGGTTGCCGCCGCCGGATGGCAAGGAGGCTTCAGCGTCCTCGCTGTTCTCTGCCTGATCGTGGCGCTCGCATCCGCTGTTATTCTGCGCGATAACCCGCGCCAGAACACCGTTCTGCAACGTTTGCGCGGCAAGAAAGCCCAGCAACACTTTGAACAGGCTAACCTCGAACAAGCTCATCAGGCATCGCCGATTACCGAGGCGCTACCGATTACCGGGCCAAACTCCAGCGGTATTTTTCCGGCACTCAAGGCACTGCTCAAGCGCCCGGGTATACGTATGGCGTTTTGGGTGCACCTGTCAACATCTTTCACGATTTTCAACTTCACCCTGCTGTGGGGCACCCCGTTTGTGACCGGCGGTCTAGGCTATTCGCAAGGTGTTGCAGCGATGCTGATTACCACCATCATCATCACCACACTCGTCTTCGGCGTTTTTGCGGGCGGCTTGCTCACCCGTTTTGCCAGCTACCGCGTACACATGGTGCTAGGACTGGTCATCTGCTCACAAATTTTGTGGGCAATCATCGTCTTGATGCCCGGTCAACCTCCGCTGTGGCTACTCTTTACGCTGGTCATTGTGCTTGGAATGAGTAGTCCCATTTCGATGGTCGCCTTCGAGCTCGTTCGTGCTCACGCACCACTGACGCAACGCGGCGTAGCCACCGGCATCGCCAACATGGGCGGTTACGTTGGTGCTTTTTCGATGATGCTGATCGTTGGCCTTCTGCTGGATGCGCAGGGCGCTGGCTCACCCGACACCTACGCCATGCAACCGTTCAAGTGGGCAATGGCGTCCCAGCTGGTAGTCGGAGTACTGGGAATCTGCATGATTCTGCGTGAGTACCCCCAAGCCAAAAAATATTTGCTCTCAAAATACCCGCCCTCGCACAGAGGCTAACTGGCAGCAGGCACTACTGCCCAACAGTTACTACTTCTGAACATAGCGTCCTAAGTGAGAACGGGCGAGATGACGGTCCGCAGATACTTTCACCTACAATAAAAATGAACAGAGGCGGGTGAAAGGACATTAGATATGCAGGGGCTTGAAACATTCGGTGTAGGTATTGGCGTGCTGGCAGGCTTGCTGCTACCTATCCAGACCTGCCTGAACTCGCGGCTGCGTGAATCTGTAGGATCGCCCTTTCTCTCGTCCTTGATTTCGTTCATTGGCGGTACGGTGTTTTTGTTCATCGTTACCTTATGCGTGAATGGCTCCGTGCTCTTTCCGCTCAGCACCATCGCGCAGAACCCCGCGTGGCTGTGGCTCGGCGGTTTATTCGGCGTTATTGGTCTCACCACTAACATCTTTATCTTTCCCAAAATCGGTGGAGTTCAAACCGCGATTCTGCCGATTACCGGACAGATTATTATGGGGCTGATTATCGATACTTTCGGGCTGTTCTACTCAGCCCAACAAACCCTCAATATCACCCGGCTACTCGGTATCTTGCTGGTAATCGCCGGCGTGGTTGGTGCCGTAGTTCTGGGGCAAAAGCGCTCTCATAAAAATCTGCCTTCAGATTCTTCGCCCTCTGATGGACAGGACGCGGGGCTGTGGGGCTGGCGCGCGCTCGCACTGGGAACAGGTTTCTTGATGGCCGCCCAGTCAGCTATCAACGGTCACCTCGGCGTAGTTCTCGGTTCAAGCGCTAAGTCAGCATTTGTATCTTTCACCGTTGGTACCATCGTTTTAGCCCTGATTGCTTGCGTGCTCAAGCTGAAAATTCGCATCCGCGCGCCTCAAGGCAAGACGAAGAACCCCTGGTGGATGTACTTTGGCGGCGTGCTTGGTGCGCTGTTTGTTGCCGGTAACGCGCTTCTTGTGCCCGTTCTCGGCACCGGGCTGACGATTATGGCGGCTTTGACCGGCATGATTACCGGCTCGCTCATGGTCGACAAATTTGGGCTTCTGCAGGCTCCGCAGCGGGCAGTAACGCTGACGCAGGTGCTCAGTCTGGGCGTCATGGTCATCGGCATTGCGCTGGTGCGCCTGACGTAAAGGCATCTCACGCGACAGGACGCGCCCCTGAGTCAAGGGACGCGTCCTTTCATGTTTGTACGGCGGGTAAGGTGCGCTTTATGGCACGCGATGACGCCACTGCTCGGTGGAGAACTTCTCCTCAACGAGCTTTTGACCGGCTGCCAAATCAGCTTCGCTGAGTTTGCCCATGTGAGAGGCGTAGCGGGAGGTGAAAGTGTCGATGAGGGTCTGCACCACTTCTTCGCGGGTCGCACCGGTTTGACGGCGTAGCGGGTCTACTCGCTTCTTCGCTGAGCGGATTCCCTTGTCAACGATTTTGACCTTACCGATGCGCAAAACGTCCATCATCTTATCGGCATCGATATCGTAGGACATAGTGACGTGGTGTAGAACTGCACCGTTAATACGCTTTTGTGCGGCACCACCAATCTTGCCGTTATCCGATGTGATGTCATTGATCGGCTGGTACCAGGCATTGACACCCAGTTTTTTCAATGCCGCCAAAACCCACTGATCCAGGTACTCGTAAGACTGCTCGTAGCTCAGACCAGCAACGAGTTCTTCAGGGAGGTACAGCGAGTAGGTTACGCAGTTGCCGGCTTCCATGAACATGGCACCGCCGCCAGAGATGCGTCGAACCGCCTGTATACCGTGCTTCTCAACGCCTTCTTGGTTAATTTCGTTTTGGTACGACTGGTATGAGCCAAAGACTACCGCGCGATCTTCCCAGTCCCAGATGCGCATGGTGGGGCCGCGGCGTCCTGCCTGCACTTCTTCAAGCAGGTACTGGTCAAGAGCAACATTCAAAGGTGAGGGAAGCGGGCCGGGGTTGAGAACCTCCCACTCGTAATCGGTGAAATCCTTGGCGCCGGATACAGCTCGTTTAACCACGAGAGCCACATCAGCGGTAGAGAATCCATGGAGCGCAAGCGACTCACCGTATTTAGCGAGTGACGCGTCCAGGCGGTTCTTCAGCTCATCGGCAGAATCTTTGGTGGACGCATCGACCAACGCCTGCGTCATATCGTCGAAAGCCTCTTCAGGCTCTAGAAAATAGTCCCCTGAAATAAGCGTTGAGGTAATGATGGTGTCCTCAACGGTTACATCTGCAACGAGCAGTTTTCCGCCGGGAACCTTGTACTCAAAATGGAAGGAATTCGTGTTCATGCAGCAGAGTCTATGCCCGGCCCAACAGCTTGTATAGGAAGTTCGCAACCAGCCAATCTTTACCCGCAGGCAGACTTGGCAATCAGCTTAATTACGTTTTCTACCTGTACAAAGTGCTGATATGTGACCCACAATAAAGATATGGCTGAAACTAAATTCCAAGGAACTGAAGTACACACCGTTGGCGAGCTGCCCGCAGTAGGCGCGCTCGCACCGGCGTTTTTGACCGTCAACACCGACCTCGAAGACGTCAGCGCTGATAAGTACTCAGGTAAGAACATCGTTCTCAATATCTTCCCGTCCATCGACACCGGCGTCTGCGCACAGTCAGTCCGCCAGTTCAACCAGGACGCTACCAAGCTCGAAAACACCGTTGTTGTAGGTGTTTCACAGGACCTTCCCTTCGCACTGGGACGCTTCTGCGCTGCTGAGGGCATCGAAAACGTTGAGGCAACCTCAGCATTCCGCTCATCATTCGGTGAAGACTACGGCGTGAAGATGGAAGACGGCCCTCTGGCAGGTCTGCTGGCGCGCGCAGTTGTCATCATCAACACCGAGGGCGAAGTTATCTACACCGAGCTCGTTCCCGAAATCACCGAAGAGCCTAACTACCAGGCAGCTTTGGACGCGCTCAAGAAGTAACGCGTTACAGCTTTTAACTTTGTTCGGCCTCGTCGCTATGTAGCGGCGGGGCCGTTGTAGTGTGTATGCGGTGTCCGTCTTCGCAAATGCGGGCACCACTCAGGAATATTTCGAGTACTCGCGTCCTTATACTGGGGTAAGAAAAATCTTCTGAAAGGACGCCTGACATGAGCGAAAACAACGAGCGTGCACAAGACCCCAACTACCGCGCAGTTAAAGTGGAACGCGTTGGACAAAAGCACTACCGCGCCACCAATAAAAACGGCGATACCCTCGATTTCGGGCAAGGCGAGGGGATGCTCACTCCGGTCGAGCTCCTGCTGGCAGCTATTGCAGGATGCTCGTCTGTTGACGTTGACGTCGTCACCTCTCGCCGTAGCGAACCCGAAACGTTCGAGGTACTGTCCTCGGGCATTCGCAAAGACGATAACGGTGCCGTCAGCCTGGACGATATCGAGGTCAGTTTCAATGTGAAATTCCCGGCCGACGCTGATGGTGAAAAGGCACAGGGAATGGTCGATCGCCTCATCAAACTTTCAGCAGAAAAAGACTGCACCGTTTCGCGCACTGTCGAACACGGCGCATCCGTCAATTTCATCAACGAAAACGCGTAAGCTACGTCTACGAAAAACCCAGCATTACAAGGGCATCTGCACTCACAGCAGATGCCCTTGTGCGCACCTTGCTGGTAGATGCGTCTCAAGAAAAGCCCCGACACTTGCCTGCAGTGGGCAAGGACTGAGAGATAAAGTGATGAGCAGACTTAGAAAGAACGCCGCGCGGTGGTAATCTAAAGAAAGTCTTAAGGGGCATAAGAAAACATTAAGATGCCCGTTCATCAACGTTACGGAAAAACACTCCTATGGCTTCACACTCAGCCGGGTCGGATATCGAGCAGGTCAACACCACCGCCGACGACTCCAAGCTTCAGCGCGGGCTGGCTAACCGCCACCTGCAAATGATCGCAATCGGCGGTGCAATCGGTACCGGTCTGTTCGTGGCATCAGGCTCATCCATCGCAACAGCAGGCCCCGGCGGCGCACTTCTCGCCTACGGCCTCATCGGCATTATGGTGCTCCTGCTCATGCAGTCACTGGGCGAAATGGCAGCGCACCTGCCCATCGCAGGCTCCTTCCAAGCCTACGCATCCCGCTACGTCTCACCCTCCTTCGGCTTCGCAATGGGCTGGAACTACTGGTTCAACTGGGCAATCACTCTCGCTGCCGAGCTCGTCGCAGCAGGCATCATCATGGCTTACTGGTTCCCCAGTGTCCCCGGATGGATCTGGGCAGCAGTCTTTCTCGTAGCCCTCACCGGTCTCAACGCGCTCAGCGCTCGCGCCTACGGTGAAGGCGAATTCTGGCTGGCAACCATCAAGGTTGTCACCGTTATCGTCTTCCTCATCGCTGGCATTGCTATGATCTTCGGCATCTTCGGTGGACACACCGGCGGCCTCAAGTACTGGACCGAAGGCGATGCGCCCTTCGTCGGCGGCTGGCTCTCCGTCGTCTCTATCTTCATGGTCGCAGGCTTCTCCTTCCAGGGCACCGAAATGATCGGTACCGCAGCCGGCGAAGCTGAGAACCCGCGTCGTGACGTCCCCAAGGCAATCAAGACCGTGTTCTGGCGCATCATGCTTTTCTACGTGGGCGCTATCTTCATCATCGGCACCCTGGTGGTGTACACCGACCCCAACCTGCTGCGCTCGGATGCAACCGACATTGCGTATTCGCCGTTCACCATGGTTTTTGAACGCGCGGGTCTGGCATTCGCAGCTGGACTGATGAACACCGTTATCCTGACCGCGATTCTTTCAGCAGGTAACTCCGGTCTCTACGTGTCCTCACGTATGCTCTACGGTTTGGCGAAAGAAGGTCAGGCGCCAAAGATTTTCACCCGCGTGAACTCAGGTGGCGTCCCCGTACCTGCACTGCTTATGACCGCAGCTGTTGGCATGGTTGGATTCGTTACCGCAATCGTCGGTCAGGGCACCGCGTACACCTGGCTGATTAACATCTCCGGTCTGTCCGGCTTCATCGTGTGGGTTGGCGTGGCACTGTGTCACTTCCGTTTCCGCCGTGCCTACGTCAAGCAGGGTCACGACCTGAAAGCGTTGCCCTACCGTGCACCGCTGTTCCCTGTCGGCCCGATTCTCGCATTCGTCATGTGCAGCATTGTGATTCTCGGCCAGAACTATGAGGCGGTATTCGCAGGACGCGGCATGGAAGTTCTCAGCGCCTACATCGGCTTGCCCGTATTCATCGCTGTATGGCTGATCCACAAGGCTGTTACCAAGTCGAAGACCGTCCCGCTGGAGACCATGGACGTGTCAGGTTTGGACGTGCAGCAGCGCTAAATCCGCCTAGGCGGCTACTACATACAAAATTCCCGAGCTACATATGCTTTTGATATGTAGCTCGGGAATTTTGTATGTGGACACTTTTCAACTGTTGACACCCAGCTTGTGGAAGAGCGTTGACTTATCCACATTTCAGCGTTTCTGCATATATGTCTTACCGAATCGGCTCATAGTGGGCTTATGAACCATGAAAAAGACATTCCACGCATCATTGCGCTGACCAAAACCACTCAAGATCTAGTCAACGCTGGTGGTAGCACTTCTAGTATCAGCAGGCAGACCCAGCAAAAGCAGCTGCACCGGTTACGCCACGGAGTGTATATGGACGCGGCTACATGGAAGACACTGAACCCAACGCAGAAGTATGTGGCCTCCACTGTTGCTGTTCTCAAGACCTCCACGGCTCCGGTGCTGAGCCACCAAACAGCGGCACTCTGGTACGGCGCGCCGCTTTTGAGTCCGCCCACCAGCATCCACCTTGCTGTTGCCCAGAACCGTATTGGCAAACGACGTGGAGTTACTGCGCACTGCAACAAAGCGGAGGTAATAGAAGACTCCTGCCTCTTACACGGGTTTGCAGTAAGTTCTGCTTTACATACTGTTGTAGATTGTGCGGGCGTTTTACCTTTGAACTCTGCATTGTGCATTGCTGACTATTTTGCTCACCACGGGCTGGTAAGTATTCCCGAATTACAGGAAGCTTTAAAACAGAAAACAGGCAGGGGAGCGGCGGTATCTCGCACGGTTGCGGCACGCGTCAGTCCTTGTAGCGAGTCACCTGCTGAAAGTATCGCTCGTAACCTGATGCACCAGTGGAAGATTCCCCTTCCCGAAGAACAGTCTGTTATCTATACCCGTTCAGGTGGGGTTTATCGTCCGGACTTTTTATGGCGCGAGCACGGCGTCATTTTAGAAGTGGACGGTGAAGTGAAGTACTCGGGAATCTATGGGGACGCTGAGGTCGTTATCCGCAGGGAACATCGACGCCAGCGCGAATTAGAAGCGGAGGGCTGGAAAATTATCCGAGCGCGCTGGAATGAATTGCTAAACCATCCGCATACTCTGCGTCGGCGGTTGGCGGCTGCTGGCATCCGGTAGTAACTACATACGAAATGCCCGAAGTACATATGAAAAACGTATGTATCTCGGGAACATCGTATGTAGTTGGCGTCCTACCGCGCCGCGTCCTTACGTTTCATGTTGATGAAGGCATCGTAGGCGTGCTCCGCGAGTGTTTCGCCAGCACCGTCGTACACGTTGATGACTTTGTCGATACCCAGCGCTTTGAGCTCGCGGTACTCATCGACGTATTGGGCGACGGCGGCAAAGGCACATTCTGATTTAGCTTCGAGTGCGTAATGGTATGCCTCAACGTTCACACCGTGCGAGGGCATGGCGAGCACTACGAGTTCGACGTCTTGGTCGTCTTTGAGGCGCTTCCAGAATTCGGCGTCGGATGCGTCTGCCTCCAGCACGTTGTACCCGCGGGATTGTAGGTTTTCCACGCGGAATTCTGAGTTGTCTACGCCGATGACATTGAACTGATAGTCGTCTGCGAGCTGGTCGTAGGCACGGCGTCCGATGCGTCCCATGCCGAGTACGACGGCTTGTGCGGTGCCGAGGTCGATGGGGCGTTCTTCGGGGGTGCATACGATCTTCTGGAACCTGTGGGATAAATGAGCCGAACCATCGCGGGAGCTTGGAGCCACGCATGTTGAGCACGGTTGAGACCACAAAGCTCAGCGAAACGGCGATAGAGAACGGTACAACCCAGGTTTCGCTGACTAGGCCTGTGCTGGCACCAATAGCGCAGATGATAATGCAGAATTCTGAGAAGTTGGTGAGGGTAAAGGACGCGAGTGTCGAGGTTCGCGGGGATAGTCCGGTGAGGCGCAGAATGCCAGCGTAAATGACGGTATTAATGGGTAGTAGGATCAATAGCACGATGGCAAAGCCGACCTGCGCTAGCGTGGGCGTGGCGCTCAGGCCGATGGATACAAAGAATCCGATGAGCATGAATTCTTTGAGGGAGAAGAGAACGCGAGAGAGCTCGTTGGATTTGGGATGCGTGGCGATGAGCATACCGATGATGAGCGCGCCGAGATCACCCTTGATGCCGACGAGGTCAAAGAGCCAGTAGCCGGGAACAAAAGCCAGTACCACGCCGTAGAGCACGAGTAGCTCGCCGTGGCCAACGCGCGTCAGACCCTTGTCGAGGAGCCAGCGGGCGGGAATCAAGAGTACTAGCAGTAACGCCCACGGGCTGGGCAGATGTTCGCCGGTGAGAGCCATGAAGATGACGGCGAAGATATCTTGAATCACGAGGATGCCGATGGCAGTGCGTCCGTAGAGGGAACGTGTTTCGCCGCGTTCTTCGAGGGTTTTTACAACGAGTACTGTGGACGAGAACGACAGGGCAAAGCCGAGGAGTGCAGCCTCACCGAGCGGGACAATGCCGCTGCCGCCGAGCCCCAGCATCGTAAGCAGAAGAATAAGACCGGTACCCAGGAATGATGTGAGCACCACGTGTATGCCTGAGTCAGCCAGACTTCTTTGCGGGTAAGCAGGCGAACGTTGATTTTCAACCCGATGGTGAAGAGCATGAGCGTGACGCCGAGGTCGCCGAGTTCGGTGATGATCCCGAGCTCTTCGTAGCCCATGAAATTCAGTATGAGGCCGCTGACCAGAAAGCCGATCAGCGGTGGCAGGTTAATTTTCTTGGCGAATAAACCGCACAGCACCGGAACAACGAGATAGGGGATATAGTGCGACATCTGGCTCCTTTGCTGTGCTACGGGGTTAGAGACCGTACTGGACGGGTACGACACCCTTTTCTGCTACGTATTTGAGGTTTTCGAAGTCTTTCATGCACTGTTGCGCGTAGCCTTTTGACCACTGTGCCAGCGCGATATCTAGCGGTTTGCCGCCTTCAGCGAAGATCGCGATATCGCCGATGCGGTGAGACTGCGCGTGCGCGCGAGCCAGCAGGGACGCGCAGAGTTTAGCGGTGCCTTTGAGGCTGTTGGCGTCGAGCGCGGCGAGGTTGATGGACCCCTTCATATCGCGGAACTGGCGCACGTAGTAGTCGCGGGGGAGTCCGTCGTGGCCGGGGATGCGGTCAACCCAGCCGAGGAACATATCTGACTGTGCCTGCAGGACCTTCTGCGATGCGACCACGCGATAGCCGTTGCCGCGAATCTCGTTACCACCGGGAATGTGCGCTTGGGAGCCCATTTTGCCGTACTGGTAGAGAACGGAGGTCTGCGCTTCCTTGATTTGCAGGAAAAGCGGCGCGCGGTTGACGTCCTCAAGTAGCGAAATATAGCAGCGAGTGCCCACAGAACCTACACCGACCACGCGAAGCACCTGGTCAACGACCTCAAAACTCTGCAAAAGGTAGCGGATTTCGCTGGATGCGCTATTGATGTACTTGCCCCACAGCGTCTCTTGGACGTCCTTGGGCAGAGCATCGGAGTGCATGGTCAGCGGCGGCTGGTCAACGATGCGGTGGCTACCGTTTTCCTCGCGCACGGCGAATTTGGCGAGTGCTTGCGCTGAGTTGCGTGTGCGTGCCTTGTTGGTGATCTTCTCGAACTGCTTGCGCATCTTGCCGTGGGTGAGCGTGGGCAGAATGTTGTCGGCGTCCACGGAGTAGTAGAAGCGCTCAAGGGTATCGAGCTCCAGCATCTCGAGCAGGGTCTCGCGGTAATACTTGGAGGTCTTGCGGGTGATCTCGAAGGCGGTGTCTTCAGATTCTTTGTTGTCGAGGGCAGCCAGATAGACGGATGCCATCAGACGTTTGAGATCCCATTCCCAGGGGCCGTAGCCTGACTCATCAAAGTCGTTGAGATCGAACAGGAGCTTGCGCTCGGGGGAGGCGTAGAAACCGAAGTTGGAGATGTGCGCGTCACCGCAGATCAGCATGTGCACGGATGAGTTAGGCACAGTTGCTAGGTCAGCCGCCATGATGCCCGCTGTGCCGCGGTAGTACGCGAACGGTGACTCCAACATACGCCCCATACGCACCGGCACCAGGTGCGCCAGACGCGTCTGGTTTTGCTCCATGAGGATGTCCAGCGGCTTGCGCTCTCGCTTAATCGGTTCAGAAAGAGCAGCGATATCGGATTTAGAGAGCACGGTGGAAACTTCCTCATATCGAATTCACGCATAAAAATGCTTTTACTTAACACTAACTGCTTGCGCGGTTGGGAAGGTAACTGGATAACGTTTATGACGGGTACACCAAGAACAATGGGTGAGAATACTCGCACAGATGACGCTCATTAGCTTCACCAGACAACCCGTGGTTAGGGGAGTGGGCTAAAATTATCTGCAGTTTTGGTTATTTGTGCGAAGGTGGTCTGTCTCGTGGCTAAGCTTTATTTCCGTTATGGCGCGATGAACTCGGGCAAGTCAACTGCGCTGTTGCAGGCTGCCTATAACTATGAGGAGCGTGGTCAGCGCGTCCTGCTGGCTAAGCCTCGAGTTGATACTAAGGGCGATACCGAGATTGTCTCGCGCCTGGGCGTGACCCGTCAGGCGGACTTTCTGATCGGTCCCACCGATAGCGCGCTAGATCTTTTTCATGCCGCAGCTGCTCAGGACGAGAATGACGGACGCATGCACTGGCATCTGCCGGTTTCGTGCCTACTCGTGGATGAGGCTCAGTTTCTCACCGCTGAGCAGATTGACGATCTGATGCGTATCGCCGTGGTGGAGGATATTCCCGTGATGGCGTACGGCATCCGCACGGACTTCAAGACGATTGCGTTCCCCGGTTCTTCGCGTCTGCTGGAAATCGCACACACCCTGGAAGAGTGGAAGACCATTTGCAGGTGCGGACGCAAGGCTTTATTCAACGGACGCACGGTGGACGGCAAGTTCATCTTTGACGGCAATCAAGTGGCCATTGACGGTGTGCACGTAGGTTACGAGTCGCTGTGTGCGACCTGCTACTTGGAGGAATCGGGCGGGAAACTGAGCCAGTAAGTTAGCACGATTTCGACGCCTCACCCTTGCGGGTGGACGCTACCTTTTTTCATGTGAAAAAGTTAACAATGAAAGCAAATTCAATTCGAATTTAAAATAAGAAAGCAGAATGTTAACTATTTGTTGTTAAATTTCTTTTTGATAAAGTGTCGTTTTCAATATTTCTATACCTAGAGACTTATTCATAAGGGGTAAAACCCACCAAGAGACAACGGTCCCACCGAAGGCAAAAATGAGCATTAAATCATCACAAATAACCTCAAGCCAAACCGGAAGAACCGTTGCACAACAAGCGTACAACCGGGCTCACTAGCGCACAATTCGCCACACCCCTGAACAAGAACCTTATCTGGAATCAACCAGGCACCAGACCTCGCAAAACCAGCCTGACACAAGCCCAGAAAATTACCCTCATCTATCTACGCCACAACATCACCGAAGACCTCTTAGCTGATATCTTTGATCTCTCGCAAGCCACCATTTCTAGAATCATCAACCGCATCGAAAGTGCCTTATTGAAGCTGACTGAGTTGAAGGTTCCCGAGCTTGAATCACTCAAGAATGTCCCTGGCTCACTCGTAATAGACGGCACGTTAATTCCCATCTAGAACTGGTCTTCACAAGGGCAAATACTGTTTTCAGGTAAGCACAGAAGAACCGGTTTCAATCACCAAGTCATCTGTACCTTAGACGGGAGATTGCTAGCCATTACCGACCCGGTGCCGGGGGCTAGGCATGATGTTTATGCTTTTCGCTTTCACCAGCTAGGGAGGTTCTTGGATGAGTCCACTTTGGCAGATAAGGGGTACATCGGGCTGGGGTTGCTCACACCGACTAAACGAAAAGCGGGTGCAAGGATGAGGGCTAGGGTGAAGGAGAATAATCGGAGGATCAATCGGTTACGTTCGGTGGTTGAACGGACGATTGCGCAGGTGAAGACCTGGCGGGTTTTACATACGGGCTTCCGTCGGTTGCTCGGTGTTTATTTGTGGGTGTTTTCTTCTGGTGCGGGCGCTGATTTTCTTTGCGGTGTCGGAACCTTTATGAATAAGCCTCTTTGTATAGATTCGCTCAGAATCGTTAGCAACGGTTGATACCACCGGGGGAGTCTGAAGAATCACATACCTTAGTGCTGGGTTGATACATCGTCAGTGTTGTGCTTACACCGTTGACGGTGTAGGTAAGATAAACAGTTCTATCCACATAAATGGTGCGTTCAGCATTAGCTGCCTGCAGAACATTGGGGTAAGAAACATTAAACTGAGGTGTATTAAGCTGTGGTAAATCAAGGCAGCCCGTAGTGGCATTATTCTTAAGCTGTGCCGTAGCAAGCTTAGGGTCGCCAATAAACTGAAACTGCCATGCTTTTGCAGTGACGGTAGAACCGTCGAGCTTCTTAAACTTATGGTCCACCCAGTTAGCAGTAACAGCGGCTTTCGAAGTGCCGGAAGTGAATACTGGACTGGCGGGGAATTTTGAGTTATTACTCAAAGGAGTCGATAGACCCGAGTAGGAACAGCCCGTAATAGTGCTGTAGCTTGTCGTACAGGTTCCTGCAGTCCTCGTGGAAGCTTTGGAGTTACCAGGATCGTAAATACCTGGACCGTGGCCACCAGATGACCCATCAGGGTTAGTAAGGCTATCATTACGGTTCTGAATCCAGTATTCAAAGCGGATATCAGTAATTACAGCTCCAACAGGTAGCCCAGTAGCGTTCATGGCGACTACAAGGCTTAATTTCTGAGTAGTGGTGCTAGAAGTCTTAGGGTCGGTAGCCACAACTCCCCAGTTGTAATCAACAGATCCCTCGGCGTAGACAGAGGGATTATTACATTGAGAAGCTGCGTATGCCGGAACAGCTGAAGATGCAATGACAACGGGGGCTACCCACGCTGAGCCCTTTGCAAGGTTGCGTCGTGAAATCTGTGTCATGAAGTTTTTCCCTAGATTGCGAACGTGAGGGATAGATGCCTCCCCAGTTTAGGGGATAAAGGTAACTTTTTCAAGGGACACAGAATCCCTAAATATCGTGTTTCAGATGCGAAACAATTATCTGTCGTTTTAAAAATCTGAAATACCTTTTATTCTTACCATCTCGATGTCACAACTCACATAAATAATGAGGCTTATTCATAAGGGGTGCCCCGCAACCAAAAACACCAACCCCCACACCAGAAAAAACACCCGCCCCTACAAACCCAACGGGCGCCTGAACCCGGTATGAAAAATCCGCCAGGTCTTTACCTGAACGATGACCCGCTCCACCACCAACCGCAAACGATTAAGCACCCGATTATTCGTCTTCTGCTCCCGAAGCAGCCGCAGCCCAGGCCTGCCCTGAGTAGGGGTAGTCACGTCAAGTCCCACATAGCCCTTATCGGCCAGGGTGGATGAATCCAGCAGCTAATTAAGTCCATGAGCCCCAAAAGCATGAGCATCATGCCTAGAACCAGGCAGCGGATCGGTTATCGCCAGGAGTGTGCCATCAAGTGTGCAGATCACTTGGTGATTGAATCCTGCGCGTTTGTGCTTGCCTGAGAAGTTTGTTTTTCCTCATGGACGCCAGTTCCAGATGGGAACTAAAGTGCCATCCACCACGAGGGAACCAGGTGCTTTAAGGTTCTCTTTGAGAGGTCGAGTCAGTGGGGTGAGGACTTTCTCTAGGGCCTTCTCGGTTGTTTTAATGGTTGGTGAGATAGTTGGCTGTGAGACTTCGAAGAGGTGGGTGAGGGCTTCTGGGGTGAGGTTGCGGGGTTTTCAGCAGGTTTGACCCAGGTGGTGGGTGGGGGCTGTGATGAGCGTGGCGAAGTGTTTGGCGGTGAGGCCGGTTGTACGCTGGTGGGGCAACGGTTCTTTTGGTGTGGTGTGAGGTTATTTGTAGAGATTTAGTACTCATATTTTTGCCGCCTGGTGGGGTCGTTGTTTAGTTGGTGGCGGGTTCTTGGTTTTTACCCCTTATGAATAAGCCTCAGTATAGAACTGAACTGCAGACTGCGCTCGATTCTTGCGGTGCCATGAATAAATTAATAATGGATAATTTTATAAAATCATAGATGGATACTTTGCTCAGATAACTTAATCTTTCAGGCTCGCTTTCTCTTTAAGAAAGCGAGCCTACAATTTTCAGAATATCTCGGGAACTATGATAAGAGTTTCTTAAAATATTTTATTCATTACAAGTTGGCTAGAGTTTCACTGTAATTACCATTTTTAACGAAGGGGAGGGCGGATAAACATTTAGAAATATCATAAATACCGAGGCAGGAATTGTTCTTGTGAAATTTTATCCTGGACCCTATTTTGACCATTGAGCCAGTAGACTGATAATAGTTGTGAAATTGTCTTGAAACCAGAATCATTTTCTTCATTAGGAAAAATTGTTTGATTATTTATAAGACTACTATTTCCAATGGCGGATATCGCTAATTTTGTCTTAAGTTTTACCCCAACCACATTAGTGGTTTTAGGATCGGTTAACTTTTCAGTTGATTTATATTCTCTTAAAAGCATAGCATGTTGAGAATGCGGTCTTAGATATCGTGATGGTAAAGCTTCTCTTAAGTCGAGTAACAGCGAGTCCTCGGATTGATATAGACCTAAATCTATAATTTTGCTTGGGGTAAATGAATACATGTAAAGGTAGATATATGCATCTTCATCGTATTTAATCTCACTTACTTTTATCGGATTATAGCAGTTAACTTTATCAAAATTTTCAGGTAGCTGAGGTATATAACTTCTAGTAGCCATCCAGAGAGCAATCTGTAGATTATCAACTACATCTATCCATCTAGTGCTCCCAATATATTGTTGAAGCAATCCTTCTAGCGCATACTCTGGTACATGTTGGTTAGTGTAGGTCCCAGCACCACCAAGACCATCAATCTTATTCTGTGACTGAGATATGGCATCGAGAGATGCCCAAAAATCCAACTTGGATTTTCCTCTTTCAAGAATATTAATGCCCGGGCATGCAAGAATAAACTCAAGCGTTTTTTCTTTGTTACATAGCGCCGAGCTAGAAGGATTTGATAAATCATTTCGCTCTTTACCAGAAATTGGAATTTGTTGATGAAATTTACTCTGTCCCCTAAAAAAAGTTTTTGCTTTTTGGTATTCTCTCCAGTTTGCAATTACTTTATTTAGAGATAATTCATTGCTCACTTCGATTACAGGTATAGGTTTAGAGTTGATTTCTTCAACAGGGTAACTTATATTCTTATCTTCAAAATTCTCTTTCAAATCCCTTATGAAGTCAATGCTATATTTCATATTAGTTATCCTTAAGAATTTCAGTTATATCGTTCAATAAGGATGCCCAATTTTTTCGTTTTGACTCTGCAAGTGAATTAAATCCAATTGACTTAGAAGTAGACACAGGTGTTTCAAATAAGGGATAATTTTCATCAATATCTGTATATGTAATTTTATCGCCAGATGTTGATATTATACTGCGAGTTTCGAGTTCTTTTATCACTTTAGAACTCTTTTCATTCTTTTTATCAAGATGGCAATATGCGCAAAACCCACTTCTGGATAATCCGGACTCTTTATATTGCTTAGATAGGGCATCTAGAGCTGAAATAACATAAAAGACTCTGGGGGAGTAAGAATCAAAAGTTGGAATTCTTACGATAAAATCATTCCAGGGATAACCTAAATTCCAGTTAATATCGGATTTTTCTTCCTCGTCGGAATTTTTTATTTTAATAATGGCAGGGTTGCTGTAGGGGTTGCTCTGAGTGTATCCAAACAACACTGGTAGGGGCGATACTATTTGTTCCGTAGCTATTGCTGTTTGTAAAGGCTTGCCGTAAAGTGCAGGAATCTTAATCTCTTGAGATTCTATGAATATACTTTTGCAAAAACAGAAGAATTCTGGTCCTAGCTCAGGCGAGGCAGATTCAGGTCTAAAGATGACTTTTGAACTTCTGGTATTTATTCTGATATTTTTTGGTTCTGAATATAATATAAGTTCATTTTCAGATGAAGACATAAATTTAATTGAAAATGGCTGATAATCTTCTGATTTTTTTTCGTATGGATTTATTGACGAATATGTGAAATACCCCTTTTCGATGCTCTCAGTAATTTCAATAATATTTCTATCAAAAGCGGTTGTTGAGTAACTGGCGGGGGTTTCCGCTCGATCATCATATTTTAACGCTATGAACGAATTATGTAACGCAGAGACCATCCAATGGTCATAAATATCATCCTTATCGAGAATCCCAATTGACAGGAGGTAAAATACAGGATTGTGAGAAGCTCGATGATGCATTTTTTTCATTTCCGAAACAAATTTAAAACCTTTGATAAAACAATAGGCTTCAAATATGTACGAGGCCCACTCGCCAGAGTGATTCACGTTCAAAAAAGGATGATCTTGAATTTGAACGGCTCGTTGGTCCTGGTAGTTTTTTTGTTTATCAATAGGTATATCGGCGGGAACTGGCGCTGGAGAGGCTAAATTCATTTCTGCCAATAAACATTGGATTTGCTCTTTAACCCGGAAATAATTGTCAGATCGTAACTCTGGGTCTAGGGCAGATATGAATTTTTTCTGTTCACGATTAAGTATATTTTCGACTATCTTATCAATACGTTCAGCTCTTTTGCTGATTGAATTTTCATTTAATTCGTTGACGTAAGAAGAAAGGTTGTCGGAGTTAGAAAGCTCTGTTGATATAGCCTCCAGTACTGGAGCATAACCGAGAAAATTTTTCTGATCTTCAGCCGATAGGCCCTCAATTTTAATATTATCTATTAATTGATCTCGGGCTTGCGTGTAGTGTTCACTTGTGACAAGGGTGTTGTGGTTCACTAGAGAATACTTTGAATCTATAAATTGCTTTATTTGTGTTTCATTAAAGTTTTCGATTATGAAGGATTTATATGGAATATTTTCATCCTGAAAATCTTTCATTAAATCGAACAAAGCATTTTCGCGTCCTAGGAATATGTACTTTAGACCATTTTCGCTCATTCTCTTTATGCCTTTTTTGAAGTCAATCCAGGTTTGTGGAGAAATTTCTACCATGGCTTCATCAAGAGCGTCTACGATAATTAAAGGGTTTTCATTTTTTGAGAAAAATTCCTGGAAATTCTTTTCATTTGTAAAATCAATGAGATGTAACTTTAATGAATGTCCATTAATTGTCCAATCCTCCGAGGTCATCCATAGTGGGGCTTGAAGATGATTTGATAAATATTTTGCAAATGCAGTCTTTCCAGTTGCCCCCCTAGCTACAAAAAAATAATTGATAGTTGATTTGTCTGAGGATTCTGGATCTAAGCCTAATGGGTTTTGAATTAATTGGGTTGGTATATAGTTTTGCTCAGAGTCAACCGTAAAAAAGGCATGCTCTAATTCTGGGTCTCTTTCTTTGGAGAATTGCTTTATCCCGGATTTTTTTATGGACTGAGCTATTTGCATTGTATTAATTTCAACCATTAAATTTACCCTCATTGTAGGTTAGATTTTGAAATGGCTGGGCATTAACTGCAGAGTGCCCAGCCAGTTTAATTTTATTTACTTATAGAAACAGAAGCTCTTACTTCAGCCCCTCCACAATTGCATTCAGCGTCTCACTCGGGCGCATCACGCCGCTAGCCTTCTCATCAACCGGCTTGTAGTAGCCGCCGAGGTCCGCAGACTTGCCCTGCACGCCGAGTAGCTCAGCAACGATTTGCTCTTCCTTCTTGCCCATAGCCTTCGCTACCGGCGCGAACTTCTTAGCCAAACCAGCGTCCGCGGTCTGCTTAGCCAGCTCTTCAGCCCAGTACTTCGCCAAGTAGAAGTGTGAGCCACGGTTATCGATCTCGCCGACCTTACGTGACGGTGACTTGTTCTCGTTCAAGAAAGTACCGGTCGCCGCGTCCAAAGTGTCAGCCAGAACCTGAGCCGACGCGTTATCGTACTTCTTTGCCAAGTGCTCGAAGGACGCTGCAATCGCCAAGAACTCACCCAGCGAATCCCAACGCAAGTGGTTTTCCTCCACCAGCTGCTGAACGTGCTTAGGTGCAGAACCACCCGCACCGGTCTCGAACAGGCCACCACCATTGATCAAAGGAACAATGGAGAGCATCTTTGCAGAGGTGCCCAGTTCCAGGATCGGGAAGAGGTCGGTGTTGTAGTCACGCAGAACGTTACCTGTCACCGAGATGGTGTCCTCACCCTTGCGGATGCGGTCAATCGAGAACTGGGTTGCTTCCTCGGGGGAGAGGATGCGGATATCCAGGCCTTCGGTGTCGTGCTCGGGCAGGTACTGCTCAATCTTCTTGATGAGGTTAGCGTCGTGTGCGCGCTTCTCATCCAACCAGAAAATAGCGGGAGTCTTTGAATCGCGTGCGCGAGTTACTGCCAGCTTGATCCAGTCCTGAACGGGGATGTCCTTGGTCTGGCATGCACGCCAAATGTCACCTGTTGAAACTTCGTGTTCAATCAGAACATCGCCAGCGGAGTTTACAACCTGAACCTTACCGTCAGCGGCAATCTCGAAGGTCTTGTCGTGTGAACCGTACTCTTCAGCCTTCTGCGCCATCAGACCAACGTTAGGAACGGTACCCATGGTGGTAGGATCAAACGCGCCGTTCTTCTTGCAGTCATCAATGACTACCTGGTAGATGCCAGCGTAGGATGAGTCGGGCAGAACTGACAGGGTGTCCTGCTCAGCGTCGTCCTTGTTCCACATGTGGCCGGAGGTGCGGATCATCGCGGGCATGGAAGCGTCCACAATAACGTCTGAGGGAACGTGCAGGTTGGTGATGCCCTTAGCGGAGTTCACCATTGCCAAATCGGGGCCGTCCGCGAAGCCCTTCTCGATGAGCGCACGAACATCGTCCTGAATATCTGCAGGCATAGTCTTGATGCCGTCGAGAATTGCAGCCAGACCGTTGTTGCCGTTCAGGCCAGCTTCTTCAAGAGCCTTACCGTGCTTCTCAAACAGTTCTGAGAAAAAAGCGCGTACCACGTGGCCGAAGATGATGGGGTCTGAAACCTTCATCATGGTTGCCTTCAGATGCACGGAGAACAGCACGCCTTCTTCTTTGGCACGAGCAATCTGAGCCTTCAAGAACTCATCAAGCTTTGCTGCATCCAGGTAGGTGCCGTCGATGATTTCACCCTTGAGAACCGGCAGTGATTCCTTGAGGACGGTCTCGGTGCCATCAGCAGCAACGTGCTTGATAACCAGGGTGTCGTCCTGCTCAAGAATGACTGACTTCTCGTTGGTCTTGAAGTCGTTGACGCCCATGGTCGCCACGTTGGTCTTCGAATCAGCTGACCAAGCACCCATCTTGTGCGGGTTCTTGCGAGCGTAGTTCTTCACCGACAGAGGAGCGCGGCGGTCTGAGTTACCCTCACGCAGTACGGGGTTCACCGCTGAACCCTTAACCTTGTCGTAACGTGCGCGAACGTCCTTGTCCTCATCAGTCTTAACTTCGTCAGGGTAGTTGGGCAGGTCGTAGCCCTTTTCCTGAAGTTCCTTGATAGCTGCCTTGAGCTGCGGAACGGATGCTGAAATGTTGGGCAGCTTGATGATGTTAGCTTCGGGCTTCTTTGCCAGCTCGCCAAGCTCAGCCAAAGCATCGGGCTGACGCTGTTCTTCGGTCAGGCGCTCCGGGAACTGCGCAATAATGCGGCCTGACAGCGAGATGTCGCGAGTTTCAATCTCAACGCCCGCGCTGGTGGCAAAAGCCTCAAGAATCGGCTTGAACGAGTAAGTCGCCAGCAAAGGCGCTTCGTCAGTGTGAGTGTAAATAATCTTTGCCATGTAAGGCCTCTCCCTTGAGATAAATACGGGCAGTGTCAATAGTTACATTACCCGATGTGCCACCCCTCACTAAAAATGTTGCGTTGTAGGGTGGAGATAAGAAGTATATGACGTTCAACCCTCACAAGGAGTTCTCATGAAGATCACCGTTCAGCGAATCTATGATGATGCGAGCACCGGTAGCGCCCTGCGCTGGCTGGTGGATCGCGTGTGGCCGCGCGGCGTGGCAAAAGAGGACGCGGCGCTGGATGAATGGGCGAAAGATTTAGCGCCCAGCACCGACCTGCGTAAATGGTTTGACCACCGTGAAGACCGCTTCGACGAGTTCTCAGAGAAGTATCGGCACGAGTTGGACGAGCGCGATGAAGCCGGTGAACTCATCGACCAGCTAAAACAGTCGAAGAAAAAAGAGCTGGTACTGCTCTACGCCGCCAAAGACGAAAAGATTAACCACGCAGTCGTCTTGCGCGACTACCTGAAAGAACAGCTGAAATAAACATGGGAGTTATCGAAGTAAGCGCCGTCGTTTTTGTCAATGAGCACAACGAAATTCTGACGGTGCGCAAACGCGGAACCACCGGCTTTATGATGCCCGGCGGAAAACCAGAGCCGGGGGAGAGTCCCGCGCAGACGGGCGTCCGCGAAATATCAGAAGAACTTGGCCTTGAACTGTCAGAAGATAGCCTGTGCACAGTGGGTATCTTTCAAACCGCAGCCCTCAACGAGCCCGACATGCTGGTGCGAGCCAACGTCTTTATGGCGCCGCGTCTCGACCAAGAAACATTGGACACCCTGAAACCCTCTGCGGAACTCGACGAGTTCCGCTGGGTGCAGCCCGGCGCATCTGACCATGAAAACCAGGCACCGCTCAACCTGGAATTTATCTTCCCGACAGTGGCAAGGATGCTTGAGAGCTAGAAGTTGTTGGTTGCACAGTGACTTCTGGTTTGTGGATGATGGCAGTGCCTCGTCCTCAACTTCCCTTAAACGCCAGCCCCGAGCCAGTTGATGACGAGACACTGCCACCCGCGAGTCAGGGTGCACGTAAGGTCGCCAGCTGGCATCGGGTCTGGCGTGAATCGCGTATGAGCGCCTCGCGCGAATCCGCGAGAGGGACTGCTGGCGACTGCGTGCGCCCCGATGAATTGCAGTATCAAGAAAAGTTGACTACATCGTCCTGTCTGTGCCTCTTTGTTAGTATTCAGGAGACCAAGCCGCAAAACATGAATTTAGATTCCTCGAAAAGTTTTTCTTGACATTCAAAATAGTTTACACGTAAAGTAATTCTTGTTCGTGAAATAGACCAAGAAAGAAGATAGCCATGAACGTTCTCGATAAACTTCCCGCACAGACAGACATGGGCGCAGTTCGCTTGCGCGTTCGCGATATGAAGGCTGTCTACGACTTCTACACCACCGGTGTTGGTCTGCAAGAAATCCCGACCGACAACAATGAGACCTGGTTGGGGTTGGGGGATAAGCTCATTCTTATTCTTGAGCACGATGCGACGTTGCGTCACCCCTCACGCACTGAAGCTGGTCTTTTTCACGTAGCAGTTCTGTTTGATAATCCGCATGATCTCGCGCTGTCATTGGTGAGCACCCTGGCTCGTTACCAGGAGCGTTACACCGGTGCCGGTGACCACCTGGTGTCCGAAGCGTTCTATTTCGCTGATCCTGAAGGTAACGGCGTTGAGCTTTACCATGACCGTCCTCGTGAGCAGTGGCAGTGGAACAACGGTCACGTGGCGATGGATACCCTCTACATTGATCCCGTGGCGTTTATTAAGAAGCACGCCACTGATGAGGAAATCGGCAAGACCATTACCGAAGGCCCGAATCTGACCGGAAAAGTCGGCCACGTGCACCTGCAGGTGGGCGATGTTGAAACCGCGCACAAGTTCTACGTCAAGGCTCTCGGCTTTGATGAGACTTCACGCTTTGGTTCGCAGGCGCTGTTCGTTTCAGCGGGAGGCTACCACCACCACATGGCGATGAACACCTGGAACTCGGCCGGTGCGTCACCGCGTCAGAAGACCCTCGGCTTGGGGGTTGTAAACCTGACTGTTCCTGAGGGGCAGACCATCGAAGCTGTACGCGATCGCCTCAAGTTCTCGGGCATCGAATCAAACAATGAAGGCTCGGCACTGACCTTCCTTGACCCCTGGAATAACAGCATCCGCTTGACTGCAGCTGCATAAAACTTCTTCCTGAGTGCTCTCTATAGGGCGCCGTAACATCGTGACATTCTGGTCATCTGCGATGTTACGGCGTCTTTTTTCTTCCGGTTCTTTACCTTCAAATGTGACCGCCATTATGTTTGAAGTATGACTGATTTTCTCAATGATCTGATTTCTAAACCCCGCGTGACGTCGCTGGTTGCTAACCGCGCTGGCGATGCCGTACTGAACGTTAATTACCTTGCCAAAGACGGCAATAAATATCGTTCGCAGCTATGGCAGGTCGCCGAGAGCGGCAACGAACTCGCAGAGCCGTATGCACTGACCTCACTAGATTCCAATGCAAAACTCCAGGTGCTGGCTGACAACGGCGATATCTACTACACCCTCGATAAAGAGGTGGACGGTGCCGATTCATCCAACATCAAGGGCGTCTGGAAGTTGGGTTCGCGCGGTGAAGCCCAGCTTGCCTTGAGCTTTCCCGGTGGCATCGATGAGCTTTCCGTGCGGGAGACTTCGAACGGTACCCGTCTGATTTTCACTGCTACGGCTATTGGTGATGACTTAGAAACGCAGACCAAGATTCTGGACGCCCGCGATAAAGCAGGTGCCAGCGCGGTGCTGTACGACTCTTTCCCCACGCGTTTTTGGGATCACGATAATGGCATCGGTTCAACTGCACTGTACGTACACGATGGTGAGAAACCGCGTCGTATTACCGGTTTGCCCGAGGGGAAACTAGAAGACTTTGAAGTTTCACCGGACGGCTCAACTGCGATCATCACCGTTGGTACGGTACTGCGCGGCATCCACCAGCGTTCCAGCGTCTTCCAGATTTCTTTGGACGGCGACGCTGCACCCCGCCTGATTGCTGAGGCCGATGAGAAGCACAGCTATTCAGCAGGAGCATTTAGTCCTGACGGTTCACAGGCGGTTATCTACAAGAACCGCATCTGGCTACCGGGGCAGAGCCTGCAGGTTACGGCTCACGTCTATAACTTGGATACCGGCGAGTTCACCGCACTTGCTGAGGATCTTGACCGCTGGCCGGGTGACGTGGTCTGGCTCGATGAAAAACGTTTTGCTTTTGCTACCGATAATCTCGGTGCAGGCGCAATTTTTGTGGGTGAAGTCGGTGGAGAGTCTCGTCAGCTCACCACAACTGACCGCACCTATTACGCGTCCTTGAGCGTTTGCGACGGCAAGCTGGTGGCGCTGCGTAACTTCATTGACCGAGCATCCGAGCCTATCGGCATCGACCCTCAAACCGGTGTTGAGACTGAACTGCCTTCACCCGTTAAAAACTTTGTGGCGCCCGGACGCATAGAGCAAGTCAAAACCACTGCTGAGGACGGTAGCGAAATTACTTCATGGCTTGCGCTACCGCGTGAAGCTAATGGCAAGCATCCACTGGTAATCTTCGCCCACGGTGGGCCGTGGGGTTCGTGGAATGCTTGGACCTACCGCTGGAACCCCTGGGTGCTCACTGAGCTTGGCTACGCTGTCTTATTGCCGGATCCCGCGATTTCATTGGGCTACGGCCAGAAGATGCTTGACCGCGGTGGTGATGCCATTGGCGACACCCCGTACACCGACATTCTTGCCCTGATTGATGCTGCATCGCAGCGGCAGGACATCGACGGCAACAACGTTGCTTTTATGGGCGGCTCCTACGGCGGGTACATGACCAACTGGGTAGCCGGGCACGCCGGTACTCGCTTCAAGTGCTACGTCACCCACGCGTCCCTTTTCAACATGGAAAATATGTACTTCACCACCGACAACGGCAGCTGGCACGAGTGGATGTACGAGCACGAAAACGGTCAACGCAACACCTACTCACCGCACCAGCACATCGAAAGTGTTCAAGCACCGATGCTGGTGATTCACGGCGATAAGGACTACCGCGTGCCGATCGGTGAGGGGATGGCACTGTGGGCGTCCTTGCAGCGTAACTCCCCGGAGCTCGGCCACAAGTACCTGTACTACCCGGATGAGGGACACTGGATTCTCAAGCCCGAGAACTCGCGTATCTGGTATCAGACCGTGAGCGCCTGGTTAAACCAGCACCTTCGCGGTGAGAACTTTGAGGCCCCGGAGAACCTGGGCTACGCCAACCCTGCCTCATAAAACATACTGAAACACGCCAGAACCCTTCATGGTAAGCCTTTATAAGAGCTCTTCCATGAAGGGTTCTGGCGTATTTTACAGTGTCTGATGCGTCTAATCGATCGTGCCCTGTTTGGCGTTGAGACGGCGGCGGATCAGAGAGATAAACGGGCCGATGTTCGCCATAATCCACAGGGGTACCAGCCAGTACATCAGCATGTAAACCGTGCGCACGAGTGAGGACGCGGTGCCGTTGGTGACCATATCTCCCATGACACTCATTGCTACGGCTAAAAGCATGGTGATAATAGCGATCCAGAGCATCGCCCACCAAAATTCTGAGGCTGACGCACCGCCGCGTGAGTTCCAGTAGTTACCGTAAAACCTGCGGATTGCACCGGGCAGAGAAACCCCGTGCGCGGGTACCGCGGCAGCACGAACTTCTGAATCGGTTTCTTCATCATCGTAGATGCCGTCGATGTTGAGGGCATCCGGTGTGTCGTGAAGTTCTAAGGGCTCATGGTGCAGATGTTGTTTGCTCACCTGACCCATTGTGCCAGAAACCGCCGGCGTCCACTGCCCGGTACATTTCGGTTGGTGGTGCGGACGCCTGCCCCGACAATACTTGTGGCGGTGCACTAAATCCCGAGGGAACACCGCAAGGTGGTGATGCCGTGGGTATCGAAAATACGGGGGAGTGCTGGTAGCTAGTTGGTGTTTGATCGTAGATAAACCCCTTGGACGATGACGGGGAGAAAGGCAGCATCACCCCGCCTAAGAAGAGTACCGCCCAGCCGCTGAACCCAGCGTCGTGCAGACGTCGTACTGTCACGGGAATGAGCGTGAACCCCAGCGCAACCACAAGGGCAAAGGCAACTTTGAGCCCCACGGGAAACCAAACAGTGAAAAAGAAGTCGAAACCGGGATTAGCCAGCACTCGATAACCGTACTGATCCACTGCCGCGTAATCACCGACGCCGCGGGCGAAGAACCACCAACAGATACCGGCGCCTACTAGCCAGATGAGATACACGGTAAGAGAAGATGCACTAACGAAGAAGATGCTCCACGCCTATTCGCTCAGACCGGCCCTCCCCGAGAACGTGAACAGTCGTTTGCAGAAAAGTTTGAGTGAGGTGCGCGCACCAGTGTAAGAGGTGTAGCGGTGTGAAACGCCGTTGACAGTATCAAAGTGCTGATGCTCAGCACCACCATTAATGGGAAAGCCGGTACTGACCTGACGTAACCGCTCTAACTCGGGAACCGGGTGCCATACATATGCAGGGTCAACGCCGGGCGGTAGCTTGTAATTAACGGAGTTAAAGCCGGACTGAAGGGCCAGTGGATGATTCGGTGGCACGCAATAGTCCGGAATCCGAGCTACCGACCGCGGAAGACACCCGATGATGAGATGCCCAAAACCTGGCGCTAACACTAACAGTAGATAACCCAGCCATACGGGCATCGAGGTGTCGTGGACGCGTCGCATCGTCACGCCGAAGGTGCAGCCCTGCCACGCCAGAATGAAAAACAAGTAGAGGGTCACGGGAATTACACCGTAGGACGCCGGTATCAGGAGCACATCGGCAAGAAACTCGAGGTCGGCGTCGTAGTAGGAGGCGTCCTGCGTAAAAGCGGTAAAGAGCCAAATGCTGATTGCGCTACCACCCACCACGACCAGCAGAAAGATTGCTATCCATAGCGTGTGTTCCTCCCAAAACTGGGTGCGTGATGCCGTACCACGCAGATCGAAACGGTGAATGAGAAACCGCATAATGCTGTGCCTGAAAATGGGACGGTTGTAATGATCTTCGAGAGTCGGATAGAAGGGCGGGACAGCTGACGTGAAAGCCTGTGGGAGAACCTGTGGCGGCTGGTTCGCGAAACTCACGGTGGGTCCTTTCGTGACGAAATACGCCCACACGCTAACACCGGGCTGATCTTGTTTTCTCCCTCAGGTTTTTCGGCTGTGGATAAGCCACAACTAAACCACTACTTGCGCTGGTCAGAGCCACAACCCAAGGATGTCCACAGTGGGTCTGCACTCGCGTCATCATTACCCCAGCGCCTCATCTTCTGTTGTCAGCACCGCGGACCCACGGCCTGGCAACAACAAAAGCGGCGGCGCAGACACACTGCACAGCCGCTTAAATACTGAGACCGTTTAGGGGCGGTTAACGTCAACCGGTTTGTCGTACTCAATGCCTGTCGGCGACGACGGCATGATGCACAAAATCAACGGTACGATACCGAGCCCAGCAATACCAACAAACTGCAAAAGGTAGATAAAGCCGGGAAAACCTGCGTCATGCAGTCGCCGCCAGCCGAGGGCAAGCGTGGTGACACACATGGTAAGTGACAAGATGACCAACAACGCCACGATGATTCCTTCGCCCGTTGTAAATGCTTCACTGCGAGGAGCATCGGAGCCGAAAAACCTCAGCGAGATGAAAGAAGCTACAGCATAGAGCGCAAAAATTATCAGCCAGAAAAGCTGAATCCACCAAAACTCAGACCGCGACGCGCGACCGGAAAAGTGGAAAAGATAAGCTCCCCAATTCTTTACGGCCTGTCCAAAACTCACGTGCGGTCTGGGCAGCGGTGCGCTTACGTACTCACGGTGATACTCAGACTCAGAGGGATATTCCACTGTTATGTCCAGACCTAGGGACGGTTAACGTCAACCGGTTTGTCGTACTGGTAACCGCTGGGTGATGACGGCATCAGGCACATGATGAAAGGAACAATGCCAAGACCTACGAAGTTCAACAGGTAAAGACCACCCGGAAAACCAGCGTCCTGCAAACGGCGCCAGCCCAAAGCGAGGGTTGTAATCCCCTGTACGAGGCCGAGCACCAGAATGAGGATGTACGCGAAGAAGAAGGAACCCAGGAACCAGCTTTCAGAGGTCGTAAACGCCTCGTCGGGTGCGCTGGTTTCCATGGCGGATGCCTGACCAAGCAAGACGACGAAGGTTATCGCAACCAGTCCAAACATGATCAGTGCCCACAGAAGCTGAATCCACCAGTACTCGGAGCGTGATGCTCGGCCTGAGAAATGGAAGATGTTGTCTTTCCACTTTTTGATGGCTTCACCAAAACCAACGTGCGGGCGGGGTGAGAACTGACCTGAACCGTGATAGCCACCGTAGGGGCTTCCATAGCTGGAGTTGTTATAGTTTAGCGACTGATCGCCGTAGCCGGTGTCATATGTCGGAGGAGTGCTCTGCGAATAATCACCGTAGTGCTGATTCGAGGACTCTGGAGAGCCGCTTCCCTGAGAATTGCCGTCGTTGTGTGAGGGGAGAGGAGATGAAGAAGTCATATACTTTTCTTATAAGTGAATATGTGAAAGTTGTCAGTATACAGTATGGCAGATGCGCCTATTTTCTAGTGCATATTACGGCGGGCTTTCCCCAAGCCACCGAGCGGAATGGAGGTTTCAATGAAGAAGCTACTCATCACCTATTTCGGTGCTTTTGAAGGCGTTGAGAAGAACCCGACGCAGGAGATTGCGCAGAACGTTCGCGACTTACTGAGCGAAACGCATCCGCACACTCAGGTGGTACTTACGGAGCTACCAGTGAGTTTTGCAGGTTCTACACGGGAGTTAGAAGCAGTTCTGCAACGTGAAAAGCCGGACGCTGTGTTGAGCTTGGGCGTAGCTGTAGGTCGTGACAAAGTGAGCCTCGAGAGAGTCGCCATTAACCTTGATGATGCTCGAATCGCTGATAACGACGGAGTGGAGTCCTGCGATCAGCCGATCCGCGTGGACGGGCCGGTCGCCTACTTTTCGAGGTTGCCCTACCGTGAGCTATTCACCAGTATGAAAGATTCTCAGCTGCCGGTGGAAATTTCCGATACCGCGGGTACCTTCGTTTGCAATCACGTGTTCTACGAGCTGATGCACGCGCTAGAGCCCACCGACATTCCCGGCGGTTTTGTGCATATTCCAGCGACGCGTGATGACGATCAGACTTCACATACTGCTGAGGGTATGACAGCTCATGCTGATGCCGGTGGGGCAGAAGGACGCGAAATCCCCGCGCTACCTGTGAGCACAGTGAGCGATATCGTTGCGTGCGTAGCCCGTGCCCTTGTGGAACTTTAATCCAGAAAAAGAAACAGTAAGCTGAGCTTATTGACAGCCACATCTTTGACATTAAACAACTGGCGAGGGGGAGATGACGCTAATCTAGGCAGTACAAAAGATTAGATATATCGAAAGAACTGCTATGTCATCAACAATTTCTGGGAAGAAATCTAAACTTCCTGTTTTCCTCCGCAAGGGACGTGTGAGTGGTTATCTGACAGTCGCCATGGCTGGACAGCTGGTGTACTCGTCTTTTGAGGCGTTCAAAGGCTCACTGATGGTGCCGCTGACTAACGCCCTGGGCATCGGTATCGACCAGTTCGGTATTCTCATGGGCTGGCTGGGTATCGCAATGTTCTTGTATGTACCCGGTGGCTGGGTCAACAACCGCTTTACGATTCGCTCCATTCTGATTGCTTGGGGCATCTGGCGTATGCTGACAGCGCTTGCACTATATCTTGTGCCTGATTTGTCCTTCCACATGATGATTGCTATCGCGATTTCATGGGGCGTGTGGGATGCGATTGGCTGGCCTGCCGTGGTCAACGGCGTTGCGTTCATGTCTCAGGATGCCGATAAAGAAGGTCGTGGTCTGGCAATGGGACTTCTGGAGTCAATCCGACGCGGCGCGGAGTTTTTGATGAACCTTGGCATTGTTGGTTTGCTGGCAGTGATGCCGGATAGGGCAGACACCGTGATGACGGTGATGGGCGTGCTGTACTCCCTACTCGTTATCCCGTTGATTTTCTGCTTGCAACGTTTTGTGCCCCGTAATGCTGTTGCAGGCCAAGAAAAGCGCGGTACCGAAGTACCCACAGAGAACGCCAACATTGCAGCTCTGAAGGGTCTGGTCAAAGTGCTGGTTCTGCCTCGCGTCTGGCTGGCAGGCTTGGCCGGTCTTTGTGTGTACTGGTGCTACGTCAACCTGGTGTACTCGTCCGCGCCGTACCTGTCACTCGTCTTCAACGCTTCTGACGCTGTATCCGGTGCCTTCGGTATTTTCAACACCGGTTTGGTCGGTATTCTTGCGGGGCTGGTCTCTGGTCTGCTGGCTGATTACATTTTCAAATCATCAACCCGCATGCTGGGAGTCGCCCTAACTGTGGTGGCACTGGGCACAGGACTGGTGTACCTGCTACCGGCATCCACCAGCATGTGGCCAGCCATGTTGCTTTTGATGGTCATGGCATTCGGTGTCTTCATGGGCAAAGCCGTCATTTTGGCACCCATTGCCGAGCTACATCTACCGGAGCAGATCAATGGTTCTGCGATGGCTGTGGGCTCTTTCTTGGTCTACGCGTCAATCTTCTGGGCTAACCCGATGACATCGAGCATCGTAGAAGCCAACCGCGACAACGCTCACGAAGGCTACCAACAGATCTTCCTGATAACCCTGGCAGTTGCTTTGGTGGGAGCAATCTGTGCCTTTGTCTTAGACCGCGTCAACGCACGCGTACTGACGCGGGAAAAGAGCCGCGACTAGCGTCCCTGCTGTGTGTAGCCCTGCTGTTGATGCTGAATCTGCGACGGCAGGGCGCACAGAATCAAGACCACCGTGAGCCCCGGCGGAATCAAGCAGAACCAGAAAACCCAACCCGGGGTGCCGGCATCCTGTAGTCTGCGCGCGCCTAACCCCGCGTTCAGTATCGTAAATAAAAGCCAGAAGAGGCCATAACAGGTTACTATCCCAAGCCAGACCTGAAAAGCGCGTTCTTCCCAGATGCTACCGGTTGGAGCTGAAGGCGGGTTGGTAGCTAGAAAATGTAGGGTATATATCCACACCGACATAGCCACGATGTTCACCACAATCCACGCCACTAACCACAGCCCAATAACCTTCCAGAACTCAGAACGGCTGGCTGTTCCCTGAAAGACAAAAAGGTTTTTACGCCACCGGCTCAGAGCGGTTTTTAAAGTGGTGCCCGGCTGGGCGATAAGGTGGTTCTTCATCGGTAGTACTTTCAGTCAATCACCGGTGTGAGAGCCGGCAATAAAGGTGAATGGCTTTAGTGCGAGCATATACAAAAGGCGAGTACCCGCTGAGGGTACTCGCCTTTTGCTCTGAAAGAGCGCAAATATTACTTGCGGTTATTCAGGTAGAAATCAACCAGACCCTGGGTCGATGAGTCCTGCTGAGCCAGAACTTCACGGTCGCCAGCAACAGCCGGTGCCAGTTCAAGTGCTAGCTTCTTGCCGAGCTCAACGCCCCACTGATCGAATGAGTCAATACCCCATACAACACCCTGAACAAAGGTGATGTGCTCGTACAGTGCAATGAGCTGACCCAAAACTGACGGGGTCAGCTTGGACGCCATAATTGAGGTGGTCGGGCGGTTACCGGTGAACACGCGCGCCGGAACAATAGCCTCATCGGTGCCTTCAGCACGAACCTCGTCGGCGGTCTTGCCGAAAGCAAGTGCCTTGGTCTGTGCAAAGAAGTTAGCGAGGAAGAGCTCGTGAACGTCCTGCTCGCCATCCTTAGCAGGATGCACGGGGTTAGCGAAGGCAATGAAGTCCGCCGGAATGATGCGGGTACCCTGGTGAATCAGCTGGTAGAAAGCGTGCTGGCCGTTGGTACCGGGCTCGCCCCAGAAAACTTCACCGGTTGAGGTGGTCACGGGTGAGCCGTCCATGCGAACGCCCTTACCGTTTGACTCCATGGTCAGCTGCTGCAGGTAGGCGGGGAAGCGGTGCAGGTACTGATCGTAGGGGAGTACCGCGTGGGTTTCAGCACCGAGGAAGTTGACGTTCCAAATGTTCAGCATGCCCATGAGAGCCGGAACGTTCTTTTCGAACTCGGTGGTGCGGAAGTGCTCGTCCATGGTGTGGAAGCCTGCGAGGAAGTCCTCGAAAACGTCCTTGCCGAAGACGATAGCCAGCGAAGTACCGATAGCTGAGTCAACGGAGTAGCGTCCGCCCACCCAGTTCCAGAAACCGAAAGCGTTCTCGGGGTCGATGCCGAATTCTGCAACCTTATCCAGCGCGGTTGAAACCGCTACGAAGTGCTTTGCAACTGCTTCGGAGTCTTCCTTGCCTTCTAATGCGCCAGCCTCGCGAAGAGCGTTCAATAACCAAGCGCGAGACACACGAGCGTTGGTCAGGGTTTCGAGAGTGCCGAAAGTCTTTGAAGCCACGATGAACAAGGTGGTTTCGGGATCTAGATCAGCTACAGTCTCAGCCACGTCGGTGGGGTCGATGTTCGAGATGAAACGAGCTGACAAGCCCTCCTGCTTGTAAGGTTTGAGGGATTCGTAAACCATGACGGGACCAAGGTCTGAACCGCCGATACCGATGTTAACAACGGTTTCAATCTTCTTGCCGGTGATACCCACCCATTCACCGTTGCGAACGCGATCAGCGAAAGCGTAAATTTTCTTGAGCACGGCGTGAACGTCTTCGTCCACGTTCTGACCGTCGACAACGAGCTCGGGAGTCTTACCTTCGGGGCGACGCAAAGCAGTGTGCAATACAGCGCGGTCTTCGGTGATGTTGATGTGCTCACCAGAGAACATTGCTTCGGTGTAACCCTTGAGGTTTACAGCCTCAGCGAGTTTGCCCAAAAGCTCAATGGTCTCATCGGTGATGAGGTTCTTAGAAAGATCCACGTACAAATCGCCCGCGGTGTGAGTGTGCTTGGACGCACGGTTGGCGTCAGCGTCAAACCATCGGCGAAGATTGGGAGTCAATGAGTCGTGGTGTTCGTTCAGTGCCTTCCACTCGGGTGTGGTGGTGGCATCTACTAGCTTTGATGAATCCATGTCTCTATTGTCGCTCTAAAACGCACACAAAACCACCTGATTTCTACTTAAACCGAGAAGAAAAGATGGTTTTTTGTCTTAAATACACAAAACAATATTAAGGTTCATTTGACGCAATCTTGCCTGTTATCTCAAGGAAGTATCCCTGTTCCAATTCCTTGATCTCAAATGTGACCTTTATCGAGTGGTCAACATATGTCTAGATATCAGAGGAGCATTTCGTTAGGGTTGAAAGTAAGTTATATGAGTTATGCCAAGTTCGCGTGACATTCAGGCACCCTCATACGACGTAAGCTTTCGCCCTTTGATGAACCACCTGCGCCAAAGGGCTTTTTTATGCCCGTCGATCATGTATCGGCAGCATGCACATACAATACGAAGGAATCAACATGGCACGAGATATTAAAGCTCCGCCCGGAGACGCCGGTCTTGCACCCAACGGTCTCTCGAAAGAGATGATGGACAAGGTCGAGGCTGGTTCGCTGGCTAAGCGCGTTTTCTGGCCCGCTGCCATCATCATGGCGGCATTCATCGGATGGGTTTTGCTCTTTCCCACCAGCGCGCAGGAGATTTTCTCTAACCTGCAGACCCAGGTCATCGGCTACTTCGGCTGGTACTACGTTGCGCTGGTAGCGTTTTTTGTTATTTTTGCGCTGTACGTGGGCTTCTCCCGTCTTGGCGACGTCAAAATCGGTAACGACGATGACGAGCCCGACTTCGGGTTTATGACCTGGCTGTCCTTCCTCTTCGCAGCGGGTATGGGCATCGGTCTGGTGTTCTACGGTGCATCCGAGCCGCTGATGCACTACGTGAACCCGCGTCCCGGCGTTTCGGGTAACGACGCGCAGGTAGCGCAGGCTGCAATGAGCCAGTCATTCTTGCACTGGGGTCTGCACCCTTGGGCTATCTACGTGATCGTAGGTTTGGCGCTTGCATACGCTACACACCGTCAGGGGCTGCCCCTGTCAATTCGTTACGCGCTGAAGCCGATTTTCGGTAAGAAAGTTGAAGGTGGCTGGGGCGACGCGATTGACGTTGTTGCTCTTGTAGGCACCCTGTTCGGTGTTGCAACCTCTATGGGCTTGGGCGTTATGCAGATTGCTGCTGGTCTGGGCTACATGAACATCGATGCGAACACTAAGCTGGGTTACGTTATTATCATCGCTGTTCTGACCGTTGTCACCCTGGTTTCAGTGGTTACAGGTCTTGAAAAGGGCATGAAGTGGCTGTCTAACGGTAACCTGATTCTGGCGGCAGTCGTCTGCCTGTTTGTGCTGGTAGCTGGCCCTACAATCTTTATCTTCCGCGAATTTGTTTCAGCTATCGGTAACTACGCTCAGAACTTCATTTCGCTGACATTCAACACCTTGGCGCTGTACGGCGATGAGGGACAGAAGTTCCAGGCTACCTGGACTACCTTCTATTGGGGCTGGTGGATTTCATGGTCGCCCTTCGTAGGTATGTTCATTGCTCGCGTTTCTAAGGGTCGTACCGTTCGCGAATTCGTTCTCGGTGTTCTGCTGGCACCGTCACTGATTTCATTCTTCTGGTTCACCGTGATGGGCGGCTCAGCTCTCTACCAGGAGCTTTTCACCGATAAGCCCTCACTGCTTGAAGCAGACGGTAGCGCAGTTGCTGAGCATATTCTCTTCAACATGCTGGGCAATATGCCCGGATCAGTTGCTCTTACCATCGGTAGCGTTCTGCTGATTATCATCTTCTTCGTGACCTCAGCAGACTCAGGCGCTCTGGTTCTGGGTATGATTTCCACCCACGGTTCGCCCGAGCCTAAGACCTGGATTCGCGTGTTCTGGACGCTGGTTGCAGGCGCAGCATCCGTTGCTCTGCTTCTTGCAGGTGGTGCGGAATCGCTGACCACCATCCAGACCGTCGCTATTCTTACTGCACTGCCGTTCTCCGTCGTCATCTTGCTGATGTGCGCATCCTTGACTAAGACCCTGCGCCACGAGCACCAGCTCATTGTGCGCGGTCAGCGTCGGCAGGCTCGTCAGGAAATCGAGCGAGCTGTTCACAGCCGCGTCTCTGACAACATCGATGAGATAGTGGCAACCGAGGTCAAGTCATCGGTTTCATCGGTGGTGGACGCTCGTGTTGAGGCAGCAGTTGATGAGGCCGTGGCTGAAATAGTTGAAGAACGCGTTGAAGCTGCGGTATCAGACGTTGAGTCTCGCGTGGATCGCGTGGTCAACCAGGTCAACCTGCACAGTGTAGCCATTGAGCAGATGACCGATACTCAGGCTCAGCGTTCTCTCACTCAAGAAGAAGTTGAAGCTGACCGTACAGCTAAAAAGCCGGGTACTTCGGCTCCTTGGAAGAAGTAGAGACTTCTCCCAGGCTCTAAAGAGTGAGTGACTTTCTATCGCGCTCGCACACTGTGTGCGGGCGCGATAGTGCTTTAAAAAGCGAATGTGCCTGGACGTTTTATAGGTGTCGAGCGCACCACAGATATGGGGTGTGGTGCAATAGACAAGCTTTTAGGGGCATTCAGTAGGTATGATGTACCTAAAGCCCGTGCTGTTGCGCGCCTAAAAACTTGTTATAGCGCACACGAGCATTTCTATTCCCTAGATTAAGCGAGATCATAACGCATGTCTGAAAACACCGCTTCACGTAGCGATCTACGCAATGTGGCAATCGTTGCTCACGTTGACCACGGTAAGACCACCATCGTTGACGCGATGCTCAAGCAGACCAACGCATTTAGTGCACACGCGGATGTTGAAGACCGTGTCATGGACTCCGGCGACCTTGAAAAAGAAAAGGGCATTACCATCCTCGCGAAGAACACCACCGTGTTCTACGATGGCCCCAGCTCAAACGGTGAAAAGATCACCATCAACGTCATTGACACCCCCGGCCACGCCGACTTCGGTGGCGAGGTTGAGCGCGGTCTGTCCATGGTTGACGGTGTTGTTTTGCTGGTGGACGCGTCAGAAGGTCCCCTGCCCCAGACCCGCTTTGTACTGCGTAAGGCACTTGCTGCAAAGCTTCCCGTTATTGTTGTGGTTAACAAGGTTGACCGCCCCGACGCTCGTATTGACGAAGTCATCGGCGAGACCATGGACCTTCTGCTCGGCCTGGCATCTGATTTGGCTGAAGAAGTACCCGATCTGGACGAAGAATCACTGCTTGATGTGCCGATCGTTTTCGCATCCGGTAAGGCAGGCGCCGCGTCCTTGAACCAGCCTGCTGACGGCTCACTGCCCGATAACGATGATCTTGAGCCGCTGTTCAAGACCATCATCGAACGCGTTCCTGCACCTACTTACAACCCCGATGAGGTTCTGCAGGCGCACGTGACCAACCTTGACTCATCACCCTTCTTGGGTCGTTTGGCACTGCTCCGTATCTTCAACGGCACCTTGAAGAAGGGCCAGACCGTTGCATGGGTACGCCAGGACGGCGAAACCAAGAACGTTCGTATCTCAGAGCTTCTGGCTACCAAGGCGCTTGAGCGTGTTCCCGCTGAATCAGCTGGCCCCGGTGAAATCGTGGCGGTTGCAGGTATCGAAGACATCACCATCGGTGAAACCTTGACCGACCCTGAAACCCCCAAGCCACTGCCGCTGATTACCGTTGATGACCCCGCGATCTCCATGACCGTCGGTATCAACACCTCACCTTTGGCTGGTAAGGTCAAGGGCGCTAAGGTGACCGCTCGCCAAGTGAAGGATCGCTTGGACAAGGAGCTCATCGGTAACGTCTCCATCAAGGTTCTTCCCACCCAGCGTCCTGACGCATGGGAAGTTCAGGGACGTGGCGAGCTTGCTCTTGCAATTCTGGTGGAGCAGATGCGTCGTGAGGGCTTCGAACTGACTGTTGGTAAGCCTCAGGTTGTTACCAAGACTATTGACGGCAAGGTTCATGAGCCCATGGAGCACATGATCATTGACGTTCCCGAAGAATACTTGGGTGCTGTTACTCAGCTGATGGCTGCTCGTAAGGGCCGTATGGACAACATGTCCAACAACGGCACCGGCTGGGTTCGCATGGAATTCAACGTTCCCGCACGTGGCCTGATTGGCTTCCGCACCCAGTTCCTCACCGAAACCCGCGGTGCAGGTATCTCATCGTCCTACGCAATTGGTTACGAGCCCTGGGCAGGCGACATCGAGTACCGCACCAACGGCTCAATGGTTGCAGACCGTGCCGGCGTTGTAACCCCGTACGCAATGATTAACCTGCAGGAGCGCGGCTCATTCTTCGTTGAACCCACCTCAGAGGTTTACGAAGGCATGATTGTTGGCGAAAACTCCCGTGCAGATGACATGGAAGTTAACATCACCAAGGAAAAGAAGCTGACCAACATGCGTTCAGCATCTGCAGATAACTTCGAAAACTTGACCCCTCCGCGCAAGCTGACCTTGGAAGAGTCACTGGAATTCGCTCGCGAAGACGAGTGCGTTGAGGTTACTCCCGAGGCTATCCGCATCCGCAAGGTTATCCTGGACGCTAACGAGCGCGTTCGCGAATTCCGTCGCCGTGCGCGTGCATAAGCTGCACTAGCTGTTATACAAAAGTGAGGTGAGAGCCGGTTGGCTCTTACCTCACTTTTAGTATGGGTGCCGATCAGGTTCGCAGAAAGCACCCAGCAAGACCCTATAAAATAGGTGAGACCTCAAAACACGTATGAAAGTGATGGCAGTGACTCAAGAGAACACCCCCTACTATCCGGAGCAGGGTAGCTTTGTGGCTGAGAACTACGTGCAATCGTTATTGCCCGCAGATCTGGCTCCTGCTGATGCCAGGGTTCTTTTTGTGCACGCGCATCCTGACGATGAATCTACCTCGACCGGCGCCACCATGGGAGCACTGAGTAGAGCCGGTGCACAGGTAGATTTGCTGACTGCTACCCGCGGCGAGATGGGCGAGGTCATTCCTGATGACCTCAAATATCTTGAGGCCTGGGACCCCGGTACTACTGATCGGGGAGAGGGCCTAGGGGAGCTTCGCGAAAAGGAACTCAAAGCAGCCCTTGACGTTTTAGGCGTAAGGCACCATGAATATTTAGGACGCGGTGATGCTCGCGCAGAAAACGGTGCAACGATTTACCGTGATTCCGGTATGGAATGGGGTGAAGACGGCCGCGCTAAGGCTAACCCGGTAGCTGCCGATGACTGCCTGACCAAGCTCTCGGAGGAAGAAGAAGCCGAAGCAATCGCATCCTATATTCGCGCGCACAAACCGCATGTTGTGGTGACCTATGACGATGGTGGCGGGTACGGCCACCCAGATCACGTACGTGTTCATCTTGCGACATCTCGGGCATTGAACATCTTGCGCGGTAGTGATGCTGAGCCGCATCTGGCTTGGGGGCTTGAAGGTGACTCCAACCCCGACGATACCCGCTTGCAGGCTGTTATTGAGGGCGATAAGGACGCTAAACGTGAAGCCATGCGCGCTCACGCCACACAGGTCATTATCGTCTCTGACGACGTCTTTAAATTCTCCAACCTCGTGCCGCAAAAAATCTCAGCGGTAGAGACCTACCGACTTCTCAGTTCAAAGGGTTCAGCATGATGAAACCTTCTTCGCCTACCGCGCCGGGAACAGCATCCAGCGCGATTGCTGCTATAGCGCTGGGTGCTATCGTGGCGTTTTGTGGAACCATGTGGCACGCATCCATCTGGTACCTCTCGCAGACCGTTTATATCCCGTGGGGAACCCTGCTCGCCCTGCTGATGACGTGCCTGGCGACCATCTGGCTTTGCTTGCACACGCAAAGAACGTGGACCGGTGGTCTGATGGGTGTGACGATTTTTGCGATTATTACGTATTTTGCGTTCGGCCGCGCCCGCGATCAATCAGTTTTAGTGCTGATGAATACCGATTTGCCCATTGGCGTCGCTGGTACGCTATGGGGCTTAGGTTCCTTATTTTGCGTGACTTTAGGCATCATTATCGCCGCAAAATCGCACGCCAGAAACCGGGCAAAAGTAGCCCGCGACTAGCTCGATTTTCCGTGTAGTGTATGCCACTAAAATCTGTTTCGATGCAGGTTAAGGGCTAAACTGTTCTAAAGATAACCCAATTTCGCACACAGGACGCCCGGGTCCCATCTCATTCCCACTTTTAGAGATCTCGGGCGGACGCTAGAGAAAGGCAAGCATGACTTACGTTATTGCTCAGCCCTGCGTGGATGTTAAGGACAAGGCATGCGTTGAAGAATGCCCCGTTGACTGCATCTACGAAGGTGAACGTTCCCTGTACATCCACCCCGACGAGTGCGTTGACTGTGGTGCATGTGAGCCCGTTTGCCCCGTTGAAGCTATTTACTACGAGGACGATGTTCCCGAGGAATGGGCTGATTACTACAACGCAAACGTTGACTTCTTTGACGACCTCGGTTCACCCGGTGGCGCAGCTCGCTTGGGCAAGATCGAGAAGGATCACCCGATGATTGCGGCTTTGCCTCCTCAGAACCAGGACTAAGCGTCCATTTACTGATGAAAATCCTGCTGGCTATATGCTGGCAGGATTTTCTTTTAACTTCTTTTATAGCGGCGTTTAGCGTGAAATACGGGTAGCGCTGAGGTTTCTATAGATGAAATTTTTGGTTCTGAACAAGCGGGCGACTTGCCCAGAGGTTTAGACTGGAAAAAATATTCAACGAGCTAGAAGAGATTGACGATGCCTGAATTTGGTTTGCAACTGCCCGATTACCCGTGGGATACCATGGTTCCTTACCGTAAGACAGCGGAGGCGCATCCGGACGGCTTGGTGAATCTTTCGATTGGTACGCCTGTTGACCCTACGCCGGATGTGATCCGCCGTGCTCTTGCTGATGCGACGGATGCGCACGGCTACCCAACAACGCACGGTACGGTTGAGGTTCGCCAGGCGATTGTTGACTGGTTTGAGCGTCGCCGCAATGTTCCCGGGCTGAGCGTTGAGCAGGTGATGCCGACTGTTGGTTCTAAGGAGCTGGTAGCCTGGTTGCCTTTCTTGCTTGGGCTCGGCAAGGGCGATGTCGTGGTGCGTCCAACCGTTGCTTACCCCACCTATGATATTGGTGCCCAGCTTGCCGGGGCGGACTTTGTTGCGGCTGATTCTTTGGACGAGCTGGATGCTGAAACCCGTGCTCGCGTGCGCTTGGTGTGGATTAATTCTCCGGCAAATCCCACCGGCATCGTTCGTGACGTAGATGAGCTGAAGAAACTCGTTGATGACGCCCGAGCTATCGGTGCCGTGGTCGCATCTGATGAATGTTACGCCGAATTAGGATGGGGCGAATGGGACGTTCAGCGCGGCGGACGCTCCGTTCCTTCAATCCTTGATCCGGCAGTAACCGGTGGTTCTAACGACCTATTGCTCAGCGTTTATTCCCTGTCTAAGCAGTCAAACTTGGCGGGCTATCGCGCCGCATTCATTGCGGGCGATGCGGCGATTATGAAGAACCTTGTGAACTCTCGCAAGCATGCCGGCATGATTGTGCCAGCGCCTGTTCAGCAGGCAATGACAGTAGCGCTGACTGAAGATTCACACGTAACGGCACAGAAAGATCTCTACCGCGCGCGTCGAGAAATGTTACTACCTGCCGTCGAGAAGTTTGGGTTGCGCGTCGAGCATTCTGAGGCTGGCCTCTACCTGTGGGCTACAGCGGGGGAGAGCACCTGGGATACTGTGCAGCGTTTTGCCGACAAGGGCATTCTGATTGGTCCCGGTGTTTTCTACGGGGACGCGGGTGAAGGCTACGTGCGTATCGCGCTGACCGGTAGCGATGAAAACATCGCAAAAGCTGCGCAGCGCCTCTCTAACGGTTAAACCTTGCCGGTGCAAATATTTCGTCCGAAGAAGCGCCCGATGTGACCGAGTGCATGATTCAGGGTAATCTAAACAACAGATGTTTGGTGATGTTGAGGTGCACTGTGTTCGATGTCGAACCTTCCACCTCAACTACATTCCACGAAAAATGGAGGAACAATGGCTGAGACTTCAGCAACTCTAAGCTTCGGCAAAAAGGAACTAAAGCTCCCCGGTGTTAAGGCAACCGAAGGTGGCAACGGCTTTTCAACCGCAGGATTGCTCAAAGAAACCGGTCACGTAGCCTACGATCCGGGCTTCATGAACACCGCTAACGCTAAGTCAGCAATTACCTATATTGACGGTGACGAAGGTATTCTGCGCTACCGCGGTTATCCCATTGAAGAATTGGCAGCTAACTCAAGCTTTGTTGAAGTAGCTTACCTTTTGATTTACGGCGAACTACCCAGCGGCTCACAGCTTGATGAGTTCGACACCATGATTCGTCGTCACACCATGGTGCACGAGGACTTCAAGACCTTCTTCTCGGGCTTCCCTCGCGGTGCTCACCCCATGGCTGTGCTTGCAGCGAGCGTTTCTGCAATGTCCACCTTCTACGGTGACTCACTTGATCCTTTCGACGATCATCAGGTTGAGGTTTCTACCTTCCGACTGTTGTCTAAGGTTCCCACCCTGGCTGCTTACGCGTTCAAGAAGGAACGCGGTGAGCCTTTCATCTACCCCAAGAACGATCTCAACTACTCAGAAAACTTCTTGCGCATGTGCTTCGGCTTCCCGACCGAGGACTACGAAGTTGACCCCATAACGGCCAAGGCACTCGATACCCTCTTGCTTCTTCACGCTGATCACGAGCAGAATTGCTCCGCATCAACCGTGCGCCTGGTAGGTTCAGCTCACGCTAACATGTTCACCTCTGTTTCAGCAGGCATCAATGCGCTGTACGGCCCGCTTCACGGCGGCGCTAACGAGGCTGTTCTCAACATGCTCCGTAAGATCAAAGAAGAGGGCATCAGCCCCGAAGACTTCATGGAGAAGGTTAAGAAGAAGGAAGACGGCGTACGCCTGATGGGCTTCGGCCACCGCGTCTACAAGAACTACGATCCTCGCGCACGCATCATCAAGAAGACCGCGGACGAGGTTCTGGGCAAGGCAGGTGGCGATAACGAGCTGCTTGAGATTGCTCAGCGTCTTGAAGAGAAGGCTTTGGCTGATGATTACTTCATCGAGCGCAAGCTCTACCCGAACGTGGACTTCTACACCGGTCTGATTTACACCGCTATGGGCTTCCCCGAGCAGATGTTCACTGTGCTCTTTGCACTGGGACGTATGCCCGGCTGGATCGCTCAGTGGCGCGAAATGATTCAGGACCCGGACACCAAGATCGGACGTCCTCGTCAGATTTACACCGGCGAGAAGCTGCGTCACTACCCGGGTGTAGAGACTAACTAAAGTTTCCGCGAGGGGGCATGTATCGTTCAAAAATCATGAGATTTGAACGATACATGCCCCCTCGCAGTGTATCCGAGCACTACTTATAACGAGGGGGCGGGAACTTTCACAGTGAAAGTCCCCGCCCCCTCGTATTTGAGATTTAAGAAAGCTTAGGCTTCGTAACCGTTGGGGTTGTTCTTCTGCCAGTTCCAGTGGTCGCGAACCATGGTCTTGATATCGCGTGAGGCGCTCCAACCCAGGTCAGCCAGTGCTGATGAAGGATCAGCGTAGGAGACTGCTACGTCGCCGGGACGGCGGTCAACAATCTTGTAGGGCAGTTCCTTACCAGCTGCTTCTTCAAACGCGTGCAGAACTTCCAGAACCGAATAGCCGTTGCCGGTACCCAGGTTCCACGTGTGCAGCCCGCCGTGCTCAGCAATGTAATCCAGTGCCTTGAGGTGGCCGTCAGCCAAGTCAACCACGTGGATGTAGTCGCGCACACCAGTGCCGTCCACAGTGGGGTAGTCGTTGCCGAACACGTTCAGGTGTTCGCGGCGTCCGACTGCAACCTGAGCGATGAAGGGAACAAGATTGTTGGGGATGCCTGCAGGATCCTCACCAATACGACCTGACTCGTGTGCGCCAACGGGGTTGAAGTAGCGCAACAGAGCGATGTTCCATGAATCATCGGATGCTGCCAAGTCAACGAGCATATCTTCGATGTGCTCCTTGGTGCGGCCGTAGCAGGACTGCGCGTCCATATTGATCTTTTCGGTCAGCGGCATTTCTTCAGGAGCACCGTACACGGTTGCTGACGATGAGAAGACGATTGACTTGCAACCCGATTCTTCCATTGCGTACAGCAGATTCAAGGTACCGGTGACGTTGGTCTGGTAGTACCACAGCGGCTTTTCAGCCGACTCGCCAACAGCCTTCAAACCAGCGAAGTGAATAACAGCGTCGGGCTTTACTTCGTTGAACAGATCCTTCATGCCCTGAAGATCAAGCAAGTCAACGTTGCGGAAAGCGGCCTTCTTGCCGGTCAGCTCTGCCACGCGTGCCAATGATTCTTCTGATGAGTTTGCCAAGTTGTCCATGACAGTGACGTCGTGGCCTGCGTTGAGTAGCTCTAGAACGGTGTGCGAGCCGATGTAGCCGGCGCCACCGGTAACCAAAATCTTCATAAATCCCCTTTAGATGAAACCGTGCGTTATTCCCCACGCACGATAAGAAAGCAAATGCTTATTATATAGTGCAATTTCTACTCTACCCGTAGAAGCAATTGCGGTGGCAGTAATTCCGCTAGTGAGCGCACAACTACCTACAAAATTACGATGAAAAGGGGAGTACGAAAAAGGTTTTCGTACTCCCCGGTAATGTTTACCAACTGGAATTAGTTGATATGCAGTGCTTCGTTAAGCTCAACCGTGTTATTTGCGCGGGGCAATACTTCGATTGCACCGGTGAGTGAATTGCGGCGGAACAAAAGGTTCGAGACGCCTGAAAGTTCAACTGCTTTGACGGTCTTAGGCTCAGCGCCCTTTTCAAGAATGACATTGACGCGAGAACCCGCAGTGATGTAAAGACCGGCTTCAACGACGCAGTCATCGCCCAGGGCAATGCCGATGCCAGCTTCAGCACCAACCAGCGAACGTTCACCTATAGAGACGCGTTCGGTGCCGCCGCCGGAGAGAGTGCCCATGGTGGATGCGCCGCCGCCGATATCAGAACCGTCGCCGACGATAACGCCCTGCGAGATGCGTCCTTCGACCATTGAGGTGCCACGAGTACCCGCGTTAAAGTTGACGAAGCCTTCGTGCATGACGGTGGTGCCGGACGCCAAATGCGCGCCAAGACGCACACGGTCAGCGTCGCCAATACGAACGCCTGCAGGTACCACGTAGTCAATCATGCGCGGGAACTTATCTACGTGAGAGATGCTCAGATGGCCACGGGTACGCAACTTGATGGAAAGCTCATTGATTTCAGATGCCAAAACAGGGCCGAAATTAGTCCACGCCACGTTAGCGAGCTTCCCGAAAAGACCGTCAAGATTGATGGAGTTGGGCTCTACCAGCGTATGCGAGAGAAGGTGCAGGCGCAGGTACGCGTCTGATGCGTCAGCGGGAGCCTCGTCCAAGTTGATGGAAACATCCACAACCTCGGTGCGAACGTTGCGAGAAGCGTCCTCCGCAACGAGCTGCTCTAGCGCTGCTCGTGAGGATTCGTCTGCCTCTTTGGTAAGTGCCGGTGCAGGAAACCAGGTATCAAGAACCGTGCCGGCATTGTTGCCAGAATGTACGATGGTTGCCAGGCCCAAGCCTGAAGCTACGCGTGAATCAGTCATACAGTCCAGTCTACGAAAAGATGATGAGTCTTGCCCAGTGGTAGTTGTATGGTGGACGCATGACTACAACACCTCAGACAGCTGATAATTTTTCTGATATCGGACCTCAGGAGCTCGACTTAACCCAGGACGTTGCGGAGCTGACTCGCGATCTTTTAGATATTTTTTCTGTGTCGAGCGATGAGAAACGCATCGCTGATGCTGTTGAGAAGCAGCTGACGTCCTTAGAGCATCTGAGCGTCACTCGTGACGGGGATTCCATTATTGCGCGTACTAACTGGGGCAAGGACAAGCGAATAGTGCTTGCCGGTCATCTCGATACCGTACCCCTGCCGCAGGTTGAAGGGTCTTTGGGTACCGTGCCGAGCCAGTGGGTCGAAGAAGACGGCGAAAAAGTGCTATACGGACGCGGCGCCACCGACATGAAAGGTGGCGTGGCTGTGCAACTGGCATTGGCGGCTGCACTGACCGACGCTCACTATGACATTACCTACGTCTTTTACGATCACGAAGAAGTCGCCTCGGAGCTTTCCGGCCTTGCCCGCCTCATGCGCAATCACGAGTCTTTGCTAACAGACGCTGATTTTGCGGTGCTACTAGAACCCACTAATGGCACTATCGAAGGCGGCTGTAACGGCACCATGCGTTTTTGGATTCACACTCACGGTAAGGCATCCCACTCAGGACGCTCGTGGGTGGGGGAGAACGCGATTCACAAGATGGCAGACGTCCTGGGCCGCCTGGCCACCTACGAGGCCCAAACCTACGATGTAGAGGGACTTGCCTTCCGCGAAGGGCTCAACGCTGTGCAGATTGAGGGCGGTATTGCGGGCAACGTGATTCCCGATCATTCTAAGGTGCACATCAATTACCGTTTTGCGCCCAACAAGACGCTGGATCAAGCTATCGCTCACGTTGAGAACGTTTTTGAAGGCTACGAGCTAGAATTCGTTGATAAGTCGTCAGCGGCGCGTCCTGGACTCGATGCAGAACTCTCACGTTCCTTGATTGAATCTGTAGGTCAAGAGCCTAAACCAAAGTACGGTTGGACGGACGTGGCACGCTTTAGTGAAATCGGTATTCCCGCCGTGAACTTCGGCCCCGGTGACGCTCTACTAGCGCACACCGATAACGAGCATGTCAGCGCCGAAGCCATCCGCGAATGCTACCGCGCACTGTACCAGTGGTTGACTGCCTAGCAGATACGCCCGGGCAGAACTAAAGCACCCGCGTCTTTACCTGTAGTAGGTAGGACGCGGGTGCTTTTATTTGCTGCGAAAGAGCCAGATTACGCCTTAGGAATCTTGAACATCATTTCGGTCTTCGGGCGAGGATCATCGACCTCGCCGGGAACACCGTCAGCGTGCTTGATTTCCACGTTGGAGCGTGAGCTCATGAACTTCGATAGACGTTCAGCAAGCAACGTCAACGCAAAGTTGATGACGATAAACAAGAGAGCTGCCAGAAGGAGCATCTGCAAAATGTTGCCTTCACCGGAGCCAAAGCGTCGTGCGGATGCGAGCACCTCGGGGTACGAGATGATGTAGCCGAGCGCGGTGTCTTTAAGGATCACCACGAACTGTGACAGCAAAGAGGGCATCATGGCGGTCATAGCCTGCGGCATCAGAATCGAAGTCAGAACCTTCCACGGGGTCAAACCGATGGCAAGGCCAGCTTCACCCTGTCCCTTAGGAAGCTGATGAACACCGGAACGCAAGAGCTCTGCAATAACCGATCCGTTGTAGAGCGTCAGACCCAGCACAACAGCGATAAAGGGAAGCTGCTGCGGTGAGAGCACAGAGAACTTGCCCAAGAAGAGCCAGAAGAAAATCATCATGATTAACACCGGCACTGCGCGGAAGAACTCAACAACGATAGTTCCGAACCAGCGTACGGGAGCTAACGGTGAGAGGCGTGCCATGCCAAAGAACACACCGAAAGCTACAGAGGTAACGACTGAAATTAGCGCAGCTTTCAAGGTATTCCACAGGCCGGGCAGAATGTAGTTAGCCCATAGGTTGCCACTGAAAAGGGACGTCCACTTATCAGCCTCAAGCTGTCCCTGACGATGCATGACATAACCGATGTAGCCAAGAAGCGCGAGAATAGCGAGCACCGACAAAATATTGAAAAGTCGGGTGCGAGCCACTGCCTTAGGGCCGGGAACGTCAAAGAGTACAGATGACGAGGTAGTAACTTTACGATTCATCGTTTCACCGCCAGTTTACGTGAAGCCCAGGTAGTGAGCAGACCGATCGGAACCACGATCACCACAAAGCCCATCGCAAAAACAAAGAAGATCATGAACACTAGATCAGAGTTGAACTCGATCATGGATTTCATCATGCCCGATGCTTCTGCCACGGACGCTACGGTAGCAACAGTGGTGTTCTTAGCAAGAGCAATCAGAGTATTGCCCAGAGGAGTAATAGAACCACGCAGCGCCTGCGGGAAAATCACGTAGCGTGCAGTGGGCATAAAACCCAAACCAATAGCACGTGCAGCTTCCGCCTGACCGGTGGGCACAGTATTCACACCGGAGCGAATAGCCTCACACACAAAAGCAGCGTGATAAATCGCCAGGACGATAATTGCGTAGAGAAAGAAGTTAGTCTCAAAGTTGCTTGAGAGGGAGAGTTGAAACTGAGTCCACACGCCCAAAATTGCCAAAGTCATCAAAATGGTCAGCGGAGTATTGCGAACCAAGTGAACGTAGGCGGTACCCGCCGCACGCAGCGAAGGAACCGGTGAAATACGCATCAATGCCAGAATCGATCCGAGAACAAAAGCACCGATAGCTGCCCAGAAGGTCAACTGCACGTTTGTCCAAAACGCATCGATCACATTGTATTTGGCAAAGAGCGTGGAGAGCTGTTCAGAGAACGACATGAAAGTCTCCAATATCTAAAAGTATGTATAGGTGAGAGATGCTTATTTAGCCGGTGCAGTAGCGCAGGCTGAGTCAAGCTTGGGAGGGTTGAGTTCGCGGTTGTACTTGAAGCCGGATTCACCAACATTTTTGGTGAGGGCTTCTTCCCATGCACCGGTTTCAACCATTTTGTTAATGGCTTTGTTGATAGCCTCGCACTTGTCGGTACCCTTAGGCAGGCCAACGCCGTAGCGTTCCTCAGTGAAAGTATTGCCGACTACCTTGAGCTCACCTTTATTAGCTTTGGTCGACGCAAGACCAGCCAAAATGATGTCGTCAGTAGTCACCGCATCCACCATGCCAGCGTTCAGCGCGACCACACAGTCAGAGTAAGAATTCTGCTGAACCAGCTGAACAGAGGATGCGTACTTATCCTGAACTTTTTTCGCCGAGGTTGAACCGGTCACAGAACACAGGTTCTTGCCATCGAGCGTATCGGGGCCGGTGATGTCAGTGTTGTCCTTCTGTACCAGAAGGTCCTGGCCCGCGGTAAAGTATGGGCCGGCGAAATCAACGGTTTTCAAACGCGATTCAGAAATGGAGTAGGTCGCAAAAATCATGTCGACCTGTCCGTTTTTCAGCATGTTTTCGCGGTTTGCTGAGGGAGATTCAACCCATTCGATATGGTCTTCATCGTAGCCCAGCTCGTTGGCAACGTAGCGGGCCACATCGGTATCAAAACCGGTGTAGTCGCGCCCGTCCTGGTAACCCAGACCTGGCTGATCGTACTTGATGCCGATGCGGATGGTATCGCCATCTGCCGACGTTGAAGAACCACAACCGGTCAGCGCAAGGGTCGCAACTGCAGCCACGGATGTTGCCTTTGCGATTTTGCTTGTGATGTTGTTGAACATGTGTGTCTCTTTCACATCTAAAACCGGTGCGCCGGTTAGTGGTTGAGGATTTTGCCCAAGAAGTCGCGTGCGCGTTCTGACTTGGGGTTTGAGAAGAATTCGTCGGGGCTGGACTGCTCGATGATTTCGCCATCTGCCAAGAAAACGATGCGGTCGGCTGCGCGGCGGGCAAAGCCCATTTCGTGGGTTACTACAATCATGGTCATGCCTTCGCGAGCCAGTGAAACCATGGTTTCGAGAACCTCATTGACCATTTCGGGATCGAGCGCTGAGGTGGGCTCGTCAAAGAGCATGACCTTGGGCTTCATGGCTAGCGCGCGCGCGATAGCAACGCGCTGCTGCTGACCGCCGGAAAGCTGAGCGGGCATCTTATTTGCCTGTGAATCAACGCCGACCTTCTTGAGAAGTTGCATGGCTTCAGCCTCAGCTTCTGACTTGGACAGGCCGCGGACCTTGCGAGGGCCGAGCGTTACGTTATCCAAGATGGTCTTGTGCGCAAAGAGGTTGAAAGACTGGAAAACCATGCCCACATCTGCACGAAGTTTAGCTAGTTCTTTGCCCTCGGCGGGAAGAACCTTGCCATCGATGAGGATTTCACCGTTATCGATGGTCTCAAGACGATTGATGGTGCGGCACAGGGTGGATTTACCCGAGCCTGAAGGGCCGAGCAAAATAATGACTTCACCTTTACCAACCTCTAGGTTGATGTTCTTGAGTACGTGTAAAGCACCGTAGTGCTTATTGACGCCGCGTACCTGAACCAGAGCTTCTTGGCTCATCGGGGCCCTCCTGGGTCTTGTAGAGTAATTTGCTCATGTAGCATGAAGTATTTAGGCATGCTTCACGAGCTTGAGTGTGGCATGTTTGAATCAACAGTAAACAGTCAAAGTAACCGATATGTTACGGACTGCATCTTTTGGAGTGATTCACTTCGCTCATATGGTGTGATGTGCACAATATCCTATGAAGGTAAGGTAGGGCAAATGGCGTATATTTTGGTGGTTCTCGTTTTTGTCATGCTGGCCATGCTTGTAATTGCAGGATGCTTGTTAGGCGGTCAGCGACTCTTTCCCGGACGACAGACAATGGAGCACTTTGCCTCTGACGGAATCGATCTTCATGAAGCTGTTGAACCAGCCCTGATCTTGCCTGAGAATCTATCTGCCGAAGACCTCAAGCGCCTTCGATTTGCGACCTCTCTAGGTGGCTATAACAAGAGCGAAGTTGACCAGTTCATTGCTCAGCTTATCGAGCATAACGAAACGCGGGTAACTCACCACCACCCTGCGTCCACCACCGAGGTCAAATAATTGTCGGCAGACAATAGGTCTCCTGTGTACCCCTCTGATCAACTGGAACCCCAAACCGGAGCCAGAAAACTTCGTGTACCGCAGGCAACTCAGCGGTTGGTTGAACTGTTTCTGCGTGCCAAACTCCGCTTTATGGGTTTGCCTGCCTTCGCGCAGGTACTTCTTGTGTTTGCTGCATCAAGGGTTTGGGGATGGTTCGTTTTCTCAACGGTAGCGCGCCAACAACTGACAAGCCCCTGGGGTAGTGGTCCTCTGAGCTATGCCCAGTTTTTGAGCATCTGGGATGCTGGCTGGTACGAGAAAATAGCTGTTAGCGGCTACCCCCAGCACCTTCCGCACAGCGCCAGCGGGGTAGTAGAACAGAACCAGTGGGCTTTCATGCCTGCATATCCCATGGTCTCCGGTGGGCTAGCCAAAATATTTGATGTTAGTTATATGAGTGCCGCCATTGGGGTAGCTCTTATCTCCGGGTTCATTGCAGCGTGGGTCATCTACCTGCTCTTTAAAGAGTCTCTTGCTAAAACCAACTGGCAGGAGCCAGAATCTGTATCGGCTGCTTCAGCTCAAAGTAGCCGCCACACCTTAGCTCTGTGGGCAGTTGCTGTCTTTGGTTTCGCACCCGTGAGCGCAGTCCTGCAAATTCCCTACGCGGAATCGTTTAACCTCATTTTTCTTGCTGCTAGTCTTTTATTTTTACTGCGCAGCCACTATATTCTTGCCCTGCCGTTTGCACTCATCGCCTGCCTCTCGCGTCCTATCGGTGTGCCGCTAGGTGCAACCTTTGGGCTGTGGTGGGCATGGACAGTCTTCACAGAATCAGGCGGTACAGCGCTGAGCTACAGAAAGCTAGCTACATCTTTCAAGAAACACCTGGTACAGCTGGTGTGCGCGTTGGCGGTGTGTGCCTTCGCTCTTCTCTGGCCTTTAATAGCGTGGATGCGCACCGGAGAACCCGATGCCTATACAGCAACAGAAACAGCGTGGCGCGGTAGCCACCTGTACCTCTTTGCACCGTGGATCGAACAGAGTAAACACTATCTCGGCGTTTTTGGCCCGCTTTTACTGGCAGCATTGGTAGTTGCCTTTTTCGGAGTGCTATTGTCGCCGCTCACCTCACGGACGCTTGCCCCAGCCCTGAGACTATGGTGTGCAAGTTTTGCGGTCTACTTACTGCTGTTCTGGTTCCCGCAGAGCTCAACCTTCCGCATGATGCTACCGCTTTTTGTTCTTGTATTGCCGCTGGTTGCACTTTCAACATCGCGAGCCTACAGAGCACTGCTGATTATCAGTGGTGCTGTGCTTCAGGCTGGGTGGGTTGGCTGGCTTTGGCACTGGAAGCAACTGCCCGGTGGCGGAGACTACCCGCCGTAAAAAATATCTCGATCTCCCAAAGCTACAGATTGGGGTAAGAGAGCTTTACCCACCGGAGGCAAGTCAGCCATTGGCTGTAGAAAATCTAACGTTTATAGACCAGAAACAGCCCCAAGCCAGCATGCACCAGCGAGACAAAAATATCGTCGATTTCGCGTAGCGAGTTCAACACCGAACGATGCGAGTTAGTCACTTCATCGCGCGCAGTAGGCGAAGCCACCGCCCCGTTGTTGAGCGCATCATGCACTATGAGCAGACCCCCTGTTTTGAGCAGGGCCAAACATTCATACACATAGTGTTCAAAGTGTTCTGCATCTGCGTCGATAAACGCAAGATCGTAGGAATTTTCAGACAGACGGGGGAGCACGTGGGCGGCATCCCCGGTGATAGCACGAACCCGGTGAGTCTTATCAAAGCCCGCCGCCTTAATAGCTTCTTTAGCCGTTTGCTCACGGGTGGAGTCGATATCAATGGTGGTCAGCGCTGACCCCTCGGGCAAGCCTTCTAACAGGGCAAGCGTCGATACACCGCTACCTGTACCCACCTCAACGGTATTCTGAGCAGCAGAAACCGCCGCGAGAACAGTCAGCAAAGAAGCAACAGGGGCGGAGACACCCGAGACACCGCTGCGCTCGCCCTCGGCACGGGTTTGCTGCATCAACTCGCTTTGTCGAGGGTACTCCTCAATGAACGCTGCGCTGAGTTGAGCTAGCTGAGCCATAGATAATCTCCCTGAAAAGCTGTGGATTCCCTACTAATCATATAGACCCGTACCACTTATATGTGCGTTTTGTGCGCCAATGCTGGTAATCTCTCAATGTGTTCGGAATTAGCGGTATGGAATTTATTATCATTGTCGTCATCGCACTAGTGGTGATCGGCCCAGAACGCATGCCCGAATACGCCCAACAGCTCAAAGAACTTGTGAAGTCTGTTCGTCGTATGGCGTTTGACGCCAAAGACGATTTCAAAGAGGCAATGGGCCCTGGTGTATTGGATGACATCAACTGGCGTCAGTATGACCCTCGCCAGTATGACCCCCGCACCATTGTTCGAGAGGCGCTGGCTGAGGACGACGCTGAGCGTGAGAGAGAGCGGCAGGCAGCTGAGCAGCGCACGCGAGTGATTGCGCCGGTTCAGGGTACCTCTCAGACTGACCGTTTGAGTGCAGGTAAACTCGCTCCGTTCGATATCGAAGCCACCTAAAATTTTATGTACAAAGAGCCGCCCGGAACATAAGTTCCGGGCGGCTCTTTATCTGTTGCTCATTGGCTAGAAGTTCAGCGGAAGTGCCTTACCTGCGAGATCTCGCTTTTGTTCAAGGACGCGGTCGGCTACTGCCTGCATAGCTGATCCGGCAGGGGAGTCGGGGGCGCTCCACACCACTGGAACACCGGCGTCCCCACCGCTGCGCAGGCTAACATCTAACGGAACCGAACCCAAAAGCGGCACCTCGTAGCCCAACGCATCACGAAGACGCTGTGAGAGTACCTCTCCACCGCCGGAACCGAAGACCTCCATGGTGCTACCGTCGGGCATTACCATTGCGCTCATGTTTTCGATAATGCCGGCGACTTTCTGTTCTGTCTGAAGGCTAAGAGTACCTGCGCGTTCGGCAACATCAACGGCAGCCACCTGCGGGGTTGAAACTAATAACAGCTGAGCGCCGGGCAGAAGCTGAGCCATTGAAATCGCGATATCACCGGTACCCGGCGGCAAATCCAAAAGCAGAACATCCAGATCACCAAAGTACACATCGGTCAGAAACTGCTCTAGCGCGCGATGCAACATAGGACCACGCCAAGCAATAGGTTGGTTGCCCTCAACGAACATGCCAATGGAGATGACCTTGATGAAACCGGGATCTTGGTGGGGGTGTCCTTTTTCCCAGGCCTGACGCTGAGCCTCTGGCAGCGGCACAACCGGCGGCAAAATCATTTCTTCTAACTTAGTGGGTGGCTGCGTAATGCCCAACAAGCCTGGAATAGAAAAGCCGTGAACATCGGCATCGACCACACCAACTTTGAGCCCGGCAGATGCCATCGCGGCAGCTAAGTTTGCTGTTGCTGAGGACTTGCCAACGCCGCCTTTGCCCGACACCACCGCATAAACCTTGGTCAAAGAATCGGGGCTGGCAAAAGGATTAGCGCGGGAGCTGTGACCCAAAAGTTTTTTGAGCTCGCTTCGCTGCTCGGGGCTCATATAGCCAATACGAACATCCACCTGTTCGATGCCGTCCACTGTCAGGGCAGCCTCGCGTACATCCTGCTCAATAGTGTTTTTGAGCGGGCAACCCTCAATGGTCAGCAGAACCGCCACGGTGGCAACACCTTCGCTGACTGTAGCCGAATCCACCATGCCAACCTCGGTAATGGGCTTACGCAGTTCGGGGTCAATAACGGTATCGAGGGCGCGCATCAGCGCGGTATCAAGCGATTCGTGATCGCTCATGACATCACTTCTTTTCGATAGTTTCGTCGTCTTCATCTAGGTCTTTGACGAGCTTGACCTCGCGGTCTTTACGCTGATAATCCTGCTCATCATCATCCGTAGCTGACTCATGATTTTTCTCATGCTGCTGCATTTCCATGATTTCTTCGAGCATGTCTTTGAGTTCGCTACGCACAAAGTCGCGGGTGGCAACTTCGCGAAGGGCAATGCGCAAGGACGCGATTTCACGGGTCAGATACTCGGTCTCCTCCAGATTTTGCTGATCACGCTTGCGGTCTTCGGTCGCAACAACGCGGTCGCGGTCATCCTGACGGTTCTGTGCCAAAAGTAGCAGCGGCGCAGCGTAGGACGCCTGCAATGACAGCATGAGCGTGAGCAGTGTGAAGTTCAAAGAGCGCGGATCGAACTGCATACTCTCTGGCGCCAGCGTGTTCCACCCAATCCAGATGGCACAGAACAAAGTCATCCACAGCAAAAACTGCGGAGTACCCATGTAGCGCGCAAAACCTTCGGTCATACGCCCGAAAGAATCGGGGTTTGGCTTAGGCAAAAGTGAAGGACGCTTGGCCTGTTGAGGGGTGCTCAGCGAACCGAAACGGTCACGGTTTTTATCACTCATAGCGGCGTCCTACCTTTCGAATGGGGGTTCCGTCATCGTATGTACGCCAGTCCTCTGGCAGAATCGCATCGAGAACGTCGTCAATAGTAATAGCGCCGACCAGGCGGTTAGCGTCGTTCACAACGGGGAGCAGAGTGAGGTCGTAGGTCGCCAAAATACGGGAGATTTCTTCCATCGACGACATATCTGAGACCGGCTCAATGGAGCTATCCAAGAGCGTGCCTACCTGAACGGACGGCGGAACGCGCAACAGTTGCTGCATGTGAACCATGCCCAAATATTTACCGGTGGGTGTCTCTAGCGGAGGACGCGCTACCAGAACCGCCGCAGCCATCGCCGGCGAGATTTCTTCTTGACGAATATGCGCCAGCGCCTCAGCTACGGTAGCCTCGGGTGGCAGGATGATGGGGACGGGGTTCATCAGTGAACCAGCAGTACCTTCCTCATATTCCAGAAGGCGTCGGACGTCGTCTGCCTCTTCGGGCTCCATGAGCTTGAGCAACTCTTCGCGCTGGTTGTCCGTCAGCTCGTTCAGAAGGTCGGCAGCATCGTCGGGTTCCATCTCTTCAAGCACCTGAGCCGCGCGTTCAACGTCAAGGTTCGACAGAATCTCAACCTGATCGTCTTCAGGCAGCTCCTGCATAACGTCTGCCAGGCGCTCGTCTTGAAGTTCTTGCGCAATTTCAATCATGCGCTTGTCATTCATCTCGTGCAGAGCGTCCGCAAGGTCTGCTGCCTGGGTATCTTCGTGATTAGCCACGAAGGATGTTGCCGCCTGCGGCTCATGGTCGGTAGAGACAATTGCCTCGTGCCAGTCAATAATCATGGACTCTTTACGGCGACGCATCAGACCGGTGTGGCCGTTGCCTCGAGAAACAAAGAGCTCAGAAATAATCCAGTCACCGTTGCGACGCTGTTCCATCGCTACGTCCTCGATAATTGCCTCTTCAGAACCGTCCGTCATTTTGACGCGACGATCAAAAAGTTCAGCCACAACCAGCGCCTCAGAACCGCGCTGTTCAAATCGGCGCAGGTTCACCAGGCCTGTCGAAATCACCTGGGTGGAATCAATTGAAGTAATGCGTGTCATTGGCACAAAAATACGTTTTTTGCCCAGCACCTCAATAACGATGCCGACCACAACGGGTTCTTTGCCAATAGAAGGCAAAGAACTAGAGACGGACGCTGCCGAACCAAAATTACGTTTGAGCACGACAACATCGCGTAATCGACCCAGGCGGTCGCCCATCGGGTCAAAAACGTCGAGGCCTAGAAGGCGGGCAATAAAAATCTTATTTGGTGCACTACTCACATCTATAAGACTAGGGGCAAGCAGTCACAAAATACAGTTGAGTTACAGAGTTTGTGGGGCAATACACCCGGTTAAACCTCCGCTGTTTTCACCGGTGGCGATAACGTGAGGTTTCTCCTGTGACAAAGAGCAAAAGTCCTGAAAAATAGAGGGCATGGAACAAGTTCACATCGAAAACGTAGCACTGAATGGAAATAGCATTCCGGACGGCCAGAAAATCGGTACTTTCAAGAACCGTGATGAGATCAATCAGGCTGTAGCTCGCCTGTCTGAAGCTGGCGTGCCGGTGCAAGGTCTCTTTATTGTGGGAAACAATATTCGCCAGGTTGAGTTGATTGCTGGCAAAATGACCTACCCTAAAGCCGCAATCTCAGGGGCTGTCTCAGGTGCTGTTTTCGGTGGTTTCATTTCGGTGATTATGGCACTTGTTACCAATACTTCATTCTTGGCAAATGCTCTGACCGCTATTCCGCTGGGTATAGCATTTTGGATGCTGTCAGGCGTTTTATCGGTCTCCCGCAACAAGAGCCGCGGATCCATTGTTACCCGCCCGCAGATGATTGCTGACTCCTATGACCTCATGGCGGTTGGTCCCATTGCGCACCAGGCACGTCAAGTACTGGGTGTGCCCGGATTCGGTGTGCCTCAGCAGTTCAACTCGCAACACAGCGGCGGTCAAAACTACGGTGCACCCCATCACCCTGCGGGTCAGCCAAGCCAGTCGCACCAGCAGCCCAATGGTCCGGGATATCCTCAGTGGCAGCGTCCTACCAACTCGCCAGCACAGCCTTCACCGCATCACCAGCCTGAACCCTGGAATGCCAGCCCGCAAAATGACCAGCACGCGGCAGAACAGCACGGCTCGTATGTGGCTCCTGAGCAGTCCCAGCCTCGCGAGGAAACTCGCCAGAGCGCCGAATTCGCCCCTCCCACAGCGCAAGAAGGCAGCGCCTCTAAGTTCGGTTTACGCGTGAATAACCCCGCAGAATACGAGGCAATGATTCGTCAGGCACCGACTTCACCCGAAACAAACCCCGCTGTTGAAGCTGTACGCAATGAAAAGCCTTTGCAAAAGTACGGTAAGCGTATAGAAGACCCCGCAGAATACGAGGCAACTATTCGCAAGCCCGAGGAAAATCAAAACTAAGACTTTCCACTCATAGATAAAGGTGGCGTCCTTTCCAGTTCAAGGAAAGGACGCCACCTTTATATAAGGCGAACCTACCGCAGGTTATTTGAGGATGTCAGCCATCCACGCCTCAACATCCTCAACGGTGCGAGGTAGCGCAGCCGAGAGGTTCTCATTGCCGTCTTCAGTAATCAGAACATCGTCCTCAATACGCACGCCGATGCCGCGATATTCTTCAGGAATGCCGAGATCTTCTTCCTTGAAGTACAAACCGGGCTCAATGGTGAAAACCATGCCGGGTTCAATCACACCATCGATGTAGAGCTCTCGCTTAGCCTGTGCACAGTCATGCACATCCAAGCCGAGATGATGCGAGGTACCGTGAGGCATCCAGCGGCGATGCTGACCGCCCTGTTCAGACAAAGAAACCTCAGCAGAGACAGGCAACAGACCCCACTCTTCAAGGCGAGCCGCCAGAACTTCCATAGCGGCCTGGTGAACATCGCGGAACTTATTGCCCGGCACTGCCACCTTGAAGGCCGCATCCGCAGCCTCAAGAACAGCGTTATAAACCTTCGCCTGAACCTCTGAATACTTACCGTTGACAGGTAAAGTTCGGGTGATATCGGCGGTGTAAAGCGAATCATCCTCAACACCGGCATCCACCAGAATCAACTTGCCCTCATCGACAGTGCCGGTGTTATGAATCCAGTGCAGAATCGTTGCGTTATTACCGCAAGCCGCAATGGTGTCATAGCCCAAGTCGTTTCCCTCTGCACGTGCCTGCGCAAAAAATGCGCCTTCAACGATGCGCTCGCCGCGGCGGTGCGCGGTTGCCCGGGGGAATGACTCCACAATCTTTTCAAAACCAGCAATGGTGGATGCGACGGAGCGGCGCAGGTTTGCAAGCTCAACCTCGTCCTTAACCAGACGGATTTCGCTCAGTGCTTCGGTGAGCTCACCGTCGAGATTGTCGGACTGTTCCAAATCTACGCCGGTGTTGTAACGCGAAGTATCAATAAGGGCATCGACGTTGAGATCCACGTTGCGGACCAGGCGGATGCGAAGGCCGCCTAGAGCCTCGTTGCCTGCGTTCTTGGTGACAGCGACTTCGAGTTCAGCTAAATCAGCGGTTTTGATGCCGTATTCAGCTTCGATGCCGGCAAGCGTGGGGCGCGGACCAATCCAGAATTCGCCGTAGCGGGGGTCAGCATAAAACTTTTCGCTTTCGCGTCCTGCCAGCGGTGTAAAGTACAGGGTTGCCTTGTGATGCGAGCCGTTATCGCCTGTTCCCTCGTCAACGGGATCCAGCACGAGTACGGCGTCGGGCTCATGGTCTACACCTAAACCAGTGAGGTGCGCGAATGCTGAGTGCGGGCGAAAACGGTAGTCGGTGTCGTTAGAACGAACCTTGAGCGGGCCGGCAGGAATCACCAGACGCTCACCTGCAAAACGCTGGGAAAGAGCAACGCGACGCTTCGCCGCAAAATCTGCAACCTCTGCGCGTTCGGGCAGGGTTGAATCGGCAGGCGCCCAGTTTGATGCCATGAAATCTTTGAAAGCCTGCGATGTAGGAGGCTGCGAACGGTTATTGACGCGTTCTTCAATATTTTGAGGGATAGTTTCTTCAGTCATGCTCTCCACTGTACGACCTTGGGCGCGACTGTGCTAGCTACGCCCAACGTTCACTGGCTTTATGTGCCTCACCGGATGCGCGCCCACCATAAACTCCTCTGATTGGCTAAAGTGGAGCTATGGCATACGATCTTCACCTGCATTCTGTGCTATCGGATGGCACACAAACCGTGGATGAGCTTGTTCGCGAGGTTGCGGCTACGGGGCTCACAGGCTTTGCATTGACCGACCATGATACCACGGTGGGGTGGGCTCGCGCCCAAGAGCTTGCTGGTGAGCTTGAACTGGATTTCTTGCCGGGGATGGAAGTCTCGTGTGCAACGGCCGGGCTAAGTGTGCATCTGTTGTCGTACTGTCACGACCCGCGCAATGAGGCGCTGTTGGCTGAAATCGCTAAAGCCCGCGATTCTAGGCTCACCCGTGCGCAGAAAATGGTGGAGCTGATTAGCCGTGATTACCCCATCACGTGGGAATCTGTTCAACAATGGGTGGGGGAAGGCGCGACCGTGGGGCGTCCGCATATTGCCGATGCCCTGGTCGAAGCCGGTGTTGTTGCTACTCGATCCGATGCCTTTGCTTCTTTACTGACTCCTCATGGTGGCTACTACGTTCCTCATTACGCAGTGCACCCGGTGGACGCGGTGCGCTTAGTACGCGATGCCGGGGGAGTTCCGGTGATGGCCCACCCCAGGGCCCGATCTCGTGGAAAAGTTGCGTCTGTAGAGCTCATTGAAGAAATGATTGATGCGGGTCTTGCCGGACTGGAAATCTATCATCGCGATAATTCTCCGGAAGATCGAAACGTGTTGCTGGAGATCGCGCGGCAGCATGATTTGTTGGTGACTGGTTCTTCTGATTACCACGGAACCGGTAAACCCAATGTCTTGGGTGAGAACACGACGAATGCGCAGGCAATTCAGAGAATACGCGAGCTCTCATCGTTCTCTCAGTAGATCTGTCATAGAGACGTACAAGGAGGTAGACCTTTGTCTGCCTCCTTTTTGTCCACTACTTTGTGGTTCTTGCTCAGGTTCTACGCTAGTTAAGCCTACAAAGCGTTCATTTGCGATGCAGATAACTTTACTTGTCAGTAGGTTCATCTACTCTATGAGGTAGGGAATCTTATTTGGGGATGCTAAACATGCCTTCGGGGAAATGTTGTGCATTGTTTATAAGTTACGCACTTTATGTTTGCTGTCGGGGAATTCCGCTGTGAAGTCTTGCCTGTAAATAGCAAAAAGTCTAGTCAAGCCAGAAAATAGGAAGTTCTGGCCGTGCCTGGAAAGCAAAACCTCTCTGAGAGGTGATTGTCGTTCAAGGTTGATTTTGACCGGTAAAGAATACGGAACTATAAATTATGCGGCTCTCAGTAATTTCTTATGCATAAATGTTAAGAACGTTTAAAGAATAGAAATGACATACACTAAAAAACTCGTGGGAGTTGCCTCATCTTTGGCTGCTCTCACCATGCTCTCAACCGTTCTACCCGCGTCCTACGCAGTAGATACTGAAGAAACAACAAACACTTTCGACGGTTCATCATCAGAGAAAGCAGCTGCGTCCTGCTTTGATATTAAGCAGCAGAACCCTGACTCGCAGTCCGGTTCTTACTGGCTCTATACGCCGCAGATGGACGCACCTGCCCAGTTCTACTGTGATCAGGAAACCGACGGCGGTGGCTGGGTCATGATTGGCCGCGGTCGCGAAGGCTGGTCTGAAGATTACGATGGTAAAGGCAACGTAGCTGACCTCGCGTCGAACCCCGACGGTACCGATGCTTTCAAGCCGGTACAGCTTCCTTCAAAAACCGTTGATGCTTTGGCTAACGGTCAAAAGCCCTCTGAGTACCAGGACGGTGTACGTTTTCGTCGTTCCTACACCGCAGACGGCACGCAGTGGCAGGAAGGTCGCGCAACTCGCGGTCGCGTTGAAAACTGGACCTGGGCACTTCGCGGTTACGCAGAGTGGAACAAGGTCAGCTTCAACACTCCTGGTCAGAGCACCTATACCTTTAGCCAGGACTACAACCGCATCTTTTCAGAGCCTCTAGAGCGTCAGAACACCATGCGTTTTAACGCCACTAAAGACACCGGTTGGAACATTGGCTTCCAGTACGGTTCGCGCTTTGTAGGCGGTAGCCAGGATGCAAACTCATACCTGTACTCAAAGACCGGCTCAGCGCCGTTGCCCTTTACCCAGGTATACATTCGTCCGCACCTGACTCAGGCAGATCTTCACTTTGACGCTGTGGGCGCTGAGGGCACTGCTGAGAAGACTCAGCCTAACTTGCCCAGCAACTACTCCGATGCGTGGAAGTGGCGTACTTCTGAGGAAACCGCAAGCGGCAACGTCAACGAGATGAACACCTATGTTCAGGCGATTACCGAGGTTGACGGTATCGTCTTCACCGGTGGTGACTTCAAGTACCTTGAAAACAACGCAGGTGCTCGCGTCGACCAGTCTTACTTGGCTGGTTTTGATGTGAACTCCGCTGAACTCGTAGAAGGTTTCAAGCCCACTTTCAACGGTCAGATTAAGGCTCTTGAAGCTTTGCCCGGCGGACGCTTGGCTGTAGGTGGCGAGTTCACCGAAGTTAACGGCACTCCGGCAGCGGGCTTTGTCATTCTGGACGCTCACACTGGCCAGATTGATAACACCTGGAACATTCGTTTTGAGAACAACCTCAAGACCGGTATCACCTCCGTTCGTACCCTGCAGGTGTCAGGCGACTACCTCTACGCAGGTGGCTCCTTCACCCACGTGAAGGGTAATACTTCAGAGGCGACTACCTACGCACGTAGCGCAACCCGATTCAACCTTAAGACCGGCGGTGTTGACTGGAACTGGCGTCCTAACTTCAACGGTACTGTCAACGGTATTAGCGCCGCTGAAGATGGCGGTAAGGTCTACGCTGCGGGTTACTTCACTACTAACCACGGCGCATCCTCGCACAAGCTGGCTGAGCTTGATCCGACCACCGGTAAGCTCGCTCGTGACTGGAAGTGGGATCTTTCCTACATTCCGCCGTCATGGGGCATGAGCAATGCTGGCTTCCAGTTCGACGTGCAGGATGCCGGTAACACCGTGTGGACCGGTGGCGCCGAGCACCTGATTGCGCAGTACTCCAAGCAGGATCTTTCACGCGTTCGTTCGCACATCACCAAGGCTGGTGGCGACTTCCAAGACCTTCATAAGTCGGGCAACGTGATCTACGGTGCGTGCCACTGTGGCGACTTCATCTACGAAGACGCTAAGACTCACAACAACCCCTGGCGTGAAAACACCAATATTCATAAGGTTCGCCTCGTCACTGCAGTGGACGCAACCACCGGCGATATCATCCCTGACTTCAACATCAATGTCAGCGGCCGTAGCGGCTTTGGCGTGTGGGAATCATTCGTTGATTCAACCGGTACTCTGTGGATCGGTGGCGATATCAATTCATCGCTGAGCACCCGCGGTGTCCAGAAGACCGTTGGTTTTGCTCGCTTCACCCCGCGTGACGCTGCAGCGCCTGCATCAGCTACTAATCTCCAGGTTAAGCGTCAGGACGACAAAGATGTTCTGAACTGGACTCGCAGCTCGGAGTGGGGCGTTACCTACCAGATTATTCGAGATGGTCGCGTCATTGCTACCACTAAGAACACCACCTATGAGGTTGAGGCATCGGACGCTGGCCAGTACGCGGTACGCGTTGCAGACAGCGCCGGTAACATCTCAGCGTCTACCGCTCCTGTCATCTCGCAACCTGCCCAGGCCCCGGTCCAAAAAGAGCAGGCACCCGCTGCCTAGACTCTAGCGGTTGCATTAACAAAAGCGGTGGTCATTTCTTCCTAGAAGAAACGACCACCGCTTTTCCTGTCTGTGGATGAGGAAAACCGGCGCGAAGCCCGAGCCTACGAAAGTCTATTCAGCACCCATAGCCGGCGCAACTGCCGCTTGTTCAGCTAACCGTTGCTGTTTGGCTCGCTTGCGTTCAGCCCGTTCTTTGCGTCGGGCTTCAAGAACAGCAGTCTCGGCTTCGATGCGTTTTTCAATAGCGCGAGCAGACTTGTGCTTGTCATAGACCGCACTGACGTTCTCACCCATCTCGGTGAGGAGCTTCGCTTTACGCACTCCCACGGTATTCAACCGTTTTTTCATGACCTTGATAGCGGGCGGGTTCTGATCGATACACACAAAACGTCGTCCCAGCTCTGCTGCCGCTGCACCAGTGGTGCCAGAACCGGCAAAGAAATCTAGTACCCAATCGCCCTCACGAGTAGAAGCTGCAATCATACGGCGCAACAGGCCCAGCGGCTTCTGAGTCGGATAACCCGTCTTTTCTTTACCGGTGGGGGAGACAATCGTATGCCACCACACGTCAGTAGGTAGCTTTCCACGAGCAGCTTTTTCAGCCGTGACCAGGCCCGGAGCCATGTACGGCTCACGGTCTACCTCATCGGTATTGAAATAATACTGATCGGGATTCTTCACGTAGACCAAGATATTGTCGTGCTTGGTCGGCCAACGTTTAGTCGACTTAGCACCAAAGTCATAGGCCCACACGATCTCGTTCAAAAAGCACTCGCGTCCAAAAATCATGTCGCACATGACCTTTGCGTAGTGCACTTCTCGCCAATCAAGGTGAAGATACAGGGTTCCATCTTCTGCCAACAGACGATGAGCCTCACGAATACGCGGCTCCAAAAAAGCCCAGTAATCCTCAAAAGTATCTGAATAACTCGACAGCTGAGCGAGCACCGAAGAATACGATTTTCCCGCGAAACCAACCCGGTCGCCCTCACCCTCTTCTACAGGTTTAGTGGTGAGGGTGCGACGGGTCTGAACCTTACCGGTATTAAACGGCGGGTCAATATAAATCATGGTGAAGGACGCGTCTGGAAGCTCGGCGAGGTACGCCAAGTTGTCAGCTTGAACCACCATGCAGTGGCCATCAACATCGAAACGAGTCAACAACGAATCCTATTCGGTCTCGGAGGCAGGCTTACGGCGGCGACGGCGTCGGCGGGCACCGTTTTCAGTTTTCTCTACAGACTTGGTACGTTCAGGCTTGCCCTCCCCACCGCGAGTGCGACGACGCGAAGAAGCTGATGACGAAGACTTCTGCTCAGCACTCTCGCGGTGCTCAGATGTCTGGGTGTTGTCACCGTTTTCGCCTGAACGGGTGCGACGACGGTTGCGAGAGGGACGCTCGCTTGAACGTGAGCTCTTATCGCGTGAACCGCGACCGCCTGTACGACCACCCGAGCGTGAATCACGGTTGGAATCGCGTCCGCCGCGTCCTTCGATGTCTTTACGCTGTGATCCAATGCCTTCGAGGGTCTGCTCTTCCTGAGGCAACTTACCCTTGGTGCCCTTGGGAATATCCAGGTCAGTGAACAGATGAGGAGATGAAGAATAGGTCTCAACCGGCTCAGGAACATTGAGCTCAAGTGCCTGGTTGATGAACTTCCAGCGCGGTACGTCTTCCCAATCAACGAAGGTTACTGCGGTACCCTTGTTCGCAGCGCGACCGGTACGGCCGATGCGGTGCGTGTAGGTTTTTTCGTCCTCAGGCATCTGGTAGTTGATGACGTGGGTGACGTCGTCAACGTCGATACCGCGGGCAGCCACATCCGTAGCTACCAAAATATCAATCTTAGAATCGCGGAAAGCCTTCAGCGCCTTTTCACGCGCACTCTGATTCAAATCGCCGTGCAGAGCAGCAGCCGCGAAACCGCGATTAATGAGCTCTTCAGACAGCTTTGCCGCACTGCGCTTAGTTTTGGTGAAGATGATGGTGCGCCCGCGTCCTTCTGCACGCAAAATACGCCCCACCATTTCATCTTTATCCAAAGGATGCGCGCGGTAGATGACCTGACGGATAGAAGCCTTGGTCTTTGAATCGTCGCCGGGTGCTTCTGCACGAATGTGCATGGGCTTATTCATATAACGGCGCGACATGGTGAGTACCGGGCTGGGCATAGTTGCCGAGAACAGCATCGTTTGGCGTACCTCAGGCAAAGCCGCCAACAGCTTTTCAACATCGGGCAAGAAGCCCAAGTCAAGCATTTCGTCGGCTTCATCAAGAACCACAATCTTCACCTGAGACAGGTTCAAATGGTGCTGACGGTGCAAATCAATCAAACGGCCGGGCGTGCCCACAATAATTTCAACGCCCTTTTCAAGAGCTTTGACCTGCGGATCGTAGGGAGTACCGCCGTAGAGAGTCTCAATACGAGCGTTACGCTGCTTAGCAGCTGCCTTCAGATCAGCACCCACCTGAACACACAGCTCACGGGTAGGCACCACAATCAAAGCCTGAGGAGCACCCGGAGACTTTAGCTTTGCCCAGCCTTCATCATCGCGTCCTACAACACGCTGGATAGCGGGAAGACCGAAACCCAGAGTCTTACCGGTACCGGTCTTAGCCTGACCAATAATGTCATGACCATCCAGTGCAACAGGCAAAGTCAGCGCCTGAATAGGAAAAGGGGTAGTAATGCCCTTTTCAGCGAGGGCAGCGGCGATATCTTCGCGCACCCCGTAATCAACAAAAGTCTTATTTTCTTCCGACACGTCGAAATTCCTTAGAAATGATAAATAGCGCTCTACAGCGCACAATACATACGAGGAAGCCGATCGCGGAAAATGCGTGATGGGCTCGTTATGAGCGAACACATCAAAATGTCTTTGGTGTAAATAATCTTAGAAACGACCGGGCAACCACATCAAGAGACTTCACTAGTCTATACGTTTCACCGAACAAAGAGCCAAAACCCCGATAAAAATCACGCTGAAAAGTACACAAAAAACCGGTGGTGAGCGTAAAACTATTGACGCTCACCACCGGTTTAAAACCGAATATGTGAAATTCTATTCAGCGAAGCCGAAGCCAATACGACGCTTGTTCTCAGCGCCGAGCTCAACGTAACCAATCTGAGCCGCAGGAATCAGAGTCACTGAACCCTTGCTGTCGGTCAGTTCAAGGACGCCGCCTTCTGAAAGTGCCTGAGCTACCTGAGCCTTGATGGTCTCTGAAGACTCTTGGCTTTCAATAACAATTTCACGCTGAACGTGCTGAACGCCAATTTTGATATCCATCGGAAGTGTACCTTTCTGATGTATTGGATGTCGAGAGACAACGTACACTGTGAATCAGTCTACAGTTATCGGTTCGGCGGTGTATCGCCGCATCTCTAACAGAGAACAGAAAAACTTTTACATCCAGTCTTCGTCAATAATTGAGACGCCACCCCAGGCAAGCTTGAACACGAGTTTGCCAACCTGATCAAGTTCGGCGGGGCTCATGCCGCTTTGCAACGCGTGCTGGGTAGCACTCAGCGCCATGCCCGAGAGAGTGCGGGAGAGCAGAATCGCCTGTTCCTGTGCAAGACCGGCATTCGGTCCGAGAATATCTGCAATATGCTGCGCAATGGAGCGGTACAGTTCTTCGACGCGGTCTTGAACCATGAGATCTCCGTGCACATCTGACTCAAAAATCAGACGGTAGCCCTGAGGGTTTGAACGAGTGAAGTCGAAGAAAGCCATGAGCATGCCCTCAACACGGTCACGATTCACTTCGGTTTCATACAGCGGAGATGTCACAGCAGAAACAAAATCTGAAATCTGCTCATCCAAAACCGCCAGATAAAGATCCTGTTTGCCGGTGAAGTGCTGGTACAGCACGGGCTTTGAAACCTGAGCTTCTTCTGCCACATGTTCCATAGTGGTCACATGGTAGCCCTGCGACGAGAACACACGAAGAGCGCTAGCAAGCAACTGCTTGCGGCGAAGTGCCTTAGGTAGACGAACGGTGCCGCTACCTTCCTTAGAAGAAACGCGGCGCGGTTTACGAGTTTTTGCTTCAGCCATTTTTAATATCCTGGTCTAGATGTAAATACATGCAAGATCAGCAGGAATTCGTTACACAGCGGGGGTTTGTTTAACGTCCTACCAACGAAGTCGCTAAGAAGCGTTACGCTTCTGCTCAGAGACTTGGGGCTGCTGAACATCAATGCCGTAGAGAGCATCGAGTGCAGCAATATAATCTGCTGTGCGACCTTCTTGAGCTAGCTCACGCGCGCGTACTGTTGGGGTGTGAAGCAAAGACTTCACCATGCGACGCATTGCAAACTCCACCTGTTCTGCGGCGGCGCCGCAACCAAACTGACCGCGAACTTTTTGCAGTTCGGTTTCAAGAACAGACATTGTGTGTGCTCGGAGAGCAACGATAGCAGCATCCACGTTTCTCGCCTTTTCTTTTTGCGCAAAGTCTGCGCTGGCGGCGTTAACGATGGTGCGTGCCGTTTCTACTGATTCCGCTGTTTCCTCGGGGGCAGCCAATCGGACAGACTCCAAGGTGATGAGGTCTATCTCTGGCATGTCAGCCACAGCGGGATCAAAATCTCGGGTGAGGGCAAGGTCTAGAATGACGCGCTTGCCCGCAGGAATTTCGTTGGGGTGCAGGGGAGTGGAACCTCCCGAGCAACCAATGATGACATCAGCTTTTTCCATGGCCGGATGTAGCTGATCAAGAGGAACAGGGGAGCCGCCGCGTTTTTCGGTGAACGTTTCTGCGCGGTTTGAACGGGAATACACATAAATTTCGGTGCACCCTCGATCGCGTAGAGCTGCCATCGTGGCGCCCGCGTATGCACCGGTGCCGAAGACCAACGCGGTGCGGTGTGCCCAATCGCTGTCAGAAACTTCGTCAGCCAAATCAAGAGCCACGGAGACAACCGAGCGTCCACGTGAACCCAGGGCAGTTTGCTGACCCACCTGACGAGCGGTGTGCGCGCCCCTGTCGAAAAGTCGTACCAGATTACCCGTAGCGTAGCCATCGTCTTGAGCGGTTGAAATAGCGCGTCGTACCTGACCGGTAATTTCGCGCTCACCGACAACAGCCGATTCCAGGCCGGATGCCACCGTAAAGAGGTGGTGCGCGGCTCTGTCATCGATAAATGTTTCAAAGCTGGTAGCTACAACCGACAAAGAAAGCGATGACGTGCGAGCAATATAATCAAATATCTTTTCGCTGATAGTTGCTACCTGAGTAGCAATAAATTGCTCGGTTGAAGAAGGTGGGGTGGTTACCTCAACGTAAAGTTCAAGACGGTTGCATGTTGATAAGACCACAGATCCATCAATATTTTCTTCACGCAAATATTCAGGTAGACCAATAACACCGTTGCTCAACTGGGCAACGGTTTCTAAGTCAACTGACTGGTGCGATGCTACAAGGGTAAATATTGTCATGAAAATTTAGGTTCTTATTTCGAGAACTCATCAACAGTATCAAATATTTTGGGTTCTGCCCTATTAGATAGCTAATACAGGGAATGCTGTACCCATAAGAGGGAGCGAGGTGGGGTGCAGATTGCTAAAAATAGTGAAGGAATAAGGGGATTCTTACGTGCTCTGCGGGTAGCTATCGTATGTAGATGCTAGGGATCGATTTATCGGGAGTGTAAAGTCCTTCGCAAACACAGCGGCGGCAAACAGTCCTTCTCTCCCGGTTCGCTTCGCTCCCAGGACGATTCATGCCAGACCCAGCCAGTTTGCCGCCCGTTGTTTTTGCCGCCGGATTGTCACCGAGAGAAGTCTTTAAGGCCGTTTGCAAAAAGAGCAACGGGCGAGTGCACTGCTTGTCCCTGAGGTGATTCGCCCTTTGTAAGCATAAGACATTGATGATGAAAGTGCCGTTAATTTGTGAGGTAAGAGCGTCTGAAGCATTACCTAAGTTTTTGTCAGGACGCATGTATGAAGGGTCCGAAAACCTGCGGGGCAGGGGACAAAACGCCATGCCGGTACTTTCGGTGACACTGTGTCTGCAAACTTCAGCTCATTAATTGGCACAATGGTGAATATGCCTAATTCTTTAAACCAGCGTCCGCTACTGACGGATGCACATCTCTCACTGCTTTCACCGCAGCATCCACTGCGCGCGGCGAACACCGCGGATTCCGCAATGTTGCAAGCTCTGACGGGGCGCGCCTCCGCACACACACCCGTGTGGTTTATGCGTCAGGCAGGACGCTCGCTACCTGAGTACCGTAAGGTACGCGAAGGTATTCCGATGCTGGACTCCTGCCTGAACCCTGAATTGGCTGCTGAAATTACGGTACAGCCCGTGCGCCGTCACCAGGTGGATGCCGGAATTTTCTTCTCGGACATTGTGGTACCGATGAAGCTTGCCGGCGTCAACGTTGATATCGTGCCCGGTCGTGGCCCCGTGCTTGATGTGGCAATCGATAGCATGAGCGATATCGATAAGTTACCTGAACTTGAAGACTCTGCTCTTGATGTTATCCGCGAAGCTGTGTCTAACACCGTCGAGCAGCTTGGGTCTACCCCGCTTATTGGCTTTGCAGGCGCTCCCTTTACCGTCGCGGCCTACATGGTAGAAGGTGGCCCCTCACGCGATCACCTCAAACCGCGCACCATGATGCACGCGAACCCTGAGGCGTGGGCAAAACTAGCCGCGTGGGCTGCTCGTACCTCAGGCCAGTTCCTGCGTGCTCAGATTGAAGCTGGCGCATCAGCAGTTCAGCTCTTTGATTCCTGGGCAGGTTCTTTAGGTGAGGCCGACTACCGCCGATTTGTGCAGGAGCACTCAGCAACCGCGCTGTCGATGGTCGAAGAATTCGGTGTTCCCCGCATCCACTTTGGAACAGGCACCGCGGAACTTCTACCCGCAATGCATGAGGCTGGCGCCGACGTCATGGGCGTTGACTACCGACTGAGCCTCTCCGAAGCTAACCGTCGACTGGGCGGCGGCATCCCTCTTCAGGGCAACATCGACCCCGCGCTGCTTGCCTCGGGAAGTGAAGCCCTGTTCGCGCACGTCGACCAGGTGCTTGAGTCAGCTCAGGCAGCTCCGACTCACATCGCTAATCTCGGTCACGGCGTACCGCCGAGCACCGACCCTCAGGTTCTCACCGATCTCGTTTCATACATCCATACGAACACAAAGAAGTAAGAATCATGGCAGTTTCACCCGCTTCATCATCAACCGAACAAAGTGTGCTCGTCGTAGGTGGCGGCATCGCCGGTTTGCTCTCTGCTCGCATGCTGGCACGCAAGGGCTTTAAAGTCACCGTTGTTGAGGGGCGAGCGCACTTAGGTGGTGCGGTGGGCTCCCACCAGCTTGCGGGTATGGTGCTGGATGCCGGTGCTGAATCTTTTGCAACGCGCTCTACGGTTGTCTCTGATTTGCTACAGGAGCTGGGGCTCAAAGATAAAATTGTGTTGCCGAATAGCTTGGGTTCCTGGCTGTATCTTCCCACGGGAGCTAAGCCTTCGCCCAGCACCGGTTTGATGGGTATTCCCGGCAGCTTTGATGATCCCGCCTTGAAAGCTACCCTGAGCGCCAGCGGTATTGCTCGCGCTCGCATGGATAAGTTTTTGCCAGCATCCGTGGGAGCGAAGGCTAAAACGCTGGGTGAGCTGGTACGGGCACGTATGGGTCAACAGGTGCTGGATAATCTGGTAGCGCCTGTAGTTTCAGGTGTTCACTCGGTGCACCCCGATAAGCTCGATGTTGATGTTGTGACTCCTGGCCTCAAGGACGCAATGCTGCGCCTGGGTTCTTTGGCTGCAGCGGCGGGCTCCATTCGTAAAGCGGCTCCCGCGGGGTCTGCCGTTGCGGGTATCGAGGGTGGCATGAACCAGCTGTCTGAGGCTTTGGTGCAAGATTTGCAGCGCATGCACGTGCGCATCATGACGGGGTTCAACGTTATTGCTGTAGACCGTGATCCCGTGACAGGGGAGTGGACCTTAATCCAGCGCCGCTCGGATGTGGGGGCGCGTCCTATCGCTATCTCAGCACCCAATCTCGTCATGGCAACAGACGGTCCCACCGCTGTGCGTATTTTGGGCTCGCACCTTCCCGCACACGCGGTGCCCTCCATCAAGGCCGGGCCCGAAATTGCTTTGGTCTCACTGGTCGTTGATAAGCCTGAACTTGATCGCGCACCGCGCGGCACCGGCCTGCTCATTTCAGATCAGGTGACGAACGTTCGCGCAAAAGCCCTAACCCACGCATCGGCAAAATGGCAGTGGGTTGCCGACAAACTGGGCGAAGGACGCCACGTTGTCCGCCTGTCGTACGGCCGCTCCAGCGACGCCAACTCGCCGCTGAGCGAGGTAGCCTTGCACGATGATCAGCTCATTACGCTGGCACTGCATGATGCCTCAAAGTTGCTGGGCACTAATATCTCTCCCAAACAACTGGTGGACGCCGACGTTGTGCGTTGGCAGGGCGCGATGCCCGCGCCTAAAGCCGGTCATAAAGAAAAGATCGTTGCCTTTAGACAGTCACTGGACCAGCTAGAGGGAGTCTGCGCCGTTGGAGCATGGCTTTCGGGCACCGGACTTGTAGCGGTTACCAAAGACACTCACGCTGTCATCGAAGCATACGCCGATGAACTGTTGAACCACCACTAAAGACTTGCTGGTTGAGAACAACCGGCACACTATTAGCCCTGCACCGCAAAACGGTGCCCGGCAAACTCACGCACAAGCTGTGAAATGAAAGGAATTATTCACATGGCACACCACGGCAAGCCCGAAGAGCACGCACACGAAACCGCTGGCGGTTCACACCCCGCGTATTCTCACAGCGCACACGGACGTCCCGCTATGCCCACCGCCAAGGACGCTCACGGCAAGATCCAGGGGCAGCGCCCCGGTGAGGTAGCGGAGGGAGACAGCCAGTTCCACTACGCTCTTTACACTGTTTTTGCCCGCGAAGGCGCACCGAGTGCTACCGCTAACTCAACAGAAGCAACTGCAGAGCTCAACGCTGTGGTCGAAAATTTGAAGTCTCGCGGAGTCACCGTTCGTGGCTTCTACGATGTTTCAGCAATGCGCAATGACGCTGATGTTATGGTGTGGGTTCACGGCGATAAGCCTGAGGAACTTCAGGCAGCAATCCGCGATATCCGCCGTACCGATGCTTTCTTCGGCACCAAGATTGTGTGGTCAACAATGGGCGTGCACCGCGATGCTGAATTCTCAGCCGGTCACACTCCCTCCTTCGCTAAGGGTATTGACCCCGAGAAATGGGTCTGCGTTTACCCCTTCGTTCGTTCATACGACTGGTACACCATCAACCCCGAAAAGCGCCGCGAGATTATGAAGAATCACGGTATGAAAGGCATCGACTTCCCCGAGGTGTTGCCCAACACCATCGCAACCTTCGGCCTGAACGACTACGAGTGGCTCATTGCTCTTGAAGCTCCCGAACTCGTTCTGCTCGTTGATCTCATGCGTTCATTCCGCAACACCGAAGCGCGCCTCTACGTTCGTGATGAGCTGCCCTTCTACACCGGTCGCCGCATCGAAGCTGGCGAGGTCGCAAAGGTACTTGCCTAAATGACTGCAACCGTACCTAACGACGTTCGACCCAACCGCACTGACCCTCACAACACCGCGTCTAACGGACCTGCTGTGCTTGATGAGAACAGCGCACCGGATTTTCACGGCGAAGAAAACCTTGAGCGTGCGCGTTCACAGGCACCTGAGGATTACGACCTCGTGATTCTGTCATCGTTTGGCGGTCCTGAAGGTCAAGACGACGTGATTCCCTTTTTACGCAATGTCACCGCAGGACGCGGGATCCCCGATGAGCGCTTAGAAGAAGTCGCTACTCACTACCGTGCTAACGGCGGTGTCTCACCGATTAACGAGCAGAACCGTGCCCTACTGGAAGCTTTGCGCGAAGCCCTTGAGACGCGCGGGCCCAACGTGCCTATCACCTGGGCTAACCGTAACTGGGAGCCCTACGTCAACGACGTGGTGCAAAAGGCATATGACGACGGCGCCCGCAAAATTCTGGTGCTGGCAACTAGCGCTTACCCCGGCTACTCATCGTGCCGTCAGTACCGTGAAGACTACGGTATGGCACTTGAGAAGCTCGGGTTAGAAGGCAAACTTCAGATCGATAAGGTGCGTCAGTTCTGGGATGCCCCCGGTTTTATCAAGTCATTTGTGGATGGCCTGGTGGACGGTCTGACTGAGGTGCGTTCCGGCATTGCCTCTGCAGAAAAAACAGCGGCTGGCAATGGACGCGTTCGCATCATGTTCTGCACACACTCGGTACCCACTAGCGCAGCGAATGAGGCTGGCCCCCGCGGGGTAGACTACGAAGGCGGTAGCGCCTATGTAGAGAAGCACCTTCAGGCTGCTCGCGCTGTACTGGCAGGTGTAGAAGCGGTTGATCCCGCTTTGTTGGATAACGTTGATTGGGAGCTGGTCTACCAGTCACGTTCAGGCCCGCCCAGCATGCCCTGGCTTGAACCAGACGTTAACGATGCCCTTGAAAAGCTTGAGGGTGAGGTTGACGGTATTGTACTGGTGCCTCTGGGCTTTGTCTCTGACCACATGGAGGTCAAGTGGGATCTGGACACCGAGGCTCTTGACACCTGCAAGAACCTAGGATTCATCGCCACGCGTACTCCCACCCCGGGTGTGCACCCCGAATACATCGAGTCCTTGCGTCAGCTCATTGCCGAACGCGTAAGCTCAACGGCAAGTTCTCAAGACCCTGCTGAGCTCGAACAAAACCGCGATTCCGTGTGCGGATCCCGCGGTTGGTTTGATGCCTGCAACCCCGATTGCTGCAAGTCAGCGCGGGCTAAGGTCGACCGTCCCGTGATCGCTAACTATCAGGGCGACGACGCTCAGGCAGGTGCTCGCTCATGAGCAAGTACCTGCTAGGCACCCGCGGATCAGCGCTGGCTCTCACCCAGTCAGGCATGGCAGGGGCACTCGTTGCAGAAGCCGGGGACTTCGACGTCGAGCTCAAAACAGTGAAAACTGAAGGGGACGTGCTCACCGGCCCGCTCTCGCAAATGGGCGGTACCGGCGTGTTCGCCGCAACCTTGCGTATGCGCATCCTTGATAGCACCGTCGACTTTGCGGTTCATTCACTCAAAGACCTACCCACCATGCCCGCTGAAGGCTTGGTCGTAGCGGCTATTCCCGAGAGGGAAGACCCTCGCGACGCCCTGTGCGCTCGCGATGGCCTGACCTTAGAGCAACTTCCTGAAGGTGCTCGCGTGGGAACCGGCTCGCCGCGTCGTGCCGCGCAGATCCTTGCTCTTCGCCCCGATATTGAGATTGTTGATATTCGCGGCAACGTGGGAACTCGCCTGGCGCGCGTGAAAGGTCTTGAAGAACACGGAATCGCAGCGCACGGTTTGCACGGTGAGAAAAAGCTGGGTGCCATTACCGGCGACTGCGATGCCGTTGTGCTGGCTGCGTCCGGCTTGATTCGTTTGGGCAAAGAGGACGCGATTACCGAGTACCTAGCGTGCGATAAGGTACTGCCCGCTCCGGGGCAGGGGGCTTTAGCCCTTGAGACCCGCTCCACTGAGTTCGGTGCTGAAGGCGATCAGCCCAGTGAACTGGCGAGGGCTCTGGTTGCCGTTGACCACCTTGAAACCCGTTTGGCGGTCACCGCTGAACGTGCGCTTTTGCGTCGTTTAGAGGCTGGATGCGCCGCCCCGGTAGGCGCTTACGGGCGAATTCAAGATGGTTCTTTGGTGCTCGATACTCTGGTCGCGCATCCGAATGGTACGCGCACCCTGCGTCATCAGGATTCAACGTCGGATATGAGCGTTGAAGCTGCCTACGAACTCGGCGTGCGAGTTGCTGAGGCACTGTTAGACCAGGGCGCCGCAGAGTTGGCTGGTCTAACCCTGTGACCTGTACAGACCGAAGGGTTCTTATCACCCGCACGCATGGGGCAGCTGGTGTGTTCGCGCAAGAACTTGCCAGCTGCTCTGGTCGGTTAGCGCCTGTGGAGCTTATCTATGCGCCTGTTCATGAGGCTGAGCTTTATCAAGGGGCGAAGGCTGAGCGTGAGGCATTTTTAGGTAAAAACTTTCGTTGGGTCACCTTTACCAGCGCTAACGGCGTTCTCGCAGCTGAGGTTGTTTTGCATCAGCCGCTGAGTCAATTTTTAGCGTCGTTAAAAGTAGCTTGCGTGGGCAAAGCTACGGCTCGTGCACTGGAAGGCAGGGGAGTGAAAGTAGACTTCACACCCACAGTTTCCGATGCCGCCCACCTGGCGAGTGAATTGCCAGAGACAGCTGCTGATCACGCGAACCGTGCTGTACTGTGCGTTCAAGGAACGAACGCTCGGGCAACCCTTACGAAGGGGCTCACCTCAGCGGGGTGGGAGGTTACTCCGTGGAATGTCTACACCATGAGCCCGTACCCCTGCCAGAACCCGCTGAACACTCGGGAAGCAGACGCTGAACTTACCAATGTGCGGATTGACCAGGCCGTTGAAGAACTGCCGTCGGTAAGAGCAGTGGTCGCAACAGCTCCCTCCCTGCTAAACGGGCTTTACGAAAGTTGGCGTTTAGCGCAAAAGGAGCCCGACACCGAGTTTCCGCTGGTCATCGCCATTGGCGCAACCACTGCCCGCACCGCTGAGCAACTGGGACTACGCGTCGTGCAATCTCCTACACCTTCGCCCAGCGATCTAGCGCAGACAACCATTGACAGTATTGAAAAGGAAGACAACGCATCATGAAAAATCTTGATTTAGCTTTTCGACCGCGCCGCGCGCGTACCACCGATGCTATGCGAGCACTGACTGCCCAGACTTCGCTGGAACCTCGCAACATGATTCAGGTTCTCTTTGTGCGAGATGGCATTGATGCCCCGGTAGCCATCGAATCTATGCCCGGACAGTATCAGCACACCCTAGACAGCCTCAAATACGAGGTACGTCAAGCTATCGATGCAGGTATTGCGTGCGTTGACCTCTTTGGCGTGCCGCGCGATGAAGACAAGGACGATGAAGGTTCAGTAGCGTGGGCTGAGGACGGTATTCTCAACCGCGGTATTCGTGCTCTTCGCGAAGAATTCGGCAACGAGATTGTCATCATGGCAGATACCTGCTTGGATGAATTTACTTCTCACGGTCACTGTGGCCCGCTGGTCACCGATGAGTGGGGCAACGAGGTTGTTGACAACGATCGCGCTGTGGAATCTTACTGCAAGATGGCTGTTTCACAGGCGAAAGCAGGTGCGCATACTGTGAGCCCCTCGGGCATGATGGACGGTCAGGTCGGCGCAATCCGTGCGGCTCTTGATGATGCCGGATATCCCGATGTTTCTATCATGGCGTATTCTGCAAAATACGCATCAGCCTTCTTTGGTCCTTTCCGTGACGCCGTCGGTTCAACCTTTAAAGGCGATCGCAAGACGTACCAGCAGGACCCCGCTCAGCGCCGAGAGGCACTGTTGGAAGCTCAGCTGGATATTGAAGAGGGCGCTGACTTTGTGATGGTCAAACCCGCCATGGCCTACCTTGATATCGTGCGTGAACTTGCCGATGTATCACCAGTTCCCGTCGCCGCTTACCAGGTCTCTGGCGAATACGCCATGATCGAAGCAGCAGCAGCTAAAGGCTGGATTGACCGTGAGCGCATCGTCACGGAATCGCTGATGGGCATTCGCCGCGCCGGCGCCGATATCATCTTGACCTACTACGCGACCGAAGTTGCTACCTGGCTGAACCAAACCAAGTAAGCTGACAACACCACTGTTTTCACCGTCGAAAGAAGATAACACATGACTCATAACGAAGAGCTTTTTGAACGTTCTCGTCGCGTAATCCCCGGCGGCGTGAACTCACCCGTGCGTGCATTCAACTCTGTGGGCGGCACTCCCGCGTTCATGGTGGATGCCGAAGGCGCCTACCTGCGCGATGCTGACGGTAAAGAGTACGTTGATCTCGTGGGGTCTTGGGGACCTGCGATTTTGGGTCATAAGGACGCTCGCGTCATTGATGCTGTACACACCGCAGTTGATCACGGGCTATCCTTTGGTACCTCAACAGAATCTGAAACTCGTTTAGCTGAGCTGGTCATCGAGCGTATTAACGCTGTTACTCCCGGGGCTATCGACCAGGTTCGTATGGTCTCAACCGGCACCGAAGCCACCATGACGGCAGTGCGCCTGGCACGCGGTTATACGTCCCGCGACAAAATCATCAAGTTCGCTGGCTGCTATCACGGACACGTGGACGCCCTGCTCTCAGAAGCGGGCTCAGGCGTAGCTACCCTGGCACTGCCGGGTTCCGCAGGCGTCACCGCCGCAACTGCAGGGGAGACCATCGTCCTGCCCTATAACGACGAGGACGCCCTGCGCGCAGCTTTTGAAACCTACCCCGGTGAAATCGCAGCGGTCATCACTGAATCAGCGCCCTGCAACATGGGCGTTGTCACCCCTCACGAGGGATTCAACAAAACCATTCGCGAGCTCACTACCGCAAACGGTGCCCTCATGATTTTCGATGAAGTTCTTACGGGCTTCCGCGTCTCATCTGCAGGTTACTGGGGCTTTGCATCACCCAACGACGGCGGCTGGGTTCCCGACCTCTTCGCTTTCGGTAAGGTCATTGGCGGCGGTATGCCCATCGCTGCGCTCGCCGGAAAGCGCGAGATCATGGAATACCTCGCTCCCACCGGACCCGTCTACCAGGCTGGTACTCTCTCGGGTAACCCCATCTCTATGGCAGCGGGCATCGCCACCCTCACAGCCGCAGATGCTGCGGCGTACCAGCATATCGATGAACGCTCAGCTCAACTCCAGAAGGCTTTGACTGAAGCATTCAACGATGCCGGAGTGGACCACTCCATCCAAACGGCTGGCAACCTCTTCTCGGTGGCTTTCGGTACCTCTGCCAACGGTGTTCACAACTACGATGACATCAAGGCAAGCGAGACCTTCCGCTACAACGCGTTCTTCCACTCCATGATGGAATCAGGCGTCTATCTGCCGCCGAGCGCGTTTGAGGCATGGTTCCTCTCCGCCGCTCACGATGATGCTGCGATGGATCGCATCATCTCGGCTCTTCCTGCAGCGGCTCAAGCAGCGGCATCAGCCACCGCATAAGCGTCACGACTCATCAGACAGGGCACCTGAAATTTTCAGGTGCCCCGTTGCTGTTTATAGATTTGTGCGCCGTAGCGGTGTTGCGGCGAAGGCTGTAGATTACCGCGATTTTCTGTCTTTTACCGCTCTAACAGCTGAGCAAGCGTCTCTAAATCTGCAGCCACAGCACGACAATCGGCGGCGAACTGTTCATCGCTCATCTCTAACTGTCGCACCGTAAAGATAATTTCAGAACCCTGCGGATGCGGTATGACGCGCATTGGGTTGTAGAAAGTTGCGCCGTTCTCGGTGATGACCCCGTGGTCTAGCACCCCAGAACTGTTGGTCTGCACAAAGCGTACCTGCACGCGTCCAAAAGGAGCCTGCGCAAAATACCTTCCGTTATCCTCAGTCACAGTTGAAGTCGCCAACCCCGCGGCCCAGAGCGGCAGGGTGAACGGATTACGCACATAGTCATACACCTTCTGCGGGGAGGTTCCGATGATGCGTGAAATATGTTGAGAGACCACGGCTGGTTGTTCCTAACGCATGTGTTGATCGGCTCTGAGAGAGCCAAGCTTTTGTGTATCGCGATCGTACAGCCAGTTTTTATCCATCATCAAACGAGCTGCGGCAAGTCCCATACCGATGGCGGCGAACACCAATATCACTTGCACCATTCCTGCGAGCGCCGAGGTGACATCGCCGTTACTAAAGTGAGCCATCGACATATAAAACAGCACGCCTGGAACCATGGTGACCACCGCGGGCACAGAGAGTGAAACGCGGGAGATTTGACGGTGATGAAGCGGCGCAATAACTTCTGCCAGCAAACCGGCGACAAACGCAGCAATAGCAACGGACAATTGGGGTGCTAAACCGGCATCCGTCAGCCACACGCGTGCGGGGTTAACCAGTGCAGCGATAACTCCTGCCCACGTGCAGGCCAGCGGAGTTGCATTGAACAGCATGGCAAAACCGACGGCGGCACAGAAGGACGCGATGATTTGCAAAGCTACGAGCGCAAGCACCGGAAGCCCCAAATCAGGGGCAGTTGATAGCGGCACATCAAAAAGAAAGGACAGGAGCCAAATCGCGAAGGACGCACTCATCAGCATCAGAACCACGTACGTTAGGCGCGAGAGCCCTGCTGAGATATCCATCCGTGCTAAATCCAGCATCCCGGTGACCAGCGGAAAACCCGGCACCAGAAACAGAACCGAAGAAATGAAGCCCACCATATGGTCGGCAGAAATAAGCCCAGCGGAGCTGAACCCCGTCATCACGGCGATATATAAACCGGCGGAGAGCACCCCGCACAGAATCCACACCGCCATATGGTTAATGTGCCGGTGAAGTAGCTGAGAGCGAAGAAACTGACCTGCGCAGGCGGCAAAAAACACCACGGTACACTCCAGCAAACCACCGCGGTTCATGAACGCAAAAGCCGCACACGCTATACCGGCGATCAAGGCCAAAAGCCACGGCGCATACAGCTTGGGCAACGCCTCAATACGGTCGAGAGTGCGGTTTGCAACCGCCGGCGAAATCTGAGAAGGCAAAGCAGAAACAAACTCGCCTAAAGCATCGATGCGATGCGCATTGATTCCCACGGCGCGCTGTTCGGAAATTTCAGTGCGGTAAAAACCCTTGGCATAGGACGTCGTAGAGATTTCAGTGAATGATACCTGCGCATGATGCTCGGTGAGTCCAACAGCACGAGCCAACCGAGCCATCGACGACTTCACTCGGTACGCGCTCGCGCCCGATGCCATCAGCATCATACCCAGGCGCATCACCACCGCAGACTGTTGAACGAGTTCCTCATGTTGTAGGCGAGAAGAGCCCAGAGTGATACTGCGGGTAAAATCATCCATCGCTATCTATCCTGAGTGTCGAGATACGAAAACAAGAAAATATCGGCCGCAGAATAACCTGCGACCGATACGTGAATCTGAGCTATCGAACAGGCCAGGTGCCGTCTATATCTGCCTGCTTTCCAATACGATCAAAGTACGCCTGAAGGTCAGCTGCTTGTTCCGCTGCCCAGCCAATCTGCGCATTGTGCAAGGTGACCGCGTCCTGCTCAAGTTCATCGGGGTACTCAAGGCTCATCGCGGTGAGAACACGTTCAGCGGCAATAGCATCTGCGGTTGATGAGTGCGCATTATCAAGCTCGACATTGTATTCTTGCGCCAGTACTTCTAAGGTGCGCTTGCCCTTTTTGAACTTATGTACCTGCTTGTTAATAACTAGCGGGTCAAGAACAGGGAAGGCGGTGAGCGGCGGAAAACCGTAACGAGAAAGCTCGTAGTGCATGACCGAAAAATCGTAAGCGGCGTTGAAAGCAATCACAGGCACACCATCAGCAAACAGACCGCCGAGCGCCATAGCAACTTCGTAGGCGACCTGCTGGCCGGGCTTACCGTTAGCCTTTGCGTATTCGGTGGTAATGCCGTGAACCTTAGAAGCTTCTTCGGGGATTTCTACGCCCGGATCTGCCAGCCACTCAGCCTGACGGATAACCTCACCTTCAGCATCCACCAGAATAAGGGATGCGGTGACGATTCGAGCGGTGCGCACGTCGATGCCGGTGGTCTCTAGGTCAAAGGTGGCGCGGGGTAGTTCAGTCCATGAAGTCATGTTCTAAGAGTACAACGCGGGGCAACTGTGGGCGAGTACATGCGAAAAGATGCTGATTTGAGAAGGTGTCTTCACGAGAAGTTTTAAGTCACGGATGGTTGAGCAGACTACACTTATAAAGCGTACTTATTGTTGGAAGGGGAAAGCATGGCTCAAAAATTTAGTAGCGGCTACTCGCATGGAAGGGGTAGCCGAGAAGAACAAATCATGCAAGCTATCAACTGGGGTTTGGAGTTTGCGGCTTCACGCAATCAGTCGAGTTCACATCGTAAAAAATCAAAGTTATCGCAGGCACTGTTTATCGCGCAGCAGGTCAACAAATTCAAAAATGGCTCAACGCGTGGCACGGGGTTTAGACGCGGTAAATCAGCGGACTACCATCAGGGGTACGACCGCGGTTTCCAAGACGGTATGCGCCAAGCCGGTGGATCGCGTCCGGGGTACTCCAAGCCAACCGGTGGGTTCTTTGGCGGATTCGGGCAGGGCAGTGCCCAGCAACAGAATCCCTACAGTCAAACGCATCACGGGTACAACCCCTATAACGAGCACCAGCGTGGCACCTCATCGCAGAGCGCCGGCCTGTACGCGGCTGAACAGTTAGCCCGTCACTTGCCCACAGTGCTCAAAATGATGAAGAAAAAATAAAGCCGAGAGATCTCAAAAACGTTCTTATTTTGTCAGTGGGTGCTGAAAGAATAAGAACATGAGCACTTCTTTGCACAACACGATGGACGCCGCTAACCGTTTGAAAGAGGTGAGCGGTGTTCATTTTATTGCCGGAGCACCGGGCACGGGAAAGACGCGCGCGCTGATTGAACGAGCCGCGCAGTTCATTGAATCCGGTGGTAATCCTGCGCGACTGCTAGTGCTCACCCCCTCGCGTGCTAGTGCAACTCGCGTCCGCGAAGAACTGACAGCCCGCGTGAACACCACTATGTCTTCAGCTCCGGTGCGCGCATGGCAGGCATACGCCTTTGATGTTCTACGCCGCGCTCATATTCTGGAGCTCCTACCGGGTCTAGAGTTTGCACCCAAATTGCTCTCAGGCCCTGAACAAGATGTGATGATCCGCGAACTTCTTGAGGGTCACAGGCAAAGCGGGTTTGGCCCTCACTGGCCTACGGACTTAAGTGAGGCTTTGCCAACCAACGGTTTTCGCCATGAGATTCGCGATTTCTTTGACCGTATGGCCGAGTACAATCTGGACGCGGGCGCCGTCCAAGAACTAGCCAGCCGGTATCAGCACCCTGAATGGGCAGCAGCTGCGCAACTTTACACGGAATACCGACAAATTCGTCGTTTGCGCGCCCCCAACGCCTTTGACCCTGCGGCACTCATCCACGAAGCCGCCCGGGTTTTTGTGGCTAACCCCGAGTTTTTAGCTGACGAACGCGCTGCATTTGACCTGATTCTAATTGATGATTTGCAAGAGGCAAGCCCGTCGATCTACAGGCTACTCAGTATTGTGTGCGGCCACCAGCTTTCCCTTGTTCTCGCTCAAACAGCGCAGAACATGACGGTGGACGCCGACGCCCTCGCGCAAGCTTTTACCGTTGAACCCACCGTGTATATGACCGCCTGCACTGACACCGTGGTTCAAGGTTTCCGCGGCGCGCGCCCCGACATGATTGCCCGCGTCCGCGATATTTTCACCGAGGTGAATGTTCACAAGCTCAAGACCTCGTATCGAATGAACGCTGAAATCGCGGGTGCCTGGTCTGCACTCGCTCACCGCATTCCACCTGCTGTAGCTGGTTTGGACGCCCCGCGCATCCTTGAACAACCTGAAGAAACTGAACTGATACAGCAAGAACTTTTGCCACTGGGCGATGACCACGAGCTACTAGATCTTGAAAAATCAGCGGGAAATGACCTAGCTGTTGAAGCACTAACCGTTGATAGCCCGCAGCACGAAGGTGCCTTGCTGGCTCAGATGATTCTCGAAGACCGCCTGCACCGCGGTAGAAGCTACCGCCGTAGCGCCATTATCGTGCGTAACGGTGCCGATATCTCTCGTCTCAAGCGTGTACTAGACGCCCAGGGAATCCCCGTTGAAGTATCGGCTGCCGAGACTCCTGTGCGTGATGAACCTGCGGTACGTCCCTTCTTAGATGCCCTAGCGCTTATCATTAATGCCGCTGCTTCTCAGCCTGAGGATGATGCGGACGGCGCACTCACTATGAATACAGAGGGGAGCGCCGCGCACGATACCGAGGCTGATATCGCCGCTGAGAACGCGCAACCTTCATCGTCCTACGCCCTGGGCTATGAAAACGCCGTCGCGTTGCTGTCCTCGCGCCTGGGTGGAGCATCCACCATGGACATCCGTAACCTCAGGCAGCTGCTGCGCGGGCAAGAACTTCGTGCCGGTGGCAGCCGGAGCTCAGAAACCTTGCTAGTGGAGTGTCTGACTAACCTTCCTATGATTCCTCGCGGACGCGACGGCGCCGCCGCCCGGCGTGTAGCGAAAGTTCTGTCGGCGGGCACAGAGGCACTTCATGTTCCCGGGGCTACCGCCGAAACTGTGCTCTGGGCTTTGTGGGATGCCAGCGGCCTGGCTGAGATGTGGCGAGAAATTTCTGCAGAAGACAGCACCGCAGGCCAACGAGCACACCGCGATTTGGACGCCATGATCGGTCTGTTCGAGGCAGCCACCCGCTATGTTGACCAGATGCCAGGGGCTACGGCTGCGCAGTTCTTGGAGTACATTGATTCGCAAGATTTGCCCATGGATACCCTGGCAACCCGTTCGACGGCGCAGGACGCTGTGGCTTTGTTGACCCCGGCAACGGCAGCTGGACGCACATGGGACATTGTGTACGTTGCAGGTCTTCAAGACGGCGTGTGGCCCAACACGACAATTCGCGGTTCTTTGCTGAGCACTCAAGAGTTAATCGATACCGTTGAATTTGGTGGGGATATTGCCCGCACCATGACTATTTCTCAGCGGATTCGCGATACCCGATACGATGAATACCGCATGTTCTCCACCGCGATTTCTCGTGCTGAATACAGACTGGTGTGCACAGCGGCGTCCTCAGCAGACGATATGCCCTCAGAGCTGATAGATATTGTGGCACCTGCAGTGGGCGAAAAACGCGTCAATACTGAAGTTCGACGCCCGCTGACCCTGCGTGCCCTGGTGGCTGAGTTGCGTCAATGGGTCGCTGAAGAGGACCGCAACCCGGTGCGTGCCCATCACGCTGCTGTTTTGCTCAACCGCCTCAATAACCCGGAACAAACAGCCGGGGTAGAGGTTCCCGGTGCGCACCCGGCAAGCTGGTGGGGCCTGTTACCGCTCTCCTCAAGCGGACCCATCTTCACCCGCGAAGAACGAGTGAGAATCTCACCGTCGCGCGTTGAAACAATTCACCGTTCGCCACTGGATTGGTTTGTTCAAGCCGCGCGCGCAGAAGCTCTCACCGACGTCTCACGCTCCATCGGCTCGCTGGTACACGCTATCGCTGAAGATCTACCGCAGGGCACTGAAGCGGAGCTCCTTGCTGAACTGCGTACCCGCTTTGAAACCCTCCATCTGCCCGATACCTGGGAAACTCAGCAACAGTTTGACCGCGCTCAAGAGATGATGCGTCGCTTCGCATCCTACGTGCAAGAACTCTCGACCAACGGACGCGAGCTCGTCGGCGTAGAAGGCTCCTTTAGCGTGATTGTTCCCGGACCAGCAAAAGACGCTATTTTGTCTGGACGCGTGGACCGCCTTGAGGTCGACCAGGCGGGTAAATTTGTGATCATTGACTTGAAAACTGGAAAGAGCAAACCCACCAAGAAAGACCTCGAGATGCACCCGCAGCTGGCTGCTTACCAGGTAGCTCTCGAAGCCGGTGCTGGCCAGCAAATGAACGACGATATTGAGGCAATCCACGAAGGAAAAGACCACCCCTATATCGCCGAGGATGAAATGCCCGAGCTGGTAGGTTTGCACGAAATGACCGGCGGAGCGTGGCTCATTCAACTGGGCGATAAGAGCACCAAGGTCGATACCTTCAGCCAGAAACAAGAACCGCTGAACCCAGACACCGGGCAGTGGGCGATTGAGCTCATTAACCGTGCCGCCGAGCTGATCTCGCACGATACTTATCAGGCCCGTCATACTGCCGATGGAGGCTTTAGCATCGGCTGTAAGCTACCAGAAATCTGTCCCTTGTGCGCTCGCGGCCGTCAAGTAACACAGTAGGGGAAAGAGAAAGAACAATGACTAACGAGAGAATTCTGAGCCCCGAAGATATTGCTGATGTACTGGGCAGGCACCGTCCAACGCCTGAACAGTCGCAGATTATTTCTCTGCCGCTGAAACCTCGCCTGGTAGTTGCCGGTGCGGGTTCGGGCAAAACTGCCACCATGGTTGATCGCGTGGTGTGGTTGGTTGCTAATGGCTACGTTCGCGCTGATGAGGTGCTGGGCGTGACCTTTACCCGTAAGGCTGCCGGTGAATTGCGTGAGCGTATGCGTAGCGGGCTTGAGACTTTGCGGGCTAAAGGGCTGATGCGCGTGGCAGAGGGTGCGGAACACGAGGTGACGTCCACTGATCCGGTCGTGAGCACCTATCATTCCTACGCGAACACTCTGGTGCAAAACTACGGGTTGCGTATTGGCATTGAGCAAGACGCGCAGATGCTGGGACAAACCCAGTCGTGGCAGCTGGTGGCGCAACTGGTGGAATTCTATGAGGGCGAATTGCCCGAGAAAGCTATGGCGAAGTCTACGCTTATTTCTGCGGTGATGAAGCTAGCCGGTGACTGCTCAGAGCACCTGGTATCTACCGAGCACGTGCGTGAATTCTGTCTACAGCAACAAACTATATTAAAGAACCTGGAGAAGCCCGGTGCGGTTTCTAAACGTAACGGTGTGGCACAAAATATTCAGGCGCGGCTGGTCGTAGCAGATTTAGTGGAGCGTTACGTCCGTCTGAAAAAGAGTATGCAGGTACTGGACTACGGTGACCTCATTGCCAACGCTGCTCGCATCGCCCGTGATGTACCGCAGGCAGCAGCCGCAGAACGAGACCGCTTCAAAGTGGTGCTACTCGATGAATTCCAAGACACTTCTCATGCTCAGATGAAGCTGTTCTCTGACCTCTTTGGCGCTACTCAACGAGCCGTTGATGCTGAACGACGCGCCGAACACCCCGTCATGGCGGTGGGCGATCCCAAGCAGTCTATCTACGGTTTTCGCGGAGCATCGGACGGTCAGCTCTTTAGCTTCTACGATTTCTTTCCAACTGATGACACTACACCCAGCTACCTGAGCGTTGCTTGGCGTAACGACACCTCAATTTTGGCAGCCGCTAACCGTGTAGCTGAACCGCTGAAAGAACCTGCTAAGTGGGTACGCGCGTCCAACACTATCGATTTACCTGACCTGAAAGCACGACCCAAGCCAGGCACCGGTCAGGTACTGGTGGGAACATACATCAGCGAAGAAACCGAGGCCGACGCTATCGCCACCTTGATTGCTGAACGTCGCGCGCCCTTTGCTGACAAACCGCTTCATCAGATGCCCACCATGGCGGTACTTACCCGCGCTAAATCGAGCATGGAGCCACTGCGTCAAGCCTTCGAACGCGCCGACATCCCTTACCAGGTAGTGGGGCTCGGAGGTCTTCTCGATACGCCCGAGATCGTTGATCTCGTCTCTATCATGCATGTGCTCTCTGATCCGGGACGATCCGATGCCCTCATGCGTATTCTCTCGGGCGCTCGCTGGCGTATTGGTGTCTCAGACCTGCTGGTGCTGGCTGAGTGGGCCCGGTTCTTAGAAAAACGACGCGAACTTTTAGTGCGCGAAGGCATTGAACTTGATATTGCTGCCATGGGCGAAGGTCTAGATCTTGAAGAGCTTTATGCCGTTGCCACTCAAAGCGCACAGAGTGCAGAGGAGCTTATAGCTGAACACTCACGATCTAAGAGTGCCGCTTCGCGCGCTAAAGATGAGCACACGCGTCGTCAAGCCCGCGAAAAATGGGCAAGTATTACAGCGGCGGCAGAGTCTGATATTGCAGATAACTCGTCATTGATTGAGGCAGTTGAAAACCTCCCACCGCAGGGCTGGGTATCACCGGCATCCGGACGTTCGTTCACCGATACCGGGTATGCGCGTCTGTCGCGTATCGCCTACGAGCTTGCCTACCTCCGAGAGTTTATGGCTGATGATCTCAATACCTTGATGTACCGCATCGAAGAGACAACGCTCATGGATATCGAGGTTGCCGCGAAATCGCCGGTGAACTCGCAGACTGCGCGCCGACACTTGGATGCTTTCCACGATGTCGCGTCCTCGTATCTTGTGAGTGCACCGCGCATTAACGCCACTCTTCTAGCCGGACGCGACGGTGTGGCAACGAGCGCGGATAGCGAAGGTGAGCAGGTGCAGTTCTCGCTCAATACGTCCTCGGCATCTGCTAACGGTGTGAGCGGTTTTCTTGCCTGGTGCGAGCAGGCAGCACAACAGGAAAACGGCCTTGAAACTGCGGGGGAAGAACCCCGTCACGATGCCGTTCAGATTCTGACCGTGCACGCATCGAAGGGGCTGGAATGGGATCATGTGTATATCCCGGCGATGTCCACGGGTAAATTTCCCTCCACAAAAGATAATCGGTGGACTCAAAACGCTGAGTCATTGCCGTGGGTCTTGCGCGGGGATCACAACTATCTGCCGCCGTGGGAAGCAACGCCAGGAACTTTGCGGGAGCTGGACGAAGAACTTGCCCTCTTCAAAGAACAAGCTGACGAGCACGCTCTAGGCGAAGAACGCCGTCTTGCCTATGTGGGGTTCACCCGCGCGCGTTCATTGCTAATGCTCAGCGCAAGTAGCTGGATTGGCTCTACTCAAAAACCAGCTGAAACGTCCATATTCTTGCAGGAGCAGTTAGAGATCGCTGACTCTGAGAACGCTGAGGCACCGGAACTCATCGCTTACGCTACGCCCGAAGAAATCGGTGAAGAAAACCCTCAACGGGCTGCCATTACGACTGCGCTGTGGCCGTTTGACCCTCTCGATGGTCCGGTGACACGTACTTGGGATTCGCAGGAGGACTTAGATGCGGCCGGTGCTGAGGCCGCGTTAGAGGGGCGGAACGTTGAACATTCAGCTCCTGCACCTCATGACCCAGCCCTGCATTTTGCGCTGTCGCGTCGTGCCCGTTTAGAGCGAGCCGCGCACAACGTCTTTAGGGGAGGCTTAGAAGGCGGTGAACCGCAACCAGATAGCGATGATCCGCTGCAATATGTTCGCGATGAATCTGCCGAACAGGTAGTGGCGTGGCGTGATGAAACCGAGCTGTTGCTCAGCATCCTCAACGCTCCACAGCGTGAAAAAACGGTGGAGTTACCAGGCCACATGAGTGCTTCGCAGTTGGTGTCGCTGAGCTCATCGCCCAAAGACGTGATTGAGCAGCTGAGACGTCCCATGCCGGTGCGTCCCACTTTGAGTGCACGGCAGGGTACAGCTTTTCACCTGTGGATTGAAAACCATTATGAGAGCGCCGCTATGCTTGATCTCGGGGAGGATATTTACGCCGATGACGAGGTTGAGGAGTCGCTTCAGCTAGAAACGCTCAAGAACAATTTCTTGGGCAGTCGCTGGGCGCATCTGACCCCGTGGGCGGTGGAGTACCCGATTGAGACTCCTGTTGACGGTATTTCGGTGCGAGGACGCGTGGACGCGATTTTCAAACGTCCGCTAGAGAACGGTGAGGTTGAATGGGAGCTGGTTGACTGGAAGTCTGGACGCGTACCTACCGATAGTGAACTCAAGCATCGTGAAGTTCAGTTGGCTGTGTACCGTCTGGGGTTCTCGCGGCTGATGGATGTTCCGCTGGAGAACATCCGGGTGACCTTCTACTATGTGGCCCACGATTATGAGCATTCACCGGAGGACGTTCGCTTGGCTGATGAGAAGAAACTGACGCAACTGATCAAGAAGGCGCGTAGGCTCGGCGCATCCTAGAGCGAGTGCTTGCACCATCGCTGAGTCGGCGATTGTTAACAAAAAGGATGCTGGTGTGCACCTAGATGGTGGCCACCAGCATCCTTTCAGAGATCAACAGAAGCTCAGGTGCGCAGGGGTTTTAGACGCTTATGAATAAGTCTCTATGCCCTTACCGAACCGCCTGCTGGATCGTGGTGAGAATCTGTTGCGTCCAAAGTTTTTCGTTGCTGAGGTTGTGAAATCTGAGCGATATCGTCGAGCAGAGAGCTCTTGGGACGTGACGCGGAGGACGTCGTGCCCGCATCGGAATCAGCCTTTACTGAACCGGCGGAAGGCTGAGTCTTAGAGCCCTCAGCCTGAACTTCAACAGCGTTTGAGGCATCCTCAGCCGGTTTGCGCTCAGCGGCACCGGTTGACGGATTCCACGTGATGGTGGGGTCAGTATCGGGAATGTCAGAATCATCGACGGCAGCCGGTAGCGGCTGTTCAATTTTGAGCTCACCGGCATCGTACAAATCGCGTTCGAGCCCCTGAAGCATGCCAATGCCCTCAGCAATCATGCCGTCATCATCCAGCTCAATACCGCGAATCAGCCACTGCGCCAGCGCGAACTCTGCATAGAGGTTCGCGCGACGCTGCAGGTTGCGATCAGGACGCTGCGGCATCTGCTCCGAATACACGTCAATGACCTTGTCTCCGAAACCTTGATCTGAGCAGGCGAGCAACCACGAGAAATCCACAGCGGGATCACCCACACAGACCTCAGACCATCCAGTAACTTCGCTGACCTTTTTCTTATCGATAACCAGATTGTCTTCGTTCAAATCGCCGTGAATTACGCGGGTGCGGAAAGACCACATCTCATCATCGTTGAGCATATCCGTCCAGCGTTTGAGCAGGGCGGTGGGTACCTTGCCGGTTTCGCGCGCGCGGGTCAAATCAGTGCGGCGACGTTCGCGTAACTCTTGCGCAGAATAGACCGGCAAATCAGCTTCATCAATGATGGTCTCGGGCATCACATGGATGGTAGCAATAAGCCTGCCGAGCGCAGTGGCTAAATCTTCGGTGCCGGGTTTTGCCATCGCCGAGATTTCTGCGAGATCGTCGATGTCGTAGTGTTCACCGGGAATATGAGTGTAGATAAAGGTTTGCATACCGTTCAGCGGCACAGTACCCACGATGGTGGGTAGCTGGAACGGCAGACGAGCGCGCAAACCAGCAGAGAATGACTGCAAAATAACGTGCTCCGATTCAAGGCGCACACTAGCTTCAGGGTGGCGCGGCGAACGCACACGCCAACGCTTATTGGCGGAGTCGATGATAATTGCCGAATCGAAATCGGCAACGTCGTCGGCTGAAGGCAGGGCGGCTACGGGGTAGAGCCCCGGCACGCCTGCAGATACAAGAGCGGCAAGTTGAAGCGGTGTAACAGTCACCCTTTAAGGGTACTAGAGATAAACACCCACATGAATCGGCTGAAAGCATACGCACCGTTTTTTATGGGTTTTCTCGGCAGAACCCAAAAGAATGCATGTTTATGATGGAGTGGAGTATTCGTCACAAAAAGGTTGAGACATGAATTTTTCACCGCTAGGCGCAACGCCCCTCTCAGGAACAACGATGCGCCGGTTCGATGAGCTACGCAACCGGGACGACTTTCTATCGCACCTAGTAGAAGCTGTTGCAGGAAAGACCCCGGATGCGGCTATTTACCCCTGGAGTGAAACCCCCGTGGTGATTGCGGTTCAGGGGGAGTGCATTCTCATGCAACGCAATGCCGCCGGACGCGTCGTGCCTCAAGAGCTCCAGCTAGAGCAGCTCAACCTTGAGGCGTTGCGCACCCACGTCACCGACCAGCCCAGCACGTCCTCACTCATCTACAGCGGTGAACTCGTAGTGGACACCCTAGACTCTGCCCGCCCGGTCTTAGCAATTATCGGAGACCACGAGAGCCTGCTGAGCCACGAATGCTGGACCGAACTCAAGGATGCTCAGCGGGCGTCATCACTGGCTGATATAGAGAACACACCGGCCCTGGTGCACCTCAGAACTTTCGCTCCGCTCAGTTTTGACGTGCTGGCGGAGAACCGCGTTGAACGCGCTTGGGGAGATATTCTCAGCGCAACCATCGCGTTGAACAACTGGCATCAACGCGCGTCCTTTGACCCCGCAACCGGCCAGCCCACCCGCATCATCAAATCAGGGTGGGCACGAGTGACGCCGGAAGGACGCGAAATTTTTCCGCGCACAGATCCGGCGGTTATTACCGTGGTCAGCGCAACTTTCGACGGCGAAGAACGCATACTTTTAGGTAACGCTCAAGCTTGGGGTAAGAACCGGTTCTCAACCTTTGCTGGCTTTGTTGAGGTTGGCGAATCCCTTGAAAATACTGTGGAGCGAGAACTTTTTGAAGAAGCCGGTGTGCGGGTTGAAGCCATGCAGTACATGGGCTCTCAGCCCTGGCCGTTCCCTCGCTCGCTGATGCTGGGATATAGCGCGGTCGCCGCTAACCCTCATGAGGTTCAGGCCGATGGTGAAGAAATCGCAGAAATCCGCTGGTTCACCCGCGATGAGTTGCGCACCGCTTGCGCAAGTGGAGAAATCAGCGTGCCGCAGCGTAGCTCCATCTCCCGTAAGCTCATCGAACACTGGGTTGGGTGCCCCTTGCCCGTGGAATAACCAGAGGTAAGCCCTCCTGTCGGGTGCTCTCACGCCTGAACTCCCACACAAGACTATGAGTTTTCGCACGCCCCACACCCGTGCGAAAAGCACTAAACTAAATGGGCAACGTTTGAAACTCGTAAGGGGCGCATATGTCACAGCAGGTAACCACCGCTTTACCCACCGCAGGCGCTCCCAGCCCAGAACAAATCCTTGAGGGCCTTGACCCGGAGCAGCGACGCGTCGCCACCGAACTTGACGGGCCTATGTGCGTATTAGCCGGTGCAGGTACCGGTAAAACCCGCGCAATCACGCATCGTATTGCCTACGGTATTGCCATCGGACGCTACGTTCCCCAACGAGTTCTTGCATTGACTTTTACCACGCGTGCAGCTGACGAGATGCGCGTGCGTCTACGCCAGCTCGGCGCCGTTGGCGTGCAAGCACGAACCTTCCACTCGGCGGCACTGCGTCAGCTTCAGTACTTCTGGCCCCAAGCTGTGGGCGGCACACCGCCCACCATCATCCCTCACAAAGCACAACTCATCACCGAGGCAGCCAACCGTCTGCGCCTGTCAACAGACCGCGCTACCATTCGAGATCTTGCCGGCGAAATTGAGTGGGCAAAAGTCAAAATGCTCACCCCCGATACCCTGATGCCGCATCTAGCTGACCGCGCGCTACCTAACGACATCACGCCCATTAACATGGTGCGTCTTTACCGCACTTACGAAGAACTCAAAGACGAACGACACATCATCGACTTTGAAGATGTACTCATGCTGACAGTGGGCATCTTAGAAGAAGACGAAACCATTGCCGCCGCCGTTCGCGCTCAGTACCGTCACTTTGTGGTTGATGAATACCAGGACGTTTCACCTCTTCAACAACGTCTGCTCAACGTATGGATGGGCGGACGCGATGACGTCTGCGTAGTGGGCGATGCCTCGCAGACCATCTACTCATTTACCGGCGCAACCAGTCGGTTTCTCATGGACTTCAAACGTCGCCACCGTAACGCCAACGTGGTCAAACTCGTGCGCGACTACCGCTCCACTCACACCGTGGTAGAGCTCGCTAACAACCTACTCAAAGCGCGCAAGCCCGGCAAAGATTCAACACCCGGCGCATGGGCTCAGCCCCTCGAACTAGTCTCGCAACGAGGTAAAGGGCCGGACGCTGACTGGATTGAGGCAGCAGACGACGAAGACGAAGCGCACCGCATCGCCCGAGACATTAAAGAACTCATCCACCACAATGAAATTCCCGCATCAGAGATTGCCGTACTGTTTAGAACCAACGCGCAGTCGGCAACACTGGAACAAGCACTCTCAGAAATCGGTGTGCACTACCAGCTGCGCGGCGCCGAGCAGTTCTTTGCCCGTCCCGAGGTTCGTAACGCAATGACCTTGCTGCGCAATTCAGCCAACGCCCAAACAGACGAAAAAACCCCGCAACTAGTACGCGATGTCCTCAAATCTTTGGGATACTCCGATCAAGCTCCCGCATCTAGCGGCGCAGTACGCGCAAAATGGGAGTCACTCGCGGCCCTGGTCTCCATGGCTGATTCGCTCAACGCCACCCGCGAAAAAGAACGCGCCCAAGCACGCGAAAACAACGCCAGCGAACTCCCTCAAGTCTTTAGCCTGCACGAATTCGCAGCCCACCTCGCCCAGCGTCTTCAAAACCAAGATGCACCCAGCATGGACGGCGTCACGTTAGCATCGCTGCACTCCGCTAAAGGCCTGGAATGGGACGCGGTCTACCTCTGCGGACTCAACGAAGGGCTGATGCCTATCTCCTTCGCCAAAACAAGCGACGAAATCGATGAAGAACGCCGCCTGCTCTACGTAGGCATCACCCGCGCACGCAAATACATCACCTTCTCGTGGTCGCTATCGCGCACCCCCGGAGGCCGCGCCAACCGCAAGCGCTCGCGCTTCTTAGATACCCTTGCACCCAAGAATATGTACAGGTAGGGCAACAGATGCCGCGAAAAACTGCTTCTCGCACCGGTACACCTCGCACTAGGAACACGAGAACTGAGTGGTGGGATGCCACAGCTCAGCATCCTGCCGTTGAAATTGTGCGTTCATCGCGTCGTACCAAGACAGTCAGCGGAGCCATGAACCCCGATGGCAGTCTGCGGCTACTCGTGCCAGCATCCTCTACTAGACACGATATTGAAGAATATCTTCAGCAACTGGCACCCAAAATAATGGCGCGAGCGCAACAGCAGGGGCAACGCAAACGCAAGTTCTCCAGCGATGCCTATCTGGTCGAACGCGCTCAATACCTTATTGACACTTATTTGCCCGAAGTCAGCCTGCCCGATGAAATTCGCTGGGTCACCAACCAAAAGACCCGATGGGGTTCGGCAACCCCGGCGACCTCGCGCATCCGCATCTCTCATATGATCCAGGGCGCGCCCGAGTACGTGGTGGACTACGTGCTACACCACGAACTCTGCCACTTTGTGCATCTGGACCACGGGCCGCAGTTCAAAGCCCTCGAAAAGCGCTACCCTCACCTTGAGAAAGCGCAAGGATTCTTGGACGGCGTGAGTTTTCAGCACCGTCAAGAGAGCTAGCGGTGTTTTGCAGAAAGACTGAGACTCTCCTGCTAAGCAAGAAAAGCATCTGAATACATAAATGCCGGGAACACCCGTGAAGGGAATGTTCCCGGCATCGATGTTTTAACCAGCCTATTTCTCTACAGCATATTCTGGTCGCCAGCTGGCATCGGGTCTGGCGTGAATCACTTCCGAGCGCCCCGCGCGAGTGAAGTGAGAGGGACTGCTGGCGACCAGAAATGCTGTGGAGATTAACTCATGGCTGTTCTCGACGGTTTCAATTTGGCTACTGTTTACCCTCTGAACTATCGTCATCAGAACCGTTGTCGCCTGAGTCCTCGTCAGTCTTTTTCTCATCGGAGCTGCCCTCCGCGGGCTCGTCATATCCGCCGGCTAGAAGTTTCTCAAGCGCTGCATCGAACTCATCGTCGGATGCGTTGAGGAATTCGCTGCGTTCTTCGAATGCTTGAGCGTTATCCATTTCTTCGCTGGTGGGCAGATTTTCGGGTGCTTCCCAGAGTCCATCGCGTGCTACTGCGCCGTGTTCTGATTCATAGGTGCGCCAGAAATCGGTTGCTTCACGGAACTTTCGGGGTTGCACTTTGAGGCCCAGTAGGCCCTGGAAAACGTGCTGAACGGGGCCGCCGGATGCGCGTCGTCGAGCCATTGCTTCGCTCATGCGTGATGAACTGGGCAGGTTCTTGGTTGCTTGTTCGGTGACCACTGTTGCCCAGCCATCAATGAGCGCTAGCAGGTTTTCGATGCGATCGAGCGCTAGTTGCTGGTCCTCGGTATGCTGGGGTTCGAACATTTCGGCACCGAAGATTTCTTGCAGGTTTTCGGGATTAAGTGAATCAAGGTCAATCTCAACTGCCTGCGATTGGATGCGTTCGATGTCTACGTGGATACCGCGGGCAAAGCGCTTGATGAGGCTCATGATGTCTTCGCGTAGCCAGGGGTTTGCCTTGTGCAGACGAACGAGGGCAGCTTCACGAACAGCCAGGTAGAGCATGACTTCCTGGGCTGGGATTTCTAGATCGTCGGTGAAGGACTTGATGGCGTCGGGTAGTAGCGCGCTGCGTCCTGAGATCAGTGGGATGCCGATGTCGTTGGTAGAGAGAACTTCTTGCGCTAGCTGGGCAACACCTGAGCCGACCTGCATGCCAAACATCATGGAGCCGATACCGCCGAGCAGATTACCGCCACCGAGCATTCCCTTCATTTCTTCGGGGATCTGCTGCTGAATGGACGCGTTCATAGCGTTGGTGGTCTCTTCAGCGACGGGGCTTGCGATTTCGGTCCAGGTGTCGAATGAGTTCTCTACCCATTCTGAGCGTGACCAGCTTTCGGTGGCGTAGTCGGGGCGTGAGAATTCAACGACGGGGTCAAGCCACAAATCTGCTAGTTGAGATGCGTCGCGTACCGCTGATTTCTGGTTGGCGGTGACTGAAGGATCGTTTTTAGCTGCAACAGTCTGACGCGCGTGCTGGCGAGCCATATCCCAGTTGACGCTACCGTCCTCACCCTGCCCGTTCATCATATTGGTGAACTGGGAAAAGATGCCTTGGAGCATTGAGGGATCGAGCGGGATTCCCATGCCGCGCAAGTCATCAGCGTTGAAGTTTGCGCCGCCGTTTTGGCTGAGTTTTTTGAAGAATTCTTCGAACGGGTCTTGGCCGTTTTCACCGAAGGGGTTGTTAGACATTGTGCACCTTTCGTTGCCTTACCAAAACAGGCTTACTGTCTCTACGTTACAGATTTTTGCTGGGAGTTGCGTAAGTGTTTAGCGCACAGCCGAGAAGAACCGGTTCCAAAGTGGTTCTTGTGACGGTGCTGGGCGGGTAGTGCCGTTATCAGCGTCTTTGCATGTTTTCGCGGTACTCTAGTACGCATGCACAGTGAGCGTCCTTCTTCTATTTCTTTTGCATCCGAGAATCAGTCCAAGCGAGCCCACAATTTGCGGCGCGCAAATCGTTCGCGTCGCCCGTGGACGCTTGCTCGCGCTTGCGGTTTTGGTACGGCGTTGTTGGCGCTTGGCTCGTTTGTGATTCCGGTGCAGTACATTACTGAGCAGCCCGGTCCTACCTTCAACACCATCGGTGAATATGACGGCAAGCAACTGATTACTATTGAGGGGGAGAAATCTTACCCGGTCGAGGGACAGCTAGATATGACCACCGTATCTGTTGCGGGCGGGCCTAATACCGATGTGAATTCGCTGTATGTGCTGGCGAATTTCTTTGATAAGGCATCCAACGTGGTGCCGAGCGCGCTGATGTATGCTCCCACCACGTCTTCTGACGAGGTGAGCGCACAAAACGCTGCCGATATGACAGATTCCCAGCAAAATGCTGAGGCAGCTGCATTGACGTATCTCAAGAAGGATTTCACTGAGAAACTTGTGGTTGCAGGTTTGGCTGATGACAGTGCCAGCGCAGACAAGATTCAAGAAAACGACGTTGTTACCGCTATCAACGGTGAAAAACTCGAGCATTATGATCAGCTGAACAAACTGGTTGATGAATCAGACGGTAAAGAGATCACAGTAACGGTGGAACGCGATGGTAAGGAACACAACGTCGCAGTAACTCCTCGTTATAACGAAGATTCTCAAAAGTATCTGCTGGGGCTTTACATCAAGAAGGACTACACGTTCCCGTTTACCGTAAATTACGGACTTGAAGAGGTCGGTGGTCCAAGCGCAGGCATGATGTTTGCCTTGGGCATTATCGATGAGCTCAATGAAGTGAACATGACCGGTGGCAAGCATTTTGCGGGAACAGGTACCATCGATAGCGCCGGAAACGTTGGTGCTATCGGCGGGGCGCCGCAGAAACTGACCGGTGCTCAAGACGCCGGTGCCGAAATCTTCTTGCTACCTGCCGATAATTGTGCGGATGTTGCCGGACGAATCCCCGAAGGCCTGACTGTTATTCCTGTGAAGACTCTGGATGAGGCAGCTCAAACAGTGCAGCAGATAGGGGAGGGCAGTAAAGATCCCTCAGACTTCGCATCCTGCCCGGCCCCGTAAGTCTGAATATTTACCGAACGTCAAAGATTTGGGGCTTAAAACCGCTTAACAAGGTCATCTCGCCTTATATCTGCAGGCGCGAGCTGGCACAATAGATAGTAATAATTTTTTCAAAATCGCACATTTTGAAATTCAAGCAGTGCCTGCCTACAAGGCATAAGGCAACGACATTACTATCGATGAGGAAAACGTGATAAACGGACCATCCAGCGTGCGGCCCGCCCCATCAGGTAAGCGCAAAAATAACACCCTCACGCTCACTCTTATCATCGTGGGCATTCTCATTGCACTCTTTGTGTTCGCCACCCAGGTGTACACCGAGGTGCTCTGGTTCAACCAGCTCGGTTTCGGCAACGTCTTTGTAACCGAGAACCTAGTGAAAATCGTGCTGTTTTGCGTGGGTACTTTGCTGATTGCCCTGCCACTGTGGGCTAGCATCCGGTACGCTCTCAAACATGCAGATCCGCAGGCGCAGACGACATCGCGTCCGCGTACTACTCACCAGCGTCCACAGCAGTTCGATGCTCAGGGCAACCCCATTCCGCAGCGTCCGCAGGATTCTTTTGTGGAACTGCAGGATATGTTCAACCAGAACCTTAACCGTTACCGCAAAGCCGGTGATTCCCTGAGCAAGACGTTGACGTGGGTTGTGCCGCTTATTGTGGGCGTGTTCTTAGCGTCTTCGTTGATGACTCAATGGAAAACTGTTCTGCTGTTTTTCAACGGCGTAGATTTCGGTCAGACCGACCCCGAGTTCAACAAAGATATCGGCTTTTACGTTTTTAATCTGCCGTTCTGGAACTTGCTCACAGGCTTTTTGAGCTCAGCAATCGTGATCTCAGCTATCGGCGCTATTGTGGTCCACTACTTCAACGGCGGCATCAAGGTACTCGACCGCGGTGTTGAAACCACTCGGCACTTCAAGCGTCATATTGCTGTTTTGATCGCCTTGTTTATCGTGGTGCGCGGCGTGCGCTATTGGCTTGAACGCTACACCGCGATTCAGAGCCAGTCCGGACGCTGGGCCGGTGCTATGTACACGGACGTCAACGCTATTATTCCCACGCGTGCAATCTTAGCGGTTGCCGCTGTGCTGGTAGCCGCCTTGTTTATCTACGCAGCTGTCTCTCATCAGTGGCGCCTGCCTCTGATCGGCACCGCAGTCTTGCTGATAACCAGCCTTGTGGTAGGCGGTATCTACCCGTGGATTGTTCAGCGTTTTCAGGTCACCCCTAACGAGCAGGCCTACGAGAACGAGTACATTCAACGCAACATCGATATGACGCGTGCTGCCTACGGTCTCGATAAAATCGAAACTAGCGATTACGACGCGACTACCAACGCCGCATCCGGCGCGTTGAAAGGTCAGTCAGAGACCGTTTCAAACATTCGTTTGCTTGACCCGAACGTAGTGTCAGATGCTTTTGCGCAGCTTCAGCAGTTCCGACCCTACTACCGTTTTGAAGATAACCTGGCAGTTGACCGCTATGAGATTGACGGCGAGGTCCAAGATACCGTTTTGGCTGCCCGTGAGCTCAATCCCCAGCAAAACGCTGACTCATCGTGGCTGAATCAGCACGTGGTTTATACTCACGGCTACGGTGTTATTGCGGCATCCGGTAACCAGGTTGAATCAGATGGCAAGCCGAAGTTCACTCAGTCGGGTATTACTGCGACCGGTGATATCTCTAAGGACTACGAGCCGCGCATCTATTTTGGCCAGTCTTCACCGGACTACTCCATTGTCGGTGGCGGCGAGGGAGACGAAGCTCTTGAGCTTGACCGCCCTCAAACTGCAGGTGATGAGAAGGGCGATGCCAAGTACACCTTCACCGGTAACGGTGGCCCTAGCATCGGTAATGCTCTGAGTCGTCTGGCGTACGCTATCAAGTTCCAGTCCACTGATATCTTGCTATCGGACGTCGTGCGAGATAACTCGCAGATTCTCTACAACCGCAATCCGTCAGAACGCGTTGAGAAGGTAGCGCCCTATCTGACCGTTGATGGTAACCCCTACCCGGCAATTGTTGACGGTCAGGTGCAGTGGATCGTGGACGCCTACACCACCTCTGACCAGTACCCCTATTCTGAGAATTCACAGCTGGATGCGGCTACTTCAGACTCAGAGACCGCAGCGGGTGTGGCGCAGGCACTGCCGCAGGATGAGGTCAACTACATCCGTAACTCGGTGAAGGCTACGGTCAATGCGTATGACGGTTCTGTCACCTTGTACGCGTGGGATGAAGAGGACCCCGTACTGCAGGCATGGCAAAAGGTATTCCCGAATAATCTGAAGAGCTACAAAGAGATGAGCTCCGAACTGCTGGATCACGTGCGCTATCCGCAGGATATGTTCAAGGTGCAGCGCGAGATGCTTAACACGCATCACGTGACTGACGCGAGCAGCCTCTACGCAGGCGACGACGTGTGGGCAACTCCTAACGATCCCACCGTTGAGTCTGAGACTCCTCAGCCTTTGCCGCCGTACTACCTCTCATTGCAGATGCCCGATGAAAAGAAGGCAGCGTTCTCGCTGACCACCTCGTTTATTCCGCAGCAGTCAGATTCCAACACGCGTAACGTGATGTATGGTTTCTTGGCGGCGAACGGCGATGCGGGTACCGGTAAGGATGGTGAACGTAGCGCGGACTACGGCAAGCTCAAGCTGTTAGAGATGCCACGTTCATCGGTTGTTCCTGGTCCCGGCCAGGCGCAGAATAACTTCAACTCTGATGCCGATGTGTCGACGGAACTTAACCTCTTGCGTCGCGGTGCGTCCACTGTGATCAACGGTAATCTGTTGACCTTGCCCGTGGGTGACGGCATTTTGTATGTGCAACCTGTCTATGTGCAGTCATCCGGCGATTCTGCTTACCCGACCTTGCGTCGTGTGCTGGTCAGCTTTGGCGATAAGGTGGGCTTTGCTCCTACCTTGGATGAGGCGCTGAATGAGGTCTTCGGTGGAGATTCCGGGGCAAATGTAGCCGCTGACTCCGGAGTTGATGAGAAGAAGGCAGCTGCTGAGACCGGCACGGAGTCGGTTGATGAGAATAAGTCTGACTCTAATGATTCAGCTTCTTCTGCTGATACGCGTAGCCTGCAGCAGGCACTCGATGACGCTAATACTGCAATGAAGGACGCCGACGCTGCGATGAAGAAGGGCGACTGGGCTGCCTACGGCGAAGCTCAGAAACGACTTCAAGAAGCGTTGGATCGTGCTATCGAGGCTGACGGCGCGAACAAGTAGTTTACTCGCATCAAGTCAGCGTCATTGACCCCCTGCCGTACGGTTCTGTGCGGCAGGGGTTTTACTTGGGATGCGGTAGGGGTGTTCCTCAAAGAGCCTCTGGTTATCTACGCCCAATCGTGCTTATAATTGTGTTTTGAGTCTCAAACGGGCAAATTGGTTTGCAATGACTGTTTAAGGTGTGTAAAGTAAATATCAACGCCGCGGGGTGGAGCAGTTCGGTAGCTCGCCGGGCTCATAACCCGGAGGTCGCAAGTTCAAATCTTGCCCCCGCAACGATAAAGAAAAAGACCCAGTTCTTCGGAACTGGGTCTTTTTGCTTATCTACAATTAGTTGCGAGAAAGTTACCCGGTTTCCGCGCCACATCCACCAAAAATCGGGCATGAAGCGCGGAACCGGGTAATTTTTTATCTACTTAGTCTCGCACCTGTACAAGATCTCGATACACGGTCGGCTCAGAGACCCCCAAGCGCTTAGCGGCTGCCGTGATGCCACCCTTGAGAATAAAGAAACCCATATCTTCCAGGTCTTTTACAACAGCAAGTCGCTCTTCCTTCTGCATACGCTCTGGCGGAATACTTTGCTTTGACAGTGCCGTATTCAGCATTGAATCGATGAGGTTCTGAATATTGGAGCGCAGGCTTTCTGTAATGACTTCTTTCCCGTTTTCACCCACAGGAGCCGTTGGCGCCGCCGCCGCGGGAGCTGCCGCAGGTAAGCCCGCGTCCTGAACTGTAGGCTGCACGCTATCTACAAAATGCGAAACAACAGCGTCGGCATGGGCAGGGAGCGGCGTCCCCGGGTAGCTACCAAAGGCGTCAAATTTATCGGGAAGGGTTGTTTCTGAGCCACCCAACATTCCCGCGGCAACATCGCGCAGGTGAATCCACTCTGAAATATCAACGTTGATGCAGAGCATCCCCCGCATGACATCATTTTCATCGCGCAAGAAATAACTGGACGAGCGGCATACGCGACCTTCTGCATTGACCGCACGGTAGCCTGTCATCATGGGTACGTGGGCGGTGTTGCCCTGCTGCATAAACCAGAGGGCAAAATCTGTGACGGGGCCACCAATTTCACGACCGCTGATGTGGCTATTGGCGATGGCAATGATGGAGCGGTCAGGCACATCAAGATCATGCAGCACAATCTCAACGTTTGGTCTTAACGATTGGCCCAGAAAATCAACGAGAGGAATGTAGCGCTCAATAAACCTGCTGGTGTTTTCAACTGGTGTAGCCACATTTGCCTTCATTCTGCTGTGTGTTATGCAACTCATAAAATTTCATTTATTATGACACAAACTTTTTATAAGAATGGGGTGCGTCCGCTTAGAATCAAGCGAAGCGCCCCCTAACTATGTACAGGTATTAGTTAACCGCAGGGAGCTACCTTGGGCTTGATAACGGAAGCTAAGCCGCCCAGCGAGGTCTCTCGGTACTTGCGATTCATATCTTTACCGGTCAGGTACATGGTTTCGATGACCTTATCCAACGAGACACTGGGCGTGGTTTCACGCTGTAGTGCCATGTTAGCTGCATTGATAGCCTCAACCGATGCCACGCCGTTACGCTCGATACAGGGAACCTGTACCTGCCCAAGAACCGGGTCACAGGTAAGACCCAAGTTGTGTTCCATGCCGATCTCAGATGCAACGCAGACCTGCTCGGGTGTTGCTCCAAGAAGCTGGGCTAAACCGCCGGCCGCCATTGAGCACGCAACACCGATTTCACCCTGGCAACCAACTTCAGCTCCTGAAATCGATGCATTCATCTTGTAGAGCGATGCAATCTGGTTACAAGCAAGAATGTAATCGGTCAGTATCTTCTCATCAACAGGAGCCACAAACTTGTCGTAGTAGTGCAGAACCGCTGGAACCACACCGCACGCACCGTTCGTGGGAGCTGTGACCACGCGTCCGCATGATGCGTTTTCTTCAGAAACCGAAAATGCGAACATATTGATCCAGCTCAGCACACTCATAGCATCGGTGGTCTCTTGAGCTTCTAAGCGACGACGCAGGGCTGCTGCGCGACGCGGAAGCAAAAGGTTACCGGGCAATGGCCCATCAGAGTGAGAGCCGCGTTCTACACCTGCGTGCCAGACTTCCCACACCTTATGGATATGAGCGCGAATCTCGTCCTCGCTTCGCACTGCTGTTTCATTAGCCCAGCCGAGCTCTGGAAGAGTGAGATTGTGCTTTTCGCACAGTTCCAGCATCTCTTCTGCATTGCTGAAATCGTAGGGGACCTCAGCCCCGCTCTCGCCGCGCTTTGCGAAGTTCTCTTGATCTACGATGAAGCCGCCACCGATGGAATAGTAGGTTTTGTGAAGAACCTCTGTTTCACCGTTGAAAGCGATGATGCACATACCGTTTTCGTGCATGGGCAAACATTCATCGCAGAAGAAGAATCCGCTGTCGCGGGGAAAATCAACAGGATGGGTGCCAGCCAACATGAGTCTTTCGCTGGAGCGAACCTCCGCCATGAACGAATCGATAGCGTCAGTGTCAACGGTTTCTGGAACCTCACCGGCGAGGCCGAGCAAAATAGCTTTGTCAGTTGCGTGGCCGATGCCGGTGAGGGATAGGGAGCCGTACACGTTCGCTTGAACACGAGTCACTTGCTCCAGTTTGTTTTCTTCGATGAGCTGATCGACAAAAGCTTTACCTGCTTTCATGGGGCCAAGCGTATGCGAGCTGGAGGGGCCAATGCCGATCTTGAACATATCAAAGATACTGATAAACATTTTTCATAGTCCTTGCCATGAGAATGCGCGAATAATATTCGCTAATAAATCATCGTTTAGAAGGCCTGAACGATGCTGTAGATAATGGTGGCTAGTGCAACTAGTCCCATGAAGAAGATGAAGTAGTTTGAGGCCTTACCCTTGTACTTCTGAAGTGCGGGCACCGTATGAATTGCCCACATCGGCATGAGGAAGAGCAGAATTGCGATGGTCGGGCCGCACAGGGTCTCAATCATGCCCAGAATTGAGGGGTCAGCCCATGCGACGAGCCAAGCGGTGATCAGCATGAAGAGCAAGGTTGCGGTTGAGAGCTTCTTGCTGTGTCCGATGGAGCGCTTGCCGCCTGCGTTTGCCCCCTTGATAACGAGGCCTTCGAAGCCTTCAGCTGCACCGAGGTAGTGGCCGAGGAATGACTTTGCAACAGCAATCATTGCGATGACGGGAGCAATCCACTGAATGATGGGGTTGTCGAAGTGGTTTGCGAGGTAAGAGAGGATGGTGACGTTCTGCGCTTTTGCTTCAGCCATATCTGCGGGGCTGAGTGCCAGCGCACAGGAGAAGACGAAGAACATTACAACGATGACCATCAGGCCTTCTGCGCGGCGCAGAATCTGACCGGTTTTTGCATCTGCGTGTTTGCCGTACTTTTGGCGGCGGTCAACGGCAAAGGAGGAAATCATGGGTGAGTGGTTGAACGAGAACACCATCACGGGAACAAGCAGCATGAGCGTGACAGCGAGTGAGTGGCCGGACGCTTGTGCGGCTACCGCGGGGTCGAAGGTCTGGAAGATCGCACCGTTCCAGCTGGGGATGAGGTAGAGCGCTAGAAGAACCAGTACCGCGATGAAGGGGTAGACTAGGTATGACATGACGCGAACGATGATGTCTTTACCCATGCGAACAATCAAAATCAGGCCGCCCACGAGAATGAGTGACATGAGCCAACGGGGGAGCGGGGTGATACCCAGCTGGTGTTCTAAGAATGAGTTGACGGTGTTGGTGATGGTGACCGAGTAGACCAGCAGAATGGGGTAGACCGAGAGGAAGTACAGGACGTTGATGAAAGCGCCCGCTTTGATGCCAAAGTGTTCGGTGACGGTTTCGGTGAGGTCTGAATCCGCTGTTTTTCCTGACAGTACAAATCGGGTGAGGCCGCGGTGTGCCCAGTAGGTCATGGGGAAGGCGATGACCGCCATGATGATCAGCGGGATAATGCCGCCGATGCCTGCGTTAATGGGGAGGAAGAGGACGCCGGCGCCGATTGCTGTGCCGAAAAGGCTCAAGGTCCAAAGAGTGTCTGTTTTATTCCAACGGGGAACTGCACTGTGTGCTTCGGAATCTTGGGTTGCTGGTGACTGACCAGCGCGAGTAGATGCCCCTGATATGCGGTGTGAGCGCTTGGGTGACTCAGCGGTGAGTGCCATTTTTCTCTCCAGTTGTGGTGAAGTAACGGCCGAAGTCAGTGGGAGTTGGAATCCTCTGTAGGGTGAAAAATTTTTATCAGTGTCCGCGGGGTATTGCGGGATGATAAATTTTTCTCTCACTCGTGGATGCTGCGCTGCGGCAGATTTTCCTGATTTCCCGGTTCTTCGGAAGATGTAATCCATGTTACACGCTTAAAATCTGAAAATATATAAGAAATTATCAATCTGATAAATAATTTATTATCAAGTTGTGAAACTTAGGGTCAGAGCCTTACATGCGCCGCTTCTTGTGGCAATCTATCCCGCTAAAGACAGCATCAAAAACCGAGCAGTTACTGGCAAACCGGGTGAGTGCCTGCGCACAAAAACCAGACACACGCGTCCTCACACCGCAAAACATGGAAGAATAGAGCAAAACTTTTTATCAGTCACCAAACGCGCACGAACAGGGGATAGGGCATGAAACCGCTCGTCATGGGTATTGCCGGTGGTACCGGATCGGGAAAAACCACTTTAACGCAGGCAATCGTAGAATCTTTCGAAGGCCAAGTAGCTGTTGTCTACCACGACAACTACTACAAGCGAAACGATGGGCTAACCTATGAAGAACGCGAACTGCTGAACTACGATGCGCCAGAGGCCTTCGACAACGAACTGATGACCGCCCAGCTCGACGAGCTAATCTCCGGACAAGTCATTGAGACCCCGGTCTACGACTACACCGTGCACAACCGTAGCGAAGAAACCATTCCAGTTCAGCCCCGACCCATCATTATCGTCGAAGGCATCCTCATTTTCGCCGAACCTGAGATTCGCGAACGTTGCGATATCAAAATCTTTGTTGATACCGATGCCGATGTACGCATTCTTCGCCGTATGCGACGCGATGTTGTGGAGCGCAAACGCACCATTGAGTCAGTACAAAATCAGTACCTTGCCACCGTCAAACCCATGCACGAATTGCACGTGGAGCCTTCAAAACGTTTTGCTGACATCATCATCCCAGAAGGCAAGAACATGGTAGCGCTGGATATGCTGATCCACCGTATTCACCGTCAGCTTGAACTGGGGCAAAACCCCACAGCGACTGTCTAACCCACTGTCACAGCGCCGAAAATAAAGCAGGCTAAGCTGACACAAGAAAAGGTCCCGCATCCTTAGATATCAAGGATGCGGGACCTTTCAGCTTCTTGGCCCTTATGCGGAAAACCAGACGCTATGCGTTCTTGTTCTTCAACGCTGCAAGGCGAGCATCAAGCTCTGACTGCTTGCCGAGCTCTTCAAGCTCGTTGAACTGAGCATCGAGTGAGGACGCTGCGAGCTCCTGCTGGCCGCGAACCTTCGCTTCTTCACGGCGAACTTTCTCTTCGAAGCGTGAAACTTCGCTGGTGGGGTCCATAACGTCGAACGACTTGAGAGCGTCGTTGACCTGAAGCTGGGCAGATGCTGACTTCTGACGAGCGTTGAGCTCATCGCGCTTGTTGGCGAGCTCATTGAGCTTCTCATGCATCTTGTTCAGACCGTCCTTGAGCTTTTCAACAACCTCGGTCTGAGCAGCAATCTGAGGTTCTGCTGCCTTAGCTTCGCTTTCAGCCTGAATCTGGCGTCCTAGAGCGACCTTTGCCAAGTTATCGAACTTGTCAGCATTTGCGGTATCGCCAGCGGAACGGAACTCATCAGCCTTATTGGATGCAGCGAGAGCCTTTGAACCCCATTCCTCAGCTTCGCGGAGATCCTCTGCGTGATCTTCCTCGAGCATACGAAGGTTACCGATGGTCTGAGCCACAGCCTGCTCTGCTTCTGCAATGTTATTGGTGTAGTCGCGAACCATCTGATCCAGCATCTTCTGCGGATCTTCAGCGGAATCCAACAGTGCGTTGATATTCGCCTTGGTCAGCTGAGCAATACGACCAAAAATTGACTGCTTTACCATGAATTACCTTTACCTTTCGAGGTGAAGCTTCAAGCTGGATGCTTGGTGAGCTACATATATCTATTTTCTCACGACGCCCTGACGTTGGGTAGGGAGGTTTTTGTGTGAAGGCTGAAAATCTGTGCGCTCTGCGCTGAATTTTCAGCGCAGGACGCAAGAGTACGCCGGACTTAGAAGTTGCCGCCTGCTCCGCCGCCATCGCCCCAGCCGCCGCCACCAAAGTCGCCACCGCCGAAACCTCCGCCGCCGAAGGAGCCTCCGCCACCCCAACCGCCGCCGAATCCGCCGTGATTGCCTCCGTTGAGGATTCCGCCGAGCAAAATACCGCCGAGCATCGCCGAGTTGAAGTCAACACCGCGTCCGCCACCGCCGCCGTAACGGTTGAAATCATCAACATCGTTCTGAGCGATGCGCTGCGCTTCGCTGGCAAGACGGATGGCGTCGTTAGCGTGCGACAAGGCGGTAACCGCGTCGGTGTTTTGAAGGGCCTGTGCGTCCTGAAGATGGCGTTCTGCTTCTCGCAAACAAGTACGCGCATCCTGGCGTACTCCACCGCGTCGAGCCCATACATAATCGCTAGCAGTTGAAACCTGAGCCTGCGCCGAGATCAATGCGTGTTGCAGGTTCTGACGCGCTGCATTTTGTTGGTCGTTGACTTCACGCACGGTGCCCAAGGCACGGTCAAGGTCGCTGCGAACAGCCTGTAAGCGCTCTGTGAGAGCCAGCGGGTCGGATTTACCGTTGGCGCTGGAGGCTCTAATCTCATCAAGAACCGCATTGACGCCAGCAGCAGCGGATGCGAGCTCAGCCGTATTGCCGCCGTGTCGGGAATATTCCTGAGCCTGAGCAACGTCGCGAGCTGCAATCAACAAAGCCTGATTGAGTGACTCTTGAGCCTGAGCCAATTCGATTTTGAGGTTGCGAATAGCGTTGAGCAAGCCCTGAGCCTGATTTTCTGCTTCCTCTGCCGCGCGCAATTTGATAATCGCCTCGGAGCGATTGGTATCTACTAGTGTGCGTGCTTCGGCCAACGTGGTACGGGCAAAATTCAAACGGCTGCGTGCCTGATCGATATTGTCAGAAACATGCTCTGAAGCGCTCGGCGCGTAATCGCGCTGCAACTGATCCAACGTTTGCTGCGCTTCTGGGAACGATGCCTCAACGTTTGCAATAGTTCGCTCAGCATGGTCAATGGCAGCAGGGGCATTCTGCTCCAGCTTGCGCAAAGCAGAAAAATTCTCATTTTGTTCATTGAGTGACTTCTGAGCGTCCTGCGAGCGCGCAATAATCTCGCCCAGCCAAGCGCGCTGATCCTGCTCGGTGTCGGGAATATCGTCGTCTAACTGTTTCTGAAGTTGGAACGAACGTTGCATGTGCTGCTTTGCTTCTGCAATAGCCGTAACGAACGGCGCCACCTGCTCTTCGCCGTACTGTGCACGAGCAAACTCAATTTCTTGCTCTGAGTGGGCAATTGCGTCATCGGTTTGAATCAGTAAAGCTCCGGCTTGCTTTCGTAGATCTTCAAGGGGCGGGAGGGGAGCGCCGTTAGCGTACGGCTGACTGTTGCCTTGTTGCGGTGCGTAAGATTTCTTTTTGCGACGCCCGCGAGTTGCAAGGTAAGCACCGCCAGCGGCTACCGCACCAACACCAACCAGTGTTGCTACGCCGGTGCCAACTCCGCCGTCTGAGGAGTTATTAGCAGAAGAGGACGAAGTTCCAGAAAGCTTGGCATCAATTCCTTCGAGAGCTGCCTCAGCAGCACCTGCATAGTCGGAGCTACGCAGCTTGGGGAAGATGTAATCGTTGTAGATTTCTTCTTGCTGGGTTTGAGAAAGGACGCCGTTGCCACCTGCGGTGAAGTACGCCTGGCGGTCCTGAGTTGCAATGACAAGTACAGCGTCATTGGTGCCCAGGTTATTGAGTTTGGCAAACTGGTCGGCCCACTGCTGAGAGTTGGTGGGGCTTTCAAAAGAATCTACGGTTACGACAAAAAGATTAACGTGCTCATTTGTGGCCAGCTGATCAATATCGCTTTGCAGGGTAGAGGTGTTACCGAGCGCTTTTGTGGTGTCGAGGATGCGCACACCCGGATCTAAATCCATGGGCGCCTCAGCGAACGCGGCGGTGGGCAAGGCCATCAGACCGAGCGCAGCCAAAGAGGCAAAGAGCGTACGATGCGAAGACTTGGGCGTCATGAAATGTCCTTACTGTCTAACTGCCGTGAGACGTGAGTACTCGAGAGCGGAGCGTCGTTTTAAATCATTGTAGGTGTCGGAGGGAACATCGAACAGGTGCGGCTAGCGGGTTCGCGGCAGGCACAACAAAAAATGCGGGTCAAACGTAACGAATACTTTCAGTGAACTTTCAGAATTGGCTCACGATTAGCACAGAACCGCAAGGCATAGTAGGTGCTAAGTAAAACTTTGACATGCACGCACGAAAGCGAGTTGTGATGACTAACAACCCCTGGGGACAGTCCCGCGACAACAACCCCGAATTCCAGCAGAATCCACCGGCCGGTGCTGGATCGTATCACCAGAACTCTTCACAGTGGGGTGCTCCCGGGGCAGATGCAGATGCAACTATCCCGCTTCAGGGACATCACACGGAGAACTCCCAGCAGGCATACAACCATCAGGCGTCCGGAAGCTATAGCTCCGCTCAGGGGCAAGCGTCCAACCCCTATGGGTACCCGCAGCAGGGCGCTTACGACAATTCTCACGGCTACTATGCGCAGCCTGGGCAAGAGCAGTACCCCGTAACTCACGAGAACCCGCGTAAAAAGCACACCACCCGATTGTTGCTCACCTCAGCAGCGCTCGCTGCTTTAATCGGTGGTGGCGTGGGCGGATGCGCCGCAACACTCGGTTCGCACGGCGGCAACGCCTCAACCGTTTCAAGCGGCACCACCATCGTGAACAACACCGATTCGGTCAACACCGTCACCGCGGCAGCTGAGAAGGCGACGCCATCGGTGGTCACTATTTCAGTTGCTGGTTCTGGTGCATCAGGCTCTGGCTCTGGCATTGTGCTTGACGATCAGGGGCATATTCTCACCAACACTCACGTGGTGACTCTTGACGGGGCAGCTGCCAACGCTGATGTTGAGGTGAAACTTTCTGATGGCACCGTTAAGAAGGCATCCATCGTTGGTACTGACCCCACCAGTGACCTCGCGGTGGTAAAAATTGATCCCGCAGGACTGAACCTGACACCGGCTACCTTGGGAGATTCTGACAAGCTCAACGTGGGCGATATCGCTGTGGCTATTGGCGCGCCGCTGGGTCTGGATGGCACCGTGACGGACGGTATTATTTCAACGCTCTCCCGCACTATAGAAGTCGCATCCAGCGCAGCACCTGAAGGCGATCAAGAGACCAGCGGTTCTCAGAATTCGCAGCAGGATTCCCCTTTCCAGTTCGAGTTGCCCGGCCAATCCCAACAACAGCAGGCTCAGAATACTATCTCTTTGAACGTGCTTCAGACAGATGCTGCGGTGAACCCCGGTAACTCGGGCGGTGCGCTGGTGAACTCCCAAGGTGAGGTGATCGGCGTTAACGTTGCTATTGCGTCAGCTGGTTCTAGCTCATCCTCAAGCGAGGGTAGCACCGGCAACATTGGCGTTGGTTTCTCCATTCCGATTAACTACGCCCAGCGTATCGCTCAAGAAATTATTCAAAACGGTAGTGCATCACACGGCTACCTTGGCGCATCCGTTAGCAGCTCACCGGCAAACAACGATTCAAGCCAGAGCTTTGGCGACGGCGCTGTTATTCAGTCCACTGTTTCAGGTGAAGCCGCTGAAAAGGCCGGCCTAAAGGAAGGCGACGTCATCGTAGAGTTCAACGGAAAGAAAATTTCCGAGGCGAATGAACTCACCGCCGCTGTACGTCAGGCTGCCCCCGGCGACACCGTGAAGGCTAAAGTCCAGCGAGGAAACAGTACTGAGGAAGTTGAGATAACGCTCGGTAATTCTGACAACGCCAATAACTAATAAGGTTCGGCAAAAGCGCTGAGCTCACTAACAGTGTCCCCGTAGCTGATGAGCTACGGGGACACTGTTAGTGTTACAGCGAACCTCCGGCAAAACTGTGTTGACGCCAGGCCTCGTACACCGCGATAGAGGCGGAATTGGCGAGGTTGAGGGAACGGCGGCCCTCAAGCATCGGAATCTTCACGCGCTCGGTAATATGAGCATCATTCTGCACCTCTGGCGGCAAGCCCACAGATTCAGGGCCAAACATCAACACGTCGCCTTCTTGATAGTCGATATCCGCAAAACTGGTGGTTGCCGTGGTGGTGAAAGCAAAAACTCGTGCCGGCATGAGGGCGTCCCACGCGTCTTCAAGAGTTTTATGAACTGTCATGACAGCTAGGTCATGGTAGTCCAGCCCGGCACGACGCAGATGCGCGGATTCAAAGTTAAAACCAAGAGGTTCGACCAAGTGCAATTCGGCACCGGTGATAGCTGCTAGACGAATAGCATTACCGGTATTGCCGGGAATTTCGGGAGTATAGAAAAGAATTTTGAACACGTAGGTAAGTTTAGTGCTCCAAAGCTGAAAACGCCCAGTACGCACTGAGACCCAGGGGGTAGCCAACGGTTATTAAGTTCGTGGCATATCTCATGCGCATAAACACTGCGTGCACCGTAGAATAGTTCTCGCCCCTCGTCCCTAAATATTTGATGCGTAAAGGAATAATCGTGGCTCGTATCTACCTTGATCACGCGGCAACCACCGACACCTTGCCTGAGGCTGTTGATGCTGTTGTTGCTCAAATGCGAGCCGGTGGTAACCCTTCATCGCTACACTCTGCGGGACGTCGTGCGCGATCTACCGTTGAAATGGCGCGTGAGAAAATTGCGCGTGTTGCCGGATGCGACAGCGCTGAAATCATTTTCACATCGGGCGGCACCGAAGCGGATAACTTAGCTATTAAGGGGCTGTACTGGAAGCGCCGCGAAGCTAACCCTGCTGCCCGCAAAATTCTCGTGTCTTCTATTGAGCACCATGCAGTGGGCGACGCCGTTGAATGGCTTGAAAAATATGAGGACGCGACGGCGGTCTGGTTGCCGGTTGACGAGTTCGGCGTCGTGGACCTTGAGACACTACGCGCCGAGGTCTCCTCTGACCCCGAATCTGTAGCGCTGGTGACGGTGATGTGGGCAAATAATGAGGTCGGGAGCATCCAGCCTATTGCTGAGATCGCTGCAATCGCTCAAGAATTTGATATTCCAATGCATACCGATGCTGTTCAGGCATTCGGCGCTATTCCGGTGAATTTCCGTGAATCCGGCGTGACCACGATGGCGATTTCCGGCCACAAAATCGGAGGACCTATGGGCGTTGGTGCGCTGATTGCCACGCGTTCTGCGGCCATGATGCCTGTATTGCACGGCGGCGGGCAGGAACGTTCGGTGCGTTCGGGCACTATCGATGCGGCGTCCATCGCTGGTTTTGCCGCTGCAGCCACCAGCGCGGGGGAGAATCTCGCTGAAGAGTCAACCCGGATCGCTCAGCTTCGAAATACCGTGATAGAGCGAGTACAGCAGCTGATTCCCCAGGCCACTTTGCGAGGCCCCCACCCCGAGAGTAACGAAGAGCTTGGTTCAATGCCGTGGCGTCGATTGCCCAATAATGCTCACTTCACCTTTGAAGGGTGCGAGGGAGATTCTTTGCTATTCCTGCTAGATATGGCTGGTATTGAAAGCTCCACCGGCTCGGCATGCAACGCCGGGGTGCCGCGTCCTTCACATGTTTTGCTAGCAATGGGACTCGACGAGGTGACCGCGCGTGGTGCGCAACGCTTCACTCTGGGGCACAGCACCACTGCAGAAGATATTGAAGCTTTGATCAAGGCTTTGCCCGCGGCGTTTGAACAGGCCCAAAAAGCAGGCCTTGCAGCGCATACACCCGACGCCGCCTTGTGGCACTAACGCAATTTTTACGTATTTACTGATGATGTGTGCACGCGGATGCGTGATGAAGGATAGAAAATTATGAAGATTCTTGCTGCGATGAGTGGCGGCGTGGATTCAGCTGTAGCTGCCGCACGTGCGGTTGAAGCTGGTCACGATGTTGTTGGCGTTCATTTGGCGCTGTCTCGTATGCCCGGTACTTTGCGTACCGGTAGCCGTGGTTGCTGCACTATCGAGGATTCCATGGATGCGCGTCGCGTGTGCGATCAGCTCGGCATTCCCTTCTACGTGTGGGATTTCTCCGAGCGATTCAAAGAGGATGTTGTGGATGACTTTATCTCTGAATACGAGCACGGTCGCACCCCCAACCCTTGTATGCGATGCAACGAAAAGATCAAGTTTGCTGCGCTTCTTGAAAAGGCAGTGGCTTTGGGTTTTGACGCGGTGGTTACCGGTCACTACGCCAAAGTGATTACGAATGAAAACGGTAATCGTGAGTTGCACCGTGCAGCTGACTGGGCGAAGGACCAGTCGTATGTACTCGGTGTTCTGACTCATGAGCAACTCAAGCATGCGTGGTTCCCCCTAGCTGATACTCCGTCTAAGGCTGAGGTGCGTGCTGAGGCTGAACGCCGCGGCTTCTCTGTGGCTAAGAAACCTGACTCCTACGATATTTGCTTTATTCCTGAGGGTGATACCCGCGAGTGGCTGGCTGAGCATATTGAGATGAACATCGGCGATATCAAAGACACTGAAGGTAACGTGCTCGGTCAGCACGAGGGCTCACAGGCATTTACCGTCGGTCAGCGTAAGGGGCTGAAAATTGGTCACCCGGCTCCCGATGGTAAGCCCCGCTTTGTGCTGGAGATCAGACCCAAGAGCAACGAAGTTATTGTAGGATCCAAGGAACTTCTTGCCGTTGAAGAAATCCGCGGCATCCGCTGCACGTGGGCGGGTGAACCCGTTGCTCAGTTCGCTGAATTCATCCAGCGCCCGGCTGAGCTTGGCGCAGCGAGCGCTGACATTGATATCACCTCTCAGGTGCGTGCCCACGCAGACCCTGTACTGTCTTCCGCGCATCTTGAATGGGTCAGCGACGATGAATCAAACGATGAAAACGCTCTGCGCCTTGAAATCGTCGTGCGCCTGAAAGAGGGGCTGCGAGGAGTAGCACCGGGGCAAACCCTCGTCATGTACCAGGACACCCGCGTCCTTGGGCAGGCAACGATCAACCGCGCGTACTCACTCGACCGCGCAGACGTCTAAAACCAACACAACACCTGTCTAAATGGTGGGCAAGCTATGAGACCCATTTCGCGAAGTGGGTCTCATAGCTTTTAGACTAGGTATATGACTTCAGCCGAAAACCCCCAAGACGTACAGGCACACCAAGAATTCGATGCAGAAGCGAGTTCTTTGCGTGGAACAGTAGATGAAGCCGTGTTGCAAGAGCTTTACTCTATTCGTCAGAGTATTGATAATTTGGATGCCGCTTTGGTGCATGTGCTCGCTGAGCGTTTTAGGGCTACTAAACGCGTGGGCTATCTCAAAGCAGAGCATAATCTTCCCTCTGGCGATCCTGACCGTGAAGCTGCCCAGATTGAGCGACTGCGCTCGCTTGCTGAGGTAGCTCATCTTGACCCCGAGTTCGCTGAAAAAATTTTGAACTTTATTATTTCTGAGGTGATTCGTCACCACGAAAGAATTGCTGAGCAGACACGAGAGAGCTAGCGTTGTGAACCGTCGCGTGGCCGATAGCTACAAGATTTTAGATGAAAACGAGCGGGCGCTGCTTGCCGATTTGCGCGCGCAGGCTTTGGAGCACGACATTAATTTTGAGCCAAAGTTTTTTGTTCAGGCAACTGCTTTAGGCAGGTGGCCCGGTGAAGACGCCGTGGACGCGGTAACCCGTGTTCGCGGGGAGTTAGGCGATCCGCATCTTTCGTACCTTCCGGAACTTTCGCAACGCGGTTTTCAAGCCACTACTCTGGCACGAACCATTGCAACGTTCGAGGGACTTGAAGCCGACGGAACATCAGCCGGCTGGCGTATTAATTCTGGCTTTTCGCAAGAAAGCCAGTGGGCGCGTCATACCTTTGCTTCTGACATTAATGTTCTAGCCGATGTTATTGGTAAAGAAAGCGCCAAGCCGCGTGAGCTGAAGATCCAGTTTGTGGGTCCGCTGAGTCTAAGCGCTCAGCTTTATCTGACGAACGGTGAGAGAGTGTTGAGCGATGTCGGCGCTCGCCGCGATGTGCGTGATTCATTGATTGCTGGTTTAGAAGATCAGCTCAAATCGCTCCGTGAGGCGGCTCCCGGCGCCAAACTCATTGTGCAGTTTGATGAGCTGGATATGGTGAGTATTCTAGAGGGCACTATCGCCACATCAAGTGGCTATCGCACCTTGCGCGCATTGCGTCCTCACGAGGTTCACGAAAACTTTGATGTACTGACTCAAGCAGTGCGTCAGCAGAACGCTCAGCCTGTTATCAACGTGGGGCCACAGGTCGTTCCGGTTTCTTTCCTCCAGCCATTTGAGGCGGTTGCTCAGAGCGTCCAAGGTTACAAAGACTCCGACTGGGAAAAGATCGCGGCTCTAGTTGAAGCCGGCCAGCGTCTGTGGCTGGCAACCGTGAATCCTCACGCCAAACAATCGGTGAGGACGCTTGTTGATTCAATTTTTGGGCCGTGGCGACGCGTCGGCTTACCGGCGGCTCAGCTGTCGCAGATTAGCCTCACTGAATCCGCGTCCCTAGAACATTGCAGTCCAGCTCATGCCACAGCGGTGTTGGCCCACCTGACAGAAACCGCCACAGCGCTGTCTGAAACCGCGCAAAATTCTGAGTAAATGCACTAACCACCGGCAAAACACGTAATATAAAGAGTCAGATATTTTTTGCTCACGAGAGGAGGAGCATGAACGCAACGATTCTAGTTGTTGACGACGATGAAGCTTTGGCAGAAATGGTTGGCATCGTCCTGTCTCAAGAAGGCTACGAAAGCGTATTTTGTACCGCTGGAGATCAAGCTGTAGAAGCATTTGAACAGCATCAACCCGAATTGGTTTTGCTTGATTTGATGCTGCCCGGTATGAACGGTATCGAGGTCTGCACTGAGTTGCGCAAGGTCACTGAAGTACCGATTATCATGCTCACCGCTAAGTCCGATACCGAGGACGTCGTAAAGGGGCTCGAAGCAGGGGCAGACGACTATATCGCTAAGCCTTTCAAACCTGCCGAGTTGCTTGCTCGCATTCGCGCTCGTTTGCGTCCGCGCGAAGACAAGAATAGCGAAATCATCAATATTGGTGGTCTCACTATTGATCTTTCGGGCCACAGCGTTACCCGTAACGGCGCCCCCATCGCATTGACACCGCTTGAATATGATCTTCTGGTGAACATGGCCCGTCAGCCCGGCCAGGTTTTCTCGCGCGAAGCTCTGCTTGATAACGTCTGGGGCTACGGCAAAACCGTTGATTCTCGCCTGGTTAATGTCCACGTTCAGCGTCTTCGCGCAAAGATTGAGCAGGATCCCGAAAACCCTGAAATCATTTTGACGGTTCGCGGCGTCGGCTACAAAGCTGCTCCCGCTAACATCCGATAGTTCAGATGGCTGAAGAATCTCTTACACCCTCACCGACATCGCAACGCTGGTATAAATCACCGATTAAACAACTGGCGTGGCGATGGCAGCATTCCCTGCAGTTTCGCGCTGTGGCGATGGCAATCATTTTGCTCATGATTACCTTCGTTGTGGTGGGAACCTTCCTCTCTAGCCAGATTGCGTCATCGCTCTTTAACGGTCGGCTTGACCAGGCACTTGAGGAATCCTCAGCAGGGTTTACGAACGTGCAAAGTGTTATTGATTCTTCAGACGCGATTGATCGCACAGAGATTGAGTCGGATGTTCGTAGATTCTTGACGGTGCTTGAGACAGGTAGCACCGACTCTCAAAGACAGTGGATGCTGATACCGACTGAACCTGATAATTCTCAGAGTTTTATTCAACAACAGGCCCAATTTTCGTGGGCTAACCCCGATGATATACCAGAGGATCTGGTGCATACCGTCGCCGGGCAAGACGGTATTTATTGGCAATCTGCGCAGATGCCTGTTCAAGAAAACGGTAGTCCAGTTCCTGTGGTTGTCGTGGGCACTCGCATCAACATACCGCAGAGCCCCGAATACGGGCTGTTTCTCGTCTATGACCTCTCCAGTTCGCAACAGATCGCTCAGTACATCAGCCTGGTGCTGTGGCTTGGGTTCGCCATTATGCTACTGGTCGTTGTCTCTATCGTGTGGCTGATTACCCGTTCCGTGATTCGTCCTATCAGTCTGACAGCTGTTACTGCAGAAAAGCTGGCCGCGGGGGATCTCAATCAGCGCGTTAATGTTCAGGGGCTTAATGAGACGTCGCGACTCGGTGTTTCCTTCAATAAAATGGCTGATAGCTTGCAGGAACAGATTTCGCGTCTTGAGACTCTCTCTACGATGCAGCAGCGTTTTGTCTCTGATGTTTCGCATGAGTTGCGCACTCCGTTGACGACGGTTCGTATGGCAGCTGAACTTCTTCATGATGCTCGCGATGGTCTTGACCCTCTTCACCGACGTTCTACCGAGCTGCTGTATAACCAGGTCGATCGTTTTGATACCTTGCTTGCTGATTTGCTTGAGATTTCTCGTTTCGACGCGGGGTCAGCAACCCTGGATCTTGTGCCCGCTGATATTTTGACAGTGCTGAATGAAATCATTGATTCCGCTCAGCCTCATTTGGAGCGCGTGGGAGCACCCTTAGAAGTCCATACGGATATCGCTGAGCTCACCGTAGAGATGGACCACCGACGCATCGAGCGCGTCCTGCGTAACCTTATTTTCAACGCGATTGAGCACAGCGAGGGGCGTCCCATCGACGTCTATGTTGCTGCCAGCGATACCGCGGTGGGTGTAGCTGTTCGCGACCACGGTGTGGGGCTATCACCGGATGCTATTGACCATGTCTTTGACCGTTTTTGGCGTGCTGACCCTTCGCGCAAACGTACTTTGGGCGGTACCGGTCTGGGACTTTCAATTTCTGCAGAGGACGTGCATCTGCACAGAGGTACCCTTGAGGCCTGGGGACGCCCTGGTGAAGGTGCTTGCTTCAGAATGACTATTCCTTTGACCCAGGGAGCAGAATTGGGGGAGTCCCCGGTACTGCTGAGCGGTGAGCCCGATGTGAAGTATTTCGAGTTGGAGGCGCCGTCCACCGCATCGACTTCGATTCCGATTATCATGACAAGTGCTTCACCTATCGCTGAGGATGAAAAGTAGCCATGGCAAAGTTATCTCGTCTAACAGTTATCACCGTCAGTTCTGTAGCACTTTTGGCGTTGAACGCGTGTGCCGGCATTCCCACCAGCGGTTCCGTTAACCATTATGCGGATCCGCGCGCCACAGCATCCTCTACGAGTGAGAGCATCGAGATTGACGGCCCCGCTGGCGGTGCTTCACCTGAAGAGATTATTCGCGGCTTTTTAAACGCAGGAGTTGGCGTTCGCGATGACTATAAGGTCGCACGAGAATTTTTGACGGACGATTACGCTCAAAGTTGGGCACCAGATGATCACACCGTGGTTTATTCTGATCAGCCAAGCATCACTAATAGTTCTGGCGATAGCTATAAAGTGAGTGTGCCTGCAACTTCTGAGATTGATGACCGCGGCATTGCTACTTCTTTCAACGCCAATGAAACAAAAAACTTAGAGTTTGAGCTCAAACGCGTGGACGGCAACTGGCGTATTAGCTCAGCTCCGGGAGAAATAGTTCTTCAACAGAACCAGTTTGATCAGGTGTACAACCCGTTTACCCTGTATTTCTTTGACCCGACTTATTCGTATGCGGTGCCGGATGTGCGCTGGTTTGCCGATCGCGATACTGTTGCTACCTCTTTGATTCGAGTTCTTTTGCAGGGGCCTGCACCGTATCTTAAGGACGCGGTGGTCTCGGCAGTGCCGGAGGGAACCAAGCTGACGCGTAACTCGGTGCCGGTTGACGGCGGTACCGCTGATATTGACATTTCTGGTGATGGAATTAGCAATAACCTCTCACAACTGACCATTGAGCGCATTAACGCGCAGATGAATGAGACTCTGACTTCGCTGGCAAATATTAATTCTGTGAAGCTTTTGTTGAATGGTCAGGCGGTGCAGACAGGCACCTTGTCTGAGGTAAATCCCATCGTTGATCCCTCGGTGCCTGATTCTGTGATTGGCACCGAAGACGGCTCGCTCGTTACTCGCTCGCAAATTGACGATCCTGCTAGCCAGAGTACTGTTTATACGCCGCAGGGAGCGAATGCTACCTTGCCTGCTATGGGTATTGCGCGCGGTATTTACAGCTACCTGAGCGAAGATCGCAAGAACATGTGGCTGGTGCGTAATGGCGAAGCACAGCAGATCCTAACGGGTAACGATCTTTCCCAGCCAAGTTTTGATTACCTGCACTGGGCATGGGTAGCTCACGATAATTCAACGATCTCAGTTGTATCTTCGACCGCTGAAAATCCGGAGCCTGAAGATCTTGAGGTGCCGTGGCTCAACGGGTACTCCGTCCACTCAATTAACATCTCGCGAGGTGGCTCTCGCGCGGTGTTGACGGGAACCGATGGAACCTACTCGTACGTGTGGGTCTCTGGGGTGATCCGCGGCAAAGATGGTAAACCCATCGGACTTCAAGAACCTGTACGTATCGGTACCTCAATCATCCCTGATTATGCTGACTTCACCTCTGATCAGGAGATTGTGGTTGCTAATTATGAAGAAGGAACAGCGGAGATTGTTTCACTTTCTGGCATTAGTCGTTCCCTGGAACCTCTCAAGGGGCTGACAAAGCTTACCGTGGGTGGTGGCGACAACCAGATTATGGCTGAAACTAAAGATTCAACGCTGTATCGCCTCACCTCATCCGGGTGGACGCGCGTTGAGAGCAGTATGCACGATTTCAACTATTCAGGCTAGGGAATAGGTCGGCGTTATCCACAGACACACGATGTCCACAGTTTCCGGGTAACTCCAAGAAGCTACAAAAAATGCATCACTATATCTGATATGAACTTTTCAAGTATCAGAAAGAGTGTGTGGCAGATAGCGGAGCTTTCTGTACCTCAAACGTGTGCCAGCTGTCGCACCTATGGAATAGAGCTGTATAACAACAATGGCTTGTGTCCGGCTTGCTCACAGTTGGTAAGAATGAGCCTGCTAAATGTGCATGTACCTCACCTGCGTGTTCCTTTGAACAATGTGGTTGCAGCCGGGGTCTATGAACATGAGTTAGCCCGGACTGTCCTCGCCTTCAAGAACGAGGGCAGATACGATCAGCACAGGGTTCTTGGGGGAGGACTGGCTCGGTCGATACAACTTATCCTTGAAGCACATGAAAACCCGTCAATGTGCGTCCTTGTACCGGTTCCATCGTCCTCAAAGAACACGAAAAAACGAGGTTATTCCCCGGCTGAAGTGCTGGCCCAAACTGCCCATAGAGACCTCAAGTTGCAGGGTATTAACATCACCCGTGTTATCCCCGCTGTGTCGGTAGGTCGAAAGGTATCCCAGGCCAGCGGACAGAAAAATCTTGGCGCGCAAGCCCGCTGGGCACGCATCCATCGCAGCATGGTTCCGGCGACCTTACCGAGCATGTACCTGGGGTTCTCTATCGACCTACGCGATACCCCTTGCATCGTCTGCGACGACGTAGTTACTACAGGTGCATCAATGGCCGAAACCGGGCGAGTTTTAGCGGAGATGGGTGCACGCGTTATCGGCTATGCGAGCGTGGCTGCAGTGCCCCGCCGAAGTGAGCTTCTCCCAAAGCAGCTAGAGAACAAGAACTGCTGAGTACGCTGTGCAGGAGCAACAGACTTCAAGCAACAAACAATATGCTGAGCTAGAAAATAACGAGTGATTTTTGCCCGCTTGTCACCATTTTCCAACACTTCTGCAGTCAAGAACAAATATGTCGGCTACTAGGTGAAACAAACAAAAATGTGATGTAACACATGATTTTTGGTGCTTGAAAGGGCTACAGTTGAACTACGGAGCAAGAAACTCCCGGACATGAACCGCTTCATGGTCCTCGCCGCTAATGCTTTGGAGGCAATCGTGGAACTGAACATCTACGGACGCAACGTCAAAGTAACTGACCGACTGCATGAATACGTTGAAAGCAAGGCTGAAAAGTTTGAGCAACTCGGCGATCACGTATCTGACATCGAAGTCAAATTCACCAAAGACGGACGCACCGGCCCTAACACCATCCGAGTTGAAATCACCGTAACCGGCCGTGGTCCCGTTCTTCGCGCTGAATCAGTAGGCTCAGATAAATATTCAGTCTTTGACGATACTTACGGCAAGCTACTTGAACGCCTTCGCCGAGCCCGCGACCGCCGCAAAGACCAGCGTCATGGTGGACGCGCCCCCGTATCAGTTTCAGAGGCAACAGGATCAATGCCAATTGTCGGTGACCAGACCTCCGTCACCGAAATTCACTACGACGATGTACCGCTTGAAGAAGCAGCATTCGATAACCAATACGCACTGACCGATGAGGTTCAATCGCCCATCGAAATCCGCCGTAAGACCTTCCCCGCAGTCAAGCTCACCGCCGAAGAAGCTGTCGATCACATGGAACTCGTTGGCCACGATTTCTTCATCTACATTGATGCTGAAACCGGAGCGCCCAGCGCAGTCTACCGCCGTAAGGGATGGACCTACGGTGTTATCTCACTCGATGAAGAAACCGCATAAAAATTAGACCCCTCACACCAAAGGACGCCGCCGAAAAAATTCGACGGCGTCCTTCATCTTTATACTTCACCTGCACATATTTGTGTGCTGACAGCTATATTTTTATTTATTTTTTGCACGCGTGATTTACAATGAGTTGTTAGTCTGCGTGCAAGTAACGCACTATATTTCACCGTCTTCAACCTCAAGGAGCACAAGTCGTGGCATCTTTCTTGGAAAAACTACTCCGCGTCGGAGACAAGAAAGTCCTCAAACAGCTTCGCACCTATACCGATGCTATTAATTCGCTCGAAGACAGCATGGTAGAACTTACGGATGCTGATTTGCGTGCAGAAACCGATAAGTTCCGCGCTCGCATTGAAGACGGCGAATCACTTGATACTTTGCTTCCCGAAGCTTTCGCCGTGGTTCGTGAGGCCTCAAAGCGTACCTTGGGCAAGCGCCACTACGATGTTCAGCTGATGGGCGGAGCCGCTCTGCATCTGGGCAACATCGCTGAAATGAAAACCGGTGAGGGCAAAACTCTGGTGGCAACTGCACCGGCATACCTCAATGCACTCAGCGGTAAGGGCGTTCACGTGGTGACTGTGAACGATTATCTTGCTGAATACCAGGCAAACCTCATGGGACGCGTCTACCGTTTCTTGGGTCTTGAAAGCGGCGTTATTCTCTCTAACCAGAACCCTGAGTTGCGTCGCCAGCAGTACCTAGCAGATATCACCTACGGTACGAACAATGAATTTGGCTTTGACTACCTCCGCGACAACATGGCGTGGGCGCTCGAGGAGCAGGTTCAGCGCGGTCACAACTTCGCTATCGTCGATGAGGTCGACTCAATTCTCATTGACGAAGCCCGTACCCCGCTCATTATCTCAGGTCCCGCATCCGGCGAAGCCAACCGCTGGTACGGTGAATTTGCGCGCATGGCTCAAAGCCTCAAGGTCGATGAAGACTACGAAGTCGACGAGAAAAAGCGCACCATCGGCGTTCTCGAATCCGGCATCGATAAGGTAGAAGACCACCTCGGTATTCGAAACCTTTACGAATCCGTCAACACTCCTCTAATCGGCTTCTTGAACAATTCGATCAAGGCTAAGGAACTGTTCAAGAACAACAAAGATTACGTGGTCGTCAATGGTGAGGTGCATATCGTTGATGAGCACACCGGCCGTATTCTGCCCGGTCGACGTTACAACGAAGGCATCCACCAGGCTATCGAGGCTAAAGAAGGCGTCGAAGTAAAGCCTGAAAACCAGACCATGGCTACCGTTACCCTGCAGAACTACTTCCGTATGTACGACAAGCTCTCGGGTATGACCGGTACCGCCGAAACTGAAGCTGCTGAGTTCATGAACACCTACGAGCTCGGTGTTGTTCCGATTCCGACTAATAAGGACGTTCAGCGTACTGATCAGTCCGATAAGGTCTACAAGAACGAAATTGCTAAGTTCCGCGCTGTCGTTGAAGACATCAAGGAACGCAACGAAAAGGGTCAGCCTATTCTGGTGGGTACCACCAGCGTTGAAAAGAGCGAATACCTCTCTAAGCTGCTTGTTAAAGAAGGCGTCCGCCACGAAGTTTTGAACGCTAAGAACAACGAACGCGAGGCTGCAATCGTTGCTCAGGCAGGCCGCAAGGGCGCAGTTACTGTTGCTACCAACATGGCAGGACGCGGTACCGACATTATGCTCGGCGGCAACGCAGAGTTCAATGCGGTAGAGAAGATGGAGACCTTAGGTCTTGATCCCAACCGAACCCCTGAAGAATACGAGCAGAAGTGGCCTGCAATTCTTGAACAGTGCGAGGCAGAGGTTGAGGCTGAACACAACGAGGTTGTAGAACTCGGTGGTCTCTATGTTCTCGGTACTGAGCGTCACGAGTCACGCCGTATCGATAATCAGCTTCGCGGTCGCTCCGGCCGTCAGGGCGATCCCGGCGAATCTCGTTTTTACCTGTCATTGACTGACGATTTGATGCGCCTGTTCAACGGTCAAGCAGCAGGTCGCCTGATGGCAGGTGCCCCCGACGACACCGCGTTGGACTCCAAGTTAGTCTCACGCGTCATTGCATCTGCTCAGGGACAGGTTGAGGCTCGCAACGCTGAGCAGCGTAAGAACATCCTCAAATACGATGATGTTCTAAACCGTCAGCGCGAGGCGATGTACAAAGACCGTGCTGAAATTTTGCACGGTGCAGATATTCAGGAACAGATTCAAAAGTTCATTGATGAGGTTGTAGTCTCAACCATCGTTGAACACACCGCCGGTCACCCTGAGGATTGGGATCTCGAGAAGCTGTGGGATGTTCTGAAGCCGATCTATCCCGTGTCAATCACTATTGACGACATGATTGAAGAAGCTGGGGATCGAACCAAGCTCACTCAGGAGATGCTGATTACTGAGTTGCTCACTGATGCGAAGTACATCTATGAGGAACGAGAAAACAAGGTCGGCTCTGAAGCGATGCGTGAGATTGAGCGCCGCGTGTTGCTCTCCGTTATCGGACGTCGTTGGCCTGAGCACCTGTACGAGATGGACTACCTCAAGGAAGGTATCGGCCTGCGTGCAATGGCTCAGCGCGATCCCTTGGTTGAATACCAGCGTGAGGGCTACTCCATGTATCAGTCCATGATGGAAGCTATTCGTGAAGAGACCGTTGGCTACCTGTATAACTTGGATCTTTCAAAGCAGCGTACTACTTCTTCAAGCATCAAGATGAACCTGCCTCCGCAGCCTAAATTCTTGAAGTATTCAGCGCCTTCTGAAGACGGCGGCACTGACGTGCGAGTACAGGAAAATAAGTAGCTTTTAGAAAGCAATAGCCGGGGTGGCACACTGATTTCAGTGTGTCACCCCGGCTATTTTGCTTAAGCAATCTCGATTTCGACAACCTTCCACATAGCGCGGATTTTTTGGACTCGGAAAGCAAGTGCACGGACTCTGTATCCGTCCTCAACAATGACGCAGGCCTCGATAGTTGACTCATTAATTTGCTGAGCGTGTGCCCTGCGAACTTTAGGCCGGGTGAGGTCTTGCGTAAATGGATTATGCTGATGCTCATTTTGTGCCTTGGCAATCAGCACTCGGCGAGTGAGATCTGCGCGGCGCTTGATTTTCATGAGGCATTCGGATGAGAACCATTTTGCAATCTGTTGAGCTCCACGTTTTCCTGCAAAGATTTCTAGAACGGCTATTGATAAACCGCTGCACATGGTTTCAACCGATTGACAGAGTGAAGATGCTTCTTCAAGCGGTATGCCGCTTGAGGGGGTGATGACAGATGGGTTGGCTTGTTTGAATGACTGCCTTAACAGCATGTAGTGTTCGGCTGAAACTGCATAGGGCTTGTGTTCGCGATGTGCTGGGGAGTTCATGATGATTATCTTTCTTGCGCTGTGGGGATAAGAAGTTGTTGACCGGGCCGTATCAAAGTGTCTATAGAATCTAGCTGGAATTCGTTGAGGTGGTATATCTCATTTACAAACTCCATGATTTGTGCATCCGTGGAATCGGTAGGTAAATAGTGTTCTGCAATAGTCCAAAGTGAATCTCCGGCTACGACGGTGTGAAGCCCACTTGAATTAGCATCGCTTGCATCTAGAGGTTCTCTAGGGTTCGCGGTGAAGAATGGATTGATAGATGGGGCTGTCTGGTTGGTGTATGTTTTGACATCGACTTCTTGTATTGAAACACCGGTGTCATAGAAGAACGAAATGGGATCTTTATCTGCGGTCGAATCGGCTGGTGCTGTGAAAAACGATGATATGGAGTTCTTTTGCGCGGAGCTCAGGGACGAATCATGTTCAACAAAATCGGTGAGGTGTTGCGCTGACGATTGTTCAACTGCGGTTGCTGGTGCTATGGACGTAACAACTGGTGCAGCATAAATGCTAAGACCGATGGACCCGATAGCCAGCTTCTTCAAAACCTTTGGCATCCAGCGAGGGATTGAAACTGCTTTTCCTGAAGCTTTCTGGTAGGCGGCCAACACCGCCACAGTTACAAACCCGAATAACCACCAGCACAGAATTAAGGCGCTACTGATGGTAACTACCATAATGACGGTGCGTTCAATCGGTGATAAGTATTCGGCAAGCGTCAAGAGCAAAAAACACAGCGCAAGCGCCACGCTGGCTACCAGCGGCGTGAGAAGAGCTGCCACCCACGCTTCATAATCTTGATGATTGCGATTATTTTCGCTCATTGCGTCCCTAAACGTTTCATTTGATGTCATTTGATGATGTTTAGAGTATCTATCTTTTGTTTGAGAAAGTAAAGCTTTTTTCCAAATATTTAGTATCGGTGGGGTCTGATGGGTGAGGCTTATGGCGCGAGAGTACCCTGAGGGTATGGCAAATTTAGACAGAATTTTTAGAGATTATGAAGTGCAGCTGAACGCTGCCAAGATGCGGGAAATGGAGCAGGACGCGCAAGAGGTGAGGCGGCACGAGTTTTCCAGGGTGCAGCACATGGATCGATTCGCTGCGCAAATTGGGGAGCTGATTACCTGCTTTACCGTCGATTCGCAACGGCTCATCGGTGTTTTGGATGGCATCGGTCAAGGCTGGATACAGCTAAATACTCGTGCTGAGTCCCTGGTGATTCCTTTGACCGCTATTGACTTTTGGGAAGGCGGAAACAAATTCTCACACGTAGATGCCTCATCAGTGAATCGAAAGCTGTCTTTTGCGTTTGCGCTGAGAGCGCTTTCCCGTGCGCGAGCGCACGTGAGGTTTTACCACGTATCCGGTTCTATGAGCGAAGGCGTGATTGAGCGGGTAGGTGCTGATTTTGTTGAAGTATCTGTTCGAGGAGAAGACGAAAAAGGCAGGACTCAAAGGGGGATGAGAGTCCTGCCGTTATCGTCGGTTATTGCTGTTGGTTCTTAGTCTTTAGGCATTTTGCCGTTCTTTCGCAATTGACTGTTGGGTCTTTGCGTACGCCTCAGAGATGTATTCTTCGAGCTTGATTTTCTCAACTCGCCATTGGTTGCGGCCACCAATCTGTATTCCCTGCAATTCTCCTGATTTAACAAGCTGACGCGTTTGGGAAAGGGTGATATTTAAGATTTCTGAGACTTCTGGAAGGGTGAGGAATCGAGGTTCTGCCACGGTGGCTCCTTAGAACGGGGGAGTGGTACTGTTCTTCATCATTGCACGGTTTGTCGGTCGTGTGGTGGATATTTTCACCTTTGTCGCAGTTTTGTGTCGTTTGATGAAGTTTAATGATTGTCGATGTGACTTGGCTTTTTGTCGTGTGGGTCATTCTGTGATGATGCATTAGCTTGTAATTTGGTGTGTCCTGACTGAAAATTGCCGTGAGCTAGCTTATTGCTGGCTTCATAGTTGACAAACACCGGGTGACACCGGATTACCTCGCAGGAATATCACATGGCATCGAAAAAATCTGACGCGACCGCTGTTAGTGCTCGTTTTCAGCGTCCAGGCTTTAAAGACCCCCGCCTACTCATTGGCCTTCTGCTGATAGCAGTCTCAATTGTTGCTGTTATTGGGATTTTGAGGCTGGGCAATAAAACTGCGCCTTATTACAAAGCGAACCACGATATCAGCGTGGGCGAAAAAATCTCTGCTGATGATTATTCCCTGATTGACGTTCGATTAGCCGATGCTGAAAATCTTTATGTTTCGGAGCAACAGGGTATTCCCGAAGGAGCTGTTGCTACCTCACGCATTGCAAGCGGACAGCTGCTTCCTTCTACTGCAGTATCTACCCAAAATACGGATGGACGCCGATTAGCAACGGTTACCGTAGACAGTGCCTATGCATCCACCCTGACGGCTGGAACTCAGGTAGATGTCTGGGTATCAGCCAAGCAGGACGGGGCCGGCAATAGCTTTGCCGATCCCACCGTGGTGATGGAAGGTGCTGAGATTTCTAAGATTAGTAACGAAGAGACTCTCATGGGTGGAACAGGTAAATCTGCGGTGCAGTTGCTGGTCAGCGAAGATGCACTGGGCACAATTCTGCGCGCTATCAACAACGAAGAAAAAATCAACCTTGTTCCTACTGACTTTTCACAGAAAGGTTAGTTCGTGAATATTCCAGTTGTTGTCTATGCCGACCACGCTAACCGTTTCATTAGCGATATTGAAGCTCAGCGCGGTGAAGTGAGCGTTGCTCGACATGTTCATGATATTTCTGAAGTGTACGGATTGGGTCAGACAGGCATCGTGCGTGCAGCTCTGCTAGTTTCTGACTTTCAAGAGTTCCTCAGCGCATCCTTTGTCGCGCAACTCAAGGATGTTGACGTTGCTGTTGTCGCTGTGTGCGACCCCGGCGAAGAAATTGAAATCTCAGGTGTCCATTGCATCAGCTCCTTGGCTGAACCGGATGAGGTTATTCAAGCGATTTCTTATGCTGTGGCGCATATCGATGACATTCCAGCATCCTCTGCAACCCATGCCCTTGAACCTGAAGATACTCTGTCTGCCTCAGAAAGCGGCACTGATGATGACCGCGGTCGTGTGATTACTGTATGGGGTAGTGGCGGAGCGCCGGGACGCACCACTGTTTCTACAAATCTGGCAACATCGCTGGCTCAGCAGGGGTACTCCGTTGTCCTAGTAGACGCAGATACTTACGGACCTTCCGTTGCAATTTCTCTTGGTCTTATTGATGAATACTCTGGCTTGTCTCAGGTCTGTCATCTGGCGGACCACGCTGAGTTAGATGAGGAAAACTACGAGAACTTAAAGAGCACAATTGCTGTCGGTAACACTTACTTGGATGTTCTCAGTGGACTGACGCGTCCTGACCGTTGGGCTGAGATAAGGGAAAAACCGTTGGCTGATGTGCTGACGTTTCTCAAAGCACGATATGACGCTGTGGTGATTGATACCGGGTTTAGCGTAGAGGCTGATGAGGAACTTAGTTTTGACGGAGTGGCGCCTCGGCGAAACGGGGCAACGTTGACTGCTATCGAAATGGCCGATGCCGTGGTGCTGATCGGTGCTGCTGATGTCGTGGGTTTTCCCCGACTAGTGCGTGCTTATGAGGAACTCACCCGCAGTCATGTTGAACTTTTGCCTCAAGCAGAGGTCTTTGTGTGGCTCAATAAGGTGCGCTCCGAGATCACCGGTGGACGTTCAGAAGAAGAACTTGAGCGCGCATGGCAACGTTTTGGTCCCGGCCAGGAACTGAACGGTTTTGTTCCCTATGCACGTGCAGAGCTGGATAAAGCAATTTCAGCAGGAAAAACAATGATTGAGTTTTCACCGGGGCATGAGCTCTCAACTGCATTCGAGAAAATGGCGCAGACAGCAATCGGTAAAGAGAGAAAACCCAATGCACACCAACAGCACGAAACGTCTCCCACTCAATCAACGCGTTTTTCGTTGAGGGGAACTTTTGCTCGGAAGAAGCGATAAATCGACTCCTGGGCAGTACACACGGTATGCTCAAATTATTCTGCCTGTCACGAGCTGGAGTTGCGCTGTTGTTTACTAAGCCTATTTTTGAAGCCGCCGAATACGGCCCAGGAGACACCGAATGGTTACACTTGCTGGTGGGGGATTGGCAGATTATTGCTGACACCGCTCACGGTGATCTCGTTCTGTGGTTGCCTACCCAGTTTGAGTCTACTGTCATGCATTTGCGTGATTATCCGGTTGGCCCGACGCAAGACAGTAACTTCACGGCGGTGGCGCAAGTACGCCCCTCTACAGTGCATACCCTGTTTTATAAGGACCTCATCAATCAGCAGATGAAGCCCCAGCTACGTGCAATTGCGCACCGAGTGTGGAAGACCCAACAAACCGAAAGATTCGCTGACTCCGAGACTATTGCCGGGCTAGACATGCAGACAACTGCTGTACCTCTGATTCGAAACGGTCGCACCTTAGCTGTTCTTACTCTGCACTCAGAAACCGTCAAGCCACGCCAGCGTACTCACGTAGAACTTGTCTACCGAGAGCTCGCAGACGAACTGCTGAGGATGACGAGCAGAGGAATCTGGCCAGAATTTTCTGCGCCCGTTGGGTCTTCGCGAGGTAACCCGCGAGTGAGCGATGGTCTGATTACTGTAGATGCCGAAGGTAACGTTACTTTCGCATCGCCCAACGCGGTTTCCATTTATAAACGCCTGGGGTTTGAAGAAGACCTAGAAACCCACAGCCTTACATCCATTACCCGAGATTTGCTTCCTCAAGGCGATCAAGTTGATGAAACCCTTCCGCTCGTGTTGGCAGGGAGAATGCCGTGGCGCTCTGAGATCCGCACACATACAGTGAGTGTTACTTTCAGGGCTATACCGCTTCGTCGCGCAACAGCACTGGGTGAGGAACGTTTTGGCGCCATTATTCTTTGTCGCGATGTCACTGAGCTGCGACGTCGTGAAATGGAATTAATGACTAAGGACGCGACGATTCGTGAAATCCACCACCGCGTCAAAAATAATCTTCAAACCGTCTCAGCTCTGTTGCGGCTTCAAGCACGTCGAATGGAAAGTGATGAGGCGCGTCAGGGGCTTGAACAGGCGATGCGACGAGTTGCAACAATTGCCACCGTCCATGAAGCTTTATCGCAGGGTCTCACCCAAAACGTAAATTTTGATGGTTTGATTGAGCGGCAATTTCATTTGGCAGCTGAACTGGCTTCTCCCGGACAGCACGTTCGTACCGTCCTAACCGGCGAATTTGGTGCGTTGCCCAGTAAATTTGCTACCCCCTTAGCACTGGTTATCAATGAGGTTGTAGCCAATGCGGTTGAGCACGGACTTGGCACCGAAACCGGCACCGTTACCATGGATGCTCATCGCTCAGTTAATTCGAGAGCAGAGCAAACATTGACCGTCACAATCACTGACGACGGCCGTGGCATGGGAGCTAAGAAAATTGAGTCATCGGGTGTTGGTACATACTCATCCTCTGGAGATGGATTGGGCATGCAAATTGTACGGACGCTGGTGGCAAGCGAACTCAACGGATCAATCCGTTGGGAAGATAATGAACCGCGAGGTACAAAAGTAATCATCGATGCGATCCTGATCGGGGCGCATACTTAAAATAAATGGCGGTAGTTGGCTAATCCAACTACCGCCATTTCATATGTAATGTTATGAAGCGCGACGGGCGCGTGCTGCGCGGCGTTTCATCGCGCGGCGTTCCTCTTCGCTCATTCCACCCCATACACCGGAGTCTTGTCCGGTTTCGATTGCCCACTGCAAACAGGTGTCCATGACCGTGCAGTTACGGCAAACCGTTTTTGCTTCTTCAATCTGCAAAAGGGCAGGACCGGTGTTTCCTACAGGAAAAAACAGTTCGGGATCCTTTTCCAGGCAAGCAGCACGGCTACGCCAATCCATGAGCACGCTCTCCTCATAAACTAATACTTGAACGACATCACATGCGATAAAAGTGATGCACCAATAAATCAGGCCCCTGGAAAACCGGGGCCGGATTGAACCTAAATAACTTTCGCATGTAAGCAGAGAGTAAACAAGGGGTTTATAGTCGAAAACTCTTCATGAACCCTGAGTTATGTATCACATGAGGAATGTATTGCTGTTATCAGTAGAAATTTGTGGGCGTAATTGCTGTTGATAAAACTCATGGTCTAAGAGCAAACACGTTAAGCTAATGGGAGCTTCATATATCATCAGAATAAATTTCACCCGGTGTTGTGGCGAGAAAGTTACTTGTAAACAAGATGGAAAGGCATTAGCTGTGCGGTTACCAGCTCCAGTCAAAGTTATTTTGTCGTTGATGGCACTTGAGGTTCTAGCGGTGCTCGCTATCGCTGTTTTGATGGTCGTCAGCGCTGCTCATACCCCTGGTGAGTCGGTAACATCAGCTATTTTATTAGCCGTCGCTTTCGTCCTCATTGCAGGAGCTTTGGCAGTAGCAATGGCGGGGATGCGAAAAGGACGCTTGTTCTCTCGAGCATTAACGCTTATTTGGCAGGTCTTTGGCGTCATTATTGGCACTCAGACAGCCTTGGGTGGACAACCCGGAATCGGCATCCCGGTAGTGGTTGTATCGGGTGCTGTATTGCTTTTGCTCTTTTCGACTCCGGTCATGAATCACCTGCGTATCAATAGCAATCTTCCGCCTCTGGGGCAGGACCGCTAATAGGCGTGCACTTTGCCACTTGAAAGGCACGGGCTGATGCGGACTCTATATAAATCGCTCGTCCTGCAGGTAAAGCCCCATCGGTCTTGAGGGTCAGCGGTAGATCTCCCATCGTGAAAATTTCAAGATCGGAGGCGGTTGCCGGTTGCAGAACAATTCCTTTGCTTGTTCCTGCAAGCTTTGAAAGCAGAGGCGAGCTGTGCCATCTCTTCCACGATGTGAAAGCTATAAAAACATGCTGAAATAAGGCGCTCGCGTTGATGACAACGTTTTGGCATTGGGCATCTAACACTTGCAAATTATCAATCAAAAGTGCTTTTTGTTCGCTCTGTGGCACACTAGAGAGCACCTGTTTAAGGGCTGTTGCGCTAGGTACTTTACACCCGTCTACGGTGATGAATTCTTGATGCGGATTAAGGGCTATGAGCGCGCTGAGAGCAGAGGTTTTCCCCGATGATTTTTTGCCTGCGATACAGAAGAACTTAGAGCCTTCATTTCGAATATAGACAGGTTTGGAGTGGCTATCTATTCCTAGGAGAAAATCATGGGGGTTTGCAGGTACCGTTCGCGGAATGTCTTGATCAAAGATTACAATAGGTAGCTGATTGAGCACGGGTGATAAAGGACACAGCTGGTCGGCTTTTTGAACCGTTAAGACGGCATTGCTTCTGGGGTCGTTTTGAAGTTTTTCTCGCACAATTTCGCCTAGCATTTTCCATTGATGAGGAAGCGGTGGTATTTCAGTGCGCGGTTTAAGTATTGAGAGATCCTGAGTGTAAGAACTTTCATGTATTGCTGTATTCGAAACGGCGGTAGCAAATTTACCTCTGAGCGATAGATGGGAAGACGTCACCACGCTGATTCCTGAACGATGTCCGTCCTGAAGTAGCTGAAGGAGCTTGAGCTGGAGATCCGGCGACCGCATCGTTTCTTCTAGCAGGACGTCTAGCCCGTCAATGATGATTCCGGCGGGAAGAGTATTTTTCGTGAGTAGATAATCGATAATTTCGTGCAGGAAATCAATATCCTGTAGGCCTAATATGCAGTGTGTAACAGGGCTGGCTGCTTTGAGTTGCCGATAGAAATTTCCATCCGCGGTGAAAATGGTGCACGCCGTATCTGAGTGAGACCACTGCTGCACGATGGAAAGTTCAACGGACTGACGGAGAGCACTATCAGCTACGAGATGAAGAGATCCGTGCGTAGTTGGCTCCCAGATGAGGTTCTCTATGAATCCGGCAGCAGGATTTTCGTGCAGACCTAAATACAGCTGGCCTGCATGAAGCTGGTTCTGCCCAGGCTGCAAAGGTGCAACAAGCGGCGCCGGAATAAGATTCTGTGAGCCGTGCTCTGCAATACCTCGGGTGTAGGCTGCAACGATACGCTGAAGCACCTGGTCTTCATGTTCATCTGAGCGAGCAATTTTTGGCACCTCAGATTTCGTCCTGAGGTTAGTCAGACTGACGGCATCATTATTCAGCTGTGGTACCTGATCAATCAGGGGAGCCTGAAAAGCCACCGGACTGGCTTCTGGAGTTTTAATATAGCCGGCACCCGGGGTAGAAGCTGAGATCGAGGATGCTGCCGGGCCGCCAATAAGATTGTGTGAATCTTGTTCGCTGGATACTCGCAGTGCGATAGTCGTTGCAATATTTGCCCGAATATCTTGCGAGATAGCGCCCTGCGGTCTCTGGGTGGCGAGCACCAGGTGAACTCCGAGTGAGCGTCCAATAGTTGCCACTTTCAGAAGTTCCGTCATAGCTTCTGGCATAGATTCAACCAGCATTTTGAATTCATCGACAACGATAAAAATCTCGCTGAACTCCAACGGCTCCTGTGTCTTTCGTCGGATGCTGACGTAGTCACGGTATGAACTGATGCCAAGAGCCGCAAAAAGGGATTCGCGGCGTTTAAGGTTGGCAGTGAGGAAAGCTAGAGCACGCTTGACAGCTGCGATATCAAAATCGCTGAGAAGCCCCAGAGAATGAGGGAGCTCATTTAGCGGCCCTAAACCTGCGGAGCCTTTGAAATCAATCAGAAGGAATGAACAGCGACGCGGTGAATATTGTGCCGCTAAGGATAGGATGATGGATCTCAACAACTGGGATTTTCCGGCACCGGTCGTACCGCCGAGTAAGAAATGCGGACCGTGGAGCGTAGCGTTCAGGCTCTCGCATCCTAAACCGATGTGCAGGTTGAGCTCGTTCTGATAGTAGGTTTCATGCCAGCGTTGCTGCCGTGTCTCTGTTGCCAGGTCTCGCAAGGACGAGAAACGGTGTGGACGACCGTGAGGGCTGAGGTCTGAGCCATGAGCGAGCGTGCCTGAAGATTGAGTTGCTGTGTGTAGCGCGGTTTGAAATGCTGAGGTGCTGATGCCGTCTGCACATACCTCTAAGGTACGGTCTACGGACAGCCCCGGTACTAAAACTTCTTCATGCTCATGAATCTGCTGAATTTGGATGTATCGATGATTCGCCTGTAAAGAAATAATGATGTCAGTGGCGGGCTCAATGCGGTGCTCTAGTGTGTTTGAAGCAATTCTAAAGACGGACTGCTGGGCCGATTTTTTCAAGGTGCGTGCTGATGCATGCCAGATGATATCTGCCTGACTTTCGTGCTGATGTGTCGGCAGAATTTCGACATTTCGCAAACCGTAAAGGCTGTGGAGCTTCGGGTTTTGCTGAACTAATGTCTCATCGATTGCAATGGAATACTTTGTTGTACAGATGATTTGCATGAGGATGCTGCGCTGTACGGCCTCATCGACGTTGATGAGGTAGGTGAGCCCCTGGTGCAGAGGTAGGAGGCAGAGGATGTCATGTTGCTGGGGAATCGTGTAGCGGTCGATATTGCGGCCACGAATGTTAGCTGGACGATGATGTAAACCGAGCGAAAAGTATTGTTGCGGTGCAGAACCTAGAGACTGAGCTATCGCTCCTAAAGAAGGGTACGCGCTGATGTGGTCTTGCTCCTTAGCGGACGCTTGTGCAAGCGCCTGGCGCGTTTTTCTGCTGCTGCCTCCCTGCGCAATCAAGTGAGTGCCCATCACCACAGTGGTAACCAGACTCATCACCATAAAAAGCCAGTTGTGTGTTAGCCATGAGACGATGATTCCGGCGAGCAAGGGTACACCGATCATGACGAGGGTCAACGTAAGACTGCGCGGCGGGTTGAGATCGAGCTGTACCGGGGCAACTGAGACGGTTGGTGAAGGCTGAGGGCCTTTCGTAGAAATGATGAGCGTAGTAGCACCAACGGTGAAGTGTTCGTTGGCTGTTACCTGTTCAAATTTCTGGCCAGTCTGCCACTGGAAGCCCGATTCGAGAACATGCAGATACCCGTGACGCGGTTCCAGTGCATCATCTGCGATAGTGAGATCGCATTGGAATTTGCCAAGAGAGTATACGCCACGATGGAGGGGGTAGCGGGTACCGGCATCCGGGCCATGTAAAACCTCTAAAGACGCAATTTCTGAGTGATGGTTAGAGGCGGCTGAGGGGATGCGAGATATTTCAGCTCCGTCTGTCAGCGGCGCGAGCCCTACAGTGCATTGATCAAGTGGAGTGTCTTGCACCCACCATTGAGAGCGGCGACCAAATACATCATCGAGCAGTGCGCACAGTTTGCCGCCGGGGCTAGCGTCAGCAGCCTCAAATTCAAATGGCTCCCAAATACCACGGGTGATCTCTACGAAAATCCTCAGTTTCATAGCTCTATACGACGCGAAGATGAGGTGAGCTGCAAGAGGCGGCCTGTGAGTCTGTGGATAACTCACGCTATCTGATAGAGGGTACAGGTTGTGTGTCCACAATCGAGCTCTAAAACCGGGAATTTTTGTCATAAATACGTCATACGGATTGCGGCTCTTCTCGTGCTCAGGACATCCGCCAACCATAGAGTTCTCTAAGAATCACATCGAAATGCGCGGCATCAAGTGATATCGATTCAAAAATTCCGGTAGTTTTATAGGTACACATAAATGTGCACTTATTGATATAAGTTCCCTTACTAAGCCGTTGCGTACACGCAGCGGTTCAACGGAAGACTTCACACGCAAAGTGTGTGGCACATCCACAATCAGCAGGAGACTCTTGTGAACGCAGATCTGGTAATTGTCGGCTCGGGCCTGTTTGGTCTGACTATTGCAGAACAGGCAGCAACCGAGCTTGGACTGAAAGTTGCCATCATCGATCGTCGTCATCACATTGGTGGTAACGCATACAGCAAGTTCGAAGAAAACACTGGCATCGAGGTTCACCAGTACGGTGCTCACCTCTTCCACACCTCAAACGAGCGCGTATGGGAATACGTTAACCGCTTTACTGAGTTCACCAACTACGTACACCGCGTCTACACCCGTCACAATGACATCGTGTACCCCATGCCTATCAACTTGGGTACCATCAACCAGTTCTTCAACGCGGCATACTCACCTGCAGAAGCTAAGGCACTCATTCAGGATCAGGCTGGCGAGCTGGCAGGAACCAACCCTAAGAACCTGAACGATAAGGGCATCTCACTAATTGGCCGCCCTCTTTACGAAGCTTTCATCAAGAACTACACCGCTAAGCAGTGGCAGACTGACCCCTCAGAACTGCCCGCATCCATTATTTCCCGTCTTCCGGTTCGCTATAACTACGACAACCGCTACTTCAACGACAAGTACGAAGGTCTGCCCTTAGACGGTTATGCAGCGTGGCTTGAGCGTATGGCTGCTCATCCGAACATTGAAGTTCACCTCAACACTGACTTCTTCGAAGAAGGTCACGAGTTCTCACGTTCAAAGGTTATCGGCCAGGCACCGGTTATTTACACCGGCCCCATCGACCGTTACTTCGACTACGCTGAGGGGGACCTCTCATGGCGCACCATCGATCTGGAAGAAGAGATTCTTCCCATCGAAGACTTCCAGGGCACTTCCGTCATGAACTACGCTGACGCAAACGTACCCTACACTCGCATCCACGAGTTCCGTCACTTCCACCCCGAGCGCACCTACACTAAGGACGCGACCGTTATTCACCGTGAGTTCTCACGCTTTGCAGAACACGGCGATGAGCCTTACTACCCGATTAATACCTCCGCTGACCGCGAGAAGATCCTTAAGTACCGTGAGCTTGCTGCAGGCGAGAACCAGGTTCTGTTCGGTGGACGCTTGGGTAACTACAAGTACTTCGATATGCACATGGCAATCGGTGCGGCTTTGTCGATGTTTGACAACAAGATCAAGCCTCACTTCACCGGTGGAAACAAGATTGTTTCCGGCGGCATCGACGAATAATTTTCTAAAGGATTGTAAAAACTTATGTCAGTTACAACAACTGTCGATACTTCTACTTTGCGTACCTTGCAGCGCGTCATTTTGCCTGATGCTGTTCAGACCGATGTCATTCCGCTGTACGTGGATGCTGGTGCTGCGACCGGTGTACAGTTGCCGACGCGTGAAGATGGCGATTCTTCAAAGACTTTTGCTCAAGCTGCTGCGGCTCAGGAACAGTCGAAGGCCAGCTCAAGTCAACCGGCAGATGCAGGCGATGTTTTGGGACGTCATTCAACTCAGGTAGCGCAGGGCAAGTCTTTGTCTTTTGGTACCTACTTCAACGCGTTTCCTGCTTCCTACTGGCGTCGTTGGACTGAGCTGCGCACTGTCTACCTCAGCGTGAAAACTGAGGGCGAGGGCATGATTGTGGTGTACAAGTCTAATGCTCGCGGTGTTATTCAGCGCGTTGACGCCAATGTTGTGTCAGGTCGCCAGGAGTCAGTTTTTGAACTTACTTTAAACCCGTTTGGTGATGGTGGCTGGTACTGGTTCGATTTGGACGCTTCTCGCGGGGATCTTGAACTGGTTGAGGCTAACTGGCTGGGCGATATTACTCCTCGAACCGGTGATGCTGGCGGTAAGGCAACTGTTCAGATTACTACTATGAACAAGGTGTCATACTGCATCGATAACATCCGTGTTTTGGGCGAGAATATCGATGTTTTTGATTCTGTCAAGGAGCTTCTGATCGTTGATCAGGGCACCGATAAGGTTCAGGATCACCCTGATTTTGAGGAGGTTGTAGCTCCTCTGGCCGGAAAGTTCCGCATCATCAACCAGGGTAACCTGGGTGGTTCTGGCGGTTTTGCCCGCGGTATGTATGAGTCAGTGAACAACGGCAGCGATTACGTGCTGTTGTTGGACGACGACGTGGTTGTTGAGCCTGAGTCGATTTTGCGCCTTATCACCTTCGCGGACTACTGCAAGAACCCCACCATTGTGGGTGGTCACATGTTCGACATGTACGACCGCACTGTTCTTCACGCATTCGGTGAAGTCGTCAATCCGTGGCGTACTTTCTACGATCGTCCGCACGATGACATGAGCTTGGGTCACGACTTGGGTCGCTCAAACCTGCGCAATACTCACTGGTTGCATCGCCGTGTAGACGTTGACTATAACGGTTGGTGGATGTGCCTCATTCCGACTGAGGTCATCAACAAGATTGGTCTGTCTTTGCCGCTGTTCCTCAAGTGGGACGATGCTGAGTACGGTCTACGCGCTAAAGAAGCGGGCATCGCAACGGTTTCATTCCCCGGTGCCGGTCTTTGGCACGTTTCCTGGACCGATAAGGACGACTCCGTTGGCTGGCAGGCTTATTTCCACGAACGTAACCGCCTGATTACCGCATTAACCCACTCACCGTTCGAAAAGGGCGGTTCAGTCATGCGTGAATCACTGTTCTTGGATGTCAAGCACGCTCTCAGCATGCAGTACTACACCGAAGAAGGACGCCTGATGGCGCTTGAAGACCTTCTGTCGGGTCCTGAGCATCTGCACGAGTCATTGAGTGAGCGTCTGCCTGTTATTCGTGGCAAGGCGAAGAACTACATTGACGCTCAGCTGAAAAGCGATATCGATGCCTACCCTGCGCCCAAGAGCAAGAAGCCCCCGTTCAAGGGGCGTCGCAACTTCTCACCACCGTCCTACGGCAAGCTTTTGCCCTGGGCAGCTAAGACTGTTGGACGTCAGGCATTCGTGCCCGTTGACGAACAGGCTCAGCAAAACCCGCAGATTCAGCTGTCTTACCAGGAAAACCGTTGGTGGACTGTGTCGCGCTTTGATTCATTGCTCGTGACCAACGCTGAGGGTACCGGTGTTTTCTGGTACAAGCGCGATCCTAAGGAGCTTCGTTCAAAGCTAGCTAAGGCAGCGTCATTGCACGCCAAGCTATTCAAAGACTGGGCAAAGCTCCGCGCACAGTACCGCAATGCAGCGCAGGATGTCGCGTCCTACGAGGCCTGGAAGAATACTTTCGATAAGCATACGGAGTCAGAACTTACTCGATGAGTGATTTAGCGAATCGAGAGTTTTCAGCCCCCGGTCGTGGCCGGGGGCTGAAAGACGCTCTCAATAACAGGTATCTACTGAAGCTGCTGGTTGATAAGGAAATCCAGGTTCGTTACCGAGGCTCAGTGCTGGGTATCGTCTGGTCTTACATCAAGCCCGCAGTTCAGTTTCTGGTGTTCTACTTGGCACTGGGTATTTTTTTGGGTCTTGAAAAGGGTCTGCATAACTACTCGGTGTACTTGTTTTCGGGCATCATCGTCATCAACTTCTTCTCGGAGTGCTTTAGCAACGGCGCCCGCGCTTTTGTGGTGAACGGTGCGTTGATTAAGAAAATTTATCTGCCGAGGCAGTTGTTTTCTCTGTCGACAATTTGGGTGGGTATTATTCACTTCCTCCCTCAGATTTTGGTTCTGATTGTTGCCTGCCTTTTTGTAGGGTGGACGCCTGATCTTAAGCAGATTGCCGCGATTATTGTTGGCATTCTGCTGATTATGCTCTTCGGCTTGGCTGCCGGCATGATTTTCGGTGTTGCAAACGTCTTCTTCCGAGATTCTGAGAATCTTGTGGATATGTTCTTGATGATGGCAACCTGGCTGTCACCTGTGATGTATTCATGGACCATGGTGGCGCGAGAGGTTAAGTTCCCCTACATTGAGCAGATTTATATGTCTAATCCGCTGAGTGTGGCGGTAGAGCTTTTCCATTATGCATTTTGGCAGCCAACGTTGAGCCCCGAGCAGCAGCTCGGTTTGCTGAATGAAGGTAACTGGCATATGTTCCCGCACCTTTTGACGGTGTGGGTGCCTATCGCTTTTGCCGTATCTCTCGTGTTGTTGCTGATTGGCAACTTCTTCTTCCGCAAATTTGAAGGCAACTTCGCTCAGGAGCTCTAATCATGAAACTGGATATTTTTGATTTACCCCCAGTCTCACCTGATGCTCCTGACGTTATTCGCGTGGAGAATTTGGTGAAGCGTTTTGTGTTGCGCCATACCCGTTCCATGAAGGAAGCTTTTATCTGGCTCATCAAGGGGCGTAAAGGTGATTTGAGCGAGAAGTTCAACGCGTTGAACGGCGTTTCTATGAACATTCGTGAGGGCGAGCGTGTTGCGTTGCTGGGCTATAATGGCTCGGGCAAATCAACCATGCTCAAACTCATTTCCGGTGTTATGCAACCGGACGGCGGTAGCGTCCTGACGCGCGGTCGTATTGCTGGTCTGATAGAGGTGGGCGCGGGTTTTCATCCGGACCTCACCGGTCGCGACAACGTCTACCTGAACGCTGCAATCCTTGGTATGTCCAAGGAACAGACCGATGCATTGTTCGATGAAATCGTTGCTTTCTCTGAAATTGGTGACTTTATCGATACCGAGGTGAAGTTCTATTCATCCGGTATGTACTTGCGCTTGGCGTTTGCTGTAGCGATTCACACTGACCCTGAGATTTTCTTGGTGGATGAGATTCTGGCGGTGGGCGATGAGCCTTTCCAGAAGAAGTGTCTGAAGAAAATCAAGGAGCTGTGTGCCACCGGTAAAACTCTTGTGGTAGTTAGCCATGACCTTGATCTGGTGTCACAGATTTGCGATCGCGGCGTTGTGCTTGAAAAAGGCAATGTGAAGTTTGACGGTAAGGCTATGGAGGCGGTTGACGTGATGCGTGATCAGCCTCTTGGCACCACTTTGAAGCATCGCAATGAGGGCGACCTTTTGGTTGCTCAGCAGAAGCTTGAGACCCTTGCTATCAATAAGCGTGATCTTGAGTCTGCGATTGCAGCTGGTTCTTCTGAACCTGTAACTGTTGCGTTGCTGGGCATTGCTGATGAGACTCAGGCTGAGCTTGATGCGATGTCGAACCCGCAGAAGCTGGAGATCGTGAATTCTGAGATTGAGCGACTTACCAAGAAGAAGGCTCGTTTGACCTCTGAGATTCAGAAGTACCAGTAAGTTAAATCAGTAAGCCCCGTAGGGCAAGCACAGCTTACTCAAGAGCGGTGCAGGACGTACCAACGTCCTGCACCGCTCTTTTTTGTATCTGTGGCGCAGTGGCTCAAAGCGGGATATTTCTAAATGTTACGTAGGTCATGCAGATATGTGGACACAGCGACCCGGTAGGAAGAGGCGTTAAGTTACTGAAAAGTACCGATAGGTCAAACGTCTGTTACCTTGCGGTAGTTAAAGTTTGTAAATCACTAAATGGGTTACATCGGCCAAGTTATCCACAGGCAAGAAATTGGGCGATTGAAATCTTGAGAGGTTGTCGACTATCTTCAGAAATCACCAGGTTGCATAACGCAACGGGGGAACCACTTCGCGAACCACACATCAAGAAAGGGGTAGCCTTGGCTACTACACAAGAAGCCCGTCAAGGTTACCGCCTTGTTGAAAACGAGGTGCGTGAGCTCATCCGTCAAAGTGGTATCGACCCGCTGACTGATACCGAACAGGCAAAGAAGCTTATCGATACAGCACTTGCCGACTATGAAAAAAGAATGATCAAGGGCGCCCTGCCGCTGATCGATAACTTGGTGAACGCTCAGCGTTGGCTGATCGACTCTATCTGTGGTTTTGGCGAGCTCCAGCAGTATCTTGACGATCCCACCGTTGAAGAAATTTGGATTAACTCTCCTCACGAAGTTTTTGTTGCGCGAGCAGGGGAGTCAGAACTCACAGGGCTTTCACTCACCCACGAGCAGGTGCGTTACCTGGTGGAGCGTATGCTCAAATCTTCTGGCCGTCGCCTGGACCTCTCAAGCCCCTTCGTAGACGCGTCTCTACCTGATTTATCTATAGTTCTTTAGATAGTGGAAACGTAGTTACCCAAGTAAGGAAAGAAGAACCTACACCACTTAGGTAACAGTCTTATATGTAGTACCAAGAACCACGTCAGAATAATAACCAACAACCTAAAAAAATGCCCCTAGCTCTTGTGAAAGAGCTAGGGGACATCCCTTATGCTGTTCTATCTAAATCAACCAACAGCTAGTCTCATGGAAGCTCTACCGGCACCCTGGGACAATTTGTTATCAACACCGACAACCTGCTCAAAATCGTTTCTGCGGACATACACCTCAGAAAGCACAGAAGCCATATTCCAGTGATAGGTTTCTAAGAAATCGGTAATCTGGCCGAGAGCTTTGAATACTACGGGATAGGCAGGGATTTCGTTCTCAATTCGCCTTTTAGTAATACCGCCCAGACGCTTATACCAGGATGAGGCCTGGTCTTTACTAATATCGCCATGCAGCGATGCTCTTGTAACAAAGCTCTTGGGGTGTAGACCCCAATAATGGCTGAGATTAATTAGACCATCCACATCCCCAGTCTTTAACGCAAGGAATTGCTCTTTGACAACCTCGTAGGGTGCTAGTAGTTCGCCAGCAAATAGATCAGCACGAGCCTCAACATCCTTGGGGGATTCTAGCTGAGCTGAGTGCTTATCTAGTACCAGGTGCGCGAACTCGTGAGCCATCGTGAAACGTTTAGTGCTGTCAATGGTTTGGCGGGTAAGCATCATCAATGGCGGGGTTAGCTCATCATGCCAATAGGTAACGCCGGTGACTTTCTCGATTTCGATAGGTAAGAAAGAAAGCAGGATTCCATCGTGCTCCAGGTGGCCTGCAAGGTTTCCTATAGGTGTATCTGCGGGTATGCCCCAGCGTGTGCGTGTTTGTGCCGCTGCTTCAACAATCTGCTCTTTAGTGTTAGCGGCAATCTGTTCAAAGCGTGGTGCACCAGGCTGGTTAGAGATTTCTAGTAGACGATTGATGACATGCAGGCGTACAGAGGCTTCCGACTCCAGCCTGGAAACAGTTTTCATAGGTGTTCGATACTTACGGAACATCATGCCTTCAGCATTTACTGCTGGCAGGTCGATTGTCATTAGTTTTACAGGAACTTCTAGGATTTCTGCGTAGCGTTCTAGGTCTTCACCTTTGAGGGCTAGGTTTCCGTTTTCAATTTTTGATGCCCAACCCTTTTGTTTACCGATTTGAGCTGAGGCGGATTCAAGAGTGAAGCCTCGGCGGAGGCGTAGTTTTTTGACGGTTTCGGGAATCGCTACGAGTTCCTCAGAGGCCTGCTGAAAGAGGGTTAGATTTGGTGATGTTGATTCAGGGTTGCTTACTAGTTGAACAGTGGCGTTCATACCTGTACCTACCCTTCCTTGATGGAGTTAGTCATGCGAGGGTTTCAAGAAGTCGGTTCTTGTAAACGTGTGAACGGTTTTTACAAACGTTCTATGATACACATGTTAATCCATCAAGGAAACAAAGGGGTAGATTTTTCGGTTTTAGGATAATAGTTACAAGCTCTTACGGCTGCCCTGTCGTTCTTCTTCTTGGAGGGGTGCAGGGGCAGGGGTGATGCTGGTATCGAGTTCTCGTCCCACATCCTGCGTCTGAACGGGTGAAAGCTGATGGGTTTGTAGCGCAGGGGCAGGGACGGTGTTTTGGCGCAGTAGAGTGGCGGGGGTAAAAATATCCGGGTCGCTAGCCAATAGTTCTTCAAGTAGTTCGCGCACTTTTACCAGATCAAGCTCATACGTGAAGATGGGGTGCTCTTGTGAGATAGTTTGTGCCGAAAATACTGCCTTGGTTAGCATCCCGTTTCTACCTACACGGTATTCCAGTTGGCAATATAAGGGTTCATCGTCAACAGAAGCCTGATGGTTGGGGGAAAGGCGCGAACGGTAGAGGTCTGCTGATATATCATCGGATTCGTCAAAGAGGTTTTCCATATCGTCTTTGATGGTGTTGATGATGTCCAGCTGCTTCTTGCGACTAGATTTATTTGAAGTGCTGCGCAGGAGGTAAATCTGCACTTCTTTATGTCGGAACTCGAACCAATCGTTATTCCATAGGTCAATCGTTTTGAGGGCGTCTGCGTGGCTGGTTTTTGCCAGGCGTTTGATGAGTAGAAGGCTGAGGGAGGTGGCTGAGAGTGACCTGTTTTGTTGAATGAAGACCTTTTTATCGTACTTATCCCAGCCTGCCGTTCGGCGTTCAAAGTCGGCATAGTTTTGGGAGTGGGCGTACATGATGCAGGTGGCCATTTTTTCTGCAACCGCTAGCGTGCCATCGTTCGCTAGTAGCTCTGAAATGTCTTCTCGATCAATTCGCATTGCTTTTCACCCTCCGATACAGGTACGATTTTTATGTGAAAAAGTTTCACATAAAGTTTCCTGCGGTTAAAGGTAGCAGGTGAATAGGTATCGTGCAATAGAAGATGCAAGCAGATGTATAAGACCCAGAAAATACAGCACCTTAACGGTGGTAAAAGCCTGACTATCATCGGCTCTGACTACTTACCCTTCCCACCGGCACACAAATACCTGACCTTCCTGCGTTACCAAGAAACATCACCTAATACCATCACTACCTACGCCACCGCCTTGACTCAATGGCTGAACTTCTTAGAACTGACTGAAACGCCCTGGGAAACCCCTAACAATTTGACTGTTGCCCAGTTCGCGCACTGGCTCAAAACAGGGCTAACCCCCACCATGCCCTACGTCGGCAAAGAACCAGAACCCTTACGTTCACCAGCCACTATTGGTCTGAAAATCGCTGCCGTATCAGCCTTCTATAAGTTTCACGCCCAAAATACTGGTAACGACTCCGGCTACCTAGCAGTAACCTCACATCATGGTTCCCGCTACAGCTCACCCTATAAAGGTTTCTTGACTGGTGTAGCTGATAAAAAGCCCACCCGCTCCCCGGTATTCCGCATCCGCACAGGAAACAAAACACGCACACCCATATTCACACCCACCGAGATAAAAACCATCCTTGATGCCTGCGCCACCCAAGACGAATACGGGTACTGGAAAGCCAGTATGCAAGGGGTGCGTAACCGCTTCCTCTTTGCAACCCTGGCAGAAACCGGCATACGACTAGGCGAAGCCCTCTCACTAAGGCACCAAGACATCAATATCACCTCTGGGGTGCAACCCTATATTGACGTGATACCCCGTCAAGACCACCCAGGCGGCTCCCGCGTCAAAGCCCGCTACGAGCGACGTATCTACATCGGGGATGACCTAGCCTCCCTCTACTCGGCCTACGTCTGGGAGTTGATGGAGAACAACATCGACCTGGTAGTAGATGAACTGGGGCAACACTTCATCCTGGTCAATGGGCACAACGCTAAAGACCCATTTTCTGCTTTGACTCAAACCAACGTCTATGACCTGGTACGCCGCCTGAAAAAGAAACTAGGTGCCAAGGTAAACCCAGCATGGACTCCGCACTGGTTTAGACACACTCACGCTACCGCACTTCTGCTCTCTGGGGCACCACCTCATATCGTCATGCGAAGACTCGGGCACCAAGACATCCAAACCACCCTGAACACCTACGGGTGGGTGACAGAAGATGCAGAACTCAAATCCATCAGTAGCTGGAAAGATTATGCAACCGGCTGGGAAAACCACACCGCAGACTAAAACAAGCAGAAGCAGGGAAAAATCATGGTACAGAAAAACATCCTGACATTCCCCACCATACCCGAACCAGCTCTTAGTCGTTCATGGGAAACCGCGTGGGAAAAAGTACCAGCAGAATGGCAAGAACCGGTCTACCGGCTAGATCGGGCACCAAACAACCGGGTATTCGTGCGCAACTCCAACTACCTCTACTCCAACAAAACCTACGACTACCGCACCGGTCACACCCTAGCCGATCAAGAACTAGCCTGGTACATCTATACCATCTGGTCTGAGGGCACCCTGAAAGTAGACCCCGCTATGCTCCGCTGGTACGTCACCAGCACCCAAGCCCTAATAGACCGGCAACCAGCAGAGATGCGTGATACCTATTCCCTGGCGAATATCGAACCATATATGCTCATCAAAGAAGCCGCCCGCGCCTTCTACGAACGCAACGAACGCTACCCCTCACCAAACAACCTCAAAAATGTAGAATCCATTGCTAAAAACCTCTACCAGCATCTGACCGTTCGATGCTCAGATACGCCCTGGTACGAGCATGATGTATGGAATATGCGCCTAGACTCTCGTATTCCACGCCGCGAGAACGAACCCCACGCAGAAAGAGTCATCAGCCTAGAACAGCTTACTCAGACCTGGCTTAAAGAGGCCGCCCGATTCTGGTTCTCACAAGCCCTGACCTATGGGTACTACACCTGGACTTCAGTTGCTTCACGGGTAACCTACCTCAACTATTTTTCACGGTTCCTCGCCACCTACGAGCACACCCCAGCAACACTAGGGGAAAGCCTCGGGTCAATCCGAAAGCTCACCACAGCCTTCACTGATTACCTAAAAAACCCTGTAGAAGGTTGCCATGAGAACGCACTCTCAGAAACTACCATCGGTTCAGTAACCTCAACCCTGCAACGCTTCTACGAGTTCGCCTACGAAAACAAAGACCTCATAACAGAAACCACTCATACCGAAGCCTGGTTGAACCTAACTGCTGACCACACCCGACTATTCCCTACTTACAGGCGCAAAAAGAAGGGTAAAGCGCACCCGGTTACTTTCTTCACCTCAGACGAGCTAACCCTCATGCTAGCTCATCTGGATGTGCTGAAAACACCTATGACCCAACAGGTAACTGTTCAAACGCCCGGTGCGGAACCTGCCACATTTACTGGGTTAGGGGATGAACAAGCAGCCCGCGCCTGGATGATCCAAGCCTTAACCGGACGCCGCGCCTCAGAAATCCTGATGATGGACTACCAGCCTCTCACCATGCTGGATGTAGACCCCGAAAAAATCCAAGAAGACTCCTTCATCGCCCGCATGACCTACCAACAAACCAAAGTAGACGGCGTAGAACCAACCATTCTGGTTGATGTTGCGGTGGTAAACATCATCAAAGAACAACAAGCCTATGTAGAAGAAAAGTACCCAGGGCTAGAACACCCCTACCTCTTTCCCAACCCCAGAGCCAACTTCACCGGCTCCAGGCCACGCTCATACCGCTCCTACGCTGATACCCTCAAACGCCTAGATGCGACCGTAAAACTCACCAACAAAGCCGGTGAACCTCTACGCTTCTCACAAACCCACCGCCTACGCCACACCCGCGCCACCGAACTACTCAACAACGGCGTACCGGTGCATGTGGTTCAACGCTATTTGGGGCACCGCTCCCCAGAAATGACCATGCGCTATGCAGAAACCCTAGCGGCAACCGCAGAAGCAGAGTTCCTACGTTATAAAAAGGTAGGCTCAGACGGACGTGACCTCGGACTCTCAGCTAAAGACCTGCTAGAAATCAGCCAACTAGACCACAGAGCAGACCGTATTCTACCCAACGGGTACTGTATGCTCCCACCAACCCAAACCTGCGACAAAGGCAACGCTTGTCTACCCTGTGGAGCTTTCGCTACCGACGCCTCCTACATTCAAGAGCACCGCGATCAGCTCACCCGCTTAGAAGCCCTCATTGAAGCCCGCAAAAACCAGTACAAAGCGCGGCGCGGGGAAGACATGCCAGAAACTAACGTATGGCTCACCGGACGCCTACGAGAAAAAGCCTCCCTTGAAGCCATTATCACTAAACTAGAAAACGAAGCAGCCCAAAACAAGGCGGTTTCCGGTGCAGGAACATCAGGGCGTGTAGCACTAACCCTCCTCACTAACCCTGCCAAGAACGGCACCTCACCCATCGTCCAACCTAACCTACGCACCCAACGCTAAAACCCTATCCCTGCTCTGAGACAAACTAACCCCCATGCTAAACACCGCCCCTGATACCAGCCCGGAAGAAAAACGCGCCGACGCCCTCCGAAAGGCAGGTAAAAAACGCACCCAAGAAGCCATCACCTGTACAGAAAAAGCCATCCGCCAACTCATCAAAGACGGCGGAGCCATCAACTTTTCCTCTGTAGCCCGCAACGCAGGAGTCTCCACCAAGTTCCTGCACCAAAACCAGGAACTAGCAGAACGCATCCGCACCCTAGCAGACCAGCAAAAAGGAAAGCCCCCACGCCGTCTGACAGAAGCCAGAGACACGGGGGACTCACCAATTATCGCTGTGCTCAAAAAAGAGCTAGAGAACGAAAAGCAACGTACCAAACAGCTACGCAATCAAATTGAGGAACTAGAGGATGCTAACCAGAAACTACTAGGCCGCCTCATGCAATACGAAACCTACATGGATTAGTTAGTAACCTGATTGGAGGCTCATTGCTTAGAGATCAAAAAATTTAGCATGGGTTCGCATGATTCTCCGATTATTTAAGTCTTGACGTGCTTCATGGAGCGTCCAAAGCATCTCAGCGTCCAAAGCAGGTGAAAGTTCTGAGACTACCCTGTTCGTAGCTTCGATGAACTCATCAGAGTCTCCGATTTCCCTATAGAGTTTATCCAACTCTGGAAGGTGTTTCCCAGCACCTTGCGTTATCGGGAGAATCAATGAACTAACTTCGCTAGGAACTAGCTCAAGCACACCGCCACCAAAATTTCTACCTTCAATCTCAGCAGATAACAGAGTAAGCGAGTTATGGAAGGTAGCTGCAAAGTCATCCGCAGTCACAGGTGAACCTGGTAGTAAAACACCTCGATAAATAGTATCGGTCGTATATACGTTGGCATGATTAGAGATTACACGTGGGAATTTATTTGATCGTTTTGACAAGAGTAATTCCCCCGGTGCAACAACAGGAACTCGATACCAGGGAGTCCTGATTCTGCACTTGTAGCGAGCATCTATCCCTAAGTGCACACCTGATCCCAAGTATTTTTTCGCGATAGGAAATTCCATAGGATCAGGGTTTACAGAGGAAAAATTGATAAGGCTGGACTGGACACCTGATGCTTTAAGATTTGCGTAGTCCTGCTGTGTGAAGATAAGTCCATCAGCGTAACGGGTGCGTGAAAGTAGAGGAAGAACCCAGTCGTCTAAACCATTTTCTGCCACAGTATCTTCAGAAACACAAAAGAAATTATTAGCACCAGTGACAGTCGATACGCTAAATTTTGCTATCTCATGCAGTTTTCTAGTCCCAGAGTGGTGTTGTGCTTCTACATAAGCTTGGTTTTGTTTTGGAGTAAGTAGGAAATTAGTCCAGGTTCCACTACCTACGTTTATTACATGTTCCCATTCCCTCACGGAACCATTGTGGTCGCTAAATCTAACGAAACGGCTGGTAGCGGAACTATCGGAAATCTGACCAGTGAGTACCAGAACCTCCTGAAGAACACTCGGAAAAGAACCTGGTTTGAATAGATCAATATGCAAGTTCTCAGCATTGGCTACTAGCCAATTTCTGATGGAGCTTGCTGAGATTCCGGTAAGAAATTCAGTTGGCAAGATTACGGAGAATACGCCGCCGGTTCGTAGTTTGGATAGACCTAGTAGCAGCACTGAAATCCAGAGGTTTGATACAGAGCTACTACTGATTCCATTTTGCGTCAGTATCGTTTTAGCTCGTTGCTTATCTTCATCGCTGATGAATTGGAAACGAACGTAGGGGGGGTTTGCCAACATGATGTCATATTTTTCCTTGTTGGTTTCTCCCCATTCAAGAAAATTGCCGGTGACAACTAAACCTGATAGCCCAGACTCTGACAGGGCGGCGCGTGCCTTATCAGCTTCTGTCGGGATGAGTTCAATAGCGGTGATGTCATTGACTCGGTTTGTAAGTGGAGATTGAGAGATCCCCCGGATGAACGCACCGTCTCCTGCTGATGGTTCTAGCACGCGCAGTTTCTCATTCTGTTTTGCTGTTAGGTCGTTTGCGCGTTTGAGGCAAAGCTGAACCAACGGGGCGGGAGAGTAGAAACCGCCCCGTAATTTTTCGTCACTAACTTCATTTTTTGTACGCATTAGATCCTCACTTCAGTTACTGAAGTAAATTATATCTTACGATTGCGTTCCTTTGAAAGATGGACTGAAATAGCTACATGGAAAACTATAAGAATGGAAATAAAATTTGTAGGTCAGCCCTTCGACCAGTACAGCAATTTGCTGGAATTTATTAAGTACGTCGAAGAAGAAAAATACTCATCCCTAAAGATCGCTGTGGCATGGGCTAAAAAATCCGGCATAGGCCGCGTCTGGGACAGCTTAGAAAACTTCAAATCCGAGGGAGGGAAACTAGAGCTAATACTTGGAGTAAGTGAAGGCGGAGCAACCGAAGAAGGTCTGCTCCTGGCAAATGAACTCACCAATAATCAATCAGGGTTCGTCTTCCACGACCCTAACAGAACTTTTCACCCCAAAGTGTATTGGGCGGCAGCAGATGATGGTCGTAATACTATTTTCGTAGGTTCGAGCAACCTTACCGCTGGGGGAGTTGCCTGGAACTATGAAGCCTCGCTATGGGTAACACTTGCACCTGGCGAAGAACCGGAACTTGTCGCTAACGTGCAAGAATGGTTTTCAATCCTCAAACAGAACACAGGCTCTCTTAAAAAAATCGATCAAACTCTAATTGATAACTTGCTCAATAGCAGCGATATACAAATAGGCCAAGAAGGAAGAAGCCGAAGAAAACCTGCCACTAAAACAGCAGAAGAACCTGAAGATAACGACAGCCTAAATTCCAATGCGATAAGTGGAATCTTTGACAAGATAGTAACTAACTTAAAGTCGTTGCCCAAGATCAGTGCAAAGCTCCCTAAAATCTTCACAAGGCCTGGAGCGAATAGCCAGGCTCCCCTGCCAACCCCCAATTCCCAAACGAACGTAGGTACTACACAGACCTCATCTCCATCTAGCAATACGCCGACAAATACGCTTCCGCCTGAAAATCAGGTCTATCGTAGATGGTCAAAACAGATGGGAGCATCGGACGCGCAGAACCCACCCAGCGCCAATACGAATCCTACCGGTGCTTTGCGACTTGCTGTTGTGGATTCCAATTACTTTACTTCGCTCTATTTCCGACAAGATTTTTGGGGCAATGAACCGTGGGGAACACCAGATTCAGGCGGTAAAGAAGAGCTATTTGTTAATTTCGATGTATGGATAGATGGCACTTACCTTGGCAAGTATGAAATTCGTATTTCGCATAAGCCATCACGCGCTGCGAATCAGGGGAACGTCATGACGGTGCTCCACTGGGGTCACGATTTGGTTCAAGAGCTGAGGAAGAAAAATTACAAAGACTACTATGTGAATCTGGAAGAGACTCGTTCGGGTGATTATTTATTGATAGTCAGCGATAAACAGCGAGGGGTTTTGAAACCGTAAAAATAAGGGCTGGCAAAGTAGTTGTCAGCCCTTAACTTGCAACAGGGGTAATACTGTTACTGACGTTGTTGCACTCACTATCAGGGGATTTTTAAGAAGGTAGGCTCAAAGCCTATATATAATCTGGCGGGTCTCGCCTTCACGTAGTAATCCCTGACGTCACCCGTAAGCACTGGTCGGTCAACATTCGTAAATTCATTGCCCGTGCCCGTCGACTTGATGACCTGGTAACCCTTGGTTCTTTGAGCAAAGAAGCGGCAACATTTTTGGACGCGGCAGTGGCAAGCGGTCTGAATATTCTTGTTTCCGGCGCTACCCAAGCCGGAAAGACAACCATGTTGAACTGTTTATCAGCATCAATTGGCGCTCGTGAACGTGTGGTGACCTGTGAAGAAATTTTTGAGTTGAATGTACCGCTACGCGATGTCGTTGGAATGCAGTGCCGACAGCCCAACCTTGAAGGCAAGGGTGAAATCCCACTGCGTCGGTTGGTCAAAGAAGCTTTGCGTATGCGCCCCGACCGTATGCTGATCGGTGAGGTTCGTGAAGCAGAATCTCTAGACATGCTGATTGCTCTGAATTCTGGACTGCCCGGAATGGGAACCATCCACGCAAACTCAGCGCGAGATGCCATCACCAAGATTTGCACCCTGCCCTTGTTAGCGGGCGAGAATATTTCATCGAGCTTCGTTGTGCCGACCGTCGCTTCTTGTTTCGATCTCGTGGTTCACTGCCAACGAGACCGCAGGGGGCGTCGCCGCGTGCTTGAGATCGTTGCTCTGGGCAACCGCGTGGAAAACAATGTCATCGAGACTTCAACGGTTTTCCAGCTGGAATCAGGGCAGCTGACATGTGTGGCATCAGAATTACCCGCTGCATATAAGTTTGAACGCACCGGTTACCGAGCAGACGCAGTGTTGCCTTCGCTGACCTCTGAGGTGTTGAAATGATTGCCCTTGTTGGATTATTGACGGGGTTAGGTACTTTCTTAGTGTGGTGGTCTTTCTGGCCGTTGACCACGCGAGAGAAGAAGCCGAAAAATACATCACCAACTCTGGCATTGCTTCAACAAGCAGGGGTTGAGAGGGTTAGCCCGTCCTTGTTCTACGCCATGTCTGTGATGTGCGGAGTCATTATTGCCCTGCTGACTTTGGCTGCGACAGGTCTCTATAATCTTGCGTTGCTCCTGTTTCTCGTGGGAATCATCCTGCCACGGCTGATTATTGGGTGGCGCGCAAACAAGCGCCAGGCGCAGATTCGTGAGCTGTGGCCAGATGTCGTTGATCATCTTCGCTCAGCTATCCGTGCAGGTCTTTCACTGCCAGAAGCTCTCATGCAGTTGCAGTATCGCGGGCCTGAACCCCTGCGTCCGGCTTTTGAGGTTTTCTCCCGCGATTATCGGGCAAGCGGTGAATTTGTGTCTTCCCTGAACCGTTTGAAAGACCGACTTTCCGATCCCACCGCAGATAACATCATCGAAGCTCTCAAGGTAACTCGTGAAGTGGGCGGTACAGATCTTGGACGGTTGCTAGGTACCTTGAGTGAGTTCCTTCGAGAGAGCGCGAGAACCCGCTCAGAGCTTGAAGCGCGCCAGTCATGGACAGTGAACGCGGCGCGTCTAGCTTCTTTTGCGCCGTGGCTCATTCTTTGTCTGATGGCAACACAACCGGGAACTGTACAAATCTATAACTCTTTTGCCGGCTTTGTGGTCATGCTAGGTGGTCTTACTGTCACCATCTTCGCGTACGTGCTCATGTTAAAACTCGGTGCATTACCGCAAGAGAAACGAGTGCTGGCATGAACTGGACCATCATTATTGGGCTGATTCTGGCAAGCGGTCTATGGCTGGTTTTTCAAAGTGTGAAGGCCGTTCGAACCCTGAACTTCAGTGACCGAATCGCACCATATATGCGGTCGTCAGAATTGCAGGCATCTCTTTTAGAAGAGACTAAAACTAACCCCAAAGGTATGTGGGATGGGTTCTATGAGCTGTTATTGCCGTTCATTACAGATGCCGTCTCTAAGCTGAACAAAACATCAGCTAATACGCATCTGCTAGAGAAGCGGCTAGAACAGGCGAATCTACCTAAGACCACCGCTGATTACCGCGCGGAACAAGTGGTGTGGGGCTTTATCGCCTTCATAGCTTCTGTGGCTTTATTGGGTCTGGCAGCGATACAGGGGCGAGTCTCCGTCGCAGGAGCATTGATTTTGTCAGTAGCTTGCGCTGTTACCGGTTTCTTGGCTCGAGATTACTGGCTGACTCAGACCATCAAAAAACGTGAGAAGCAGATGCTGGCCGAGTTCCCTGCGCTCGCTGAATTGATGGCTTTATCGGTGACTGCCGGTGAGTCTGCTGTTGCAGCATTGGAGCGTGTGTGCAGAGTTTCCTCCGGTGAGCTCTCTACCGAGTTCAATAAGATTCTGGCTCAAACAAGAGCCGGTGATGGTCTTGTTCCTGCCTTACAAGAATTTTCGCAGCGTACATCTGTTGCAGCGCTTGCAAGATTCGTCGATGGCATCGTTGTCGCTATTGAACGCGGCACGCCGCTCTCGGACGTCCTCAGGGCTCAAGCTCAAGATGTTCGTGATGCTGCTAAACGAGAACTCATGGAAGCCGCCGGCAAGAAAGAGATTGCCATGATGGTCCCCGTCGTATTTTTTATTCTTCCACTCACAGTGGTTTTTGCGATTTTCCCCGGAATTTCGCTGTTACAAATCAATCTGTGACGTCTACACACATCCATTATCGAAAGGTAAATAACCATGAAAATCCTTCTGATGCTTCAGGTATTCGTAGCCCGTTTCTTCGCTTTCTTGGCTACGGATGATGATAGCGAGCGCGGCGATGTTCCCGGCTGGGTCATGATTACCATGATGACCGCGATCCTTGTAGCTGCCTTGCTGGTCGTTGCTCAGGATGCGCTGGTGGCAATGTTCCAAAACGCTATGGCTAAGGTGAGCGGCTAGTTCTGTGGTTAATCCATCGAAATCATCGAATTCGGCAGAAGCGGGTAACGCCACTGCCGAATTTGTGATGGTGATTGGGCTGGTTGTTCTGCTGTTTGCGGGTGTATTGCAGGTAGCTTTTGTGCTGTATACCCGCAATATGATGGTGGACGCGGCGGCCTCCGGCGCTAGGTATGGGACTTTGCTTGATAGGAGTTATGAGGATGGTGCTGTGAGAACCCGTCAGTTACTTGACGACAATCTGCCGGTGGGTGGAACGACCGAGGTGAGTTATCAGGTCGTGAACCACGGCGGCGTCCAGATGCTTGAGATGCGGGTTAATGCTCCTTTGCCTATTATTGGCCCGTTTGGGGTTCCACATACTTTGACGGTGAGTGGTCATGCAGCTTTGCAGCGATAACACATCCAGTGCTCAACAGCTCAGCGGAGAGCCAGCGCGATGCGGAGAAGATGCGGAGGCTGGCAATGCCATGATTGAGTTCGTGGTGCTGGGGTTGATGCTTATGATTCCCACGGTTTATTTTTTGCTGGCAGTATTTCAGGTCCAGTCCGCCGCGTTGGCAGCCAATGCTGCAAGTCAGCAGGCGGTGCAGTTAGTTGCATCCACTCCGCGAGATCAGATTACCTCGCAAGGCTTGACTGGGGCTGCGCAACTTGCCGCCGCAGATTTCAAGGTTGCTCCCGAAAATATGTCAGTGAGTATGAGCTGTGATGGTGGCTGTTCTGATCAGTCGCCCATTCGTGTAGATGTAACGGTGCAAGCTACCTTGCCGGTGATTCCGTGGATAGCTCCGGGCGGTTTTGCTGAACTTCATTCCTCTGCGACCAGCTGGGGAGGCAAATACAGATGATCGTTAAACTCACTCAAAAGCTCCCCGCAGATGAGCCAAAAGACCAGGGCAGTATTTTATTGCTACTTATTGGACTGTGCGCGATTCTTTTGCTGGTTGCTTCCGTTGTTACAGGTGTTACCGGCGTCTATCTCGAAAAACAAAAGTTGCAGGCGCTGGCTGATCAGACCGCATCCTCTGCCGTGCAGAATTTTGCCGGGCTGCAAGGGGAGCGCGGCAAGCGTCCAACCCCTGTACTCACGAGCGAAAAGGTTTCAGGTACATCGCAGGAATTCCTCGCTCAAACTGGTGCCTACGCAGAATTCGACGGTCTTCAGCTGGTAGCGCCCACCGGTATTTCTGATACGTCAACCGCTCAGGTGGGCTTAGCCGCAGTTGCTCATCCACCGCTGGTATCCTTTATCGTGCCCAACGGGGTGCCTATCAGCGTTGAAAGTAGCGCTCGCATCACCGTCAACCAGTAAGCGTTACTCTCTCGCGCTCACAGCGTAAAAACCGGTAGTTTGAGGGCGCTCACGCCTGAAAGCTCGCATAGTTCAGCGTTTATCCGATAGGGTTAATAGTCATGGCTTCTATCGATTTTTCCGCTGAAATTAAGACCTTACGTTCCACCTATTCATCTATTGAAGAGGTGTCGAATGTTGATGCCATCAAGGCATCCATAGCGGAACTTTCTGAGGCTGCCAACGCGCCAGACCTATGGGATAACCCCGATCAAGCTCAGAAAGTTACCTCACAGCTTTCGCGCCAGCAAAGCGAACTGGAACGGTTAGAAACACTCAAGTCACGCATCGATGACCTTGAGGTTATGGTGGAGCTCGCTGATGCTGAGGACGCCCCTGAAATGCTGACCGAAGCTGAAGTTGAGCTTCGCGATATCAGCAAAGTGCTGGCAGAACTTGAAGTTGTCACCTTGCTCTCGGGCGAATACGATCAGCGCGAAGCTGTGGTGACCATCCGTTCGGGTGCTGGCGGCGTGGACGCGGCTGATTTTGCGGAGACCCTACTGCGCATGTACTTGCGGTGGGCTGAGAAAAATAACTACCCAACCCAGGTACTTGATACGTCCTATGCTGAAGAAGCCGGTATTAAGTCAGCGACTTTTGAGGTACAGGCCCCTTACGCTTTTGGGCGGCTCTCCATTGAAGCGGGTACCCACCGACTGGTGCGCATTTCGCCTTTCAACAGCCAAGGTAAACGCATGACGTCCTTTGCTGCTGTCGAAGTCATTCCGCTGATCGAAGGAACGGAAGCAATCGAAATCCCCGAATCGGAGCTTAAAGTTGATGTTTTCCGCTCATCGGGGCCCGGCGGTCAGTCCGTCAACACCACCGACTCTGCCGTTAGAATGACGCACATTCCCACCGGCATCGTGGTCTCCATGCAGAACGAAAAATCGCAGATTCAAAACCGCGCAGCTGCTTTACGCGTTTTGCAATCGCGCCTATTGTTGCTGCGTAAGGAGCAAGAGGACGCAAAGAAAAAAGAGCTTGCGGGCGATGTGAAAGCCTCGTGGGGAGACCAGATGCGCTCCTACGTGCTCAACCCTTACCAGATGGTTAAAGACCTGCGAACCAACTACGAAGAAGGCAACCCGCAATCGGTGTTTGACGGGGCTCTAGATGGTTTTATTGATGCCGGTATTCGCTGGCGAGCAGCTTCTCGCAACGAAGCGTAGAGACAGAATTTAGAAGGAAAAGATGGCACAGAAGAAAAAAGCGGGTACAAAAGACCCGAATAATCACATCATCGCTCAAAATAAGAAGGCACGCCACAACTACAATATCGTAGACACGTGGGAAGCTGGCTTAGTATTAATGGGGACAGAGGTTAAATCGCTACGAGATGGCGGGGCCTCTATAACCGACGGATTTTGCCAAACCTATAACGGTGAACTGTGGCTTGAAGGCATTCATATCGCCGAGTACGGACGCGGCTCGTGGACAAACCACGCAGCCAGGCGCCGTCGCAAGCTACTGATGCACCGCACTGAAATTAATAAGATTGACCAAAAGCTGAGGGAAAGCGGCTACACCGTTGTTCCCCTCAAACTCTACTTTTCTAATGGTCGAGCAAAAGTTGAAATCGCTCTTGCCACCGGTAAGCGCGACTACGACAAACGCCAAGCATTGCGTGAGCGTCAAGATAACCTCGAAGCGCGAAGAGCAATGCGGTATAAAAACCTGGGCTAGTCCGAGGCGAAACTAAGGAGAGAATAATGTCTCAAGATAACACCCCGAACAGCAACTCAAACTCACCGTACGGTTCATACGGTGACACTTCTGCAAACCGTGACTCAGCGTCATACAACAACGCAGGCTACAGCAACAATAGCGGTAGCTCAGTTGCAGCAGGTTCGCAGGATTCCGCGTACACCAACCAGAACCACTACGCACAGAACAACACCGCTTACACCAACGACGGTTACAACAATAACTACGCCCAGGCGCCGGCTTACAACGGCAACCACAACGATCAGTACGTAATGCACAACCGCAAGCCCAATGGCCGCGGTTTGGCTATTGCGTCACTGGTTCTCGGTATCCTGGGTCTGTTGACCTTCTGGGTATTGGGTTTCGGTGGCCTGCTGGGTCTCATCGGTCTGATTCTGGGTATCGTAGCAATCGTTAAGCTCAAGAAGTCCCACGGCTCGAAGGGCTTGGCTATCGCAGGTATCATCACCAGCATCCTGGCAACCTTGCTGGGTGCAGGTATGCTTGTTCTGAGTATCATTGCCGGTGGCGCTGGTCTCGATGCTTACAATGCTTGCCAGGATCACCTCAACGACCAGGCTGCTTTGGAGCAGTGCATGAACGACCACATCAACAACAACATGGGTAAGTAGTCTTTAGCGACTGACAATGCTCATGCCCTCGCATCCTCTTGAAAAATAGGGGAGGCGGGGGTATATTTATATCTCAACGCCTTAATGGCCCGGCGCTCTATCTTAGGTAAGAGTACAGCTGATAACTTTTTGGCGTATGTTCTTTGAGAACTAAATATTGGGGATGATCGGTTTCGACGATGCGGGTTGAGACAGGGGAAGCGTGCCGAGGATGCAGAGTTATCTCGTAAACGCTCTCTGTAAAAAAATAAGTGCAGAATCTAAGCGCACTGACTTCGCTCTCGCTGCCTAAGCGCGACTAGCGAATCTGCTGGCCTGAGCTCGCCTTTAGCTCAGTTACCAGTATCAGTTTAAAAGGCCACTGCTTTCTATCTTCGTCGTAGGGATAGAAGGAACACTTATACGAATAGGTTCGGCAGCATGTGTGTTTGTGCAAATGCTGGAGCCGAAAATTAACCGTTACGCAAACTGCGCACGGAGAAGACCTGACGAGGTCGCATCGGACCGGGGTTCGATTCCCCGCATCTCCACTTTTCTTACCTCGGTGTGGTTCAGCTGAATCGCACCGAGGTATTTTTGTAGGTGTGAATAATGAGTTAAACTGTCGCCCGTGGGGGTGCGGTGCTTGGGGGGGGGGCGAAGTTATGACTGCTCGAATTGATGAGGTTTTGCTGTCTGTGCTCAGCGACGAAATTGCTGATGCAAACGGCGATTTTGTGGTTTTTGATGATCCTGACGGTGCGTTGCTTCGCTTCAGTCTTGATGCTGTTCGAGAGACCAGCAATGGTGTGTATGTAGCGTCCCGTAGTTTTTCTCAGGCGGTGTCTGCCCAGCGGGTTTCCCACCAGGAGGCAGCATCCAACGTGCTGGTTGCCGGTATGGATAATCCACTATACCTGCCAGATTTCTTTGCAGAGAATTTTACGGATGAGACTCGTACTGTTATTGCGCTAGGCCGTTTGCCTAAATCTTTGGCGGAGCTGGATTATATTGCCCACTGTCTGGCTCAGGTGAAAGGCACTGCTACGTTCGTTGCTGTGGGGAATACCAAGCACATGACCAAGTCCCAGAACCACGTGCTCAGTCAGCATTTTGCAGAAGTTTATGCGAGCCGCGGGCAAGGTAAGTTCCGCTGCCTAATAGCTCGAAATACTGAAAAGACAAGTGCGCAAACCAGTACATACCAGCCCGCTGAAAACGAAGGACGCTACGGCGTCGGAGGCGTCTTCGGCTCGGCTAGTCGCGATCACGGCGGCACTCTCTTGGCTGAAACCGTTATACCTTATCTGCTAACCGGTGGGCGCGTCCTTGACCTTGGTTGCGGCAACGGTCAAGTCTCATTTGACCTCCTTACAGCGGTACCGGGAATTAAGTGCATAGCTACCGATATTTCGGCGGACGCGGTGGTGTCGGCGCGAATGACGCTGCATGAGCATGTAGAGAACAACATGGCGCAGGTAATCTGGGACGATGCGGCCCGTTCTCTTGATGACTCATCGGTAGATACTGTGGTTCTCAACCCGCCTTTCCACGAGGGTACGAGGGTTGACGCGTCCCTATACGAGGAACTGGTGAAAGCGGCGCATCGAGTACTCAAACCGGGAGGAAATCTCTTTCTCGTACATAATTCTCACCTGCGCTATCGCGGGCTGCTCGATAAAAACTTTGCAACTGTAGAACAGCTAGCCCGTAACTCGAAATTTACGGTTTTGCGGGCGACCACAGCGTCAGCAAAGTAGTTCTGTAGGAGCTTGTCGCTGCCTTATCGCTCGGAGCACACCCAAAAGTAGGTGCGGGTTATCGCGTCCTACACCCCTAGCCCTGTAGGCTAGTGAACATCAGATAGCTTCAAATCTTTAGAAGGATCATAGATGTCGACCCAGCCTCAACTGCAACCTCAGATGGCTCCTGTTCAGCATCCCTACGATATGACAACACCGGGCGAACCTGCAGGCTATCGCATACCGGCACAGTACCGCCGCCCTCTCGGTGAGTTTCCTCGCGATAAACGAGGGGCAGGCTGGTTTTACGCCTTTGCATCGGTCACCTCGCTCATCCTGACCATATTCATGCCGCTAACAGGACTCAGCGGAATCTTCGGACTCACCGCCATACCGTCGGTCGCAGCTGTGGTGCTCGGTATCGTTGCTCTGGTCAAACTCGGTCGATACCCTCAGACAATATACGCAGGCAAAACCAAGGTGTGTGCCTGGATTGGCATCATTGGTGGGGTGTTAGGCACTCTCATCGCCCTGTCGCTTGCGGTACTTTTTATCACCATTGATTTCTAACGCAAAAATGGCGGTTGTACTCACCAAGTACACCCGCCATTTTTGTCTTTTACACGGTTTAGTTAGCTGTTTGATGTTCCGATGCGACGCAGAACAGTATCATGCAGGTGACCATTAGATGCTAGAGCGTTAGCACCAAAGGGGCCTTCTTCACCGTCCAATGAGGTGAAGCGTCCGCCTGCCTCAGTCACAATGGGTACCAACGCGGCCATATCGTGCAGAGCCAATTCAGGTTCTGCCGCAAAATCAACAGCCCCCTCAGCAACCATGCAATACGACCAGAAATCGCCGTAGGCGCGAGTACGCCAAACATCGTCGGTCAGCTGAATAAACTCATCACGCTTACCCAGTTCCTTCCAACCCGAAAGAGAAGAATATGAGAAAGAGGCATCGCTGAGGTTAGTAACATCTGACACCGAGATGCGTTTTGCATTAGCCAGCGAACGGCCGGTATACGCGCCTGTTCCTTCAGCCGCCCACCAGCGTCGTTGAAGAGCGGGAGCAGAAGCAACACCCACAACTGGCTTACCGTTATCAACAAGAGCAATCAAGGTGGCCCACACTGGCACACCGCGCACAAAGTTCTTGGTACCGTCAATGGGATCAATAATCCACTGGCGCGGTGAAGCACCGGTTGCCCCGAATTCTTCGCCCACAATGGCATCACGGGTACGGACGCGGGAGAGCTGCGAACGCACCAGCTGCTCGGCTTCTTTATCCGCTTCGGTAACAGGGGTGAGATCAGGTTTAGTCTCAACCGTAAAATCTTGTTTTTGAAAGCGGGTCAGGGTGAGCCTATCCACGGCATCGGCAATAATGTGAGCCAAGCGGAGGTCTTCGGTGTACTGGCTAGATGATTTCATGGTTACTTTTCGTGTGTGAGTAAAGGTCTGTTACAGAACGATACCGAGTTCTTTTTCAGAATCAGCATCGGTTTCGGTAGATACGTTCAAAAGTTTTTGAAGCGATTCGAGGCGAGCTTGCCCGGAGTCTCCAGCTTGACCGCTGTTGACGTAGGCGATGATGCCGCATCCGGCAGAGGCAGGGGAGTGCTCGCAACCCTTGGGGCAATCCGCTGAACCGGGAGCAAGGTCCTCGAACGAGGCAACGATAGTCTCCGGTTCAATGTGCGCTAAGCCAAAGGAGCGGATGCCCGGTGTATCAATAATCCAAGTACCGGCAGTTCGCTCAGCAGGACGCACAGCGAGAGCAGAAGAGGACGTGTGGCGTCCTCGCCCCGTATGGGCATTGACATGGCTCGTGGCACGGTCAGCGCCCGTTAGAGCATTGACCAGGGTCGATTTACCAACGCCCGAATGCCCGAGCAAAACAGAAACCTGCCCCTGTAGATGCTCACTTACCTGCTCCACCAGCGAAGCATCTAAACCCTGAGTATTCTCTTCACTCGGCGCTAAACCGTCGAGAGATTTAGAGAGCACAATCTGAAGACCGGTATTGGCATAGTAATCAAGAAGCTCTTGGGGATGCTTGAGATCCGTTTTGGTAATACACAAGACCGGGGTAATACCGGCATCAAAGGAAGCTGCGATTGAACGGTCAATAAAGCCCGTTCGCGGCTCGGGATTCTGAGCTGCCACCACAATCACGAGCTGATCAGCATTAGCAACAACAACGCGTTCCACCGGGTCAGTATCGTCAGCGCTACGACGCAGCAATGACGTACGCTCCTGAATGGTGACAAGACGCGCCAGAGTATCGGGCTTACCTGAGGTATCACCGACTAGCCCCACGATATCGCCGGGAACCACCGGCGTCCTGCGCAAATCTTTAGCTCGTACCGCTGTGACAGTGCGCTCGCTATCGGTGTTCTCATCGAGAACAGCAGTGTAACGGCCGCGGTCAACGGTGATAATTCGTCCGAGCTCCGCTTTATCGTACGAAGGACGGTCTTTGGTACGAGGACGTGAGCCTTTTTTATTGGGGCGGACGCGAACGTCGCTTTCATCCCAGCTTCGTCGCATTAGTCAGCCTTACCTGTTGATGAAAAGTTCTCTAGCATGGTTTCCCATAAGCCGGTGAAATTCGGCAGGGTCTTTGCGGTCGTTGCAACGTTCTCAACGATAACGTTGTCAACGGCGAGCCCAATAATAGCTGCGGCTGTGGCCATACGGTGGTCAGCGTAGGTACTGAACCTACCACCGTGCTGGACAGGGCCGAGGATGCGGATCCCATCCTCGATTTCCTCTGCACGAGCCCCCAACTTGTTGAACTCGGTGGTGAGCGCAGCTAGTCGGTCAGTTTCATGCCCACGCAAATGCGCAATGCCGCGTAGAGTCGAAGGTTGCGGACTCAATGCGCACAGCGCCGCAACGGTGGGCGCCAACTCGCCGGCTTCTGACAAATCTAGGTCAATTTCAGGTAACGCTGAAAGATTGTCTTCAGCCGGACCTGTCACGGTCAACCCCTCAGCAGTAAGTTCCACCGAGGCACCAAACAGAGGCAAAATCTTCTTCCAATGATCCCCACCCTGAGTGGTTTTAGCAGGCCATAACGGGACATTGACACGAGAACCTGTGACTACAGCGGCGGCAAGGAAAGGGCCTGCATTTGAAAGGTCGGGTTCAACAGTTACTTCAAAACCCTCAAAGGTTTGCGGTTCAATAATCCAACGATTCGGCTGAGAGTCATCGACCTCAATACCTACCGAGCGCAAGACATCAACCGTCATTTCGATATGCGGCATCGAAGGAATGGACGCACCAACATGTTGCAGATCCAGACCGTTATTAAAGGAACTGGCAGCCAGCAACAGCGCCGAGACGAACTGAGACGAACCCGAAGCGTCAATTTCTAGCTCACGAGCAGCTACTGATCCGCTAGCAGAGACAGTGAACGGTAACGCACCGCGGGCGTCATCTTCGACTAAAATACCCAACGAACGCAGGGCATCGATGACCGGTCCCATAGGGCGAACACGAGCATGCGCGTCCCCGTCAAAATGGATATCACCTGAGACCAGCGCAGCAACAGTCGGCACAAAACGCATCACCGTTCCTGCCAAACCAACGTCCACGCTAACACTGCCGAGATTAGCGGCACGGTTCAACGGCGTTACTCGTAGATCAGGACCGAAGACCGAACCAGTCTCAATTTCTTCAAACTGTGCGCCCAAAGAAGTCAGCGCAGAAATCATCAGCGCAGAATCGCGAGAGTGAAGAGGTGCATGGATTACTGAAGGCGAGGACGCTAACGCTGCCAACAGCAGATAGCGGTTAGTCAGCGACTTCGAACCGGGCACAGCAACGGTTGCATGACCGCCACGTGCTACAAATCGCGGTGCCAACCAGTCGCCGGGCATCAGCGCAACCTCTGCAGAACCCAAAATACAAACCTCACTTCTCATCACGTGCATCAACGTAACGCTGTCTTTAGTTATCACGCCTATTTTACGCTGGCACAAGGCATACAAAAAGCTCCGCGCCGAGCCGGCCAAATAAGAAAAATCCTAAATACCGTCTCAGCGCGGAGCCAACTCTCTCAAGAGTCAAAGATTAGCTATGGAAAAGGTTATCTGCCTTATCCAGAACATCTGAAGAAATCTGCTCAGACTTCTTAGCAACCTTGTCGCTCAGCTTGCTTGCACGCCAAGCAAGTGAAGGGCTACCGTCGGTGTCAACCGAAGCAATAGCGATAGCACCAAGAAGCGATGAATTCTTCACTAGGTTGTTGACGCGAGCTGACTTCTGTTCCTTGCTGTCATGCTCGGTTGTCATGAACTCGAGGTAAGCATTAACAGCACCGGTCGCAAGCAAAACGGTTGATGACAAACGGGGGAGCTTGCCCAACGCAAACAGTGAACCTGCAGCCACCTGTGAACCGGCAAGAGCCTGGCCAACCAAACGCTCCTGACCCTTCAAAACTGACAAGTAAGGTGAAGTGGAAGCTGCAAGCGAAACAGCCTTTTCAAGGTGAGCTGCAGAAGCGGGGTCCTTCAAACGATCAACGCCTGAGAGAATAAAGCTAGATGCAAGCGCGGGACGCGCGAGACGACGTACTACTGACATAAAACACTCCTAAGTGTCGATGGTCGGGGATCATAACGAGAAAATCCCCTCTACCCACCATCATAAGCTTGCTGGCAGTATTCGACTAAAAATAATCGCGATTTCAGCAAAGATTTCTTGAGTACTCAGCCTCAAGAAAGGTGGGGTGTCTTATGAAAAGAATGGTTTGTCTAACACGATGCCTCACCCGGGAATAAACCCGCATGCCGTAGGGTTGAACCTAACAGATGTTTCACGCATCCTCACATTCAACAACCTGTGAGTACAAGGCTCTACCATCGGGAAAGAGCAAAAGGAAAGCCAATGACAGCACCCACCGTTGCCAAGCACGAGACACCGGTAGATCTTGCCACGGAAACAGCCGAACAACGCAAAATTCGTTTTGAAAAGGACGCGATGCAGTACGTTGATCAGCTCTACGCAGCTGCTCTGCGCATGGCACGCAACCCCACCGATGCTGAAGACCTCGTGCAAGAGGCATACGCGAAAGCGTATTCCTCATTCCACCTGTACACGCCGGGTACTAACCTCAAAGCGTGGTTGTACAGAATTCTCACGAACACGTACATCAACCTCTACCGTAAGCGCCAGCGCGAGCCCCAGCAGTCTCACACCGACTCTGTCGAAGACTGGCAGCTAGCCCAAGCAAGTCAGCACGACTCATCGGGGCTGAAATCCGCTGAAATGATGGCGTTGGATAATCTACCCGACACCGACATCAAACGTGCCCTTCAAGAAATCCCCGAAGATTTTCGTATGGCCGTTTACTACTCAGATGTTGAAGGGTTCTCCTACAAAGAAATTTCAGACATCATGGGCAGCCCCATCGGCACCGTTATGTCTCGACTACACCGAGGACGCAAGCTACTGCGCGACTCCCTTGCTGACTACGCCCGCGAACGCGGCATCACCACCAACAACTCGCAGAAAGGATAACCTGCAATGACCGATTCATCAGATAAATCGCAGAACTGCTGCGAGCAAGAAATCAACAAAATCTATGAGTACCTTGATGGTGCCGTCAGCAAAGAAGACGTTGAAACCTTCAAAAAACATCTGGGAGAGTGCACCGACTGCACACAGGAACACGACCTTGAAGTCATGATTCGCGAAGCTATTAAACGCTCCTGTTGTGAAAAAGCACCCCAAGAACTTAAAGACAAAATTCGTATCAGCATCGACGAAATCAAAAATAAAGCATAGGCGAAGCTCATTTGCCTGTTAAAAACCAGGCGCCGGTTAGACTCTAAAGAATCTAACCGGCGCCTGAAAAGTATTCAAGGTACCTTATGCGTTGGGGCGCTTACCGTGGTTTGCGCCGCCCTTACGACGGTCCTTGCGCTTACGACCGCGCTTGCTCATGAGAGCCTCCTTCTACAAATTACGGTTCTACCGCAACCCAAAAGACGGGTTACAACCGAATGTACTGCTGCGGCAGAAATGAGCCACAGCACTGCCGTCCATTTTCGCACAAATAACAGGTGAATGCACCTTTAACCGTGCACAAAAAACAGCGGGACGGCTCACACCGAACCCTAGACAGGCTCAGGCAGATTCAACCAGGAGTACCAGCCGCGGTGCAAAACAAGCCACGCCATCAGACCGTAGCCTGACTGGCCGGGACGTCCGTCATTAGCTGCCAAGTCATTGCGCCACTGCTCGTGATGCAACAGCGGGTTGAATGTATCAACATAGACATGGTTTCGGCGAGTCACAACATCAGCGTAAGCCGCTGACAAATCAGCGATACGGCGGTTGCGTTCAGCGTCCAGTGTCGGGGGAGGACCAACGACCAAGACCTTCACATTGTTCTGCGAGGCCATATCGACCATGTTCGCAAGGTTCAAACGTGAACGAGCGCTGGTGATATCCAAATCAACATCCAAAGTTGAAGGTGCAATCACTAGGCGGTTATCAGCACCCTGCGAAAAACGACGAGCCGCCTCTTCAAACCAGCGGCTATTCAACAGTTCGCTACCTTCGCCCGGTGCCGCCAAATTGTAAGCTGCAACCGATGCGATATTCTGCGGGGTGCGTGCCATGACGCGGCCGAACCAACCCAGGGCGCGGGGATCTCCAACGCCTGAGAGCAGCTCATCACCCACTGCTACAATTCGAATGTTTCGCTGATCCACGAGAACCTTTTCTGTTGTTGACTGAAATGCGCACTTTCACGTGCCCACTTTTACTCTTACATACAGAATACAAGGCACGCGCGTTATCGTGCCAAACCTAGTACATATTTACTTAAGTTCGTGAACTCTATGAAGCTGTATTTGCTGTACAAAATGCCCCGTACCGTCAAAGACGACAGTACGGGGCATTTTGTGAGTAGCTTCTAAGCTAGAGTTTAGCGGTCAAACGCCTCAGCCAAGATGTTGTCCAATTCAGCCTGGTGGCGACGTCCGGTACCGGCAGCCGGTGAAGCTGAAGCGGGACGTGATACCAAGCTCATCTTGTAACCAACATGGGGCAGAAGGTTGAGAGCCATAAAGGGCCACTGACCCTGGTTAGCAGGCTCATCCTGTGCCCAGATCAACTCTGCGTTGGGGTACTGGGCAATCTGCTCCTTGATTTCTTCAAGAGGCAAGGGGTAGAGCTGCTCGACACGAACAATTGCAGTCTTGGTGTCCTTGCGCTTGATGCGCTCAGCCTCCAAGTCGTAGTAGAGACGACCGGAGACCAGGATCAAGCGGTCTACCTCTGAAGCATTCAGGTTGCCCTGATCCTCGATAACAGGCTTGAAGCTGCCGGTGGTGAAGTCCTCAACCGATGACGCTGCTGCCTTGAGACGCAGAAGCTGCTTGGGAGTGAACAGAACCATGGGCTTGTGAGGACGCGAGTGAGCGTGCTTGCGCAACAGGTGGAAGTGCGATGCCGGGGTGGAGGGCATAGCAACAGTCATGTTGTTCTCTGCACACAGCTGCAAGTAACGCTCGATGCGAGCTGATGAGTGGTCAGGGCCCTGACCCTCAAAGCCGTGAGGAAGCATCATAACCAGTGATGAACGCTGTGCCCACTTCTGCTCTGCTGAAGAGATGAACTCATCGATGATGGTCTGAGCGCCGTTAGCGAAGTCGCCGAACTGAGCTTCCCAAACAACCAGTGAGTCAGGGCGCTCGACGGAGTAACCGTACTCGAAGCCAAGCACGCCGTACTCAGACAGCAGTGAGTTGTAGATGCTGAACTTACCCTGATCTTCGCTCAGGTGAGCCAGCGGGGTCCATTCTTCGTCAGTCAAACGGTCGTGCAGGACAGAGTGGCGCTGTACGAAAGTGCCGCGCTGAACGTCCTGACCTGACATACGCACGTCGATACCCTCCAGCAACAAGGAACCGAAAGCAGCGAGCTCGCCGAAGCCCCAGTTAATACCGCCCTCGGTTGCCATTGCGGTGCGCTGTTCCAAAAGCTTCTTGAGTTTCTTGTGAACAGTGAAGCCCTCGGGAACAGCCGCAAATGAATCGCCGATGCGCTTGAGAGTATCGGCCGAAATTGCGGTTGAACCGGCTTCCTGAACTGAATCCTCTGACTGCTGAGCAGCCGGACGCTCGATGTTAGCAACAGCCGCAGCATCAGCGGTGACCAGGGGAGCAGACGATGACTGGGCCTCGTGGGTCTCAGTGAAGATCTGCTCCAGACGTGACTGGTAGTCCTTGAGTACGCGCTCTGCTTCTTCCTGGGTGATATCGCCGCGTCCTACCAAAGACTCGGTGTAAATCTTGCGGGTTGAAGGCAACTCTTCAATCATGTTGTACATCTTGGGCTGGGTCATCGAAGGATCATCAGCCTCGTTGTGACCGCGGCGACGGTAGCACAGCAGGTCGATCACGATGTCCTTGTTGAATCGCTGGCGGTACTCGAATGCCAGGTGACCTGCACGAACAACTGCCTCGGGATCATCTGCGTTGACGTGGAAGATCGGTGCCTGAATAGCACGAGCCGAGTCAGTGGAGTAGGTCGATGAACGGCCATCTGACGGGGTGGTGGTGAAGCCCACCTGGTTGTTGACGATCACGTGAACGGTGCCGCCAACCTTGTAGCCCTCAAGCTGTGACATTTGCAAGGTTTCAAAGACAATGCCCTGACCAGCGAACGCTGCGTCGCCGTGAACGAGAATCGGCAGAATCGGGTAGTCCTTAGCGCCGGTACCTGCAAGGTTATCCTGCTTAGCGCGGGCAATACCTTCGAGCACGGGGTCAGCGGCTTCAAGATGCGAGGGGTTAGCAGCCAGGTAAACCTGGGTCTGGTTACCGTTATCTGAGGTGAACGTGCCCTCGGTACCCAAGTGGTACTTAACATCGCCCGAACCACCGGTGATGCGCGGATCCATCTCGCCTTCGAACTCGCGGAAGATCTGTGCGTATGACTTGCCCGCAATGTTGGTCAGAACATTCAGACGACCGCGGTGAGCCATACCGATAGCAACACCAGACATACCATCATCAGCAGCTTCAGAAATGATGTAGTCGAGCAAGGGAATCAAGGATTCGCCGCCCTCGAGCGAGAAGCGCTTCTGACCGAGGTACTTGGTCTGCAAGAAAGTCTCGAAAGCTTCTGCAGCGTTGAGCTTACCCAGTACACGGAACTGCTCCTCGCGGCTGGGCTTGGAGTAACCGTGCTCCAGCTGATCTTGGAACCACTTACGCTCGACGGGGTTTTCAATGTGCATGTACTCGACGCTGACGGTCTGGCAGTAGGCCTCGCGGAGCAATTCAAGAATCGCGCGCAACTGCAAGGTGTCCTTCTCACCGAAGCCGCCGGTAGGCCAGTAACGATCCAAATCCCACAGAGTCAAACCGTAGTTCTCAATGCGCAGATCCGGGTGTGTGAGCATCTCATAGCCCAGCGGATTGGTCTGTGCAATCAAATGACCGCGAACACGGTAAGCGTGAATGAGCTGCTGGATGCGAGCAACCTTTGAAACCTCAGTTGCGGGGTCAACCTGGTTGTCCTTAGCCCAGCGAACGGGCTCAAAGGGAACGCGAAGGGCTTCAAAAATCTCATCGTAGAAGCCCTCGTTACCCAGCAAGTAGCCTTCAATAATCTTCAAGAACTCACCGGATCCTGCACCCTGAATGACACGGTGGTCATAGGTTGAGGTAAGGGTGAGAATCTTTGAAACGCCAGCGCGAGCAATAGTCTTATCGGATGCGCCGCGGTACTCTGCCGGGTAGTCCAAAGCACCTGCACCAATGATGGCGGCCTGGCCCTTTGAGAGGCGGGGGACCGAGTGGACGGTACCAATACCACCGGGGTTGGTTAGTGAGACAGTGGTGCCACGGAAGTCCTCAACAGTGAGCTTGCCATCGCGTCCGCGCTTTACGATGTCATCGTATGCCTCCCAGAACTCTGCGAAGGAGAGCTCTTCAGCGCCCTTAATGTTGGGAACAACCAGGTTGCGGGTTCCATCGGGACGGGGAAGGTCAATAGCCAAACCGAAGTTGACGTGAGCGGGCTGAATAGCGGCGGGACGACCCTTCTCATCTTCACCAAAGGTAACGTTCATAGACGGGAAATTCGCAAGGGCGCGAATAATGGCGTAACCGATGATGTGAGTGAACGAAATCTTGCCACCGCGAGTACGAGCCAAATAATTATTAATCGCGGTGCGGTTATCGATGAGAACCTTGGCGGGAATTGCGCGAACAGTGGTCGCGGTAGGAACAGTCAGTGACTCTTCCATAGTGGTTACAACTGCCTTTGCGGGACCGCGCAAGGTAGAAATTGTTTCTTTCTTTTCTTCTGCAGGTTCCTGAGAAGGTGCCACGGTCGCCTCTTTTTTCTTCAGTTTCTCTTCGGTTTTAGACACAGTACCGCTTGCCTTTTTGACCTGTTCACCCTCATCGGTAGGCGCAACTGGGCGGGGTTCTGCCTGAGCCGGTGCGGTTTCTTTGACCTTGTTGGGATCAGGGTGATGATCTTCTTTTTTCTCTGCCGGTGCAGGTTTCTCTGAAGACTGTGCGGATACTGAGCTACCGGACTTCTTCAGTTCTGCTTCGAACAATGGCCACCAGGACTGCTCAACTGATGATTTATCGTTCTGGTACTTTTCAAATAGTTCATCAATGAACCACTCGTTACCAGCAAATTCTTCTGGCCAGCGACTTTCTGACTGGTTTGGCACGTTTAGCCTCTTCCATTCGATGTGGGGTTTGAACGCCGTCGAGTTGCTTGGTTTCGAACCATGCCTCGGAAGGTATCTGGGTATCCAAGCGAACGGGTCAGCTTCGTCTCTTGAGACCAGTCTAATAACCCAAGAGCTATATGACGAAAGGCACCGAGGCATAAAGAAACATTATTTCGCGCAGAAAAATAAGTTTCAGGCAGGGGAGTTCAGGTCAAAGAGCAACAAACCACACGATACCCATGCTTATTTGTGGGTTTGACCCTGTAAAACAATTGGTTTTGAGTGGGTTTACCTATTTTTGTGTCTGGAAAAAAATTCTAAAATATTAACTGCCGTGACACGCAAAGGCCTTTCACGTACTGAACTGGCTCAGAATAAACCCCACCTTTACGCCCCTGGCAAACACACGCATCCGTAACGAACCTCGCAGAACAAATACTAGGAATAGCACTCACTCTTTGATTAAAATTGGGGCATTATGGACGACTCTTTTAGTTGCCGCCCACACCAGCATCATGCGCTCAGCGCAGATGCCAGAGTCACTGGATATCCGGCTCCCGTTTTTACATCACATTCGTGCCCTCGCAACAGGGGGATTCGCTAAATGGAATGGCTTCTTCTTCTCGTTGGTATTTTGCTGATTTTTGGCACTGGATTCTTCGTTGCAATGGAATTCGCACTGGTTGCTTTGGACCAGTCAGCTGTCCAGCAAAAAATTGACAATGGCGATACCAAGGGAGTTGCGGTTTTAAAATGTCTCAAGACATTGTCAACCCAGCTGTCCTCGTGCCAGTTGGGTATTACCATCACAACCCTGCTCACCGGTTACACCTTGGACGTTGCACTCCAGGCTCTAGTGGTTGACTCAGTATCTAGCTGGGGTCTTCCTGAATCGGCTGCCCGCATCCTTATCTTGATTTTCTCAATGGGTGTAGCCACCGTCTTATCTATGGTGCTTGGTGAGCTGATTCCCAAAAATATGGCGATTGCTGTCTCTTACCCCACTGCACGTGCCCTGGCACCTTATCACCTGATGTTCACCAAAATTATGAACCCGCTGGTGCGCACCATGAACGGGGGAGCCAACAAAATTTTGCATCTCTTTGGGTTGGAGGCGAAAGAAGAGCTTTCTGGTGCTCGCACTCCCGAAGAGCTTTCATCGATGGTTCGTCGATCAGCCGTTGAAGGCACCTTGGATTCAGATACCGCACGGTTTGTGGATAAGACACTATCCTTTGCAGAGCTGACAGCTGTAGACGTGATGACCCCGCGCCGCCAGGCAATCATGCTTGAAGACACCGCTTCGGTTGCGGACGTCGTTGAGATGGCGCGTACCACCGGTCACTCGCGTTTTCCTCTCTATCGCGAAGACCAGGACAACGTTGTTGGCGTCGTCCATCTGAAAAAAGCTATCGGTGTTCCTGAAGATGTGCGCCCTAATCTAGAAGCTGGTGCGCTGATGGAAGACGTATTGCGTGTTCCCGAAACGGTGCACCTTGACTCCTTGCTGTTGCAGCTGCGCGAGGGTGCCTTGCAGCTGGCTATCGTTCTCGATGAGTACGGTGGCACTGCGGGTATGACCACTCTTGAAGACCTCGTCGAAGAAATCGTTGGCGAAGTTTCTGACGAGCACGACTCAGGTAACGTAGAAGAACGCCCCCTGCACATGGGTAACGAAGACTGGATGTTCTCCGGTCTTCTGCGCCCCGATGAAATCTCTGATTACATCGATGAGCTGGATATTGAAGAGAACCCTGCCTTTGAGACCATGGGTGGTTTCATGATGTACGCGTTAGGACGCGTGCCTGAGGTAGGCGACACCGTACCTGTAGAAGGCGGAACACTGCGCATCGAAACTATGGAGCAGCGTCGTGTCGACCGAATCCGCTTTATTCCCACCCCTGAAGCTAGTTCAACACGAGAAGGGAGCGTGCGCGCATGAATGACTGGTTAGCACTTGGTCTTTTGGTTGTTTTGTTGGCGGGTAATGCTTTCTTCGTGGGAGCTGAGTTCGCGATTATGTCGACCAGACGCTCACAGATCGAGCCTCTGGCGGAAGCCGGTAACAAGCGGGCGAAGACGGCACTGTTTGCGATTGAACACGTATCTTTGATGCTGGCTACCTGCCAGATGGGTATTACTGTTTGCTCGCTGCTGATTTTGAATGTTTCAGAGCCGGCTTTGAAACACCTCATGGCTGGCCCGCTAGAAGCCATCGGTATTCCTTACGAAATCGTGGCGACTCTCAGCTTTGTGATTGCCCTGATTATCGTGACCTATCTGCACGTTATTTTCGGTGAGATGGTGCCCAAGAACGCGTCTGTTTCGCTGACCGATAAGGGTATCGCTCTCTGGTTTGCACCGCCGCTGGTATTCTTCTCGCGTCTGCTCAAGCCCATCCTCGTGTTCTTGAACTGGTTGGCGAACCATGCTTTGCAGGCTTTGAAAATTGAGCCTAAGGATGAAGTTTCATCGACCTTTACCCTGGATGAGCTTCAGAATATCGTGAAGCATTCCACTGAAGAAGGCACCGTTGAAGATGAAACAGGTGTGCTTTCTGGTGCTTTGGAGTTTAGCTCTAAAAAGGTGGAAGAGATCATGGTGGAGTGCGAAAAGGTGGTCACCCTTGACTTCCCGTGCACCCCCAACGATATTGAGCATGCTTGTGCACAGACCGGCTATTCCCGTTTTGTGATGCAGGATGCGGCGGACGGTACCTATATGGGCTACGTTCACGTCAAGGACATGCTTGCATACGTTGGTTCTCGTGGCGATGAAAATATCCCGTGGGGACGCCTGCGTCCGATGGCGATTCTTCGCCCGGATGTGGAGATTGACGACGCGCTTGCAGCTATGCAGCGTAACCGGGCGCATCTTTCGCATGTGGTCTCTGCAGACGGCGTCAGCTTGGGTGTTCTCTTCCTGGAGGACATTCTGGAACAGCTGGTGGGCGAAATCAAAGACACCACGCAGGAGCACGTTCGTAGGCGTGAAGCCGCGAACAGGGTGTAAGGCTCACTGAGAAAAGTCTAGGGAAGGGTCGATGCTGGAATACCGGCGTCGACTCTTCCGTTGTATTCAGTGTGTTCTGAAGTACGCAGGCTTATATTGCAAAAAGGTTGCGGGAGCAAGTAAGCTCTATTTGAAAATGATTCGCGTTTAGAAAGTTCTAAAAATGTCCAAGTTGCTCAATAATGTAGCCCTGTTTTCCGTAGCAGCCCTTGCACTTGCTGGTTGTTCAGCGGGGGATAGCAACGCATCCGGATCATCGGATGACAGCCTGAAGATTGTAGCTACTACGGACGTCTACGGCGATATCGCCAAGCAGGTGGTCGGAGATAAGGCTGAAGTTACCTCCATTATCAACTCCACCAGTCAGGACCCCCATTCATACGAATCAACCCCCAACGACCGTCTGACCATTAAGGACGCTGACGTTGTAGTGTACAACGGAGCGGGATACGACGTTTTCGCTGAAGAGATGGTGGGGCAGGATAACCCCGACCAGAAGGGCGTCAACGCCGTTAAGCTCTCCGGCATGATCTCTGATGATGAGTACAAGGAGCTGTACGAAGAGCACAACCAAGCTCATCAGGAAGGCGAGCATACCGCGCACGACCACGAATTCAACGAGCACATGTGGTATAACCTTGAAACCATGAAAAAAGTAGCTGATCAGGTAGCTACCGATATGGGTGAGCTCGACACCGAGAACGCTCAAGCTTACAAAAAGTCTGCAGAAGAGTTTGACCAGAAGCTTGATACCATCAAAGCATCTGCCAAAGATTCTGGTGCTCAAGACAAAAAGTTTGTGACCACCGAGCCTGTACCCAACTACCTGCTGGAAACCGCGGGTATGCAGAACGTAACCCCCGAAAACTTTGTGGCAGCTATTGACTCGGACTCTGACGTAGCACCGCTGACCATGCAAGAAATCAAAGATCTGATCACTGCTGGAAACCTCGATTTGGTTGCCTACAACGAGCAGACCGAAACCAGTCAGACCAAAGAAATTCGTGATACCGCTGAGAATTCATCTGTGGCCACCGAATCATTCACAGAAACCCTGCCCGAAGGCAAAGACTACGTTCAGTGGATGACCGACAATGTAGAAAACGTGAAGAAGGCAGTAGCCTAGAACCTATGACACATGTGCAGCACGCGCCCGCGTCCATCGAAATAGCTAACGGTGCGCTATCCTTCGGTCAGCGCGACCTCTGGCAAGACCTCAACCTTCGAGTCGAACAGGGCGAGTACTTTGCAGTGCTCGGACCTAACGGCTCAGGAAAGTCAACATTTTTGAAAGTTGTTCTGGGTCTCACCCACATGAACAGTGGTCAGATTTCGGTGCTTGGTGCGCCTGCACGTGCCGGTAACCCCGGCGTGGGGTATGTGCCTCAGCAAAAAAGCATTAGTCAAAATACACCCATGCGAGCTCGAGACCTCGTGGGATTAGGCATCGACGGGCACAAGTGGGGGATTCGCCTCAACACGAGATCGTACCGGTCAAAGGTTGATGAACTCTTAGAAGCTGTCGGCGCAACTGAATACGCTAATGTACCCGTTGGTCTCTTATCGGGTGGTGAGCAGCAGCGTCTACGTATTGCTCAGGCCCTGGCAAACGATCCGCAAATTCTACTTGCCGATGAAGCCCTGCTCTCGCTGGATCTACACCACCAATACGCTGTCTCTGATCTGATTCACCAGTACAACAAGCGACATAACGCAACCGTTGTCTTCGTGACCCATGAAATTAATCCAATCATCGATCACGTAAATCGTGTGCTCTACCTAGCAAATGGACGTTTTACCGTGGGCACAGTTGAGCAAGTGATGACCTCTGAGGTGCTGAGCGATTTGTATCAAACCCATGTTGAAGTCATACGATCCAACGGACGCTACATCGTAGTTGGCGGCGATCAAAACGCTGAACACGAAATGCACCAGGGGCTAGAGCACGCGCTTCCTGCAGACCCAGCGAAAGGACATCACTAATTGAACTCTCTTGTACTTGGAGTAACTGCTAGTGATCTGCTCAGTCGCATCTTTGTATTTGACCGCTACGGCGAGCTCGTTGACCTGCTGAGCCATTCTATTTGGGCCGGTGCTGTCCTGGGCGTTATCGGTGGCTTTGTGGGAATGTTCATTATGATGCGCGACCACGCGTTCGCTGTGCACGGCATCGCTGAAATTTCTTTTGCCGGCGCGGCTTTGTTCTTGTTGCTAGGTTTCAACGTGGTGACAGGCTCTTTGGTGGGATCGATCGTTGCGGCTCTCTTGATTGGTCTTTTGGGTGTGCAACGCGCTGAGTCTAACTCAGTCATCGGCGTGCTCATGCCCTTCGGGTTAGGTTTGGGTATTCTCTTTCTGTCGCTCTATGAAGGACGCAGTGCCAACAAGTTCTCCCTGCTCACCGGCCAGATTGTCTCAATTAGTGGCTCGCAGCTGGGCACCATGATGATTGGTGCGGTGGTGATTATCGCGGCTTTGGTAGCTCTGTGGCGTCCCCTCACGTTCGCCTCTGTAGACCCTGACGTGGCTCGCGCTAAAGGTGTGCCGCTGGGCTTCCTGTCCCTAGCATTTATGGTCATTCTCGGCATTGCCGTCGCGCTGTCAGTACAGGTTGTCGGCTCGCTTTTGGTACTTGCCCTGCTCGTCACCCCGGCTGCATCCGCACTGCAGGTGACCGCGTCCCCACTCAAAGCACTCATCTTCTCAGTAATTTTTGCTGAACTTGCAATCGTCGGTGGCATTATGCTGGCGTTGGCAGGCACGCTGCCCATCAGCCCCTACGTCACCACTATCTCATTCATTATCTACATTATCTGCCGCATCATCGGTGGCTACAAACGCCGCAACAGCGCATCGGGACGTCATCTTGGTGCCGTCAAAGTGGCGTCCTAGAAACATAAAGAATGGGGGCGGTGACATCTCGAGTCGCCGCCCCCATTATTTGCTGTTTTAGACCTAACGGGCTGCTTCTGAACATTCCTTACACAGACCGGTAATCTCTACCACGTGTGAGAGATCAGTAAACCCGTACTTCGCCGCAATAGAATGAGCCCACTCCTCAATAGCAGGAGCCTCAAGCTCTACCGCCTTGCCACAATTGCGGCACAGCAGGTGGTGGTGATGATGCTCTGCCTCGCACCTGCGATAAATGGACTCACCATCTTCAGTACGAATAACATCCACCTCATTGTTAGCCGCCATGGACTGCAAAATACGGTAAGTAGTTGCTAGAGAGACTGACTCGTTACGAGATGCCATGAGCTGGTGAAGTTCCTGAGCGCTCATGAAATCATCGAGATCAGCGAGGGTCGCATTGACGATGCGACGCTGCTTAGTATTGCGGATTTCAGGCTTACCATCTGACTTAGTTTGAGGCATAGCATCGTCCTTAGCGGTAGAAAATCTTTTTCTCAGTAAACTTTACCGGAGCGAGAAATATTCCGCAGACTCTCTCACCTCTCGGCGAATTGTTGAAGAAATAAGCCAGCTTGTTGCCGCAAGTCAGATGAATTTACTGACACCGTGGACTAGGGTTGAGGTATGAAACTTACTAAATACACTCACTCATGTGTTCGTCTTGAAAATGAAGGCAAAACGTTGGTTCTTGACCCCGGTGGATTCTCTGAAGTTGAGAAGGCACTGGACGGCTCAGATTATATTTTCATCACCCACGTGCATCCTGATCACTTTGATTCTGAGCGTGTTATCGCATTTTTGAAGGAAAATCCCGAAGTTCCTCTTTACGCACCTCAGGCTGTTATCGATGAGGTTTCCAAGGAACTTCCCGAGGCTAAAGTCCAGCTGGCTGATGCTAAAGAAACCATTGAGCTAGAAGGTTTTACCCTGAAGACCTACGGTGGTCAGCACGCACTGATTCACCCGTTGGTACCCACTATCGATAACGTTGGTGTTTTGGTCAACGACAACGTGTTCCACCCCGGCGATTCATTCACCGTGCCTCACGGAATCCAGGCAAAGACCCTGCTCGCTCCCATCCACGCACCGTGGAACAAAATGAGCGAAGTCATCGACTTTGTGATTTCAGTTCGCGCGCCTCAGGTGTACCCGATTCACGACTCGCTCTTGGCTGACAACGGTCGAAACCTCATCGAAACTCAGGTCACCAACCTCACCGCGGACTACGGTGTCACCTACGCCCACCTTGACCCCGAAGAAAGTGTTGAGCTTTAAACTTGAGCGGAGGAAGACATGTCCACTGTATTCACCAAAATCATTGAAGGCGAAATTCCCGGACGCTTTGTGTGGAGGGACGAGAAAGCTGTTGTTTTCTTGACCATCGAGCCTTTGGCGCAGGGCCACGTACTCGTGGTGCCTCGCCAGGAAATCGAGCACTGGGTAGATATGCCCGCGGACCTTTCAGCCCACGTCTTTGATGTGGCGCACAAGGTGGGTAACGCTATCAACAACGTCTGGAATCCCACTAAGGTGGGCGTCGAAATTGTCGGCTTGGACGTCCCACACGTTCACGTTCATGTATTCCCGGCCAACGACTTCCAAACCTTCAACTTCGCTAACGCAGATTCAAACCCCGACTCAGCCGTTATGGATGAATCAGCGGAAAAGATTCGCGTAGCATTGCGGGATGCTGGCTTCGGAGAGTTCGTTCCTGAAAGCTAGAGCGTGAGCTGAATGTTTTGCGTCGCGGGATGCTGATGGTCAATTGGCTCGGGGCTGGCGTTTAAGGGAAGTTGACCATCAGCATTCTCGCAGACGCGTTGTAACCACCATTTCTAGAAAAATCCGGTGCCGTTGACATCAACGACACCGGATTTTTGTTACCCCTGCAGAGTAGAGAGTCTAGCCCTTCTTCAGCGCCTCTACAGCTTCGCGCAGTGCCTTAGAGATGCGCTTTTCGGACACGGTATAAGCGGTACCTAACTCTTGGGCGAAGAAGCTCACGCGCAACTCTTCAATCATCCACTCCACACGCTCAAGATCGCGAGAGGGCGATGTTCCCGTTGGCAACGATTTGATAGCCGCATCGTAGGCGTCCTCAAGATCTTGAACAATCAGCATCTGCTGGTTATCGCGGTTGACGTTGGCGCCCACCAGCTTTTCAATGCGGGACTGCATTGCTTTGAGATAGCGCGGCATATGCACCAGCTGGTCGTAGCCTGTTTGCGCCACGAAACCGGGGTAAACCAGGTTATCTAGTTGTCCCTTCATATCGCTCATGGCGTGTACAACAGCCAGCGATGAAGATTTCTTGATCATCTTGCGTACCTTGCCGGCCTCGCTGAGAATTTCGGCCACGAGCTTGGTGACGTCGAAGACGGTATCAATGAGATTGGCACGGACTGTGTTGAACAGCGCATCGAACTCACCCTTGGTAAAGGGCGCGGACGCGGGCGTCAGTTTATCGACGGCAGCCACTGTGCAGTCGGTGATAAGCTGGTCGACTGAGCCGTGCGGGTTCTGGGTGAAGACGATTTTCTCTTTGTTGTTGAGATGATCGCTCACGTAGCGCACGGGGGAGGGAACCTGCAACTGCAAGAGGCGAATAACACCGCTACGCTGAGCCCGGTCTTGCTCGTGTGTTGAGGTGAAGATGCGAATGCCCACCGATTTGCCTTCATCTACCAGAGCGGGATAGCCCGATACCGCCTGGGTTGCGATAGTGCGCTCAATCTTGCGGGGCAGATCCTTCTGAGGCCATTCGGTGAGGCCGCTACGCTCTACAACACCGTGCGACGCTGGTTGCGCGGATGAGGGAACAGGGGACTGCTTCTTGCCGGGCTGACCGGGTTTGCCGGTATTCTTACCCGGTTTTTGAGTAGCTGACTTACCGCCCATCATCGCTGCCAGAGCATCGGGGGATGCCCCTAACGATGCCGCCAGCGCAGAACGAATCTCGGTGTGTAGCTTGCCCTGAAGCTCTTTCAGGTCTTTGCCCTCACCGAGAATCTTGTTCTGCGGGTTGCGTACCTGGAAAGTGAAGCGCAGATGAGCAGGGACAGCGTCCCAGTTGAAGACCTGCGGGTCTACAACATGGCCGCGTAGGCGTCGCAGGGTTAAAGCCAGAGCTTCTTCAATCGAAGTTTCAAGTGGGGAGAACTCCTCGCTCATCGCGGCTACTGCTTGGCGTGCAACATCCGGTGCTGGAACAAAATTCTTGCGAATCTGCTTAGGCATGGACTTGATCAGCGCGGTCACAAGTTCTTCGCGAAGGCCAGGAATCAGCCATTTAAAGGGCTCAGGTTCGAGCTGGTTGAGAAAGAGAATCGGCACCTGTACCGCGATACCGTCTGTTTGTGCCTCATGAGAACGCACGCCGCCCACCGATACACTCGGCGCGTATTCGTACCGCAAATCAAGAACCAGCTCGCCATTGGGGCTGTGCTGGGTCCAGGTGCGGGGAAACTGCGACTCATCGTAGTTAGCAGCGTCCTCATCAATGAGATTTTCGAGATCAAAATCGAGAAGGTGCTCGTTGCGGGTTCGTTCGTCCTTCCACCATTTATCAAAATGGCGTTCAGAGACGATATCAGCGGGAATGCGCGCATCGTAGAAGTCGAAGAGCGTTTGGTCATCGACGCGTAAGTCACGACGACGCAAGCGTGCTTCAAGTTCTTCGACGGCTGCCAGAGCTTTCTGGTTGCGTTTGAAGAAGTGATGACGCGTGTTCCAGTCGCCTTCAACAAGGGCTGCCCGAATGAACATTTCGCGGGCAGTTACTGGGTCGATGCGCCAGTACTGCACACGGCGGTCGGCAATAATGGGCACTCCGTAGAGGGTGACTTTCTCGTGTGCCATGACGGCGCCGAGCTTGGACGACCAATGTGGCTCTGAGTACTGACGCTTCACCAGGTGAGAGCCGACTTCTTCAACCCACTCGGGTTTGATGTCGGCATTGACGCGCGCCCACAGGCGACTGGTTTCCACGAGCTCCGCTGAAACGACACAGTCAGGACGCTTCTTGAACAGTGCCGAGCCGGGGAAAATCGCAAAACGGGTACCGCGAGCGCCCAGGTATTCATTGGGGTTGCGTTCGTCTTTCAGACCAATATGGGAGAGCAGGCCAGAGAGCAGTGACTTATGGATTTCGTCCTGGTGGTCAGCGGGGGAGATATCGCGTCCACCGCTCACGTTCATGCCGGCGCCGCGTCCCATCTCACGCAGCTGCGCAAACAGATCCTGCCATTCACGAACGCGCAAAAAGTTGATGAACTCGCGGTGGCACATCTTGCGGAACTGACTCGAAGACAGCTCGTCCTGCTTTTCGTTGAGGAAGTTCCACAGTAGCAGGAAGCTCATAAAGTCTGAAGTTTCATCGGTGTAGCGTTTGTGGAGCTCATCGGCTTCGCCGCGTTTTTCGGCAGGATGCTCGCGCGGGTCTTGGACGGTCAGCGCCGCCGCAAGCACCATCATTTCTTTGGCGCATCCGCGTTTATTGGCTTCAACAATCATGCGGGCAAGACGCGGGTCAACCGGTAGCGACGCCATGGCACGTCCGACTGCGGACAGAGGTGAGTTTCCACGACGATTGTGACCGTGCGAATGCTTGCGCTCGCGTAGGGCACCCAGTTCACGCAAGAGGTTAACGCCGTCGTTAATAGCACGCTGCTCAGGCGGCTCAACAAACGGGAACTTCTCAATATCACCGGGCGCACGAACCACACCGATAGAGGTCATTTGCAAAATAACAGCAGCAAGATTGGTGCGCAGAATTTCGGGGTCGGTGAATTCGGGGCGTGATGCGAAATCATCTTCGGAATATAAGCGAATAGCAATACCGTCAGAGGTACGGCCAGCGCGTCCAGAACGCTGATTAGCGCTCGCCTGCGAAATGCGTTCAATCGGCAGGCGCTGCACCTTGGTGCGAGCTGAATAACGCGAGATGCGGGCAGTACCCGTATCAATCACATACTTGATGCCGGGCACCGTCAGCGATGTTTCAGCAACGTTGGTTGCCAACACGATGCGCGGCTTCCCCGAAGGTCGGAAGACGCGGTGCTGCTCTGCCATGGACAGACGGGCATAGAGCGGCAGAATTTCATAGTTTCCGAAACGACGCGACGACGTCACCAGCGAACGCAAAGCGTCCTCAGCATCGCGAATTTCGCGCTCACCCGAGAAGAAAATGAGGATGTCACCAGGCTCTTCTTCTGAGAGCTCGCGAACGGCGTCCAAAATGCCGTCGATAGGGTCGCGGTCATCATCGTCTAATCCGTCGCCCGCGTCGTCGGCGTCCTCGCCGCCGTCGCCTGTGCGTGGATCAGACAGCGGGCGGTAGCGAATTTCCACCGGGTAAGTGCGACCGGAGACCTCAATGATCGGCGGGGCATCATCGGGTAGAAGTTGCTCAGCAACTTCCTTCTCTTCGGGAGAGAGTGAATCATCAACGATGCCTTCACCGGGCACGAAAGAAGGCGCAAAATGTCGGGCAAAACGCTCGGGGTCAATGGTCGCCGAGGTGATAATGACTTTGAGATCGGGACGCTTGGGCAACAGACGCTTCAGATAACCCAGAATAAAGTCGATGTTAAGTGAACGTTCGTGAGCCTCATCGATGATGATGGTGGAGTACTTCTTGAGCTCGCGGTCGTTGGCGATTTCAGCCAGCAAAATACCGTCTGTCATCAGCTTGATCGCTGAGTTTTCTGAGACTTCAGAGGTAAAGCGCACTTGGTAACCCACAGTGTTACCAAGTTTCTCGCCCAACTCCTCGGCGATGCGCTCAGCGACGCTTCGGGCTGCCAGACGACGGGGCTGGGTATGACCAATCAAGCCGTTGTCCGCCAAGCCCAGCTGCAGGCACATCTTGGGAATCTGGGTGGTCTTACCCGAGCCGGTTTCACCCGCGATGATAACCACCTGGTTGTCTCGAATGGCGTCCATGATGTCATCACGGCGCGCTGAAACGGGTAGGGACTCAGGGTAGGTAATCTCATCGAGATTGAGCGTGACGACCGGCTTTTCAAAACGGGCTGGCTGCTTGTTGCCGCGCCGCTGACCACCAGGATTGCGGGGCATACGACGCTTGTCGCTGGAGGTGCGCTTGCCGCGCTCGCCGGGCGGCGCGTCCGTATTGGCGCGCTGTTCTTTGGCGCCGGGCTGCGGTTCAGAACGATGCGTGGGTGCGGCGTGCATTGCGGATGCGACTGAGGCTAAAGAAGGCTTAGAAGAATTAGACATACTGCACACTATTTTAGTGCGAGCAGGTCAAATTTGACTATGAGCCACAGCGCGGGCGCAGAACGTGAGAAGATTCTTAGAACACAGGGTAGAAAGGGCGAAGACATGACTGATTTTCTTCTGACCATGTGGAATGAACGTCACGCGCAAGGACTTCTAGACGCTTACGTTCAGAATCCTGATATCCATCGTCAAATGGATGAACTGGTCTCTGCCGAAGATGCACGTCGTCTTATTGCCGAACAGTATGCGATGTCTGCAGAACGAGCTGTGTGGTGCGTTGAAGCTAACAAGCAACCGGTAGGGGCTATCGGCGTGACGTACTCCGGGATATCCGATTCAGGTTTCGATCGGGGATGGGTGTTCTATTGGAACGTGCCACCCTTACGCGGTTCAGGCATCATGAAACACCTTGTCAAGCAGGTGTGTGACTGGGCTTTAGGGAATACCGAGCTCGGCACTAGTGATTTAATGACTGCTGATATATCGGAGCTTGTAGCTCAACCGAGTCCTTGCTTGCGCAGACTTGAACTGGGATATCGGGCTAATAACCCTACCTCAGCATCTGTCGCTCAATTCGCCGGTTTCAGCGTTGAAGGGTGCGAGCGTGAAAAGTTTCTGGTAGATGGAACGCCTGTAGACGTCATTACAGCCGGCCGCTTAGCGACTGGCCCTACACGTGTCGCGCGCAATGGCGGATTACACCATATTGAGCTATGGGTTTCAGATTTTTCTCACGATCTTCCTGCGTGGACCTGGCTATTTCAACAACTAGGGTGGAGGGTTTTAGATAACTGGACCAACGGGGTCTCTTTCCAAGACCCGATAAGCTCTACCTACTGCGTCCTCGAACAATCACCTGATGTGCAAGCGTGTCATAACCGTATGAACGCAGGTCTAAACCATATAGCGTTTAGGGTTCGTGAGAAGGATATGTTGGACCGAGTCCGCTCTGATGCCCGTCAACACGGTTGGGAAGAGCTGTTTGGGCAGAGTTACCCTCATGCGGGAGGTTCGCAACACATGGCTCTCTACCTTGAGAACTCCCAGGGGTTTGAAGTCGAGATAGTGGCGGACTAAAGCCCTACCTGCACGATCGACCACGCAACAATCTGCTGTAGCAGCAGGGGGTTCGCGTAAATCGCGGGATCGCCGTGTTCTGCGTCCTCTACTAATTTCAATTGCGTCTCGATGCCGTGTTTCTCTAGTGCTGTAAATGCTTTGGATGATTGATTCCACGGAACCAAAGAATCTGCAGTACCGTGTACGAAGAATAGGGGCGCGTGCTGGTGTGTGCCGCTTGGGCTTGCCAGCTGAGCATAGTCAATAGGATGCGCGGTAGCCCACGCCTGCTCAGCATCAGAACCACGGGGCGCAGGGTAAGCACTGCCCAAAAGTAGCTTTTCAGCGTCTCCATCTTCTGGGTGTTCGCCGCTAAAACCGCAAGCTACTCGGTCATCAAAAATCGTGCGCAAATCACTGACCCCGTAGATGCTAATCGCAGCTTGAATATCTGACAAAGTATCAGGAGCCGCACCTTCTGAATACGCATCTTTCAAGTGTCCTGTACCAGCCAAGAGTTGAGCCAAGTGCCCACCGGCTGAGCCACCAGCAACGACGATGCGGGACGCATCAATGCCTAGCTCTAAAGCGTGTTCTTTGAAGTACCTAACGGCGGCTTTCACATCGTGCAACTGTGCGGGAAACTGAGCGATGTCAGAGAGACGATAATTGATCGAGGCAACCGCAAAGCCAGCTGCAGTAAATGCGATGCGGAGTTTATGCGCACCGGACAGTGAATTTTCCGCGCTACTTTTATCACCGTAACGCCACGCTCCTCCGTGAATATAAATCATGAGAGGTGCACGTTCAGTACCGTGCAAGGATGCTTGCGGCGGGTAGAAATCGAAGGCATGACTGACGTCGTTGTTAGGTGTGTAGAAACCGGTGAGCGGTGTCATTAGAAGGGCTCGCTCCAATCAACGGGGGTAGTGGTTCAATCAGCAAGAACCTCAGGATTCATGAGACCACCATCATATTCAAAAAGGACGCGTACATGCGGCTGTTATGAGCCGAGATCCTGTTTTGTCGCCGAAATCCTGATTTATACCAGGATTTCGGCGACAAAACAGGATCTCGAGGGTTAGCGCGTGGCCAAGAAAAAATCCCAGCACAGAAAAATCTGTACTGGGATGTTATGTGCCCCCGAAAGGAATCGAACCTTCGACACCAGGTACCGGAAACCTGTGCTCTATCCACTGAGCTACGGGGGCCTATATTTATTTTAGTTTTGCCGGTGGTAGCTCAGCGGATGGCAAAGCTGGCGCTTTGTTCTACGCCTTGATTTTTGTTTCCTCGCTTGCTCGGAAAATCAATGCGTAGCTGAGCCACGAGTGTAGCCGCCACACCTACCGGTATAACACCCCGCCATACTACCAGATGAGGAGGGCAAGTGACCAAGTCTTGCCCTGTTTCAGCTGTTATCAAAGGGCGATGTGCGGGTAGACTGAGGGTATGACTCCCGAAGAATTATCACTCGCAATTGAAAATAGTTTGAATGAAGCGCTGGCTGAAGGTCAGCTTGAACTTGTTGAGGGCGCTGATCGCCCGCAGGTTAAGGTTGAGCGTCCTAAGAACCGTGACCACGGTGACTGGGCTACCAACATTGCTTTGCAGCTGTCTAAGAAGGTCGGTAAGAACCCGCGTGAGGTAGCGACTATTCTCTCCGAGCGCATTCAGCAGATTGATGGCGTGACGAAGGTTGATATCGCAGGTCCTGGCTTCTTGAATATTGTTCTGGATGCGGCTGCTGCTGGCGAACTGGCAAAGACTATTGTGGAGGCTGGTAAGTCTTTCGGCACAACAACCGAGCTTGAGGGCAAGACCATCAACCTCGAATTTGTGTCTGCTAACCCCACCGGCCCCATTCACTTGGGCGGTACCCGCTGGGCAGCTGTTGGCGACTCGCTGGCACGCGTCCTTGAGGCTTCAGGCGCGAATGTTGTGCGTGAGTACTACTTCAACGATCATGGTGGCCAGATTGACCGTTTCGCTCGTTCGTTGCTGGCTCGTGCTAAGAACGAGGCTGCGCCTGAGGACGGTTACGGTGGAGAGTATATCACCGACATCGCTAACCGTGTGCTTGAGGCTAATCCCGGTGCCCTGGAGTCTGAGGACCCTCAGGAAGCTTTCCGCGCTGCCGGTGTTGAGTTCATGTTCGGTGATATTAAGAAGTCACTGCACGAATTCGGCGTTGATTTTGATGTTTACTTCCACGAGAATTCACTGTTCGAAAACGGCAAGGTCGAAGAACTCCTTGAGAAGCTGAAGGAGTCAGAGAACCTTTACTTCAAGGATGGCGCATGGTGGCTGAAGTCAACTGACTTTGGTGATGATAAGGACCGTGTTGTTATCAAGTCAGATGGTAACGCTGCCTACATCGCTGGCGATATTGCGTACTTCCAAGATAAGACCAAGCGTCCTGAAAACCCTGCTGACTTGGCTATTTACATGCTGGGTGCTGACCACCACGGTTACGTTGCGCGTTTGAAGGCGGCAGCTGCTGCTCTCGGTGATGATCCCGATATGGTTGAGGTCATGATCGGCCAGATGGTGAACTTGGTCAAGGACGGTAAGCCCGTCCGCATGTCAAAGCGTGCAGGTACCGTTGTGACCATGGAAGACCTCGTCGACATTGTGGGCGTTGACGCGGCGCGTTACTCACTGACCCGTTACTCGGTTGATTCAAACATCGATATCGACCTTGACGTGCTCACCAAGCAGTCCAACGAGAACCCTGTCTTCTACGTGCAGTACGCTCACGCTCGTACCTGTGCTGTTGCTCGAAACGCTGCGACCGCTGGCGTTGAACGTACAGCTTTTGACGCGTCCTTGCTTGACTCGGACGCTGACTCAGAGCTGTTGGCTGTTCTCGGCCAGTACCCGAATGCGGTGAAAGAAGCGACTAACTTCCGCGAACCTCACCGTGTAGCTCGCTACCTCGAAACTCTGGCTGGTGCCTACCACCGCTGGTATGGTAACTCCCGCGTTGCACCGCAGGGCGAAGAAGAGGTCTCGGATCTGCACCGTACCCGCCTGTGGCTCAATGACGCTACTCGCCAGGTACTCGCTAACGGACTGGGTCTGGTTGGCGTGACTGCTCCGGAGAAGATGTAAATGGGTGCAGAAGCAGCTTTATACAAGCCTGAGTGGCTGACTTACCCGGAAAACCCCGCTGAGCTAGATCGCCGCATTTGGACGCAGTCCTTTGACCGCGCCGATGACGGTGAGCTCACCGTGGACGGCGTTCGTGTCAGCCAGTTGGCGGAAAAATTCGGCACCCCCGAGTATGTCTTTTCTGAAGACACCTTCCGTGCCCGCGCTCGCGAGTTTTGCACTGCTTTCGAGGACGCTTTTTCAGCCCACGGTGCTGAGGTTTCGGTCTACTACGCGGGCAAGGCTTTCTTGACAACGGCGGTAGCTGCTTGGGCGAAAGAAGAAGGTCTCAATATTGATACCGCATCCGGCGGCGAGCTGGGCATAGCACTTCGTGCCGGAGTGCCGGGGGATCGCATCGCTCTTCACGGCAATAACAAGTCGGTGGCTGAGATTCGTCGTGCTCTGGAAAATAAGGTTGGACGCATCGTTGCTGACTCGGTGCCCGAGGTGCAGTTGATTGCCCAGGTGGCAGCTGAGATGGGTGTCGTTGCTCCTATCATGCTTCGTCTGACACCCGGCGTGCACGCGTCCACTCACGACTTCATTGCTACAGCGCATGAGGATCAAAAATTCGGTCAGTCGCTGGTGGAGGGTACGAGCGGTCTTTCAGGTCTGTCATTGGAAGAACTACTTGGGCTAGGCCTGGACGCCAATGATTGCTATGCGGCAATTTCCGTAGCTATTGCTCATCGCGAGCAGTCCCTGGACCTGCGCGGTTTGCACTGCCATATTGGTTCTCAGATTTTTGAGGCTGATGGTTTTGGTAAGGCAGCTGAGAAGGTGCTGACTTTCATGCACGAGATGAATCAGCGCTTTGGTATTACTATGCCTGAGATTGATTTGGGCGGCGGCTACGGTATTGGTTACACCGAAGAGGATCATCCTCGCGGTTCTGCAGATGTGGCTACTTCGTTAGCTGATATGGTTTCGAAGACTTGCGCAAATTTGGGTATGGATATTCCTCACCTGTCATTTGAGCCCGGTCGTTCCATTGCCGGCCCCTCGGGCATCACTCTCTACACAGTAGGAACTATCAAGAACGTTTCTATTGAGGATGAAAACGGTGATACCCGCGTACGTCGCTACGTGTCGGTCGATGGCGGTATGAGCGATAACGCGCGTCCGGTTCTTTACGAATCTGACTACACTGCAACACTGGCTAACCGTGCACCCGCCGGAGAGCAGGTTCTCTCACGCGTGGTGGGTAAGCACTGCGAGTCCGGCGACATTGTGGTTCGCTACGTTTATTTGCCCGAAGATTTGCAGGCAGGCGATATTCTGGCGGTTCCCGCCACCGGTGCGTACTGCTTTGCGCTGAGCTCTAACTACAACTACCTGACGAAGCCGGGCGTTGTAGCAACCAGCGCAGATAAAGCACCTCGAGAAATCGTTCGACGCGAAACCGAAGAGGATATGCTTCGCCGCGATATGGGCCTTGTCTAACCGCCTGTTCATCTCAAAGTTTAGAATGTGAGCTCAACATACGGTAATGCGTGTAATACTGCACCATAATGTAGTGGGTAAAGCTTTTAAAAAGTTTTGCCCACTACAGTTGTATATCAGCGAAATATTCAACATTTTTTATCTAATCACGGGAGTGATGCATGAATAATCAGGCCATCAAGGTAGCCCTTTTGGGAGCCGGAAATGTGGGTTCGCAAGTAGCTCGCATGCTGCTGCAGGATGCCGAGACTTTGGCGCAGCGAATTGGTGCGCCTGTTGAGCTGATTGGTATTGCTGTTCGCGATACCTCAGCTAAGCGTCACTTTGAGGTTGATGCATCGTTATACACCACCGATGCTGATGCGTTGATTGACGCTGCTGATGTCGTGATTGAGCTGACCGGCGGTATTGAACCGGCTCGCACCCGTATATTGCGAGCGTTGACCGGCGGAAAATCTGTTGTCTCAGGTAATAAGGCTTTGCTTGCTAAGCACGGCATGGAGTTGCAGGCGGCTGCCAAAAAGACCGGTGCTCAACTTTCTTATGAAGCGGCAGTGGCAGGTGCTATCCCGATTATTCGCCCGCTGCGCGACTCGCTGGCAGGCGATAATGTCACGCGTGTTCTGGGCATTATGAACGGCACCACCAACTACATTCTTGATCAGATGGATACCACCGGTGCTCAGTTTGAGGATGCGCTCGCTGAGGCCCAGCGTTTGGGCTATGCCGAGGCTGATCCCACTGCCGATGTTGAGGGTCACGATGCTGCTTCTAAAGCGGCTATTGTTGCCTCCCTTGCATTCCATTCTGAATTCACTATTGACGATGTTCATATTGAGGGCATTACATCTGTGACAGCAGATGATGTTGAGGCCGCGGTTGCTGATGGCTTTGTTATCAAGTTACTTGCAGTGTGTGAACGCGATGGTGATGGCGTGAACATTCGAGTCAATCCAACCTTGGTTCCTCGTAAGCATCCGTTGGCATCTGTTCACGATGCTTTCAACGCTGTTTTTGTACAGGCAGATAACGCCGGTGAACTCATGTTCTACGGTCCCGGTGCAGGTGGCGCACCCACCGCATCGGCAGTGCTGGGTGACTTTGTGTCGATTGCCCGCCGCATGGTTCTGGGTGGCCCCGGTATTCCCGAATCGTCGCACGCCTCTTTGCAGGCAACCGCGATGAAGGACGTGGTGTCTCGCTACTCGGTAGGTCTTGAGGTCGAGGACAAGATTGGTGTGCTGGCGAACATTACTCGCATTTTTGCAGAGCACTCGGTGTCCATTCAGACCATCCGTCAGAACCACTTATCTGGCGATGAAGAAAACAGCATCAGCTCTATTCGCATCGTGACTCACCGAGCTACTGATGCCGACCTCACGAAGTGTATGGCAGTGGTGGATGCGCTCGATACCGTGCGGGAGATTACCAGCGTCATTCGCGTTGAGGGCGAGTAACCCTCTCATCCGTTTTTGATCCTTATTAGTTATTTTTGTAAGAAACGAGGCACCCCATGGCGCATGTGTGGCAGGGCGTAGTTAATGAATACCGAGATCGCCTTCCTTTCGGCGATGATGTTGAGGCTGTAACTCTGGGCGAGGGTGGCACCCCGCTTATTTACGCTCCGGCGTTGAGCGCTCATACCGGGAACAAGGTCTACATCAAGTTTGAGGGTATGAACCCTACCGGATCTTTCAAGGATCGCGGTATGACCAGTGCAATTACTGCGGCTAAAGCTGAAGGTGCTCAGGCTGTTGTCTGCGCTTCAACCGGTAATACCTCAGCTTCTGCTGCAGCGTATGCAACCCAAGCTGGTTTGCGCTGTGCTGTATTGGTGCCTGAAGGCAAGATCGCTTTGGGCAAGCTTTCTCAGGCTATTGCACACGGAGCTGACCTTCTACAGGTTAACGGCAACTTTGATAACTGCCTTGAAATTGCGCGCAAACTGGCCGATAACTATCCCGTGTTCCTGGTGAACTCGGTTAATCCTTACCGTATCGAGGGTCAGAAAACCGGTTCTTTTGAGGTCGTTGACACTTTGGGCGATGCCCCCGATTACCACCTGCTTCCCGTGGGCAACGCCGGTAACATCACCGCTTACTGGAAGGGTTACAAAGAATACTCAGAGAAGTGGGAGGACCGCGACGGTAACGTGCTAGAACCCGTAGCAACCAAGCGTCCTAAGATGTGGGGATTCCAGGCTGCAGGCGCAGCTCCCATTGTTTTGGGTCACCCCGTTGATGAGCCAGAAACCATTGCAACGGCAATTCGTATCGGTAATCCTGCGTCTTGGGCTCAGGCTGAAGCTGCTCGCGACGAGTCCGGTGGCTTGATTGACTCTGTGACTGACGAGGAAATCCTTGAAGCTCATCGCTGGCTCTCGTCGAAAGAAGGCGTGTTCTGCGAACCCGCCTCAGCTGCGGGCGTTGCTGGTCTGCTGAAGAAGTTTGAGGCTGGCGAGGCTCCTCAGGATTCAACTATCGTGATTACCGTGACCGGTCACGGACTCAAAGACCCGCAGTGGGCTTTGAAGAATGCTGATGGTTCTGATATTCAGCCCACCAAGGTAGACTTCGATGTTGTGTCGGTAGCGGATGCGCTCGGACTGGCATAAACAGTGCTGAGGGAAAGTGCGCGACCGCCTTTGCGTCAGGTCACACGCTTTCCCTTTTTTGCTTAAACTCAAGGTTATCTCTGGCTCAAATTTTAAAGGTTTTCCCATGACTATTCCTATGATTGACGGTTCTAACGAGGCTCAGTACACCCCAGATATTATTCCGGTGGGCACCTCCGTAACCGTGCACGTGCCGGCATCTAGCGCTAATCTTGGCCCCGGCTATGACTCTCTGGGTGTGTCTTTGGCGTATTTTGATGAGTTGACGATTACTCGTATTGAAGAAGGTCTTGAGTTTGAGCTGTCGGGGGAGGGTGCCGAGGAGGTTCCTCAGGACGCCTCGCATTTGGTGGTAAAGGCGATGCAAACCGCGTGGAAGGCTATTGGCCTCTTCGAGCTCCCTACTTTACGCATCACGGCGCATAATCGCATTCCGCATTCACGTGGCATGGGATCTTCAGCTTCAGCTATCGTTGCAGGTGTTGTTGCCGCAAATGCACTGCTCCCTGAAGAAGTTCGTCTGAGCGAGGACGCTGTTTTGCAGATTTGCTCCGGCATGGAGGGGCATCCTGACAATGTGGCTCCGTCGCTGTATGGAAACCTTGTCATTTCTTATGGTGATAATGAGGGGTGGCATTCTCTGCCGGTAGCAGTACACCCTGACATCAAGCCCGTTGTGGCTATTCCTGATTATGAGGTGCCCACTAAAGTCGCGCGAGGGCTGATTCCCGAGACCGTCCCACACCGCGATGCAGCTGCAAACTCAGGACGCGCGGCCCTCCTGAGCCAGGCGTTGAGCAGTCATCCCGAATACCTGTTTGCAGCCACCCAAGATCTGCTTCACCAGTCTTACCGTGCCACCGCAATGAAGCCCAGCGCATCCCTGGTAGCGGTGCTTCGCGGCCACGGATACCCGGCAGTTATCTCGGGTGCTGGCCCCACCGTTATGGTATTTACACGTGGTCAAGAAGAGCGTGAAAACGTTATTTCCACCATCGAGCACTTCAGCCAAACATCACCAGCATCCATCTTTGATCAGCGAAAGCTGGTGTGGCGTGTGCTACCTGTCGAAATCGACACCAAAGGTGTTATAGTTACACGAGAAGAAAACGCATCTGCCAAATAAATTGGCACGTTGACTTCAGCTGTTATTGAGCAACTTCTGATGTTGCTCACGCAAGATTTACTTCTTCTGAAAGTAGTAAATCATCAACAGCGCACCGTGCAAAATGTTTTGAGTGTTAGAGCATAGCCGTGCGAACATCTAGAACACTTGTCTTTAGTTTTCCTTTAGCTCATCGCGCGCATACAAATCCCTGTGACGGCACCCGATTTACTCGTTGAATCTGGATGTTCATGCCAATAGTTTCAGGCAGCGTTGTGAACCAGCTCTTGGTGAACTTTCTTGAACCTGAGAAAGACTGCTAACGCTGTGGGCGGGAAACTTATCGCATCATTGCACCGGCACGCATCTGTACGCGTTGCCCACCAACCGACCATTCCAGGGAAGGACCATTCGTGGCAGAATCCACCGACCAGAACACTGGTGCGGACACCACCGAAAACAAGACCCCTAGCCTGAGCACCCTGAAACTTGCTCAGCTGCAGTCTCTCGCATCGCAACTTGGCATCGTTGGCGCCCGCCGCATGCGCAAGTCAGATTTGGTAGAGGCTATTACCGCTCACCAGCGTGGCTCATCTGTGGCTGATCGCCCGGAGGCTACCGCTAGCACCGAAGCTAGCGAGAACTCCTCGAAGCCCGCTCGTAAGCGTTCCACGCGTAAAACTGCTGCTGATAAAGCGCAGAGTGAATCAGCGCAGGACAATGGCGAGCAGGTTGCTACTGAAGCAGCAGCTCCCGAGGCTCAGAGCGAGCAGACTGAACAGGCAGAAAAGCCCGCTCGCAAACGTCGTAACCGTCGTGCAAGCTCAACCGGCAACACAGTAGAAGCTACTTCTGAAACTTCAGAAAACACTGCGAATACCCAGGCCGAAGACAACAAGCAGAACGCTGAGTCCTCAGAAGAAAACTCTTCAGAGAACACTAACCGTCGCACTCGTTCACGTTCAGACAGTCGTCGCAAGAAGACTGACGATTCAGCTAACGAGGCCGCAGAATCATCGCAGTCAGAGGCTAAGAAGGACGACGCGTCCAACGACGAATCAGCGCCTAACGAAAACGCTGAAAAGAGCGAGCGTCACGACAAGAACGAACGCGGCGATAAGAACGAGCGCAACGAGCGTCGTAACCGCCGTGAGCGCAACAACCGTGATGATCGTAATAACGACCGTCGCGAGCGCAACAACGATGACAAGAGCGAGAAGAACGAAAAGTCTGATCGCAACGATAAGTCGGAGCGTAACAACCGCGATAACAACGGCCCCGATGACGATGATCGCCGCAACCGCCGTAACCGCAACCGTCGTGACCGCAACCAGGAACGTCGCGAGCGTCGTAACCGCCGCAATGACAACGACGAGCCCGAGATTACCGAGGACGATGTTCTTGTACCGGTAGCGGGTATCTTGGACGTCCTGGACAACTACGCTTTCGTGCGTACTTCAGGCTGGCTGCCCGGCCCCAACGATGTCTATGTATCACTGGCTCAGGTCAAGCGCTACGGCCTGCGTAAGGGCGATGCTGTAGTGGGTGCTATTCGCGCACCTCGCGATGGTGATAACCAGAACAACAGTCGCCAGAAGTTCAACGCTTTGGTTCAGCTGACCTCAATCAACGGTTTGAGCCCTGAAGAGTCAAAGACTCGTCGCGATTTCGCAAAGCTGACCCCCTTGTACCCCAAGGAGCGACTGCGTCTGGAAACCGAGCCTAAGAAGATTGGTACTCGCGTGGTTGACCTCGTGGCTCCCATTGGTAAGGGTCAGCGCGGTCTGATTGTCTCACCTCCTAAGGCAGGTAAGACTCTGATGCTGCAGTCAATCGCAAACGCTATCACCACCAACAACCCCGAGGTTCACCTCATGATGGTTTTGGTCGATGAGCGTCCTGAAGAAGTGACCGACATGAAGCGCACCGTCAAGGGCGAAGTTATTGCTTCGACCTTTGACCGTCCCGCAGAAGATCACACCACTGTTGCTGAACTGGCTATCGAGCGCGCTAAGCGTCTGGTAGAGCAGGGTCACGACGTTGTTGTTCTGCTGGATTCTATGACCCGCTTGGGACGTGCTTACAACCTCGCGGCACCGGCATCAGGACGCATCCTCTCCGGTGGTGTGGACTCAGCAGCTCTGTACCCGCCCAAGAAGTTCTTCGGCGCAGCTCGCAACATCGAAGAAGGCGGCTCGCTCACCATTTTGGCAACCGCTCTGGTTGAGACCGGCTCAAAGATGGATGAGGTCATCTTCGAAGAGTTCAAGGGCACCGGCAACATGGAGCTTCGCCTCTCACGCCAGTTGGCTGACAAGCGAATCTTCCCCGCAGTCGACGTTAACGCATCGGGTACCCGTCGCGAAGAGAACCTGCTGTCTTCTGAAGAAGTCAAGATTATGTGGGGTCTTCGCCGAGTTCTGGCGGGCATGGAGCAGGAGCAGGCACTGAACCTGCTGACTACCAAGCTCCGTGACACCGGTTCAAACGTAGAATTCTTGCTCTCTGTGCAGAAGTCACAGTTCAAGGGCTACAACGACTAGCAGCTTGATGTGCACCGCGGAACACCACCGCGGTGCTCATTAGCGTTAGTCCACAAATTTTTTTGAGCGCGCCGTGGTACAAGGCTCGGTGCGCTGACTCAGATAAAAGAAGGCATAAAATGTTTGATTCAATTCAGACTCTGCTTGATGAACACGCTGATATTCAGCAGCAGCTGGCAGACCCCGCGGTTCACGCTGACCAGGGAAAAGCTCGCAAGCTGGGACGTCGTTACTCAGAACTCAACGGTATTGTTGAGGCGCATAAGCGTTACGAAGGTCTTAAAGGCGACCTCGAAGCAGCGAAAGAAATGGCGGACGAGGATCCCGAGTTCGCAGCTGAAGTTGAAGAAATCGAAGCTCAGATTCCCGAGGCAGAAGAGAAACTCCGTCGCTTGTTAATTCCTCGCGACCCGGATGATGGCCGTAACGTCATTCTCGAAGTTAAGGGCGGCGAAGGTGGCGACGAAGCTTCCTTGTTCGCTGGCGACCTTTTGCGTATGTACACCCGTTACGCTGAAACTAAGGGTTGGAAGACCGAGATTATCGAGTCGAACATGACCGATGTCGGCGGTTACAAGGACGTTCAGGTTGCAATTAAGGGTAATTCCAACGATCCCGCCGAGGGCGTTTGGGCTCACCTGAAGTACGAAGGTGGCGTGCATCGTGTGCAGCGCGTTCCCGCGACCGAGTCACAGGGCCGCATCCACACCTCAGCGGCTGGCGTTCTTGTCTTCCCCGAAGTTGATGAACCCGACGAAATCGAGATCAACCAGAACGATCTGAAGATTGACGTCTACCGTTCATCCGGTCCCGGTGGTCAGTCTGTGAACACCACCGACTCCGCTGTCCGTATTACCCACCTGCCCACCGGCATCGTGGTAGCAATGCAGAACGAGAAGTCACAGTTGCAGAACCGCGAAGCTGCAATGCGAGTTCTTCGCGCCCGTCTGCTCGCCCACCAGCAGGAGCAGATTGACGCTGAAAACGCAGCGCACCGAGCATCTCAGGTGCGTACTATGGATCGTTCAGAACGTATTCGTACCTATAACTATCCTGAAAACCGCATCGCTGATCACCGCACCGGCTACAAGGCATACAACCTTGACGCTGTGATTGACGGTGCTCTTGACCCGGTGATCCAGTCCGCGATTGAGATGGACGAAGCTCACCGACTCGAGGCTCTGGGCCAGGAGAAATAAGAGCTCGTGAGCGATTTTGTGTATCAGCCCGGTGAAGAGCTTGATTCAGCCCTTCGCCGGGCTGGCGCGTATCTTCAGAGCGCCGGTATTGATTCTGGTTTTGTGGATGCACAGTTGATTGCTGCGCATCTTGTGTCGAGTGAGTTGGGGGAGGACGTCTCTCGTGGACGCATCCAGTCCATGGCTCTTACAGGTACTGCTGTTCCTGCTGGTTTTGCTGAACTGGTTAGCGAACGCGGCGCGAGGGTGCCGCTACAGCACTTGACGGGACAGGCATACTTCAGGCATTTGACGCTAAGAGTGGGGCCCGGCGTCTTTACCCCGCGTCCTGAGACTGAACTGCTGGTTGATCATGTCCTGGACTATATGCGATTCCGTAGCCTGGAAAATCCGGTCGTTGTTGATTTATGTACAGGATCCGGCGCAATCGCTGCCTCTGTAGCAACTGAAATACCTGGTTCTCAGGTGTTCGCTGTTGAACTGAGCGAGGATGCTTGTGCTTGGGCAGCGCTGAATCTTGAGCCTGTGGGTGTTCAGCTGGTTCAGGGGGATGCGACTGATGCTCTTGAGCATCTGGTCGGTGAAGTTGATGTGGTGGTGACGAACCCTCCCTACATTCCAAATGGGGCTGTGCCTAAAGACCCCGAGGTGCGCGATCACGATCCGCACTTGGCGCTTTTTGGCGGTAGCGAAGACGGGATGAAGATACCTTCAGCTATTGCGAATCGGGCTTATCAGTTACTGAAACCCGGTGGGTTTGCCATAATGGAACACGCAGAAACGCAACGTGAGCTTGCTGCCTCCCTCTTCAAGAATCTCGGGTTTACCGGTGTGCAATCGATTGATGATTTAGCGGGTAAACCGAGACACACTGCCGGCCGCAAACCCTTGGGATAAGCTGAAAGAGATTTGGCTTCCTTAATTTTCGTGGAAGAATGGAAATCGTGACTGCAACTATTTTTTCTGTTGAGACTTCTGAAGAACGCGCCGAGGCACTGTCAGCGGCAGCTACTGCCGTGCAGGGTGGCAGGGTCATTGTCGTACCCACGGATACTGTTTACGGCATTGCAGCCGATGCTTTTTCAGCCGGTGGCGTTCGCGCCTTGCTGGCTGCTAAGGGACGCTCTCGTCAAATGCCTCCTCCTGTTTTGATCTATGATCCTTCGGTATTGCCCGGGCTGGCTGATCGCATCTCGTCCGATGCGCAGGCATTGGCCGATGCTTTTTGGCCCGGTGCCTTGACTCTGATTTGTCATGCTCAGCCCTCGTTGACCTGGGATCTTGGCGAGACCAAGGGCACCGTAGCTTTGCGTGTACCCGATGATGAGCTCACTATTGAGTTGCTGCGTCAGACCGGGCCGCTGGCGGTCTCATCAGCTAATAAGACCGGACGTACTGCCGCTACTACCGCTGAAGAAGCAAACAGCCAATTGGGTGAGAACGTCAACCTCATCATCGACGGTGGTATGCGTCCACGCAACCGCGCTGAAGGCACAGCGGCTCAAGATGTTGCACCTTCCACCATTATTGACTGCACCGGCGATGTCCCGGTAGTAGTGCGAGAAGGTGCTATCTCGCTAGCAGAAATTCGTTCCGTTGCTCCCAGCGTTATGACGCGTGATGAATGGGAGGAGCAAAAGCGACAGGCAGCCCAGTCCTCACTTCAAAATGCTGGTGGTAGCGTTGCCGCATCCTCGGTTGAGCAGTCACAGGCAGGTGAAACTGAGAGCAAAGATTCAGGCTCACCCCATGACGACGCGGTAGAACCTATCAAGCCTGCCCGTCAGGCGGCACCAGTGTCAGCGGGTAGTCCCCTCAATGGTCTGGTCACCGCTTCAGGGGCTCAAACACAAGCTATTGATCAGTTGCGCACCGAGGGCGCGCACTTTGTCGATACCAAACGAGTCTCAGATCAGACAAAACCTCTGTCAGTGTCTGACGCACGCGCTTTAGTTTTCGGCGAAGACTAAGAATTCCTGGCCGACACAAAAATACGGGGCGTTATCGCTAGATGCGATAACGCCCCGTATTTTTTATGAATTTTTCATTATTTGCTGTACTTTTTATCCTGCTTTTTGCCAAGAGCAGTATGGGCATCGCGCAAAACTTCGCTGACTCGAGAGGTCGGAACCAAAGAGTTGGCGCGCGTCCACGAGTCATCTTGGTCTTGCCCAAACCACATCAGCTCTACTCGGCGTACCGGTGCCTGAAAACGGTCACCACAGGCGCGTGACACGGCGTAGCCGGTTGAGACCGCAACCTTGCAGAGAGCAGCCGGAAGGCGGAGCGGAAAACGGCGCCCTGCATCCATGAGCACGCTAGAGGTGGTAGCGCCTTCCCACGGTTGCAAAACGATGGGCGGTAGCTCACCCTGGAACTGGCCAATCATGACGGTGAATTCTGCCAGTGCATAGTTTGAGGTAATCGGTGACTTGCGATCACCAGAAGCGACGGAAGCCAGGGGAGAGGACGCGATTTTCGCAAAAGCTTCGGTGGTACGACGGCCACGGCCCATCACAGAAGTTGCGCGAATAATACACAGCTCTAGTGCATGGTGAGCTGAAACCTGAACAGGTGCAGCAGCTGGAGCGGCAGGAAACTGTGACTGCTCAGAGCCGGGCGCTACACCAGCAGCTGCGGTCTCCTGAATAAAAGCACGCAAGTAGAGTAGCGCTTCTTCACCCAAAGCCTTAGAGAAAGAGTACTCAGAGAAGGGATCGGTGCGAGGGGACGCATCCAACGTTTTAGTATTACCCTGCACCGCTGCCGAACTCATGTGGATCAGTCGCTTAACACCTGTACGCTGAGCCGCGATAGCGATAACAGCCGGCAAAAGAGCGTTCGCGCCGATGAGTGGAGCGGCATCTTGCTGAGAAGGAGCCGCAAGACCGGAAGCATTCACAATAACTTCAGCACCGGCAAAAGAATCCGCTAAATTATCGATAATCGATTCAAGGTTGCGAGCCTCTTTGACGAGTTGCTGCACATTCGTGGTGTGGGTTGCAAGACGAGGTGCTTCGATAGGATCAGCATCGATACCCTCGGCACGTAAACGGGCAAGAATGGAAGACCCCACAAAACCGCTCGCACCGATAACTTTCCAGGAGGAAGAACTCATAGGGTAGGTAGCTCCTTAGATTGTGGCATTACGATATAAAACGCGATACCTTGAATACTTACCTTCAACTCTTGCATATAATGAGGGCAAAACCACGAAGACTTGTCCGGTGTACTCCACGGAAATCTGAGATTTAGACAGAATCTATTCAGACAGTTTGGGTAAACTTACTACAGCTACTAAATACTGGCTCACCAAAGCACAATTCTTGAACCACGTTGAGCGCAACAGCGTCGCAGCACGTAGCTACTGTCAGAAGATCCAGAAAGGTATTGGGTAACCTATGCAGAACCATTCACAGGTATTAGTGGATTCGTATGCACATGAACTACCTGTGTTGCATGATCGTGTGGTTGCTGTCGTCGTCACCTACAACCGTCTAGAGCTTCTCAAGAAGACCATTTCTGGCATTATTGAAGCTCAGCGCGTGCCCGATACTGTGGTGATTGTTAATAACGCTTCGACCGATGAGACCGCTCAGTACTTGGCAGAGTTAGACCTCCCCGTAGCGGTAGATATTATCAACCTGTCCAAGAATACGGGCGGTGCCGGTGGTTTTACTGTTGGTATTGATCGCGCGCTCACTCAACACCGCGCTGATTTAGTGTGGGTTATGGACGATGACACCGAACCTACTGACAACACATTGGCAGAATCTCTTGCGGCGTGGGAGAACTATTCACCTGTACGGCTTCAGCGTCCTGCGGTTGTCGCGTCTAAAGTGGTGTGGGATGACGGCACCGACCACCCCATGAACACGCCGCGTACCATGTTTGCCGCAGGCTCTAAGCGTCACGAACGGGCGCAGGCTGTAGGCGCTCGCCCCATTCGCTCGGGTTCTTTTGTTTCTTTGCTCATGGATGCTACCGTCATGCGTCAATACGGTCTGCCCATTGCAGAGTTCTTTATCTGGAACGATGATTTTGAATATTCAACGCGTCTGATTCACCACCGCGACGGTATTTCAACTGATCAATCGGTGGCGTGGCATCATACTAAAAACGCAGGGAACACGAATTCTGATCCCGGCCCTCGTTTTTATAATGATGTGCGTAATAAGCTATGGGTCTTTACCCGTCGCCGTACTCTGGCCTCATGGGAGAAGGTTCTCTACGGCGGTTCAACTGCCCGACTGTGGGTCACCACCTTGCTCAATACCGCCGAGAAGAGAACCTACGTGGGCTACCTTCTACAGGGGCTTAAGGATGCGGCGCGGAACTTTAGAGACAACACGGCGTTTTTGCAGGGCGTCTATGAACCTCAGCTACCGCTGACAGCTCATCATCTAGAGCCGGTTGAGCAGAAGTTTTCGCTTCTCATGAGCGTTTATTCCGGTGACACTGCGCATCACCTACAGCAAGCTTTGATGTCAAGTATTGATGAGCAGACAGTACGACCAGATGAGCTGGTACTTGTCGTGGACGGTGAAATTTCACGCGAGCTAGCAGAAGAAATTGAGCGCTGGAAGTCTCGTTCAACCGCCGGTGAAATCTGCCCTATGACCGTGGTGACTTTGCCCTACAACGCGGGGTTAGCGGCAGCATTGAACGAGGGCCTTCGTTACTGCTCCTACGATATTGTGGCACGAGCAGATGCCGACGATATCTCGTTGCCCGCCCGTTTTGAACAGCAGATTCCTGTGATAGCAGCTGGCAACTTGGCAGTACTAGGTTCTGCGATGGTTGAATTCGATGGGAAATCCGATGCCCCGGAAACTTCGCGAGAAGCACTAACGGGTAGTGAAAAACTGAAAAAAGTCTTGATGACTCGTAACCCCATCATGCACCCCACCGTGGTTTTGCGTAAATCAGCAGTGGATGCCGTGGGCGGTTATGAGCATGTTACCGGAGCGGAAGATTACTGGCTGTGGGCTCGGCTCACCCAGCGCGGGTACCGCATGGACAACCTGACGGTTCCCCTCGTGAAGTACCGTGTCGGTGAAGGAGCCTACCAGCGTCGCGGTGGGGCACAAGCCCTCTCAAAAGATATAGAAATCCAGCACCGCTTATACACGGGTGAGTTTATTTCTGCGCCTCAGCTGGTTAAAAATATGGTAGTTAGAGTGGGATATCGAGCTATGCCTGTTGAGCTACGCAAGAACTTGTACCGAAAGCTCATCGGGCAAAACAAGAACGCTGTCACGGTATTTCGTAAAGGAAAATAACGGTGCCTGAAAACGTAAACACCACAACAGTTCCCGTCGTGAATACGGGATATGAACGTAAAACCTGGTGGAAGTATGTTCAGGTTCTGCTTGACTCAGTAGCTTGGATGGTTGCTCTGCCTATTGGCTTTGCCTTGCGCTATGGTGGGCATCTGGGAGCAATTAGCCCTAGCGGAATCCTCATTGTCATCGTGACGGCTATTGCTTTGCAGATTGGTATTGGCGCTGCCTGCGGTTTGTATCGAGGACGCTACAGCTACGGTTCTTTTGCCGAGGGTAAGATTCTCTACCCGGTGACCGTTGTGGTAACGGTTCTGATGCTGGGAATTTTGCTGATGTTTGCGTGGCATATTGATGTGCCTCGCTCGGTCATTCTAATCGCCTTCCCCTTTGCGCTGCTGTTGATGATGGTTCTGCGCTATATCAAGCGTATTATCGAGGACTTCACCAACCGTCCCAGCTACGAACATTCTGAACCGGTGATTGTGTACGGTGCAGGTTTTGTAGGACGTGCACTGGTGTCCAATTTGATGTCGGATACTAACGGCACCTACCGTCCCGTAGCTATTGTCGATGATGATCCTTCATTGCGAAATGCTCGCATCCAGTCAGTGTCAGTGTTGGGTACCGGAGCTGATTTGCCATCGCTGGTCAAGCGCTACCACGCGACCAAAGTGTTCGTGGCGATGACGGATATTCGTGACACCAAATTTTCGCGAATCCGTCAGTCCATGCGCGAGCTTGGCGTAGATGTCTATCGGGTAAAAAACATTCTGTCCAATATCTCTGGTCTCAACGAAGATAACGTGAAAGATATCAATCGTCACGTCATTGAGGGTATTCGCGGCAAGATTGACTATCAGATTAAAGATGAGGACATCCGTTCGTACATCACCGGTAAGCGAGTGTTGGTGACTGGCGCGGGGGGATCGATTGGTTCTGAGCTGTGCCGTCAAATTGTTGATTACAATCCGTCAGAACTCATGATGCTGGATCGTGATGAAACTCTTTTGATGGATACCCGTTACACCATTTGGGGCGATTCTAATCTGAACGATCCGTCAGTAATCTTGGCTGATATTCGTGATCAGGACGCCTTGCATAAAGTTTTTTCTGAACGTAAACCTGAGGTTGTATTTCACGCGGCTGCACTCAAGCATGTGACCGCTCTTGAGGCATACCCCGAAGAAGCGTGGAAAACCAATACCTTGGGAACTCGAAATGTTCTTCAGGCTGCATCTGAAGTAGAGGTTGAAGTTTTCGTGAATGTTTCAACCGATAAAGCTGCAGACCCCACTACCGCTTTAGGTCAGTCAAAACTGACTGCTGAGATGTTGACCAGCTGGTTTGGCGATCAAACGGGCAAACGCTACGTATCGGTGCGATTTGGCAACGTGTTTGGCTCTCGAGGTTCGATCAAGCCGCTGTTCACCCGTCAGATTATGGATGGCGGTCCGATTACGGTCACCGATATGGAGGCTACCCGCTACTTCATGCTTATTCCGGATGCTTGTTTGCTGGTGATGACGGCAGGGGCGATCGGTGCTCCTGGGGAGGTGATGGTCCTTGACATGGGCGAACCCGTCAAAATTTATAACGTTGCTGAAAATCTGATTCGTACTTACGAACGCTATGACGTGGAAATTAAGGTCACCGGATTAAGAGCCGGTGAAAAACTCGATGAGGTGTTGTTCGGGCAGAGCGAGGACTTTGAAGTAAGTGATCGTAACCCGTTTATTTCTCACACTCATGCTGAGCCGAAGAGCCCGGCATCCTTGGATTACTCAGCATGGTACGAGAACTACCTTGATCATCGCACCTACACCGTGAAGAAGTAGGGGAGTATAACATGAACTTTTCACTGGTTTTCCCTGCGCTGTGCGCCGGTGTTCTGGGGTTGCTGTTGCCATTTGCTGTGCGACCTCTTCTCCACCGCTGGAACTTAGTTGATTTGCCAACCGCTCGTTCATCTCATAGTGAGCCGGCCTTTCGCGGCATGGGATTAGCTACTGCTATCGCGGTAGCTGCTACGTATTTTGTGTCGTTGTTGCTGGGGCTGATCGCTGTTGACCGTTCAGTGGCACTGGTAGTGCTTGCTGGGGCTGTGCTTGCTGGCATCCTGGGTTGGTTTGAGGATTTGCGAGGCGTGGGCATTCTCAAACGCTTCAGCGTCCAGTTGCTCATTGGCATTGCGGTGACCGTAGCTCTGACCTTCATTTTGAATACGGCTATCTGGTGGATTCCGGTAGGTGTATTTGCCATTGCTGCCTACATCAATGTGGCGAACTTTATGGATGGCGTCAACGGCATTTCGGGTTTGCACGGCTTGATGGTTGGCGTTTTTTACGCTTATGCAGGTGTGCAGACAGATACCCAGTGGTTGATGGTGGGTGGCGCGGCACTGGCCGCAGGATACACAGCTTTCTTACCCTGGAATGTCCGCACGGGTAAAAACGTATTTTTGGGGGACGCTGGTTCTTACTTCCTGGGTGGAGCTATCGCTTGCATGGCAGTTGGTGCATTCTTAGCAGGTATCTACGTAGAGTACATTCTCTCTCCGGTGTTGATTTATTTGGCAGATACCGGTTTTACGCTTCTCAAGCGCATGCTGCGAGGCGAGCAATGGTACAAACCGCATCGCACCCATGTGTATCAGCAACTCACTGACTATGGTGTTTCGCATATTGGGAGTGCCCTCATCGTCAACGGCGTATCTGCACTGGTCTCCATCATTACGATCGTTGCCTTGCCGTTCCAGACTCAGCAAGCTGTCTGGGCGGGGCTTGCGGTCGTTCTAATCATCGCAGGCTACCTGTCGTTACCTACTTTTTTGAGGAAAGTGACGCGACGTGAGCGTTAGCGGTTCAGCGGCTTCTATCGGCTCTGGAATATCGTGGAAAAATATTTTTCTCAACGTGAGTAAGTATTTAGGGGCAGTCACCCTGCTAGGGCTAGCGATCGGCGGAGTTACTAGGGGATACGAAGGTTCCTTGGCATTTTTGGCGGGTTCACTTTTAATCTATCTATGCTTTAGTATTGGTATTGTTGTAGTCTCCATTACAGAACGTCGTTCTATGGCGAATGCAGCACGCGCTCTAGTAGCAACCTATGTAGTAAAGGTGTTCGTTTTGGGAATCGCTCTGTTAGGGTTTTCTTGGCCATCAGCTATTAAAAACGGTTGGATGCTTGCTGGAGCTATTTGTGCCGTGACAGTTTGGCTTGTCGTGGAAATGATAACCATCATGAAAATGAGAATTTTGTACTTTGATGACCATGACGGTTCAGCCGCGAAGCATTTGGGAGATTAGACGTGACTCGTTCACATTACCAGGATGCAGACAAAGTTAAACTTCGTACCACGGGGGAGCTGGTCTCTGGCGGCGGATTATCCGGTGCAATCATGACACTTCTCTATGTCATAATCGGCATTGCTTTCTGGAGTTTGGTAGGCTTTGGGCTTGACAAGCTTTTTGGAACCACATGGATTGTTTGGGTAGGGGCACTTATTGGTGCTTTTGGCGGGTTTTATCTTGTCTATTACTACATGTCGCAGAGCAATTCAGATCATAAACGCTGATTTTTATTGGCCATACACATCAAACTTTGACAATACGACGTTGTCTGCAATGGATGCAGTCAACTACAGCGTACGCACACTGCAAGAAAGGAACTTGCCTTGATTTCAAACGGGCTAGTTGTCGCAGCGGGGTATACCGCGCCCACTGTAGAAGAAATGCATCTTCCCGACTTCTTCCAAATCGGTTCGTTTGGCTTTGGCAAGCAGATGCTTCTTGTTCTGCTTTCAGTTGTCATCGTGAGCTGGTTCTTCCTCGCCGCTGGTCGCAAGCGGGCGATGGTGCCTTCACGCACCCAGTTCTTGGCTGAGTCAGGTTATCTGTTCACACGTAACTCATTGGGTAAGCAGTTGATTGGTGTTCACCACTTCAAGCCATTTGTGCCTTTACTATTCACCTCTTTCTTCTTTGTTTTGGTGAACAACCTGTACGGCTCAATTCCTCTGGTTCAGTTGCCGTCCTTCTCTCACGCAGGTAGCGCATACGCAATCGCAATTATTGCGTTTTTGGTGTGGGTTGGCGTTGGCATCAAGCGCAAGGGGCTGGGTGCCTTCTTCAAGGACCTCACCATGCCTCCCGGCGTGCCCCCGGTTCTATACATCATCCTCGTCCCGATCGAACTGCTGTCTAACCTCATCATTCGTCCCGTTACTCACGCATTGCGTCTGTTCGCGACCATGTTCGGTGGTCACTTGGCAATGATGGTTGCAGCCTCACTCGTTGCTTACATGGCAACTCAGCTCGGTGGTATCGCCGCTGTTGGAGCTATTGCTCCTACCGCTTTGGGTCTGTTCCTCTTCTTCCTAGAGTTGATGATTCAGGTTATCCAGGCTTACATCTTCACCCTTCTGCTTGCTGTATACCTTCAGGGTTCAGTTTCAGAAGGTCACTAATAAAGTTTTCTTGCGGAACCCCGCAACGAATAAAGCAACTCGCATCTAGGCGAGTGTTATATACCCTCATAAAAGCTCCGTTCAAGCACACACATCCCGTACGTTTGAACGCTGTTGAAAGGAAACACAATGGAAATCACCGGTTCACTGAGTGCTATTGGTTACGGTCTCGCTTCAATCGGTGGCGGTATCGGCGTAGGTCTGATCTTCGCTGCATACATGACCAGCGTTGCACGCCAGCCCGAATCACAGCGCACCCTGCAGCCGATGCTGTTCATGGGCTTCGCGGTTGTTGAAGCTTTGGCTATTCTCGGCCTCGTGCTTGCCTTCATCGTCTAATCCAGACGCCAATCACTGACCGTACTTACTAGAGAACAGGAAAATTCCCTATGTCATATCTGATGGCAGCTGAGGAGGGTCACACCAACCCCCTGCTCCCGAATATCTGGGAAATCGCCATTACCGCCATTGGGTTCCTGATCCTCCTTTTCATCGTCACCAAGTACGTTGTCCCGATGTTCGAATCGATCTATCAGGACCGTAAAGAAGCAATTGAGGGTGGTCTTGCCAAGGCTGAAAAGGCTCAGGCAGAGGCAGCCGCGGCTCGCGCAGAGTACAACCAGCAGCTCGAAAGTGCTCGTCTGGAAGCTCAGAAGATTCGCGAAGAAGCACGTGCAGAAGGCGAAGCTATTCTCGCCGACTACAAGCAGCGTGCAACTGTCGAGGCTACTCGCATCACCGACAACGCTCAGAAGACAATCGAAGCAGAGCGCTCAGCAGCTCTCATCTCACTTCGCAGTGAGGTAGGAACCCTGGCAACTGCGCTGGCTGGCAAGATTGTTGGCGAGTCACTCAACGATGATGAGCGATCAAACCGCGTGGTCGATCGTTTTCTTGCTGACCTTGAAACCGAGCAGCGAAATGCAGGTGCTACTCGGTAATGACAGGAGTATCGACTGAATCACTGAAGAAGGTGGAAGAGGTTCTGCACACTAACGTAGACCAGAACCCCACCCAACTTGCAGAAGAGCTGTTTGCTGTGGTTGACCTTGTTGACCGCGACGGCAGTCTGCGCCGCGCTCTGATTGATTCTTCCCGCGAGCCTGCAGCACGCGCTGGAATCGTCAAGGCTTTGTTCACCGGTAAAGTCTCTGAATCAACCTTCAACGTAGTCTCAGCTGCTGCTGAACAGCGTTGGAGCGAAGAGAGAGACTTTGCTGATGCACTGGAAAACGTAGCGGTTGTAGCAGCGGCAGCTGGTGCAGAAGCTCGTGGTGGCGCTGATGCACTTGAAGCAGTGGTCAACGAACTATTGACCTTTATCAATATTGTTGATTCTTCTGCAGAGGCTCAGGCGGCCCTTTCCGATGGCCGAGCAAGTAATGAAGCAAAGCAGAAGCTTGCAGTTTCACTCGGTGGCGTAAACCCCACTGCTGAAGGCAAGCTCTTGCTCGAACGTGCAGGCGCACATTCACGCGGTACCACCGCATCGCGCCTTGCACAAAAGTTCGTGGAAATCATCGTCAAGCGCCAGAACCGTTGGATTGCACGCGTTACCGCTGCACGTCCGCTGTCTGACGCTCAGATTCTGAAACTCCAGAATTCTTTGAACCGCGTCTACAACCGCAACCTGAAACTCGATATCACTATCGATCCTTCAGTTATTGGTGGTTTGCGTGTTCAGGTAGGGGACGAGGTTGTAGACGGTACCGTCTCAAACCGCCTTTCAGATCTGGATCGAGCAGTCGCGTAACACCCAACGGGTGACCTCTGTGCAGGCAGACGGTGATTTAGAAGATACAACTCGTTTGTTCTTCACGAAAAAGTCAATGGGTGACTGTTTTCGTGAAAAACACACAAGCAAGATTAGGTTCTAACTGATGTATATCGGTACAGAACCACAAATTAGGAGAGCAGGGACACAAGATGGCCGATTTGACCATCAACGCCGATGACGTCCGTAATGCGCTGAATGAGTTCGCGGCGTCTTACGAACCCGGCAACGTAGAACGTGTTGAGGTGGGTCGCGTAGCAACCGCGTCCGACGGCATCGCACGTGTCGAGGGACTTCCCTCAGTAATGGCTAATGAGCTGCTTCGCTTTGAAGACGGCACTTTGGGCCTTGCACAAAACTTGGATACCCGCGAAATCGGTGTCATCATCTTGGGTGACTTCACCGGTATCGAAGAGGGCCAGGCAGTTCACCGCACCGGTGAGGTTCTGTCTGTTCCTGTGGGTGATGAATTCCTTGGTCGTGTAGTTGATCCCCTGGGTCAGCCCATTGACGACCTCGGTCCCATCAACGCTGAAGGCCGCCGCGCACTGGAGCTCCAGGCACCCGGCGTTACCATGCGTAAGTCAGTTCACGAACCTTTGCAGACCGGTCTCAAGGCTATCGACGCAATGATTCCGATTGGTCGTGGTCAGCGCCAGCTCATCATTGGTGACCGCCAGACCGGTAAGACCGCTATCGCTGTTGACGCAATTCTGAACCAGAAAGCTAACTGGGAATCGGGCGACGTCAACAAGCAGGTTCGTTGCATCTACGTGGCTGTTGGCCAGAAGGCATCAACCATCGCATCAGTTCGCTCAACCCTTGAGGCACAGGGTGCACTTGAATACACCACCATTGTTGCATCACCCGCATCAGATGCTGCTGGCTTCAAGTACTTGGCACCCTACACCGGTTCAGCAATCGGTCAGCACTGGATGTACGGCGGCAAGCACGTTCTGATCATCTTTGACGATTTGTCAAAGCAGGCAGAAGCTTACCGTGCAGTGTCGCTTCTTCTTCGCCGCCCGCCGGGACGCGAAGCTTACCCCGGTGACGTCTTCTACTTGCACTCACGCCTTCTTGAGCGTTGTGCAAAGCTGTCAGACGAACTCGGTGCAGGTTCAATGACCGGCTTCCCGATCATTGAAACTAAGGCTAACGACGTTTCAGCCTTCATTCCGACCAACGTTATTTCAATTACTGACGGTCAGATCTTCTTGCAGTCAGACCTCTTCAACGCTAACCAGCGTCCCGCAGTTGACGTGGGTGTCTCGGTTTCACGCGTTGGTGGTGCTGCGCAGACAAAGGCAATGAAGAAGGTTTCAGGTACCCTCAAGCTTGAGCTCGCTCAGTACCGTTCAATGGAAGCATTCGCAATGTTTGCATCTGACTTGGACGACGCTTCAAAGCAGCAGCTCACTCGTGGTGCTCGTTTGATGGAACTTCTGCGTCAGCCGCAGTACACCCCGTACGCAGTTGAAGAGCAGGTTGTTTCAATCTGGGCAGGTACCAACGGTCACCTGGATCACCTGGAAGTTTCAGACGTTTTGCGTTTCGAATCTGAGTTCATTGACTACCTGCGTCGTAGCACCTCAGTTCTCGATAGCATCGGTGCTTCAGGCAAGCTTGAAGACGACACTCTGGCAGCTCTTAAGGACGCTGTTGAGGTTGTCAAGCGTGACTTCCGTTCAGAGGGTTCAAGCCACTTGGTTGCAGCTGGTCATGAAGAATTCCAGCCTGCTTCTGACTCTGACGTGTCACAGGAAACCATCGGTTAGCGATTATTGATCATGTAGTTTGTGGCTCATCGTCACGGTGAGCCACAAACTACACCGGATCAGAAAGGAAGCTTCATGGGAGCCCAGATTAGGGTTTACCGTCAAAAGATTGCTTCGACATCGTCTATGAAGAAAATCTTCAAGGCGATGGAGATGATCGCGACCTCACGTATTAACAAGGCTCGTAAAAGTGCAGATGCAGCTAGCCCCTACGCAGATGCGTTGACTAAGGCTGTAACTGCTATTGCGACACAGAACTCAATTTCGCATCCGCTCATCAACCGCAGTGCGAACTCGCGTCGCTCAGCTGTCTTGGTTTTGGCATCTGACCGCGGTCTTGCAGGTTCATACTCGGCATCAGTTTTGAAAAAGACTGAATCCTTGATTGAGAAGTTGCGTTCCGAGGGTCGCGAGGTGCAGTTGTACCTCGTAGGTCGCAAGGCAAAGTCATACTTTGATTTCCGTGAACGTTCATACGAACGCGCATGGGAGGGCAATACTGATAACCCCAATATTGATATGGCCGTAGAGATCCGCGATGCGTTGCTTGATGCATACTCGCGTCCCTACGAGCAGGGCGGCGTTGACGATTTGCACATCGTGTACACCGAGTTCGTATCAATGGTTACTCAGGAAACCACGATTTTGCGCCTGTTGCCTTTGGCCGTTGCTGAGGCACGCGATTTTGGTGAGCAGATTGTTCCTGGCCAGCAGCTTGAGGACGACCAGTTCACCCAGAATTCTGCCTTCGAATTCGAGCCTAGCCCGCAAGAAGTTCTTGATGAACTCTTGCCCCGTTACATCGCTTCACGACTGTACGCATGTCTGCTTGAAGCAGCAGCGTCTGAGTTGGCATCTCGCCAGCGTGCAATGAAGTCTGCTGGCGATAACGCCGACGAGCTCATCAAGAAGTACAAGCGATTGATGAACAACGCTCGTCAGGCTGCGATTACTCAGGAGCTTTCGGAAATTGTTAGTGGCGCGGACGCCCTCGCCTCCTAAGCATTTTTACGAAAATTGCTTCAACCAAATCTTCAATCTTAACCAGGTAAGTGAGAAAAATGACTGCCACTTTGAATGAATCGGCTACTCAGCCGACTGGCGGCGCTACCGGTCGTATTGCCCGAGTTATCGGACCTGTGATCGACGTAGAATTCCCCGCCGGTCAGGTTCCGGACATCTACAACGCGCTCACCACTGACCTCACAGTCAACGGTGAAACCCGCAAGATCACCTTCGAAACCGCACAGCACCTCGGTGACTCAATCGTTCGCGCGATTTCACTGCAGGCAACTGACGGTCTTGTTCGTGGTCAGCTTATTCAGGACACAGGCGCACCCATCACCGTTCCCGTTGGCGACGCTGTCAAGGGTCACCTCTTCAACGTTCTCGGTGATGCGCTGGATGTTTCAAACGATGAAATCAAGGCTGATACCTACTGGCCTATCCACCGCTCAGCTCCCGGCTTCGCTGAACTTGAGGGTTCAACCGAAATGCTGGAGACCGGCATCAAGTCCATCGACCTTCTGACCCCCTACATCAAGGGCGGTAAGATTGGTCTGTTCGGTGGTGCAGGCGTTGGTAAGACCGTTTTGATTCAGGAAATGATTACCCGTGTTGCTCGTAACTTCGGTGGTACCTCAGTGTTCACTGGCGTGGGCGAGCGTACCCGTGAAGGTAACGACCTCTGGGTTGAAATGGAAGAAGCGGGCGTTCTTAAAGACACCGCCCTTGTGTTCGGCCAGATGGATGAACCCCCTGGAACTCGTCTTCGCGTAGCGTTGACCGGTTTGACCATGGCGGAGTACTTCCGCGACGTTCAGAACCAGGACGTTCTGCTCTTCATCGACAACATCTTCCGCTTTACCCAGGCAGGTTCAGAGGTTTCAACCCTTCTTGGCCGTATGCCTTCAGCTGTGGGTTACCAGCCTAACCTTGCAGACGAAATGGGTCTGTTGCAGGAACGTATTACCTCAACTCGCGGTCACTCCATTACCTCGATGCAGGCAATTTACGTTCCCGCGGATGACTACACCGACCCGGCACCTGCAACCACCTTCGCGCACTTGGATGCAACCACCGAGCTTTCACGTGATATCGCATCACGTGGTTTGTACCCGGCGATTGACCCCTTGACTTCAACCTCACGTATTCTTGACCCCCAGTACATTGGTCAGGAACACTACGACACCGCAATCAAGGTTCGCGCAATCCTTCAGGAAAACAAGGAACTCCAGGACATCATCGCGATTCTTGGCGTTGACGAGCTTTCTGAAGAGCAGAAGGTTGTTGTTTCTCGTGCGCGTCGTATCGAGCAGTTCCTTTCACAGAACACCTACACTGCAAAGCAGTTCACCGGTGTTGAGGGTTCAACTGTTCCGCTCAAGGACACCATCGAGTCGTTCCAGATGATTTGCAACGGCGATGTGGACCACATCCCCGAGCAGGCGTTCTTCAACATTGGTGGCATGGACGATGTTATGCGCCAGTACGAAGAACTCAAGGCTAAGACTGGAGCTAAGTAATCATGGCGCTCAAGGTAGAGGTCGTATCCCGCGAATCAGTCGTGTGGGTAGGCGAAGCTAAGTATGTTCGAGCACGCACCCGTAACGGTGATATCGGCATCATGGCAGGCCACATTCCTACCTGCGCGCTGCTTGCTGAAGACGGCGAACTCTTGATCCAACCCGTCAGCGGTGAAAAGGTGACGACTCGTTTGCACGAAGGTTTTTTGACCGTCTCTAACGATCGCGTTACCATCGCAGCTAAGCACGCTAAGATCTAATCTTAGAAGTCTTTATCAAAGCGCCCACACTCCGATTGAAGGTGGGCGCTTTGATATACCTGGGGATTTGAAAACTATACTGAAATATCGTGAGCTTAGAAATGATGACCCTAGAAGAACCGCCGCTGCTTTCTGATGAGAAGCAAACTATACTTGGGTTTCTCGCTGATCAGCAGCAAGTATTTTTCAACAAACTCGTCCATGCTGATGGAAGTGTACTCTCTGATCGCGACCTTAACTGCCGGGTCAAGCCGTCCAGCTTGACGCTCAAGTCTTTGATAGCTCATCTGTGGTGGGTGGAGGACTATTGGCGTGAAGAGAGAGTTCAAGGCAGAGACAAGATGCCGCAATGGAGCCACCTTGATTTCACGCAGGATGCAGATGCTGAGTTTCATTGGGCGTTAGAACAAGACACTGAAAGCCTTGTGACAGGGCTTTTAGAATCGTGTAAAAAGACACATGAGCTACTGTCTACCCGAAATTGGGACGATAAAATTTTAGCTGCTGAAGGCGAAATCGTGAATATCCGGTGGGTGGCTGTGCACCTCGTGGAGGAGTGGGCACGTCACCTGGGACACGCAGACTTTTTACGTGAGGCTATCGACGGTTCTGTTGGTGATGAACGCCAGTAGGCGCACCCGTGCTGGAGAGTTCACCAAAACGCGCAACTAACACCCAGCTCCGGCGCTGTATTTAGAACAGGCGTGCCTCTACATCGTCTACACCGCGCATCGCATCGTAGTCTAGCGATACACAACGAATACCGCGGTCTTCTGCGAGCGTGCGTGCCTGCGGCTTAATGCGCTGTGCTGCGAAAATTCCCTTGACCGGACGCAAGAGGGGATCGCGATTGAGAAGTTCCAAGTAACGGGTGAGCTGCTCAACGCCGTCAATATCACCCACACGTTTGAGCTCGATCGCAACCGTAGCACCATTGACATCGCGCGCCAGAATATCGACAGGGCCGATGGCAGTGGGATATTCGCGTCGTACTAACTGATGGCCGGTGCCGAGGATTTCAATCTGTTCAGCTAACAGACGCTGCAAATCAGCTTCGACACCGTCTTTGATGAGACCGGGATCAATACCCAGCTCATGTGCAGAATCATGTTCTTTATCGTAGATGCGAATTACTAAACGGTCATCGGTTTTAGCTGCTTGAACCGTCCACAGCTCTTTGACATCGGCATCCATATCTTCGCCGATGGTAGTGCCCTCGAATTCCTCGCGCGGTGCGATATGCAAGCGCGCAGGAGGGCTCATCCAGTTGAGAGGCTTATAGGAGCCGCCATCTGAGTGGATGAGCACTGAGCCGTCGTTCTTGACCATGAGCAAGCGCTTGGCGCGGGGCAAATGGGCACGAAGTCGACCTTCATAATCTACTGAGCAAGTTGCAATTACTAAACGCACCGTACAACCTTAGCGCATCGTGTTTGTGGTTTCTATGTCGCAATGATCAGCTGATGCGTGAGATGCATAATGCCGCAGGAACTGTAAGTATGCGAAGATTGGTTGTATGGGCAAGAAAAATAATCGAAAGCGCACCCCCTCAAATTTGAGCAAGTGGCAGAAACCGCGTCCTGCATCAGGACGCGATATTTCGCGTATTCTTGACCCCACTCCGCGCATCGAATCGGCGGCCGATGGCGACTGGTTTGTTGCCTATATCGCGTCCGTCAATGCCCTCAAGACCTACAAATGTCCCGGCTGTCACCGGCAGATTAAGCCAGGGGTTGCCCATCTCGTGGCGTGGCAGGATGACCATATGTTTGGACGAGAGCGAGCCATTGAAGAACGTCGCCACTGGCATCAAAAATGCTGGCAGACGCGGCGTCCTTACTAAAGCACATCCTTAAAATAAAAGGCGGGCTACCTTCTCTAGCGAAAGTAACCCGCCTTTTTCTGACCGGAATTTTATTTTTTATCTTGTACGGGGATAAAGACCTCACGTACCAAAATGAGAAGGGACGCGGCCACCGGAATAGCAATCAGAGCGCCCAACACGCCCCACAGTGCGCCACCCGCAGCGACTGCAATGATGGCAAGACCACCGGGAACTGCAACGGCTTTAGACATGATGCGCGGTGAAATAAGGTAGGCCTCGAGCTGCAGATAAATTAGGTGGCAGATAGCGAAGATGAGAGCTGTTTTCCAGCTCACCAGCAGGCACAGAGTGGAAACGAGAATCAGAGCTGAGATGGGACCGACCAAAGGAATGAAGGTCAAAATCAGCACAAAAAGAGCTAGCAAAAGCGGAAACGGTGCCCCGATAATGAGCATGACAATCAACGCGTAGGTGGCATTGAGAAAAGCGACAAGAGCCTGACCAGCCACGTACTGGCCCACAGAATGAGTAATTTTTTCCGTCAGATCGCGCACCCGATGACGTTTGGAGGCCGGTGCCAAACGCACACCCCAGTTTTTAATAATGGGAAGGGACGCTAAGAAATAGATGGACAAAATGAGCACCACAATGGTGCCGGTGGTGAGCTCAGCCAGGGTTGTTCCTGCTGTCACCAGACCGTTGAAAAAGCCGCTGACGGTTGAAGAATCCTGCGTCATATGTGCAAACGCGTCCTGAACTTCATTATCAACCGACGCGCGAATACTGAACTGCCGGTCAAGGTTTTTGAAAAAATCAGAGTTGAGAAAATCTTCAAAAGCTGCAGGAAAACTATTGATGAACGAAACTGCCTGACGGCCAATCATCGGGATAATCAGGGTGAAAAAGGCTACGACAACGCCCACAAACGCAAGGATGACGGCCGTAACACCGGCCCCGCGGGGAAGGCCCCAGGACTCAAATTTACGAACAGCTGGATCAAGTCCCAAAGCGATGAAAACCGCAACAGTAATCCACCCACCGAGAGCTCCTATATTCATGAGGATATAGAAAACAAGCAGCGCAAATCCCACACCGGCCGTAGCCCAAAAGCCAAAGCATAGGGGATTAGCGATAGTGCTTGATGCAGAATAGTTAGCTGATTGGTTCTGACCCGACCACGGTACTACCTTGTCAGCTGAAGTAGGTTGTGGGGTCGTCTCACTGTCTTCAAACTTTTCGGTAAACCTGGGTTCCGGGGCACGAGTTGCAGCCGCACGCTGCTCTTGTCCGCGCTTAAAAGTAGCGCGAAGCATTTGTTGAGCGTGAGTAAAAGGGCGTTTCTCTGACATGAACCTGAACTTTTCTGCGCAGTGTGTTGACTATCTGTAGTTATTCTAATTCAGCCAGCGGCGTGAGAGGCACTGTCTTAAATCCAATCCCTTTTACAATGGCGGTAAGAGAGAAAGAATGTGAGGAGCTTTTCATGACAAACCCCGGTGTTCCAACCCCTTCAGAAGAAAACATTCCTGCGTCAGTTCGAGGCGCGATGGACTTATCACAGACTGTTTCTGCGCAGACGCCTTCCTCTGAGTCTCAAGCATCTGCACCCTCAGAACCTAGCTGGCGCTTTGACGTTGAAAGCGCAGAAGATTTTCAAAAGTACGTGCAACTCTCCAGCCAGGGTGCAGTCATCTTTGTGATGTGGGCTGACCACTCACCGGCATCCAAAGACACTCTGGCCACCTTAGAACGCATTATCAATACCGCAGGCGGCAACCTCTTGCTTGCGGCGGTCGATACCAACAAGCATCCTGAAATTGGTCAGGCCTTCCAAATTCAGGGCGTTCCCGCCGCTGTAGCCGTAATTAACGGTCAGCCTGCTCCCATGTTTAATTCGCAGGTGACCGAAGAACAGATGCTCCAGGTGTTGCAGCAGGTGCTTCAAGTAGCTGCTCAGCAACAGTTGCCCGGCGGATTCGAGCCGAATGTTGCGGATGAAGACGAAAAGCCTCTTCCGCCGCTGCACCAAAAAGCGGTGGACGCAATTGACGCTGGCGATTACGAAGGTGCTCGCGTAGCTTATCAACAGGCGCTCAACGAAAATCCAGGTGATAAGGACGCGAAAATCGGGCTGGCTCAGGTGGGCCTGCTTGAGCGCGTGAGCGGTTTAAATCTGGCAGATGAGCGTCAAAAAGCTGCGGCTGACTCAACCGATGTCCAAGCGGCATTGAACGTTGCCGATCTGGATGTCACCGGAGGTCATGTTGAGGATGCGTTCAACCGATTGATTTCTTTGTTCAAGGTGGTAGATGCTGATACCAAGAATGTTGTGCGTCAGCGACTGCTCGACTTGTTTGAGGTGGTGGGTTCAGCAGACCCTCGCGTCACAAAGGCTCGTGCCGATTTGATGATGGCTATTTTCTAAGAGCCGAATAGGTCTCAAGGGGGTGAAGTCACTTGTTGCGGTTTCGCCTCCTTTTTCATCCCCTGGAATGAGGTGGATGTCACTATTTATGGGTTAGTGTGAAACTATGACACAACCACATCACTTTCAAGAACCACATGATAACTTGCCGCTGACAGGGAGAGACGAAGCTCGTAGCAGAAGCTACACCAACCATGATAAGCAAGCGTCCCCTGCGCCGGTCGAACAAGAAAGTGCCGCCGCCCATGAGCAGGCTCCGGTGCAACCTGAGACCGTACCGGTGGGCGAAGCCGCATTAGAGATTAGCGGACTCGTCAAAGTATTTGATGACAAAGTAGCTGTGAACGGCATCAACCTGTTTGTTCCCTACGGCTCATTTTTCGGACTTGTTGGCCGAAACGGTGCCGGCAAGACCACTACGCTGTCGATGGCAACCGGGATGCTGCGTCCTACCGAAGGCACCGTGCGCATAGCCGGTGTCGATGTGTGGAGTCAGCCATTGGATGCAAAACGTAAAGTTGGCGTGTTGCCCGATGGTGTTTTCCTCTTTGACCGCCTCACCGGCGAACAATTGATTACGTATGCTGGCCGGTTGCACGGTTTGGATGAGAAGACGGTTGCTTCTCGCACCGCTGATCTTCTGCGTGCGATGGATTTACAGGATGCTGCCGGTCGCATCGTGGCGGACTATTCAGCCGGTATGACCAAGAAAGTTGCTCTGGCAGCAGCGATGATACACGCGCCGTCTTTGCTCGTGCTCGATGAGCCTTTTGAGGCTGTTGACCCGGTGTCGGCGTCGAATATTCAGGACATACTCAAAGCATTTGTTGCTCGCGGTGGAACAGTGATTCTCTCATCGCATGTCATGGATCTAGTGCAGCGTTTGTGCGATCATGTGGCGATTATGAATGACGGACGCTTGTTGGCCGCTGGAACTACCGGGGAAGTTCGTGGCGGGCTGAGCTTAGAAGAGCGGTTTATCTCTTTGGTTGGCGGGCGACACGAAGGTGGTGAGGGTCTTTCATGGTTGCAGTCCTTGTAAAGCTAAAATGGGCGTACTTTAAAGCTGGTTTCCGGAAAAATCCGTGGGCGTGGGTTGGCATCATCTTTGGCGCGTTTTACGCTTTGGGCGGCCTAGTGGGTTTTTCTTTTGTCGCCGTGATGCTGAGCGGTAATCCCGATGCTGTCTTTACTTTTTTGGTGGGGGCCGGTGCCGTCATCAGCCTTTTGTGGTGGGTCGTGCCCTTAGTGGTCTCAGGTGCCGATGCCACGCTTGACCCCGACCGGCTGGTGGCTTATCCGATTCGCACCAAGGACCTTCAGCTTGGCCAATTTATTGGTGCGTTCATCGGTTTGCCGGGCATCATCACGCTATTGTTTATGCTCGCAATGGTCTTGAGTCTTTTGCATGCACCACTGGCGATTTTGGGCTTTTTAGCGGCTTTCGTGTTGGCCTGCGTAACTACGATTGCTGTTTCGCGATTTATTACCGTGGTGAGCTTGAGATTGCGGTCTAACCGCCGATCTTTGCAGCTCATGAACACTCTCGCTTTTCTACTGCTGATTGCGGCCGGACCACTTCTGGGATTCGCAAGCACCGGTTTGGTAGCGCTCTGGGAGCGAGCGCCGTGGATTGTCGATGCGGTGAGCTTCACTCCGCTAGCGTCCTTCTGGGGTATTCCCGCTCACCTCGTGAAAGGGCAGTGGGGTGGTGCTTCGCTGTGCCTGATGCTTTCCGTTATCTACGCTACGGTGGCGTGGTGGCTGTGGCATCGTCACCTTGCCAAGACTATGCGTAACGTGAGCGCATACGCAGGGAACGTAGCAACCAAATCTGTAAAAACGGGAGATCTTGGGTTGCTCGGTAAATTCCCCGCCACCCCGCGCGGCGCTATTGCAGCCAGAACAGTTCTCACCATCCTCAAAGATCCTAGGGCAAGCTTTATGGTGGTGATGATTCCAGCGTTCTACATCATTTTCGCCATGATGAATTCGGCTATTTACGTGAATGGGGAGAGCGGCGGAACAAACTTCTTTCTCGTTGTCTTTCTCCCGGCGATGGCAGGCTATCTATTTGCATACCTGGTCTCGTATGATAATTCGGCCTTTTCAATGCACGTTCTTGCACCGCTGCGCGGTATCGATGACCGCATCGGCCGTGCAACCGGCGTCCTGGTTGTGATGTTCCCCATCATTGTGCTGGGTACCTTGCTGATGGCGTTTGTGAGCGGGGGATACGCGTCATTGCCGATCATGATGGGGCTATCGGTGATGATGCTTCTCAACGGCATTGGTTTGGGCGCATACATGGATATGGTGATTACTTTGCCAACGCCACCGCCGGGAACCAGCCCCTGGAAAACTCAGCGTAATCCGGACGGTTTTTCTAAGGGAATTGCTCGTGCCTGCTACATGCTGGTCTTGCTGGCCAGTAGCATTCCCGGTCTAGTGTTTTGGGGCGTCCAAGAATTCACCAGTAATTCTCTGTGGGGTTGGGTTGGGGCGGTTGCCTGCTTAGTCATCGGCTGTGCCAGCATCATGCTCGGTTTACGCGCTGGTGCTCATCGGTACGATGCGAAGGCCGCAGACACATTGCAACGTGTTACTAGAGCCGCGTAGCGAGAAAGCTGACGATGATAGAGGTTGTGGACTAGAATAAAAACCCATTGATTGAATATTCAAGGAGCGCATAGATGTCATCAATTCCCGGTGTTGAGGATCCGTTTGCACCGACTACCTCTGGCGGTACGGCTGTTCTAGAACGTGAAGAAACTCAGGCAGCTGAACCCGGCGATCACGAACGTTTTTCGCACTACGTCCGCAAAGAAAAAATCATGGAATCAGCGCTGACGGGTGAGCCCGTGCGTGCCTTGTGCGGCAAGATCTGGACTCCCGGGCGAGATCCTGAGAAGTTTCCTGTTTGCCCGCAGTGCAAAGAAGTCTATGAAGGTTTAGCTCCTGGCAAGGACGACGAAAACTAATACATGAGGGTGTCTACCGTGCGGTAGACACCCTCATGTGTTCTAAAAGAGAAGTAACTTATTCAGCGGATTTCATTTCATCTTCGGTGACCCACTTGTGGTTTTTCATGGTCATGCCGTCCGACTCGTAATCAACCATGTAAACGGTTTGGTCGGTAACGCCGCTGATGGTTGCCTCAGCACCTTCCATACCCTCCATATGATCAGCGGTGATGGTCGCTGTATCGCCAACCTTCAGAGGTTCAGAAGACGGTACGTCAAGCTCTTCTTGTACGACCCACTTATGGTTGGTGACGCGCTCGCCACCGGTAGTGGGGGTGTAGTCCACCTGGTAGACGGTGGTGTCGTATGCTCCAACCACTGTAGCGGGCGCGTCCTTCATGCCGTCCATGTGGTCAGTGGTGAGGGTGACTTTGGAACCCACCGGAAAAGTCGGGTTGCTGGCCTCCTGGATACCCTCAGGCGCGGGACCGCCATCCATTGAATGAGCCATGTCGTGGTGAGAATGGTCCATTGCTGAGGCTGAGGTGGACGGTGAATTTTCGCTCGTGGGAGAGGACGCGTTAGTGCAGGCTGTGAGCGTGAGAGCTAGGAGAGCGGATGCGGGCACTGCCAAAAGACGCGGTGAAAACTTCATGGTTGACTCCAATCATTGAAATACCCCCTGGGGGTATTAATTACTATAGCGTGACAGCGCCGGGCCGCAAAACAAAAAATTCAAAATATTAAGTAAACGTGCACGCGACATTAAGGCATGCTACTGACGTCACCGGTGCAAACAATGTGATTATTTAGCTATCTGCTGCACTGTGCTTTTACCAGCGCGCACGGCTAGAATCTTAAAGCTTGAACATGCGCGGTGATCTCACCTCGCGCATCAATAACATCGTCAATGGAGGATTTTATGAGCGGTCACGAACAGCCCACCCTATTTGGTGCAGGTGCAGATCTTCCTCCGGCGTTTCCTGAACGCGCAGCATGGGGTACCGCGCCAAAGCTGCGTGCCTGGCAGCAAGAGGCTATGGAGAAGTACTTTGCCACCAACCCGCGGGACTTCATGGCTGTGGCGACTCCCGGTGCAGGTAAAACTACCTTTGCATTGACCGTGGCAAAAGAACTCTTTAATCGTGGCACCATCAACCGTATGACGGTGGTTGCGCCTACCGATCACCTCAAACGTCAGTGGGCCGATGCCGCAGCTCGCGTCGGTATTTCCATTGATCCCAACTTCAAAAACTCAGATGGCTCACACGGTCGCGAATACCAGGGGGTGGCACTGACCTACGCTCAGGTTGCCAACAAACCGCTTCTTCACCGCGCTCGTACCGAAAACGGCAGGACGCTGGTGATTATGGACGAGATTCACCACGCCGGCGATGCACTGAGTTGGGGCGACGGTCTGCGCGAAGCTTTTGAGCCCGCGCATCGACGTCTTGCCCTGACGGGTACCCCTTTCCGCTCTGATACCGCGGCGATTCCTTTTGTGCAATATGAGGAAGATAAGGACGGCATCCGTCGTTCTAAGTCAGATTATTCGTATGGTTACGGCCCGGCTCTTAAGGACCATGTGGTTCGCCCCGTCATTTTTATGGCGTATTCCGGGCAGATGCGTTGGCGTACCTCAGCCGGCGAAGAAATGGCGGCGAACCTTGGCGAAGGCTTTACCAAAGATGTCACCGCTCAAGCGTGGCGCACTGCTTTAGACCCTCAAGGTCAGTGGATTCCCACCGTTTTGTCGGCTGCCGACAAGCGCCTGAGTGAAGTTCGTAAGACGGTGCCCGATGCCGGTGCGCTGATTATTGCTACCGACCACGCGGATGCGAAAGCCTACGCCGCGCAGCTTCAGGCAATTACAGGTGAGAAGCCGGCGGTCATTCTTTCTGACGATAAAGAAGCATCAAATAATATCGATAAGTTCTCTGAAGGTACCTCGCGCTGGATGGTTGCGGTGCGCATGGTGTCAGAAGGTGTTGATGTTCCGCGTCTAGCAGTAGGCGTTTACGCAACCTCAACATCTACGCCGCTGTTTTTCGCGCAGGCTATCGGACGTTTTGTGCGAGCCCGTAAACGCGGCGAAACCGCGTCGGTATTTTTGCCGTCCGTTCCACAGCTGATGATGCTTGCCAACGAGATGGAAGAAGAACGCGACCACGCGCTCGACCGTAAATCCCCGGCAGATGAGATGCCGCAAGACCCGCTCAATGAAGGCCTCGATGACCACCTCATTGACGAGGCAAATAAAGAAGAGGTCGCATCTGATCAGCTAACCCGCGGTAAGTTTGAAGCTATCGGCTCTCAAGCATCCTTCCACGGTGTGCTTTTTGATGGTTCAGAGTTTTCAATGGGCGGAATGGATGAGCAAACCGATGAAGACCAAGACTTTTTGGGTATTCCCGGACTCCTCGACGCCGATCAGGTAGGTACTTTGCTACGCGCACGTCAACAGGAATACGCGTCCAAGCGTCCCGCATCGGCACGAGCTCAGGAGCCCAGCGTCGTTGACCATAGACAGCTGAAGAACCTGCGCAACCAGCTAGCTAAAAACGTGTCAGCCTGGGCAGCTAAAACAGGCAAGCCGCACGGGTCAATTCACAACGAATTGCGTCGCATCTGCGGCGGTCCCGCTGTGCCCCAGGCCAATGCGGAGCAGTTGCAGGCGCGCCTGGATAAACTGCAAGACTGGTTCTTGGGTCGAAAATAAAGAAGAGAACACACTAAAGGTGAGGTGCTTGATATAGCCACACACGGCTATATCAAGCACCTCACCTTTTGTAGTGGTACAGCCTACAGAACCTCTAAGGCTTCAACACCGGCGTCCTCAAAGTCTTCAAGCGCGGTGTCGAAACCTTCCTCAGATACTGGTGCAGTAAGATCGGTGAGCACGCGGGTCTCGTATCCGGCATCTACCGCATCCAGCGCCGTGGCTCGAACACAGAAATCGGTGGCGATACCGACAACATCAACATCGGTAATCTCCTGCTCCTGCAACCAGTCATCCAGCGACACCTTCGGGGTCTCTGGTGCTACCGGCGCATTTACGTCGCGTTCACCGGTCATCACGGTATCTTCTGGCGCCAGCAGGCCTTCAAACCCCGAATACGCGGCTTCGAACTCGCCTTTACGGAAGTAAGCGGTGATGTAGTCAGTATCTAAGTCTTCGTGAAGCTCAGCCCCAAAAGATTCAGCTTTGCAGTGTACCGGCCAGGAATTCTTGTAGTCCGGGGTCTCGCTAAAGTGCTCGCCCGGGTCTACATGCCAGTCCTGCGTTGCAACGATTGCCTCGTACTCCGTGTGGTGGTTTTCAACGTACTCACTGATGAGCGCAGCAACTTCAGCTCCCGCCTCGGTTGCAAGCGATCCACCTTCACAAAAATCGTTCTGGACGTCAACGATAATAAGTGCCTTGGGCATTAAAAATCCTTCGACTAGTTGGTCTGTTCTTTGACAATAAATTCGCTAGGAATCACGGGTTCACCCGCTGACAGCCTGGACGCATTGCGCGGTAATTCACGAATCGATTGAGCGTGTCGTGTGGACGCTGCGCGCACACCTTCGGCACCCGTGAAGCCGGGCTGTAGCTCACCATTGATGACGAAATCTACGAGCAGTTCACGATCATTAGAATCAGCGGGGGCGGTAACGTCAACACCAATGAGTTCTGCGGTTGCTACGCCGGAATCATTGATTCGGCGGACGGCGTTCTTGCGGCCACCCACAGAAGACTTGTTCTTAGATGCTTTAGCAACGGGCTCCATGACGCCTTCGCTGTTTTCACGTGCCACAATCTTGTAGACCATCGAGGACGTCGGCGCACCCGAACCGGTGACCAATTTAGTACCGACGCCGTACGAGTCAACAGGGGCGGCCGCAAGCGAGGCAATCGCGTATTCATCAAGATCGCTAGTCACAGTGATTTTGGTTTTCTGATTGCCCAGGGAGTCAAGAAGTTCACGAACCCACATCGCTTGTGCCACGAGATCACCGGAGTCCAGGCGCACAGCCCCGAGCTGATCACCGGCAAGTTCAACCGCAAGTCGCACTGCTTTTTCGACATCGTAGGTGTCAACGAGCAAGGTGGTATCAAGACCCAGTGAATCCAGCTGAGCGCGGAAAGCGTCCTCTTCGGTATCGTGCAAAAGAGTGAAGGCGTGGGCGCTGGTGCCGATAGTGTGCAGACCATAGCGCAATCCAGCTTCAAGATTAGAGGTTGAGGTGAAACCGGCGATAACAGCGGCGCGTGCGGCGGCGACTGCTGCTTCTTCGTGAGCGCGTCGTGACCCCATTTCTAGGCAAGGACGCGTGCCCGCTGCAATGCTCATGCGTGAGGCCGCCGATGCCACCGCTGAATCGTAGTTCAAGATGGACAGCAGATACGTTTCTAAAATGACAGCTTCGGCAAAGGTTCCTTCGATTTGTAGCACGGGGGAGTGCGGGAAGAAAATCTCACCTTCGGCGTAGCCGTAGATATTGCCGGTGAACTTGAAGTTTCTCAGGTACTCAATAGTTTCTTCATTGACTACCTTGCGCTCGGCCAGAAAATTCAGCTCACGCTCGGAAAACTTGAAATTCTGGAGTCCTTCAAGAAACCGTCCGGTGCCGGCAAGCACACCGTAGCGGCGTCCTGCGGGGAGGGAGCGGGTAAATACTTCGAAAACACAGGTGCGATGCGCAGCGCCCGACTGTAGGGCGGCTTGCAACATGGTGAGTTCGTAGTGATCTGTCATTAATGCTGTTGATAAAGCCACGGGTCCATTTTAGTGGTTTTGGCTGGCCAACTGCTAAAAGTTCACCCCTGTGTTCGTTCGTGGCATGACGCGACTTCATGAAAAAGTAGCGCATAGCCAATCACTTTGGCTATGAGATAAACCGGTGCCCCCTTGCTGATACTGACAGGTAGTTTAGGATAGAGAAGTTAGCGCACATAAGTGACACGGTGTACCTAAATGCCGTGGAAAGGATTGACTGTGGCTTGTTCTACCGCGGTTCTGTCAGTGGCAGAGCCCGAAGCGATGACGCTTCCGTCCATTGATTCCGATGAATCTGTGGCACCAGATACTCCGTGGAAAGTGATTGTGTGGAACGATCCTGTCAACCTGATGAGCTACGTGACGTACGTGTTTCGCTCTCACTTTGGCTTCAGCGCTGAAAAAGCTCAGAAACTGATGCTTGCGGTACACGAAGAAGGCAAAGCAGTAGTTTTCGTGGGTTCCCGTGAAGAAGCGGAACAGCATACCTCAGCTATGCACCGTTGGGGCTTGTGGGCAACATTTGAAAGAGTGCAGGAGAACTAAATGGCTGAAGGCTTTAGAAAAACACCGGCAGGGTACGTAGCGCATTTTGACCCTGAAGAAATCAAACTTCTCACCAAACTTTTTGACGACGTTGCGCTCACTCTTGAGCCTGAAGAGTTAGACAGTGTCGATGAATTTGAGCGCATGTTGGGAATCAAGACGGATGCGCGTCCGCCCTCAGATAACGCAGTTTTACGTATGCTTCCCATCGCGAGCGACGACCCCGAGGTTGCCGATGAATTCCGAAAATTCACTGAACTGAACCTGCGCGAGCAAAAAATGTCAGCTTTAGCTCTGGCATCTATGGACGTTCAGAACCAGCGGGTTGTGCTGAACGAAGAACACGCCCATGCGTGGGCAAGTGCCCTCAACGATGTGCGTCTGACGCTGGGTGCTCGTCTCAACCTGGCCACCGATGAGGATTCCGCTCGCATCGAACGCCTGTACTCTGAACCTGAATCCGTGGAAGATATCGCAGGCTACATGGGCCTGTTGTACAACTTCACCACCTGGCTTCAAGACACCCTCATGACGGCGATGCTTGAATCATTAGAGAACTAATTTTTAGCCCCGCGCAGCACTTCACCACGGTGCGTAATAATCGGGCATGAACGCCGCCATAACGCGTGATAACGCCCTCATTTACCTGTTTAGTTATCGCTACAACAGCAATCTTGGCAGCATCAGACTACTGTTCGAAGGTAATTATGAATTCGACTGACACGCCGCACACCGTAGCCTCCGCTTGGGGGTCTCAGGTGCCTGCGCATCCGACGCCCTCTGCTCCCATCGGAATCTTTGATTCTGGTGTGGGTGGTTTGACGGTGGCGCGCGCAATTATGGATCAGTTGCCACATGAACAAATTATCTATGTGGGGGATACCGCTCATGGGCCCTACGGTCCGTTGCGAATTGCAGAGGTTCGAGCTCACGCGCTACGAATCATGGACGAGCTGGTGGATTCTGGTGTCAAGCTGTTAGTGATTGCCTGTAATACCGCATCCGCGGCTGTTCTCAGGGACGCCCGCGAGCGCTATACCCGTACTTACGGCATCCCGGTGGTTGAGGTTATTCAGCCTGCTGCCCGTCGTGCTGTTGCTGCCACTCGCAATCGCAAAGTTGGTGTGATTGCAACTGAAGCTACAGTGACGTCGCGTGCCTACGAAGATACCTTTGCTATTGCCAGCGATATTGAAATTATCTCTGTGCCTTGCCCGCGATTTGTCGAATTTGTTGAAAAAGGCATCACTACCGGCCCCGAGCTTCTTGAGACTGCTCAAGAGTACCTGCAACCGCTCAAGGATGCTGGCGTTGACACCGTGGTTCTGGGGTGCACTCACTACCCGCTACTGACCGGTGTTATCTCGTACATTATGGGCGATGACGTGACCCTCGTATCTTCGTCAGAAGAATCTGCAAAAGACGTTTTTAAAGCTTTGGTTCGCCACGGGATGGAAAGAAACTCCGAGCTTGAAACTCACCACGAATTTTTGGCAACAGGCGAAACTGAGACCTTCCAGCGGTTGGCTCACCGTTTTCTAGGTCCTGAGGTTGCAACCGTGCGTCACACTAACTCTGTGGCTGAGCGTTACCCTACCGGTTCTCTTGCTGTAGTGCCCCCTGCTGCCCATACACCCACTATCACTATCGATCCGTCCGTAGATTCAACTCGCGGATAATCGAGTATTTTCACTGAAAAGGGAAGCTCTATGCGTTTGACTGTCATCGGCAATTCGGGTTCCTTTCCGGGCCCGGATTCACCCGCATCTTGCTACATGGTTTCGGCAACGGATTCTGCCGGTAAGACCTGGCGCATCATTTTAGATATGGGCAACGGTGCTTTGGGGGTTCTGCAACGTCACGTCAAACTTGAGGATATTGACGCGATTTTGGTGTCGCATTTGCATCCTGATCATTGCATTGACCTTTCGGGTGTGCATGTGGCGGTGAAGTGGGATCCTCGCGGATGGAGCAAGGGACCTATCCCGCTGTACGGACCGTCGGACTTGCACGATTATTTGCGCCATTCTCATGGGCAATACGATGAAATTGGCATGAGCACCGAATTCGATTTTCACAGTTGGATGCACCATGAAATGGTGAAAATTGGTCCTCTCACTATTACTCCGTTTGAGGTTCTGCACCCGACGAAGGAGCCTTACGCCCTGCGTATTGAATGTGATGTTGCTGGAAAGCATACAGTGCTGACCTACTCCGGTGATACTGACTACTGCGCGGGTGTTGTTGAGGCAGCGCACAACGCTGATTTGTTCTTGTGTGAGGCGGCTTATCAGGAGGGACGCGACGACGCGTTGCGCGGCATCCATTTGACCGGTAAGCGTGCCGGGGACGTTGCCCGGGAAGCTCATGCTCGAAATCTTTTGCTCACCCACCTGCCTGTTTGGAATGATCCGCAGGAAATTCTGGCAGAAGCTCGTAGTGTTTTCGATGGTTCCGTTGAATTAGCGGAGGTATCTGCAAGCTACGAGGTGCAACCGCCTCGCGTCTCAGAGCTGCACCCGCCCACGACAACGCTCAACGTTGTGCAGCGTCATTCTTAAATTCTTTGATTACTTGTTCTACGCACTAGGAGATAACTATGAGCGAAACCACTGTAACCCGTGCCGACGGACGCGCTACCGATCAGCTGCGCGAAGTAAAAATTACTCGCGGTTGGTCACAGAATGCTGAAGGCTCGGCTCTCATCGAATTCGGAAACACCCGTGTGCTGTGCACCGCGTCGTTCACCGAAGGCGTGCCGCGCTGGCTCAAGGGGCAAGGCACCGGCTGGGTCACTGCTGAATACGCGATGCTGCCTCGCGCTACGGGTACTCGTTCATCACGCGAGTCCGTCAAAGGAAAAATTGGTGGACGCACCCACGAAATTTCTCGTCTGATTGGTCGCTCGCTCCGCGCCATCATTGATACCAAGGCATTGGGCGAGAACACTATTGTTCTTGACTGCGATGTTCTTCAAGCAGATGGCGGCACCCGCACTGCGGCAATTACCGGTGCCTATGTTGCCTTAGCAGAAGCTATCGAGTGGGCTAAGAACGAAAAAATTCTTCCTCAAAACGCTAAGGCACTGACAGGTTCTGTATCTGCTATTTCGGTGGGCATTATCGACGGTGTGCCCATGCTTGATCTTCCGTATGTTGAAGATGTTCGCGCTGAGACCGACATGAACGTTGTCGTTACCGGTGACGGTAAGTTCGTTGAAGTTCAGGGCACTGCAGAGGGCGCACCCTTCGACCGCGATGAACTCAACTCCTTACTCGACCTTGCCCTGGTTGGCACCAAAGAGCTAACCCGCATCCAGAACGAAACCTTGGAGAGCTAAAGAATGCAGCCCCGCGTCGTATTAGCAACCCATAATCAGGGTAAGCTTCGCGAACTTCGTGAAATTTTACGAGGTCAGATTGAAGGTTTGGACGTCGATGCTCAGGTGGTTAGCGCCGCAGACGTTGATGTGCCAGATGTGGTTGAGCACGGCATTACGTTCGCCGAAAATTCCCTGCTCAAGGCACGCGCTGCAGCTCACCATACAGGGCTGATTGCTATCGCTGATGATTCTGGACTAGCTGTTGATGTGCTCAACGGAGCCCCCGGTATTTTCTCGGCTCGCTGGGCGGGAGCGCACGGCGATGACACCGCTAACCTCAACCTTCTTTTGGCGCAGCTCTCTGATATCGCTGATGAACACCGCGGCGCACGATTTATGTGTGCAGCATCCATGGCGACTCCGACGGGCGAAACGGCCGTCGAGCACGGTGAGCTGCCGGGGACGCTTCTGCGCGAACCGCGCGGCGAAGGGGGATTTGGGTATGATCCCATCCTGGCACCTGCCGCACTTACTGGTGAGCTGGCTGGTAAGTCCTGTGCAGAGATTGGCCCCGAAATTAAAAATTCGATGAGCCATCGAGCTGAAGCATTTAAAGCGCTGATTCCGCATCTTCGCCGAGCTCTTGATGTAGAGTAACACGTATCACAGATAGAGCATTGAAAAGGGTGAAATAGCCAATGGTCGCGCACCTGGAGCAAATGAGGTCTATGGCCGTGGTCAAAGCGGTCATGACTCAGGCCGGTGTCAATGTCGCCCTCGACCGCTGGGACGTCCGTCATTCGGGCTCAGCACACATCATTATCAACATGGGAAACCAGTTGAGTGTGCGCGTCGCCAAAACGGACAAAACCGCGTTTATGGTGGCACGACGCACCGAGATTCTCCGGCGTCTTCCGACCGATTTACCTTACGAAGTGCCGCGTCCTATCACCCGCGTCATTACTCGCAACGGCCACACGGCGGTCGGTACCACCTGGATTAAAGGTGAGCCTCGGAAGCCGGGGCCAGCGCCAGAAAAAGCGCTCGCCACCCTAGTCAACAGTCTTAAAAAGATTGACACCACAGGCTGGGAGCCCTACCTCGATGACCCTCACGCGCACTGGGGTGGTACAGACTGGGTTCGTACCCTGAGACAGGACGTGGTTCCGCTCTTGCTTAAAACTAACCAGAAAATTGCTCACGCGGTCATCGATAGCGTGCTAGAACTTGATCCGGTAGAACCGGTGCTAGTACACGGTGATTTAGCGGGACATAACATCTTGTGGCAGGGGGATCGCCTAGCGGGTGTGATTGATTGGGACCATGTGACGATAGCTGACCCCGCTTTCGATCTGGCCGCATTGGGTAACTGGTACGGCTGGGAGAGCCTACGAAAAGCTGCGACCGAAGAAGAAATCACTCGAGCGAAGATTGTTTCTAGGCTCCTGGCGTTGCAAGCGGTTGCATATACCGTTCACAGCGGTATGGGCGGAGCGATTTTGCGTCTTGCTGTGGAGCGCGCCGACAACTGGCTCATGGACCATAAGCACGAAATTATGGGGCAGTAAGACACCTCTAAAATAAGAAGCCGATGCACGAATTCTTCGTGCACCGGCTTTCGTGTTAAGCGATACCGAGCTGTTTGCGCCAGTTGGCTGACAGAAGATCAATCGCTTCGTGGGCTTGCTCTGAAACGTTAGAAATAGCGGTCATTGGTGTGGGGTATGCTGCCGCTAACAAGATAGCAACCAGATGATAGAGCAACTGCTGGTCGTTGCCGGTGAGAGCTGCATCTATTTCAGAGACATCAGAGAGGAATTCGTTGAAAATATCCTCTGGAGTTGAAGTTTCAGCTATTGTGCGTTCAACATGCAGTAGCAGATAAAGAGCAGCAGCAAGCATCTGAGAGGCGGTGCGGGCGTCCTCGAATTTTTGACGCAGATGCTCAACGGTCAGCGGCTCATTGCGGGCTACCAGAGCTTGATCAACCAGAGCAAGAACCGACGTTGCTTGTGCGGCGAAATCAGCATTCGAGTAGTTAGCCAGCCAGTCGCGCAGTTCTCGAACCGCAAATTCCACGGAAGCATCCGACGTAGCTGACGCCATGGAACGAACGAGCAATGCAACACACATGGCAGAGAGCACCGTGCGAGAATCACCGTGAGTAAGAGCGCAGGTATGAGAGCTGAGCTTGGTTACTGTTTGATAATCCTTAACGGGTAGGAGACCAAAAGCGGTGCTCCAGATGAGCACACTGGGGGAGTTGACGTGCCTGACCGATGATTTAGACAGTAGTTGCATCTGACCTGTATTGAGAATATCTACGACCGATGCCTCTTGATGCGCGCTGGAAGACATCAACGGCAAGGCATCGATGGGACGGTCTAGAGCGAACGGGACATTATCTGATACCGGTGCCCCCGTCGTACGTAGCCAGCGGGTGAACGCAAGCCAAATGCAGGCGAACTCGTCTGCCGCAGCGCCTTCATTGTTCCACTCTAGAACTTCGCTAATCCCATCAAGGGTATACAGGAGAAGTTGCGAAGACGCTGGTGCGATAGATGATCCCGCAGGAGGAGTAGTCAGGGCAGCAGCGAGTACTGCATCCACGGTGGTGATATAGCGTGGGTTTGTTGCATCGGGCGCTAGAAAACGATCAGTCATATTTTTATCTTACCGGGGTGAAACTCAGCCAGTCGCGAGTCATATATAGTTTCTCGCCCGCGCTTTGAGCCGATGCTCAGTACACTGGAATTATGCGTATTCTTCACACCTCTGATTGGCATTTAGGCAGAACTTTTCACGGAACCTCACTGCACGAGCTGTGCAAAGAGTTCGTGCAAGAGCTGGTTGAATTGGTTTCTACCGAGCATATTGATGCCGTGCTGATTAGCGGTGATGTGTATGATCAGGCGCAGCCTCGCCCCGACACGGTGTCGCTGTTTTCTCATGCTTTGAGTGCAATAGTGGATGCCGGTGCCGCCGTAGTTGCCACCAGCGGCAACCATGACTCTGCGCTCCGTCTAGGTTTCGCATCCGATCTTTTACGCAAAGCTGAGGTGTATTTTCTGACCGATGCTAGCCGGCTGGCTGAGCCCGTGGAACTGACGAAAGACGGGGTAACGGTTGCGGTGTTTGGTATTCCTTACCTGGAGCCGCGTGCTTTTGCAGGGCGTTGGGACGTGCCGGCGCAACACACCGCGGTCTTGAGCCGCGCTATGCAGCAGGTAGGGGAGCACCTCACCGAACATACGTACACGGCTAGCATCGCTATGGCACACTGTTTCGCCTCGTCAGCGCAGGTTCCTGAGGTTTCTGATTCTGAACGAAATATTAGTGTTGGAGGGCTTGAAACCGTACCTGCATCCGTTTTTGAGACTGTAGATTATGCCGCGCTGGGGCATCTTCACGGCAAGCAGAAAATCACTGAAACTGTGCGTTATTCAGGTTCCCCTCTAGCTTTTTCATTCTCTGAAGCTTTCCACCGTAAGGGCGCATGGATGATCGATGTAGATCACAGCGGTATACGAGATATCCGGGAGCACCTGTGGCAGACCAAACTTGAGCTCATCAAACTTCGTGGCACCCTCGATGAGGTGCTGAGCGCTCCGGAAGCTGTACTGTCGCCCGACGCCATGTTCAGCATTACGCTCACCGACGCCAATCGTCCGCCCCACGCCCTTGAAAAACTCAAAGAATCCTTTGCAAACGTCTCTGAACTGTACTTTGAACCGCAAGGCGCAGAACAAACCCAACGTGTAGCTCCTGCGAGAGTCTCTCCCACTAAACCGATCAATGAGGTATGCGATGATTTCTTTGAATACGTGCTGGGCAATGAACTGACACCGACCGAACACAGCTACATGCAGCAGGTACTTGCACACATCGAAAGTGAGAGTGTTTCTCGATGATTATTCACCAACTCACCCTCAATGCTTACGGGCCATTCGCCGGCAAAGAGACACTAAACTTTGATGTCCTCAACGATGCCGGACTCTTCTTACTCAACGGTCCAACAGGTGCCGGTAAATCTTCAATTCTCGATGCGCTGTGCTACGCGCTCTACGGCACCACATCCACCGGACGTCCGGATCTGCGCTCGCACTTTGCTGCAGAGAATGAGGTTCCATGGGTAGAGCTTGAATGTACCATTAGCGGGGTTCGCTACCGTATTTACCGCAGCCCAGAGTGGATGCGTCCCTCTACGCGCTCCAAATACGGGGCAGTGAAAGAACACGCTAAAACCCAGCTGGACCGCTGGGAAGACGGCGAATGGGTCTCTATTTCAAGCCGGAACGATGAAGCCGGTGCCTACATCGAGCAAACGATCGGCCTCAAACGCGAACAATTTGTGCAGGTTATTCTTCTGCCGCAAGGAGAGTTCGCTAAATTCTTGAACTCAAGCTCTACTGAGCGCGAAGGACTACTCAAGAAGCTCTTCGGCTCCTACGAATACGAGCAGATCCAGGCAGAACTCATGGCGCGCGCCCTAGCTGCCAAAAACCGTGCAGAAACCTCCCTTCGTCAACTGGAGGAGCTAGAGAGTCAGCTTGACGATGCGTTCTCGCGTGCTCGCATCCGCGAAGCTCAGGAGTTTTTGGACGCTCACTCTGCCGAAGATACTGAGACGCCAGTAGAGCCTGTGGCCCAGTCTCTACAAGAGCTCCCCGAAGAAACTGACCACCCCCAAGAGGCAGAAAATCTGCCTGCCTTTGTGACAAAGCACCGTGCCTACCTCTTAGAGGTCAATAATTCTCTCGATGCGCTGTCGACTGTGCGCTCGGGGCTTGACCAACAGCTTCCGGAAGCTCGCCAGAAGCATCGTCAGCTCGCTGACCGAGCCAAAGACTGGGATACCTACCACCTTTTACTCGCGCGCAAAGAAGAGCTGGGCCAGCAAAGTGAGAACATCGAACAGCTTAAAGTCCGCGCACAACGGGCTGAGCAAGCGGCAGAAATCCACGCCTACATCGAAACTGCCACCGCTGCGCACCAGGACGCGGATGCGGCGCAAGATGACCATCAAAGGACGCGCACTAGCGCGGCAGAGCGTCTAAGGCGCATCGTAGAAGCAGCAGAGCCGCAGCATCCTGAAGCAACCCTCAAAACCGTCTCTGCCGAGAAACTTGATGAGGAAACCCTGCAACAACCGCTCACCGAGTTAGAAGCACTGGTCACTGCAGAACAGCAAAGGGTCGAAACACAGAAAAACCTTGCAAAACTCAGGGCTGAGGCAGAACGCCGTCGTGTGCAGTGGAATCAAGAAGACGTACAGCTGAAAGATGCCCAAGAGCAACGCGATAGCATCAGTCAAGAGCTCGAAGCTTTAGAACATATTGCTGTGGAGCTAGAACGCGCTCTCACCACCGAGAAAACTTCAGCCCGCATTGTTGAGCTTTCACAATCCCTCGAGCGCGCTACCCAACAGCGCGAACAACGAAAGAGCGCCTTACACGATGCTGAACGCACAAGAACCCAACGCGCGCAGGTCGCTGAACAACTGCAACGCGACAGATACGCGCAGGCTGCCTTCACGCTAGCTCAGCAACTGAACGACGAACACCCCTGCCCAGTCTGCGGCTCTCAAGAGCACCCGCGTCCTGCCACTGTCAACGGCGGTGAGCGAGTAGTCGAACAACATGATATCGACACCGCGCTAGAGCTTCGTCAACAAGCAGAAAGCACTGTACAAAAAGCCTTGCAAGCGGTAGCAGAAAGCACCGCCGAGGTGCAGGCACTTACAGAGCAAGGGGCCGTAGAGCTCGCGACTGCGCAGCAACAGCATCAGCATAATCAGCAACAGGTAAGAGAGCTGAAGACACAAAACGCACGTGCACAGCAACTGCGAACCCAGCGTCAAAGCATCGAATTGCAGATTCAAACCCTCACCCAGACTCTTCAAGAACTCAACGACCAGCTCAAGACACTGGAAGGCAGCGTACAAGCCGACCAACACCGTGAAAAGCACCTCAGCGAGCAGCTAGAGCACAAGCAACAAGAACACACCAGCTTTTCTGAAAGACTGGCGAACATGCGCGCACTGACGAAAGATATCGCCCAGCTTCACGCACATCATCAAGCGGTAGAAAGTGCTCACATCCGACTGCGAACTGCACAGGAGAACCTATCGCAGGCCATTGAGAAATCAGCGCTCGATAGTGCCGAAGAGGCAAAAGCAGCCTTCCTGCCATCTCACAAACGTGTTCAGATGCGCGAGGAGATTCAGAACTACGACGCCGCGTGGGCTCGACTACTAGGACAACTCGAGACCGAGACCATGCACAACATCGCCCAACGAATTGAGAATCAAGAAACTCGCCCCGCAGCAGAAGACATTGAAGATGCTGCGCGCCGCGTAGAACATCTCGAAACCGCCAAAGAAGAATCCGTCTCTTTGAGCTCTTCCCTTGACGGAACCCGCCAGAATCTTGAAAGTATCCAGCAACGCTACACCCAGCAAATGGCTGAGTCTCAGACCATCGTGCAGTCCGCACAAACCTGGCGTCACCTGGCTGATACCGCCAACGGAACAGACGCCGACAACCAGCTTAAAATGACGCTCACCACCTACGTGCTGGCAGCGCAGCTACAAGATGTAGCCACCAGCGCATCACTGCACTTGAACGCCATGACACACGGACGCTACACCCTCGAATACAGCACAGAACGCGAGAAAGGACGTGGCTCTAAAAAGTCGGGCTTGGGCATCGTTGTAAAGGACGCTTGGCACGACAAAGTGCGCCCCACCAAATCTCTTTCCGGTGGCGAAACCTTCATGGCATCGCTGGCACTGGCACTGGGACTGGCAGAAGTGGTACAGCACAGAAACGGCGGGATCTCCATCGATACCCTGTTCGTTGATGAGGGATTCGGCTCTCTCGATGACTCCACTCTCGAAGAAGTCATGGGAACGCTCGATTCTTTACGCGAAAATGGTAGGGTTATCGGGCTAATTAGCCACGTTTCAGAAATGAAGAACCGCATCACCACCCAAGTTCAGGTGCGTCGTTCGCCGGAGGGATCTCACATTGTCGCCCCTTAGAAAAACCATTGTGCCCCAGGAGATTGAAACGAACCCTCCTGTCAGGAGCAGATGGAAGTACTCCATCAGGTACACCATGAGCCGTTTACAGGTGATAGTACGTACCCTCGGCATACAGTTTCTGCTGTTTGTGGTGCTCATGCGACTCGCCCCATCTGTGCTCTCACTGTCCCTTCTGATATTGATGGCATCAGAAACGGGGGAGGTCACGCTCGGTGGGTATGCCGCCGGCATCGCGGCGCTCTCGTTTGCCGTCATGATGCCTCTCTACAGTGCCGTGGCGCGAAAATTCGGGCATACTCCCGTTCTGGTGACGACAGGCATCCTCAATATCCCCATGATGGCGATTTTGCTGTGGAAATTTCTGCAATTCAGTAACAAAGCTTTTCAACAGGGCATTGTGGGTGTTCTAGTTGCTGCCGCGCTCGCCGGTGCAACTACACCTCCCATGGCTGCAATGATGCGGTCGTATTGGAGCCGGGAGTACGCAACCAGCAAGGATTGCAAGATGCTGAATTCTGCCATTGCGCTAGAGTCGATGCTTGAGGTTTTGGCATTGCCACTTGCTGCGGTTCTAACCGGTGCTATCTCTCTTTTTGCGAGTCCGCTCTACGCTGTGCTCGCGCTGATTGCGATTAATATGCTTGGCGTTCTTTTTGCTATTTCGCGCATCAATAAGCCTCTTTTTATGCCCATACATTCATCGAGGTTGAGCAAGTTTGACGATGATGCCGTGCACGGCGACCATCGCGGTTTTATCTGGCTGCCGTTGCTGGGAGCCGTGTGTATCGGTGCGATTATCGGGGCCACTCAGTCATCGCTGGCAGCTTATACCCTCAATGCGGATGACGTTGAAACTGTAGGATTCTATATCGGGGCAATGGGTCTATCCAGTGCTACGGTCGGAGCTTTGTTACTGGCTGGACGCGTGCGCATTGCGGGCTGGCAGTCGTGGCTGTTGAGCGCGGTGGCTTTGATTGCGTTGACCATGATGCTGTCGATTCCGGTCACGAATTTTGGTGTAGCTCTGGCACTGTTAGCGTTGGGTGCAGGTATTGGCGCGGCTACGGTGTGCATGGAGTCTGTCACCACCGCAATTTCAGCCCGAGGTTATCTGGAGCTTGCCCTTACCTTTTCGCAGTCCACCTTGACGGTGGGCTTAGCGATTGGCCTGGTGTGGGGAGCTCTCGTGGGTGAGGGATTTGGGTTTCAAGCCGCTATGTTGATCCCCCTCATCGCCGCCACCATCTTTTTTATCGTCGGACACTTCTACGGCTACCTCTGGCGTCGTACTTATGAAGTAAACCTGAGAAACTTCGTGTAGATACTGAACCTTATCTAGATAGGCTCAAGGGGCGGATGCCGTTTGCTTCCACCCCTTGAGCTTTTAACAGTGAACCTGACCTTAGTGGCCTCGAGCGATCCATTCGTCCAGGTCGGGAGCCTCAAGACCGATTCCGGTGGTATCACCGTGTCCCGTGAGAACAGCGGTGGACTCGGGAAGAGTCAGAAGGTTTGCCTTGATGGACTCGATAATCGTGTCAAAGCTGCTGAATGAGCGTCCTGTAGCGCCGGGGCCACCCTGAAAGAGGGTGTCGCCACTGAAAACTACACCCTCACTGTTGTCCCAGCTCAACTCGGGCGCGTAATAGCACACAGAACCGGGGGAGTGACCGGGAGTTTCAAGAGCTGTCAGCGTCGTCGAACCGATGGTAATCTGCTGACCGTCTTCAACATCGTGGTCGAAATCCCAGTGAGGATACACCATTTCCCACAGCACGCGATCCTTGGAATTGAGGTACACCGGAGCATCAAATCGTTCCGCTGCTTCTTTTGCGCTACCAATGTGATCATCGTGAGCATGAGTCAAAACAATTTTCTCGACGGTTCGACCGTTCACAGTGCGTGAGATTTTATCAACGTCGTGGGCGGGGTCAACAATAATCACTGACTCATCGTTGCCAATAATCCACACGTTGTTATCAACATCCCACGTACCACCATCCAACGAAAAAGTACCGCTGGTGACAACTCGTTCAATACGTTCTGCCATGATAAGTCCTTTCAGCAAGACGGTCCGAGAATTAGAATTCTACAACTGAACGCAGAACCTTACCGGTCTTCATGGTTTCAAAAGCGCTTTCCACGTCTTCAAGAGCGATGCGTTCGGTCACGAAAGCATCGAGGTCGAGGTTACCCAGCTGATAGTGCTGAACGAACATCGGGAAGTCGCGGGTGGGCAGAGTATCGCCGTACCACGACGACTTGATGGAGCCACCGTGGCCAAAGAGTTCATCAAGAGGTACTTCGAGGGTGGCTCCGGGAGCGGGAACGCCCACGAGGACGACGCGTCCCGCCAGATCACGAGCCTCGAAGGCCTGCTTGAAGGTATCGGCTACGCCTACTGCATCGATAACCAAGTCTGCGCCGAAACCGTCGGTGAGCTCGCGGATTGCTTCAACCGCGTCCTTCTTCTTGGAGTTCACAGTGTGGGTCGCTCCGAGCGAGCGTGCGCGTTCGAGCTTCTGCTCATCGACGTCTACCGCGATTACCTTGGTTGCTCCACCGAGTTTTGCACCGGCGATAGCGGCGCTACCAACACCGCCACAGCCAATCACAGCAACTGACTCACCTCGCTTCACCTCACCGGTGTTGAGAGCTGCACCAATGCCTGCGGTAACGCCACAACCCAACAGGCCAACTGCAGCATACTGGTCGTCTTCAAGCTCTGCTTCAATCTTGGTGCACTGACCAGCCGCTACCAGAGTCTTTTCAGCAAATGAACCGATGCCGAGGGCTGCCTCAAGTTCGGTGCCGTCTTCAAGCGTCATTTTCTGGGTAGCGTTGTGAGTGTTGAAGCAGTACTGTAGCTGACCCTTCTTGCAGGCACGGCACTCGCCGCAGACTGCGCGCCAGTTCAAGATAACTTTGTCGCCCACTTCAACGTTGGTGACGCCTTCACCGATTTCTTCCACAATACCTGCTGATTCGTGACCGAGCAGGTACGGGTAGTTATCACCCACGCCGCCTTCAACGTAGTGCTCATCGGTTTGGCAAACACCGCAGGTCAGAACCTTTACAAGAGCTTCGCCCGGACCTGGGCTGGGGACGTTAATAGTCGTTACGCTGACATCGCCTTTTTTGAGGGAGACGACTGCTCGAACCTTGTGCATCGTGTACTTCCTTACGTTCATTGTCTAAGTGTCCAACACGTATCATGTGCTTATCTTCTACCATAGTCGAGCAAACCGTCAGTCCCAAACATCGAGCGGATTACCCTGTATGACGAGTAAAAAATTTTACGGCGGTGGAGCGTGCTAAGCCCGAGGTCAAAACTGAGATATGGTCACGACCGGGTACCGCTAGCTTTTCGCATATTTGGTGGCTGGCAGTGATTGCTGTGACGAGTTCATCTGAATCCTGCGCTAACTCATCAAATTCTCCTGAAATGAGCAGCACGGGAGCATTGATAGTATCGTTGCCCGGTTCAAAATTATCAGCGGTCAGCTGAGCAAATCGCAAAAGATTATCCTGAGGCACTGCAGTGTGCGCAAGGACGCGATCGAAAAGTCGTGCGGGATGATGGGCAGACGCCTGACCTGTTGCAATTTCGTGGGCGGCAGCATCCATATGATTAGTAGCACCGAGACCGATGAGAACTGCGCTGGTTAGCTGCTGATCGGGGGTAGCTAAGAGCTCCCAGATCACCCTGGCACCGAACGAAAACCCGAGGCCCATGACAGGTGGACTCAGCTGAGGTATTTGGGCAGAAAGCTGACCGATAAAAGCCTTTAGTAATGAGTCATCAGAAACCTGACTGCCAGCATTCGCAGTGTGTAAAGGGAGGGGTACCGCATACACAGCGAACCCTGCCGCATTGAGTTTTTTGATCAAGCCAGGTTTCACCCAACTCTGCTCGGTAGAGCCGCCAAAGCCGTGAATCGCAAGAACCGTGGCACGAGTCGTGGCATCCGGTTCAAAGAGCTGAGCGTTGAGTAGGGGCATCATCGTCATCCTTTTGCTGAATAAACATCACCGCTCATAATATCCGCACCAGGTCTTAATCTTTGACTCTCTCATACTCATAAACTCTCATAAACGGTGAAAAACCATCGCACGACTGTGGGGAACCGATTCTTACTACTTCTTGCCCCACGAAAAATAATTCAGCAAGAGTTAAAAGACAAGGGCCCGGTACAGCGGAACCGAGCCCTCGATTTATAGCTAAAAACTAGCTCAAATCAATATCGTTGATGTTCTTGCTCTTTGAAGCGGTCTTTTGCATATTCATTCCTGAATCATTGCTCAGGCGAATTTCTTTGCCTTCTTCAACCAGCTTGTCGAGCTTCTCAAGATTCTTGACAGCCATGGTGTCATCACGGGGTTCAATCTGAATGTTTTCTTCAGCAACAATACCAGCATGCAACTCACGAGCTCGCTGAATCTCAGCATCCAACTGAGCACCGAACAGAAGAACATTGTTCATAATCCAAATCAGCATCAGCAAGATGATGACGCCACCGATGGCACCGTAGGTCTTGTTGTAGTTGCCAAAGTTAGAAACGTAGAAAGTGAATGCTGCGCCGGAGACACCCATCATAATCAGCGCAAAGACAGCGCCGGGTGAAATCCAACGGAAATTGGGTTGCTTCACGTTCGGGGTCGCGTAGTACAAAATCGCAATCAGAACGATAGCAATCAGCAGAAGAACGAACCAACGAACATACGTCCAAATCGCTGCGAAACCGCTAAGGTCTACACCGGTGAAGTCACCCACCACGTTCAATACGTTCTCAGATGTCAGAAGAAGTAACATCATCAGAACCATGATGACAACCATAATGGTAGTAATCACCAGGTTGATGAGGCGCAATTTCCAGAGCGGGCGTCCTTCAACCACATCGTAAATGCGGTTCATTGCGCGACCAAACGCACCGATGTAACCAGACGCGGTCCACAGGGCACCCACGATACCGGTAACCAACGCTAAACCGGCAGCGCTGGATGCGGTAAGCTCGGTAATTGGCCCGCGAACTACTGACAGAACGTCTGACGGTGCGTAGTCTGACAGGAAGCTGATGATAGCGTCAGTTGTTTGTTTGCCCTGACCGAAAACACCAAGGAGCGAAACCATCGCAAGGAGCATCGGCACAGCTGACAGCACGGTGAAGTAGGTCAGTGCGGCTGCGAGGTCGGTGCAACCATCTGCAAGAAACTCGCGAAGCGAGCGCTTGAAAATGTAAATCCAGCTTGGCTTACCCAACTTTGTGAGTTTCTGAGGCTTCTCAGACGAGTCCGGTTTAGAACCGCGTTCAGCTCTTTGGACCGTCAGTTCTTCTAGAGACATACATTTCTCTCTTTGTGTATACGGTAATGGTGATTACTTCAAGGATATCCAGTGTACTGGGTATTCTGAGATAACTTCAGAACGTGCCTTTCAAATACGACAGTGGGACAACCGCCACACGGCGATTGTCCCACTGTCGTATGAGAGGTTAGTTGTTGATGCCCAGTACCTGTGCGGTGTGAGCCATAACCTCATCCGCCAGTTCGGGGTTATCGTTGAGGGTCACGCCGTAGGAGGGAATCAATTCTTTCAAGCGGGGTTCCCACTCAGCTTGCTGATTGGGGAAGCACTGCTTGAGGAGCTTGATCATAATCGGTGCCGCGGTGGATGCGCCGGGGGACGCACCGAGCAGAGCTGAGATTGAACCGTCTGCGCTACTGATCAGCTCGGTACCGAACTGAAGAATGCCGCCCTTTTGCGGGTCTTTCTTCATAACCTGGACGCGCTGACCTGCAGTAATCAGCTCCCACTCGTCGCCGTTAGCTTCGGGGTAGTACTCGTGCAGTGATTCAATATGCTGTTCGCGCTTTTTGAGCAGCTCGGTGATGAGGTACTTGGTGAGCGACATATTAGCCAGCCCGGCGCGAGCCATCGGGTAGATGTTGTCGGGGCGCAATGAAAGCGGCAAGTCCAAGAGTGATCCCTGCTTGAGGAAGTTGGTCTTGAAACCGGCGTAGGGACCAAACAGAAGCGAACGCTGACCATTCACGTAGCGGGTGTCCAGGTGCGGCACTGACATGGGCGGAGCACCTACTGATGCCTGACCGTAGACCTTAGCGTTGTGCTGCTGCGCGGTTTCTTGGTTGGTGTTTCGCAGGAACAAACCTGAAACGGGGAATCCGCCGTACCCCTTGCCCTCGGGAATACCGGACTTTTGCAAAAGGGACAGTGCGCCGCCGCCTGCGCCGAGGAAGACAAACTTAGCGCGAATGGTTTTGTTGTGTTCTGAATTCAGGCGATTCTTGACCTTGAGATTCCAGCTCTTGTCTGATTCCTGGGTGAGGTTGGTGACCTGCTGGCCGTATTCAACCTGAACACCGTTTGCCTGAAGGTAGTCGAGCATCTGCTGGGTGAGATCGCCGAAATCAACGTCGGTGCCTTCAGGGGAGTAAGTGGCAGCCACGCGTCCGGCTGCACGACCGTTCATGGTGAGCGGTGCCCACTGAGCAATCTGGTCACGGTCTTCGCTGAATTGCATGCGCTCAAACAGCTTGTTTGCTGAAAGAGCTCCGTAGCGCTTTGCCATGTAGTCACTGTGAGCGTCTCCGAAGACCAGTGACATGTGGGGCACGGGGTTAATGAAGGACGCGTTGTTCAGCTTGCCTTCTTCTACGAGTGAGGCCCACAGCTGACGGGTAACCTGGAACTGCTCGTTGATGCCCAGCGCCTTTGCCGGGTCTACAGTGCCGTCTTTACCCATGGGCGCGTAGTTCAACTCGCAGAGTGCGGAGTGACCTGTACCTGCGTTGTTCCAGGGGTTAGATGATTCCTGAGCAGCTTCATCAAGACGCTCAAGAATGGTGATGTTCCATGATGGCTCAACCTCTTTCAAAAGCACACCGAGGGTGGCGCTCATGATGCCCGCGCCAACGAGGACTACGTCTGTATTTTCAGTCCGTGTCACTGTGAGAACTCCATTTGTTGTGGCAGTAAAACCGCTGTTGTGGTCTTACTGCAATTAATAAAAGTATCGTTCTTATTTACAGTAGCGCGTCTGTGTGCGATGCGCATAACACGTCAAGCGGAGTTCGCGGAAGATGACATAAAAATAAGTATTCTTTTGAAGCAGACCGTTATTTTTGAACATCAGCATGCGCGATGTCATCGATTCCTGTTGACGTTACTGAGTAGCTTGTAACGTTTTTCCCCAGTGCAACGGAGCTAACCGCGTATGCGATGGGAACTGCTACGGTGTGTTCCATCAGGTGGTAGCTGGCATCTTTGAATGCTTCGCGTCTTTCATCAAGGTCATCCAGTGCATCTGCTTTTTGAATCAGCTCTATGACATCAGAAAACGGCATAATAGTGCCGTCTTTAACCTTGGGTGATGCGTCCAAGGCTGAAAGGGCTTTTGCCGAGATGAGCGTGGGGGCTAGTACTCGCCACATGAAAGCATTGGGGTCTCTGTAGGAGCCTGTGAAACCGTGTAGGGAGAGGCCTCGTTTGGTGCCGGTGGCGTTGACCTTATCCAAATAGCCGTCTGACCACTTAATCGGAACGGGTTTGATAGTAAAACCGGCACGGGTCAAATCCGCGGCGATGCTGGAATACACAACTTCTGGTTTTTCCATGGACGTGAGCGAGACGTCGGTGGGGTAGTAGAACTCAACCTCTTCGCCTGAATATGAGGATGCTTTGAGGAGTTCTTTGGCGCGGTCTTGATCATGTTTGGTCAGGGTCTCGATGCCCTCTGCTCGCGACATGAAAAGCGGGGGAATATAGTCAACTGCGGTGTTGCTGCCCTCGGGAAAAATCGCGTGTACCAATGCGGAAGCATCGACTGCGTGGGTTACTGCCAGTCGTACATTTGGGTCAGCAAATACGGGATGTTCCAGATTGATGCCAACGTAGGTCAGAGCATACGGGTCACGGGTGCGGGTTTGATAACCGGACCGAGCCAGCGGCACATAATCTTCTCGACCCACCTGGTCATAAACGTCCAGCTCATCCGATGTGAGCTTATAAAAACGCAACTCGGAGCTTTTGATGGTGATAAATTCAATAGAATCGAGTGGAACCTCGTTGCCCCAATACGACTCAAATCGAGAAAGTTTGACAGTGTCATTCTCTGTGGATTGCACGGTAAATGGGCCGGTGCCAATCGGGGAAGAGCTGAGTGTCCCATCCGCGCCGATGATGCCAGTGGAACAAACAGCGAACGCCGGTTGAGCAAGGGCTGAGAGAAAAGAGGTACTGGGACGCGAGAGCTCAATGATAAACGAGCTGCCCTGTGCTTTGTAGGAGCTGATAAGGGGCTCTAAAACCTCTGATTTATTTTCGGTGCCGAAGAACGTAAGGTACCAGGCATGCGAAGAAAGATCGGAGGTATGAGCTAGCTTTTCAAATCGTTCGAAATTTTTGCGGACTGTCTCAGAATCCAAGGTCGAACCGTCATGAAATTTTACGTCGTTTCGGAGGGTAAAAGTGTAGGTGAGCTGATCATCCGAAATCGTCCAGTCCGTGGCAAGGGCTGGCTCAGGCTGGCCGGTAGAAAGGTTGGCTGCAACTAATCCTTCAATCACCTGGGCATTGATGCGCGCGGTTTCTAGGCTAGAGCTGGTGGCTACGTCTAAAGAAGTAACGGACGCTGCTTGGGCGAACCGTAGATTTTTAGAATCTTGCTGGCTATTGGAGGCTGATGCGCTGTCTGTGTGAGATTCGGCGGAGCAGGAGGCAAGGGAAAATCCTGATGCCACAGCCAACGTAAGTTTTGCGAGGGTGCGACGTGAAAACTGCGAAGAGGCCATCGGTAAACCTTCTAATAATCCGAACTCAACTATATCGTCGTTGATACAACTAAAGCCCAGAAAAAATCTGGGCTTTAGTGCGCGAGGAGGGACTTGAACCCTCACGCCGTAAGGCACAGGAACCTAAATCCTGCGTGTCTGCCAATTTCACCACTCGCGCTTGTCGAATATGAAAAACAACGTTTTGAATATTACAACAGTTTGCGCGTTGATGCTAATCGGCGCGATGAGTTTAGCTATCGATGCCCAAATCTCGGCGGAGTTTGGCAACATGTCCAGTTGCGCGAACGTTGTATTGAGCAAGCGTTACTTTGCCTTCTTCATCGAGCACAATAGTTGAGCGGATGAGACCAACGTAGGTTTTGCCGTAGTTCTTTTTCTCTCCCCAAGCGCCATATGCTTTAGCTACTGTATGGTCTGCATCAGATAACAGTGGGAAGTTGAGAGATTCTTTATCTTCGAACTTCTGGATTGCTTGCTGGGCATCGGGAGAGATGCCGATGACTGAATAGCCTTCCGCAGTGAGTGATGAGAGATTGTCGCGGAAATCGCAGGCTTGTTTGGTGCATCCCGGGGTGGATGCCTTGGGGTAGAAATAAACGATAGTTTTCTTTCCACGAAAATCGCTGAGCGTGATCGTCTCGTCGGCTGAATTTTGGAGTGAAAAATCTGGCGCTACATCGCCAACAGAGAGTTTATGAGACACGTTGCTTGTACCTTTCTTTGGTGACAAAGTTAGACAATCAAACTAATATCACCGCTTATTATCGGCTTTTTGGCCCAACTCTGCTACATCGATGGTAAGGGCTACCTATTTTATAAGTTGAGAGCCTCTAAAAACACTTATAATAGCTGTATGCCTGATATTGGTAAGTGGTCTATTAATCGTTTATTGTCAACCGCCGCTCGAATGCTTGAACATAGCTGGAACGCTCAGCTCAAGGATTTAGGGCTTACTCACGCGGGTGTAACCGCACTCGGTGTGATTTCTCAAAATGGTGAGATTTCGCAGGTTAAGGTTGCTCAGATTGTCGGTGTTCAAGCGCAGACAATGGGTAAAACCTTGGCTCGTCTGGAGTCTCACGGTCATATTGCTCGCATCCGCAGTTCAGCGGATCGTCGTAGTTATTTGCTAACTATTACGGATGCTGGTGAGGATGCTTTGATGCATGCTCAGCAGGTCGATGAGACTTTGTCGCAGCTTGGTCAGCTGGCTAACCCCCAGTTCCATGAAATGCTTATTGATGTAATTCATGAACTGTCTACCCATGAGGGTGGTAAGGAGATCTTCCATTCAGCAGTGGAAGGCAACATGGTTCCCAGCCCTGAAAAAGTTAATACTGTTGAGGTCGATGAAGAAATTGACCAGTCTAAGCCGCTGACGGCTGTTATTGAGGTTCTCTCCCCGGAGGACTCTCGAGAAAATTAATCCCCATGTCTCCCCGGGTGCATCGCCAAGCGTGATGCACCCTTTATCTTTACCCAAAAAAATTACGCTGAAAGTGTGCTTGGTTACAAAGGGCGGTTTCGATTTGCATACCCATTTGAGACCCCCTATAGTTATACATGTCTTCACGGCGAACATGAAATGTTTGAAGCGATAGATATGCACCTCTAGCTCAATTGGCAGAGCAATTGACTCTTAATCAATGGGTTGTGGGTTCAAGTCCCACGGGGTGTACAAGCTAAAGGCTGGTTCTCATTGAGAGCCAGCCTTTTTTATTTATCTCGGGTCCGATGCTGAGGCTGTGGGTTTTTTCTCGAGTTATCTACAGTCTTGTCGGTTCCTTGCCTTTGTTGCTTTTTGCGCAGGGTTATATTTCAGGCAAGGGGAGAGCCTGAAGGTCGGCAAAATTGTGAATAGCGTTACAAATAGCTGTTTTGGCTTGCATGCTGCTTTTGATGTGCGTATAGTATTTATTCGTTGCTTCACGAAGTAACTAAGCACCTCTAGCTCAATTGGCAGAGCAATTGACTCTTAATCAATGGGTTGTGGGTTCAAGTCCCACGGGGTGTACATTCAAGAAAAGGTCGGTTTCATCTGAAACCGACCTTTTTGTTTTAACTCTTAATCCCGGTAGAAGATTTAAGGGCAGGGTCTATCGTGGCGCTATGCGACTTCTTCTAATAGGTGGGAGTTATTGATGAAATTGAAAAAATCGTCGAGGTCGAAGCTCTGATCAAGTTGTCCCTGGCCGTGGTCACTCTTGAAGGTGTGAACGGGGATAAAGCTCAAGTCAAAGACACTGCCGTTAGTGAGTGAAATTTTGAGCTGCGTAGCATCAACAGTGCTCATCGAGGCAATAGTGGTGTTATCTATTGAAGTAGGAGCACCACCGCTTGTGATTTCGGGTGTCTGAATAGGGGTAATTACCATTTCTCGAGGCATCTCGCGGTAGCCCACCAAAAAAAGCTCCTGATCGGCTGATTGGTGCTGAGCCACATCGGGATTTTGGTAAATGGCAGAACCTGTGGCAAGAACAAGGTTGTAGGCGCCGTAATTGATGATTTGTTCATCGAATACGGTGTGTAGCAGTGTAGCAATCTGATTGCTCTCTAAATGTTCCTTGTTCATGTGACCCAGTTTACCGAGCGAGGTTGAGAGTATCGACAGTATGAACTGATGTTTCTCTGTGGGAAGAGGCGCGCTCAATAATCAGAAACAAAGCTGGAAACTTGAGTCTGACGTCCTAAAATGAAATCTTGTAATGTGAGATAGCTTTGACAGTGTTCCACCGCACAGAGAATACTGGACAGCATGAAACAGCACCGTATTGAAGCCGTTGAAATTCTTCTAGTGATTGTGCCATAGGGCGCGCTACCTAGAACTATTTTTTGTGTTCACATGACGATGCGCCCTTCGCTTTACATTAGCGGAGGGTTTTTTTGTAAGTTTTGCACGTCAAACACACGGGTCGATTCGAGCAACTGTTCCTTATCAACGCACACCAGGAACAACAGGTTAGAAAATAAGGACGTGACATGACTACGGGAAACCCTATAACCCCCGCGGCAGTAGCCAATAAGACTGGCGACCGTCGTAGTCTTGATGCACAGCATAAAACATCAACGACTGAGAGGATGACTGGCTCTCAGGCTATTGTGCGTTCTCTTGAAGAACTCGGCGTGACGACTGTCTTCGGTTTGCCAGGTGGAGCTATTTTGCCCACCTATGACCCGCTGCTGGACTCAACCGCTATTAACCACATCTTGGTGCGCCACGAGCAGGGAGCAGGGCACGCAGCTCAGGGCTACGCTATCTCTACGGGAGAGGTGGGCGTTTGCATCGCGACTTCTGGGCCCGGTGCGACTAATCTGTTGACTCCTTTGGCAGATGCCAACATGGATTCTGTGCCGATGGTTGCAATTACCGGTCAGGTTTCATCAAAGGTTATTGGTACCGATGCTTTCCAAGAGGCTGACATTGTTGGTATGACGATGCCAATTACCAAACATTCCTTCATGGTGCGTGATGCGCAAGAGATCCCGCGTTGCATCGCAACAGCCTTCCACATTGCTTCTACTGGCCGTCCCGGCCCCGTCCTTGTCGATATCACCAAGGACGCACAGCAGGGAATGATGGATTTTTCGTGGCCACCAACCACTGATGTACGCGGTTATCACCCCGTCACCCGCGGTCACTCAAAGCAAATCCGCGAGGCCGCAAAACTCATCGCTCAGGCAGAGCGTCCTGTGTTGTATGTGGGCGGTGGCATGGTACGTGCAGGAGCGGCTGATGAACTGCGCCAGCTGGCAGAGATTACCGGTGCCCCCGTTGTAACAACCCTCACCGCGCGCGGTGCTTTCCCCGACTCACACCCGCAGAATCTGGGTATGCCGGGTATGCATGGAACTGTGCCTGCAGTGACGGCTATGCAAAAATCAGATCTGTTGGTGACTTTAGGCGCACGATTTGATGACCGTGTGACCGGCGTGGTCGATACCTTTGCACCAGATGCAAAGATTATTCACATTGACGTTGACCCCGCAGAAATCTCAAAGATCCGTTACACTGATGTGCCTATCGTGGGCGATCTGAAATATGTTTTGCCCGAGCTCAATCAGATTCTCCGCACTGAATTTTCTGAGGGGTTGCAGGATCTTGAACCGTGGTGGAACAAGCTCAACAGCTGGATTAAGAATTTCCCGCTGGGCTATACCGCAACTCCCGATGGGCTGGGGCAGCCGCAACACGTGATCGAGCGTCTGAGCGCTTTGACCGGTCCGGATGCCTACTATGTAGCAGGCGTTGGCCAGCACCAGATGTGGTCTGCTCACTTTATCGAGCATGAAAAACCGCGTCACTGGATTAATTCAGCTGGTCTGGGCACCATGGGTTATTCCGTTCCTGCCGCGATGGGCGTCAAGGCTGCGCATCCCGAAGACGTTGTATGGGCAATCGATGGCGATGGTTGCTTCCAGATGACCAACCAGGAATTGGCGACCTGCGTGCAAAACAACATTCCCATCAAGGTTGCGATTATCAATAACTCATCATTGGGTATGGTGCGTCAGTGGCAGACTCTCTTCTACGATGGTCGCTACTCCAACACTCATCTGAATACCGGTCACGGTACCGCGCGCATCCCTGATTTTGTGAAGTTGGCAGAAGCCTATGGTGCTGTTGCTCTGCGTTGCGAAAATGACGACGACGTTGATGACGTCATCAAGCAGGCTCTGGAGATCAACGATCGCGTGGTTGTTATTGATTTCACCGTGAGCCCTGATTCCATGGTGTGGCCGATGGTACCGGCAGGTATTTCCAACGACCTCATCCAAATCGCTAAAGACACTTCACCCGATTTCGACCGAGAGGACTAAGGCCGATGAGCAGTCATACACTCTCCGTATTAGTAGAAGACAAGCCGGGTGTGCTCGCACGCGTCTCAGGTCTTTTCGCCCGCCGTATGTTCAATATTGACTCACTGGCCGTGGGTCATACTGAAGTTCCAGGAATTTCGCGTATTACTGTAGTGGTCGATGCCGATGGAATCTTGCTGGAACAGGTTACAAAGCAGCTCAATAAGCTGGTGCATGTTCTAAAGATTGTTGAACTTCCTCAAGAATCCTCCGTTCAGCGTGATCACATCATGATTAAGGTTCGCGCGGATGCGGCAACTCGACTTCAGGTTACCCAGGCAGCTGACTTGTTCCGCGCAGCGGTGGTTGACGTGTCTACTGAATCCGTTGTCATTGAGGCAACTGGTTCGGCTGAGAAGCTGAATGCTTTCTTGGATGTTCTTGAGCCGTTTGGTGTGCGTGAAATTGTACGTGCGGGAACCATCGGACTGGGACGCGGACCGCGTTCGATGAGCGAGAAGACCCTTCGAAACTAAAAATATTTCACGATGTGACTACAAAAAGTTCAAAATATAAGACGAGTATTTATAAAAACGCGTAAACATCGTGAACCTAATACCATTAGAAACAGGTAGCACATACCCGTTCGATCTATTTCAAGGAGATCATTTTCATGGCAGCAAAGATTTTCTATAACGACGACGCTGATTTGGCGAACATCTCAGAGCGTTCCGTTGCAATCATCGGTTACGGCTCACAGGGTCACGCGCATGCGCTCAACCTGCGCGACTCAGGCGTCGACGTTCGCATCGGCTTGGCTGAAGGCTCAAAGTCACGCGCAAAGGCAGAAGCTGAAGGTCTGCGTGTACTTTCAGTAGCTGATGCAGTTGAGGAAGCTGATCTGATTATGATCCTGGTTCCGGATCAGGTTCAGGCTGAGGTTTACAAGAACGAAATCGCTCCTCACCTCAACGAAGGCGATGCTCTTTTCTTCGCGCACGGCTTCAACATCCGTTTCGGCTTCATTGAAGCTCCCGCAGGCGTAGACGTGGCAATGGTTGCGCCCAAGGGCCCCGGCCACACCGTGCGCCGTGAATTTGAGGCTGGACGCGGCGTCCCCGCCATCGTTGCTGTAGAAAAGAACGAGTCAGGTAAGGCTCTCGAGCTGGCACTGGCATACGCTAAGGGTTTGGGCGCAACTCGTGCAGGCGCTATCGAGACTACCTTCACCGAAGAAACTGAAACCGACCTGTTCGGCGAGCAGGCAGTTCTTTGCGGCGGTACCTCACAGCTGGTTCAGTACGGTTTTGAGGTTCTCACCGAAGCTGGCTACCAGCCCGAAATCGCATACTTTGAGGTACTGCACGAACTCAAGCTGATTGTTGACCTGATGATTGAAGGCGGCATTGCTAAGCAGCGTTGGTCAATCTCAGACACCGCTGAATACGGCGATTACGTTTCAGGACCCCGTGTAATCTCACCCGAGGTCAAGGAAAACATGAAGGCTGTTCTGTCAGATATTCAGGACGGTACCTTCGCAAAGCGTTTTATGGAAGATCAGGCTGCAGGTGCACCTGAATTCAAGGAACTGCGTTCAAAAGGTGAATCACACCCCATCGAAACCACCGGTCGCGAACTTCGCAAGCTCTTTTCATGGAACAAGGTAAGCGACGACTACACTGAAGGTAGCGTAGCTCGCTAAACTCAGCGACAGCGTAATTTTTAGTGGCAGCCGGTCATTTGAGCATTCAGATGACCGGCTGCCTGTATATAAAGCGCGTAATATCGTGTTAATGGTGTGCAGACACCACCACAATTTTCAGAGGGTGTGCATTGGCCGTAAATGGTGAACCGATGCAAAACCCACGGTCCATATCGTGAATGTGTGGTTGACGTTCGTGAGGTTGATTTTTATGAGATACCTGCTCGTCAACGCATCGTTTCGAACTTTTACAGAAGAATTCTTATAAGGAACACTCTCGTGACTGAAAAACCAGTAGTACTTCTTGCAGAACAGCTTTCACCGGCAACGGTGGATGCATTAGGACCCGATTTTGAGATTCGTCAGACCGACGGTTCTGACCGGGATCAGCTATTGACGGCAATCACTGATGTTGATGCTATCTTGGTGCGATCTGCCACGCAGGTTGATGCTGAGGCTATTGGCGCAGCATCCAAATTGAAGGTTATTGCTCGCGCAGGTGTGGGTTTGGATAACGTTGATATCAAAGCCGCTACCGCTGCGGGCGTCATGGTCGTCAATGCGCCAACCTCCAACATTATTTCGGCAGCGGAGCTCACTGTAGGTCATATTCTCGGGCTTGCTCGTAACATCTCGGCTGCAGATGCATCTATGAAAGCAGGGGAGTGGAAGCGCGCTGAATACTCTGGCACCGAACTGTACGAAAAGACAATCGGCATCATTGGTCTGGGACGAATTGGTGCTTTAGTAGCGGAGCGTTTGCGTGCATTTGGCACCGATATCATTGCTTATGACCCCTTTGTCACTTCGGTACGTGCCTCGCAGCTTGGCGCTCAGCTCGTTGATCTTGATGAGCTTCTTGAGCGCAGTGACTTCGTGACTATCCATATGCCGCGTACGCCTGACACCATGGGAATGCTCAACGCTGAATCATTCAAGAAGATGAAGAAGACCGCGTGCGTAGTCAACGTTGCTCGTGGTGGTCTCATCGATGAGGCAGATCTTGATGTTGCTCTACGAGCGGGAGAAATCGCTGGTGCAGCTGTTGACGTTTTTGTGAAAGAACCTGCAAAAAATGTTCCCTTCGTGGGATTGAAAAATGTTGTTGCTACTCCTCACCTGGGCGCATCAACTACTGAGGCTCAAGAGAAGGCCGGCATCGCAGTTGCTCGCTCTGTTCGTCTGGCTCTAGAAGGCGACCTTGTGCCGGATGCGGTGAACATCGCGGGCGGATCTATCGATAAGGACGTTCGCCCTGGTGTTCCTTTGGCTGAAAAGCTCGGTCGCATTTTGACTGCGTTGAGCAAAGATGAAGCATTGACCCGTGTTGAAGTGAAGGTCGCTGGCGAAATTGCGACCAAGGACGTTACCTCGTTGAAGCTTTCTGCCTTGAAAGGCGTTTTCACGGATGTTGTCTCTGACAAGGTCTCCTACGTGAATGCCCCGGTTATTGCTGAACAGCGCGGCGTCAAAGTTGAGCTTGAGACTACCGCCGAAACCGAGTACTTCAGAAACGAAACGATTGTCACCGGAACACTTTCCACCGGCGAAAATATCGTAGTGGGCGGCACCGTCACTGGGCCAAAACACATTCTGAAACTCACCAATATCAACGGCTACGACTTTGAAACTCCCATTACCGACTACATGCTGGTATTAGAGTACGAAGATCGCCCGGGAATGATTGCCGCGATGGGCACCTTGCTAGGTACCGCGTCCATCAACATTGCAGGAATGCAGGTATCGCGCGACGAAAATACCAATCGCGCTGTCTCGGTTCTTGCTCTTGACTCAGCAGCCCCTGCAGAAGTCATTGAATCAATCAAGAAGGTAGTGAGCGCTTCCCGCGCCGCTCATATCAACCTCGCTGACTAGCAAGAGATAGGCGGCTGAATTTCTCACGGAGTTCAGCCGCTCTTTTTGTATTCACAAATTCAATGAACCATACAAGACACGGTAAAGTTAGAACTATGACTTCACAGCCGTACTACATCACCACCGCAATTGCTTACCCCAACGGTGACCCTCACATCGGTCACGCTTATGAACACATTGCAACGGACGTCATGGCGCGATTTAAGCGTCTTGACAGATACGACGTTCGCTTTCTGACCGGTACCGATGAGCACGGCCAGAAAATGCAGACCACCGCTCAGAAGCTGGGCATGAGCGCTAAAGAACTAGCAGATCAGAACGCTGCGAGGTTCAAAGCAATGGACGATGCCCTCGAGATTTCCTATGACCGCTACATTCGTACCACAGACGCAGACCACTACACCGCGTCACAAGAGATGTGGAAGCGTATGGAAGAAGCCGGCGATATCTACCTCGATAAGTACGAAGGCTGGTACTCAGTACGCGATGAGGCCTTCTACGCTGAAGACGAGACCGAGGTACGCGACGGTATTCGTTATTCCGTCACTACCGGCACCGAGGTGGAATGGACCGAAGAAGAATCTTACTTCTTCCGCCTCTCCAAGTACGCTGATCGTTTGAAAGAACTGTACGCCACCGAAGGGTTCATCTACCCCGAGTCACGCCGTAACGAGCTTGCCGGATTTATGAAAGACGGACTCAACGATCTTTCAATTTCCCGCACCAGCTTTGACTGGGGCGTACCTGTGCCCGGCAACGACAAGCACGTGATGTACGTGTGGGTGGACGCGCTCACCAACTACCTCACCGGCATCGGGTTCCCCGATACTGACGGTGAAATGTTCACTAAATACTGGCCAGCGAACTACCACGTCATTGGTAAGGACATTTCACGCTTCCACGCTATTTACTGGCCCGCTTTCTTGTGGTCAGCAGGACTAGAACTACCCAGGCGCGTCTTTGCCCACGGCTTCTTGCTAGTTGATGGCGAAAAAATGTCGAAGTCAGTGGGTAACGTCGTTGACCCCTCTGACTTGGTCTCCACCTTCGGTCTGGACCCGTTGCGTTTCTTCCTGCTTCGCGAAGTGACTTTTGGTCAAGACGGATCCTACTCGGCAGAAGCAATCAAAAACCGCATCAACTCAGATCTCGCTAACGATCTTGGTAATCTGGCGCAGCGCTCGCTCTCAATGGTTGCTAAAAACTGTGAGGGCAAGGTTCCCGAGTTTGGTGAGTTCACTGCTGAAGACCGCGCCATGCTCGATGCAGCGTACAGCTTGTATGAGCCCGTGCGAGCAGATTTCGATGAGCTTGCTTTCCACAAGGCTTTAGAGCGCATCTGGCATGTGGTCGCTGATGCTAACCGCTATTTCACTGCTCAAGAACCGTGGAAACTTCGCAAGACCGATGAAAATCGCATGAAGACCGTTCTGTACGTAACGGCTGAGGTGATTCGTGTGGTTGCTACACTCGTGCAGCCGGTGATGCCCGGTTCGATGGCTAAAATGCTAGATCTGCTGGCCGTATCCCCGGATGCGCGTCAGTTCGCTCAGCTGAACAAGTCTCTTGTTCCCGGAACGGAGCTTCCTGCTCCTTCAGGCATCTTCCCGCGTTATGAAGAGCCTAAAAACTAAATAACCTTTAAAAACGGGTGGGGCTGGTCAACTATGTTGACCAGCCCCACCCGTTATGAAGTAGCTTATGCCCAACCTAGGTAGCTCACTCGGGCTGCCATCATCTGCGCTAGGACTAGGTAGCCCCAACCATTGAGGTGGAAAAAGTCATCAGCATAGAGCGAGCGGGGTACGTTACCGTCCTCGTAATCTTTACGGTCATCGGGGGAGTTCCAAACATCTGATCCCTGAAGATCGCCGTAGCGCAACCACGATTCTTGGGACTTTTCGCGTAACCAGTCCATGGTGTCTAGAAAACGATCACCGTAGGTCTCAGCTGCCCATGCGTTATATGCAGAAACCTGCTTGAGGTTTTCAGAGTCTTTAGCTTGTTTGCCCGCAGGGAAGTGCCCCATGACTAGCGTTGTTTTGGGAGCCATATCAAAGGCAGCTTTGGTGTCTTTTTTCAGCTGATCCAGTTGATTGAGATTATTTCTGCCGATTTGGATGATGTGGTTTGACGCCCGAGACATCATTTCTTGACGCGAATAAAATTCTGAGGCCGCACCAGCAGGCGCATATCGCTCTTCGCCATCAACGGAACGGGTGAAGTAATAGGCACCTTCTGATTCTTTGATTGCGGTGAGGGTTCCAGGAATGTCTTGCACGTAACCGGGGAAGATTGTGTTTTGGTTCCAGGTTGAAGTGGTTGAAGAGTCGAGCGTGACCTTCACTGTTCCTGAAGCCGGAATTTTGTTATCGGGAAAAGCTAAGCGGTAGCGGGCATCGCCAACACCGCGACGAGCCAAGATATTAGACGAGGTCTCACCGCCGCGTCCGAAATTGAAAATATCGATCCCTAAAAGGGTCTTGAGTGAAGTTTCAAGTTTTGCATCGAGTCCGGCGGGCACACCTTGGGTTACGTGGGCGTTTTCGATGGTGGAGCTTCCCCACAGCGCTAGCGAGAAACCCCGAGGGCTGGGGTATTTAAAAGTGGGTGTTTCTACGGCGGCTTCGGTCGCTGTAGCCACGGTAGTTGTAGCTGCTGCCATGCCGACGCCGGTGGCCAGAGCACCGAACATGAGGGAGCGGCGAGAAGGGGAAAAAGTTGTCTCAGTTGCGTTTGAGGAGTGAGGCATAAACCAGCTTTGTCTCTTGTGGGGTGTGAGATAGTCGAATTTCTAAACCAGTTATCTAGTGTAGTGTGTTAGGGCGTATCAGGTACGAGTTTTTTGGTTGGAGTTTTACGGTAAGAATGGTCACTTCTAAAAGTTCTTGGGCGGCTGTTGTAGCTATCGGCGTTCTTGCAGTCTCGGGTTGTTCATCTGCGCCCGAAAATCTAAATGATCTAGAAGCGGCTACAAAAACTAACCAGAAACATATCGACAAATTTAAGAGCTGGGTATTACCTTCTGAGGACGCTGAAAAGGCGCGCGCAAAATTCGCCCAGCGTTGCGTAGAAAAGCGCGGTGGCACCTATCTGCCTCAGATTCAACCGCATTCTATCGACCAAATTTTGGGTACGAACCTGACAGTAGATGACGCCAAAGATCACGGCTATCAGCTGGCTAAAGACGCTGATCGCACTCCTTTGGATAGCTCTGACAAGGCTGGCCAGAAAGCCTATTTCGGTGATGCGAAAAACGGCACCGCATCCGCCACTTTGCTTGAATATTCATCGGGTGATATCCCCACCGATGGGTGTATGGCCGAGAGCTTGAACTACATCTACGGAAGCGTAGAAGACGGTTTGAAAGCGGCCGAATTGGCGCCATCTTTCGTGCATTCTGTGCGAGATAAGATGCTAGAAGATGATGAATACACCAAGCTTCAAGAAAAATGGTCGCAGTGTATGAACGATGCAGGATACCCGAACCTGACGGATACGAATAGTGCTGTAACCGCTGCCAACAATTTTCAGCTGGATGAGCAGAAAAGACAGGCGACTGCTGATGCTCAGTGTCGTGAGGATATAAGTTTCAACCAGTCGGTCAATGACTTGGCAGGTAAATATTATGAAAGCGCGTACAAACGAGTAAAGAATGTAGGTTCTGAGCTCGAGAGAATTCATGAGACCGCGTCGAAGAGAGTCGAAGAGGATAAAAACGATCCGAAGTCTTCAGCGCCTGTTACGAGCCAACCCAGTGCGAGTAATTCATAAACCGATGCTCTTGTCGCACGAATAAACATCTCTATGCGGTGGATGCTGATGAAATAGCATCAACCGTTTCTGGTGAATGTGTTCATCATCTGGGACGCCGACGCTAAGTCTGGGTGAAACTCTGTGTGCAGTATTACGGTTTAAACATGAGTAAGACCCGTTCATTAGATTTAGCAGTAATTCCCGGCGACGGTATCGGCCCCGAAGTAGTGGCACAGGCACTTCGAGTGTTGCAGACCGTTGCGTCCTCATCTGATATTGACCTCGCGCAGCGTGAATACCCTCTGGGAGCTGACCACTGGCGTGCGACGGGGGAGACTCTCACCGAGGACACCATGCACGCGCTTCGTCAGCACGATGCTATTTTGTTTGGCGCAGTAGGCGCTGATCCTCGTTCAACTGATATTCCATCCGGTCTAATCGAACGCGAAATGCTGTTGAAACTTCGGTTCTCATTCGACCACTACATTAACCTGCGCCCCTCCAAACTCTTGCCCGGGGCGACCTCACCGTTGAGCAACCCCGGTGAGATTGATTTTGTGGTGGTGCGTGAGGGCACTGAAGGCCCCTATGTAGGTAATGGCGGACGACTGCGTGCAGATACCGACCAAGAAATCGCAACTGAGGTGTCGCTGAACACCGCCCACGGCGTTGAGCGCCTAGTGCGATATGCCTTTGAACTGGCTCAAACGCGTCGTAAAAAGCTTACTTTAATTCACAAAACCAACGTTTTGGTGAATGCCGGAAAACTGTATTCACGCTACTTCAATGCGATTGCCGCAGAATACCGGGATGTCCAAACCGATTACCTGCACATTGACGCGGCAACTATCTTTATGACAACGGACCCCGCCCGATTTGATGTCATCGTAACCGATAACCTGTTCGGCGACATCATTACTGATCAGGCTGGTGCTATTACCGGCGGTATCGGATACGCCGCATCCGGAAATATCAATGCTTCGGGTGAGTTCCCCTCCATGTTTGAACCTGTTCACGGCTCTGCACCGGATATCGCGGGACAAAACATCGCTAACCCCACCGCAGCGATTTTGGCGGTTGCGCTACTGCTTAAGCACCGTGGTTTTGAGGCTGAAGGCGCGAAAATTGAGCAGGCCGTTGAAAAAGATCTCGCTCAGCACATTGGTGAAACTCGTAGCACCGATGCTATCGGTGACGACATCATTGCAGTTTTGACCGGTGAAAAATAGCGCTCAATACTTATTCATACTTTGGTTTTGACGTATCGGTAATCTGCTGACCACGAGTAGGGTGGTAGTAATACCAACGTTCAATTTGTTAGAAAAGGTAAGTCGTAATCATGACGGTTTCATTCCGAAAAGAACCCAATCCTAATCCCGCATCAAAAGAACAGCTAGAAGAAATCTTTGCGAACCCCGGTTTCGGTAACTTCTTCTCGGACCACATGGTCACTATTGACTGGAAGGGTACCTACGAAGACGGGGGAGAGTGGAAGAACGCGCGCGTCCACGCCTATGGGCCTCTTACTCTCGACCCTGCTGCGGCTGTCTTCCACTACGGACAAGAAATCTTCGAAGGTATTAAGGCCTACCGTCACAGCGACGGCTCAGTGTGGACCTTCCGCATCGAAGAAAACGCTAAGCGTCTGAACCGTTCAGCTGAGCGATTGGCATTACCTCAACTTCCTGAAGAAACCTTTATTGAAGCTGTCAAAGAACTCGTTAGCATCGATGAGCACTGGGTACCTTCAGGCGAGGGCGAGGCCTACTACATTCGTCCTTTCATGATTGCGACAGAAGCGTACCTGGGCGTGCGTCCTTCACACGAAGTGAGCTTCATGGTGATTGGCTCTCCCGTGGGTAACTACTTCGGTACCCCAAAGCCGGTAGATATTTGGCTGTCAGAAAATTACGCTCGTGCAGGCGTCGGTGGTACAGGTGCCGCAAAGTGCGGCGGCAACTATGCAGCATCCATGATTGCTCAGCTAGAAGGCGAAAAGCACGGGTGTCAGCAGGTCATCTTTAAGGATCCTAACCGCGAAGAAGCTATCGAAGAGCTCGGTGGCATGAACGTTTTCTTTGTCTACGGCAAAGAAAACAAAATCGTTACCCCCGAATTGACCGGCACCATTCTTGAAGGCGTTACCCGTAAGTCAATTCTGCAACTCGCCGAAGATCGCGGTATGAGCGTTGAAGAGCGAGCTATTACTCTGACGCAGTGGCGCGAAGGCGTGGCAACTGGCGATATCACCGAAGTGTTTGCGTGCGGTACCGCTGCTGTTATTCAGCCCATTGGTAAGCTCAAGTCGGCTGAATTTGAGATTCCTAATGCTGCCGGCGACGGTGAAAACGGTGAGGTTACCATGGCAATCCGTGATGAGCTGGTTGGCATTCAAACCGGTGCTGTTGAAGATCGTCACGGCTGGTTGACCAAACTGGTCTAATCTTTAAACGCAAGGGGCTGCGGAGAATCATCTCTGCAGCCCCTTTTTGGTGTGAACTTTGCCCGAAAATAGTGAAAACAAGCTCATCAATGGTGGGGTTGGCTGAACTTTAGGTAGCCTAGAGAGTATGCGTATTGCTCGATTTACTGTAGATAATGAACTCTACTTCGGTGTTGTAGAAGGGGAGCAGGGCGAAGAAACTCTCACTGCTCTTTCCGGTGATCCTTTTTACGGTGGCGTCCAGCCTACCGATAAGAAGTTTTCGATTGAAGATGTGCGTCTTTTATCGCCGATTATTCCTCGTTCCAAGGTGATTGGTGCTGCTCGTAACTGGCACGATCATGCATCAGAACTGGGCAACGAAACACCCGCGTCACCCCAGTTTTTCCTGAAGCCAAACACCGCAGTCGTTGGGCCTAACGATCCCGTGACTTTGCCTGAATGGTCTGAGGACATTTCTTACGAGGGCGAGCTCGCCGTCGTGATTGGCCGCATTGCAAAGTCGGTACCGGTCGAGCGAGTTCCCGAAATCATTTTCGGTTACACCGTTGCCAACGACCTCACTGCCCGCGATGCCCAGAAGTCAGACCTTCAGTGGACGCGTGCTAAAGGGTTTGATGGCGCCTGCCCGCTGGGTCCGTGGATCCAAACGGAGTTGCAGACCGATGATCTTTCTATTCAGACCTGGGTAGATGGCGATTTGAAGCAAGACGGTACTACCGCAGATATGGTTTTCTCCGTTGCAGAAGTCGTAGCTGCCGCATCTGAGATGTTCACACTTTTGCCCGGTGACGTTATTCTTACCGGCACCCCCGCTGGTGTAGGACGCGTGGATGAAGGCTCCGAAGTCGAAATTGAAGTTGAGGGCATTGGTGCTCTCGTCAATACCTTCCGTCGCTAATTTTTTTGTAAACCTCTAAACGTAGAGAGAAACACAACATTACAATGACTGATTATTCACTGAAGTTGAATGACCCCAGCGAGACTCGCGTGCGTTTTTGCCCGTCACCGACTGGCACCCCGCACGTGGGTATGATTCGCACCGCCCTCTTTAACTGGGCTTATGCTAAGCACACCGGCGGCAAGTTGGTTTTCCGTATCGAAGATACCGATGCGGCGCGTGACTCAGAAGAGTCCTTCAACCAGGTGCTAGACTCACTGCACTGGTTGGGTATTTACTGGGATGAAGGCGTTGGCGTGGGTGGCCCTCATGAGCCTTACCGTCAGTCGCAGCGTGGCGATATCTACCAGGACGTCATTCAGAAGTTGGTAGATGGCGGCTATGTGTATGAGGATTTTTCAACTCCGGCCGAGGTCGAAGAGCGTCATAAAGCGAAGGGCGAAGACCCCAAGCTGGGCTACGATAACTTTGACCGCGATCTGACCGAGGAGCAGAAGGCCGCTTACCGTGCTGAGGGACGCGAGCCCGTGTTGCGCTTGCGCATGCCTGATGAAGACATCACCTTCACCGACCTGGTGCGCGGTGAAATCACCTTCAAGGCTGGCTCTACCCCCGACTTCGTCGTCGTTCGTGCCAATGGTAAGCCCCTCTATACCCTGGTTAACCCCGTGGATGATGCGTTGATGGGCATCACCCATGTTCTGCGCGGCGAGGACCTACTCTCATCTACTCCGCGTCAGATTGCTCTCTACCGTGCCCTGATTGAGGTTGGCGTTGCCAAGTTCATCCCCGAGTTCGGTCACCTGCCCTACGTCATGGGTCAGGGTAATAAGAAGCTTTCTAAGCGTGATCCCGAGTCCAACCTCTTCCTTCTGCAGGAGCAGGGCTTTATTAAGGAAGGTTTGGACAACTACCTGGCATTGTTGGGCTGGTCGCTTTCACATGATCAGGACATCTTCACTCTTGATGAGATGGTTAAGCACTTTGATATCAAGGACGTTCTGGCAAACCCCGCGCGTTTTGATGTGAAGAAGGCAGAGGCAATCAACGGCACTCATGTGCGTATGCTTGAAGCAAATGATTTCCGTGACCGACTGGTGTGGTATCTGAACCGAGCTGGCATTGTTGAGGGCAACTCTTTTGAAGATCTGACTGAACGCGAGCAGAAGATTCTCACCGAAGGTGCGCCGCTTGTGCAAGAACGCATGCAGCTTTTGGGCGAAGCTCCTGCTTTGCTGGGCTTCCTCTTCAAGAGCGATGACGAGATTGTTATTGCTGACGATGCACGTAAGCAGCTGAAAGAATCTGCACCTCAGGTTCTGCAGGCGGCTATCGATGTGCTTGAGCCGCTCGATGACTTTACTGCTGAGCCTATTCAGAATGCTCTGCGTGAGGCAATTGTTGATGGTCTTGAAATCAAGCCTCGACTAGCATTCGGTCCAATTCGAACCGCTATGTCCGGTGCGAAGGTTTCACCGCCTTTGTTCGAGTCGATGGAGATTTTGGGCAAGGAATCTTCGTTGAACCGCCTGCGTTCGCTGTTGAAGGACGTGCAGGGCTAAGCTAGAAGGCCTGGAAGCAGAGCGCTGAAAATCGGGGGAGTTCCGCTGCATCCACTGTGAGCGTTAAAACGCGAAAGTGGGTGGTGGTGACTCCTCCGATTTTTGTTATCTACATTAAGTTTATGAGTCAGTCGATGAATGCTCACCGGGGTGTATGTGTTGCTTGAGCCACTCTTGTTAGCGTGAAATGAGGGTTTCATCAGGCGCATAAAATATTTTTAGAAAATTTTTCCTGCTCATAATCCGCACGAATTCAAGGAACTTAGTATCTGAATCCAGATATTGTGAGCTAGCTCTACAGATTTTGATTTGCACGGGTTTAAAACCTCGTATAGAGTTATTACTCGTTGCGGCGATGACAACGAAGAAATTCGGAAGTCAGAGCAAAACATTGGGATATGGTGTAATTGGCAACACTACGGTTTCTGGTACCGTCATTCTAGGTTCGAGTCCTGGTATCCCAGCGAACAACTTGATTGTTGTTTCGGCCCCATCGTATAGCGGCCTAGTACTCCGCCCTCTCACGGCGGCAACACCGGTTCGAATCCGGTTGGGGTCACAGGCTCAAAAATCTCCTTCAGGAAACTGAGGGAGCTTTTTGTTTATCTCAAGAAAAACAATTGTTTCATTAGAGTTGCATATCACACCTTGTTGATTTGTGGTTCACAGATCATGCTTGGTAAGCTTTTACTCGTTGCTTTGAGCAACATATGGCCCCATCGTATAGCGGCCTAGTACTCCGCCCTCTCACGGCGGCAACACCGGTTCGAATCCGGTTGGGGTCACAGGCTCAAAAAGCTCCTTCAGGAAACTAAAGGAGCTTTTCTTGTTTAACCCCTCAAATGGTACGTATACGTGCGAAAATAGGGGAGTGCAGAAAGATTCAAATAACTTCACTCCGCAAGAATTCGAGGATGACGCGACGATGAGCGACCGACTCGCATCCGTCGACGACTCGGCGGTAGAAGAAACTAAAGTTTTAGACAATAGCTCAACGCTGAGCGGCGCAGTGCGCTTCACGGACGATGAGCCTACCGTTTCTTGGGAAGCTCAGGGAGCGCAAGCCCCCGCGTCCACGAGTGTTCAAGAGCATCTTGAGCAGGCACAGGAAACCACCGAAGACCTTCAGCAGGTTCGCACTGCAAACGCAATTTTGAAGGATCTCTCGTTCCCTCTACAAACCGCCTCTGTGGATGCTCAGAGAGCTCAGCAGCGCAAAACGGTAGCGCAACTTGATGACTACGTGTTGCCTAAGCTGGCATCCGTAGATTCACCGCTCACCGTAGTTGTCGGCGGTTCAACCGGCGCGGGCAAATCGACGCTGGTCAATACCTTAATCGGTAAACCCGTGACGCGCTCTGGAGCGATTCGCCCCACCACGCGTCAGCCTGTTCTTTTGCACCGCCCAGAGGACCTAGCATCCTACGCCCCAGAGCGCATTTTGCCGCACCTGGTAAGGGTTCACGCTGAGAACGGTAAACTGCCCGGTGCTGACCCGCATACAGGCGTAGACCAGCTGATTATGATGCCTGAAGAAGCTATTCCGTCGGGTATCGCATTGATTGATGCCCCAGATATCGACTCTATTTCTGAGGAGAATCGCAGACTTGCCAAGCAGCTTCTGTCAGCCGCTGATTTGTGGCTGTTCGTGACGACTGCAAACCGCTATGCAGATGCTGTGCCGTGGGAACTTCTCAATGAGGCCGCGAACCGCGATATCACCGTGGCAGTGGTTCTTAATCGTGTGCCAGAAGGTAGCGAAGATGAAATCGAAGAAGATCTGCGCCGTATGTTGGAAGAAGCGGGGATTCAAGCAGCCTTCCTTCTGACCGTCAGTGAGCAGGAACGCGATGAGCAGGGACTGATTTCATCGGCCGCTGTGCTTCCTCTTATCTATTGGCTGAGAGAGTTGGGGGCAGATTCCGCTCAGCGCTCAGCTATTGCCAAGAAGACGCTGGAAGGCGCACTCCGCTCAATTGCCGCTCAGACCAATACCCTGTATGAGGGTCAACAGGCGCAGTACGCAACGGCTGACCACCTCAAAAATGCCGTGTATTCGGCATATGACGAGGCCTTTCACACCATCCACGCATCGACCCAAGACGGCGCTCTACTGCGTGGAGAAGTGCTCTCACGCTGGCAGGATTTCGTAGGCACCGGCGAATTCTTCCGTAGCCTAGAAAGCGGTATCGGACGTCTGCGTGACCGCGTAGCAAGCATCCTGAAGGGCCAGCCCTCTCAGGCAGTGCCGGTTGAAGAGGCTCTTGAAGTGGGGCTTCACGCTGTCATTCTTGAAGAAGCTGCTAAAGCTGCTGAAGTTTCACAACGACGTTGGCTGGATGAACCTGCAGGTCGTGCCCTACTCAATGGCGAAGACCTAGGACGCATCCACGAAGGTTTTTCTGCCGATGTAGCTGATAGCATCCGTGCATGGCAGCAGGACATCATGGACCTCATCCAGCGAGAGGGAGCAGATAAGCGCCAGAAGGCACGTTTTATGTCGCTGGGCGTGAATGCAACCGCTGTTGTACTGATGGTGGCGGTCTTTTCGATGACCGGCGGTTTGACCGGTATTGAAGTGGGTATCGCCGGAGGATCTGGTATCGTCGGCCAGCGATTGCTCGAAGCGATTTTCGGTGAGGACGCTGTTCGTCGTATGGCTCACGAAGCTCGTGAGAATCTGGATACCCGTATCTCAGAGTTGCTCGCAGAACACCAGCTGCGCTTTATCGAACTTGTAGATTCTGTGGGCCTTGGTCCCGAACCGGAGCTGGTGCACTCAGCAGCTCAAAACTTTGAAGTCGTTAGCCAGTCCATGAGCAAAGGAGCATAATGGCCCGCTTGGATAAAGACAGCTCACTCACTGCTCTTTCCCGAAAAGTCGAAGGCGTACACGCTGCCTGGGAACTGGGTCAGGGTCGCGTAGATCCTCAGGTACTTGAAGACGTCCAGCGCATTTTGGAGCGCACTTCCTCTCGTCGTGAGCTCTCTGCAGAACACACTGTGATTGGGTTCTTTGGCGCTACCGGCTCTGGTAAATCCACCCTTTTCAACGCGGTCGTTGGCAAGGAACTTGCCCGTTCGGCGACGCGCCGTCCTACGACGTCGACTGCTCAGGCAGCGGTCTGGGGAGAAGCTGGCAGTCAGGAGCTTTTGGACTGGTTGCAGGTCAAAAATGCAACCGTCATGGACGAAAGCGCTGAGGACGCTGTGGAAGCTCTCAACAGCGCTCAGGTGCCCGTAAAAACTGGTATTTGGAACAAGGTCAAGTCTTCGGTAGGACGCGGCTCAACCGTGACGGCGCACGGCGGGCTGATTCTGCTGGATTTGCCGGATTTTGACTCCATCGAAGCGTCCAACCGTGCCATCGTTGAGCGCATGGTATCGATGGTCGATGTGCTGGTGTGGGTTGTAGACCCGCAGAAGTACGCTGACGCTGTGATTCACGATGACTTCATTGCCCCTCTCTCCCAACACGGGGGAGTGATGCTTGCAGTGCTCAATCAGGCCGACCGGCTCGAGGAAGCTGAAATTCCGCATGTGCTGGATTCGCTGAAACTCCTTCTTGCTCAGGACGGTCTGAGCGGATCTTTGCTCGCACAGCCTTTAGCGGTGTCAGCCCGCACGGGTTACAACATCAATCGTTTGCGAGAGGTGCTGGGGCGAGTTGCCGTCGAAAAATCAGCTGCGGTTTCTCGCATCGCCGCTGATATTGACAGCGCTCGTGAAAATCTACAGCATCACGACGGTGGCGGTATGCCTGACGGAATTACTGGCACCAGCACCAGAACCCTGGAAAACAAGTTGTATTCAGCTTCCGGTGCACCGCAGGTGGTTAAAGCTGCCGGGGATACCTATAAGTTGCATGCGGCGCAGAGCACCGGATGGATTCCTACCCGCTGGTTGCTATCCATGCGTAAAGACCCGTTGAAGCGACTTCATCTTCACCAGGATCACGACGGCGAGCCCATTTCAAAGTCATCTCTGCCACCGCAAAGTGCCGGTCAGAAAGCTAACATGAGTTCGGCGTTGCGTGGTTTTGCATCAATGAGCTCAGAGGGTACAGGCGAGCCGTGGAGTCACAGTATTCGACAGGCAGCCCGTAGCCGCGAAGATGAGCTTCCCAATGCATTGGAACGCGCTATCGCAACCACCCATTACAGAGCCGAGAAAAAACAGTGGTGGTGGCACCTGTTCAACGCTATTCAGTGGATTGGAATCATTGGAGCGTTGGTGGGGCTTTTGTGGCTTACCGGTCTTTTTGTCGCGCAGTACTTTCAGATTCAATTACCTGAGCCTCCCACGGTTGAGGAGTTCCCGTTGCCGGTGCCTACGCTCTTAGTGGTGACTGGGCTGCTGTTGGGCGTTGTGATCGCAATGCTTGGCCGCTTGTTCACTGCAGTGGGCCACCGTATGTACGCTAAGAAGATTGAGCGACAAATTTTCGCCAATATTTCTGAAGTCGCGCAAAACTACGTGGTGCACCCCGTGCGTGAAGAACTAGATCGACGAGAGCGCTTTGTCGAGGCTCTAGACTCAGCGCGGGACTAAACACAAAAATTGCGGTCGCATCACATGATGCGACCGCAATTTTTTGTTAAAACTACTCAAGGTGAGTTAGTTACGCAGGGCTTCGGTGAGCTGTGATGCTGCATCGCAGACAACCTCGGCGTAGAGACGGCCTGGCTGGCGTGTCAGTCGTTCAATAGGCCCTGAAATTGATACCGCTGCTATGACTTTGCCGGAGGGGCTTCTGACGGGGGCTGATACCGATGCGGTGCCGCGTTCACGTTCGCCGATAGACTGAGCCCAGCCGCGTCGGCGGACCGCTGCGAGCATGGTTGCTGAGAATCGCGCGTTGCGTAGTCCTTCAACCAGGCGTGAGTGGTCTTCCCATGCCACGAGGATTTGTGCGGCAGATCCTGCTTTCATGGACAGCTGGGTTCCCACAGGAATGGTGTCGCGCAAACCGATAGGTCGTTCGGCTGACGCTACGCACACGCGCCAGTCACCTTGACGGCGGAAGACCTGCGCACTTTCGCCTGCAACATTGCGCAGATTATTGAGAATAGGACCGGAGGCTGCGATGAGTCGATCTTCTCCGGCAGCTGAAGCTAACTCGCCCATGCGAGGTCCGAGCATAAAGCGTCCTTGTATGTCGCGGGCTACGAACCGGTGATGCGCCAGGGCGACTGCCAAGCGGTGAGCGGTAGGACGCGCTAAGCCGGTAGCTTTTACCAACTGCGAGAGAGTGGCGGGGCCGGCTTCTAAGCAGTCCAAAATATATGCGGCTTTGTCGAGCACACCAACGCCTGATGAACGCATGGTGGGGGTATCTTCAAGCTCGCCTGGACCAGGAGCTACCTGTTGCGCAGATAGCGGGGCTGATAGATCTGATGATTGAGCTGGGGAATGCTGATATGGACGTGTGTTCATGACACCATGATGAAGTCTCATATTGTGATATGCAAGTTCAATCTATGGAAACACGTAATAAAACGGTTCAAAATAGTAATGAAAGAACCCCATCACACTGGAGGAAAACATGGCTGGTGACATTACCCATGCACCTCGCACCCTGGCTGAAAAAGTCTGGGACGCGCACACCGTCGTACGCGGAGAGGATGGCAAGCCCGACCTTCTCTACATCGATTTGCACCTGGTGCACGAAGTAACTTCACCTCAGGCATTTGAAGGCCTGCGCCTTGAAGGACGTCCCCTTCGCCGTGTTGATCTCACCATCGCAACCGAAGATCACAACACACCTACCCAAGATATTTTCTCGACCATCGCTGACATCACCTCGCGTACACAGATTGAGACTCTGCGCAAAAACGCTGAAGAGTTTGACGTTCGTATTCATTCACTGGGCGATTCTGAACAGGGCATTGTTCACGTTGTAGGTCCTCAGCTGGGCTTGACCATGCCGGGCATGACGGTGGTGTGCGGTGACTCGCATACCTCCACCCACGGCGCTTTTGGCGCGCTCGCATTCGGTATCGGCACCTCTGAAGTAGAGCACGTGATGGCTACCCAGACTTTGCCTCTTGCCCCCTTTAAAACCATGGCTATTAACGTTGATGGCACCCTTAAACCGGGAGTTACGGCAAAGGATATTATCCTCGCCGTGATTGCAAAAATCGGTACCGGTGGTGGTCAAGGCTATGTTCTTGAGTATCGCGGTTCTGCAATTGAGTCTCTGTCAATGGAAGGCCGTATGACCATATGCAACATGTCCATTGAGGCAGGTGCACGTGCCGGCATGGTGGCTCCCGATGAAACTACTTTCGAATACGTTAAAGGACGCGACCACGCGCCCAAGGGTGAACTGTGGGACGAGGCAGTTGAGTATTGGAAGTCGCTGAAGACAGATGATGGCGCAACCTATGATGCTGAAGTTTTCATTGACGCTAATGAGCTGGAGCCTTTCGTAACTTGGGGTACTAACCCCGGCCAGGGTGTGCCCCTGTCGCAGGCGGTGCCTGCCCCCGAAGATTTCGATGATGAAAGCTCGCAGAAGGCAGCATCTCGCGCTCTTGAGTACATGGACCTCACTGCTGGTACTCCCATGAAGGAAATCCCCGTGGATGTTGTCTTCTTGGGTTCGTGCACCAACTCGCGTCTTGAAGATTTGCGAGCTGCGGCAGAAATCGTCAAGGGCAAAAAAGTTGCCGATGGTGTACGCATGATGGTTGTCCCGGGCTCTCAGAAAGTGCGCGCTGCCGCTGAAGCTGAAGGCCTGGATCAAATCTTCAAGGATTTCGGTGCAGACTGGCGCTTTGCCGGTTGCTCCATGTGCTTGGGAATGAACCCCGACCAGTTGGCACCGGGCGAGCGATGCGCTTCCACTTCAAACCGTAACTTCGAAGGTCGCCAGGGTAAGGGCGGACGCACGCACCTGGTATCACCGCTGGTAGCTGCGGCAACTGCCATTCGCGGCACCCTGTCGTCACCGGCAGACCTGTAAAACTTCTCAAGAACGTAGACAAGGATTCCCGCACTTATGGAACCTATTAAAAAGCACACGGGCATTGGCGTACCGTTGCGTCAGTCCAACGTAGACACCGATCAGATTATCCCCGCTGTTTACTTAAAGCGCGTCACCAAGACAGGCTTTGAGGATGCCCTGTTCGCCGGATGGCGCAAAGATGAGAACTTTATTTTGAATCAAGAGCCGTATAACCGCGGTTCTGTGCTGGTTGCAGGCCCCGATTTCGGCACCGGTTCTTCTCGTGAGCACGCTGTGTGGGCTCTGAAGGACTATGGATTTCGCATCGTAATTTCTGCACGATTTGCAGACATCTTCCGAGGTAACTCAGGAAAGCAGGGACTGGTTGCGGCGCAGGTTGCTCAAGATGATATTGAACTGATCTGGAAAGAACTGGAGAACAACCCCGGTACTGAAATTACCGTTGATCTTGAATCAAAGACTGTTGAGTGCGGCTCCTTGACCGTGCCCTTTGAGATTGATGAATACGTGCGCTGGCGACTGATGGAGGGGCTCGATGATATTGGGCTCACTCTGCAACATGAGGATGCGATTGCCGACTTTGAATCAAAGCGTCCAGCGTGGCTTCCTCGCACACAATAAACCGGTGCGATAAATGGCAATGTGCCGCTCCTTCGTTATTCAGTAACGGGGGAGCGGCATTGCTATAAAAACTAGAGGATGCGTGTTTGCTACTAGGTGAATAGACTAGGGCGAACTTCTCATTGTGGGATGCTCTCATAAAGCTTTTGAGTAAACTATGCTTATATTGCTACGCTTTGTGACCTCTCAAAAGTAAATAGAAAGGTCACAAGTTTTTTCTAGATTTTGTACCTGTGACACAGTAAGTTCAAAGCTATAACCACAGGACACATCAACGATTGGATTTACATGACCAGCGCACTTCGTATTGAAGGTGGAACCCCACTGACCGGTGAGGTCAATGTTCGCGGAGCTAAAAACTTGGTTCCCAAAGCTATGGTTGCAGCTTTGCTGGGCTCAACCCCTTCAGTTTTGCGCAACGTACCTGAAATTAAAGACGTTCAGGTAGTGACCTCTTTGGTAGAACTGCACGGCGTTGCAGTTGATCTCGACAAAGAGACCGGCGACCTTCGCATGGATCCCAGCAACGTATCCGTAGCGCAGCACGCAGATATTGACGCGCACGCTGGCGATTCACGCATCCCGATTCTTTTGTGCGGCCCCTTGCTGCACACCATCGGTGAGGCTTTCATTCCTGACCTCGGTGGTTGCCGCATCGGTGATCGCCCGATCAACTACCACCTGCGCGTCCTTGAGGAATTCGGTGCACAGGTAGAGAAGTTGCCCACCGGTATCTCCATGAAGGCACCGGCAGGCGGCCTGAAGGGTGCATCCATCACTCTGCCTTACCCCTCCGTTGGTGCAACCGAGCAGGTTCTGCTGGCTGCAACCATGGCAGATGGCAAGACCGAGCTCAAGAACGCCGCCATCGAACCCGAGATCATGGACCTCATCGCAATCTTGCAGAAGATGGGCGCTATCATCACCGTTGAGACCGACCGCCAGATTATCATCGAAGGCGTTTCAGAACTCAAGGGTTACCAGCACGTCGCTCTTCCTGACCGCAATGAATCAGCGTCATGGGCGTCAGCCGCACTTGCAACCGGCGGTGACATCTTTGTTCGCAACGCTTCACAGAAGGACATGAGCACCTTCATTAACGTCTACCGTAAGCTCGGTGGCGGTCTGGATATCCGCGAAGACGGTATTCGCTTCTACCACCCCGGTGGCGATTTGAACCCCTTGTTCGTTGAGACCAATGTTCACCCCGGATTTATGACCGACTGGCAGCAGCCCCTCGTGGTAGCGATGACTCAGGCTCAGGGTGTATCAGTGGTACACGAGACCGTGTACGAAAACCGTTTTGGCTTCACCGACGCTCTCGTTCGCATGGGCGCAACTGTTCAGTTGCACCGCGACTGCCTCGGCCCGACTCCGTGCCGCTTCGGTCACAAGAACTTCAAGCACTCCGCGATTATCACCGGTAAGAGCCAGTTGCACGGCACTGATATTCACGTGCCTGATTTGCGCGGTGGCTTCTCCCACATCATCGCAGCGCTCACTGCTGAAGGAACCTCAAACGTCACCGGCGTACAGGTTATTTCTCGCGGCTATGAGCACTTTGTTGAGAAGCTTGAATCGCTCGGCGCTAACTTTGAGGTCGTGAAGTAACCTTCATGAACACTCAGCCAGCAAAGAAGAAGCAACTTCCTGAACTCAAACCCACAGCGTGGGGTAATGCAGTGTACAAGATCGCGGGTAATACCCTACGCCCCTTGTACAACCTGGTGATTGATATCGAATTTCGCGGTATTGAAAAGCTGCCTGAAGGCGGTTGCATTGTGGTAGCTAACCACATCAGCGAAGTTGATCCGATTACTGTGGCTTACCCGCTGTTTAAAGAGGGAAAACTGCCTCGCTTTCTGGCTAAAGAGTCTTTGTTCCACGCACCCGTGTTGGGCTGGCTCATGCGCACTATCGCGCATGTGCCGGTCTCACGCGGGTCCGTGGATGCGCGCAAGTCTCTTGAAACTGCCCGCAACATTGTTGAAGCGGGCGGTTCAATCATCATTTACCCCGAAGGTACTTTGACTACAGACCCCGATCAGTGGCCTATGGTAGGACGCACCGGTGCGGCTCGGTTGGCTCTGGCTACCGGTGCTCCCGTTGTGCCTATTGCTCACTGGGGTGATCAGCAGTTTATGCCGCCTCACAGCAAGCCCCGCTTTGGTAAGCGGCACAAAGTTGTTGTTGAAGTCGGGGACCCCATCGATTTTTCTGATCTGGTGACAGAGCAAAAGGCAGAGCGTTACTCACGCTCCGAGCTGATGGCCGTTACGGATCGCATGATGGATGCTGTCACTGCTGTTCTCGCAGATATCCGCGGGGAGAAAGCACCTGAAGGACGCTGGAATCCAAGCACCGGCGTCCGCGAGATTGCTCGTACTGAAAGCTAGGAGTTATCTCGTGCAAAATATCGCGCATAAAGTAGCTATTGTAGGTGCCGGCAGCTGGGGTACAGCCTTTGCGAAAATCGTGGCAGACACTGTTGAAACGCATGGCGCATCAACGGACGTTGTGCTGTGGGGGCGCAATGCCGACGCTATGAGCGCGATGGCTGACACTAGAATCAATGAGCGGTATTTTCCCGGCGTAGTTTTGTCTCAAAGCATCGAATATACGGCTGATATTCAACATGCTCTGGCAGGTGCTGACATTGTTGTTCTTGCTGTTCCAGCCCAGTCACTAAGAGAGAACCTGCTGAAGTGGGGCAGCTTTCTAGAACCCCATGCCATTTTGGTTTCCCTCGCAAAAGGCCTTGAGCGAGGAACCGGCTATCGTATGTCTGAAGTCATTCAAGAGGTACTGACTCAGGTGTCGCCTGTGAACAGCAACGATATTTCAGGGCGAATCTGTGTGCTCTCTGGCCCCAACCTGGCTAAAGAAATTATTCAAGAAGAACCCACGGCATCAGTGGTTGCCGCATCGTCTGAGCAAACCGCTGAAAAAGTAGCCGCTATCTGCGCTAACAGCTACTTCCGTCCCTATACCAACACCGATATCGTCGGTGTAGAAATAGGTGGCCTGGTAAAAAACGTGATCGCTTTGTGCGTTGGTATTTGCGAAGGCAAAGACTACGGCGACAATTCCAAAGCATCCGTTATGACGCGTGGATTAGCCGAAACCACTCGTCTGGCACTTGCGCTTGGAGGAAAGCTCGAGACGATGAGCGGTCTTGCCGGAATGGGCGATTTGATTGCAACCTGCTCATCACCGCTGTCTCGCAATCATATGGCGGGTAAGCATCTTGCCCAAGGCGTGAGCCCTGAAGATCTGGGCACCGTGATGACTCAAACGGCTGAATCTGTAAAAACCGCACCGGTGGTGGCCGAACTTGCTCAACGTCACGGCATCGAAATGCCCATTACCGAAGCCGTAGTAGCGGTTCTTCAGAATAGAATTACTGTTGATGAACTCGCGCCGAAGCTTTTGGGACGCGCTCTCAAATCAGAATCGGCTCACCTCTCACGTTCTTAGAAAGAGAGCTCAAGATTTATATGACTCACGCTGTTGATTCAAAGCCAACGGTCGCGCTTTTGTGCGGTGGGCGCTCCTCAGAGCATTCCATCTCACTGATTACAGCTTGCGGTGTGCTCGGTGCTATTGACCACGAGAAATACAATGTGGTGACCATCGGTATCACTCGTGATGGAAAATGGTATCTCACCGATGAGAACCAGCTCAAAGATCTCACCACGCAAGAAGCGCTAGCAACCTTCCCTGAAGGCGGCCAGCAGGTCTTCTTGCCGCTGGGTGCAGGTGATAACCGCTTGCGACTGGTCAACGAAAACGATGAGCTAGAATACGGTGAGCCCATCGACGTCGTCTTTCCCCTGCTACATGGCCCGTTCGGCGAGGACGGTACCTTGCAGGGCTTGCTCGAAATGGCAGACCTCAAATATGTCGGTTGCGGTGTTACATCCTCAGCGGTAGCCATGGATAAGCACTTTATGAAGGTTGCTTTTGAGGCAGCAGGTCTTGAAGTCGGTCCCTACGAAGTTATCACGATGCGTCAGTGGGCAACCGATGCGCAGGGCGCTCGCGAGCGCATCGAAAAGTTGGGCTACCCGGTTTTCGTCAAGCCAGCCCGTGCAGGGTCGTCTTTCGGTATCACCAAGGTTGACTCGGCGGATCAGCTCGATGCAGCTATCGAAGAGGCTCACCGTTTTGACCCCAAGCTAGTTATTGAAGCGGGGATCGTAGGACGCGAAATTGAGTGCGCTGTACTTGATACCGCTGACAACGGTCGTCCGCGCGCATCCTACCCCGGCGAAATCGTAGTGCAGGACGTTGAACATAGTTTCTACGACTTCGAAGCGAAGTATGTTTCTAAGACATCCGCAACCACTCAGTGTCCGGCAGATTTGCCTGAGAGTGTCACCGAAAAAATGCGCGAACTGGCTGTTGAAGCGTTCTTGGCGGTCGATGGTGAGGGGCTGTCACGTGCTGACTTCTTCTACACTGAGGACGGACGCCTGGTGATTAATGAGGTGAACACTTTACCTGGCTTCACTCCGATTTCGATGTACAAGACGATGTGGGAGAACTCAGGTATTCAGTACCCGGATTTGATTGATGAGCTGATTACACTGGCTCTCAAGCGTCCTTTGGGTCTGCGCTAAGCTTTAGACATCGTATAAAAGGGAGGGCTCACTGCCAAAGTGAGCCCTCCCTTTTGTGTGCCTCAATATAAGGTTATTAGCTATGCCTGCGTGTCATCCATGTTCAAGCATTGTTGGCTCTGGTCAATCTGCTGTACCGCTGAATTAATTCCGCTCAGGAGCGTTGAGGATGGCACCTGGTCGGCGTTGAACGTTACTTGAATGGCTGGGGTTCTACCGAAGGTGGTAGCCGTCCAGGTGCCGGTCGCTGACTGCTCTGGAGAAACCCCTTGAGAATCAGCGTCTTCAGTCGGTTTGATGATCCAATCAACACCGTTGACTTCGGCACAGACATCTGTGACAGGTTGCTCAATGCTGACGCCGCATTTGACCACGATAGCGGTAGGGTCACCCCACGCTGAGGTTCCCTGCGCAGTGGTTTCGCGTTGTTTGAAACCAGCTAATTCATCGGGCATAGCAATCATGGCTTTGGCGCAATTAGGGTTAGCAGCATCCGGAGCGGCGTCAAGGTTTACAGAACTTGAGCAAGCAGTCAGAAGCAGACCGAAAGCACCCATACTTACAATTCGTTTAAGACCCACAGCATTCACCCCTCTATCCTAATACGAGATGAAGAAGGGGACCGACAAGGTTGGTTGAGGTGGTTCTGCTCATTGAGAGAAAAGAACGATGCGGGTATGCTAAACCAGTAATTCGTCAGGACGAAAGAGGTCTCTTCAGGTATGCGTAGTCTTAACCGAAGCTCTCTGGTAGCGGTAGCAGCGGGTTCTGTAGCTGCTGTTGCATGCGGGGCGGGTGCATGGGCCGATCCTATTCAGCAGGGAGAGCAACTGGATTCTCCAGTGCTCGTACAGGAATTTGCGACGCCTGTTTCTCCGCAACCTTCTTCGACTGTTCTTGCCACACCGGTTGTTCCTACACCCGCAGAAGTGCCTACTTCTCAGCCCAGTACTGTCGCTCCTGCCGAATCTCCGGTGCCAGCTCCCTCCGTCACTGAGCCGGTGCCGAGTTCATCTGCCGGTGAGCCGACACCAACTTCTCCCGTTGACGAATCGCAGTCACCAGCTCCCTCTGACCTTCCAACAGCTGCGCCTACCGTGAACCCGACTCCTGCTCCTACTGCGGAGTCGACAGATGTGCCTGGGGAAGAAACTCAGCTACCGGTTCCTGAAGAAAGCGATGAAGCCACGCAGACTCCAGTTTCTGACATAACCGGTGCTACAGCGGATCCCCACCCGGGGGTTTCGCCGAGTCCGATAACTCCCGAACCCACTGAACACACTGTTGAACCAGTGGCTCCGACTCCTCCTATTGAGGCTACACACAATGAGCCGGTTCAACCGGTTTCACCTGATTCGGTGGTTCCTCAACCAGCACCGTCCGTTGCACCAGAGCAACCGAGTAGCCCCAATGCGTCATTGCCGGTACCCGCCCCGAACGTTCCTCAAAATGACGTGAATCCCGCGCAGGTAGTTGCTCCGCGGTTCAGTGTTCAGTCCTCACCGACTCACCAAGAAGCACCTGCACAACAGGTGCCCAGCTCAGAGCAGCTTCCTCAATCTGCTCACATTATTGAACAGGCCAATCGACCCTTGATGACATTCGGTGTGCAAAGCAAACCGGATGCACGCAACGACAAAACAGGTAATACTGTAGGTTCAACGCTAGGCTCAATTTTTCACGGCTCAGGAAGTTTGCAAGAAGGACAGATTCCCGGAGCGGCTGAATGGGTTAGTAGTTACCTGGATGCCACCGAACCTAAAGAACGTGGCCGACTAACTGCGGGCTCAAACTTTGGCGTAAACGGGGCTAAGGACACCAAGAGCGTAGCTGGTGGGTCTAATACTTACGGCAACGTGATGCGCGGCGAAAGTCTAATTTCTGGGTCTTTGCCTCTTGCCGCATTTAGTGCCCTTGCCCTTACCAGCATCGCTGTGATTATCCGAATCTTTATCGCTACCAATCGAAAGTCGTAGTCATGCCATCTGTTGACCGTGTTGAATCTAGTTCAGAGTCTGAGGTGCTGGCACGGTTCACGCCCACTTTATTTCAGCGGCAGCAATCGGTGCGTCAGGCTGGTTTCTCACACCTCATCGTGGGCCCTGGTGACGATGCCGCTGTGCTGGATTTACGCGGGGGACAGACAGTTGTTACCACTGACACGCAGGTGGAAAACCAAGACTTTCGTTGGCGGTGGCCCAGCGGGCTCACTACCACCGGGTATGACATTGGGTGGAAGGCCACCACACAAAATCTAGCTGATGTGGCGGCTATGGGTGCTCAGCCTGTCTCAATGGTGGTCTCTATTTCTTGCCCGAAATCATCCCCGGTGCAGTTTTTTGAAGATTTTGCTCAAGGAATGGTGGATGCCTGTGCCGCTCTTGGTGCTGAGGCCTGCACCGTCGCTGGTGGTGACCTTGGAACGTCCACGGAGCTTTCAGTAACCGTTACTGCACTGGGGCTGACGCCTCAGCCCGTTTTACGATCGGGGGCGCATGCGGGCGATCAGGTAGCTATTGCAGGAGCACTCGGCACAGCTGCTGCCGGGTTAGCGCTACTGGAAACTGAACAGTTACCCGATCTTGAAGAGCCCGCCCTTGCGTGCATTGCTGCCCAGCAGCGTCCTCAATCACCGCTGAAAGCTGGCGAGAAAGCTCGACTAGCCGGAGCAACAGCGATGCTTGATGTATCTGATGGTCCGCTGAAAGATGCCTCGAGAATAGCGGATGCCTCTGGCATTACTATCGACTTTGAGACTGAAAGCCTGCGCCGGTTTATCACGCCCTTAGAGAATACTGCTTCTTTGCTCAGCAACTCACCGGAACATCTGGCTTTAGAATGGGTATTGACCGGCGGAGAAAATCATGGATTGCTTGCAACATTTCCTGCCGATGCTGAACTGCCAACTGAGTTCACCCGCATCGGCACGTGTCGCGAAAAACTAGATTCTGCCGTTACCGTTGATGGAGTATCTGTGGAGTCGAAAGGGTGGGACCATTTTGGACAGTCTATGGTGGAGGACCTGGCTGACTAGCGCGGAACAAGTTCTGTCTGATCGCGCGCAAGGTCTCAATGCTCTAAACCTTTTCCCGGTGCCCGATTCTGACACGGGTTCTAATATGGCGGGAACTCTAGCCCGTATTCGTGAGAGCCGCGAAAATAGTAGCTTCGCTGATTTCGCAGAGAGCGCTATGAACAACGCCCGTGGCAATTCAGGCACACTATTGAGTGTGTGGCTCAACAGTTTGGCTCCGTTTGTGCATGACGATGCACAATCAGCAGTCCGTTGTGTTGAAGGATTCGCTGCAGCTGCAAGGGTTGCTGAGAAGTCTTTATCAACTCCTGTCGAGGGCACAATGCTAACGGTGATGAAAGCTATCGGCAGTGTAAAGAATCTAGATGATGCCCGCGATTGCGCTGAACAGACAGTGCGAGAAACTACTTCAATACTTCCGGCATTAAGCGAAACCAATGTTGTGGATGCTGGTGCGCTGGGCTTTCTGTATGTCATCGATGCGTTAGCCCAAGTAGCCGGGCAACCGTCGCGGGCAGCTCGATACGATGCAGAATTTCTCACCGCACATCTGGCAGTAAAACATCGTCAGTCTCACGCGTCCAAAGACTCCGGTGTAGAAGTGATGGCAACTGTGACCGCAGATCTTCTGACCATGAGCACTTTGCGTAACTCTTTAGAAGCCATGGGAGATTCCTTGAGCATCGCGCGGGTAGGTAACGGTGAACCTGCGCGCTGGGCGGTACACGTGCACGTAACGACAGAAGAAGCCGCCATCTCTGCGCTTCAGGCAGCAGGTGAAGTCGAAAACCTACGTACTACCTCGTTGGGTCACTAATGTCAGACGAAACTACACCCGATACTGATTTTGAAACGCTTTTTGACCTGCCCGATACCGCGCGGTTAGAGAAGACCCCTCAGAGAACCCAGGACGCTCGCTCTATCAAGCGTGCTGCGTCTTCACATAAGAAACAGCCCGAGGTGACTCAACCTGATCTCTTAGCTGTTGCGCAGGAAATAACTCAGAGCAGCCCACCTGAGCCCAAGAAACAGGCGACAGCGCGCCAAAAAACGCGTAAGCCTCGCCAGAGCAGTACCTCAAAAAACTCTAAAACCAAGGCTTCACAGAAGATTCAGGCCACTTCCAAGACAAAGACAAAATCCCGCAAACCAGCGCCATCAACGCGTCAGAAACAAAAACTCAGCCCCGAACAACAAGAAATAGCTAACAAGGTCAAAGAGGCGAAAGAACACTACAGCGAGGAAAACCGCCTCGAAAATGAGCCGCTCAAAAACTATCTTCACCATGCAACAGCTAAAAGCATAGCCACTCACCTGGGTATCTCCACTGTGGGGGAATTTCTAGAATATTACCCCCGCAAGTATTTACCTCGCGGTGAGCTCACCAGCTTTTCAGAGCTGGTCGAAGGTCAAGACGCGACCCTGCTAGCTAAAGTGCTCAGCGTCAGCACCAGAAATATGCACTCGCGTAGGGGATCGATCACCGAAATCACCATCACAGACCAGCTGGATGAAACCGACTCGACCCCCAGCACCGGTGGGTTTGGAGTGCAACCCGGGCGAGTCAACCAGGCGCATCCGCGCATTGCAGGCAACGCCTCAGGATACGCTGACACCTACGGCGCATTCCCCGGCTTTGAGCCGACGCTAGGCAGCTGGCAAGGTGAGGGATTCATCCGCAATCAGTCAACCATGACGCTGTCCTTTTTCAACGCTTGGACAGCGGCACGAGAAATCCATGCAGGCGATCATGTGATGTTCTCAGGAAAAGTGGGTGCCTACCGCGGTGAACTCACGCTGACAAACCCGCATTACGCAGTACTTGCCGGGGACGAAGACCTGACCGGCGCGTCCTCGCACGCCATCGAGCGCGCTAAAAATCGCGCCACGGCTCCCATTCCTGTCTATAAGGCTCCAGCCAAGTTACCCACCGACAGAATTGCAACTGCAATGGAGCAGGTACTTGACCGCGCCAAGTTATCAGAACTTGAAGATCCGCTGCCGGTCTCTGTTCGTCGTGCCCGCAAAATCCCATCACTAGCGTGGACGTATCGCGCTCTGCACACTCCCGATACCGAAGAAACGTGGCGCGCCGCTCACTACGCTTTGCGTTTTAGGGAAGCGTTTATCTTGCAGATCGCTCTTGCGAAGACTCGCGCTGCCCGTGCAGCACACGACACTGTTGCTCGCCCCGCAACCGCCAACGGGTACGCTAAGAAACTTCTACAGCTTCTGCCTTACAACCTCACCGAAGGTCAGTACAGAGTTGGGGAGCAGATTGCCCACGATCTCGCATCCTCCACTCCGATGAACCGGTTGCTGCAAGGTGATGTTGGGTCAGGTAAAACCGTTGTAGCTTTGCGTGCCATGCTCCAGGTGGCTGATAATCACGCGCAATCAGCGATGCTAGCCCCCACCGAGGTTTTGGCGGAGCAACACTATAATTCCGTGTGCGCTATTTTGGGTGACCTCTTGGTGAGCGAGAAGAATCCGCACGGTATTCATGTGGTTCTGCTCAAAGCCTCACTGCCTGCTCGCGAGAAAAAACAGGTGTTAGCTGATATGGCATCGGGTGCTGCCCATATCGTTATCGGTACCCACGCCCTCTTAGCGCATAATGTGCAATTTGCTGATCTCGGCATGGTCGTGGTGGACGAACAGCATCGTTTTGGTGTGGAACAGCGCGATGCCTTGCGCGGACCGAACGGAGCATTGCCCCACCGACTCGTCATGACAGCAACCCCCATTCCGCGTACCGTTGCTATGACCGTCTTTGGTGACCTTGACACCTCAGTACTTGATCAGCTTCCTGCCGGACGCCAGAAAATCACTACGCATGTGGTGCCTCTTGCCGAAAAACCAGCGTGGCGCGATAGGCTCTGGCAGCGCGCACGTGAAGAGGTAGACGCCGGTCACCAGGTCTACGTGGTTGTGCCCAAAATTGGTCAGGATGATTCTTCGGTCGGCGATGACGGCAGCACTTTGCTGGGTACGGATTCTCAGGAGAAATCACGAGATCCGCTCACTTCGGTCAGCTCTATGTTTGAAGAGCTGACATCGGTGGATGCTTTGGCAGGAACTCGCATCGAGGTTCTGCACGGCAAAATGGATACGTCGGCTAAATCCGATGTAATGTCTCGTTTTGATGCCGGTGACATTGATATTTTGGTGTCGACTACTGTCATTGAGGTGGGCGTGAACGTTCCTAACGCTACGCTCATGATTATTATGGACGCTGACCGGTTTGGCATTTCTGGTCTTCATCAGCTTCGCGGTCGTATTGGTCGTGGAACCTTGCCCGGTACCTGCCTGCTCGTGACTAAGCAGAACTCCGATGGTATTTCCAGAGAGAGGCTCGCCGCGTTGGCTTCTACCACCGATGGTTTTGAGCTTTCAAAGATCGACTTAGAGCAAAGACGCGAGGGGGATATCTTGGGTGCTGCTCAGTCCGGTAAGAAGACTACGCTCAAGTTGTTACGAGCTTTGACGGATGCTTCTCTCATTGAAAAAGCCCGTGAAGATGCCAGAGCGCTCGTTGAAAAGGATCCAACGCTTGCTCGCCATCCAGATATTGCCCGGACATTGGAACGCGCGCTAGATGCTGATTCTGAGGCATTTTTGGGCCGCGGTTAGAATGATGGAATACGTTCACGAGAGGATTGTGTTTTGAGCCGAATTATTGCAGGTATTGCCGGTGGTCAACGTTTAGCTAATGTTCCGGGTGACAACACGCGTCCAACGACAGACCGCGTGAAAGAGGCTCTTTTTTCTCGATTGGATGCGTACGAGGTACTTGAAGATGCTCGGGTGCTCGATTTGTTTGGTGGCTCGGGAGCTTTAGGCTGTGAGGCTTTATCGCGCGGTGCCACCCATGTTGATTTTGTGGATCATTATCCCAAAGCTATTACGGCGATTGAGAAGAACGCAGCATTGCTGGGTAAGTCGGTGAGTGGTACGTCAAAGGTTCACAAGATGACCGCCGCATCGTTCACGGAGCACTACACGGGGGCACCCTTCGACGTGGTTTTTATTGATCCGCCGTATGCCGTATCTAACGACGATATCTATTTACTGTTGGAAAAACTAACTGCCCATGTGGTGGAGGGTAGCGTGATTGTTCTTGAACGATCCACTCGCAGCGAAGAACCTTTACTTCCGCAAGGGCTAGAGCGGTTTGCGACTAAGCAGTATGGCGAGACAACGCTGTGGTACGTCGAACCTGTAGAGCCAGAAAATTCTTGAGAATAAAAGAAAAACCGGTAGTAGATCAGATGCGTACCCCCGGTTTTTCTGATGACAATTTAGTTTTTGCTCGCTTTAGCGCGAATTAAATCAAGGGCTAAGACTGTGCCAAAAATCGCCAAACGAATCTCTGGCGGCGCACCGGGGTCGAGCTCAATGTTGTACCTGCTACGTCCCATCAACCCTTTGCCCATTCCAGCCCATGCGCGTGAAACGGCCGCGGCACGATGGGTGCCCGCCAGGATATCGAAGTCGAACTTTAGCGGCGACCCCTGCAACGTCAAAATAAGCCCCTGCGCCATTTCAACGGTGACCTTTGTTGAGAACAAAGCAATATTTTGCACCACCGAAGCTAGGCGCTCGCCGTTACCGCTGTAAATCTCAAAGCGGTCGCGTCCAAACGTTATTTCGTCGTTTAATTTGAGGTAGACCAGACCGTCAGCGCCGATGAGATCGAAATTTCGGCTACCCATGACCATACGCGAGAGACCATCGCCTTGAGTGACAAAATCACCTAAGACTTGCTCTGCGCTGTTCTGGATCTGAAAATCATTGCTCATGAAACCGCTCGTTTGTTGGAAAATAAGCGAGTTTTCTGTCAGAAGTGCGGGAAGGTTGTAGTGTTCATTCATGGTTTAACCTAACGTACTTTGTAGATGTGCATCACAAATCAATGGTTTAAGTCTGCTAAGGCTAGCCAAGAGTCTTCAAACGATCAACCGCTGCATCAAGCACTTCAGGTCGCTTACAAAAGGCGAACCTGACCCAGGTCGATACCGCCGGTTTATAGTTCTTCGTCGCAAAGGCCGTGAGCGGAACAACCGCTACGCCTGCTTCACGCGGCAACACGGTGGCTAGCTCTACCGCGTCCTTAGCACCCATCTTTTCGAGTAGATCGGTGGCATCGGCAACGGCGAAGAAAGTGCCCTGCGGTTTTTGCAACTTCCAGGCAGTGTTATCTAACCCGTGCAACAGAATATCGCGTTGTTGCTGGTAAGCGACTTTCAGCCCGTCATAGAAGGATGCGGGTGAGTTTAGTGCCGCCGCGGCGCCTACTTGTAGGGGAGCAGCTGCTGAATGCGAAAAATATCCTTTGACAATTTTCAGGGCTGAAATGAGGCGCTGTGGCCCGGTCACCCAGCCGATTCTCCAGCCGGTTGCTGAAAAGGTTTTAGAGATGGCAGATACAAACAGCGTTCGGTCTTTAGCTTCTGGAATCAGAAAAATTGGCGAGAACTTTTGGTGATCAAAAGTGAGATGCTCGTAGACTCCATCTTGAAGAATCAGCGCGTCGTGCTCAGCAGCCAGCTGGGCTATTTTATGTTTCGTCTGAGGCGAGAAAACAGTGCCGGTGGGGTTGTGAGGGTCGTTGAAAATCACCATGCGCGTGCGCTGTGAAAAGGCATTTTCCAATGCATCCAAGTCGGGATCGAACGTCGGTGGCACAAGCGGCACCGTTTTTATCACTGCACCGGCCTGGGCGATGGCTGCGGGGTAGATGTCATAGAAAGGTTCAAAAACTATGACTTCATCACCGGGTCGCACGAAAGCGGCAACGGCGGAAGCGATGGCTTCTGACGCGCCTGCCGTGATAAGAACGCAGTCGGTTGATAGTGAATCGTTGTAAAAGCGATGCTGATGGGTGGCAACGGCTTTGCGCAAAGCCTCATCCCCGGCGATGGTTGCGTATTGATTTTTCCCCTCTGCAATAGCGTCCTGTGCCGCCTGAAGCATCGCTGAGGGGCCATCGGTATCTGGAAAGCCCTGTCCCAAATTGATGGCATCGTATTGATGAGCCAGCGCAGACATTTCTTCAAAGATAGTTGAGGTCTGTTGCCCAGTTGCACTCAGCAGGCCGGTGGCGCGGCCTACGTGTTCGTACGGGAAAATCATAAGGGGACTCCTCACGCCAAGACATGTACATTATTGAAGAACTTTGCAACACTTGCCGGCTGCTGCCTTCTGGGATTTTTAAGGCACTGTTAGTCTTATTATCATGCAATTAGTTGTTTGCCCCGGTTCTTTCGACCCCATTCACAATGGGCACGTTGAAATTATTACCCGCGCCGCCAAGATCTACGGTTCAGTGCTCGTAGCTGTAGCCCATAACTCTGCTAAAAAATACCGATTCTCGCTCGAGGAGCGGGTTGCAATGGCGCAAGAAACTTTTGAGTATCTTGACGGCGTGCGCGTTGAAGCCATGCCTCAGGATGCGTTGCTAGCGGACTATGTGCGCGCGCAGGGTTCTACATTGATGATCAAGGGCTTGCGCAATAGCCAAGACTTTGAATATGAAGCTCCCATGGCAAGCATGAACCGTCATATCTCCGGTGTTGAAACCAGCTTCTTGGTAGGTGACACCAAATGGACTCACCTGTCATCCACCATCGTCAAAGAAGTAGCATCCTACGACGGCAATATCACCGCATTTGTGCCGCGGTCTGTACAGCGAGCATTTGGGCAACTCAACTAAGTAATGCGCACAGGCAGTGGTAATGACACCGCATATCACTAGGATGAGGTTAACCCCACACCACCTAGCGTTGCACTGCATAAATTAACGTGGAATGCTTGTAGTGCTCACTTTTTATATCTAAAATAGTGGGTTGGTTATAAAATTCGTCAGGAGTTCGTCATTAATCGAAAAAATTCATCGCCCCTGAAGGTATCGGTGCGAGAACTGAGCCATCGACCTGGGACAATGGAAACCCTCGATGAAGTTGTACCCGCGCCAAAAGATTTTGGCAATGCTCTCATCGGAGCGGAAGAAGGTACCGACATTGACCTCAATGTCCGACTGGAATCCGTTGTAGATGGTATTCTGGTATCTGGCGTTGCCTCCGTGGATGTACACGGAGAATGTAGCCGTTGCCTTGATTCAATCGACTATGAATTATCAGCCGATGTTCAAGAGCTCTTCGTCTTTGAGAAGGCCCCTGAAGGTGGCCCTGAAGATGAAATTGATGAGCAGTACGCAGTAGAGGACGAAGAAATCGACCTTGAACCAGTATTGCGGGACGCAGTGATTCTACAGCTGCCGTTCCAGCCCGTTTGTCGGGAAACCTGCTTGGGCTTGTGTTCAGAGTGCGGCTTCCGCCTTGAAGATGACCCCGAGCATCACCATGAGGTGCTTGATTCTCGTTGGAACGCCCTAGCCGGGTTGTTCAATGAGGGTGATAAGAACTTATAAGTTATTAAGAGAGAAAAGAGATAGCTGTGGCTGTTCCCAAGCGGAAAATGTCCCGTGCTAACACCCGCGCACGTCGTTCACAGTGGAAGGCATCAGTGCCTCAGCTGGTAAAGACCGTTGAAAACGGTCGCGTGACCTACAGCCTGCCTCACCAGGCTAAGGTTGTTACCGATTCAACCGGTAACGCGCTGTTCTATGAGTACAAGGGCCGCAAGGTCGCTGACGCTTAATCTTTGCGTCAATGACTGACTCTAACAATAGAGCTTTTTTGAAACGTCTCGGTGTCTATATCGACACCGAGACGTTTGTGCTTGCGCTAACTCACCGTTCATACTCCTTCGAAAACGGGGAAATCCCGCACAATGAGCGTCTAGAGTTCTTGGGGGATTCCGTACTGTCTTTGGCCGTCGCCGAAGAGCTGTACCGCCGTTTTCCGGCCGTCCCTGAACGCGAACTTGTGTCACGACATCACGCGGTCGTATCAACTCGTACCCTCGCTCAAATTGCGCGCTCGCTGGAGCTTGGCCCTCATATTCGTTTAGGTAAAGGCGAAAAGCGAAGCGGCGGAGCTGATAAAGATTCAATTTTGGCAGATACTCTCGAAGCTATTTTTGGTGCTGTGTATATGAGCGCCGGACGCGAGCCTGCTCGTGAGTTGGTTCTTCGTCTCACCGGAGATCTGCTGGACGATGAATACGTTTTGGGTGCCGGTGCTGACTGGAAGACCAAGGTGCAGGAGCTTGCCGCATCTTTGTCCAAGGGTGAACCCTCGTACCGTATTACCGGCGTTGGTCCCGACCACGCGCGTCGTTACACAGCCGTACTGGTTATCGACGGTGAGGACATCGTTGCCAGCGGTGGTGAAAGCACTAATAAAAAAGAAGCAGAACGCGAAGCTGCACATCGCGGCTATAAAATTTTGACGCAGGACTAAAAACTTAGCGTCGGGCGGTACAGTTGATGTACCGCCCATTTATTTTTAAAAAAGGTTGTGAGCATGCCCGAGTTGCCCGAAGTTGAAACTGTTCGAGCCGGAATCGTTGAGTATGCCTTAGGTGCTGAAATTGAGAGTGTGGTAGTTCATGATATTCGCTCCATTAGAAGATATGCTGGCGATGCTCACCAGTTTGTAGAAGAGCTCACGGGGGCTGTTATTGTTGATGCTGCCCGACGCGGTAAGTACTTATGGTTGGTGCTTGCACCACGCCACTGTGCGGCAGGTGGAATTGAAAAGATTTCTGATCTTTCACAGATTCCGCCGGCGCTAGTTATTCACTTGGGAATGAGCGGTCAAGTTTTGTTTAAAGACTCTACTTTCGCTGCCGACAAGCACCTGAAGATTACGCTCGGCTTGAAACTCAACGACGGGTCAGCCACGGAACTTAGATTCGTTGATCAACGAATTTTTGGCGGTATGTTTTTAGATGAGTGGGTGCACACCACAGATGCGGCGGGGGAGCTTATACCCTCAGCATCAAGATCTAATCTTGGGCTACCAGTGGTTCCGCGTGCAGTATCGCATATTGCTCGTGATCCCCTTGATCCCAACTTTTCGTATGCAGACTTCCGAACCAAGCTACGTAAAACATCCAGCGGTATTAAGCGACTGCTATTAGATCAATCGGTGATTTCTGGTGTTGGAAATATCTATGCTGATGAGGCTCTATGGCGGGCTAAGCTACATTACAATAAGCCAGCGAAATCGTTGACCGCTGCGCAAAGTAGGACGCTGGTTGATGCGGTCTCAGACGTTATGCAGCAAGCGCTGGTAGCAGGTGGTACGAGCTTTGATGCGCTATACGTCAACGTGAACGGCCAATCGGGTTATTTTGACCGGTCTCTTCACGCTTACGGTCAAGCGGGCAAGCCCTGCGTGCGTTGTTTAGAGGCCGGTAAAACGTCGATAATCGTTCGCGAACCCTTTATGAACCGTAGTTCTTATCGTTGTCCGCGATGCCAGAGAGCACCGCGTCAAGCTCCATAAAGACAAATAAAGAATAATAAAACTGTGGGTCGGAAAACCGGTAAGGCGTCCGACCCACAGTTATACAAAATGCTCTTTGAGCAGATTATCGCGTGTAACGTCCCGTGTAGAACTGACGCAGGCGTTCGTAACCTTCTTCAATAGAAACGCCAGGCGTCCATTTGAGAAGCTCGCGGGTTTTACGCTGATCAAACCAGTGCGCAGTCGATAGCTGTTCCGCCAAAAAGGCTGTCATGGGCGGTTCATCCTCGCCGGGTTTAATCTCCCAAGCCTTTTCGATGACTTTTCCTGCCGCATAAGCTAGTTTTGCCGGAATGCTCTTGGACGGTGCCTGAACACCAGCAGCTTCGGCAAAGCCAGTAAGCAGCTCAGCGACGGTACGCGGCTGACCATTGGTGACTACCAATGGTTGTCCGTGAATATGCTCAATGCGTTCGTACCCGGCAACAACAGCGTCCACAGCGTTATCGATGTAGACAGTATCAATGAGTCCGGTGCCACCATCAAGAAGTGGCAGACGCCCGGCGGCGCTACGCTCAATCAGACGTTCTACCAACTGGGTATCTCCGGGGCCCCAGATAAGATGCGGACGCAAAACGCCAACGCGGAAGTCTGTAGCATCAGATTCTAGAGCTAGTTGCTCAGCGTACGCTTTAGACCGTGCGTAATTGCCGCGGGCGTGTTCAGGGCTAGCAGCGGTGTTGCCTTCACCCACCAATGAGGAACCTGCGTGAGCAACAGACGGTGAAGAAACGTAAATAAACTTCTTCACACCGTGTTGTTTAGCGGTCTCAATCACGGTGCGTGTTCCCACGATATTTGCTTCAACGTAATCGTCCCACGCGCCAGAAACCGATACCTTAGCCGCGATATGGATGACTCCGTCAACATCCTGCATAGCGCTGTCAACGGTTGCAGCATCAGATACAGAGCCGCGAACCTGGCTAACGCGGGATACTACAGAGGCAGGAAGCAGCGACTCTAGCTGAGCGTCCGAGCGTTGAAGCACACGAACCTGATAACCGTCGCGCAACAGCTTGAGAGCTACTTCGCGGCCGAGCATACCTGATGCGCCGGTCACCAACACGCGTTCATTGCGTTCTTTCGCGAATGAATTCTCGCTCAGCGGATGCTGTGAAAAAGCAGTCATTACTTCAACTTCGCTTTCTTACCGGTCAAGGTTTTCTCTGCCCACTGCGCAAGAGCGGGGCGATCAATCTTTGAGTTGTGACGGACATCGGTAGGGTGCTCATCAACGACGAGCACAGCGGATAGTTCAATACCGGTCGTCGATAGAACATGCTGACGGATGCGCTGTGTCAGGCCGAACGGGGCCTGGCCGGCCTTGGTCTTTTCAACAGTCTCGATGACCGCAACCGGGGTTGCTACTGATACGGGGCCAACGCTCACAACAGCAGCGCGCTTGACGCCTTCGACTTCTTCAGTAGCTAGCTCGGCAGCGACGGGAGTGAGAACACCGGCTGACGTCACCATCACGTGAGCCAGGCGTCCTTCTACCCACAGGCGTCCTGAAGCATCGAAATGACCGATATCACCGGTGCGGTGCCAGCCGGGGTTCTGAGTAGAAACTTCTTCTGTAACCCACAAGGTATCGTAACGGTCTTTCACGTGCGGGGCACTGACCATAATCTCGCCGGTAATACCGGCCTCGGTGGTCGGGGTTCCTGTGGCTTCACCGCGAGAATCCAGGGGAGCCACAAGAATCTGAGCACCGTATACAGGGGTTCCAACGCATACACCATTGCCAGCACCGGGCACTGAGGTCTCAGCATCTTGTTGGGCTTCACGAATACTCTGGAAATCAACATCGGTTACCGGTAGAGCCTCAGTCATGCCGTAAGGGGTATGCAATGATGCGTTGGGCAAAATTGCGCTGACCTTCTCTAGCAGAGGCATGGGAATGGGCGCGCCTGCTGAAAGCAACAGGTCTATGTTCTTCAAGGCTGAGCGTTGCTCTTTGTTCAGATCAGAAGACGTAGCCACCACGTTCACTAGTGCGGCGGGAGATGCAAAGATTGCGGTTGCTTGGATAGCATGAGCTGCCGATGCGAGCGCCGAAGCAGAGAGCGTTTTGGGCTTGGTGACATCCATCTTCGGAGTGACGGAGGTACAACCCAACGCTGGCCCGAGCAGAGCAAACGGAGCGAAGCCTGCGACTAGACCGGTGCCAGCAGTAAGGGAATAGGTGTTTTTGATGGTGTCGCGCATTCCTGCCATCTGACGATGCGTGTATACAACACCCTTTGCCGGTCCCGTAGAGCCGGAGGTGTAGAGGACTGCTGCATCGGCGTCAGGATCAACCTGCTCAATCTCAAACATCGCGGTCGGCGCAAAATCTGTAACCGAAGCAATAGCACCAAGAGCCTTCAATGCAGGTGCGGGAAGCTTATCGGCGCTGATGCGCTTGCCAGGCCAGCCCAAGGTCTTTGCCGCGACCAGCGCGGTTTTGATGCCCACAATGTAGTCCGGTTGAGCACCTTTGAGTGCACGGGTGAGTCCCTTAGCTCCCAAACCGGTATCGGCAACGACGATCACAGCGCCGATTTTCAGGCATGCGTAGAGCAAAGCTGTCAGTTTAGATCCGGGAGGAACCATCAGATTGATGCGGTCGCCACGTTTCACGCCCAGCTGGGTAAGACCGTAAGCGATGCGGTTGACCTCAGCGGCTAGGTCAGCCCAGCTGAGACGAGCGACCGCGGAACTGCCGTCGCCACCCATATCAATGACAGCGAGGCTTGAGTCGTTGGATCGCGAGAATAGCTCGGCAATCATGGGGGAGTACTCGGTGGTGAGTCCCTGATGCAGCCGTGCGCGTTCTTCGGTGTGCAACTGACGTGCGGTTTTTTCGTTCACAAAATTCTGGGTGAGCCAGTTGAGTGCAGGAGTAGCAATATCTTCATCTTCAGCTACAAGGTGCGAGGCGTTTTCATAGCGGTGAACCTGGGCCTGCGGCATACGGCGCATAAGATCCATCATGTATTTGCGCTGGAACACCGGGTCTTTAGTGCCCCATTGGAAGAAAGCGGGAACGTTGAGTTCTTTGATGCCTTCAGCAATACGCACCATGTGCGGGTGGGAGGCGGTTTCGGGGCCGAAGGGAATATCTCCGACAAAATTCTGGATGGCAGCGCGACGCTCTTCAGTTTTGTAGGGAGCTCGATAGGTTGCTCGAATATCAGAATCGAGACCACCCTGCACAAGACCTAGCGTTACGTCCAAGAACGCAGTGGTCTTTGAGGTGGCAACAGGATGGACCTTAGGAGCCAGGGCCAAACGTAAGGCTGAGGGCAGATTCTCACGGTGATCGTGAAAGACGCCGGTGTTGGTGAGCATGACGCCGTTGATGAGCTCGCGGTGCTCAAGCGCCCAACCCAGTGAGATCAGCCCACCCCAGTCATGCGCCATGGTCACTACAGGTTTGTCGGTGGAATTCAGGCCTACCGCAGCAGAAAAATCTGAGAGGTCGCGGACGCGGTCAGCTAAGCTGCGAACGGTTCCCGTTCGTTCTGAAAAGCCCATATCGATCTGATCAACTGCAATCACGCGCCAGGGGTGCTCCGCTTGGGTGGCTGCTGAAAGAACGGAGCGCCACAGATAAGACCACGTGGGATTACCGTGCACACAAAAAACAGTGCCCACGTAATCGCGTGAACCGAGTGCATCAATATTATCGAGGTAATGCCACGTGCGGGTGGTGCCAGCCTTCTCAACGGGCGCAGTGGATGCCACTTCAAGAGTTTTAGACCAGAGGGGGTCTACTCCGGGCCAAGTGGCAGGATCAAAAGTTACGGTTGCCATCAAAATACTTTCTTAACGGTAGAAGGACGCGCTTTTGACGGCGCGTCCTTAGTGAGAAAACTTGATTACCAAATAATTTCCATGAGAGCGGTGTTCAAACCGGAGCCAACACCGAGGCACAGGATGCGATCGCCCTTGGAATACCCCGCAGCTTCTTCTGCTAGCGTCATTGGGAGTGCAGCGGACGCCACGTTACCCCAGACAGGGAAGGTCAGCGGAAGTTTACTGCGGTCCAAATCAACGGCTTCAATAATGGCGTTGGTGTGCGCGTTTGAAACCTGGTGGGTCACGATGGAGTCCATGTTTGACCAGTCCCAGCCGTTTTCCTGAGCTTCCTTCCATGCTTCAGCAACCAGTTGCAGACCGTGCTTCAACAGACCGGCAGCATCGGTATTCATGCCCTGATCAGCCTCACCACCAATGCACAAATCGCGGTGTTCAGTACCTGCGCGAGAAACAGTGCCGACAATCTTATGAGCATCGGGATGCAAATCGGTAGGACCAATAATTGCCGCAGCAGCACCAGAACCCAAAGTGAGTGAAGCAAACTGGGCAAGAACATCGTCACGGGTAGTTTCAGGGTTATTCAGGATGCGCAAAGCGGTACGGTGCCACGGTGAAGGGTCTTCCCCAGAAACGATCAGAGCATACTTGATAGCGCCAGCATCAATCATTGAAGAAGCCACGGTAATGGCGTTCACAAAGCCTAGGCATGCGTTGGTGATATCGAAATCTAGAGCGTGACGCGGCAGTCCCAAACGGTCATGAATACCCACTGCAACTGCAGGCTCAAGGTTGTCACGAGTGACCGAAGCATTGATAATCAGACCAATCTGATCTTTGTCGATACCCGCACGCGCAATAGCTTTTTCAGCAGCCGCTACAGCGCCGTTTTCAAAGTGCATACCCTCGGGCCATGCGCGACGCTCTTTAATGCCCGCCAAGCGTTCAAGTAGGCCTTTGGGAAGTCCCAAACGCTTATAGGTGTCAGACAGCTCATCTTCGAAGTATGAAGAGGGCACCACCTTCGAGGGGATTTCATTTGCAATTGAAATCAGCGATGCGTTCGCGTGTCGAATATCTGAGTTTCTGGTCAATCTATTGGAGCTTTCGTACCTGGAATATCGGTGTTCACTTCTCGTCTAATGAGCAAACAGAATAAGAATGCATGCACATTTGGCAGTACACAATTACCTAAGATTCTAATACTTATGCCAAAGGTTACTGTGTATTTCACTGACGGGGCAATATCACAGTGTTTTGTATTGCTACGTGGTCATTGACGTGACACTTGCAGTAGCCGTAATCGACAGAGCGAGTTGGCGACCTGCGGTACTCTGGGTACTACTTGCTTATTGATACCGATTGGGGAAGTTCTTTCGTGCACCTGACCTCGCTCACCATTCGCGGATTCAAATCATTCGCATCTGCAACTACCTTCACTTTTGACCGGGGTATGAGTGCGATTGTTGGCCCTAACGGTTCGGGCAAATCAAACGTTGTGGACGCGCTTTCCTGGGTGCTGGGCGAACAAGGCACCAAAAATTTGCGCGGCGGTTCGATGCAGGACGTGATCTTCGCGGGCGCCGGTCAGCGCTCTGCTTTGGGACGCGCGAAAGTGAGTGTCACTTTCGATAACTCAGATGGAGAACTCGATGCTCCGTATTCAGAGGTGGAGATATCTCGCACCATGTTCCGCACAGGTGGCTCTGAGTACGAAATTAACGGCGAACCCGCCCGCCTAGCTGATATTCAAGAACTGCTGTCAGGAGCAGGTTTAGGTAAAAACCTTCATGTTTTGGTCGGGCAGGGGCAACTCGATCAACTGCTCTACGCCTCGGCAGAACAGCGACGCGTCCTACTTGAAGAAGCTGCAGGAATTAACAGACACCGTCGTCGTCAGGATAAAACCGCGCGCAAACTAGAGTCCATGCGCGAAAACCTCACCCGCGTCGAAGATCTAGTCAAAGAACTCGAGCACCAGCTAGAACCTTTAGGCGAACAAGCAGAATCAGCACGCGAAGCCTCCAAAATCCAGGCAGAAATCCGTGAACTGCAATCTGTACAACTTGCAGTTGACATCAAAAATCTTTCTCAGGACATCGAGAAAATTTCGGAGCAACAGGCACAAGCCCACGAGGCTTTTGAACAGCTAACGGCTGAGGATAAAACTGCTCAAGAAAACAGCGGCGTCTTTAGAAAAACGTTCTCTGAAGCGCAAGAAATAGAACGTTCCATTGAGAACAGACTGCAAAAAATCTCAGCTTTAGAATCTCAAATCGCAGGACTTATTGATTTAGCCCATGAACGCTCAACGCGCTCAGAAATTGATGTTACGCCTTATCAGCGGGCGCTGGCGAGCGCTCGCGCACGTGTGAGTCAAGCGCAGCAGGACGCTTCGGATCTGAGTGCACACAAAGTACTCGTAGCTGAGCAAGTCTTTGTCGCGGGTATAAAGCAGCAGGTCGCGGCGGAAGATTATGACAAAGCGTCTCAAGCAGTGCGTAGTGTTCACAAGCAGATTCAGGCAGAGCGTCAACGCAAGGCGGAGCTTACAGAGGAACTAGCTGCTCACCGGGCACGCGCAACGCGAGCGGAGGCAGAGGCTCAAGAACGCGGTCAAGAACTAGATGAAATTATCGAATTGAAGTCTAATGCGACCGCGATTCTTCAAGAACACCGCTCAGCTCTCCAGGACGCTGAAGATAAGGTTCGCCAAACGCAAGAGCAGCATGAGAGCGTTCAAAAGCGCCGTTCATCTGCGCGTCAGAATCTTGAGAGGGCTCGCACTGAGCATGCAAAAATCACTACTTTAGAGGCGACCCACATCGCTGAAAGAGCTACCCTTCACCGTGCCCTAGCTAGTAAAGCATCGCAGGACGCCCCGGCTAAAGCGCAGCAGCTTTTCAAACGATTCAGCGTCGAGGACGGGTGGGATGAGGCTGTTGCCGTAGCTTTAGGCGATATTGCCGAAGCCTATGTGGTCGAACGTCAGACAGTACGTACCGCCGGAAAAGTCACAGAGGTATCTGTCGTCTTCAGCCCTTCGGCGCATTCTTCGCTACCTGATTGTGCAGAGAAAAACGTCAGGCCAATTCTTGAGGTCATTGACGCCGACGCAGATGCCGAGCCTATTGTTCGCGCTGCACTGGGGTACTATGTTGTGACAGAAAATATCGAGGACGCTCATTCCTTCGTGGAGAAAAACACCGGATTCGTGGCGGTTACCCGTGCAGGTGTCAGAATCAGCAACTGGTCGGTGATTTACCCCCGTGCTGCTAGCTCTGCGGTGCAACTGCAGCACGATTTTGAAAAGGTGTCTCAGCAACTGGAGAACATTCAGCGTCGGGTGCTGGAATCGAGTGAAACAGTGCAGGCCGCCGAGAAAACTCTGGCTGACGCTCGCACCGAGGAAAAAGAAGTGCTTCGCCACCTCGGCGCGGCACGAGGTAAAGCTGAAAAATTACACCGCGAGACTGCCGCCTTCGAATCGCGTCTGGCGACTCTTGAAAGCCACATTAAGCGGCAGAGTCATTTGGTAGAGACTGCCCAGCAGCGCGTAAAGGACGCTCAGCGAGAGCTGAAAACAACACTCGATTTGATCGGTCAGCAGCGACCTGTCGACCGCGATATAAGCGCACTTGAAAAGCGTCAAAACCAGGTTCAGCAACGAGTCAACCGCGTCCAGTCTGTGCTTGATGCCGCTACCAGTCGCGCGCAAGCATCCGAAGAAAGTCTCACACGCGCCAAAAAGGGTCTCCAAACGAGTAACCAAGAGCTGAATCAAGCTCTAGGTGAGTTCAACCGGGCGTTGCAGCGTCAAGAGCTCGGTGAGCAGAGGGCGCACAAAGCCCGGGTGGCTAAAAAGAAAGCTATCCTGCTTCAACAAGCGTTAAAAACAGCTCACAAACATGAAGAAGATGCGCTGGTACACGCGCAAAAGAAACTAGCAGACCTAGCCAAACAACAAGAACGCAAAACTTCCGAAAAGACTATCCGACAAGCCCAGCTATCATTGCTCTCAACGCAGGTTTCAGAGTGCAAAATTCAACACGCTCGCCTAGAAACCAGGTATGAAGACCTGAGCCAGAAATCCTTAGAGATTTCAGGTAAAACAGCCAGCCAGCTCGTTGAACGCTATGAAGAGCACCTTGAAAACTATGACAGCGACCAGACTCTACTAACCCTTGAAAAGCTGACTCAACAGTTACAGAATCTAGGGGCGGTAAACCCCCTGGCGCTTGAGGAGTATGAAGCCCTTCAAGAACGCCACAGGTTCATGAACGAGCAGTTAAATGACCTCAAATCATCACGTGCTGATCTGCGTGCCATTATGAAGGACGTCAATACGCATATTGCCACGCTCTTTGAATCTGTTTTCACCGAGGTTAAAAACAATTACGAGGTGATTTTTCCGCGTCTTTTCCCAGGAGGCGAAGGCACCCTCGTCCTCACCGACCCCACCAACTTACTAGACACAGGCATCGAAGTTCACGCGCGTCCAGCAGGTAAAAAGGTCAAGCGTCTATCGTTGCTGTCTGGTGGCGAGAGGTCGCTGGCATCGTTGGCGCTTTTAATTGCAATCTTTATGGCTCGTCCCGCCCCGTTTTATGTGCTGGATGAGGTTGAGGCAGCTCTTGATGACCGCAATCTTTCACGCCTGTTGGATATCCTCAAGGAGCTTTCACAGCAATCACAGCTGGTGATGGTGACGCATAAAACCCGCACGATGGAAGCTACGGAAGTCCTCTACGGAATCGCTATGCACGACGGCGTCAGCACTGTAGTTAGCCAGAGAATCGAACAGCTCAGAGAACTGCTGGCATAGCTGTACCGCCCTTAGCCCTAAGTTTTATTTTAAAAAAGTGCCCCAAGAACACCTTGGGGCACTTTTTAGTGAGATGAGGACGCTTAGCGGCCGGTATATTCTTCGTCCGCCAGACCAGCGGGGTAGCTAGGGCGCATGGCGGGTAACCAGAGTACCGACGTCAAAATCATGAGCGCACCCGATACACCAAATGCCCAGCCGAAGCCCGCCGCATCGGCGATAGCGCCGGCTAAGATTGGACCAACAATCTGCCCAACATCAGAAAACATCTGAGAGGACGCCAGCACCGAACCGCCGGAGCGCTTGTTGCCGATAATATCCGCAATGGACGCCTGCATCGCGGGCGCCAAAATGCCGGTGCCGATACCGGTGACCACAGACAGGCCAACAAACCAGATCGGATGCGAAGCGAAGCCAAAGAAAATTGTGCTGATACCAGCAATGATGAGCCCGGTAAATACAAAGGGGCGACGTCCGGAACGGTCACTAAATTTTCCGGCAATATTCTGTGCAAACGCGTTACCTACGGCGTATGCAGCCATCGCAAAACCCGCCAAGAAAGCGGCCTGGTTATCAACGTTGACGCCTTCGCCAGAGACCATCGTCATGACTGAAATAGCTGCCAAAGGAATCAGCGAGACACGAATGCCCAAGGCAACCCAGCCAACAGCAAAGTTACCTGCGAGCGCTGCCCGATAGTTACTGAATTTTAAAGCATTCCGGAAGGTGAGCGGTGGGTTCACCTGCGCACGCATCATGGTGGTGGTCATGCCGGTATCTTTGAGTCGCAAAAACAGTACGGCGGATGCGGCAAAGAGCAAAACGGCGTATGCGACAAAGGGTACTCGCATGCCCAGGGGTGTAGCCAACGCACCCGCGACAGGACCCAAAATGTTACCCAGCAAAAATGATGTTGCGTAGTAACCGCTGACGCGTCCGCGAATAGTCGGGGGAGAGAGACGAACCAGCAAACCCATTGCTGAAACCGAGAACATGACTGATCCGACGCCGCCAAAGGCTCTGGCTGCGAGCAAAAACCAGATGTTAGGCGCAAAGGCTGTGGCAAGAGAGCCAACAGCAACTATCAGAAGTCCTGCGATGTAGACGGGACGTTCCGTGAACTTTTCAATAAGCTTGCCAGCGCCGGGAGCGAAGAGCAGGCGGGTAAAGGCAAAAATCGAGATAACAACACCGGCAATTGCGGTGCCCACATTGAAGCTTGTGGCATAGCGGGGGAGAACCGGTGCGATGAGACCAAACCCGAGTGCAATAAGGAATGATGCAACAATCATTACCTTGATCTGCTCGGGGACTTTTGGTTTTTCTACTGACGGGGGAGCCGTTGCCTCTTCTGAAGCGATAACCGGTAGCAGCCCGGTTTCGGGTGCGATTGAGTTGATAACTCCCGTTTTGGGGTCTTGTTCATAGCCTGACATAGTGACAATCTGTGTGGGTTCGTTACGTATCTTCTGACATCTTTTAACATTCAAGTATGTAAAAAATATTCCTCAAGTAAAGCGGGGTTTATTTATAAGGGTCTCAAGTCCTGCGTCGATCTTTGCCCATTCCTAATGGAGGGGTCGCAGTAAGCGAGCTTACGTTTTGTCTCTGATCTCAGTTGTGATGAGCTCACGGCTAGAAAACCCACATGTCAAAACTAATTTGTGGCAAGCTAGAGAACATGAATGATACGTTGACGCTTATTTTGTACATTGTGCTTGGCGTCGCTGTTTTGGTGGGTTTGGCTACTGTGCTGATGCGCGGTCCCAAGGCCCCTCCAGGCGGCTACTCAAGCACCCGAGATGCTAATGATCCTGCTGACGGTAAGCCTTCGGTAGATTCACCTGCTCCGGTAGCTGGGCGTCTGGTTCGACTGCGAGAACGCTTGGCTCGTTCCAACAATATGCTGGGCAAGGGGCTTTTAGCGCTACTTTCTCGCGACAAAATCGATCAGGACGTCTGGGACGAGGTCGAAGAAACCTTGCTCATGGCTGACCTCGGTTCAGAGCCGTCCATGCGTCTTGTGGAGGCTTTGCAATCTCGAGTCCGTGTAGAAGGAACCGAAGACCCGGCACACGTGAAGCAGATGTTGCGTGAGGAACTCTTGAAGGTTGTTAACCCCGACCTTGACCGTTCTTTGAAGCTCGATGGTGCTGACGGTAATCCCGGCGTTGTTTTGGTGGTTGGCGTCAACGGCGTAGGTAAAACTACGACCGTTGGCAAACTGGCACGCGTCATGGTCGCTGAAGATAAGCAGCTGTTGCTCGGTGCAGCAGATACCTTCCGTGCGGCGGCAGCTGATCAGCTACAGACCTGGGGCAACCGTGTTGGTGTTGAAACCGTCCGTAGCGAGAAGGACGGTGCTGATCCCGCGTCCGTGGCCTTCGAAACTATCAAGGAAGGTAAACAGCGTGGTGTTGATACCGTCATGATTGATACCGCAGGACGCTTGCAGAACAAGGCTGGTCTTATGGATCAGCTGGGCAAGATTAAGCGTGTTGTCGAAAAAGAAGCACCCGTTACCGAAGTTCTGTTGGTAATTGATGCGACGACCGGCCAGAACGGTATGGTACAGGCAAAGGTTTTCGCTGAAGTTGTCGATATTACCGGTATTGTTCTGACCAAGCTTGATGGAACAGCGAAGGGCGGCATCGTGGTTGCCATTCAGGAAACTCTGGGCGTTCCGGTCAAACTCGTTGGCTTGGGTGAGGGCCCGGATGATTTGGCTCCGTTTGATGCTGAAGGTTTTGTGGACGCACTTATTGACTAGATCAATAGCTGTTTGATTCACCTACCTGTGCAAGGGGTGGCACTTCTTTTGAAGTGCCACCCCTTTTTGTGTTTGCGGTGCAATAAGTCAGCGGTAACTGGTGCTGGCGTAACGTATTTCTAACCTCTGTAACACCGCTGAAACGTGCTGATACACAACTGCAACACTGAACATGCATCAGTAACCTGAGCGTTACGTACCGGCGTAGAAACCGAAACACTGCTCCCGTTGAATAGAGACATCACATACGCACTACAACGAAAACGGGGATGATATGGAACTGTCTGCCGAGAACGTGTGGAGTATTGTTGCATCGGCAATGGTGCTATTGATGACGCCTGGTCTTGCTTTTTTCTATAGCGGAATGACCCGCGCCAAAGCCGCATTGAACATGATGATGATGTCTTTTATCGCGATGGGATTGGTCGGGGTTATCTGGGTGCTGTGGGGTTATTCTATGAGCATCGAACCGGCGCTGATTCCTGAAATTGTGGGTTCGCCTTTTTCTAATTTCGGGGTGATGCAACTGCTCCATGATTCGCCTGAACAACTATTGACGGTGGGTTTTAGCTCAACCTTCGCCATTATTGCTGTGGCCATTATTTCTGGGTCTGTAGCTGATCGCGCTAAATTTAGTGCCTGGATAGCATTTGTTCCATTGTGGATTACTTTGGTGTACTGTCCGCTTGCGTTTATGGTGTGGGGTGGTGGGCTCTTCTCAGATGAAGGTCTTATCGGCTCGGTATTTGGTGAAGCTATTGATTTTGCGGGCGGTTTGGTCATTCACATTAACGCGGGTGTTGCGGGTTTGGTTCTCGCGGTGATTCTTGGTGCACGTCAGGGGTTCGGCAAAGATCCTAACCATCGACCGCACAACTTACCGTTCGTGATGCTTGGTGCGGCTGTGCTGTGGTTTGGATGGTTCGGCTTCAACGCGGGTGCAGCAGATAGCGTAGTGCAGGCCGGTCTGATTTGGATTAATACCTTAGTAACACCCGGGGCCGCAATGCTGGGTTGGACAGCGCTCGAACGTTTCCGCGATGGTCATGCGACCTCGCTGGGCGGCGCATCCGGTATCGTGGCGGGATTAGTGGCAATTACTCCTGCATGCGCAAATATTGCCCCAATTTGGGCAATCGTGCTGGGGCTGATATCCGGTGTAGCTTCGGCGTACGCGGTGGGTTTGAAGTACAAGTGGGGTTACGATGATTCCCTGGATGTTGTGGGCGTACACCTTGTATCTGGAATTATTGGCACCTTAGCGCTGGGCTTTGTTGCTACCCCAGACACCGGACAAGCTGGACTTTTCTACGGCGGCGGTTTTGGATTGTTAGTAACCCAGACGGTAGCTACTATTCTTTCGATGATTTTCTCGGCTGTCATGACGCTTGCGATTGCGTACCTGGTTCATCGCACCATTGGATTCCGCGTGAGTGAAAAGCAGGAAATTCAAGGAATTGATTTGGCGCAGCACGCCGAAACAGCCTATTCATTTGCCTCCGGTACGTCGGGTAATTTTTTGAAGAGTCTAGGGGAGTAGCCCATGAAACTGATCACCGCTTTGATTCAGCCAGAAAAATTTCAGGAAATTCATGCTGAGCTGGAGGCCTTCGGGGTTTCGGGCATGACAGTGACTGAAGCATCTGGTTATGGAAAACAACGTGGCCATGTTGAGGTCTATCGCGGTCAGGAGTTCACCGTGAGTCTGCTTCCAAAGGTTCGGTTGGAAATCGTGACCACCGAGCAGAGGGCTCAGGATATTGTTGAAATCATTATTGCAGCAGCAAATACAGGTTCACCGGGCGACGGAAAGATCTGGATTTCAACAGTTGATGAGGTGATTAGAATCCGTACGGGGGAGCGAGGTAGCGCAGCCCTTTAGGTGCTGATTCTTCTGGTGCAAGGACGCGGGTGCTGAGGCGCTCGCGTCCTTTTGCGTTGAAATAGGGGATGAAGGGGTAGCTGAAATTTTGTGTCTAAAGTGTTTAGATAGAAGAGTAAAAACTTTACTCGTAAAATAAATAAGGGGTGTTGTGATGGCAAGTTATTCAATGGTGAACGCGTCGATTGATGATTCTGAGGCTATATCGTCGCTCTTGCAAGCAGCCAAAAGAGGGGGACTTGCCCCATCTCAACGTATCAAGCTGGGCTACGTGCAAGGAGATATGTCCTTGGGGCTCGTACGGCGACGGTTTGAACGGGGGTTCGGCGCGCTCATCGCCGTCGATGACTCAACCGGAGAAATCGTCGGAGTGAATTTTTACTCCGATGCCCCTTCGGATACCCAGGTTAAGCATCCGCTGACCGGGGTAGCGTCCAGTCTTCAAGGATTTCAAGAAGACGGTAGAATCGATGAAGCCGGATACCCCATTAGATTCGATAACAGCATGATGTACGGGCCGATGGCAGTTACAGATCACGCGTCCGGGAAAGATCTGGCCCGCAAACTTATCGAGGGGATGGTGCCCATTGCTCAGCAACGAGCGGACGCGCGTATTATCTCGTTTGTGGACAACGCTAACTCAGCGTCCATTGCAGTACACCGCAGGGTTGGCCTCTCCAGCCTCACAGAATTTGAGTTCGAGGGACGTCCCTACACTTTGTTCTCTCGCAACGTTTAGGCACAAACAATATGGAGAAAGAAGACCCCCATGTTTTCACTTACCGAACTAGAAGACTTTGATTTCCGTATCGCAGAAGAAAAAGACGTCAACCATATCGTTGATATTCTGCACGCAGCGGCTCGCGTGGATGCCAGCCAAGAAGAGCGCTCCTCCCAAGGCTTCGTGCAGGGACGCATGGGTAAAGAAGGTATTGAGCAGTGGATTCTCGCTGATTCGCCGGTGCGCGGAGCGGTGGTTGCTCATAACAAGATGGATGATTCCATCATTGGTGTTTGCTTCTTCTCGCCGGTTCCCACCGAGATTGCAGGCCCTCCCGTGGTTCAGGGCATTGCTCAGGCGGTTGCTGATAGTGCAGATATTGACGCTGCCAAGGCGCTTGCATACGGTCCTTTGGCGGTTCGCGACGTATTTAGCGGACGCGGCCTAGCAAAGCACATGATTGCGTTTATTGCAGGTGTAGCTCGCGACCACGAAAAGACTCACATCGTTGCCTCCGTGGAGGACGCTAACCAGAAGTCACTTGGCATGCACGAGCATCTTGGTGCTGAGCGTATTGGCAGCTTTGAACGAGAAGGACGCCCCTATTCTGTAGTGGCATTCGAAACCGTGGCATAGGAACCTGCGTGGCCCATTGGGTCGCTAAACCTCACTCAGGGGGTGCATGAAAATCTCATGAGCCCCTTGAGTATGGGGTTACTAACAGCACCAACCTGCTGTACTAACCACCCCGTACAATGGTTCACATGAAACTCATTTCTTGGAATATTGACTCATTAAACGCCGCTCTCACCAGCGACTCCGCGCGAGCACTGCTTTCGCGTGAGGTGCTCGAAACAATTGCGTCCTACAACCCCGATGTCATCGCACTCCAAGAAACCAAACTTTCCATCAAAGGCCCCACCGCTAAGCATCTTGAGGTTCTCGAGCATTACTTTCCGCAGTACCAAATCGCGTGGGTATCCTCTGATGAGCCTGCGCGCAAAGGCTACGCGGGCACGATGTTCCTCTACAAGCCAGAGCTACAACCTGAGGTAACCTACCCCAAAATTGAAAGCCCGACCACCATGGACTCTGAGGGGCGAATGATCACCCTCGAATTTGATGATTTCTATGTCACTCAGGTTTACACACCCAACGCATCGGACGGGTTAAAGCGCCTAGCTGATCGCCAGCTGTGGGATCGCCAATACGCGGCTTACCTCTCCAGTCTCGATCAGAATAAGCCGGTGCTCGCTACCGGCGACTTCAATGTGGCGCACACCGAAATTGATCTCGCAAACCCTAAATCAAATGTGCGTTCACCAGGCTTCACTCTTGAAGAACGCGACGGGTTTACCTACCTACTAGAGCAGGGATTCACCGATACCTTCCGACACCTTCACGGAGATGTCACCGGCGCCTACACATGGTGGGCACAGCGCTCGCGTACCTCAAAGATTAATAACACTGGTTGGCGCATCGACTATTGGTTAGTCTCACACCGTGTGGCAGATAAAGTACTCAAATCTGAAATGATTGATTCGGGTACCCGCCAGGATCACACCCCGATTCTGCTCGAGATTGAACTGTAAACTCAGTTTCTGCTGAGCTCAACACTCAATACTCAGCCAAAGCCTTACAAACTCTTGCGTGCACTTGAGTGTACTCCCAACGTTTTGCCCTTCTCGCATGCTGCAAGCTCATGCGATATTGTTAGAAGTTGACTTATGTACAAGCGGGCGTAGACCCCACTATCCATCGATGAAAGTAGATCACGACTCGTGTTCAATTCACTCTCAGACCGGTTATCCGCAACTTTCCAGAACCTTCGAGGCAAGGGCCGCCTGTCAGAAGCGGATATCGACGCTACCGTACGCGAAATTCGCCGTGCCCTGCTCGATGCTGACGTTGCAGTGCCGGTTGTTCGCGAGTTCACTGCTCACGTCAAGGAGCGCGCGCTCGGTGCCGAGGTTTCAGAAGCACTGAACCCTTCACAGCAAATCGTCAAGATTGTTAATGAGGAACTTCAAAACATCCTCGGTGGTCAGACCCGCCGCATCAACATGGCGAAGACCGGTCCGACTATTATCATGCTGGCTGGTTTGCAGGGTGCCGGTAAGACCACCTTGGCTGGAAAGCTTTCGCACTGGCTGAAGAAGCAGGGACACACCCCCATGCTGGTGGCGTCCGACCTTCAGCGTCCTAACGCTGTGAATCAGTTGCAGGTAGTGGGTTCGCGGGCAGGCGTCCCGGTTTTCGCTCCTCACCCCGGTGTTAACAGCGAATTTGAAGAAGTGACCGGCGATCCTGTACAGGTAGCTCGCGATGGCGTTGCTGAAGCTCGCGCTAAACTGCACGATGTCGTGATTGTTGATACCGCGGGCCGTTTGGGTGTTGATGCTGAACTCATGCAGCAGGCACGCGACATCCGCGATGCTATCAACCCTCACGAGGTTCTCTTCGTCATCGATGCGATGATTGGTCAGGACGCGGTGAACACCGCTAACGCCTTCAACGAGGGCGTCGACTTCACCGGTGTTGTCCTCTCAAAGCTCGATGGTGATGCTCGCGGCGGTGCTGCGCTGTCTGTCGCGTCGGTGACCGGCAAGCCCATCATGTTCGCCTCAACCGGTGAGAACGTTACTGACTTTGAGCAGTTCCACCCTGACCGTATGGCATCACGCATCCTTGATATGGGTGACGTTCTGTCGCTCATTGAGCAGGCTGAGCAGACCTGGGATAAGGCTGAAGCCGACCGCATGGCGCAGAAGTTTGCTGATCGTGAAGATTTCACGTTCGAAGACTTCTTGGCTCAGATGCAGCAGATCCGCAAGATGGGCTCCATGAAAAAGCTGCTCATGATGATGCCCGGCGCAGCTCAGATGCGTCAGCAGCTTGAACAGTTTGACGAGAAAGAAATTGATCGCGTCGAAGCAATTGTTCGTTCGATGACCCCTCACGAGCGCGTTGCACCCAAGATCATTAACGGCTCTCGTCGTGCTCGTATTGCACGCGGTTCGGGCGTGACCGTTTCTGAGGTAAACCAGCTGATGGAGCGTTTTGCGCAGGCTCAGAAGATGATGAAGAAACTTGCTAACGGCCAGATGCCCGGTATGCCCGGTGGCATGCAGATGCCCGGTATGGCTGCAGCCGGTGGTTCTAAGAAGAAGAATTCTAAGAACAACAAAAAGAAGAAGGGCTCAGGTAACCCTGCAAAGCGTGCTCAGCAGGAGCAGGCTGCACAGCAGAAGGCTCAGGCCGCTCGCGGTGCTTCCTTTGGCCAGCAGCAGAACCAGGACTTCGATATGAGCGATATGAACCTGCCTAAGGGCTTTGAGAAGTTCTTGGGCAACTAGTTCCTGGCTAACGCATAGCCTAGTCTCTGTGGCGGTAACTGACAACAGTTACCGCCACTGTTGCACTGTGGTGCAAGAGCTGATGCCCGGCATGGATTGCGCTCTCAGAAAGCTTAGAGTGTCTTAACTAGTGTCTCAGAGCCTGTATGGGTACATTGGGTAGGTAGTGTTTTATCGGGGAGCGCAGAAGCTCGAAAGGCCGGTAAATACCCCTATTTTGAGGCAAGGAGTGGTTATGAGTTCGTATCTATCCCACGAGGAACTCGTGAAGTTCATTGCAACGTTGCCCACGCGCAGACTTGCCGCTGCCGCTCTCATCAGAGATGAGCACAACAGGATGCTTGCGGTGAAGCCCAATTATAAAGACGGTTGGACTCTTCCCGGCGGCACAGTTGAAGAAGGCGAATCCCCGAAAACTGGCTGCTTCAGAGAAGTCGAAGAAGAAGTGGGGCTTACCCTACCAGAAGGACGCGTGCTCCTGATTTTCCACGGCTTGCAGATGGGTATCTGGGGTGACTCCACCTATTACATCTATGACGGTGGCGTCATCGGCTCACACGCAACCATCACTTTGCAAGAAGAAGAGCTCACCGAATACCGGTGGGTAGCAGAATCAGAATTAGAATCTTATTTTGGTCGGGAGTTCGCAAACCGTCTCAGTGCTTGCTACCGGGCTTTAGAAACCGGCGAAGTAGTAGAGGTCGCGTCCGACCAGGTTGACTAACAACCGCTGATGCTTTTGAAAAGGAATTGAACACACAACATGTCTGATCGTAACTTTGACCCCAATTTCCCCCAGGGGCAGTTCGAGACTTCATGGGCGCGTATTAGTTTGGACTTTGGTCCGCTGGGCTATGAATTAGTTGAAGAAGTTGTAGAAGATACGCAAAATCCAGCTGATGTCATCCGTCAGGAGATTCAGCAGATGATTAGCGCGCTGAAAAGTGTGCAGGGACTTCCGAGCGAGTCTGATATTCAAAAGCTTGATTATGTTGATCTGACTGCTGAACTTTTTGAAAAGCTGTGTGAAACAAAGAACGTAGATGAGCTTGCGGCTTTGTTGGATGACGACAGCGAAGAAGTTCAGACTGCTCAAGATGTTGTAGAAGCGCACGATCAGTCTGAGCAGATGTCTGAACCTCCTACAGTGGCGTCAGCTGATGATTCTGAGACGGAACTTTCCGAAGAAGAACGCATTGACCAGGAATTAGAGCGCCGTATTACTGAGGCGACCAGTGATGATGTAGTGAAAGAACTCTTACTGGCAAGCGTCGATATGCCGCAGCTAATGGTTTATGAGGCAGATGAGAACCATGTTGAGGTCTACGTTCTGTGCACCGAAGCTGATGAGGAGCTTTTGACTGTCGAAGTTAACGAGAAAGGCGAGCTTTCTCAGGGGGCACCTTTCGAGCTCTTCGCTGCTGAACTGATAGAGAAGCTTCCCACGCGCGGGGGCATCTGTGCTGACCAGCAGTCATACACGGTATCTGCACCCGTCACTGAAATCGGGGAAGAACTGACCCTAAATGCAGATGCCAAAGTTTCGGCACTTATTGAAATTGAGATGGGCGAGCTTGCTTTGCATATCGCCCAGGTTGCGTTGCTCAACCCCATTGACGCGGCACCTACAGATCACGGGTGGACGCTGGTCACCAGCGATGCGGTTTCTGTCTTGTCCTTGGTGTCATACCTGCAGCGTCCTTGCGTCGTTGCCGCCGTCACTGAAAATTCGCATCACCTGTCATTTATTTTCCCCGGTAGTTCATCATCTGTAGCTGCTCCTGAATATGATGAAGGCACATGGGGTGATTGGATGCAGAAGGTCGTTGGTGTACCAGGTGACGACACTGAGAGCGGCGTAGTGATTGACCTTGTATGGGGTGTTCCCAAAGTACTGACCCGCCACGTCCCGCAAGGTTCGGTTGCGCTGGATACTTTGTGGTTGCTTCCAGGTATGCTGCCGGAGCCCTTGAACTTTGTGCATATGAACGATGAGATTGACAACTTGACATGGGTGTACGGACTCGATGACCCCACCTCCAAGCGACTTCGCAACTACGTGGAGAACTATGAGTCAGACCTGGGCATGGAATCAGTGTTGCAACTTTTAGGTCATACCGATGATCTCGCGAAAGTGGCAGAGGGTAGGGCTGATATTTCAACGTTTACAGGTTTTAAGAGTTTCGCGCCTGATATGTCGACCATGAAAGCTATCGCCGAGTCTGTGACCTCCTACCCGAGTGGAGATTCTGCGTTGGCAACAGCGCAACGTGCTGCCATGGATCGTCCTTGGACTCTTACTGTTGACGGAGCGGCACAATTAGGTGCCTCTGGCGTCCTTGCCTTTATTGCGGCTCGCCGTAGGGCGCAGGGCAATCCAGCACGAGGTACTTCATTTGCCTCTGCCGCCTTGGCAAGTTCTGGACTAACCGAGCTGATTGTGGCGCGTACTTTCAACCGTTTGCAGAAGCTGAGGGCTGAGCAGGATGCGGCTGACGACCGGGCGAGTGACAAGATGCTCACTAAATATCTCGGTGAAGTCACGGGAGAAACCCCCACTGACTCTATTAGAAAAGCATTAGATTCCACTGCCTGGGGAGCGAAAGCGCACCGTAAAGCAAGCCAAGCAAAGGGCAAAGCAAAAGACGGCGCGAAAAAGTACTTGCGTAAGTTCTTCGGCCAGTAAACCTGAGATTAAAGCGCGGAGAGTCACTGATGATTCAAAACCCATGAATTTTTTGAACGATCTGTGGCTCTCCTCATCTGGGCAGATAATCAAAAAATCGCCTATTTCACACGGGTGTTTTTCGCGTTCACCTAGATTAAGGCCTTTATCTCTGGCATACTACTATGCGTACCCAGTGCGCTCGGCCCCTCTCACCGGGCGTTCATTGTGTCCACAGAGTTTTTGTTAAACGGCCCGCCCCACGGGAGCGTAAGGCAAAAATTCGACCATTAATATGAAACAGGAGAGTCCACTACAGTGGCTGTTAAAATTCGTCTGAAGCGTTTTGGTAAAATCCGCGATCCTCGCTACCGCGTAGTTGTAGCTGACTCACGCACCAAGCGTGATGGCAAGGCTATCGAAGAAATCGGTCTGTACCACCCGACCGAGAACCCTTCACGCATCGAGATCAACTCAGAACGCGCACAGTACTGGCTCAGCGTTGGCGCTCAGCCCACCGAGCAGGTTGCAGCATTGCTCAAGCTGACCGGTGATCTGCAGGCAGCTAAGGGTGAAAAGGCAGAAAACACTGTTAAGCCCGTTGAAGCTAAGCCCGAATTTGTTGTTCCCGAAAAGGGTTCAGTAATCCTCCCCGAAGCTATCACTCCTAAGGAAGAAGCTAAGGCTGAGGAAGCTCCCGCAGAAGAGGCTGCTGAAGAAGTAGCTTCAGAGGAAGCAGCTGAATAAGATGTTGGCAGATGCTCTCGAACACTTGGTTCGGGGAATCGTTGACAACCCGGATGACGTAGAGGTTCGCGCCCGTAGCACTCGCCGCGGTGAAACCCTTGAGGTTCGCGTCAACCCCCAAGACCTCGGTCGCGTTATCGGGCGTCAGGGACGTACCGCTAATAGCGTACGCACCGTTATCAACGCCATCTCCGGCGGTGACCACGTACGCGTGGATGTGATTGACACAGACCGCCGACGCTAACAAGATTAGCTTTATAAAGGGTGGGTTTCGGTATTGCACCGAAACCCACCCTTTCTTTATCCGTTTTTCGTGAAAATGTTCGAACGCTACAATGATGAAAGTAGATAGCGCGAATTTAAAGGAGATTTTCCGTGCACGTTTTGGTTGCTCGTATTGGCAAGCCCCACGGTATCCGTGGTGAGGTGACGGTCCAGCTGTTCACCGATAACCCCGAGGCTCGTTTTGCGGCCGGCGAGGTATTGAGCATCCAAGATTTTGATGCGAGCTCGGCCGTAGGAAAGCTGGTGCCTAGCGGTGAGCTGACTGTTGCGTCCTCCCGCTGGAACAAGAAAATCCTGGTGGTGAAGTTCGACGAGGTGAAGAGTCGAAATGACGCTGAGGTTCTGCGTAATTCACACCTTGAGTTTGACTCCAGCCTTGATGAAGATGACACCAGCTTTTACGAACACGATGTGGTGGACCTGCCCGTTTACCTCATCTCTGAGGTTCCTGAAGGCGAGCTACCCAGTGGAGAGGCCCTAGGCAAGGTCACTGGATTACAGGCGATGCCTACTCAAGACCTTCTTTTAGTCGAGCTAGCACCTAATGGCGAGGAAGTCATGATTCCTATGGTAGAAGAACTCGTACCCGAAATTGATCTCGATGAAGGTTTCGTGTTGATTGACCCGCCGGCAGGCTTGCTTGAACTGGCTGAGCATTCAGAGGGCGAGGACGCCTAAGTGCGCTACGATGTCGTCACTATCTTTCCGGAGTATCTAGAGCCATTGCGTCTGTCCTTGCTAGGCAAGGCACAGGAATCTGGGTTGGTGCAGTTGAACTTGCACAATCTACGAGATTTTGCGTTCGACCGTCACAAGACCGTGGATGATACCCCTTACGGAGGGGGAGCGGGCATGGTCATGAAAGCAGAACCATGGGGGTTGGCATTAGACTCCATTTTGAATTCTGCGCTCTCCAACCAACCCGCTGTTACTGCGGATGCAGAACCTCATGACGCACGCCCTTTGCTAATTGTTCCTTCACCCGCTGGCAAGGTCTTTAACCAAGCAAAGGCCTATGAACTAGCAGAGCAAGAACATCATATTGTTTTTGCTCCCGCTCGTTATGAGGGCATCGATGAACGCGTGCTGAATTGGGCAGAAGATCATTTTCGTGTGATGCCCGTGTCTTTGGGCGACTATGTGCTTTACGGGGGAGAGGTTGCCGTCATGGCAATGATTGAAGCCGTAACCCGTTTGATTCCCGGGGCGATGGGCAACCCTGAATCCTTAGACGAAGAATCACATACCGGTGGGTTACTCGAGTACCCGGTGTACACCAAGCCCTCGGTGTGGAGAGAGCGGGAAGTACCTGCCGTCCTGCTCTCGGGAAATCACGCTGCTATTGCTCGCTGGCGTCGCGACCAACAAATTGAGCGTACCTTTGCGCGGCGTTTTGACATGATCGAAACCTACCCTGAAGACGGGTGGGACAAAAAAGATCGAAAGCTTCTCAACGAGCTGAGGGCACAGCGCAACAGGGTAGAAAAAGAGGCCCGACGCATCGCCCATGAACGCCGAGTAGCTGAGGATGCGGCTCGTAAGGCCCAGGTGCAGCCTGCTGAGACCAAGCAATAAGGCTCACACCTCACCGGAGCGTGATGAACGCATCATTCAAGACCGGGTGTTTCAAAGCAGTAAAGTTCTGGCTAAAGCTCCACAGCTGTGCCATAATTTTAGATTGTGTTCTTGTGTGGGTACGCCCCTGCCGTAGGGGGAAGAGCGGCCACAACACGCAAGAGCCTTACCTCACTGTCAAATACAGGGGGTAAGTAGAAAACCTCTTCGGTGCAACATCAGTCTTCAAAACCTAGCGTTTTGACTCAGACATTGCGCCGTCGCATGTATGGGCTATTTGACCTGCGGCAGATAACCCATGGAGATAACTCAATGCAGACTCTTGACTTCATTGACAACAAGTCACTTCGCAACGACGTTCCTGACTTCGCACCCGGCGACACCCTCAACGTTCACGTAAACATCGTTGAAGGTAACCGCTCACGTGTTCAGGTCTTCAAGGGCTACGTTGTAGGTCGTCAGGGCGCAGGTGTTCGCGAAACCTTCACCATCCGCAAGGTTTCATTCGGCGTTGGCGTAGAGCGTACCTTCCCGGTTCACTCACCCGTTATCGAAAAGATCGAACTGTTGACCCGCGGTGACGTACGCCGTGCGAAGCTGTACTACATGCGTGATCGCCACGGTAAGGCAGCTCGCATCCGCGAAAAGCGCGAAAGCTAAATTTTTCGTTTCTATGAGCGATGCTTTTGATCAAGCAGAGCCCGTAGAAGGCAGGCGTCAGCCCTTTGTTAGGGGTTGGCGCCTGCTTGCTATTGCGGCACTTTTAGCATTTGTAGCTCTGGTCGTTATCAGAACTTTCATCGTAGATCTCTATTACATTCCATCGGATTCAATGCAGCCGGCGCTCGAGCCGGGTGACCGCATCCTGGTGAACCCTACCGGACACACGAGCGATATTGAGCGCGGCGATATCGTAGTTTTTGATGGCACCGGCTCTTTTAATAAATATGTTCCGGGTAACGCCTTTTTGCGCAACCCTCTCAAAGAGGCAGGGCAGTGGGCTGGTCTAGCTGGATCAGACACTGTATATGTCAAGCGCGTTATCGGTGTTGCTGGAGATACGGTTGCCTGTTGCGATGCGAACGGCAAGCTCATAGTTAATGGTGTACCCCAAGATGAACCGTATATCTTTGGCACTGATGTCGCATCGACTGATCGTTTTACTGTTACTGTGCCAGAGGGACGCATCTGGGTGATGGGCGACCACCGTAGTGTGTCAATTGATTCTAGAGCACTCATCGGTGCCCCCGGCGGAGGATTTATTAAAACCGAAAAGATTATCGGCGAACCCACCCGCATTATTTGGCCACTTAATCGTGCTGGACGCATTGAATCACAAGCCAATACTCAGTAAATTTCACACCTTGCCCGGTTACAATGGACGCGTTACCCGCTTCCCAACAGAAAGCAGTCATAGATTATGGCCTCTACAGCACACAACCCGCTGAACGAACCTGCACCCGCAAGTGGCGTAACTCCTGAAGAGGCAAGCGGCTCTAAGAAGCAGAAAAAGCCCCAAACTTTTGGTGAGCAAGTCAAAGAGTTTCTGCTCATTATTTTTTATGCGTTGCTGATTGCGTTTGTTTTAAAATCTTTCATCATTCGCGGATTCTTCATTCCGTCGGGGTCTATGCTCAATACCCTTGAGATTAACGACCGCGTATTTGTGAATGTTGCTGGTTCTATGTTTGGCGAAGCTGAACGCGGTGACATTATTGTTTTTGAAGATACCCAGAACTGGATGCCTGAATCTGAAACTTCGCAGAATCCTGTGCGAAACGCACTGTCTTTCATTGGTGTGTTGCCTGATTCTTCGCAGAATTATTTGGTCAAGCGAGTCATTGGTGTGGGCGGTGACCGCGTGGTATGTTGCGACGCCGATGGCAAGGTGACCGTCAATGGTCAGGCTATTGATGAACCTTATCTTCGCGAAGGCGTAGCACCTTCAGAGGTTCCTTTCGATGTGATCGTTCCTGAAAATTCATACTTTGTGATGGGTGATAACCGAAGCAATTCAGCTGACTCTCGCTACCACATTGAACAGAACACCGCTTTTGTGAACGACAGCGATGTTGTGGGTGAAGTTTTTGTGGTGGCGTGGCCTCTTGATCATTTCAAGTTTGTGCACGGTGCATCCGACGTATTTGCTAACGTACCTGCGGGCCAGTAATGCCAAAACAAGTTTCGGGTGCGACGCTAGAGACTGAGAAGTCGATCTTTGCACGCGGATTTACCCAGATTGCCGGTATTGATGAAGTAGGACGCGGTTCGCTCGCCGGACCGGTTAGCGTCGGGGTTGCCGTGGTTTCTGCTGAGCATTCTTTGGTTATTGAAGGACTTATTGATTCCAAAGCTTTATCAGCTAAGGTTCGTCAAGACATGGCACCGCAGATTCGCGAGTGGGCGAAAACCGCAGTTGGGCACACTCAGCCCGGTGAAATTGATGTATTAGGAATGACATTAGCCCTGCGTCTGGCAGCTCAGCGTGCAATGGCTCAGGTAGTTGCTGCCGGGGCGCGTCCTGACTTTGTTTTGCTGGATGGCAAACACGATTGGCTGACATCACCTGAACCTGATTTGCTGGGGGCATTGGACGACAAAGAACAGCTTTATCAGCAATTATTGGCAGATGCTTGGAAAGGCCGTTCGCCCTACGATTTACCTGTTCAGACCGTCATCAAAGGCGACTTTATCTGCGCATCTATTGCCGCGGCGTCTGTGGTGGCAAAGATTGAACGCGATACTCTCATGGATCAGCTTCACACCCAATATCCTCAGTACGAGTGGAACAAGAATAAAGGGTACGGTAGCTCAGTCCACCGAGCTTCTTTAGCTGAATCAGGTCCGACGGTACTTCACCGTCTGTCATGGAATTTAGGTGTTACCCCTGAACAATTACACACCGCACATATTAACCGAGCGAAACTAGGGTTATGAGTAACGAGGAACTTGAAAACTACGAGACAGAGTCGCAGATGGCTTTGTACAACGAGTACAAAGAAGTCTCAGATCTCTTCTCTTATATCGTTGAAACAGACCGCCGATTTTACCTGGCTAACAAGGTAGAGGTTACTCCCAAAACTGCGGGGGACTCCCTGTACTTTGATGTAACCATGAACGATGTGTGGGTATGGGATATTTTCCGCAAATCTCGTTTTGTCAAAAGCGTCCACGTGTATTCTCTGAACGATGTCAATGTCGAGGAAAAAAGTGAGCGAGAAGATCTCACTATTCCAGATATGCCAGATTTTCCACCGCCCTCATAAATTTTAAAAGCTCCTGTCTCATCACCGACAGGGGCTTTTTGTTTCTTCTGGCTGATTGATCAAGATTGTGGACACACGCCAACTGTGGACACCGTCTTATAGGGATAACTCATTTAAAGCGGTGTTTTATCCACAGATTTACAAAAAGTGAGTTGAGCTGAGATTCTTTGCGATAAAACTTGGGTGAGAGAACAAGTAAAAGTAAAGGAACCACTGTGATGCGAACTCACACCCATGTAGGACGCTGGGGCGAAGACTTAGCTGCCGTCGTTTTGCAACAGCACGGTTTTAGTATCATCCAGCGCAACTGGCGGCCGGAGCCTGTCGAGGGCATGGAAACCTTCAAAGGCGAGATTGATATCGTCGCCTTAGATGCTGAGATGAATCTGGTGTTCGTCGAAGTCAAGACCAGAACAACCGATAGCTTCGGTCACCCTTTCGAAGCTATCACAGCAGATAAAGCTAAGCGCCTGAAATTTCTGGCATATTCGTGGTGTACTCATAAAGAAACAACCGACTTTTTGAGTATGAGAATTGATGCTGTAGCAATTACGGGAACACCTGAGAATTTCACGTTTGAACATTTGCAGGCGGTGGCGTAAACCATGAGTTTTGCCCGTACATACTCCGTTGCGCTGGTTGGGATTACCGGTCACATGGTTGAAGTAGAAGCCGATATTTCAAATGCGTTGCCCGGCTTCGTTCTTTTGGGATTACCCGATGCTGCCTTGAACGAATCAAAAGACCGCGTCCGCTCAGCGACCAAAAACTCTGGGATTCCGTTGCCGCAGCATAAAGTTACCGTCAACCTGACACCGGCAACACTGCCCAAAAAGGGATCAGCTTTTGATCTTGCTATGGTGGTCGCTGCGCTCCAGGCAGCGGGGGAGATCAAACACAGTGGAAAGACCGTATACCTGGGTGAGCTAGGGTTAGATGGGTCTATCCGATCGGTTCCTGGAATCCTGCCCGCTGTAAAAGCTGCCGTTGATGCTGGTTTTGAGTCGGTGGTCGTACCTGCAGAAAACGTTGAAGAAGCTCAATTGGTCAGCGGCGCATCCATCAGCGGATTTAGCTGTTTAGCTGAAGTTTTTGTTGCCCTCGGTGCAGATGCCCATACAGTGAAATATCCCAAGACAGTAGAAAAAGCTAAACCCCATTCCGCCCCCAATCTGCAACTAGCCCCCGATATGGCAGACGTTGCTGGCCAAAGCGAAGGACGCCTCGCTCTAGAAATCGCTGCGGCTGGTGGTCACCATCTGCTGCTCAACGGTCCTCCCGGCTCAGGTAAAACGATGCTGGCCGAACGGCTAACCGGAATTCTGCCGGAACTCGATGACCACAGCGCGATGGATGTAACAGCTATTCATTCCCTCTCCTCCGGCGGAGGACAGTACAAAGAACTGATTCGCATACCTCCTTTTGAGGCTCCTCACCACAGTGCTTCGGCCCCCGCTATTTTGGGCGGAGGCACCGGCATCCCACGCCCGGGAAGTGTCTCAAAAGCTCACCGCGGCGTTCTCTTTTTAGATGAAGCCCCGGAGTTCAAAAGAACGGTGTTAGATGCACTGCGTCAGCCTCTAGAAAGCGGAGAAATCGTCCTGGACAGAGCAGCCGCGCAAGCCAAGTATCCGGCGCGCTTTCAGCTGGTGCTCGCCTGCAACCCTTGCCCCTGCGGTCTGAACACCGGACGCGGGTTGCACTGTACTTGTTCATCAAGAGAACGACGTGCTTATTTCGGCAAGCTTTCAGGCCCACTTCTTGATCGCATCGATTTGCAAATTACAGTCCCTAAGGTTTCATCCGTAGAGCTTGCAACTTCTAGTAACAACGAACCAAGTAGATCTATCAAAGAGAGAGTAAAGCAAGCCCGAGCTGCGCAACAAGAACGATTGAAACCATTTGGATTACTGACAAATGCTGATACCAACGGGAAAGTTCTCAGAGGCCCACTCAAACTAGATTCTAAGCTCACTCGGGAGCTTTCTGCCTCGATGGATCAAGGAAAACTAACAGCCCGAGGCTACGACCGCGTACTGCGAACAGCATGGACGATCGCTGATTTAGAAGGTGCTACCTCGCCTACGAGTGATCACCTTGACTTAGCACTGTACTTCAGGCACATGGCGACAAGCGCCCAGTAAACAGCTGTGAAGCTGGTGAAACCAAAAGACGAAAGAACCACTATGAGCAATCCTTCATTCTTACTCACATCAGAGCACCAATCGTTTGATGACAAACGACTAGCGCGAATAACGCTGATGCGCTGCGCAGACCCAGAGGACCCAACCATTCAGCATCTGACTGAGAATTTTGGCCCGTGCTTACCTGCTGCGCTACTTCGCGGATCAGCTACCTTAAACGATAAACACCTCAAAGAGGCGATTGCTGAGAGCATCACATCAGACAAAGATGCTTTCCTAGAATCACTGCAACAAAAAATCTCACGATGGGGTAAACGCGCCGCTGTTGCTACCCCAGAATATGAAATGGATTTCGCGTCAAAAATCGGTGCATGGGTGTGCATCCCCGAAGATCCCGATTGGCCAGCTGGCGTAAACGACTTTGGCTACAGCGCTCCCTATGCACTGTGGGGCAGGGGCGAGAGAGGACGACTGAAAAGCTACAAAGAATCCCGTTCTGTAGCCGTGGTGGGGTCGCGCGACATCAGTGCCTACGGAACAACGGCAACACAGCATATAGCCGGGGACCTAGCAACCCAAGGGCTGACAGTCATATCCGGTGGCGCATTCGGTATCGACGCTGCGGCACACCAGTCTGCGCTGGCAAATGGAACATCAGAGCTGCCCACCATCGCCCTCATGGCAGGAGGAATAGATACTCTCTACCCTAAACACAACGAAATCCTGCTGAAGCGGGTCATCGACAACGGATTGATTTTCTCTGAAGTATCGCTTGGACAAAATCCCACCCGGTGGCGGTTTTTGCAACGTAACCGGCTCATCGCAGGTCTCGCCCGAGCTACTGTCATTGTCGAAGCCAGATGGCGCTCCGGTGCGCTCAACACCGCCCATCACGCGATGGAAATTGGTCGAGATGTCTATGCTGTTCCCGGCTCAATTTTTAGCCCCAATTCAGAAGGTTGCCACCGGTTGCTCAGCGATAATCTGGCTACTGTACTAACCAACGCAGATCAGCTGGTTCAAAATTTTGTGGGCACAGATACTGCTCTTCAGCAAACTACTGCTTTTGAACTAGAAAATCAGGGACACATTACAGACACGCTGAGCGAAGGTGAAAAAATCATTTGGGACGCACTGCCAGTACGTCGCACCATGACCATTGAAGAGCTTTGTTCAGTGACGGGCCACTCAGCCCGAGAAGTCATGAAAATACTGGGGAAGCTCAGACACCAAGAACTCGCTGTGCAAGATACTGACAACTTACAATGGAAAAAGAATAATAAGCGTACTCAACGGTGAAAGTCGGTGACCCATGCCTGAGCAACCACAATTGCCAGATACTCTTGTGCTGACCGAGCCCGCTGAAGATGCCTACCACAGAGCCTACGTTCAAGCAGTTAGAGCCTTCGAGAGGTTTCTGACCTACGAAAAACACCGTTCACCACAAACCATCCGCGCCTATGTTTCAGACATCACCCGCTTCTTGGGCTACGCCAAGCGCCACGGCGTGATGGAGCTTGAAGAAATCACCATTGAACATATGCGCGAATGGTTGGGAACCCATTACGCAGGGAACTCTGCCCGAAGCTCTATGGCGCGACGTGCGTCCTCGCTCAGAACGTTCTTTAGCTGGGCAGAAGAAGAACAGCTCATCACCCAAAACCCTTCATTAGCGCTCGCAACAGCTGCAAAAAACAAGTATCTTCCCGAGGTTTTGAGCAAACAACACATGGAAACTTTGCTCACATCTTTGCAAGAGCAACTGCAACTGGCTCCTCGCGATGCAAAGTTGTTGCGTCTCATTGCTGTGGTTGAGCTACTCTATGCCACGGGAATGCGCATCTCCGAGCTCACCGGTCTAAACCTTTCAAGTATCGACCGCGAAAATCTTACGATGCGCGTCATCGGCAAAGGCAATAAAGAACGCGTCGTACCCTTTGGCAAACCGGCGATGGATGCGCTGAACCAGTGGGTGATGAGAGGACGTCCGCAGTGGTTTCCTCACGAAACTTCTGCAACTATAGAGGCACTTTTTATCGGGCCTCAGGGCAAGCGAGCCAACCCTCGACAGATACGTGAGGATCTCACTCGTTTACTGCGACAGCTAGACAACACCAATGCCAGTGGAGCGCACGTCTTCCGTCACACAGCGGCTACTCACCTCGTGGAAGGTGGCGCGGACATCAGAAGCATCCAGGAGCTACTAGGTCACTCATCCTTAGCAACAACCCAAATCTACACCCATGTTTCTATTGATAGACTGGCTGGAACATACGCAGGGGCACACCCGCGTGCCTAGTCATTACCAACCAAAGCTGGATTCGTGAACACAACCTCAGGCATCATCTTCGTTCACTGTGTGAGCGCTGCACTTAAACCGCATGTGCAGTGGACATGCGAATCAGCATTAGAAGAAAAGCTGAACATACGATGGAAACCTCAACCAACACGCGAGGGAACCTGGTGCGCTAACATCCCGTGGAAAGGCCCTGCAGGTACATCAACCAAGGTGTCATCAGCGCTGTATAAGTTGCAGAACCTTTGGTTTGAAGTCACCGAACACGGTACTGCCTCCACAGACTCTTCTCGGCTGATGCACACACCCTCTCTGGGACTTTTTCATATTCATACAGATCGTGCCGGTAATTTTGTTCTGACGGAGGAACATATCAAGCGCGCGTATGAAGTGGCAGGAAACAACCCCGAAAGGCTTTACCAGCAATTCTCGCTGGCTTTAGGTGAGGCGTGGGACGCCGAACTGGAACCGTTACGCGCAGCACACGATCTGTCCTCTGTAACGGTCATACCGCACTTTCGCTAGCTAAAAAGGGAGTAGGAAAAATTTTTCCTACTCCCTTTTTATAGTCTGCTAAACGCTAGACACTTCGTACAGCAATCACAGCATTGTGACCGCCAAAACCGAATGAGTTTGATACAGCGACAATTTCGCCATCGGGCAAGTCACGCGCTTTGGTTACAACATTGAGCTCAATCTGAGGATCCTGTTCATTCAGGTTGATGGTGCAAGGAGCTTTTCGATGGTGCACAGCCAGAACGGTGAACACAGCTTCAATAGCGCCAGCGCCGCCGAGTAGGTGACCCGTCATAGACTTGGTCGCAGAAACAGCAACATCCTTGGTGTGCTCACCAAACACCTCGCGAAGCGCCAAGGACTCGGGGATATCTCCCACGGGGGTTGACGTTGCGTGCGCATTGACGTGAACAACCTGCTCCGGATCAATGTTGCCATCTTCCAGAGCTTCGCGCAGAGCGCGAGTAGCGCCGAGGGCGCTAGGATCGGGGGCAGTGATATGGTAAGCGTCAGCTGAAGCACCGGTGCCAGCGATTTCAGCATAAATACGTGCATTGCGAGCTTTTGCGTGTTCCTCTGATTCGATAATCAAAGCCGCTGCGCCTTCGCCCATGACAAAGCCATCACGCTCGGTGTCGTAAGGACGCGACGCTGCCGTGGGATCGTCATTGCGGGTGGACAGCGCCTGCATCTTAGCAAAAGCTGCGATAGTCATCGGGTGAATAGCTGCTTCAGAGCCACCGACAACTACAACATCGGCCTTGCCCGAACGAATAAGCTCAACACCGATTTCCATGGCTTCGGTTGAAGAAGCGCACGCAGAGACCACCGTCTGAGCAACCGCACGTGCCTTCAAGTTCATTGAAATTGCTGCAGCTGAGCTATTGGGCATCAACATCGGAACAGTCATCGGAAGCATACGACGCGGGCCCTTTTCGCGCAGGGTGTCCCACGCATCCAGAAGCGTCCACACACCGCCCATACCGGTGCCAAAAGCTACCGCCGTGCGCTCGGAGTCGACTTCCTCAGCTGAATCGGCGTCTTCACCAGAAAAACCAGCATCGGCCCACGCCTCGCGCGCTGCGATTAAGGCGAACTGGCCTGAAGGATCAAGACGCTTAGCTTCTACCTTGCTCAAACGCTCAGACTCAGTGGGGTCGATAGCGACCTGTGCCGCGAAGCTTACGGGAATGCCGTACTCTTCAACCCACGGTTCTTCAATAGTCTTTACGCCTGATACGCCTTCGAGGGCGTTCTTCCAGGTAGTAGGTACATCTTCGCCGAGGGGGCTAAACGCACCGAGGCCGGTTACCACAACTTTATGGGTCATAGCTACGCTTTCTGGTTGTGCTGAGGTTGTCATCTAAAGCGAAATTATATGAAAAACGTGGACGCGAGAATTATAGTGAAACCTCGCGCCCACGATAAAAACGGCTGAATTACTTACCAGCGTTTTCGATGAAATCTACTGCATCGCCAACAGTCTTGAGGTTCTTAACTTCTTCGTCGGGGATGGTGACGTCGAACTTCTCTTCTGCGTTTACAACGATGGTCATCATTGAGATTGAATCGATGTCCAGATCTTCGGTGAATGACTTGTCGAGCTGTACGTCTGACTGCTCAACACCGGTTTCTTCGTTGACGATTTCTGCCAGACCTGCGAGGATCTCTTCTTTGCTAGCCATTGAAGGCTCCTTCTGTTGTTTGTGGCCGGCTTTTTATAACCGGCTCTCATCTTTTCGTCTAATACGAAAGCGACTTTTTACGCGGTAGGTTGCCGGTAAAAAGACTTCCTCATGAGTTTATCCCGTGAGCTTCTTTAAATACGGTACATACGCTACGGGGCTTTTGAAAATTATAGTGATAATTTTCAAAAATCTCTTGAGTTAGGGGAGTACTACAACCTGCGCTGCAAACGCTAGACCGGCACCAAAGCCAATCTGCAGAGCGAATTTTCCAGAAAGTTCTGGGTTCTCCTGCAAGAGACGATGGGCAGCCAGAGGCACCGATGCAGCTGAGGTGTTACCAGCATCTACAATATCGCGGGCTACAGCCACGGTTTCAGGAAGCTTGAGCGTCTTGACCATCTGATCGATGATACGTTCGTTGGCTTGATGGGTAATCAGTGCGCCGAGGTCGTCAGCGGTGATTCCTGCGGTTTCCAGGGCCTGCTTTGCAACCTTTGCCATTTCCCATACTGCCCAGCGGAAGACGGAAGGGCCGTCCTGGCGCAAAGTCGGCCAAATCTTCTCACCTTCCTGAACGGGATGAGCCACAAAATCGCGGTTGCGAATCTCAAGCATTGAGTGTGTCATACCTACGGTGTCGAATCGGCTACCGTCTGAACCCCACACTGTTGGTGAGATGCCGGGGGTGTCTGAGGTAGAAACAACTGCTGCACCCGCGCCATCGCCCAGCAGGAATGAAATGGTGCGTTCGGTGTCATCAATAAAATCAGAGAGTTTTTCGACACCGATTACCAGCACATTTCGTGCGGTTCCAGCTTTAACCAGTGCATCGGCCTGAGCTATTCCGTAGCAGAAACCAGCGCATGCGGCAGAAATGTCGTAGGCAGGGCATCGCGAATCGATAGCGTCAGCTACCAGTACAGCCAATGACGGAGTGGCGAAAGGATGCGTGATTGTTGAGCAGATAACTGCATCAATATCAGCACCGGTCAGGGATGCGTTGTGCAATGCATCTTTAGCTGCTTCTACAGCCAAATCAGTGACTGACTGGTTCTCATCTGCGCGGTGGCGGGTTGCGATACCGGTGCGCTGGCGGATCCACTCATCTGAAGAATCAATTTTTTCAACCAGGTCATCATTGGGAACGATGGTGTTTCCACGGGATGCGCCATAGCTGAGGATACGTGAGTACTGGTTAATGGGGTTTTGAGCAAGTGTTGTCATTTAAAAAGGTATTCCTACGCGTTGAGGGACTGAGCAGCTGTGGTGATGTCGCTGGGTGAGTTGATGGCGGATGCGGGAACGCCCTTCATGCCTCGCTTAGCAAGGCCAACGAGAGTGCCGGCGGGGGAGAGCTCAACGATTGCTGAGACCTCATGCTCCAACAAGGTTTCCATGCACAGATCCCAGCGTACGGGGCGCGTCACCTGGGCGACCAAGGATTCTAGCGCTGCGGAACCTGATTCAACTGCTTTACCGTCAAAGTTTGAAATCAGGATGCCTTTGGGGTCTGATGCCGTGAGAGAGCCTGCAATATCACGCAAGGGGGCTACAGCGTCCTGCATGAAATCGGTGTGGAAAGCACCGGCGACCTTCAGCGGAATGACGCGAGCACGTGCAGGAGGATTTTCTGAAAGTTTAGCTAGGTTTTCCATGCTACCGGCAGCGACAATCTGTGAGGCACCGTTGATATTCGCAGGAGTCAGACCGGCAGCTGCAATTGCTTCGCGAACTTCGTCTTCTTTACCGCCCACAACGGCAGTCATGCCGCTGTCATATTTACCGGCTGCCTGTGCCATGCCCTGAGCGCGTACCTTAATGAACTTCATGGCGTCTTCTTCAGACAACACACCGGCAAGGGCGGCAGCGGTAATTTCACCAACTGAATGCCCAGCATAAATAATTTCTGATTCATCAAGATTCGCCTGCTTTTTGAAGAGCTGACCGGTGACGATACCAGCAGCAACAATCAGTGGCTGAGCGATCGCGGTATCGCGAATGGTTTCTTCATCGGCTTCAGTACCGTAATGAATCAGATCAATATCCACAGCTTTTGAGAGCTGCTCGAAATGCTCGCGAACACCCTCTACATCAAGCCATTCCTTCAGAAAGCCCGGTTTCTGAGATCCCTGACCTGGGCTAACAAGCGCAATCATAGTGTCACTTTCTGTGCAATAGTGTTGGTTCTAACCTATAACCTACTCTAGTCAATCTGCTGTTGATAAGTGCAAACTAGTCAGTCTTTAGAGCGAAATATCATCAGATTTACAGGTAATCACCCGGGATATTCTCGCGTATTCGTACTGGGCTTATAGACAGTGATACACATAAAGCGATGGCTCCCACACAGTGTGGGAGCCATCGCTTTTTATAGCAGACTAAAAGTTAGCCTTACGCGTCGCCGCCAGCGTTACCTGAAGAACCTGCCTGGATGCTATCAAGCTGGTACTTTTCGTAAGCCTTAGCGGGGATGTCTGCAGAGATCTCGCCGCGCTTAGCCAGCATCTGGAGTGCACGTACCGCGATGGAGTGTGCATCGATGTGGAAGAAGCGACGTGCGCCTGCACGAGTATCTGAGAAGCCCCAGCCATCTGCACCGAGAGTTGCGAATTCGTTCGGTACGTACTGGCGGATGGGATCCATCAAATCTGATGCGAAGTCTGAGACTGCTACAACGGGGCCGGTTGCGCCTTCGAGCTGCTTGGTGACGAACGGTACCGGGTTTTCCTTACCTGAGGTGCGGAATGAGGTACGCTCTGCTTCCATGCCGTCGCGGCGTAGCTTGGTCCATGAAGTAACGGACCAAACGTCTGCTGAAACGCCCCAGTCCTTTGCGAGCAGTTCCTGTGCTTCAAGTGCCCAGGGCACTGCCACGCCGGATGCGAGAAGCTGGGTGCGAGGACCGTCGTTCTCTGCCTCCTTCAGGCGGTAGATACCACCGATAACACCGTCAACGTCAAGGTTCTCGGGCTCGGCCGGATGAACGATCGGCTCGTTGTACACAGTGAGGTAGTACATGACGTTGTGGTCTTCATCCTTGGTGCCGTACATCTGCTCGAGACCGCGCTCAACAATGTAAGCAATCTCGTAACCGTATGCGGGGTCGTAGTGGATGACTGAGGGGTTGGTCGAAGCCAGAATCGGTGAGTGACCGTCCATGTGCTGCAGACCTTCACCGGTCAAGGTAGTACGACCTGCGGTACCGCCGATAATGAAGCCGCGGGTCAACTGGTCGCCAGCTGCCCAGAAAGCGTCACCGGTGCGCTGGAAGCCAAACATCGAGTAGAAGATGTAAACGGGAACCATGGGCACACCGTGGGTGTCATAGGATGAACCCACTGCAGTCATTGCTGCAACGCCACCAGCTTCGTTAATACCAACGTGCAGAATCTTACCCTCAGGTGATTCCTTGTATGCCAGCATCAGCTCGCGGTCAACCGCGGTGTAGTTCTGACCGTTGGGGTTGTAAATCTTAGCGGTGGGGAAGTAGGAGTCCATACCGAAGGTACGAGCCTCATCGGGAATAATCGGGACGATGCGGTCGCCGAAGTCCTTCTCACGCATGAGGTCCTTGAGCAAACGAACGAATGCCATGGTGGTAGCGGCCATCTGCTTGCCGGTACCCTTCTTAGCACCCTTGTATGCCTTCTCGCCAGGCAGAGTGATTTCTTTCTGCTCGTTGAGGCGACCGGGAACGAAACCACCGAGTTCCTCACGGCGAGCCATGAGGTACTTCATCTCTTCAGAGTCCTCAGCCGGACGGTAGTACGGCGGGTTGTAGAGATCCTTCTCCAACTCTTCGTCAGAGATAGGAATACGCAAGTGATCGCGGAATGCCTTGAGGTCATCCATGGTCAGCTTCTTCATCTGGTGGGTTGCGTTACGACCCTCGAAGCTGGGACCAAGACCGTAGCCCTTAACGGTCTGAGCCAAGATAACGGTGGGCTTACCCTTGGTTTCCATAGCGCGCTTGTATGCTGCGTAAACCTTGTGGTAATCGTGGCCGCCGCGCTTCATTGCCCAAATCTCGTCGTCAGTCATATCTGCAACGAGTTCCTTGGTCTCAGGTGAGCGACCGAAGAAGTGCTCGCGAATGAATCCACCGGACTCTGCCTTGTAAGTCTGGTAGTCACCGTCGAGAGCTTCGTTCATGATGCGTACGAGTTCGCCGCTCTTATCCTTCTGGAGTAGAGTGTCCCACTCGCGTCCCCACAGAACCTTGATAACGTTCCAGCCGGCACCGCGGAAGAATGCTTCGAGTTCCTGAACGATTTTGCCGTTACCGCGAACGGGGCCGTCAAGGCGCTGTAGGTTGCAGTTGACAACGAAGGTCAGGTTATCGAGCTTGTCGTTAGCGGCAAGCTGGAGTGCGCCGCGTGACTCGGGCTCGTCCATTTCGCCGTCGCCAAGGAAAGCCCAAACGTGCTGTTCTGAGGTGTCCTTGATGCCACGGTTGTGCAGGTACTTGTTGAACTGTGCCTGGTGAATTGCGTTGAGCGGACCAATACCCATTGACACGGTCGGGAACTGCCAGAATTCAGGCATATTACGGGGGTGCGGGTATGAAGGAAGCGCGTGACCTTCTTTGGTCTTTTCCTGACGGAAACCGTCGAGGTCTTCTTCGGTCAGGCGGCCTTCAAGGAAGGCGCGTGCGTAGTTACCGGGTGATGAGTGACCCTGGAAGAAAATCTGGTCGCCGCCACCGGGGTGGTTGCGTCCGCGGAAGAAGTGGTTGTAACCGATTTCGTACATGGTCGACTGACCAGCGTATGAGGAGATGTGTCCGCCAACGCCGATGTGCGGTTTCTGTGCACGCTGAACCATCATTGCTGCGTTCCAACGCATGAATGCGCGGTAGCGGCGTTCAATCTGCTCGTCACCGGGAAACTCGGGTTCCTGGTCAACGGGGATGGTGTTTACATAGTCAGTGGTGGTGACCATGGGAACTTCGATGCTCTGGTCGCCTGCACGCTGCAAAAGCGAACGAACAATAAACTGCGCACGTTCGGTGCCGTGCTTTTCTACTAGTTCGTCAAAAGATTCAATCCACTCGCCGGTTTCTTCGGGATCGATATCTTTCAATCCGTTGGTGAGTGCGCTGAGGACGTGGTGGTCATTAGCTGATGAAGGAGCCACTATCCAACCTCTCTTGTTTGGTGGTTGTGCCGCAATTACTCGGCAAACAAGGCTGCCAGTGCAATCGCTGTGCACCTGTTCGCACCGCGTGCGAGATAAAGGTCATTCGCACCCTGTGCTTTCTCTTATATGTTGTCACACTCAAGCAAATTTATCAGCCAAAAGTTGCCGGTAGAAGTGAGGTTTTGGCTGTAATATCCCCCTCATTTTTTGTGGGGGTTTGAGAAAAAACACCGGCTTTTCGCCGTGTTTAGTTGCTTATGGTGTGGCACCTGTGTTCTCTTGGTAGCGGAGAGTGAATTCTGTGATTCACGCACAGCTGATGAATGGCTGTGAAACCTATAGTGAGGGCAACATTACGGTTGTTCTCCATCCAACTCTTGGGAGGCTATCAGTGAGCGAGACCAAGACCACCGCACAGGAAGCGGTTGTCCAACTTGGTTTCAAGGACGGGGATCTCGTCCAGGAATTCGGTTACGACGAAGATGTTGACTTCGAAGTTCGTGACGCATTAGAGGATCTCATTAATTCAGATCTTCTAGATGAGGATGAACATGAGGTGGTTGACGGAATTCTTTTGTGGTGGCGCGAAGAAGACGGTGACCTTGTCGATGGACTCATGGATGTTTTGTCTGATCTTGATGATGAGGGTGTTGTCTGGCTGCTGACTCCTAAGTCAGGACGTGAGGGATATGTATCTCCTGCGGATATCCAGGAAGCCGCTCCTGTGGCGGGCCTGCATGTGACAAAGCCGGCGGCTGTATCTGAGGATTGGGCAGCTACCCGTTTGATGATGAAAAAATAGTGAAAGCTTGCATCGTCTGACTTTAAGGCATAAAGAGGCACCTGCCGATGCGGGTGCCTCTTTTTCTTTCTGGGAGTTATTGGGGGAGGTCTTGTGGTTGTATGGCTGGCGTGATGCTCGCAAATGTTGAGGGTCTAAGAGGCTTATTCATAAAGGGTAAAAACCAACACCCCGCCGCCAAGAGACAACAACCCCACCAGCAGCGAAAATAAGATGATTAAATCACTACAAATAACCTCAAGCCATACCGGAAAATACCGTTGCACAATCAGCGTACAACCGGGCTCACTGCCGAGTTATTCCCCACCCTCACAACAGCCCTGCAGAAGAACCTCACCTGAAACAAACCAACTATTAGACCACGAAAACTATCCCTGAACCAAGCTCTAAAAATCATCCTTCTCTATCTACCTCACAACCTCACAGAAGAGCTTCTCGCCGATATATTTGAAACCTCTCAAGCTACGATTTCCAGCACTATCCATCGCATCGAAAGTGCTCTGCTTCAATTACCTGAACTGAAAACTGCAGGCCTGGAATCTCTCAGCAAAGTTCCTGATTCACTCGTGGTCGATGGGACACTGATGGCGGTATGGAACTGGGCTACACAAGGGAAAATATTGTTTTCGGGTAAACACCATCGTGCAAGATTCAATCATCAAGTGAGCTGTACGCTACATGGAAAATAATTGGCTATTACCGCCCCGTTGCCCGGGGGCTAGACACGATGTTTATGCTTTTCGTTTTCACCAGCTCGAAAGGTTCTTAGATGAGTCCACTCTGGCAGAGAATGGGTTACATCGGGTTAGGGTTATTGACTGCGCCTAAACGGAAGCCAGGAGTGAAGGTGAGGTCAGCGGTGAGGTAGAATAACCGTCGAGTTAATCGACTAAGTTCAGTGGTTGAGCGGGTTATTACTCAGATCAAGACGTGGCGGGTGTTTTCTATGGTGCGGGCGTTGTTTTTCTTTGCGGCTTCGGCCCCCTTATGAAATAAGCCTCATAGAATAACTCGAAATATACTTGAAAAAAATTTATGGTTAGCATAATATAAGGTGAAATTAGAAAGATTCATTTGGAATTTTATGCCTTCTTACAATTATTACTTATTCGAGAAGAAAGTAATTTTATATATCGAAGTCAATGGATTCTACAAAATTCTTCTTTGAATTTTCTTACCACAACGCCCAAAGGAAAAATATGTCCCCCTCATTCACTCGCCGCTCCCTCACTAAAGGGGCCGCATGGGCTGCCCCTATAGTAGTCGCGTCTGCTTCCATTCCTGCTTATGCCGCTTCCCGTCCGCGCTACTCAATTTCTGCATCTTGGTTTGGGCGACTAATTTTTAGTCAATCAGCAAGGTGCGCTGCCGATCAGCGTCTGGTTACTGATATGGGTCTGTGGACTAACCAGCGAGCCGGAGGAACTGCGGCTGCTGGCTTTGCTGTGCCTCCAGTAAATGGTGCACCTCAGACCACTGTGACTTTGTCTAATTTCCGTCAGCAGATAGCTCTCCCTGCAGGCTTGGTTTCCTCCATCGTTGTTACTAGCGGTAGCTGGGCTAACCCAACTGTCGTCCGAAATCAAAACATTAACGGTGACGGTTATCTATGGGATGTCTTTACTTTCAACTGGATTGGTTCGAACATCGGACAATCATCTGATCGTTCCGTTCCTTGGCCAGATAGCCCCATGACTACTTCTATCAGGTGGAACAATACAACCTGTTTCAATCAAGATGTTTTCTATCGCCGCTATTTCTGGACCCGCCTCTTGGGATCCTATACCACCGCTAATGGATTTTCTTATACCATCCCTACTGGTTGGTTGCAGACCCCCTTGGCATCTGCATAGTCCACCATTTTCTTCTTTGGGTAAATTCTTCATGAAATTTAGAAATTTTTGTTTTTATTTAGATGTGAATGTCTAAATAAAATATTTTCAAATATTTCCCTATAGAGGCTTACTCACAAGGAGTCCGAAGTAGCAAAGAAAATCAGTGTCCGCACTACCGCAAACACCCGCGAATAAGAACTCAACGGCCCCTGAGGGGTTACTCTTTATGCCATGGATTGGTCGTTCATAGGATTTTTGTCACTACATTGAAGTCCATAGACTTCATAATGAATCATATATCATATTCGATAGAAAAATAAAATGCTATAGGGTCAAGAATCTATTATGAGGCTTATTCATAAGGGGTAAAACCCACCAACTAGACAACGGCCCCACCACACGGCAACAATGAGGATAAATAACCACAAATACTCTCAACACCGCACCGGAGGAACCGTTGCCCCACCAGCATATAACCGGACTCAACCCCCAGCAATTCACCACGCTCCTCACCGCTCTAAATAACTACCTCACCTGGAGAAAACCAGATACAAAACCACGCAGACTCACCCTGACCCAAGCCCTGAAAATAACGCTGCTCTACCACCGATATAACCTCACCGAAGACTTCCTCGCCTATATTTTCAGCATCTCCCAGCCCACGGTTTCCAGAACCATCAACCTCATCGAGAAAACTTTAGATAAGGTTCTCCAACCGGTTGTGCAACCTCTGGAAAAAGCACTGGAAGTACCTGGTTCACTGGTCATTGATGGGACACTGATCCTCACCTGGAATTGGCGCTCACAAGGGAAACAAACTTCTCTGGTCAGCATAAGAAAGCTGGTTTTAATCATCAGATCATCTGCACCATTGATGGGAAACTGTTGGCTATTACTGATTCTTTGCCGGGTGCGCGGCATGATGCTTATGCTTTCCGGATGCATGGATTGGAGAGGTATCTAGATGATACTACCCTGGCTGATAAGGGTTATGTGGGGCTGGGGTTATTGACGCCGGTTAAGCGTAGATCTGGGGTGAAGATGCCCAAGGCAGTCAAGGATAATAATCGTGTGATTAATGGCTTGCGGTCGGTGGTGGAGCGGGTGATTGGGAATATCAAGACGTGGCGTGTTTTGCATACGGGGTTTAGGCGGCCCTTGGATGTTTATGGGCGGGTGTTTGCGGTGGTGCGTGGGTTGATTTTCTTTGCGGCTTCGGACCCTTTATGAGGCTTATTCAAAAGTCCCACCAGCCGCCAAAAACACCAACCCGCGAACTACCGAGAACACCCGCTGATACGAGCTCAACGGCCGTCTGAAACCCATGTGCAGAACCCGCCAGGTCTTAATGTGAGCGATGACCCGCTCCACCACTGACCTCAGGCGATTGAGCAGCCGATTATTCCTCTTCACTTCAGCATTAAACCGCTGTCCAGGCTTACGCTTGACCGGGGTGGCTAACCCCAGACCAACATAACCCTTATCAGCCAGAGTCGAAGAGTCTAATAACTGATCAAGTCCATGGGCTCTAAAAGCGTAAGCATCATGCCTCGCTCCGGGTAAGGGGTCGGTAATTGCCAGGAGCCTACCACCTAGGGTGCAGATAACTTGGTGGTTGAAACCAGCACGTTTATGCTTGCCTGAGAAGTTTGTTTTACCTAGTGAACGCCAATTCCATGTGGGTATCAGGGTTCCGTCGATGACCAAGGATCCTGGTGCTTTGAGGCTTTCGCCCAGAGGGCGATTCAGTGGGGTGAGGATTTTCTCCAGTGCCCTCTCAATGGTGTTGATAGCTCGTGAAACCGTCGGTTGTGAGACGGTAAAAAGTTCTGCGAGGAGTTCTTCGGTGAGGTTGTGGCGGTGGTAGAGCAAGGTGATTTTGAGGGCTTGGGTTTGGGTGAGGGCTGGTGGTCTTCCGCTTGGTTTTGCCCAGGTGAGGTGGTGGGTGAGGGCTGTGAGGAGCGTGGTGAATTGCGTGGCGGTGAGGCCGGTTGTACGCTGGTGTTGCAACGGTTCTTCCGGTATGGCTTGAGGTTATTTGTAGAGATTTAACGCTCATATTTTTGCCGCTGGTGGGGCCGTTGTCTAGTTGGTGGGTGTGGGGTGTGCTCTTACTTTTGAATAAGCCTCTATGTATAAGCCTCTAAATGTCCTGTCTGGTACTTAGTAGCTGGGCATTTTGAGGTGTAATGCAGAACACTTCATTTCGATTTGCGAGAGTATTTAAGTCTGTGTATAGTATTTATCTGTAGCCGAGAGAAAACGGCTTCACCAATTAGGTTTTGGGTCTTTAGCTCAGCTGGTAGAGCGCCACGTTTACACCGTGGATGTCATCGGTTCGATCCCGGTAGGACCCACTGCAAAACTTCTTTGGTTTTGCTCAGGCATTCATTGCCTCGGGTCTTTAGCTCAGCTGGTAGAGCGCCACGTTTACACCGTGGATGTCATCGGTTCGATCCCGGTAGGACCCACAAATTAGCCCCGCTTAGGCGGGGCTTTTTTGTATCTTCTTTTTCAATGAAGGGACGAGCTATGCGCACCTCTAAGCCCCGAAATTTCACCGCTGTTTTTCTCTCCGCGGTGTGGTTTCTGATTTCCATTTTCTTTATTGCACAGGGAATGATGGTGATTCTATGGTCTGTTTTTGCCCTGATTGCCCTGGTCATCGGTGCAGCAGCGTTATGGGTTTTATTTAACGACCGACCAGAATAGGTCAAGCCTCAGATTTCTGAGATTCTCAGCGACTTCATCGAGATTCACGGTTCGAGAAATTGAACTCAAAAAAAGACAAAGGTCAGCCCAACCGCGTAATCTTAGAGGTATGGCTGAAAATAATACTAATCGTAAGGCGCAAATCGGTGTAACTGGTCTGGCTGTTATGGGTGCCAATCTCGCCCGTAACCTGGCTCGTAACGGTTACACTGTAGCGTTGCATAACCGTTCTTCTGAAAAGACCGACGCTTTGCTCGAAGCACACGGTTCAGAGGGCGATTTTATTCGCACTGAAACCCTGCAGGAACTCGTTGATTCGCTGGAATCTCCGCGTCGCATCCTTGTGATGGTTAAAGCTGGCGGCCCTGTAGATGCTGTCATCGATCAGCTTGTACCGTTGCTCGATAAGGACGATATCATTATTGATGGCGGTAACTCACACTTCCCAGATACCATCCGCCGCGAAAAAGATCTTGCCGAAAAAGGTCTGCACTTTGTGGGCGTTGGCGTCTCAGGTGGTGAAGAAGGTGCTCTTAATGGCCCTTCAATCATGCCCGGTGGTTCAGCTAAGTCCTATGAGTCTGTTGGACCCATGCTTGAGAAAATCGCTGCCAAGGCTGAGGATGGCTCACCGTGCTGCGCATGGATTTCAACCGACGGCGCTGGCCACTTTGTAAAGATGGTTCACAACGGTATTGAGTACGCTGACATGCAGGTTATCGGCGAAGCCTATGACCTCATGCGTTCCGTTGCCAATATTGAACCGGCTGAGCAGGCAGAGATCTTCAAGCAGTGGAATACCACCGAGCTAAGCTCTTACCTCATTGAAATCACCGCTGAAGTTTTGGCTCAGGTTGATTCGAAGACCGGTAAGCCTTTCATCGACGTTATTGTCGATCAGGCTGGTCAGAAGGGCACCGGTCGCTGGACCGTTCAAAGCGCACTGGATTTGGGTGCTCCCATTACCGGCATCGCAGAGTCTGTCTTCGCGCGTGCTCTGTCTTCATCTAACTCAGCTGCTCGTGAGCAGGCACAAAAAGGATTCACTGATGGTCTCATCGCGACCACTGGCGTAGCAACTGCTGACCCCGAATTCGTGGAAGACGTTCGTCGTGCTCTGTTCGCATCTAAGCTTGTTTCTTACGCGCAGGGTATGGATATGCTCTCCATTGCGGGTAAGGAATACGGCTGGGATCTGAAGCTCGATACCATTGCTAGCTTGTGGCGAGAAGGTTGCATCATTCGTGCAGAACTTCTGGCTGAAATCATGGAAGCATACAAGGACGAAGCTCCTGCGAATATGCTTCTTGCACCGGCTTTCAATAAGCTCATGGAAGAGCTCGTTCCTTCATGGCGTCGCGTGATCTCAAAGGCAGTAGCACTGGGTATTCCCGTACCTGTTTTCTCATCATCACTGGCTTACTACGATGCTCTGCGTCGTGACCGACTGCCCGCTGCCCTCATCCAGGGTCAGCGAGACTACTTCGGCGCACACACCTACAAGCGTGTAGATGCTGAGGGCGACTACCACGTCATGTGGAGCGATGATCTTCGTGAAGTAAACGCAGAGGACGCTCACGTTCATTAAGTAAATCGCTGGACATCAGCAATCAAAAAATCGGTGGCATCTGTAAAGATGCCACCGATTTTTTATAAGTTTCTAGATCCACATTGCAGGATCAATGTACTCGACTGCGTCGACCAACGGCTTCTTCTTCTCCGGTGTGCGAGGACGCGAAGACGCAGGAATACCGGTAATAATAGAATCTGCCGGGTGGTCGTGAACAACCACAGCGTTAGCGCCAATGGCCGAGTCATCGCCGATATATACGGGGCCTAAAACTTTTGCACCGGCACCAATAGTGACTCGGTTACCGACCGTGGGGTGGCGCTTGACCTTTTCCAGGGAACGTCCACCCAACGTGACACCGTGATAAAGCATAACGTCATCACCAATCTCAGCGGTCTCACCAATCACAATACCCATGCCGTGATCAATGAAGAACCTTCGACCAACAGTTGCGCCCGGGTGAATCTCGATACCGGTCAAAAACCTAGTGAACTGCGAGAGCGTACGCGCCACGGTTTTTGTTGAAGGATTTTGCCACAGTTGATGAGCTAGGCGATGGGACCATATCGCATGCATGCCTGAATAGTTGACGATAATCTCAAGGTCGCCGCGCGCTGCGGGATCGTGCGCTCGCACCGTTGCAATATCCTCACGAAGACGTGAAAGAAAGCTCACCTTTGTTCCCCTTATAGATGGTATGGGCTGTGTCATAGTCTGCTTATTACAACGTAGCAGAGAACTTTAACTATTCCCGTCTCGCATAAAAAAGTGGCTCCATCGAGATTTTCTCGACGGAGCCACCTCGTAACAGTGGGCATATTAGCCGCGGATATCTTCGTAAAGAACGGTTGAAATGTAACGCTCACCGAAGTCGGGAACAATCGCAACAATCAATTTGTCAGTGTTCTCTGACTTCTTAGCTTCTTCAAGAGCTGCCCAAACTGCTGCGCCTGCTGAGATGCCGCCCAGGATGCCTTCCTGCGCGCCGAGAGCACGGGCAGTGTTAACAGCGTTTTCAGTGGTAACAGCTGAAACTGAATCATAAATCTCACGGTCCAAGATACCGGGAATGAAGTTAGCACCCAGACCCTGAATCTTGTGGGGGCCAGCCTTGCCTTCAGTCAGAAGGGGCGAGTCCTTAGGCTCAACAGCAACAATCTTGAGATCTGACTTCTGTTCCTTGAGGTACTTACCCGCACCGCTGATGGTGCCACCCGTACCGATGCCGGCAACGAAGATATCTACCTTACCATCGGTGTCTTCCCAGATTTCGGGGCCAGTGGTCTTGTAGTGGATGCGGGGGTTTGCCTCGTTCTCGAACTGAGATGCAAGGATTGCGTTCTCGGTATTCTCAACAATTTCCTTAGCCTTCTCGACCGCTCCTCGCATACCTTCGGCACCGGGGGTCAGAACAATTTCTGCACCGAATGCGCGGAGCATGACGCGTCGTTCGGTTGACATGGTCTCGGGCATGGTGAGAACGACCTTGTAGCCGCGTGCAGCGCCGACCATAGCCAGAGCGATACCGGTGTTGCCTGAGGTGCCTTCAACAATGGTGCCGCCGGGCTTCAGTGCGCCAGCTTCTTCAGCAGCGTCAATAATGGCCGCACCGATGCGATCCTTGACCGAGTTAGCAGGGTTGTAGAATTCGAGCTTTACAGCAACATTGCCGGGAAGGTCTTTGTCGAGAGTATTGAGGCGAACAATGGGAGTGCCGCCAATAACTTCGGTGACGTTGTTGTACATCTTGCTCAACGTTTTAGCCTTTCAATAGTCAAAAATTATGGGGTGGTTTGTTATCAAGCTTAGAAGATTTATGACGTGCCAGGGCTGGAAAAGAAATATTTCGTAAACAGTTCACCGTTAGCGCACATCATGGAGATTTCTACTTGAGATACTGCGCAAAATTGCGGCGGGCTGCGCTGACCTTGGGGTTAATGATTGCCTGGCAGTAACCCGCAAAAGGATTACGAGCATAGTAATCCTGGTGATATTCCTCAGCCTCGTAGAAAGTTTCAAGCGGCTCGATAACAGTTACGATTTCCTCGTCCCAAATGCTTTGAGCTCGCTCTTTAGCCCGTTCAAAGACCTCTTTTTCATCGGAATTTGTATAGAGCAATGCTGAGCGATACTGAGAGCCAGCATCGTGACCTTGACGGTCCCAGCTGGTGGGGTTGTGCGAGGTGAAGAAGATATCCAGAACCGTATCTTCATCAATCACGGTTTCATCAAACTCTACTTTAACTACCTCATAATGACCGGTGGTGCCGGTGCATACGGACTGATAGTCGGGGTTCTCGGTATGTCCTCCAGCGTAACCACTAATGCTCGCAGTGACGCCCTTGATTTGGCGATAGACCGCATTGATACACCAGAAACAACCGCCACCAACAACAAAACTTTTCATCTTCGCTTCTTTCGTTGTAGAAAGTTTTCGTTTTTACCTATAACTAATGGGGCTTAGTATTTATTCCTGGGGGAGCGGTGCACCAGTCAGTATGCGTGAGCAACTAGACTAAAAAGCATGACTACCGAACTGAAAACACCGACATTAGCCGATGTCATGGACGCTTTTGAACATTTATATCCTGCAAACCTGCAAGAAGACTGGGATGCTTCTGGGTTAGTGGTAGGACGTCTGAGCGCCCCCGTGCGTACCGTGAGCTTTGCGGTGGACGCTATTCAAGCCACCGTGCACGAGGCGATCGTACTGTCATCAGATCTGCTAATAACGCATCACCCGCTCCTGTTACGCGGTGCAAAATTTTTGCCCGATACAGACTATAAGGGCAACATCATCCATACCTTGATTGAAAATAAGTGCGCCTTGCTCGGTGCTCACACCAACGCTGACTCAGCCGTTGACGGTGTTAATTCGGCTTTGATGCTTGCGCTGGGGATTACTGAATCCACCTCGCTCGATGGCGATAAAACCCAAACCATCGACGGGGCAACACACTCGGTTGGTATCGGACGCGTCGGCGAACTCAGCGAGCCTATCACCTTGAAAGAGCTCGCAGAGAAGCTGGCAAGCGTGCTACCTGCCACAGCAGGCGGTCTGCGCGTCGCTGGCAACCCAGCTGACCGCGTCCAAACCATCGCTGTGTGCGGTGGATCCGGTGATTCACTTTTCTCACTCGTCAAAAAAGCGAACGCAGACGTATTCATTACAGCTGATCTTAGACACCACCCCGCATCAGAACTCCGTGAACAAGCCCTGATAGAGGGCGGAAAGCCGTATCTCATTGACTGCTCACATTTCGCCTCGGAATGGGTGTGGCTCAACACCGGCGCCCAAAAACTGAAAGAAGAATTAGCCGCGCGCGGCTTCGCGATAGAAACCCAAGTGCTCACCACGAACTCAGATCCCTGGGACTTCAGAGTCTCAACGGGGGAGTGCGCAGGATCCGCTAGCACCGCATCCTAAAATCAACGGGCGATGAATCAATAGAATCATCGCCCGTTATTTTCTGCCCTTTTTCTAGCCTTCAGGAATAATCAGCGTCAGAACGCCCGGTTTTTTCTCCGTTGGTTCTACCAACTCAGCCTGCCAACAACGCTGCACAGCATCAAAAAGCTGCCGCGGCTCAGCGATATGCGTAAGATTCTCCGTCACCAAAAAACGAGCAAGTTCCCAGCGATAATGCTTAGCCATATGAGAGACAACCTTACGAGAGCCATCAGCTAACAACTTCTCCACTCGAACCTGCACCGTCTTCACTGCAGGAGTAACCCACGCCTTCGCATACGCAGCCGAGCGACAATCCACAAAAAGCTCATCAGACATCAGCTCATTGAGACGCCCCAACTCAGCCTTCCAAAACGTCGCAAGAGAACCCACCCCCGGCAGCTTCACGCCCATAGACAAACGATACGCAGGAATGGCATCATCCAACCTGACAGCACCCCACAAGGCAGAAACAACCACAATAGACTCCACCGCGCGCTCAAATTCCTGCGCAGACAATGAACCAACATCCAAAGCCTCAAACAACACACCCGTATACACACGCCACGCCTCCCACGCAGGCTCATCCCACACACGAGTATTACGCTCAACCTCAGCACCCAAAGATGCCCCCACCTTCAGCACATCAAAAGCACCCTCAGACGCACTCACCTCAGCCAGCACATCCGCAACCCGCTCACGAGCATCCGACAAAAACGCAAAACTCAAATCGCCCAACTCAACAGGCCCACCAGCAACAGCAGCAGCCTTACCCTCAGACGGAGGCAACAAAATCTTCATACAACCACTCTAACCAACATGTAGTAAAGTAGAGCGCGGACGCGGGAGAAGCAGGCAATCGCGCGACGCTACGTAAGGTACGTCTCGAGGAAAGTCCGGGCTCCACAGCACAGGATGGTGGATAACATCCACTCAGGGCAACCTGCAGGCCAGTGCCACAGAAAACAAACCGCCCACATAGCTGGGTAAGGGTGAAAAGGTGGTGTAAGAGACCACCAGTGCCGTGGGCGACCACGGCAGCTCGGTAAACCCCATCCGGAGCAAGGTCAAATAGAGCATGCCAGAGGGTAGTGCGCCCAAATGCTCGGGTAGGCCGCTTGAGCGCCTCAGCAATGAGGCGCCTAGATGGATGATTGCCCCCACTCACAAGGTGGCGACAGAACCCGGCTCATCGGTTCTCCCGCGTTCTTTTTATCTTTAAGTTTTTATCAAGGTTCGTCTTTGGCGTTTTAGTGCCCTGAGCATGCACAGCGGCAGCTAACAATCCTTCTCGCCCGGCCTCGCTTTTCTCACATGGCGATTCACGCCAACACCAGCCCGTTTGCAGTCACTGTACTTGCCTCATTTCACCTCAAATGAAGAACACGTGTTATTGAAATCGAAGCGATGAGCCGGCGCTGCGCGCTCTACCCTCAAAGACTTTTTCCTCGCTCACATCCCTCCCAGCCAAGGTGACCACATAAACACCAAAAACGGCGCACAATAGGGAGTACTTTGACGTTTACATGGTCACAATGATGCTTTTCTGGTAACTCCGGGCGAAACGTAGTCAGATTAGGCAGGGGAGTTGCAGGGCGTTTATTCTTCTGGCCTTAGCACCTATAAAAAATGTGCAACCCCTTTGCCTTACCCGCAGGAAAAGCAAAGGCGTTGCACACCACGCGCACACTGGGTCGTCTAGTGACCAAACGGATCAGGGTCAACACCAGGGGTCCATGAATTACCATCCACGGTCCAGCCTTCTTTCTTAACAACCTTCTTGGCTCGAGCCGACCACTTCTTGTTCAAACGATTAACATACAGTTTGCCGTCCAAATGATCAGTCTCATGCTGCATCACGCGAGCGAACCAACCCGTCGCATCAAACTTCACCGGTTCACCGTGCTCATTCATACCCGAGACAGTGACCCACTCAGCTCGCTTCAGCGGAAAACCGTAACCAGGGAAAGAGAGACAACCCTCTTCTTCGTCATCATCAGGATCAGCTGCTGAAATTTTGCCGACGGTCAACACGGGATTAATAATGCATCCGCGAGGAGCTACACCATCTGAATTCTCAAACACATAAGTGAACAGACGCAAACCAACACCCACCTGCGGTGCAGCCAAGCCCACGCCGTGAGAAGCATCCATGGTCTCATACATATCGGCAATCAGAGTTTTGAGCTCGTCCGTGATCTCGGTGACAGCCTTAGCAGGCTGGTGCAGAACCGGGTTGCCGTGAATAACGATGGGAAGAATAGTCATGCGATGAAGCCTCGGTGAATACTAAAGTCTGTGTGCCTCTAAGCTAAATCCTCAAGGGCACTGAATAAGTTAAAACAAAAGGGTCGTTATGGCTACTGCCATAACGACCCTTTTCTTCGGGGTGATCGACGGGGGTTGAACCCGCGACCTCCTGGACCACAACCAGGCGCTCTGCCGACTGAGCTACGACCACCATATCTGCTAAAACACTGTTGAAAATTTCTTTTCTTTTGCGTTTGGCAGCGAGTAATACTCTACCGAAGGTTGGCGGTATTTGCAAAATCGAAACAGGCCATTTTTATCGTGATTGCGCTCACTAGGTAAAAAGTGCTGAGAGAAGTGGCAACCTAGGAACTAAGTTCCTGCCGAGTTTCAGCGATTTTTCGTGCAATTTTCTGAGAAGTCTCACTGTCTGGGCCCGGAGCTTCGACGAAAACAGTTTCACGGTAGTAACGCAACTCATCAATGGAATCGCGAATATCACCCAAAGCTCGATGATTGCCGGTTTTAGCAGGAGCATTCCACAAAGCCTTGGGGAACCAGCGACGGGAGAGCTCCTTGATAGTTGAAACATCAATGACGCGGTAGTGCAGGTAATCAATCAACTCAGGCATATCGCGCACCAAGAAAGTCTTATCGGTGCCAATCGAATTACCGGCGAGCTGCGCTTTGCCTGCTTCGGGTACATAGCTCTTGATGTAATCAAGAACCTGCTTCTGGGCGTCTTTCATGCTCAGGCCCGCGTCCAGCTCATTAATCAAGCCGGATTCAGTGTGCATATTGCGCACAAAATCATTCATATGATCCACCGCTTGGGCTGAGGGTTTGATAACCACATCAACTCCGTCGCCCAAAATGTTGAGCTCAGCGTCTGTCACCAGTGCGGCAACCTCAATCAGCGCATCATTTTCCAGCGAGAGTCCGGTCATCTCGCAGTCAATCCATACAATTCGTTCGTTAGAAACACTCATGTTTTCAACATACCCCCAATAAAAGCCAAACCAAAGAACCGTGTGATCCCAGAGCGTAACTGAAAAAATAGTGAGAAAGTTAGCCCTCGGCTCATAAGGATGCGAAGCTAACAAAAACACCCAGATAGACTTGAAAAGTTAAGAGTTATAACTGGCTCATAGGAGCTTTATGAAAGTCAAAAGCACAAGGGTGAAAAAAGGCGGATCGTCGCATCGCTATAACCCAAGCCATCTCAACTATGTCACCGGCAGCCCACTTCGCACCATCGTCTTCGGAACCATAGGTTCGTTGTTGATGATGTTTGGGTCATTTGGTGTGGGGTGGCTGGCATCGGCGTCGCCGCTGAACAGTATCGAGTGGATAATCCCGCTGAGATACAGCGTGAAAGGGCTTGTCGCCTCAGTCATTATGGTTGCTGTGGGTGGCATGATGATGTGCCGTGAATGGCTACGTTTGTCGCAGAAAATGCCGCTCTGGGACGCATCCAGCAAAAAATGGACATGGGCTGCCATCATCGCGTGGTCTCTACCTCAGCTCATTGCCTTCCCCCTTTTTAGCCGCGATATATTTTCCTATTTCGCGCAGGGACGCGTCATGCAATCCGGTCTGAACCCCTATGAGTTCGGGGTCAGCTCTGTGAGTGGATTTTTTCAGTATGGCGCCGACCCTATGTGGGCCCAGTCCCCACCACCTTATGGTCCTGTGTTCTTGTGGCTAGCAGAATTGGTGGCTACTCTCGCTGGTAGCAATGTGGATGCTGGTATCTATATGCTGCGGGGTCTGGCTGTTGCTGGCTGTCTGCTCATTGCTGTTTATGTGCCTAAACTTGCCCGTTTGCATGATATTAATCCCACGCGAGCGCTGTGGCTTGTGGTGGCTAATCCGCTGTTTATCGCGCAGTTTGTGACGGCCGGTCACAATGATGCTTTGATGACTGGCTTCATGATTGCTGGCATCTACTATGCTGCTCGCTGGCGAAACTGGGCTGGCGGTATCAGCGGTGTCACTCTGGTTACCTTGGCGGTCGCGGTTAAACCCATTGCTATCGTCGTTCTTCCCTTTATCGGGCTGCTCTGGGCCGGACGCGGTGCCAACTGGATGCGCCGGTTTATCTTCTGGGCAATTTCTGGTCTGATTTTTATTGCTGAAATGGCTTTGATGGGGTGGATGAATGGTCTAGGGTTCGGCTGGATTGGCGCGCTTTCAACCACTGAAGGGCAGTACATTTGGTACGCACCGGTTGGATTTGTAGCGTGGATTGGTGGAATTTGGGCCCATAACACCCTTGATGTTCCGTCGGCAGAAATTCGTGAGCATATTGGGTCATTTGGCAAGCTCATTGGCATGGTCCTTGCAACTCTGCTGATGTTTGTAGGCAAAGACAAACATCTGATTAAGCGTGCAGGTTTTGCCTTAGGGTGCGTGGTTCTGTTTAGCCCCATGATTCAGTCCTGGTACCTGCTGTGGTTTATCCCGCTCATTGCGGTAGCCGGTATTCGCACCGGGCATCAGCTTGATTTTTACTTCCTGACCACCCTGTTCTTCATGATTTACGCTATTGCGGATCAGCTATCCGTATCGCCCTACCTTGATGATTTCGATACCAACATGGCGCGACTGATTGCAGCTATCATCTCAATCGCTTACGCCAGTTATCTTTTGTTCCTTGACCCAGCAACCCGCAGGGTGCTGAGAACACGCAGGCGTCAATCAGTGTTTGATCTCGTAATCTAAATCAGTTCAGCTCAGGCCGGTTATAACTCTGACACCCGTGAAATAGCGGCCAGCGAAAATATGAAAAACCCCAAAAACATCTGTACTATAGACGGGTAGCCACAGCGCAAAACGCTGGTGCGAGCCTCAGTAGCTCAGTGGATAGAGCAGGAGCCTTCTAATCTCTTGGTCGGGGGTTCGACTCCCTCCTGGGGCGCAATAAAGCCGGTCTGACATGAAGAAATATGTCAGACCGGCTTTTGCTTTTTAGATTTTATAGACCATATTCGGTACCGCAGTATTGAATCTGCCCGCTCATCGCGGTGTTATGGTCAAGAATTTGGCACTGTTCGTATGTTAATTCGTTGTTTGTGTAACCGAATTGCGGCTCAGGCCTAGTAGTTTGTTGCTGATACTGTTGCGCGTAGGCGTAAGGATCATTGCCACCAGCCCAGTCGCCGAGATCATTTGTATCGCAGTACATTTTGACCTTTTCGAAAAGTTCCTCGTCAAAGGGGAGAGTTGAGGTCCAAGCATCTGAAATGCAGTTTCCTCCCGTATTGATGAAATCCTCAACAGTCAGTTGCTGAGCGGCGTTGGGATCATACTCAGGAATGGCAGAAACCGGCATCTCGGTGGCGACAGGTTGATCTGCCGGAGGATTGATTGCCTGCACGGGGGTCTCTGTAGTCTCTGGTGTTGCAGGAGCGACAGGAGCAGGTTGCTCTGCCTGAGTCTCTGTAGCCGTGGTTTCAGGTGAGGCGGGGGACTCAGAAGAAGGGCTCTGGCTCGGTGAAGGGCTAGTGCTGGTCGCACTTGCTGAACTACTCGAAGTACTACGTGAGGGAGACTGGCTGGGGGAAGCCGCATCCTCATTGTTAGTTCCGCAACCGGTAAGAACCAGCGCGGTAAGAGCGATAACGGGAAGAATCTTTTTCATGGTTTTTCCAAAGGGGGACGACAGTAGTATGCGGGGGATGAAAGTGACTCCCAATGAAGTCTACGTCACTTTCACTACCTCTATCCTAACCTTTTTGCGGTCGAATATAACCGGTGGCCTGCGCCAACGCGCAACACAGAACCGGGCCGACCAGTTGCATCTCGCAATCTTTGAAAAAATTTGAAAGCTCATCAGTTGCAGGGTAAGTGCGCGGCATACCGTGGGCAGATGTGTCTAAAACAATGGTTTTACCAAAATGTTCAGATAAGACCTCCGGTAGATCGATCTCGTGGTACATCAACATTTTGGCGTTGTGGACGCACGCCTCAATTTTTCGCCTGTTTCGAATCATCGACGGTTCAAGTAGCAGGGAATCAATATCTGCATCCGTCAGAGTCGCCATATGCGCAGGATCAAAATCTTTGAGGTGCTTGGCTAGAGCTTTTCTGTGTTTGAGGACCACCTTCCACTGCAATCCCAGCTGAAAAGTGAGAAGGCACAGGTGCTCGAAAATTTTGTGCTGAGTGAGGGGAACAGTACCCCACTCATTCCTGAAATACAGGTCGGTGCGTTCGTCTTTTACCCAGGATGGGACAGCGTCATCGGTTATTTCTTGTGGTTCAAAAGTAGTCATGGTTTGAGACTAAATCGTTTTGTATTTACCGCCAAGAAACTCCAAAAACTGTGGACACTCAACCTGTGGAAACCAAATATTACACACAGCAGACTGTGCAAAACCCTGCCAGCAGCGCAGTTTTCCACAGATTTTTGATTTTCCTTGTCGACGGGCGAACACGCGATTTACAAATAAATCACCCGCTCACAACGATCATTGGAGGAACCATGAGCGACACTCTTACACTTCGAGCATTTGTAGCGACTGCACCCACCTTGCGAACCACCGCTAGCGGAGTGCCTGTCACCAACTTTCGTGTGGCATCCACCCCGCGCTGGTATGACCAAGCAGCCGGTGTTTACAGAGAAGGAGACACTAATTGGTACACGGTCAATGCTTTTCGCGCGCTTGCTCAGAACACCGTGCGAAGCCTGCGCGTCGGCCAGCCTGTCATTGTGACGGGCCGCCTTAAAGTTAAAAAGTGGGATCGCGACGAGAACACCACTATTACCAATGTGGAGATTGATGCCACCACCGTGGGGCACGATCTTACCTTTGGTACTGCTCTTTATGAGCGCACCGTTGAACGCAGAGCCCATTCTGAACCAGGTCAGAACACGCAGTCGGGTGAACATCAGGCAGACCAGCAGAATTCACAACCTAGTCAGCAGAACACCGGTGAGCATGCGTCCTACACGGAGCGCCACAGCTCAGCGAATTCCGATGAACATTTTTTCACCCCTCAGAATGGTGTAGCATCCTCTGACGCAGAATTTTCTGATCTCGTTGAACCTACCGAGGATAATCAGAAAGCGCTGTACGCAATGACGCATTAGGCAACGAACCCTCACCACCTGCGTTCGGCAACAATGGATAATGAACCACTATCACTCGTTGCCGAACGCTCACCTGACCAGGTGGTGATTAAAATCCTTTTCACGGCGAGAGCTGTAGGTGCATATCTTTAGTGTTCACGGTAGCCTTGAAGGTATGGCTGAATTTATTTACACGATGTCTAAAGCCCGCAAAACTGTGGGCGATAAAGTCATCCTCAACGATGTATCTATGTCGTTCTTCCCCGGCGCCAAGATTGGTATGGTCGGCCCGAACGGTGCAGGTAAATCAACCATCCTTAAAATCATGGCTGGTTTGGATACCCCTTCAAACGGTGAAGCGCGCCTGTCTGAGGGCTACACCGTGGGTATTCTTCTGCAAGAACCCCCGCTGAACGAAGAAAAGACCGTCCTGGGCAACGTCCAGGAAGGCGTTGGCGAAATCTACGGCAAGATTGTTCGCTACAACGAAATCTCAGAAGAGATGGCTAACCCCGACGCTGACTTCGATGCTCTCATGGAAGAGATGGGTAAGCTTCAGGAAGCTATCGATGCCGCTAACGCATGGGACATTGACTCACAGCTTGAGCAGGCAATGGACGCCTTGCGTTGCCCTCCCGGTGATATGCCCGTAACCCACCTTTCCGGTGGTGAGCGTCGTCGCGTCGCACTGTGCAAGCTCTTGCTCGAGAAGCCCGACCTTCTGTTGCTCGATGAGCCCACTAACCACTTGGACGCTGAATCAGTGCTCTGGCTCGAGCAGCACCTGCAGTCCTACGAGGGCGCAGTCATTGCCGTTACCCACGACCGCTACTTCCTCGATCACGTTGCAGAGTGGATTGCAGAAGTTGACCGCGGCAACCTGTACCCCTACGAGGGTAACTACTCCACCTACCTAGAGAAGAAGCAGGCACGTCTGCAGGTTCAGGGTAAGAAGGACGCTAAGCTTGCTAAGCGTTTGAGCGAAGAACTCGACTGGGTACGTTCAAACTCAAAGGGTCGTCAGGCAAAGTCAAAGGCTCGTTTGGCTCGCTACGAAGAAATGGCTGCAGAAGCTGAGAAGACTCGCAAGCTGGACTTCGAAGAAATTCAGATTCCGCCGGGACCCCGCCTGGGCAACGTCGTTATCGAAGCTAAAGACCTTCAGAAGGGCTTCGACGGTCGCTCACTCATCAACGACCTTTCATTCACTTTGCCCCGTAACGGCATCGTAGGTGTGATTGGTCCTAACGGTGTAGGTAAGTCAACCCTGTTCAAGACCATTGTTGGTCTGGAACCGCTAGATGGCGGTGAACTCAAGATCGGTGAAACCGTCAAGATTTCATACGTTGACCAGAACCGTGCAAACATCGACTCAGAGAAGACCCTGTGGGAAGTTGTCTCAGACGGCCTGGACTACATTCAGGTTGGCCAGGTTGAAATGTCATCACGCGCGTACGTGTCGGCATTCGGCTTCAAGGGTCCCGACCAGCAGAAGAAGGCAGGTGTGCTCTCCGGTGGTGAGCGCAACCGCCTGAACCTGGCACTGACCCTCAAGCAGGGCGGCAACTTGCTCCTGCTCGATGAGCCCACTAACGACTTGGACGTTGAGACCCTGACCTCTCTTGAAAACGCACTGCTGGATTTCCCCGGCTGTGCTGTCGTGGTCTCCCACGACCGTTGGTTCCTCGACAGAGTAGCAACCCACATCCTCGCATGGGAAGGCACCGATGAGAACCCCGATAACTGGTACTGGTTTGAGGGTAACTTCGAGTCTTACGAGAAGAACAAGGTTGAACGCCTCGGCCCCGAGGCAGCTAAGCCTCACCGCGTCGTACACCGCAAGCTCACTCGCTAAGTAGTGCCAAAAACAAAACCCCGGTCAGTGTTGCTGGCCGGGGTTTTGCTGTACCTAACTTCACTTATTTGAACTCGGGAAAACGCAGCATTGCCTCTTGCGTTACCGTAGCAACGTGAACGCCATCGCGAGTGAACAACCTACCGGTGCTCAAACCGCGCGCGTCTTGAGCAGTGGGAGATTCTTGTACGTAGAGAAGCCATTCATCGGCACGCGCCTGCCGGTGGAACCACATGGAATGATCCAGCGATGCGAACTTGATGCCGGGCTGCAACCAGAATTTGCCGTGCGCTCGCAGAATGGGCTCCATGACTGTGTAGTCGGATGCGTAGGCTAACGCCGCCTGATGAACTACAGGATTATCGGGTAGCGCGCTGGTGGTTTTGAGCCAAACCATGTTCGTAGCACGGTGGTTTTGATCCGTCTGCGTATAGAGCGCGGGGGTGATATGCCTGATGTCGAAGGGACGAGTAAAAGCCACTGCCTGAGCCATAGGATGCGGAACTTTTCCGATGAGATCCGCGGCAGTCGGTAAGGATTCAGGTTCCGGCACGTCCGAGGGCATCGTCGCTGAGTGTTCAAACCCGCGAGCGGGTTCTTGGAAAGACATAATGCATGAGAAGATTGGCTCTTCGTGCTGATAGCCGTGCACGCGTCGCGCTGAGAATGAGCGGGCATCGTTAAGTTTTTGAACACCGTAGGTCAGTGGGTCTGCCACTGCGCCGGGGCGTAGAAAATAGCCGTGGAGGGAATGCAATGAGCGGGATTCTTCAACCGTGCGTGAGGCGGCAATGATGGATTGCGCTAGCACCTGACCGCCAAAAATGCGCGGAGTTTCTTGGGTGAGTGACTCGGCGCTGTACAACGCATCATCGTGACCGTTAGGCGCGAGATCTTCGAGGTTGAGCATTGAAAGTAGAAGCTCGGTGGGTTCTGGCTGAAGCTGATGATTGTCAGTGGTGGTGGTCATGTTCCTTCAATCGGTGAAAAGGGTATTCTTACTTAAACCTGATGATATAGATTTTGTGGATAAGGGGCGAGATACGATGAGTGAAAATGTAGAAGCGGTAAGTGAGAGAGCTCAGTTCTGCGGTAAAGCGGATCCCCGCGATTTAGCGACCTTCTTCTCTCGTGCTCGTGCCGTTGATTCGCAGGTTGCTGTTAAGCTCTTGAGCCGTGGAAAAGCCTTGGCCGCTTACGTTGCTGTGTTAGCCCCTGCTACCTTATTGGACGCTATGCCTACCGTGTTAGGTATGCGCGCTGTCCCTCTGGAAAATTCTGCTCACATCGATACAGTGGTCGAGGCTTCGGCTCTGCTCGATCGTCTGGCTCGTATTGAGGACGAAGGGTTGAAGCTTACCCTGCCTCCGGTAACTGTCAATGCGGCGTGGGCGGGCATAACCCCGCCACTGAGCGGGTGGCAGTTGCAGGGTAGCATCGATGCTGAGACTTTGCGGAGGACCGCCAAAGAGGGCATGGACGCGGTTGATCAGGCACTACCTCAGAACCCTGGCCATGCGGTCTTAGATACTGTCCGCTCGCGTATTTGGTCATCACCGTTACCTGGCTTTGAAATGCCGATCCCCGCCGGTGTTGCTTTCGCAGCTGAGGTGCTGGGTTTTCTGCCCAGCAAATCGATGGACGCGGTAAGCGTCTACACCGCCGATGGGTGGGTGCGTCTGAACGCTCCGGGCGGTTACGTACTTGCTCGCGTGTAGCCTTATCTCATTCTGGCCGGTATGCTTATGCCCGGTTCTGCATTGCGTGGGCGGCGCGTTCAAAGTAGTCCCACATCATGGCATCGTGCATAGGGGAGAGCTCTAGTGTGTTCATGGCGTTGCGCATGAATTTGAGCCAAGTGTCGCGTTCTTTGGGCCCTATCGCAAATGGATTGTGACGCATGCGCAGACGCGGGTGCCCACGCTCTGCCTGATAACTGGTGGGACCGCCCCAGTACTGTTCCAAGAACATGCGTAAACGTCGCTCCGCCGGGGCGAGATCTTCTTCGGGATACATCGCCTTGAACTCGGGATCAGCCTCGACCTGCTTGTAGAACTCGCGGCACAGTTTCTCAAAAACCGGAGCGCCACCTACCTGCTCGTAGAAGCTTTTCTGAGTATGAGGGTTAGGACCAATTGAAATATCTGCCATACTTCAACTCTAGCCCCGGGCACTTCTTGCAGAAAAATTGGTTGACACAAATGCCGGGGACACCTGGTGAAGGTGACCCCGGCATTCTGATGTGCTAGCTGAGCATGCTCTTAGAGGTGATCAGCTTTCTGAACAGCAAGTGCACGCACGACCCCGTCGCGGTTTTCGGCCACTTGACGCTTGAGGGATGCCGCGTCCTCACCCAGTGAACCCAAGAACTTCTCGGTTTTCTCCAGCAGTTCTTCGGTGGGGTTTGCAGGGTACAGCCCGGTAATAATTTGGGTTGAGATCTCGTGGCTGCGTTCGCGCCAGACTTTCTCAATTTCAGCGAAGTACTTGTCGGTGTACTGCTCCAGAACCTCATCATTGTTTCCGTTGTAGAAACCGGCAATAGCTGAGCGCTGGACGATGTTTGAGAGTTCGCCGGTCTCAACTACCTCGTGCCAGACCTTAGCCTTTGCCTCAGCGGTGGGAATGGACGCTGATGCGGTGGCTGCAGCCTGTTGCCCGTTGGAAGTGTTGTCCTGCTTCAGCGCCTCATCAATATCAGCCTGGGTACGGCGTCCACCAGCTACCAATGAGGTTAGCAGAGCCCACTGAAGATCGGTGTCGATCTCAAGATCCATCAGCTTTTCTTCACCCGAAAGCAGAGCCTCTACAGTATCGAGCTGTTCGTCGGTACGTGCCAAACGAGCGAAAGCTCGCACAAACTGCAGCTGATTGTCCGAACCGGGCTCAGCTGCCTTTGCGATATTCCACAGAGAATCTGCTGCGTGAACCTTGGATTCTTCAACGGTGTCGCGGTCAACGTACGAACGAAGGGTTAGCTCTAGGTTGCGAAGTTGAACCATCACAGCGGTGGAGTTGGTCTCTTTGCCAATGTTGTTGAGAACCAGTTCGACAAAACGGCGAGCTGCCATTTCACCGTCGCGTGTAGCATCCCACAGTGCGCCCCAGATTACGCCGCGAGCAACGGAGGAATCGATATCGCGCAGGTGCGCCACCACGGTATCCATGGAGTCATCATCAAAGCGAACCTTGGCAAAAGTCAGGTCTTCATCGTTAAGCAAAATCATGTCAGGTCGCGGCTTACCGACTGCCTCGACAACCTCGGTGAGCTCACCGTCCACATCAATTTCAAAGCGTTCGGTGCGATCAAGAGTCAAACCGTCGTAGTTGTAGAAACCAACAACCATGCGGTGAGGACGCAAGGTTTCAAAGCCTTCTGCGTAAGTCTGCTTGATGGACAGCGAGGTGATGTAGTCATTCTCGTCTTGCTCAATCACGGGAGTCAAAGTGTTTACGCCAGACGTCTCTAGCCACTTAGCGCTCCACGCACGCACGTCGCGTCCTGACTCAGCCTCAAGCTCCACCAAAAGATCGTCGAGCACGGTGTTGCCCCACGAATGCTTATCAAAGTAGGTCTTGAGCGCAGCCATGAAGTTTTCCTGACCAACCCATGCCACCAGCTGACGCAGAACAGAGGCGCCCTTAGCGTAGGTGATGCCATCGAAGTTCACCTGAACATCGTGCAAATCCTTAATCTCAGCCACAATGGGGTGGGTTGAAGAAAGCTGATCCTGACGGTAAGCCCAGGTCTTCTCCGATGCTGAGAAAGTCGCCCATGCTTCCTGCGAGAAACGGGTGTTTTCTGCGGCCGCAAGAGTAGACATGAACTCGGCGAAAGACTCATTAAGCCACAGATCGTTCCACCACTTCATGGTCACAAGATCGCCAAACCACATATGTGCCAGCTCGTGCAGAACAGTAATGGCGCGGCGCTCAATCATCGCCTCAGTAGTCTTGGAACGGAAGATGTAGTTCTCCAAGAAAGTTACCGCACCAGCGTTCTCCATTGCGCCAGCATTGAACTCGGGAACAAAGAGCTGATCGTACTTATCAAAGGGGTAGGGAGTTTTGAACTGTTCTTCATAGAACTCAAAACCCTGGCGGGTCAGCTCAAAAATATCCTCAGAATCGAGATAAGGCATCAGCGACTTACGAGCAAACACACCAAGAGGAACTTCGCGTCCTTCAGCGTTGGTCAAGGACGAGCGCACTGACTCGTAAGGACCAGCAATAATTGCGGTGATGTAGGACGAAATGCGCGGTGTGGGCTTGAAATACCAGGTCTTTGAATCGCCGTTTTCATCTACCGAAGTCTCTGACTGGTTAGACACCACAACCCAGTGAGCCGGGGCAGTCACAACGAACTCGAACTCAGCTTTAAAATCGGGCTGCTCAAACACCGGGTACACACGGCGAGAATCAGGAACCTCAAACTGCGAATACAGGTACACCTCGTTATCCACCGGATCAACAAAGCGATGCAGGCCCTCACCCGTATTGGTGTACAGCATGTCAGCGTCAATACGCAGAACATTTGACGCCTCCAGAGCCGGAAGCTCAATACGGACGCCGTCTGCCAGCGAGGCATCCAACGACTCACCGTTGAGCTCAATGCTACGCACAGAATCGGTAATGGCATCAATAAAGGTTGACTCGCCTTTAACCGCTTCAAAACGAATCTCGGTGATAGCAGAAAAAACGCGCTCGCCACGAGTTAAATCAAGCTCAACCTTATAGGACTGGACATTAGTAACAATGCGTGAGCGCTCGGCAGCTTCTTCACGGGTCAGGTTCATACCTGGCATGGGGTTCCTTTCGAAAAAACGAGGTGTTGTCGATAAGACTGAAACTGAGGTGACGAGCGAAAAGCCTAGGATGCTCTGAGATCAAAAGTGCAATACAATCGATAAGAAGACACCAACAGTTGCAGTGCTACACAACACACTCTAGTGCTGAAGGTGCTCAAACCAGAAATCTTTTCTTCAATAGCGAGAAGCAACGAGTTTCATGAACATACTGTTGCATCTCACCGTCATACTTTGTGCTAATAAGGAGCAACACTGTGCGAGTTCATATCGCCACTGACCACGCTGGTCTTGAGTTGAGCCACTACCTCATTGAATCCCTCACCGCCGAGGGCTACGAGATGGTTGACCACGGCCCCGCTGAATACGATGCTCTGGACGATTACCCCAGCTTCTGCATCAACGCGGCACTCGCAGTTAAGGCTGACCGGGAATCTGGTCTCGATTCATTGGGCATTGTGCTGGGTGGTTCAGGCAACGGCGAGCAGATGGCAGCTAACAAGGTAGAGGGCATTCGCGCGGCACTTGTCTGGAACCAGAGCACCGCAGCTTTGGCTCGCGAACATAACGATGCTCAGGTTGTCGCTGTGGGCGGCCGCCAGCACGAAAAAGAAGAAGCACTTGAGCTCATCAAAACCTTCTTGACCACGCCTTTTTCGAACGACGAACGTCACGTACGCCGTATCAACCAGATTGATGAATTCTTCTCGACCGGCGATATTGCTGGCAAAGAGATCAACAAGCACTAACTACTTATATCGCTGCGCCGGGGCTAAAGACAGTCACCGGCGCAAATTTTTTTTCAACTCCAGTCTCTGGAAGGAAAATCATGCCAGAAGGTCACTCCATTCACCGCCTCGCGCGTCAGTTTAACGATGTCTTTGCGGGGGAGAAGGTTGCCGTCAGTAGCCCACAGGGAAGATTCGTAGACGGTGCCGCCCTGCTGGATGGGCACACGATTATTTCAGCCTTTGCTCACGGCAAGCACCTGTTTGTGAATTTTGAGAACGATCTGACGCTGAACGTACACCTTGGCATCTACGGCGCGTGGACTTTCGGCGGCGATGACCAGTTCAACGGCGCATCCTCGATTGGTGCCCCGCGCACCATCGGTGAGAAAGAACGAGGTACCGCCGAAGTTTCGGGTGAATACCAAGGGGCGCCCGAGCCAAAAGCTACCGTGCGAACTCGCATCGTAAGTGAACACGGCTGGGCTGACCTGATTGGTCCTACTATTTGCCGGGTGCTCACCCCGGACGAGGTCCGCGGCGTCCGCGCCAAGCTGGGCCCAGACCCTCTCAACGATGATGCCGACCCCGCGTCCTTCTATCGCGCAGCGTCCAAAACTGGCCGCCCCATCGGTGTTGTTCTGATGGACCAAAAATCTATCTCGGGCGTTGGGAACATCTTTAGAGCTGAGTCTTTATGGCGCCAGAAAATAAATCCGTTCCGCCCGGCAAAAGAGCTGGACGCCAGCGAGCTTGAAGCGTTGTGGGAGGACAATAAGCACCTATTGCATATCGGTGTGCGAGTAGGTCGCATCATCACCACCGAACCTGATGACCGTCCGGGTATACCCGAAACAGAAGCGTGGCCAGAACACGCAAACTACGTTTACATGCACCACGGCGAACCCTGCCGGCGATGCGGCAGTATTATCCGCGTTGAAGAAGTAGCTGGACGCAAGCTTTACTGGTGTCCAGGCTGCCAGCACTAAACCATGTAAAAAGCCCACTGATTCCTCGTGAACCAGTGGGCTTTTTGTGTGTTGCGTGATGAGCAAAAAACTATCGTGCTCTACGGCTACCGTACGGGTGAACCAACTTGCGTGCACGGTCTTTCAACCGCTGGATGCGGCGTGATCGCGTGATGTTGTGTGTGTAATTCACGGCACCGTCAGAAGTGTATTCAAGCATTGCGAAAACGTGAGATGCCATGAGTACGTACACGGTAAAGGTACCGGTGTAGTTTAGCGAATCACGCAACCACAGAATCGAGGTGAAGATGAGCGAGACCGTCAAAATCAGCAAGATAATCTTGCGTGAACGCTGCCTGCCGCGCAGAACACCGATTGCCAAAATTATCTGGAATACAGACAGCCCAATCAGCGAGAGAACCAGTGTGCTGTCGAAGACCTCATCGGGCTGGGTTGAATGCTCGATCGCGAACATGAGAGAGTCTAAATCACTCACGTGCGCAAAGAGATGCTCGTTAATCAAGCGGAGCACACCGTTAACAAAGTGCAACAACGCGCCGATAATGATAAAGGCCGATGCGAAAACCGTGCTCAGCGGAATCTGCTCCACAAGCTCCCACGGGCGTCGGTGATGCGAATACTCAGATTCCGGTGAAAGATCCGGGATATCCATTTCTTCGGTAATAACATTATCGAGCTCGAGAATGGGCAAATTACCGTCGGTGATGATGTTATCGCCGCCGCCGTTGCGCGAATGATAGCCTGCCGAGAAGTCCTTAATCACGTGGTGATAGGCTTCTTTGTTGCCGAAGAGAACAGTGTCTACAACATAGTCACGCTCTTTATCGGTTTCAGCATCAATCTTGTGCGTCACCTGCAAGGTAAAAAGTGAAAGACCAACAGCGCGGTCAAACGTTGCCGCGGCCACCCAGTCGACCTCAGCGCCGCCCGGAAGCTTCCACTCAGGTGGCGTCTTCCAAAAACGCACATGGTGACGTTTCGAAGGGCTTCCATCAACCTCCTGCTGGTAAGCGAAATCCTCTTTACGGTTGAACAGGTAGAGAGGCGACACCGGGGCAGTGGGGTAGGGGCGGCGGCGCAAAGTATTGATAATGATGCGCCACGAACTCGCCAGCGTCACCGGCTCAGCCTTCAGCCAACCCGCCTTGCGCATAGCGCGGTGAACGTCAATCGACTCACCGCGAATACCGATATTGACCGGGTCACCGAGCAGACCATCGCCGGTTTGAGTTCTACCGATAAAGTAGGCGGGAACATACAACGCGGTCATGATGCGATGCAAGCGCGGCAGCGTCATGTAGGCTGCGATTGCCCAAATCAGCAAAATCAGGGGCACGGACGTCCAGCTTTTATTAAACGCTGTAGTGAGCGTTACGATAGCCAACCAAATAGACGCCAATCCTGCAAAACCAAAATACGCTTTATCAATCCAACCGTTGAGGGCGGTGCGCCCACCAACACCGGGCAAATGCTTGTGGGTGGTGGTGAGTGGTTCCTTTGTGTCGCCGTGATACTGCGGGTACCCCGGCATCTGGCGTATGTCGAATTTCTCTGACACCGTTCAATCCTTCACAAAGACGCTTGGCGCCCAGGTGTACTGGGCGCCAAGCGATGAGCGTTAAGCTGAGGAAGCGAAATTATTTTGCTTCTTCGGTTTCTACAACCAGTTCAACATCGCTAACAGTCAGCTCGTCAACGTCGCCCTCAACCAAGTTGAGTTCTGCGACGTTACCTGCAGCCTTGAGGTCTGCTTCACCTGCGCGGACGCGGGCGATGGAGCTTGCATCGGCGGTAATGGTAGCAACCTTAACCTCGGTGCGCTGCTTGACCTTAGCCTCAGACTTTGACTTGCGCAGACCACCCAGCGCCAAACCAACGGTGGGCAGAACTTCTGCATCTGCACCGTTAACAACAGCTGAATAACCCTCGGCGGTGGGCCAAGGGGCGCGGTGAACTGAGCCGGCACGCCACCAGCTCCAAACCTCATCGGTTGCGAAAGGCATGAAGGGGGCGAAGAGTCGGAGCATCGCGTCCAAGGTGGTAGCCAAAGCTGCCAGAACAGAAGCCTGCTCTTCTTCACCGCGAGCGCCGTAGGCACGATCCTTAATCAGCTCTACGTAGTCGTCGGTGAATGACCAGAAGAAGGTCTCTGAGATCTGCAGAGCACGTGCGTACTCGTAGTTCTCAAAGGCGCGAGTTGCTTCTTCAACGAGGGTTGCCAGGCGAGCAAGCAATGAGCGGTCAAGCTCATTCGTGACAACCTGAGCCTGCTGCTCAGAAGTAATCACTGAATCCTGGGTTGCGCCGAGATTGAGCACGAACTTGGATGCGTTGAGCAACTTAATAGCCAGGCGGCGGCCGATCTTCATCTGACCTTCGTCGTAGGCGGTATCTGCGCCCAAGCGAGCGGATGCCGCCCAGTAGCGAACAGCGTCCGAGCCGTACTTGTCCAAAACGTCGTTAGGAACAACGACGTTTCCCTTTGACTTGGACATCTTCTTGCGATCGGGGTCAAGAATCCAGCCGGAAAGCGCGGTGTTGTGCCAGGGCACGCTACCCGCGAGGGTCTCAGCGCGTACAGCGGTTGAGAACAGCCAGGTGCGGATGATGTCGTGACCCTGCGGACGCAGGTCCATGGGGAAGGTCTTTGAGTGAAGATCGTCATCGACACCCCAACCGGTCGCAATCTGCGGGGTCAGTGATGAAGTTGCCCAGGTATCAAGGACGTCAGGGTCTGCAATGAAGCCGCCAGCAACGCCGCGCTGATCTTCGGTGTAACCAGCAGGAACCTCGGATGCGGGATCAACAGGCAAGGACGCCGCATCGGGAAGAATCGGGTTCTCGTAATCCGGCTCGCCCTCAGCATCAAGCTTGTACCACACCGGGAACGGCACACCGAAGAAACGTTGACGCGAAATCAGCCAATCACCGTTCAGGCCTTCAACCCAGTTTTCGTAGCGTGAACGCATGAAAGCGGGATGCCAGTTCATCTCACGGCCGCGCTCAATCAGCTTCTCGCGGCGGTCAGCGTCACGTCCACCGTTGCGAATGTACCACTGACGTGAAGCAACGATTTCAAGAGGCTTGTCGCCCTTTTCGTAGAACTTCACGGGGTGCATGATTTTCTTGGGCTCGCCCTCCATCTCACCGGTCTCAACCAGCATCTCAACGACAGCCTTCTGTGCTGAGAAAACGGTTGCGCCAGCCATACGCTCGTAGCGCTCGCGTCCTTCAGCTGAGGTAATCCACTCGGGGGTTTCCTTGGCAAAGCGGCCGTCGCGTCCGATGAGCGCACGGGTATCAAGCTGCAACTCGCGCCACCAGGTGACATCAGTGGTATCGCCGAAGGTACAGACCATTGCGATACCTGCGCCCTTATCGGGCTGAGCCAGCGGGTGAGCCTTAACCTCAACCTCAACACCGAACAGCGGCGAGGTTACCTTGGTGCCAAACAGGGGCTGGTAACGCTCGTCATCGGGGTGAGCAACGAGAGCAACGCAGGCAGGAAGCAACTCGGGACGAGTGGTTTCAATCCAGACCTTCTCACCATCGGGGCGGTGGAATGAGATGCGGTGGTACGCGCCTTCGCGTTCCTTATCCTCAAGTTCAGCCTGAGCAACCGCGGTGCGGAAGGTGATGTCCCACATGGTAGGAGCCTCAGCCATGTAAGCATTGCCAGCTTCAAGATCCTTTAAGAAAGCAAGCTGGGAAACCTTGCGTGAGTGAGCATCGATGGTGCGGTAGGTGCGTGACCAATCCACTGACAGGCCCAAGGTGGTGAACAGCTGCTCAAAGACCTTCTCGTCTTCAGTTGCCAACTCTTCACACAGCTCAATGAAGTTACCGCGTGAAATACGGGGCCAGTCGCGCTGATTCTTGGCGGGCTTTTCGGGCGCCTTGAAGTCAGGATCGTAAGCAATAGCGGGGTCACACAGAACACCGTAGTAGTTCTGGACGCGACGCTCAGTCGGCAAACCGTTGTCATCCCAACCCAGCGGGTAGAAGACATTCTTGCCGGTCATACGCTTGTAACGCGCAATAACGTCGGTCTGGGTGTATGAGAACATGTGACCAACGTGCAAAGAACCCGAAGCCGTCGGGGGAGGCGTATCAATCGAGTACACCTGCTCACGCGTAGTGTTCTCATCGAACGCGTAGGTTTTAGTTTCTTCCCAACGCGAGGTGAGCTTCTGCTCAAGACCCTCAAGCGCGGGACGATCAGGAACATTAATGGTTACGGGCGTGTCTGTGCCCAATGTATTTTCAGCCATGCTCGCCATTGTCTCATGTATTGAAGTCAGACGCTAAGATACCCCTACTTTATACAGCGTGAGATTGTGCAACATTGGAGCACTGCTAGAGCTTCACAAATCAAAATATGAACCTCGCTTCTTAGTTTTAGAAGGCTTACACCCGCGACGCTTCATAGAATAGAGACTGACCAACGATTAGCGGGATACTAGGAGGCACACCATGACCATTCCCACCAACCCCTTCGCATCCGATGCACACACCGGCAAGATTGCCGTTGTATCAGGTGCATCATCGGGAATTGGGCGGGCAACTGTCGAGCAGATGCGCGCTACCGGGTGGACGGTCTACGCAGTCGCACGACGCGAAGGCCGCCTGAATGAACTGGCTGAACAGACCGGCGCTATTGCCATCCCGCTTGATATCACTAACGAGGACGCAGTCAATAAAGTTGCGCAGAACATTGTGGAACAGCACAGCGGTGCAATCTCCACTCTCGTGAATATTTCCGGTGGCGCTCGCGGTGTTGATTCGGTGGGCAGCGGCAAAAGCGAAGACTACCGCTTTATGTTTGAGCTCAACGTGGTGGGTACGCTGAACATGACGCGTGCCTTCTTGCCCGCCCTACGTGCATCCGGGGAAGGAACCGTGCTGACGCTGACCTCAACCGCTGCTGAGGCCGGTTATGAGGGCGGGGCAGGCTACAACGCCGCCAAGTTTGCTGAACGCGGTATGACCGAAGCCCTGCGCCTAGAAGAAGCCGAAAACAACGTGCGCGTCATTGAGATTCGCCCCGGCATGGTGCACACCGAAGAGTTCTCACTCAACCGACTGGGATCAGCGGACGCTGCCGATAAGGTCTACGCTGGGGTCGAAAAGCCCCTGCTGGCGGAAGATGTTGCGCAGACCGTCACGTTCGCGGTCAACGTGCCACACCACATCAACCTTGACCACATCACCCTGCGCCCGGTTGCTCAAGCAGCGCAGTACAAAGTGATTCGCAAAGGACTCTAAATGAAACACGTCATCGCAGTTGCCCACGGCACCGACAGCCCCGACGGACGCGCCACTATCGACGCCATCCGCGAGTCCCTCGCTCAGCAACTTGAGGCTGAAGATGCGGGGGCGTTTCAGGTGCACGAGGCGTACGTTGATGTTCAAGAACCATCGTTGGACGCGGTTGCCGCGAAGTTCAGCGAGGAGGATGAAGTCATCATGGTTCCGCTTTTACTTTCCACCGGTTACCACACTCAAGTGGATATGAAGAAAGCCGCCGATGCGTCCCCGGCACGCGATGTCCGCATCGCCCGTGCACTGGGGCCTTCCGCCCAGCTCGCTAAACTGCAGCGTACCCGCCTAGAAGAAGCTGGCTGGGATGGCTACGGTCAGATTGTTATGGCCGCCGCCGGTTCATCTCGCGCTGACGGGCGTCAGGCAGTGGAGCTGCAGTCCGAAATTTTTAGCACTCTACTCTCTCAGCACGCGCCGCACGGTTTTGTGGCGTCCATCGACCCTAAAATCGCCGATGTTGTTGAGGAACATTCAGCTGAGTTCGTTTCAACCTATCTCATGGGACGCGGCTTCTTCCAAGGCCTGTTGCACAAACTCGATGGAGCGGGGAAGGGTCTGATTGTGGCTGAGCCTCTCGTGATTCCTGGTGATGAGGACTCTGCGTCCGTCGTCGCTTCGGTAGCTAAGGAGCGCGTGCTGGAGGCGGACGCGTCCTACCGGATTTGTAGCCACTGACACGTTGACCCGGCGTTTTCGCTTGAGCTGGCGGTTGGTTGTAGCCGGTTCAAGCCAAAAACGCCGGGTCAAGGCGTGTGTATGGCAGGACGTTACTTGATACGCTGCGCCTCGAACTTCACCTGAGGCGCTACGTACGATTCCTGAGCTTCAATGAGTTGGAGTTCTCGCTGACCTGAATCCAGGGTCTTCTTCAACAGTTCGTAAACGGAGGCGGTAGTCACCTCAAGTGCTTCTTTCAGTGACTTGCCGGATGCGAAGTGCGATGCGAAAAGCGCCTGCGTAACGTCGCCTGAGCCGTTAGCCTTCATAGGCAGACGGTCGGTAGTGATTAGCCACGCTTCATCACCTGAAACAGCGAGCATCTGAATGGAATCCTTGGGGGTGTCCGGGGTTGAGACACTGGTGACCAAAACAGTCTTCGGGCCGATTTCCTGAGCCTTCTTCACCGACTCAAGCACCTCGTCCAAGGTCTTGGGATCAGTGTTAGTCACAAAGCCGAGCTCAAACTGGTTGGGAGTGATGATATCCGCGTGCTGAATGACGCGGTCGCGAATGAGTTCCTGAACTTCGGGAGAGACAAAGCAGCCCGAGGTTGCGTTACCGAGCACCGGGTCGCAGGAGTACAGGACGTTAGGGTTTTTAGCGCGTGCCTTGGCAACCGCGTCCAAAATTGCGTCGCCGATGGATGAGCCACCCTGGTAGCCGGAGATGACGAGGGCGGTGTCGTCGAGGCCGCCGCGCTCTTCGATGCCGGTGACGATTTCGCGTACATCATCGCCTGAAACAAGCGGGCCGCGCCATGCGCCGTAGCCGGTGTGGTTTGAGAATAGAACGGTGTTGACGGGCATAACGTCGTGGCCCAGACGCTGAAGCGGGAATACTGCTGCTGAATTGCCAACGTGACCGTAGGCTACAGCTGATTGAATAGACAAAATACGCATAGGACTCATTGTGTCACGCTTCTTCTCAACTAGCCGCTAGCGTGACGCAATGCGACAAAAGCAACTGACGCGGCTCGCATCCGGCAAACATGACGAAGTGTTAAAAAACACTGGAATCACCGGTGATGACAGCTTATAATCACGCGCACGGGCGCGAGTCTACATATTTACTCTTTACGTAAAATTGCAAAGTTACTTTTTCTGACGAATCTATACGTGACATGACGGGCTGAATAAAAAGTACGTGAAAGACCTAGTGGTAGGTGTTTAGACTGGCAACCAACTGAACACACAGTTGGAAGGACGTCCCATGCCGCAAGCAATACCAACATTTAAGAATTTTGGGATTGGGTCTGATGCGCGCTCACTCAAAGACCCTGAGGTGAGCCCGGAGGGCACCCAACCCCCGCTGGAACTGAGCGATGCTGAAAAATCCCACAATCAGCAGCTGATTGAGCAGTATGCGGATGCTTTGTACGATGCGAGCGCCCAAGAAATCTTGGAGTGGGCTCACGAGCATGTGCAGGGCAAGCTGGCTGTCACCTTGTCCATGGAGAACACCGTTTTAGCTGAATTGGCAGCGGATTATCTGCCGAATGCTGATTTTCTGTTTCTTGATACCGGGTATCACTTTCCTGAGACGTTGACCGTGGCTGAGCAGGTCAAGCAGCGTTACCCGCAGGAACTGATTACGGCTAAGCCGTTGCTGAGCACTGTTGAGCAGGACGCGACCTACGGTAAAGATCTCTTTGCCTCGAACCCGACGGCGTGTTGTCGAATGCGCAAGGTTGAGCCTTTGGCGAGCTTTATGGGTCCGTACGTTGGTTGGATTACCGGTTTGCGTCGCGCTGATTCGCCGTTGCGTGCTAACACTCCGGCGTTGGATATTGACGCGAATGGCCGGTTGAAGATCTCGCCGCTGGTCACCTGGAGCTTAAAAGAGACTCAGCAGTTTATTGAAGACAAAGATTTGATTATTCACCCGCTGACGCTGGCTGGTTACCCTTCGATTGGTTGTGCACCGTGCACCGCCAAGGTGGAAGAAGGGCAGGACCCTCGCAGTGGACGCTGGGCAGGATTTAACAAGACGGAATGCGGTTTGCACACATGAGCACATCAACTTCACTATCACCTCATCTTAAAGATTTAGAGAACGAGTCGATTCATATTCTTCGCGAGGTTGCGGGGCAGTTCGACAAGGTCGGTTTGCTGTTTTCTGGCGGTAAAGACTCTGTTGTTGTCTACGAGTTGGCGCGTCGAGCTTTTGCGCCTGCGCCGGTGCCGTTTGAGCTTTTGCATGTTGATACCGGCCATAATTTTCCTGAGGTTTTAGCTTTCCGCGACAACCTGGTGGAGAAAACCGGTGCGCGTTTGCGCGTGGCTAAGGTACAGGATTGGATTGACCGCGGCGAGTTGCAGGAACGCCCTGACGGTACTCGTAACCCGCTTCAAACTGTGCCTTTGGTTGAGACCATTGAAGAGCAGGGGTACGACGCGGTGCTTGGCGGCGCTCGACGCGATGAGGAGCGTGCGCGCGCTAAGGAACGCATCTTCTCGGTGCGTGACTCTTTCGGCGGCTGGGATCCTCGCCGCCAGCGTCCTGAATTGTGGAACCTCTACAACGGTGGCCATCTACCGGGTGAGAACATTCGTGTGTTCCCGATTTCTAACTGGACTGAGGCTGATATTTGGGAGTACATCGGTGCTCGCGGTATTGAGCTTCCGCCGATTTATTTTGCGCATGACCGCGAGGTGTTTGAGCGCGACGGTATGTGGTTGACGGCTGGCGAGTGGGGTGGCCCGCGCAAGGACGAAACCACCGAAACTAAGCGTGTTCGTTACCGTACGGTGGGTGATATGTCGTGCACCGGTGCTGTGCTGTCAGATGCCGTCACGGTTGAAGACATTATTACCGAAATCTCTACATCTACTTTGACTGAACGCGGTGCTACGCGCGCCGATGACCGCCTGAGCGAATCCGCTATGGAAGACCGCAAGAAGGAAGGGTATTTCTAAAATGACTCTTACACCTGAAAACACTGCTTCGCAGGTACTACAGCAGCGTCAGACCCTTCACCTGTGCACCGCAGGTAGCGTAGATGACGGTAAGTCAACCTTTGTGGGACGCCTGTTGCATGATACTAAGAGCGTGCTCGCTGATCAGCTGTCAGCGGTAGAGCGTACCTCGCGTGAGAAGGGTCTTGAGCATATTGACCTTTCTTTGCTGGTTGATGGTTTGCGTGCTGAGCGTGAGCAGGGCATCACTATTGATGTTGCTTACCGGTACTTCTCAACCGCGCAGCGCACTTTTATCCTGGCTGATACGCCCGGTCACGTGCAGTACACTCGCAATACCGTCACCGGCGTTTCAACTTCTGATGTTGTGGTTTTGCTGGTGGATGCCCGCCACGGTGTGGTGACTCAGACTCGCCGTCACCTGAGCGTTGCAGGTTTGCTCGGTATCAAGCATGTGATTCTGGCTGTCAATAAGATTGACCTGGTTGATTTTTCACAGGAAATCTTTGAGAACATTCGCGATGAATTTACTGCGTTGGCGCATGAGCGCGGCGTTGATGACGTCAACGTTATCCCGATTAGTGCTTTGCTCGGTGACAACGTGGTGGAACCCTCTGAAAACACTCCCTGGTATGACGGCCCGACCGTCTTGCACCTGTTAGAGACCATTGAGACCGCGAACGATACCTCTACCGAGTTCCGTTTTCCGATTCAGTACGTGATTCGTGATCACGGCAAGGATTACCGCGGTTATGCAGGACGCGTGACTGCAGGTAGCGTACGCGTGGGCGACACGGTGGCTACCGGCAACGGTTTGAGCTCTACAGTGACTCGCATCGAGACCACCGACGGTGCTGTAGATAGCGCTGGTGTTGATGACTCCGTGGTGCTGTTGCTTGCTGATGATGTTGACCTTTCACGTGGTGACCTGTTGAGTTCAGCGCAGCGTCCTGAGGATCAGCGTGAGTTCACCGCAACACTGGTGGGTCTGTCTGAGAAGCCACTCAAGTCCGGCGCTAAGGTGAACGTTCGTTATGGAACCTCGCTGGTGCGTGCGCGCATCCGCAGCGTTGAGAGCGTTTTTGATATTGACTCATCAACCTCTGCACCGGCTGAAGAAGTGGCGCTCAACGACATCGCAACGGTGAACATTCAGCTTGCTCAGCCGCTACCCGTTGAGCAGTATTCCGGCCGTGGCCGCGTGGGCTCGTTCCTTGTCATTGACGCTCAAGACGGCAACACCCTAGCAGCAGGATTGGTTGGACGCGCCGCGTAACGCGAGGCGTGGTTCAACGGTTAAGAGGCTGATATGCGCTCTTTGATTCTGATTGCGTTAGGGGGAGCGGTTGCCCAGCTGGTCGATGGCAGTTTGGGTATGGGTTTTGGCGCTACATCAACTACTTTGCTGATGGCGCTGGCAATGATGAACCCCGCATCGGCATCAGCAACGGTGCATGTGGCTGAGCTTGGCACTACTTTGGTTTCTGGTTTGAGCCACTGGAAGTTCAAGAATGTTGACTGGGGTGTGGTGTTACGGCTCGGTATTCCTGGCGCTATCGGTGCTTTTATTGGTGCAACGCTGCTGGCTCATATTTCCTTAGCTTTTGCTAAGCCGGTGACGGCAGGAATTTTGACGCTGATTGGTATCAGCTTGGTGATTCGCTTTGCCCGGGGCAGGGTAGCGGGCAAGCGCGCTGGTATTCCACGCGGTCGTATGCTTTCCGCTCTTGGCCTGTTCGGTGGCTTTGTGGACGCGGCCGGTGGCGGCGGCTGGGGGCCGGTCACGTCATCGACCCTGCTGAGCATCGGCCGTGAAGAGCCACGGCGCATCATTGGCACCGTCAATACCGCCGAATTCTTGGTGACCTTGGCAGCGTCCGCCGGTTTTCTGCTGGCTATGTGGGACGAGCTTCTTCAGCACCTGATGGCTGTGGGCGGTCTTTTGCTGGGCGGAATGGTGGCAGCCCCGATTGCCGCCTGGCTGGTCAGCATCGTCAACCCCACGGTGCTGGGCGGTTTTGTCGGCACGACGCTGGTGCTCACCAACATGGGCTACGTACTGGATGCGATTCCCAACCACGAGCAGTTTGCCCCGCTCGCATACGCCCTCGTGGTGCTCGTAGGCGGTGGCCTAAGCATCCGAGGAATGCTCGCCAACAAAAAGCTCACCCAGCGCCGACGCTACTACAGCGAAAAAATGGCACCCTCAACAACGCACTAAAGAAATAAGATTCACACAAGGTAAGAAACTCATGGCAAAAACACTGACACCTCGAGCTGATGAGGCCACACCTGAAAAGAAGGCACCGCGCTCCGCTAAGCCCAACGGCCAATGGAAGATTGACGGTAAGCAGGCTCTCAACGGCAACGAAGAATGGAAGCTAGATGATGACGGTCTGAACGTTCGCGACCGCATCCTCAACACCTACGCCCGCGAAGGTTTCGACTCCATTGAAGATCACGACCTTCACGGACGCTTTCGCTGGTGGGGTCTGTACACCCAGCGCAAACCCGGCATCGACGGCGGCAAGACAGCAACCCTGTCTAACGAAGAACTTGAAGACAAGTACTTTATGATGCGTGTGCGCATCGACGGCGGCCAGCTGACCACCCAGCAGGCACGCGTCATCGGCGAAATCTCCCGTGATTTTGCCCGCGACACCGCAGATATAACCGACCGTCAGAATATCCAGCTGCACTGGGTTGAGGTAGAGAACGTACCCGAAATCTGGCGTCGACTTGACGAGGTTGGGCTGCAAACCACCGAGGCATGCGGCGACGTACCGCGCGTTATCCTCGGCTCACCCGTTGCAGGCATCGCCAAAGATGAACTCTTTGACCCCACACCCGTCCTCGAAAAAATCAGGGACCAATACATCGGCAGCCACGAATTCTCCAACCTGCCGCGCAAATACAAGACAGCGATCTCGGCGCACCCCTCACAGGACGTCATCCACGAAATCAACGACATCGCTCTGATCGGCGTTGAACACCCCGAACTCGGGCTCGGCTTCGATTTGTGGGTAGGCGGCGGATTGTCCACCAACCCCAAATTCGCAGAACGCCTCGGCGCATTCGTCACTCCCGAACAAGCACCCGAAGTCTGGGCAGGCGTCACCTCAATCTTCCGCGACTACGGCTACCGACGCCTGCGCAACCGCGCTCGCATGAAGTTCCTCCTGGCTGACTGGGGCCCCGAAAAAATCCGCGACGTCCTTGAAACCGAATACCTCGGCTACAAGCTAGCAGATGGCCCCGCCGCACCCGTGCCCGAAGTATCTGGCGATCACATCGGCATTCACGAACAAAAAGACGGCAACTACTACATCGGCGCTGCAACCACCGTCGGACGCTTCTCGGGCACCAAGCTAATCGCGCTCGCTGACCTTCTTGAAGCTAACGGCTCGCATCGTCTGCGCACCACTGTCTACCAGAAGTTCGTGGCACTCGACATTCCCGGTGACAAAGTTCCGGCAGTCGTGCAGGGACTCAATGAGCTGGGTTTGGCACACGCGCCGTCGCTGTTCCGCCGCAATACCATGGCGTGCACCGGCATCGAGTACTGCAAGCTCGCGATCGTTGAAACCAAAGACGTTGCCACCGAGGTCATTGCGGAGCTCGAAAAGCGTTTGACTGATATTGAAGACCAGCTTCCGGCTAAGTTGACTCTGCACATCAACGGTTGCCCGAACTCCTGCGCTCGTATTCAGACCGCTGATATCGGGCTTAAGGGGCAGATTATTACCGTTGATGGTGAACGTATGCCCGGTTACCAGGTTCACCTGGGTGGCCAGCTTGCGGATTACACCAACAAGGGCGAGGGCAATGTAGGACGCACGGTGCGAGGCCTCAAGGTCGCGCAGCACGAGTTGGCTGACTACGTTGAGCGCCTGACTCGCAACTTCGTTGCCCACCGTGAGAGCGCAGATCAGTCCTTCGCATCATGGGTATTGGACGCTGACGAAGACCTGCTACAGTAAATCCCTAGCGGGTATATAACGAAAGCCTCGGGAATCTATCCCGAGGCTTTCGTTTATCGTATGCAGGTAGCCGTGAACTAGCGTCCTTCGTGGACGGTGTACACAGAGACCGCGCCGATGAGCATGAAGACTGCGCCAAAGAGCATCATGTATGAAAGGTTGCCGCCGAACGCGGGTACCAAGAAGAAGCCAGCAACCGAGCCGATAATCTGCGGCAGACACACTGCAATGTTGAACAGGCCCAGGTACGAGCCAACGTTCTTGCCTTTGAGCGAGGACGTCAAAATCGCAAACGGCATGGTGTTGATAGCGAAGTTGCCGAAGCCGTAGAGAACAAAGGCGGCAAGAGCTACCCACTTGTTCTGGGTGGTTGCCACGGCGACGATAGCGACTACGTCGCAGAACAGGCCGAAGGCGTACCAGTGCTTGCGGTGGCCAGCGTCCGAACGCGAGTAGAGAATACCGAAAATGAGAGCTGAGATGCTTAGAACCGCAGTCATGACGGAGTACCAATTGCCGGCGTCCTGGTAACCGGCAGAGGTTGGGTCGGTAGTGCCCCAGATGTTCTTTGCCATGGCTCCGGTGGCGTAGGTCCAGGTGTACATGATGCCGATCCATGAGAAGAACTGTACGACCGATAGTTCCCAGAAGGCGCGAGGAGCGTTCTTGAAGAGCGTGAGTGTGCCGACGTTTTCTGCCTCAGCTTTGGCGCGCAAATCAACGCCGTGGTAGCGGGCGTAGGTTTCGGGATCGTATTCTTTGGTGCGCAGGGCGGTAAAGAGCCCCGATATGACCAGCAGAACCGCTGAGATCATGCATGACCAAATCACTGACTGCGGTACGACGCCTTTCTCGGCTGTGTTGGGAACGCCCAGCTGAGTGAGAACGTAGGGCAACAGCGCCGCCAAGATACCGCCTGCGTACGCGAAGATTTGTTGGCAGGCGAAGGCAAAGTTCTTCTGTTTGTCATTGACGGTATCGCCTAGAACCATGCGGAAGGGCGCCATGGCGATGTTGCTGAAGACGTCCATGAGGCAGACAGCGGTTGCCATGTAGATGAGCGCGGCGAGTGAGCCGTAGCCAAATCCGAAGGAGCCTGAGAATGGGAGCAAGAAGGTGACGATTGCCGCCAGCGGGGTGCCGATCAGCAGGTAGGGCATACGGCGGCCAAAGCGTCCCATCCAGGTTTTGTCTGACATGCGTCCGAGGATTGGCTGCACAACCATGCCCATGAGCGGTGGGAAGACGAAGAAGAAGCCGAGCTGGTTGGGGTCTGCTCCGAGGGGTTGAGCGATGCGGCTCATGTTCGCGCTTTGGAGCGAGAACGCCATGTTGACGCCGAAGAAGCCGAACGTCATGGTGAAAATTGCTTGCTTGGTGAGGTCTGGCAGGCGTGAGCCCGGGGCAGCCTGTGAAGCAGTGGCGTTATCTGACACGATAACGCGCTCCATTTCTGTGTGTAAGAAATAATAACTGTGGTTAGTTTCAGCTTAGGGGCAGAGGTGCGTAAGGCAGGGGATTAGTGAACGTTTGCTGCTTTAAACGTCAATATGACGTGCGGTTTTATTGACCTGTTAGAAGAGTTTTAGACGGCAAAAACCGGGGCTCAGTTGTTGTCTGAGTCCCGGCTTTTAGCTGGTTTATCTTGTGGTTTAGCCCTGGAAGAAGCCGTCCGGGCCAATGCCGAAGGTGGCGCCAATGGCGTTGTCGCAAATGAAAGTGTGCTGACCGACGCGGCAGGACGCTCCTTCTGAGGAGAGCTCGTAACCGTCAGGCAGGGTGTTTTGTACCGCTGCCATATCGGATGCTGAACCGGGTTGGCCTGCGGGTACTTCGGTGTAGCCGTGGTCGCTGAAGAAGAAGTTGACGTTATGGGTTGGGTCGAATCCGCTGCAGGATGCTTCTCCGCCAGCTAGGTAGCAGTTCATGCCGTTGAAGTTGAAGGCGAGGGCACCGGGCTGAGCTGGTGCTTGCGGTGCTTTGCTCGGGGGAGCTTGACGCTGTTGCGGTAGCGGATGCACTCGTTGATGCTGAGGATGCTGGAGTTTCGGGCTTATTCTCGGTGATTGAGCTGGATGAGCAACCAGTTAGGAGGGCAGTGAATGCGAGCGCGCCGACGGCGAGCGGTGTGGTTTTCATGGGTGGTGCCTTTCAGGCCTCGGTGATACTACGTTGTATCGATACCTCAACAATGAGTGCGGCAAAACCACTGGTCAAGAGGGATTTAAAAGTGTTATGAAACTGTGATGATTGGGGTGGGGAGGGGGTGGAAACGTCTGCTGGCTTTTATAATCCACTAAAATATGCAAAACTGATTAAAAGTGATGGAAATTGAGGGACTATAAGTGGTAAAACTAGAAAAAATTCTTGCTGATAGGGGATACACCTTTAGCGATTTAGCTCAGGATTCAGGAATCTCGGAAGCTACTTTGAGAGGCATAAACAAAAAGCCTGTAGAAAAGTGGAAGATTAGTTATGTCAAGGCATTAGCAAATCTTTTAGAAAACGATATTTCTGAGGCTTTCAGCGAAATACTAAAAGTAGAAAATTATGATGAAGATTTAGGGAAATACAATCTTGAGAGTCGAAGGTACATTGGCAGTAAAGCTAAGTTGGCAAATTGGATAGTGGAAAAAATTCAAGAAGAAACAGAAGGGGATTCATTCCTCGATTTGTTCGGTGGTACGGGGATAGTAACTAAGAGCGTATTGCCTTTCTTTGAGAAGGTTGCCATTAATGATTTTCTATATTCAAATAATATAATTTACAAAGCATTTTTCGGACCTGAAAACTACAATTACCAAAAGTTACTGGATATAATGCAAAGTTTTCAAAGTTTGAAGACCCGTTCTGTTGATGACGAGTATTTCTCTAAGAGCTATGGTGGAAAATATTTCAGCTTTCATGACGCTGAAATCATTGGCGAGATTCGGCAGTCAATTGAGAATAATAAAAAAATTAATGACAGAGAAAAATCGATTCTGATTGCTTCATTGATCTATTCTGCTGATAAAGTTTCGAACACGGTAGGACATTATGAGGCCTACAGGAAAAATCAGAATATACCCGACAGGTTTAAATTCGAACTTATAAAACCTGTCGATAGTGAAAATAAAGAAATAAGTATCTATCGGGAAGATGCTAATACGCTTGTCCGTAATACTAGTGCTGATATTGTATTTGTTGATCCTCCTTATAACTCACGTCAATACTCACGGTTTTATCACCTTCTTGAGGTTCTTACAAAATGGGAGAAGCCTCAACTTACGGGGGTAGCAATGAAGCCCCCTGTAGAAAATATTAGTGAATATTGTAAAACATCAGCGCCAGAAGCCTTCGATGATCTAGTCAAAAATATATCAGCTAAATATATCGTAGTTACCTATAATAATACATACACTTCAAAAAGTAGCAGCTCTCAAAATAAGATAACTCAATCACAGATCATAGATTCTTTAAATAGAGTTGGAACAACAAAAATATATGAGACTGACCATAAATTTTTTAATGCAGGAAAAACTGAATTTGCTAACCATAAAGAATTTCTCTTTATAACAAAGGTTAAATAAATGAGTGGTAAATCCGTGAGGTCCCCTTTGTTTTATGTTGGGGACAAGTATAAGTTGACTCCACAGCTCAATAGCTTATTTCCTAATAATATAAATATTTTTCATGATGTATTTGCGGGTGGCGGAAGTGCTTCACTAAACGCTAAAGCAAATTCATTTTCCTTAAATGACGTAGATAAAAATGTAATTTCGATACATGAATTTCTAATAGAAAACAGTCCAAAACTAGATGAATTGATTCTTCATTTCTATGAATTGATTGACATGTATGGATTGAGTCATTCTGAACTAAACCTCAATAATATTATTGTAGATTTGAAAAAAGATTACCCAAAGACATATTTCTCGAAATACAATAAGAATCAATATCTACAAATGAGAGATGATTATAACGGAAATAAAGATAGAATAGATTTATTATATCTTTTGATAATCTATGGATTTAACCACATGATTAGATATAATAAATTAGGTAATTTTAATCTTCCTGTCGGAAATGTTGATTGGAATAAAAATGTAACGAAAGCTTTAAAAGATTATTCTGATTGGGTGTTGCGAAATAACGAGATAAATATTAGCAATTTGGATTTCGAATCTTATATTTCTATTCAAAACCCAACTGAAGATGACTTTTTTTATTTTGATCCTCCATACCTAATTACTTCAAGTGATTACAACAAAATTTGGAGTGTTGACAATGAACGGCGTTTATACAAATTACTAGATAAGTTATCAGATGAAGGTGTCAGCTGGGGTCTTTCTAACATGGTTTACCATAAAGATCGAACCAATGAAATTTTGACAGAGTGGTCTGATAAATATCATGTATTTGCAATTACAAGTAATTATATTTCAAGATTTGATAATAGTATCAAAAATAGTAAAGAAATATATGTGACTAACAAGATTGAGGAATAAAATGGCACCAAAAAGGAAACCTGTTTCTTTTGATACAACATTGAGAAATCCTGCTAGGATTCCAGACTTCATTGCGGTTCTGGAAGAGTATGAAGACGTACTTTTGGATGATGATACGGCTATAAAGATTGAAGCTGAAATTATTAGGCGAAAGATTTTCGAGCCCACTAAATCAACATTAGGTACGTATGTCCCAGAATATCATGACAAATTTGATTTTAGCGCTGCAGATCATAGCGCTGACGCCTCAAAAAAAGTCGATTATCTTTTCGATAAATGGAAGAGATCTGAATCAGGTGAATGTAGCTTAGATGAAATCGTTTATCTATTAAATAATACAATCACTAAACATGCTGAAAAGGGATGGAAGGGCGGTTGGCAGTCTAGGTTACATACTCAGTTTAACTTCTTAAATGAGTTGGGTTTTGTTCGTGTCGTAAAAAATAAAAAGATTCTGATTTCTGAGAACGGTAAGCAAATGATCTCGGGTTTCAGTAATGATAATGCAGAGATAAAACCAAACTTTGATAATTTAGTTCAATCTTCTTTCTTAAACGCATTTGCAAAATATCAAGTAAATAATCCTTACCGATTCAATACTGTTAAAGTAAACTTTTTCCCTCTTGTTCTGAATACTATTAAGTATCTAAAAGATACATATGGAAGGCCGGGAGTTTTTACTCAAGATATTTCGTTTATTATTTGTTGGCCAAACAATGACTATATTTCTTTAGCTGAATTTATTTATAAATTTAGAGAAGAAAATGGGTATTCAAAATCTAATGAGTTTGTATATGAGTATGCCATGAATTTATTGGACGACACAAGTGTCAACTCTCCCTTTGTAAAAGCGTCTGAGTCATTTCTGGCCAAAAATTCTAATTTGTATAAGATTGACAAAATTATGCATGAGACTCCTGATGAGGTAATTAGAAAACTTCGACTGACTATGCTGGTCTCATTAAGGGGAGGCGGTCGATTTATCGATTTGAACCATATAGAGCAGAGTAAAATAAATCATATTATCGAAGAATATTCAGACAATAAAAATTTCGATGCTGATTATAGTAATTACTTCACGTATATGGGGAAAATTGACTCTAGTCTTAATTTTTCTGATTCTGATGAACCTCAGAATACTGATGTTAAAGAGCAAAAAATTCAAGAATGGGCAGGTTCTAGTACATGGGAATTCTTGGAAAAAGAAATGAAGAACACTGTCAGTAAATCTTCATCAGCTGATTTGGTTCTTAAGTACATTAACGAACCAGTCCGCTTAGAATTTCTTTCTGCTGTAGCATTGAAAAAAGCATTACCAGATTTAAAGGTAATTGCTAACTATAAAGCTGACGATCAAGGTATTCCTTTTAGTCATGCAAGTGGGGCTGGAGCCGGTAGTAGCGGATCTGATATTGATGCATATGAGGGAAATATGCACGTCATAGTGGAACCAACTATTTCCAAATCTCGCAGTTTTCATGTTGAGCATGAACTGCCTTCAATCCGTAGTCATGTCTTTGCAGCTTGTGCTGAGGATACTAATTCCCAGAATGGTTATAACGACTGGTTCTCTGTGTTTCTAGCAGTTGATGGTCTCTCAAGAGATGTGGGTGAGCAAGCACGATTAATTAAGGACTCTACCGGTGTGGAGATTTATCCGTGGGAGATTACTGACTTTATAAAGCATTCTCAAACTGTGACATCAATTAATGATTACCGTCTAATTAGAAATTATGCGGTTCCTCGTAAAATGCCTAACCTTAAAAACAATAATTAGAATAGTTGAACTCATCGGGCTCAGTCAGTTATCTTTAGGGCCCGATGAGCAATCAATTTGGGTGCGTCTACGCCTTCTTATCCCTTCCCTCGCTCAGTGCCAGCTGCAGGAGCGCGTCGCGGCGGGCTGTCGCGTCCTCACCTTCGGCGTTGCCGGCATCCACAACATCACCAATCACGGTAATGGCAGGCGGCTTCACATCCGACAGGTCCTCGGTGGCCCTCGCCAGCGTCGAGTAGCGCACGCGCTCATTCTCGCGGTAGACATTCTCAAACGTGCCCAGCGGCATATCCTCGCGGACGCCACGCGCCAGCAAACCAGCCACCGTGTGGGGGAGCGTGCGCACACCCATCAACAGTGAAATCGTGCCACCGGACTTCACAAAACCAGCCAGATGATCCAGCTCAATATCAGACAGCTCAGCGTGACCAGACACCACCGTGAACATATGCGACACCTTGCGCAACGTCATCGGCACCTTCGCGCTAGCCGGCACAGCAATCGATGAGGTTACACCCGAAATAACCTCAACCTTCAGCCCAGCACGCTCACACACGTAGAGCTCCTCAGTTCCGCGACCAAACACGTAGGGGTCACCGCCCTTCATGCGCGCCACATTCTTACCAGCCAACGCGTAATCAATCATCATCTGATCAATCTCGCGCTGCGGCACCTTGTGCGCACCGGGCACCTTACCCACATCAATAATCTCGGCACCAGGAGCCCACGACTCAATATCAGCAGTAGGTGCCAAATGGTCAATCAGCACAACATCAGACGCGGCCAGCGCCTCAAACGCGCGCGCAGTCATGTAACCGGGCGTGCCGGGTCCTGCACCGATCAAAAAGACAGTACCCGTCTCACCCAGGGGAGCCTCGCGGTCAACGCTCACCACAACTCCTGGCAGAACCTCAGCAATAGCCGAACGCCAATCAGCCACAGCAAGCGCACCGGCGTCCTCACGCGCATCCGCACAGATAACTACCAGCGCAGGACGCAAAGCGGCAGCGCCCTCCAAGCCATCTACACTCGGGCACTGAATAACGGACGCCGCCGCACCGTACTTATGTGCCACACGCGCGGTGCGCTCAGATTCACCGCACAGCAAAACCAGCGAATCGGCGACATCAAGATCAACAAACACAGTTCTCAAAACCTTTCATGGGCACGAACAACACCGCCGCGCCACTGTGCAAAAAGTCGGGCTCTACCCAAGTACACCACGGCGGGTGAGCAAAGGGTAAAAGCCCGACCTTTCACTGTTCACATCTGAAATTTATGTAACAAATGTTTACGCGGGAGCGCCCACAGGAATCTTAGCGCCGGTAATCAAAACCGGGCCATCTGCGTCCTCAGCGTCAGCTGCTGCCAGTTCCTCCGGAGTTGCCGGGCGAATCTGGTCACGCTCTAGAACGTACAGGCGTGATGCCTCATCCTGTGCCTCGGGCTCGTTGACGAAAGCACGGAAGCGCTTCAGACGCTCGGGATCCTTCAAAGTTGCAACCCACTCATCTTCGTAGTTGTCAATGTGGTACTGCATATCAGCATCCAAATCAGCGCAAATACCGAGTGAGTCATCGATGATTACCGAGCGCAGGTGCTCAATCGCATCACCGAACTGCTCATCAAGATCCTCAGCCCAGCGAGCGGTACGTTGCAACTTATCAGCGGTGCGAATGTAGTACATGAGGTAACGGTCAATGTACTTGTACGCGGTTTCCTGATCAAGATCCTGAGCAAACAGGCGACCGTGAGCGGGATTAGCGCCACCGTTACCTGCAAAGTAAAGGTTCCAACCGTTGGTGGTTGCAATCAAACCGATGTCCTTGCCCTGAGCTTCAGCACATTCACGGTTACAACCAGAAACAGCCAGCTTGAACTTGTGCGGGGAACGCAAGCCCTTGTAACGGTTCTCAGTATCGATAGCCATCTTCACAGAATCCTGAACACCAAAACGGCACCATGAGTTACCAATGCAGGACTTCACGTTGCGCAAAGACTTGCCGTAAGCCTGGCCTGACTCAAAGCCAGCGTCAATGAGCTTCTGCCAAATCTCGGGCAGCTGCTCCAGGCGAGCGCCGTACATACCAATGCGCTGAGCACCGTTGATCTTGGTGTACAGGCCGTATTCCTTAGCTACCGCACCAAATGCCAGCAGCTTATCGGGGGTGATTTCACCACCGGGAACGCGCGGAATGACGCTGTAGGTACCGTCCTTCTGCATGTTGCCCAGGTTGCGGTCGTTGGTGTCCTGCAGGGTGCCGCGGCCACCGTCAAGAGCGTATGACTTGCGAGTCTGAGCAAGAATCGATGCGACGGTCGGCTTACAGATTGCACAGCCGTCTTCGCCCTGGCCAAAGCGCTCAAGTACCGAGTAGAAGTCGTCCAGGCCATCCACTGCCTTAACAGCTGCAAAGAGCTCCGCGCGTGAGAAGCCGAAGTGCTCGCACAGCGCGTTAGAGACGGTCATGCCCATCTTCTTCATCTGCTGCTTGAGGGTCTTCTGAATCATCGGAACACAGGAGCCACACTGGGTACCAGCGGTGGTTGCCTTCTGAATGGATGCGACGTCCTGATTGCCGTCAACGATTGACTGGCGGATAGTGCCAAAGTCAATGTTGTTGCAGGAACACAGGATAGCGTCGTCGGGAAGCTCAGTATCGGGAATGCCGTCGCCGCCACCAGCTGCCGTCAGGTAGACAGCAGGTTCTGCCGGCAACTCGCGTCCGAGCAGAGGTTTCAGTGAATCGAAGGGAGCGGTGTCGCCGACGAAGACGCCACCGAGTAGGGTCTTAGCGTCCGCGGTGGTCACAATCTTCTGGTACATACCGCGGGCCGGGTCTGCAAAAAGCACCTCAAGTGCGCCGGGAGTAGTGGCGCGACGGTCACCGAAACCAGCAACCTGAACGCCATCGAACTTCAGCTTGGTTGCAATATCGAACTCTTCAACGGTCTCATTGCCGCCCATGAGGTTCTTAGCAACAGCCTCAGCCATCTGGTTAGCAGGAGCAACCAGACCCCAGGTACGGCCCAGAACGCAAGCGACCTCACCGATAGCCCAAATGTTTTCGTCCTCAGACTGGCAGTTGTCGGCAACCACTAAACCGCCGCGTTCACCCATACGCATTTCAGCTTCGCGGGGAAGATCATCGTTGGGACGAATGCCGGCAGCGAACATGACGATATCAGCATCAATGACGCGAACATCGGCTTCATCGCCCATACCGTTAGCAACAGAAACGGAGACAACTTCGCCAGCGTTATCGCGGTTAATGGTTGAGATGAATGAACCGGTCTCAACACCGATGCCGGTAGCTTCAATCTGCGCGTTGACTGCGTGGCCACCGCCCTGGTCCATCTCAATGGACAGTAGCCAGGGAGCAACATCCAAAATAGTCGGCTCAGCGCCAAGGTGCTTAAGACCCTCAGCAGCCTCCAGACCGAGCAAGCCACCACCAACAACAATGCCCTTAGGAGCGCGTCCAAGCTTCTTGGTCAGACGATCCATCTCAGAAACAACGGTGCGAACATCGTTGATAGTACGGAAAACGTGAGCTGCCTCAGCACCGGGAATCGGAATCTTAACAGCGCGAGAACCGGTAGCCAGAACGAGCTCGTCGTAGGGGAAAACTTCGCCACTGGTAGTGGTTACAGTCTGATTTTTGCGGTCAAGAGCGGACGCGCGGGTGTTGAGCTTAAGCTCGATGCCGGGCTGCTCCCACAGGGTGCTCTCACCGAGAGTCAAATCTTTCTCGGTGTCATTAAAAATCTGTTCAAGGGCTACGCGGTCGTAGGGAACGAACGGCTCATCCATGAGAACCGTAACCGTGTCTTCACCCAGACCTTCGCCGTGAATCGCGCGAACAAAACGCCACGCAGCGGGGCCACCGCCGACAACAAGAATCTTGCGACCTGAGCGAGGTTCTTTCACAGTGTTAACCATTCTTTATCTACCTAATGTGTGAGTACTTAGCTTGCCAAAAAGTGGTGTGGGAATCAGCAAACTAATTATTGGTATCAATAATGCGATAATACCAACTTATGACCACATAATCAGTCATACTTGAAACTGGAAAACTCACTCACACACAAGGGAAAGAACATGGCAGAGACTAACCTTCAGCGTGTATGCAACGTCAGCGATCTTGAAACCAACTGGGGAGAAGTCGCGCTGATTGGCGACCACCAGTACGCAGTATTTCTGGTCAAAGACGGCTCCGTTTTCGTGACCGACCACAAGGATCCCGCCAGCGAAGCACTGGTGATGGCGCGCGGAATCGTGGGGGAGAAAGACGGTAAGCACACCGTGACAGCACCCCTGTACAAAGAGGTCTACGACCTTGAAACCGGCGAATGCCTCTCAGATAAAGACTTTACTTTGCCCGTCTACGAAACCTCTGTAGAAGATGGCGTTGTCTACATGACGGCGACCGCCTAAACGCCTACACAGACTTCAAAAGCCCCGCCCAACATCGACTGTTAGGCGGGGCTTTGTGTATGCTAAAACATCAAAATTTTAGTTATGGTGTGTCTGACGTAGTGCTTCACAATCTGTAATAGTGTTGACGCGACTCTAAGCGGAAGCCTTGCACCAAAGTTTTAGCCGTCCCCTTACTAAAAGTGAAGGGTCATATCGTGCCAGCGCGCGCCACCGTGAGTTGAATCAGATACGCCATCGAGTTCAAAACCGAACTGAGAGTAGTAACCAATCAGCTCCTCTTTACAGGTGAGAATCACTCCGGTGCGCTTTTCGTCCCTCGCCTGCTCAATTAGTTTATTGATCAGCGTAGCCGCGTACCCGCGTCCGCGATAGTCAGGCAAAGTGTTAATGCCGAAAATACTCTGGTAAGCACCATAACGAGTGTGCGCATTGGCATCTTCAAACAGCTCATCAAAAATAACGGGGGAGTCAGTCACCATTCCGTTGATAAAACTAACGATTTCACCGTCAGCCTCAAGGACCCAAAAATGATCTCCAAAAACGTTAAAGCGCGCGGACAACGATTCTAAGGACGCTGCTTCTGCCGCCGGAAAACACTCCGCCTCAATTTCAGCTAAGCGCGCCATATCATCACTGGTCGCCTGACGTACCTTCACAGTGGGCTCGGGCTGAGACTTCTGAACGTCCATGTGCGCAAGCGACTGACCTCCAACGCCCCAATCAGCGCGCGGAACCTCATTGAGCATCACCCACACCGAAGACTCTTGAGTACCCATGACACGGGTATACGTTTTCGTAAGCTCGGCAATCAGCTCAGCTTTCTGAGACTCCGAAACCTGCGCCGCGTAACTAACATTAATCAGGGGCATCTGCTTTCCCTCCATATGAAAAAATGAGTTGAGTTCAATGCTAACAACCGCGCAGATAAGGAGCCGGCCATGCTACCTGTCAACATAAACCTTGAAGGCAAAGACGTGCTGGTTGTTGGCGGGGGAGTCGTGGCTACCCGGCGCGTCCGCACCCTACAAGAGCAAGGTGCCCTAGTGCACGTAGTTGCCCCAGACATCAGTGAGGAGCTGCACCAACTACACGCCGAGCAGAAAATTATCTGGCACCACCGCTTTTTCGAACCCAAGGACGCCGCCGATAAGTGGCTCGTGGTAGCCCACACCGACAGCCCACGCGTGCAACAACAGATCAAGGACGCCTGCGAAACACACCGCGTGTGGTGCCTGGTGGGCGGGCAACCCGAGAACTCAAGCTTCTGGTTTATGGCGCACCGCGTCCTTGAAGACATCACAGTGGCGGTCAGCGCAAAAGCCAACCCCAAAAAAGCGAAGCGGCTGGTGGGAGAAATTGCGGGTTTTCTTTCCCATACCTCATAAGGTTCAGCTACACGAGTATCCTCATGACGCCAGCAGTCCCTCTCGCACTCTCGCGCTGGGGCGCTCGATTGTGATTCACGCCAGTCCCGATGTCAGCTGGCGTCATGAAAATACTCGATGCGAACTGCCTACCGAGTGATCCGGTGATAAAGATTTGCTGCGCTTAGCTTCACGATGTATTGGTGCTCAACTGGCTCGGGGCTGGCGTTTGAGGGAAGTTGAGCACCAATATCTCGAGGAAGCTCTACAAGAGAACTCAAAAACTGATGTTTGATTGCGAGCCCCGCGAGAGGGCCTGCTGGCGGCACGCGTCCTGCGACGTCAAGTAATGATGTTCCTGCTTTTATGTGTGAACCTAAATGTAAAAGAACTGTTTATCACAATGGCTCAACACGAATTCAACAATTGTAATTTGAGTGAATCTCGTCAAAGCTCACCAACCCCTAAACCCCCTATCTGGGGTTATCCAAGAGCGCTCAGCACAAGATATGGGACTCACACGCGTGTAATTCACTAGATGAGCGATTTTGCCCCGCGTTGAGCCTTCCAAATACGTTAGACACTCAGGCTTAGAACACATAAACTAGGTACCAGTTGCAACGACCCGGCTATCACCGGCGAGCAATTCGGAAGAACAGGCCGTACCTGCTTTTCGCCCACGAATCGTTGCGACGAGGGCGAGCAAGCGGAATAGATACAGCCTCAGTAGAACCGAACGGGTAAGCCCGAAACAGCAGTCATGAAGCGACTGATAATGCTTTGTGCGCACTAGCCCCCTCAAGGATTCTCACGAGCCTTGAGGGGATTCGTGCACCCAAGTGATAAGTCAGTAAGCAAGGTGGTACCGCGCTGTGCCACCCGCACCTTGTGTGTGGGTTCACGCGTCCTTGCACCCCGAATTTAAGCACGAGACTTAAGGGCGTAAAGTGACCAACAAGCCTGTTTATCCCAAGGCGAGCGCTACTGGCGCGAGCGACGTTGTGGCGTCGCCGAAGTTCCCTCAGCTTGAAGAAGCTGTTCTTGAGTACTGGAAGAAGGATGATACCTTCCAGGCATCTATTGATAACCGTGATGCTGGTAAGAACGGCGAAGACGAGTTTGTTTTCTACGATGGCCCTCCTTTTGCGAACGGTTTGCCGCACTACGGTCACCTGTTGACCGGTTATGTGAAGGACCTCGTGGCGCGCTACCAGACGCAGCGCGGCCAGAAGGTTGAGCGCCGTTTTGGTTGGGATACCCACGGTTTGCCTGCTGAGCTTGAGGCTATGAAGCAGCTGGGTATGACTGACAAGCAGGAAATCATTGAGATGGGCATTGATAACTTCAATGCTGCTGCTCGTAAGTCTGTGCTCAAGTACACCAATGAGTGGGAAAAGTACGTGACCCGTCAGGCTCGCTGGGTTGACTTTGAGAACGATTACAAGACTTTGAATGTTGAGTACATGGAGTCTGTGATTTGGGCGTTCAAGCAGTTGCATGATAAGGGTTTGACCTACCAGGGTTTCCGCGTGCTTCCGTACTGCTGGAAGGACGAGACCCCGCTGTCTAACCACGAGCTGCGTATGGATGATGACGTGTACAAGGACCGCCAGGATCCTTCGGTAACCGTTGCATTCAAGATCACCGGTGATAAGTCGTTGGCTAAGCATCCCGAGACTGTGGATGCCCTTGCTGGTGTTGAGGCGATGGCGTGGACTACTACTCCCTGGACTTTGCCGACTAACCAGGCGTTGGCTGTTGGCCCCGAGGTTTCTTATGTTGTGGTTGAGGCACAGGGTGATTTCGCTGGACGCAAGTTCCTGATTGCTCAGGATCTGCTGGGTGCATACGCTAAGGATCTTGGTTTTGAGGACGCTGCTGCAGCTGCTGAGGCTGTGACCGCGACCTTTACCGGTAGCCAGCTTGAGGGCGTGCGCTACGCACCGCTGTGGGACTACTTCACCGACACCGAGAAGTTCGGCACCGAAACCTCATGGCAGATTCTGGTGGCTAATTACGTGACCACCACTGACGGTACCGGTTTGGTTCACCAGGCTCCTGCCTACGGTGAAGATGACCAGAAGGTCTGTGAAGGTTACGGCATTCCCGTGATTCTTTCCATGGATGAGGGTGCGAAGTTCCTTGATTTGTTCAAGGATGACTCATTGGCAGCTGGCGCTCCGTTAGCTGAGATTGCTGGTGTGCAGATCTTCGAAGCTAACCGCACCCTCATCAACATTTTGAAGAACGATGGCGCTCTCATCCGTGAGAAGTCCTACGTTCACTCCTACCCGCACTGCTGGCGTTGCCGCACCCCGCTGGTGTACCGCGCAATCACCTCGTGGTACGTGAAGGTTACCGACTTCAAAGACCGCATGGTCGAGCTGAACGAGGAAATCAACTGGATTCCCGATAACGTCAAGCACGGTCAGTTCGGCAAGTGGGTGGAGAACGCTCGCGACTGGTCAATTTCTCGTAACCGTTTCTGGGGCTCACCCATTCCGGTGTGGGTTTCAGATGACCCGAACTACCCGCGCACCGACGTCTACGGCTCACTAGCTGAACTGGAAGCTGACTTTGGACGCCTACCGCTAAACGAGAAGGGCGAGCCTGATCTTCACCGTCCCTTCATTGACGAGCTGACGCGTCCTAACCCCGATGATCCCACCGGCAAGTCAACTATGCGCCGCGTTGAAGACGTTCTGGATGTTTGGTTCGACTCGGGCTCTATGCCTTACGCGCAGGTTCACTACCCCTTTGAAAACAAGGAATGGTTGGACAACCACCATCCGGCTGACTTCATCGTGGAGTACATTGGCCAGACTCGTGGCTGGTTCTACACCCTGCACATTTTGGCAACCGCGCTCTTCGACCGCCCCGCCTTTAAGAACGTGATTTCACACGGTATCGTGCTGGGTTCAGATGGCCAGAAGATGTCGAAGTCTTTGCGTAATTACCCGGACGTTTCAGAGGTTCTGGATCGCGACGGTTCGGATGCGATGCGCTGGTTCCTCATGTCATCGCCCATTCTGCGCGGTGGTAACTTGAGCGTGACCGAGCAGGGTATTCGTGACGGCGTTCGCCAGGTCATGTTGCCGCTGTGGAACGTTTACCACTTCTTTGCGCTCTACACCAACAGCGCAAATAATAGCGAAGGCTACGACGCTCAGCTGCGCTACACTTCAGATAACGTGATGGACCGCTTTATCTTGGGCAAGACCCGTGAGCTGGTTGCTGACGTTACCGAGGCAATGGACGACTATGACGTCTGGAAGGCATGCGAAATCCTGCGTACCTACGCAGATACGCTAACCAACTGGTACGTACGTCGCTCCCGCGAGCGCTTCTTCGAAGAAGACACCGTCGCATTCGATGTTCTTTACACCGCGCTGACCACCGTGGCTCAGGTTGCAGCACCCCTGATGCCGCTGATGAGCGAAGAAATCTACCGCGGTCTCACCGGCGAGCGTTCAGTTCACCTGACTGACTGGCCTTCGGTTGAGAACTTCACCGACGAGTCAGAGCTCATCGAGCTCATGGAGACCACTCGCTCCATCGCATCCGCGGGTTCATCACTGCGTAAGGCGCAGAAGTTGCGCGTGCGTCAGCCGCTGAACAACCTGACCGTGGCTGTTGCTGGCGGCAAGCAGCTGGCTGGCATCTTCGAGCACATCATCGCATCCGAGCTCAACATCAAGCACGTTAAATTGCTGGATGCCTCAGAGGTATCACCTGCTGACTTCGGTATCTCACAGCAGCTCAAGGTCAATGCCCGTGCCGCTGGCCCGCGTCTGGGCAAGCAGGTTCAGGTTGCTATCAAGGCATCAAAGTCCGGTGACTGGAAGGTTGAGGAAGACGGTACCGTCGTTGTTGGCTTCAACGCTGTAGACGGCGGTATGCCGCTGGTTGAGGGTGAATACGAGCTCGAGACTGTGGTGGCTGAGACCGAGGGCGAGCAGCAGCGCGCTGTTTCTGTTCTGCCCGGTGGCGGCTTCTTGGTGCTCGATACCGCGCTGACCCCCGAGCTTGAGGCAGAGGGTACCGCTCGCGATATGATTCGTGCGATTCAGCAGGCTCGTAAGGACGCTGACTTCAACGTTTCAGATCGAATCGTGGCAACCATCAACGCACCGGCTTCAACCCTGGACGCTGTTCGTTCGAATGAAGAACTGGTGGCGGGTGAAACCCTTGCCAACAGCATCGAGTATGTTGAGGCAACTGAGACCACCATCGATGTAAAGAAGGCATAGTTTGTCAGATTCAAACACCGGTGTGTTTGAGCAGCCCGAAAGCGGCGCTAACCCTAGCGCCGCTTTCGGCGTTGAATCGGTGTATGCCGATTTGCTCTCACGCGCACCAGAAAACAAGATGGCTCCGCGCCTGGATGCGATGCAGCGCGCTACCGAGATTTTGGGGGAGCCGAATAAGGCTGCCCCGGTTATCCATATCACCGGTACCAACGGTAAAACCTCGACGGCTCGCATGATTGAGCGCCTACTCATGGCGCACGACATTCGCGTAGGGCGCTACACCTCACCGCACATTTCCAAGGTCACCGAGCGCATCAGCATTGATGATGAGCCCGTTGCTGATGAAACCTTTGTGCGTATCTGGGACGAGATTGCCCCTTACCTGCAGATCGTAGATGCTGAGCTTGAGGCAGACGGTCAGCCGCGCATCACCTACTTTGAGGCTTTAACGCTGCTCGCATTCGCTATTTTCGCGGACGAGCCCGTTGATGTGATGGTGCTTGAAGTCGGAATCGGCGGCGTGTGGGATGCTACTAACGTGGCTGACGGAGCTGTTTCCGTTGTCACTCCGATTGGGCTGGATCATACCGATATGCTCGGCGATACCCTGGCTGATATCGCTGCTGAAAAGTCGGGCATCATTAAACCCGGTGGCTTCTTGGTATCTGCAGCTCAAGACCCCGAGGCAGCTGAGGTTCTTCTTGAAGCTGCTCAATCCAAGGACGCGCAGTACCGCTTTGAGGGCGTGGAATTTGCTCCGACCTCGCGGGTTGGTGGCGTTGGCGGTCAGATGGTTACCGTCAAGGGTCTTGCAGGCACCTACGAAAACGTGGCCGTCCCGCTCTTTGGCGCCCACCAGGCAGAGAACGCCGCAGTGGCTATCGCCGCTGTGGAGGCTTTCTTGGGCGGGGGCGAGAAGCAGCTAAACGATGAGCTGGTACGTGCAGCTTTCGAGCAGGTCACCTCACCGGGCCGTCTTGAAGTCGCATCCACCAACCCCACCGTCATCGTGGACGCCGCGCACAACCCGCACGGTTTGCGCGCCTCAGCAGCCGCCTTCAAAGAGTCGTTCAACTTCTCCAACGTCAACATTGTCATTGGTATCTTAGAAGAAAAAGACGCCGTTGCCATGTTCGAGGTGTTGCGCGAGGAATACCGCGACTCCGCCGACTTTGCAACGCGACTGTACCTCACAGCATCCAACTCGCCTCGAGCCATTGACCCCGAGCGTCTAACAGAACTCGCACTCGACGCGGGCTTTGACGAAGATGACCTCATCACCTTCGACAAGCTCCCCGATGCTCTGGGCAGCGCGATGGAAGCTGCCGGTACCGAAGACGACAGCTCAGCGGTACTGGTCACCGGATCCATCACCGTTGTGGGAGATACCGTGGTTCTTTTGGGAGAGAAGAAAGAAGACTAAATGGCACGCCTGACTCGCAAACAGCAAGAATGGTACCCGGGCAAGAAAAAAGAGATGCGATCCATCAAAGTCATGTTCGCATCCACCGTTCTCACCCTAGAAGCGCTCGTCGCTTTCTTCGGCACCCTGGCAGCCTTCGGCCTGTTCTTCAACGATGCGTCCTGGATCAAAACCCTGGTGTGGGTACTTGGTCTGGCACTCGTGCTGGCATTTTTGGTAACCCCCGCTTTACTGACCAAAACCAAGTGGGGCTACACCATGGGCTGGGTCCTTCAAGTCCTGCTTATTCTCGTGGGCCTCGTCGTACCCATGATGCTCTTTGTCGGGGTCTGCTTTGCGCTGGCTTGGTGGTACGCGGTGCACACCGGTGAGAAGCTCGATCGCGAAAACGTTCAGCGTGCACGCGAACAAGAAGAGTGGGAACGCAACAACCCCGTAGAGGCGCCAGCCAAAAATCAATAAGTACATTGCGTACACCTGTGGCGGTAACTGGTTCTTTCCAGTTGCCGCCATTTTTTATACGCCATCTGGTGAAATTCAGGAACTTCTCTATCTCGTGGGTCATTCCATAGAATGGGGGACAAACCTGCTCTACAATAAGTACATCGAATTCCCCAGCATGGATACGAACCATGAGTCAGCACAAGAAAGATACAACATGAAGTCCCCCAAAATTTTGGCAGGAGCGCTCGCGCTTTCCCTCGGCGCAGCAGTTATCACTGGCGTACCTGCTCAGGCAGAACCACAGCAACACCCTAGTTTTACGACGACTGCCCAGATGGTGAACCTTGCCCGCGTCGCCGCCGATGACTACGAGGTTACCTTACGCGGTGCCATTGGTGACTATTTCCGAACCCACGGTGGTGAGGCTCATTTTGGTGAGCCTCTTGCCGATGAATGGCCGCTAGAAGACGGCGGTGCCGGTCAGCAGTTCGATAATGGATACATCATTTATTGGAGCCCTCAAACCGGTGCCTTTGCCGTTGATTTCGATGGAGCGATTGGTGATACCTACCGCCAAGGCGATTATGAATCTACCTACGGTTACCCTCTGTTCGATGAGGTCAATATTCCCGGTGGTGCCATGCAGAAGTTTTACAAGGTCGGGAAAGGCACCTATGCCTTTTACTGGTCACCGTCAACTGGCCCGCACACGGTCTGGGAAGGCGGAGCAATCGGTGGACGCTTCACGAGTGAAGGCGGCACCGGCACCTTTGGCTTCCCCACAGGTGAAGAAGAAGTAACCCCTTACGGAGCTTTCCAAGTCTTCCAATAAGGTGGAGTGCAAAACCGCATCTACTGGTCAGCGAACACCGGCACCCACGTGGTGAAAGGTAACGGCGGCATTTACACTAAGTGGCAGGCACAAGGTGGCGAAGATCGTTTCGGTTATCCCGTCACCGACGAGATTTCTGAAAGCGGGGCCGTAGTGCAGTACTTCCGCACCTCCGGTGGTCGCGAATACGGCATCTGGTGGCATCCCACGTACGGTACTCACACCATGAACTCAAAGGGTGCCCTGTACAACTTTTGGTTCAAAGCCGGTAATTACCGCACTTTGGGGTACCCTACCAGCGATGAAACCACCCATGCCGACGGCTCAGCAACCATCAGCTTCTCATCGGGCGCTCAGCTCAAATGGACTGCTAACGGGGGAGTGCAACGCATCCGCTAACCAGCGCTCTCAGGGTGAGCTTGAGAGACGGTGAACATAAGGACGCGGGTTTCCGTCTTTTCCTGCCATGGCAAGTGTGTGCCGGTGGCAAGGCAGCGGAACACCCGCGTCCTTTCATTTTGAAATAAATCGCCGACTAAAAAAGTGGAGTAAAGTGAGATAAACCAAGTCAATCTCAATGAAGAGGACAAACCATGACTGAACGTACCCTCATTCTGGTCAAGCCAGACGGTGTAGAGCGCAACCTGATTGGCACCGTGCTCGCCCGCTTTGAAACCAAGGGCTACCACATCGCAGATTTGAAGATGCTCACTCCCAGCCACGAGCTACTCGAGAAGCACTATGAGGAGCATAAAGGTAAACCCTTCTTTCAGCCGCTAGTTGACTTTATGAGCTCCGGACCGGTTGTTGCCGTGATCTTTGAAGGTGAGCGCGTGGTAGAAGGCGCACGTTCATTGATGGGTTCATCCGATCCCACCACTGCCCCCGCTGGCACTATCCGCGGCGATTTTGGACGTGATTGGGGCGAGAATATTCAGAAAAACCTAGTGCACGGCTCAGATTCTGTGGAGTCAGCTCAGCGCGAGATCGATATCTGGTTCAACCAGCACTAAATCTGACTCATTGCATCTGCCCACAACTTAAAACTCATGGGCCTGCCGAGCGAACTCGGCAGGCCCATGATCATGTGCTGAATAAATTACAGCAGGAACATAATCTGATCGAAGAATCGGATGAAGATGATTCCGAATATCAGCAGGTAAATCATGATGACAGTGAACCATGACCAGCTGCTGACTGAGCGGCGAAGTACTGCGGGGGCAGGAATAACACCGGCAACGATATTGCGGGCGGTGACCTTCACAAACAAGGGAATGGTCATAATCCACACAATCATGCAGAACAGGCACAAAGCGTTAATGACGAAGGTGGTCTGCGACCACAGCCACAGGATAAAGCAGAAGGCGAAAGTTACACCGATCTGCGCACCCCACCAGAACCAGTTCTTAAAGCGGGCACCAGCCATCAAAGCGGCACCGATAGTCACAATAATGGTGAAACCAATCAGGCCGATATAAGGGTTCGGGAAGCCGAAGACTGATGCCTGCCAGTGGCGCATCACGGTGCCGCAGTTGAGCAGGGCATTCAGGTCGCACACCGACTGGTGGTTAGCGTCCATGAGAATCTGAAGCTTCTCATAAATCAGCATGGATGAGGCTGCCAGTGCAATGATGCCGGTGATAAACATCAGCGGTCCGAGCCTGCGATCGGTGCGTTCGGTCAGGACGTCAATGGATTCTTCCGAATCGATGTAGCCATCTTCTTCGGTTGAGGCAACACTCATGGATTTCTACCTTTTTCATGTGCAGTAATTGATGACGGACAAATAAATTCATTCACAATCGTACTCACTTCCATGAAAACTGCACCGGTCGCAAACGGTTTTGTGGGCAAATTTATAGAGAAGTCATAGTGATTGTTCACGGAGAATTTTTAGGTACCAAAGCGCAACCGGGTGTTAATAGAGTTCACGGTATGAGAGAATAGGTGCTGGTAACCTCTTGCCCGCCTGCAAGATTCAGTTACCCGACGAAAGCTGTTTCGATAGAACAACGTACCGTACGACGCCCCAGGACGATTGTGGGCGGGGGCGAAGGTTGTTCACTGTAAGTTCTGGCGCGCGATGCGCTAGCTCGGTACGCGCGTCGGCTTTGCACCCGGGGCAATAGATGCCCGTGGTACTCGCTCCAATGCGGGCTCGAGATGTGCGAAGTAGCCTAGGTTTTAGTTAGCGGCGCTTGAACTTTTTGAGCGCCAGATGCTTCTTTTGTGCGGGGCGGAGCGCAAAAGGGCAGGAGATACGTATATGTCTGATAATAATTTTGGGGGCGTTGGCGAATCTGTTGAGTCGGCTGATCAGCAGAGCGCAACACCAACGCAATCCGAGCAGGCGCCGAAAAAGCGCACTCGCACCCGTCGTAAGTCTTCAGACCGCAAGGCCCAGAGCACCGGTACTGTTGAGGTTCAGGATGTAGCTTCTGAAGTTACCGTGCCCGCAGAGCAGCCTGATTCTGCCGCCAAGACTGAGCAGGGCGAATCAGCTGCAGAGCAAACAACCTCTGTAGAGGCGGATGCGGCTGCTCATACGATCCGTAGCGCGCAGGCTGAGGACGCGCAGGGTCAGCAGGTAGCTGATAACGGTGAACAGCTGGTTGCTCAAACCGCAGATATCACCGATGCTAAAGATGCACAGGTTCAGCAGCCAGAATCTGAAGGTGAAACTGCGCAAGAGCAGAATCAGCCTTCTACACCAGCACAGTCAGAAAACGAACAGGTCGAAGCTGAGCAGCCCTCAGCAGCTGAAGCGGAACCCCAGCCCGCTCCTTTGCAGAAACTGCGCGTTGACGCATCCAACCCCGCCAACGAGCACGCCTTCTTGCTTGCCGACCTCATCAACTCAACCGAAGAGGCCGAAGAAACAGAGAAAACCGCTAAAACCCAGCGCGAAATTCAGGCAGAAAAGCTGGCTGAGCTCACCCGCGCAGCATCCGCGTCGCTACTCTTTCACGAACCCGCACTCGAAGAAGTCATCGAGCAGACACGCGCAGAACGCAAAGCCCGCCAAGAAAAAGAAGCCGCTGAACGTCGCGCACGCCGAGCAGCCGAGCTCGCCGGCGAAACCGAGGTCACCTCGCGTCGTCGCCGCCGTCGCCGCCGTGGTGAAGAAGACATGGAAATCGACGGCGGTAATGCAGATGATCCCGAGAACACCGTCACTAAGGTTCGCGCACCGCGCGTGTCAGACTCGCACACCTCAAACCGCGTAGCCGGCATCCGCGGCTCAACACGCATCGAAGCTAAGCGACAGCGCCGCCGCGAATCACGGGCAACCGGACGCCGCCGCCACGTCATCACCGAGGCAGAGTTCCTCGCACGCCGCGAATCCGTAGACCGCCAGATGATCGTCCGTCTAAAAGACGACCGCATTCAGATCGGCGTACTCGAAGACGGCGTACTCGCTGAGCACTTTGTCTCCAAAACCCAGCAGGACTCCCTGATCGGCAACGTTTACCTGGGTAAAGTGCAGAACGTTCTGCCCTCCATGGAAGCAGCCTTCGTTGATATCGGACGCGGACGCAACGCAGTCCTTTACGCAGGTGAAGTCAACTGGGACGTCACCGGCTTGGACGGCGCACCGCGCAAAATCGAAAACGCTCTCAAGCCCGGCGACTCCGTGCTCGTACAGGTCACCAAAGACCCTGTCGGTCACAAGGGCGCTCGCCTGACCAGCCAGGTGTCACTGCCCGGTCGCTACCTGGTCTACGTACCCGGTGGCTCCATGACCGGTATCTCACGTAAGCTTCCCGATGTGGAGCGCGCTCGCCTGAAGAAGATTCTCAAGGATAAGCTTCCCGAGGGCGCAGGTGTTATTGTGCGTACCGCTGCTGAGGGTGCATCTGAAGAAGAGCTGACGAACGATATCAACCGTCTGCGCGTGCAGTGGGAAGATATCCAAGAGAAGTCCACTTCTAATAAGGTGCTTGCCCCCGAGATGCTGTACCAGGAGCCGGATCTCACTATTAAGACTGTTCGTGATGTCTTCAATGAAGACTTCTCCTCGATGGTGGTGCAGGGTTCACACGCCTGGGATTCTATCGAAGCTTACGTTACCTATGTTGCGCCTGACCTCGTTGATCGTCTGCAGCGCTGGGAAGGTAACGATGACCTCTTTGACCACTACCGCGTTGAAGAACAGCTGCACAAGGCTCTTGATCGCAAGGTATACCTGCCCTCAGGTGGTTCACTGGTCATTGACCGCACCGAGGCAATGACGGTTGTTGATGTCAACACCGGTAAGTTCACCGGTAGCGGCGGCAACCTTGAAGAAACTGTCACCAAGAACAACCTGGAAGCGGCAGAGGAAATTGTTCGTCAGTTGCGTCTGCGCGATATCGGTGGCATCGTCGTTATCGACTTCATCGATATGGTGCTCGAGTCAAACCGCGACCTCGTCCTGCGCCGCCTGGTGGAGTGCCTGGGACGCGACCGCACCAAGCATCAGGTCGCTGAAGTGACCTCGCTGGGTCTGGTACAGATGACGCGCAAGCGCATGGGCACAGGTCTTCTGGAAGTCTTCTCAGAATCCTGTGAAGCGTGTGCTGGTCGAGGCATCCTCGTACACGATCAGCCGCTGAAGGGTCGTAGTGGCGGCACCACCGATTTCATGCATCGTCATGATCGTGAAGACCGCAAGCGCTTCCGCAACTATAAGGCTCACCAGAACCGTTCGCAGCATCACGATGAGACTGACAATCCGCAGGATCAGCAGCGTAATGAGGCACGACGCGCGGCACTTGCTAACATCGTTGCCGCATCATCGCACCACGATGAAGAAGAGCAGGTCACTGAGTCCAAGTCAGCTCGCAAGCGTAAGCGTCGCAAGAACAACCGCCGCCAGGAGCAGGAGGCTCTTGCTGCCGAATCACAGGTTACTGCAGAGAACGTGCTGACCATTGGTGATGAAGTCATTGAGCTGCCTCAGGGCAATAAATCAGATGACGAAATCACCGAGGGTGAGCAGGGCGATTTCACTCTCGAGTCATTGGCTCAGGTCTTCGAGAAGAAGGGCGATAAGCCCGCTCGTAAGAAGCAGCGTCGTGAGATTCGTGCTGAGGCTTTGAACGAGAGTTCAGACGCGTCGGTTGATCCCGAGGTTGATGATCGCTTTACTCAGAACTCTGATCGTTTTGAGGCTATCCGCGCCGGTGAGGCTCGTGCGCGAGCATCGCAGAAGGCAGGACGCCAGTACGATCAGGCAGAGCGTGATGGCAACGGCGGTAAGGGCAAGGGCTCCAAGGATGATGCGCGTGAGTCACGTTCCTCATCCGAAGGTAAGAAGCGCCGTAATCGACGCGCTAGCTCACAATCATCTGCTCCTGCCTACGTTCAGCCGCAGGACGCGCCTGTTACTGAAGGTGTCACCGGTGTAGCAACCCCGGGGAAAGTTGAAGAAGAGTCCCAGGTGGAGTCATCCACTCAGGCAGCTGCAACCGCAACCCAGGCAGTTCAGACACCCGCTAAGCCCAAGCGTCGTTCGCGTCGAGCAACCAGTGCTGGTGCCGGTGTTGAAATTAAAGTAGCCGAGGTGAAGTCTGAGGCAACTCAGGGCTCATCGGTAACAGCCCAGGTGACCGCAGATACCAAGCCGACGGCAGAAGTTTCGGCGCCGGTTATGCTCGGTGTCGGTGTGGCAGCCGATGAGATCAAACGCGAAGGTAAGTAGCCTTTAGCTCCACAGCGTCCCGTACCTGAGTAGGTGCGGGACGCTTTAGCGTTAATGTGGCATCATCAGCGGGGGGGGCTGACGTAGTGAGTCTTTGCCCACAAACCAGGCAAAACCGGTGGGTTGAAGCAGGGATTACTTGCCCGATAGGCGAGCATCCCGTAATCTAGTGTGCTGGTGCTGTTCTCACAAGCAAACGTTAGCGTGGGTTCAGTGGAGCACAAACCGTTCTGTGAACGGTGGAAGCTCAGCCGTAAGGAGAGCGTTATTACCTCCTGAAAAGCAGTTTGAGAAAGTCAAAGCTAACGCTTTGATAGGGCTCAAACCGTACACGTTTTGGTACGCAGTAAAAACGCTTTATCCTCATTGTTAAAAAAGACGTCAAGAGAATTGAGTTCCCAAGTGTCCTACGCAATTGTTCGCGCTGGTGGCCGCCAGGAAAAGGTCTCCGTTGGAGACATCGTTACCCTTGATCGCGTAGCTGGCGAAGCAGGCGACAGCATTGAGCTGCCCGTTCTGTTGCTGGTTGATGGCGACAAGGTTACTGCAGACGCTAAGTCACTGGCTTCTGCAAAGGTAACTGCTGAAAAGATCGAAGACCTCCGCGGTCCCAAGATCGTTATTCAGAAGTACAAGAACAAGACTGGTTACAAGAAGCGTCAGGGTTTCCGCGCAGAACTGACCAACGTTAAGATCACCTCGATCAACGCGTAATTTCGGTCTAGAATCAGTTTTAATTCAATTTTTTACCTAAGGTAGGCACAAATGGCACATAAGAAGGGCGCAAGCTCCACCCGCAACGGCCGTGACTCTAACCCCCAGTACCTCGGTGTTAAGCGCTACGGCGGTCAGACTGTTAACGCAGGCGAGATCCTCGTACGTCAGCGCGGCACCCACTTCCACCCCGGCAACAATGTTGGTCGCGGTGGCGACGACACCCTGTTCGCTTTGGCAGCAGGTCAGGTCGAGTTCGGTACTCGTAAGGGTCGCAAGGTTGTCAACATTCTTGCAACCGCTGAGTAATTTTTCTCAGTAGCAAACCGCTAAAGAGGGTGAGCACATCTGTACGTGCGAGCCCTCTTTCGCTTTAATGGGTTATACCCATTCTTTCCCGTCCACTTGAGTGGCGAAGTAAACGTGAAGTAAAGATTTCTAAAGGAGATACGCCCGGTATGGCAAGCTTTGTTGATCGCGTCGTGTTGCACATTTCTGGTGGGCACGGCGGGCACGGTTGTGTGTCTGTGCGCCGTGAGAAGTTTAAGCCGCTGGGCGGCCCCAATGGTGGTAACGGCGGTAATGGCGGCAACGTAGTGTTGCGTGTGGACGGCCAGACCACCACTTTGCTCGAATACCACCACAGCCCGCATCAGCATGCACCGAACGGTGATATTGGACGCGGCGATATGCATCATGGTTTCCACGGCGAGGATCTGATTCTTTCAGTGCCTGAGGGAACCGTGGTTAAAGACCGTGAGGGCAATGTTCTTGCCGATTTGGTGAACATTGGTGATGAATACCTGGCAGCCCAGGGCGGTTACGGTGGTCTCGGTAACGCTGCTTTGGCGTCCACCAAGCGTAAGGCTCCCGGTTTTGCGCTGTTGGGCACTCCTGGCGATGAACGCGATGTTGTGCTTGAGGTCAAGTCCATTGCGGATGTTGCTCTGGTGGGTTACCCCTCAGCAGGTAAGTCCTCGCTGATTGCGGCTCTGTCGGCTGCTCGTCCCAAGATCGCCGATTACCCCTTTACGACGCTGGTTCCCAACCTTGGCGTGGTGCAGGCTGGCGATACCCGCTTCACTGTGGCGGATGTCCCCGGTCTGATTGAAGGCGCGTCAGAAGGTAAGGGCTTGGGCCACCAGTTCTTGCGTCACGTGGAACGTAGCTCTGCTATTGCTCACGTGATTGACTGTGCAACTCTTGAGCCTAACCGTGATCCGATTACCGATTACGAGATTATCGCGAACGAGCTGTCCAACTACGAGGTAGACCCCACCGCCGGTGTGACCGTGCCTTTGCACGAGCGTCCTCAGCTGATTATCCTCAATAAGATCGATGTTCCTGAGGCACGCGAACTTGCAGATTTTGTGCGTCCCATGTTCGAAGAGCGCGGTTTGCGCGTTTTTGAGATTTCAACGGCGTCTCACGAGGGTCTGCGTCAGCTGAGCTTTGCGATGGCTGAGCTGGTGGCTGAGGACCGCGCTGAGCAGGCTAAGCGCGAAGCTGAAGCTCCCAAGGTCGAGGTTGAGGTTATCAAGCCCAAGGCAATGCGCGGTAAGAAGAAGCAAGAATTCATTATCCGTAAGGAAGAACGAAATCTTGAGCCGTTGTTCCGCGTGATTGGCGAAAAGCCCGAGCGTTGGATTATGCAGACCGACTTCAATAACGATGAGGCAGTTGGTTACCTGGCGGATCGTCTGAACCGCTTGGGCGTTGAAGATGAACTATTTAAGATGGGTGCTCGCGCCGGCGATGCCGTGGTGATCGGTGAAGAAACCGACGCTGTGGTCTTCGACTGGGAGCCCACCATGGTGGGTGGCGCTGAGCTTCTGACGTCGCCGCGCGGTACTGACTCTCGTCTTGAAGAGATTATTCGCCCCACTCGCGCCGAAAAGCGTGCCGAGTACAAGGAGCGTATGGACGCTAAGACTGCTGCTCGTGAGGAGCTTGAGGCTGAGCGCAAGGCGGGTATTTGGACTGAGTCTGTTGATGCGAAGCGTCGTGAACGCGAGCGCGGCAACTCTTAAGTAGAACTTAATATTTATCTGTAGAATAACTACCGTTATGCCGAAGGCGTGACGGTAGTTATTTGTTGTACGTGAAGACGGGACGGAGCCGCGGATGAATGATCAGTTCGGTAGCAAGGTGCAGCGTGGTGCTGTGGTGGAGCGCGCTGATATTCCTCGTGCGATGCGCGTTGTGGTGAAGGTTGGGTCTTCATCGTTGACGTCCATTGAAAATTCGTTGGATGAGCTGGCGATTGCCACGATTTCTGATGTGTTGGCGAAGTTTAAGCGGGCTCATCAGAATGTGGAGCTGGTTTTTGTTTCTTCGGGTGCGATTGCTGCCGGTTTGGCGCCTTTAGGTTTGAAGCGCCGTCCTAAGGATTTGGCGACTGCTCAGGCGGCTGCGTCGGTGGGTCAGTCCCTGTTGATGACGCGCTATACGGATATTTTTGCCAGGTACGGTGTGACTGTTTCGCAGGTGTTGTTGACGGTGCAGGATCTGATTGCGCGCGATAGGTATACCAACGTGCATCGTCAGCTGGAGCGTCTGCTTGATTTGGGTGTGACGCCTATTGTCAATGAGAACGATGCGGTGGCTACTGCCGAGCTGAAATTTGGGGATAACGATCGTATTGCGGCGTTGGTGGCTCACGCGGTGAAAGCTGATGTCTTGTTGTTGCTTTCTGATGTTGATGCGCTATACACCAGGCATCCTGATGAGGGCGGTGAGCGAGTAACTCACGTACGCGGCGCTCAGGACTTGGCGGGGTTGAGCATCGGTTCTGTGGGGAGTGCAGGTGTGGGCTCTGGCGGAATGGTCACCAAGGTGAAGGCGGCTCAGATTGCTGCGGCCAGCGGCATCCCGGCGTTGGTGACGTCGGCGGCGAAGGCTCGCGAGGCCTTGGCCGGTGAGGATGTTGGAACCTGGTTTTATGCGACCGGTCAGCGTCGTGCGGTGAATATGCTGTGGTTGGAGCATCTGGCCGATATTCGCGGCACGATTACGGTCGATCGCGGGGCGGCAGCGGCGTTGACGCGTCGTAATTCTTTGTTGGCTGCCGGTGTTGTGGCGGTGCATGGAAATTTTGAGGCTAACGATCCAGTGGAGATCATCGATGAGGACGGTACGGTGGTCGCTCACGGTTTGAGCTCGTACGATGCAGCCGCGGCGCAGAAAATGGTGGGTTTGCATACCGAGGAGATTGTGCAGATTTTGGGTGATGAAAATGATGGCACGCTGGTGCATGCTGACAATATCGCTTTAATTCGCCGCTAGCACTAGAAGAATACAGGTTGTATTGTGAATCACAGGAATGAGTTTTGGGAGAAAGCGATAACGATGAGTTCAACGACTGCTAACGTGAGTGTTCCTGCAGATGTGCTCAAGAAGGTTACCGATATGGCGTATGACGCCCGAGTAGCTTCTCGGATTCTAGCGAAGGCTGACACCCGCTGGAAAAACAACGCGCTGGAAGCTATTGCAAAGGACCTTGAGCACAAGGCAGATATTATCGTGCGTTCTAATGCCGAAGACCTTGAACGCGAGCGCGCAGGCGGTATGAGCGAAGCGATGCTTGACCGGCTAATGCTCAATGCTCACCGCGTGGGGGAGCTGGCGAATTCTTTGCGAGAGCTAGCTGCCTTACCTGATCCGGTGGGTGAGGTTGTGCGCGGTGCAACCTTGGATAACGGTTTGCACATGACTCAGGTGCGCGTACCAATGGGCGTCATCGGCGCAATTTATGAGGCTCGCCCGAATGTGACTGTTGATATCGCTGGTCTTGCCATCAAATCAGGTAATACGGTGATGTTGCGCGGTGGCTCAGCGGCCGCGAAGACCAACGAGACGATTGTGGGCATCATCCGTCATGCACTGGATAAGAACTCTTTGCCCATGGATACTGTGCAAAGCGTCGATGAATTTGGACGCGGCGGCGCGAACGCTCTAATGGTCGCGCGCGGGTACATCGATGTGCTCATTCCCCGCGGTGGCCGCCAGCTGATTCAGTCAGTGGTGAACAACGCTCGTGTGCCAGTCATTGAGACAGGCGAGGGCAACTGCCACATCTTCGTTGACGTCACAGCAGATGTTGAGGGCTCAGCCAAGATTTTAGTGAACGCAAAGACCCAGCGCCCGGGTACCTGCAACACCGTCGAAACTCTGATCTTAGCGCAGGGCGCAGAGGCTACCCCTCGCGTCCTTCAAGCCCTCAACGATGCCGGAGTAACCTTGCACGTGGACGCGGCAACCCGCGAAAACCTTCCCGGAGGCGTAGAGGCAGTCGACGCCACCGACGAAGACTGGGCCACCGAATACGGCTCGCTCGATCTGGCCGTCAAAACCGTCGCATCACTTGATGAAGCCCTCAACCACATCGGCAAGTACTCCACCGGGCACTCCGAGGCGATCTTGACCAACAACCTCGCCCACGCCGAAACGTTCATCCGCACCGTCGACTCCGCAGCGGTCTACATCAACGCATCCACCAGATTCACCGACGGCGGCCAGCTCGGACTCGGCGCAGAAGTCGGCATCTCAACACAAAAACTTCACGCCCGCGGCCCCATGGGTCTAGAGCAGCTCACCACCACCAAATGGATTATGCGCGGAAACTGGCAAGCACGCGCCTAAAGTCTCACACAAACACCTCACGAGCTTTACAGAAAAACCACTCAAAACCCGGTAGCATTGCTTGTAGTTTCACACGCACACCATCGTGATTATTCCTGGAGGACACATGATCAACTCACTCATTCTTGCAGCGGGCACCGTAGCCGCTGAAGAAGGTGCTCACGAGCGCATGCTCTTCGGCATCCCCACCTTCTGGTTCGGCATCCTTTTCGCTGTCGGCTTCCTGGCGATGCTCCTTGTCACCATCTCATTCTCAGGTCGCGGTATCGTGCGCTCGCACACCGCAACCGACCGCCTGGACCGCGATGAGCAGGTAGCAATCCGCTCATACCAGGGCAAGCACCACGTCTAAGCTCACCGCTACAGACCTCAGGTTCGGCGCGACTTTATAGCGAATATTTCGTATAGGGTCGCGCCGAACTTTGTTGAATTAACCTATTTGTTTTCGGAGAATTGTGAATCCGCAGCCCCGCTCAACTATCCACTCCCTGAACCTTCCACCGCGCGTTGAAGGACGCATCCGGCTAGGCGTCATGGGTGGTACCTTCGACCCCATCCACCACGGCCACCTCGTAGCGGCAAGCGAAGTCGCCGCCGTGCTGGATCTCGATGAAGTTGTGTTCGTGCCCACCGGCAAACCCTGGCAAAAGGCAGGAGCACGAGTTGTAACGGATGCCGAACACCGCTACCTCATGACGGTGGTGGCAACAGCATCCAACCCGCAATTCACCGTCAGCCGCGTCGATATTGACCGCGGGGGACTCACCTACACCATCGACACCCTCAAAGATCTGAGCGAACAACGCCCCAACGCCGACCTGTTCTTCATCACCGGCGCCGATGCCATGAGCCAAATCATGACATGGAAAGACGCAGACAAACTCTGGGAACTCGCCTACTTTGTGGGTGTTACCCGCCCCGGCCACGAGCTTGAGCTGCCACCCATCGCTAACACCTCCAAAGCCGCTTTGCTCGAAGTTCCCGCGCTCGCAATATCCTCCACAGACGTACGCGACCGCGCCGCCGAAGGAATGCCCGTGTGGTACCTCGTACCCGATGGCGTAGTGCAGTACATCAACAAGTACGACCTCTACACCCGCTGCGATGAGACAGGGGACGGGCACCTCTACAGCAACGGACTACCTGCCCCCGAGACAAGAGACACCGAATAACTCTGCACACGACGTATTCCGTCCAGCGCACCCACAGACTAGAATTTACATAAACCCCCGCTCACCAACAAAGGATTCCGGTGACTGAGAACAAAGATCAGAACACGTCCTATGACGAATCAGAGGCCTACCTCTACGAACCGTTCACCACTGAGGACGACATCGTAGTTCCCCCTCCGACGCGTCCCATGGGCCCGCGTCGTCTCACCCGTTACCGCACCGACGCAGCTGAGTACTTGCGCGCCCTCAAAAACGGTGAGCAGCTGCCAGATGAACCCGTGGCATACATGGGAGCACTGGAAGACGATGAGTCTGTCAACGCCGAATCAGCCGCAGCCCACCAGCGTCTATCGGCGCTCGCCGCGCAGGGGTCAATAGAATCTGCCGCCTCGGATGAGAGCACTTTGAACAAGGTGCAGGGCAATGGCACAGCAAAATCTACTGTTGCGCAGAGCGATCCTACGCTGGTGGGTCTCGATGATTCATCGCTTGTCTTCGATGATGAGGTGGAGACCGGGCCTGCCGCCGTGGATGCTGATGATCAGGTGCATGAGACTGAGGTTGTTGTCTCTGATCCGCTAACTCAGCACGATGGTGAGGACGCGAGCGCTGAGATCATCTCGCCTCTTGAGAGCGATGAGCTGGTAGATGCGGGGGAGCCTGAGGATTTCTCTGCTGCCGCTAGTGAGCCAGCTGTTGATGAGGGTGTGCACGAAACCGAGGTTGTAGAAGTTACTGATTCTGCACTCTCAGATGAAGAGCAGGACGCGCCGGTTGAAGAGTACACTCCCGAGACCGTGAGTGCGCTATCGGCGCAGGGTCTTGATTTGACTCCTGTTGCTTCTGAGTTCTCGGAGTTTACCGATGATGAACTGTTGGGTGAGGACGCTCAAGGGCGAGAAGATGCACCTATTCAAGAGCACGACTCGTTTGAGGATGTAGACGTTGACTCAACCGCGGTGGGGGATTCGCAAGAATTTGAGGATTTGCGCGGTGAAGAGAGTTATGAGGCAACTGAGCCACAGGACGATCAGGACGCCGCGGCCAGTTCTGAACGCTCTGAGGTCGTTCATGAAGAAGCCGTAGCTCAGTCCCAGTTCGATGTAGCTCAGATCGGTAGCTTGGCATCAGGAGCGAAGGAGAACCAGCAGCTCGCAGATGAGTCCGCGACACCTTCTGGTTATGTACAAGATTCAACCGACGTGGCATCATCGGATAGCTCCACGACTGCCGCTCAAAAGAGCACCTCAGCCGTGTGGTTGCCCCTTGTGCTGATTATCATGGCGCTCATTATTTTTGGTACCTACTTTTTCATGAATAATGGCTAAGTACCTTCTTACACCCGCGCTGATGTGCAGGTGAAGAAGATAAGAAAATTTTTTGAAAGGAATCTATGGCTGCGGCTAAAGAATCAATTGAAGCACTTAAGGTTGCTGCTGTAGCGGCCGAAGAAAAACAGGGCACCAACCTGTTGGCTGTTGACGCATCGGATCTTATGGGCCTGATTGATGGCTTCCTGGTAGTGAGTGCGCACAACGAGCGTCTCGTAAACGCTATTTCTGATGAGATTGAGGACGCTCTTCGCGAAAAGTTGAGCCTCAAGCCCATCAGCCGTGAGGGACGCGCATCCGGACGCTGGATTCTGCTGGACTTCGGCGACATCGTAGTGCACGTTCAGCACGAAGAAGACCGTGCGTTCTACGCATTGGATCGTCTGTGGGCTGAGGCTCCGCGCATTGAGCTCGGTGTTGAGAATGAAGCTCCCGTAGCAGATGCTGAAAGTGAAGAAGAAGCAGAAGCTATCATTACCGATGACGATCTGGTGGGCGAAGACCGCTAGAAAACCCCTTTCGGCGCGGCGAGCGTTTTCAATTTGCGTTTGCCCGCCTGTGATGGTTAATATAGTTGAGTCGTCTCTTGCAGGATGCGACTCAACTGAATACGGGGATATGGCGCAGCTGGTAGCGCACTTGCATGGCATGCAAGGGGTCAGGGGTTCGAGTCCCCTTATCTCCACTCTTTGACTAGGCTAAACGCTCCTCATGTTGATATTTCGTTGACGCGGGGAGCGTTTTTAGTCCCCAGGAGTCCTAAAATGGCAAGCCTCCGAGAAAGAAAACTCAAGAACGGTATCACTCGCTACGTAGCGATTTGGCGAGATCCAGAGTCTAAGAAGCAAACTTCTCACCCATTCGATACGAAACAAGCTGCAGAACAATTCATCGCAGACCTTGAAGCCAACGGCCATCAGCTCAGCAAAGTCATCGACTATGTCAATAAACGCGAAGGTGACGGTCAAACTGTTCAGCAAGTCATTGAAGAACACCTAGCGCAGCTTGATGGCGTGGAGAAGGCGACGCTGGCCAAGAACTATGCAATGGCCCGCAAACATATCTACCCAGCATTGGGGGAGGTGCGCGCCCAGCACCTAACACGCGCGGACGTCGTAGGCTGGATCAACGGACTAGAAGTCTCACCTAAGACCGCCAAGAATATCCACGCTGTCCTCAGTAGTTCCTTGAACACCGCGGTACGGGAAGGGAATCTCAACACCAACGTAGCCTACGGGGTAAAGCCTCCTAAGCCAATCTTTACCGGTGCAGAATTTGAAGCCGTTTTCCTCAGCAAGTTTGAGCTAGAGCAAATCATCGAGCATACCCCAAAGATCTTTAAAGGACTGATGATTCTTCTAGCCAATACAGGATTACGCTATGGAGAAGCTACTGCTCTACAGGGTAAGGACTTATCTACGGACGACGATGGTCGCCTTGTCCTGCAGGTGCGTCGAGCATGGAAGGGGACTGGCACGAAAGATTCCATGTATTTAGGGGAGCCGAAGACTCGTCAATCACGCCGTGCAGTGACTCTCTCCAGAAGCAGCTCAGCAGCTTTGCGTCCATACCTCACAGGGGTGGCAGCAGATGACTTCCTATTCACTATCAACGGTCGCTTCATACCCCATTGGATATTCCGCGACCAAGCATGGACCACCTCACTCAAAGCAGCAGGAATTACCAGTAGTCCCCGTATCCACGACCTACGCCACTCTCACGCGAGCGCACTACTTCGCGCCGGCGTCCCCATGCACCTAGTATCACGGCGCCTTGGGCACTCGAGCATTAAGACCACGGTGGATAAGTACGGACACCTAATGACGACCGACGACGCAACGGCTGCGGATCTTCTGGACTAAAAAGCCCCCCCTACCCGCCGAAGCAGGTAGGGGGGTAAATGAGACTTACACAGACTCAAATTAGCTGGTGCTAGCCACACGACCAGAAGAATCCAACGGAATCGGCTCGAAACCGCCACTCATATCTTGCTGGTTCTCTTCAACAATGGTCGTTGCATCCACTGGCTCAATAGTCGCCACACCATCATCAACCGGCTTCACCGCCGAAACCGGGGTCTTAGGGGTAAACACCGCCGCCTGCAAACCAAGCATCGCACCCGCGTAAGCAAGTACCGCAAGAGCGCCGGTAATCCAATTAGGTTGAGCCGCGCCAATAGCAGCCACATACGCTTGGCACGAACCAACAACCAAAGTGACAGCGAAATAAACCCAATAGATAGCCTTGCGAGCGGCTGGGCTGATCGTGTCTTTGTACTGCTCTTCCACTTTACTTCTTACCCTCCACAATAGAACGAACTAGCGAGCGCATACCGCCTTCATAGCGCACACCCGCCTTACCCGGCATGAACAGATTTTTAAACTCCTCCAAATGCCCGGCGATGTTGTAAAGCATGATGAACACATTTCCTGCGTTCTTCACACCAGCCTTGCCGGGGGTAAGTTCATCAAGGATAGGCTGCGCGATATTCTTGCGCAGCGCGGCTTCAAATTCTTCTTTGCTGTTATACAGCGCCATGATTTCCTCCAAGAAATCTTTTTCAATGCTAATGCCCGCAGCTTTTGCTACGCGCTCAATTTCTTTATTCGACGCCTCCACAAATGCACCGGGCGACACGCGACCGTAATAGCCATTCGTCCACCATGCAAAAGGCTTAGGCACGATTTCCCAATGCAAGTGCGGCCCCGTCGTTGCCGAGCCAGTATTTCCGGAATAACCGATAACGTCGCCCTTCTCAACCGCGTCACCCACATTCATCGGTGTGAAATTCAGATGCGCGTACAGGCTCAAATATGAGCCGTGGTCAACCACCACAGTGACACCTGCGAATGATTTATGCACGAGCCAACGGGATTCCCACCCGGCAGTAGAATCATCACCGGGCAGGTTGGAGGCCCAATCAGCCCACAGAACGGTCCCCGGCGCTACCACCTCCACCGGGGTGTCAATGTTCACGGCGTAATCACGCCCAGTATGACCACCAGTTGCGAGATTGAAGTTCGTACCTGACTGCGCGAAATCCTGAGAGATTCGCGTATTGACATCTACCGGGTATTCCAGTTGCGCGAGTGCAACCGGTGCCGGGGTAATAGCCCCGACCATCTCATTGAAGGCGTCATCGAAGAAGAAATTCAAATCAAGGTCGGCATCCCACCCCGGCAGTCTACCCACGGGGGTGTACTGCCAGCCGGCGAAATCAATACCGACGGTGTTCACGTCGTTGAACAGAATGTACTCATCCAGGCTCATCGGCGGTGTAAATCCGAAAATGGGGTTATACCCGAGGTAGTAGCCTGCTAGCCAGAATTTGTAGTGCGGTCGAATTGATTTGTATTTATAGGCTTTCAGCGGTGCTACATAGCAGTAGAACCACACCGGTAGCCCAGAGACTTCAGCGGTGTAATCAAGGAATGCTTTAGCCCACGCCTCATCGTGGGTCTGCGTCTCGTCCTCAAAGTCCAGCACGTAGAAGTCGGGGGTTAGTTGTAGCTCTGTCATGTAGTCCAGCATGTATTGAGCCTGTGCCGCGGCTGTGGTGCCGGGGCGCGCGAAATGGTACACGCCGATCTTTTTGCCCTCGCGTAGGGCTTTCATGAAAAGGTCAGCGGTGTGCGGGTCACGGAAAGTGTTACCCTCTGTTGCCTTGATGATGACAACATCTGCTTGCGCTATGACCGGCTGTGGCAGTCCTGCTTGGTAATTGGAAATATCTATTCCTGTGTAGGGCACGTCTTCACCTCCTAAAATGTAGTGCCCTCGCAATTATTGTGCGGGGGGCAATAAAAAAGGGACTCAAAGAATGAGTCCCTACGGAGCCAGCGTAATTGCTCGCGTGACGTGGTCAGTGTAAATACTGTTATTGACTTGGATATAAACGTCCCCGGTCTTAGCAAAAGTATTAGGTATAGACACCGCAAGAGCTGGATCAGTCAGGTCAGTAGCGCGGCATCCGGTGATGTCCATGGTGTCACTGTAGGACTCCACGTAATACCCCCACTTGTGCTGCCCCGGCCCGTGCATTGAATAAACGTGGCACGAGCTCATAGCGAGGTCATGAGCCCAGTTCGTGATGAAGAAACCCGGTGCGGTACCCGACAGCGTTGAGGTCTTCGTGCCAGTATTGACCACGCCCGCCTGAGAGAATACCGATGCAGAGTCAGCTGAGCAACCAATGACCTGCAATTGAGCACCTGCTAGTACGAAGCATGCGCCGCCGGTTTCTTGCGATTCACACCCAATCAGGCGGTTACGGGACCCACGAATGTAGAATCCTGCGCCGTGACGTACACGCCAGAAGCGATCAGTGTCAGTAGCAGACGCTCCCATGGTCATATTGTCAGTGAGAGTGCGCTGCACGTACCAGACCTTGCATGCCACGAACACGCAGTTCGAGGAGTACACTTCAACGCCCGCGAAATCGCCGCCGCCCTTGTTGCACCCGTGAATATCGAGATTCACAAAGTGGTTATCAGCACCTGATGAGCTGATTTGCTGTGGATGCCACAGTGGACGCCCCACGATAAGCCCAGCGGAGTTCGTGCGGTCAATATGAATGTTCTCTGCTTTGATGCCTTGGTCGTCGGGACCAATCAGCAGGATTCCGAAATCTACGTCCCAAATCTCAATGTTCGAGAGATGGTGGTAGGCGTCCGGGTTCTGTGGTGAGCTGGTCAGATTGGTGTTAAAGAGGACACCAGTAAGATTCTTGATAATCCCGCTAGATGCCTGCCAATCGTACTTCCACACGCCCTTGATGACGATATTTTCAAGCCCTGAGCGCATACGATACTGATCGCCCGCGTCCCCACCGGTAGGCTTTGACCAGGATCCGATACCGAACATAGCTGTCGGCTCAGTGAACCCACCAGAGGGAACATTGCGCTTATCTGGAACAAACACCGTGTTCTTAGGCGAACCAAGAATCACAGTACGCCCAGGAATATCCAGCACACCGGGAGTAATCAGATAAGTACCTGCCGGCACGTGCACGGTTGCACCGCCGTAGCCTTTGTCATAATTAACTTTGATTTCATCAAAGATTTTCTGGAAAGCGGCAGTTGAATTTGTGTTGCCGGTTGGGTCAGCGCCGTAGCGCGGGGCGCAGACGTTATAACTCAGCCCGAGCCTAACGTTCTGCGCCGCCTTGAGACCCTCACCAGCAAGCTCACCATTTTTGATAGTGGGCACTGTAAGAGTGGCCAAGATATTGCTCCTTATAGGGTGATAGTCGCGGTGCCGTCGCCGTTGTCAGAGACGGCGGGCGCTGCACCTGTTTGGATTGAATCAATTTGCTTTTGGAGCTCAAGACCTCCACGCGCCCAAATGAGCTGACGCTCTAACAGCCAATCAGAGGGCGGAGCGGCATACGGGTTTACCGCCGGGGTTTGTGGGTCAGGTGAGGGCACGAAAGAAAGGTCCGTCAAATACACATGATCTGCGTGCTCGGCAGCTGCTTTCTCCATCACCGCGACGTAATTTTCTTGAGTCACGTCGTGCACCACATGCCAGAACTTGCTCGAAGGGTACTTGCGATAGTGATCGGGTGTCACTGGCACTTCTGGGGCGAGGTACTTTTCTGCTGACTGCTCATACGTCATCAGCACATCAGCGGTACTCACCATTGCCTCAACCGTGTTGCTCCCAGGATTATTGATGACCCAGAAGATTTCCCCATATTTTGCTTTGATGGAGTCGTAAAGGTCTTGGTAGTAAGGGATATAGGGCTTCTGCGCATCGTCCCAGCCATTGACAGCCTCATCGAGGAAGACACCATCCACTCCATACCAATCAATATGATTCTGGATTTCTTGCATGACTTCAGCCTTGGGGCGCTTGCCAAAGGTGGTACGAACGTAGCCCAGCACGCGCGCACCAGATGTTTTAGCCCGCCGCGCCTGTTCCTCCCAGTCAGCATCCTTTGCGGTGCCAGAGCCAGAAGAAATATTCAGAATGACGAAGCCCAAGGCATCGGAAAGTGTCAGCGTCTTACCCCATTTAGAAGAATCGCCGCTATACCAGTCAGCCCACCAGTAAGTGATGGGTGAAAGGTGGCGCTGCCCTGGTCGGAAGCGGTATCGCTCCACAGCCAGGGCATTTGATTCCTCTACTTGGGAAAGAGCTTCACCCTTGAATCTGCCGCGCTCATCTGTGGTGAGTACGGTAATTTTCTGAGTCACTCTTTCAGTCCTTTCTAGATGCTGATAGTTGCGGTGCCGTTACCGTTATCAGTGATAGCGATATTCGACCCCGCACCAGCGACAGCCACCGGCAGTGTCAAAGCATCAGCCAAAGCACCATACGCAGCCTGGTTCAAGTGAATACCATCAGGGGTAGAGCCCACAGAGCCGTACTCAGTCTTGATGGTCTCATCATCATTGGAGATAACAGAGACCCACTCGAAGACACGCTTCAAAGTGCCCGCCTCATCAAGCTGCGCCAGCCAGGTGTTGTACGCGCGGCGCAAATCTTCCTGAGCACCAGTAATCTTGTCGCGCGGGAAAATAGTGGTAGCGAAAACATCTGCGCCAGTCTTCACATGCTTCTTCATCAAAGCTAGCGATGCAGTGAAGCGATCCTTGACGGTCTGCAAATCGCCAGTGCCAGAGAGGGAGAAAATATCATTTGACGCCATCGAATGAACGAGCACGTCGCCCTTAGCCAAGGAGTCCCACTGGCTTACCTTGATAGAGGTGTCCCCGCCGTCAATCCAGGACTTCATGGTGTCACCAGAAGCCGCGTAATGAATCGGGAGGCCGCCGTTCTTACGGGCGTACTGCGAACCGACCGACTGGAATACAGGCAGGTTTGAGCCAATACCCACGGTAAGTGAGTCACCGAAGAAGGTGTACACAGGGGTTGACGCGGGGGTCTCAGCCTCAATCCATACGAAAAAAGGCGCAGTATTCACAGACCATGGAGTAGTCGTAGTGTCCATGAACTTTGTCGCGCCGGCAGTGTAGCAACCGCCAGCAAGACCAATCACCCCCGAAGCCGCAGCGCCTGAGTAAGCAAGCTCCAAAAGGTTTTCCTTATTGCCACCAATATCCTGAGTGAACCACGGAGAAACCCAATCAGAGCCATCAGCAGGGGTAGTGAAAGCGTCCTGAATCTTAGTAGGAGCACCAGAATACTTGCCAGGGTTAGCGGTATCGTGAGCGCCGAAAGCAAGACCAGTGACGTTGATAGCGCCGGTTTTCACGGTGCCGTACATGGGGTTCACGTTGCGGATATGCACACGCCACTTGCTGATAGTAGCGTTGAATTTCAGTGGGAAACGCACCGCATCAGCAGTTTTCGTGTAGTAGTTAGCGGCGGTATCAATCTGACCCAAAGTAAGCGCCAAAGGAACATACTTTGAAGAAACAGCGGCAGCAGAACCGGTGCCAGCAGTAGCCTTGAAAGAATCAAACTCGCTCTTAGTCACAAGACCAAAAACTTCAGTCTTAGTAGCTAAAGAGGTCAAGTCGGTCTTCGTAGCAAAGGTAGAAGTGCTAGGAATTTCAGCCTTAGTAGCTAACCCTGAAATATCAGGAATTTTAGCCTCAACAGCCGAAGCAGCGGTTTTAGCCAGCCCTTGTACGTGGGCAAGGGGTTTACCCGTGAGCTGCCCATCTGAATCGGTCAATGCGAAATTTACGGTAGTTGCCATTATTAGGCGATCCTTACTGTAGCGGTACCATCTTCATTTATGGTGATTTCCGGCGCGATAAGGCGCGCGGTGCCGTCACCATTCGGCACGATTTCAAAGCCCCAGCCGGTGCCGGGGGTATGGGTTATCCAGGCGTCTCCGGTGAGAGAAAAATTTACGGGGGTAATAGGGACAGTTCGCCCCTCATGGCGCAGCAGGAATACTGCACGCCATTCGCCGAGCATCAGCACCAGTGGCGTGCCGTCTTTAGCGGTGAGCTCACCAAATTCATTGAGAACACCTGTGACCGGCACTGCGGGGTAATCGATGCCGGGGTCTGCTGCGAGACGGCGCGGGTAGAAAATTATTTGTCCACTCAGCGGTGTTTGCGGGCCGTCTTGTGCGAGGAATTGACCTTGCACTTTTCCGTACTGTGCCAAAGGGCGTCAGCTCCTTAAAAACAAAGACCCCGGTATCTACCGGGGTCTTACTCGTCATAAATTTCTTGCACCTTCTCCAAATCAGGGTAAGGCGGTATCTCATCAGGCGGCACACTGTGAGCAAAAAGAAGCGCCCTCAGCTCAGACGCGTACTCCTGCATACGGCGCCGATTGCGCGCCTCAATCTCCCAGAAGAGGCGCCCATACATTTTTTCTTTGAGCTTTGCTTGCTCAGCCTCTTTTTGCTCCTGCGCACGGCCATCACGCCACTTACGATAAGCATTCCAGATGATGATGCCACCGCCACCGGTAGTAAGCCACGCTAAATACTCTGGAAGGTGGGCAAGAAGCGAATCCAAAGCACTCATGCACCACCTGACTTTTTACTGCAAATTCGGATAGTGCCTGTGTGTGTGGGGTCTAGATCGCGCCCTCGAATTTGAAAGTATCTTTTAATGAGGAAGAAGATAATGATTCCGAGACGGCAGAATTTGCCCGGCTCCACAAGACCATTCCCATCAATATCAATCACCACCCATGTGAGGTGAATTAGCTCCACTCCGAGGAGCATGAAGATGCCGGCTTTTTCCAGCATCCACACACCCCACGGCAAAGATAGGAAGCCGATAACCCCGCCGCCAGCAAGCAGCACGAGAACCCATGTTCTTACGAATTGATCGAAGTGCTCTGCGCCATCCGAGGGAACGAAGAAGCTCCAAATACCCTGCGTGACAGCAAACAAGTAAACAAATCCCATCATCACGGTGGCTTCACGAGGCGGGGGGACATTCCGCCAAAGATTGCGTATATACTCTCGCATCAGCCCACCACCTTTACTCAGAACGCAAAACATTGAGTGCATACCGGATGTGTTCATCAGTCACAGCGGCAGGGTTCTTACCAGGCGGGGTGAGTTTACTAAGCTCCTGATTGTAAATCGCATCAGCATATTCGTAGACGCTGGCGATAGTATCCTCACCTGCACCTACCTTAGCTGATGCCAGCTGCTGCAACTTCGAGTCAATAAAGCCATGAGGATTATCGATACCCTGTTCAGCAGCTAATGCGATAAACCGCTCACGCAGATCGTTATCTTTTGCAGCTTTAATAATTGCCGCCGACGATGTAGCCATTACTTATCACCTGCTTTACTGGAATCAGCGCTTTCTTCAACAACATTCAGAGAGATGTTTCCGCTGAGAATATCGCGGTCAATCATTGCGGCTTGCAACCGCTGAGCCTCGCTCTGCCAATACACGGCCTTAGTCTGCCAATACTCTACTGAATCTTTCTCAACCATAATTTCTTTCCTTCTGCTTCCTTAGATTGCGAACGCTACCCACTTAACCCACACCGTGCCCGTCGCACGCGGCGTCATATTTTTAATTAGCCCATCAAAACCCGTAGCGCCGTCATTAGAGATACCCCATGACATCTCATTCTTATTCGCCGTCACCACAGAAATCAGCACACAAGCCTGTGTACCAGCAGTAAGACTTCCTGCAAACGTCCCTCTAAAGGTGAAGTAGTTGTTAGCATCTAGCCCGCTATGAGTGTATGAGCCAGACTTGAACGCCGACCCGAACGGGCTGAACCTGCCCTGAAAACCGATGCCCATTGCTGGGCGTAGCATAATGCCGGGATCACCGGATTGTACTGCGCTTTTATCCGTGGCGAAAATTGAAAGCCCACGTAAATCAGGCGGGAAACCAGGTGTTGTGTACCACATTGCACCGTGAGAATAGAGAAGCGAACTATCACTAGCACGTGTGGGAGAAAACAGCTCGACACCAGCGACATTTCCCTTATGCACTAGATTGATGCCGGTCTGCGCGTCACCTGAGGTGGAGAGGTTGCCGACAAGGTAGTTGTCTTTGCCGTCCAGACGCATAGTGAGCGTCCCCGCATCGTTGTATGCGAGCATGCCGGAGTTGCTGATCTTCACGCCACGGTTCGCCGCAGAATCCGTTTGCAAAGCACCAGCAGTCACCAACTGCGCCCCGAGGTTCTTCACATCAATCTTCTGCGCGATCAGCTGCGGGGTCACAATATCCTGAATCACGGTAACCCGGTTCATAATCGCATCCTCAGTGACCACGAGTTTCTTGGACTCCACGGACATGAACCGGGCAATCTCAGCTGACATCTCACCTGTGACGTTCAACTGAGCAATATCAACCGTGCCCGTAAGAATAGCATCCCGGCCCACCAATAACTGCCGGTCATTAATCTGCGCCGCCGCCGTATCACCAATAGCAACCGGAGTCGTCGCACCCTCAACAGCCTTAATACGCTCGGAAGCACCTGCCAGATTCTGCTCAGTATTATGCAGTGAGTCACCGGTAATTTTTATTTGCTCTTGTGCATCTTGGATGCGCTTGTCATAAGCGGCAATAGTGTCGCCGTCCCACACACGAGCAGTATCAGACGAATCATAAAATACTACTCGCTCATCAGAACCAGCCACCTTCACACCATGAGGCACCGTCTGCTTATTGCGAGTATCAGCCAACAACTTCTTCAAAGAATCAGTCGGGCTCTTAGGATCAATATCAACCCACTTAGCCACCTACTGCCACACACCTTCCTGAAATGCCAGCTGAACAGCGTCCGACAGATCACCATTAGCTCTAAGAATTTTCATCGACCGCATACCATCCGGGATATTCAACCACCCCTCTAGTGTCACGTTTGCGGTATCACCCACAAAATATGAGGTCACTGGGTGCTTACGAGAATTAGCGCGTACCGTAAACGTCACCTGGTCAATCATGGACCGACCGGCAAGTAGTGCGCCGTCTGCTTTCTGCTGCAATGATAAAGAGCTTTTCACGTCAGAATTAGACTGCACTGTTTCAAGGAACGGGTAACCCGCGCGCACCGTATCGAAGTTCTCAGACTTCACGCGCTCAATACCCTCACCCTCACCAGCACCAGTGACCCACACACGGTTAGTCAACATGGCAGCAGACGAGGCGATAGACGGCAGCCCAATATCAGCCACCGGCACCGTCGTATCAAAATCAGGAGTGAACTGCTGCGGAATACTCGTAGATAGCGACGTGCCATGCATCAGCACCCACACGATGCGCGTGTGTGAATCATCAGCCCACCGCGGGCGGAACATAATATCCGGGCCCATAATGACCTCAGATAGCTCAGTGAGGCGCTTATCAATCTGGTTATTCGCAAGATTCCACGCCTCATAGGTACGCTGATACCGCCCCGGTTCAGCAGGTACGCCGTGGGTGATTGGCAGTTGCCCGCCGATCTTATCCATACCGTGCTGAACCAGTGCCCACGCAATATCCCCGTAGGTCATGGCCTTGTATTCAAGGTTTTTCTCCACGGTGCGGTGCTCAAAGATAGAGCGAATACCAGCGCATTCAAAGGTGAGTTCATCAACCGTCTCGTACCCATAATCAATAATGGGACCAGCGACGATAGGTTCTTCACGCCCGAACGCATCAGTGTAAGTCATCAACACGCCACCGCCCCACGGGGAGAACCAGAGGCGTTCACGATTCAGCAATGCACGCTTTTTAATAGTTACGCTGAAATCTTCAATCTTGTTCAGCGTGATGCTCCAGTTAGCGTCTACCGGGTCGTAGCGTGATCCTACTTCACCGGTGAGGGTACGGAGAGCGTAGACCTTCCAGCCCATGGGTTAGCCTTTCCATACGCCACGGTCGGTAATAGCGAAATAGTCACCGGGAAATTTCTCGGTGTACCCGTAACGCACCTTCCACTTACCCGAGGCACCAGAGGGAGCGAAGCGGCGCTGAACGGTGTAGCTGAAGGTGTGTCGTCCGGCTTGCATGGTCACGCCGCGCACATACTGTTTGATGTCCCAGTACCGGCTATAAGGGCGCTCCCAGGAGGCAATGAGCGCGCCGTCTTGGTAGAACTTGTAGACCACGCTGCCTGTTTCATCGAATACGTTACCGTTTGTATCAGAGGTAGAAACACACGATGCTAGCGACAGCTCACAGTAGCGATCAGTGGGCACGTAGATGCTCACTGAGCCACGCGTCAACAGTTCGTTGGTGTGCTCGCTGGTATCCATATCCACCGCGTCCCCCAGCAAGCCGAGCATGCCACCGATAGGGCGGGCATAAATGGTGTTGCCGGTGCGGGTGAACTGGTTCGATGCAGTGGCCCCAGCGCTCACCGTGTACCGCGCGATCTCTTGAGCGTTCACAGGTACCGTTGCGCCGACGCCTACCACCACTGCGTTGTTGCCGTTAGCGGCGGGTAAGTTCTGTTTCACATAGATAATGTCGGTGCGTGTGCCTGTGGCTGGTGCTGTGACCGGTGCAGTGTACTGATCATCGACTGCGCACTTCACATAGTGCGTCTTATCCAGGGCGATAATTACTGCACCAGCAGCTACCTTGTACCGCATATCCGTACCCGTGGATACCTCCACCCCGGCGAGAATACCGGGGTTAGCGTACTCAGCGGCAGTAATCACCTGAATGTTCTCAGGTTGGGTGCTGGTGCCGTTTTGGTCAGGGCCCATGCCGAAGCCAACAGAAACCATGTTTTCTCCTAGATGTAGGTGCTTGAAATTTCGACGTCAGCCCAGCCGCTGGAAGGGGCAAGTGCCCGGATCGTGGGCTGAAAGGTTGACTCGGGGTCTACGGCGAGCCATGCGCGTTCTGTGAGCTGGTAGGTTTTATCCATATCGCCGGTGAGTACGCTTCCGGTTTTGCAGTCCACGACCACAGGTGTGGAATTGTGTACCGGCGCGGCGTAGGTCAGGCGCTTGCCGTTAGCGGTGAGTGTGAACCCTGCTGGCCAGTCACCACGGACAGTGATTGTTGGGTACGCGGTGGCGTTTCCCTCGTTGATTCCACTACCACCCACAGGTGTGCCGGCGCCCCAATCTAGCACTGGTGTTCCATCTACTGCTTTCTTCGTAGTAAAGAGAGGGTACATAAGACCTGTGCCAGCGCCAGCTGGGTAGATTTGAAAACGTTGTGGAGGTCCATATAAAAATGGGTCTGCTGCAACTAGCGGAATCTGTATTTCAGCTGACTGCAATCCTTTATACGTATGCTTGATATCGCCATCGAGTCGAACTTCGCACATCAACTCTAAGGAATCGGTTAAGACAGTTAATGTTCCGTATTCTCCGTCCCAAAGGATTCCAGAGAGAAAACGGTCGGCTACCAAACGCGTAGGATCATCTGGGAAAATTAATGTCCCTCGAAGAGTAAGCACACGTCCCGTACGTTTGGCAGGTCTCAGAAATAGACCATGTCCTAGTCCTCTTTGGGACTGCTCACCAGAGACCCCGACTCCTCCAAACCATCCGTCGAGCCCCGTCAACCAAAATCGTGATTTTTGCCCTGATTCTCGGTTGGAGAGCACTAGACTTCCATGTGCACCATCAAGCCGTGCATAACGAATAGCGGTATCAGACATTTAACCTCCCTAGTGTGACAGCCAAAGATTCTCCAACACGTCGGCCAAAATGATCAGGTTCAATCCACCCAGGGTTCTGGACGTTTACTGTGACACCTTCGTTGATTCGGCCACTACGCGCATCAAAAGAATCTGCTTCAACCAGGTTGAACTTAGGTACAGTAACCGGACTCAGAGAGGGCGGTGCAACCATCTTCCCCATTGCTTTTTGAACATTGTCCTGTTCATTAGCAAGGCCAATCGCCATGCCTTCACCGGTATAAGCACCAATTTTCATGAATACACGCGATGGCGAGTGAATACCGAGTAGGTTCTTCGCCCCACTAATCGCCCCATCTACTACACCTTTAGCGGCTGATACAACTGCGCCTGCCATTGACTTAATGCCGTTGATGAGACCCTGAATCATTTGTGTGCCGACAGACACCATTTGACCAGCAACCCCTGACAAGGTGGAGATGATGTTGCCACCCAGTTGCGTGAAGAAGCCGACTACAGCACTTAGACCTGCTGAAACAATTGATTGAAATTGAGAAATCGCGCTTGAAATAGTCGAAACTACAGATGCGAAAATACTGCTTACAATCGAAAGAATTGAACTCAGAACGCTGGAGACTATGCTTCGTGCCGCGCTAAAACCAGCCGAAATCACAGATTGAACATTGCTGATAGCAGAGCTGATGAACGAAGTGATTGAAGACCATATAGAGCTGACAACACTCATGATGGACGACATGATGCTAGAAACAACGCTCAGTGCAGAACTAAAACCAGAGCTCACTGCGCTGACGACATTCGCTACTGCGCTAGCAACCCAGCTCACGATACTGCTCCAAATACTCGAAACAGTCGAACCAATCGAACTCATAATGGAAGACACCACAGCGAGCGCAGCGTTGAATCCTGAGCTGATAGATGAGGTTACTGAGATTACTGCTGTGGATACGATCGAGACGACTGATGTCCATACACCGGAGATGATGGCGGTGATTCCTGACCATATTCCGGAGATGATGGCGGTTAACCCTGCCCACGCTGATGTTATGAAGCTGACTACCTGCATTGCGTAGGTCGTTACAGTCGTGATGATTGAAACCCAAACGGCTGTGATAACTGCGACGATGCCGTTCCACAGTGCTGAGGCGATGGCTACTAAGCCTGCCCAGGCAGCCTGGATGAATGTTACGACCTGCATTGCGTAGGTCGTGACAGTCGTGATGATGGTTGTCCACACAGTGACGATGACCGTCACGATTCCGTTCCAGAGTGCTGAGGCGATGGCTACCAAGCCTGCCCACGCAGCTTGGATAAAGGTTACGACCTGCATCGCGAACGTTGTCACGGTCGTGATGATTGACGTCCATACAGTCTGAATAATCGTGACGATGTTATTCCATGCTGTGGTGGTCCACTGGACGATGGTGTCCCAGTTCGCGATAACGAGCGCGACGAGTGCCGCTACTGCTACTGCGATGGCGACGCCTGCTGCGATCCATGCTGCTGCGGCCGCTCCGATCACACCGACAATTGCTGCGATTGCGCTGACCACAGGTGCCACCGCGGTAACAATGCCGATGATGACTGCGATAAACGCTCCAACCGCGGCTACGGCGATGAGCAGTCCCGCGGCCAATTGCGGGTTTGCAGATAGCCATGAAGCAATCGCGGTAACAATCTGCGCGATAATCGGTATCACAACTGTGAGTGCCGCTGAGAGCTTCGCGCCGATAGCTTCAATTACTGGTTGCAAGGATGTCATCAGCTGTGTGAATGCTGGTGCTAGGCCGGTTGCGATCTGCGCGACTACGGGTGCAAGCGTAGCTACTAGCGTTCCGAAGGTGGACGCTAGAGCTCCAAACAAGGGGGCGAGCGCGCCGATAGCAGGTTGAAGCGCCTGTGACGCGGTGACGATGCCTTGGAACATCTGAGTAATACCCGCGCCGAGCGCAGGGTCAGCTAGGGCTTGACCGAGCCCTGAAACGAGGTTCGATATTGCTTCACCTGCCATCGACATTGCACCGCTAATGGTGGGAGCAAGAGCAATGAAAGCGTTTCCGAGTGCTTGGACACCTGGCCCAAGATTTGAAATTGCGGCGTACGCACCTTCAAATACGGTAGTGAGCGCCCCTTGGAATGCGGGGCCGTTGACAGCCTGGTTGATGCGCTCTAGACCTTCAGCTAATGCACCGAGACCACCACCGCCTGCGGCGTTTGCGGCTTTTACAAGTCCACCGATAATTCCCCCTGCGGACATGGCAGCTGAACCAAGGAGTTTGAGGTTAGCGATTGCTCCGTCAATCCAGCTAAATATTTCACCGGATGCGGTAACGCGCGTAGTCCAGTCTTCGAAGCTGAAAGCGAGGTCATTGAACGTGGAAGCTAGTGGAGCCATATATGCTGAACCCACTCCACCGAGGTTGATAAGTCCCTGCACCATGGAGCCCACGCCGTCGCCTGCGGTGTTGATGGCATCTCGCATGTTCTGCAAGAATCCAGTCATGACCGCAATTGAGTGAGATGAAGAGACCGCGGAAGCAATAGCTGTCGCCCAGCCGCCGAACTGACCGGCTACTTCAGTGAGTGAGCCAGAAAGTGCCGGCATTACTGTATTGACCATGTCTCGGATAGGCTGAGCTGCACGGTCCCAGAAAGCGGCAGACATTGAATCTTGCAATGCATGGAATTGCGGGGCTAGATCACCTAGGACAGTAGGTAAATCCTTCAGCACCGAGACGAGGACACCCACACCAACGGCAGCCCCGGTAAATATACCGGGGAGCGCTAAGGCCGCCGGAGCAATCGCGGCAAGACCTGAACCGATACTGAGAAGCTGACCTGACGCACCAAGAGCTACCGCGCCTAGACCAGCGATAGCGGTTGAAGCGGTAGTGGCTTTCACACCGATAGTGTCAAAATTCCTGAACAGATTGCTCAAGCCAGTACCAATGCCCTTGAGGACATTGCCACCAGATAAAGACGCAAGCGCAGCTTTAGCGGACGCAATCGAGGAGGTGCTGACGCGCGCGTTGATAACTGCTGTGCGAGCGCGCGCGAGGGTAGCAAGAGTAGCTGATGCCTTGCCAGTATCTGCGTCTGCGTTGACGGTGGCGGTGATGTCATCGTCGAGTGAGTTGAGTTTCTGTTCTGCGCGGGCTGTATCGACATCGACGTTGATGTCGATTTTTCCGATTGCTGTTTCTGTTGCTTTTGCAGCATCGCGCGCAGAGTTGAGCAGTGTTTTAGCGTCAATTTCTGCTTCGAGTTCAAGACGCACACTGCGTTCTACTTGGCGTAGGTCATTGAGCAGATCTTTATAAAAGCTTTTCGTGTTCGGGAGGGCACGAACTTCAACGCGCCCAATTTCCGCTGCTGCCATTCGTGCCCCTCCCATGCCGGGTGCTTATGCTCCGGCAAAAAAAGAACCCACATCATCCAGTGATGTAGGTTGCTGTGTTGTATTTGTTTTTGAACCCGGTCTTTCCACATAGGTGGGTGATTTGACCGGTTTTTTGCCCGCGTTGATTTTTTGTAGAACAAACTGGGTGTTTTTGAGTTCGTCTTGTACGTTGTCTAATCGCTGGGCGGTCGCGTCGTAGCCGAAGAGTTTGATGTCTTCTAGCTCGTTGGCGCGGTATAGAGACCAGGGTTCGTGCCTGATCCGGTTGATAAGCGCGAGAAGCGGTCGGATATCTTCTTGCCATACCATCTCGTAGGGGTCACGTTGGTAAAGGGCAAGGAAATCCCCAACTAGGTCTTCGCGTGCTTCGAACCAGGTCTCTAGTTCTTGTCTTTTCCCACTTCACCGGCGTAGTTCAGTGATAGGTTCATCGCGTCCTGCCAGCGGTTGATAGGGAACTTCTTGTTCCAAGCTTCGAGGTCAACCACAAATGAGTCTTCGATGATGTCCATGAAGTTCTTGATGCCCACAGGGTTCATGGATGAAAGGAGTACCATTGCGTCTTCATCAGACATGGACTCAAAAGCTTCATCATCAAGTCCTGCGATGTCCTTGCCCAGTGCCTGTCCGAGGGTTAGCGCGAGAAGCGCTGCTTCAGAGCGTCGAAGCTGGCTGATGGGCTTGAGCAGTTCTGCGCCGTCCAATTCGCGGTAGGACTGTGCAGGTTCTTTGTGATCCTGGGGGAGCTTTGCTCCAGCAGTTTTTGCCTGCTTTTTGGCAGTAGTTGCAGTAGTCACGAGGTGAGCCTCCTATAGAGAGAAAATGTGAGCCGTCAAAAATGAACCTCTTACCCCGCGAGGCTCACATCAGCGGGGTAAGAGGGCGTTTTGTTTAAACCTGGTCAGGTGCTTCTACCGTTACCGGGGGAATCGATGCATCATAAGGACGAGCCGAGTACCAGAAAATCTTCTTGTACTTCGCTGAGTCAGACGCGAGGATGTCACCCTTAAGCTCAATCTCAAAGAACTGCTCGGGATCAATCGATGGAGCGTCACCAGCACCGACTTTAATGCGTCGGATGTAAGCGCCAGCACGCTTACCGTTGTGCGCGAAGATGATCATCATGGACTTGGTAATGGGCTCCACATCGCCCATTCCGTAGCCCTTAAGCTCATCATCCCACTCACCGCCACCAAAAGCGTACTCAAAGGTCTTACGCTGCATCGAAAGCGCGCGAATAAGAACACTCCACAGAGTTGCCTCATAGGTAGTGTCCATGCCGTCTTCTTCCCAGGTATCTACTGAAGAGACATCGCCACCATCTTTGGAGAACTCCACGGTGTTCTCTTTCGACGTGTAACCAAGCGACTCCCAACCGGGGCCGTAGGTTGCCGTGTCCTTAATGTTGAAGCCGGTAATATCGAACGGCTCAGCAGTCTCATCAGTGGAGATCAGGACGTTACCGTGCCCTGGCACCACCAAGGTCTTAGGGTCAAGATTAGGGTCATTAGCCATCTTGACTACCTCCTTAAATATGAAAGGCACCCCGGAAGGTGCCTAGAGTTCTTGAATTATTTACGTGATGATTAGACGGTACTGAGCGTTGTACTGATGAGACAGTTTCTCAGTCACTGCTGAAACATTAGGTTGTTTCAGCGGCAACATCTCAGCCGAGAAATATGCAAGACCACTACTGCCAACTTCTTTTCCCTGCTCGTATATATCTTCGAAAATTTCAGTTACTTTCTGCGCAATTGCAAAGGCTTTTGCGTTACTGGGAGAAATGACTGAAATCGCGAACGACGTATCCATAGATGCGGTCACTGGCCCGTTAGCTACTGGCCGGTTCGCGGTCATGGTGTGCAGGAGAAAGGTATCTGGCACTTGTAGGGGTACTTGCGAATGAACTGGTACATCAATGGCTTGGGAAAGGACAGTTTGAACAAATTCAGTTGGATTCATTCTTGTGCCGCTCTCGTCAAGTTGAACTGACCAGGTACAAACTTTCCACCTTTTGTGTAATGCCCAAATTCAATGGACATCGCATTCGGGTCATCGTTGTAGGCGACAGTATCAACTACTCCCTTTTTGCCGGGTACTTTTTCTGTGCCGAAGCTCGAACTATAGTGTCCTGTCTTTGAATGCCCTGCGGCATTCTGGCGAGCTCGCTGAACAACTTTTTCTGCTGCTTTATCGAGCTCACCCGACGCTGATACCATGCGAGCGATTATGACACCCGCGTTCTTATCAACTGACGCCATTTGTATTCTGGCCTCTCTGCATGAAAATGCGATCTGCTTGAGTCCGTACCCCCATGCGAGACATTCGAGGGCGTCCGACCTGCTTGAAATCGAAACCGTTCCAACGAATTATCGAGTTCGGTTCACCTGGCCAAGTCCCAGCGGGAGCTGTTATCCGATACGAATCTGTAAGAATCAACCCATACTGCTCAGCTTCATTAGCCGAAACAGGGTGTACATTGCACCGAACGCTCACTTCTTCTGTCTGAACATGGTCAATAGCGCCCATTGAATCTGTGACAGCCTGTTGCAAGAAAACTTGCACTGTGTGTCGTGGAGAACCAAGTAGCCCCATCAGATCCCACCAGCCCAGATAGTTCCACGAGCCAATGACGCCGAGCGAGGGATAAACACGTCGCCGGCAGCGCCGCATCCCAACAGAGCTAGATCCTTGTCGGGGAACCAGATGTTCCCGGAACGGGTCAATGGATCAACGGTATAGCTATAGCCGTCTTCAGATTCAGACTTAATACCGACTTCGTCAGCTTTAGTGCGGGCGACACGAGCCACCGCTTCAATGATGATATCTTTCGCCATATCAGCGGTGGCAGTGTCTTCACGCTCGATGAGAGTTTTGGTCTGTGGGCACTGAGCAAACAAGCGACGCTCAGCCTTTTCAATCTGGGTCATTACCCATTCTGAAACCCCAGCATCATTCATATCCAAGATGCCACGAAGTTCGTACTGCACTTCTTCAGGAGTAATTGCAAGAATGCCCATGCAACACCGCCTTACTCGGTCTCGAACGCGTTATCCGGGTCCAACTCATCAGATTTGTTCTCGACTACCTCGGTAGTGACTTCCTCAACGACCTCAGTTACCGGGGCATTAGCTTCATGCACGGTTGTTTCAACAACTGTGGTTTCTTTCTTCACCTCAGTACCTTCAGTTACAAAGTGATCATCGGAAATCAGCTTTCCGAACCCATGAGGAACAGGCGTCCCTGCTTCCAAAAACACCGGCTCATCAGTTTTAGGGTCACGCACGAAAATGCTGGCTGTAAGAATCTTCTTAGCTTTAGCTGCCATGGTTAGAAGACCTTTGCAACCAGTGAACGGTTCGCATTTGCAAGTACAGGCAGTGCAATCGCATCTGCAACAACCTCAAGACCTACAGGGGGCTTGTCGTTGTCGAAGAGTGCCGCTACCAGACCGGGAGCGTCAGCATCTGAGATGCCCCACGATGGAGTCTGCGAAGTCGCTGTAGTACCCCAAGGAGTACCGCCGAGCTCGCTTGCTTCGGTAGAGAACTTCTCACCGGGTGCAGGCAGAAGAAGCAAGCGGTCATCAGGAATGAGGCGGCCGGCAGCGTTAGCACGGTCGAAAATGGTGAGCGTCGGGAGACCCTGACCAAGAAGAATATCGTTGATATCTTCGATACCTGCGGCGCGTGAACCGCCGTTTACCATCTGAGTTGCGAAAGCACCGTTCTTGGCGATCTGACGCACAACGCGACCAGAGGCAACAATGGTGCCAGGCTCAGCCCCAAAGTTATTCTTCTTGTAGGTTTCAACCCACAAAGCGATATCATCGAGGATATCGCCACCGGCATTCCACAAAGTAGCTGCAGTGACGTTGTGTTCTGCTGAGCGACCGAATGACTCATCAATCTTCAGGTCTTCCTGAGTAATGGTGAGGTTACCCGTGAGCAGCAAGCGAGCGCGGATTGCTTCGAGTGCTTCAAAGTATGAGTTCACGATGCGTGATGCGCGGCGCTGTGCCCAGCGGGTTTTTGCTTCGATTGAGCTTGAAGGACCGCCGTTGATGGCATCAAGCTCACCAAACTTGCCCTGCTCTGAGAGGGGGAGGAGTCGGATGGTGCGCTGTACCATGGGCACGTCTGCGCCAAAACGGGGTTCTGCGTCGAATGCGCGGTACTTCGCAGGTTCAATGGGACGGTTGCCTTCGACGGTTACATCGATGGTTGCGCCGTCGATGTCGAAGTTGGGCAAGAAGGCTGAGAGGACGCCGTCCTTTTCTTCCTTTGCCACGTAGAGTGTGCGCATGAATTCGGTCAGTGATGCCGGATCCATGATTTCGGTGTTGATGACACCCATATCGTGTGCCGCCTTTCTTAGAGGTAATTGATGGTGGTGTTAGCCTGAGTTGCAGGCGCTTTGAATCCCTGGAAGGGGACCTTTGAAGCAACGACGCGGCCGTGGTCGAGTAGTGCTGCGGCTTCAATCTTGCCGGTTGCATTGACTGCATCGACGGGGTAGTCGTTGAGCAGGTGTCCTGCGAGGTTGGTGCCGTCGTAGGGGACTGCGAGACCGTCCTCTCCGATGGTCACGGGGAAACCTTGGGGGATGAACCCCTGTGGGTAATGGGTTTCCTTGGTGAACTTGGAGAGATCAACGGTGACTGAGCGTCCGTTCCAGATGGCGTGCGCTGACGCAAGCCATGACTGGTCACCACCGAGGTTTGAGGTGCTATTAGTAATCAGAGCCATTTCTTACCTTCCTTTGTTGAGAAATTCCTCAGCCATCGCCTTGCCGTGCTCTTTGCCGGAAATCGGTGTTGAGTTACGGTAGCCTGCATGATTTGACGGGCCGCGCTTAGACTGAGCAGGTGCGAGCGCATCGAAGAACGCGTTGAGTTCATCGCTTTTTAGCTCACCGCCTTCACCGACGTAGAGAGCTGGGTTGATGCCTGCTCGAATGACGGAGAGACGTTCTTCGTCGATTCCACGGGATAGAGCTGAGCTGGTGAAGTTGGAATCGAAAATTTTTGTCGCGTACTCTGATGCGACTTTGTTGCGCTCTTCGAGCCGGGCTTGTTCGAGGAGTTCAGCGATGGATTCCTCGGTGTACTGCGGGGAGTCAGCTTCGTCTGGTTCTTCCGCTGACTCAGAGTCAGATTCAGTAGAACCAGAGTCTTTGGCGTCATCCTCTGAACCATGCTCTTCATCTTCAGGTTCGGGAATGATGTCTTCATCCAGCACCAAGGTTGTTTCACCGCTGTTGGGCTTGAAGGTGTTCCACCATTGAGTAATCGCTTCGTGCTTTGAGTCATCACCGTCCCGAGCGGTCACACGCTTCTTGGCGATTTCCGGTGAAGTCATCAACACGATGGTTTCGTCTGCTTTAATGCGTTCAGCGGCTTCTGCGCGCTCTTTAGCGTCAGCGAGAGTGCGAACCACATAAACATCTTTTTCGAAGCTGTGGGCGGCGTTTTCAGCATCCAGTCGCCATTTCTGGGCGATATCCTCAGTGGGAGCTGCTTTACGGTACTCATCGAGGTCTACGACGATGCCGTCATTTTCTTGCGCGAGCTTCTGTGCATAGGTGGTTTTACCTACGCCGGGAGCTCCAACGATAAGCTTGACGCTCATGCGACTTTCTCCAATTCTTTCGAGTACTTTTTGAGTTCTTGTTCCATACGGCGGCGAGCGAAAATCATTCCTAAGACCTTCGGGTCATGAGCAGACATTCCGCTGTCTCGAAGTTCTTGGATGCGACGTTGATACGCTTCATGCTGGGTTCTCGCGTTGCCAATAAGACGGTTCAAATCGTGCTTAGTACGGTCTTCTTTCTGGCGTAGGTATCGCAAGCTGCTGGTATCGACCACAGCAACTTTTGGTTTGCGGGCGCGTTTGCGAGTTTTAGCCTCGTCTTCAGTTAGATATTTATCGCCGGCACGAATTAGCACAGGACCAAGCTCACCATGCTCGTAGGATGCCACACGGATATTTTTTAGGTCTTTAGCCGCGGTTGAATCACCTGCAGCTGAATACAGCTTTTTCAAATCATCTTGGTTCAGACTCATGCCAGGATCATTAGCTTTAGTTATGGGAGCTACATCGCAGTTACAGCCGTCATGAATCGGCATTAAGTCATCAACTTTGTAAACCCTGTCCGCGGCCACAATGCATAGACCGCAGACGCCTGATTTAGAGAGTTCAGGATGAATTATGCGTCGGTACCCAATAACCTTGTCCGAGCGCCGTAGCTGACGAACCTGAGCATCACGCCGCGTAAGCTGCGCATCAGTATTAGCGATGTGCTCCACACGGTCGAGCGCTGCCAACAACGCATCTTGCTCTGTTTCGCCAACAGACACAGCGTAACGGTATTGCTCAGCAGGACGCTTCCACACCTCTAACGGATCAACTCCGCGCGGATACTCAAACGGCTGAGGTGCCTCGGCCTTCAAAGCTTGCCCAGTCTGAAGCATCAAAGCCTGCATCGTTGACTCAGCCAACGTCTTCACTTGCTCCAGAACCCTCTGTTCAGCATCAACAGCGAGTTGAGCAGCCTGCTCAACGCCGTCATCGTCATACCAGCCGTCAAACGAACCCCAAATCTCAGCGAGCGCCTGCATCATTGCTGACACCAGGCGGCCTTGCATTCCTGCTGAGCTGAGCACCGTCTGGGCTAGTTTGGTGGTGAGATTGTTCTGAGCCAAATCTCACCACCGCCTTAGCCTTGAACTGGTGTTTGGTTTGAAACGTCTGAGGTGGTCAATGCGCTAGCGCCGTTGAGTACGGCGTTGAGAGCATCGTCCATACGGTGCGCTTTCATCTGCTCAATCTCAGCGGGGGAGAACTCGTAGAATTTCTCCGCCACTGTCTGCCAAGGCAACCCAGATGATGCCGCAAGCTGGCCAGACTGCGCGCGTTCGAGTAGAGATGAGCGTCGAGCCGGCGCCCAAATAACGCGCATCTTTCGCCGGTCAGCCAAATCCTTTTCACCAGAGAATTTGAGCATGTGAGAAATTGCTGCAGCAAAGCGTGGGGTCAGTCGTTTCTGCAAATCTTCTGCTTTGAAAATCTGGCCTTCACGCATTAGCTCTGAAGATGCAGCTGATTGCTGAGCGGCATCTGAGGACAAGGCATAAAGCGGTGATTGCGCGGCAATTGCCAGACGCTCAACGTCCTTGGTGACAGCTGAAATGATTTGATTGATATCTCCTTGCCCTGATTCCCAAACGTTGGCTGCTTCTGGGAGAATCCACAAAGAGCCAGGATCAGAGGTGAAGATATTGGCATAATCGATTTGTTTACCCGTTTTCGGGTCAGTACCGGGCACACCCTTAACCGCGCGCTGTCGAAACGCCTGCATGACGGTGATAATCATCTGCTGAAGAATGGTGTGATTAATGCGCTGCATATGCGGAATATGTTTCTCATACTCACCCACACCAAACCGGTTGAGCAACGTATAAATGGGCACGTCATCAAGCTCAGAATCTTCACGACCCACAAATTCCGAATCAAAAAACTCATCCGACCAGTCGTAACCGTTCAGACTGACACGATTCTTCCAGATACTCGTGGCACCGTATTTATAAGCTATGCGTTGGTACCCAGCACGATAAAGCACAAGGACATCACGCCCACGGGCGTCATCGCGATAGACCTTTAGAGCCGCGACATTCTTCGCGGGGTCTAGCGGGTCAGCTTCAGCTACTACCTCAGAAGGATGCTCAGCCGTAATGCGACCTTCCATACCGTTTTCGGTTTCAACCTGACGCACCAGAAGGTACGAGACAGACAAAGAAAGCATCCACTCAATAGCCTGGCGAAACTGCGCCGATGCGTCAGTGGCAAGCATCAGCTCAATGATGCGTGCCGCTTCTTCATCGGTGGGATTAGTACCAGAACTAACAGCTTCAACCTGCACGCGATACAGCGTTGAAGAAACTATCAGCTCAGCCAAGTTCAACGACGCGATACTAAGCAATCGCTCATAAGCCTCACGGTTCTGTTTGCCCGTCATCTCCCACGGAGGCGGAGGCTTACCATCGAGCCACATCTGTAGGTTCTCGATGCGCGGCCGACGATCGCCCAAAGACTTAGCTAAACGCTTGACCCACCACTCATCACTACCGGGAGTATCTACCAAGTTTTTACTGAATGCCATTGGTTTTCATCCCTCCTAGTAAGCGCGGAAAGGCACAAACGTATCTTTCGGTTTCTCTTGTTGTTCAGGCTTAGCCAGATAATTTGCTCTAGCTTCATACGCCAAAGTTGCAGCAATAGCCGCGTCAATCTTTCGGACGCTGTTCTTGGATTCTTTACCGATCACTTCGAAATTGCGCGAGCGCGTCCACTTCTGCGCGTTCTGTAAATGACGTTTGAGCTGCCGGTTCGGAATGACCTTCGCGCGGCCGTCACCAAGCGCAATCTTCAAGCGCTGCAGTGCGCGGTGCATCGATGAATCAAACGAGGTATAGAAAGCGATTTTGCCTTTACCTGTAGCGGTTGCAACGAGGCGGTCGCCGTACTTCTTCTCCCAGTCGTCTACCTGGTCGTACCAGTACGGGGGATCAGCAAAGAAGCCTACAACTTCGAATCGCTCAAAGGCGCTATCTACAGCGGTTTCAAACTTCTTGATATTTACGCGCCAGTCGCGAGCTTCTGGCCCGTCTGGGCGTTCTTGAATCAGCAGTGGAAATATGAGGCCGTCTTCCACGCGGCAAGCAACTAGAGCCGTAGCATCGTGGGTTAGCGCGCCGTCAAATCCCAGGGTGATCTTGTCACCGTTGTTGACGATGCCTCCCCATTTCTCGGGAAGTCCAGCAGTGGCTTTCTGAATAGTGTCCAGCGTCAGCCATGCGTTCGAGCCCTCCACCAGTGCATTCAGGAAGTATCGGCGTGAATCGTTGACCGTTGAACGCAAATCAAGAATGTCATCCATGATGCCTTCAACCGAGTTCCATTCAAGAGCCTCGCCATACGACTCAATGATTGCTTCGCGCAGCTTGTCATGATTATTGAGATCCGACAGCTGAGAGCCACGATGGTCATAGAGCATGCGAGCGCGTCCACGGAACTTGCCGTCCTCAATCGCTTGAGCCATTTGGTAGGTGGCTTCAGCAATTGAATCCTCGCCTGGCGCGTACATAGTCGTTGTTTCCAGATACCAAGTGCCGGCACCTTTAGCGCGCTTCGCGAGATTTCGCTTGACCGTGCTGTACATATCGCGCAAGCGCTTGATGTTGTACAGATGGGTCTCATCGAAAACCACAAAAGTTTCTTTGCCACCGTCTTTAGACGCTGAGCCTGATGAAGTCGGTACAATCTCGCCACCGTCTGGCAGTTTTACGCGCGTCAAACCTACGTCCATCCCTTGAGCGGTCAGCGCTGAGAGCGGGCCTTCAGTGAGATTCACGTAAATATTGTCGTAGGTGTTACCAGTCTGCCCTTCTTCGGTCGCCATAACACGTACAACAGGGTCAGTGACCGGCCTGCCCATTGGTTCACCGGGGGAGTAGTAGTAACGCTGACCTAGAAACTCGTAATATTCTCCACCTTCCGCCCAGCCGAGGAAGCGACAAGGCCCAAAAGCTTCGAATATCGCCAGATGCGCAGCCATACCCGACTTATCGCAACCTTTCGGACGGGAGAAAAAGGCAGAGTCCACAAGGCGGTCTCCATTTTCATCGAGCAGATAGCAGTCAACAATAAAACCGCCGAACTCATCACCGCGCTTGACCGGCGTTCCGTGAGCATCACCTGGACCATTGACTAGAAAAGTCTCAATCCACCACCAAGCAAGAAAACCAAGGGATCGTTTACGAGTCGCACCTTCAGGCTTTATGAGAGTGCGAGGCATTGGCTACTCCTCGCTCAGAAGACGTCCACGACGGTTCTTATACGGAGACATCTGAATAACGTCAGTATCAAGACCTTCACTCACTTCTGGGACGGTCACGATCTCGGCCCGGAGACGGTTGCGGTCATCTGGGGTAGCACCAAACTTTGCGACACGCAGACGAACCTCAGAAGCGAAATCCCAACGACCATTCATCCACATATTGTGGTGGATCAGCGCGGTATCAAGCAGATAATCCCAGTCAGGCGCCGAGAGCATACGCGTCGCCTGCGGTGAACTACGCCAGTTCTCCCACCACTGTCTAGTGACTGGATGCCATTGCTGACCGTCAGGAAGAACGCCTTCGGGCAAGTCAGGACCATGAACTGATCCGTCCTCAATCAGCTGCGTAAATTCAGGCTTTTTATTGCGCCGAATAGCGTCTTTTTGAGGGGCAGGACCATTACCAGCCATACAAAAACACCCCTTTCGAACACATTTTCTAAGACCGAAATCACGTTTTGACTAGGACTTTCTCAATTCCCCCAGACCCGTACACACTGCGAGAGGCAGAACGCAGCGGACAAGGGCAAAACCGGGGTGCCGGGAGACCCTCCAAGGGGAGGGTCAACCACCAGCCAACCCCGGATGACTCACAGACTTCTTCGCTTGACGCACCCGAGAGCCACCTTGACGCCCCGTTTCTTGGTTATGATGCCAAGAACAAAGCGATTCAAGCATTTCAATACGATGATCATGAGGTGAGCCGATATGATTCACATCGGTTGCCTTCTCCATGCAGCGCTGGCCGGTGTCTTCACGAATACGAACGCAACGATGACCGTCCATCTTCAAACGCTTAGCCCGAAGACGCCACCAATCTTTAGGCAACGGAACAGTCCGAGAACTCTTAGACTTCCAAGCCATTGCCTAACCTTTACCTAATGGGTTCTTGCCTTTACGCTCACCTGGCCACATCCCAGTCACATCATGAAACCACTGGGATGCAACACGCTTAGCAATCGCATCAGCCATGTGCTTCTTCAGGTGGTTGTACAACGTAGTCCACGGATGCGGAGAACTAACCCACTTCGCAAGCCCAGGCCCCTTCGTCCAGTACCACTTCAGATACCCACGAGACCCAGGCTTAGGGTTAGCTACCGCATCAGTCCTCGTCGTCGCCATCGCGCTCAGCCCAGGAACCAGACTTACTCTCTTGCAAAGCCACTGACAGTAGACCAACCTGCACAACAGCAGAAAGGTTAGGCGAAGCCCCCATTGCAAAACCATCGAGAATCTGACCATCAAGGATCTGTTCTCGAAGAACTACCACTGCGTCGTACGCTTCGTTAACATCTTCGAGACCGGTAATCTCAATCTCGTTACCATTGTCGAGGACTAGCTTCGCCATAATTTCTCCTTCATAAAAGAATGCCGCTGGCTGGCGAAAAATCCGTAAAACTCCAACCAACAGCAAGAGCCCAGCGCCGGAATCGAACCGACAACCCCTCGATTACACATCGAGTGCTCTACCAATTGAGCTAGCAAGGCATACACAAAGAGCGCCGTGCAGGTTCCAATCCAACCTGAACACGACGCCCCATGCACGTAACTTCACACACCAAGTAATTCCGTTCAAGCAAATACTTTTCACAAAGGGTTAATAAGTATTCTTTAAACGACGAAAGCCCCGACCCTTGGAGTGTCGGAGCTTCCGGCCTGGCTTACTGTTCTTAGTTACAGTAAACCCCTGCGAGAACAATATTAATCTTCAACAGAACTATTTGCAAGCAGTTTCTGAAAGATAAAAGGATCCATCAACCGAGCGAAATCAAACAGCTCATGCCGATGCCACAACATCGAACAGCACATGCACTGAATATGATCCACACGCTCATCCTTCCACACCGCATACAAGGCAGGAGCATGAACCGACCCACCATCCTCATCAACCGTGACCCAATCACTAGCACCACACTCAGCATTAGGACAGTTGCCAGGAATAGGGGTCTTACGACCAGGATTCAGATGATCCACAATCCTCGTCGTCCAATCACGCCACACCACAGACTTAGACTCCAGCACCTCAGCATCCACAGACCCCAAAGCACCAAGAAGAACCTCACCATCAAACTCAGGACTAATCGAAGCAAACCCATCCACAAGACCAAGCTCAACAGCATCACCATGCAAACAAGCAGCCAAAGCATCCATCATCTCAGTCGCCACAAAGTCAAACGGCAACCCAGCAGCACCCTTACCAGTGCCACCGCCACCAGCAACCGTATTCTGCGAAGCAAGACGCAACTGCTGAATCAAAGACATCTCAACCGGCGGCACCTCACCAAACTCAACAACATCAAACCGAGGATGCTCCCGACACAACAACGTCAAAGCATCACGCGCACGAGACCGAGTCTCCCACACCTGAATACACCCAAAGCACGAACAATCAACCGAATCCACATGCTCACCCATCTATGCCACAACCTTTCCCAAAAGCTCATTCCTGATGCGCTCGCTGAACCAATCTTCTGGACGCCAGACCTCAGCGTCATGCCCTGCAGCTTTCAACCCGTCAATCCACATCTGCTGTTCTTTGCGGATGCGTCCTTTAGCTGACTTGAGTTCCCTCCACAGCGTTCGGCCAGTTCGAGAATTGATGAGAACAAGGTCAGGAAACCCAGGCTGTGAACGGCGGGAATCATGGGTGTGATAAATCAGGTCATAACCAAGCTGTTTCGCCAGGTCGATGACATTGTCTTGAAATTGTTTCTCGGTCCATTGGTTGATGTTGTGCAGACGGATTTCCGATGCACTCATGTTCAAATAAGGTGGGAAGAAACCTTGGATTGGTTTAGTCATTCTTCTGTCCTTTACTTCTTCTACGTCGTCTTCTTCTGGGTTTAGTTCCAGTGGTGCCATGGTCTTTAGGTTCTGGAGAGTTCTCTTGTATAGAGTTCTTCTCCTTTCCAGTCCCGTCCCGTCCCGGCAAATCCAAATCCGACGGAGTGGATGTTGCGAATAATTCGGAGTGATTGAGTGAATCGGGTTTTCCCGCGGCTGGCGCTGTGGTGGGAGCCGTACGCCCCGGAGCCGATGTTTCAGGCTCTACAGGGTTCGATTCAACCGTTTCAGCGTTAGCGATGTGCATCGGGTGCCAGGCAGGGTATTCGCCTGACACTTCGATGTAGTCATCCAATTCATCAAGAGTAGGATTCCAGTCATCTGAGCTATCAGCTGCAGGAGTCTCTACTTCACCGGGAGCCGTGCACTCAGGATCAGCGGGACCCGGAGCCAGTGTTTCAGGCTCAACGGTGTCGCGATCAACCGAGTTCGATTCGACCGGTGAAGGAGACTCAACCACAGGTTTGAATGACTCAGCGCGTCCTTCAAACTCCATATCGAGAGTTTTCTGGTTGGTAACTGTAATCCCGTTTTCAGCAAGGAAAGCGATACTCTTCTTGCTGTAGTAGGGGTCTTTGGGAACATTCAGTAGCTGTCGCCCCTGCCAGCTTTCCACATCATTACGACGCGACAAGTTGCACTGACGGCAAGCTACTACAAGATCGTCAGGAGTCTCTGCACCTACGCCCGGTTTGACGTGGTCATAAGTTCCCCCGATGCCTGATTTCTGGTCTCCCCAGCGAACAAGACGGCCACACCAGCGGCAACCATCACCGTCACGATGACGAACCGGCACAATGAGCGACTTATTACGAGTGTCATTGCGCTGTGTACGTTCCCATTCGATTTCGTCTTTCAAACGCATGTGGAACAACTCATCGTCGCTCACCAGCTTGAAAGCAAGACGGCCGTCCTCACCCTCCACGCGTGTGAAGTAACCGCTGAATACAGCGGCTTCAGTGAGAGCCTGCCAGCGTGACATTCCAGCCACCTGTTTGGCGATACCTGTTTCAACGATGTAGTCCGTCTTATGAGCAGCGGCGAGTACGGCGCAACGAGAGACGAATCCAAAGAGCTCATTGAGGATTCGGTCATCTGCATCGTCCAGCTCAAGTGCGCGCAACACAATCGGGTGAGTCGCTGAGGTATCTCCTACACGAAGCCATGGCATGTTAGAACCACACTCCGCGAGCGCCGGTGGTGGTGTTCGTTGTGTGTGGTGTTTGCATGGGGTGGACTCCTTGGTTGGTTGGTGGTCATGGGGTGTGGTTATTTTTTGGGTTTTACTGGGCCGTAGATGGCTTGGAAGATCTGTTCGTCTGTGAGTCCTGGATAGGTGATTTTTCGGATAGTTGGAGATTTGGTGGCTATCCACATTCCTGCTTTGACTCCGGCGTAGTTGATTTTTTTGCCGTTTTTGTCGATGCCGATGAGTGCTGGGTCGTTTTCGAAGTCTTGGAGGGTGAGGCTGTTGAGTTGCGCAGGGTGTGTCGGTTCGTCCTCGATGAGGTATTTTGCGGTGTGGCCCGATTTGCGTATTTCTGCTCGGGTGCGTTGCGCTTGTGATGATGCTTCGCGGATGTTTTTCGCGATTTCATCTGCCTGTCGGGGTGTCATGATTCGGTTGCTGATGTCGCCTAGAGAGAGGTGGATATCTCCGTTAGTCTCAGCGATTTGAATACCGTTGATGTTGTAGCGGTTGTTAGTGGTCATTGCACTTGCTCCGTATAGGTCTGCTGGAAAATATCTGGCTTGCAGGGGTAGAACTCGTCTTTGGTGCCTTTGATGATGTAGTCACCGGGTTCGGCGGTTAGCGTGCCTTCTAACGTTTCGATTTCGAACTTCCAGTCGACATATCCACCTTCAACCCAGGAGGTATATTCGGTGAGTTCGCTGAAACCTGCAGATAAGGTGGGACCTGCGACTCGTGATTCGGAGATCCATTTCATGATTTCAGTGCCACATTCTCGGGTGCCGTCGAAAAGCATCGCTTCGATGGTTATCGGCTTCTTGGTGTATTTAGTGGGTTTCATTTTTCTGCGTCTTTCCGTTCTTCAAGGAGTTGGTGGATATCTCGTAGCGCGTTGAGTATTTCGATAAGCGCCACATTCAATGTGTCGATGGCGATGGTGTTCTTTGCCTGCTCAAGCTGAAGAAGGTTTAGACCGACGTTCGTTGAACTTGCGATGAACGCTTCTTCGTTGCCGTTCTGGATTGCGTCTGTGGCTTCTTTCTCCCAGGTTTCAGAAATCTCCTGAGCAGTTTTTGTCAGCTCATCTCGCATTTTGTTGGACTGTTCATGCCCTTCTTTTAATCGGTTTAGCCAATCTCTTTTCATGCTTTGATACCTTCTTGTCTATTTCCATAGTGTTCTTCTTTGTGCCAGTATTCGGTGTCTTCGTCACGGTCATATGGGTCGCAACCACAGTCGCAGCCAGCATATTGCGGGACAGTGCCGTGCCCCTCGTGGTGGATACTGTCGCCCAGGTGAATCATGATTCTTCCTCCCCTTCGTCATAGATCTTGTGTTCTGGGAACCCAGCTGAGGCAGTCTCGAGGATGTTTGCCCATTTGCCGGTTTCCATGAATTCTTGGTCGCTGGTGCTGAGCCAGAGGCGGGCGATAAAGTTCTCGCCGATTCGGGCTAGCGCGGTGTGTGAACCCGTCATGTGAATCACTGGGATGCCTAGAAGCTTCGTGGCTTTGGTGAGTACTTTGAAATCAGAGGGTGCGCAGGTCGCATACACCACTTGAGACGGTGCAATGTTCCCTGCAGCGTTCACCCAGATATTTCGCAGTGAATACTGGCGTCCATCAGCGCCGGCGAACTGAGTAACGCGGTTACCGAACAGTTTCCCTTCCTCTTGGAAGTGCAAGAGGGTTCGGCGGCCATACTCAGTAACGCGCTTCTCGTCGCGGACTGTGACGGTCTCGAACTCCGAATGATTGACCTCAATAGCCAGCGTGGATTCAAAAACCTTCGCGCGGAACTGAGACACCAAAGCTGGAACCTCATCACGATGAATTGCGAAATCCACCAGCTCGCCATCAGCATCCTGAATACGAACCATGCCAATAGCCCAATCCGCTGAACTCTCGTAGGTCGTTAGCGCGAGCTCACCAGAACCGGTGAGATTGCCGAAGATAAGTTCCTCAACAGCCGGCTGATCCGGCGTACTGTCCTTATTTGCAGAAGTAAAAGGAAGCAACGCCTGCAACATCGTGATGAACTCCTGCGTATCAACCTGAAAAACACTCATGCTGCCAACTCCTCAGTTAGTGGTGGTAAAAGTTTGATGCGGAGCTTTTCTAGCCCCTTAGGTGTTACACGGATTTGCGGGTCAGCTGTTTTCCGCTCACCAGTGATTGGGTCTGGATAAGTACGTGCCCTATAAACCAGTAGCCCCTGTTCACGTGCGTACTGCATGATTTGTCGAGTCTTGCCACGCTTGTAGGTCCACTTGATGTTGTCCAAGAAAGCGAAGAGGCGTGTTTGCCCGATGACAATGCCCGATTGCGTTAGTAACCCTGCAGCTTGAGCAACAGAGTGCGAACCGTCTGAGGTCATGTAATCGTCGTAAACCTGGGCTTTAGGCGCCGCAATAGCTAGAGCATGTTCTGCCGCTTTCACTCGTGCGTCCAGAATCCCCATTGCCTGGGCAATAATCGCGTCTTCACCGCCGACCACGCCGGCAGCATTTACGGTCTTGCCGCTGAGCAACTGTTCTACTCGCTCGTCAGCCCAGTCTTGAAAAGATTCCACAAGTGGAGAACGGCTGGTCTGGAGAATGCGAATAAGTCCGCGTTCATCAACGAAATTCATGGGTTTGACCCCGTACCCGGTATCTACCTCCACAATGTGGAGGGAGCTTTCTCGGACGCGTTTTACAACGTTTGAGGGGTTGGCATCTCCGAGCACTGAGCAAACATCAGAGAGCGCAAAAGTAAGTTTGTTATCTCTCACTTCGGTACGGACACCGTGACCTTGGAAGTCTAAGACTTGGATGGTGTTCATTGGTCAGCTCCTTTCAGGTCTTGCAGGGTGGTCGTTTGTGTAGTGGCCGTGTGCTTTGCAGATTCGGCAGTATCGGCTGGTCATTGTCGTGGTAATGGCTGGATGCCGTGTGTATTGGTGAGGTGGTATCGGAGTTCATCAGCGAGGAAGGCGATTGGGTTTTCAATCTCGACGGGTGCTTGCCAGATACCTGTTCCTTCTGGGCAGATGTTGCACTGCCCGACGAGTGGCGTGCGGGGTTGCACCGATAGTGGCTGGGATCGGTCGACACTGATGCTGCCAGCGTGGTCGCGTTGGTATTTTCCACTCATCGGGTTGACTCCTTACGGATGGGCTTTGGGAATGGGCTCGGGGTGACTTTCTTTGTCAGACGGTCAACCCGAGACTGGTTGTAACCGGCTCGCCCTGCCTCATACTGGGCTTCATCAATCCAGGCATCGATGGCGTCCTCATAATCTTTAGGAATCAACGGGGTGAACCTTTCCAGTGAAGAACCAGCGCCCGAGAGAACGCGGGTTGCGGATAATGACTGGGAACCGGGTGATGCAGCCACAGGCGTACATCAGGCAGACCGAGAAAATAAGGGTCATGCCGGTATAGAACACCTGAACGGCAATAATGACTTTGATAGCTTCGTTCACGGTGCAGTCACCACCAAACGCAGACGCTTACCACCAAGATCAGCCAAAACCCCCGGCGTCAGGTCAATGATGGAGCCACCAAATAGCTGAGCAGTCTCAAGAGTTCCCTCAAACACCACAGAATCCTGAATACTCATAAAGGACTGCAACTGTTGTTCCAGATCGATAATGCGCGCGTCACGCTCATCAATAATCTGCTCCAACGCGTTCACAGCTTCAGCGTCCAGCTTGCCGGCATGCGCAGGGTTCTCGTACTCCGCGACCTTCTTCTCAAGCTCATCAATCCTGCCCTGGTAAGCAGCACGCAGCGTGTTCGCTTGCTCTTCCAACCGAGCTTTACCGCGCTTGCGTTCTTCCTTGAGCTTGTCCTTCTCCTTGCCGATAGCAAGATCGCGGGAATCAAGAACGGTGTTGAGTTTCAGTTGTACTGAGTCTCGCTCATCACGTGCTTTGTCGCGCTCACGCTCTAGACGCTCAGCTACCTTGCGCATACCAGCGTAATTAGCAGCTGAAACTTCCAATTTTTTCTCAAGCACCATCACGCGCTGAGAATCAACAGTCGTCGGATTATTTCCTGCACGCTTAGGATCGCGGTACTTATAAGTCATTAGAATTTCACCTCGTCATTGATGGCGGTTGAAGAATTTTCAGTGTCGATAGCCGGTTGCCAGAACTCGCGGGCCAGCTTTTCACCCGGCGACTCCTGCCAGCCCACCGCGTCACGCAGAACCTCGCGAGAGAAACGAGTAACGCTGGCATCATGACTACGCGGGTCAAACCTGTCTAGGTCAAACAAGAAGTAATACGGCGTCGAGGTACCAGACCCCAGTTGCACCAGCATCAGCGCCAGCGCCAACTGCTCAGTGGTGAACTTCTGCAGCTCTTCAACCAGAAAAGAAGAAACCTGCTCGAAGGTTGAAACACCTTCAGGAATATCGATGCTCAGAAGCTCTGCAATGTCCTTACGCTGATACCCCATGCCCACGATGTAGCGGGCAAGCATCTTCTGAGCGTCCTTGATTTTCTTCGGCTTAGAAATGACATCCTTCAGATGCTCCACAAAGGTCACCCGCGAGGTGCGCAACGCGGTTTCCGCTTCTTCACGAAGCTTCTGCTCAGCAAGTTCCTCGGCCGTGGGCTCAGGACTACGCTCAGGTTCATCTTCAACCATCCACCACTGCACCACACGGGAGTTATGGTTGAGCACCACGCGGTAATCCGCAATATTTTCCAAAATCTCGGCCGAGAAATGATCCTTAGTCAAAGCTGCAACTGTAGGAGCATCCCCAGGGAACTGGTCCTGCAAGTTGTAATTGGTGATTCTCTTATAACCCTCACGAGCTTCCTCAAATGAAATGATTGTGAAGCCAATAGACTCTAAAGCTTCCTGAGCCTGAGAAACGTTGTCTAGCCAATCCAGCTTTTCCTTAGCCCGGTTATACTCCCAGTCAAAATTGAAGTGATCGATATTCTCCTCAAGAGCTTTCTGAACTTCAGGATGATTTTTAAATTCGTCCACCTTGACCACACGGTCCAGCGTCGCGTTGCCTGAATCCACCAGCTTCTGAGTGCGCTCAGACATTCCAGCCAGCTTCACGCGAGACTCAATCGTTTCGTGCTTGCGTCCGATGCTCTTAGCAACCTGGTTGATATTCATCCCCAAATCGAGCATGCCCTGAATCGCGGCTGCTTCTTCAGACTTGGTGATATTCGCGCGCTGGACGTTCTCAATCAGCATGGTCTGCAGAACGGTCTTATCGTCCTTGACGCTGGCATCAACAATGCAAGGGATACTGAGCAGACCAGCTTTTTTAGCTGCTGCAAGGCGACGGTGCCCAGCGATAACCTCAAAGTCGCCGTCAATGCTCGGATGTTCACGCACAGTCAACGGCTGGACAATGCCCTTGGCGCGGATTGAGTCAGCCAGTTCGCTAACATCGCCCACATCAGCGCGTGGGTTCAAAGAGCTAGGGCGAACCTGTGAGACTGACAGGTGTTGCAGCTTCTGGTTGAATCGTGAAGTCATCATAAATTTCCTTAGAAATACTTGGCGGTGAAGTGTGGTTCGGTGAAGTCTTGTGGGCCAGCTTTTTAGCGCAGGTGCTGGCGTTCCCAGTTCGCGCGTTCACGGAGGTTTTCTTTGGTAATGCCCTGTTCAGCCCGGTACGTGCTGAGAATCTTCTGCTCCGATGCATTCGGCATTCCACGGGCTATCTCGGCCAGCTGATCCGTCATTTTGGTGACGCTCACGCGAGCTAGAGCGCGGGTTCCTTTGAACCAGTCCTCGTTTCGACGTCGGAACCAGTACCGGGGCTCAGTCTTACGTGGCTCAGGCTGCAAGCTCGCTACCGTGACCATCTGATTGGTTGCCATGAGGATCCACCTCCCACTGACCAAGAGCTTCCCGACGGCGGAACTCCTGCAGCTCTACTTCCTCGTTGTGCTGAGCAATATCGAGCGCGTCGCTGATCTCATACCAGCCAGCGAAACCCAACACCAGAGCAAGAAGGCTCTTGCCATTGAACGTCGGACCGCCATGAACAACGTCCAATCCAACTGACAGCCCCAGCAGACCCGCCAAGAAAAGCAGACTCAAGCCGATGCAAATACGTTTGCGAGTACTCATCAAAACTCACTACCTTAGGATTCGAAAAGATTGGTTCGGGCAACCTGTTCACCGGAGTCTTCGTATTCGCTCTGACTGATTTCAGCCGTGCTGTACTTACCAGCGAGAGATGGAGCATTGCCCTGCACGCGGTACAAGAAGATTTCACCGGTTGAATGATCCACATCGAAAGGGCCTTTCATGCGGAACACTTCAGCAATAGCTCGATGCAACGCCATATGGCGGGTCTTCTTATCTCGGAACTTGATATCGCGATGCTGAGTCTGGACGATGCGCTGAGTTCCATCAGCTTCAAAGAAGCGGAAACTCACTCGCTCGTACTTGGTTTTGGTAGCCATTTAGTGTCCTAAAATCTGTAAAAAGGCAAAGGAATGCCCGGTGCACCCTAACGGATGCTCTAAAAAGTGGGGTAATTATTCGGTGGTAGCAACGCTTCGTTGCGCGTGCTCAAGAGCGAGCTTTTCTATTTCTTCGCAGTTATTCAGATGACGCATAGCGGTTTGCGCGTCCCGGTCTTCCTCGTACGAGCAGTCCAGGCAGCTCACCTTGGTATAGAAGAAGTCTGAGAGTGATGCACCGCCAAGGCGTTTTACTGTGCTGTGCACTTCACTGATAACAGGTTCATGCTTGCTCATAGTGCCAACCCAAAATCGTCTCGGGTAATATCTTTCAAGGGAGCGAAAATACCGTGCAATGCTTCAGCAATTTCCGCGAGACCTAGCATTACGGGTTTGAGCGCTTGCCCGATTTCGTCAAAAGCTTTGTTCAATGCCTCAGCAACGTTTTGGGGTGTTGCCGGCTTTCCCTTACCAAGCACATTCCATGCTTGGATGATTTCAGTAGCTTGCGTAGCGGATTCAGCGCCAGGCACTGCTTCCCACATGTACTGCCTAAGCGATGTAGAGCTGACTGATTTTGCGTTTCGCATCAAGATGAGTCACTTCCTGTGAACGAGATACTTCGTGAATCTCTCGGGCTGGCTTATTGAACATCTGCAACAGCTCTTCAAACTGCTCTTGAGTGAACCTGATAGGCATCCTCATCCCGTTGACTACGCCACCGGTGTAAGAGACCTTGCCCTTGCTGGCCCAGTCTTTGAGAGTCCTCGCACTGGGCGTCCCGCCAAGCTGTTCGGATACCTGCTCGGGGGAGAGGAGTGAACCTTTTCGCATGGTCGCTCCTATGCGGCTACCGGCTCTAGATGCCGAGTAGACGGGTGTTGCGAGCTTCGAATGGTTAGCTCTCGAATAACTTCGTCATGGACAGCGTTGAGTGCCCTGTTGGACGCTTTCAACTGCATCTTCTTGAGGCCGCTGGTTGCTGGGTCAGAGTGAATCATCTGATCTTGCGAATCAATGAGGTAATGCAGAAAGCTCTCTACGATCTGAAGATGCTCGCGACTTGATTGCTTGAACAGCAGTTTGCGGTTTGAAGCCCCGCAGATTTCATCGTTCTTTTTCTTGAACATTGGTCTAGTCCTTGGTTAGTGAAGTGTTTAGCGAGCGCATGAATGTATATACATTCAGTTTTGGTAAAAAAATTATGCCGCCACTTTTTGAGCGGCAAGTCCGCGCATTAGTTGAAGTGGTGACACTTTCAGCCATTCAGCGGCTTGGTCGACCTCATCGGTAGTCCATTTTGACTTGCCGTTCATTTTTCGTGCCGCTGTGTGTTCCGACACTCCAATTTTCTCCGCCAAGTCTTTGGCGACAAGGCGTGGGGTGTGCGCTTTCATTAGGCCTCGCACAGCTGATGCCACGTTTTCGTTTGATGACATATCATCACCTCTCGTTGTCGATATATTGAGTGTATATGCATTCATATAGCTTTATCAAGCACTTTATGAATGTTTTTTGTAGGTTTTTGAACGTATATGCGCTAGGATGCTTGTATGCCTAGAGGAACAAAAGAACTGCCTACCGCTTTTACGCAGGCAGTCCACGCAGAAATTAATGAACTCATGCGACAGCGGGGTATATCCCAGCGCAAGCTAGAGGAGTTATCTGGGGTAAAGCAACCGAGACTTTCTCAGACTATTGGGAAAAATGCTCGTTCTCTTGATCTGACGGAACTGGATCGAATTTGTGAGGCTCTAGGAGCTTCACCAGAAGCAGTCGTTGCCACTGCCGAAAGAGTTCTCCAGGCACGTTCAGCTTACGCTCTTGCTGCTAAGGAAGCCCCCGCGCCCGCGGCAGACATCAACGAAGAAGACTACCTCTAAACAGAACGCCCCCCCTTTCGAAAGCAGGTGATCTCCATGCACCTGAACCACAAACCCTACGAACCACACATCGATGCCGATAACAAAGGCATCCACATCATTTACAAAGACCCAGGAGCAAACCGCCTGGGTCTTTACATTGGCAAAATCAACGGAACACCAACAATCCTGCTCAAACCCGGCATGTCAGCCCGAATCGAACGATGCGTACTCGCACACGAAATCGTTCATGCAGAACATGATGACCAACCCACGCCAGACCCCGTATGGCACGCAAAACGCGAAAACAGATGCGACCGCATCGCAGCAGACCGACTCATCGACACAGAGAAGCTCCAGCAAGTAGTCGCCCAATACGACGACCCAGGACAATGGGCCAACGAACTAGACGTCACCGGCTGGATACTCGACGCATGGCTTACAGCTAACCGTGGTGTCCTGGCGAGCGCAGCCTGAAAAATATAGAGGCCCTATACAACAAGGAAGTTGTGCAGGGCTTTTTAATCGTATGGTTAACGGTATGAGTTCTCAATTTTCCCATGTCTTTCCCGAAGATGTTCTCGCTTATTTTTCGCAAGGTACTAAGAACGCCAGATTGGGTGCGATGGCGCAAGAGATTGCGCGACTTGCTAATGAGAACGCAGAGTTGCGTCAGGGGTCAATGGTGGTCAGTGAAGCAACTGTTGAGGCGCAGCATATTGTTGCTAAGGCTAAAGCTGATGCTTTTTCAGCTGCACGTAAAGCGTGGGAAGAAGGTTCGGAAGCTCGGGCTAAATGTGTTGCTGAAGGTACGTTTATCCCTGCACCCTTGAGAACTGCGGCTGTGGAGTTACAGGAGTCTCTATCTCACATTGGCCATTTTGATCCCGAAAAGAAGTATATTCTGCTCAATGGGGGAGACGAGTACCCTATTGCGGGCAGTAAAAAGGACTATATCGATAACTATGTTGAGTTCACGGGTGTGCCTGCGAATGGGGACGAAGCTGAGGCTTCAGTTGTAGTAGATCTCGTGGGCAATTATGCAGCATCGGGCGATAATGAAGACTATACGACATCATTAGGCGTGGAAGTTGGCGGCAAGATGCTGGGGTATATCAGTAGCTCCTACGCTCGTGATGTCAAAAAGTTCATTCTCGCGGCAAGCGCACTAGGCATCAGCGTTTTTGCAGAAGCGGAGCTTTACGTGACAGCAAGCCAGAAAACAGGCTCCTTGCGCAACAAAGCGGTTGTTCACGTACCCGATAAGTTCCTGACGCGAGATGCAGCGCCAAAGATTCACCGGGCCATAAAGGTCATGAACAGTATTTACGCGAGCGCGTCCCGATAGAAAGATACAAGCCCCGGGCAACAACAAAGTTGACCGGGGCTTTATAAACTCTACTATTTCTTTTCGAGACCAAGTATGGCAACTACTCCGAGAGCTGCTGGAGGTAATACCACCCAGACGCCAGTTCCTTCTTGAAGCATTGAAATAAACGCTAGCCCTATACACACTAGGGAGATGAATAAGATTGCCAGGGAGAATAAATCTATATGGAAATGGTGCTGGCGCATCATCTTCCTCCCTTGATTTAGTTTAGTTTTTCGCCGTCTCCAACGCGGGTTCGGCGAATCTTTACTACTACCCACTCAGATTTACTAGACCCCTCTGTGATCAGTTGAGTCTCTTTGATGGTTACCTGAAATGTATCATCTTTTCCGATTTTCATGCCGTTATCCAGCTCTCTCAGAAAGTCTGTGTCTTCAATAGCGACTTTCCTATCCCTCTGACCTACTTTGAGCAACCATTTGCCATCCGGCCTAAAATCAATGCTTTGAACGACAGCCTCCGACTCGAAGAATCCTATCTTTTCAACTGGTTCTTCTTTTTGAGCCCATAGATCTCGGAAATCCTGGTTATCGAAAGTTTCTTCAACTTCATTGTTGATTATTTGATCTGAACTTTCCTCAACATTACCTGAACGGACCTCTAGCTTATCCGCACTGTCAGCTAACGGAGCCATGATTTTTTGTAAGTTTTTGCGTGTTTTCACGGGTGCTTTTTGCAAGGTATCCCATGCAACTCTAGGCACATAGTTCACTTCCTCGCTCTTCCACGTTACCTTGACGACGTCTTCTTCATTGGGGACAGGTTCAACGTCTTTGACTTTGTCAAACATAGCTAGCTTCATTGCAGATTTAACTGTGTATGCAATTCCACCACCGCCGGTAGCCCCTAGCGCAGAAGCACCTGTCGGATTATTGGCTATCCAATCGATGACTGGCACAACGAATTCGAGAATGAACGAGCCTTCTTTAGGTGGTCTTACTTTTGTTCCTTGAATTACGCCTTCACCAAATGCACCTGACCTAGCCAGCTGCTCAGTGAATCCAGCAAACCCTTGAATCGCGTCCGCGAGTTCCCACGCGTTGATCTCCACATCATCTGAATCGTTATCGGCGAATCTGAACTGGATAACTTCTTCTTTTATCCGCGTTGAATGTTCTTTTTCCTTCGCAGCTAGGGCGTATTCTTCGGGGCGTGCGTGAGATTCCATCATCGTCCTTTCAAGGGGTCTAAGCTGAGGTTAAGCTTAGGTCTTGAAAAGAAGGTTTCTTTAATTAATACCTTTTAAGAAGCCGGTTTTAATCGACGATGCGAGCGCCGTCTGCATTTACTTCGATGGTGAAGCGCTGCGTGGTGGTCCCTATGGTTTGCTCGCCGTCTTGCGCGTAGAACCATTCGCGTGGCACGCCTGTTGCTTCCGCGATTGACTGGACAATGGAATCTGGGGCAATGCGCTGACCTGTTTCATATCGATTGAGAGTGGCGCGGGTGATGTGCAGCTTATCTGCTAAGTCTGCCTGCGTGTAGCCAGCGGTTGTGCGGGCTTTTGCGAGACGGTCTCTCAATTCGAATACAGGGATTGTCATGGTTCTATTTTCACACATGATTACTTTTGACACCAGAACACCACTTTCTTTAGTTGCTTTTGTAACCCTCTAAGCGTATTCTGAGTTTATTGGTTACTTTTGTAATCATGTGGAGATGTTCTTCCTTTACGGTTCTTGACTCCACACCTTCAGCTTGCAACTGAAGGTGAACACAAGTAACCGCTCGGTTAGACCCGTTTGACTGGGTCACTTGAGATAGGGCCAGTACCGAGAATGGCACACAAAGGAAACAGCAGCAGACTAGCTATCTGATGGTGAATCATACGAACAGGCACTCTGAATTTTCTGCAAGGAAGAAACGGAGGGTCTAAATGTCGTATCGCCAGGAGGCTCTGGTGCTCAAAACCTCGGGAATTCTTTGGAGGATGGGAATCAAGAAGCTCACGCGTAGCGCAACCTCTAGCCATGTGGGAGCGAAGCGACCAAAGAACCTCACCACCACACCACTCAACCTGCAGCTACCCACACCCTGAACCACCCAAGCTAAATAGATCGCTACTCAATAAAGAAGCACCTCCTCGGTGAGCCGAGGAGGTGCTTCTTCCTATATCCCATAAAACTTTGCTAGACCTTGTACGACGTCTTCATGAGGTAACTTTTCTTCAACCACACGAACCGTAAAATTAGCAATTGCTTCATCATCAAGGGTTGGGTCAATGTCCACGCCGTTAATGTATAGGAATATTTGACAACAGCTGATAGCTGTACGTTTATTTCCGTCTGCAAATGCGTGATTTGTTGCAAGCCCTATCAACAAAGCTGCTGCCTTGTCGAGCAGAGTAGGATATCTTTCATAACCCATAAAGGATGCCTGAGGCTTCCCCACTGCGCTGGCAAGCAGATTCTCGTTAAAGCTACATTTAAATTTGCTGTCATGGATAGTGACTACCTGGTCAAGTGTTAGATACTCATACTCAATCATCTATCTGCCAGGATCTTGTCAACGCCTCGGAATTTCTCATTAGTTTTAGCTAAAGCCAGTTGAAGCTTGTCGTTTGAGACTGGCTTCGCTGATGCCGGGGGCTTTAATGGACGATCCGAAACCTGCGAGAAATAACGGAACATTGCATCTTTGCTGATTACCTGATTCTTACCCGAGCTGTATGCTTCTTTCCATGGGTCTTCTTCATGCGTCATAGAGCTGAGTTGCGTACCAGTCTTATTTCCATAGAAAGCAATGATGGATTTAATATGGTGCTCCACAGCGGGTTCCAGAGCAATAGCGGATCCTGAAGTTACTGGGCTTTTTTCGTGATAATAAACAGACGCCGGAACCGGTCCCATATCCCAAGCTTGAATCTCATCATCAAAAAGGGGGCGACCGTACCAAGCCAAATGCCATGCCTGAGCATAATAAAGAAGCTTCATGCGTTTCATCTTGGTGTCATGAGCTCCAACCTTAGTTTTCAGGTAAGAATTTAGCTGAATAGCGGTATACATTTTTCACCTCCATGCACATGTTTCCAGACGCTGTGGTTACTGCATTTCTTTCAAGAATTCCGTATTTGCGAGCGCCGGATAGGTGACACCACCTATTACTCCACACAATAGTCGTTTAAGCGGCAATGTCTACTACATTTCACCGTTTCTCCGCTTACTAACGTGAGTCAGCGGGTGTAACGTGTTAACTCGTCCAATACCCCCGTGTTGATAATTTCAACAACAAGAGCGTAATGCAACCTTTTTCAACCGCTTGTCAACGGGAGAAACCGCTTTATTACGCGAGCACGGTTTGTGGATGCGGTGGACTGGAGTTTTCGAGTCCCCTTATCTCCACTTCCTTAGCCGACCGGTTGAACATTGGTTCAATCGGTCGGTTTTTTTGTATCTAAACCACGTGAGTCTTCTGTAGCCCTCTCTTTTCTCTGGCGGCTGGCACCACATGAGGGATATCTATCGCCTGGGTTTGCGCAAAACCGCCAGAAAAACGAGGTCGGTGGCAGTAAGAGATAGCCCTTGCCCGTGTTCGCTCCTGCTATCGTGTGGGTAGCACACACCACACACCACCTGAAGGTTCCGTTGCCATGGTTAGAAAACGCGTGAAGAGAACTATCCGCAATGCTCGCGGTTTCCATCGCAACCCCAGGGGTGTTCTAACCGCGATAGGTGTGGGCCTGGCGTCCTTTGGTGTGCTGGCTCTATCGGCAGGGATGGTGACTCGTGTACAGGTAGCTACGCGCTACCCAACGGTTGCCGAAGCGCTGCAACACGGGGAGGCCTACGAATACCTTCCCGGCCTGTTCTTAGGCGTCGTAGCCTGTTGCGGGTTTTTGGTCATGTTCGTTTTGAGTCTGCGCGGGATCATCCGTCTAGGACAGTACCATCACCCGGTCTGGATGAGCATCAGCATCCTGTGTCTGATAACCAGCGCCCTAGTGCTTTTGCTGCTGTTTGTGCCGGTGGTTCTCGGTCTGGTCTTTGGACTTGCCACCGGGCAGCTTTAACGTGCCGCCTGTGGGTAAATCAGGGCAAAGCGCTCGCAGACTACTTGCATATGCGGATAAAAACCGTCGGGGGAGTTAGCTTCCCAGTATTGACGGTGGTTTGCTCGCCAGGAATCTAGCGTCCGGTCACCTTCTCCCTCTGCCTGTGCGTGATCGGTACTTACTTGCCAGAATTCGGTGACGGTAACGCTGGTTGTTTGGATGATTGCGCGAGGAGTCCCTGTGCCGTTGCAGAGAACGCTGTACTGACCGGCAACTGGGAGCGGTTCGTTTTCTGCTGCGTAATCGTGAAGCGCTGAAGATGTGGCTGTTTTGGTTTCCGATAGTACGAGTGCAAGCAGATCATCGGCTTGCTTGGCGGTGGATCCGAAGCTCCACGCATCCGGTGCAGTCATAGGCAGTGACGGTAGTACTGTGCGGGCGGTATCCCAGAATTCCTGAACTTCTCTACGGACGTGTTGCCTATAATCTATGCGCAGTTCAAAGAGTTCAACGGTGCTGGTGACCCTGCCTGCCTGATGTGGTTTTGTCTCACCGGTGAAGGTATAGCCCAGTGATTCCCAGAAGGGGGTGGCGGATGCGGCGTTGGTGGCAACGATGCCCAGACGAAGAGTTTTTATCGCTGTATGTAGTTGGAGGCGCTCTAATAGGTATGAATGGAGTTGGCGTCCAATGCCTTGCCCCTGATAATCGCGGTGCGTGGCAAGTAACCCAATATAGGTGGTGGCGGGGGTGGGCCAATAAGTTACCGTGACGCACAAGCCCACGAGCTGAGTATCTTGCCATGCGCCTATAACCAGCAGATCTTCAGGCGATGCACCTGCCGGTAGAGTCTCAAAAATCCCTGATGCAGCGTGAGGTGAGACGTTCTGACCGCTAATGCGGTGGGTGTAATCGGCGTTGGATTCTAGGAGCTCTTGAATCTGAGAAAGGTGATCGCATGTCAGCGAAGAAAAGCTGAGATTGTGCATCATTAAACCTCTCTGGTTAGAGTTGCCGGGGAAGAAATGGAGCTGAACTGCACACATTTTCGCTATGTTCGAACGAATATTCGAATACATCCTAACCTGTTAGCAACTTTTTATTCCGCCCGTGAAGCACGGCCATTTTTTACCGCCGAAATTCGCGGTTTTTACAACCAGTAGTAAGAACTAAAACATGCCTTGATGCTTGCAATCCGACCTGTGAACAACCCCACCCGGTGTGTACCTACAAAGACAGCCTAATCATGTTTGAGTCTGTCAGAACAACCATGCCGGGCGCACCGGATATTCCATACTAACGTGTAAGCCTCAGAAGATAAGGACCCAACAATTACACCAAAAACCACCTGGCTTTCCAGCAAGTACAACCGGGACTTCAAGAGACATCCCACATGTGTCACACAACGCCCATAAAAACCTCTCCAACTACAGGGGATCCCCTAGCTAACCTGCACCCACCTTCATCATGTCCCGCGCAGCCCCGAAAGCAGCCAATAAAAGAGCAATTGACTAAGGTCACCAACACCCAAACGCAACTTCCTGTCATAAACAGCCCACCCTTTAGAAAACCGCTCTCACAGGACTAGCATTAACAGTGAACTACCAATAAACACAGACAACGACAATAGGTGGACACCATGAAAGCTGCACGCTACTACGACAACCACGACATCCGCATCGAAGACATACCAGAACCAACGCCAGCTAACGGAGAAGTTCTCATCAAAGTAGCCTGGTGCGGTATCTGCGGAACAGATCTCCACGAATACCTGGATGGGCCCATCTTCTGCCCCACCCACAACACCCCACACCCCATCTCAGGTGAAACCGCACCCGTCACTCTCGGCCACGAATTCTCAGGAGTCATCGAAGCACTCGGCGAAGGAATCACCGACCTTGAAGTTGGCGACCACGTCGTCGTAGAACCCTACATCATCAACGAAGACGTCAACGTAGGACCCGACTCCAACGACTACCATCTCTCCGACAACATGAACTTCATCGGGCTGGCAGGACGCGGCGGCGGACTCTCCGAAAAAGTAGCCGTCAAACGCCGCTGGGTCCACAAAATCTCCAAAAACATTCCCCTCGATCAGGCAGCAGTCATCGAACCTCTCACCGTCGGCTACCACGCAGTAGACCGCGCAGGCGAACTCCCCGAAGGCTCAATCGCACTCGTCGGCGGCGCCGGCCCCATCGGCCTACTCACCGGCGCAGTACTCCGCGCCAAAGGCATTACCGTCGTCATCTCAGAACTCTCAGAACTCCGCCGCAAAAAAGCACTCGAAGCGGGTTCAGCAGACTACGCCTTCTCACCTGCAGAAACCAACGTCGTAGAAGAAGTCCGCAAACTCTCCAAAGACGGCCGCGGCGCAGACGTAGCCTTCGAATGCACCTCAGTACAAGTAGTACTCGACACCCTCATCGACGCAGTACGACCCACCGGCAAAATCGTCATCGTCTCCATCTGGGGTAAACCAGCCACCATCGACATGCACAAAATTGTCATGAAAGAAATCGACCTCCGCGGCACCATCGCCTACGTCAATAACCACCCCGACACCATCAAACTCGTCGAATCCGGCAAACTCGACCTCGCACCCTTCATCACCGGCAAAATCCAACTCGAAGACCTCATCGACAAAGGCTTCGACACCCTTATCAACCACAACGAAACCGCCGTCAAAATCCTCGTCACCACCGACCCGCAAAACCTAAACTAAACACACCAAACCACAAAGCCCCGGAACGCAACACGCGTCCCGGGGCCACAACCATACCCACCACACAATTTACTGACTACTTGTGCCAAAAACCCACCAATATCACCCCAAAACCACCCAACAAACGATATATTCAACTATATGAAGAATCCCAAAGCATTCACCGCACTAGCTCTGGCAACCGGCGCCCTCATCACAGGCTGCGCACACACCGTACCCGCCGGCATCGCACTTGAAAAAACCGACAGCTTCAACCACCGTGACGACATCGTTGTCTCAGGCGCCATCCATACCGAAGACGGCAAAACCGCACCCGGCAACATCCGCATCACCGTAGACGGCACCGACTTCGACGGCAACGAAGTAAAATTCAACGGCGAACAGTCCTACTACAAACTCACCGCCGACAACACAGCGGACCTTCACGACACCACCTACTGGGTCACCGTCCAAGCAGAAGACCCCGAAGCCGAAGTCAGCTGCTACATCAAAGACACCGGTATCACCGAACCCCTTCACACCTCAGAATCAGAAGGTAAAGGCTCAGCAACCTGCAGCCTCGACTACAACTAAACACCACACACATACATACACAAACGGCCGTACGCACCAGGCGCGCACGGCCGTTTCTCACACCCCAAAACCGACAACAAAATGAGACAATAAAACAACAACCAACCCCAACCACCAAGAAAACATGGACACCCCAAACAACCAAACAACACCCAAAAAAATCAAAAACGAAGCAGACAACATCGCCTACCGCATCGGTAACAAAATCCACGACTGGCGAGAAAACCGCGCTCGCGAAAAAGGACTAGAACGAGTCGTCGTCGCCAACCAAGGCTACGGCTCAACCAGCTGGGTACGCGTCCTCGGTCGAGCACTCTACAAAACCGACGGATTCGAAGAAATCTTTGACTCCATCACCCAAGCCAGCTCAACCGAAACCCTACGCGGCTGGCGATCCTTCACCTCCATCGCCATCCGCCACGCAGCCGTCAAAGTCATCATCGACGACCAACACGAATTCACCATCACCGCAGACGAAGGCGGCGTCATCGACGTCAAACTCGCCGTAAACCTCGAACCCGGCATGCACAAAGTCGTCCTCGACCTCGAAGACGGCGACAGCTCAGAAACCGAAGTCTTCGTCGTACCCGACGACCAAAAAATCGGCATCCTCTCAGACATCGACGACACCGTCATGGTCACCGCCCTACCACGCCCCATGCTCGCAGCCTGGAACTCCTTCGTCGTCGACGAACACGCCCGCACACCCACCCCCGGCATGTCAGTCCTCATGGACCGCCTCCACCAAAAATACCCCCAAGCACCCATCATGTACCTCTCAACCGGCGCATGGAACATCACCCCCACCCTCACCCGCTTCCTCTCACGCAACGGCTACCCCAAAGGCACCTTCCTCCTCACCGACTGGGGCCCCACCGCAGACCGCTGGTTCCGCTCAGGCGCACAACACAAAGTCAACTCACTCAAACGACTCGCCGAAGAATTCCCCAACATCAAATGGATACTCATCGGCGACGACGGACAACGCGACCCCGACGTCTACAGCGGCTTCGCCGTACGCTACCCCCAAAACGTAGCCTCAATCCTCATCCGCAACCTCACCGTCGGCGAAAGCGTCCTCGCCAACCCCACCCGCGTCTGGGCAGACAACCGCTCCAAACAAATCACACGCGAAGAATTCTGGAACGAAGCAAACGACGGAACAACCTTCCGCCACGAACTCGAAAAAGACGGACTACTCTAACCAACAAAAACCCAAAACACGGGGGCTGAGCCACCACACCCGGTGACTCAGCCCCCACCTTTTAAGCCCGTTTCAAAAATTTGTCAATCCACAAACCCCGACACGCCAACCACCAAAAAAGCACAAAAAAATTCTCCCCACCCCACCCAAAACCTCAAGATTAACGTCATGCTTGAACCTCCCACCGCGAAAAATCAAGGCAAGAATTTGCCCACCCCCATCAGCAACCCCGCCATGTGATTAACCAAACCGAAAACCCCCACCCACACAAGCCTGTACCCGAACATGTGGATAACCCACCCCAACACAGAAATAAACCGCGAAAACACGCCACTTAAGATGTGGATACTCAAATTCACAAAAAAACTTAAGCGACAAACCACACCATCTGGGGGCTCTACCCCAGCCACAACACTAGATGTAGTATTGATACCTGTTGAGATAACTACAGAGCAAAAAGCCTAAAACAACAGCCCCAGCTCACAACAGCGCCCACCCGCGACTGCCCAAACAGTTATCACACGCGCAAACAACTACAAGAATTTACGCACAGCCGCGCTCGCAAAGAGTCAGCTGATGAGGAGAGAGACAACATGTCAGTTACGGTGTACACCAAGCCCGCATGCGTTCAATGCAACATGACTTACCGTGCGCTGGATAAGAACGGCATCGAGTACAACGTTGTTGATGTCACCGAAGACGCTGCGGCGCTCGAACACATCAAGGGTTTGGGTTACATGCAGGCACCTGTTGTTGTTGCAGGCGATGACCACTGGTCAGGTTTCCAACCCGACAAAATTAACGCTTTGGCGCAGTAAATTCTCTGCGCCGCAATAACCCGGAGAACTTACGAGCCCACCTGCTCGTGAGCCGGGTTTTTATATGCGCTCCTTCAGCTCCGCAAATCTTCCAGTAGACGATGCGGAAGCGGTGAGACGAACGGGGGAGTAGCACTACAAATCACACCAGCACAAAGAAAGTTTTCTACTGTGGAGAAATTTGCAGAAGAGACCACCGGCGCCACTGCCGACCTTGACCACCGGGCGGTCAATCCGCTGATTGTATATTTTTCGTCTGTTTCTGAGAACACCCATAAGTTTGTGGTGAAGACGGGCGTAAGAAATGTTCGGTTACCACTGAGAACCTCCGATGTGGCTCCAGAAGTCAATGAACCTTTTGTGCTGTGTGTGCCCAGCTACGGGCGTCCTGGTGGTAGCGGATCTATTCCACCCCAGGCTGTGAAATTTTTGAATAATCCCGTCAACCGTGAACACCTTGCCGGTGTTATTGGAGCGGGAAACACTAATTTTGGTGAACTGTACTGCATAGCAGCAGAAAAGGTAGCCGCAAAGTGCCATGTGCCGGTTCTTTATAAATTTGAGCTCATGGGCACTGCTGAAGATGTAAGTAAAGTAAGAGATGGATTGGAAGAATTTTGGAAGCAAAACTCCCTGCACCGAATCTAAGTGCTGAGCCGGGTCACGAAGATCCCACTACTCCTGAGAAGTTCCAGGGCTTGGGCTATCACGAGCTCAACGCGATGCTGAACCTGTATGACGAGAACGGTCAGATTCAGTTTGACGCTGACCGCCAGGCAGCGCGCCAGTACTTCTTGCAGCACGTTAACAACAACACCGTTTTCTTCCACGACCTGGAAGAAAAGCTCGATTACCTGGTCAAGCACCAGTACTACGAGAAGCACGTGCTTGATATGTACTCCTTTGACTTCATTAAGTCACTGTCTAAGTTCGCGTACTCCAAGAAGTTCCGCTTCCCGACCTTCCTCGGTGCTTTCAAGTTCTACACTTCGTACGCGCTGAAGACTTTTGATGGTCAGCGTTACTTGGAGCGTTTTGAAGACCGCGTGGTCATGGTTGCACTGTTGCTTGCTGAGGGCAATGAACAGTTGGCTCGTGAGATTGTTGAAGAAGTTATTTCAGGACGCTTCCAGCCGGCAACCCCGACCTTCCTTAACGCGGGTAAGATGCAACGCGGCGAACTGGTTTCGTGCTTCTTGCTCCGTATTGAAGACAACATGGAGTCCATCGGTCGTTCCATCAACTCGGCTCTGCAGCTTTCTAAGCGCGGTGGTGGTGTAGCTTTTGCGCTGACCAACCTGCGTGAATCGGGTGCGCCTATTAAGAAGATTGAGAACCAGTCATCAGGCGTGATTCCCGTGATGAAGCTTCTGGAAGACTCATTCTCTTACGCTAACCAGTTGGGTGCTCGTCAGGGTGCAGGTGCTGTGTACTTGCACGCGCATCACCCCGATATCTACTCATTCTTGGACACCAAGCGTGAGAACGCTGACGAGAAGATTCGCATCAAGACCCTGTCATTGGGCGTTGTCATTCCTGACATCACCTTCGAGCTCGCTAAGCGTAACGAAGACATGTACCTCTTCTCGCCCTACGATGTTGAGCGCATCTACGGTGTTCCTTTCTCTGATGTGAATGTCTCTGAGAAGTACTACGAGATGGTTGATGACGCGCGCATCCGCAAGTCAAAGATCAATGCACGTGAGTTCTTCCAGACTCTGGCTGAGATTCAGTTCGAGTCAGGCTACCCCTACGTGATGTTCGAAGATACCGTGAACAAGGCTAACCCCATTGAGGGCAAGATCATCATGTCGAACCTCTGCTCAGAGATTCTGCAGGTTTCAGAGCCTTCACACTACAAGCCCGGCCTTGAATACGACACCGTAGGTAAGGATATTTCCTGCAACCTTGGCTCACTCAACATCGCAACCACCATGGACGGCGATGACCTGGGTAAGACTGTCGAGACCGCTATTCGTTCATTGACCGCAGTGTCTGACCAGTCAGATATCTCATCTGTTCCCTCGATTGAGCGCGGTAACTCCATGAGCCACGCTGTTGGCCTTGGTCAGATGAACCTGCACGGTTACTTGGCTCGCGAGCACGTTCACTACGGTAGCGAAGAAGCGTTGGACTTCACCAACATGTACTTCTACACCGTGACCTACCATGCAATTCGCGCGTCCATGCTGATTGCTAAAGAACGCAAGCAGACCTTCGTGAACTTTGAGAACTCAAAGTATGCGTCGGGGGAGTACTTCGAGAAGTACATCAACGGCACCTGGGACTTCGAAACCGCGCGTGCACGCGAGCTCTTCGAGGGCCACTTTGTTCCCGGCCCTGAGGACTGGAAGCAGCTGGCAGCTCACGTAGCTGAGCACGGTATATACAACCAGAACCTGCAGGCTGTTCCGCCGACCGGTTCTATCTCATACATCAACGGTTCAACTTCTTCGATTCACCCGATTGCATCGAAGATTGAAATCCGTAAGGAAGGCAAGCTTGGTCGCGTGTACTACCCGGCTCCTTACCTGACCAACGACAACCTTGAGTACTACGCGGATGCGTACGAGATTGGTTACGAGAAGATTATCGACACCTACGCTGTGGCAACCCAGCACGTCGATCAGGGCCTGTCATTGACTTTGTTCTTCAAGGACACTGCAACTACCCGCGATGTTAACAAGGCTCAGATTTACGCATGGCGCAAGGGCATCAAGACTATCTACTACTCACGTATTCGCCAGATGGCGCTCGAGGGTACTGAGGTCGAGGGCTGCGTTAGCTGCATGCTGTAAGGCATAGGTAGTAGCCCGTTTGGGCTAGGAGGCGAAGTTTTCGGTTGCGAAGACTTCGCCTTCTTTCAGTCTTGCTGTATTATAGAAATAACTGACAAGTTAAACTGATTATCTTCGGGTGGGCGTTATGGAAAAATTTTCTAGAGAGCAGTCGGACAACCTCCATTTTGCGGTGTTTAAATTACAACGACGCCTGAGGAACGAGACGGCAAGCATCACTTCTTTGAGCGCAACGGAAGAAAGCGTCCTTTTTACACTCTCGAGGACGCCGCGTCTTACCAACGCCGAGCTGGCGCGTCACGAGCACATCACCGCACAGTCGATGAATAAAATTACAGCCACCATGATGAAACACGGTGTTCTTGACTCCGGTAAAAATTCCCGCGATAAGCGTCGCAAAGAACTCTTTCTGACTGAGCAGGGCAGAGTCCTCGTAAGTTCAATCAGTCAGCAGCGTTCCCGGTGGCTCACCGCTACCATTGAGCAAGAATTCACGGAAGAAGAAGCGGCCCAACTGGACGCTGCACTAGAGCTTTTACACAAAATCAGCGACAAAACCTCAGCTCCCACCAGCAAATTTATTCCGATGGCGCCGCAAGCTGAACAAGGTTAATAATCACAGCTTTTCTAGATGCAAAAGCACCTGTTCAATGGTTGAATAGAAGCTATGTAAAGCAGTCTTCGCTACACGAAGTCTGACCCATATTTCCCCTAGGAGTTAATCGCTAATGATGAGCGAAAAGGTCACTCTTGTTGACCACGTTGAAGCAATCAACTGGAACCGTCTTCAGGACGAAAAAGACCTTGAGGTGTGGGATCGCCTGACCTCTAACTTCTGGTTGCCTGAGAAGGTGCCGCTGTCTAACGATGTGCCGTCATGGAAGACTCTCACCGATGAAGAAAAGCAGCTGACCATGCGCGTCTTCACCGGCCTGACCTTACTTGATACCATCCAGGGTACTGTTGGCGCTGTTTCACTTCTTCCCGATGCCGTTACCGCTCATGAAGAGGCTGTGTACACCAACATTGCGTTCATGGAGTCAGTGCACGCAAAGTCATACTCATCCATCTTCTCTACTCTTTGCTCAACCCGTGAAATCGATGAGGTTTTCCGCTGGGCAGCTGAGAACCCGCACCTTCAGAAGAAGGCGCAGATTGTCATGAAGTACTACCAGGGCGATGATCCGCTGAAGAAGAAGGTAGCTTCAACCCTTCTCGAATCGTTCCTGTTCTACTCAGGCTTCTACCTGCCCATGCACTGGGCATCACGCGCTAAGCTGACCAACACTGCTGACTTGATTCGCCTGATTATCCGTGACGAAGCTGTGCACGGCTACTACATCGGCTACAAGTTCCAGCGCGGACTTGAGAAGGAAAGCCCCGAGCGCCAGCAGGAACTCAAGGACTACACCTTCGATTTGCTCTACGAACTCTACGAGAACGAAGTGCAGTACACCCACTACCTCTACGATTCAGTAGGTCTAAGTGAAGACGTCAAGAAGTTCTTGCACTACAACGCGAACAAGGCACTCATGAATCTGGGCTACGAGGCTATGTTCCCCGCATCCGTTACTAATGTGTCACCTGCGATTCTCTCTGCATTGTCACCGAATGCCGATGAGAACCATGACTTCTTCTCAGGTTCAGGCTCGTCTTACGTAATCGGTAAGGCAGTGAACACTGAAGATGAGGACTGGGACTTCTAAATCAGAACTGTTTTAGTTAACTGCGTAAGGGCACCGGGTACACCGGTGCCCTTCGGTTTTAAGGTGAATGATTTCAAAGAATCATTGGAGCACTCACGACAGGTTGCTGACCAATATAAGATGCCCTCAGCACAAAGAGCCGAGGGCATCTGTCTGAATAAATATATTTTGGGGGAGCGGGGCGAGGGGCTACCTCGCCCCTTACTCACCTAACTCTCATTACCGTCTTCCTTCTTACGGGCAGTCTTGAATGCTCCAACAATATTCTTGACTCTAGTTGCAAGGCAAGAAAAAATGAGAGCAAGGGTTGCAATGTCTTGCAGCGACATAACAACTCCTTCAATATATTTATTTTTCAGACGCGCCGAGCTCATAGCTTGGCGCGTTTTTGATTCTGGCAAGCCGCTATTTTTGAGGCTATATCGGCCAGCGGTAAACTGGGCTTCATGCTTATTTCCTCCGTCGCAAAAGTGCGCGACGTCCTTGATGCACAGCTTGAGGTTGATTACTGCCTTACGCCAGGTGCCATCGGTTTGATGCGTCAGTTCGGTGGTAACCTATTGACCGCGCCGCGTCAAGAACTGGTTGATATGGGGCAGGCCCGTAGACGCTACACCGATCATTGGGAACTACGGCTGGCGCACTATTCGGGCATTACGCTTTTGAGTGCAAAGCATCAAAAAGTTCTGGAATCCATAGCGGATTTGCTGAATGGCGATAACGGCTCGTGGATTGGAGACTACTCTAAGCTGCAACGCGTCAATGATTATCTGACACCTGCCGCTTTGCAAAACACGGGGACGGCTTTATTCTTCGTTCCTAGTGCTACTTTCTTTGCGTCGTCAGAAATGCACGTGAGGGCACGTGAGCAACTCAGCCAGAGCTTTAACTTTCGTTGGCTAGAACCTCACGAGTTTGAGCAATTCAGGGACGACCGCCGTTTTTCAAATGCGCTTGGATTCAGCGCCTTGCGTCCAGATATTCATGTTCTTGCTGCTGAGAAAGATGGTGAGATTCAGGCGATGGCAGGTGCCTCCGATGACTCAGAACTGATGTGCCAGATCGGTATTGATGTGTTGGAGCCTTTGCGCGGCCACGGGCTGGCACCTGTAATGGTGCGCGAAGTTGCCCAACGGGTTTGCGAAACCGGAAAAGTCCCTTTTTATGGAACCTCACCTTCGCATATCGTCTCTCAGAAGGTCGCTATTAACGCTGGGATGGAACCTGCGTGGTATGAGTTTGCCTCAACCAGTCTGTTAGATATTGATGTGGATACCCCTGAACAAGGGCTGATTGAAGGGCGACCGGAATGAGCATGGAAATTCTCCACGATGTAGTGGCGCCCGGTCAGCAGATTGCTGCTTACGCTCGGAGCCTTGAGCTTTTGCGCGAGGTGGGTTCGGGCAAGCGCGGGGCAACATTGCGTGTCTATGCGCCGCAGCCCGTGATTGCCTTTGGTCGAAGAGACGAGCTAAATCCCAACTTTCAATCGGCAGCTCAAGCGTGCCGAGATCATGGTTTTGAGCCTATCGTTCGTAAGGTGGGTGGCCATGCGGCCGCCTACCATCAGGGGTGTTTGGTAGTTGATCATTTGCAGCCTGCCAAGGATGCGGTGACCGGCAATAACGAACGGTTTGGGATTTTCGGTCAGATGTATGCGGACGCCCTGCAAAGTCTGGGTGTGGACGCTGCTGTGGGTGAAATTCCGGGGGAGTATTGCCCCGGTGAATACTCAGTTCACGGTGTGCTACCTAACGGCGGAAAGATTAAACTGGTGGGCACAGCGCAGCGGGTGGTCTCCGGTGCGTGGTGGTTTAGCGCGGGCATTGTTGTAGATGGCTCGAGCCAGTTACGCGCGGTGACGACCGACGTTTATCGCGCTCTGGAATTGCCATTGATACCTTCCACGGTGGGCGCTGTCACCAACGTCTTGCCTGAAATCACCGCTGAAGATGTCGAAGACGCTGTCATTGAGGCGTACGCGAATGAAGGGTTTGAATAATGTGCGGTCGCTACGCCGTTGAATTTGACCACGATATTTATCTTGCCGAGGTACCAGTCACTGAACCCATCGCGTCCTACAACGTGGCACCAACCCAAAACGTACCGGTTCTGGTTGATCGCTTACTCACCGCGGAGCAAGCCGAAACCGGCGTGCTTTCGCCGCAGGCATCCGTCCTAACCGATGATGCGGGAAACAGCTTTATTCGCGAGTTACACTCGGCGCGCTGGGGTTTGCTACCTGGCTGGGCTAAGGAATCGAGCTTTTCATCGCGTGCCTTCAACGCTCGCAGCGAGACTGTGTTTTCAAAGCCTACCTTCCGCAAAGCGGCGGTTTCAGGCCACTGCGCTGTGCCAGTCAGTGGTTATTTTGAGTGGAAAACCGAGACCACTGACTCCGGTAAAACCAAGAAGACCCCATTCTTTATTCATCGTGCAGATGCTGACCCTATTTATTTTGCAGGGTTGTACGACTGGTGGAAGATTCCGGAGACCGAGGATTTTGCGGAAGCCAGGTTTGAAAATCAGGCGGGGCAGTGGCTACTGAGCTGTTCAATCATCACGATGGCCAGCCCCGATGAACTGGACGTTGCCGAGGCTACGGGTCATCAAGAATCAGCTCACGCTCTAATGGATTTAGGCAATTTGCATGATCGTTTGCCCGTTCCACTCACTTATTCGGCGAATTCAGAGAAGAACACCGTGGACGCTTGGCTTCGCTCGGGCGGTATTTCAGGGCTTGAATCCCAGACCCCGCTGATCGGTTACAGTGCTGAGGGCCAAAGTCTGAGTCAGAGTGCTCAGACGGCACTAGCCGGGATCATCGAGAACGCGTACGCTGAGGCATCCAATTGGCGTATGCACGCGGTTTCATCTCAGGTGGGCAACGTTGCCAATAACTTTCCTGCGCTGATTGAGCCTGATGATGACCTATTGAGCTTTGCCCATTAACATTCATAGGGCAGCTGAAAACTCAGCCGCCCTATGAATGTTTTGTGGGTTTAGAAAATATCGTCATCATTCGCTGGGAACCAGCGGTTGAAATCTAGCGTGAGATAGAGAGCTAACGCCGCCGCGTTGTTCTCTGAAATGCGAACGGTAGCTTGCTTGTGGCCGGCCTCGTTCAGAGCATGCAGTGAAGTGCGGATGAGGTGTTCTGCCAAACCTTCACGGCGGCGAGATGCTGCGGTGAAGAGCTCATAGATTGATGGCAAGTCAGCTGGTTCCACATCGTCAGCGCGGTTGTTGAGAACAAGCGCAGCTGCTACGATGCGATCATTTTCATCAACAATGACGGGTGAAGCCTCGGGAAGGAACTCACCGAACTTACCATCAAGTACTTCTTGAATTGCCGCCAGAGCCTCAGCCTGTGAGGTGATGCCGGTGTCATCGTAAGAAGCAAAATATAGACGAGCCAGGCCCTCAGCATCTTCAAGCTTTGCCGGGCGTGTAGTGATGGTGTCAGCCTTATTGTTCGGTGATGTTTTGGTGACGAGAGTGATCATGCCGTCCATCGTATTGCCTCCTTCGGATGTGGTGAGTACTTATGCATAAGAGTACAAGGTCTTGCGAATTTTAGGAGACTTATGACACAAAATTAACGTAAAATTTATAGAAGCTGCAGGTCACAGGGTGGAGGGAAAGCTATGAAGTGGGGTCAGATTGTAAGAGATAATCGCTTCAAAGCGGTTGCTGTGCTCAGTGATCAGGTGTTTGAGTTTGAATGCACCATGGCGGATGCCTTGGCTTCAGGATTGGTCTATCAGGTTCGCGATGAAGCTTCGGCAACTGATGCGGGTGGTTCGATCATCGAGGAGTTTGATGAGAGCCAGCTGGTGATGCCCTTAAAGCCGGGAAAATTTCTGTGTGTGGGACTTAACTTCACGGATCACGCTCAAGAAGTTGGCGCGGAACTGCCGAAGTATCCCACAATTTTTACTAAATTTTCCAATGCGTTGATCGGCCCGCACGATCATATTCAACTTCCTGATGCTGATGCCTCTACCAAGGTTGACTGGGAGGCTGAGCTTGCCGTGGTTGTGGGCAAGTCGGTGCGCAACGTAGATAGGCATCTGGCGCAGGATGCTATCTTCGGTTACACGGTGTGCAATGACATTTCGGTGCGTGACTGGCAGGGTAGAACAAGCGAATGGTTTCAGGGCAAAAACTGGGATAGCTCAACCCCGCTCGGACCGGTGATTGTTCCGGCAGATCAGAAGGATGTCGCATCCGGCTTACGCATGACGTGCTCAATTGATGGCGAAGTGCGACAAAACGGTAACACTGCGAACATGGTCTTTTCGCCCGCCGAGATTATCGCCTATCTTTCGCAGTTTATGACGCTTGAGCCAGGGGACGTGATTATCACGGGAACACCCGCCGGGGTTGGGTTATCGTTGCATCCGCGCAAGTGGCTTGAACCCGGTCAGGTTGTTGAAACCGAAATTGAAGGTATTGGCATACTGAGAAATAAATGTATCTGATACACCCCTAGCTGATACTTGAAGCATAAAATTTCCCCCACCGGCTACTGTCGGTGGGGGAAATTTTTTGGATCAAACCTTATGCTGCGTGTTCGCAGGTGGGGCAAGCGCAGTTCTGACAAACGCAGTTAGCGCATGCGTCTGAGCAGTCACCGCACTGGCACTGTGCGTGGTTGCAGGTTTCACAGGTGCAGTTTGCGCAGTCACAGGTAGCGCAGAGCTCGTTGCAGTCACCGCATGAGCAGGTGTTGCATTCGTCGTAGTGGCCTTCGTGTTCGCGGTGTGCGTGACCGTCGTGCAGGTAGTCAACGTGGTCAAGGTGGATCACAGCTTTGTGACCGCAGTCAGGACCGTGGGTGTGTGCGTGTTCTTCTGAGTGAGTGTGTTCATGGACATCGGTCACGATGTGGCTGATGTGATGATCTGTGAGGTTGTAGAGGGATGAGCGTCCCTGCTGGGTTTTTTCGACCACGTGAGCATCTCTCAAAATTCTGAGGTGGTGTGAGACCAGCGGTTGTGAAACCTGTAGTTGCTCGGTGAGCTCGCGGACGGTACGCGGTTTGTTCACGAGACAGTGGGCTATTGAAATACGTATCGGATGCGCTAGGGCGGCGAAGATGGCGACGGATGCCTCGTACTTGATTTCCCACGGGTGTGAACTTTTCATAAACATAACTTTATATAAGCGATTCTTTATGTTCAATAGTATTCCAAAATTTAATTAAAAAATTTACGGATACCTGTGTGGGATGCAAACTCAAAGTCAGGGGAGCGCAGCTCACTCTGCAACTCGCATCCAAACATAGCTGAATGCTGACCCAACGCCGTAGAATAGAAGTGTTCTGCGCCCTTGTACCGCGCAGATGTAACGAAAGCTTGCCCTTAGTACGGGTGAGCACCCAAATTTTTAGGAGAGAGACGTTTTGTCTATCGAAATTACCGTTGCCGGCGAACCCCGTAATGTTGAGGCTGGCACCACCGCGGCTGACCTTTTCGCTGAAAACCGTGAAATCGTTGTAGCGCGCGTGAACGACGTGCTGGTCGACCTCTCACACGAGGTAGTTGCTGGCGATACCGTTGTTCCGGTAAGCATCCACGAAGAAGAGGGCCTTAACGTTCTGCGCCACTCAGCAGCGCACGTAATGGCACAGGCTGTGCAGGAATACCGCAAGGACGCCAAGCTCGGCATTGGTCCTTACATCACTGACGGCTTCTACTTCGACTTTGATGTGGACGAACCCTTCACCCCCGAGGACCTCAAGAAAATTGAGAAGTCCATGGTGAAGATTATTAAGTCAGGCCAGACTTTCCAGCGCCGCGTGGTAAGCCACGAAGAAGCTGTTGCTGAAATGGCTGATGAACCGTACAAGCTTGAACTGCTGTCTTTGACTCAGGGGCCCGGATCTGGCGCTGAAGCTGCCGAGGGCGCATCCCAGGAAGTTGGCGGCGGTGAAATCACTATTTACGACAACGTCAATAAAAAGGGCGAGACCGTTTGGAAGGACCTCTGCCGAGGACCGCACCTGCCCAATACTAAGCTGATTGCTAACGGCTACGCTTTGATGCGTGCCGGTGGCGCGTACTGGCGCGGTTCTGAAAAGAACCCCATGTTGCAGCGTATTTACGGTACCGCGTGGCCGACCAAGGAAGAACTGGTTGCTTACAAGGACCGTCTTGCTGAGGCAGAGCGTCGTGACCACCGTCGTCTGGGCGAAGAGCTGGATCTCTTCTCATTCCCCAAGACCATCGGCCCCGGCCTGCCCGTATTCCACCCCAAGGGCGGCATCATTTTGCGCGAGATGGAAAACTACGTTCGCACTCGCCACATTGAAGAGGGCTTCCAGTACGTGAAGACCCCGCACATCTCGAAGGAAGACCTTTTCTACACCTCGGGTCACCTGCCGTACTACGCTGACGGCATGTTTCCCGCGATGGAGGATGAAGGTCAGGCCTACCGCCTCAAGGCAATGAACTGCCCCATGCACAATGAGATTTTCCGTTCACGCGGACGCTCTTACCGCGAGCTGCCCTTACGTTTGTTTGAGTTCGGTACTGTTTACCGCGATGAGAAGTCAGGCGTTCTGCAGGGGTTGACCCGCGTGCGCATGATTACTCAGGATGATTCACACTCCTACGTGACCAAGGAACAGGCGCCGGACGAGGTTCGCCACTTGCTGAAGTTCATGCTGAGCTTGCTTGAAGATTTCGGCATGACTGACTTCTATCTTGAGCTGTCCACCCGTGACATTGAGGGCGACAAGAAGGACAAGTTCATTGGTACCGATGAACAGTGGGAAGAAGCTACCGCTGTTTTGGAGCAGGTTGCCAAGGAGACCGGTCTCGATCTCGTGCCCGATCCCGGCGGAGCTGCGTTCTACGGCCCGAAGATTTCAGTTCAGGCGAAGGATGCGATTGGACGTACCTGGCAGATGTCGACTGTTCAGTATGACTTCAACCAGCCGACCCGTTTCGGTCTGGAATACCAGGCATCAGACGGTAGCCGTCAGGAACCCGTGATGATTCACTCCGCGAAGTTCGGCTCATTGGAGCGTTTCTTCGGTGTGCTGACTGAGCACTATGCGGGTATGTTCCCGGCATGGCTGGCTCCGGTGCAGGTTGTGGGTGTTCCCGTGGCTGAGGCGTTCAACGATTACATGGGTGAGGTTGCGGCTAAGCTGCAGGCTGCCGGTGTGCGCGTTGAGGTGGACTACGGCACTGACCGCTTCCCGAAGAAGATCCGTACCGCGTCCAAGGAGAAGGTACCCTTCATCCTCATCGCCGGTGGCGAGGACGCGGAGAATGGCGCGGTCTCATTCCGCTTCCGCGATGGTTCGCAGGAGAACGGCGTACCCGTGGACGAGGCAGTGAAGCGCATCGTGGAGCACATTCAGTCACGTAACAATGAGGACCCGAAGTCGCAGGCGACTGAGGGCGAAAACCAAGATGTGTAAATGATGGCCAAACCATCTGGTGCTTTGGTCTAATGCAAAATATGGGGGGCAGGTAAACCTGCCCCCCATATTATTTCTATAAATTATTACCGCATTGAATATCGCTTTATGAAATGGGTAATGAGTTTACTAACGGATTAAGGAAATACCCCCCGACTTTAATTCAGAGATCTCTCCTTCAAAGAGTCAAACGTCTAGAAACTATAACAATCAAAATCTTTAAGGAGGTGCATCAAAAGTCGTATCTCCTGCCTAGAATTACCCCATAAGTTGCTTCAGCAATTGCTGGCCATAAGCTTCGCGACAGTTATTCACATAGCTTTGGAACCCAGATGGTTCCTCATCAGTGAACTCCACAATATGAGTTCCATTCATAGCTCTTGAAAGTGCAATGTAAGGAACAGTGCTATTCCAGACTGTTGAATCTTCGCATTGCTGGTTTGCCGAAATTAAATGAGGCGCGAATAAAATTGTTCTCGTCGCTTGAAGTCCGCGTGATGAGTGAACTGTTACAAGACGAAGATGTCCTGGTGCTAAACGTTCTCGACGATTCCCTGGTATAACCTGATCGAGATAGGGAATATCTAGATTCTGCAACGCCTGGACGACCAACTCACGACCCGTTGAGTCACGGTCAGTTCTTGGAAACAAGAGCATTAAATCTTGAGGCGCTCCAAGAGCTTCAACCTTTTGAAGTTCGTCGATTAGCAACTTCTCATACTCTCGTACATCGGTGTCTCGAGAAAATTTTGTTACCTGAATCGATTGCAGTGCCTGACGGTATGTGTTGTCAGAAAGCGTTTCATCTCCTTGAATACGTCGCAACATATCTTTTGCGGCGGTTTCAGCTTTTACGGGATCAAAACCATAGTCAAAGCCCACCTGGGAAAATACGCTTTCCCGGAAACTATCTGTTGCGCTACGTGCTGGACGTCGAAGCTCCTGCACATTATCTGAATTTTCCAAGGCATTGAGTACTCGTTCAGGAGCAGTGCCATATAACTCTTGATCTCGTCCATAGGCAAAAAACCATTCCGCGTTCTCAGCTACTACATCGTCAATCAATTTGAGCAAATCTTGACGCACTCCATAATGGTATAAATCCTGAGATTCATCTACGCATACTGTTTCAAAAAACTTTTCGTAGGTTGCCTTCATGAACTCATCATTCAATGCATTATGCAGATCGTAAATATCTGCAATTAGGACACGACCCTTGGTTTCCGCGGAAACGGTTTCCAAGGCTTCCATATCCTGACGAAAACGAGTTGCAAGCACCTTGTTGTAGCAAACGAAGAGCGAATTGCGTCCTGCCTCAGCATGGCTAACTGCAATATCAAGTAAAGCCTGGGTTTTGCCTGCTCCAGGTAGGCCATTGATGACAACAGCACCACGGTTCCCTGGGGCCGTAAAGTTTTTTATAGTGTCTTTTCGTGGTCTGTTTGGCTGAATCTGGAATTGGCCTACCGACTGAATTCTCTCCTGGGGAGAATTTCTTTCTGTGTTCCTTTTCTCGGTGTCTAACACCTTAGAAAGGTTTTTGAATGTTTCTTCGAAATCAAATTTGAGTTTAATTGGGGCGAAACCAATTGGGGGAGTAGTTACCATACGCAGCAGACAATCTTCAAAATGTTCCTTGGCGCATAAATCCTCAGCAAAAATCATGCCGTTAATCTGATCATTAATGGCACTTTGTTCGTTAGGTAAGGGGTTGAATTTTCTGCTGAAATCTCTGCGAGAGATTAATGGCAAAGCAGCTGTCGACCGTATCCATGGTGCGCGGTATCCATAATCCTCAAACTTTTGCTTAAGGGGGTAAACGGCATGGAGGGCTTGTTTAAGCGGGTGTATAGAGCTATTTTGACCTGTTAACTGACAGGTATGAATATTGAAATGCTCCACCATGTCAAGTGGTTTGGATTTTACCTCGATGAGAATGCAACCATGCATGGGGTGAAGTAGCAACGCATCAATTTCTTTGCAACCCGGTAGTTGAAGACTGAACCAAACCTTAGCCTCATCGGGTAGACAATCCAGGAGCTGAATAGCAAACGCTCGCTCACCTGTATGCACTGGCATGTCAGTTTGTAAAATCCTCGAATATTTCTGGGGCGAAGTCATTTTTATAACCTAACGAATGTTGTGCGCTATACCATGTTTATCCTATCGAATTGAGAGTTGGTCGGATAAATTTCGTCAAGTATATGACTCATGATTCTCCAAACAGGTTTACCAAAGTCAAGGGGTATAACTTCTTCGCGGTACCTCTTACACCCATTGGCTGCTGTTTTCTGGCGGACCAATTCCAATACTGAAAAATCGTAATAAGTTGAGAGTCATGCGCTGACGTTGTTACTATTCAGGCGAAAACAGTAACCTATCGTTTAAAAGTCTTCACCATGCAAACCCTTGAAATCAAGATGAGCCCTAGCCGAGTACTTCTTCTCTTTCTCGGCGGTATTCTGATGATCCTCATTTGCCTATGGGCAGGTATCTCAGCTACAGGCGTCATTAAACTGGTGGGCTGGTTCGGAGTCATCTTCTTTGGCCTAGCAACCATTGCTTGGCCAGTCGCATACTTCAAGAACAAAAATGTCCTCGTGCTCACCAACGACGGCTTTTACAACACCTCAACAGCGCTTTTTTCTTCACAGATGGTTCCTTGGGAACATGTCGCAAATATTGAAGTAGCAGAACGCCCTCGTGAAATTCATGTGACAAGAAATAACGGTGCCCGTCAGATTGCAATTGTTACCACTGCGATGCAACTAGAGGGAAATTAACGGGAAAACCTCGTTGGCGCAATGTTTGAATACCGGGACAACAGAATCAAGCAACTCGGTCTTATCTAAACAAGCTGACTAGACTGTAAGAATGCCCCTCACTATCTCCACCCATACTTCCAGCATCCAGCCCCACAGGCGCGGACGCGTCCTCGAAGTCCTCGGTATTCCCTACGCTACATCTGACCGCTTCGGTTATCCTCAGCCTGTTGCCCTTGAAGATTTACCAGCTGACTTTGATCCATCACAACCCGCGCCGGCTGCCCCGCAGCTTATTCGCGGGGGAGGACAACCCGACATCCGCCAGTCCGTGCTGATGAGCGAAGACTGTCAGAACCTATCGGTCATTATTCCCGCTGATATTCAAGAGGACGAGAAACTGCCCGTCATGGTCTACTTCCACGGCGGGTCCTACGTCGTGGGTAGCGGCGACGGCGCCCGCTATAATCCAGACAAATTGCTAGCCGAACACCGCGTCATTCTTGTGCGCGTCACATACCGCCTAGGTATTCTCGGCTTTCTCGGCGGAACTGAAGAACGTCCTGCCAACCTCGGTTTACTTGATGTGCGCGAAGCCCTGCGCTGGGTGAAAAAGTACATCTCTCAATTCGGAGGGGACCCCAATAACATCACCGCATTCGGTCAGTCAGCCGGTGGCGACCTCATCTCACGTCTCATGATTTCTGAAGGCGTCATTGAGGAAGAGCTCATCCATAAAGCCATTATTCAAAGTGCCCCGCTGGACCTTATCCACGGTAAAGAAAAAATGGCTGAGTTCATGCTCAACGAGGTCATCGAAAAACTGCCTGTGGACGCGCCTTACGAGCAATACGGCGAGCTCGCCTACAAAATGCAGATGCAGAACCCCATCAAATTTGGTTTCGAGCGTTCCACTATGGCATTTGGAACCCAGCTCGGTCACTATCCGCTACCAGCTGCTAAAGACATCGACGCTTCTTATGCAAAAGTAGCTCAGCACATCAAGGTTCTCATCGGCTCCAACAAGCGCGAAACTGCTTACTTTATCTCGCACAAGCTGCCTTACCGCGTAGTGCGAATGATGGAGCCCATCACCCGCTATTTCTCGCAAAAAATGTACGCAAAAACAGCCGATCATTTTGCAGAACGCCATCGCAAAGCTGGGGGAGAAGCCACCCGCTACTTGCTACAAACCGGTTTTCCCACTCACCGCATGGCATCCGCGCACTGCACAGAACTCGGACTACTTTTCGATAATCCATCGTGGAAAGGCTCAGACCTTTTCGGCGGTCTCTACGCCCATGAACGAGAAGAACAAGCCCGAGCAGTCCGCGATATTTGGGCGACCTTTGCAAAAACAGGAGACATCCGTCGAGAGCTAGCCAACAAAGCACGTATCGAATTCAGCTAAATTGGGCTAGCGGAAGCGGAGCTTAGCCCTAATGACTTGGGAACAATTCCGCAATAACCTCAGCTGCCGGTTTGCTCTGCGCATTCTCAAAGCCGGCACCCGCCCATGCGTTCACATGTTGCCAAGTACCAGCATCCTTGGCTTTAGCGCGTAAAGGTGCCGTCAAATAATGCATGTGAGGATAAACTGCGGGTGCTTTTGCGTCGAGTTCAGCCACAAATTCATTGACAACTGCACGGGCAGGACGTCCGGTAAAGGCTCGTGTAATGCGTGTTTCGCGAATGCCCGAACGTAGTGCATTACGGTGCGGCTGGCTGGTGCCTGCCTCGTCAGTGAGCAACAACAGAGAGCCAATCTGAACTGCATGAACACCAAGGCCCAGTAAGGCGTCAACATCTTGAGCTGATTCCACACCACCACCGGCACTCAACGGTAGGCCTACCGCATTCTGAATATCACGTACAAGCTGGGGAAGAGCTATCGTATTTGCATCCTCAAACACCCCGAATGTCGACTGGTGACCACCGGCATCCGGGCCCTGAACGCAGAGGAAATCAGCCCCGAACTCGTGGGCTGAAAGCGCGTCGGCAACATTCGTCACGGTAACACCAACTGACGTACCGACAGCATGAAGACGTTCGATAACGCCAACAGGAGGCAGACCAAAAGTGAAAGTCACAACTGGTAGCGGATTAGATTCTAGCCAGCTGATCAAAGACTCAAAATGGTCAGGAACGTTAATCTCAACCGACTGCATATCTAAACCGTACTGGTCACCGAAACGCTGTAAGTCGGTGCGGTAAGCGTCCAAATTCTGCACAGCGGTGTCGGGCATGGGTTCCTGCGGCACAAAGAGATTGACGCCAAACGCCGCATCAGTGAGCGCACGCGTTTGCGCCACCGCGTCCGCCAGTTGCTTCTCATCAAAATAACCGGCAGCTAGCATTCCTAAACCGCCTGCGTTAGAAACTGCAGCAACGAGTTCTGGGGTTGTAGGGCCGCCAGCCATCGGCGCCCCAATCAGCGGCAGTTTCAAATCTTTCAGCTCGAACACGATGTACCCCTTAGTTTTTAAGACTCGCCCTTGAGTCGTGCGATAAAGCCCAGCGCATTGCTCTTGGTGCGCTCAATCTTTTCTTCGAGAGTCAGTGTTTCTTCCATTTGTCGAATGCCCACTGGCTTTTTCTTGCCCAGCACGTAATCGGTGCAGGCTAGGTTAGCGCAAAGGTAGGTGCCGATGGTATTACCGCGTCGACCTGACTCGCCCGGGCGAGCAGCCGTGTACATCGAGATACCCGAGCCGGGGTGCAGGGTCATGCAGAACTGACACATCTGCGCTGCCTTGCTCTGTGCCTTAGCTTTCTGCAACAAAACTGCCTGAACCTCACCCTCATGTTCAACCACTAGGCAACCCTTGAGCGGGCTTTTGTGGTCAAGCCATGAAAGGAAAATCTGATCCTCCCATTTCACCTCGCGCAATGTAGGCAAGTTGAGACGCTTAGCCTCGCCCTTGGAACAGTTGACAAAGCTCTTGCGGATGGTCGTTTCTGAAAGTTCATGCATGACTGCAAGTTTACTTTTCACGACCCCCGTTCGCACGTCTGATTTTTACTTATCTCACTGAGCGAATTGACTCAGACAGGAATTTTCATTCGTTCCATGTGGTTAAAGCTCGTGCACACTGAATCCATACCGAAAGGGAAAACATGGCATCCCCGCTTTTTGACACATTCACTGTTCGCTCTATGACTACCCGCAACCGAATCTGGATTCCGCCTATGTGCCAGTATTCGGTTGAAAAGCGGGATGGTGTTCCGACCAGTTACCACGAGCACCACTACAATGCGCTGGCACGCGGTGGCGCGGGCGCCGTCATCGTTGAGATGACAAACGTCCTACCCGAGGGACGCATTAGCCCTCTTTGCCTAGGAATCTGGAGCGACGAGCACACTCAGGCGCACCGTCGCGTCGTCCAGGCAATCCACGATGGTGGAGCTAAGGCAGGCGTCCAGATTGCTCATGCAGGACGAAAGGCATCTAGCGTGTCAGAACGTGAAAAGCGGGACGGCGGTTCGCTGTCCATTGAAGAAGGTGGTTGGGAGACTTTCGCACCTTCAGCTATTGCATACCCGGGGCTGAAAGAGACGACTGAACTGACCGAAGACCGCATTGACGAGATCGTTGAGGCATTTGGTATAGCCGCAGCCCGTGCGGTTGAAGCAGGTTATGATTTCCTCGAAATTCACGGTGCGCACGGTTACTTGCTGACTCAGTTTCTTTCACCGCTTTCTAATAAACGCGAAGATTCCTACGGCGGTTCGCTGGAAAACCGTGCGCAGATGATTCGACGTGTAGCCCGTGCAATGCGTGCCAACATGCCTGCAGACATGCCTCTGCTCGTCCGTTTGTCAGCAACTGAATTCGTAGACGGCGGCATCACAGTTGAAGAAACCGCGCAGGTTGCTGCGTGGCTTAAGGAAGACGGCGTAGATATGGCGGACATTTCTACAAGCGGAAATTATCCCTCACCCATCAAGGTCTACGCGGGGTACCAGACCCCTATGGCAGCGCAGGTCAAGCGTGAGGCAGACATTCCGGTTGCCGCGGTCGGCATGATTAACTCACCGCGTCTAGCCGAGTACATTGTGGGTTCAGAACAGGCTGACGTAGTGCTGGTAGGACGCGAGGCTCTGCGCAACGCGTCCTTTGCCTTGAACTGGGCTAAGGAACTCAATGTTGACATTGATTATGTTCCCTCTCAGTACCTGCGTGCATGGAACACACGTCGCTAACGTGCTAACTCTTTCACTAACCCCTAGCGTTCCGCTCATCTGCTTAGACTTTAACACCCGCCTTTGAGCGCAACGCTAGGGGTTTAGCATTGGGTACGATTGAACCTAGCCTCGCAAAACGCAAAGACTAGGGGAGTACCGTGACTATTAAAATTATTGCCATCGGCAAGAAGCACGAGAAGTGGGTTAAAGACGGTATTGACCGTTACGAAACCCGCCTGCGCAAGCCATGGGACGTCACTTGGAACTACCTTGCACATTCATCTCTTGCCGAGGAACAGGCACGCGCTGAGGAATCCAAACGCATCCTCAGTAAAGTAAGCGCTGACGATTACCTTATTCTCCTGGACGAGCGTGGCAAGAACCTCAGCTCACCCGAACTTTCACAGCTCCTCAATCAGAATCTGGGGCACAAACCCGTCACTATTGTCATTGGCGGTGCCTACGGAGTGGACGATTCGGTGCGTCAGCGCGCCAACACGGTGTGGTCTCTATCCAAGCTGGTCTTCCCGCATCAGCTGGTGCGCCTGATTCTTACCGAACAGATCTATCGCGCCGGAGAGATCACCAATAACCGTCCCTACCATCACGTCTAAAAATTTCCTCAACACGCCCTGACTTGCATCAACGGTTAGACTGAAAACATGCACGAAGACACCACTTACGAAACAGATGACTTTCAACTTCCCGGCGTTCCCGATGCTTTTCAGCGGTTGTGGACGCCGCATCGTCGTGCGTACGTCAAGACAGGGCAACAGGACTACACCAAAAATACGTGCCCGTTCTGTGCCGCTCCTGAACGCGATGATGAAGGATCGCTCATTGTGTACCGCGGCAAAAACGCCTATGTGGTGCTCAATCTTTACCCCTATAACCCCGGGCATCTGCTGGTGTGCCCCTACCGTCACATTCCAAACTATGATGACGCCACGCTTGAAGAAGCTACTGAGATTGCTCAGTTAACCCAAAAGGCAATGCGGGTGATGCGTGTGGTCAGCAAAGCTGACGGCTTTAACATTGGTATGAATCAGGGCAAAGTTGGTGGTGCAGGCGTGGCTGCGCACCTGCATCAGCATATTCTGCCGCGTTGGTCGGGCGACACCAATTTTTTGCCGATTATTGCCGGCACTAAAACCATGACGCAAACACTGGACGATATTCGTACTTTGCTGTCTGAAGGGTGGAAAAACGTCGAGTAAATCAGCTCGCGGGTCTTCATTATAAGTGGTGGATGCTCGCGGCAAGCTTGGCGTGTCTGTACCTAGAGTCTTTGACCGCGCACTTCTTTTACTTGATGTCCCGTATCAATCGATACGGAGACGAAAACAACGTGTGTGTTTAAAACAGAGCACCCTGTGTGGTTGGTTCTTCTGTCACCGTATCGGTGACAATGAACGCCCGGTTTGCTACTTCGGCAAGATTGACCAGAAAGACGGCCTCTGAGTTGCCAAAGTGCGCCACCAGAAATTTTCCGGTTGCGCCGTTGATATAGAATCCGCGAGGGCTATTGAGTAGCGGTTCAAAGGTGTGCAAAGATCCATCATTACCTTCAGCAATTGAAGAATACGCACTCTTCATGGCTGGAGATGGTTGCCACTTTTCAGCAATGATTTGGTCTTCTTCGATGTAGTCCTCGAAAAGCGCTGCTTCTTGTAAGGACCAGGTTGCAAGCGCGACGGCCTTCTCATGGGCTTCCTTAATCTCTGATGCAGGCAGCGGTGACGTCCATGCTTTGTATTTTGCTCGTGCTTGTTTTGCCTGGACTAGACCCGCTTCGCGAGTTACTAAATCTTCCCAGATGCGTACCTGCCGGCCGTCATTGGCGTGAGCTACGTAGGTTGCGCAGGCGACGGCTTGCTCATCGAGGCGGCGCGGCTTTGAATGGGCGGACGCGGTGCCCACCTTGGATGTGCCGTCGGGGAAGGTCGCGATGTAAAGCCAGTGCTCGAGCTCGGCGTAGTCTTCAGCCGCTGAGGTTAAGCGAGCGCCGCGGTGAATCCCGTGCATCGCTGAAAATTCGTCCAGTGCCAAGCATTGGGGGCACTGTTTGCCTTGAGTTATGGTTGCGGAATGGGGGCAGGCCACTGTGTAGAAACCAGTGTGCTCTTCGCTGGCTCTGGCATAACCGGCGCAAAACCGTTGGTCGGAAATCCCACGGCTCGCCAGGGCGGCCGAAGAAAAATCGACCCCAATAAACGCATCCGGGGTGATAGAGATCCGTTCTAATTCACCGCTTGGAGTGCCGTCTATAAGCGGTTCAACAACCATGGTAGGTGAACGGTCAATCCATTTAAGATCGCGGAAAATGAGAGTATCTGACTGAGCTTGTGAGAGAAGATTTTGCACGCCGAACAGTTTAGGCGCACTGACCGGCATCATCAAGACTCACGAAAACCACCTGCAATCTCTTTCACACTGCCTGAGATCCTCGTCGCGCACCGGGCATAAAAAACCTAAGCACGCTAAACTTGTCGATATGTCTAGACCAGTAACTCGCCTCATTGGGCAGGGTGTTCGCTACGCAACCAAGCTTCGCGGTGGCGGCTCAGCATTTCCCGGCCTTGTGATGGAAAAACTTCACCCCGATTTTGTTTCTGAAGAGCTCGCTAAGCTTCCTCGCGGAGTCGTTGTTGTCTCAGGTACCAACGGCAAGACTACCACTACCAAGATGGTGGTGCAGTTGCTGGAATCTCAGGGCCTGAAAGTTTTCACCAACCGCACCGGCTCCAACTTTGTGCGCGGCGTTGCCGCTGCGCTATTGGGTGAGATGAATCTGCGCGGCAAGCTCGATGCTGATATTGCTGTGCTTGAACTCGATGAGGCTCACGCGGTTCATTTTGTAAAGCGCGTGAAACCCAATTACGCCTTGTTGCTCAACGTATTGCGCGACCAGCTAGATCGCTTTGGTGAAATCGACACCACGCGTCGTATGCTCTCAACCGTTGCTGCCGCAACCACCGGCACCGTCATTCTCAACCGCGAGGACCCCCGCATCCGTCGGATTGCCAATGATGTAGCTGCTGACACCAACATCGAGTATTTCGGTCTGAGCGAGAAGTTGCGCGCCATGTTCCCCTCAGACGATGAAATGCGTTCAGGTGTAACTGCCTCAACCGAGCAGCTGCCCGATGCAAAAGTCGCACTGACAGGATTCACTGGCACTCGTTCAACCTTCCTCATCGACGGCGAAGAAGTTACCGGAGACGTCAACCTCTACGGCGTATATAACATTTTCAACGCGGCTGCAGCAATGGCCATGACCCTAGAGGTTATGGGTCAGGACGCCGATCGTCCGGCATTGATCGCAGAGCTCGCTAAGATTGCCCCGGCTTTTGGTCGCGGTGAAACCCTGAATGTCGACGGCCAGACCCTGCAGCTTTTGCTGGTGAAGAACCCCTCTGGTTTCCGACTGTCGCTATCATCGGCATCCGCTGAAGACTACGCAACCATGATTGCTATCAACGACCAATACGCCGACGGACGCGATGTCTCATGGCTGTGGGATGTTGACTTCCACTCCCTTGAGGATGGCGGAGTTGACATGGTCTCAGGTGTTCGTGCGTACGATATGGCGTTGCGCCTTGAACACGATGACGTAGCCGTTGCTCATGTTGAAGAGGACCTTGAAACTGCACTCAAGCGCTTCATCAAGCACTCCGAAGGCAAGTCGATGCGTATTTTCTGCACCTACACCGCGATGTTGGCGTTGCGTAAAGAGCTGGCAAAGATTACCGATGTTGAGGAGATCTCATAATGACTGCACAGGATAAAAAGTCCCTCACCATTGTTCAGCTGTACCCCAAAGATATGAATATCTATGGCGACTGGGGCAATACGCTGTCGCTCTCGCGTCGTGCACAGGCACACGGGTTCGACACCGAGATTATTGACTACAACCCCGGTGACGAATTTCTTGAGCATGCAGATATTATCGTAGGTGGTGGCGGCCAAGATTCCGGTCAGACCATCATTCAGGACGACTTACTCGCTATTGGTGACCGTCTCAAAGCGATGGCTAAAGGCGGCACACCCATGCTGGTGATCTGTGGTCTGTATCAGCTCTTTGGTAAAGAGTTTCGCACTATTGGCGGCGAGAATCTGACCGGCATTGGCATCTTTGACCTCATTACTGAAGGCGGCGAAGAACGCCTCATCGGTAACATCGTCGAAGAATCCGATGAATTTGGCACCATCGTGGGCTACGAAAACCACTCTGGTCTTACCCACCTCGGAGACGGCGTCACGGCGCTTGCCACCGTCACCAAGGGCGAAGGCAACAACCGCGACGACAAGAAGGAGGGCGCCCGCGTCCACAACGTTATCGGCTCATACCTACACGGCCCACTTCTGCCAAAGAACCCCAAGATTTCAGATTTTTTGATTTCAAAAGCAGCAGAAAAGAAGTACGGCGAGTTCACTCCAGCAACCATCGATGACTCGCTCGTAGAAAAGGCTCGCGCAGCCGCTATCGAGCGTCCTCGCTAAAAATTCATATACCGGTACAATAGAACCCGGTTTACTACGCAATAAAGCTTGATTTTTACCGCACTTTTGGCGCTAAAACACCAAGCAGACACTACGTACAAGGAGAATTCCATGTCGGGTCACTCCAAATGGGCGACTACCAAGCACAAGAAAGCTGCAATCGACGCTAAGCGCGCAAAGGCTTTCGCGAAGTACATTAAGGCAATTGAAGTTGCAGCACGTATGGGCGGCGCTGACACCTCAGCTAACCCCGCTCTTGACCTCGCTGTGTCAAAGGCGAAGAAGAACTCTGTTCCCAACGACAACATTGATCGCGCAGTTAAGCGTGGCGCTGGTCTGACCGGTGAAACCATTGACTACACCGAAATCATGTACGAGGTACGCGGCCCTCAGGGAACTGCGCTCTACGTTGAATGTTTGACCGATAACCGCAACCGTGCAGCTGCTGAAGTTCGCACTGCTGTTACCCGAAATGGCGGTACCTTGGCTGACTCAGGTTCAGTTGCGTTCATGTTCGAGCGCAAGGGTGTTGCAGAAGTTACCAAGACTGATGGTCTGACTGAGGACGATGTTTTGATGGCTGTTTTGGATGCAGGCGCTGAAGAGGTTATTGACGAGGGCGAGGTTTTCACCGTTGTTTCCGGTGCTTCAGACCTTCCAGAGCTGCGTAAGGCTCTCGAAGAAGCTGAGCTCGACTACAACAACGATGAGCCTGCTTTCCGCCCCACCATGCAGGTAGCTCTCGATAAGGATGGCGCAAAGAAGTTCCTCAAACTGGCTGATGCTCTTGAAGAACTTGACGACGTTCAGAACGTGTACTCAAACGCTGATATCTCAGAAGATGTTATGGCTGAGCTTGAGGCAGACGACTAAGTCTTGAAGAGAAAGGTGAGGGCAGGGTTTGCCTACTTCACTGAACTTTAGGCGCCCGGAAGGCGAGCGTGAAGCTCGTGTTCCGGGCGCTGCCCGTATTTTGGGTGTTGACCCGGGCTTGACGCGTTGCGGTTTTGGCATGGTTGATATGACTGCTAACCGTAAGGCGCATTTTGTTGATGTTGGTGTTGCTGGAACTCCAGCGACCCAGTCTTTGGATCATCGCGTGCACACAATTTTCGAGGCTGCGGGACAGTGGCTTGATGCGTATCAGCCCGACACTCTGGCGATTGAGCGTATCTTTGCCCAGGAGCAGGTGAACACTGTTATCGGTACCGCTCATGCCTCGGGTGTGGTGATTGCAGCTGCCGCTTCTCGCGGTGTTCCTGTTTTCTTTCACACCCCATCTGAGGTGAAAGCCGCTGTGACGGGTTCTGGTCGAGCTGATAAAGCGTCGGTGCAGCGAATGGTTGCACGTATCTTGGGTCTTGATGCTCTTCCTAAGCCTGCGGACGCGGCGGATGCGTTGGCTTTGGCCATCTGCCACGGTTGGCGCGGTGGAGGTATTGGCTCCGGTATTAACATGTCCGAGCACACCCAGACTCACCAGGGCTCAAGGTCTACCCATGCTCGCGTGCGTCGTAAGCAAAACCTCACCCCGGCACAACGTGCTTGGATGGATGCTGAGGCGAAAGCTAGAAGGTCGTAACTAGCCGCACGCCCATAGGGTAGATATTCGAACATATTTTCTAATAGAATTATTTTTATGATTAGTTCTTTGACCGGCCGCGTACAGCACGTAGGTCTTGATTCCGCAGTGATTGATGTCAATGGTTTTGGCATGTTGGTGAACGCGCCAGCGCGTGTTTTGGCATCCTTGCATGTGGGGGAGACAGCCACCGTACTCACCACCATGATTGTGCGCGAAGATTCCATGACTCTTTACGGTTTTGCAGAGCCGGCAGAACGCGCTGTTTTCGACCTTCTCCTGTCCGTTTCGGGCGTTGGTCCGCGCATTGCATTGGCTGCCTTGGGCATTCATACCGCCTCTGATATTGAACGGGCCGTGGCGACCGGTGATGATAAAGCCTTTACCAAGGTGCCGGGTATTGGCCCTAAGGGGGCGCGTCGCATCGTCTTGGAGCTTGCCGGAAAGCTCATTCTTTCGGGTGAAGAAAATTCAGCTGATCAGTTGCCTTTGAATACCGGGATTGCATGGAAGCCTCAGGTAGTTGATGCTCTGATGGGGCTGGGGTGGAGCGAAAAGGACGCTACCGCATCAGTGGATGCGTTCATTCAGCACGACCCCAATGCGGAAACACTGTCGGTTGCTCAGGCGCTCAAGTCGGTACTGGCAACGCTGGGGTCTCAGCATTCTTTGGGCCGCCATTAAGCACCGTCAACCGCGCACTAAGTTTGAAGTAGAGGTTTAGGTCTATGAGTATTGCAGGCGGAGCTGACATTCCCGGTCAGCGCCTAGTTGCAACAGAGGAAGAACCCGAAGAAAAGATGATTGAGGCGGCACTTCGCCCCAAGAATCTCGACGATTTTGTAGGGCAGAAGCGCGTCCGCAAGCAGCTCTCTTTGGTTCTTGAAGCATCCAAGATGCGCGGTCGTAGCGCCGATCACGTCTTGCTGTCTGGTCCTCCCGGCCTGGGCAAAACCACGCTGGCCATGATTATTGCTGCAGAGATGGAAGCACCCTTGCGCATCACCTCCGGCCCCGCAATTCAGCATTCCGGTGATTTGGCGGCTATTCTTTCATCATTGACTCCGGGTGAGGTTCTCTTCCTCGATGAAATCCACCGCATGTCACGTCCTGCAGAAGAAATGCTCTACATGGCGATGGAAGATTTCCGCGTTGACATTGTGGTCGGTAAGGGAGCAGGCGCAACCTCAATCCCGCTGGATCTGCCGCCATTTACTTTGGTGGGTGCAACCACACGAGCCGGTTTACTTCCTGGCCCATTGCGAGACCGTTTTGGTTTTACCGGACATCTTGAGTTCTATTCTGTTGAAGAACTTGAACTGGTGCTTCGCCGTAGCGCTGGTTTGATGGATATGCGAATTTCAACCGAAGGTTTTGGCGAGATTGCTGGTCGTTCACGCGGCACTCCGCGTATTGCTAACCGCTTGCTTCGTCGCGTCCGCGACTGGGCTCTGGTGAATGGGATAGACGATATCAACGCCCACGACGCGGCATCAGCCCTTGATATGTATGAGGTTGACTCGCGTGGTCTTGACCGTCTCGACAGAGATGTTCTCGAAGCTCTGATTCATAAATTTGGCGGTGGACCAGTTGGTCTCTCAACTCTTGCCATTGCGGTCGGCGAAGAAACTGAGACAGTTGAAAGTGTGGCTGAGCCCTATCTGGTGCGTGAAGGTATGGTGGGTAGAACCCCTCGGGGACGCGTTGCCTTACCCGCTGCGTGGGAACACTTAGGGCTAGAAGCACCGGAAATGGCGTAACCAATTTTTGTGGTTAAACCAACGCAAGACGGTTTGCGTGGCACTTAATTTTCTAACTGTGTCTCAAAATCGGATAAGAATACAGCGTTCCACCAGCTACAGCGTTCATAATTAAATATCAAAAGCACAATGCACGTAAGCGAATATTTTTGATGCTTACGTGCATTTGCGTTGTGAATTTAACTCAATATAAGGGGCAGTATATGGCTAGTAGCCGTAAGCTCGCTAAAGCTAGGAACGCCATCATTGGTATGTTCGTGGTGATAGCCGCTGTGATAGGCGGTATTTTTGCATTCGCATCGACCGGTGGAACCTGGTCACCTAAGCTCGCTTTGGACCTATCCGGTGGTACACAGTTGATTCTTGCGCCAAAGGTTTCTGGTGATAACTCTGGAGAGGTGAACGAGGAACAGCTGGCTCAGGCTGTCGATATCATTCGTCAGCGCGTTGATGGTTCTGGTGTTGCCGAGGCAGAGGTGACAACTCAGTCCGGTAAGAATGTGGTTGTTTCTGTTCCGGGTACACTTGATAGTCAGACTCGTGATTTGATTCAGGCTTCCGCTGAAATGTCTTTCCGTTCAGTGTTGGTCGCTGGTAATGGTGCTCCTGTCGCAGAAGATCAGCGAACTGCTGAGGATAAGCTTCCTCAGCCAACGGGGGAGCCTCAAGACGGTTCCGATATGAACTGGGTGACCGCTGACATCTTCCGGGAATATGAAGCGAAGGATTGTGCGGCTGTCGCAAATGAAGATACCGAAGCACAGGATCCTAGCAAACCGGTTGTAGCGTGTTCTACTGATGGTGCAGAGAAGTACATTCTCGGCCCGGTTGAAATGAACGGTACTGACATTAAGGATGCTAGTTACTCGCAGGTTCAGTCGTCTCAGGGTGTTTCAACAGGCCAGTGGGGCGTGAATCTGGAACTGACCGATACCGCACGCCAGAAGTTCCAGGATGTGACTTCTCGTCTTGTGGGTATTGGTGCGCAGAATCCTCAGGATGCACGTTCACGTTTTGCGATTATGCTGGACGGTAAAGTGCTATCGGCACCTACATCTCAGGCTGTGATTACCGATGGTAAGTCTCAGATTACCGGTAATTTCACCGAGGAAACCGCTAAATCTTTGAGTGAACAGCTCAAGTACGGTGCGCTTCCGATTAGCTTCGACATTCAGTCTGAGCAGCAGATTTCTGCAACTTTGGGTCAGGATCAGCTCAAGTGGGGTCTGATTGCTGGTGCGATTGGTTTGACTTTGGTCTTCATTTACTCGCTGTTCCAGTATCGCTTAGTGGGTCTGATTAACATCATCTCGATTATGGTTGCTGCATCGTTCTCACTGACGCTCATTATTCTGCTGGGCAATATGATGAACTACCGCCTGTCGCTGGCGGGTGTCGCTGGTCTAATCGTGTCTATCGGTTTGATGGCTGACTCCTTCATCGTCTACTTCGAACGTATCCGTGATGAGATTCGTAACGGCCGTACCATCGCAGCTGCAATTGATCATGGTTGGGATCGCGCGCAGCGCACAATCTTGGCCTCGAAGGCAGTGAATCTTCTCGCTGCTGTGGTTCTGTACTTAGCATCTGTTGGTAACGTACGCGGCTTCGCATTCACACTTGGTTTGACTGCGATTTCTGACCTGATTGTTACGTACCTGTTGATTCACCCCATGATGGTTCTGTTCGGCCACACCAAATACTTTGCAAATGGTGGTCGATTCTCGGGCATGGACCCTGAGGCTCTGGGGGCTGCACCGTTGTACAGAGGAGCAGGACGCGTCCGCACACCTGAAGAGAATGATGGTATGGGAGCGGCGGAACGTCGTCGTGCGTTGCGCCTAGCCCAAGAGGAAGAAGAAAAGGCAGCGGAGGTCAATAATGGCTAATAAACTTGCCCAGTTTGGTAACGACCTGCATTCGGGCAAAAAGTCTTTTGGCTTTGTTGCTCACCGTAAGCGTTGGGTTGCCTTGGCATTTGCAATTGTTGTGATTGCAGCTTTGATTCCCGTACTTAAGGGCGGTTTCAACCTCGGTATTGATTTCCGCGGCGGCTCAGAATTCACGGTGTCATCTGTTTCTAACACCGATATTACAGTGGGGCAGGACGCGGTCTCTCAGGCTGCACCGGAGGCAACCGATGTACGCGTGACGAATATTGCTCCCGGTACGGTTCGCGCGCAGATGAGCGAACTCAGCGATGAGCAGACGTTAGCTGTAGCCTCATCTCTCAAGGACGCTTATGGCGTACAGGACTCAGATGTTACCTCATCATTCGTTGGTCCTACTTGGGGTGCTGATGTCACTCGACAGGCGATGTGGGGTTTGGTCTGGTTTGTTCTGCTAGTGATGCTGGGTATGGCGCTTTACTTCCGTACGTGGAAGATGGCGGTTTCTGCTATCGCCGGTTTGATTTTTACCGTCAGCACTACGGTCGGGCTTTATGCTCTCATTGGCCTGGAGATCACTCCGAGCGCGATCATCGGCTTCTTGACCATTTTGAGTTACTCTCTGTATGACACGGTGGTTGTCTTCGATAAGATTCGTGAAAACACAGCTGATATTTTTGAACGCAAGGATCGTACTTTTGGCGAGCAGATTAACTTGGCCGTCAACCAGACGCTGGTGCGTTCGATTAATACCTCGATTGTGGGTCTCTTGCCGGTCGGTTCGATTTTGTTTATTGGCGCGATGTTGCTTGGTGCCGGCACCTTGAAAGATTTATCGTTGGCTTTGTTCATCGGCATTATTGTGGGTACGTTGGGAACCTTGTTCGTTGCAGCTCCGCTGTATGCGTTGCTGCGTTTAGGCGAGAAACGTGTGAGCGAACATGGTGAGCTCGTTGCAAAGTATCGCTCTGGCGAATTGAAAGATGAACCGGTTGCGGCGCGCGTTGCCACAGCACCTGCTCAGAACATCGAAATCAATAGCGTTTCGTTCTAAGTATGGGTTCATCACCCCTCTATAGCGAAGGCGGTCACCTGCACAGGTGGCCGCCTTTGTTGTGCCTATGTTAGCCGGGGTATCGGTGAAGCAAGGTTACGCAAGTCAACGTGCAGAAATATGTGCTTGGGCATACAATAAACCTACACACGGAATGGAACAGGGGGAGCGTCATGGCAGATGTTCACAATGCTGGTTCGGCTCAGGGCGGCAAAAACCCTAAACCCACGCGAGGTTCTCACCGCGTCATGTCTGCTGGCGAACGCGTCCCCACCCGTCTAGTTTTTCCTCGTTATGCACCTGATGTCTCACCGTCTGGTCATTTTTCTCCGGTGCTGGCACCCGTCATTAGAACCGTCAAGAAGTATCATCCTGATGAGGATCTCGATGTTCTACAGCGTGCTTTTGAGGTAGCTGATAAGTACCACCGCGGGCAGAAACGTAAAAGCGGTGATCCTTACATCACGCATCCGGTTGCTGTTACTACTATTTTGGCTGAAATCGGGGCTACAGGTCCTGTACTGGTTGCTGGTCTTCTTCATGACACCGTCGAAGACACCGAATATACCCATGAGCAGCTCACTGCTGATTTTGGTGAAGAGGTTGCCTATCTCGTTGATGGCGTGACTAAGCTCGATAAGGTTAAATACGGCGAGCACGCACCCATTGAAACAATTCGCAAGCTCGTGCTTTCCATGAGTAAAGATATTCGCGTACTGCTCATTAAACTTGCAGACCGTCTTCATAATGCTCGAACCTGGCGTTTTGTCTCAGCAGGATCAGCCGCAAAGAAGGCAGAAGAGACGCTTAAAATTTATGCTCCGCTAGCTCATCGACTCGGTCTGAACACCATCAAATGGGAACTCGAAGACCTTTCGTTTGCGGCCATGTCTCCAGATATTTACGCTGAAATTGTGCGTATGGTTGGGGAGCGAACCCCCAAAATGGAAAAGTACCTTGCAGAAGGACGAACCACCATTTTGGAGCATCTTAACGCGGTGGGTATTGATGCGCAGATTACGGGCCGTCCCAAGCATTTTTATTCCATCCACCAAAAGATGAAGTCTAAGAATAAAAGCTTTGACGACATCAATGACATTCTCGCCGTGCGTATTTTGGTGGATGACGAGGCCACTTGCTATACCGTGTTGGGTCATGTGATGGGGCTGTGGCCTATCGTTCCCGGTCGTTTTAAGGACTACATTAAAGCTCCTAAGAATAACCACTACCAATCCTTGCACATTACCTTGGTTGGCCCTGGTGGCTTTCCCTTCGAAGTCCAAATTCGTACCTACAAGATGCACGAAGAAGCTGAGTATGGTGTAGCAGCACACTGGCGTTACAAAGCGGCTTCGCGCGGTGAGAAAGACGCCGCATCCACAAACGGTAAAAGCCACGAGCATCAGCCTCATTCTCAAAATCTCAACATTGATGTTTTGCAGAGCATCGCTGAAATCTCGAGTTCAAACCCTGAGTCCGAGAAATTCTACGAGATGCTGGCTGAAAATCTCGATACTGATGAGATTGTAGTGCTAACCCCGCAGGGTAAACCTATTCCGCTACCCAGTAACTCGACCCCTGTCGATTTTGCATACGCAATTCACACTGAAGTTGGAGAGAAAACTGTCGGGGCTCGTGTTGATGGCAAGCTGGTTCCGCTTCACACTGTCTTAGATTCAGGTAATACCGTTGAAATCTTGACCAGCAACGCTCAAAATGCTGAGCCGAGTGAAGACTGGTTGAAATTTGTCGCGTCCTCACGTGCTCGCACTAAAATCCGCCAGCACTTTGCTAAAGGACGCCGTCTAGAGGCTATTGATAAAGGCCGCGACAATCTCACCAAGTCTATGCGTCATCACGAGCTGCCTCTGCAGAAAATGATGACGCCCGCCTTAATGACTCAGGCTGCGCAGATTCTCCATAAGAACGATGTAGCTTCGCTCTACCATGCTGTGGGCGATGGTCAGATTAGCGCGCAGGATGTCATTGACACTCTGGTAACGCTTTACAATGGCGATCAGACCGAGCCTGAGCCCGAAGTTAATGACTTTGACGAGCTAATGTTCACTGAACGTCGTCAGCCGGTGAGCGATAACGGCATTGTGGTTCCCGGCGCTGAAGGTGTGATGACAAGAATAGCTCGATGCTGCAATCCTGTACCCCCGGATGACATTGTTGGTATTGTTACCAAGCTGCAGGGTATTTCGGTGCATCGAAAAGACTGCCCTAATATGCGTCGTGCTGAAGAAGAACCTCGACTTACCGAGGTTGAATGGGCTCCGACCGGTACGGCTGTATTCCGCACGCAGATTCAGGTGGAAGGTATAGACCGCAAGGCCCTACTATCTGACGTAGTTCGTACCATCTCTGAGCAACACGTCAACATTGTGGACGCGAGGGTTCATACGAGCGAAGACCGTTTTGCGGTATCTCGTTACACCTTGGAACTCGGGGATAGGTTTATGTTGGAACATCTCATCAATGTTATTCAGAACGTTGATGGCGTCTACCGCGCCTACCGCCTGACGGGATTACGTTCTTCCTAAAACGCTATTCAGTATAAAGTGCGCTGTGAACCAAAAGTCACGGCGCACTTTTTTACATTGAGATAACTATCGGATTCTGCTGAGTGCCTCTACAACTTTAACGATATCTACGGCCCTATCTTTATTGCGAACGTAGGGGGTTTCTTGAATATAACTGATGATGCTCTCAGGCGTGCATCCGTATGGCGCATCAGACAGCGTGGTGGGTAGATAATCTAGAGCCAGGTTTTCATGATGAACAATCAAGTCAACAACGGTTTTCAGGGGTGTAGTGCACGTCGTCTCGTGATATTGGGCGCCTTCAAGTGGATGCAAATGTACCTGGTGCACAGTTAGTCCGTGTCTTTTGAGAATCTCTTGATTGGGCCTTTTGAGCCTGTCGAAATCCATGTGCAGTTCTTCCGGTAATGGATTGAAGCCCCATGCCCAACCTGCAGTGGTGCGCGAGAACCGCCCAGCTTGTCTGGCAACTTCAGGAACCGATGCACCAAGCGCTATGAATCGATGGCGTGGTGTAACGCTCACAGTATTTTGAACAAAAAATGTCCCCACTAGATGCTTCAAGTTCAGGTCTGCAACTAGGGCTGAAGTCTCTTCGGGTTGTAAATCAAGAGAGCCGATATCAATCATTTCTTCCAGACACTGGTGATTGAGAGACCTGTTGACCTCATTTTCTCGGATATACGGTTCAGGTTTTCGGACGGGTACAATTCTACGGCTCAACTGCGCTATCTGTTCAGCTTCAGATTGCTCGGAAGCATCAAGCAACGGGTATGGAAGCATCGTGAGAATTGAATGTGTGTCATGGCTCATGAGATTTAGGGTACATGAAAGCGAGCAATAAAAAATCGCGGATTCCGGAGGCTGTGGATAACTCCGAAATCCGCGAAATTTTACGTCATAAACTATTTAGTTATTGAGCTCAGAAGATGAAGCCTTCAAGGTCTCAAGCCACTGACGACGCGCATCCAGTGCCTCTTGCGCTTTCTTAATCTTGTTCGAGTTTCCACCAGCTTGCGCCTTCTCAAGGTCAGCTTCAAGTCCCGCAATGGAACCTTCAAGCTGAGTCAGCATTGAGTTGGCGCGTGCCTTCTTTTCAGGATCGCTCTTTGACCACTTAGCACTCTCAGCGTTGTGGATTTCATCCTGGATTTTCTTGAGTTCGCCTTCGATGCGACGCACAGCTTTGCGGGGAACTCGACCGGCAGCATCCCATCGGTCAAGAATGGGTTCAAGTGCGGCCTTAGCTGCCTTTATATCCTTGACGGGCAGGATTGCGCGAGCTTCTTGGAGTAGCTGTTCCTTGACTGCAAGGTTGGCTTCATATTCTTTATCCAGCTCAGCGTTTGCTGCAGTGCGAGCGTCAAAGAACTTATCCTGTGCGGCGCGGAACTTAGCCCAGAGGGCGTCATCTTCACGGCGTGATGCGCGGGGAGCTGCCTTCCAACGATCCATCAGAGCTCGGTATTTAGCGGTGGTTTCAGCCCAATCGGTTGAGGATGAAAGAGCTTCTGCCTCTTCAATCAGACCCTGCTTAACTTTCTTAGCCTTAGCGTTTGCTGCATCGAGCTGCGAGAAATGAGCGCGGCGTGCTTTATCGAATGAGGTGCGTGCTGCGCGGAAACGCTTCCAGAGCTCGTCTTCAATTGCCTTGGGCAAGAAGAGTTCACGCTGAACTTTCTTCCATTCTTCGAAAAGCTCATTCATGCGGTTGGATGAGTTCTTCCAGTGAATCTTGTCTTCATCCTGAGCCGCAATTTTTTCAGCTTCAGAAACAATTGCTTCACGAGCCTCAAGTGCCTGAGCACGCTTAGCTTCAGATTCCTTGGTTTCTTCTTCTGCGCGTTCAGCAATTTTGCTGGTGAGAGCGGCCAATCGCTCAGTAAGTTTGGTGTAGTCACCCACCATGTCACGCTTAGCAAGCTGGCTAGCAAGCTGTTCTACAGCCTTCTGTGTATCAGCAGCTGGCGCCTTGTTTTCAACTCGTGATTCAAGCAGGGCAACCTGTGATTCTACGTTCTGGAATTTGCGAGCGAAATAAGCGAGAGCTTCGTCAGCGGTCTTTGCCTCAGGCACCTGACCAACTACAAAATCTTCGCCTTCTACGATGACAAAAACGTGATTGTCTTCTGATACTCGGCCAAATTTACGGGCCTCTTCGAGGTTGACGGTGGTGTTGTCGTCGGATTTGTTAGTCACCGCTAAAACTTCTCTTTCGTTTGGTGCATAAAGCACATATGTACAACGTGACGTCGTGAGTATACCTAACTCAGTGGGCATGGGCGCACGACGTCCTCCTAGTCTACTGTCGTCTGGTCTTGTTGCGCATCATTCACAGTGAATTTTGTAGGGGAAATGCAGGTCATTTCCTGAGATACTGGTGTGACCAATCGTAAGAGCTCATCAGCTTGTGAATCCGTGCGTTAGTTGGGGGAGTAGTGGTTTTTCAAGTAATCTTTAAAGTAACTGTGTTTTCCCGTTATCTGACGGGGATTACAGGTTGGTAGTATCATCGTCCGTTTTCAGGAGTTTAAATAATGGCCCGTAAGGCTTCACTTTCTGGTTTCCCAGAGCACTTGCCTCAAGAGCGTCTGGTTGAGAATTTTGTACTGGATACTTTGCGTGAAACCTTTGAGCTCCACGGCTTTTCTCCTATCGAAACTCGTAGCGTTGAAACTATCGATCAGTTGCTGCGCAAGGGTGATATCGATAAAGAGGTTTACGCAATTTCTCGCCTACAAGAAGACGATTCTCGCGGTAAGAAAGAAAAGCTGGCTCTGCACTTTGACCTCACTGTGCCGTTTGCGCGTTATGTCGTTGAAAATGCGGGATATCTAAACTTCCCCTTTATGCGTTACCAGATTCAAAAGGTTTGGCGTGGTGAACGCCCCCAAGAGGGACGCGCACGTGAGTTTACCCAGGCGGACGTTGATGTTGTGGGGGATGGCGAGTTGCCCTTCCGCTACGATGTGGAGCTCGCTCTAGTCATGGTGGATGCTCTCTCCAAGCTTCCGATTCCTGCTTTTAAGTTGCGCATCAACAACCGTAAACTTTCCGAAGGTTTCTATAAGGGCATTGGTCTCGAAGACACTGCCGGCGTGTTGCGTTCTATCGATAAAATTGACAAGATTGGCCCGGACGCTGTGGCTCAGCTTCTCAAGGACGAACTCGGCGCTAACGATGAGCAGGCAGAAGCCGCAATTAAACTGGCTCAAATCAAAACCGATGACACTTCCTTTGTAGAACAGGTTCGAGCTCTTGGTGTTGAGCATGAGCTGCTTGAAGAGGGCATTGCAGAACTTGAAGAAGTCATTGCAGAAACTTCAAAGCGAGCACCCGGTCGCGTCCTTGCTGATCTTTCTATTGCACGCGGCCTTGACTACTACACCGGCACCGTTTACGAAACTGTGCTGGTAGGCCACGAACAGCTGGGTTCCATTTGCTCTGGCGGACGCTACGAGTCTCTCGCATCCAACGGTAAGAAGACTTACCCCGGTGTTGGTCTGTCGATTGGTGTCACCCGTGTGGTCGCACGCATCCTGTCACAGAACTTTGCTCAAGCCTCACGCTCAGTTCCCTCAGCAGTATTTATTGCATTGACCAATGATGAGATGTGGTCATCAGCTCAGGACGTTGCAGATAATCTTCGTTCACGCGGCATTGCGTGTGAAGTTTCTGCCAATGCGGCTAAGTTCGGTAAGCAGATTAAATACGCTGAAAAACGTGGGATTCCCTTTGTCTGGTTCTTGAACGAAAAGGACGGTGTTATCGACCACCAGGTCAAGGACATCCGATGTGGAGAACAGGTCGAGGCAGACCCGACCTCCTGGAACCCTCCGGCTGAGGATCTGAAGGTTTCAGTGACAGCGGTTGGCGAATAAGCTTCACTGAACCGATAAACTTTTATTAATTCACCGTGCCTACTCAACGGCACGCCCAGAACATAGTGAGCCAGTTAGAAGCTGGCGCCTACGAAAGGATTATGAGTGCTACGCACACATACCCTCGGCGAATTGACCGCCGAAAACATTGGTGAAACCGTTACTCTTGCAGGTTGGGTTGGACGCCGTCGCGATCACGGTGGCGTCGCATTCGTTGACTTGCGTGACCGTGAAGGTGTAACCCAGGTCGTCTTCCACAACGAAGCTGATTTTGAGCACCTGCGTAACGAGTACGTCCTGAAGGTCACCGGTGAGGTCTCCAAGCGTCCTGAGGGCAACGAAAACCCTAACCTAGTGACCGGCGAAATTGAGGTCATGGTTAAGGAGGTTGAGGTTCTCAATACTGCAGCGCCTCTGCCTTTCCAGATTGATGAGCATGTTGAGGTGGGCGAAGAGGCTCGCCTGAAGTACCGCTACCTTGATTTGCGCCGTCCCGAACCTGCTCGTTTGATGCGTCTGCGTTCAGATGCAAACCGTGCAGCCCGTGAAGTTTTGGCTTCGGATAACTTCACCGAGGTTGAGACCCCGACCTTGACCCGTTCAACTCCTGAGGGCGCACGTGACTTCTTGGTGCCTGCTCGCTTGGCGCCCGGATCATGGTACGCGTTGCCTCAGTCACCGCAGCTGTTCAAGCAGCTTCTGCAGGTTGGTGGCATTGAAAAGTACTACCAGATTGCTCGTTGCTACCGTGACGAAGACTTCCGTGCGGATCGCCAGCCTGAATTTACTCAGCTCGATATTGAAGCATCATTCGTTGATCAGGAAGACATTATTGATCTCGGTGAGCGCATTGTGGAAGCAGTCTGGAACCTTATCGATGTGAAGGTTCCTCGTCCTATTGAGCGCATCACGTACAAAGATGCAATGGAGAAGTACGGTTCAGATAAGCCCGACCTTCGTTTTGGTCTTGAACTTACTGAACTTACTGATTACTTCAAGGACACGACTTTCCGCGTCTTTAAGGCACCCTACGTTGGCGCGGTAGTTATGCCAGGCGGCGCTTCGCAGGCACGCCGTACCCTGGATGCTTGGCAGGAATGGGCTAAGCAGCGCGGCGCAAAGGGTCTTGCGTACGTTCTCATTCAGGAAGACGGCGAACTCACCGGTCCCGTAGCCAAGAACATCACTGATGCAGAACGTGAAGGTCTGGCTGCTGCAACCGGTGCTAAGCCCGGCGACTGCATCTTCTTCGCTGCGGGTGACGCTAAGGCATCACGCGCACTGCTCGGTTCAGCACGTGTTGAAATCGGTCACCGCACCGGCCTCATCAAGGATGGCGACTGGTCATTCGTGTGGGTTGTAGATGCTCCCATGTTTGAACCCGCTGCAGATGCAACCGCATCCGGCGATGTGGCTCTTGGTAACTCAGCTTGGACAGCAGTGCACCACGCATTCACTTCGCCTAAGCCCGAGTTCCTCGATTCTTTCGACCAGAACCCTGGTGATGCCCTGGCTTACGCCTACGACATCGTATGTAACGGTAACGAAATTGGCGGCGGTTCAATTCGTATTCACCGTAAGGACGTTCAGGAACGCGTCTTCAACGTTATGGGCATTGGCGAAGAAGAAGCTCGCGAGAAGTTCGGCTTCTTGCTGGACGCGTTCTCCTTCGGCGCTCCTCCCATGGGCGGCATCGCATTCGGTTGGGATCGCGTTCTACAGCTGATTGGCGGTACCGACTCAATTCGCGACGTCATCGCTTTCCCGAAGACCGGTGGCGGTTACGATCCTTTGACTGCCGCACCTGCGCCCATCACCGCTCAGCAGCGTAAGGAAGCTGGCGTGGATTTCAAGCCTAAGAAGGATGAGAAAAAGGACGCGTAAGACGCCTGTTTCACTGGTTATTACCAGTGATATATTCCTTTAGCTGATGGGGCTACTTCGGTTGAATCCAGACCCACTTTTAAGTTGGGTCTGTGAGCTTCGGGGTAGCCCCATTTTTGTCTTCGCCGTCTGTGAAAGACAAAGAGGGCCAACGACACTATTGGCTGTAAAGGGTAGATTTAAGACATCCAGTGTACGAAGAAAGGTTTGACGGTGCGAGTAGTAGTACAACGCGTAAAAAACGCAACGGTTAAAGTCGATGGCAACGTGGTAGGTGCAGTTGACGGGCCTGCTCTAGTCGCACTGGTTGGTATCACTCACGAAGATGGTAATGCCGAAGTCAACAAACTTGCTGAGAAAACAGTGAACCAGCGAATTTTTGATGGCGAAAAATCTGCTACTGATATTGGCGCACCTGTACTTGCTATCAGCCAATTCACTCTTTACGCCGACATGAAAAAAGGCCGTCGTCCTTCGTGGTCAAAGGCGGCACCGGGTGAAATTTCTGAACCTCTGTATGAGCAGTATGTTGCCAAGTTACGCGAACTAGGTGTGTCGGTAGAGACGGGTGTATTTGGTGCTGATATGCAGGTATCTCTTACTAACGATGGTCCCGTGACGCTTATTCTTGACTCGAAAGATCTTCTGTAATGGCAGATTTATTTGACACTATGAATTCTGAAGATGATGCGGCAGAGCCAGAGATACGTCGCGCCAAGGCGCCGTTGGCGGTGCGGATGCGTCCACGCGTCCTCGATGAGATTGTAGGTCAAAAGCATCTTCTGCGACCGGGCTCGCCACTGCGTGTTTTAGCGGGGGAGTCTGGCTCAACGACTGCGCCGCAGTCCGTGATTTTGTGGGGGCCACCCGGGACAGGAAAAACCACTCTTGCGAATGTCATTGCTCGAGCGGGTGGTCGCAAATTCGTTGAACTCTCAGCTATCACTGCGGGCGTAAAAGATGTGCGTGCCGTCATGGATCAGGCCTTGCAAGACAGAGACTTTCACGGGATTTCAACGGTCCTGTTTTTAGATGAGATTCATCGTTTTACAAAAGCTCAGCAGGACGCTTTACTTCCTGGCGTTGAGAACGGTTGGGTCGTTCTGATCGCGGCGACTACTGAGAACCCCTCATTTTCAGTGATTTCTCCCTTGTTGTCGCGCTCAGTTTTACTGACTTTGACTTCGCTTGAGGACACCGATATTGAGGGGCTCATCAATCGTGCTGTTTCAGATTCCCGCGGTTTGGCAGGCGCTGTTGTTCTGAGCGATGAAGCCATGGAACATATAGTACGGGTTTCATCGGGGGATGCACGGAAAGCGCTAACCTCTCTTGAGGCGGCAGCTTCTGTGACTTTAGGTGAAGCTGATGCATCAGATAAACAACCAGGAATCAGTATTGAGCACGCTTTGCAGGCACTAAACCAAGCGGCAGTTCGATACGACCGTAATGGTGACCAGCACTATGATGTGGTGAGCGCGTTTATCAAATCTATCCGTGGTTCTGATGTAGATGCGGCACTTCATTATCTTGCCCGTATGTTTGAGGCAGGGGAGGACGCGAGATTCATCGCGCGTCGTTTGGTAGTTCATGCCAGTGAAGACATCGGAATGGCTGACCCCACAGCATTGACAGCTGCGATCAACGCAGCCCAAGCAGTGCAGTTCATTGGGATGCCGGAGGCTCGACTAAATTTGGCTCAAGCGACCATTCACTTGGCAACTGCTCCTAAGTCGAACGCTGTATGTGCGGCTATTGATGCGGCGCAGGCCGATGTCAAGGCCGGCGGTTCTGGTGCAGTTCCCATGCACCTTCGTGACGGGCACTATCAGGGGGCATCAGCTTTAGGGCACGGTAAGGGGTATATCTATCCGCATAATGTTCCACATGCGATAGCTGCTCAACAGTATCTACCCGAGAACCTCACCGGGACTGAATACTACAAACCAACGCAATATGGTGCTGAGCGGACCTTGTTTGATCGCCTATCAAAGATTAAGAATTTGCTCAGAAATAAATAAGCTTGTTGATTATAAATAGTTTGCAATCGGCTGGGGAGTAATTGCTAGGCGCTGATTGGTTACCAGGTAGTTAAGGAATAAGTTCAGCTGGTTTAAAGCTGCAACTACCGGGTAGGTCAATCACTCTTGACGAGCGTGCGACTTCGCCGAATTTGTGGGGTGTTAAGAGGTTTAGACGCACTGTCACTTTCGGTTAATATTTATTTTAAAATAAAAAGTGTAATCATATATTGGGAAATATTATCCCTATCAATGACTCATGCTTACTATGAAGTATAAGTATCGACAGTGACGGTAAGGGAAGCATGTCTTCAAAATTTTCACGACGTTCCTTGGCTCAAGGCGCTATGTGGGCAGTGCCTACAATCGCTGCCACTTCGGCAATTCCGGCGTATGCGGCATCAATCTGTTCACCTACGAGTAAGCAAAAAATTGATGAAGCATTCAACAAAGCGCGTGCCCTTTATCAATGCAACGGGCAACCAGCCCAGCTGGAACTCAATCTCTATCAGGCTCTTGCGGCCTCTGATGGATTCGTTTCGAACGTAGCAGTCAATGTTAAGAATCTATCTAGTTGCACCCTTAACTTTACTGCCGCAAATCCGCTCCATCTGACTGTGGCTATCCGAAATAACGTTTCACTCAATGACACCGGCCGAAGTCTCTCTAACCCTTCTACATCACAGGGATCAATTTCCTACCAGAATTATCCTATTCAGAACCAACCTGTCGGAACTGCCCAGAGAATAGTCAATTGGACCTTCGTGGGCAGTATTTCTCCCAACCAAGAAAAGGATCTGGCTCTAGGATTCTTGGACGGTAACTCTCCTGCCGGGCGTTGGAAGAATTACATCACTATTACACCTGAACTTGCTTCTGGTGCTCCAACCTACGAGTCCATTGGGCTAAGTAGCAACGAATGTCGTGACTATTACAATCAGCAGTTGGCATTGTGGAAGCTTACGGTTAATTGGGTTACACGCGGACCAAAAAATGGAACGCAGGCGCTACCCAGCGGATCCGCTGCTGATTCAAGAGTAATTGGAAATTTCTCATCTGTAACTGGTTCAGCAAGCACAAACGGTATCTGGTAGTCCCGATACTTGGGCTTGGACTGCTTGATTGGCAGGATAAATCAGCGCGAGTAGAACCGTTTGCAGCGCCCGCTTGTGCCTATGAAGGGTAATTAGACTCTACTAAATACTCTTTATATAAAGAATGAGCACTCAGGTATGAGTAACCAAAACCACGCACCACGGTTTCTGAAAAATAGCTGACATTGATTAGCTAAAGCCGTAGTATGGGTGATTGGCTGGCAAGCCCGTTAAAACGCAATGAAAGGGTTTACCTGATTTGATCACCAACGGGTTGTAGTGAACAGTGCGGCTGCTGTGAACTCTCCACCGCACGAATACGTGTGCGGATATTACCGGAGGCCAGACCACTACAGAATAAATGATGTTGCATGCACCGTTTGTGCAATATCAACCGCTTGAAAGGCAAATATGGCTAAGCAGAATCGCACTCGCCGTACCGTACGTCACTCACGTGCACTCGGCATTGCTCTGACCCCTAAGGCAGAAAAGTACTTCGAACGTCGCCCTTACGGCCCCGGCCAGCACGGTCGTGCACGCAAGAAGGCTGACTCAAACTACGCAGTACAGCTGAAGGAAAAGCAGCGCCTGCGCGCTCAGTACAACATCCGCGAAGCACAGATGCGTCGCGCATACGCTGAAGCAAAGCGCATCGAAGGTCAGACCGGTAAGAACCTGGTTGAGATCCTCGAAAGCCGTCTCGACGCACTTGTTTTGCGTTCAGGCTTTGCACGCACCATTGCACAGGCTCGTCAGCTCGTTGTTCACCGTCATATCATGGTTGACGGCGTTCGTGTTGACCGCCCGTCATTCCGCGTAAAGCCCGGTCAGCTGATCCACGTTCACCCCAAGTCAGAGAAGATGGCTCCGTTCCAGGTTGCAGCAACCGGTGCACACCAGGACGTTCTGCCTGACACTCCTGCTTACTTGAACGTTGAAATCGAGAAGCTGCACGCTAAGCTCGAGCGTTCACCCAAGCGTGAAGAAATCCCCGTAATCTGCGAAGAGCAGCTCGTGGTTGAATACTACTCACGCCTTGCATAATAGCTTGTTGGGTTAGGCGGTTTGCATTCCACACCGGAATGCAAACCGCTTTTCTTTTACTCAAAATGTGTTTTTCGCCCGTTCTCGTAGCGGCGTTTGCTTAACCGCTGAAATCATGCCCTGTGTACAGTAGACTGTTATCTGTTCGTTATCTTAAATCGTAGAAAGTAGGAGCCGTGAGCGGAGCCGATATTGCCGGATTAATTTCAGCAGGTGTATTTGCCGTTTTGGTTGCTCTGTTGGCTATGCCAATCATCAAACTCGGCAAAGTGTTTGATGAGCTGACTCTTACTATTAGATCGTTGAACGATAACACCACCCCCTTGATTGATGAAGTAACTCGCACTGTTGCCTCAACCAACTCCCAGTTGGAGAAGGTAGATGGCATTACTAGTAACGTTTCTGATGCGTCAGCGAATGTCTCTGCTTTATCTTCTCTTGTTGCTTCGACGGTTGGACAGCCTCTGATTAAGGTGGCGTCTTTCTCTTACGGTTTGAAAAAAGCTGTGAAGGGGGAGCGCGAAACTCCCGGTGCATCTGCAGCGTCAGAACGAGCTGAGGATGGAATCTAGTGGGTATGTTTCGCGCTCTTGCGCTGATCGCAGGTGGGGCAGTCGCCGGCTATATAACATCTCAAGCTCAGAAAACTCGTCCGCAGAGTTCGACAGATCTTGTCTCGCGAGCAACCTCTGGACGTGAGGTCATGTCAACTATGGAGGGTACTATGGCCAAGTTTTTCGACTCTACGGTTGGCAAAAAATTGCAGCCTTACGCGCTGAAAACTGTTGAATTTGCTGCAAACGTGAAAAAAGGCATGAATGAGCGCGAAGCTGAGCTAAAGCAACGGTTTGAGACTCAAAAGAAAGATCTTCGTCCCGGTTCTTTAGATACCTGGGATCGCCCACTTGATAATAAGTTGCACTCAACAGAATCTTCACCGGCGCAACAATCCTCAGCGCCGACTGTTGATGCTCACGTCATTGAGTCCGTTGAGATTTCGGGAACTCAAACCCGTATTGAACGAGATGCCAAATTAGGCGACAAATTTTTTGAGTAATAGTCTTATACATATAGTTTTGATGAATCGACGTTAAGGAAAATCCCTTCATGCTTTCACAGGAAATTTCAAAGCGGTGGATTGAGTTCTTCGAGGCTCGCGGTCACACCGTTGTTCCTTCAGCTTCACTGGTTTCAAACGAGCCCGGCGCAATGTTCACCATTGCTGGTATGGTTCCGTTCATCCCCTATTTCTTGGGACGCGAAACCCCTCCCTACTCACGCGCAACTTCGGTTCAGAAGTGCATTCGTACCTTGGACATCGAAGAAGTTGGTAAGACTGCTCGTCACGGCACCTTCTTCCAGATGGCAGGTAACTTCTCATTCGGCGATTACTTCAAGAAAGAAGTTATCCCGTGGGCTTATGAACTGCTGACTAGCTCTGTTGATAAGGGCGGTTTTGGTCTTGATACTGATCGTTTGTGGGTCACTGTTTATGAGGGTGACGATGAAGCTTACGATATTTGGACCCGCATTGTTGGTTTCCCTGCTGAGCGCATTCAGCGTATGAACATGAAGGAAAACTACTGGTCAACTGGTCAGCCTGGTCCTGCCGGCCCTGACTCAGAGATTTTCTATGACCGTGGCCCCGAATACGGTAAAGAGGGCGGCCCCGCGGTTGACGATGATCGTTACATCGAAATCTGGAACCTCGTCTTCATGCAGTACCAGCGCGGTGAAGGCATCGGCAAGGATGACTTCGAGATTTTGGGTGAATTGCCCAAGAAGAACATCGATACCGGCCTCGGTGTTGAGCGTCTAGCTATGCTTTTGCAGGGTGTTGAGAACTTCTACGAGACCGATCAGGTTCGTCCCGTGCTGGACGTTGCATCCAAGCTCTCCGGTAAGAAGTACCAGGGCTCCGAGTCAGCTGAAGACGCTGGCTACGAAGATGACGTACGCATGCGCGTTGTTGCGGATCATATCCGTTCGTCATTAATGCTGATTGCAGACGGCGTCTCACCTTCGAATGAGGGACGCGGTTACATTCTGCGTCGCCTGATGCGTCGTGCAATTCGCGCAATGCGTCTTCTCGGTGTTTCTGAACCCTGCCTGCCTGTTCTGTTCCCTGCATCTCGCGATGCTATGGCTGGTGCCTTCCCTTACGTGGCTGACGACTTCGAACGCATCTCGCGTATTGCGTACGCTGAGGAGCAGGCGTTCTTGCGCACTATCGAGTCGGGCACTGAGCGCCTTGAGCAGGCTGTTAAGCACGCGAAGACCGGTAATGCTGTCGTTTCTGGTGAAGAAGCATTTGCTCTGCACGATACTTACGGCTTCCCGATTGACTTGACCCTTGAGATGGCTGAAGAAGCTGGCGTTAAGGTTGATGAGAAGCAGTTCCGCGCTTTGATGGCAGAGCAACGTGAACGTGCGCAGGCTGACGCAAAGGCTAAGAAGGGTGCACACGCTGACCTTTCAGCTCTTCGCCAGTTGGCTGATGAGCGCACTTCGGTATTCACCGGTTACGATGAACTGCGCACCGAGACCACTTTGCGTGCGATCTTGGTAGATGGCGCTAACGTACCTGCAGCCAAGGCTGGTGACAAGGTAGAAATCGTTCTTGACGAGACCCCGTTCTACGCTGAAGCAGGTGGTCAGGCAGCTGATACCGGTACCATCCGCGGTAATGGTTTCAGCATTGAAGTCCACGATGTACAGCAGCCGGTTAAGGGCCTGAGCGTCCACCGCGCTACCGTCATCGAAGGCGAAGTAGTTGCAGGTACCCCGGTTATTGCACATGTTGATGAGCAGCGTCGTCGTGACGGCGAAAAGGCTCACTCAGCTACTCACATTATCCACGCTGCTCTGCACCAGGTGCTGGGCAATGAAGCTACTCAACGCGGCTCCTTTAACAAGGAAGGCTACCTGCGCTTTGACTTCGCGTGGAATGAAGGTCTTTCAGCAGCTGCTCAGCAGGAAGTTGAAGAAGTAGCAAATATTGCTATTCGCGATAACCTGCAGACTGTCACCCGTGAAATGCCTTTGGCTGAGGCAAAGGCAATGGGAGCGATGAGCCTCTTTGGTGAGAAGTACGGCGATACTGTGCGTATGGTTGAAATCGGTGGCGATTTCTCTCGCGAACTTTGCGGTGGTACTCACGTTTCAACGTCATCACAGATTGGCTCTTTGAGCCTGCTTACCGAGCAGTCCGTAGGTTCAGGTAACCGTCGTGTTGAGGCTCTAGTCGGTTTGGATTCCTTCAACCACTTGGCAGCTGAGCGTACTCTGGTCAATCAGCTCACGGGCATGCTGAAGGTTCAGTCCTCAACAGACCTTCCTGAAAAGATTACTCAGACCCTCAACAAGCTCAAGGCCGCTGAAAAGGAACTGGAAAAACTCCGCAAGGAGAAACTCCAGGCTGAGGCTGGCAAGCTCGTTGAATCAGCAGAAATGGTAGGCAAGGTCCGCGTCCTTCTGCATAACGCTGGAGAACTATCCGCTAACGATGTTCGTGGTCTTGCCCTCGATCTTCGCTCACGACTTGGCGAGGATGCAGCGACAGTAGCTGTCACCGGCGTCAACAACGGCCGTCCAGTAATTCTGGTAGCAACTAATGAAGCTGCTCGATCAGAAGGCGTCAAGGCTGGCGCGCTGGTTCGCGTAGCAGCCGGCGTACTCGGCGGCGGCGGTGGCGGTAAGGACGACGTCGCACAGGGTGGCGGTCAGGACGCTACCAAGATTGACGAAGCATTCGTCGCTATTAGAAATGCGATTGCAGGAGCATAACGCGTGAACTTTACACGTGGTGTACGTATGGGCGTCGATGTGGGCAATGCCCGCGTCGGCGTCGCAACGTGCGACCCTGACGGCATTTTGGCAACCCCTCTAAAAACTCTTCGACGAGATATGAAGAAGAATTCTGATCGAAGAGTCCTTCGGAAACTCATCGAGGTTCACGAAGTAACAGAGGTGTTTGTAGGGCTACCCAAAACCATGTCTGGCGGAAGTAGTGCTTCGACAGAGATGGCTGAAATTTACGCTCAAGCACTAGCCAATGAACTCAGCACAGATGGGCATCAGATTCCAGTTCATCTCGTTGATGAACGTCTCACAACTGTGAGCGCTCATCGTTCATTGCATGAGGCTGGAGTCTCTTCCCGCGACTTTAGAGCAGTGGTAGACCAAGTAGCTGCCGTCAATATCCTGCAGTTCAGCATTGACACTGTTAAAGCCGGCAAGAATCTGCCTGGCTACACTCTAACTCCCCAGACTGTGTCAGCTGAGGAATCGGTTGACACATTACCTGCAAACGAAACGGAGAACCCGAGTGACTAAGAATCCGAGTTCTAACGGTGCTCACGAAGATCGTGAAAGCCTCTCACATCTATTAGCACCCACCGATGAAGAAGCACGTGCAGGTATTGTCAGCCCACTTATTGAGCAGGCTGAATACAGCGATGAAGAACAACGTCGCAGGCGTGCTCGCAGTCGTAATTTCATGATTACTGCAACCCTCGTTTTTAGTGTTGCAATCATTATGGTTATCTCGTCATTGGCTCCAAAATATGATTGGTTCAAACGCAAAGACTATAATGGCGACGGTAACGGCACTTCAGTCTCTTTTGTAGTGAGCGAAGGCGATACCAACGGTCAGATTGCTGCGAATCTCGAAGAAGCTGGTGTCATTGCAGATGCAGGGCGTTTCTTGGAAACTTACCAGAAGGATGCTGCAGATAAGTTCATTCAGCCTGGCGATTATGACCTGCAAGAACATATGAGTTCTTCAGCAGCGATTTCTCAGCTGGTAGGCGATCAGGACGCTAATTCGATTTATCTTGCGATTCCGCAGAACATGCGTAAGGACGAGGCGTACCAGGCTATTGCAGATGCATTGGGCGTAAATATCACCGAGGTTTCTAAGTACGATAAAGAACTGGATACTTTCGGGATTCCGAAGAAGTTCCCCAACCTTGAGGGCTGGTTGCATCCCGGCGAATACCGTTTTGAACAGGGTACTTCGGCTGAGGACGTCATTCGTACTTTGGTAGATCACACCAAATCAGAGCTCAAAGCAGCAAACATCACCTCCGAGGATGATCAGTTCCATGTATTGACTGTGGCTTCAATCTTGGAGTTTGAGGCTACTGCGCGCGACTACAAGCCTGTTGCTGGTGCGATTGAGAACCGTCTTGATAATCCTGATGGCGAAACCGGTGGTTTCTTGCAGTCCGATGCAACTGTTGCTTACGGTCTTGGCAAGAAGACCTACCACATTTCGAATGAGGAAAAGCAGGACGCGTCTAACAAGTACAACACGTTCTACTACCAGGGTTTGCCTGCAGGTCCGATTGGTTCACCGGCCACCGAAGCTATTAATGCTGCGGCTAACCCCGATAAGAACGATTATTACTTCTGGGTTACCGTAAACCTCGATACTGGCGAAACCAAGTTTGCTAAGACTTTCGAGGAGCATGAGAAGAACGTAGAAGAATACAATCAGTGGTGTTCAGATAACGAAGGCAAATGCGTCTAAACTAAAAATATGAATATTCACTTAGGCCCCAAGGCATTTGTCTTGGGGCATCCTATTACCCATTCAAAGTCGCCGGCGTTGCATTCAGCGGCTAGTGTTGTACTCGGTTCATCGATTGAATATGGTCGCTGGGATGTTACGGAGCGGGATTTGCCGCGTGAGTGGCAGTACCTTACTGAGAATTACGATGTTCGAGGTTTTTCAGTCACGATGCCGCTTAAATCAGCGATTATTGATTACCTGGATGAACTTACACCTTTTGCTCGTGCTGTTGGGGTTGTAAATACAGTGTTTTGGCGCAACGGGAAGGCTGTCGGTCATAATACAGACGTCTCTGGAATTGTGAACGCTTTGACGGATGCTGGAGCCAATCCGAGCGCGGACAGCGAATACGCTATCTGGGGTGGGGGAGGAACCGCCACCGCGGCGTGCGCGGCACTTGCGTATATGGGAGCCGAAACTGTCCATGTCTACGCACGGGAGCAGAGTCGAACCCAACGCGTCCAGGATGTGGCAGAAGCTGTTGGCGTGGAATTTGTATTTCACGATATATCAGACGCTGGCGCGGATGCCCATCGATATGCTGTTACTGTGTCTACGCTGCCTGCTGGAGTTGCTGATCTGATTCTAGAACCGTCCTCAGCAGTTGCCCCGAATTCTGTCCTGCTGGATGTTTCGTACGCGGTGTGGCCCTCGCCGGTGGCTAAGGCTTATGAGGCGTTGGGTGGAAAGAGCGTTTCAGGTCTTGAAATGCTGATGCATCAGGCGCTCGACCAAATTAAGTTGTTCAACGGTTATGAGCTTGAAGACCGGCTTCCTCAAGAATTAGAAATCCTAGCTGCAATGTGCCAGTCAGTAGGTCTACCAGCCCGCACTAAACTACCGGTGCAGGTATTTGACCAGATGAAACTCATCAAAACCTCAAATTAATCTGGTTTTTCATATCATGACGCCAGTTTGAAGTACGTCCGGTTTTTTGGAAGTCTTTAACCAAAGTATTGAAATGGCAGGGGCGGTAGCCCTCGGAGACTGAAAAGGTAACACAGCAATGTTGCGTTGGCTGACAGCCGGTGAATCTCACGGCGAAGCTCTTGTAGGAGTAATTGAAGGCGTCCCGGCTGGCGTGGAGCTAACCTCGGAGATGGTTCGTGACGCTTTGGCCCGACGTCGACTGGGCTACGGTCGTGGTGCTCGCATGAAATTTGAACAGGATCAGGTTCGCATTTTGGGCGGTGTCCGACATGGTAAGACCATGGGTGGCCCTGTTGCTATTGAAATTGCTAATACAGAGTGGCCCAAGTGGGAAAAAGTTATGAGCTCAGATCCCGTTGATCCTAGCGAAATTGAAGGCAAAGCCCGGAATGTTGCTCTGACTCGTCCGCGTCCCGGTCACGCTGACTTTACCGGTATGCAAAAGTACGGGTACGACGATGCGCGTCCTGCCTTGGAGAGAGCATCGGCGCGTGAGACTGCTACCCGCGTGGCTTTAAGTGTGGTTGCTGCGCAAATTCTAAAAGCTTTGGGCGTAGGGCTGGTTAGCCACACAACCGCAGTTGGGGGAGTAGAAACACCCTACGATTCCTCCCGTCCTGTTCCTGCTGATGTTCATACGCTAGATGCTGATCCCTTACGTTGCTTTGATGCTGCTACCAGCGAAAAGATGGTGGCTCGTGTAGATGAGGCTCATAAGTCAGGCGAAACTTTGGGCGGTATTGTTGAGGTGCTTGCTTACGGCGTAGCGCCGGGTCTTGGGTCATTTGTTCATTGGGACCGTCGTCTAGATGCTCGCTTGGCTGCCGCCCTGATGGGAATTCAAGCGATCAAGGGCGTTGAGGTCGGTGATGGTTTCCTGACCGCGGCGCGTCCCGGTACCGAAGTTCACGATGAAATTGAAGTAACCGACGCTGGTGTCAAGCGTTTGACCAACCGTGCCGGTGGCATCGAAGGCGGTATGAGCATTGGCGACGTCTTGCGTGTACGCGCTGCTATGAAGCCCATTGCCACGGTTCCTAAGGCTTTGGCGACTATTGATACCTCAACTGGTGAACCTGCACGTGCGCATCACCAGCGTTCCGATGTATGCGCTGTTCCTGCCGCTGGTGTAGTAGCTGAAGCCATGGTAGCTCTTGTACTGGCTGATGCTGCTATGGAAAAGTTCGGTGGGGATTCCATCGCCGAAACCCGTCGCAATCTTGATTCATACCTTGAAAACATTCCCGATTCACTCAACTGGGAATCTAACGTGTCTGGCTGGGATCTGTAATTCATGACATCCCATCACACGGATCTGTCTAAAGCTAGCTCTGCCGGCAATAAACCGGCGGAGCTAGTTGATCCACAACAATTGCGTGAAATTCAAGAAGGTTACTTGGATCGGCAAAGACCCATCGTCATTATTGGACCTATGGCGGCTGGAAAATCATATGTAGGAACGCATTTAGCACGTTTCTACGGGTATGAATTTATCGATTCTGACTACTTGATTGTTGAGCGATACGGTCCGGTTACAGATATTTTTGAAGTTCATGGCGAAGAGTATTTTCGCAAACTTGAAGCAGAGGTAATTTCCGAGGTTCTGAACTCACCTCACCATAGAAACACCGTTTTGTCTCTGGGCGGCGGTGCGCCTATGACGGCAGAGGTGGCAGAAATGCTCAAGAATGAAACCGTAGTCTACATCAAGGTAGATGTTGATACGGTCAAACCCAGAATTGTTGGTAATAGCAAGAGACCACTGCTACAACCTAACCCCATTGAAAAATGGTCACAAATATTTGAATCGCGTAGAGAGCGGTACGAGCAACTTGCAAAATATACGTTGGACGCTCGGGGACACCGCAATATCACTGAGATGACTTCTCAAATTCAGCAATTTGTTGTGGATAGCAGAAAGGCTAACTGATGAGTGAAAACGAAGTTACTAAGATTTCGGTAACGGGCTCTCGCGTGGAGGAAAACTATGATGTTTTGGTTGGTCATAACCTTCTTGGGCAGATTCCCGATATCTTAGGGCAGCGTACTCGTCGCATCCTGGTGATTCACCCTCGTGCTTTGCGTTCCACCGGGGAACTCGTGATGGAAGATTTGCGTAAAGTGGGGTTCGAAACCTTCAGCGCTGAGATTCCGGATGCTGAAGAAGGTAAGCATATACAGGTTGCCGCATTTTGCTGGCAGGTCTTGGGGCAAAATGATTTTACTCGAAGTGACGCTATTATCTCTGTCGGTGGTGGAGCCGTAACAGATGTTGCTGGCTTTGTAGCTGCCACCTGGTTGCGCGGCATCCGCATCATTCATATTCCCACTACTTTGCTAGCAATGGTGGACGCGGCAGTAGGCGGTAAAACCGGCATTAATACCGCTGAGGGTAAGAACCTTGTCGGTAGCTTTCATGCTCCAGCTGCTGTTTTGTGTGAAATTGGGACCTTACGCACCCTGCCGGAATACGAGTTGTTGACAGGCATGGCTGAGGTCATTAAATGCGGATTCATCTCGGACACTAAGATTCTTGATCTTGTCGAAGAGAACCCGGAGAAACTTCGAGACTCGCAGTCTAACGTAATTAGAGAGCTTATTGAACGGGCTATCAAGGTAAAAGCTGACATTGTTTCTGAAGATTTCAAAGAAGCGGGTCGACGCGAATTTTTGAACTACGGTCATACCTTTGGCCATGCCATTGAGTACAACGAACGTTATCAGTGGCGGCATGGTGCAGCGGTTTCTGTGGGTATGGTCTTTGCGGCAGAACTCGCTGCCGCGGCGGGCAATCTTGATGAGTCCGTTGTAGCTCGTACTCGAGCACTATGCGATCTGGTTGGCCTGCCCACTTCATACCGGGGGGACCAGTGGAGTAAGTTGCTCGAAGCAATGCGACGCGACAAAAAATCACGAGGAGCCCTTTTGCGTTTCGTAGTTCTTGACGACATTGCGAAGCCTAGAATTATGGAAGTCCCTGACGACTCAATTCTTTTCGCGACCTATCTTGAAATAGCTGCAAACTAAAGAAGATGCGGTGACCTTACCGATGAAAGTACGGTCACCGCATTCACTATTTGGTAGAAAACACGCCCTGTCACCTACCATTGACATTCAAAACCACGTTAGAATTGCTATCGTTCATTCGTTCATTGAAAAATCCCATATCCTAAGGAGAGTCGGTTGGCTACTACCAGCGACATCAAAAACGGCGTTATCCTCAAGATTGACGGCAACCTCTGGTCCGTCATCGAATTCCAGCACGTAAAGCCCGGTAAGGGTGGCGCATTCGTCCGCACCAAGCTTCGCAACGTGACCTCCGGCAAGGTTGTTGACCGCACCTTCAACGCAGGTGCAAAGGTTGATATTGCAACCGTAGATCGCTCCGATTACCAGTACCTGTACCAGGACGGCGACGACTACGTATTCATGGATTTGAAGACTTACGACCAGATTTACGTCCCCAGCGTAGTAGTTGGCGACGCCGCGAACTACATGCTTGAAGAGCAGAATGCAACTATCGCAATGTACGACGGGTCACCCCTCTACATTGAGTTGCCTGCTTCAGTAGTTCTGGAAATCACCTACACCGAACCCGGCTTGCAGGGTGACCGTTCATCAGCAGGTACCAAGCCTGCGACTGTTGAAACCGGTGCCGAGATTCAGGTTCCGCTCTTCTTGGAGCAGGGCACCAAGGTTAAGGTTGATACCCGCACCGGTGACTACCTCGGTCGCGTCAACAACTAATAGGCGTCATGAATTCACGAACTAAAGCACGTCTCCGAGCACTTGAGGTGCTTTTTGAGGCTGAGCAGCGCAATGATGATGTACTCGATACACTCGTGCGACGCCGTGCACATACTTCTGCACAGATTTCGACATACTCTGAGCAAATTGTGCGTGGGGTTTTCGAACACGACGAAGAAATTCGTGAGTACATCGAAACTTATTCACAGGGTTGGACGCTGGATCGCATGCCCGCTGTAGACCGCACGATTCTGCGACTTGGCGCTTGGGAACTCTTGTTCAATGATGAGGTTCCCGATGCTGTAGCTATCTCTGAGGCTGCAGGTCTTGCGAGAACTCTTTCAACTGATGATTCACCTAAGTTCGTCAACGGTCTGCTGGATCGTTTGCGTCAGGTGAAGCCCACCTTGTTGGCATAATTTACTGAAATTAAAACGGGGTTTCTGACTAGTACATCTAGTCAGAAACCCCGTTTTTGTTTCTATAATGAAATTGTTACGACACAGTGAGCGCTCGTAATGACGCGTCCGCGCACTGCGTGATACATTATTGCTTGCAAGCAACCTTTAAGTCCGTCCTGCGAGGCGGGGAAGGAGGCCGGCACTATGACTGAGCACGAAGCAACCTCTTCTAGCGAGGCTCGCGTCATCCTCTCAGATGCCGACATCGATCGAGCTTTGACTCGTATTTCATTTGAGATTCTCGAAGCCAATAAGGGCGTTGAGAACCTTGTTATTTTGGGCATTCCGCGTCGTGGTTTTCCTATTGCGCAACGTCTAGCTGAAAAAATCGCTAAGACAGATTCTGATTTCAGTATCGAGCGTTCGCTGGGTCAGTTGGATATCACCATGTACCGCGATGATTTACGCTCACACCCCTCAAAGACACTTGAACCCACTCGTATTCCTAGCGGCGGTATTGACGGCAAAAACGTCATTCTAGTTGACGATGTGCTGTATTCAGGTCGCACTATTCGTGCAGCACTGGATGCGATTAATGACTTCGGCCGTCCTTCCATTGTCCGCTTAGCGGTTCTGGTTGACCGTGGTCACCGACAGCTACCCATCCGCGCTGATCATGTGGGCAAGAATTTGCCGACTGCGTCCGATGAAACCGTTCGAGTACTAATTTCTGAAATCGACGGTGTCAGTGACCGCGTCGAAATTCTGCAGGGGGAGTAAATCCAATGCGTCATCTTCTTGATACTAAAGAGCTCACTTACGAGCAAGCAATCAATATCCTTGATACTGCCGATTACATGGCAGAAGTTGGAACGCGAGAGGTCAAGAAGCTTCCGGCGCTTCGCGGCCGCACTGTGGTCAACCTTTTCTTCGAGGATTCCACCAGAACTCGTCTTTCATTTGAGGCAGCAGAAAAGCGCCTGTCAGCAGACGTTATTAATTTCGCTGCTAAGGGTTCATCAGTGTCAAAGGGAGAGTCACTAAAAGACACTGCACAGACTTTGGCGGCTATCAATGCCGATGCCGTTGTTGTTCGCCACTCAGCATCTGGCGCACCTCAGCGACTAGCTGAAGCTGGCTGGATTGATGTTCCTGTTTTGAACGCTGGCGATGGTACTCACGCGCACCCAACTCAGGCTCTACTGGATGCGATGTCGCTTCGCCAGTTCAAGTCTCAAACCACCGGTAAGCCCACTCGAGGCACCGATTTGAAGGGAATGCGAGTAGCAATTGTAGGCGATGTACTTCATTCCCGTGTTGCTCGATCTAACCTGTGGTTGCTCAATACTTTGGGTGCGGAGGTTATCTTCGTAGCTCCTCCCACTCTTCTTCCTGTGGGTATTGAGGACTGGCCCTGCGAAGTCTACTACAACTTTGACGAGGCACTGGAGACTCATTTAGACGCTGTGATGTTGCTTCGCATTCAGCAGGAGCGTATGCACGCTGCATTCTTCCCCAGCGCAGAGGAATATTCTCGTCTGTGGGGTCTGACCCCGGAGCGTTTTGCTCTTCTTGATCAGATGGATTATGAGACCGCTGTTCTTCACCCCGGTCCGATGAACCGTGGTCTAGAAATCAGTGCTGTAGCAGCTGATTCAGATCGTTCGTGGGTACTTCGTCAGGTTTCTAACGGAGTTTCAGTGCGCATGGCAGTGCTGTACCTGCTGATGACCGGCGGTAGTGCCGAAGACTTTTACGGTAACTAGAAGTAGCTCTAAGACTGAAGAAAAGAGAATTGACTGTGACTGAACAGAATACCTATCTCATCAAGGGCGCTTCGCTACTGGGTGAGCGCACTGCAGATATCTTGATTGAAGATGGCAAGATTGCTGAAATTGGCGATTCACTAGAGAGCAAGGACGCCCAGGTCGTAGAGGCAGACGGTCTGATTGCGCTTCCTGGCCTGGTTGATATCCATACTCACCTTCGTCAGCCCGGCCAAGAGGATGCCGAAACTGTCGAGACCGGTTCAAAGGCAGCAGCACTTGGCGGTTATACCTCGGTGTTCGCGATGGCTAACTCAAACCCTGTAGCAGATACTGCCGGTGTGGTGGAGCAGGTGCTTTCACTGGGTGAATCTGCTGGTTGGGTCGACGTACGTCCGGTAGGCGCTGTCACCGTTGGCTTGAAGGGGGAGCGTCTTTCTGAAATTGGCGCTATGGCTAACTCACGCGCAAAAGTACGCGTGTTCTCCGACGATGGAATGTGTGTCTGGGATCCTGCCTTGATGCGCCGTGCCCTAGAATACGTCAAGACTTTTGATGGCGTAGTCGCTCAGCACGCTCAGGAGCCGCGTCTGACCGAGAAAGCTCAGATGCACGAAGGCACTGTTTCTGCAGAGCTGGGTTTGGCAGGGTGGCCGGCAGTTGCTGAAGAGGCAATTATTGCACGCGATGTTTTGCTAGCTGAACATGTAAACTCACGCGTTCATATCTGCCACCTTTCGACCAAGGGCAGTGTTGAGATTGTCCGTTGGGCAAAAGAACGCGGTATCAATGTAACTGCTGAGGTTACCCCGCATCACCTGATTCTGACAGACGAAAAGGTTCGTTCATACGATCCGGTGTTCAAGGTGAACCCGCCCCTGCGTGCACAAGAAGACGTCGAGGCATTGCGCGAAGCTGTTGCCGACGGAACCATCGATGTGATCGGTACCGATCACGCGCCGCATCCTACCGAAGCCAAAGAGGTTGAATGGGCTAACGCTGCAAATGGTATGACCGGACTTGAGCAGGCTCTTTCGATTATCCAGATGACTTTGGTCGATACTGGAAAAATTACCTGGGCTGATGTTGCTCGTATCATGAGCCAGAAGCCTGCCGAGATTGGTCGTGCAACTGATCAGGGACGCCCACTTGAGGTAGGGGAGCCCGCAAATATCGTGCTGGTTGATCCTGAGGCAAAGCGCACCATCAACCCTGAGGCGCAGGCAACTAAAGGCAAGAACAATCCCTATCGCGCCATGGAAGTTCCCGGCGAAGTCCGTGCCACTTTCCTTCGTGGTCATGCAACCGTATTAGACGGTCGTCTGGCTACTCCCATCAATCAGTAAAAGGATCAACACATTGGATTCACGGGTAATTCCTACCTTAGTTTGTCTGCTTATTGTTGTAGCAATCACCGGATTGATTGCTCTTGGATGGAACAACCGTAAGAAGCGTCAGTCAGATATTGCGCCGCTTGCTGAGGTTCCACCGAAGTATGATGATGCTCCAGCTGAGGTAGGAATTCCCGGCACCTATGTAGTGACCACTCGAATGGGTGATTGGCTAGACCGCATTGCGGTGCACACTCTAGGAGCCAAGTCCCCTGCTCAAGCTCTTATTTTCGATGATGCGCTGATTATCGCTCGAGATGGTGCGCAAGACATCTATATCCCCTCATCAGAGATCAGCGTCGTCCGCTTAGACTCTGGGATGAGTGGAAAGTTCGTTGAAAAAGACGGTCTTGTAGTGATTTCATGGCAACATCACGGTGTCGATCTTGACACTGGGTTTCGTACACAGTTTGCAGAAGATAAGCGTATTTTGGTGGAGCGACTTCAGCTGATTGCCCCTCAAGCCCACCATGAACTTCCAGTACAAAGCTAACGCAGTTAGTTACGACAACAACCATTAAGGAAACAGTAGATGAGTCATTCAACGTCATCTCCAGCGGTATTGGTGCTAGAGGACGGAAAAGTTTTCCGTGGCACCAGCTACGGAAAAACTGGTAGCACTCTCGGCGAGGCAGTTTTTTCAACAGGAATGACCGGGTACCAAGAAACCCTGACCGATCCCTCCTACGCAGGACAGATTGTTGTTCAAACCGCGCCGCATATTGGTAATACCGGCGTAAACTCTGAAGACGCTGAATCTCGAAAGATTTGGGTCGCAGGCTATGTGGTACGCGATGCAGCCCGCCGTGCTTCTAACTGGCGTAGCGAACGCACCCTCGATGAAGAATTGATTGATCAAAACATCATTGGAATTCAGGGAATTGATACCCGTGCTTTGACTCGTCATCTACGTTCTGCTGGTTCGATGCGTTCAGGTATTTTCAGTGGTGATGATGCGCGTCGCCCAGAGGCAGAGCTCATTGAAGAGGTTAAAAATTCAGAGCAGATGAAGGGCCGCAAACTCGCCGAATCCGTTTCCGTTGATTCAGCATTTGTGGTGGAGCCGAAAGACTTTGGTTGGGCAGAAGAGCCTAAGGCAACCATTGTAGCCGTTGACTTAGGGATCAAAGCAATGACTCCTCAGCGCTTTGCAGAACGAGGTGTACGTGTTCACGTTGTTCCTGCAGACACTACTCTTGAAGAGATTCAGTCCTACAATCCTGACGGTTTCTTCATGTCAAATGGTCCCGGTGACCCGGCGACAGCTGACGCACAGGTAGATTTGCTTCGTAGCGTTCTCAAGAACAAGACTCCGTTCTTTGGCATTTGCTTTGGTAATCAAATTCTTGGACGCGCCTTGGGATTTGGCACCTACAAACTCCCGTTTGGCCATCGAGGCATTAACCAGCCTGTGCTCGATAAGCTCACTGGTAAGGTTGAGATTACAGCTCAGAATCATGGTTTTGCGGTGGACGCCCCTGTTGAGGGCAAAACCACAGCTCCCATCGCAGAATTTGGTGAGATAGAAGTTTCCCATGTTGGCCTGAATGACCAGGTGGTAGAAGGCATTCGTTGCCTAGATATCCCTGCATTCAGCGTCCAGTACCATCCCGAAGCAGCAGCAGGTCCGCATGACTCTGCCTACCTCTTTGACCGCTTCATCGATCTCATGCTCGAAAACAAGAACTAGAGAAGGAACCTACAACTATGCCACGCAGAAAAGATCTGAACAGCATCCTCGTGATTGGTTCCGGACCAATTGTTATCGGTCAAGCAGCCGAATTTGATTACTCAGGAACACAGGCACTTCGCGTTTTGAAGGAGGAGGGCGTTCGCGTCATCCTCGTGAATTCAAACCCGGCGACCATTATGACTGACCCCGAGTTTGCGGATGCTACGTACATCGAACCGATTACACCTGAAGTCATCGAGAAGATTATCGCCAAAGAAAAGCCCGATGCAATTTTGCCGACCCTCGGTGGTCAGACAGCGTTGAACGCGGCTATTTCACTGGACGAAGCCGGAATCTTAGCTAAATACGATGTTGAACTCATCGGTGCGAATATTGAAGCGATTAACCTCGGTGAAGATCGTGAAGCTTTCAAAGGTGTAGTAGAACGTGCCGGTGGTGAATCTGCTCGATCCATCATCGTTCACTCCATGTCCGAAGCGCTCAAGGCAGCAGAAGAGCTGGGCTATCCTATGGTGGTACGCCCGTCCTTTACGATGGGTGGTTTGGGTTCAGGCCTTGCGTACAACGAAGAAGACCTGTACCGAATCGCGGGTGCTGGTATTCAATACAGCCCCACTAGCGAGGTTCTTCTTGAAGAATCCATCCTGGGCTGGAAAGAATACGAACTTGAGATGATGCGTGACAAGAATGATAACGTCGTTGTTGTCTGCTCCATCGAGAATTTTGATCCCGTAGGTGTTCACACCGGTGACTCAATTACGGTTGCTCCAGCACTCACCCTCACTGACCGCGAGTACCAGCGTTTGCGTGATATCGCGATCAACGTCATTCGCGAGGTTGGTGTGGATACCGGTGGCTGTAACATCCAGTTTGCGATTGAACCTGATACCGGCCGCGTAGTCGTTATTGAGATGAATCCTCGTGTATCACGTTCATCAGCTCTTGCGTCAAAGGCAACGGGCTTCCCGATTGCGAAGATCGCAACCAAGTTGTCACTGGGCTACACTCTCGATGAAATCCCTAACGACATCACTCAGAAGACTCCCGCGTCCTTTGAACCGACTCTTGATTATGTGGTTGTCAAAGTTCCGCGCTTTGCTTTCGAAAAGTTCCCGGCTGCTGATCCCACGCTGACCACTACTATGAAATCCGTGGGCGAAGCTATGGCGCTTGGCAGAAACTTCACTGAAGCACTGCAAAAAGCAATGCGTTCATTGGAACAGAAGGGATCTGCCTTCTCATTCATTAAGCCTGAACTGTCAGAGTCAGAACTGAATGAGTTAATCGAGAAGACCAAGGTGCCCACCACCGAACGCATCCATCAGGTGCAGCAGGCACTACTTGCAGGCGCAACCATCGAGCAGATGTATGATGCTACCGGCATCGACCCTTGGTTCCTAGATCAGTTAGTTCTGCTCAATGAAGTAGCCGAAGAGGTCGCTGACAAGGGAACTCTTGATGAAGATATCCTGCGTTACGCAAAGCGTCACGGTTTCTCTGACGAGCAGCTCGCTGAAATTGTTGGTATGAACGAGGACATTGTACGCGGTGTCCGCCATGCGCTGGGTGTTCGTCCTGTCTTCAAGACGGTTGATACCTGTGCTGCCGAGTTTGAGGCATTTACTCCGTACCACTACTCCTCATATGACACAGAGGATGAAGTAGCTCAGCACGACAAGCCCTCTATCATGATTTTGGGCTCTGGCCCGAACCGTATTGGCCAGGGCATCGAGTTCGACTACTCCTGTGTTCATGCATCGATGGTTCTACGTGAAGCCGGTTACGAAACTGTCATGGTGAACTGTAACCCGGAAACTGTTTCAACCGACTACGATGTATCAACCCGCCTCTACTTCGAGCCTCTGACTCTTGAGGATGTACTTGAAGTTATCGAATCCGAGCGTCGCACAGGCGGGCTCATGGGCGTATTTGTGCAGCTGGGCGGTCAGACCCCATTGAAGCTTGCTCAGCAGCTCAAGAGCGCTGGTGTGCCGATTTTGGGAACTTCACCTGAGGCAATTGACTTGGCTGAAGATCGCGGTGAATTTGCACAGGTTCTTGAGAATGCCGGTCTGCTCTCACCCAAGAACGGCACTGCATACACTTTCGACTCTGCTAAGAAAATTGCTGACGAGATTGGTTACCCTGTTCTGGTTCGCCCTTCATACGTTCTGGGCGGACGAGGTATGGAAATCGTGTATGACGAAGAAAACCTGGCGCGCTACCTGGAAAATGCGACCGAGGTTTCACCTTCACAGCCTGCACTGATTGATAAGTTCCTCGAAGACGCTGTCGAAATTGACGTGGATGCTCTCTACGACGGTACTGAAATGTATCTGGGTGGCGTGATGGAGCATATTGAGGAAGCTGGTATTCACTCCGGCGACTCCGCATGCACCTTGCCACCTATCACGTTGGGCACTGACATTATTCAGCGCGTGAAGGAAGCTACCTACGAAATTGCTAAGGGCGTAGGCGTACGAGGTCTCATCAACATTCAGTTCGCTGTCGCCTCGGATATTCTTTACGTCATTGAAGCTAACCCTCGTGCATCGCGAACGGTTCCGTTTGTTTCTAAGGCAACCGGCGTACAGATGGCGAAAGCAGCAGCTTTGATTGGCACCGGCAAGTCGATTGCCGAGCTCAAGCAGGAAGGCTACCTGCCACAGCATATGGATGGCGCTTCGCTGCCTTCAGATACAGCGATTGCTGTCAAGGAAGTTGTCTTGCCGTTCAGTCGTTTCCGCACCCCCGGGGGCGTCGTTGTTGACTCATTGCTTGGCCCGGAGATGCGTTCAACCGGTGAGGTTATGGGTCTTGATCGATACCTGGACACAGCTTTTGCTAAAGCCCAGACTGCAGTAGGGTCTACCCTTCCCACCGAAGGTAAGGTCTTCGTTTCTGTGGCTAACCGCGATAAGCGAAACACCATTATCTACGTGAAGATGCTGCAACAACTTGGATTCGAGATTGTTTCGACCGGTGGCACCGCGGACGTTTTGCGTCGTAACGGTGTTGACTCCCAGGTGGTCGCTAAAATGCGTGAAACTGCTGAAGATGAGAAGTCCATCGTGGATATGATCAATGATGGTGAAATCAACATCATCTTCAATACTCCTTCAGGTGGTGGAGAGGCACGAGGCGATGGTTACCAGATTCGTGCTGCAGCTACCAGTGTGGGTTGCCCGGTGATGACGACCGTGTCTGAGTTTGGCTCAGCAGTTCAGGCTATCAACGCACTTCGGGAATACAGCTGGAGCGTTATGAGCCTGCAGGAACATGAGCAAAACCTTGCTAAAGCACAAGAGGTGAATGCATGAGCTCTTTAGGCTTTGGTGATCGCCTAGCCGATGCTATTGAGGCTAAAGGTCCGCTGTGTATAGGTATTGACCCCCATGTTCAATTACTTGAGCAGTGGGGCTTGCCGTTGAACGCTGATGGTGTAAGAGCTTTTGCAGAGGCTGTACTTGAAGGATGCGGTGATCATGCAGCAGCACTGAAACCGCAGGTCGCTTTTTTTGAGCAATACGGTTCAGCTGGCATGGCCGTCCTTGAAGATGTTATTGCTGAGGCGAAGCGCCGCAATATTATTATTGTGGCGGATGCTAAACGCGGTGATATTGGCTCAACAATGAAAGCGTATTCAGATGCGTGGTTGGGGGAATCTCCGTTAGCTACCGACTCGGTAACTTTGAGTCCTTATCTCGGATTTGAATCATTGCGTCCGGCCTTTGATGCAGCGCATTCAAAGGGGCGTGGCACCTTTGTGTTGGCGCTAACTTCAAATCCCGAAGGTAAAAGTGTTCAGCATATCGGGGGAGCTCAATCAGTGGCTGCAAATATTGTGGATGCTGCGCGTGAGGAAAATGCGCGTCAGGAATGGTCCGCTATGGGCTCTTGTGGCCTGGTGGTTGGCGCAACTGTGGCTGATGCTCTTGAGAAGCTAAAGATTGACCTCAGTAGCTTCAACGGACCGATTCTTGCTCCAGGCTATGGTGCGCAGGGCGCGACCGCAGCTGACCTGTATCGTGTTTTCGCCGGAATCGAGAATCAGGTTCTGGTGAACTCCAGCAGGGGAGTGCTTTCCCACGGTCCCAACCTTCAGAAGTTGGCTGAAGCGTGCGATATGTCCCGCGAGGATCTACTGAACCGCTAGTACGATACAAATCACCGTAAAATAGTGTGCTAATACATATTAAATAAGTATTAGCACACTATTTTTCTTTAAGTTACCGTAGGATAATATCTATAAAACAATCACCGTTAACTTCTCGGCTGTGGGGAACAGCCTGGTAGGGTGACGGTTTTTGGGGAAAGAAAAAATAAACAAGGGAATAATATAATGGTGCTCAATCCACTGACCGACGAACAGCGCGCTGCAGCTCGCGAAAAGGCTAAGACCGCACGTATCGCTCGTGCTGCAGTCAAAGAAGATTTGAAACATCGCAAAGTTACTGTCGAAGAAGTACTCAATCGTGCAAAAAATGAAGAAGCACTGAGTAGACTTAAAGTCACTGAACTGCTGACCGCTCTGCCGAGCATCGGCGAAGTTCGGGCAGAAGCTATTTTGAAAGAACTCAACATCGCATCATCACGCCGCTTGCGTGGTCTCGGCGTTCACCAGCGCAGTGCATTAGTTGAGTACCTCAACAAATAACCAAGGATTGTGTACAGATGACTGAAAAAACCACACCTCGACTAACAGTTTTAGCTGGTCCAACAGCAGTTGGTAAGGGAACAGTTTCCGCCTACATTCGCGAGAACTATCCCACCGTGTGGTTTTCGGTCTCTGCGACCACTCGCGACCCGCGTCCGGGGGAAGAAGACGGCGTTCACTATTACTTTGTTTCTGATGAGGAATTCGACTCAATGGTTGAAAACCGCCAGATGCTTGAGTGGGCTACAGTTCATAATTCCTACCGCTATGGAACCATGCGTTCCATGGTTCAACGAGCGTTGGACGCTGGGCGTGATGTCTTCTTGGAAATTGATTTACAGGGTGCTCGTCAGATTCGCAACGCGATGCCGGAGTCGCAACTGATTTTCTTGGCTCCTCCGAGTTGGGATGAGCTCGTTAATCGTTTGGTTGGACGCGGCACTGAAAGCCCTGAGCAGCAGGCTATTCGCCTTGAAACCGCTAAGGAAGAATTGGCTGCTGAGCCTGAATTCGACTATACCGTGGTCAATGACAAGGTAGAACGAGCGGCTGAGGAGATTGTGAGCTTGATGGGTCTGACCCGATAGCCAAATCTATCTCGCATGAGTGCCCTGCGTATTCACGTAATGTGTTTCGCAGGGCATTCGCGTGCTAAATACTTTTAGAACCGCTATAGTTGATACTTAGTTTTGGCTTCTCTGATGAGGAGTTCTACCGAAATTATCCGGTACATTTTATTCGACAATTTTTGGAGTATTCGTGGCTAACGTTCACAACGAAGAAGGAATCATCAACCCCAGTGCTGACGCGCTGATTGAAAAGGCTGAGTCCAAGTACGGTCTGGTGATTTTCGGTGCTCGTCGTGCACGCCAGATCAATGCTTACTACTCACAGTTGCACGATAACCTTTACGATCATGTTGGTCCTTTGGTTGACAGCGAACCCAACGAGAAGGCTTTGTCTGTTGCGATGCGCGAAATCAACGAAGGTCTGATTGAGGCTCATCACGTTGAAGATTCTAAGTTCGATGAGAACGGTCAGATCATCCACGAAGTAACCGGTTCTGACTTCTTCCCCGGTGAGGTGTACGGTGAAGAGTTTGTTGATGCTCCCGTAGTTGAATACGTGGATGCTGAAGACTCAGAATAAGGGTTTCATCTAACGGTATGCGTATTATCGTAGGTTTCGGAGGGGGCATTGCCGCTTATAAGGCGACAATGCTCCTTCGTCTTTTTTCTAAAGCTGGTCATGAGGTAGTTGCTATGCCAACTGCTTCAGCCCTGGAATTTGTTGGCAAACCGACGTTTGAGGCACTCAGCGGCAATCCTGTTTCGACTTCTGTTTTTGAGCGGGTACCTGAAGTTAACCATGTGCGTCAGGCAGAGCAGGCCGATGCCATTGTGGTAGCACCTGCCACTGCTGATCTCATGGCGCGTTTAGCGTCCGGTCGTGCAGATGATTTGCTGAGTGCTACCATTTTGACAACGCACGCTCCGGTGATTCTTGCCCCCGCGATGCATACGCAAATGTGGGAGCATCCGGCGACGGAACGAAACGTAGAGACTCTTAAAGGGTTTGGCTATCACGTAATTGAGCCTGCTGTGGGGCGGTTAACTGGCCCTGATTCTGGTGTTGGGCGGATGCCCGAACCCGAGGAAATTTTTGAAGAAGCTCATCGCATCTTGGCATCTTTAGAAGCCGGTGTTGCGCCCAAATCTTCAGCTTCAAATGAATTGCAGGGCAAGAAGGTCGTGGTGACAGCAGGTGGAACCCGTGAACCGCTAGATCCCGTTCGATATTTGGGTAATCGTTCGTCGGGCAAGCAGGGCGTGGCTATTGCGCGAGCAGCTCAGGTAGCTGGCGCCGATGTCACTTTGGTTGCTGGGCATATGGAAGTTGATCCTCCTGCAGGAGTTGAAATTAGGTCCATATCAACCGCTCAAGAACTTCAAAAAGCTGTTTTTGAAGAAGTTATCGACACGGATGTTCTCATTATGGCGGCGGCCGTAGCTGATTTTCGACCCGCTCAGTACGAAGACTTCAAAATCAAAAAGACGGACGGCGATCCCCAAGCTCCGGTTATTGAGCTAGTGAAAAATCCGGATATTTTGAAGAGTATAGTCGAGGCCCGTGAGCAGAAAACTATTTCTGCACTTGATCTCATCGTGGGTTTTGCAGCCGAAACCGGCGATGGTCATACTTCTCCTTTAGAATTCGGACAGGCGAAGCTCAAGCGCAAGGGATGCGATTTGCTAGTGGTGAACGAAGTCGGTTCAACTAAAGGATTCGGTACCGACACCAATGAAGTCTCGATTCTTTCGTCAATGACATCGAATATCGTTCATGCGCAGGGCAGTAAAGATGACGTAGCTCAGTCACTCATTCGACTTATTGCGCAACAACTCAAACAAAATTAATGATTGCCCTCATGGGCCCGAAAGACAGTACAGTAGATACGTGACTAATAATCAGCATTTACGCCTTTTCACCAGTGAGTCAGTCACTGAGGGGCATCCAGATAAAATTTGTGATCAGATTTCAGATGCAATCCTGGACGGTCTGCTTGAGCAGGATCCAGCGTCCAACGTTGCTGTCGAAACCATGGTGACTACCGGCCAGGTAATGGTAGCCGGTGAAGTCACCACTAATGGTTATGTGGATATTCCTTCGATTGTCCGCAAAACAATCCTTGATATTGGGTACAACTCTTCAACCCACGGTTTCGATGGCGAATTCTGTGGAGTTTCGGTATCCATTGGTGAGCAGTCTCCTGACATCAATGCGGGTGTTTATGAGTCTCTTGAGACCCGTAAGGGTGAAGCCAAGGACGCCTTGGACGCTCAGGGCGCAGGCGACCAGGGCATCATGTTCGGCTACGCATCCAATGAGACCGAGGTCTTGATGCCTGCCCCCATCTGGGTAGCTCACCGTCTTTCGGAGCAGCTGACCAATGTTCGCAAGCAGGGCATTCTCGAAGACTTGCGTCCTGACGGTAAAACCCAGGTTACTTTGGGCTATGACGGTGCGAAGCCCGTCTCTATCGATACCGTTGTAGTTTCAACCCAGCATGTGCGCGGCTATGATTTGGAGCAGCTCAACGCTGATATCAAAGAACACGTGATTTCACCGGTTCTTGAATGTCTGCCGTTTGAGACCTCCAACGATACTAAGTTCATTATCAACCCCGCTGGGCAGTTTGTTCAGGGTGGCCCAGTCGGCGATGCTGGTCTGACCGGTCGAAAGATTATCGTTGATACTTACGGCGGCATGGCTCGTCACGGCGGGGGTGCTTTCTCCGGTAAAGATCCTTCGAAGGTTGATCGTTCGGCTGCATATGCGATGCGTTGGGTTGCTAAGAATGTTGTAGCAGCTGGTCTAGCTGATAAAGCAGAGGTTCAGGTAGCTTACGCAATTGGCCAAGCAGCTCCCGTGGGTCTGTATGTTGAGACTTTTGGAACCGAAAAAATCGATCCTGCAAAAATTGAAAAAGCCATTCGTGAAGTCTTCGACCTGCGTCCGCTAGCTATTATCAATGACCTAGATTTGCGCCGCCCGATTTATGCAAAGACAGCTGCGCACGGTCATTTTGGTCGCAATGAACCCGAGTTCACCTGGGAGCGTACCGACCGAGTAGATGCATTGAAAGATGTAATTGGAGCATAATAGAACCTATGGGTTCTAACGATTTTAAGGAATCCCTGCAAACAGATTTGTTGCAGGGATTTCCTGCTTTTGAGCAAGGTGCGGTAGGCAGTTCTATTGAGTTGCCGGTTGCCCGTGTACTCGTTGAAACCCACGTACCTCATCTGGACAGGCTTTTTGACTACCTTGTACCTGAGGATTTGGCTAGCGTGGCGCAGCCAGGTGTGAGGGTTAAGGTTCCATTTGGCTCGCGCACTGTGCAAGGGTTCATCAGAGAACGCACAGCTGAATCTTCTTTGCCCGGTCGCCTGTTGCCTCTCAAACAAGTCATCTCACCGGTCCCGGTGGTGAGTACCGAGGTGTTTGAGATTGCTGATGAAGTAGCGTCGCGTTTTGCCGGAGTTACACAGGATGTATTGCGTTTAGCGGTGCCGGCCCGAATCGCACGAGCTGAAGACAAGTACATCAAGAAGGCACTAACTAGTCGTGAAGAAGAAATCGCGCCAGATAACAAGAGGTTTAGCTTAAAGAAATTCTTTGCGGAAGCTCCTGATATCGAGCCTTGCGAAACGAGCGGTTTTAACCTCTACAATAACGGACCAGAATTTATCGAAGATCTTCCGCATTCAGCCACTCGAGCAGTTATGACGGTGTTGCCTGCTAGCATGCAACAGCACAGCTGGGAAAATCTATTAGCTGCGGCTCTCGTGACAGCAGCGAACGCTGGTAAAGGTTCTATAGCCGTTGTACCTGAACAAAAATCTTTACAACGACTAAGCGATGCTTTGTCACTGTTAGTCCGTGAAGAACATTTTGTTCAGCTCACCGGCAATGATAAGCCTTCACAGAGGTACGAGAACTTTATGAAAGTTCGTACAGGGGAAGTCCGGATAGTTATTGGTACCAGGTCAGCTGCATACGCACCTGTCCACAACCTGGGTTTTGTGGCTTGTTGGGACGACGGCGATTCTAACCTTATTGAACGACGCGCCCCGTATTCTCATGCGCGTGATGTTTTGTTGTTGCGTGCTCAGCATAGTGATTGCGCGGCACTTTTCATGGGCTACTCCATGAGCAGCGAGAGCGCCCGCCTAGTTAAAACTCGTTGGGCTACCTATCTCGGCGCTGACCGCTCAGTAGTTCGCGACCATTCACCGCGCGTCCTATCTACCGGCGATGAGTACCAACTGGCGCGAGACCCTATGGCAGCTTTCGCGCGCATCCCTCAGGTTGCTTATCAGCTGGCTCAGCAGGCGCTGAAAAATGGACCAGTACTGGTTCAGGTGGCTCGTGCAGGCTATGTTCCATCGCTTGCTTGTCAGCGGTGTCGTATGCCGGCTCGTTGTCAGAATTGCCGTGGACCATTAAAAGTGACCGGACAATCCAGCGTGCCCGAATGCGGCTGGTGTGGTAGGGGAGCCCATCAGTGGAAATGTTCTGAGTGTGGATACGACAGGTGGCGTATGAGCGCCGTTGGAGCTTTACGTACTGCTGAAGAATTGGGTAGGGCTTTTCCTGACGTGCCCGTTATTTCCTCTAGCGGTGAGCATGTTCGAGCGGATATTGGTGCAGAACCAGCTTTAGTTGTCGCTACTCCCGGTGCTGAACCTGTGGCAGATGGCGGGTACAGCGCAACACTACTTCTTGATGCCGACCGCATGTATGCTCGAGATTCTTTGCGAGCCCCAGAAATGGCACTCAGACGCTGGCTAAATGCGGCTGCGCTGACTCGCCCCTTTGCTCAAGGCGGACGAGTGGTGTGTACGGCTCAAGAGTCCGTCGCCCTCCAAGCTTTAGTGCGCTGGGACCCTGTAGGTTTTGCTCTGGAAGAATTAGAGGAACGAGCACAACTCATGCTTCCGCCGGCGGTTCGGACTGCTGCCATTACCGGTGAAGAAGCTGCCGTCAAAGATTTTTTGGGTAAGCTCAATCTTCCTGAGGACGTGCGTGTGGTAGGACCTGCTATCTTAGAGAGCCCCGAAGGATTTTATGAGCAGGAGACTGATCAGGTGCTTTGGCGCGTTATTTTGTTTTTCAGCTACGCCCGGGCACATGACATTACCCCTGCATTGCGAGCGGCGCGGTCAGCTTCTTCTGCTCTAAAAATCCATTCACCGGTACAGATTCGCTGTGATGGCTTGGATATTCTCTAGCTTTCCTGGCTAGAGGTTTTTGAGTACTTCGAGGAGTTTTCGTGCGGATGCGTCCCACGAGTACTGGTTCGCGTCGTGCAGTCCTTCAATGATTTGCTTGTTTTGCAGAACTGGATCTTCGAGATCTCGGACTGCTTGGGCAAATTCGTGTGGATTGCGCGGGCTTGCGAAAAGTGCGTGCGGTGCTATTTCTTTGAAGATAGGTATGTCTGAGATGACGACAGGACAGCCGGATGCTTGTGCCTCCACTACGGGTAGGCCGTAGCCTTCGGCGCGTGTTGCGGTGATAAGGGCTGAGGCTTGTGAAAGTAGTTCGGTGTAGTGATGTTCTTCGACACCGTTATGAAAGATGACGTTGCTCGGCGCTTGTTGTTTAAGCCTGGCGTGGTCTGCAGGGTTGATGCGTGAGAGCAAGTGCAACCGGTAGTCGGGGAGATCTTTCATTGCTTGGATGAGGGTCTCTACGCCCTTATAAGGCATGAAGGACCCCATGTATAGAAGATCTTTCGTACGATGCGTGGCGACGGTAAGTGCTTCCTGCTCGCTGATGACCGATCCAGGCTGTGGAGCATTCGCTATCACATGGATCGGACGACGAGTGAGACGGTGTTGCTTAATGAGTTCTGCCGTAGTCCTACTCACTGTTGCTACAGCATCGGCCCTGTTGAGTAAAAATCGCTGCGGTAGGTACGACTTATGAAAGATGCGCCATCCGATTTGTACTGCCCGCGGCAGAAATGATGGGGGAGTAGGGTGCTCATAATAGATGAGGTCGTGCAGGGTCAGAACCACTTTAAATTTTCGCCCGAGAGTACCCATGGTTTGCATGGGTGAAAACACAACATCCGGCGAATATTTGTTCAGTTGTAAGGACGCCAGCGGCTCGAGCGGCCCCGTGGGAGAACAAATTTTGATGTGGGGCACGTTAGATAGCATTTTGAGTTGGGCATCATCGCTGATTGCCATGAGTAATTCGAAGTTCGCGGGAACGGCATCATCATTAGTATGTTGTAACCGTTGTAAAGCTTCAATGAGTGATGCTGTATAACGAGAAATGCCGTCATGCTGGGTGGTTCGGGTGTAACGCGCGTCCACAATAAGTTTCATGGTGCTAGTCCTCGATGAATTCTTTGATGAGTTGAGCTGCATGACGTGGTGTTTCGTAATGCACCAGATGACCAACCTGTTCGATGACGTCCATTCGAACCGTGGCAATTGAATCGCGCATAGCGGTGGCGGTTTTAAGTGTGCCCAAATCGTCATCTTCAGCAACAATCATCTGGGTTGGAGTCTGCAGAGCAGGGGCATAATAAGCTGCGGTTTCGCTAATAGATGTTTCATAAGCATCCAGTAGAGTTTGTCTGGAGCTAAATGCACCGAAGTAGGCGTCGTGCTGGCCATTGATAAAGGCACGTAATTCGGGGCTGGTTGTACGCATCATAAATTCACTACTTGCTCGTGTCACAATTTTTGACGTAAGCCAGAGAAAACCAAGCTTTTCCGGCAATTTTGTGCCCACTGAATAGTAGGCGGATGCCAAGCGAGATACCAGCTTTTGAGAACCTTCTAAAGCAGGCTCAGAAATAGGGTTGATGAGTGAAACCCTCGTGAAATTTTCAGGACGTACAACTGCAGCGTAGGTGCTGACGATAGACCCAAATGAATGCCCAACTAGGACAACGGAATCCTCGATTACTGTTTCTACAAATGCGTTGAGCCAGGCAGCGTAAGTAGAGAGATTATGCTGAGCATCAGATACAGATGAAGTTCGGCCAAACCCCGGCAGGTCAGGAATAATCACACAAAAATCATCGGAAAGGTACTGACCAATCAGAGCAAGTCCATGGTGATCACCCCGAAAACCGTGTACAAGAACCACCAGTGGATTGCATGTATCCCCATAAATCCAATAATGCGTTTGCGTGCCTAAGACCACCGCACTGTGCTCAGCTCCTCGAAGGATAGTATCCGGTACATTTTCAAAGGGGGGAGTCAACGGAACGCCTCTTCTCATCAAAGATTGCCAACAGCCATGAAATAGCTCCATAACAGCTTACAGGTTTGAGCAATACTGATGCCTTTTGGTATGTGAGCTAACGTTGAACCACCTCAGCATTTAGTGCAAAGACACGTTAGACTTGGTACAGAATTATTATGTTTTCCGTCAGATGCTTCTTGTGCATTTGTCAGGATGCGCAGGCACCAATAGACAGGATTTTTCAGTTGTCTCACGAGACAGAAACTAACGAAAAGTCATACGACTTCAAAGAAATTGAAGCGAAATGGCAGCCCTACTGGGAAGAAACTAATGTTTACGCTCCCACCAATGAGCCGGGCAAAGAACGTCGCTACGTACTAGACATGTTCCCGTACCCTTCAGGTGACCTTCACATGGGGCACGCTGAAGCATTTGTTATCGGCGACGTCAACGCGCGTTTTTGGCGTCAGCAGGGCATGGACGTTTTGCACCCCATCGGTTGGGACTCTTTCGGTTTGCCTGCGGAAAACGCGGCAATTAAAAACAATACCCACCCTAAAGAGTGGACCTACAAGAACATTGAAACCCAGGCGAACTCATTCAAGCGGTACGGAATCGCAGTTGATTGGTCCCGCCGCTTACACACCTCAGATCCTGAGTACTACAAGTGGACTCAGTGGTTGTTCCAGCAGTTCTACAAAAAGGGTCTTGCCTACCGCAAGTACTCAAAGGTGAACTGGTGCCCTAAGGATCAGACTGTTCTTGCCAACGAGCAGGTTGTTAACGGTGCCTGCGAGCGCTGCGGAACCACCGTCACTAAGAAGGATCTGAACCAGTGGTACTTCAAGATTACTGACTACGCGCAGGAGCTCCTTGATGACATGAAGCAACTTGAAGGTCACTGGCCTGAACGCGTCCTTGCGATGCAGAAGAACTGGATTGGTCGTTCTGAAGGTGCAGAGGTTAACTTCGTTGTTGCTGCCGGTGGTGGTAAAGATGAGACTTCAATTCCTGTCTTTACAACCCGTCCGGACACTCTGTACGGTGCTACTTTCTTTGTTGTAGCTGCTGATTCTCAGCTCGCAGTTGATTTGGTCGCTGAAGACCAGGTTGAGGCGTTGGAGAATTATCGTGAGCAGATTAAGGCTCTGAGCGACATTGAACGTCAGTCGACTGAGCGTGAGAAGACCGGTGTGTTTACCGGACGCTACGCTGTGAACCCTCTGACCGGCAAGGAGCTGCCGATTTGGGCTTCTGACTACGTGCTGTCTGATTACGGTACCGGCGCTATTATGGCTGTTCCTGCTCACGACCAGCGCGATCTTGATTTCGCTAAGAAGTTTGATATTCCCGTTGTCACCGTGGTGGAGACCGGGGAAGAGGATCCTGCAGAAACAGGTGTTGCCACCGCTGGTGAAGGCACTTTGATTAATTCAGGTGAGCTTACCGGTTTGTCGAAGGCTGAAGGTATCGCTAAAGCTATCGAAATCATTGAGAAAGCCGGCACCGGTGAAGGCAAGACGATCTTCCGTTTGCGTGACTGGTTGCTCTCTCGTCAGCGTTTCTGGGGTACCCCTATTCCCGTTATTCATTGTGAGAAGTGCGGTGAAGTGCTTGTTCCCGAGGAGCAGCTTCCCGTAACTTTGCCCGATAACCTTAAGGGCGAGGACTTGGCTCCTAAGGGGCAGTCACCTCTAGCGGCTGCTACCGAGTGGAATACCGTAGAGTGCCCTGAATGTGGCGGTGAAGCAAAGCGTGACTCAGACACCATGGATACTTTCGTGGATTCGTCATGGTACTTCTTGCGTTATGTTTCGCCCCAGTATGACGGCGGCCCCTTCGACCCAGAAGAAATGAAAAAATGGGGTCAGGTGGATATGTATGTCGGCGGTGTAGAGCACGCGATTTTGCACTTGTTGTACGCTCGTTTCTTCACCAAAGTTATTCGTGATCTTGGTTTGATTGAGCACAACGAGCCTTTCAAGGCACTCATGAACCAGGGCCAGGTACTCAACGAAGGCAAAGCCATGTCCAAGTCATTGGGCAACGGTGTTGATCTCGGTGAACAGTTGGACGCTTTTGGCGTGGATGCTGTTCGTACTACTATGGTGTTCGCATCCCCGCCCGAAGATGACGTCGACTGGGCAGATGTATCACCCGGTGGTGCATCAAAGTTCTTGGCACGTGCATGGCGTATTGCTAACGACGTAGAAGCCGAAGCGAACTCAGATATTACCCAGGGCGATGTATCGCTACGTCGTATCACACACCGCGCTTTGAACGATGTTACTCAGCTGGTAGAAACCGGTAAGTTCAACGTGGTTGTCGCTAAGACCATGGAACTTGTCAACGCAACCCGCAAGACCATTGATTCTGGCGCAGGTGCTACTGACCCAGCAGTACGTGAAGCTGCAGAAGCAATCGCAATTTTGCTCTCCCTGTATGCGCCTTATGTAGCCGAGGACATGTGGCACAACCTTGGCCACGATGAGCCTGTACTCACCGCAGGATGGCCAGAGATTGATGCGTCTTTGTTGGTTGATGACACCGTAGTTGCAGTTGTACAGGTCAAGGGCAAAGTTAAGGATCGCCTTGATGTTGCCAAGGACATCTCAGAAGCTGACCTTGAGAGGCTTGCGCTTGAGTCCGAAGCTATACAGCGTGCACTCAACGGAGCTGAAATCCGTAAGGTGATTGTTCGAGCACCCAAATTGGTTAACATCGTCATCTAGTTTCGGCTAGAACATGAAAAATGCGGGGATACGTATTTCACGTATCCCCACATTTTTTATGGCTTGATTCGCGCACGCTAGTATAAGGGTGTGAAGAAGATTGCTATCGTTACTGATTCTGCCTGTGCTTTGGATGCAGGTGAGATTAAAAAGTTTGAAGAATCTGGGCGTTTTGCTGTCGTCACTCTCGGCGTTCGCATCAACGACACAGATATTACCTCTACCCCAGATGTTGAAGAACGAATAGCGTTAGCTCATATTCAAGGCGAAGTTGTTCAGACGTCCTCTCCTTCGCCCGGTGATTTTCAGCGGGTTTATCAACAATTTGAAGCTGAAGGATTCGATGCGATTTTCTCAGTCCATCTCTCCGGGCAGCTTTCAGGTACAGTCAACGCGGCTCACGCCGCATCCCACCAGCTTGATCTGCCAATCCATGTCATTGATACCAAAACTGTAGCGATGGCTCAGGGAACAGTGGTACGCGAACTCATGCGTCTGACTGAAACTTACGACAATCTGGCCGTTTTGGTTGATGCAGCATACGAAATTAGTGAACGCACACGTCTCATTTTTTATGTGCCTACTTTAGATGCGCTACGAAAAGGCGGCCGCATACATCCGGCATTAGCTCGAGTAGGTCAGATGTTCCAAATCATGCCGGTAGCAACGGTTGAAGATGGTCGTTTGGTGTACCTTGAACGCCCACGCACCGCGTCGAGGGCTAAAGAGCGTCTTAAAGAAATTATTACCACTGAATGCCGAGAGCGATATCAGGTAGCAGGTAGCGATGATGAAATGCTTTTGGCAACCCAAGGACGCGTTGTCGCAGTACATTACTGTGGGAATAGAGCCGAAGCAGTAGATTTTGCTCGAGACATCAACTGCGATCAGGCCACCGTTTTGACCGCATTGCCAGTAGTTTTGTCAGCTCATACTGGTCTTGGTATCTTAGCAGTTGCCGTTTACTAATGTGGACACCCGTCTTTTGTGGACACAGCTTGTGTGGATAAGTCACTAAAAACCGGGTTTTATCCACATTTTCATATTTTCCCCAACATCCTGAGTGGGACGCATTTACTCTTGAGGCATGTACGAACCACATTCTCCTGAAACAGACGCTGAACCGGATGCTGTGACTCGGCTACTAGCCAAGCGGAGAGGCCGTGATACAACTGAACCAGATCAGTTTCCACGAAGTGCCATCAACTATGCCTACGAATTTGATCACGAAGATCGGCCTCAGCCTGAGCCACTTAAACATTCCGTAGTTCGTTGGCAACCGCCTTCCTTAAAATCTATCGCTGGCTTATTTATTCTTTTTGCCACGGTCATAGCTCTTAGTTTCCTGCTTTCGCATCAAGGATCCCAGGATGCTACAGTCGTGGCTACAGCAGAAGATGCGAAAACTTCAAACGAAGCGTCGGAGAACCCAGCACAAATCCCCACTACCTCAGCTACAGCATCACAGGTGACTTCCAACGGCACGGTAGTTGTTCACGTTGTTGGGCAGGTACATCAACCCGGTGTCTTTCAGTTGCCCCAAGGTTCTCGCGTCAACGATGCGGTAGAAAAAGCTGGGGGAGTAACGGCAGAAGCAGATACCTCTAAGGTCAACCTTGCTGCATCAGCGACCGATGGCGCCCAAATATATATTCCTGCGGTGGGGGAGCAAGTTGTAGGGCTACCCGTTGCGGCGAGCACTGCCGGTGTAAATCCCTCCGCCAGCTCCGGCACAGTTATCAATCTCAATACCGCAACATCCGAGCAACTTCAAGAGCTACCTAAAGTCGGACCTGCCACCGCTGAAAAAATCATTTCGTGGAGAGAAACTAACGGTGGATTCAGTTCGGTTGCTGATTTAGATAACGTTCCCGGCATCGGACCTGCGATGCTCGAGATGCTGACACCGCTAGTGACGGTGTAAACATGAAGTCAATCAAGGTGCAGAGGATCTGGAAGTCATTAGCTGCTTCATATTCAAAAGATCTCGAGGCAAGCTACCGGAAGAGAGCGCACGCCAGCATCACCGATACGCGGATGCTATTACCGGCTCTTGGTATTTGGGGTGCAACGTCCGGCATTATCATCTCCCCGGATCAGTTTTTGGGTTACATCTATCTAGTGTCGGCAGTGCTGATCTGTGCTATTGCCGCAAGAATGTTTTACACACCCGCTGAACAATACACCGGTCTAATCGTCTTAGCTTCAGGTATAACTCTTGCGCAGAGTTTGTTGTTAACTGCTACCCATCAGGTAGAGGCGTTCAAGGCAGCTAATGAGTGGAACAATTCATTTGTTGAAATCACCGGAACTGTGAGAACTGCTGAAAAAGGCGAAAATTCTCAAAGAATCATTGTTCAAGGGACAAAAATGAAAGCGCGCAATTTTCAAAGTCCTTTTGATCTACCTGTTTCTTTCACCACCTACGATAGCGCTGAAATGAAAGTAGGCGATACCATCTCGGTGCGCGGAACCTTGCAAGCGACAGGTAGCCACTACCGCATTATGCGACCGACCGCGACTCTTCAGCACAGGGGACAAGAACCCGCGACGTTGGCTTTTAAAACGAGAATGCGTGAGTACACCGAATCAAACCTTGACCAAGACGAAGCGGCCCTCGTTCTAGGAATGACCTACGGTGACGATTCCGGAATGAGCGATGAGACAGCGAATGATTTTAGAACCACCGGTCTAACGCATCTCACCGCGGTTTCCGGTGCAAATATAAGCCTGGTCTTTGTGTTAGGTTTCAGGGTGCTTCAGTATTTTAGGTGCCACCGCACTCTCAATATCATGATTTCAACTGGGGCTATAGTACTCTACGTGTCATTAGTAGGTGCTGAACCGTCAGTTCTGCGAGCCCTATGCATGGGTGTTCTAGGAGCCCTTGCACTCATCTCAGGCACAGGACGCTTTAGCGCACCCATGCTCTGGGTCGCTGTTATTGCGCTTTTGATGATAGAACCGCGTTATGCCCTCGATTATGGTTTTGCCCTATCTGTTATCGCTACTGCAGCTCTCATTATCCTGGCGCCAGCACTGGTCATAGTTTTTTCAACTGTTATGCCGCGTCTGATTTCGGAAATACTAGCGATTCCTATCTCTGCCTCGCTGTGGTGCGTTCCTGTGATGATTCTGATGGTGCAGTCCTACCAAACGTACTCCGTTCCAGCTAATATCATGGCAACATTCATTGTTGCACCGGTGACCATAATCGGTTTGCTCGCTACAGTAGCTATTTTTCTGCATCTAAACTCAGTTCCCAGCTTGGATGCACTCGTGCAGTTGCTCATACAATTAGCTGGAATGTGCTGTCGAGCTCTCATGAATATTGCCCACTGGGTATCCGGTTTACCACTGAGTGTCGTGCCCCTTGAACCATCGTGGAGAACAATGTCTCTCGCCCTAATAGTTATCGTATTGGTGACTATCTGCGGACTGAAGCTTAGAGGGCATCTTGAACGAACTGCCTTCTACACTGATAGAGGTCACGATGTCCATTCGTGGTAACCATAGAAGGATGCGTCGTCAACAGACCTGGTTTTTTTGGCTGATAATCACCGTGTTAGCTGGGTTCACAATTGGTCATGAATTGGGGACGCAACGTGTAACCGCGGCTCCTCATCAGTGGCAGATTGTGACCTGCGATGTTGGGCAGGGGAGCGCGTCCTTGATACATATCGACCATGACAGTGCAGTCCTCGTGGACGCTGGGGACGAGCCCGATAAGCTCCTAGGCTGCTTGAATTGGGCAGGAATATCGAAATTGGAAGGAATATTTTTGACCCATGAACACGAGGACCATGTCAAAGCCCTAGAAAGCGTTGAAAAATTTCGTGGTACACCCGTATACGTCTCAACTGTTTTTGAGCAGAAGCAACTGCCGTCAGGGTACACAAATTTGCAAAGGCAGCTACAAGGTCAGTCGTTAGGATTCACCGGTGACCAATGTAGCGTTGAAGCAAAGACGTTGAGTCCAGACGGTTTAACAGCACATCTAGAAGCATCGTACAACAATGACTCGTTGACAGAGCTACTCAATATCTCTTGCATCGAGGATCGAAATCTGACATATCTAGCCACCGGCGATCTAGAAAAACCGGGTGTGCAGAAGTTGCTATCGCAAAATCCAGATGTTCACGCTGATGTATTGGCTGTCCCTCATCACGGTTCGAAAGGCGCAGGCACAGCTTTACTGGAGGCCACGCATCCACAACTTGCGCTGATTTCAGCAGGCAAGAATAACGAATACGGTCACCCACACCAAGAAATTACTCAATATCTTGCCCAACATCATGTACCCACCGCGAGCACCATCGAGTCAGGGCACATCGCTACGTATGTAGAACAAGGAAGACTTATGATGGTTAGCTCTCATGCGCGCGGTAGGAGTTAGCGCTAGCGGGTTCATTTCGTTATGCTCTAATCGGACTATAAGACAAAAATGAGGTGCTGTCGTGGCTCGTGCAACAAACAATTCAGAAACCTATGCGTGGAAAACAGTGGGCCCAGCACCCGTCATCATGCTCTACGGATCAGAAGAGTTCTTTGCAAGTCGAGCACGAGATCGAATTCGCGCTGAATTTCGAAAAGCCAACGATGATGTTGAAGTTATTCAGTTGAACGCTAAAGATTACAAAACTGGTCAACTAATCGCCGAAACAAGCCCTTCGTTGTTCGGTGGCGCAAAGATTGTTGAAGTAGAAAATCTAGCGTCAATGAGCGATGCTTTTCTTGCAGACGCTTTGCAGTACGTGCAAACACCAGATACTGACTCAGTTGTAGTGATGATTCACAGCGGCGGTAACAAAGGTAAAAAGCTGATTGATACCGTCAAAAAATCGTCGCATCCCTTTATTGAAATCAAGCCGCTTAAGAAGGATTCCGAAAAACAGAATTTTGTTCACTACATGGTGAAAGATATGGGACGGCACATTCAACCGGATGCGGTAGAGATGCTGGTCTCGGCTGCTGGCAACGATATTTCGGAGTTAGCCTCCGCCTGCCAGCAATTGGTTAAGGACTCTGAAGGAACAATCGATCTCAAACTGGTCGATAAATACTACGGTCATCGGGTTGAGGTTACTGCCTTCAAAGTTTCTGATGCGGCTGTTTCAGGAAATCCGCGGGTAGCTATGAAACTTCTTCGCAATGCTCTAGATACAGGAGTTGAGCCTATTCCATTGGTAGGTGCTCTTGCCGCCCGCATGCGAAATATTTCGAAAGTGCATGGCGGCCGTTCAGCCAATGGAATACCGGGTATGGCTCCCTGGCAGGCTCAACAGGCACTGCGCGAATCACGCAGGTTCTCATCCGACGATATCGCTCGAATATTCACTGTATTAGCTGAAGCTGATGCAGCTCTGAAGGGGGAGTCCTCAACTCCCGAGTACGTTGTAGAGAAGGCAGTGCTTGCCATTGCAACCGATGGCAGGTAAAAACTTTAAATAAAAATGACCCCTCGTGATGAGGGGTCATTTTGCTTTTTAGAAGTTTCTAAAAAGCTACATAAGTAAAACTTATGCTGAAAGCTTGTTTACACGAGCTGCAAGGCCTGACTTCTTGTTAGCAGCGTTCTTCTTGTGCAGAACACCCTTTGAAACAGCCTTGTCAAGCTTGCGGCTTGCAGTGCGGAGCGCTTCGGTTGCTGCTTCAACGTTTGAAGCCTCTACAGCCTGGTTTACCTTACGGATGCTGGTCTTCAGATCAGACTTGATCGTGTTGTTACGCAGACGAGCCTTCTCGTTGGTAAGGATGCGCTTCTTCTGGGACTTGATGTTAGCCACTTGTATAACTTTCTGTTTGTCTAATTGGTCGGTGAGGGCGACGCTGGTCGATCATCGACTGAGCGGCGTGGGGATGCCTATGGCAATCAACCAGCTGTGTCCAATGACCATCGGACACACATCTATAGACTGTACCAGACTTTGCCAGCCAAACCTCTAAGATTTATGCCACAGAAACCGTGTTATTGCTGGTTCAGAGCGTAAATAATCTTATTGAAAAGGTTCTCTGCAATGACAGAGCCTTCACGGCGAACGTCCTGGGGGAGAACCCGTAGAACGCGATCGAGTTTAACTTCAGATGCACGCCCCTTTGAGTCCCATGAGCCGGTACCGATATCAAGGTATCGCGGGTCACGATCTAAAACGTTGGTGTTGTCTTTGCTGGTCAGCATCAGGGCCAGTAGGTACTGGTTGTCGCGTCCAATAATAAGCACGGGACGATCTTTACCTTGCGAGTAATCTTCCTGGTAAGGAACCCATGTCCATACCACTTCACCTGAGCCTGGTTGACCATCAGGTTGAGGGGAGTAGGCTGCGTGAACTGTGCCTGAGTAATCGCCGGGGTAGGGAGCTGACAATCGCGAGGCGGCTGTTCCATGCGTGGGAACGTTTTCGGGAGAGGTATAGCCAGCCGGGCGAGATTCCTGGCCGGAAGTGGGTTTTTGGAGTTTCTGAACTTTTTGATATTCGCGGTAGGCGCGTTGACCGAAACTGATGATCTTTCGGACGGTGGAGAGATTGAAATTCATGTTTTAACTTTACCGCTGTACCCACGCTACGCATTGAGTTTCAAGATGAGCTAGACAAAAACTTTGCCGGATAGCTACATCACCGTGCTATTTGCCACCCGGCAGATATCGGATTGGAATACGTTTTCTACGGTTGCCTTGTTAGAATTAACTTTTGAGTTTTCAACGGGCATTTTGTGTGCCTCATATCTACTGTTCTTCGCGTGAGCGCGCGTGTAGAAAGGACGATACCTACGTGTCACCCTTGGCCACTAACCCTCCGGTTCCTTCGGCAACAAATCCAGCCGTCATTCGCAATTTTTGCATTATTGCGCATATTGACCACGGTAAGTCGACCCTCGCTGACCGCATGCTGCAGGCTACCGGAGTTGTTACACCCCGTGAGATGAAGGCGCAGTATCTTGACCGTATGGATATCGAACGTGAACGCGGCATCACTATTAAGTCGCAGGCCGTTCGTATGCCGTGGGAAAAAGATGGCGTGAATTATGCGTTGAATATGATTGATACCCCCGGTCACGTTGACTTCACTTACGAGGTATCACGCTCGCTGGCTGCGTGTGAAGGTGCGCTTTTGTTGGTGGATGCGGCTCAGGGCATTGAGGCTCAGACCCTGGCGAATCTGTACCTGGCAATGGAAAATGATCTGACCATTATTCCTGTGCTTAATAAGATTGACCTTCCGGCAGCTCAGCCTGATAAGTATGCGGAGGAACTCGCTCATCTGATTGGTGTCGAGCCCGAGGATGTTTTGCGTGTTTCAGGTAAAACCGGTGAAGGCGTGACAGAACTTCTGGACCGTATTGTTGAGCTTCTCCCCGCGCCTGAGGGTAAGGCGGATGCTCCTGCCCGAGCTATGATTTTTGACTCAGTCTACGATTCCTACCGCGGTGTGGTTACTTATGTTCGCGTGGTGGATGGCCGTTTGGAGTCGCGTCAAAAAATTAAGATGATGTCTACTAGCGCCGAGCACGATCTACTTGAAATTGGTGTGATTTCGCCCGAACCCAACCCCACTAAGGGTCTTGGCGTTGGTGAAGTAGGCTACTTGATCACCGGTGTTAAGGACGTCCGCCAATCTCGTGTTGGCGATACCGTCACTAGCTCAGTGAATGGAGCATCAGATTCTTTGGGTGGATACGAAGATCCCAAGCCCATGGTGTTCTCGGGATTGTTCCCTATCGACGGCTCTGACTACCCGGTCCTGCGTGATGCGCTGGACAAACTCAAGCTGAACGACGCAGCTTTGATTTATGAGCCTGAGACCTCGGCAGCACTCGGCTTTGGTTTCCGCGTAGGCTTTTTGGGTCTCTTGCACCTTGAAATCGTACGCGAGCGCTTGGAACGCGAGTTCAACCTCGACTTAATTTCTACAGCACCCAACGTTATCTACGATGTAGTGGACGAATCAGGCGAGACTCGTCGTGTGACTAATCCCAGCGAATTCCCCGAGGGTAAAATCGCGGAGATTCGTGAACCAATGGTTGCGTGTACGATTATTGCGCCCAGTGAATTTATTGGTGCAATTATGGAGCTTTGCCAGTCCCGTCGCGGCATTATGGGGGGCATGGACTACCTGTCACAGGATCGTGTTGAACTTCGTTACCGGTTGCCGCTTGCTGAAATTGTCTTCGACTTCTTTGATCAGCTGAAATCACGTACCAAGGGTTATGCCTCATTGGATTGGAAACTCGATGGTGAAGAAGAAGCTGACCTCGTCAAGGTCGATATCCTCTTGCAGGGTGAGAAGGTTGATGCTTTCAGCGCGATTACTCACCGAGATAAAGCGTATTCGTATGGCGTGATGATGACCGGTAAGCTCCGTGAGCTTATTCCTCGCCAGCAATTTGAGGTGCCAATTCAGGCAGCCATTGGCTCACGCATCATTGCGCGTGAAAATATTCGCGCGATTCGCAAGGACGTTTTGTCGAAGTGCTATGGTGGCGATATTTCACGTAAGCGTAAGCTTCTTGAAAAGCAGAAGGAAGGTAAGAAGCGCATGAAGATGGTGGGCCGTGTGGAGGTTCCCCAAGAAGCCTTCATCGCTGCGCTTTCTTCTGGCGAAGAGTCAAAGGATAAGTCCAAGAAGTGACCCCAGCTCAACCTTTAGGTTTGCCTGCTCCGCTCGATGGTTCGATTCCGCAAGAATCCACCATCGGCGCGGAGCATCGCGCTTTTAGCCTGTATGTGCATGTACCGTTTTGTTCGATTCGGTGTGGTTACTGTGATTTCAATACGTACGCTGTTGATGATTTTGGCAATGGTGTAGGTCTTGATTCTTATGCGCAGGACGCCATCGCTGAGCTGGATTTTTCGGCTCGCGTCCTTCGGGATAATGGGGCACCTGCACGGAAGTTGCATACCGTATTTTTTGGTGGCGGGACGCCCACCAAATTGCCTGCTCGCGATCTGGTGCGCATCCTCCAACATGCTATTGATTTGTTCGGGCTGGAAGATAATGCAGAAGTAACCACCGAGGCAAATCCAGATTCTGTGACCGCGGAAGATTTGCAGGTGTTAGCTGATGGTGGTTTCACTAGAGTTTCTTTTGGAATGCAATCTGCTGTTCCGGAAGTTCTAGAGGTTCTGGATCGTACTCATACTCCAGCTAATGTGCCCAAGGTAGTTCAGTGGGCTAAGGATGCTGGTTTGCAGGTTTCGGTGGACCTTATTTATGGCACACCGGGTGAGACTTTGGAGCAGTGGGTACAGTCGATTAAATCTGCGATCAGCTACCGCCCTGACCATATCTCAGCGTATTCACTCATTGTTGAGGACGGTACCAAACTAGCGGTGCAGATTAAGCGTGGACAGTATGAGTTGCCCGATGATGATCTCATGGCAGATATGTACACCGAGGCGGAAAAACTATTGTCTTCGGCAGGTTACCGGTGGTACGAGGTCTCAAACTTTTCAACTAGTCCACAGACTCAAAGCACCCATAATTACGCGTACTGGAAGAACCAGGACTGGTGGGGCATTGGCCCCGGAGCGCATTCTCATATCAACGGCACTCGTTGGTGGAACGTCAAGCACCCCGTTGCCTACTCTGGGCGCATCCGAAACAACCAGTCTCCAGCAGCTGCACGCGAGATACTTGAGCCCTCCACCCGGGACTTTGAAAATATCATGTTGATGCTGCGAACCGTAGAGGGCGTCTCAACTTCTTATCTCCAAGAGATCCACGGTGAGGCGTTAGAGCCAAAACTTCAATGGCTTGTTTTACAAGAACTAATTGACTCCACTGAACTAGCCAACGGTAGGGTTGTCCTGACCTTCAAGGGTCGTCTGCTGGGGGACGCAGTGACGCGGGAGCTTCTGCCAGAAACCGAATAAAGAGCGTTTAACTAAGCATCGGGGGTAGCAAAGCTTTGAAGCTTTGCTACCCCCTATGCGCTTAATAGATGTTATTTCTTGCGAGAAATCATATCGAACAAGCGAGTGTTCATGGGGTAGAGATAGGGGTTACCCTTATTGACTTTGATGCCACCGACCAAGGACATCACTGCAAGATAAGCCCAAATCAGAGCGGCAAGCATACCGAAAAATCCGCCAACGTCGGGAACGGTGCACAGAGCGAAAGAAACAACGAGAACAATCGTTGGCAACAAGGTGAAGTTCAGTGCTTCGCGCGATTCCTGCTGGGTGAAAGGGCCACGTCCCTTGTAAAGGTAGTAAATAACTGCTGAAGGTACGCAACCTAGAACACCGCTGAAATGAGCGAGTGTTGCGATATTGCGGTCTTCAGAAACGCTTAAATTACCAGCAGCAGCATGGGTTCCTTCGAATTGTGAGTCAGAAGGAATCTTAGTTGCAGTATTCAAGGGCAGCTCATTCTTATAGGGGTTTACAAGGGGGAAAGCATCGATAAACGCTTTACGTCATGTTTATTTTATGAAGAAACTAGGTGATTGCACAGGGAATCTAACTAATTTCATCAAGAGATTGCTCACAGAATTATTGGTCAACCGTCAAAAAGTCAATCAGTTGTTCGACAGGTCCAAGTATCTGCGGTTCCAAATCGGAATAAGAATCAACTTTGGATAACATTAATTTCCACGACTGAGCGATGCCGGCTTGCGTTGAATGTGGCATACCTAGTCTTTTGAGGATGCCTTCTTTCCATGATTCTGTGCGGGGCACTACCGGCCACTTAGAAAGACCCAGGGTTTTAGGCTTAATAGCTTGCCACACATCCACAAATGGGTGCCCCACCACGAGAACATTCCCTTTTGCCCCGGGCACGCGAAGAGCATCTTCAACAATTCTGCTCTCTTTGGTACCCGTTACGAGGTGGTCAACTAGAACCCCCAATTTTCGTTGTGGTGACGGGCCGAATGCTTGAATAGCGCCGGCCAAATCGTCGACGCCGTGCAAAGGCTCAACAACGATGCCCTCAACCCTTAGATCATGTCCCCACACTTTTTCAATCAACTCAGCGTCGTGAGTTCCCTCAACCCAAATGCGTGACGCTCGAGCAACTCGTGCAGGAGCATTTTCAACCTCGATTGAACCTGATCGTGAAATTTTAGGTTGAGATGGCGCGGTCTTCTTTTTGGGCGCTACGACGATGACGGGCTCGCCCTCAAGCAGAAATCCCGGCCCCAGAGGAAATTTTTTGACGCGTCGGGCAGCGTCCTCAAGTCCAAAAACCTGCATCCCGCCGATTGTCTCAAAAGAAACAACAATTCCTACCCAGCCTGATTGGACGTCCTCCAATAAAAGTCCTTTTTGGAGGTAAATGGATTTCGCCTTCGGTGTGTTGTGTTGCTGGGCGAGGACACTCAAATCCTGAGCCCCCCACGAAGTGGCACCGCTCATGCTACCCCTTGCTCTCGTCATGAATGAATTCTTTTAATTGTGCAGTATCGGCAGCCGCTCTTGTGCCAACAGCGTACGGGTAGGCGCAAAACTCAGAAAAATATTAGAGTAAGAATTAGCACTCTGCTCTCTAAAGTGCCAGTGGACAACGTGTGGAAGGAGGATACACTCAGGTGAACCGCGAGCGCCAGCTGAAAGTTTTACAGGCAATCGTTGAAGACTATGTTCATTCTCGAGAACCGGTGGGTTCTAAGGCTCTGATTGAGCGCCACAATATGAAGGTCTCGAGTGCCACTGTCAGAAATGATATGGCTTCATTAGAAAATGAAGGGGTGATTACTGCCCCTCACGCCAGTGCTGGCAGAATTCCAACCAATAAGGGCTATAGGCTATTTGTTGACCAGATTGCAGCGGTCAGACCCCTGTCTACAGCGCAAAAGGACGCAATCGAACGCTTTCTCGACTCTGCTGATGATGTAGATCAGATGATGGATCGAACGGTTCGTTTGTTGTCGCAACTCACTCACCAGGTCGCGGTCGCTCAGTACCCGATAATCTCTGAACCGCTTGTTCGCCATATAGATTTGGTTCCTCTTGGGGCGCATCAGTTACTGTTGATCGTTGTCTTAAGCAATGCCGAGGTGCTTCAGAAACAGCTGAAGCAGGTCAATATCTCTGATGCAGATATACCTGTGCTGTGCAGAACCGTCCGCGCATCCGTTTTGGAGAAGGATTCCGCTGTTACGCCATCCGTTTCCCACCGCCTGCGGGCCGCTTATGACACCGTTATGTCGGCCGTAGAGCAGCTGATGCGGCATCATCAAGTGTCCCGCCTAGCTATTGCCGGTACGTCCTATCTTGTTGAATCAACCGATGATTTCTCACACAGTATCGCTCCGATTCTCGACGCGCTTGAAGAACAAGTTGTGGTCTTGCGACTATTAGATGAGCTTCAGCAAGATCAGCGTGGATTTTTAGTACGCATTGGATCTGAAAATGAGAAAGAGCTACTGAACGATACAGCGGTGGTTGCCTCTGGATATGGCCAGGAAAACGTCTCTAAACTAGGGATTGTCGGGCCTACACGCATGGACTATTCAGCGAACCTAGCCGCTGTACGAGCTGTAGCTAAATATTTGTCGCGTTTAATGTAATCAATCTAATGCGATTCAAAGCTTTTAATTATTAACACAGAGTATGAAGAGGAAAGAGTATCCGTGAGCGATCACTACGAAACCCTGGGTGTCTCTAAAGACGCCAGCCCTGAAGAAATCAAGAAGGCATACCGTAAGAAAGCTCGCACTCTCCATCCCGATTTGAACCCGGGTGAAGAAGCGGCCAACGAATTCAAGCGAGTTTCGCATGCCTACGAAGTTCTCTCAGACCCCGAAAAGCGTAGCAATTATGATCGCACTGGCAACGAGAACGGCAATCCCTCTGGCTTCGGCGGCGGTGGCGGCTTCGGCGGTTTTGGAGGCTTTGAAGATATTTTCAATACTTTCTTCAGCCAGCAGCCGCAGGGGCCCGCTAGCCGTACTCGCCAGGGACAGGACGCGCTCATTCAGGTACGCGTTGACTTGGTAGATGCTGTCTTTGGCGTGAACAAAGAAATTACCGTAGATACTGCGGTGAGCTGTGACGTCTGTGAAGGCGAAGGCACAGAACCCGGTTATAGCCCAGAAACGTGTGATACCTGCGGCGGTCAGGGGTACATGCAGCGTCAGGTTCAGTCTATTCTCGGCACCGTTGTACAGCCCGTTCAGTGCCCCTCCTGTAACGGGTATGGCACTGTTATTAAGCATCCTTGCCACGAATGCTACGGCGAAGGGCGCGTACGTGAGCGTAAGCCGCTGACCATCAAGATTCCTGCTGGCGTTGCTGATGGCACTCGCATCCGCCTTTCGGGTCAGGGCGAGGCTGGGGTTGCCGGTGGAGCTAACGGTGATTTGTATGTAGAGCTTCGGGTAAATCCGGATCCCACGTTTACCCGCGACGGCGATGATTTGCACGCAACGATTGTCATTTCAATGGCTGCTGCGGCTTTGGGCACTGCAATTACTCTGGATAGCTTTGACGGACCTCAGGAAATCTCCGTCAAGCCTGGCACCCAAACCGGTGATGTTGTAACGCTCAAGGATTTGGGCGCTACCCGTCTGCGCGGTGGTGGTAGGGGTAGCCTGCACGTTCATTTTGAGGTGCGCATCCCTGACGATCTCACCGACCACCAGCGCGATTTGTTGCGTCAATTCGCAGAATCACGCAACGAGGACTTGGGACGAAGCGAGGTCGTAGAGCAAAAGCATCACACCGGTTTCTTCTCACGATTCAAAGAACGTTTTCAGTAAATAAGGGTTAGGCACAGGCTAAGCTATGACGTCACCAGTTTTTTATGTTGAGCCTTCAGAATTATCAAAGGTTGAGGTTGGAAGTTTCATTGCCCTCACCGGCGAAGAAGGTCATCATGCACGAAACGTGAAGCGACTTTCATCTGGGGAGTCTGTTGATATTGCAGATGGCGAAGGAACGCGAGCTGTCGGCGTCGTAGAGTCTGTTCTGCCTGAAGGTTTGAGTATCCGCGTCATCGAAATGGCGCACGAGTCACGGTCTCCTCGGCTTTACCTTGTCCAGGCTTTAGCAAAGGGCGATCGTGACATCATGGCCATTGAGATGGCTACTGAAGTTGGTGTTGCCGGTGTTATTCCTTGGCAAGCTGACCGTTCAATCGTTCGGTGGAAGGGCGAACGTGCAAAGAAGGCTCATGCCAAATGGCAAAATGTTGTCTCTGCCGCAGCTAAACAATCTCGCCGGTCGCTGATTCCTACGGTGTATGACCTTCACACGTCAAAGCAGCTTACCCAAACGATTGCCGAGGTGACGGGCGAAAATGCAGCTGTATTCATACTTCACGAGCAAGGCAATCAGCAGCTCACCTCTGTTCTAGCTGATACTAATCTCTCAAGCACCGAAGAAATTTATGTAGTGGTGGGGCCTGAAGGCGGAATCTCCCCTGAAGAGCTGGATGCGTTTGTGCAAGCAGGTGCGCAGGTCACGCTCTTAGGACAAGAAGTTCTGCGAAGCTCAACAGCCGGTCTTGCAGCGCTATCGGCTGTAAACATCGCGGTGAAGCACTGGTAAACATTGCCAGATGCTCGTTTTCTCGAGTCACACTTTCTATCTCGTTGACTCTAAAACTTGTACTGTAGTACTAACACTTACTTTTCAGGCTAGGAGCTCTGAGCAAGTCCCATAGGGGACGAATTCTTTTATGACTATTAATTCCACTTCATCATCACGTCCGTTGTCTGTGGCTCGTACTTTTTCATTCAAAAATCGTACAGAAATGGTTTCCGTACTAGGTCCGCATGATTCATCTCTGGCGCTCATTGAGCAGCAGTTCCCAGGTGTCTCTTTGCGCCCTAAAGATTTGGATATAGTGGTCACTGGCCCGTCAGAGACAGTTGCTACTACGGTGCGTTTGTTGGGCGAGCTACGCATATTAGCAAACAGCGGTTCAATCATTTCGCAAGAAGTTGTGACCCGTATGCTCAAAATGCTAGCTGTCGAGATGGCGGCTCCTGCTGAAGCTTTGAGCCAAAATATTCTAAGTTCGCGCGGCAAAAGCATCCGCCCCAAGACTATTAACCAAAAAACATACGTTGATGCTATTGATGATGCCACGGTTGTTTTCGGTATTGGTCCAGCTGGTACCGGTAAGACTTATCTCGCGATGGCTAAAGCAGTTCAGGCTTTGCAAGCTAAAGAAGTTAACCGCATCATTTTGACGCGTCCGGCTGTTGAGGCCGGGGAACGGCTAGGCTTTCTGCCGGGATCGCTCAACGATAAGATCGATCCTTACCTGCGCCCTTTGTACGATGCGTTGCACGACATGATGGATCCCGAAGCCATTCCACGACTGATGGAATCTGGAACCATCGAGGTTGCTCCGCTTGCTTATATGCGTGGACGCACCCTCAATGATGCTTTCATCATTCTTGATGAGGCTCAAAATACTACGGTGGAACAGATGAAAATGTTCCTCACCCGCTTGGGATTCGGCTCAAAAATGGTGATTACCGGCGACGTGACGCAGATCGATTTGCCCAACGGTCAGGCCTCGGGTCTAAAGCAGGTTCGCGAGATTCTGAAAAACGTTGAGGATATTCATTTTTCGATCTTGGAATCTGTGGACGTCGTTCGTCACTCGTTAGTGTCAGATATCGTGACTGCTTATGACCAATGGGATGAAGACAAAACAGCGATGGAAAGAAAGCGCAATCGCAAAGTAAAACGCGCGACAATCGAGGCTGCAGCAGAAAAACTTTTGGAGCGCTCAGGCGTTGATACTTCGAAGGGCGAGAAATAACCAATGGCCACAGAATTTGAGATTGAGGAAGTCCCAGCCACAGCTAACTCTTTTGTACAGAAGGCATTTTCTGAAGTAAGCACAGAAGAGCTGACTCGTTTGGTGGATTTTGCTTTCAACAAGTTATATCTGTCTCCTGCTACTGAACTTTCAATTAATATCGTGGGGGAGCAAGAGATGGAGCGAATTCACCTTGAATGGATGGATTTGCCTGGCTCAACAGATGTCATGTCATTCCCAATGGATGAGATGACCGAAGGCACAGCAGATGAACTGGCTGAAGGTATGCTTGGCGACATCGTGCTATGCCCACCCGTTGCCGCGCGCCAGGGCGCTGATGCTGGTCACTCCACCAGCGATGAGCTCTGTCTGCTGACAGTTCACGGAATTTTACATTGTTTGGGCTATGACCACGCCACCGCTGAAGAAGAGGCAGAGATGTTCGGGATTCAGCGCTCAATTCTTGAGGAGTTTTTAGGTCGACCAGCTCCCGTTGAAACGAGGCACTAACTGCAATGATGCTTTCACTAGGTTTATTTGCGGCAAGCGTCCTTTTAGCTTTTCTTTGCTATGTCCTAACTGCAACTGAAACAGCTTTTACCTATATCTCAGGTTCTGATTCTGACCGGCTGAGGGAATCTGCTCGTTCCAAGCGTTCCATTCGTCTGGTGGATGAGCCCGAACGCTTCATGTTCGCAACCAGAGTTTGGAAAGTTATCTTTGAGACGGCGTCCATCGTCTTGTTTTACGTGCTTGTGGATCGTTTTACAGATAACCGCCCCTGGGTAACGGCGATTATCACAGTGATTGTGATGAGCTTGGTGGGCTTTGTCTTGTTCGGTGCCCACCCCAAATACCGGGGTCGATCAAATCCGTATCGTGTGTTGCGCACCTTTGGTGGATTGACTTATCTTCTGGGGTCAATTCTTGGACCACTGCCCGATTTGGTATTGGCATGGGGTCGCAAGGTAAACCCGTCTGAGGCTGAAAACAAGGCCGGATTTTTTACTGAAGATGAGCTTCGCGAGTTTGTTGACCGCGCCAACACTACCGATGCAATCGAAGATGACGAGGCACAGATGGTTCACTCCATCTTTGAAATGGATGAGACTCTTATTCGTTCATTGATGGTTCCACGTACCGACATGGTGACGATCGGTATTGATGAGCCTTTGGACGATGGTATGAATCTCATGCTCCGTTCAGGTTATTCACGCGTTCCTGTCCTGGGCGAAAATGTGGATGACGTACGCGGACTGCTCTATCTGAAGGACGCGACCCAGGCTTTTGTTAAAGCGCGAGCTGGGGGAGTTCTGCCTTCCATTGCAGAAATTATGCGCGAACCTCGCTTTGAGCCGGAGTCTAAGCGCGCTCTTGAGCTCCTTCAAGAAATGCAGCGCGAATCCACTCACGTTGCAATTGTCATCGATGAATACGGTGGCACGTCCGGTTTGGTGACACTTGAGGATCTGATTGAGGAGCTGGTTGGTGAAATCGCTGACGAGTACGACAATGAAAAGCCTGAAGTGGTCATGCAAGAAGATGGCACTTTCAAGATTAGTTCTCGTTTGAGTGTTTTTGAACTGGGAGAGACGTTCGGTATCGATCTTGAAGACGATGATGTTGATACTGTTGGCGGTCTGCTTTCGAAGCATCTAGGACGCGTGCCAATAGTTGGAAGCGAAGTCACGGTGGAGGGCCTGCACATTCGTGCTATCGGCACCCAGGGACGTCGCAACCAGATTGCAACCTTGCTGGTGTGGGCTGAACCAGGACTTCACGAACCAGAAGACCACGTAGTAGCGCATCCATAATTTTGTTGTTCACAGGGGAGAAACGTATTGACGTTTCTCCCCATACTGGTTGAGATTCACACTGGCTAAAGCAAGAAAAAGCGTGTCACTTTCAATCGATAAGCTGTAGAGTTAGCCCTTAGTTATTTTGTTTTTATCGTTACGAAGGTGACAGTATGGATTTTGCTTCCTTCCCGGAGGACTTTACAGCAGGCTTTGCTGTGATGGTCGGGCGTCCCAACGCAGGTAAGTCAACTCTGACTAACGCGTTAGTGGGACAGAAAGTTGCAATTACGTCCAACCGCCCTCAGACTACACGTCATACCATTCGCGGCATTGTGCACCGTGATAATTTTCAGCTAGTTCTGGTTGATACCCCCGGTCTTCATAGACCTCGAACTCTTCTTGGTGAGCGCCTCAACGACATGGTGGCTGAAACTCTGGCTGAAGTGGATGTTATCGGTTTCTGCATTTCTGCAAACGAGAAGATTGGCCCAGGCGATCGGTATATCGCTCAGCAGTTGGCGGCATCCGGCAACAAGCCAGTCGTTGCGATTGTCACTAAAGCCGACACTGTGAGCCAGGAGGAACTGGCTATTCAGCTACTTGAGGTTTCTCGTTTAGGCGAAGAAATTATGAGCGCAGAACGCGCTACTCGTGCTGAACGCAAGCGTCGTCAGCAGCCACGTAAAAAGGGCGATACCAATCTGGCTTTCCGTAAGGATTCTGGCCCGGCAGCTCAGCGTCGTAAATCTCAAGCAAGCTCTGATACCCCGGTGAATGACGGAAAAGGCGGATGGGCCGATATTATACCCGTGTCGTCTGTCAAAGGTTTCCAGGTTGAGCAGGTTGCTGAACTTCTTGCCTCTCATATGCCTGTTTCTCCACCGCTTTACCCTGAGGGGGAGCTAACGGACGAGCCCGAGATGACACTTGTGGCGGAGCTCGTTCGCGAAGCAGCGTTGGAGGGGGTGCGTCATGAACTTCCCCACTCCGTTGCGGTGACTGTCGAAGAAATGGAACTTCGCGAGGGACGTCCGGAGGACAACCCCTTGGTAGATATTCATGTCAATCTATACGTCGAACGTGATTCACAAAAAGCTATCATCATTGGCAAACGTGGGTCACGACTGCGTGAAATCGGTGCAACTGCCCGCCAGAATATCGAGGCATTGCTGGGTACTAAGGTGTATCTAGATATCCACGTTAAGGTAGCTAAGGACTGGCAGCGAGATCCCAAGGCGTTAGGACGTCTAGGGTTCTAAGCATTCTTTAGGCCCTCTTCAGGTAATACCGGGGTTATGCGGTTACCCTTGAACACTGCATCCGTTTGAAGTGAGTTAAGAAAGTTCGTTGATGGCATCTCATAAAACCTCTGACACAGGTCTGCTCAGCGCTGGTCGTCATATGCAAAACCAGGCGGTGCGTTCCCACCGATACCGCTGGGTAGCGCTTGCTGTAGCGTCGATGCTAGTTTTTGTAGTAGCGCTGTCCGGCTTTATTTTTATGCGCCTTCAGAACAACGTGCATACCGCAAGCCTAAATCTAGGAGAAGCTAGTTCTCAGCTTGAAAATGGAGCTCTTGACATTCTTTTGATCGGCTCCGACACTCGAGCTGGTTCTAATTCAAATTATGGGGATGCATCTGACCAAGCCTCCGGTGCTCGTTCAGATGTGATGATGCTGATTCAAATCAGTGCAGACCGTCAGAACATCACTTCTCTATCGTTCCCGCGCGATTTGATGGTAGATATTCCAAAGTGCACGGACCCTGAAACTGGAACTGTGTATCCCGCAACTGAGGCTACTCAAATTAATGAGTCGCTCACTCGAGGTGGCCCGGGCTGCACCGTAGCCACAATTTCACAGATCACCGGAGTGAATATTGATCACTTCATGCTGGTGGATTTCAACGCGGTAAAAGAGCTCAGCAAAGTTGTTGGTGGCGTCGAAGTATGTGTCAATGAGCCTATCGACGATTCATATTCTGGTCTGAAATTGCCGGCGGGTACCTCATCGGTTGAAGGTGAGCAGGCCTTAGCGTTTCTGCGTTCACGCCACGGTTTTGGCGATGGTTCCGACACCGGTCGCATCAAGGCTCAGCAGGGGTTTCTAGCAGCTCTTCTGCGTAAGGTACAAGCCGAAGGAACCCTTACAAACCCGGGCGGGGTAGTCAACATTGCAGAGGCGATTACTCAGAATGTAACCGTTGACGAGGGTCTTACCAGCATCAAAACCCTTGCCGGTTTAGGAAGTATCTTTGGGCAGGTCGATCTCAGCAAAGTTGTATTTGCGACAGTTCCTACCGAGCCCTATGATCTCGATGCTAACAAGCTACAGATTTCAGCCGATGCGGACACCGTTTTCAAACGTTTGCAAGACGATAAGAGCTTAGTTGAAGAACAGCCAGCTGAGCCCGCCGCAAGTTCCTCGTCTGCACCTGCGTCCTCTCCTACTGAGGAGCAAATCCAATACGACACGTCAGCGCATGTTACCGTTTTGAACGGTTCGGGCAAAGATAACCGCGATCAGGATATTTCAAAGATCGTGAAGGATTTGGGATATATCTCTGTATCTTCAACCCAGGCGGATAGCCAATACTCTGCCTCAGCTCTGTACTTCCAGACCGGGTACGACAATGAAGCTCAGCAGATTGCTGACAAGCTGGGTATCAAGGAAGTAGCTGAATCGGCAGCAGTTACTGGCATTCAGGTTGTTGTTGGTACTGACTTTACTGACGGTGAAAAGGTCGGCAATAATTCAACCGAGATTGCCGGCGGAGCTAGCGGCCAAACAGCAGATCAGCAAACCTGTCAGCAGGCATTCGCTTACTAAAATCCACAGAGGGTGAGGACACAAGTCCTCACCCTTTCTCTGTTCAAATATTGAGAATTCCGGAAGCTCATCTTTTGCCGGCCAGATTTTCTGATACGTTGAGAATGTGAACTCGGTTATACATTTGCTGTTGCTTATGAGCCGCAACGAGGTCTGAATACCAGGTCGTCTCTCGTTGCGGTGTTCGTCGTACACGACCACGTTCACACATTAAAGATTTTTAGGTGGAAGAAACATCATGACCAACGCACAAAAGCCTTCATCCATGCCTTTTCACAAGTATCGCTCGTTTCAAGAGCAAATTAAAGTTTCGCTGCCTGACCGCACCTGGCCAAATAACGTCATCACTAAAGCTCCGCAGTGGTGCGCAGTAGACCTTCGTGACGGCAATCAGGCGCTGATTGACCCCATGGATACTGACCGCAAACTGGCGATGTTCCATCTATTGGTCAAGATGGGTTATAAAGAAATTGAAGTAGGTTTTCCATCGGCATCACAGACTGACTTCAATTTTGTGCGTACGTTAATTGAAGAAAACCATATTCCTTCAGACGTCAAAATTCAGGTGCTGACTCAGGCGCGAGAACATCTGATTCAGCGAACTTTTGAAGCCATTGAAGGCGCTCCTCAGGCGATTGTTCATTTCTATAACTCAACTTCAATTTTGCAGCGGAAGGTTGTCTTCCGTCAGGACGAAGACGGTATCTTGGACATCGCGCTCTCCGGTGCTCGTTTGTGCATGAAGTACGAAGAGCAGATGGTATCTGACACAAAAATTACCTATGAGTACTCACCTGAATCTTTCACCGGCACAGAACTCGAATTTGCTGTTCGCGTGTGCAACGCTGTTACCGATGAGCTGAAGATTGGCGAAAACCGTAAGGTTATCATCAACCTTCCAGCCACCGTTGAGATGGCAACCCCCAACGTATATGCGGATTCAATTGAATGGATGAACCGTCACCTGACCAATCGTGAACATGTCATTCTGTCCCTGCATCCACATAATGACCGCGGCACGGGCGTTGCGGCTGCTGAATTAGGCTACATCGCAGGAGCCGACCGAATTGAAGGTTGCCTGTTTGGCAACGGCGAGCGCACCGGCAATGTTGACCTCGTAACTCTCGGCTTGAACCTCTACACTCAGGGTATCGACCCGGAAATCGATTTTTCTAACATCGATGAGATTCGTCGCACCGTCGAATACGCTAACCAGCTGAAGGTTCATGAACGTTCGCCATACGGCGGCGATTTGGTGTTTACAGCTTTCTCAGGTTCGCATCAGGACGCTATTAAAAAGGGTTTTGATGCGATGGAAGCTGAAGCGGCTCAAACCGGTAAAACCATTGATGAGTTGGCTTGGGCTGTTCCGTATTTGCCGATTGATCCTAAGGACTTGGGTCGTAACTATGAGGCTGTTATCCGTGTGAATTCTCAGTCAGGCAAGGGCGGCGTCGCGTACCTGCTCAAGCGCGATTATGGCCTGGATTTGCCGCGTCGTGCTCAGGTCGAGTTCTCACAGGTGGTTCAGGTACGCACCGATAGCGGCGGTGGAGAGATTAGCAGTGAAAACCTGTGGAAGGTCTTCACTGATGAGTATTTGCCATCCCAGGGTGACGATGGTCGCTGGGGTAAATACCGTCTCGATTCCATCAATATTGATTCAAAGGATAATGGCGATACCTTCTTGAAGGTCGGTCTCATTATCGATGGCAAGAGAGGTGAACGCACCGGACGCGGTAACGGACCTATCGATGCGATGCAGAACATTCTGTCTGCAGAGGGTATTGACGTTCGTTTGCTTGATTACTCAGAACATACGCTGGCAGCCAGCTCCAATGCGCAAGCTGCAAGCTTTATTGAAGCAGCTGTAGGTAGTCGTGTTCTGTGGGGTATCGGTATTGATAACTCGACAACACGAGCATCCCTCAAAGCAATGGTGAGTGCCGTTAATCGCGCGCTACGCGATTCTGAAGTTGCATAATTTCATCACTGAGATAAGAGACCGGGAGCAGATGTGAAAATATTAGCTCCCGGTTTTCGCTTGTGCCCAGTTGAGCTTTCTCGGTAAGGAATAATAATAAGTGTGAGTTCATCAGCACTTTCCACAAAGTCCCATAAGGATATTGCGATCGTTCTCAGAACCCAACCATTGGGGGAGGCCGATCGCATCATTATTTTGTTAACCCGTGAACGCGGTATTGTTCATGCCGTCGCTAAGGGGATAAGACGAAGCAGCTCGAAATTCGGTGCGCGCCTAGAGCCCTTCATGCTGATAGACGTTTCACTCGTAGCCGGTAAAAATTTAGAGACAGTTTCGCAAGTCCAAACTCGTCGTGCTTATACTTCGTCCATTATGGGTGATTATTCTGCCTACTTGACAGGTCTGGCACTGGTTGAAATCACTGAACAATTATCGGTGTATGACGCGGAAACTTACACAGAGAGCTTCAATTTACTGGCTGGTGCCCTATCAGCTATCGCAAGAAATGTCCATCAGCCCATTGATGTACTCAATTCATTCATTTCGCGAATGATGCGCTTATCGGGCTGGGACATACAGGTGTATCAGTGCTCTGTGTGCGGACGCCAGGAAGATATCAATTACTTCTCAGCAAGTTCTAGTGGTATCTGCACTTCGTGCGCCTCAATGGTGGGCGAGAAGCTGTTGGCTTTTTCCGATGACGTAAAATCTTATATTGATGATGTTTCATCTGGGCGATGGGAACAGGTTGATTCTCAGATACAGCAGAGCATCAAGCTACGTTCGTTGGAGTTATTAACGCGGTATCTCCAATGGCACGTAGAAAAACCCATCAGATCGATTGAAGTAGCGCTGAAGGATTTTCATGCCAGTTAAACCCTATGCACACCCTAACGGAGCTGTCGCTCCGACTATTCCCACTCAGTTTGTTCCACGACACGTGGCTGTTGTTATGGACGGTAATGGGCGCTGGGCTAATCAGCGTGGCTTGCCTCGCAACGAAGGCCACCGTGCGGGGGAGGCTGCATTACTCGATGTTGTTGCTGGCGCCATTGAAATGGGAATCGACTGTGTAAGCGCGTACGCATTTTCCACAGAGAACTGGAAGCGTTCCATTGACGAAGTCAGCTTCATTATGAAGTTTTCAGTGGATGTTTTAGACCGCCAGCTGGAGACGTTGAATAACTGGGGCGTGCGCATCCGTTGGGCAGGCCGACGTCCTAAACTATGGAAGTCTGTGATTAAACGCCTCGAAGAGTGCGAAGAAGCAACTAAGAACAACACAGTCTGCACACTGGTGATGTGTGTTAACTATGGTGGACGGGCAGAAATAGCTGACGCTGCAGCAGCGCTTGCTCAGGATGTTGCTGACGGCAAACTGAAGTCCACATCTATCAATGAGAAGGTATTTCAAAAATACCTTGATGAACCTGACCTACCCGATGTTGATTTGTTTCTACGCACCAGTGGAGAGCAACGATTCTCTAATTTCTTGCTCTGGCAAAGCGCATACGCAGAGATGGTATTCATGAATGTTCTATGGCCAGACGTTGATCGTACAACTTTGTGGAAAGCTGTAGAAGAATACGCGTTGCGTGACAGGCGCTATGGTGGCGCGGTCGATAAAATTAGTAAGTAGAAACCGCGTCAAGGTTTTGATATCGCACCCCATACCTTCGTGTTAGGCAACGTTATGCGCATTTACCCTACTCTTTTCAAACTGGTCTTTACGCCGATGGATCCCGAAAAAGCTCACCACGTGGGTTTCTGGGGTGTTAACACACTTCGCAAAACCGGTGTCAGCAATATTGGCCGCAAGGTTCTAGCGCCGCATCCCTCATTGAAGACCACTGTGATGGGTCTGGACTTTCCCTCGCCCTTTGGTCTTGCCGCTGGGTTTGATAAGACCGGAGCGGGCATCGCAGCATTAGCTAATCTTGGCTTTGGCCATATTGAGGTGGGTACCGTGACGGGGCAAGCTCAGCCGGGCAATCCTCAACCGCGTCTTTTCCGTTTGGTCGAAGATAAGGCTGTCATCAACCGTATGGGATTTAATAATGACGGTGCTGCTACGGTAGGCCCGCGAGTGGCAGCTGCTCGCGCTGATTTTGATCATGAATACGCAGACAAGACGCGTCCTATCATCGGCGTCAACATTGGTAAGACTAAAGTTGTCGAGTTCGATCAGGCTATTGAGGATTATCTCATTAGTACTCGCACTTTAGCGCCGCAGGCAGACTACCTTGCAGTCAATGTCAGCTCACCTAACACTCCGGGTCTTCGTGATCTACAGGCTGTTGAGACGCTTCGTCCCTTGCTAAAGGCAGTTCGCGAAGAGGCAGATCGTGTAGTGACCGATCGTAGGGTGCCTCTAACTGTAAAGATTGCCCCCGATTTGGCTGATGAGGATATTGTCGAAGTAGCCAAGATGGCTATAGAGCTTGGTCTTGACGGCATCATCGCTACCAATACGACCATCGCGCGTGAAGGCCTGGGCCTGACCTCAGATATGAATAAGGTTCATGAGATAGGTGCTGGCGGATTGTCAGGAGCACCGGTAGCACGCCGTTCCCTCGAAGTTCTCAAACTGATCAAAAGCAGTGTGGGGGACCAGCTCGCTCTTATCTCCGTAGGTGGTGTAACTACCGGACGCGACGTTCAAGAACGTTTGGATGCTGGAGCTGATTTAGTCCAGGGCTACACCGCTTTTCTCTATGAGGGACCGTTATGGGCACATCACATCAACCGGGAGCTTCTTAAAATACGTAAAGGTGCATAGCTAATACAACAAAAGGGTGAGTAAGCATTTGCTTACTCACCCTTAGCTTTTATCAAATCTATGCTGGGTACTGGCCGCGCTTAACCTGAGGCTTAGGAAGGCGCAGACGTCGAATCATGAGAACTCGGTTCATGGTGTACATTCCTGAACCGGGCTCAACCTCACCAAACTTAGCAATAAGGCGTTTTTTAATCTTCCGCCATACATACCAGGTATCGAGTACCCACAGCAGGATGATAATCCACATGATGGCAGTCGCAATCAACTGGTAGCGTGCAACGAAAAGAGTTACGAAGAAAACCGCAACCAATGCGATGAGCACAAAGTCACCGACATTGTAACGGGCATCCACAAAATCACGAATGAAACGACGCTGAGGACCGCGATCACGCAGAGGCAGGTATCGCTCATCGCCGGTCTGCAGAGCTCGTTGTTCACGCGCACGATTTTCGCGTGCTATCTTACGTTCTTCTTCTTTAGCAGCCTTACGGTCTTCGGGCACCAAGGGCTGACGACGCGCAGCTTGCTGTTCCTTACGCGAGGGGGTAGGACGTCCCTTAGGTTGCGTAGTCTTTTTCGATTTAGTTTCCTTAGCAACCTTGGGGCTGGTCTTAACATCGTCCCTTGCCGGCGCTTTAACTAACTTTGAAGGTTCTTGCGAGGGAGCTTTCACAGAGCCACGGGTTGATGGCTGTCCCTGAGTCTTATCTTTATTACGTCCAAACACTATTCAAGAATATCGAAGATATGAGATTGATGTGTATCGAGAGTAGTCTAAAGATATGAATATCTCACCAGAATTTGATTTTTCGAACCATCCGCAGTTGGCTCAGAAAGTAAGCGACAATTTGGATATCGCAATGAAGCGACTGTCTGATTTGGTAGCGATTCCCTCCATTGCGTGGGAAGCTTTTGACCGGACTCAGGTGCATAAAAGCGCAGAAAAAGTTAAAGAGCTGGCTTTGGAAGTCGGGTTTGAGAGCGCAGAAATCCTGACAGCTACTTATGGCCAAGACGCCAAAGAGGGCATGCCTGCGGTAGTAGCTCATAAGCCCGCTAAACCGGGGTATCCCACAGTTCTTCTGTATGCTCATCACGATGTTCAACCGGTCGGTGATGAAAACGAATGGGAAACTAAGCCGTTTGAAGCTACACAGGTAGGGGATAGGCTCTTCGGCCGCGGTGCGGCAGATGACAAGGCAGGTGTGGTTGCACATCTCACTGCATTTGAAACTGTCAAAGAAGCGATGGGAGCTGACTTTAATGCCGGCGTCACTCTTTTCATCGAAGGTGAAGAAGAAGCTGGTTCACCCAGTTTCGCGTCGTTCTTAGAAACCTACAGCGATAAGCTGCAGTCGGATGTCATCGTTGTAGCTGATTCTGCAAACTGGCAGAAGGGTGTACCTGCGCTGACCACCAGTCTCCGAGGTGTCGCTAGCGGTGAAATTAGTGTTCGAGTTGCAGATCATGACGTTCATTCAGGGATGTTTGGTGGCCCGTTATTGGATGCGCACACCGTCATGGTTCGCGCTTTAGCGTCACTCCATGACTCTAAAGGTAAAGTTGCAGTTGAAGGTTTAGTGCATGGAACTGAACCAGAAGTTGAATACACTGAAGAGAATTTCCGTACTGACTCTGGAATCCTCAACTCAATGCGCCTTGCAGGAGAAGGCTCGCTCTCATCACGCCTGTGGACGCAGCCAGCAATCTCAATTATCGGCATGAGCATTGCTGATGTTGATAAGGCATCGAATACTATTGCGTCACGTTCGACTGCAAAAATTAGCGTTCGTCTCGCTCCAGGCAGTAATCCGCAAGAGGCTCACCACGCTCTTGAGAAGCATTTCAAAAACCTCGATTTATGGGGTGCTGAAATCAGCTACAGCGCGGATGATTCCGGTCTTCCTTTTAGCACCGATACCTCTTCAACGGGTGCTCAGTTAGCTCTGCGTTCATTTGAAACAGCATGGGGTGTCACCCCCGTGAGCACCGGCCTAGGCGGCTCAATTCCCTTCATTGCCGACCTGAAGGAAGTCTTCCCCACTGCAGAAATCCTCATCACCGGAATTGAAGACCCCGATACTCGGGCACACAGTGCGAATGAGTCCCTGTACGTTCCCGATTTTGAGAAAGCGATAGTTGCTGAAGCGTTGATGTTAAGCGCATTGAGCCGTAACAGCTAAATCACCCGCACGGGGCTATGCGGTAGCGGAATAAATCAAACCCGCATAAAGTTAACTCCGGTAGCAATATTAAATTTTAGGTAGGCTCGTTGCTTACCTGCTGAGAGAAAGGAGCTACATATGACTGATGTAGCTACTGAACTTCCAACCCACGGCGTCAACCTCACCGATGTTGCAGCAACTAAAGTACGCACTTTACTGGAGCAAGAAGGACGCACTGACTTGCGTCTTCGCGTAGCGGTCCAGCCCGGTGGCTGCTCCGGTCTGATCTACCAGCTGTACTTTGATGAACGTGTACTTGATGGTGACGCAACACGCGATTTCGACGGCGTGGAAGTTATCGTCGATCGTATGAGCGTACCTTACCTCGAAGGCTCAACCATCGACTTTGAAGACACCATTGAAAAACAGGGTTTCTCAATTGATAACCCCAATGCGCAGGGATCATGCGCATGTGGTGATTCATTCCACTAAATCATCGCTTGATTAAAACGAACTTGTGGGGGAGCAACCTAGTTGCGACCCCACAAGTTCGTTAAAAATCAATATTTTTAAGAAATACTTTGAAATGACACGAGGTTTGCATGACAGAGTGTCACCACAACGAATGAAATACGGGTAAGCTCGTATTCGAAAGTATTTAAATCTTGTGCTAATACTGTCCACACTCAGTATTCCAAGAACACGCACACCGCAAAAGGAAGGGCCGTCTGTGAGTTCGCAGCATCGAACCAGCAGCCGCAAGCTGAAGGGTCTGAAGATTTCATCAGTTACCCTGGCTTCCGCATTGTTTCTGACTGGATGTTCAGATCAAGCAAAGGTGGGTTGGCTGCCCACCCATCGAGGTGTGACCGATAATGCTGACCTCATCATGGATCTTTGGATCGGTTCATGGGTCGCAGCATTGATCGTTGGTCTCATTACTTGGGGCCTCATGCTATGGTGCTTCATTGCATACCGTCGCCGTAAAAACGAAATCGGTTACCCTCGCCAGCTGGCATACCATGCACCGCTGGAAATTTTTTACACCATTGCTCCCATCATCTTGATTGTGAGCCTCTTCAGCTTCTCCGATACAGCTGAACGTGCGATTACCGCACCTAAGGCTGATCAGGCAGATGTAACTGTCGAGGTCTACGGCAAGCAGTGGGCATGGGATTTCAACTACCTCGATGAAAATGTTTATTCATCAGGTGTTCAGGCTCGTTTGGATAAGCAGGGCGACGAAGGTGTTGAAGAAACCCTTCCCACTCTGTACCTGCCTGTTAACTCGACTGTTGACCTGCAGCTCAAGACCCGCGACGTCATCCACTCATTCTGGGTTCCCGCGTTCCTTGAAAAGCGCGATACTATCCCCGGTCAGACCAACCACATGTACTTCACCACGCATGAAGAAGGCTTCTACGCTGGTAAATGTGCTGAGCTCTGCGGCGAGTACCACTCCGAGATGCTGTTCAATGTTGCAGTTGTATCTCAGGAAGAATACGACCAGCAGATGAAGGCTCTGGCTGATGAGGGTAACACGGGTCGTTTGGGCGAGGAATTCAACCGCAACCCGAACCTTAACGTTATGGACAAGTAAGGGGGAACACATGTCAACTTTTGAGTATTCAGCTGAGGGCACCAGCCCTGTAGTATCACGTGTGGTACCTAAGTCCAAGGGACGCATCATCGTCAACTGGCTTACCTCCACCGACCACAAGACCATCGGGTACATGTACCTGATTGCCGCTTTCATCTTCTTCTGCTTCGCAGGTGTTATGGCACTTGTGATGCGACTTGAGCTCTTTGAACCCGGTATGCAGGTTCTGCACACCAAAGAACAGTTCAACCAGCTCTTCACCATGCACGGCACCTTGATGTTGCTGATGTTCGGTACACCTTTGTTCACTGCATTTGCAAACATTCTTGTTCCTTTGCAGATCGGTGCACCTGACGTTGCATTCCCTCGCCTTAACGCTCTGGCGTTCTGGTTCTTCCTGTTCGGTTCATTTATTGCAATCGCAGGCTTCATTACCCCTCAGGGTGCTGCATCATTCGGCTGGTTCGCTTATGCGCCCCTGAACAGCACCACTTACTCACCTTCAGTAGGTGGCGATCTCTGGGTATTCGGCCTAGCTCTACAGGGCTTCGGCACCATCATGGGTGGCGTCAACTTCTTGACCACCATCCTTTGTATGCGTGCACCGGGTATGACCATGTGGCGTATGCCGGTCTTCACCTGGACCACTCTCATTACCTCAATCTTGATCATCATGATCTTCCCCCCGTTGGCATCTGCACTCTTCGCATTGGGTATGGATCGTCGTTTGGGTGGACATATCTTTGATCCTGAAAACGGTGGCGCAGTTCTGTGGCAGCACCTATTCTGGTTCTTTGGTCACCCCGAGGTTTATGTCTTGGCTTTGCCCTTCTTCGGCATCGTTTCTGAAATTATTCCTGTCTTCTCACGTAAGCCCATCTTTGGCTACAAGGGTCTTGTTTTTGCGACCATCGCAATTGCAGCTCTTTCAGTAACCGTTTGGGCTCACCACATGTACGTAACCGGCGCAGTTATGTTGCCGTTCTTCTCGTTCATGACCATGATGATTGGCGTTCCGACCGGTGTGAAGTTCTTCAACTGGATCGGTACCATGTGGCAGGGTTCAATCACTTTTGAGACTCCTCTCCTGTGGGTTATCGGCTTCTTGATTACCTTCCTCTTCGGCGGTATCACCGGTATCATCCTCGCGACTCCGCCGCTGGACTTCCACCTATCAGATTCCTATTTCGTGGTTGCTCACTTCCACTACGTAATCTTCGGTACCATCGTGTTCGGTATGTTCGCAGGTCTGTACTTCTGGTGGCCTAAATTCACCGGTAAGATGCTCAACGAGCGCATCGGCAAGATTCACTTCTGGTTGCTCTTCATTGGCTTCCATATGACCTTCTTGGTACAGCACTGGCTCGGCGTCGATGGTATGCCCCGTCGTTACGCGGACTACATGCCCGAAGATGGATTCACCTGGATGAACCAGCTCTCAACCGTAGGCTCAATGATTCTTGCAGTTTCAATGATTCCTTGGTTCTGGAACGTTTACACCACTAGCCGCAATGGCAAGAAGGTAGAAGTTGACGATCCTTGGGGCTTCGGCGGTTCGCTGGAGTGGGCAACCTCTTGCCCGCCTCCTCGCCACAACTTCACCGCTCTGCCTCGCATCCGTTCAGAGCGTCCGGCGTTGGACCTGCACCATCCTGAATTGTCAACCAACCATGACGTAGCTGCTGCAGCTCGTCGTGCAGTAGCAGACGTAAGGGCATAACCTCATGAAACTTCTTGCAAAGATTTTCGGTTTGATTGGTGTCTTCTTGATTCCCGTAGGCATTGTTTACGGTTTCATGACACACTTCAAGGAATGGGCTGGTTTCCCTGCAATTCTCGCAACTGCAGTAATGTGTCTCTTCCTCTGGTGGTTCCTTGGATTCACTGACAAGATGCATCCTGATCAGCCGTACGAAAACCTCGACGGTGAAATCTCAGATGCAGCAGGAGCATACGGTTTCTACTCACCGTGGTCATGGTGGCCGCTAGCACTTGGTACTGTTGCAGCTATCGCAGTTGTAGGTATCGCTATTGCACCATGGGTCACTCTGTTGGCCATTCCTGTTGCACTGGCTGCACTCGTTGGTTGGGTCTACGAATACAACCGTGGTAACCATGCTCACTAATTGAGTAAGCAGGCATAAGTCGTTCAGGCGGATACAGATTATTCTGTATCCGCCTGAATTTGTTTAAGCTGGCAGTTCCTTGCCCAATCTCCGTTAACAACAGCAATAGTAGGTGCCCGGCTGCAGCCTGTCTACAACACTACGAGCATATTTTGGGTCTCTATCAACACCGCGGCTTTTAGCAAAACAATCTTTATTCAGCGCAACAAAGCGTCCAGAATATACAGCGGTTTTGAACACGCTCAATGACTCTAAACTCTACTCAGCGATCCAAGATAGAACACTGAGCATTTGCGGTGCTGAGCAACAGACCAACAATGCCAATATCAATAAAAAGTCATTGGTGACCAGGGATATCAGGAAAATTTTTATGGTGCGGCTGTGAGGGCTGTGCCAAAGCCTTTTATTCCTGGTGCACGTGGGTTTGAGGGATACAAGCAAAACTAGCCTCGTCTGGCTAGATTGAGCGATAGTTGCAGCCTCTTGCAGGCAGATTGATGGTTGCGAGATTGTCCTTACTACCGCCAAGTGGCTATAAAGCAATAGAGAGTATAAATTTTATGGCCCGATGCGACTGCTCTGCCTTAACGCATCATGGCGCAGGCCGAGTCTGTCTAAACGCACGAAAGTTACCAGTTTCCTTCTGCTATCTTTCAGAGGATCATATCGGCTTCGTAGGGGAGCACCCAGACGAGTAACAAAGTAATTTGGGTTCGGATCTGTTTTCCGTTAGCTTCAGGAAAACTGGCCGATCGAAATCACGCTGACTATAGATCGTGTATTCATCTCAAGAATCTTGGTGCTGTATCTATTCTGATTTCTACTTTTAAGGCGTGCGCTGATATGAAGAGATACTTCACTAGGGCTGTATGAACAATCTCGCAGCCAATAGATCATCCCTATAGGTTCATGCGATCAATCGATCTAGATTGCTAGGCCCCAAAACATTCTCACTCTTTAGACTAAATCTTCGTTCTAAGGGTCTAAATACCAGATATCAGTGGGGGCCGAACTGATGATGTATTTACCTTCTGAAATGGCTTTGTACGGCTTTAACAGGCTATTAGTCCATACTGGGTGAGTCTAACCCGCCCGACCTCTGACGGAATAATCTGCTAAGACTGCAAATGTGTAAACGATCAGTTCGAGTTTCGTTGACCTGTTGCACCGATGATGACCATAGGAATAGCTCAAGGCTTGTCGACATCTTCGGACCATTTCATTACATTCAATCCATCTCACCAAACGACACCGTCGTTTGTTGCTTAGAAGCAACAAAAAGGAGGACCCCTCGGCGAGGGGTCCTCCTTTTAAGAACTATCTCTAACTTTAGATTTAGTTGTGTGAGTGGCCGCCCAGGGAGCCAGTGGGCTTAGGACCTGCCTCAACGGCTTCGGACCCATGGCCGTGATGATGAGCCGCTTCAAGCTCAGCCGGGCTTACAGGAGCTACGCGATCTTCAAAGAACCACTTTGAAATGCGAGCGCGAGTCTTCTCAGCACCGGTAATCTTACCCTTAGCATTAGGCTGTGCAGCCAAAGGCTCAGGTGATTCGAAAGAAACGAGCTTATAACGGTGGTACTCATCCAACGGCTTGTGAACTTCAATGAATTCACCGTGGGGGAGCTGAACAACGTTACCGGTTTCGATACCGTGCAGAACCAACTCACGATCCTTGCGCTGCAATGACAGGCAAATACGGCGAACAATGATGAACGCAATGATGGGTCCAAAGAACCACAGGAAGCGCAATACGTAAGCCACATCGTTCAGTGAGACATGGAAGTGGGTTGCAATCAAGTCGGAGCTTGCTGCAATCATCATCACTGAGTAGTAAACGATACCTGCGGCACCTGCAGCGGTACGGAAAGGAGCGTTACGCGGACGATCAAGAATGTTGTGAACTCGATTGTCCTTGGTAACCCAACGTTCAATCCAGGGCCAAGTGAACATGAACAACACGAGGACGCCTGCGAGCATGAAGGGCAACAGAACTGCTAATACGAAGGTGTGGTTGAAAAGATCAATCTTCCATGACCAGGGGAATGAACCGGGCCACAGGCGCAAGGCGCCATCGCCGAAGCCTACGTACCAGTCAGGCTGAGTACCGGCCTGAACGGGTGAAGGATCGTAAGGACCGTAGTTCCAAATCGCATTGATGGTGAAAGTTGCACCAAGGAACGCAATAATACCGAACACGATGAAGAAGAAACCGCCAGCCTTAGCTGCATAGACGGGACCTACAGGGAAGCCCACAACGTTGTCCTCAGTGCGGCCGGGGCCAGGGTACTGAGTGTGCTTGTGAACAACCACCATGAACAGGTGAATAGCCATAAGCAACAGCAACAGTGCAGGAATCACCATGATGTGAATCGAGTACAAACGGCTAATCAACAGGGTACCGGGGAACTCGCCACCGAAGAAGAACATCGAGAGGTAAGTACCTACAAGAGGAATAGCCTTCATGATGCCGTCCACAATACGCAGACCGTTACCTGAAAGAACGTCATCGGGGAGTGAGTAACCGGTGAAGCCAGCAAAAATGCCGAGCAACCAGAGGCAGCAACCTACCACCCAGTTGAGTTCACGAGGACGACGGAATGCGCCGGTGAAGAATACGCGGAGCATGTGGATCGTCAGTGCAGTCATAAACAGCAACGCTGCCCAGTGGTGAATCTGGCGCAGCAACAAACCGCCACGAACATCAAATGAAATATCCAAAGCTGAGCTATAAGCTGCAGACATATGGACACCCTTGAGAGGCAAATAAGTACCATCGTAGGTTACTGATGCCATCGAGGGGTTGAACCACAGGGTCAAGAAAGTACCCGAGAGGATCAGAATGATGAGGCTGTACATTGCAACCTCACCGAACATAAAGGTCCAGTGATCGGGGAAAATCTTGCGTCCGAATTCACGAACGATACCTGACATACCTACGCGGGTATCAACGAAGTTAGTGATTTTACCGGTAGTAGTGCGTGCCTGGTAGTTATTTTCGGTCTCAATAACGTGGTGTGCCATTAGTTAGCCTCACCTGCCATTTCGTTAACGTGCTTAGCGCGTTCCCAGTATGCAGGGCCGACGGGCTCATGGAAGTCGCTCTGAGCAACCAAGTAACCTTCTTCATCCACAGCAATGGGAAGCTGGGGCAAAGGATGCGCAGCAGGTCCGAAGATAACTTCGCACTCATTTGCAGCGTCAAAGGTTGACTGGTGGCAAGGGCACAACAGGTGGTGCGTACGCTGCTCGTAAAGAGCAATGGGGCAACCAACGTGAGTACATACCTTGGAGAACGCCAAGATGCCGTCAACGTTCCAGTCCTTGCGGTCCTCTGAGATGTTGAGTTCTGCAGGGTTAATACGCATCAGAAGAACTACAGCCTTAGCCTTTTCTTCAACGTAGCCGGTTTCGTGAGTCAGTGACTGCAGGTTTTCAGGTAGGACGTGGTATGCCGAACCGATGGTAACGTCTGCAGCCTTAATCGGGGTACCTGAGGGGTCACGAACCAGTCGTACACCCTGATCCCACAAAGTGTGCTTCAGAAGTGAAGGATTAGCAGGACCCAAGTCGCGGAACAAGGTAACAAAAGTCAGCGGTGCAAGAATGATTGAACCGATCAAAGTGTTACGCAACAGCGGGCGACGCTTGATGCCCGACTCGTCAATAATGGTTTCCATGATGTCCTGTGCCTCTGCGCGGGACTCTTCAGAAGAAACCGGGTGACGCATTTCGACCATTTCATGGTCGGGCATCAACGCGCGTGCCCAGTGAACAATACCGATACCGATACCGAACATTGAAAGAGCAATGCCAAGACCCAAGAAAAGATTCTGCAAGCGAAGCAGGTGGTTATTCTCAGGGTTGGTTACATCGTAGAAGTTGCCCTCTACGCGAATGCCAAAGTAAGCAAACCAGAAAAGCAAAGCGCCAAGAATCGAAATCACGAAAAGAAGCGTGACGTGGCGTTCTGCCTTTTTGTTCTGCTTAGGATCCACGTCGGTTAGACGCGGGGAGTGCGGAGGCAGTCCCGGATCAGGGAACTTCTCCTTACTTGCCTCAAGAGAGGTAACTGCAACTGAAGAAACTTCTTCAGTGCTGTCACGATGGTTACCCATGTGATGCCTCAAATCTTCCTAGAACTAGTCAAATATTGTGTGTGCTTACCGAACTATGCTGAACGTGAGGTCAGCCAGATGGTGAAGGCGATTACGATGCCAAGACCCAAGGTCCAAATCAAAAGACCTTCAGAAACGGGGCCAAGTGATCCAAGCTTAAAACCACCGGGAGATTCATTAACTTCCTGAGCCTTCAGGTAAGTAATAACATCGCGCTTTTCTTCAGGGGTGATGTTCGCATCGTTGAAGACCGGCATGTTCTGAGGACCAGTCTCCATTGCCTCGTAAATGTGCTTTTCTGAGACGCCCATGAGGGTAGGAGCCCACTTACCACGGGTAAGTGCACCACCAGCACCTGCTGCGTTGTGGCACATTGCGCAGTTAGCCAAGAAGACCTTGGCACCATTGGCTGCATCGCCCTTCGTAACATCAAGGTGCTCATCTTCAGGAACAGTAGGACCAGCGCCAAGAGATGCAACGTATGCAGCAAGCTGATGAGTCTGTTCATCGTTGAACTGTCGCGGCTTAACCTGAGCCTGGGTGCCCTGCATCTGCATAGGCATACGGCCGGTTCCTACCTGGAAGTCAACAGCAGCAGCGCCAACACCAACAAGTGAAGGACCGTCGACGGTGCCTTCAGCGTTGAGACCGTGGCAGGTCGCGCAGTTCGAAACGAACAGCTTCTGACCTTCTTCGATATCAGATGCAGTGTAAGTAGTGCTGGATGCTGCCTGTGCCTGGTTGCTTGCGGTTGCTACTGCATAAAGACCGCCAGTGAGGATCAGAGCAATAGCCAACAACACGACAGCTACAAGCGGATGGCGCCGCTTTTGAGAAAGTGCCTTCACGTGTTTTCCTTAGTGTGTGCTTATAAAGCTGAATTTAAAGTTTCACTTCGAGGTTTACTTCAAGAAGTAAACGACGGCGAACAGAATAATCCAAACGACGTCAACGAAGTGCCAGTAGTAAGAAACAACGATTGCTGAAGTTGCTTCGTAGTGGCCAAATCGCTTAGCCAAGTAAGCGCGTCCAATAATGAACAAGAAAGCCACAAGACCACCGGTCACGTGAAGTGCGTGGAATCCGGTGGTGATATAGAAGGCTGAACCATATGCGCTAGAAGCGATGGTTACACCTTCTGAAACGAGGTTTGCGTATTCGAAAGCCTGAACTGAAACAAAGAACGCACCCATGATGAAGGTCAAAATAAACCATTCAACCATGCCCCACTCCTTGATATTGAAGAGTGAGCCGGTGCGGCGAGGCTTCAATTGCTCAGCCTTGAATACACCAAACTGGCAGGTAACCGAGCTCAAAACGAGCACGATGGTGTTACCGAGTGCCATCGGAACTTCAAGGTGGTGCACATTTTCTGCCCAAATATCTGGGCGTGCAGCACGAAGCGTAAAGTACATTGCGAATAGTCCGGCAAAGAACATGAGCTCTGACGCCAACCAAACAACGGTGCCTACTGATACAACGTTGGGTCGGTTCAAAGTCACGGGGGCGGACTTACTGGGTGTATGGGTTGCAGTTGTCACATAGACATTATGTCTATAAAACTTCGCATGAACCAATAGGTTGAGGCGTGTTGCAGGGGTGTGTTGCATTAAACCCCGAATTATCGGTCTTTTTTGGACAAATTGTGACATTTCTTTTACACGTGAACATCACCTACTGTTCACATTGCGCCGCGAGTTAGATTGTCGGGGGAGCGGCGTCATACAATCAGCTACATGACTTCACATGAACCCTTGAGCTGGAAACCGTTACTTAATGATCTAGTGGCCCGCAAAGATCTCACCGATGAGCAGGTTGCTTGGGCCATGGACCAAATCATGTCAGGCGAGACATCAGAGGCTGTTACAGGCGCTTTTCTAGTGGCACTCCATGTAAAAGGTGAGACCCCAGCAGAACTTAACGCTCTTGCTCAAGGAATGTTGGAGAAATCTGAAAATATTCAAATCACCCGTGACGCTGTGGATATTGTTGGCACTGGTGGGGATATGCAAAACACGGTCAACATATCGACCATGGCCTCACTCGTGATCGCTGGCGCTGGGGTTCCCGTTATCAAGCATGGAAATAGATCGTCAAGTTCATCTTCAGGTTCAGCTGATGTACTTGAAAAATTGGGTGTTAATCTCCAGATGCCCATTGTCGATGTCGCTGAATGCGTCAATAATTCAGGTATTACGTTTCTGTTTGCGCAAGTTTTTCACCCATCCATGAAACATGTAGCACCGGTACGCAAAGCACTGGGCGTTCCCACGGCATTTAACTACCTCGGGCCTATGACTAACCCTGCCCGCGTCCGAGCTTCGGCTATCGGTGTAGCGGACGGCGAAATGGCCGAGAAAATTGCCGAAGTTTTTGCCTCACGCGGTGACCATGCTTTGATTTTTAGAGGCAGCGACGGACTGGATGAAATCACCATAACGGGGGAGTCAACCGTGTGGGAGACTAATGATTTCGCCATCGAAAAATACCCTGTTTCTCCGACAGATTTTGATATGCCGCTCGGGTCTATCGATGATTTACGCGGGGGAGACGCCACCCATAACGCTCAAGTAGTACTTGATACTCTCAATGGGCAACCAGGCTTCATTAGAAATGCTGTACTGCTCAATGCGGCAGCAGCTATTGTTGCTTTTGAAGATGCGACGACAGATCCATTCCAGCAGCGTTTCCAGAAAGCAATTGACCGAGCCAAGGGCTCAATAGATTCCGGCAAGGCTCTAGCGACTCTCAACAGCTGGATACAATTCAGCAACAAATCATAGACTAAAACCCTCATCCTTAAAGTAAAGGTTGAGGGTTTTTGTTTAGTAAATGCTCTTTCTAAGAAGCAATCGCCAGATGCCACAGAATATCAGCAAGGCAATGGCGGTCACTATATAAAAAGAAACAGCAAAGCCGCCGCCAAAGGCAACACGCAAAATCATTCCCAGATTCAAGGTAAATAGCCACACAATCAGACCTTGCACCATGAGATTTCGAGTCAAATAACGACCAACGATAAAACCAATAAGAGTTGCCACTAAGAACGGCGCAGCGGTCGAAAGGACGCCTAACGCCGTCAAGCCGTGCTGATGAGACATCCGTCCGATGAGCGCAAAGATAGTCACCGCTATAAGGTCAAGGGCAAGGTAGGAAAAAGGAATTCTCTTCATATCTTTACTTTACAGAATTCCAACTCCGAAGAATCGTTGTCAGATCTATGGTGGGCATCAAAAACTCAGCACGCAGGAGAGTGTTTTTAGAACTACTTTACATAATATAGATTATCGGCGTTCTATAAATACCTACGAACGGAAGGTTTTTGCCGATGACTACAATGTTTTTCTAATTGTTTTGCAGACGGCAATCGTTCATCATCACACCTTTGATAGTTCCTAGAACCTGAATAAAGCCTCGGCACAGTTATTCCACCACTGAGACTCGCTAGAGTATCTGCCAAATTCAAACTCAAGTCGTGCATTGTTTCAAGTAGCTCTTAGAGCTGCATCCACTACCGGCGGCACTGACATCGCCACAACTTCCGCCTTGTTAACACAAGTCACCCAACTAGACCCGCCAATCGCAGCTTTGCCAACCACCATGTCCGCCCGATGTAGCTATAATGGTTGTTTAGCAATTCTTCAACCACTCGGAATAAATACGATTACGCTGTGGTTATAGCTTTCGAATCTAATCTTCTGTGGAAGGAAAATGCATGAGTGATCGCAGCCTGCGCGGTATGCGCCTTGGCTCACAGTCAATGGAAACTGAAGCCGGCGTTGAACCCGCACCTCGCCAGCGAGTTGAGTACCGCACCGAGGACGGCGAACGCGTCTTTGTAACTTTTGCTCAAGAAGCTGAAGTCCCCACTACATGGACCGCTAAGTCCGGTAAAGAAGCACGCATCGTCAACGGTGACTCTCAGCAGGAAGAAGCTACCGATAAGCCTGCACGTACCCACTGGGATATGTTGATGGAGCGTCGCTCAATGGAAGAACTCGAAGAAACTTTGCAGAAGCGCCTCGAAATCTACCGCGAGCGTCATTCTCTCTAAACCTTGGTTTTTACAACACGAGGGGCCCTGAACTCTAAAGTTCAGGGCCCCTCTTGGCTTAACTCCCCCACTGGTGGGTCGGAGCTCGTGCTTATTTCTTAAATTTTGCTCGCAGGTTATTTGCACGACCGGTCAGGCCCCAGCGAGTTACCTTGGTCATGGAGTCAAGGATGATGTTTCCGTCCATTTTTGAATCGCCAATTTCGCGTTCTACAAAGGTAATCGGTACTTCGGTAATTTTCAGTCCGGCCTGCTCTGAACGCCATGCCAAGTCAACCTGGAAAACGTAACCCTTAGAGTCGATCCCGTCCAAATTGAGCTTCTGAAGAGCTTCACGGCGGTATGCACGATATCCTGCGGTAATATCCTTGATTTTGGTACCCAAGATTAAGCGGGTGTAAAGGTTTGCACCGCGAGAAAGAATCTGACGGTGAGCTGGCCAGTTCTTGGTCTTACCACCGGGAACATACCGTGAACCAATAGCGAGTTCTGCGCCGTTCTCAATAGCTTCAATAAGCAAAGGAAGCTGCTCCGGCTGGTGAGAACAGTCGGCGTCCATCTCAACCAACACCTCGTAGTTATTAGTTAGACCCCAATCAAAGCCGGCCAAGTACGCTCCGCCGAGACCGTCTTTTACCTTGCGGTGCAACACGTGGATTGCAGAATCTTCAGCAGCCATTGAATCAGCAAGTTCACCTGTACCGTCGGGGCTACTGTCGTCCACAACTAGGATGTCGCTGTCTGGAACGGCTGCGCGTAGACGAGAAACTACCACTGGTAGATTGTCTTTCTCGTTATAGGTCGGGATAACCGTCAGAACACGCATATAAATCTCCTACTAGCAGCTTTTGAGCTACGCGTTTAAATATCAGAGTTCTAGTATAAAGCACTAGTTATCAATCGCTTGTTTAAAGATTGAATAACTAGGCATAATACTGATTATTTACGTACAAATATGGGGGCAGAGCTACGGTATGTTGTCGCACATTGCGGGTAGGTATCTCCGTCAAGTGTCGGCAACAACGGTGTGCGGGCACGTGGATCAGTGCTCCATGCGGCAACGCGTTCATCAGCGGTTTGAACCATCAAGGAATCGAAATACCACAGTGCGAAATCTGCGTTACCTCCGGGCACCAATTGTCCCTGGGTAGGCTCAGCAAAGCCAAGTCCGCGCCAGGCACCTCGCGTTTGCGAGTTGAAAGCTGCGCGAGCTGAAATATTGTCTGATGAGTTCTGGCGATGTACCGCTAACGTCGTCAGTTCCCAACCCCACAGTTTTTGGGTGGGTTGAGTTGAAGAGCCGATATAGGTGGCAACACCGGCTTTGATGGCCGATGCTAGTGATGCAGACGTTGTGTTAAGATCGTCTACAAACCCTATGCTGATATTGAGCTTTTCAATACGGTTCAGCTGCGCTTGGGTGACTTCAAGTACTCCATCGAGACGGACCCCTGCTCGTAACCTTTTCAACGGACTTTCTGCGTTTAGTGCCTCAATGATCGCCAGAGCAGACTCAATGAGCTCCTCTGAACTCGCATCGAATGCGACCTTAAGCCCCGCATCGACGGCCTTTGAGACCAATACGGAAGCTTCTGTCTGACCGGCATCTACTAAGACTCCGTATGCACCTAAATTTTTAAGATGCTCAACTTTGCTCTCACGTTGGATGCGAACATAGGGATACAGGGAAAGTCCCGAAATTTTTGATGCCTCTTTGAGTAGGTCCTCTCCGATAAAAATCGTACCGGCGACATAGCCATGAGCTGGTAGCTGTTCCTCAAGATTCTGCAATTCCTGAAGGGAGTCGACCGTGACTCCCCCAACAACAAAACCCGGTGTTATCAGAAGACCGTTGAGATCCTGAGATTCCATAGAGTCATCCATAATTGATTCTGCACCGGCATCGGACCCAACCCATTCAACTTTTTCTCCGTTGGCTACCAATGAGGTCGCAAAGGGATCTGCAGGACTGTAGACAGAACCGTTGGAAAATACCTGTACCTTTGTCACGTTAATTCTCCTTTTCTAAAAACCTTGCACGCTACATCTGGTCAGCTACAACGCCGCGACGAATCTTTCCGATAGCAGCTTCACATGCGGTACGCATTTGCGCATCGTTGTGTGCAACATGTGAAATCTGGTCGAGCACATCGATGACTTGCTTGACCCAGCGTACGAAGTCGCCAGCCGCTAGGTCAGTGCCTTCAATTGACTTCGCAAGTGAATCTCCACGGGCCCATTTATAGATCGGCCACACCATACCCAAATCAGGAGTCGCAGTTTGAGGGAGCTTCATCTGTTCCTCAGCATCGGTTAGCTGGCTCCACAACGTAATCATTGTGGTAACTGACTTCCCAATTTCTGGGCGCGGATATTTGCTGAGAAAACCGTTTTCATCGCGTTTGCCTTGATATACCAAAGCTGAGACAACGGATGCCATTGAAGCTGAATCGAGACCGTCCAAGAATCTCTCTTCCAGGCAGAGAGATGTCAGCAAATCTTTTTCGCCGTAGACCCGCCTGAGGCTCTGTCCACGAGATGTTAAAACCAGCTTGCCCTCCGCCGTGGTCGATACGTAATCATAGCTACGAAGGAGCTCAGTAATCCGATCAAACACTTGAGAAATAGTATTAGTGCGACGTGAAATTTGCCGGCGCAATCCATCTGTCTCCCGCTCAAGTTTCCACCATCGTTCAGACCAGCGTGCGTGCTCTTCGCGTTCTGAACATCCGTGGCAGGGATGCGTACGCATAGCGTGGCGTAGCTCATCTAGCTTGGTTTCTATAGCGCTTTCTTTATGGTCAAACCACGTATTTTGCGCGCGCTCGCGGGGTGGGCGTCCCTGATAGATCGCCTCCCTCATACGTGAAGCCATGTCGCGGCGTTCTTTAGGCGTCTTTACGCTGTATTTCTTGGGAACCTTGATCTTTGAGACAGGAACAATGGGCCCCACTAAATCTCGTGTCTCTAGACGTCGAACATGGGCATCTATCGTCAGAATCGAGGGTCTAGGGTCATCGTTTGATTCCGCACGCGTCAACACGACTGCATAGCCTCGGTTTTTGCCTTTGGGGATATCAACGACGTCTCCGGGTACGAGCTGCTGCAATGATGCTACAGCTTGTGAGAGTGATAGCTTGCGGCGACTCTTCTGCACCTGTTTTTCAAGATCTTTAATTTCACGACGAATGCGGGCGTATTCGGTGAAATCACCAAGGTGACACTGCATAGCGTCAGCATAACCTTCGAGGGCGCGCTCATTTTTACGGACACGTTGGGCTACACCTACCACTGACTTATCGGCTTGGAACTGTGCAAACGATGATTCCAGGATTTTACGGGTACGCTCGGCTCCGAACTGAGCGATGAGGTTTGCACTCATGTTGTAGGTGGGACGGAATGATGAGTTCAGCGGGTAGGTGCGGCGTGATGCAAGACCGGCAACTTGTTCAGCTTGCATACCGTTACGCCATGTCACCACTGCATGGCCTTCAATATCGATGCCTCGACGCCCTGCACGTCCTGTCAGCTGCGTGTACTCCCCCGGTGTGATGTCCACGTGGTTTTCGCCATTGAACTTGGTAAGTTTTTCAAGCACCACTGAACGAGCAGGCATGTTGATTCCGAGGGCCAGCGTTTCGGTGGCAAAAACAACTTTGATAAGACCTTCGGAGAATAGGGTCTCAACAATTTCTTTGAAGATAGGCAGCAAACCAGCGTGGTGCGCTGCGATGCCACGGGTGAGCCCCTCACGCCATTCGTAGAAGCCGAGGACGTTCAGATCACGGACATCCAAGGATGCGGTAGCCTCTGCGATGTAGGCTCGGATAGTTTGCGCCTGGGCGTCGGTCGTCAGACGGATATCTGCGTCAATGCACTGCGATACAGCACCGTCGCAGCCTGCGCGTGAGAAGATGAAACAGATGGCGGGAAGCAACCCATTTTTATCAAGGGTCTCAATCATTGCCGGTCGGGAAATACGCGCTGGAAGTTGTGCAGAGCCCGAAAAACCGCTTGCTGTTGTTTTCAGCGCGGGAGTACGGCGGTCACGCGGTCCGCGTCCGTTGCGTCCACGATTATTTCGTCGCCCACCGGGACGGCGGCCTCCCCCACGAGAACCTCCGGTACGCATTTTAAGAAGCTCCGGGTTGACGGCGGGAGCCTCATTGTCAGCTGATGATAGTGCATCCGCTGCCTGAGAAACCGTAGTTTCTTCGGCGAAAAGATTCATCAGACGCTTACCCACCAGCACATGCTGCCACAGGGGAACCGGGCGATGCTCCGACACAATGATGTCGGTAGAGCCACGCACAGTATCGAGCCACGCACCGAATTCCTCAGCGTTAGAAATAGTGGCAGAGAGCGAAATTACTGAGATGTGCTCGGGTAAGTGAATAATCACTTCTTCCCACACAGCACCGCGAAATCTGTCGGCAAGATAGTGAACCTCATCCATGACGACATAGGCGAGATTAGTAAGAGTTGAGGACTCAGCGTACAGCATGTTCCGAAGCACCTCAGTTGTCATCACAACTACCGGTGCCTCTGAGTTTATCGACGTGTCGCCGGTCAAAAGACCAACTGAATCTTCACCATATTCTTTGACCAGATCGTTGTATTTCTGGTTACTCAAAGCCTTAATAGGCGTGGTGTAGAAAGCTTTTTTGCCCTGCGACAGCGCCAGAAAAATAGCAAATTCTCCGACGATGGTTTTACCTGCGCCGGTCGGTGCAGCAACGAGGACGCCGCGTCCTGCTTCTACGCTTTCACACGCTTGACGCTGGAAATCATCGAGATCAAAACCAACCCGATTTTCAAACACCCCGAGCTGAGTTTTGGCGTAAGCGGCTCGCTGCTTTGCTTGCTGATAACGTTCTGCGTAGGAAGACATAAAAACTATCCTACGTGAAAAGTCAAAGTCAGAATTTTAGTTTTGCTCTACGCGTCCAAGCTGGTCTAGTTCTTCGGCTGAGGTTGCGCGGTTGAGCTCATCATCTGTCAGACCGGCCGCGAGTTTAGCGTTCTTTTTATCGCGGCGCTTATCGTTCATCATGCAAATACCGATGGCAATAAAGAAGAAGATAATCAGAGGAGCCGCCAGATAGAACATAGTCATCGGGTCGGTGCCCGGAGCAACGGCTGCCGCCAGGGTAGCAACAAGGACGATAACCCAGCGCCATGCCTTGAGAATGGTACGACCGCGAATAAGTCCCATCATATTGACGCCAACCAGTACAACAGGCAGAACGAAAGCTACACCGAAAACCACCATGAATTTGATGAAGAAAGCGATGTAGATATCAGCCCCCATAATGTTAGTGGTTCCCTGGGGATTGAACATGGTGAGTGCCTTGATGGCAGCAGGGATGCACCACCACGCCACTGCAAGACCGATAAAGAACATGGGCACTGCGGCGGCCACAAAACCAATCGCGTACAGCTTCTCTTTTTTGTACAGAGCAGGAGTAATAAAGGCCCAAAGCTGATACAGCCACACCGGAGATGCTAAAACCAAGCCAATGTACAGCGAAACAGTAACCATAAGGTTGAAGGACGCCGCCGGAGTTGCGTAGTTCAACACAGCCTCGCGTCCATCAATCGAGTTAATTTCAGCCAGAGGCCCAGAAATCGCATCGATAAATGGCTCATACAAAAAGAAACCCGCGATAGACGTCAGTACAGTTGCAACCGCAGATTTAATCAAGCGGTTACGGAACTCACGAAAATGTTCCCCCAACGCCATCTTCGCCTGGGGGTTATTCTTTCTGCTATTTGGATTAGCCATTACATCTCCGAGAAGTTCAGGTCTGTGCACAGCACAAACTAGGCGTCAACAGGACGATACCCGCATAACCTGCTACAACCAGATTATGCGGGTACTCGTGCACATCAAAAATTACAGCTTATCGGTCGAATCCGGGGCTGCTACTGAACCGTGATTGTTGTTATTCACAACTTCGCCCTCAACGGGATCTTTAGCAGAAGCCACCTTTGTGCTGTTGCCATCTTTCTTCATGCCATCTACCTCTGACTTGAAGATTCGCATGGACTGACCCAAGCTACGAGCCATACCGGGAAGCTTCGGAGCGCCAAACAGCAAAATGATAATCAAAAGAAGAATAAGGAGCATTACCGGGTTATCAAATAAACCACGAACCATTAGTCTGCACCTTCCTGTGCGTATATACGTAGATCATCTACGCGTTGAGGCTGACCGAGTGTCTCACGACGCTGGTAGCGTCGAACTGCACGATCGATTTTACGTTCTTGTTTGCCAGACTCATAGTGCGAAACTGCTTCACCTACAGGAGTAAAGATTGCAGGTTCACTGGGTGATTCTAGTTTGCGGTAGCTAACACTGTTCGCTTCAGCCAAACGCGATGAGAAATCGGCTTCCCACGCCTCAACTTCAGACAGTGCTTTCCAGCCTTTTTTGAGGGTTACAAAGAGCAGATAAGCAAGTAGCGCAAGTGATGCTACTACAAGGCTTCCCCACAAAACAATCCAAAACCACCAAGGCATAAACTCAAGTATAGAGCGTTATCTTTGTGTTTTATACCGGTAAGTGTATGAGAACACTGGGAATTTTGTGAGAGATTAGCAAATACAGGCTTAACTGTTTGAACCGTATGCGCGGATGCGCTCGCGCACCTCCAGGGGAGCAATCACCTCTATGGTGCCGGCAGCATCCGTCACAAGAGAATCAAACCACGCATTGTTGAAAAGATCTATCTCAAAGATGGTTTGATCTTTGCTGTATCTCTCAGCAACCGATTCCAGCATCTGCTGTGCGCTCGCGTCCTGCCCTGTATAACGAATGATGACCTTCTGATGAGTCAGGCTATCACCTGTATGAGAAGAAGCCTTTTCAACAGCATCAATTATTTGCTCCTCGTCTAACACCTCGATATCAGCCATTTTAAATTTTCGTTGTGCCCGACGTAAGTGACACCATGCCACCAGATAATAGGAGTCATTGTCGAGAATAAGTTGCTGAGGCGTTATCGTTCGTTCGGAGCTGTCCCGAGAAGTACTGTAACGAATTCTCATGTTCTCACGTAACCGGATAGCGGACTCAAACCGGGCTAAAGAAACCGGTACAGCTGAGTAAATAGCGCATCTATTGGTGAGCTGACGCAGCTGAGGGTAGCTTGCAAATATCTTGCCGAACACTTGGTCCACAACACCGGCTGAAGGAATGACGCGACGTAGCTGATCTATCGTCAAAGATAAATAGAGGGCTTCTTGCGCTGACAAAGGCGCGCCACTTACCAAGTAGTCTGCGCCACTGAGCGACTGAACCTTACCCTTATCAAGCTCCAAAGTCAGTGATTCCTCATCCACTGCAAGCCATAAAAGCTCTAGGTCTTGACGGATCTTGCCAGGCGTAGTTTGAAAATATACAGCGGTTTCTTTGAGCGACACCGGCGCATTATCTTTGACGAATTCAGCTATCCGTAGCACACGAGTGAGGTGATCCAGCGCTGTTTCTTTGCGCCTTTTACTACTTCTTTCAACCCACTTAATACTCGCAGGAGAGATACTAGGTTCCCCCTCATGCATTTCAGTAAGTTTCTTGGCCGCAACAGACAAAGTCTTTTTGACGCGCTGTTGCAAGTTTATGGAAGCTGAGTACTGATAAGGAACAGAATGCGGGGCAACATCAGCTACTCGGGCATGGTGGCGAATCATCCACCCAACAGCCTCATGCCAGTTATACAACGGCACACCAGAAACATTACCCACGTGAACCACTGCCGAGCTATCAGGGGCATCTTCGATAAAAGCAAGTGGAGTGTTTGCATCAGAAATCTTTTCTAAAGCCCGCTTCATCGAAAAACTCTGCGGAGGCAGATGAGTCTCGATGTTCACCAGCTTTAGCTGCCGCATCCGATCACGTTTAAAAATCCGTTCATCACGAACAGCATGATCAAAACCGTACACATACCACTGACCAAAACGATGCCCCAGTCCCCACACAGTCACTGTACGGGATGAAACATCGCCCTGCGCATTGCGATACTCAAACGTCATTGCCTTAGATTCAGCAACCGCTTCAATAAGAGTATCGATTTCTTGAGGCGCAGTAATAAAGGCCGACGTCTCCGTCAGCCCATTAGCCAGACCGGCCAGACCAAGTTTAGTAAGGATACGAGAAACCGTCCGGCGTGCCGGGACGCTTCTCCCCCAAACGTTCGTCAACGCCGACAAAATCGCCACCTCCCCAGGCTCAAACTGAGGAAGAACCCTAGCTGAGCCATTGCGGATACGGTAGCGTGAATACAATCCCCCAAGTACCGGCTTAAGCGTCTCAAGGTGATAGCCCAGCGCCTTAAGCTGGTTTTTATCCCTTTCAAAAGCGCGCTCAAAAGCCGCCTCATTACTGTATTCCGCATAAGACGGAACGGAGGTTTTAATGCTTTCGCGCGTAATCCCTCGCTCAGAACGAGAGAGAACATCCAAAAGCGCAATCAGTCGCTCAACAGAACTTTTGCTCATCGATTAAAACAATAGCCTCTCACCGTGACGTGAGAGGCTATGTGCTGAAAATATTACTTACGAATATCCACGAGATCTACGACGAAGATCAATGACTCGTTAGGACCAATTGCGCTACCGGCACCGCGCTCGCCATAAGCCATTGCTGAAGGAATCTCAAGGCGACGACGTCCACCAACCTTCATACCAATTAGACCTTCATCCCAGCCCTGAATTACCTGACCAACACCAGCAGTGAAACCAAGAGGCTCACCACGGTTCCACGATGAGTCAAATTCTTCACCGGTGGAAAAAGCTACACCAACATAGTGGCACTGGATGTAATTGCGGGGTTCAACAGCAGGACCATTGCCCTCAATGAGGTCGGTAATCACCAATTCAGTGGGCTCACCGCCCTCAGGGAAATCAATTTCAGGCTTGGTGCGATCAAGTTTGCGCTCGCCAAATGACATAGTGTTCTCCTCTTCTTCGATGAGTGTTTTACTTAGATTCTTCAGGCTGAGGTGTTTCTGACTGAGCAGGAGCTGATGATGCCTCACCAGTCTCAGCAGGTGCAGACTGAGTTTCAGTCGCAGCGGGTGCATCTGAGCGTCCCAAGATATCCACCACGAAGACCAGCGGGCCTTCGGGCATCTGGTTTTCCTTAGCGTTCTCGCCGTATGCCTTATCAGTGGGGATAGTCACCATGACGCGTGAACCGACCTTCTTACCGGTAAGGCCTTCAACCCACCCCTCAACCAGGCTGTCTTTATTGAGCTGGAAAGCTGCGGGAGCCGCATCGTAATTCTGGTCGAAAACCTTACCGTCGTTCCAGGTCACACCGATGTAACGTGCGTAGACGGTATCGCCCTCATTGACGGTTTCGCCGTTACCGGTAATCAAATCGTCGGTCACAACTTCCTTGGGCTCGTCCCCTTTATTCTCAGGAAGAGTGAGGGTAGCTTTATTGCCTTCGAGAGTGAACTTAGGCTTATCAGCACCAAGATCTTTCTGCTCACCTTCTACAGAGGACGGAAGCTTCTGAGAAATGGTGTACACCTCTACGTTGGTGGCGGAGCCGGGGCTGCTGGTGGACTTAGTTCCATCTTGACCCATTGTGGTGTTGGTGGTATACGAGAAGCTCGTGCCAACCTTAGCCTGAGAGACTACATCGTAGATTTCAGGGGCATTTTCTTTCAGCTGGTCATTGACCTCAATAATCAACGGCGATGAAGTGTAGGTTGAACCCTGCGATTTACCGTCAGCACCTGAGAATACAGATGCATTAAGTACAAGCGCGTCACCTTCATTCACCTGATCACCAGAACCATCTTCAATGATGTGAGTCTGGTTACCGGTAGCCGCGAAGGGGGTCTCAAAACCGACAGAAGGCTCAGCAGTTGCGCCCTTCATATCGTAATCAACATCCTCAAGCTTCTGAGTACCTGAACCGCACGCGGTCAATGCCAAAACAACCACAGCGGAGGTAGCGGCCCACGTCAACTTCTTAGCTGCAAATTTCTTCTTCATCCATATTCTTTCGTCGAAGCTAAACTAAATTTTCGTAACTATCCTACAGTTGCTCGCTCACAATTTGCTGAGAGCAACCCTGAATTAGATAAATGGCGGTGCCCAAGAGGTGCTTGGCGCAATACCATCCAGCACTTTGATCAGAGCCTGAACGTCCTCAGATTCCGTGGCAAACGGATCCTTGCACATCACCGTATGCTGCGGGTACGCATTCAGTTTCATGTGCACCCAATCAACGGTGAACTGCTCACCAGCATTACGAGCCGCATTGATGAATGCACCACGCAATTTTGCGCGAGTTTCAGGCGGGTGGATAGCAGCGCGGGCAATTTCCTGCTCGCTGACAACGGTCTTAGCTTGCCCTCTTGACGCCAGTAGGTTGTAGACTCCGCGTCGGGGGTCGATGTCGTGATAAGCAAGATCCAACTGCGCAATTCGCGGATCGTCGTAACCGCTAGCACCTCGGGCGATGTAGGCGTCCAAGAGTTTTTTCTTAATCGCCCAATCGATCTCAGTGTCGATTGTAGAAAAATCACCGGCTTCAATCGCGTCTAACGTACGGGTCCAAAGATCCAGAACATACGCTACGTCTTGGTGATGTTCACCCTTGATTTCTACGAAAGCTCGAGCAGATTCAAGGTAGTGACGCTGCATTTCTAAAGCGCTGATTTCCCCACCGTCAGCTAGGGCAAAACGCGCCGTGCCGGTGAGATCATGAGAAATGGTACGCAAAGCCGTCGCGGTATCTTTAACGGCAAAGTCCTTGAGCGGATAGCGCTCTTCGAGCATGCGTAGCACGAGGTCGGTCGCACCAATTTTTAGAAGCGTGGTGGTTTGCGACATGTTAGAGTCGCCGTTAATCACGTGGAGTCGGCGGTATAAAGACGCATCCGCATGCGGCTCATCGCGGGTATTGATGAGCGGACGCGAACGAGTGGTGGCTGTGGATGAGCCTTCCCAAATGTGGTCGGCTCGTTGAGAAAATGAATACGAAGGTTCTGCGCTGATACCCGGCTGTGTTCCCCACGCCGGAGGACCGGCAGGATGAGTTTTGCCAGCACCCACAATAATCTGGCGAGTAATCAGAAACGGAATCAGCGAAGCTACAAGCTTTGCGAATTCTACTTTGCGTTCAAGCATGTAGTTTTCGTGAGAGCCGTATGAGTTATCAGCAGAATCTACGTTGTTTTTGAAAAGGTAGATAGTGCCGGTCAAATTTTCATCTTCTAGTGAATCCTCAGCCTGATTGATGAGGTCATTGAAGAGATACTCCCCCGCTTTATCGTGGGTGATGAGGTCCCGAAGAGTCGCGGTTTCTGCCGTGGCGTATTCCGGGTGTGAACCAACGTCTAGATAAAGTCTGCCGCCGTTGGGTAAAAAGACATTGGTGGAACGCCATGTGTCTACAACGGGTTTGAAGAGTTTACGGGCAGTTTCTTCTGGTCCGAGGTGTCCTAGGCTTTTAGGGATATATCTAATGCCGTATTCGGTTTCAATGCCGTATATTCTGCGTTCCACGGGTGAATCTTTCTGGAGATAGGCGGTCAGGGTGAGGTCAGAGTATGGTTACTGACCGCCCTTTTGTACAAAACCCTTTACAAAGTCTTCTGCGTTTTCTTCGAGAACACCGTCAATTTCAGCGAGGATGTCATCGACGTTGGTGAGAAGCTCTTGGTTGGTCTCTGTGGTTTTTTGAGCAAGTTCTACGTGTTCCTGTTCCTGCGCGGTATGAGTAGTTTGCTGTGCCTGAATATTTTTGCGTTCCACAATGTTCTCCTGGTGATGGGCGTAGTCTGAGTGGCTAATGCCCGGTTTAATAGGTGTGAGAGTTTGCGCCAAGCGCTGTGAACAGCGGTTCGGCACTGGGATTTGTTAGGTAGGGCTCAATGGTTCGACGCGTGAGATCGGAGGGCTCGTTCATGGTCAGTCGATAGGTTGTTATATCGAGTGGGTTGCGAACAACGATTGTGTCCCAGTTGGCACTAATCACTTCATTTCCCCAAGTCGAGAGAATTTTACCGCGGGCGTATGCTCGAGTGTCATCAGGTGGCTCACTTGCTGCCTTTTTGATGTGCTCTGCGCTGAAGAGAGTCTTTAGACGGCCGAGCCCCACCAGTTTGAAATATAAGCCTTTATCAGGTCTCAAATCTGAGTATTGGATATCGATGGCTTTGAGCTTAGGACTGTCCCAGTCAATACCTTGAGCCACATATGCTTTGAGCAACTGGTATTTTGCCGCCCAGTCGAGACGATCCGCAAGTACATCGGGGGCGGTCGCCAGAAGGTGCAGTACCTCTTCCCACAGTTCGAGTACCTCGCGGGTTTGCTCATCTGGATTGGGATTATTATCAAGGGACGCTTCAAGATATGCCTGCTGCACCTCAAGGGCTGTGATGCTTCCGCCATTTGCAAGTGGGAGTTCTTGGGTGAAGGTGAGGTCACGGCTAACAGTGTGCATAGCAGTCACAGGATCCGTCAGCTGAATAACAGGAGCCTTGCCTTGCTCAATAAGTTCCAAAACCAAGGACATGGTACCGAACTTCAGCAAGCTAGAGTAGTGCGCTAAATTGGCGTCTCCGGTAATCACATGCAACCGGCGGTACTTTTCGCGGTCTGCATGGGGCTCATCACGAGTGTTAATGAGAGGCCGGCGGATAGTTGTTTCAAGCCCCACCAAGCGCTCAAAGAAATCAGCTCTCTGCGAGAGTTGGAAACCCGGTTCATCACCGTCAGTACCGAGCCCCACGCGTCCTGCGCCGGTATAGATAATGCGAGTAGCAAAGAAGGACGCGAGAACTTTAGTCAAGTAGTCGAAGTCAGTTTCACGGGAAATCAGGTAGTTTTCGTGAGAACCGTAAGACTGTCCTTTACCGTCGGTGTTGTTTTTATAGAGGTTGATGGGCTCGATACCGGTCTTTGCCGATGAATCGGCAAGAGTAGCAATAGTAACTGCGGCGATGTGATCGCCGGCAGCGTCCCAGAGAACGGCGTCTTGAGGGCTGGTGACCTCTGGTGATGAGTATTCGGGATGGGCGTGATCAACATAGAGGCGGGCTCCATTGGGCAAAATGGAGTTCATGGTAATTTTGTCCCAGTCAAGACGCTCAGCAAACATACCGGATTCTTTGAGGGCCTCGGCTGCGATGTCTTCGCTGGTGAGCTCGTATGCTTCATCGGTGAGCTGGCTAGAGTGCGCCTCTTCACGTTTCATCGCAAAACCGCGAGCGTCCTGAAGAGGTTGCTCAGAATCGTATTCCCATGCCGTCTTTTGGTGCTTGGAGAACGCCAAATTGTCGTAGGTATTGACGATGGTGGCTGAAAGGACGGTATGATTCGCGGCCGGGTTGGTCGGTGAGATGACACCAAATTCGGTTTCGGCTCCCATAATGCGCTGAACACCCATGGTTACTCCCCTCGTCCTGAGCGCGCTGGAGTGACGGTGTGGATGCGCGCCCTGATGTTGTATTGCGTGAGCACGTCTTCGATTTCAGCGGTTTGCGGAACTTCGACCTGATCCTCAAATTCTGCGCGGATAGCTTCTAAGACGTGCTGGGCAGTAATACCTTTTTCGCCACCGGTGAGTAGCGACTTAATGGCCTGTTTTTTGGCGGAGTCTACGATATTGCGGATCACCGCGCCCGTGAGAAAGTCTCCACGGTACAGGGTGAGAGTTTGCCCGTTGTCCAGGGTGAGAGTGAGGTAACGATTGTAGTCTTCGCGTGAGAACAGGGACTCTACTGCCCGATTAATCATCGCATCAATAGCGAGCTCTTTACTGCCGGCCGCATCGATAGCGTCCTGACTGATAGGGATGCGCGGCGTCAGGTAAAGCGCGAAAATTTCACGTGCGCCTTCAGCATTCGGGCGATTGATGCGAATCTTAATGTCGAGACGGCCCGGTCGCAGAACCGCGGGATCAATCATGTCTTCACGGTTAGTAGCACCGATGACAATGACGTTATCCAGGGATTCGACACCGTCGATTTCTGACAACAGCTGGGGAACAATAGTGGTTTCCACGTCGGAGGAACGACCTGTTCCGCGGGTACGGAAGAGCGACTCCATCTCATCGAAGAAAACAACAACGGGATTACCCTCTGCGGCCTTCTGACGGGCAGCAGAGAAGATATCGCGAATCTGCCGTTCTGTCTCGCCTACATATTTATCCAGTAGCTCCGGACCCTTGATATTGAGAAAGTAGCCGGTTGTAGACGAATCTTTTGAAATCTCAGCTGCGCGTTGCGCAAGGGAATTAGCTACGGCTTTTGCAATAAGAGTCTTACCGTTACCGGGAGGGCCGTAGAGCAGGATGCCTTTGGGCGGAGTCAACTGGTGTTCACGGTAAATCTCGGGGTGCAAGAAAGGTAGCTCAACCGCATCCTGGATCTGTTCAATCTGAGAAGAAAGACCACCAATGTTGGCGTAGGTGATGTTCGGAACCTCTTCAAGAACCAGCTCCTGCGCCTCAGTAGAAGGAACCTGCGCCAGAATGAGACCGGTCTTAGAGTCATAGGTAACGGTATCGCCCGTACTCAACGAAACCCCAGCAAGCGCTCCCGAAATACGCGCCACTGCTTTGTTCTGATTAGGGAGATCAATGATGATGTGCTTATCATCAATCTTCTCTCGGATAGTAACAACTTCACCGTAAGTGCTGTACCCCAGTGATAGGACAGCTTGATTATGCTCGTTGAGCAGAACTGTCATACCGGGTTCTACATCCTCGGGCGACAGAAGCGGTGAAAAGGGAATACGCACCAGCCTACCGCCGAGCTGAACGTCAAGGTAATCCTCAACCTCAGCCGGGGTCTTACCGGAAGCTAGCTGGTCGTAGGTCATCTTGCCGCGCCCTACCTCAAGAACCACAGCTGAATTGAGCGGTGGTTCTACCTCTTGCGCGACGGAGACTCGAATACGCTCGATTTCAGCTTTAGTAATTTCTAGCGCTTTTACAAGTTTTTGGTTCTTCTCCCCGGCAAGGCGCAGTTGGCGGTCCAGGTTCTTGCGGTTTTCGTTCGCAAGAGTGAGCTGGCGCAGTACGCGTTCGTAATCGGTGGTTGAAGGTCCGTTAGTGTCGGTCATCGTGTGCTCTTATCGATTCGCGTTGGGTGTTTAAGGTAGGACGCGGGTTAATTAGTTACTGGTATTGATATGTTCGCTAGCTCGCGCAGCATGCTGAGCAAGATTCTGTGCATCTCGAGCCGCACGTCGCAACTTGCGGTCAGTCACATTGCGCTCGCCCAGTGCTGCTGGCGTCCAGGCATTCATATCTTCTTCAGAGAACTCGGTCTTGGACGCGCGCCGTTTGGGTGCAAGACGCACCGCACCGTCGGCGAGACGGCGGGCAGTAATCAGGAAGCCGGTGTGCGCGACCATACGGTGGTCAGGTCGAACAGCGAGACCCTCAACATGCCAGCCTCGAACCATGGTTTCGTGCGACTCAGGTTCGGTGAAACGGCCGTCAGCGCGAAGTGCTTCTGCGGTACGAGAGAGCTGAGTGACGGTTGCAACGTAGCAAATAATCACACCACCAGGCGCCAGAGCAGTCGCCACAGCATCAAGGCATTCCCAAGGGGCAAGCATATCGAGTACCGCACGGTCTACGCTGCCAGGTTCTTCGACCTCCCCAAGAGTTTCAGCCAGATCCCCGAGAGTAATCTCCCACGCTGGATGCGGACCACCGAACATAGTTTCAACGTTGCCACGGGCAATATCCGCGAATTCCTCGCGACGTTCAAACGAACGCAGATGACCTTCATCGCCGATTGCACGCAACAAACCAATAGACAAAGCACCGGAACCTACACCCGCTTCAATAACGCGTGCACCCGGGTAAATATCTGCCATGGTAACAATCTGACCGGCGTCCTTGGGATAAACCACAGCCGCACCGCGAGGCATCGACAGCACAAAGTCCTTGTAGAGAGGGCGAAGGGCCTGGAAAAGAAGACCCTCAGAATTCTCAATAACAGTGCCCTCATCGTGCCCGATGAGGTCGTTGTGATTGAGGAACCCTCGATGCGAGTGGTACTGGCCATCCTCTTGCAAGGTGATGGTAGTGATGCGTCCGCGCTCATCAGTAATTTGGACGCGCTCGCCGGGGCGGAATGGACCGCGGCGGTTGTTAGCGCCAGTGGGATTGTGTTGAGTCATAGATTTTTCTTTCGCCAAGATGTTAGTGACGGGTTGGTGCCGTCCTGCGGTAAGAGCGCTTGAGACGGTGCTGTAGTTCTATTGTCTCAAACCGAGTGAGATTTTTATATTTGGTGGTCGAGTCCGAGCATATGGTTTTCGCGGTTGATGATGTTGGTGGCGTCTTTGTGAGTGATAACGCCTATGGGCTGGTGGTGTGCATCGGTGACAGCCCAGGCCAGCACGGTGGGGTTTTGTTGATGTGAGACTGGCAGACGATGCCAGTGGGTACCGTTGAGGTATTCCATGACGTCATAACGCAGGGCGTTGTAGCTAATAGGCGGTTCTGCGAGTGGAACGGCTACCTGCATGATGGGAGTGCCGGGTTTGACCTGAAGTACGTGCCCATCTGCCCAGAGAAGCTGACCGGTGTGAGGATGCGAGGTAATTGCAAGGAAGCCGTTGCCGATGGATTGTGCAACGATTTCAACAGGTGTGGTGGGGGCAAAAGAAATTGCCGGGCGCATCAGATTTTTAGCTTGAAGAGGATCGTAGCCAGCGCTTTGGTGTCTGAGAATTGATAGATGCGATGACGCGTTCTTCCACAAATAGGTGCACAGATAAATCAGGATAATAAGCGCAACGGGAGTGCGCATCATTCCGCCAAACGCAAAAAGAAGCACAGCAACCGGTATGAGTATGACCCCGACATATGAAGTTATTTTGACCGCGGTTGATTTTTTGGCACCGCAGAGCATTGCGAAGGACTCGATGGCGTGACCGCCGTCAAGCGGGTAAGCAGGCAGAAGATTAAAAAATGCGATAGCGAGGTTAGCGTCCGACGCGAGACGAAGGCCAAAGGCAAAGGAACTTGGTTCCACAACTTGTAACAGCCCATACCCTGCAAGGGCGAAAAGTACGTTGACGGCAGGTCCTGCTAATGAGACAAGAAGCGAGCCAGCAGCGCTCCCCTGCGTTAGCTTGGTGAAACCGCCCCATAGAGTCATGGAAATAAAGTGCACTTTTTGTCCGCTGGTGTGCCCTACAGCGGCGTGAGCAAGTTCGTGCACAAAAACCGCAGCGGCAACTACCACGGCGACTGTAGTCGAGACAATGAAACCATCGCCCCAGCTCATACGCGGCGAACGTTGAATGTAGTAGGCGTAGCCGAGAATGACCACTGCCATGAAAACAAACCATGAGGTGCGCAGGTACACGGGTGCACCAAAAATGCGGGCTACTTGTACGCCGAGTGCGTCCTTATGCATATGCCCTACTCTCAGGTTGATGTGGCGGGGTGTTTTACCATCCTACTAAAGAGCTTGCGATAAAGAGCAGTCTGCTTTTCATCTGGTGGTCTGCGTGGCTGAGCTACGAGCGGTAAAGTAGATTCTAATGAGCGCAGAATACAACCCAGAGTTCCACACCGTTAAAGATTTATTGTCTCCCACCGGTGAAATGTACACCATCGTTCTGGCCGCTTTTGAAGGCTGGAACGATGCCGGCGGGGCAGCTAGCGAGGCCCTGCAATATTTAACTCGCCTGTGGGATTTTACCCCGCACTCCGGTATCGATGATGAGGATTATTTTCTCTACATGCACCAACGCCCCGTCATGATGTCGCAAGAAGAGGGCGGTGCTGAAATTTTATGGCCTGAAATATCAGTGCAACTGACTGAACTGCCGGAGCACAACGTGCGAATCGCCGTGGTGACCGGCCCGGAGCCCACCCACAAGTGGAAGGGTTTTGTCAGAGATTTTTATGAGCTCACTGAACAGCTCGGTGCTGGCGCAGTAATTTTGCTCGGTGGTCTTTTGGCAGAAACCCCGCATACGCGTCCTTTCCCAGTAGACGTCACAAGCGAGTCAATTTTGATGCGACAGCTCGATGACGTTCACCCCAACACTTATACCGGTCCGACGGGCATTACAGGGGTGCTTGCGGTGATGGGTACCCAATACAGTATTCCCGCAACCAGCCTGTGGGTTTCTATCCCCCACTATGTTGGTCAGCCGCCGCATCCTAAAGCAACTTTAGCTCTCTTGAAAAAACTTGAGACTCTAGTGGGTATCGCTATCCCCCTCAAACCGCTAGAAGAAGAGGTGGATGCGTGGGAGCGTGGCGCTGCCGAGTTGCTAGAGGATGAGCGAGAGCTCGCCCAGTATGTCGCACAGTTAGAAAGCACCTACGACATGGAGAATGATCCGCAAACCTCGGGTGATGATATTGCCGCCGAGTTTGAGCAGTTCCTCAAGCGTCGCGAGCAATAACCTTGGCTACTGATAAAGGCCCCCGCGAAAACTCACCGGAGTTTTCGCGGGGGCCTTTATTTCTGCACACGTATTGTGTGCAGTTTTTGTGTTTTAGAGCTTCACGCCAAATCGAGCATCCAGTAGATCAGCTACCAGGGAGCCACCACCGGCATGGCCCTGTTGCGCCCACTGTTCAATGCGGTCAAGAGCAACCGGAGTATTCAAATCATCTGCCAGTAACTGACGAACGTCCTCAATGAGCTCGCGTGCAGCACCGTCATCTTCGCCGGCTGCGGCTGTGACAGCCTGGGAAATAGCGCCAAAACGTGACTGAGCCTGAGCAAGCAACTCATTGGTCCAGAACCAGTCGGTACGGTAGTGATTGCTCATAATCGCCAAGCGAATAACGCCCGGGTGAACCCCCGCAGCGCGAAGCTTGGATACCAAAACGAGATTGCCCAAAGACTTCGACATCTTCTCACCGTCAAGACCTACCATGCCGGTATGAGCAAAGTGCTGCGCCATGGGCACCCGATTGACGGCGTAGGCATGAGCTGCACCCATCTCATGGTGCGGGAACTGCAGGTCAGAGCCGCCGCCCTGAACGGTGAAAGGTGCAGGCAAGAACTGCTGTGAAATCATGGTGCACTCAATATGCCATCCTGGACGACCGCGTCCCAAAGACTTTCCATCCCATGCAGGCTCACCCTCGCGTTCAACACGCCACAGGAGCGGGTCCAAGGCATCCTTCTTACCGGGACGCTGCGGGTCTCCACCGCGCTCGGCAAACACGGGAAGCATCTGCTCACGGTTAAGATTCGAGACATCACCCAGGTGCCATCCTCGCTCGTCGCCTTCGCCCAAACGCTGAGCAGCTTCCACATCAAAATAGACATCGCCATCGGGGGCAACTACACCGTTCTCATCGGTAAAGCCCGGTACACGGTAAGCAATCCCCTGCTCAATCCAACGCTCAACCGTAGGAACGATCCATTCGATGGATTCGACAGCACCCACATAATGATCGGGAGCGATAACGTTCAACGCCTCCATGTCACCAAAGAACAACTCAGTCTGGTCCTTTGCCAGCTCGCGCCAGTCAACGCCAGTAGCGTTCGCGCGTTCCAACAAAGGATCGTCAACATCGGTGACATTCTGAACATAGGCAACATCCATACCGGCATCACGCCACGCACGGTTCAACACGTCAAAAGCCACATACGTGGATGCGTGCCCCATATGAGTCGCATCGTAAGGAGTAATACCGCACACGTACAAGCTCGCCTGATCCTCAAAGGGCAACTCGACCTTCAGCTGTGCAGCTGTATCAAAAATATGCGGAACCGGTGCTTTGCCCGGCAACTTAGCAATCTCAGGGCTCTTCCAGGATTCCATTACTACCTCTTCCAAAATTTCTTTTCTGCATAAAACAATACCCGTTCACCGGTGGCGGTGAACGGGTATGAAATCAGTTGGCTTAATTACGCTACAAGAATTCCTAGACCGAGCAAGATGTATACAAGAACACCTACCGCGATGCGATACCAGACGAAAATGCCGTAGCTGTTCGAAGAAACATACTTCAAGAACCAGCCAATCATCAGGTAACCGGAGACAAACGCTACAAGCGTTGCCACAACAGTTGAGCCTAAACCGTAGTATCCGGTAAAACCCTCAGCCAAACTATCGGAAAGCTTAAACAGGCCGGATGCGAACACTGCAGGAATTGCCAGCAAGAACGAATAACGCGCGGCAGCTTCACGAGTGTACCCCATCAGCAAACCGGCAGTAATAGTGCCACCCGAGCGAGAAACGCCGGGAATCAATGCCAACGCCTGAGCAAAACCAAAAATCAGACCGTGCTTCACGTTCAAATCTTTAAGCTCACGCTGTTCTTTACCCATACGATCGGCAATACCCAAGAAAATCGCGAACACAATCAACATGGTCGCAACAATCCACAGGCTGCGGAAGGTCGTATCTATGTAGTCCTGCAAGAGCAAACCCAAAATACCAATGGGCAAAGAACCTACGATAATGAACCAGCCCATACGAGCATCCGGGTCCTTCTTATCGACCTTGCCAGTCAATGAGCCGAACCACTTACCGATAATGCGCACAATATCGCGCCAGAAAAACAACAGAACAGCCGTCTCAGTACCCAGCTGAGTAATCGCAGTAAAAGCCGCGCCGGGATCTTCAGAAACCGGCAAGAACTGCCCCACAATTCGCAGGTGACCGGATGAAGAAACCGGCAAAAACTCAGTCAGACCCTGAACAAGGCCCAAAATAATAGCTTGAATCCATTCCACGCATCAAACTGTACCGGTTAAAAAACGAACACAGCAGTACTTTCATACTGCTGTGTCTGTTCTAACAGCTAAACCACACTAGCTTGTGGGCTTAAGCGCGGGGATCCTCATCGTCATCCTCATCAAAGAATTCGATGTCATCTTCGTCGTATTCTTCGCTGTCATCGAAATCGTCGTAGTCTTCGTCATCATCATCTTCAATGAAGACCTCCAAAGGAGTAACCTCTTCATAGGATTCAAAGAGGGAGTCCTCATAACGTTCAAAAGCATTAGCGATGGCAACATACGCGTTATCAATCGCGGTATCGTGCTCGCCACGACGGTTAGCAATAGCTGTAAGGTGTTCTTCTAACGCTGAAGTCAATACTGATAGCGCTGCGCGAGGATCATTACTCATGTATAAGACGTTATCACTAAACGCTTGAACGCGAACTATATCGGAGGGAATTTTGAGAGAAACACAGATTAGTGCACCGATTGTTCACTCGACGTTCAACACGGACCGCTATGAATACCTGATTATCACCGTTGAACCCGGCGATTCCATCAAGGCTGCCCGCCAACGTCTGGGAGAACATGCCGAGTACGGCAAGTGGGAACTTTCTCGAACCGTTATTCTGTATGGCGGACGCCGACGCTACTGGTTGCGCCGACGCATCATGAAGGTCGTTAAGACCACGCAATTTATCTAAAAGATTTTCTTGTCTTCGCTAGCTCAATGCAAGCTGCGAAGAAAAACTAAGCGGTGGCGCCCTGATAGAGGACGCCACCGCTTACTTATTTGAATCGATGGCTACTTGTCGCCGTAACCAGCTGATTCCAAAGTCATCTGAATTTCGCCAGCTGACTTGCGCAGACGCTCGATTTCTTCGTCGCTCATGGGAACATCGAGCACGCGCACAACACCCTCGCGGTTGACGACTGAAGGGAGCGATACTGCAGCTTCACCTTCGATACCGTACTTACCGCGAATCTGGGTGGCAACGTTGAGTACAGCATCCTGACCTTTCAAGATTGCCTCAGCGATGCGTGCACCCGAAATACCGATTGCGTAGTTAGTGGAACCCTTGCCCTCGATGATCTTGTAAGCTGCGCGCATAGCCTGAGTTGCAAGCTCATCCTTGACCTCATCGGTGAAGACGCGCTCACCGTCTTCGCTGGTCCACTCATCCAGCGGAACCATACCGATGTTAGCTGCTGACCATACGGGGAATTCTGAGTCGCCGTGCTCGCCGATAACGTTGGCGTGAACGTTCTTGATAGAAACGCCTGCCTTGTTTGCGATCAGCCAGCGCAGTCGTGATGAGTCCAAAACGGTGCCGGATGCGAAGCAGCGTTCGGTGGGCAGACCGGTAATCTTCTGAGCTACAACAGCCAGAACGTCGCAGGGGTTGGTGACAATCATCAAGATTGCGTTCGGTGCAACTTCCATAACCTGGGGAAGCATTGCTTCAAAGATTTTGACGTTAGCGCCAACGAGCTCAAGGCGGGGCTGCCCGGGCTTCTGGCGAGCACCTGCGGTAACAATAACCAAATCGCAGTCACGCAGGATTTCGATATCCCCACCGCCTGAAACCTTAGCTTCTGAGGCAAACATCGAACCGTGTGCGATATCGAGGCCTTCTGCTTCTGCAAGTTCTGCAGCGATATCGTAAATCACGATTTCATCGGCAACGCCGCGCAGCATGGATGCGTATGCGGTTGCTGAGCCGACGCCGCCTGCACCGATGACGCCGAGTTTGGTGGATTTTGCAGTAGCCATGAGGAAAGTTCCTTTCGAGCTTGTGAGCTTGATGTGGTTTGTGATTACCAGTATGACACACTAAATGTGGTTTTGTGTTGGGTTTATGTGACTTTAAGTGTCTAAAATTCGCCCTTTTTACACCTTGCCGCCGAAAAACCCTCATAAACACAAATAAGTCAGAAATGACCTTTTGTTGAAGGTCACATGAAAGCTCGCTTCCCCACTCCCCTGCAACCCCGCACCAATCATTGAAGTCAACCGAAGAATCCCAGGCTCAATGTAAACAAAAATCCCCGGATGCCGAAGCATCCGGGGATTATTCTGTGCGCGGAGGGGGACTTGAACCCCCACCCTCTAATACGAGGACTAGCACCTCAAGCTAGCGCGTCTGCCTATTCCGCCACCCGCGCAGGTGATAAATCAGAGCTGGGAATCTCTGTAAGCAACAGGTAATAATCTACACGCATCACAAGATGAGACGCAAATTCAGAGGTTGCATTTTCTTATTATCTACCTCACATTTTGAGTTTTCGACCAAAATTTAGGTTCCTAAATTCCAGAAAATAACGAAATTTTTCCACATTATAGGATTTTTAAGTTTCTAGAATCTATCGGGCCTCCCACCCATAAAAAATTTTATCAATGCGCCAACCGAAGGTAATCAGTTTAACTTGTCAGTTATATAGGCTAAATACCCTATTTCATTACGTGAGTACGCACTAACAGCAGGTAGACTCACCCTAAGCCTCGCTATACGATGATGACGTGAATAACGAAAACTTGAGCCGCGACGAAGCGGCGCACCGCTCAGAACTACTATCCGTTGACACCTACGACGTACACGTTGACCTCACCAACGCAGCAGATACATCGTTTGCGTCCTACCCCACCGCAACCACCGTGCGTTTCACCGCCCGTGCGGCTGAAGAAACCTTCATTGACTACATTCACCAGTCAATCGACTCCATCAAACTCAATGGCGGCCATATCAATACCGCAGAAGCCATTGACGGCTCACGCATCCGCTTTACCCCGGTAGAAGGCGAAAACATACTGACCATTCATGGCCGCTCCTACTTCTCCCGATCTGGAGAAGGTCTGCACCGTTACACCGACCCAACCGATGACAAAACTTACCTGTATACACAGTACGAACCCGCAGATTGCCGACGGGTCTTCCCCAACTTTGAACAGCCAGACCTTAAAGCTGTCTTTAATTTCCGCATTACCGCGCCTGCCCACTGGGTAGTCAGCTCAAACGCTGAACTAGATCGAACACTTGAAGACCCAGCAGATTCCAGCATTTCAAAGCGAGTTTTCAAGCCCACAGCACGCATCTCCACTTACATCACTACCATCCTTGCTGGTGAGTACTTTGTAGCATCAGATACCTACGTACCGACCTCAACCGTGAACTCCGGTAAGATTCCGCTGGTTGCCTACTGCCGAGCCTCATTGGCAGAGTACTTTGATGCGGAGAACATTTTCACTGTCACCAAGCAGGGACTTGATTTCTTCCAAGATCTTTTCGACTATGCCTACCCCTTCAAGAAGTACGAGCAAGCTTTCGTTCCCGAGTACAATCTGGGCGCGATGGAAAACCCCGGCATGGTGACTTTCACCGAAAGCTATATCTACATTTCCGGAGCAACCCAAGCTGATCTTGAATCTCGTGCCAACGTTATTTGCCACGAGATGTCGCATATGTGGTTTGGCGACTTAGTCACCATGAAATGGTGGGACGATTTGTGGCTCAAAGAATCATTTGCAGATTTCATGGGTACTTTGGGTTCTATTCAAGCCAACGGGTTTGAGGATGCGTGGACTACGTTTGCTAACCGTCGCAAGTCGTGGGCCTACTACCAGGATCAGCTACCCACGACTCACCCGATTGTGGCAGATATCCCCCACCTCGAAGCAGCTAAGCAGAACTTTGACGGTATTACTTATGCCAAGGGCGCCTCAGCCCTCAAACAGCTCGTCGCGTACGTTGGTTTTGAAACCTTCATCGACGCTGCTCGCGCTTACTTCAAGAAACACGAATACGGGAACACTACCCTTGATGACTTCTTGAGCGTTCTCGATGAAAAATCTGATCGCGATGTCAAAACGTGGGCTCAGGCATGGTTGCAGACAAGCGGGCTATCATCATTGAGTACTGAACGTATTTTTGCCGAAGATGGCACGCTACAAGAACTTCGCATCCATCAGGAACTACCAGCTGGTGTTCCTACTGGACTTGGACGTCCACATCAGCTGATGCTTGAAACCTTTATTGCATCTGACGACGAAGAACCTCAGCTGACCTCCACCGGAAAGTTTTCTCTAGAAATTCCCGCTGGTGATTCGCATAGCGTCGCTATTGACTTAGACGCAGAGGCTCGAGAGCAGGTCGCGGCGGCAGATCTTCTTCTTCTCAATTCTGGCGACCAAACCTACGCGAAGGTTTACCTTAGCGATGAAGACGGTCTGCAGACAGCCCTAAAGTCAGTATCAACCATCGATGATGCGCTTGCTCGCGGTTTGTTGTGGGGTAGCCTGTGGAATCAAGTTCGGGATGGAAAATTAGCGGCAACAACGTTCATACGTGCTGTCGAGTTCAACCTGATTCGTGAACCGTCAGCAACTCTACTGGCAGCGTTGACCTCACAAGCACAGTCGGCTATTTCGCTCTATACCGCTCCTACGGAGCAAGCATCGCTCTGGGATTCTTTGTATTCTGCGCTCTCAGATGCGCTTGAATCAGCGGAGTCTTCCAGTGACGCTCAGCTGATTTTGATGCGGTCTACCCTGGCTGTCGCTGCGCACTCCCCACTGGGCATTGAATTTGCTCGCGAGGTTTCACGTGGCGCCATCGAAGACCTCAAGGACGCTGATATCGAAGGTTTGCAGGGGCTGAAATACACCCAGACACTGGGCTGGTCAGCTCTCATCGCTCTCGCAGCTCATTCGGAAGTTGACGACCTCACTCTTGAGACCGCTCGCGCTGATCAGTCATCAGCAACGTCTGAGCGCGGGTTTGCCTATGCATCGGCGGCTTTCCCCAATGCTCAAGCGAAGCAGGCAGCATTTACTGCTGTAACAACTGACCAAGAACTGTCGAACGAGATCTTGACTGCAACCGCTAACGGTTTCAAACTCGGTGAAGAAAAACTTCATGTCGAGTTCTACCCGCAGTACTTCGAGCAGCTACTTGACACCTGGAACGACCGCTCAATTGGTATGGCAACACGCGTCGTCACCGGCCTTTACCCTGCGGCAGTTCTTCGTGAAAACAAAGCTATCGAAGAGCATCCGGCCGTAGCAATGGGCGAAAAATGGTTAGAAGAAAATCCGGATGCTCCCAGCGCACTGCGCCGAGAAATCATTGAAAATGTTGCTGATGCTCGTCGTGCGCTCACAGCGCAGCAGGCATCATCACGCTAAATAGGTGAGTAGGCACAGATTAAGACAACCTGTGCAAGTGATTTAAGTAATCTGATGAATGCCGGTTTTAGGGGCAAAAATTACCTCTAAAGTCGGCATTTCATGAGAAGCTATACAAGTAGATTTTGTACGTTGCAAGGAGTTGAACATTGGCCGAATTTGCACTGGGCGATCGTGGATCAGTCACTATCATCACCAATGATTTTTACGATGCTGAGATTTTGCAGGTCTTTGAAGAACTCCAAATTGACCGGGAGCGTATTTGGAACGGTCCGGCGCGTCTAGTGCCTGAGCCCGATAACGCGTACGCCCCGAATACTATTGCGGTTTACATCGACGATTTAAAGGTCGGACGCCTGAGCGCTGAACACTCAGCACAGTACTGGAAGCCGATCACACGCGTCGTCTCTAGCGGTTACGATGCTATGGCGCATCTGCAGCTCTCGGCGGTTTTGCGCAAGTTGCAGGGCGAACATACTATCGAGAGCACCGGCATCCTTTCCTTGAGCGCTCCGGGTTCTTTGTTCCCGCTTAATCAGGCACCTGTTCATGCTACTTTGTTGCCGCAGGGTGCTTCAATGAAAGTACTGGATGAAAACGACCATTCAGCGTACTTGCATACTATTTTGCCGCCCAGTGGCGAAGGACGCGTGATTCTTACTCTCGAAGCCAACCAGATTAAGCTGGCGGATGGCTCCGTGGTTGATTCCATTGATGTTCTTCACGATCGCAAAGTGGTTGGACGCTTGAGTACTCAGATCTCAGAGCAGCTAGCACCCGTTATCAAGTACGCCTTTGAACATGAAAAACTCACCAGTGCGTGGGGCACAATCCGAGGCAACGCTTTCGAGGTATCGCTGACTGTTCAGGCTGCTCGCCCTTCAGAGCTCAGCGATGAGTGGTATCGCACCCTGCCCAACAACGTTCCTGAGCTCATTGAAGAAGCAGACTCTTACGTAGTGCCTGATGCCTATGTTCCCACCGAGGGCGAATCTCAGCAGAACGCGAGCACGAAATCGCGTCGTCGTGGATTCGGAGCGACTGTTGCCCCTGTTGCGGCCGTTGCCTCTGTTCCTTCTCGTTCCAAGAAACAGAGTGAAAAAGCGCCTCAGGAGGGCACCGGTTCATCTTCAAAGCTTGCGGCATTGTTGGGTGTCTTAGGTGGTCTGATTTTGACCTTCGGCATTGTTCTCGTGTTCGTTAAGCCCCCGTTGCTGGGCATTTTGGCCATTGTTCTTGGTGCTTCGCTCGCTTTTATGGGTCTATACTTCGGCCGGTACAACGAGGAACCCGAATACGACATCGTTGACAGCTAATTCTGCTGACAACTCTTTGAACTCAAAAATTAAAACGGGTGCCCGGGAGATGATCTCCCGGGCACCCGTTTATTTACCTTAGATGCGGATGGCTTTAGTCCGCGCCGTGAGTGGCCACGTAGTTGTCCATGGTCTCGTTCTTCAAAGCATTTGAAAGCTCCTGGTTAGCGTTCAAATCAACGACCACAATGGACTGTCCGTCTGAGGACCAACCGGTGCCTGCGTTCGGCAAGGTCATCATCTTCAGCCCAAAGTTCGGGTTAGAAATCATGGGCGATGCGATAGATACGATTGAACCGGCATCCAACCCCTCGTCCACAGTCAGGTACGGAGCCATGGTGGTCACCATATTTTTGAATTCTGTTGCGTTGTTTAGTACCCCGCGTGATTTCAAGGTGTCAAAGACGCCGCGGATAAAAGCGCGCTGGTTGCGCACACGCTGGTAGTCGCCGTCTGAGAACTGGTAGCGCTGACGTACGAAGGTAAGAGCTTCCTCACCATCCATCTTCTGCGGACCTGCAGTATAGGTGTAACCGTCGCCTTCGAAGGAAAGCGGCACGTTTACGGTCACGCCATCCATGGAATCTACCAGACCCTTGAAGCCCTCAAAATCAACCTCTGCAATGTGGTCGATGCGGGTATCCAGCAACTGTTCAATGGCGCTAACCTGCAGGGCCACTCCCCCGTGATCAAGAGCAGCGTTAATCTTCGCGGGACCGTAACCCGGGATATTGACCCAGGTATCACGCATAATCGAAATCAGGTAGGCGTTCGATCCGTCTTCAGGAACATGCAGGAGCATCAAAGAGTCAGCACGCTGGCCTTTTACCGTTGCAGATTCAGCAGTACCTGCACGTGAGTCTGAACCCATGAGCAAGATGTTGGTAGCTCCAGTTTCGGCAGGACGCTCGTGGTTCTTAGGCTGGCTTCCATCTGAGCTTTCCTCATCAGCATCCAAAATACCGTTACCGTTTTTATCGATATCAGACGAAAGATCTTTGCCACTGTCGTTAGTGATTGTGACGTCTTTATTCGCCTGACCTTCTTCGGCCATATTTTTCTTGAAAGTATCGAGCTGGTCAGTTGGAATCGAGCCATCTTCATTAGGGAAAGCTGATTCTGAATTCTCAATCTTTTGAGTGTTGTTGTTCCATGCGCTACCGATGCTATAGACATACGCGCCAACACCTACAGCTGCTACCAGTAAAAGCGCAAGAATCACTAGCAGGATATTGCGTCCTGTTTTCTTCTTGCGCGGGGCTGGAGTCTGAACCGACATACTTTATCCCGTCATCTTGCGTACTGTCACCGGAATAGGTGACAACAAATTTATTTTGATTCTACTCAAGGTAAATAAAAAACACCCCGAAACTTTTCTAAAAAGTTCCGGGGTGTTCGAAATAACAGGGCTAAAAAGATTAAGCCTTGCCGAAGTTCTTGAAGCGAGCGTTGAAGCGCTCTACACGGCCAGCGGAGTCCATGATGCGCTGCTTACCGGTGTAGAACGGGTGTGAAGCTGATGAGATTTCAACTTCTACCAGCGGGTACTCGTTGCCGTCTTCCCACTTTTCAGTCTTCTCTGAAGTGCGAGTTGACTGGGTGAGGAAAGCCTCGCCTGATGCGAGGTCGCGGAAAATTACGGGATGGTAATCCGGGTGGATTTCAGCCTTCATAGTGTTACCTTCTTTACTTGCCTGGATTTTGCCAGACACGGTACTTACGTAATGGGATCCGATGCTGTTGGGTAACAGATCTTATCGCTGTTTGCACAGCCAATTCACTAGCTTAGCATTCATCTAGTTTTTCGGGCGCTGTTGGGTGATGAATCTGCAGGCCTGACGTGTCTGCTTAATCACTGGGTACTGCGCCGGCGATTTTACTGCTGCTGTTGCGGACGAGTCTCCCAGAACGCGACAGCACTGGCGGCTGCCACGTTAAGAGAATCAACCCCGTGTGACATGGGAATCATGACGGTGTGCTGCGTTGTTGCCAAAGTTTTAGGAGATAGCCCGTGCCCTTCAGTCCCCAGAATCAACGCTAGTTTTTCATCCTTGCGAGCGCTCAGTTCCGAGAGGGTGAGTGAGTCGTCTTTGAGTGCGAGTGCAGCTGTTGTGAATCCTTGTTCGTGGAGTTTCTCGAGGGCGTCTGGCCAGGAGTCCACGCGTGCCCAGGGTACTTGAAAGACTGTGCCCATGGAGACGCGGATTGATCGTCGGTAGAGGGGGTCTGCGCATCGTGGTGTTACGAGGACGACGTCTACGTCTAGTGCTGCAGCTGACCTGAAGATTGCTCCGACGTTGGTGTGGTCCACGATGTCTTCGAGGATGGCTATACGCTGTGCGTTTCGGGTGAGGTCGTCTAATGGTGTGGGGGTTGGGCGGTGCATTGCGGCGAGCGCGCCGCGGTGTAGGTGGAAGCCGGTGATTGCTTCTAGGTCTTCTTCGGTGCCTACGTAGGCGGGGGTGTCTGGGTGTTGTTGGAGGACGTCGAGTAAGTCCTCTGCCCATTTTTCGCTCATCATGAAGGAGTGTGGTAGGTGTCCGGCGGTGAGTGCCCGTCGGATGACTTTTGAGGATTCTGCGATGTAGATGCCCCATTCGCTTTCTTTGGTGATGCGTAGTTTGACGTCGGTGAGTGATGTGAAGAATCGGGTGTCTGTTGGTGTGGCGTTTTTGAGTGGGTGAACGTTGGGTAGGGCGTGGACGCGTTCGGAGCGTTGACGTAGGTCTTCTTGGGTGAGTTGTTTTTTAGCCAAGGGATCCTCTGGTGTGGTATGTGGTGGGTGTGGTGAGGGGTTGTGGGGTTTTTTCACCGTTATTGCAATTGTGCCCGCTTCGCGGTGGAGGCGGGCACGTTGTGTTTGAGTGGTGGTGTAGAGCTGGTGGCGTGGGCTGGCTCAGCCTCGTGCGCTCTCGTTTTTTAGCGGGCGAATGCGCTGTATCGGCCGTTGTCGGTGATGGTGAGGGCTAGGTCCATGCCGTAGGTTTTTAGTAGGTTTTCCTCGGTGATGGTTTTGTCGATTTCGCCTGCTGCTACGATTTTTCCGTCGCGTAGCATGAGTGCGTGAGTGAAGCCTGCGGGGACTTCTTCGAGGTGGTGGGTGACGAGGATGGTTGCCGGGGCGAAGGAGTCTTGTGCTAGTTCGGTGAGGCGGGCTACGAGGTCTTCGCGTCCTGCGATGTCCATGCCAGCGCCGGGTTCGTCGAGGAGGAGGAGTTCGGGGTCGGTCATGAGGGCGCGTGCGATAAGGGTGCGTTTGCGTTCGCCGTCTGAGAGGGTTCCGAAGGGGCGGTCGGCAAGGTCTGCTACGCCCCAGTCTGTGAGTAGCTGGGTTGCTTGGTCTTCGTCCATAGTGTCGTATTCTTCGTTCCAGCGTCCTTGGATGCCGTAGGCGGCAGTGACAACGACATCGCGTACGGTTTCGTCGGCGGGAATCTGGTTAGCGAGGGTTGCTGATGAGACGCCGATGCGGGGGCGTAGTTCGAAGACGTCAACGGCTCCGAGGATTTCATCTAGAATATCGACTTCGCCGCGGGTGGGGTGTAGGCGAGCGCCGGCGATGGACAGAAGGGTTGATTTGCCTGCGCCGTTGGGGCCGAGAATGACCCAGCGTTCGCCTTCTTGAACTGACCAGTTAATGCTGTCAAGTAGATTTTTGGTTCCGCGGGTTACGGTAACGTTTGCAAGTTCTAGTACTGAGCTCATAGGTGCAAGTGTAGTGCTTTTTGTGGGGGCCTTCCTCTTTGTGCGGTGTTTGTTGCGCGTTGTGATTGTCATAGAGTGAATATTTGTGGGCGTGGTGAGGTAGCGCACCGTAAGATGGGGTCATGACGAGTGTAAAAATTGTTGCTGTAAGTATTGATAATGCTCTTTCGCGGGCTTCTGAGGAGGAGCTGTACGCTGGGTTGACCTCTATTGAGGGTCTTGAGATTGAGTCGGCGATTATGTTGGCTTCGGCTGAGTCTCATGCGCCGGGTGAGGTTGATGGTCCTGAGTATTTTGCCTATGTTGCCGAGGGTAAGTACAAGAAGGGTTCGATTGCTGATTTGCGTTCTGCTGTAGCGGTTCGTGAGGATGTTCTGCTTGCGGGTTATGAGGTGAACGTTGTTGATCCTAAGCTCAGTGAGGACGATAAGAAGCTTTTGGTGTTGGATGTTGATTCGACGCTGATTCAGCAAGAGGTTATTGATGAGTTGGCGGCGCGTGCGGGGCGCGGTGAGCAGGTTGCTTCGGTGACGGAGCAGGCGATGCTCGGTGAGATTGAGTTTGAGCATTCGTTGCGTACACGTGTTGGTGTTTTGGAGGGCTTGTCTGAGTCGACCCTTGATGAGGTCGCCGCTGGTATCACTCTTAATCCCGGCGCTACCCTCTTGGTGAAAACTTTCTTGGATGCTGGGCACGCAGTTGCCGCGGTGTCGGGAGGCTTTGTGCAGTTGCTTCGTCCTGTAGCGCAGAAGCTTGAATTATCTCATGCTCGCGCGAACGTCCTTGAAGTTATTGACGGTGTAGTTACCGGTGAATTGTTGGGCGATATTATCGACGGCGATGCTAAGCGTCACGCTTTGCATGAGTGGGCGAAGGAAGAAGGCGTGAAGAATGCCCATGTTATCGCTGTGGGTGATGGTGCTAATGACATCCTCATGGTCGAAGCAGCGGGACTGGGTATCGGTTATAACTCTAAGAGCGCTCTGGCTGAGGTAGCGGATGCTCGCATCGAAACCGCTCGCCTGGACGCGATCCGCCACTTTGTGGGGCTGTAACAAAATACTTGAGTAGCAAAAGAGCGGGGTAGGGCCATTGATAGGCTCTGCTCCGTTCTTTAGTGTCATAAAAGCGCACGATTAGCTGCGCTTCTGCTAGCAGATGCTATCTGCGAAAAGTATCCCACCTGCACCGTTGAATTCTGGCCGGTAGAACTTGAAATATGGCCGGTACAACTTGATGAGGATTTGTTCCTCTCCCCTGCCGGCGCCCAACAATACAAACTGGTTGACTAGGAACTCAGGATGCAAAAATCTCCGCCTCTAAATATTAGAGGCGGAGATTTTTATAGAGTCTCAAACTCGGTTGAGAACGTTTAGTCGATGAAGCCCTTAGCGCCACCGACCAGCTCAATGTGGCCGGTTTCAACATCGGCAGTGACCATCTTGGCAACTTCGTGCGCGAACTCATTGACGGTGTACAGCTTGCCTGCTGCCTCGCGTCGTTCGTCCAAAGCACCAGGGCGTAGACGGTTGAGCAGGGTTGCGGTAACAGTGCCTTCAATCATATCGGCTGAAACAACAACGAGTGAGATGCCCTTTTCTTTCAGTGCAGGAATCTCAGCCAGCAAAGCTTCTTCGCCAGCTTTCTTTGACTCTGCAACCGGCTTGTATTCGGGCATGGTTTCAACGTCGTGGATGAAGTGAGCCTGGTGGCTGGTGACGAAGACGATGCGTCCGCCCTCGCTCATGCGCTCAGCTGCAGCACGCGCAAAGTTCAGCTGCGCGTCGCGGTTCAAACGCATCGCATAATCTTCACCCATATTGGTCTCCATGCCACCCGATGCGTTAAGAATCAGGTAGTCCAGCGAACCGTAAGTATCGATAGCGGTGCTGATGAGGTTCTGAACATCCTCGGGGTTGGTTACATCGCCACCCACAGCAGTTGCCTTGCCACCTGCCTCTTCAATAGCAGCAACAACCTTGTTAGCGCGAGGCGCCTTTGAACGGTAGTTCACGATGATGTTCGCGCCTGATTCAGCCAGAATCTGTGCGGTATCAGCGCCTACACCGCGCGATGAACCGGTAATGATGATGGTTTTGCCTGAAAGCTCAGTCATTAGTCTCTATCTCTTCTTTCGTAAAAAATGTGGTGCTAGCGGGGCTCAGCTTAGTGGCCCATACCGAGGCCGCCGTCAACCGGAATAACAGCACCTGAAATGTAGGACGCTTCATCGGAGGCAATCCAGCGGACAACCTGCGCCACTTCTTCGGGCTGCGCAAAACGCTTAGCAGGGATCGAATTTACGTACTGCTTCTTGGTTTCCTGAGGCAGAACATCGGTCATCTCGGTCTGAATAAAACCGGGAGCGATCACGTTTGCTGTGATGTTACGTGAGCCCAACTCACGGGTAATGGAACGAGCCATACCAACCAGAGCAGCCTTAGAGGATGAGTAGTTAACCTGACCCATGCCGCCATACAAACCAACAACCGATGAAATCAGGATGACGCGTCCGCGCTTGAGCTTGAGCATACCCTTAGTAGCTCGTTTGACCACGCGGAAAGCGCCGGTCAAGTTGGTGTCGATAACGGAGGTGAAATCTTCTTCACTCATGCGCATGAGCAAAGTGTCTTTGGTGATACCCGCATTAGCAACCAAAACCTCTACAGGACCAAATTCAGCTTCAATCTCTTTGAACGCAGCATCGATGGACGCGGTATCGGTAACGTCAGCTTTAACCGAGAAGAACTCTGCCGGTGGCTCACCCGAACGGTAGGTAATGCAAACATTGTGACCAGCATTCTTGAATTCAGTTGCAATAGCGTAACCAATGCCGCGGTTGCCACCGGTGACCAAAACAGTCTTGGGAGAAGTCATTAAACAGGTTCCTGACGTTGTCGTGTCTCTTATTTCATTAGCAATCTTACGCTGTGGGCGCATATGCTAGCGGGCTAAAATTTAGAATTTTTCCTGAAAATTTTCAAATAATCGCGTCAGGCTTAGACCCGCCGGTCAGGCTAATTCTGACAACTCGTCTCACTGAACCTCATACGCTAATGTTGAAGTCGGTGAGGAGTGAGAAACCATGTCATCTCGTAAAGTGTGGACAGCCGAAGATTTAGCCGAAGCCGGCTACGGCAGCACTGTCGCTCGCGACGTATATTCAATTACAGACGCCAGCGAAAAACACTCGAATTCAGTGGATAAACGCGCTCGCGAATACGCTTTTCGCATGTTCTTGCGCATCGTCTGCATTATTGCAGCAGTCTTTGTCGACGGTTGGCTACGGTGGGTCTTCGTAGCCCTAGCCGGCATCCTACCGTGGGTAGCTGTCGTTGTTGCTAACGGTAACGACAGGCAGCAGTCCAATGATTTCATGGCCTACCTCACCGAAGAGCAGCAACTAGCGCTCACCTCCAATGCTCACGAAAAGCAAGCTCAAGACAGCTCGGGCGAATCAGCTACTCAAGATCCGCACCCTGATGCTCACCGCAATAGCAACCCGGACGAGCCGGTCATCATCGACGGTGAAGTAGTCACAGACTCCCCCACAACACTCAAGGACGCCTCATGAATATCTTCGACGCGCTCAATACATCTCAACCCGATAAGACACCCGCCCCTATGTGCTCCCGTAAAGGGTGCACAGCCGATGCTACCTGGCAGGTACTGTGGAATAACCCCAAAATCCACACACCAGAACGTCGCAAGATCTGGCTCGCCTGCAACGAGCACCGCACCTACCTCGAAGACTTTCTGCGCTCACGAGACTTCCTCAAAGACACCCAGCCCTTCACCCAAGAAGCGTAGAATAAAAGCTCCGCGAGCGACGACCTCCCTCGCATCCGCCACCCAACTCATAGACCAAAGGTATCTTTGTGCATCGCTACCGCTTTCTTCTCACCGGAAAATGGATTGGCGCATTCTTATTGTGCGTAGTTTTCTCGATCATCTGCGTGCAACTAGCAGGGTGGCAGATGGGACGCAAAGAAGCCGTTGACCACCGCAACCAACTGATTGCGCAAAACTTTCACGCTGATCCCATTGATTACACAGAGCATCGGGGAATCTTCTCAAATTTCGACGGCGAGCTTCAGTGGCAGCCGGTAAAACTGTCAGGTGAATACCACCCTGACCAGCAGATCCTAGCTCGCAACCGCCCCTATAACGGTAACAACGGTTTCGAAGTGCTCGTTCCTTTTACAACCGATGAGGGCGATAATATTCTTATCTCCCGCGGTTGGGTTCCCGCTGGCTTTGGCGATGCGTCCTCCACCGCAACTGAAATCGGGGCGCCTCCCTCAGGACACACCACCGTTGTTGCGCGCTACCACAACGGCGAACAGGACACCGGCCGCGATGCACCGGCCGGGCAGATTGCATCCATCGACTTACCCGAATTATCAGAGATGACGGGGATCCCCGTGGGTGAGGCAGCCTATGGACTTCTAGTAAGCGAAGATCCCGAAGTACCCAATACTCCGATTGAAAAGGACGAACCGGAGCAAGATAACGGCCCTAACCTGTCGTATTCCATGCAGTGGTACTCCTTCGCTGTGCTGATTTACGTGGTGTACGGGTGGTCAGCCCGCCAGAAAGTTCGCAACGATGAATTGGACGCTCAGCTCGCCGCAGAACTTGATCAGTACTACCAGCAGTTTTACGACGAGAACGGCAACTACATTGGCGAGGAAGATGAGGAAATCATCATTCGCAAAATGCAGATGGTTGACGACATGCCCTCTCACCTGAAGTCAATCATGCGTCCGAAACCTCAAAAGAAGAAAAAGTTTAGAACCGATGAGGAAGAAGAAGATGCCCTCTTAGACTCCCTCGGTCAGTAGCACCTGAACCGCAGGTTATGTGCTGGGTACAACCGAAATAGCACAATTAGAACATATATTCTAATTGTGCTATTTTTATGCCCTGACTACATTATTTACTTCTTAAGGGGCACAGCATCTTATGATGGGTTATTCGCACTCTGTTACTGCGGCCGGCGCGTGGCTAGCCCTAACCGAGCTGGGCATCACCCCTCACCAAGATACCGGGACGCTTGTGGTCACCACTCTTGCCTGCGCAGGGGCAGGAATGTTCCCCGACGCCGACCATCGCAAAGGCACCATTGCACATTCCATCCCGCCTTTCTCTAATATCATCACCGCTTTGATAGCCACCCTCAGCGGCGGGCACCGGAAAGGCACTCACTCCATCCTCGGAGTTTTAGCTTTTTGGGCTCTTGCCTACTTCTCTCAGACCTTGACACACAATGGAATCCCCTGGGTCTCCCTTGCGCTCACAGCTTTTGCCGGCGGACTTGCGCTACGCGTCTTCAAAGCACCAGGCGGCTGGCTAGGCGCCATTGGCTTGGGCTACCTCGCCTGGCAAACAGACAGCCTCTCACTAGTACCCTGGGCAATATTCTGCGGATGCGTCATGCACATTATCGGCGACATGATGACCACCCGCGGCGTTAACATCCTTTGGCCTATCACCATCAAGCCCCCGGTTGGAACTAAAATCTGGCGCAAAAGCGGCTACTTCTCACTGCCCGTACTTGGCGATGCAGGATCAGCGAGGGAAAACATTCTCACCTCCGCAGTCACCGTCTACATCCTGTGGTTTGCGCTCGCCTATTTTGCCGTAATCCACACATTCCCCAGCCAATGGCTATCAAACCTGTGGCATTAGGATTTATACCTACACATCAAAAAGCTCCGGGGCGAGACTGCCTAGCAGTCTCACCCCGGAGCTTTTCACGTATATCAGCACGTTCCCCAACGTGCAAAGAATTAGTTGTCTTCAGCCTCGGGCCAGAAAACATCAACCTCAGCATCTTCTGAAGTGATTGCGGGGTACATTGAGTGCTCGCCTACTACCATTTGTCTTACATCCTTTCACGGGTGACTCAACGTCTTTGTGAATCTCCCTTGATGGGTTTGCCGTAACCACATCTTGCGTGGTGTACGTTTTTTTCTAACATCTTTCGCAAGATCCTCAACGCGAGGATTTCTTGCTATGTAAAAATAGTAAATCCTTAAAAAACCACATTTCAAGGATATTTTGAAACCCACACAAGCCCAAAATGTGGGTTTTGTTGATTTATCAACCCGATTCCCACATTTTAGTGACTGACATAACGTCATAATTTGAGACGCAATCTGCCTGTTTGTTGCTTCCCACATAAACCAAAAATGGCACGAAAAAGGCGATTACCGCATCCGCGATAACCGCCTTCTGCCTATACGCTAGGCCAAAGTAATAAGATCCTGATAGTCCTTGCTCCACAGATCCTCTACAGCATCAGGCAGCAGAAGCACACGCTCAGGACTCAAAGCCTCAACAGCACCCTCATCGTGAGAAACCATCACAATAGCGCCCTTATAGCTCGCTAGCGCATTGAGAATTTCTTCTCGAGAGGCCGGGTCAAGGTTGTTTGTGGGCTCATCCAGCAACAGAACATTCGCCGAAGACGCCACCAAGGTAGCCAGCGATAAACGAGTTTTCTCGCCACCGGAGAGCACACCGGCAGGCTTATCAACATCATCCCCGGAGAACAAGAACGAACCCAAAATAGTGCGCACACGGGTATCGTCAAGATCAGGGGCAGCTGACTTCATGTTCTCAAAAACAGTGCGATCGTGATCAAGAATTTCGTGTTCCTGCGCGAAGTAACCAACCTTTGCACCGTGACCATAAGTAACCTCGCCGGTATCGGGCTGAGTAGTCTTAGCGAGCATCCGCAACAAAGTGGTCTTACCGGCACCGTTGAGACCCAGCACAACCACGCGCGAGCCACGGTCAATAGCAAGATCGACATCCGTGAAAATTTCGAGTGAGCCGTAGGACTTCGACAGCTCCTGGGCAGTCAACGGGGTCTTACCGCAGGGCGCTGGATCAGGAAAGCGAATAGCTGCAACCTTATCGACCTGACGCTCCTCTTCAAGGCCACGCATCAGCTTTTCAGCGCGCTTAATCATCTGCTGAGCAGCAGCTGCTTTCGTAGCCTTTGCACGCATTTTCTCAGCCTGAGCCATAAGAGCATCAGCCTTTTTCTCGGCATTAGCGCGCTCGCGTTTGCGACGCGCAGCATCCTGCTCACGTTGGGTCAGGTAGTTCTTCCATCCCATGTTGTAAATATCAATAACCGCACGGTTAGCATCCAGGTAAAAAACCTTATTGACAACGAGTTCCATCAGCTCGACATCGTGGCTAATAACCAGTAGACCGCCCTGGAAGTTCTTGAGGAAGTCACGCAACCACATGACAGAATCAGCATCCAAGTGGTTGGTGGGCTCATCAAGCAGCATTATATCGGCATCTGAAAACAGGATGCGAGCGAGCTCTACGCGTCGACGCTGACCACCGGAAAGCGTTGACAGTGGCTGGTTGAGGATGCGCTCGGGAAGGTCCAAGTTATGCGTAATGGTTGCGGCCTCCGACTCCGCAGCGTACCCACCCCCGGCGATAAACTCAGCCTCAAGACGGTCATAGCGGCGCATACCTTTTTCGTGCTCTTTGATATCTTCGCTCGCCATCATTTCTTGCGCTTGGCGCATTTTGCGAGCAACACCGTCCAGGCCGCGGGCAGAAAAAATGCGGTCTTTGGCCAGCTGGGTCATGTCTTCAACTTTAGGATCCTGCGGAAGGTAGCCGATTTTTCCCGAACGGGTGACGTTACCGTCAGCGGGAAGGGTTTGGCCAGCAAGCACCTTAGTCATGGTGGTTTTACCCGCACCGTTTCGCCCCACTAGACCAATTTTATCGCCTTTATCAATACGAAAATTGACCTCGTCCATGAGCAGGCGGGCGCCTGCGCGTAGTTCAAGGTTGTTGACAGTAATCACTGATGATGTTCCTTATTCGTAGGGTGTGATGGTGGCGAGCGCGGGTTGTGCGAGGAGCGCCAACTTACTAGTTTAGCGGTCGGGCGGGTTCTTATGCAGGGTGTGCGGTGAGGTGTGAGGGTGAATCGCAAGACACTAAGGGTCGTTGGGTTGGTTTGGGGGTGGTGTGGTGAGAGGCATTGGGCGGGGGGTATTGGCGCTGATTTTGAACAGCGTTCAATTCTGTTTATAGTGTTGCTCATGACGACTCATTCTTCGATTTCTCGTGCTTCTTCTGGCAACATCGGTGTTGATATTGCGTTGGTGGCGGTTTTTGCCGCTTTGATTGCAGCAATGGCGTTGCTTCCTGCTATTCCGGTGGGGCCGCTGGGTGTTCCTATTACCTTGCAGAATTTAGCGGTTTATATTGTGGCGCTGGTTCTTGGTGCTAGGCGTGCGCCTTTGGCTGTTTTGTTATACCTTGTGGTGGGCCTGTTGGGTTTGCCGATTTTTGCTCGCGGTGGTGCCGGTGTTGGTGTTCTTGCTGGCCCGTCTGCCGGGTATTTGTTGGGTTACATTCCGGCTGCACTGTGCACTGGTTTAGTCGCTTACTCGGTTGTCCGTAAGCGTCGCGTCGGGTTTTCAGCTGTGGTGGGCATGTTCCTTGCGACCTGTGTAGGTCTGATCATTATTACGGGTTGCGGTATTGTCGGTATGATGCTCAACGCTCATCTTTCATTCGGTGCTGCCGTGGGTGCAGCTGCCATTTATCTGCCGGGTGACCTGATTAAGGGTGTTATCGCTTCGCTGGTGGCCGTTGCTGTGCACCGCGCTTTCCCGCGTCTGTCTCTAAGCTAGGGTCATGAAGTTTTTCTTGCGTGGTGCTAGTGACTCTCCCGTGTCCGGCTCTTTTGTTAAGGATGCGGGTGTGAGCTTGCGCGCGGTGAATCTGAGCTACCCCACCCCCGATGGGCAGGTGGATATCTTGCGTGATGTGACCGTTGACTTTTTCGCAAGGTCCACCGCTATTTTGGGGCTGAACGGCAGCGGTAAATCGTCGCTCCTTAAATTGGTCAACGGAATCAACACAGTCCGATCTGGCTCGGTACAGGTTGGCGGTCTTGAGGTTCAAGAGCACACCGCCCGTGTTCGTTCTCATGTGGGGTTGCTCTTTTCTAACCCGCTGACGCAGCTGATTATGCCTACCGCTGTTGAGGATGTGGAGCTTTCTCTTCAGCGCACAGGGTTAAGCCGAGAGAGGCGCCGAGCTACAGCTCTTGAACTGTTGAGCACCCGCGGGGTGGGACATCGTGCTGAGCACAGTATTTATGACCTCTCTGGTGGCGAGCAGCAACTGGTTGCCTTGACCTCTGTGCTTGCGGTAGAACCTGAAATTTTATTGCTCGATGAGCCGACCACCCTCTTGGATCTTCGCAATAAGCTTCGCCTGTATGCCCTGCTTGAGACACTGCCGCAACAGCTGATTATCAGTACTCACGATCTTGATCTGGCAGCGCGATGCGAGCGCGCGGTAGTCATTCATAACGGCCGAGTCTACGCTGAGGGTGCCTCGCGTAGTGTCATCGCGCAGTACGAGAACTGGTGCGCGAGAGAGTTTCCGACGCAGTCACCGCTTGCTTCTGACCAAGGCGTCGCATGACGGGCGTTGATCTCTTTGGCACGTACTCGCATCGCGATACTCTTATTCATCGCGCGCCGCTGTGGTGTAAGGGTATTGCGCTGATCCTTATTAGCTTTGCCCTCGTTGCCACTAAGAGCTGGGTAATAGGTGGTGTAGCGCTGAGTGCGATGATCCTAGTAGGTCTCATCGGCGGCATTACGCCCAAGCAGTGGTTGCAGACGCTTTTGGGCCTCAAATGGCTGGTTATTATTTTGGCAGCCTATTATGTCTTGTTCGGCAGCATCGCCCAGGGAGCTGATGTACTGCTTACTCTGATGTCCATGGTGGCGTTTTCCAAAGTTCTGCTGACTACCACCCCGTTACCGCGCATCATTGATGGGTTTGTGAGACTTTGTGCCCCGCTGAAAATTTTCGGTGTCAAACCCGAACGCATCGCTATGGCAATCGCGGTGATGGTTCGTTCAATCCCCGTCATTATGAATGAGCACACCATGATTTCGCATGCGCTCATCTCGCGCGGGGTCAAAGTGGCACCGCATCGTACCTTTACCCCGCTCATTATCTCTACAGTGGCATACGCCCATGAAACCGGTGAAGCGCTCGCGGCCCGAGGCCTCATGGATACAGAAGTCTCATCGCCAGCATCTGAGCACAAGAACTAAAGGGCGCAAAGCCCCGGGCAAATTTTTGTGACATTTACCGTCATTACCACTGAGTTAACACCGCTTTCACAGCCTGCACCAAGTATGCTGATTTCATGGCATTCACAGACGATTCAAGACTTGATACTTCAGGTATCCGACGTTCCGGCGGCGGCGGACGCGGCGTAGCAGTTGGCGGCGGCATTGGTGGCGTCCTCATCATGCTCGTTGCAGGGCTTCTCTTTGGCCAGGACGGCATTAACGCTGTCAATCAGATGAACGGTGGCGGTTACAGCTACGAACAGGTTGATGGTGTGGCAGAAGACCAGCTGGCTCAAGAATGTCAGACTGGTGCAGATGCGAACTCCAACTCTGATTGCAACATGGTGGGTACTAAGAACTCGCTGGATGCATTCTGGCAGGATTATCTGATTGAGAACACGGGGATTCAGTACTCAGCGCCGGCGCTTGATCTATTTCAAGGTAGTACTGTTTCAACCGGATGCGGCAATGCATCTGAATCAACCGGTCCTTTCTACTGCCCCGTTGATAAAACTGCTTATGTAAAGACCACGTTCTTTGACCTCATGCAGACTCAGCTCGGCGCCCAGGGTGGTCAGAGCGCGGAACAATATGTTCTTGCGCATGAGTACGGTCACCACATTCAGAACCAGCTGGGTAATCTGAAGTACTCACAGTACGATCCTCAGGGAGCGGATTCAGGTGCTGTGCGCGTTGAACTTCAGGCTGACTGCTATGCAGGTTTGTGGGCTCGTAATGCTCAGGAAGATTCTAACTCTCCAGTGCAAGTTAAGCCCATGACTGAGGATGAGCTCAACCGCGTCATTGACGCCGCTGACAAGATTGGTGATGACCACATCCAGATGACCTCACAGGGGCACACCGATTCATCAACCTATACTCACGGCACCAGCGCCCAGCGCGTGGCATGGTACATGGCGGGTTACAACTCGGGCGATATGCAAAAGTGCGACACCTTTGCTGCTTCTGATCTGAATAACCCGTAAACCACGTTTTCATAACGGCTCTTTGGGCGGAGTCGGTTGTGCATCACTCTTAGAGAAAATGATGCGCCGCCGGCTCCGTTTTTGCATGCAGAGGTAGATAATTGCATTTATGCAAAATTCTTCTTACCTGCATAAGAGGGAGTGGATGCTGGTAGCTCTTGCCCTAGTGTCCATTGTGGGGCAGGTCTTTTTAGACCTGAAGGTTCCCGACTATATGCAAAGAATCACGATGCGAGTAGCTACCCCCGGCACAGTAGCGTCCGATCTCACCGGCGATGGCGCGCTGATGCTCAGCGCTGCTCTAGGATCACTCGTGCTGGCAGTTATCACTGGCTTTTGCACCGCCATTGTGGGAACATCACTGGCAAAAAATCTACGCCAGAAAGTCTTTTCAAAAACTTTTGAGCTCTCCAGCGCCCAGGTGAATAATATCGGCACTGATTCTTTGATTACCCGCTCCACTAACGATGTCATGCAGATTCAGATGTTCGTGGTGATGGGTTTTCAGATGCTCATCAAATCACCGATCATGGCGATTTGGGCATCCTCAAAAATCGCCACGCAATCAATGGCTTGGGCTGTCCCCACAGCCATCGCTGTTGTCGCCACGATTATCACGCTTGCGGTTGTGATTGCACTGGTTATGCCGCGCATGGTGCGCATGCAAAAAATTACGGACGGGCTCAACCGCGTCACCCGCGAACACATCAGTGGTCTTCGCGTGATTCGTGCTTACACGTCGCAAAGTTTTCACCGCAATCGCTTTGAAGAGGTCAACGCGGATCTGCGCAACACCACCTTGTTTGTCAACACCGGTTTCGCCTTCCTCATGCCCATGCTGACCGTCATCATGAACGCCCTGTCGCTGGCTATCTATGGAGTGGGCGCGCATCTGATTAACGACGCCGGCTCCCCGGGCGACAAAGTTACCCTCTTCGGTCAGATGGTTGCCTTTAGCTCCTACGCCCTGCAGGTAGTTTCAGCCTTCATGATGCTCGCAGCAGTATTCATCTTCGCCCCGCGCGCCTGGGTCTCCTACACGCGCGTCCGCGAAGTTTTAGGTACCGAGCCCGATATTGCGGACGCTAGTGCATCGCAGGTGCCCGCATCCTCGAGCGTCCTGCCAACAGGTTCAGCTACAGCGCCCTCTTCAGCTACCCAAACCCCTGCCATCGAGTTCGATAACGTCACTTTCAGATACCCCGGTGCTGATAACGATGCGCTGCACGGTATCTCGTTCACCGTCCATCGCGGTGAAACACTTGCAATTATTGGCTCCACCGGTTCAGGTAAGTCATCCCTGATTAATCTGATTCCGCGGTTCTCGGATGTGCGTAAAGGCTCAGTGAAGATCAACGGCACAGACGTTCGCCACATGACTCAAAGCGAACTTCGCAACGGCATCGCTTATGTCCCGCAAAAATCTACGCTCTTCTCAGGCACGGTGGCCTCCACTATCGCCTTTTCACACGCTGAACACGACAACGCCCCACAGCTGGTTGTCAGCGCAGCTAAGACAGCCGAAGCAGCAGAATTCATCGAACGCGCCGACAAAGCCTATGCTGCCCCGGTCGCATCCGGTGGCTCAAACTTCTCCGGTGGTCAGAAGCAACGACTGTCCATCGCACGAGCCGTCGCATACCAGGCGCCCCTTATGATTTTTGATGATTCTTTCTCGGCGCTCGACTACAAAACCGACTCGCTAGTGCGCTCGCATCTGCATGATGCTGGCGCCGACACAACACTCGTTATCGTGGCTCAGCGTATTGGCACCGTCAAAAACGCTGACAAAATCTTGGTTCTCGATAAGGGCCGCGCAGTAGGTCTTGGAACTCACCGCGAGTTGCTAGCCTCTAACCCCGTTTACCAAGAGATTGCCCGCTCACAGCTTTCAGAGGAGGAACTGGCATGAGCACCACACTCACTCACGATGCTGCGATAGAATCTGCCCGTACAGGTCTTGCCCATAGTGAGCAGGCACGGCAAGAATCTCTTATTCACGCTGCCGCACAATCTGGCAAAGGACGCGGCCACCGCGGCGGGCCCCCTCACGGAGTCGCCGGCGGCGCCAAGATCGCCGTAGGACCGGTACTTCGCCGCCTACTTGCCTACGCGCGTCCCGTTCTTCCAATGATGATCACCGGCTTGATTTTTGCCATCGGTGGCGTGATCCTCACCGTCATCATGCCGGACTTCTTGGCAAAAATTACCGATGAAATCCAAGCCGGATTTATGACCGGCATTAACTTCGATAAGGTGCGGTCGCTAACTTTGACCGCGGGGATTCTGATCCCAATCTCATTCTTATGCAGCGCTATCGAAGGTGTGCTCATGGCCCGCTCCACAGCGTGGGTGTCACAGTCTTTACGGAGCGACCTAGATAAAACCATCGACACCCTACCGCTGTCGTATTTTGATACCAACACCACAGGCAACACGCTCTCGCGCGTCACCAACGACGTTGATACCCTGCAGCAAACCCTCAGTAATTCCATTGCTTCGATGGCCACTGGCCTGGTAACTCTGGTTGGTGCGGCAGTCATGATGTTTGTAACCAGCTGGCAACTCGCTCTTGCCGCAATACTCTCATCTCTATTGGGCATCGTGGGTTCCGGCCTTATTATGGCGCGAAGCCAGAAGTACTTCGTTGCCCAGCAACAGAACCTCGGCGCGCTCAACGGTCACATCGAAGAGTCATTGAACGGGCACACCGTTATTCGCGCTTTCAACGCTCAGGGCACTGTGAATACTGAGTTCAGCGAGCGCAATGAGGCTCTCTACGCTAGCGCGTGGAAAGCTCAGTTTCTGTCGGGGCTGATGTTCCCTCTCATGAACTTTATTGGCAACCTAGGCTATGTTGTGGTGTGCGTGGTCGGTGCGATGCTGGTGGTCGGTGGCGATATCACCATCGGTGTTGTTGTTGCGTTCATTATGTATGTGCGCATCTTTACGAACCCGCTGGGTCAGATTGCTCAGGCATCAACGAGTTTCCAGTCAGCGGCAGCGGCGGGCACTCGCGTCTTCGAATTGATGGATGAGACTCGTATGAAGGATGAGACAGATGTGGCCCCGCTGGCACAGCAGGTTGTGCGCGGTGAGGTTGAGTTCCGCAACGTTGCTTTTGGGTATGAGCCGGGCAAAGAGATTATTCACGATTTCTCGGCACATGTTCCTGCCGGTTCTAAGGTTGCCATCGTGGGTCCCACTGGCGCAGGTAAAACCACCCTCGTTAATCTGCTCATGCGTTTTTATGAGGTCAACAGCGGGTCAATTCTTATTGATGGTGTTGACATCGCTTCGATTCCGCGTGAGGATGTCGAGCGGCAGTTCGCCATGGTTCTACAGGATACCTGGCTGTTCGAGGGTACTGTGCGTGAGAATCTTGCCTACGCGCATCCTGATGTTTCTCAAGCAGAAATTGAGCGCGTGGTGGAACTCGTTGGTTTGGATGAGCTGATTTCACAGCTACCTAACGGTTATGATTCCGTGCTTTCAGACTCATCGGCAATTTCGGCTGGCCAGAAACAGCTCTTAACTATTGCACGCGCGATGCTGGCAGATCGCCCGCTGTTGATTTTAGACGAGGCAACCTCGTCTGTTGACACCCGCACCGAGCTGTTGATTCAGCAAGCTCTAGGCGAGCTGGCGTCGGGGCGTACATCGTTTGTGATTGCGCATCGTCTTTCAACCATCAAGGACGCTGACATCATATTTGTTATGAAAGACGGCGATATTGTAGAAACTGGAACGCACACCGAACTACTGCATGCAGGCGGTTTCTACGCTGATCTGTATAACAGCCAGTTTGAGAGCTAGGCTTCTTGGGCGGATATGCGAAAGAGGTACTCAATATCGCGAGGTCAATCAGATGTGTATTGACAACAGCGACCGATGAGTACCTCTTGTTTTTATTGAGGGCGCTCGCTCTCTAAGCCATCCATCGGCGTGCAAATAGTTCATAAAGACGCTTGGGATCCTCTGAGTGCTGCGCCGCCCAGGCTAAGCCGAGGGTTGCCAGGTAGAGATCGCGGCCGGTGACCCCGTCTTTGATGGCACCTTCTGCTTTCGCTTCTTGCAGTAGGTCATCGAGTTAAGCGATCACGTCGTAGCACTTCATGCCCAGCGGAGACTGGGCTTCTTCTACAGCACGACGCATGGGGTCAGTGAGTCCCTCATAAGTAGTGAACCAGTTAGCAAGAGATTCTAGCCAGGCAGTGAGCTTATAAAGGCTGGTTTCTTGGGCTGTTGCGTCGAAGGCTGGTGCGCCGAGCCCGCGTTCTTCGAGGACGGCGGCACGAGCGCGGATGCGTGGCGTCAGCAGCCTGGCTCCCCCGCCTACTGCACCCGCCTGAGCGCAGAAGAACTTAAGCGCGCTTTGGCGCAGGCTGAATCGCAGTTTTTGGCTCAGCGTCGCGAGCTCATTCTGGAAATCATTGCAGACCGCGCAGCGCAAAATCCCGAGGCTATTACCGTTGAGTATGTAACCGCGGTGAATCGTCTGGTGACGGCGGGTACCTTCTAAACCTATTCACAAGGCCAAGGGGCACTAATTGTTTTCGCCGTGCACGGTAAAGAATCAGTGCCCTTTGCCCTCGCTAGACCTCTTGAGATACCAAGCGTACTGTTTATAATGGTGCGCATGACTCAAAATCTTCCCCCCCCCAAAAAAAATCCCCTGTTTTGAGTTCCAAGATTTCCCGCCGAACCATTGTGGCGGGCACAGCTTGGAGCCTCCCCGTTATCTACACGACCTCCCCCGTGCCGGCATACGCCGCATCGATTGAGGAAGAACCTCAACAGCTTGAAGGCAACGCCAACGTCGTGTAGTTGTCGTCCGATTTGCTGATGACACCACCGGCGATGGGGCAACAGGTCTCAACCAGCCGATGCTCAACGACAAGAACACCTATTGGGAATCGCTCAAACAAGAATTTGCACCCACCGGCTTCCCTTATGTGTCAACCAACTCCATGCCGCTGAGCACCTACATCGACACTGTTTCTAACGGCCAGTGGCCAATTGTGACCTCTTACGTACAGGATCCGGACGAAACCGCAACAACCATCGAGTACATCACCCTGCCGTATTCTCTTGCCGATTACCCCGATAGCTCAGATTTCACGTAGGTATCTGGGACCTTTACCGCGGTGGCGAGGTCGGCAATACGCAAGGCGGCGTACCGGTCGGTATTTGGTCCATTATGGGGACAGGCTAACCGCGCATGGCCTCTTGCACAGGAGCGTGAGGATCTTGGCTGGGTCACCATTCCCACCGTGGATATCGCATCCGGGCACTCTCAGCAGATCACCCTGCACAAGCCGTACAGCTCAGACGGCGACCAGGCAATTCGCATTGCTTCACCGTTTAACGACAGCGAATCTTTTGTCATTGAGTACCGTCAGCAGACCCCAAAATATCAGGGGAATATTGATGCTCACCTCCCTGATTCTGGTGCAATCATTTACCGCGTGAACGACGCCGTCAACAATACCCATGACGGCAAATCTAACGTTTCACTAGACGGTCAGGTTCACGATTACATCCACGTTTTCCGTCAGGATTCTGAGACCGCCACCAGCGGGCTAGTGCCGTCAACCGCTGTACTCAGCCCCGACCGCGTCACCGATTACGGCTCAGCCAACTTGGCGAATACTACCAACGCTATTGTGGGTGCGCAGGGACGCAATACCGGCATCGTGGTGAAAGTTGTCTCAGAGACAGCTGACTCTATTACTCTTGAGATTTCTCAGGCCGACACTGCTTCTGTGAGCGTCTGGACGCCGGTCGGTGCCGGGGCGCAAAGTGCAGTGAACGCGTCGGGATCATTGGCGGCCTCCTCTTCTTCCATCGCTCGTAGCTCAGCAACCGGTGGTAGCGGACGATTTAACACGAATGTTGAAACATCAACCGGTGATGCGTGGACTGGCGCGGCGTCGCCATTCTCAGGAGACTTTGGTGACGTACAGCTGGCTTATCTAGGCGACGCCCTTTACGCTACCGCGCCCAACTATGGCACCGGCTCACTTGAGATCAAAAAGTTCGAAGGCGGTACGTGGAGCAACGTTTCTACTCTGTCAGGACTCGGCAACACACCCGTGTACTTCGGGTCCTCAAACGGCACACTCTATGTAGCAGGTGCCACCGGTAATGGATCACAAGCTAAGGTCTATTCCTCAACCGGCGGTAACTTCACTCAGGTAGGCGGGACAGTCAGCGGTCAATACCTCAGCAATTTTGCGCTCGCCAACGTCAACGGTACCGTGCAGCTGGCGGTCAGCGATATCTTCGGCGGCGACCACAAGGTCTACACTTTGCAAGGTAGTAGCTGGAATGCGTCCACCACCGATAGCGGGGCAGTGAAGACCATGTCCCTCATTAGCGTAGGCTCTAGTTCCTACGAATTACTCCTGGACGCATCAGGCACCCTGCAACTGCGCCAGCTCTCCTCCACCGGCCAAGTGCAGTCAACCGCAGACCTCACCGGCGTACCGGCCAAGCCGTCGCTGGCGTCCTTGGCTATCTCAGCAGACAAAGCGTTCATCGTCACCGAAAGCAACGGCACCCTTGCCGTCTACTCCGCATCGTTGAGCGACCTCAACACGTGGACGCAACTGGGTGAGAACGTCACCACCTCAGGAACTAACCCTGAGATTGAGGTAGTTGGATCCACGGTCTATGTCCTGTACAAAGACACTGCAGCGCAGACTATCAACGTCTACCAGCACGATGTAGCCTAAACGGCAAGACTGCTCACAGACACAAGCGCCCGAGTACTGTACCCGGGCGCTTGTGTATTAACCGAATGTAGCGACTATGCAAAGGAAAGGAAAGCCAAAATATTGAAGAGGTTTGTAAAGTCAATAAACATGCCACCAACAATCGGCAGAATAAAGAAGGCCAGACGCGACGGCTTGTACTTAGACACCACCGAATCCATATTCGCCATACCGTTGGGGGTTGCGCCCATACCAAAGCCGCAGTGCCCCGCGGTCAGGATAGCCGCATCGTAATCGGCACCCATAAAACGGAAGGTCACAAAGTTAGCCCACAGCCACATGAGAACTACCTGAGCTGCCAGCAGAACAATCAGCGGGCCAGCAACATCAGCAAGCTGCCACAGCTGAATGTTCATCAGCGCCATCGCCAAGAAAATATTCAGACCAACGTTACCCACCACGTCAATTTCTTCGGGAGGAACCAGCTCTTCAGCGCCCTTTGATGAACGGCGATCACTAATGTAACGAACGATAATCGCCACCACAATCGAGCCCATATAGCTTGGGAAGGCAGCCTTATCGGTGAACTGTCCAATCAGTGCGTTAACGCCGTCGGTGAGGAAGCTACCGAGGAACATCGCGAACAGAATCAGAATAAAAGCACGCAGGATGCGATCGCTATTGAGATCCCGCTTGCGAACAGCAATCAGTGACTCATCGACGCTAACCTTAGAGCCTGACGATGCTTTATTCATGAGATCGTGTTTAACGATGAGGCGGTTAGCCACCGGGCCGCCCATCAGCGAACCGGCGATCAGACCAAAAGTCGCCGCCGTGTACGCAACAGTTTCAGCCCCCTTCACGCCGGACTGCTCAACCAGCGGAGCGATACCGCCCGAGACGCCGTGGCCACCGGTCATCGGAGTAGAGCCAGTCATCAAAGCGAGCGCCGGATCAAGGTGCACCACGGGAGCCAAACCAAACGCCACAATGTTCTGCACAATACACAGCAAAGTCGCCAGAATCAGGAACAAGCCAACCTTAGAACCAGCAGCTTTCAGAACTTTCAAGGACGCACCGTAGCCAACGGTGGTAAAGAACATCACCATGAAGAAACTCTGCAACGTCACATCAAACTTGATGTTCAGCAGACCGGTCTGGTTAAGAACAAGATTAATCAGGGCAAAAAGAAACCCGCCAATAACCGGGGATGGAATAGCAAAGCGCTGAAAGAAATGGACGCGGTTCTTCAACCACATACCAATAACCAACAGAACAACCGACCATCCAGCGGTTTGAACCATTGAAAGTTCGAACGTCATAGGTGTCTCCAGGCGATGTGCGAGATTCAAAGAAAAGGGCAACTTCACGGGCGGAATGACGTCTGCAACGAAGAGATGCCCGAATCTAACAATGTAGTGACCATTAAACGACCGGTCAACTTATCAGTTATGACGGTGTAACCCAACGGCATTCAGTTTGACTTTGAAGAAAATTTGGGGTTGGGCGTGGTACGCTTCGGTCCCGTGCTGTCCACCCAAAACATACTCCCATAGTGCGAACGTACTGACGCTAGTGTCAGTACAAACGCACTTGGGGAGTAACTTTTCACTGAAGTGAACATTTCCGCACTATGTGAAATCGACTTTCTGACTTCCGGTGTATTCTGAAGCCATGGCAGACCCCATCACGCTCTTTTCTTTCGGCACGCTACTAGATGCGAAAGTTCAACACCAAGTCTTTGGTGGCCAGCTCAAAGCCAGCCCTGCCACTTTATCTGGCGTCCGGATCATTGATATTCCTATCAATGATCCGGACGTGATTGCGGTCAGTGACATCTCAGTTCATCGCGGTCTCAAACGTTCTATCGAGAGCACTGTTACCGGTGGCATTCTTGCCTTATCATCTGAACAACTCGCTCAGGCTGATGCCTACGAAGTGAGCGATTACGTTCGGCGCCGCGTCCAACTAACTTCCGGCGATTTGGCGTGGGCATACCTTGACTCACATCCGATCAAAGCCGCCGAGCGGATCGGTGTTATCGGAGACAGCATTGCCTATGGGCGCTCCGACATTACCGGTGGCTGGGCGCAGCATCTTAAAGTTGCGCATTGCGGTAGCGATGAGAAGCGGCATCGTTTGTGGAATTTCGCTATTCCCGGTGAGAAACTAACCAACTTAGAAAGCTATATCTTGCCAGAGCTTGTTACCCGATCGGTCGACACAGTTCTCATTGGCGCTGGAATTAATGATGTGATTGCAGGCATTTCAGCTAATGCCATTCTGACTGCTCTGGAAAGTCTTTGCGAGAAGCTCGAGGACGCTGGTTGCCGCCCAGTGACCTTTACTCCTCTATGGATAGATGCCGAGAAAACAGTGCGTATATTTGGCGCTGACGTTGATTTAGTAAATGTTTGCAACTACCGTGTAGCTTTGCTTGACTGGGGTAAACGCACACATCGCGATGTCGTTGACCTCTACCCTGCGCTGGAGAACCGTTCAGAAATACTCACAGACGGAATCCACCCGGATGCGCGTGGGCACGAGATAATTTTCCGATCCCTCTATCGAAGCTAGAATACGCGTCCCAAAACCTGCTATGTAAAAACTTACTTCCATAGTGCGAACGTACTGACGCTAGTGTCAGTACAAACGCACTTGGGGAGTAACTTTTCACCTTAAACGCTACGAGAGGTCAGTTATCGTTCAAAAATCCTTAAAATCCTGAACGATAACTGACCCCTCGCGGGCACTAGTTACAAACTAGATGTTGAAGCCTAGCGCGCGCATCTGGTCGCGACCGTCTTCAGTAATGCGCTCCGGACCCCACGGCGGCATCCAAACCCAGTTCACGTGCCACTCATCAATCATCATTTCCAGGTTCTGTGCAACCTGTTCCTCGATGACGTCCTGCAGCGGGCAAGCAGCGGTGGTGAGGGTCATGTCCAGAATCAGAGCGTTATCATCATTCCAGCGCATGCCGTAGAGGAGACCGAGATCAACAATGTTGACGCCCAACTCGGGGTCAATCACGTTCATCAGTGCTTCTTCAATTTCTTCCTGCGACGGGCGTCCGCCGGCAGGAGCTTCAGTTGCTTCAGTCATGAATCTTTACTTTCCGACGTATGAAACGTAGCCTTCTTCTTCAAGGCGATCAGCCAGCTCGGGACCGCCCTGATCAACCATCTTGCCGTCAACGAAAACGTGCACGAATTCAGGCTTGATGTACTTGAGGATGCGGGTGTAGTGAGTAATCAGCAGAACGCCCATGTCGTTCTTCTCGTGTGCACGGTTAACGCCAGCCGATACAATCTTAAGCGCGTCAACGTCCAGGCCTGAGTCGGTCTCATCGAGGATGCCGAACTTGGGCTTGAGCAGCTCGAGCTGCAGAATCTCGTGGCGCTTCTTCTCGCCGCCTGAGAAGCCTTCGTTCACGTTACGTGAGATGAAGTCGGGGTCAATCTGCAGGTCGCTCATTGCGGCCTTGACGTCCTTGGTCCAGGTGCGCAGTGCGGGTGCTTCGCCGTCGACAGCGGTCTTAGCTGAACGCAGGAAGTTTGACATGGTCACGCCGGGGATTTCCACGGGGTACTGCATTGCCAAGAACAGGCCTGCGCGAGCACGCTCGTCCACTGACATTTCGGTGACGTCTTCACCGTCGAGCAGGATTTCACCTGAATCAACAACGTACTTGGGGTGGCCAGCAATAGTGGATGCCAGGGTTGACTTACCTGAACCGTTGGGGCCCATGATGGCGTGGATTTCACCTGAGTTGATGGTCAGGTTAACACCCTTGAGGATCTGCTTGGTGTTTTCATCATCGAGGATCACTGAGACGTGAAGATCCTTGATTTCAAGAGTTGACATGAAAGATGCCTTTCTAAAACTTTTTACCCGCGATGGCACGCGGTCAAACTTTTCGTTTCGAGCTTTCGGGCAAGAACTGCTGCGGCTTAGTTGTTACCGAGTGCCAGTTCTGCTTCGAGTGCGTCGGTGAGTTCTGCTTCGAGGTCTTCGATGCGGATCTGCTGAATGATTTCGTTCAAGAAGCCGCGAACTACCAGGCGACGAGCTTCGGGCTGTGACAGGCCGCGTGCTTGCAGGTACCACAGGTGCTCGGGGTCGAGCTGGCCGGTGGTGGATGCGTGTCCTGCGCCTGCGATCAGACCGGTCTCGATTTCGAGGTTAGGTACTGAGTCAGCGCGGGGGCCGTCTTCCAGTAGCAGGTTGCGGTTGAGCTCGTAGGTGTCGGTGCCGTCCGCGTCCTTGCCGATGAGAACGTCGCCTACCCATACGGAGTGCGCACCCTTGCCCTGCAGCGCACCCTTGTAGGTGACGCGTGACTTGCAGTTGGGAATGGAGTGGTCAACGAACAGGCGGTTTTCGATGTGCTGTTTAGCATCGACGAAGTACAGGCCGTACATTTCGGTTTCAGCGCCGGGGGCTGCGAATTTAGTGGACGGGGTAACGCGCACCAGATCGCCGCCGAGTGAGATGTTCACGTGCTTGAACTTTGAGTCGCGACCCAGGGTTGCGTACTGTGCGGACGCGTGGATTGCGGTGTCTTCCCACTGCTGCACGGTAATAACGTGAAGCTCGGATGAGTCACCGACCAGGAACTCTACGTTCTGTGAAAGAACAGCGTCACCGGTGTGGCGCAGTACAACAACAGCTTTCGAGAAGGGCTTGGTTTCGATGAAGATGTGCTGTGCGCCCAGCTTCTCGCCCTTGCCGTTGATGGAGATGTCGATGCGTTCGGTGAGCTCTTGCTCTTTTTCAACGGTGACAACGGTTGCTTCTGAGAAGTTTGACCATGCATTAGCTGCGACGATGTCCTCGGGAATACCCGCGGTGCCGATGCGTGCATCATCGCGTGAGACGGTCTCAACGGTGACGCCGGCGGGTGCCTTGACATCAACCGCAGGTGCCTCGCCGATCAGTTTCTCGGTGTGCAAACCACCCAAGCGCTTGAGCGGGGTGAAGCGCCAGTCTTCTTCGCGACCTGTTAGCTTCTCAAAGTCCTCAACCTTGTAAGAGGTGGGACGTCCAGCACGTGAGGGGTCGCCCTTTACGCCGCCGTCGGTGTTGTGGCCAGCGGGCTTAATGGTGTCATCGCTGACGTGCTCGGTTGCAAGCTTTTCGCCTTCCTGGTCCATGCCGGGAATAGCGGGGTCCTGATGGCCCAGAGTCTTGTTTTCTGACATTTAGCCTACTGATCCTTCCATCTGAAGTTCGATAAGGCGGTTAAGTTCCAGAGCGTATTCCATGGGAAGCTCACGGGCGATGGGCTCTACGAAGCCGCGAACAATCATCGCCATTGCGTCTTCTTCGGTGAGGCCGCGCTGCATGAGGTAGAAGAGCTGCTCTTCTGAGACTCGCGAAACGGTTGCCTCGTGGCCCATGGTGACGTCGTCTTCGCGGACGTCTACATAGGGGTAAGTATCGGAGCGTGAGATGGTATCGACCAGCAAAGCGTCGCACACAACGTTTGATTTGGAGTGCGCTGCGCCTTCACGAACCTGCACCAGACCGCGGTATGCGGAGCGTCCACCGTTACGAGCAACAGACTTCGAAACGATTGATGATGAGGTGTGTGGTGCGATGTGAACCATCTTTGAACCGGTGTCCTGGTGCTGGCCTTCGCCTGCAAATGCGATGGACAGGGTCTCGCCTTTAGCGTGCTCGCCTGCCATGTAAACAGCCGGGTACTTCTGGGTGACCTTTGAACCGATGTTGCCGTCGATCCACTCCATGGTTGCGCCTTCGTGCGCAATCGCGCGCTTGGTTACCAGATTGTAGACGTTGTTCGACCAGTTCTGGATGGTGGTGTAGCGGACGCGAGCGTTCTTCTTGACCACGATTTCAACAACTGCTGAGTGCAGTGAGTCCGACTTGTAGATCGGAGCGGTGCAACCCTCGATGTAGTGAACGTAAGAACCTTCGTCAGCAATAATTAGGGTGCGCTCGAACTGGCCCATGTTCTCGGTGTTAATGCGGAAGTACGCCTGCAGCGGGATTTCCACGTGAACTCCCGGCGGAACGTATACGAAAGAGCCACCTGACCACACAGCGGTGTTCAGGGCAGCGAACTTGTTATCGCCAGCGGGAATAACGGAACCGAAGTACTCTTCGAAGAATTCGGGGTGTTCCTTGAGAGCGGTGTCGGTATCGAGGAAGATCACGCCCTGCTCTTCAAGATCTTCACGAATCTGGTGGTAAACAACCTCAGACTCGTACTGCGCTGCAACACCTGCAACCAAGCGGCTACGCTCAGCTTCGGGAATGCCCAACTTTTCATAGGTGTTGCGAATGTCATCGGGAAGGTCTTCCCAGGTCTTAGCCTGACCTTCAGTGGAACGCACAAAGTACTTGATGTTATCGAAATCGATTTCGCTCAAGTCAGGGCCCCAGGTGGGCATGGGCTTGCGATCAAAGAACTTCAGCGCTTTGGTGCGAAGATTGAGCATCCATTCGGGCTCGCTCTTCTTTTCTGAAATGTCGCGTACAACGTCTTCGCTCAGACCGCGCTTAGCAGCCTGTCCAGCTTCGTCAGAGTCATACCAGCCGTACTCGTAAGTGCCAATGCCTTCGAGCTCGGGGTTAGCCTCCAGAATTTCTGAAATGACGGTGTTGTTCGCGTTGCGCTCAACCTGTTCAGTCATTACGGCCTTTCTTGGTGGGTTGTCTTCACTGGTGGTGTGAAAATTCTAGCGAGTGTAAAACGTTTGGGTGGAAGGTTTTATTCCGATGTTTCTACACTTCGAAGTAGCGGTACGTGGGTAGTGCATACGTGCGCTCCGCCTGCCATGGTTGATAGGCGGCGCACGTCCACTCCGAGGAGATCCGCTATTATTTCGGTTTCCTTGTCACAGAAAACCTGAAAATCTTCTGCCAGATCACGCACGGGGCAGTGAGCTTGGCACAGCTGGATGGATGCCAGCAAGTGTTCGGGTAGTTTTTGACGTCGCGGCGGAGCCATGCTGTTTGCTGAGGCCACAAAACCGTCTTTGGTCATGGCTTCTGCGAGCGCTTCTGCTCGTGCGGCGATGTCTGTTCCGGCAGCTTCGACGATGGGGCGGTATCGACGCTCCATGTCGTCTGCTCGTTCTTGTGCGAAGGACGCCAGTGCCGCGTCTCCTACTTTTTCTTGCAGGATTTTGAGGGCATTGCGAGCGATGTGCAGGTAGTCGTTACCTAAACGCGCGTGGCCTTGAGGTGCTACGACGTAGCGGCGGGCGGGGCGTCCTGCGCCGGCACCGTGCTTTTTGAGCAGGGTAACTTCAATCAGCGCGTCGGCCTCAAGTACATCAAGATGCCTGCGCACAGCTGCCGGGGTGAGGTTGAGGTGTTCGCCCAGTGCGGCCGCAGAAACAGGGCCGTGCGAGAGTACTCCTTGAAGGACTCGATCGCGGGTTCGTTCCTCTGTTTCTGTATTGCGTTTGCCGGCTGAGTTTGTTTTGTCTGCTTGCTTCACGGAATACACAACTAAAGTATGCCCTAATTCATTACCGGCTCTCTAGTTAGGGCTACCTATTAAGTCATGAATTTTCTTACAGCAAAAATAAACTTCGCGAAGTTGACCTCTCACAGAGCCTCCTGCCGCACTTGTTTTCATGTTTCTCACAGGTGGGCAAGAACCATTTTTTGAAGTGGCTGTCATAAGATGGAAAGGTGTCAGTTCAAAACCAACGTATAGCGCGCGAGAGCGGGAGAAAACCCGCACTTTCCATTGATGGTCTTATCAAAGAATTCAAGCCTTCTCGATCTTTCCGAGAAGCTAATCCGCACCTTCTTACAGACCGCGGTACCGTGCAGGCTGTTCGCGGTATTTCTTTGGACGTTTATCCCGGTGAAGTCGTGGTGCTTTTAGGCGCGAACGGTGCCGGTAAAACCACTACCTTAAGTTGCGCACAGGGTCTGCAGCCGGCTGATGGCGGCACCCTACAGTTGCTGGGTGAAAATCCGTGGGGTGCATCTCCGGAACTTCGCGCACAGGTGGGCATCATGTTGCAAGATGGCGGCCTGCCTCAGGCAATTCACCCCATTGAGCTACTCAAGCACATTGCCAAAATGTACAAGAACCCCGCCTCTGTAGATGATCTGGTGCAGCGACTTGGCATTAATGAGTTCAACGGGACAACCATTCGCAGGCTTTCCGGCGGTCAAAAACAGCGCGTTGCCTTGGCAGCCGCCCTGGTTGGCAATCCCAAGGTTCTCTTTCTCGATGAGCCCTCAGCAGGTCTTGACCCGCAGTCCCGTACCGTTGTTTTTGATATTATCCGCGAACAGCGCGAGCGCGGCGTTGCCATCGTTCTCACCACTCACCTTCTTGATGATGCTCAGCGTTTGGCTGACTACGTATACATCGTCAAGCGCGGTGAAAACGTCACCGAAGGAACTGTTGCCCAGCTTCTTCAAGAGACGAACGAACAAGCGCACACTGTTTCTTTTACCGCCGCATCCGCGATCTCTCTGCAAGATTTCCCGGCGCATCTGCGCGATTCTGTCACCCTTACACAGGACTCCCCCGGTCAGTATTCATTGACTGGCGAGCTGACTCCCGATCATTTGAACGCACTGACCACCCTCTTTGTTTCTCAAGGCATCATGCCCAGCTCATTCACGCTGGCATCGCGCACTCTAGAAGATGTCTTCCTCGATATTTCAGGACGTGATATTCGATGAGCAACTTCGCAGCAAGCCCGTCTTCTCGCATCATTGCCCAGGGCGTGTATGAGACCAAAGCAATGCTGAAAAATGGCGAGCAGCTCATGCTTCTCATTGCTTTTCCGCTGATGGCTCTGGTGGCTTTGCGCTATACAGGCATCCTAGATAGCTGGGCTCATGCACACAATGTTGAGCGTTTCGACGTAGCCGTTCCTGGTGTTCTGGCGCTGTGCGTTATGTCTACTGCGCTTTCCGGTCAAGGTATCGCAACCGGTTTTGATCGACGTTACGGCGTTCTGCGTTTTCTATCCACCACCCCGTTAGGACGCGGAGGCCTGATGGCAGGCAAGGTCCTTGCCGTCGTGATGGTCATGATAGTGCAGTTTGTGATTATTCTGGTGACCGCACTGCTTTTAGGGTGGTCTCCTAATATCACAGGGCTCTTCATGAGCATTCCCACCCTGCTACTGGGTGCTGCAGCTTTTACGTCGCTCGGTTTACTGATTGCAGGAACGGTACGCGCCGAAGCTACCCTAGCTATCGTTAACATGGCGTGGGTCATTCTTGCAGGCGTTGGCGGCGTGCTGATTCCCAGCTCCTACCTGCCTGCCTTCCTCGAATGGATTCCTAATGTGTTGCCCTCCGGCGCACTGGGTGAAGCTCTCCGCGCAGAACTCATGCTCACCCGCTTCGAACTTCTGCCGCACATCATTTTGCTTCTCTGGACGCTTGTGGTCGGCGCTATCGCGCTGAAAAAATTCAAGTGGTCCGCATAAAAAGTTTTCCTCTACTCGATACTCAAGGTCTTGACTATGGCTTCTATCGCATACCATCTTCAACAACAATCCACACGATTCGCAGACCGCTACATTCCTGAGCGCTACACCCCCTGGGTGAAAGCAAGTGCCTGGGGTGTGCTCATCGCCAACATGGGCATTGTGGCAACTGGTGGCATCGTTCGTCTGACTGGCTCGGGGTTGGGTTGCGATAATTGGCCCCGTTGTAACGCTGAGTCCTGGACGACTACCCCCGAGATGGGCATCCATGGCGCGGTGGAATTTGGTAATCGCCTGTTGACCTTTGTGCTGATGGCTTTCACCATTGCAGCATTTTTGGCGATTGTGCGCCTTGTTTTCCCAGGCATTACGCGCAAGGGATTTGCCGAGATGTTCTTTTCACAGAAAAAAGTCATTAAGGGCTTGCGCACCTCAGAAAACCGATACGCAGACCTTTTCAACCTTGCTCTTCTTCTACTATGGGGCATTCCCCTGCAGGCGGTTGTTGGTGGCGTCTCGGTGTGGCTCAAGCTCAACCCCTGGATGATCACCGCGCACTACGTTCTATCAGCCATCATGATTGCACTGGCAGCCATCTTCCTCAACCGCATCTACCGCTACTTTGTGCCCGATGTTGCAGCAAGTGAGGACGTTGCCGGCCCGGTACCCAACGGAGCCAACATCATGCATCAGCTGGGTTGGGTAGGCACTTTTATTGCAAGCGTTATTATCTTTGTCGGAACAGTAGTCACAGGAACCGGCCCGCACGCTGGCGACCCCATGACCCACCGTCATCCTTTCGACGTGCTCGTTGTCACCCGCACCCACAGCATCTCAGCTTGGTCTTTCTGCGCAGGAATTATCATCCTGTACGTGCTGGCTAAAAAATACAGCTGGCCGAACATGATCAAGCGCTCACTGAATATCACCGTTATTGTGCTGTTGGTACAGGCGGCTATTGGTTACTACCAGTACTTCAACGGGCTCCCCATTGTCGTTGTTGAACTGCATCTCATTGGCTCGGCGCTCTTCACCTGGGTGGCAGCGTCCCTCATTGAACGCATGCTGACTCTCTCCAAGACCTCCAGCCGCGAACTGGCACTCAACCGCGTAGACCGCGTCCAGACAGAAGACACATTGCGATAAACCTCGAACACATCATCTCAAAGGGCGGGCTCACCGATAACGGTAAGCCCGCCCTTTGGGTATATAAAAACAAGATTGCTAGAGGATAATCGGCAGCCCTTACAGCTCTCCTCGTCGCGCCGACTAAGACGACTTGAGGAAAGTTTCGTGATTGCATAAGAGAAGGTCGGATGCGGGCGCTCAGCAAGGCGCCGCCCGCGGCTGATTGCGAAGTTCGTAAGCATCGGTGCCTGCCACCAGCAACAGTTTCCCACCGGCTGTCTATTCAAGGCACAGAAACCTAATACCAAAAGAGCCCCCGCGGTGTGCGGGGGCTCTTTTTGAAATGAGAACTATAAGAAGTTAGTGCTTACTTCTTGAGTTCGTCAGGAAGGTTGCAAACTACCTTGTTTTCACCTTCAGCAGCGGTCTGCTCGTCCTGAACTACGCCGTCAACGGTAATCTTGCAACCGAGGTTGGCTGCGCTACCATCCTTGTCGGTTACTGCCATTGAGTAGCCGTCCTTGACGTTGATGTCGTTAACGGTGGTGGTCCAGGAGTCAGTGAACGCGTTGTCAGCTGCTTCAGCGCCACCGGGGTGGTGGTTAACAGCTGCGTCACCGGTGGTGGTAGCTGAAAGCTCAACGTTTACCTTGTCATCATCCTTGTTACCGCCGAGTGCTGCGCAACCACCGATGATAAGGAGCAAGAGAAGGAGGAGAGCCAGCAACCAGGGCCAAATCTTCTTCTTTTTCTTGGGAGCGTATGAGCCGTGCTCTTCGGGGTGAGTGTTCTCAGTGCGGTGAACGTGCTCGGTGCGTTCGGTGCGGCTCACGTGCTCAGTGGTGCGGTTCTTTACGTTTTCAACGCGCTCTGATGCGTTGTGACCTGCAACTGAGTCGGCGTGCTTGTTGTTCTTCAATGAGTCCGCAGTCTTGTCGATGCGCTCATTGTTGTTAGGAGTAGTCATGTTTTCCCTATTCATGTCCATCAGTTCGAGGAATAGTCATTCCCCTTATCTTTCAAGAGTAAAGGTTTATTTGTTAGGAAGGCTAACATTTCAAATTATTAAGTACCATTATTAGAAAATTTAGTACAGATGCGTACTTAATGGTATATAATGGCTAAATATTAATTTAATAGAACATATATTCTAATTAATTAGAATATATGTTCTATTATAAGAGCATGAAAGCAATACTCCTCGCGCGCTTAGATGCTACAGCTCAGGCGCCCTACCCTTACCCAGAGACCAGCGTGCCAGCTGGCTTCCCCTCGCCAGCCCAGGACTACCGCGCAGTTTCTATCGATCTCAACGACATTCTCATTAAAGACAAAGCCGCCACCTACATACTGCGCGTGAGCGGACACTCCATGGTGGATGCCGGCATCAGCGACGGCGATGAAATTATCGTGGATCGCTCTCTGCGGCCTCGCCCGGGAAACATTGTGGTTGCCGCTCTCAACGGCGAATTCACCGTCAAAAGATTTCACATTGATCAAGCCGGAGTCGGTTGGCTTTACCCTGAAAACCCGCAATACTCCCCTCTTCAGATTAACGAGGAGTCTGATTTCACCATCTTCGGGGTAGTGACGAGGTGCCTGCATCATGTCTAGTAACCTCATCTTTCACGTTGATATCAACTCGTGCTACGCATCGTGCGAGAAAATCCTTGACCCTTCTCTTGCTCGCAAGCCCGTGGTTGTACTTTCCAATAATGACGGCTGCATTATCGCCTTAGACGCTCACGCCAAAGCATTAGGATTTTCGATGGGTCAACCGTGGTTCGAGGTCAAACAACGAGCGCAAGAGCAGGGCGTCATCGCGCGTTCTTCTAACTATGAACTTTATGGAGATATCTCCGACCGTGTGATGCGTATTCTTCAGGAGTACGCCGGTGACTTTGAGCAATACAGCATCGATGAGGCTTTTCTAACGGCACCCGCCTCACCTGCAGATGCTCGACAGCTTGCGCGCACCATCAAAGATGATGTGGCACGCAGAGTGGGAGTTCCTGTCTGCGTGGGGGTGGCACGCACGAAGACTCTTGCCAAGCTTTCCAATAAAGCAGCTAAGAAGATTCCAGCTCTGAGCGGGGTCTGCGTATGGGATGCATTGCCTACCGAGCGGAGGGAGGCTCTCCTCACGACGCTACCGGTCAGTGAGTTATGGGGCGTTGGCTCTCGCTCCGCACGCCGGCTGACGTTACAGGGAATTTGCAGCATCAAAGATCTCGCATTGGCTCCACCCACCCTCATTCGGGAAAGGTTTAACGTTGTTCTGATGCGCACGGCTCTAGAAGTACGCGGAATACCCGCTATCGAATGGGAAGAAAACCGCATCATGAAAGATCAGCTCATCTACTCCCGCTCATTCTCGGATCCCATTACAACAGAAGAGCAGATGTGTCAGGTTCTCAGCGTGTACGCCCAACGAGCCGCACAAAGACTCGTGAAGCATCAGCAAACTGCGCGCTATATCAGCGCTTTTTGCTCGACTTCTTACTTTGCCCAAGGTGTTCAATCGCATCCGGCTGTGCGCGTTAAGCTCGATACCGCTACAGCTGATCCCGTGGTGATTACCCGCGCAAGCCACAGACTTCTTACCCGAGCAGATTTTGGGGTGGCTCGCTACGTACGCGCCGGAATTATCCTTACCGACTTGCACCCAGCGGCCTATGAACCGCTTCTAGAACCTTTCATCTCTCCCCACGATAAAAGACAAATCGCCCGGCTTTTACATACCGTGCAAGAACAGTGTGGGGAACATTCTGTAGGTCTGGGGTATGCGGGGTTGTCTCACAAACCATCGTGGGAGATGAAAAGAGAGATGCTCTCCCCCAGGGGAACCACCCACTGGAACGAGCTCGCCACCGCTAAAATCCGGTGAAGATCTCCCCCTGTCCGACTCCCCCTTGCCCAAAACTTAAAAACAAAAAGTCCCTTATCGAGCTGTCGATAAGGGACTTTTGACTATACGAAACTTAGATCAAAGCACCTGACATAACAGGTCCACCCACAAACGGGTCTACAGCCAGCGCAATAAAGAGCACCGTCAAGTAGGTGATAGAACCGTGGAAAACGGTCATAGCGGTGCGGCTTGTTGCCTTCTCTTGAGCTGCCAAACTATGCAACTTATGGCAGTTATATAAGAACCAGCCACCGGCAATCACAGCAGACAAGGTGTACACCCAACCTGCCCCGCCCACCGGAACCAATAGGAGCGAGCAGATAACCATCGCCCAGCCGTAGAGTACTACCTGAACAGAAACGCTCTTAGCAGTAGCGATAGCACCCAGCATGGGAATACCAGCGGCCTTGTAGTCCTCGGCGTACTTCATCGATAACGGCCAGTAGTGCGGCGGCGTCCACAAGAAGATGACGGTGAAAAGAACAACAGCTGCCCAACTCAACGAATTAGTGACAGCTGCCCACGCAATAAACACGGGCATGCATCCGGCAAGGCCGCCCCACACAATGTTCTGAGAGGTGCGACGCTTGAGAAAGATCGAGTAGAAAACCACGTAGAGGAAAATCGCAACAACGCCCAGCAGAGCTGATAGCGGGTTCACCAGCAACCAAAGGTACACAATGGAAACCACAGCGAGAACCCACGCGAAAATCAAGGCTTCTTTATCGGATAGCTCACCGGTGACAAGAGGACGCTTTTCGGTACGCTTCATCTTTCGGTCGCTTTCGCGATCGATATAACAGTTAAAAGCTCCCGATGCGCCAGCCGCCATAGCCCCACCCACGAGGGTATTGAGAATGAGCCAAAGATTAGGGAAGCCGCCTGCAGCGAAAATCATTGTGGGTGCAGTCGTTACAAGCAAGAGCTCAATCACCTGAGGTTTGGTGAGATGAATGTACGCTCGAATCTTTCGAGACAGAGGTAGTTTCTGCCCCGAAACCGCTGCGGGTTCGCGAGTAACAGGATTTTCCGCCACTACGCTGTTCATACCGTGACCCTTCACGAAGATAAGCTCCCTAGAGGTCGTGTGCTTTTCTCAAGCACCTTTCTTCCCTGCGTCTCTGCGCCATAGCAGAGGCCGCATCCTAGAAGAAAGGTGTGCTCGGTGGTTTCTGACGCCGCGCATCAAACTGATTTTAGGGCGCACAAAGTCCAAGCGAGAATATGGTCTTTATCTAATACTAGTGGTCGAACCCCTTATTTTCCTAATAAAACGTGCAAAATCACGTCCTCCGTTCTTAATGCAGAACCCTCTCAAAAATTCCTTTTTAAGTAGTCAGTGAACATGACCGGAAAATGAGAAGAAAACGCCTAGTAATTCCCCGAAGACGGCTCACAGTCGATAGACTCGATAGAGAAGAAAGACGTTCTCACTGTGCGCTACGACTTCACACCGGAACGTTGCTAAAAAATAATGAAAGGGGAATTTCGTGCCAAATCTCGATGCGAAATTTGAATGGACCGATATGGATCAGCGAGCTGTTGATTACGCTCGTGTTATCGCCGTGGACGCGGTTGAGAAGGTCGGTTCAGGTCACCCGGGTACCGCGATGAGCTTGGCTCCTGTTGCCTACACTCTGTTCCAGAAAGTGATGCGCCATGACCCCACCGATGACCGCTGGATGGGCCGCGACCGCTTTATCCTTTCCCCTGGTCACACTTCTTTGACCCTGTACCTTCAGCTTTTCTTGAACGGTTACGGTCTTGAGATGAAGGACCTTGAGGCTCTTCGCACCTATGATTCCTTGACTCCCGGTCACCCCGAGTACGGTCACACCAAGGGTGTTGAAATTACTACCGGTCCGTTGGGTCAGGGCTTGGCGTCTGCTGTTGGTTTCGCTTACGCCCAGCGTTACATGCGCGGTCTGTTTGACCCCGAAGCTCCCGAGGGCACTTCACCTTTTGACCACACTATCTTCACTATCGCCTCCGAAGGTGATATTCAGGAGGGTGTTACTTCTGAGGCTAGCTCGCTGGCTGGTCACCAGCAGCTGGGTAATTTGGTCGTCATCTTCGACCGTAACCACATTTCAATCGAAGACGACACCGACGTAGCTTTCACCGAAGATGTTATGAAGCGCTATGAGTCGTACGGCTGGGATACTGCTCGTGTTGACTGGACTGTAACCGGTGAGTACGACGAGAACATTGAAGATCTCTACAATGCGATCGTTGCGGCTAAGAAGAACACCGACAAGCCTTCTATCATCGAGTTGCGCACCCGCATCGGCTTCCCCGCACCCACCAAGCAGAACACCGGCGGTATTCACGGTTCAAAGCTGGGTGCAGAAGAAGTTGCAGCGACTAAGGAATACTTCGGTTTTGATACCGAGAAGTCATTCTTTATCGAGCCCGAGATTTTGGACTACACCCGCGAGGTTGTAGGACGCATGGCCGAAGAGCGCGCCGAATGGCAGAAGTCATTCGATAAGTGGGCTGAAGCTAATCCCGAGCACGCAAAGCTATATGAGCGTCTGCGCGAGGGCAAACTGCCCGAAGGTTATAAGGACGCTTTCCCCATTTTCGGCATTGACGATTCAATGGCAACCCGCGCGGCATCAGGAAAGGTTATCAACGCTATTGCAGATACCTTCCCCGAGCTGTGGGGCGGTTCTGCAGACTTGGCTGGTTCAAACAACACCACCATTGAATCGGCAAAATCATTCAACGTGGAGCAGCACACCACCGGCAAGTATACTGCTGACCCTTACGGTCGCGTCCTGCACTTCGGTATTCGCGAGCACGCAGCTGCTGCCATCGTCAACGGTATTGTGCTGAGCTCACCCACCCGCGCCTTCATGGGTACCTTCTTGCAGTTCACTGACTACCAGCGTCCTGCCATTCGTTTGGCAGCTCTGATGGGCGTTCCGTCTATCTTCGTGTGGACCCACGACTCTATCGGCCTGGGCGAAGACGGCCCCACCCACCAGCCTGTCGAGCACTTGGCTGCTCTGCGCGCTATCCCCAACCTCAATGTGGTTCGTCCTGCAGATGCTAATGAGACCTCTGTAGCATGGCGCAAGATTCTGGAAACCCAGGATTCACCCTCAGGTCTGGTACTCTCACGCCAGGGTCTGCCCGAGATGCCCCGTGAAGATCTGCACGCAGACTTCGACGGCGAAAAGTACGCCTCAGCTGAAGGTGTTGCTCGCGGTGGTTACATCCTTGCAGATACCGAAGGCACCCCTGATGTTCTGCTGATTGCAACCGGTTCAGAGGTGCAGCACGCTATTGAGGCACGTAAGCAGCTGGCAGAAGAAGGCATCGCGGCACGCGTTATCTCAATGCCCTCACGCGAGTGGTTCGCTGCAGAATCTGAGGAATACCGCGAATCAGTTATCCCCTCAGAAGTTAAGGCACGCGTGACTGTAGAAGCAGGCGTGGCAATGCCCTGGTACGACATCTTGGGTAGCGCAGGACGCCCGGTATCACTGGAACACTACGGCGCCTCAGCTTCTGCCGAAGAGCTCTTTGAACGTTACGGCTTCACCGCAGAAAACGTTGTAGCAAAGGCTAAGGAATCAATCGAAGCAGCGAAGTAACGCTGCTCATCAGGTGGTGGGTGCTCGCATCCACCACCTGGTTTATACTTCACTGATATTTATCCCACCGTGTAGCGTTTTGAAGCTCGCAAGCTACATCACAGCGTTGCACCCCTTTAGAGAGATACAGAAGGAGAAATAGCTCGTGGCTACTCCCACTCAGAAAATTTCAGATGCAGGCGTTTCAATTTGGCTCGATGACCTATCACGCGAGCGCCTGAACAATGGCTCCCTTGAAAAGCTCATTGAAGAGAAAAACGTGGTTGGTGTGACCACTAACCCCAGCATCTTCGCTGCCGCACTGTCGAAGGGCGAGGCGTACGCAGCACAGTTCAAAGAACTCGCCGGTACTGACCTTGAAGAAGCTGTTTTTGCGGCTACCACCGATGACGTTCGTGCAGCGTGTAATCTTTTCATTTCAATTTACAAGTCATCACAGGGTGTGGATGGTCGCGTATCAATCGAGGTTGATCCTCGTTTGGCTCGCAACGCCGATGAGACCGCTGTGATGGCGAAGAAGCTTGCTGAGACCGTCAATCGTGACAACGTCATGATTAAGATTCCTGCAACTGTTGAGGGTATGGCTCCCATTACCAAGACCTTGGCTGAAGGAATCTCAGTCAACGTTACTTTGATTTTCTCGTTGGAGCGTTACCGCGAGGTTATCAATGCCTACATGCTTGGTCTTGAGCAGGCTCTGGAAAACGGTAAGGATCTGTCAAAGATTCACTCCGTTGCATCATTCTTTGTCTCGCGTGTAGACAGCGAAATTGATGCGCGTTTGGATGCCCTTGGCACTGAAGAGGCTAAGGCGCTCAAGGGTAAGGCAGCGTTGGCTAACGCTCGTTTGGCGTACCAGGTGTACGAAGAGGAATTCTCTTCAGAGCGCTGGGAGCGTCTTGAAGCAGCGGGCGCTCACAAGCAGCGTCCTCTTTGGGCATCAACCGGTGTGAAGGATCCTGCGTACCCCGATACCCTGTACACCACCGAGCTCGTAGCGCCTAACACTGTGAACACCATGCCCGAGGCAACTCTCGATGCTTTGGCTGCCCACGGTGAGGTTACCGGCGACACCGTTACCGGCACCTACGAAGAGTCAGAGGAAATTCTCAACAAGATTGAGCAGCTCGGCATCTCATACAACGAGGTTGTAGAGAAGCTTGAGAACGAAGGCCTTGAGAAGTTCGACGCATCCTGGGAAGAACTTCTGGCAACCGTTCGCACTGCGCTTGAGGCGTAAGTACAACGGTTAGAGCATCATACCGGGCAACCGGTTATGCAAGAGACATCTGTTTACAGATTAGTGTGAGGTAGCACGGCAATAACGCTGTGTTACCTCACCACCGTATGTGAAGGAATATACTGTGCCCAACAGTGCAGAAAAGAATCCGCTCAGAGACCCCAGAGACCGCCGCCTTACCCGAGTCGCCGGCCCTTCTGCTCTGGTCTTTTTCGGAGTGACGGGCGACTTGGCGAAGAAAAAGCTATTGCCTGCCGTTTATGATTTGGTCAACCGTGGCTTGCTTCCCCCAAGTTTTGCGCTGGTAGGTTTTGGACGCCGCGATTGGAGCGATGACGATTTCCGTCAGCAGGTGCGAGAATCAGTTGAGGCTCATGCGCGTACCTCCTTCCGTGAGGACGTGTGGAACCAGTTCCAAGAAGGCATTCGTTTTGTGCAAGGTGCTTTTGATAATGACGATGCTTTTGAGCGTTTGAAAGCTACTTTGGCTGAGCTGGATGAGACTCGCGGCACCCGCGGGAACCATGCGTTCTATCTGTCCATTCCGCCCAAGGCTTTTGAGCAGGTTTTGCAGAAGCTTGCTGATCATGACATGGCTGAGTCTCAGGATTCTCCCGGTTGGCGACGCGTCGTTATTGAAAAGCCTTTCGGGCATGACCTTGAGTCGGCGCGAGAGTTGAACTCGATTGTTGAGAAGGTTTTCCCCGCTGATTCGGTCTTCCGTATTGACCACTATCTGGGTAAAGAAACCGTTCAGAATATTTTGGCAATGCGTTTTGCTAACAAGATGTTCGAGCCGCTGTGGAACTGCAACCACGTAGATCATGTGCAGATTACGATGGCTGAAGATATCGGCATCGGAACTCGCGCAGGGTACTACGATGGCGTGGGCGCGGCTCGTGACGTTATCCAAAATCACTTGCTTCAGCTTCTGGCGCTCACCGCAATGGAAGAGCCCATTAGCTTCAACGCCAACCATCTGCGCGCTGAAAAAGAAAAGGTTCTAGAGGCAGTGACTCTGCCTGAGAACCTCGAAGAGGCATACGCTATTGGCCAGTATGAGGGCGGTTATCAGGGCGGCGAAGAGGTCAAGGGCTTCTTCGACGAAAAGGACATTCCCGCGGATTCTCGCACTGAGACTTTTGCGGCGTTGAAGGTGAACATCAACACCCGTCGCTGGTCGGGGGTTCCCTTCTACCTGCGTGCGGGTAAGCGTCTAGGACGCCGCGTCACCGAAATCGCTGTCATTTTCAAGAAATCTCCCAATCTGCTCTTTGGCGGTGCTGCCGACAACACCGGTCAGAACGCTATCGTGATTCGTGTTCAGCCTAACGAAGGCATGACGCTACGTTTTGCTTCGAAGGTTCCAGGCACTCAGATGGAAATTCGTGACGTCAACATGGACTTTGGTTACGGTCACTCCTTCGCCGAAGAATCCCCTGAAGCCTACGAACGCCTGATTCTGGACGTCTTGTTGGGCGAACCGCCGCTGTTCCCGCGTCACGAAGAAGTCGAGCTGTCGTGGAAGATTCTTGATCCCTTCGAAGAATACTGGGAAAAGAACAAGGTAAAGCCCGAAGGTTATAAGCCGGGTTCGTGGGGTCCTGCATCGGCACACGAGATGCTCGAACGTGATAACCGTGCTTGGAGGCGTCCATAATGTTATTTGAACTCAAAAACACTACGGCTTCTGCCATTGATAAGAAGCTCAATCAGGTCCTTGAAGACTCGGGTAACACCACGACTTCTCGAGTTCTGACTCTCGTCATTCTTGCCGAGCAGGGGCACTCAAAGTTGGCTGTGGAAGCTGCACAGCAGGCGTCGCACGAGCACCCCTCGCGCATTATTGTGCATATTGCGCATGAGGCTGATGCGGAAGACCGTCTGGACGCTGAAATTTCAGTGGGCGGTGAGGCCGGTGCCTCTGAGGTCATCATTTTGCGCGGCTACGGTAAAGCGTCCCGGGCCACGGAATCTTTGATTTCTGCTCTGCTTTTGCCTGACTCCCCCATCGTTGCGTGGTGGCCGCACTCCGTTCCTGAGAACGCCTCCGAGCATTCCATCGGCAAGATAGCGCAGCGTCGCATCACTGATTCAGCGCGTGCTCAAGACCCTATGATGGTTTTGCGTCAGCTGGCTAAGACTTACACGGCCGGTGACACCGATCTTGCGTGGATTCGTCTGACTCTTTGGCGCATTCAGCTGGCTGCTGTTCTTGATCAGCTCCCCGCGGCTAAGGTTAAGCGCGTGAGCGTGGCTGGCTCATCGAAGTCACCCTCGGTAGTTCTGCTCGGTGCGTGGCTTGGCTACAAACTCGGAGCTGGGGTTCATCTGACGACAAAGGGCGCAGACCGCGGTCTCTACCGCGTGGCTTTGGAACGCGAAGACGGCAAAGTTATACTTTACCGCCCCGGACGAAGCATTGCTACCCTGACGTCTCCGATTGGCCCGGACCAGCAAATTTCGTTGCCGGTTCGTTCACTTGCTGAATGCTTGGCAGAAGAGCTACGCCGTCTTGATCCCGATAAGGTCTACGGCGAAGTGCTTACTCAAGCTATCCCTGCAGTGGAGATGGTTGTAGATATGAACGCTGCAGAAGTTATTGACGAAGTTGAAGATTTTACGGAGGAATACGATGCCTAACCCACAGGTTATCGAACACGCAGATAAGAGCGAGTTGGCTGCTTCTACCGGCTCTCGCATTCTCGCCGTTATCAACGATGCGATTGAAAACAACGGAATCGCACACCTTTCACTGACAGGCGGCACCATGGGTATCGCCGTGTGGTCAGCAATCGCTGAGTCTGGTCAGGCTCGCACCATTGACTGGTCAAAGGTTCACTTCTGGTGGTCCGACGAACGGTTTGTAGAAACCGGCCATGCAGATCGCAACGAGAAGCAGGCTAAGGATGCCTTGCTTGACTCGCTTGAAATTCCGGCTGAAAATCTGCATATCATGGGCGCATCAGACGTTTTCGACTCAGTTGATAAAGCTGCGGAGGCATACACCGCCGAACTCAAGAAGTTTGCACCAGAAGGTCAGGCCTCTCCTGCGTTCGACCTTGGTTTGCTAGGTCTTGGCCCCGATGGGCACATCGCATCGCTCTTTCCCGACCGTGAAGAGATCCATCTGACCACTTTTGATTCTCTGGCTGTCCGCAACTCGCCCAAGCCGCCGCCCACCCGCGTCAGCATGAGCTTGCCCGTCATCAACCGCGCTCGCAAGATTTGGTTCTTGATTGCAGGTAGCGATAAACAGGATGCGACCGCGCGACTTCGTCAGGCTGCTGAACTCAGCGATGATCAGCTCACCGCAGAGATTCTGACAGCAACTCCTGGTGCCGGTGCTAGAGGCGCTGAAGAGACCCTCATCTTGGCAACCCAGGACGCTCTTTAATAACTCTAAAGCCCCGGTATAGTGAGCACGCGCAAACGCTCATTACCGGGGCTTTTCATATCCTCTGAAACCTTTGGCAACGCATCCTTGAAAGATACGCCTAGGGCTAGGATATACAAAAGCGCCTGCACGAAAAGAATCGTGCAGGCGCTTTTGTATAAAAAGACTTACAGCATAGTTGCAGGGTCTGCAAAGCGCAGAACCAAACCGTAACCAATCACAGAGAAAACCCAAATCAAGATCACTGTGATAGTCAGACGGATCAGGTTCTTAGATGCCATACCCGAAGAGTTCAAGGAGGTGGTCATACCGCCACCGAACATATCGGAGAGACCGCCACCTTTACCGCGGTTCAGCAAGACCAATAGCACGGTCAAGACGCTGCTAATCGCGATGAGAACCATCAAAACGATTTTAAGAATCTCCACGGAGAACCCTTCTTTTACATCAATAGTAGATAACGATTTAACTCGTACCTTTATACGGTACACGTATTTATCAAGAGCGTCCAAACATTTGGTTCGCTTTAAGCACAGTTGGCGGCAACCTCACAGGTCGCCGCCAACTGGTTCACCGTGGCTAAGACTTACTTGGAGTCAAAGCGTGCGATGTTTGCAAATTCTTCTGCATCGAGTGATGCGCCGCCAACGAGTACGCCGTCAACGTCAGCTTCACCCAGGATTTCAGGAGCTGATGCTGCCTTGACCGAGCCACCGTAGAGAACGCGAACCTTCTCAGCAACGTCTGCTGAGTACAGCTTCTCGATCTCAGCGCGGATTGCAGCTGACATTTCCTGAGCGTCAGCGCTAGTTGCTACCTTGCCGGTACCAATAGCCCAGACGGGCTCGTAAGCTACGACGAGGGTTTCAGCCTGTTCAGATGAAAGACCTTCGATAGAACCGCGCAGCTGCTCGAGAGTGAAGTCAACGTGAGTGCCAGCTTCACGAATCTCAAGACCTTCACCAACGCACAGAACGGGAGTCAGACCGTGACGGTAAGCAGCCTGCACCTTGTCAGCGCAAATTGCGTCGGTTTCACCGTGAATGGTGCGACGCTCTGAGTGACCAACGAGAACATAGGTTGCACCGAGCTTGTTCAGGAACGCACCTGAAATATCGCCGGTGTATGCGCCGGAATCCTTGTCAGAAAGGTCCTGGCCACCGTAAACGATGTTCAGCTTGTCGCCTTCAACGAGGGTCTGTACTGAACGGATGTCGGTGAAGGGAGGAAATACGGCAACTTCAGCGTTGTCGTAGTTGAAGTTCGCATCATCAAGAGTCCATGCGAGCTTCTGCAGCAGGCTAACGCCTTCTGCGTGGTCCATGTTCATCTTCCAGTTGCCTGCAATGAGCGGCTTGCGAGTCATAAGTACTCCTTGAAAAATTGTTGGGGTGCGCGTCTGAAAGAAATCAACGACGCGCGCTGGCACTGGCCAGCTACAGATGGTGAACGGTACGCACCAAAACTAGTGCGCATCCGCACTAAAAGTTTTTCGATGATGCGTGGTGAGCCTTGAACGCCCACCACGCATCGGTGAGAAAAACTTATGCGCCGAGAACCTCGATACCGGGAAGGGTTTTGCCCTCGATGTATTCGAGTGAGGCACCGCCACCGGTTGAGATGTGGCCGAACTGGTCATCTGAGTAACCGAGCTTGCGAACAGCTGCTGCTGAGTCGCCACCGCCGATGATGGAGAAAGCATCTGATGCAACGATTGCCTCAGCTACTGCCTTAGTACCGTGTGCGGTGTTTTCAAATTCAGCAACGCCAACGGGGCCGTTCCAGAAGATGGTCTTAGCGTCCTTGAGCTTTTCAGCAAAGAGTTCGCGGGTCTTGGGGCCAATGTCCAGACCGTCTGCTTTTTCACCGAGCTCGCCGCCTTCGATATCGTCTATGGGACGGATCTCGAAGTTAGCGTCGTTGGAGAAGTCATCACCGCAGACAACATCTACAGCGGTAACGATTTCGGTGCCCTTCTCGGGAGCTTCTTTGAGGTAACGCTTGACGGTGTCAATCTGATCCTTCTCGAGGATTGACTGGCCGACCTTCCAGCCGTTAGCTGCTGCGAAGGTGTAGCCCATGCCGCCACCAATCAAAATGGTGTCAGCCTTACCGATGAGGTTTTCGATAACTGCGAGCTTATCTGACACCTTAGCGCCGCCCATAATCACTACGAAAGGACGTTCGGGATCGTTCAGGGTCTTCTTGAGCACGTCAACTTCAGTCTTGACGAGGTCACCCAGGTAAGCGGGCAGACACTTAGCTACATCGTAAACCGATGCGTGCTTGCGGTGGACAGCACCGAATGCGTCATTGACGTAAGCGCCGTTCTCGCCAGTCAAAGCAACCAGCTCATCTGCAAATTCGCCGCGCTCAGCGTCGTCCTTAGAGGTTTCGCGTGCATCGTAGCGAACGTTTTCAACAACCAGAACTTCGCCGTTCTGAAGAGCTGCAGCCTTAGCCTGAGCGTCTTCACCCACAACGTCGGTTGCAGTGACAACTGAGAAGTCAGCAAGCTCAGCAAGACGCTTTGCTGCGGGAGCGATAGAGAACTGGGGGTCAACCTGACCCTTGGGGCGACCAAGGTGAGCAGTGACAATAACGCGTGCGCCAGCCTCAGCAAGCTTAGTCAACACGGGAAGAGATGCCTTAACGCGGCCATCATCAGTGACGGTGTTACCGTCGAGGGGCACATTGAGATCTGAACGCACGAGAACGTAGCGACCTTCAACACCTTCTGACAAGAGTTCTTCAAGAGCGCGTGCCATATGGATCAACTCCAATTAGTTTAAAAATCTATAAAGAGAGGGTATGAAAATGCCCCCACCCATATAGCGGTGGGCGGGGGCATTATTGAGTTAGCTTAGAGAGCTGCTGCTACCTTGTTGGTGAACAGAACCAAGCGTGATACGTAACCGAATTCGTTGTCGTACCATGCAACAACCTTAACCTGGTTGCCGATAACCTTGGTCAAAGGTGCATCGAAGATGGTTGAAACAGCTTCACCCTCAATGTCCTTGGACACGATGGGATCGGTTGAGTACTTGATGAGGCCCTTGAACTCACCCTCAGCAGCCTTCTGCATTGCTTCGTTGACTTCTTCAACGGTAACTTCGCGCTTTGCTTCGAAGGTGAGGTCGGTCAGTGAACCGGTGGGGGTGGGAACGCGAACAGCGAAGCCGTCCAGCTTGCCCTTGAGCTCGGGAAGAACCAAGCCGACTGCTGCTGCTGCACCGGTTGAGGTGGGAACCATGTTCAGAGCTGCTGCACGTGCGCGGCGCAGGTCTGAGTGAGGTGCGTCGAGCAGGCGCTGGTCTGAGGTGTAAGCGTGAATGGTGGTCATCAGACCCTTTTCGATGCCGAATGCATCGTTGAGGACCTTAGCCATGGGAGCGAGGCAGTTGGTGGTGCATGATGCGTTTGAAACGATGTGCATTGACTCGTTGTCGTAGGTGTCATCGTTTACGCCAACAACGAAGGTGCCGTCGATGTTCTTACCGGGTGCTGAGATGATAACCTTCTTAGCACCTGCATCGCGGTGTGCCTGAGCCTTGGTACCGTCGGTGAAGAAACCGGTTGACTCGATAACGATATCGATGTCGAGATCCTTCCAGGGCAGGTTAGCGGGATCGCGCTCAGCGAGAACCTTGATTGCCTTGCCATCAACGGTGATTGACTCTTCGTCGAATGAAACCTCTGAATCGAGGGTGCCCATTACTGAGTCGTACTTGAGAAGGTGAGCAAGGGTCTTGTTGTCGGTGAGGTCGTTGATTGCAACAATCTCAAAGCCTTCTGCGTGAGCCTGAGCTGCGCGGAAGAATGAACGACCAATGCGGCCGAAGCCGTTAATAGCTACGCGTACAGTCACTGGAATCTAACTCCTCGATATATCAGTGAATTTTGCTAGGACGGAAACCGCTTGCTACGCAAGGGCTCCCGCATCCGAACCCTGCCAGATAAGTTATCTGACGTGAGCCCGTATGTGGTGGGCTATCCGTCCGGTTCACACACTACTATACCCCACTTTGTGTGAGTTTGGGTGGTTTTTTGAGGTTTTTCTAGCCCAGTTGACTATTTTCTTTGAGGATTACGTGCGGTTTTCCGTGGGTTTCACCAGAATTCAAAGGAATTTAACCCAAAAATTGAAAAAGTTTGCGAAGCGCTCCACTAAAGCCCACATTTTCCCACATTTTCCAACTGTGGGTTTTGAGTGCTCACTTCCCACAAGCACACAGCAACACCACAGCATAAAAAAACTCTGCCTCGGCTAGAAGCCAAGACAGAGTCAAAAAAGTATTAATGGTGCGACGCGCTAGCCTCGGTGCCGGGAATACCCAGCTCGGCAGCGCGCTTATCTGCCATTGCTAGAAGACGACGGATGCGTCCGGCAATCGCGTCCTTGGTCATGGGAGGATCAGCCAAACGTCCGAGCTCATCGAGGGATGCTTGCTTGTGCGCAGCACGCAACTCCCCCGCATAGCGCAAATGATCAGGAACTTGATCTCCCAAAATCTCAAGGGCACGTTCCACACGCGCTCCTGCAGCAACAGCAGCCTGAGCTGAGCGACGCAGGTTTGCATCATCAAAATTAGCCAGACGGTTAGCGGTTGCACGCACCTCTTTACGCTGACGGCGTTCCCGCCAGTTCTCTAAGGCGTGATGAGCGCCCATACGCTCCAACAAATTGCTGATAGTTTCACCGTCGCGCACCACAACGCGGTCAACACCGCGAACTTCACGGGCCTTCGCCATCACATCAAGACGGCGGGCAGCACCCACCAAAGCCAGAGCAGCTTCGGGGCCGGGGCAGGTAAATTCAAGTGCAGAGGAGCGACCGGGCTCAGTCAACGAGCCATGCGCTAAGAAAGCGCCGCGCATCACAGCCTCGGCATCTGCCAACGAACCATTCACAACGGCAGGAGGAAGACCGCGCACCGGGCGACCACGCGCATCCAACAACCCCGTCTGACGAGCCAGCGACTCACCACCGTGATCAACACGCACGATATAACGACCGCCGCGACGTAAACCTCCGCCGGTGACCGCAGTAATCTCAGAATCATGCCCGTACAAATCAGCAATATTGTGCTGAAGGCGCAAAGCAGTTGCCTCTAAATCGACCTCAGCCTCAATCACAATGCGACCAGAAACCAAGTGAAGGCTGCTGGTAAAACGCAAAATAGTTGAAACCTCCGCCTTTCTGACAGAAGATTTCGTAGCGTCATACCGTGCCAGTTCTTCTTTAACCGATGCCGTCAGGGCCATACGGTGTGTCCTCCAACTTATATTGTGTGCATTGCTAACTTCTTAGGCGCTCATCTCAGCCCCGTAAAAACACAATTCACTATTTTATATGTTTTTACATCAAGCTGTGAATTTAACTTATTCCGCGAATAAATCGCGATAAGTAGCACCCAACTTAAGGGAGTCGTGCACAAAAGGATTATTTCTCTCGTGCACGGCAGCCCACCGAACTGTTGCGCCAAAGCTTGAAGCGGTCTTTTCAAAACTTTCACGGTCAGCTACCGCAATGGGATCAGCAATAATGGCATCCAGTTGCAAATCGGGAGCATAGTTTTTGAGAACCATCAAATGATCTCTGGCGTCCAAACCGGTGGTCTCATCGCTGGCGAGCTCAAGGTTCATCACCACGCAGGTGCGGGCTGAGCTACGCTCAATGGCACGACGCGTTTGAGGTAGCAACAGATGCGGCAAAACCGAGGTGTACCAAGAGCCGGGGCCTAGAATAACCCAGTCAGCAGTATCAATCGCTTCAATAGCTTCATCGCAAGCATCAGCATCGGCAGGTTCTAAACGAACGGTTTCAATATTGCCGGCCTTCGCCAACTTAGCTTGACCGGTGACAGTGGTCAGTCCCTTCCCCGGATGCTCACCCTCTCTTACTTCACCGCTAATCACCAACGGTGTGAGCGACATCGGCAAAACGCGTCCGCGAGCACCCAAAAGTGACCCGGCCCAGTCAAGACCGGCAATGGGATCACCCAACAACTCCCACAGCGACACAATGAGCAAATTGCCCAGGGCATGGTTTTCCAGAGAAAAAGTTTCTGGCGAGGTCGGATGTTTAAAACGATGTTGCATGACGCTAGCCCAGGTACGCCCCCATTCCGAATCGTCGCACAGAGCAGAAAGCGCCATGCGCAAATCACCGGGAGGAAGCACTCCCATTTCTTCACGCAATTTACCCGACGACCCGCCGTCATCAGCTACAGTGACCACAGCCGTGAGTTCGCTGGTGACGTGTTTGAGAGCAGCCAAAGACGCATACAGTCCGTGGCCGCCGCCCAAGGCGACCACTCTCAAAGGGGACGATGCGGATAGCGGAGAAACAGCGAGACGCTCACCGTGTTCAGTGATGGTCTTATCCATCATTGCTGCCTCCTTATTCACGCCTCATATCGCGATGCTGAACATTGACGCTCACCGTGCCAAGGGTACGCAGACGCTTAGCGAGCTCCTCGGTCACCGCCACGCTACGGTGTTTACCACCGGTGCAACCGATGGCAATGGTGGCGTAATGCTTGCCTTCACGGCGGTAGCCATCGAGCACAGGTTTGAGAGTTTCCACAAAGTGAGTGACAAACTCTTCAGTCCCGGGATTATCAAAAACATAATCACGGACAGCCTGATCCTGACCGGTTTGCGCGCGGAGCTCCGGCACCCAGTGAGGGTTAGGGATAAAACGCATATCAATCATCATGTTGGCATCAACCGGGGAGCCGTACTTGAAACCAAAACTCGTGAGTGTAAGGTTCAGCAGCTTAGTTGCACCGAACTCGTTAAACATCTCACGCATAGCATGGGCAAGCTGATGTACGTTCTTGCCCGTAGTATCAATGACGGTATCGGCATTAGCTTTCAGATCTGAGAAAAGTTCGCGCTCCTTGGTAATACCATCGAGGATGCGTCCCTCCCCTTGAAGCGGGTGTGGGCGGCGCTGAGCCTCGTAGCGAGCAATGATGTCTTTATCAGAGGCATCCACGAACAACAACGTCAAGTCAATCTGAGGGGTGCGCAAATCTTCGATAGCGCCGGTGATGTCCTCGTACATGGCCATAGAGCGAACATCGATACCCAGCGCCAAACGCGGAATTGATTCGGGGGCGCGGGTCACCAAATCAACCAGCGGCTGCAACATCTGCGGTGGAATATTATCCACCACATACCAGCCCTCATCTTCTAAAGTGTTCGCTGCTGTGCTACGACCCGCACCAGAAATACCGGTAATCACCAGAATTTGAGGTTTGATAATTTCTTTTTGTTGCTCCATGACTGCCCTTTCGAGAGTGTTCGCCGGTGTCTTAGTCTGAATGCGCGTCTCTTATTTTACGCTCTCTTACTCAAGGACTTCTCCGGTTGTCAGGTTAATTCCTTGGGAAGGGATAGCGCGCTCAGCTGAATTTTCTTGCTCGAAATGCGCAATGATTTTTTGAGCCATTGAAGGTCCGATTCCGCTGACTTCTAAGAGCTCATCTTCGGTAGCGGCAGTGAGTTTTTTGTAGGAGCCGAAGTGCTCAATCAAAGCCTCACGTTTTGCCGGGCCGAGACCTGCTACTCCGTCTAAAGCAGACGACAGCATTGCTTTGCCGCGTTTAGAGCGGTGGAAGGTGATAGCAAAGCGGTGCGCCTCATCGCGTACTCGCTGAATCAGGTACAAGGCAGGCGAAGTACGAGGAAGGATGACGGGAAAATCCTCGTTAGGTAGCCACAGCTCTTCTAAACGCTTAGCAATACCGACCACATAAACATCGGTGATGCCAAGATCAGCAAGTGCAGCCGATGCCGCATTCACCTGAGGCTGACCGCCGTCAACCACCACGAGGTTAGGCGGGTAGGCGAACTTGGCGGGCTCTTTCTCATGTGCTCGTTCCGCGCTGACTTCGCCGCTGGTTCGCGGAGTCTGCTCACGCTCAGCCTGATCTTGCAGGTAGCGCTTAAAACGTCGGTGAATAACGTCGTACATGCTGGCAGTATCATCGCGGGCTGAGCTACCGGTAATCGAGAATTTTCTGTAATCGCTCTTTTTCGGCAGTCCGTCTTCAAAGACGACCATGGACGCCACCACGTGGGTACCCTGAACGTGCGAGATATCGTAGCACTCAATACGCATCAGCGGATCGGGCAACTCCAGGTTCTCCTGTAACTCCACCAAGGATGCGCTACGTGTAGTGAGATCCCCTGCGCGACGGCTCTTGTGCAACGTGAGCGCGTGCTTAGCGTTTTCCTCCACAGTTTGCATCAGCGCCGCTTTGTCACCGCGTTGCGAAACAGCAATAGAGACTTTGGACCCGCGGATGCCGCTGAGCCAGTCCTCGAGTTGCTCATGGTTTTGCGGTAACGCGGGAACAATAATCTGCTTAGGAATTTCATGACGCTGGTGAGCTAGTTCTTCTTCAGAATCCCCCACCGCAATGGACGCCGCCACCTCGCCGTAGACCTGTTGAATCAGCTGTTCAATCAGCGCAGCATCGTCGGTGTCATCCATTTTTTCAACGATCCAACCGCGCTGACCACGAATCCTGCCGCCGCGCACAAAGAAGACCTGTACTGCCGCCTCTAGATCATCTTGATCAAAAGCAAACAAATCAGCATCCACGGAATCGGCAAGGACAACTGCATTGCGTTCAAATGCTTTTTCGAGCGCGGCAATGTCATCGCGCAAGCGTGCTGCCTTTTCAAAATCAAACTCGGCAGCAGCGTCCTTCATTTGCACGGTCAGCTCGGCAATAAATTTGTCGGCTCCGCCCGCCATGAACTTCGCTAGATCTTGCGCCAACTTCTGGTGGTCTTCCACCGAAATATTGCCCACGCAGGGAGCGGCGCATTTGTCGATATAGCCCAGCAGGCACGGGCGGTCACTTTTTTGAGCGCGGTTAAAAACACCCGTTGTACAGGTACGCACCGGGAAGACGCGCAAAAGTGCATCCAGCGTCTCGCGAATAGCCCACGCCTGAGAATACGGGCCGAAATAGCGCACGCCTTTCTTCTTCTCACCGCGCATCACCTGAGCACGAGGAAATTTATCCTTAAGCGTCACCGCTAAATAGGGGTACGATTTGTCATCGCGGAAAGCAATGTTAAATCGAGGCTTATACTCTTTGATCCAGGTATACTCCAGCTGCAGAGATTCGAGCTCGCTCCCCACTACCGTCCACTCCACAGACGCAGCGGTATGAACCATTGCATAAGTCTTGGGGCTCAACCCGCTGACGTGGGCGAAATATGAGTTCAGTCTGTTGCGAAGGTTCTTCGCTTTGCCAACATAAATGATGCGTCCGAACTCGTCGCGAAAACGATAAACACCCGGGTTTGTAGGAATCTCGCCGGATGCTGGGCGGTAGTCAGCGGGGTTTGCCACAAACGCTCCTTAGCGTGAATTTAGGAAGTTGCTCCACCGTCGCGCGAAGCTGAGGGGGAAACGTTATAGACGTCTTTACGGCCCTGACCTGAAAGAGCGGCGATTTCGTCCATGATTTTTGCGGTCGTTTCTTTGCGTTGTTTACCTGTCATGGTCTCCCCCGTCTTTTCAAAATAAAGGGGCTTGCCAACGCGCACTGTAAACCGCTTGGGATACACCATATTGGAATCTGGTTTTTGGAGCTTATCAGTGCCGATAAGACCTATGGGAACAACCGGTGCTCCCGTCATATGAGCCAACCAGGCCATGCCAATTTTTCCGCGGTACAGGTAACCATCGCGCGAGCGAGTGCCTTCAGGGTAGATTCCGAAGACCCTTCCCTCATTCAGCACCTCAAGAGCCTTACCGAGCGCTTTCATCGACTCTTTACGATCGCTACGGTTCACCGGAATAATATCGATGGCCTCAAACATCAACTTCATCATTTTGCCGCGCACCCCAGGAGTGTTGACGTACTCGCTTTTAGCAAGAAACGCCACTCGACGGGGCATCAGCGCCGAGATAATGATGGAGTCAAGAAATGCAAGGTGATTTGAGGCTACGATGACCGGCCCATCCTCGGGGAAATTTTCTAGACCGGTGACGCGAGCACGAAAACCAGTACGCAAAATGCCGCTGACTGATTTCTGAATCATCTTGTAATATTCCACGGTGATTCCTTGAAAACTAAGAAACAAGAACAAAAGTGGATGGCTTGTTCTATCAGATGCTGACCATCGACTTACGACTACTTACGGTTATACCTAAAAAGCACGCCTAATGCCTAGCTGGCAAAAAGCTCAGCTACACGAACCTGAAGTTGCTTCGGAGTATCGACAACATTATCAAAGTGCTCCAAGCGCTCTGCCTCATCGCCGAATCCCCAGCTCACTCCAATAGAAGGAATACCGTGCGTAGCTGCTCCTACCGCGTCGTACTGGCGATCACCAATCATCACGGCAGATACGTTTTGACCGTATTTTTCGGTCAAGGCGTTGAGAACGTACCCGATAATCCCCGGCTTATCGCTAGGCATCTCAAGGTTCTTCTGGCCGTGTTCATCGCGAGCGCCACCAACAACCTCAAAGAACTGCGCGATGTCGAACATCTCAACCACTTCCTCAGCTAAATGCAGAGGCTTCTGGGTTGCAACACCCTGGATGTAGCCCAGGGAGGCGAACTTTTCTAAAGTCTCGCGCATCCCCGGGTAAAGCTTTGACTGAGGTAATCCTTTGGTTTTATAGGCGGCGCGATAGGTTGCCACGATATCTGAAAACTTTTCGCGCGGAACATCAGTGAAATGTTCCAAGCTATAGTTCACCGGAGGGCCAACAAAGGCGTCCAGAGTTTTCTCATCAGGACGCTCGAAACCGTTTTTCACCAGAGCTTCGGCAATACCTTCGGTGATTGAACCAGCAGGGTCTAGAAGGGTTCCGTCAACGTCCCACAACACGATATTCACCATGAAACTACCCCAGAATTTCGTTGAGGAACTCACCGGTATGCGAACCAGCTACCTTTGCAACGTCTTCGGGTGTTCCCTCGGCGATAACCGTACCACCACCGGCCCCGCCTTCAGGACCCATATCAACAATCCAGTCTGCACTCTTGATAACGTCCAAGTTGTGCTCAATGGTGATGACGCTGTTGCCTTTATCGACAAGACCATGAATCACCATGAGCAGCTTGCGGATATCTTCAAAGTGCAGACCGGTAGTTGGCTCATCCAAAACGTAGATGGAACGGCCGTTACTGCGCTTTTGCAGTTCGGATGCGAGTTTGACACGCTGCGCTTCGCCACCGGATAAGGTGGTGGCGGGCTGCCCCAGGCGAATATAGCCCAGACCAACGTCAACCAGGGTGTTGAGGTGACGGGCGATGGGAGTGAAGGCGGCAAAGAACTCTGCCGCTTCTGCAACGGGCATCTCCAAAACATCGGCGATGTTCTTGCCCTTGTATTTCACTTCCAAGGTCTCACGGTTGTAACGCTTGCCGTGGCAGGTTTCGCACGGGACGTAGACATCGGGCAAGAAGTTCATCTCAATCTTAAGGGTACCGTCGCCGGCGCACGTCTCGCAGCGTCCGCCCTTCACGTTGAAAGAGAAGCGTCCAGGCTGGTAGCCGCGCACCTTAGCGTCATTGGTTTCTGCAAAGAGCTTACGCACATGGTCAAACACGCCGGTGTAAGTAGCCGGGTTTGAACGCGGGGTTCGGCCAATTGGTGACTGGTCAACGTGAATAATTTTATCCAGGTGTTCCAAGCCCTCAATAGACTTATGGCGACCGGGAACTTGCTTAGCGCCGTTCAGTTTATTAGCCAAAGCGGTGTACAAAATATCGTTCACCAGAGTTGACTTACCCGAGCCAGAAACACCGGTAACAGCTGTCAGTACACCAAGCGGGAACTTGACATCAACATTTTTCAGGTTGTTCTCGCGGGCACCAACAACCTTGACTATACGCTTCTTGTCGATATCACGACGGGTCTGAGGTATATCGATGGTGCGACGCCCCGCCATGTAATCACCGGTAATGGAACGCTCGTTATGAAGAAGATCCTTGAAAGTACCCGAGTGCACAATTTCGCCACCGTGCTCGCCAGCGCCGGGGCCAACGTCCACAATCCAATCGGCTTCTTTCATGGTGTCTTCATCGTGCTCGACAACGATGAGAGTATTGCCCATATCGCGTAGCTTGGTCAAGGTATCAATCAAGCGGCGGTTATCGCGCTGATGCAAACCGATAGACGGCTCGTCAAGAACATAAAGAACACCCACCAGACCGGAGCCAATCTGGGTAGCAAGACGAATACGCTGCGCTTCACCACCCGAAAGGGTACCTGCGGCACGAGCGAGATTCAGATAGTCCAGACCGACATCCAGCAAGAATTGCAAACGCGCATCAATTTCGCGTAACACCTGTTCAGCAATCTTCTTCTCGCGATCACTCAAATGAACCTGACGCATGAAGTCCAGAGCATCTCGCATCGGCATCTCGGTGACATCCGCTATGGACTTACCATCAATTTTGACCGCCAGGATGACGGGGTTCAGACGGGCACCGTTACACGCGGGGCATGCTACCTCACGCATGTACTGTTCGTAACGATCCTTCGACCAGTCAGATTCAGTTTCTTCATGCTTGCGCTTGATGTAGGCAAAAACGCCTTCGAAACCTGAGGTATAGCGACGCTCGCGTCCAAAACGGTTCTTGTAGGCAACGGTGACCTTGAAATCTTTACCGTGCAGAACAGCCTTCTTCGCTTTCTTAGACAAATCTTTCCACGGGGTATTGAGGTCAAAACCAACTTCTTTGCTCAAGCCTGAGAGCAGACGAAGCCAATACTCGGTACGAGATTTACCCTGTGACCACGGTGCGATTGCGCCTTCAGCCAGTGACAAATCAGGGTTAGGGATGATCAGTTCTTCATCAACTTCAAGACGTGAGCCAATACCGTCACACTGCGAGCAGGCACCAAAAGGTGAGTTGAAGGAGAAAGCACGCGGCTCAATTTCTTCAAGCTGAATGGCGTGACCGTTGGGGCATGCCAAATTTTCACTAAAAATCTGCGTGCGGTCGTCGCTGCCTTCTTCGCGGTCCACGAAGTCCATAACGACGCGTCCGCCCGCTAAGTTAAGGGCGGTTTCTACGGAGTCTGTGAGGCGCTGCTGAATACCGTCTTTCACCACGATGCGGTCAATCACAACATCGATGGTGTGCTTGTACTGCTTTTCAAGCTTGGGAGGATCTGAAAGCTGAATCTGTTCGCCGTCGACGATGGCGCGCGAGTAACCTTCAGCGGAAAGCTCTTTGAAAAGATCAACAAACTCGCCCTTGCGAGCGCTCACGACAGGAGCCAGCACCTGCAGGCGGGTGCGTTCGGGGTACGACAGGATTTGATCGACGATTTGCTGAGGGGTCTGTTTTGAAATCTCAGCTCCACATTCGGGACAGTGTGGGTGACCGATGCGTGCCCACAGCAGACGCATGTAGTCATAAATTTCGGTAATTGTGCCTACCGTTGAGCGAGGGTTTTTAGAGGTGGATTTCTGGTCGATTGAAACCGCAGGTGAAAGACCTTCGATGAAATCCACATCGGGTTTGTCAACCTGTCCCAAGAACATACGGGCGTACGATGAGAGAGACTCTACGTAGCGTCGTTGGCCTTCAGCAAAGATGGTGTCAAAGGCGAGCGAAGATTTGCCGGACCCTGACAGCCCGGTGAAGACAACCATAGCGTCGCGGGGAATCTCAAGGTTGACGTTTTTGAGATTGTTTTCGCGAGCCCCCTGCACCAGGATTCTGGTGAGATCGTTAGGCTTATGCGCTGTTTGTGACATGGGCGTCCTACTCATCTTGTCGTGTGTTTCGAACATATATTCTATACGCCTACTTGTCTTAGTGCGAGGATTGTCAACTAATAATTGCTATGGGCTTATCTGCAAGATTTATAGATCGTGTTCTTACCTTTTGGTCTGTGTTTAGCCTAAGATTGTGGTTATGACAACAACTCCTGCCGCACACCTCATGATTGATAACGACGAGCTCACCGTTCGAGTGGTTGCAGTCTCTGAGATGGAAAATAACGTCTACCTTATTACCTCAAAATCCAGCGGTGAGCAGGTTTTGATTGACGCCGCAGATAATTTTAATCGTATTAGAGAGTTTGTAGAATCCGCCGCTGATGAGGATTTAGACGGTGCCTCAGCACGCCTTTCGACGGTGATAACCACCCATTCACACTGGGATCATATTCGCGCTCTGCCCGCAACCGTTCAGCATTTTGAACCGCACACCGTTGCGGGCCACGATGATGTTGAGGCTATCGACGAGCAAGAGGGCGTCAGCATCGCACAGGCAGTGGTAGGCGGTGAAACTCTACGCTTTGAGGGCTTTGAACTTGAAGTCATCAGCCTGGTGGGACACACCCCTGGATCAATTACCCTAGTCTTGCGCGGTGACAGTGAGGAGGCGACTCCCACTATCCTCTTTACAGGGGACTCTCTCTTTCCTGGCGGCGTAGGTAAAACCAATTCCCCTGAGGACTTTAAGCAGCTTTTACACGATGTTCGCACCAAGATTTTTGATGCGTTTGATGACAACACCATCGTTCTTCCCGGACACGGCCAGCACACCACGCTAGGCGCTGACCGCGATAACCTCGATGAGTGGGAAGCTCGCGGCTGGTAAATAGATTTTCCGAAACATTTCAGGCGTCTTTGCACCTCGGTGCAGGACGCCTGTTTTTGGTTAACGCACGCTGATGCCGAGTTCTTGGGCGAAAGTTGGTGCTAATTGTTGCAGTTGAAACTCGCTGATTTCGGCACCGCGTAGCGATGAAGCCCCGAGAACCTTGTGCAGTTGTGCTCCGCTGAGATTGGCCCGGTGAAGATGTGATTGCGATACGGTGAGAGTTTCTACACTGGTATCTGCGAACTCGACGTGGCTGATTGTAGCTCCAGTGGCGTCCAACTCCCCTATCGCGCATCCTTCAATCATCAGGTGAGTGCACCGTGCTGCTCGAAGATTGAGGACATCTATTTTGCAGTCGCGAATAACCATATGTTTGATACGGGAATCTCTTAGTTCTAGGACGCCAAAGCGACTACCTTCGATGACCGCGCGCTCCCAGGATGACTCTGGTGCTTGAAGGTGGGCAACAGAGAGGTTGTGAAGCTCGCTATTTACCACCCGCGCTTTATCCCAGGAGCATCCGTCAAGCCCCACCGCAGTGAGAGAACAGCTATCGAAAGTTGCCGCGCTCTGGTCAACGCCGGACCAGTCTGCACCGGTGAATCGGGAGTGCTCGACATAGTCTTCATCGAGAGGCGTCTGCGCCAAGACTCGCGCGTTCGTTGTATCGGGAAGCCACATATCCATACACTCCACCCTAAAGCACACCGCCGGTACTTTCTGGTAAGACAGAAAGTACCGGCAGTGCTAACGCTAGGCTTCTAAAGTTCAACGCCAGGTATTACGAATAGCTCCTTAGAACAGTCCCACCATGCGACCGTCTTCATCAAAACCGATGCGCTCTGCCGCCGGTGACTTTGATAGTCCAGGCATGGTGCGCATGGTGCCGCAGATGGCATAAACGTACCCTGCACCTGCTGCAAGACGAACCTCACGCACCGGCAACGTCCAACCAGTCGGAGCGCCCTTCAGCGACGCATCCGAAGAAATGGAGAGATGGGTTTTTGCGATCACAACGGGGAGTTCACCATACCCAAGCTCTTCGTACAGCTTGAGCTGCTTGCGTGCGGCAGGCGTGACCTCAATGCCGTCTGCGCCGTAGACGTCGGTCGCTACCTTCTCGAGCTTAGTTTCCAAAGAGTCAGTGAGTTCGTAGGTAAAGTTCAGCTCGCTCACGTCATCGCAAGCCTCAGCCACAGCGTCCGCCAGCTCCATAGTGCCCTTACCGCCTTGTGCGACACCGCGGTGCACAGCGACGCGAGCGCCTGCTTCTTCAGCAATCCGGCGGATCTCTTCATGCTCTGAATTAAAATCAGTGGGGAACGCATTAATTGCAACAACCGGCTGCACGCCGAAAGAACGAACGATGTCGATGTGCTTTTGCAGGTTGGATGCGCCAGCGCGGACGTCCTCGGGGCTTTCCTTGAGCATGTCTTCGGGTAGCGGCTTGCCGGGAACAATCTTGTACAGGCCAGAGTGAGATTTGAGCGAACGAACCGTGACGACCAGAACCGCAGCATCGGGCTTGAGACCGGAGACGCGGCACTTGACGTTAAAGAAACGCTCAGCGCCCATATCAGCACCGAAACCTGCCTCGGTAATCACGTAGCCTGAGTGCTCAAGACCCACGTAATCCGCTACCACCGATGAGTTTCCGGTTGCAATATTGCCGAAGGGGCCTGCATGGATCAGAGCCGGGGTGGTTTCAAGGGTCTGAAGCAGGTTGGGATTAATGGCATCCTGCAAAATAACGGAGAGTGCGCCATCAGCTTTCAGATCGGCGGCGGTCACCGGCTGACCATCGTAGTTGAAACCAATGACGATTTTTGCCAGGCGCTCACGTAGGTTTTCAAAGCTCGTGGAAAGCGAGAGAATGACCATGATTTCTGAGGCGCTGGTGATATCAAAACCGCTCTCGCGAACAACGCCATCCATACGTTCGCCCAGGCCAATAACAATGTTGCGCAGCGAGCGATCATTGACGTCCAGAACCCGTCGCCAGGTGATAGCGCGCGGATCAATATTAAGCTCATTGCCCTGGTGCAGGTGGTTATCGATCATTGCTGCCAGCAGATTGTGCGCTGCGGTCACGGCATGGAAATCACCGGTCAGGTGCAGGTTCAACTTTTCCATGGGGATAATCTGCGAGTAGCCACCGCCTGCTGCACCACCTTTGATGCCGAAGGTCGGCCCCATCGAGGGCTGGCGTAGAGTGAGCATAGCGTTGCGGCCGGTTGCAGCCATTCCCTGTGCCAACGAAACCGATGTTGCTGTCTTACCCTCGCCCAAGGGCGTGGGAGTTACAGCGGTGACAACAACGTACTTAGCGCCTCGCTTGCGAGCGTTTTCAGCGGTCGTGGTTTCATCGAGAACCACTTTAGCGACGTATTTGCCGTAGGGTTCCAGGCGGTCCTCATCGATGCCTGATTTTTCAGCAACCTCAACAATCGGGTGCAGGGTCGCTGCCTGAGCGATTTCAAGGTCGGAGGGAAAAGGTGCGCTCATAGCGGGCTCTTTCTCATGTGGTTATATATACAACCATCATCTTAGTAACAGCCATCACAATTGTCACCATTGCTGGCGCATCATTTCAGCGGACGCAATAGCCCAGACGTTAAGACAACGCGAACATTTGCGCCGGCGTGCCTTCTGCCTCGATTCGACCGCCTTTCAACAGCACCGCACGAGATGCCATCGAAGCGATCCTGGCATCGTGACTGATGATAATTACTGCACGATCCTTCAAAATTGCGTGCAGCGATGCACACGCGTCCGCTGTTTCAAGCTGCGTCGTAGATTCATCGAGAATAACAGCGTGCGGGTTAGCCACAACGATGCGTGCCAGCGACAGCTGCTGAATCTGGTCTCGCGTGAGCTGGGTTGCTGAAGTTCCGAGTTCGGTGTCAAGACCGTCAGGCAAATCGTCCACCCAATCGGCGCCGACGGCATGAAGAGCCGCAAGCTGTTCTGCTTCGGTTGCGTTTTCAGCGGCTACTGTCATGTTGTCAGACAACGTACCTAAGAAAAGATGTGCTTCTTGTGTACAAATCAGCAATGCAGGACGCCCGTCTTGGGCTACCTGAGTGGGATAGAGTCCATTACCCACGGGAGAACCAGCAACAGAAACCGTACCTGAATCAGCAGTCAAAGACCCAGCGATCAGGCGTGCCAAAGTGGTTTTACCTGAGCCTGAGCGTCCAACCAGTGCGATGCTCTCCCCCGCCCGAACGTCAAGGTTAACGCCCTTGATAACTGAAGATTCCGGGGTATAACCATACGTGAGACTCTCACAACGGATGACCACATCGTCAGTAACAGATTCAGTGTTGACCTTGCTACTAGCAGCCTGCTCACGACGCGCTTTTTGTTGATGCGATAAATCAATCACGCCGAATACTCGTCCCATCGTCACCGACATTTCTCGCAGGCGGTCAAGCCAGTAGGTAAAAATATCGGCGTTCACGCGCATGCCAAAGAGCATGATTGATGCTGTCGCTGCATCGCCCCAGCTAGCCCAGCCCCGTTCGACGCAGATGGCACCCCAGATAATCGAAAGCAAGAGAGGCATGTACGAGTTGAATCCGTCAATCGCCCAATAGGTAGCACGAAGCGACACCAGCTTGCGGGCAATGGAATATATGGAATCAACGCGGTTTTCTTGAACCTGCAAGCGGGCGCCCTCAATACCTAGCTCACGCATGGTGCTTGCACCGCGAATATTCTCGTTTGCAACAACGGTAAAGTCAGACATTGCCTCAGCACGATAAAGGGTGAGTTTTCCAATGCGCGGCAGAAAAATAGACAGAAGAATCGCCATCAGCACAAACGTTGGAACAGCCACAAGCCCAATGAAGGGATTGACAAAGAACAAGGTTGTAGCCGTCAGAATCATATAGACCGTGATATACAAGAATTCTGGGAGTCCCTGCGCAAGAACTTGTCTAATGGAGTCGACATCGTCGGTCAGCCGCGACAACAAGTCCCCAGAACCAGCGTCCTCTACGGTTTGAGCGTCAAGTTCGAGGGCAGCCCCCACCATGTCGATACCGAGGTCTCGATTCAGGCGAACGCCCAGGCGTTGCCCTTGAAAAGTCCACGCACGGGTGAGGAGTGCGCCTACCACCACCGCCAGAGCAATCAGAAGAATAAAACCCCACGGAAAGCCGGTCAAAGTACGGGACGACGCGGCATCTACCAGCCTGCCAATTGCGATGGGAATCGCCAACGAGGTCAGTGAGCTCAACACGAAGAGCACTATCAACCAGAAAAACTGACCGGGAGTTCGCATGACGCTTGCCAGCAGCATCCGCCAGGTTTTACCGGTGGACGCGACAGGAAGAAGGTTAGCCACGGTGGTGCTCCTGTTCTATTTCGCGCTGGCTGGTCATCGGCGTCTGCTCAATTTTCTGCAAAGAACTCGTGATGGCTTCTTCGTACTGTTCAACAACGTGGTGCACGGAGTGAGCGGCAACGTTGTGATGATCCGAGCGATGTTGGGTCGCGATCCGTCGTTCAGCTTCCATGGTGGTGCTGACAACATAGATTTTCCGAATGTTCTCTAGCGGATAATCGCGTGCACATTTTTGCTCTAAATGATCAAAAATATACTTTTGGCTAGGTTCATCGACAGAATTCAACGGCTCCGTGAGCACCAATGTTGTAGCGTCCTGCGCGAGCGCACGAGCCAGCGCCAGACGCTGACGCTGCCCGCCGGAGAGGTTTGCTCCTTCAGCGCTGATTGAAGCTTGCAGGTATTGAGCGGGGTCTTTTCCGCCAAGTCGGTAGGCGATCTCTAGTGAGTCGGTCAGCCGTAGCAGCTCGATAATATGCTGATCGTCCAACACATCGGTGCCAAGTTGTACGTGTTCTTGAAGAGTGCCGGCGAAGATCATCGGGTTGGGTTCTGAGAGCAGGACGCGTTCCCTGTCTTTTCCACCGCTACTTTGGCTTCGAAGCTGGTGGACGAGTGCCTCTGCACATTCTTGCGCCGTGAGATTCATATCGCGCGGGTTCATAAACACCACGGTCTGCGTTGAATCAGGAATTTTTACCGATGCAACTGGGGAAGCTGCGCGGTGTGTGTCTACGGGTGCGGATTCGTTATCGTGAACCAGCTGATCTACGCGTTTGAAAGCAACACGCGCGTTACGCCAGGCGAACAGTAGCATTTCAACCGACCAAATGGGGCCAGTCATGACATTAATCAGACCGGCTATAGATACTAGCTGCCCTGCTGGGGTGTCGGCGAGCCATGTGCCTTCAGCAAGGGTGCCGCGAAGTGCAAAGGCAATGGCCAGGAGAGTAACGGTTCCGACGAGAAAGTTGCGGGCCGCAAAAGACCAGGTCTGCACGCGTTCTAACCTCAGCTGAGATTCGTACAGGTCTTCAGCGCTGTGGGTGTAGCGCCGCATCATGCGCGGCCCCGCGCCCAACCCCAAAATGGTACGTATAGCCGAAGCAATATCACTTGCTTTAGAGGTATTGACTCCGACTTTGTCACGGAAAATTTCTGAGTGCTTTTCGATGACTTTTGAGATGCGTGTGAGGGCAAAAAGAGTCACGATGAGTCCCACTAGCACAATGGCAGCAACCACAGGGCTGATTTTCCAGAGCTGATAGGTACCCATTGCGGTGGCACCGACTGCAGAAGATGCGAGAATCATCGGTTGCCACAGAGCGGCCATAGTGCGGCTGTCTTTATTCATGAGTGCGATGAGGTTACCGATCTCTTGCCCCGATGATTTGAAGACGAGTCGGCCAACGTACGTGCGCCAGGCTCTTTCGAGGGCAGCAACCACCGTGAAAGTAATGCCCCAGGTGAATATTTCATTGAAACAGAAGTAGAGCACAATCAGCACTGCCCATTTCATCTGAGACCAAGCGCGCTGGGTTTCGCCAGCCGTGTGAAGGTCAATGATAGTGCCAATCAGCACCGGCAGATAAGCAACCAAGAGCACTGAAATGAGATCCGTGAAAAACGGGATAATGTGAATCGCTCGCCAGCGCCACCCGGGCGGTGCAAGACGAAATTTAACCGGCGCGTCATCGGGTGCCGGTTTCTTCTTCATCATTGCCATGTGCTCTCCTGCCGCGGCATGTGCCCTATGTGGTTTACGTGAATATGTGCTGTGTGAATTTATTCTAAGCGCAGTGAGCAGTGCCTGCACCAGTTGATGCACAATTCATACTCACCGAGTTCCGATGTTAGGCAGCAGATCGGTCACGCTGGATGCGTCGAGAAACCTCATCTGTTTCACTGACGATAAAAATTTTGCTCTTCTGAGCAAGCACCGGATGCTTTTTAACTCGCTTTTCAAGCTGCGTAAAGATGATTGACTGTGTTTGTGGGTCAACAGCTTGCAAGGGTTCAACCAAGATTAGTACATCGGTGTGTTGTGCGTAAGCGTATGCAAGCTGAAGTTGTTCAGACAGAGCCCGCGAATCCGCATCAGGCTCAAGCCCTTGCTCAGCAAGACCAACAAGGCTGGGAAACTCGGCAGCGGCGTCCTCATCGAGGTTCCAGTTCTTACTCATCTCTGCAAGTTGCCGGTGGATATCAGCCACATTGTTGCACTTGATACCGTTGCTCTCAACGATTTTAATGTTCAGCTGCGGATGCTGGCTGACCAGATAAGCGGCAAGGCCTCGCGCATAGTCCTGAGCGTTGACTGACTCTTCGCGAGGATCTTGATATACCACCCGGTGATGGGTTTCAAACGGTACATACAGTGAGGGCTGGGATGACTCAGTCAAAAGGGAGTTCTCTTTTCACTACGGATAACGGCTGAAAAAGGAATGTCGCAACAGAAAGTACACGTTGTTGGGGATCTTATGATAAACCTCAAGAAACAGTGTATTACCTCCCTTCCCTTCAGCTTAATCTTGCAGGCACGCATCTTGCGACCGGTAGAATTTGAAGCATCATGAATATTCTTGAGCATCTTTCACCCAAACTCGCACAGCCGGAAAATCACTATTTCCGCGGTGATTTCGCGTCTAATCCGCTGAGTCCCGACGAAATGTATGAGGGCTTCTTAGCGTGGATTTCATCGCGCGGTATGGAACTCTACCCCGCACAGGATGAAGCTGTACTTGAACTAGCTCAGGGCAACAACGTTATTTTGGCGACCCCCACGGGCTCGGGTAAATCTACCGTGGCAGTTGCAGCGCATTACGTGGGATTAGCCACGGGTCAGCGTTCTTATTACACGGCACCTATCAAGGCGCTGGTCTCCGAAAAGTTCTTTGACCTCGTTGCAATTTTTGGCGCTGAGAATGTTGGCATGATTACCGGCGATTCATCGATCAACGCCGATGCTCCTATCATCTGTTGCACCGCCGAAATTCTAGCGAACGTGGTTCTACGCGAGGGCGAAAACGCTGATTTGTGCCAGGTGATCATGGACGAGTTTCATTTCTACTCAGACCCGCAACGCGGCTGGGCGTGGCAGGTGCCGCTCCTTGATCTGCCCCAGGCACAGTTCTTGCTCATGAGCGCAACTCTGGGTGATACCACCCGTTTTGAGCGGGAGATGACGGAGCTCACCGGCCGCACATCAACGTTGGTCACCAATGCCGAGCGTCCTATCCCCCTGCATTTTTACTATTCCAACAACACCGTACAAGAAACCGTTGAAGAGCTGGTATCTACCCGTCAAACTCCGGTGTATATTGTGCACTTTAGCCAGTTGCAAGCCATCGATGCTGCCCAGGGGCTGATGAGCGTCAACATCGCGTCCAAAGAAGATAAAGAACGCATCAACGAACTTCTGGCGGACTTCCGTTTTATGCCCGGTTTCGGCAAGACTCTCCAGCGGCTGGTGAAAAACGGCATCGGCGTCCACCACGCAGGTATGCTACCGAAATACCGCCGCCTCGTTGAGCAGTTAGCTCAAGCAGGACTGCTGAAAGTCATTTGCGGTACAGATACCTTGGGTGTGGGCATCAATGTGCCCATTCGCACCGTTCTCATTACTGCTTTATCTAAGTTCGATGGTGAACGCACCCGCCGCCTCAAGGCCCGTGAATTCCACCAAATCGCCGGACGCGCCGGTCGAGCAGGTTTTGATACCGCAGGTACCGTAGTGGTTCAGGCACCGGAGCACGACATTGAAAACGCTCGTTTAGAAGCAAAGGCTCGCGAGAAGTTTGCCGGTGATGAAAAGAAGATGGCGCAGTCCCTTCGCGGTAAGAAAAAGAAGCCGCCGCAGGGGTTTGTGGCGTGGAGCGAAAAGACTTTCGATCAGCTGGTTGAAGCATCACCAGAGCCATTGACCAGCTCTTTCGGTGTATCGCACTCCATGCTACTCAACATTTTGCAGCGCGAAGGCGACCCTTTTACCGCAGCCCGTAAGTTCTTGGAAAACAACCACGAACCGCGCATCAAGCAACGTCAACTAATGCGCAAGGCACTGGGCATCTACCGCGAACTATTAGCTGGTGGCGTGGTTGAGCGTCTAGATGAGCCAGATGAATACGGCGCTCGCGTGCGCCTCACTGTAGATCTACAAGAGAATTTCGCGCTCAACCAGCCGCTTTCACCTTTCGCGCTCGCGTCCTTCTCGTTGCTCGATACAGAGTCTGAGACCTACGCACTCGATGCGGTATCGATTATCGAAGCCACACTCGAAAAACCGCGTCAAGTTTTGATGATGCAGGAGAAGAAAGCGAAGTCTGAGGCGCTCGCCGAGTTCAAAGCTGAGGGCATGGACTACAACGAGCGCATGAACGAGCTCGATAAGATTACCTACCCTAAACCGCTTGAAGACTTGCTGGAACAGGCTTTCGAAACCTACTCGTCTTCGGCAGCGTGGGTACGCGAATTCGAGCTTTCGCCCAAGTCAGTGGTGCGCGATATGTACGAACGCGCTATGGGATTTGGTGAGTACGTGCAGTATTATTCCTTGGATCGCTCCGAAGGCATTTTGTTGCGCTACCTATCCGATGCCTATAAGGCGCTGCGTCAGACCGTTCCGGTCTCTGCTCTCAACGATGATCTAACCGACATCATCGAATGGTTGGGCGAAGTTATTAGACAGACTGACTCCTCACTGGTGGATGAGTGGGAGAAACTAGCTGCCGGTGAAGACTACCAGCCCAAGGAAGAAACCCTTGAAGAGTTGGTTGCAGAAAAAGCACCGTCAGTTACCGATAATCCTCGTGCTTTCAAGGTAATGGTGCGCAATGCTATGTTCCGTCGCGTGGAGCTTTTTGCCGATGAGCGTGACAAGATTTTGGGCAGCATGGATGAGGAATACGGTTGGGACGCTGACCGTTGGGCAGATGCCATGGACGATTATTTTGATGAGTACGATGACATCTACACCGACGCGGACGCTCGTGGCCCTCAACTACTGAGCATCGATGACGATGTGACCGAGCATCCTGGCATCTGGAAGGTTCGTCAGATTCTCTCTGACCCCGACGATAACCATGATTGGGCGTTTACCGCCGAGATTGATTTGGTTGCTTCTGATGCGGCCGGTACTCCCGTTGTTCGCATGCTCAGCGTTGGCAACTAACCGCGTCTTGATGAGTACGTGCAATTCTGAAGAATGAATGTGTCAAAAGGCTTCAGAATTGCGCGTTTTCATGGTCTACCGAAAGTTTTCACGATATGACTGAACACCAGGAGCTCAGCGCACGTAACCTGAGTAATTCTGCCCGGCGCATTGTTGGGCTTGTCGCGCTCTTAAACGGTGCAGCTGCAGTTGTTGAGGCAACTATTGCAGCTTTCATCGGTTCTGTCTCGCTCTTTGCCGACTCAGCAGATTTTCTCGAAGACTTCTTGATCAATGGCCTGGTCTTTTGCGCCTTGAGCTGGTCGGTTACCAGCCGCCGGAAAGCGTCGTTCGGGTTGGCAGCACTTATTCTGATCCCGGCTATCGCAGCATTTGGTACAGCTCTTTATAAGGTGTTTTCAGCTTCAGTTCCGGAACCTACGGCTCTCACGGCAACATCCGTTGCAGCCCTTGCGGTAAATCTTCTCTGCGCGATGCTATTGTTGCGCCTTCGCTCAGGTAATACTGCCCTCACTCGTGGCGCGTGGCTTGCAGCCCGTAATGATGCCGTGGCCAACGTTCTGATGATTCTCGCGGGAATCAGCACCTTCTTCTGGTACTCCATGTGGCCCGATGTGATAACCGGGGTGCTGATGGGCATCATCAACTGCTTCGCGGCTAAAGAAGTTTATGAGCAGGCACGAGCAGAAGATCCTGAACTTGAATTGGACTAACCCACCCAAGCATCAACCAACAGACCGGCTGCACAATACACAGGAGTAGCAATGACCGCCCCGCACCTCATTAACGTTTCACTTCCGCAGCCTTCCCACAAGGTAGGCGCGTGTCACCGCATCGGAAATTTTGATCTCATCGATCACTGGTTCACAGTGCCTCTAACACACGGTCTGATTTTTGGGCACTCAGCTGAAGTTGCTCAAGACCACCCGTTAGCACAAGAAACCATCACAGTCTTTGCCCGCGAAGTCATCGATACATCATCCCAGCCCACCACCGCAGTAGAGGCACGGCCCTTCATGGTCTATCTGCAGGGCGGCCCCGGCGGCGCATCCCCGCGTCCTGCATCCGATGCCGGCTGGGTAGCAGAGCTTGCTCAAACCCACCGCGTCATTCTGCTCGATCAACGAGGCACCGGCAATTCGACACCGCTGATTGCTCAGACTCTCACCGCTCTTGGCTCTGTTGAGAGCCAAGTACAGTACGCAGAACTCTTCCGGGCAGATTCAATCATTGCCGATGCCGAAGTTGTGCGCGACTTTCTGACCGTAGACAGGGCAGATCGCCGGTGGTCCACAATGGGTCAGAGCTTTGGCGGATTCCTCACGCTGAGCTACCTCAGTTTTGCGCCGGGTTCCCTAAAAGACAGCCGTATGACGGCAGGCCTTGCACCAATTCGCGCGCACGTCGATGGCGTTTACCGCTCAACTTATGCCCGTACACAGGCTCGTAACCAGGAATTCTTTGGCTGGTATCCAGAGGATGCTGCGCTAGCCAATCGCATTGCAGAGCACCTAGCGAGTAAAACCGAGAAGCTTCCCACGGGTGAACGACTCACCCCTGAACGTTTTCAGATGCTCGGTTCATATTTGGGCGGTAACGCGCGCATCCACCAACTGCACTACATTCTGCAATCTGCTTTTGCCGAAAGCCACTCGCATCTTTCAGAGCAGTTTATTCGTGATGTCGCAAGTTGCGTCAGCTTTATAGGTTCGCCGATCTACGCGCTACTTCACGAGGCGATTTACGCGGATGGTCCCGCTGTACCGGTTGGTGCGAACAAGCTTTCTCCCTCGCCCGCCCCCACTCGCTGGTCAGCGCAACGTATTTCTGCCGAACTGCCGCAGTTCGCGCCAGACGCCCATCAGCTCCTGTTCACCGGCGAGCACACTTTTGACTGGTACTTCGACCAAGATCCATCGTTGAGTCCTCTCGCAGAAGCCGCACATGCACTGGCAGAAAAGGACGACTGGGGTCGGCTCTACGATCACGAGCAGCTGGCTCGCAATGAGGTTCCGCTGGTTGCCGCCGCTTACGTTCCCGATATCTATGTCGATTTCGAGCACTCCATGAACACCGCAAACTTTGTGACCAATACCCGCGTGTGGACCTCTGCTACTCACCATCACGACGGCTTAGGCGCGGATGGTGCCATGATTTTAGGTCATCTCAAAAACTTATTGGCCGATATGCACTAACCCGCCCACAGACGCCACTGACCAAGTAGGGTAAACTCAACAGAGTCTATTGACGGTCCGGTAACTTTTGGGGAGTTACCGGCACCGCTTTGGCGCATTCTTGCGCAACAACAATTGAGGGGAAGATTTTTGGTAACTCGCGCACAATTTTTAGGCGGTGGAGCGCTCGCTGTTCTTGCAGCGTCCATGGGCAGTACCACAGCACAGGCCGCTGACGGTTCACGCTTGCTCGTTGCCACCGACGAGGGCATTTCAAACGACGGCTCCACCCCCGTCAACGGCAAAATTAATCAGCTCTCAAAGTCTTTGGCTGATAACGGTGGCGGAGCGATTGTCTTCCCTCCCGGTATTTACGCGGTTGACGATGAAGGCGTTGAAGTTCGCAACCAGGTCAGCTTTATCGGTTTGGGCGAGGCAACCCAGTTCATGCCCACCGGTACGTGGGGCGAGCTTGCCGGAGTTTTTCGCATCGGCACCGATAAAGAAAACAACTCTGACCCGGTCTACCGTTCTGGCCTGCATGATTTGAGCATCAAACCGGGCAAGGACGCCATCAAGCACGCTGAATCTATTGAAAACGTGGTTGGCGTTTTGTACAACACCAAGAACGGTGATTCGCCAGCTGACCCGGATGCCGCGCATCGAATTTCGGGGCTAACCCTGTGGGATTTGGATATGGGCATCAAGATTAAGGGCGCCGATGATCAAGGTATGACGGTGGAGCGCATCCGCGGACGTAAGTTCTTGCGGTCTGCTCTTGTGGTCGGTGAAGCTTTTAAATCAGGTGGCGCCGACAACATGTTCTCAATGATTGATTTATCATCTGCTAACCGCGCCAAGGTGGACGCTGCAACAGTTGAGCTCTACACCTCCAATACCAGCTGGTCACAGGTAAAAACCTGGTACTCCAAGCGTTCTGTAGCGTTAGACGGAGATAGCAAGGCAGGTGCTGGCTTCTACATCAAGGGCACCCGCAATACTTTCAGCCAGTGCGATGCGCAGGATAACGGCGGTCATGGCTTCCTCATTAAGTACGGCAACAATTCTTTTGTTAACTGTGTGGCTGACTCTAACGGTCACGCTGATAATTTGGAGGGCTCGGCAAAGTTGGGTGAGGCTCACGGCTTCCACGTGTCGGTTGATGCGCCGGGCACTCAGCTGATTGGTTGCCAGGCCTTCAACCGCGATGTACCGAACCCCGGTCAGGGTGTTGGATTCTGGGTTGCTGAGGGCAATAAGAACATTATTCTTTCGGGCAACGCATTCGGCAATACTAGCGAGAACAGTGTCACCAAGGGACTGGATGCGCAGAAGAACCAGGTGATTGACGGCGGCGCCAAGTAACCTCAGTTCTCCAGCGATGCGAAGCTAAAACGACCCCGCTGAACAGGTGTTCGGCGGGGTCGCTTTTTGTTAAAAATTTAAGCGCTATAACTCGTTGTGAGCACGTTGTGCTGCGCGTTTGACACTGGTAAAAGTGGCGATTAGAACAGGTAGGACGCCCGCAAGCAGGGCTAGTATGCCAGCAAGTGACGCCATATCGTCCCCATATAGATGGTTGGTGAGCAATACCGCCACGGTACCCACGATAAAAATCATCAGACCGAGACTGAGCGCGGGAACTGCCGCGCGATGACCTGCCTGCCAGGCCGCATCCGACTCCATGGTCGCCGAAGTTCTCACGCCAACCAGCCCGTTGCGCGTGAGGTTACCGGCCTTAATCATGGCAAGTAAAACTGCAAAGGTAATGGCAGCTATTACAAGGGCTATAAGACTAATCATGGGTGGCTCCTGAAATAAGGATTTGAAAGACTGCTTGATGGTGTGGCTAATAGTCCTGGTTCACTCTTCCAAGCCGTCAAGGGCCCGCTTCCCTCAAACGCCAAACCCGAGCCAGCGGTCCCTCGACGCCCTGTAAGAGCAGAAATGGATCATTGTTCTTCATCATATCGCCCCCCCCTACCTACACAAGAGAACAAAAATTCCCCCGCCGAAAACCCGGCGGGGGAATTTTTAGGTTATGAAACTAGTTCATATACGCCTGATGCGCGCTACGAGCGCGATCTACGAGATCCTGGTACTCTGCTTCAGACTCAATGAGTTCATCGCGGTATTTCTGCGGAACATTGCGTGACTTAGCGGTTGCCGCATCCAATTTGTCCTGAATCTTCTGACGTTCCTCAGTGGAGGCATTGTCGGGTAGGTTCAGGTACTGCTCTGAGAGTCTCTGAGTCTTCTGAATGGCTGCCAGCGCTTTGCCCTTGGGGGAAAGCAACGAGGCCAGAACGGTAATAATCAGTACGCCAACGATAACTGCCAGTGAGACACCGATTGTCACTTCAACAACGTGGACGGGCTGACCGTCGTTGATGAAAGGCAAGGTGTTCTCATGCAATGCGTGCAGAATCAGCTTGACGCCAATGAAGGCGAGGATGATTGCAAGACCCCATGAAAGGTAGATGAGGCGATCCAACAGACCGTCAATCAAGAAGTAGAGCTGGCGCAGACCCATCAGTGAGAACGCGGTTGCGGTGAAGACAATGTATGGTTCCTGGGTCAAACCGAAGATTGCGGGGATTGAGTCCAGTGCGAAGAGGATATCGGTACCGCCGATAGCTACCATTACCAGCAGCATCGGGGTCATTACCTTTTTACCGTTTTCTACGGTGAAGAGTTTATCCCCATCGTAGTAATCGGTTGTGTGCATGAACTTCTTCGCCAGGCGAATGATGAAGTTGTTAGCTTCATCCTCTTCTTCTTTATCGGTGACCTCACCTTTGAGCAGGTTACCTGCGGTGAGCAGAAGAATAATGCCGAAGATGTAGAAAACACCGCTCCAACGGTCGATAGCTGCTGCACCCAAAAGAATGAACACGGTACGCGCAATCAAAGCAAACACGATACCGAAAAGTAGAACCTTTTGCTGATCCTCACGCGGCACCTTGAAAGATGCCATGATAATCAAGAAGACAAAGAGGTTATCGACGCTCAACGCCTTTTCGGTAATATAGCCGCCATAGTATTCAGCAGCGAACTGGCCGCCATCCCACCAGAGAATGACGAGACCAAAAAGCAGTGCGATACCCACGTAGATAGCAGACCAAATCGCTGCTTCTTTGATGGTGGGTTCGTGCGGTTTACGCACGTGAAAAAAGAAATCGTATGCCAACAACGCGAGAATAAACACGATGGTGACAGTCCACTGAAGCCCAGTAATATGCATGGGAGCCTTTCTTGTGGGATTGATACTACAATGACCACAAGTCTCTCCCACCACTATGTCTCAGTGGTTTGCCCCCCGGTTAGACGCCTTCGGCTAACGTGCTGACGAGAAAACAATTAGCGGGATACTCCCTTGCTCGTCACACAACTCTACAGCATTGGGTGTAAATCTAGGTTTCAGGTGGGTAAATACTACCCGTGAACCTGCGCACGTGCGTCGTAAATTTCGCCGCGTTAAGAGAATTCGGTGGATTTTCCTTCCGCCACAAGCGGTTGAAAAATCCACCGAAAAATATTTTATTCAGCTTTTATTTGCCGGATGCGGCCTGCTCATCAACGCTAGCGGCGGTAAAGCGCTTGTTGATGTGTTTGGGCTTTACGGCTTCATCCACGAGGGCGATTGCGAAGTCCTGCGTTGAGATGAAGTTGCCTGCGGGGCGGTCAAGGTCAAGCTTGATGTCACCGGTGCGGACGCCGGGGGCAATGACGGGAGCCGGTGACACCATGGCCCACTGCAGAGATGCCGGAGCTTCTTTGTACATAGCGTAGATTTCTCCGAAGAGATCTGCCTCGCTCTTGTAGATAGCGGGGAAATCGGGGGCGTTACGTAGCTCGTTGCCGTTCTCATCCAAAAGTGAGCCTGCGCCTCCCACAAAGATGAAGCGCCCTGAAGGAGCTGCTGAAATCAGCGCACGGTGCGCTGCCTGGATTTCGCGGTTAGCCTGCTCGCTTTCGCGGGCTACAACAGAGATGATGGTTGCATCGTGTTCATCGATAACTTCTACAACGTCGTCCACGTTGGTGAAGTCGATAACCTGAGCCTGAACTCCTTCAACGGGGTTGCCCGAGCGGTTGTAGGCATCAACCTCAAGATTGCGGCTGAGAGCTTCTGCTACAGCTTCTTTACCAACGTTACCGGTTGCACCAATAATTGCGATTTTCACTGTTTTTCCTTTCGTGGTCGCATCGTCACTTCCAGAATTTATTTTACACGGAAATATTTTGGGCGGGTGGGTTTTCCGAAGAATTTACCCGCCCACAATCTTTAGGCGTGACCTACCGCCTGCATCTGTCGCAGCTCCTTTTTGAGATCTGCGATTTCGTCGCGCAGGCGTCCTGCAATCTCAAACTTCAGCTCTTCAGCCGCCTGCATCATCTGTGCGTGCATCTCTTCGATAAGATCCAGCAGTTCCTCAGCGCCTTCAGCCGCCAAACCGTCGGCGCGAACACGCTCACCGCGTGCCAACAATGCATCGGCCTCGGGTGAGGACACTGCGGGCTCGGCGGAACCCTTCTTCTGAGATGAAACCGGTGCAGTTTTCTTACCGGCCGCCTTGCGCGTTTGAAGCAACTCGTGGGTGTCTTCAGATTCACGCGCCAGCTGATCGGTGATATCCGCAATCTTCTTGCGCAGAGGTTGCGGGTCAATCCCGTGGTCCTTGTTGTACTTCTGCTGAATCTCGCGACGACGGTTCGTCTCGTCGATAGCGGTTTGCATGGAGTCCGTGATCTTATCGGCGTACATATGCACCTGACCGGAGACGTTTCGAGCCGCACGGCCGATAGTCTGAATCAACGAGGTGGTTGAGCGCAAGAAGCCCTGCTTATCAGCGTCCAAAATTGCCACCAGTGAGACCTCAGGCAAATCAAGACCCTCACGCAAAAGGTTGATGCCGACCAGCACGTCAAAAACACCCATGCGCAACTCACGTAGGAGCTCCACGCGTCGCAGGGTATCAACGTCCGAGTGCAGGTACTGAACCTTCACGCCGTGTTCGGTGAGATACTCCGTGAGGTCCTCAGCCATACGCTTAGTCAGCGTTGTGACGAGAACACGCTCATCTCGATTAGTACGCACGCGAATCTCGTCCAGCAAATCATCAATCTGGCCTTGAGTGGGCTTGACGATAATCTCGGGATCGATCAAACCGGTGGGGCGAATAATCTGCTCAACTACCCCATCGGCCTGCGATAGCTCGTATTTGCCCGGAGTTGCCGAAAGATAGACGGTCTGACCAATACGCTCTAAAAACTCGCCCCATTTTAACGGGCGGTTGTCCATGGCAGAAGGCAGACGGAAGCCGTGCTCCACCAGGGTGCGCTTACGGCTCATATCGCCCTCATACATCGCGCCAATCTGCGGAATCGTTACGTGGGACTCATCGACGATCAGCATGAAGTCATCCGGAAAGTAGTCCAGCAAACAGTGCGGGGCACTACCGGCAGGGCGACCGTCGATGTGCCGCGAATAGTTCTCAATACCGTTGCAGTAGCCCATCTGCTCCATCATCTCGAGGTCGTACTGCGTGCGCATACGAAGACGCTGAGCTTCTAGTAGCTTATTCTGCGACTCGAGTTCCTGCAGACGTTCCTGAGTTTCTTGCTCGATGGATGCGATAGCTCGCTTCATGCGGTCAGCACCGGCAACGTAGTGCGAGGCAGGAAAAACGTACATCTCGTTTTCTGCACGAATCACGTTACCTGTCAGCGGATTCAGCGTATAAATGGCATCAATTTCATCGCCAAAGAATTCAATGCGAATCGCATGCTCTTCGTACATGGGAATAATCTCGACAGTATCGCCGCGCACACGAAAGGTACCGCGGTGAAAGTCCATATCATTGCGCACGTACTGCATCTGCACGAACTGCTTGAGCAAATCGTCGCGGTCCATCTCTTGCCCGCGTTCAAGCGTCACCATCTGCTCAACGTATTCTTCAGGAGTACCCAGACCGTAAATACATGAGACGGTAGAAACCACCACAACATCGCGTCTTGTCAGCAAAGCATTCGTTGCGGAGTGACGCAGTCGCTCAACTTCCTCGTTAATCGAAGAATCCTTCTCGATAAACGTATCGGTTTGAGGAACATAGGCTTCGGGCTGATAGTAGTCGTAGTAAGAGACAAAGTATTCAACAGCGTTGTTGGGTAACAGCTCTCGAAGTTCATTAGCCAGCTGCGCTGCCAACGTCTTGTTCTGCACCATCACCAAGGTGGGACGCTGCAGCTTTTCAATAAGCCACGCGGAGGTAGCCGACTTACCGGTACCCGTTGCGCCCATAAGCACAACATCTTTTTCACCGTTTTGGATGCGTTCAGTCAGCTCAGCAATTGCCTGCGGCTGGTCGCCTGCCGGTTTATATTCAGAAACAACTTCAAAGGGAGCAACTACACGCTTAATTTCCTTGGCAAGACTCATACGCTCCAGCTTAGTCGTGCAACCTAGCAGACTGAACCACGTATGCTGAGAGCGTTCAAGACTGAACTTTAAAAGAACTATGCCCCGCCCAAAATCTTGGGCGGGGTATAGTTCAGCTATAAAGCTCTATCCTTTAATCGATTTTCCGGTATTGGGATCAATTTTTTCTGACGGAGCTGCGTGAGCACCTGACAACTCATGAGTTGCGAACTTTTCACCGGGAGCACCGGCGATAGACTTCTCTTTCGCATCATCAGCAATTTCTTCAGCAGTGACGGTGCGAATCTGACCGGTATTAGGTACCAGGCCTTCAAACTCAGGCTCGGTACCAACCTCATATTCAGGACGCATCACAACGTCATCCACCGATGAGAAGTCCTCGCGAGCGCGACGACGGTACTCCTCGATGGGCAGCACCTGCTTCCACTGACGGGTACGCATCGGAGGTAGCTCACCGGCATCCTCACGGAGCGCGCGCACAATCATCCACATTTGCAAATAGCCCAGTGCAAAGACAGGAAGACCAATCACAATAATGACGTTCTGCAAAGCCTTAAGACCGTTGTCTCCTGAAGCCAGCAGGATGATGGTACACACCAGACCGATTGCAATCGCCCAGAAAACACGCTGACGCTTAGGAGCTTCGTCTTCGTGACCATTAGCCATCGCATCCATCACCAAAGCGGCAGAGTCGATAGAGGTAACGAAGAAAAGAGTAATAACAATCAGAGCTACCGCTGCTACCAGCTGGTACGCCGGGAAGTGAGCGAGAAACTCAAAGAGAGCAGCAGGAATGTCGCCCTCATCAACCACAGTCTCAATCAGATGGCCGCCTTCTTGCTCCTGAATATGGAACGCAGACAGACCAAAGACGCCGATCCACACCATGGTGAACGCAGAAGGACCTGAAATAGCTGCAACGATAAACTGGCGAATAGTGCGGCCCTGTGAAATCTTGGCCACGAACAATCCAACAAAGGGTGCCCAGGTTACGGTCCACGCCCAGTAGAAGACGGTCCAGGTACCAATCCAACCGGTGTCGTTCAACGCATCGTTGAAGAACATCATGGCAGGAAGCTTCTGGAAGAAATAACCAGCAGATTCAATGGTGCCGGTAATGATGTAGCGCGAAGCACCTGTCATCAAGATGAAAAGCATGAGAGCGATTGCCATCAGAATATTGACGTAAGAAATCATCTTGACGCCCTTATCCATGCCGGCAACCACCGAGGTGACGCCCGCGGCAGTAATCACAGCGATAATGCCTGCCTGAACCCAACCGCCGATAGGCACACCGTACATGATGTTGATACCGGAGTTAATCTGTAGCGCACCTAAGCCGACGGAGACCGCGATACCAAAAACAGTTGAAATAATCGCGATGGAGTCAATTGCTTTGCCGATAGGTCCGTGGATGCCTTCGCCCAGCAGTGGCTGGAACACTGACGAAACTCGCGGAGGCAACTTGCGCTTGTAGGTGAAATACCCGAATGCAAGACCGGGAACAATAAGAATAATCCAGACGCCCAACCCAATATGCCAGTTAGCGATTGAGAGAGCTTCCATCATTGCCTGATGAGACTGGGGTTCCACACCCTCGTACGGCGGGTTAGCGTAGTGAGTGATGGGTTCGGCTGCGCCCCAGAACAACAGCACAGCACCAACGCCAGCGGCAAACATCATGCCAAACCAGGCTAGACCGGAGTATTCGGGCTCGGCATCATCATCACCAATTTTGATGCGGCCAAAGCGGCTAGCCGCCATGTACAGCAAGAAAATTGCAAAGATAGCTACGCCCAGTACATAAAACCAGCCGAGATATTTAATAATGAAGTCGGACATGACGCCAAAGGCATTTCCTACAGGTGTGGGAAAAATCGCCATGGCAACCGTAAACAGAATGACAGAACCAGCCGAAATAAAGAAAATTGACGGGCTGGTTCTGAGACCTAATTTATCGTGTATCTTGTAGAGCACGTTCAGACCTGGTGGTTAATTGTTTACTCAGCAACGGCACCTAACCACCGCCGTTGCGGATCCACCCAAAAAGGGCGACGTGCCATAATAAGCAAACTTTAGCTTCTATATCCACCCTTTAGCCCTGCTCTAACGCATTAGACCTGTGGTTTTGCACTCTTTGAAGCTAGCTTTTGTATATCTGCCCAGATTTTTTCAATCTGCTCTTCTGTTTCACTGCGGCTACCGGAGTTATCGACTACCCAGGTGGCAATAGCGCGGCGTTCTGCATCTGTGGCCTGCGCGCGGATGCGAGCTTGAGCGTCGGTTTCTTGCATACCTCGTTGATGCACCAAACGATGCAGTCGGACCTCTTCAGCAGTTTCAACAACGATAACGCCGTCAAAGGTTGAGGCTTGCCCGGTTTCGGTCAAAAGCGGAATGTCTTCAACAATAATTCCCGAAAAATTGTGGTCTGCGGCTGCGCGCTCTGCGATTTCTTGAGAACGAGCCCTCACCGCAGGATGCACGATAGCATTGAGTTGCTGACGGGCAGCAGCATCATTGAAAACAATAGAAGCCAATGCTGCACGATTAAGCTCACCATCTTCGGTGAGCAGTTGAGGTCCAAAAGTTGAGATAACGTCTGCCAGAGTTTGCTCCCCCGGCTTCATGAGGTCGCGGGAAATCGCATCAGCGTCGATAAGAAGGGCGCCGCGATCTTTAAGAAGTTGTGCCACGAAAGACTTTCCAGAGCCTATTCCTCCCGTTAGTCCCAAACGAACCATAGCTTTTCCTTTCAATAACTGCCCCGTGATTTCCATTCCATCATTGCATACGCGATTCAAACACTAGAATAGATATCGATGACTGAAGAAACGCGCGCTCATAAATACACTGTACTTTCCCACTACAGCCCTGTTGAATCTCTACTTGAGATTAAAAGAAGTGAGTTCATTGGGCACGTCAAACGCGTTGAATCTGAGGCTGAAGCTCGAGAATTTATTGAGTCTTTGCGCAAGACATATCACGATGCCCGCCACGTTTGCTCCGCATTTGTCATCGGTGCCGACCGCGACATTCAACGCTCATCTGACGATGGAGAACCTGCTGGTACCGCGGGCATTCCCATGTTACAAGCTCTTCTTGCTAGACGAGTAGAAACCGCCAACGGTGGTGAGTCAACTGATTTATCTGATATTTGCGCTGTCGTCGTTCGATACTTTGGCGGCATTAAGTTAGGTGCCGGCGGCCTCGTCAGGGCGTACACGGATGCTGTTGTTCAGGTGCTGGATGAGGCTGAACTTGTCCCCCGCCGCCGCCTTCGTCTGGGCGAGATCGCGGTGAGTCACGCAGATGCTGGACGCTTTGAAAATGACCTGCGCGCACAGGGGTTTACGGTGCTGAACACCGACTATTTGCCGGATCAAGCTGTGGTGCGTATCGGCGTCATAGATGAGGACGATGCTAAACAGTACACCACAGAACAGGTGGCAGCTTTAACCGCTGGATCAGCATCCATTCAGTGGACAACCACTCAGTGGGTCTAAGTTTCTCAACTAAAATTTCGGTCGGTGACTAGCACCCGGGCAAAACTTGCAGCATCCACCTACCGAAAAAGCCCCGCTCTCGTAAATGAGAGCGGGGCTTTTTAGCTAAAAGCCAGAGCTACTAACCGTTATGGATTAGTTGCCGGTCAGCTTCTTGCGCAGTTCAGCAAGTGCCTCGTCTGATGCGAGGGTACCTGACTCAGCAGCGTTATCGTCTGATGAGTATGAGGTGGGTGCTGCTTCTGCAGGAGCTGATAATGCTGCAGGTGCTGAAGCTGCTGCTTCTGCGTCTGCTTCGATTGCCTTTGCAACCTGTACCTTGTGAGCTTCCCAGCGTGCCTGAGCGTCTGCGTACTGCTGCTCCCAAGTTGCGCGCTGTGCTTCGTAGCCTTCAAGCCATTCGTTGGTCTCGGGGTCGAAGCCCTCGGGGTACTTGTAGTTACCTTCTTCGTCGTACTCTGCTGCCATGCCGTACAGAGCGGGATCGAATTCGGTTGACTCGGGGTCAACGCCTTCGTTTGCCTGCTTGAGTGACAGTGAGATGCGGCGGCGGTCAAGATCGATGTCGATAACCTTCACGAAGAGCTCGTCGCCTACTGAGACAACCTGCTCTGCGAGATCCACGTGGCGAACTGCGAGTTCTGAGATGTGGACGAGACCTTCGATGCCGTCTTCTACGCGTACGAACGCACCAAAGGGAACCAGCTTGGTAACCTTACCGGGTACAACCTGACCCAGTGCGTGGGTGCGTGCAAATGCCTGCCAAGGATCTTCCTGAGTTGCCTTGAGTGACAGTGATACGCGCTCACGGCCCAGGTCAACTTCGAGAACCTCTACGGTTACTTCCTGGCCAACTTCAACAACCTCTGAGGGGTGGTCGATGTGCTTCCAGGACAGTTCTGATACGTGTACCAGACCGTCTACGCCGCCAAGGTCCACGAATGCACCGAAGTTGACGATTGAGGATACAACGCCTGAGCGAACCTGGCCCTTTTCGAGCTGGTTGAGGAAGGTTGAGCGAACCTCTGACTGGGTCTGCTCAAGCCATGCGCGGCGTGAAAGAACAACGTTGTTGCGGTTCTTGTCGAGCTCGATGATCTTAGCTTCGATTTCCTGGCCGATGTAGGGTGCGAGATCGCGTACACGGCGCATTTCAACGAGTGATGCGGGGAGGAAGCCGCGAAGACCGATGTCGAGGATGAGGCCGCCCTTGACAACCTCGATGACGGTACCGGTAACAACACCGTCGTTTTCCTTGATTTGCTCGATGTCGCCCCATGCGCGCTCGTACTGTGCGCGCTTCTTGGAGAGAATCAGGCGACCTTCTTTGTCTTCCTTGGTCAAGACAAGAGCCTCAACTTCGTCACCAACGGAAACAACTTCGTCGGGGTCGACGTCGTGCTTGATGGAGAGTTCACGTGAGGGAATAACGCCTTCGGTCTTGTAACCGATGTCGAGCAGAACCTCGTCGTGGTCTACCTTGACAACTTCACCTGAGACGAGGTCGCCGTCGTTGAAGTACTTGATGGTTGCGTCGACTGCTGCGAGGAACTCTTCTTCAGTTCCGATGTCGTTGATTGCAACCTGAGGAGTGTTGGTGCTCATTGAGTAAAGGGCTCCAATATGGATAGTTAATGGTTAGTCGATACAGCCGGTTCGTTCCCCCGTATTTTCTGGCGCACGCTTGTGAAGCGTTTGCAGTCCATAACGGGTTTGTTCGCCGAGTGGTTCACTCTGTACCGAGATTTATTCGGACAATGTGCGGGCAAAATACACGCACCTCTTAATACTAGGGGCGAGCTTTGCATCAGGTCAACGGTCTGTACGGGTGTTTTTGCCGTGTTGTAGCGCGGATGCGTGATTTGTGGCTCTTTAACCTGCACTCGGGTGTTTCTCATCACTTAAATTGGAGTGAGGAGCAGTCGCAAACATCGTCTGCCAGGATCCCAAAGGCTCAGCGGGTAGGAACACGTTTTCAGTTGACGAGCCATAGCTGGTAAGCCCGCGGGCTTCGTAGTTGGCAAGAGCGTAAGGTCCATCCAGCGTGCAGGTATGAACCCACACGCGTCCTATGCTTGGCAGAGGGTGACGTTCAGCCAATGTCCACGCATTAACAATCATCTGCTGCAAAAAGATCTTTCCCAGCCCCTTGCCCTGAGCAAATTCCATGAGCCCAAAGTAAAGAATTTCGGTTTCAGCTGAAATTCGGCCGCTGCTTGACTCAATATGCGCGGCAAGCTGGCAGTAACCGGCGGGAGTCCCATCTACAGTGAGTAGCCATATTTCGCTCCCCACTTCATCAAGTTCCTCTTGCCATTTCTCGCGGTCCCACCCTAGACGTTCATACCAATACCAAGACCCGCCTACTGTCGCATAGAGCCATCGGGCAAGTTCGGGTGATGCGTGAGCAGCGCGTTCAATCTTTACCCCTGCTGGCAGTGAAGAAGGAACTTGAGCTTCATCTCGCTCCAGCATCTGCAGATAGGTAATAGTGACTTCGGTTGCCTGCATTCTCTCACAATCCTTCGCTCTCAAGACAACTAAGACGAAAGCGCCGCCTCATGGTGTAATCCGTGAGGCGACGCTTGCAGCAAAGATTAGTGGCCAGCTGCGTGCCACGAATTACCGGTACCGGCCTGAACATCCATGGGCACGAGAAGCTCAACTGCGCCACTCATCTCCTGCTCAAGAATTTCGCGAGCGCGTTCCTCTTCGCTGGGAGCTACTTCGAGAATCAGTTCGTCATGAATCTGAAGAAGTATGCGGGTTTTGAGTTTTTCGCTTTCCAGCCGTTCATGAACATTGATCATTGCAATTTTCATGATGTCTGCTGCGGTGCCCTGAATAGGTGCGTTGAGTGCGGCACGTTCGGCAGCCTCGCGGCGCTGACGGTTTGAGCTTCCCAAATCTGCAAGGACGCGTCGGCGTCCAAACATGGTTTCGGTATAGCCGGCCTTGTTGGCGTCTTTGACGGTATTGCGTAAGAATCGCCCGACTTTACCGAAGCGCTGGAAGTAGTTGACGGTCAGCTTAGATGCTTCTTCAACGCTGACGCCAAGTTGCTTGGAAAGACCAAATTTAGTCAGACCGTACGCAAGACCGTACGACATTGCTTTGACCTTGGCACGCATCTCGCTCGTGACGTCTTCTGGCTCAACGCCGAAGACCTGCGAACCCACAAATCGGTGAAGATCTTCACCGTCGCGGTAGGCCTGAATCAGTTTTTCATCCTGCGACAGGTGCACCATGATGCGCATTTCAATCTGCGAGTAATCAGCAGTCAGTAGCGAAACATACTCGGTGCCGTCCACAGGTTTGGGATCGACCACGAAGGCCGCGCGAATTTTTCGGCCTTCTTCGGTACGAATCGGAATGTTCTGCAGGTTGGGTTCAATAGACGAAAGGCGACCAGTTGACGTTGCGTTTTGCTGGAAGGTGGTGTGCACGCGTCCGTCTGCTGCTGTAGCCTTGCCCAGGCCTTCAACGGTTTGTTTGAGCTTGGTGTAATCGCGGTAAGTGCCCAGCGCCTGCAAGAATTGTGCGCCGTCAGAATCAGGGTTGATTCGGGTAAGCAAATCAGCCATTGATTCAGCGTCTGTTGAGTAGCCGCTCTTGAGCTTACGGGTGGTTGGCAACTCCAGTTCTTCAAAGAGAACGGCCTGCAACTGCTTGGGTGATCCCAAATTAACTTCGTGACCAATGATGGAGTAGGCAGTTTCGGTTGCCTGTTTGATATGCGAATCGTAGTGAGACTTCAGGTCAGCCAGCGCATCGGCATCCAGTGCAATACCGGCCAGTTCCATCTGCGCAAGGACGCGCGCTACGGGTAGCTCCATCGTTTCCAGGAGGGCTAGCTGCTCTTGATTCTCAAGCTCTTGGTGAAGAACGTAAGAGAGCTCTTGAATATAACGTGTCACAAGTGCGGTGTATTCAAGGTTAATGACCGGTTCTGTAGCGAATAGGTCACCTTGCACTGCTGTCTCTGCAGAAGGTTCTGCGGGGAAAGCATCGCGCAAATACTGCTCGCTCAAATCTTCCATCATGGCGGTAAAGGTGCGACGGCGGGCAGTGGGAATATAGCCCAAGACGTACGAAGACAGCATCGGGTCTTCTAGAACCCCGGCAAGCTCAAATCCTCGCGCATGAAAGTTTTTGTACTGCTGCTTGACATCAAAGACGGTCTTGGCTGATGAGGGATCCGACAACCATTCCCCCACCACCTTTTCAGTGTCAGGCTGAATATCAACAAGGTCAATCCATGCTGCACCGCTACCGGCACCGAGCATCATACCCAGCAGCTGCTTCTCCCGCGCGTTACCGGCCTCTGGAGCGTCTGTATCAGCAACAGGGAAAACGGTAATGGCATCTTCTAATCGGGTGGGCACAGCGGTGGCACGCTCAACACTTTCAATAGCTGAGGATGCTACCTCCAACCACGCGGTGAATTCGGCAGCAGTTTCGATGCTCTGCGTTTGACCCATTGTCATATCAACTTGGGCAGCCGCCTCAGCCTCGCGATCAGCGAACGTTTCAGATACACGTTTACGAATAGTATTGAATTCAAGCTCGTCGAAGAGTGCGTTGAGTTCATCATGATTAGGACCGTAATCGTCCATATCGTCCAGAGTTATCGGCAACTCGAGGTCATCGACCAGGCGGTTAAGCTTGCGGTTACGCAATACGGCATCGACGTTTTCACGCAGAGCCTCGCCCTTTTTGCCCTTGATTTTGTCTTGGTTTTCAAGGACGCCCGCCAGATCGCCGTACTCGTTTAACCACTTAGCGGCAAAGCCGGGACCAACACCGGGAACGCCAGGCAAGTTATCAGCTTGCTCGCCAGTAAGTGCAGCTAAATCGGGATACAGGTGCGGCGGTACCTTATACTTCTCTTCAATCTCAGCCGGACCCATCCGTCTAATACCCTTGGACGGGCCAGAAGTTACGGGATACAGCAAAGTTACGCCATCCCCCACCAGCTGGAAGGAATCGCGGTCGCCAGAAATAATCAAAACTTCAAAACCGGCGTCCTTACCGCGGGCGGTCATCGTTGCAACAATATCGTCCGCCTCATACGACTCCACCGTTACCCACGGAATGTTAAGAGCGTGCAACAAACGCTTAATCAGATCAATTTGACCGGCAAATTCTGCGGGGGTTTCAGCGCGGCCGCCTTTGTATTCTTGATACTGTTCGGTGCGGAAGGTGGGACCGGACAAATCGAACGCCACCACGATATGAGTAGGTTTCTCCGCACGAATCTGCCCCAGCAAAGTATTCGTAAAACTGTAAACAGCGTTGGTGTATTGGCCGGATGCGGTTACAAAGTTCTCCGGTGGCACACCGTAAAACGAGCGGAACGCAAGTGAATGCCCGTCAATCAGAAGCAGGCGTCCAGCAGGATCTTGAGTCTTAGAGTCAGCAGTTGTCATCACTCCTCCATCCTACCGGGCATTGCTAGCACGGTCATCCTTCACGCATTAGGCGGTCACCGCTTCACTGCGCCGGGGTGTTACTGCCCCAGGAGCTTACTTAATCGTCTTAGAATAGGCTCAGATTTTTCGAGAGGACACAACAATGAACGCACTACCTAACTCCCCTGCATCTGACGCTACAAACTTCACCTACGGCGGGCTGATTGAAAAATTAGGTATCGAGTTTTCAGAAATTTCAGCTGAACGCGCAGTGGCAACGATGCCGGTGGTCGGCAATACTCAGCCCTATGGCTTACTGCACGGTGGGGCGTCAGCCGCTCTCGCAGAATCTCTGGGCTCTATGGCTGCTAATGCCTATGCACCGGAAGGTCAGGCGGCGGCCGGCGTTGATTTAAATATCACCCACCTGCGCCCCACCTTCAGCGGAATAGTTACCGGCATCTGCACAGCTGTCAGGTTGGGTAAAACGATGTGCGTGCACACCGTTGAAATTTTCGATGCCAACAAAAAAATGGTGGCAACTGCCCGCATTACGAACGCGATCGTGAACGTTCCAAGCCGGCCCTAGCCACCTTTTATGGTGCGTTTTTTCACATAATGACAGATGAGTGCTCCCTCAGCCCCGTATCACTACTAGGATTGATTCTTCACATATTCCATTTTTAAAAAACCAGTGAGGTAATCCCTGTGAAGAAAATCCCATTGCTAGTGTGGATTATCCTAGCAATCATCACCGGTGTCCTCTTGGGCTCTTTCACTCCCGGAGCCATTGAGACACTCAACAGCGTGACAGGATGGTCGCTCCCCACCGATCTCGTTGTTCAGCTTTTCGTCTCGTTCTCTACGATATTCAGCGCTTTCCTCAGCTTTGCGATTCCGCTGATTATTATTGGATTTATCGTCCCGGGCATTGGTTCTCTCGCAAAAGGCGCGGGAAAACTCTTGGGAACCACCGTCGGTCTTGCGTATTTCTCCAGCGTCTGCGCAGGCTTTTTGGCTCTGCTCACCGCGTTGCTGGTGTACCCAGTTATCCTCAAGGGACAGCGCTTGACAGCTTTTGAAAACCCCGAAGAATCCCTCTCCGCAGGCTACTTGGAGTTCACGTTAGACCCGATTATGCCTGTGATGAGCGCGCTCATTCTTTCCTTCATCCTCGGTTTAGGTCTGACTGCTCTGCCCACCAAAAACTTGCTGGGCATCTTTCAGGACTTTCAAATTATTGTTGAGAAGCTCCTCAAAACAGTAATCATTCCCCTTCTGCCCATTCATATCATCGGCATTTTCGCCAATATGACGCTGGCAGGAGAGGTCGCTATGATTCTCTCCGTTTTCGGCAAGGTCTTCATCATGGTGCTCCTGTTGCATTGGGCTACCCTGTTGATTCAGTACACCGTTTCGGGTGTGGCATCTGGCCGCAATCCTTTTACCATGCTCAAGACCATGCTTCCTGCCTACTTCACCGCATTGGGCACTCAGTCATCTGCCGCAACCATTCCGGTCACAGTACAGTCCGCTAAAAAGGCCGGTATTAAAAATCGCATCGTAGATTTTGCGGTCCCCTTGTGCGCAAACATTCACCTCTCGGGCTCCATGATCACCATTACTTCCTGTGCAGTCGCCGTTATCTTTATGACAAACGGTGATCTCTCCTTCGGCAAGATGGTGCCTGTCATCCTCCTGTTGGGCGTCATGATGGTGGCAGCTCCCGGCGTTCCCGGCGGTGGCGTGATGAGTGCTATTGGTCTACTTCAGTCCATGCTGGGATTCGATGAATCTATGGTTGCTCTGATGATTGCGCTGTACCTTGCTCAAGATTCTTTCGGCACCGCCACTAACGTCACCGGCGATGCGACGATTGCTGCACTCATCGAACGCGTTAGTAAAATTCTCAAAATTGATGTTGATGAGCCAGCTCCTCAACACAGAGACTCAGCATCTGCAGCCGTCTCTGCATAAGGCAAGGTAAGCGGCGTCCTGACTACACTAGAAGATAGTTAGGACGCTGGTTGTTGTAGTACTACGTGTAAAGGCAACTCGAAGCCCACCAGCGAAGTCACTAATAGAGAAAGACGTCATGAATAAAGTTTTGATAGGGCGCATTGCCCTGGTACTTACTATATTGTTCGCTGTTACCGCGCTTTCTCAGGGCGGCTGGTGGTGGGCGTGCGTGGCTGTAGCCACCGCTGTAACACTATGGGCGACAGCTAAACCCAAAGACAACGGGTAAGGCTCCCGTTCTCTGGCTGCTTTTACAGCTATAAGCCCAGCCCGGGCGACCTCGAAAAAATATCGCCCGCATCCTGAATCTTGGATGCGGGCGATAATTTTTAACTCTTATGAAACCTGAGCGACGATGGTCTCTGCGACCTCTCGCATGGACAGTCGACGGTCCATTGACGTTTTTTGAATCCACCGGAAAGCTTCAGGCTCTGTGAGTCCCATCTTGGTAATCAGTAGTGACTTTGCGCGGTCAACAACCTTGCGCGTCTCAAACTGTTCCTTAATCGAAGAAACTTCGCTCTGCAGGGCTTTAATCTGCTCGTAGCGGCTGATAGCTACCTCGATAGCCGGGATAAGATCATTCGGTGTAAACGGCTTCACCACGTACGCCATAGCGCCAGCTTCTGTCGCACGATCAACCAGCTCTTTCTGGCTGAAAGCAGTGAGCAAAACGACGGGAGCGAGTTGCTCCTTGGAAATCAGCTCAGCTGCTGAAATACCGTCCATCACCGGCATTTTAACGTCCATCAGCACAAGATCTGGGCGGTGTTCACGCGCCAGCTCAACTGCGCGTTCGCCGTTATCAGCTTCTGCAACGACAGTAAATCCCTGGTCTTTAAGGATTTCCACAATGTCCAGTCGAATCAGCGCTTCATCTTCTGCTACGACTACGGTGCGCTGTTGCGGCTCAGCTTCCAGGTTCTCTTGAGTTGTCTTCTCTGACATCACTCACACTCCTGACAAGTAAAAGTCTTATTTGGTTTTATACCAACACTATTTTATTTTGACACGCTAACCCGCTCATCAGGGGGAATTTCAGCTGTTTGTTCAGGGTAAGTTCAGACACCGTCTCAGGCTTTTTCGTCTCGATTTCACTTTTGAGAAAAACGTGTGTACAGTAGTGGGTGCACGTTGTGCAGGAGCCCAAGTGGCGGAATTGGCAGACGCGCTGCACTCAAAATGCAGTATGGAAACATGTGTGGGTTCGAGTCCCACCTTGGGCACAACTAACCCGGTCAGATTGAAGAATCTGACCGGGTTTTTCTTTATCCTCATCCCGGTGATGACGTGCTTTCTCCTCGCTCTCCGTTGAGAGTTATTGGCGAGAGAAGATACGCAATCCCGGTAGATGCATCGACTAGCAGTTCTACTAGCTGGTGAGCTTAATGGGTTGTTCAGGAATTTCAACCAGAGGATGCGGCACAAACTTTTCGCGGAGCTTACGCAAGGTCAAAGCGTGCTCTGAGAGTTTCTTGTCTTCTGCTGTCACCGAAACAAACTGGCGCGCGTTCAGCGGAACACCGTCCAGATCAACAGCGATGTAGGTGAAGGACGCGTGAATCGCCAGCGGCAACTTTTCTTGGGGTTTGCGGGGATCGCCCGCGCGTAAATGCACCATGACGCTCATCGAACGCGCATCCGTACGAACCAGACGGGCGTTTACCTCAACCAAATCGCCAATATGAATGGGCTGGTAAAAACGGATGCCTCCGACGTAAACAGCGACCGTTCGCTCGCCGGAGAACGACATAGTCACGTTGGTTGCCGCCTCGTCGATCCACTCCATAGCGGTGCCGCCGTGAACGTTACCGCCCCAATTGACATCGGTGGGTTTAGCGAGAAAACGGTGGGTGATTTCTGGAGCTGTGGAATCCCTGGTGTAGGTTTGTCGAAGCATCTCCGCTTCAATTTCTTTGCGAAGCTCAATACGAGAGAGTGCCGCCTGCTCCACGCGCTTTTCTTCAGCGGTCTCAGGTTCAAACGGGGTAACGGGCGTTGGCTTGTGATCCTCCCCCATCGCCACAAAAATAACCGGACAATCACACGCCAGCGTGAAGATGCCTTCGCGGGGGTCTGCTGAGTACACCTCGTTGACAATATGCATGGTGGAACGTCCGGTGTAAACGATGTGAGAACGCACCTCTACGATATGGCCGGACGGGATAGGACGCGTGAAATGGATGTGGCCAACGTAGGCAGTCACGCAGTAAGTTTTAGCCCAGCCAGCCGCACAAGCGTATGCGTCCTTGTCAATCCACTCCAGCACGCGTCCGCCGTGCACGCCCATGGCACCTGCCATCAGAACATCGGTGGGTGCAGCTAAAAATCTCAGGGTTACCGAGGGTTGCGGCTTAATAGTCTCTGTGCTCATGGCGCTCTTTCAGCTCAGGGTCTTTAGAGTGGTCCGCTTTCAAGTAGCATACCCTCACAGCGAGCCTTAAAATTTCACACAGCGTTTCAGAGTCCTTCAAAGACATATAAAAAGCCCGCCGCTTCCCCACGATGAGAGGGAAAGCGGCGGGCGATCTATCACGAGTTTCTCAAGTTTTACTCGTGGAAAGGACCAACCTTATCGCGCTGCTGGGGCAATACCGCACCAGCATCGTCAAGGTCACCCACACGGTGAACCTTAACCAAGTTGGTTGAGCCTGAGTGTCCGGGAGGTGATCCGGCAGTGATAACTACCAGATCGTTGACCTCAGCACGGTTGGTATCAAGCAGGTGACGATCCACAAACGCGGTGACTTCGTCGGTGTTCTTAGCGCGCGGTGCGTCAGCTGCCTGTACACCCCACAGTAGGCTCATGAATGCACGAACCTCGGGATTAGGCGAGTAAGCAACCACAGGCTTCGACGGACGCAGACGAGCCAAACGGCGAGCGGTATCGCCTGATTCGGTGAAAGCAACAATGTGATCAACGTTGAGCTGATCTGCAATGTTGACAGCTGCGCGGGTGATTGCACCACCACGGGTCTTAGGTGAGGTGCCCAGCTCAGGAACGCGCAAGAGACCGCCCTCTTCGGTGGAGCGGATGATGCGTGCCATGGTCTGAATGGTGATGATGGGGTACTTACCCACTGAGGTTTCACCGGAGAGCATGACAGCGTCTGCACCATCGAGAATTGCGTTTGCGCAGTCAGATGCTTCTGCACGGGTAGGAGTCGGGTTCTGAATCATGGTCTCAAGAACCTGGGTAGCCACGATGACAGGCTTAGCCCAGCGACGAGCCATCTCGATAGCGCGCTTCTGCACCAGCGGAACTTCTTCAAGCGGGAACTCAACACCGAGGTCGCCACGAGCAACCATGATGCCATCGAACTTATCAACGATATCCTGCAGGTTATCAACTGCCTGAGGCTTCTCTATCTTAGCGATAACGGGACGGCGAACGCCTTCTTCGTCCATAATCTCATGGACGCGGGTGATGTCGTCACCAGAGCGAACGAAGGAAAGAGCAATCAGGTCAACACCAAGACGCAGTGCGAAGCGAAGGTCGTTTTCATCCTTTTCCGAAAGCGCGGGAATTGAAACTGCAACACCGGGCAGGTTGAGGCCCTTATTGTTGGAGACAGGGCCACCAACAATAACCTTGGTGGTTACGGTGCGGTCGTCAACAGAAACAGCTTCAAGGCGAATCTTACCATCATCAACCAGCAAAGTATCGCCGGGCTTTACGTCGCCGGGAAGACCTTTAAAAGTGGTACCAACGATTTCTTTGGTGCCGGGAACATCGTCAATGGTGATCTTGAAAGTATCACCGGGCTCAAGAATTTCTGAGCCGTTTTCGAAGGTTGCAAGACGAATCTTAGGACCTTGAAGGTCAGCAAGGATTGCAACGTCCTTACCAAGCTTTTCGCTCTGCTCACGGATTGTCTTGTAAGAGTTCTCGTGAACCGAGTGGTCGCCGTGGCTCATGTTAAGGCGTGATACGTTCATGCCTGCTTCAAGAGCTTCTGCGATCTTCTCGGGTGCCGAGATTGCAGGACCAATGGTTACAACAATTTTTGCGCGTCTCATGTATTCAACCTTAGTAAGTTTGGATGTTCTACAACAGAGTCAAAGAGGTAATCAGGGGATTTTCCGCATTGGGGAAAACAGAAAAATCCCACAAAATCACATACAGTCAATAATGACCCAACATTGTTACTATCATTATATGAGGATTTGGGGAGGTAAAGCGAGAGCATTCGCAACTTTTTTACGCGTAATTCGCAAAAAATCCCACAAAACCAACATTTTTTACAACATTACAAGTAGCTTCCCTTGAGGTGCTATTTCTGCCTAAGCTACTTCACAACAATACAATTACGTTGTGACCTACCTTTTTACCGAAAAATGAGGAATCAAATGGCTAACTCATCGACACTTATCATCTACGGCTCAACTTACGGATATACCGAACGCTATACCGAGTGGACCAAAGAGCAGCTAGAAGCCGAAGGGTACTCAGTTGTAACCGCGCCCATCACCGAAGTAACCGATGAGCAAATCGAAGCAGCACAAACCGTTGTCATCGGCGCATCCTACTACGGCGGGCTCTTCCTCACCGGCGCACCCTCACTGCGCAAAAAGGCAGAACTTCTCAAGAACAAGAACCTGGTGTTCTTCACCGTCTCTTTCAACGGCACCGTAGCGAACAACGGCAAGATGCTTGACGGCAAGGTCCTCAAGAGCTTCACCGAAGACCTCGCATCCGGTAAGCCCACCTTCCACCTGCGCGGCGGCATCAACCACGATGTTCTCTCAGCAACCCACAAAACTGTTCTGCAGGGTGTGCGCATGGCAATGAAGATGAAGCCGAACAAGAACGAAGCTAATCAGCAGATTTTGGATAGCTACGCCACTCATTCAGCTGACTTTATGGACCGAGCAAACGTTGAGCCTATCGTCGCGGCGGTCAAAGCATACGACGCATAAGGCTATCCCACGCAAACCCACATTGTAAGAAATCCCCGGTGAATATGTTCATCACATATTCACCGGGGATTTCTTATCGGTAATAGGACGGTACCCTAGACAGCCAAATCAATCGAGTGATCGAACGGACCAACAGGCTCAGGCATCTGAGTTGAGCCGGTGAGGTAACGCTCCACCGCCGCCGCGCACGCGCGTCCCTCAGCAATAGCCCAAACCACCAGTGACTGACCGCGTCCAGCGTCACCCACCGAGAACACAGAGGGAACGTTTGTCATGTACTGCTCATCGCGAGCCACATTGGTGCGCGCATCCAGCTCCGCACCCAGCTGTTGCGTAATAGAGTCATCCTCTTGACCGGTAAAGCCCAAAGCAAGGAAGACAAGATCTGCAGGAATAACGTGCTCAGTACCGGCCTTAGGCACACGACGCCCATCCTCAAGGTACTCGGTTTCAGCTACCTTTAACCCGGTCAGCTTACCGTTCTCCCCCACAAATTCAACGGTTGACGCTAAGTACTTGCGCTCACCGCCCTCTTCGTGAGATGAAGACACCTCAAAAATCTTGGGGTACATGGGCCACGGCTCATGATCAGCTCGTTCAAGGCCGGGCTTAACACCAATAGCTAACGTGGTTACCGACTGAGCGCCCTGGCGCAATGCTGTACCGATGCAGTCAGAACCGGTATCGCCGCCACCAAGAACAATCACGTTCTTACCTTTGGCATCAATGGACGCAGCATACAGGTCACCGGCAACTACACGGTTAGACTCGCTCAAGTACGGCATCGCAAAATGGATGCCCTCCAGCTCACGCCCCGGAATATTCAGGTCGCGAGGCTTAGTAGAACCGGTAGCTACAACAACGGCGTCATAACGCTTCTTCAGGTTGTCCCAGCTAATGTCCTTACCAATTTCAACGCCGGTGCGGAAGCGGGTGCCTTCTTCTTCCATAACGCGAAGACGACGGTCCACTACGTCCTTCTCTAGCTTGAAGTCAGGAATACCGTAGCGAAGCAGACCACCAATACGGTCATCACGCTCAAAAACCGCCACAGTGAAACCATTTTGAGTCAACTGCTGAGCAGCCGCCAACCCAGCAGGGCCTGAGCCCACCACAGCAACCGTCTTATCAAGCATTCGAGCAGGCATAATCGGCTTCACAAGGTCATTCTCAAACGCTGCCTCGCCAATCGAGTACTCAATCTGCTTGATGGTCACTGCCGGCTGGTTAATACCCAGCACACAGGACGATTCACAGGGAGCCGGGCACACGCGTCCGGTAAATTCCGGAAAATTATTGGTTGCGTGCATACGCTCCACTGCCTGAGCCGTCTGACCACGCCAGGTCAAATCATTCCACTCGGGGATGAGATTTCCCAGCGGGCAGCCGACATGGCAGAACGGCACACCGCAGTCCATACAGCGCGATGCCTGATTCTTCAAAGTAGCGCTATCCTGCTCTACTTGAACTTCTTTCCAATCCAAAATACGCACCGGAACCGGACGCTTAGGACGGTCAACACGTTCAGTTACCTTCAAAAAACCGCGGGGATCAGCCACGTGCGGTCACCTCCAAAATCTGGTTCCAAACCTCAGATGAGTCAGGATCAGTGCCGTTCGCCTCTGCTTCGGCACGGATAAGCTGGACAGCTGCGAAATCTCGCGGCATCACCTTTGTCAGCCGCGCCGCAGTATTCTCGAAATCTTCCAATAGCTGGTGTGCGCGGGCAGAACCGGTCTCTTTAAGATGAAGCTCCAAAAGCTCTGAAACTTCGGCTCTATCGTCAGCATCAAGTGGCAAGAACGTCAGTTCGCCACTTTCGCGGGACTGCTTATTGACCTTATGCTCATCAAGATCAAGCACAAACGCGTAGCCACCGGACATACCGGCACCAAAGTTACGGCCGGTCTCACCCAAGATCAGCGCGCGTCCACCGGTCATGTATTCACACCCGTGATCGCCAATGCCTTCGACTACAGCAGTCGCACCCGAGTTACGTACCAAGAAACGCTCACCCACGATGCCGCGGAAGAACATCTCACCGCTCGTGGCACCGTAGCCAATAACGTTACCGGCAACCACGTTATCCTCAGCAACCAAGACTGAATCGTCAGTTGGACGTACTACTAGGCGTCCGCCTGACAAGCCCTTGCCCGCGTAGTCGTTAGCGTCCCCAGCAAGTCGCAAGGTCACGCCCTGAGGCAAGAAGGCACCCAGTGACTGGCCAGCTTGACCTGACAAGGAAACATCAATGGTGTCATGGTCCAAGAACTCAATACCAAAAGTCTTGGTAACGGTGTGACCCAACATCGTGCCCACTGCACGATCCGTGTTGACTACTGAAGCGGCAATAGACACCGGGTGGCGGTTCTCCAAGGCATCCTGAGCCTCAGCAATGAGCTGATTATCAAGGTGCTCTGAGAGCTCATGATCTTGCTCGCGCATATGACGAACATTCTTATCGGGGAAATCTACCACGGTTGAGCGCAAAATCCCCGAAAGATCCAGACCATCCGCCTTCCAGTGGTCAATAGCTTCTGTCGCATCCAGAACCTCGGCATGGCCAATAGCCTCATCCAGGGTACGGAAGCCCAGCTGCGCCAGATACTCGCGGACTTCCTCAGCAATAAATTCGAAGAAGTTAACCACGTGCTCAGCCTTGCCGGTAAAGCGCTCGCGCAACTTGGGGTTCTGGGTTGCAACACCCACCGGGCAGGTGTCCAAGTGGCACTTGCGCATCATGATGCAGCCCTCGACAACTAGCGGCGCGGTTGCAAAACCGTATTCTTCAGCACCGAGCAAAGCCGCAATGACGACGTCACGGCCGGTCTTCAGCTGACCATCCGCCTGCACAACCACGCGGTCGCGCAGACCGTTGATCATCAAAGTCTGCTGAGCTTCAGCCAAACCGAGCTCCCACGGCGCACCGGCGTGCTTAAGAGAGTTCAGCGGAGCAGCACCGGTGCCACCGTCGTGACCGGAGACAAGAACAACATCTGCCTTTGCCTTAGTTACACCTGCGGCAACGGTACCGATACCGATTTCAGAGACCAGCTTGACGTGGACGCGAGCGCTCGGGTTGGAGCGCTTGAGATCGTAAATCAGCTGAGCCAGATCCTCAATCGAGTAGATATCGTGATGCGGAGGCGGTGAAATCAGCGAGACGCCGGGAGTCGAGTGACGGGTGCGAGCAACCCAGGGGTATACCTTAGTTGCCATGAGCTGACCGCCTTCGCCGGGCTTAGCGCCCTGCGCCATCTTAATCTGAATGTCATCAGCGTTGGTGAGGTACAAAGACGTAACGCCAAATCGACCCGATGCTACCTGTTTGATAGCGCTTCGACGTTCAGGATCCAGCAAGCGGTCGATGTCTTCGCCGCCCTCACCGGTATTGGATTTTGCGCCCAGCTTGTTCATAGCGATAGCTAAGGTCTCGTGTGCTTCTTTGGAAATTGAGCCATAAGACATAGCACCGGTTGAAAAACGCTTGACGATTTCTGAGACCGGCTCAACCTCATCGATAGAAATGGGCTGGCGATCTTCGGTGAATTTGAGAAGACCGCGCAAGGTCATCAAGTCTTTCGACTGATCATCTACTAACTTGGTGTAGGACTTGAAGATGTCATAGCGACGGGTCTTCGTGGAATGCTGAAGACGGAAGATAGTGGCAGGGTTGAAGAGGTGGGGTGCACCATCTCGACGCCAGTCATATTCACCACCGGTTTCGAGTTCGCGGTGGGGTACGCCGATGCCGTCTTGCGGGTAAGCGCTGTCGTGGCGGGTGCGTACTTCCTCTGCGATGACGTCCAGTCCAACACCGTCCATCTGGGAGTGAGTACCGGTAAAGAACTCGTCGATGAGGGCACGGGAAAGTCCGAGCGCTTCGAAGGTCTGCGCGCCGCAGTAGGAGCGCACGGTTGAGATGCCCATCTTGGACATAATCTTCTGCAGACCCTTGCCCAGTGCCTTGATGAGGTTGTAGACAGCTTCCTGTTCGGTAACGCCGGTGATTTCACCTTCGCGAACCAGCTGTTCTACCGATTCCATCGCCAGGTAGGGGTTGATAGCGGATGCACCATAACCAATGAGCGTTGCAATATGGTGCACTTCGCGAACGTCGCCGGCTTCCACGATGAGCGAAGCCTTGGTTCGAGTCGCGCTTCGCAACAAGTGGTGGTGTACCGCGCTGGTCAGCAACAATGACGGGATCGGTGCCCACTGGGGATTAGAGTTACGGTCGGAGAGAATAATGTGGTGAACACCGCGATTGACTGCGGCAGATACCTTCTCGCAGATTTCGCGGATGCGCGCTCGCAGGGCTTCTTCTCCCCCGTTGGGGTCATACAAACCACGCACTTTGAGGGAGGTGTCCATGCCATCTTCGTCTTGCAAGTGCGCGATTTTATCGAGCTCATCGTTGTTGATGACGGGAAAGTCTAGAGCCACGAGAGATGTACGAACCTGCCCCTTACGCAAGAGGTTGCCCTCGGGGCCAATGGTGGTACGCAATGAGGTCACGAGTTCTTCGCGGATAGAGTCCAACGGCGGGTTAGTGACCTGAGCGAATGACTGAATGAAGTAGTCAAAGAGCAGACGGTGACGCTTAGCAAGTACAGCAATCGGGGTATCTGTGCCCATTGCGTAGATAGGCTCAGCACCGGTTTTCGCCATGGGACCGAGAATCTTGGTGAGTTCTTCGGTGGTGTAACCGAAGGTCTGCTGGCGCTTGCGAATTGAGACGCGTGAGGGACGAATGTGCTCACGTTCTGGCAGGTCAGACAGGTTGACGATAGTGTCTTCTGCCCATTTCTTCCAAGGGTTTGAGCGCGCGACGTCCTGCTTTACCTCTTCATCGGGCACAATGCGCTGGTTAGCGGTATCGACAAAGAACATCTTGCCGGGCGATACGCGGCCCTTTTCAACGATCTTTGACTCGGGCATATCTACCACGCCTACTTCAGACGCGAGAATCACCAGACCGTCGTCGGTTACCCAGTAGCGTCCGGGGCGTAGACCGTTGCGGTCAAGTACTGAACCCACGCTATCACCATCGGTGAAGGCAACAGCTGCGGGACCGTCCCAGGGCTCCATCAAGGTGGAGTTATAGCGGTAGAAATCTCGGCGCTCATCATCCATGGTTTCGTGATTTTCCCATGCCTCGGGAATCATCATCATCATGGTCTGAGCGGCAGAGCGACCAGAGAGCATTAGTAACTCTGCAACCTCATCGAAAGACTGCGAGTCGGATGCGCCGACGCTGCAAATCGGGAAGAGCTCCTCGGGATTGCGGCCAAGCACAGGTGACTTGAGCTGGGACTGACGTGCGCGCATCCAGTTGCGGTTGCCCTTGACCGTATTGATCTCACCGTTGTGCGCGATCGTGCGGAAGGGCTGAGCGAGCGGCCACGACGGGAAGGTGTTGGTTGAAAAGCGCGAGTGAACGATCGCGAGCTTGGTCTTGAAGCGTTCGTCCTGAAGGTCCGGGTAGAAGGGCTCTAGCTGCGCAGTCGTGAGCATGCCCTTGTAGACGATGGTGCGTGAGGACAGGGAAGGGAAGTAAACGCCCAGTTTATGCTGAGAACGCTTGCGAACGCGGAAAGCCTTCTGATCGAGCTGACGACGCTCCGCATCAACCGTTAGATCAATGACGGGAATGTGTCCGGTAAAGGGTTCACTCACGCGATCAGAGACCTCAGGCAATGCCTCGGCCAAGAAAACCTGTGAGAAATAGGGCATAACAGCTCGTGCCGAGGCACCAACAATATCGGGCTTAACCGGCACATCGCGCCAACCCAGTACACGCAAGCCTTCTGCCTGCGCGATTTCTTCGATAGAAGACTTCAGTTCATCAGCGTTCACGCCGTGGGTGGGTAGATAGGCGGTGCCCACCGCGTACTTACCCAAATCAGGCAAGTCAAAATCTACTTCAGCGCGAAAGAATTCATCGGGAATCTGCACCAAAATACCTGCGCCGTCACCGGTGCCCTCATCAGCGCCAACAGCACCGCGGTGCTCCAAACGACGCAAAGCAATCAGAGCATGATCCACGATGTCGTGACCGGCAGTTCCACGCAATGTGGCAATCATTGCAAGGCCACACGCATCTTTCTCCATGTCAGGGCTGTAGAGACCTTGAGAATCTGGAATATCAGCAAAGGTCTTAAAGGGGGACGGTGCGTGCTGTGCACCGAGCATGGTGTTGTCAGTCATGCGAAAGGCTCGTTTCTCTCGACAATTCAAAGAAGAGATTGATGCGAATATCAAACTCTCTAGATTTCTTGTGAGATCTCGTCTCATACGCGCTCCCTACCTAAAGCAGGTACGCATGGTCGCAAGACGGTGTCTTATCGAGCACTTAGCTTCCCAGCTAGGTGAGGTTGCGCTATTGCAACGTGTGGGGGCTTCGTTTCCAACTAACGGGGTGGTTAGCCGGTGCGAAATCCGTGGTGTGTGATGCCTTGGTTGCCTACCCACATGAAGTTACCGGGGCTGTTTTCCCGGCGAGTAGTACTATTTTGCACGAGCTACGTTACAGCGGGGTAAAAAATTACGCGCGTGTCTTATATTTTGGGAATTATGACGGCACTAAGTGAGACATCATTTTTCAGTGTTCGCTGCGTCAGCGGAACAGCTTAAAACACGAAGGGAGCCGTGAATTCTCTCATGAATTCACGGCTCCCCCGCCCACCGGCAGTCTTATTTTTCGGTGTTAAAAATCGGGCCAACGTTACGAGAACGCTTCAGCTCGAAGAAACCCGGGTAGGACGCCAAAGCTACAGCAGCATCGAAAACCTTACCTGCTTCTTCTCCCTGCGGCGCAGGCGAGAAAACAGGACCGAAGAAAGCAGTTCCATTGAACGCTACAACCGGTACGCCTACATCGTCGCCTACGAGCTTCTGTGCATCCTTGATGGATTCCTCCAGCTTGGCATCGTACTGATCATTCTCACCGTATTCAGCAAGTTCAGCAGGCAAATCAACGTTCTTCAACGCAATTGCAATCGCGTCTTTATGATCATTGCTCTTATTGTCATTGTGGTGAATCTCTTCACCAATAGCAGTGTAGAACTCCCCCAGCTTCTCAGGATGCTTGTCAGCAACAGCCATTGCTACGCGGGCAGGAGCCCATGACTCATCCATGTGCTTCTGGTAGCTTTTGGGAAGGTCACGGCCCTTGTTCAAAAGAGGGAGCGAGAAGGGGCGCCAGTTCACCTCGATATCACGGATTTTCTCAACATCGAGAATCCAGCGTGAAGTCATCCAGCACCAGGGGCAGATGGGATCAAACCAGAAATCTACAGTATTCTTTTCAGCCATTGCATCTCCTTTTGATAAGTGTGAAGCGGGTTCACACAATCACTGAAAACTATCTAAGGGAACGCTCTCCCCCACGCTTTTATTCCTGATTCATAAGGCTAAGCACTTTTCAGTTGCTTACGCTCGGTAATCAGGGTTGCTTCTTTCACTCCACGCACGGTGTCAGCATCTATAACAATCGCGGTTACGTCATCGCGGCTAGGGACATCAAACATCACGGGCTGCAACAGGTTTTCCATGATTGAGCGTAGTCCTCGCGCACCGGTATCACGCTCAATGGCAAGTCGAGCAATCTCAGAAATCGCGTCCTTCTCAAAAATTAGCTCAACATTGTCAATCGCAAACATGCGCTTGTACTGCTTAATCAAAGCATTCTTTGGCTCAACCAGTACCCGCTCAAGATCTAACTGGGTCAGTTTCTCCAGCGAAGTGACAACGGGTAAACGTCCGATAAATTCAGGAATGAGACCAAATTTCAGCAAGTCTTCAGGCAACAGTTGCGTGAGAATATCGGCGCTTTGAGATGCTTGCTCGATTGAGGCGCCAAAGCCGATGCCTTTGCGTCCTACCCGAGCACCGACGATTTCTTCAATACCGGCAAATGCACCTGCCGCAATGAACAAAATTTTAGAGGTGTCAATATGTAAAAACTCAGACTGAGGATGCTTGCGCCCGCCCTGCGGAGGAACAGCTGCAACTGTGCCCTCCAGAATTTTGAGCAAAGCCTGCTGAACGCCTTCACCAGAAACATCGCGAGTAATTGAAGGATTCTCTGCTTTACGGGAAATCTTGTCGATTTCATCTATATAAATGATGCCGTTTTCTGCTTTTTTCACATCACCATCAGCGGCTTGGATCAGCTTAAGCAGGATATTCTCAACGTCTTCACCGACGTAACCTGCTTCGGTGAGAGAGGTAGCATCGGCTACGGCAAAAGGTACGTTGAGTTTTTTCGCGAGGGTTTGAGCAAGATAGGTTTTGCCAGATCCCGTAGGACCAACCAGCAAAATGTTTGACTTGGCGAGCTCAACGTCCTCACCATCAGTGGCCATGAGCGTCGCGGCATCAACGATGGGATTAGTAGCTGCTTTGATGCGCTTATAGTGATTGTAGACAGCAACAGATAGTGCGCGTTTCGACGCTTCTTGGCCAATCACAAAGCTTTGCAGGTGATCAAAAATCTCGCGGGGCTTAGGTAGTTCATCAAGAACGGGTGCTGTATTTTCTTCCAGCTCCTCCAGCAAAATTTCGTTGCACAATTCAATGCACTCATCGCAAATATAGATATTTGGACCAGCGATGAGCTTTCTTACCTGTTTCTGATTTTTGCCACAGAAGTTGCACTTCAGCAGATCCGCGCTATCACCGATTCGCGCCATGGATTCCACCTTTCGTTCGCACGCTAAGCCTGTTAATAGGCTACCCGCATTAATAGTCAGACCCAATTCATTGAGCGGTCTAACCGATTTGTTGCATCTATTACGCAACCTTGTAAAACGTTGGCGCACAGCATGAAGGCGACGCATCTTCAAGGATGCGTCGCCCTCACGGTTCAGTATCGTAGCTTAGCTGTAGTCATCTGCCTTGTTAATGACAGGCTGCTTAGCCTTGCGTGATTCAAGAACCTGGTCAACCAGACCGTATTCAAGAGCCTGCTGAGCAGTCATAATCTTGTCACGCTCGATATCGTTATCGATCTCTTCTGCAGTCTTGCCTGAGTGCAGTGCAAGAGTCTGAGCGGTCCACTCACGCATACGCATTACCTCGTTAGCATGGATTTCGATATCCGATGCCTGACCACCCTGCTGACCACCGAGTGCCGGCTGGTGGATCAGGACGCGTGCATTCGGCAGCGCCAGACGCTTACCGGGGGTGCCTGCTGCGAGCAAAGTTGCAGCCGCAGATGCTGCCTGACCCAAGCAAACAGTCTGAATCTCGGGGCGAATGTACTGCATGGTGTCGTAAATTGCAGTCATCGCGGTGAATGAACCACCGGGTGAATTAATGTACAGGGTAATGTCGCGGTCGGGATCCTGAGATTCCAGAACCAACAACTGAGCCATAATGTCGTCAGCTGATGCGTCATCAACCTGAGTGCCCAAGAAGATAATGCGATCTTCAAACAGTTTTGCGTAGGGATCCTGACGCTTGTAACCGTAAGGAGTGCGCTCTTCAAAGCTAGGCAGCACATAGCGGTCAGTCGGCATATCCGCGGGAGCTGATGAGTAAGGATTAAAAATCATGAATAAAATCTTTCGCTAGTGAACGTTCGAACCGTTACTACTTTTCTTCGGTTGACGCGCTCTGCGGGTCACGTGAAGTCATGATGTGGTCGAAGAAACCGTATTCGAGGCCTTCTTCAGCGGTGAACCAGTTGTCGCGGTCATTGTCGCGCAAAATGGTTTCGAGGCTCTGACCGGTGCGATCAGCAGTAATCTGGCTCAAACGCTTCTTCATATCCAAAATGAGTTCAGCCTGAGTACGAATATCAGATGCGGTACCGCCGATACCACCGGAGGGCTGGTGCATGAGGATGCGGGCGTTGGGGGTAGCGTAACGCTTGCCCGGTGCGCCAGCAGTCAACAGGAACTGGCCCATTGATGCTGCCATGCCGGTCACGACAGTTACTACGTCGTTGGGAATCAACTGCATGGTGTCGTAAATCGCCATGCCCGCAGTCACTGATCCACCGGGTGAGTTGATGTACAGGTAGATATCCGCATCGGGGTCTTCAGCGGAGAGAAGGAGCATCTGTGAGCAGATGCGGTTAGCGTTAGTATCGCGAACCTCTGAACCCAGCCAAATGATGCGCTCTTTCAGCAGACGGTTGTAGACGTAATCGTCCTGGCTACCCATGGGTGTTTCCATAGCGGGTGCAGTTGAGGTGTTTGACGCCTTTGTCGGCAAGAAATTGGACATTAATCCGTACCTCTCTTGTAGGTGAATTTGCGCCTTTCTTTGCGGCCACTTACTGCCAAAAGAACGCGCAAATATTCTTCATTGCTTAGTACATTAGTGCACGAGGCACGCTCGCGTCAGGTCAAATGACGATAGTTCGCTGTTGGCTCAGATTCCTTGCCGACGGCTGAATGAGATCAGCGCGTTTGCGCGCTAGTGATAACACGCAATAGCTCCATCTGGGCCGTCAATCACTGTGATAGGCGTATTGAATATCTCGGTGAGCAACTCATCGTGCATAACGTTCTCGACAGTATCAAGTACGGCGATTTTTCCGTCTTTCACAGCGCAGATGTAATCAGCGTACCGAGCTGCAAAATTGATATCGTGCAATACCACAACAATCGTTCGTCCAAGTGCTGTTGCTGCTTCCTTCAGGTGCTTCATCATCTGAACGGAGTGCGCAATGTCTAGGTTATTAAGCGGCTCATCTAGCAAAACATAATCTGTTTCTTGGGCAAGCACCATAGCTACATAAGCACGCTGACGCTGGCCACCTGAGAGTTGATCTAGGTAACGGTTTTCCAGCTCCCCCAAATTCAAAAAATCGATATAGCGGGAAATGATGGTTTCATCCTCTGCGGTGAGTCTTCCCTTCGAATAAGGAAAACGCCCAAAACCTACGAGCTGACGCACCGTCAGCTTAGTTACGAAGTGGTTTTCCTGACGCAGGATAGAAACAATTTTTGCTAAATCCTCAGATTTAGTGGATGCAACATCAAAGTTGGCGATGTGAATGGCACCCTCATCGATATCGAGCAGACGCCCGATCATGGTCAGCAGAGTCGATTTACCCGCTCCGTTAGGTCCCACCAGAGCCGTAATACCGCCAGCCGGGATCTGAAGATTAACCGGACCAATCGAAACATCTGACCCGTAGCGCTTGGCTACATTGTCTAACCTAATCACAGGCGTCCCTTCTTCAAAATCATCATCAAAAACACGATGCCGCCCACTAACTCAATCACGATGCTGACAACCCCCTGAGCATAGAAAACGTGTTGCATCAGGAAGTAGGCCACCGTCAAAACCATGTAAGCAATCAGCGCTGCCATGGGCATAATGTATCGGTGATCGAAAGTATCTGCCCACTGATAAGCCAATACCGCCACTAAAAAGCCCAGAAAAGTCATCGGACCCACGAGAGCGGTTGACACAGCCATCAGCACAGCAACCAGCACCAGCACTATTAAGGAATGGCGACGATGGTTGACACCGAGGTTCTGTGAGACTTCACGGCCTAAGCCCAAAACATTCAGGTTGCGAGAATTCAGGTAGATAAGCGCGGTGGACGCTACAACCAGCGGAATAGCGATGGGGTAATATTCGGCTTCAGCGTTATTAACCGACCCAAAGAGTCTGGCCGTCAAAATATCAAACTCACTGGGGGTCAGCATCCTTTGCATAAAAGTTGATACAGACCCCAGTCCGCCGCCAACAATGATGCCTATCAGCAACATGGCATGCATATTCGCATTCTTGCCGGTTAGCAACCATGAATACAAAGCTAGCGACAGCAAAATCATGAGAACAAGCTGGATAATAAACATCTCAAGATTTCGTGATGCAATCAGACCAGAAGCACCAAAGAAATAAATAGTCGCGGTATGTATGGCCGTATAGAGCGACTGAAAGCCCATAATCGAGGGGGTAATGATGCGATTGTTCGTTACCGTCTGAAAAGCGACTGTTGCTACCGCCTGACTCACTGCAACGATCCCCATTGCAGTCACCGCAGACGTCCTGCGCTGAGCTACAATCCAAAACCGTTCAGAGCCAAACGGCATAGGGTTTTTATAGGCAAGTAAACCCAAGGTTGCAAGAGCGCTTAGCAGCAGTAGGATCGCCATAATAATCCAGTATGATCGACGCGAGGAACGCGAAACGAAAGCACCAGAAACACGATCAGACGAGATAGCTGCAGGTGTATTAGCAACAGGCGAGTGCTGATGGGTCAAGAAATTAGCGGACATTCTGACGCTGCCTCACAATCAGAGTAATGAACACCAGTGCCCCGATAATGCCGAGAACAACCGATACGGGCATTTCGAACGGGGAAATAATGGTTCGTGCCAACAAGTCGCATACGGTGACGATAGCGATGCCCGTCAGGCAAACCCACGGCAGATTTGAGCGCAAATCATCACCGCGAAACATACTTACGATATTCGGAACAATCAGCCCCACAAAGGGCAAAGATCCCACTACTACAGTCACAACACCCGTGGCGATAGCAATGAGGGCAGTGCCGATAAGCATCAGACGTTGGTAATTGAGACCAACGTTAGTAGCGATTTCTTCACCCAACCCGGCAACAGTCAGCCGGTCAGCGTAGAAAAATACGGCAAATACTACCAGTAAAACAATCCACAGAACTTCATACTGGCCAACGATGACAGAGGTAAAGCTACCAGCAAACCAAACCCCCAAATTCTGCAAAAGGTCAGTCTGCAGTGCGAAAAAAGTAGACAGAGAACTCACTACCGCGCCGAGCATGATACCCACAATCGGAACAATGAGAGATGAACGCAGCGAAACTTTTCGCAAGAAAGCAAAAAAGACCATCGCACCGATAAAAGAAAATAAAACCGCGGATGACATCTTAAGCAAAATACTGGAGTTAGGCGCAATCCACAGAATAAAAAGCAAGCCTAGACCGGCCCACTCGGTAGTGCCTGTTGTCGATGGCTCAACAAACTTATTTTGTGTCAATAGCTGCATAACAAGACCGGACATCGCCATAGCAGCACCGGCTAAGATGAGCGCAATGGTGCGAGGAACTCGAGTTTGAGCGAACATCTGAGCACCATCATCAGCACTCAAAATACTGTACTCTCCCGTGAACATCGAGATCGTCAGAAGTCCAAGGACGGCAACTATACCTATCAGAAGCTTGGCGTCGAATAACTTTTTACGAGTGTGGGATTTTCTCGTTACTGTGTGTGTCACTGTGCTTACCTCTTATGCGCGTCAAGGAGCTTCACCTCGTGCGGCGTGAAGCTCCTTGACGCAACATCTCAAGCTAGAGATTGATTATTTAGCTTTTTCGAATTCGTCTGCCATTGAATTCAATGTTTCGGTGTATGTAATGATGTTTTCGTTGGTGTAGGTATCACCGGGCGCGAACACTAAATGGTTGTCCTTGAAAGCTGAAACGTTCTGCAAAGCAGCGTTATCTTTAAGAACCTGTTCAGCAGGAGTAGCATCAGACTTCACCGCAGCATCACGGTCAAGCACCAGAACCCAGTCGGGGTTGGATTCTGCAATAGCCTCAACGCTAATGTCATCGCCCTGGTGGTCGTCAGAAGCATTTTCAACTTCTAACGCCGGCTTCATGCCAATCCATTCAAAAATCGGGCCAAAGAAACGTCCCTTTTCGGGAGCGACATAACCAATTTCACCGCCGGAGACATTGACAGCCATTACGGTCTGCTCGGAATCGTATGCCTCTTTTGCACGCGCCTTTGCCTTGTCAAAATCATCGACGAGCTTCTGCGCCTCGTCCTGCTTCTCAAAGACCTCGCCCAAAGCCAGCGTCTGACGCTTCAGTTCCTCATCCACTGGTTCACCATCGCGAGGTTCAAACTCAAGCAAGGTTGCATCGGGGTTTAGTTTTTTAATGTCTTCGTAGTATTGGGAGAAACGTTGCCCATTGATAATAAGATCCGGATTAACAGCGGCCATTGCCTCAAGATCCGGTTCTTTATGGTTGCCGATGTCTACAATCTCGTCGTTGTTTTTGTAGTTCTCGATAGTGGAGGGAATAAGTTGTTTTGGCGCTGCCGCGAGATTAACACCCCACGCATCCAAAATCTCAAAACTGCGGTTATCGGTGACGACAATACTTTCAGCAGGTGTTTTAACCTCGTGTGAGCCAAAGTTATCTTCGATGGTTTTAATAGCGGATGCAGACTGTGAGGAAGTTTCTGATTCAGGGTTAGATGACCCGGTTTCTTGCGCACTGGTGCAACCAGCCAAAGCCAGGATTGCTGAAGCGGCAATGACGGAAAGAGTCTTACGAGATTTCACTATTCGCTCCGAGAGTCGTGTGTCAATTAGCGGATGGTTTTTAGGTCAACCTAACTTCCAAGTTACTAAGACCTTTAGCCGCTCTCAACCTAACAGGGCGCCTCAAAACATAATTACGTTATATTTCCCTTACGTACTATTTTTTATTTAAAAATTTGACATACCGATCTAAAAACCACCTCGAAATTCTCTTAAACACAAACGGCGCCCCTCCACTAAGGAGAGGCGCCGCTAATGTAAACCGAGTTAGAAATTACTCAGCCGATTCTTCTTCACCTGCAGGGTTCAGGTACTTAGACAGGTCAACTGCCTTGCCCTCTGAATCCTTAACTTCAGCCTTTTCCAGTGCTGATGCGAGTGCCTTTGAGCGGCGAACTTCGCCAACCAGCATACCTGCCTGGCCTGAGCCGTCCAGCATCTGTGCGAACTGGTTGGGGTCCATGCCGTACTGTGATGACATGGTGATGATGTAATCAATCAGTTCAGCCTGCTCAACACCGATTTCTTCCTTTTCAGCGATTGCGTCAAGAATCATTTCGTTCTTGAACGCACGCTCGGTGTTCTCACGAACCTCTGCGCGGTGCTCTTCGGTGTCGTGGTCAGCGTCAGCCTGGGGGTTGTCGAAGTGCTGTGAAATCTGCTCTTCAATAACCTTTTCGGGAACGGGGATTTCAACCATTTCGACCAGTGCGTCAAGCACCTTGTCGCGAGCCTCTGCACCCTGCTCAGCTACCTTAGCGTCTGCAGCCTGCTTTGCGAGGTCTTCCTTGAGTTCGTCAATGGTGTCGAACTCTGATGCCAGCTGTGCGAAATCGTCGTCAGCCTCGGGCAACTCGCGTTCCTTAACAGCGGTGACCTTAACCTTGACAGTTGCAGCCTCACCTGAGTGCTCGCCACCTGCAAGCTTGGTTTCGAAGGTTGCGTCTTCGCCAGCTGAAAGACCGGTCAGAGCCTCATCAAGACCTTCAAGCATGGTGCCTGCACCAACCTGGTATGACAGGTCGTTTGCACCGTCTACCTCTTCGCCGTCGATGGACGCGGTGAGGTCGATGGTTACAAAGTCTTCGTTAGCCGCGGGGCGGTCAACAGTCTTCAGGGTGCCGAAGCGGCTACGCAGGTTATCCAGCGCGGTCTGCTTGTCTTCGTCGGTTACCTCTGCTGCTGCAACCTCAACCTTGATACCTGAGTAATCAGGCAGTTCGATTTCGGGGCGAACAGTTACCTCGATGCTGAGCTTTACGTCAGCTTCGCGGTTGCCTTCTTCAGGCTTTGAGATGATATCCAGCTCGGGCTGAGCCAAGGGGGTGAGGTCATTCTCTGCAAGAGCCTGTGAGTAGAACTCATTCAAGCCTTCGTTGAGAGCGTTTTCAACAATGAAATCGAAACCCGCACGCTGCTCGATGAGCTGCTTAGGAGTCTTACCCTTACGGAAGCCGGGAACCTGGATCTGCTGAGCCAGTGACTTGTAGGTGCGATCAAGGTAAGTCTTGAACTCTGAGAACGGTACCTCTACCTCAATTTTTGCGAGGGTCGGATTGAGCTTCTCGACGGCAGTCTTCACGTCCGTAGATCTCCTGATAGTAGTTTGACGAACCCGGAGGCGCATACAACGTCGCCGGATATATTGAAAATTTGTGCTGATGTAAGAAAACCCGCACCTTTAGTGCGGGTCTTCTTGCATTTCACGTCGGGGTGACAGGATTCGAACCTGCGATCTCCTGCTCCCAAAGCAGGCGCGTTAGCCAAGCTACGCCACACCCCGTACTGCACAAGGCGTTATCCAGTGTAACTGTTTTTTCAAGAAATTCCTACTTGAGAGGATGCGAGTCCCCGGCTTTTACCCAGCGCTTGAGAGAGTTGGGCATCTCAACCACCCTCCAGCATCCGCAAGTAGATTCATGGCAGCAACTTTTTAGCTGCTTTTCAGCCCATTCTTGAGATGCCAACTTACGTACCGCCCTCCCCTTGTGAATAATCCCTCCACACACAAGTTTCAACACACAGGGCATTCCGATTTGACAGAGAGGCAGAAAGTTGTGTTTACTAGATGAGTCCCATGCGGATAAAACTAAATACGGGGATGTAGCTTAATGGTAAAGCCTCAGTCTTCCAAACTGATTACGCGGGTTCGATTCCCGTCATCCCCTCCACTAAAAATCCCGACTCGATCGAGTCGGGATTTTTTCTACCCCTTCACAAGCCACTGAAAAACCGATGCGAACATCACATACTGCTGAAATTTGCAAAGATGCCAAGCACCGTGTAAGTTATTACCTGTTGCTTACAGAGCTTCACGGCTCTGATTCATCACCTGCGCGGGTGGCGGAATAGGCAGACGCGCTAGCTTGAGGTGCTAGTCCTCGTATTAGAGGGTGGGGGTTCAAGTCCCCCTCCGCGCACAGAATAATCCCCGGATGCTTCAGCGTCCGGGGATTATTGTATATATTCCCCTTTACTCACGACACACAGATATAGAGATTTAGAAACCCACCACAACTTGTTAAAATTCTAAGTTTTTAAACACAAAATACCGCACCCTTGAAAGTCAGCATACTTTTTATAGGTAGAGTGATTTTCATGTCCCCAAGCAGTACAAAGATCTTTGAGTTCCTCTTCGATGCCGGAGAAGGCTTACTCAGAAGCGGCGCAAGTGCCGCTTCCACCACAAAAACACTGTTGGCTATCTGCGCTCAAGCCGGCCTCAAAAACGTCACGGTGAGCATTATCGTCGGTCAGCTCACCGTCAGCTACCAACCAGAAGACGGCTCCTACCCTATCTCCCGCGTCCACAACATCACCCCCGGTATCTTAGATATCTGGTGGAGGTCACGCTCTGAAAACACTATTGAGCGATTTTTATTGGGCGAAATAGACATAGATCAGGCTGATCGAGAATTTAAACAGTTCTACCAGCGTCAGAAAAACCGCTCAACCTGGTGGTGGACTACCAGCGGCTACGGCATCTTGGGCATGGGCTTCAGCATCCTCTTGGGCGGAGACTTTGTTACAACGCTTGGCGCGGTTCTCGTATCGATGTGCGTTTCGATGCTGTTCCGCTGGCTGTCACGCGTTGGTGCACCGGGAATTTTCAGCTACGCAGCAGGCGGATTTATAGCGGTTTTACTCGCTGCGGGCTTTATGATGCTCACCAACACCAATCAGGCCACCATCTGCGTCGTGTCTGCTTTGGCCGCTAGGCTAGCCGGCGTGACCGCATATGCAGTCATTCAAGACTCTATTACAGGTTGGTATCTCTCAGCGGCGGGACGCTTTGTTGATATTGCGGTGTGCACGGCAGGTCTTATATCCGGTGTAGCTGTAGCAATTGCGGCAGCAAATCCGTTCATCGGCGATGATGTTCAGCTAGTAGAGCTCGTGACCGCCGATACCGGCTCTTGGTTCTACTCAATATTGGGGGCGGCTCTTGTAGCAGGTGGTTTTGCGTTAGCCTCGGGCGGGCTCAAAATTCGATTGGTAGCCATGACAGTGCTCGGTAGCCTAGCTCAAGCTCTCTACCTTGTAATGACGAAACTCTACAATGTAGAAACCTTTTTCGCGATTTTTGCCGTCGGAACAATTATTGGCGGAATCTGCGTCATGGTCTCTCGCAAAGTCAGCCTAACCTCAAACGCTCTGATGCTCGTAGCCTTGCTTCCTTTGTTCCCCGGTCTCATGATCTATCAAGGTGCACTGAGCTATTTCTTTGGTATCGGAGATTCAGGTACCTCGCTGATGGAAGCTCTGGTGACCACGTATTGCCTCTCCATGGGCGGAACACTCGGCCAGTACTTGGTGTCCCAGGCCATGTGGCAGGCACGCAAACAGCAGTTCCGTCGACGCTACCCCGACGGTAACTTCGACACAGACCAAGCCCACGAATACCAGGCTCAAGACATCATGTTGCCGATCTTCAGCAAACCTTTCAACAGTGCTGAACCTCGCGAATAAAAACCAAAAAGTGGCCTGTTCCTTGTAAAGGAACAGGCCACTTTTTGGTTTACGCGACTATTGACCCGCGTTCTTCTTTACCCTGCCGGTAAGAAAGTTGTCCAAGATTCTCTCGGTCTCTACGACGCCCACGAGCACCGGCGACAATGAAGCCTACGATGCCCAAAAGCAACAACGCACCAGACGTCAGAACGTGAATACGAACGCCGAATACATGCTGTGAAGCATCGATGCGCAAGAACAACTCAATCATCAGACGACCAAAGCTGTAATAAGCAACGTACGCCCAGAATGTCTGCCCCAACTTCCACTGCAACTTAGCTGCCAGCCACATGATGCCCAAGGCACCCACGATATTCCAGATTGACTCATACAAAAAAGTCGGGTGAAACAGCGTCCCGGCAGGATACTGATCAGGGAAGTTATAGGAGTTCGGGCTAATCTTCAACCCCCAGGGAAGCGTTGTGGGCTTACCGAAAAGTTCCTGATTGAACCAGTTGCCCCAGCGTCCGATACCCTGAGCGATCAGAATTCCGGGGGCAACCGCATCCGCGAACTGAGCGAAAGAGACCTTATACCGACGGCAGGCAATGTAAGCACCAAGAGCACCGAGTGAAATAGCACCCATGATGCCGATGCCGCCCTCCCAAATCTTCAAAGCATCAATCGGATGAGCGCCCTCACCGAAATAGGACTCCGGGTCAGTGATGAACACGTGGTACATACGCGCACCCACTAGACCAAACGGAATCGCCCACATGGCAATATCCCACACATTATCGGGATCGTTGCCCCAGCTCTTCCACCGCTTAGAACCCAGTAACAAGCAGATAACAATGCCTGTCAGAATGCACAGCGCGTAGAAATGCACCGTAAGAGGACCAATATTGAAGGATGAGACGGAGGGTGACGGAATGGACGCGAGGATCACTTGGTTCATGCGCGTCCTGCCAGTTCGCGAGTCAGCTGCGCCACTCCTTCAACGCCGCTCTCCCCCAGTGCTTTAACAAGTGCCGTACCAACAATCACACCGTCAGCGTAAGCACCGATTTCTTCAACATGCTCTCGACGAGACACGCCAAGACCAACACACACGTTTACAACACCTGCCTGACGAATATCAGCAACCAGCTTCTGCGCGGCAGATGAAACGGAGGAACGAGCACCCGTCACACCCATCACTGAAACCGCGTACACAAAGCCGCTAGATGCCTGAGCCACAGTATGCAAACGCTCGGTAGACGATGAAATCGCCGCCAAGAAAATGCGATCAAGCCCGTTCTCTTCAGAAGCTTTAAGCCATGCGCTCGCCTCGTCAGGCACAAGGTCAGGAGTAATGATGCCGGCGCCACCAGCCTGCGCAAGATCAGCAGCGAACTTTTCAACACCGCGACGCAGAACCGGGTTCCAGTAAGTCATCACTACAACAACCGCATCGGTTGCGGCAGTAATCTCACGGACCGCCCGAAACAAATCATCCAAACGGAAGCCATTATCTAGAGCCTCAGCTGTGGCTTTTTGAATCACAGGACCGTCCATGACGGGGTCAGAGTATGGCACGCCAAGCTCAATAATGTCAGCACCGTTATTTCCCAGTGCAATCGCCGCTGCAATGGAATCATCAACCGTTGGGTAACCCACCGGCAAATAACCAATCAACGCGGCGCGGCCTTCTTTTTTGCACTGCTCCAAACGAGCTGACAACTTTGAGTCAGCGTTTGCCTGAGGATAAGAACGCTCCGCAACAGAATATTTCGCGGCTCCGGGGGTGAAATCTTCGTAGCTCATTACTTCTTCTCGCTTTCTGCTTCAGCAGTTGCCTCAGAATTACCGGTCTGCAACGTGGACGAGGGAATCGCCTTACCCAGACCAAACCACTCAAGCGCGGTGCTCATATCCTTATCACCGCGTCCTGACAAGCACACCACCATAATCTTCTCAGCTGCACCCTCAGGATCCTTCGCTGCCCACTCGCGTCCAACACGCAAAGCACCAGCAAGGGCATGAGCAGACTCAATAGCGGGAATGATGCCCTCTGTCTGGCATAGCAGGCGCAAAGCGTCCATTGCCTCTGTATCGGTCACAGGCTGGTAGCTCACACGACCAATATCAGAAAGATATGCGTGCTCAGGGCCAACGCCGGGGTAATCAAGACCGGCAGAAATTGAATGCGAATCGATGGTCTGCCCGTCTTCATCCTGCATCAAGTACGTCATCGCACCGTGCAGAACACCGGGGCGTCCAAGATTAATAGTTGCCGCGTGACGATTAGTTTCAACACCGTCACCGCCGGCTTCAAAGCCATAAATCTCAACGTCTTTATCGTCCAAGAAAGCATGGAAAATGCCGATAGCGTTCGAACCGCCACCAACGCACGCTGCAACACCATCGGGCAAACGACCGGTGCGTTCTAACAGTTCCTCGCGGGTTTCAGTGCCGATAGCGTCGTGGAAGTATCGAACCATAGCGGGGAAAGGATGCGCACCAGCAGCGGTGCCCAACAGATAGTGGGTGGTCTCAACGTTAGCTACCCAGTCACGAAGAGCCTCGTTAATAGCGTCTTTAAGTGTGCGCGATCCGTTCTGAACAGCAATAACTTTTGCACCTAAAAGCTGCATACGAGCAACGTTTAATGCCTGACGTTCAGTATCTTCTTCGCCCATGTACACCACGCACTCCATGCCGAACAAAGCAGCAGCAGTCGCGGTAGCCACACCGTGCTGACCCGCACCGGTTTCGGCAATCAAACGAGTCTTACCCATGCGCTGAGCAAGCAAAGCCTGACCGACCACATTATTGATCTTATGGCTACCGGTGTGATTGAGATCCTCACGCTTGAGGAACATACGAACACCGGCATGAGCCGCAAAACGGGGAACCTCAGTCAGCAAGGACGGACGATTTGAGTACTCACGTGAAAGACGCTTGAACTCATCCAAGAACTCCGGGTCTTCCTTCGCCTTATTGAAGGTATCTTCAAGTTCATCAATGGCACGCATCAAGGATTCAGGCATCCAACGGCCACCGTACTCACCAAAGTAAGGGCCGGGAGCATTTTTCAGGGACTTACCCTGGCTCAAAAATTGTTCTGCCAAGTTCTCAGTCATGTTATTCCTCGTATCCGTGACTTTGTGAAATGAGTTATCTCTAGCAATAGCAGATTTAGGACGCTGCCAGAAATTCTTTTCGCGCTGTGAGACCAGCTGCGCGGAAGGCTTTAACAGCTTCAGTGGGTTGGCCTGACTTCACCAGCGCCTCACCCACCAGTACAGCGCCTGCACCGTGAGACGCGTAATCTGCAACATCTTGTGCCTCAGAAACGCCTGACTCGGCAACCAGCACAGCATCCTGGGGCAGGTACTGGGCTAAACGTGCAAAGTTAGCGTTATCGACCTCTAAAGTTTTCAGATTACGAACGTTTACGCCGATAATCTTCGCACCAAGTGCAACAGCGCGCTCAATTTCTTCGGGAGCGTGGGTCTCAACCAAAGCATTCATGCCGAGCTCATGGGTAAGGTCAAAAAAGCGTTTGAGAGTCTCATCATCTAAAGCAGCAACAATGAGCAGAACCAGATCCGCTCCGTGCGCACGAGCTTCCCAAAACTGGTACTCATCAACCATGAAGTCTTTACGCAAGACGGGAATGTTCACCGCTGCACGTACGGCATCCAGATCGTCGAGCGAACCTTTGAAACGGCGCTGCTCAGTGAGTACGGAAATAGCTGCAGCTCCCCCGGCCTCGTACGCAGCGGCCAAAGTGGCAGGCTCGGGGATATCAGAAAGAGCCCCCTTAGAAGGGCTAGCACGCTTGACCTCTGAGATCACCTCTACGCTTTCTTTACTCGCCCCGCGCAAGGCAACCAAAGCATCGCGCGCAGGCGCAACTTCAGCGACCTTAGCCTTCAATTCATCTAAAGACACATGGCGCTGGCGCTCCTGCAGATCCTCTCGAACACCAACAATGATTTCATCCAGAACGGTCATCTTGCCCCACCCATTCACTCTTGTACAACCCCTGCGGTTTTCATGACCGCTACTAAAACATAAGCGCCCCGCACCGATGCGAGACGCTTAATGTATAAACACTAAAAATTAGTGGTGAGCTCGAGTTGAAGCCTTTGCGCGCTCACGCTCGATGGTGCGGTGACCACCCTGACCGTGACCTGACTTCTTCAACGCGAAACCAGCAATAGCACCAATGAGCATCAGCGCAATACCGACGATCAGAAGGAAGGTGTTAGCAATCGAGAAACCAATTGCACCAATAATCATGCCCACGGTCATCAAGACGGTGAGCGTCCATGCTGCGACAGTGTTGCCGTGGTTGTTGGGCACAACACCCGGTACCAGGCGGACCTGCTGATCAGACATTATTCTCCTCAAAGTATGTGACAAAGCGCGTGTGTGCTTAGCGCAAAGTTCTTCACGGTCAATTCTAGTGGGTTAACAGCAATTCTTTGCAATGAAAAGGCATCATGTTACTGCACTTTTTGTTGAATCTACCGGTTATCAGTCGGGTCAACTCCCCGAGTCAAAGAATCCCACGTATCAATTTCATCGAGATCCTCATGCGAGTTAGCAGGCACCGCAACACCGTGGTTACGGTCGTATTTAGCTTTACGCTGCTTCCATGACCGAGATGCGATACCAATAAGTACCGCTGAAACGATAATCATCAAAGCCGCGACCATAGCGACCCATGGCCAGGCTGAGAGCGTGTAGTCCGCATCCATACCCACAACGCCGGTTGCCTCACCCACGTTGGTGCGAGCAGCACTAGCGGGATCTGCCATCGTCGACCAGATAGAGAACATCATGCCCACCCCCGATAACGCCACAATTGCAGTAATCACATACCGGATCTTCTGGCTGGCAAGCCGGGCTACCAAGGTGCCCACCAAAGCAACTAAAGCGAGCGCGCTGACCCCGGGCGCCGCGTCCGACCCCGGCACATTAACAGTGGCGTGCTGCAACGCATCTTTAACGTTGACGGTAATCCACGGGGGCAAAGTTGTGCCGAAAGCACCACCGGCAGAAGCCAGCCCCAGCAGTGTAAGAAGCCCGGGTGACTTCCACCGAGGCAAGCGTTGCTCGGTTGTTTTCTCCAGGTGTGCTTTACTCACTGACGCCTCCTTGAGCGGTTGATGCGACGGTGTTCAGATTGGACGCGGCAATAACAGCACGCAAGGGAGCAGCTGACTTGTTGACAGTCTCAAGGGCTTCTGAGGCAGGTACAGAGTCCATAACGATGCCCGCGCCTGCCTGCACATAAGCCTTGTTCTGCTTGAGTACAGCCGTTCTGATGGCGATTGCCATATCCATATTCCCCGCAAAATCGAAATAGCCACACACTCCGCCGTAGACGCCGCGTGCTACGGGCTCGTACTCATCGAGGAGTTGCATAGCGCGAGGCTTAGGTGCACCTGACAAAGTGCCCGCGGGAAAGGCAACGCGCAACACGTCGTAGGCGTTGAAGTCATCAGCCAACTCAGCGTTGACCGTCGATGAGATGTGCATGATATGGCTGAAACGTTCGATTTCCATGAACTGCGTGACCTCAACGGTCCCCGGTTTAGCAATGCGCGAGAGATCGTTGCGCGCCAAATCAATCAGCATTAAGTGCTCAGACCGTTCTTTTTCATCGGCCAAAAGTTCTTCTGCCAGTGAAGCATCCTGGGCAGCAGTTGCCCCGCGCGGACGCGATCCAGCAATAGGATGCGTAGTAGCGATACCCTCGCGCAAAGTCACCAACGCCTCGGGCGAAGACCCAACGATCTGGAACGGCTCACCCTCAGTATCTTCAAAATTAAAGAGGTACATGTAAGGCGACGGATTACTCTGACGCAAAGTGCGGTAGATATCTAGCGCGTTAGCATGATTTTCTACTTCGAAACGTCGCGAGATAACAATCTGGAAAACATCACCATCAAGGATATTCTTCTTCGACTTATCGATAGCATCCAAGAATCCTTGCTCTTCCCACGTATGGGTTACCTCTCGGGAAATAACCTGTTCAACATCGCGAGTACCGTTCATGAAAGACACTGTTGATGTCTGCGGCGGCGAAGCAAGTTTATTGAGCATCTGCTGGATGCGAGCAACAGCATCCTCGTAAGCCTCATCAACGTTCTCATCGGTGCCATTGAAGTTAATAGCGTTCGCAACCAAAAGCACCGAGCCGTCTTTACTGTCATGAATCGCCATATCAGAGACCAGGTTCAGAGCAAATTCCGGTAGCTTCACATCATCAGCAGGGCGGTTGGGAAGCTTCTCCCAATGACGTACAACGTCCCACCCCATATAACCCACCAGGCCAGAAGTCAGCGGCGGCAAACCCTCCAACGGCTCGGTGTGCAACATCTCCAAAGTTTGAGCGATAGCTTCCACAGGGTCACCCTCAACAGGCGCACCCGATGGAGTAATACCCTGCCAGTGCACTTTTCCATCACGCGTCGTCAGCGTTGATTTCGAATGCGCACCAATAAATGAATACCTATCCCAGCGACCGCCCTCATGAGCTGATTCCAGCAAAAAAGTACCGGGCTGCGCCACTCCATTCTCAGTCGCCAATGCTCTGAACAGGCCGATAGGAGTCAAAGCATCAGCAACAACACGCACACGCACGGGAATGACTCGACGGCTACGCGCTAAGTCGCGAAATTCCTCCAGTGATGGCGAGATTAAATTCTCGGTTTCTACAAAGCTCACGTAGCTATCCTTCTTCCTTTACACCGGCAACAGCCTCAAGCTCGCCACCCGCCTCAAAACACGTCCTTGTACCCGTATGGCAGGCGGCACCCACCTGATCAACCTGAATCAGCAAGGCATCACCATCACAATCCAACGCAACACTTTTAACGTACTGACGGTGACCGCTGGTATCTCCCTTACGCCAAAACTCCTGCCGTGAACGCGACCAAAAGGTCACACGTCCTTCAGTTAGCGTGCGCTGTAGGGCTTCATCGTTCATCCACCCCAGCATCAAAACTTCGCGGGTGTCGAACTGCTGAATAATAGCGGCAAATAGACCGTTATCATCTCGTTTTAAACGAGCCGCAAGGGCGGGATCTAAAGAATGAGTTTGTGCAGTAGTCATCAAAAATCATTGTACGCGTCAGCTTTAACGATTACGAAGCGGCACTTTATTACATGAAACGCCGCTTTATGTGTGACAGGGTGTGGCTGAAAATAAATGGATATAAGTGACAAAATAGAAGTATGAGTAAAACTAATACCCCGCTTGAGACCCAACCGATGGACGCCGGTTCAATGGTGACAGCCGAGCGTCATGTTCTTGCGGACGCCCTTTTCAACGCTGGCCCCGATGCACCTACCTTGTGCGAAGGCTGGCAGACCCGCCACCTGTTGGCTCACCTGATTTTGCGTGAGTCAAAGCCCGATGCTGTTGCTGGTATCGCGTTGCCTTTTCTCGCCGACCGCACGGATCGGCTGACGAACGAGTATGCCGATAAGCTCCGGGACGAAGATGTGTATGAAGATGCGATTAACACTTTTGTTGAGCTTCCAGGCTACTTCAAGATGCGCGAAAACCGCCCGCAGCTCGACGCCAATATGAACCTCATTGAGTATTTTGTACACATTGAAGATATTCGCCGCGCAGAAGAACACTGGGAACCGCGCAAGCTTCAACCCGAGATTCAGCAGAAGATGTGGTCAGCATTAACTAAGCGAGCGCGCCTGATGGCAGGTAAGAAGTACCCCAATGGTTTGGTTTTAGCGGCTCCTGGCTACTCGCCAGATTCCGTAACTGTTATCTCACCTAAGTCGGGTCAGCGCGCAACGGTACTCACCGGTGAGCCTGGCGAACTCGTCCTCTACCTCTTCGGTCGTGAGCAGGCGAGGGTCACAGTTTCTTAAACGTACTTGTAGGCTGATTCTTTGACGTAACAAATTTCCCACCCGCTCAGAGTTTTTACTGAGGCGGTGGGAAATTTTTTGTGTTCCTGGGGAACTGTACGCGTTGAGTTTCAGCCTAAATTTTCGAGCTGTTATCTAGTCAGGTCCCTTTGATGATTCACATTTGATTTTGAGTTAGGGCAGGAAAGTCTCACAGATGCTCATCAAAAATTTTTGTTCATGGTGTAATTGAGTTAATCGCTACTTTCAGATTTTGCCGATTGCAATAACCTTATACCTCCACAAGGTTCTCATTCACACTAAAACGCCTCAACGAGTTATCGAGGGAGCACAACAAATTGAGTAATGCACATGCTCAGACTGAGGAAACAACCTGCCCCCAAGAAATACTGATGCAAAAATTCATCAAGCCCCTAATTTTCCAGAGAGACTGGGTGCACCGCGTTGTTGTTAGTATCAAGTACGATGCCGGCGAACTTGAAAATTCTCAATCAATTTCGCTCGATTGCACTGTTCCCGATTTTCCGTCTTGGAGAGCAACTAATATTTGTTTGAGCGGTGATGGCTCAACAGAACTTACTTGGGCTGCTTCACGGACAAAAGATGATGATCAGGTGATTGTTCCTGTTGCTATGTTGAAAAAGGGCATTATTAACAAGTTAGACGTGACTTTTGAGGGTAAGAGTCTTTCAGTTCTCACGACGTCGCAGAACAGATCACTTACTTTCGAAATTATTAGAAGTTCGTTAAGTCGCTTGAGCTTGGACGCCACTCAGATTGAACAAGCAATGGCAGATGTAACGTGTATTTACGAGCAAAGACCTGAGGGTTCAGTTGATCAAGGTTCTGCGGATGCCACCCAAAATATTTTAGAAATAATTGAGAGCTCTCAAATTATTGATGAGGAACGAAGTCGTACACTTTCAGACTTTATATTGCTGTTACAGACGCACTATCTGTTGTTTGTTTTGGTTCCCAAATCTTGTGTTAAGAAGAGAGTGATTCTGAAATATAAAATTTCAGGCGATGCTTCTAATAAGGTTACTGACCCTGCGCGCAAGCGATTGTTTACACCTCTAGTTGCTGACTATGAACTTGATTTATGGTGGAATAAGTCTAATCACCATGTAGATGTTTCTTACCCAACTGAGCTCATGATTTCATCTGTTGTTCTTAGCAGTGAATCTGAGAACTTTGTGGTTGAACGTCCTCAAGTGCACAGATACCATACGAATGTTCCTGCTGAACTGGTTGATCAGTTTTTAGGAAAAAAGCTTTATTTTAAGGTTGTTCCAGCCGTTCAATCTCTGCGGCGTTGGAATGCTTGGTTATCAATATTATTTGCGTTGGGTTATTCCGCTGGTCTGTTCATTCAGATTTGTGCCACCAAAAATTTTGGATTAGATGATGCTTCGTTGAGATCAGCTGCAACTGTTGTATTGTTGTTGCCTGCTTTGTTGGTTTCTTGGTTGGCACGTTCAAATGAGCATCCATTCGTGGCAGCTGCGTTTAGTCAACTCCGCTTGGTGTTTCTACTTCAAGCTTTGATTTTGTATTTTAGTTCTGCGACTTTGGTGTTGCACGTCGGTGGCTGGCTGTGGACACTTTCTTGGTATGCCATTTATTGTGCTGCTGCTGTTGTTTCAATCTATGCAGCTATTTTGCATTGGGTCGTTTTGAAAGAAAAGCAATCTAGAACAAAGCACTATTTTTCTCGCTGTTAAGCGCTGTATAAGTTACACTGTAACCATAGAAAGGAGTTGAAGATGCGTTTACCTACTCTTGAAGAAGCCAAAAAGAACGGTGCAAGGTCTGTTCCGCAGCCGAAAGCAACTTTCAGAATTTGGACTGGTTCGGCAACGAGTTCTGCGGTTCGCGAGGCACGTGAAGCTTTGAAGAAGTCTTCAGCTTCGTCTACCAAAGCCAAAACTGCATAGGTTTTTGTTGAGAGGCTCCCATCACTGGTGATGGGGGCCTCTTACTTTTAAGACAGAGTGGGACTCTATGCACTCTGGCGCGGGATTCCTCGCATAAGATGAGTATTGAGTGTTTTTTCTAGCAGGAGTGTTCTGCCTTGGGCATTAATTATTCGCAGTTCATTTGGAACGTGGCCGATGTGTTGCGTGGTACGTATAAGCAGCATCAGTATGGGCAGATTATTTTGCCGTTTACGGTGTTGGCGCGTATTGATGCGGTGCTTGAGCCGACCAAGCAGGCAGTGCTCAAGGCAGCTGAGGGCTACGAGCTGGACGCCGTCCCCACGGCAATGCTCGCAGCAAGGGCTGACCACCATTACAGCTTCTATAACCTGTCTCAGCACAACCTGAAGACGGTTGCGAATGATCCGGATACTCTTGAGCAGAATTTGCGCTCTTACATCAATAAGTTCAGCGAGAACGTGCGCGATATTTTTGAGAAGTATAAGTTCGAAGACACTATCGCAGATCTAGCAGCGAACAATCTGCTCTTTCAGGTGATTCAGCATTTTGCCAAGGTGAATTTGCACCCTGATAACGTCAGCAATGAGCAGATGGGCAACATCTTTGAGGAGCTGATTCGTAAGTTCGCTGAGGCTTCAAATGAGACTGCCGGTGAGCACTTTACTCCGCGTGAGGTCATAGAACTCATGGTGAACCTCTTGCTGGCTGATGATGAAGATCTACGCACTGATTACATTGCACGTTCCGTATATGATCCGACGGCGGGCACAGGCGGCATGCTTTCGGTAGCTGACGATAAGATTCACCAGCTCAATCCCACGGCTGATGTGAGCTTGCTTGGTCAGGAATTGAATCCTGAGTCTTATGCGATTTGTAAGGCGGACATGGTGGTAAAGGGCCAGGACGTCGATAACATCGCGCTCGGCAACACCCTCACCGATCCTGCGTTTGAGAACCGTACTTTCCACTATGGTTTGAGCAACCCGCCCTTTGGTGTTGATTGGAAGGGCTCCAAGGCGGTGGTTGAGGCTGAGCATAAGAACCAGGGTTTTACGGGTCGTTTTGGTGCGGGACTCCCCCGCGTTTCTGATGGTTCTTTGCTCTTCTTGCAGCACCTGATTTCGAAGCTGAATGAACCGACAGTTTCAGCGAACGGTGTGGCTCAGGTGGGTGGCCGTGGTGCGATTGTTTTGAATGGCTCTCCCCTGTTTACGGGTGGTGCTGGTTCGGGTGAGTCGAATATCCGTAAGTGGGTTTTGGATAACGATTATCTTGAGGCGATTATTGGTTTGCCGACTGACATGTTTTATAACACGGGTATTTCGACCTATATCTGGGTTTTGAATAAGCAGAAGAAGGCTGATCGTAGGGGTAAGGTTCAGCTGATTGATGCGACGAATATGTTTGAGAAGATGCGTAAGTCGGTGGGTTCTAAGCGTAAGCGTCTAAGTGAGAGTCAGATTGTTGAGATTACTCGTTTGTATGCTGCGTTTGATGCTGCGGATGATAAGCGTTCGAAGGTGTTTGATCGTGAGGAGTTTATATACCGCACGATTACGGTGGAACGTCCACTACGTTTGACCTGGGGCTTTACTACTGAACGAGTTGAGAGCCTGCTGGCTTCTAAGGAGTTTGGAAAGCTAAAACTAAGCGAAGAGCAGGACGCCGCGGTTAAGGCTTCGCTATCAGTATTCGTTGAGAGCAAGGCTGGTGTCATGGGTTCCAGTCAGGCTGAGGTTAAGGACGAACTGCTCAAGGTATTTGTGGACGCCGGTGTGCCGGTTAAGCCTGCGGCTTTGGGTAAGTTGGTGGATGAGTTGGCTGAGCGCGACGAATCTGCCGATGTGGTAACCAAGGCTAAGAAGCCGGTGGCTGATGCTTCGCTTCGCGATACTGAGAATGTGCCTTGGGACGAGGACATCCACGAGTATCTTGAGCGCGAGGTAAAGCCCTTTGTGCCGGATGCTTGGATTGATGAATCTAAGACTAAGGACGGCGCGGAGATTCCCTTTACCCGCCACTTCTACGAGTATGTGCCACCACGTTCTCTGGAGGAGATTGACCGCGACCTCAACGAAGTCCTCGGAAGAATCAAGAAGAGGCTGGAAGAGGTGCAGGCGTAATGAGCAACGAAGTACCTTTTAATATTCGATGGCTTTCAGGCGGTGTGCCTGACCACTGGCAAATTGTTGAGCCCCGTAGGATCTTCAAGCTTGTGAAAGAACCTGAGCGTCCTGGCGATATCCATCTAACGCCTTCCCAAAAGTATGGTGTGCTTCCGCAGGAAGAATATATGAAGATTACTGGGGCAAGGGTTGTTCAGAATCTTTCTGGTACGCAGATGCAGCATGTTGAGCCTGGTGATTTTATTAGTCATCTGCGTACTTTTCAGGGCGGTCTTGAGCTGGCAACAATGCCTGGCAAAGTTAGCCCTGCATATACAGTTCTACGCCCTACTGAAGCTGTTTATCCTGGTTTTTTCAAACATGTTTTGAAGTCACCTGGATATGTTTCTCAGATTGCTTCCGTAACTGACCAGCTTAGAGACGGTCAGACCATGCGTTACAACGAGTTCAATCTGACATGGCTACCTCTACCCCCGCTGGAAGAGCAAAAGAGAATTGCGGATGAGCTTGACCGCGAGCTGGCGGAGATTGATGAGTTCATAGATGATCAGCAACGACTTCTCAATCTATCTATGGAACAATACTCATCTCAAATTCATGAGCTAGTAACCAAAGGTCACGAAAAAGATGTGGATTTAGTCGATTCAGCTTTTGACTGGATTGGTTCTCTGCCTGCGCATTGGAGTATACAGAAAATAAGTTGGTTATTTAACGATATAGGCAGCGGAACAACTCCATCCTCGGCAGACGAGTCGGCATTTCTGGATGGAACAATAAACTGGGTTACCACAGGTGAACTAAGAGAAGCTGGAGTATCAAAATCAAAGAATCAGATAAACGAGGATACATTAAATAAGTATTCTGCTTTGAAGTTGCATCCAGCCGGTTCGATAATGATTGCAATGTATGGAGCTACAATCGGAAGGTTAGGTTGGCTTGAAGAACCGGCTACTGTAAACCAAGCTGTCTGCGTTCTGAGCAATCCTAAAAAGGTATTACCTAAATACGTTTTTTACGTTCTAATGGTTGCGAAACCCCACCTACTAAATCAAGCTACCGGTGGAGGCCAACCAAACATCAACCAGGATACTATTCGCAATCTTCGCATTCCGGTACCGCCGATTAGTGAACAAGAAATGATAATACTTCAAGCAGAACGATTAGATACCAATCTTTTCAAATTGATTTCAAGTTTCAACAAGTTAAATAGTTACTTTAGAGAGAAAAGAATTTCATTGTTAACTTCCCACATCAATAGATTAAACTAGGATCTATTATGAAAAAAAATATTAATACGCGAAATGTCCGTCAACCATTCAGCATACCTGAAAAAATATTAAACATTTCAAATCAAAATATCCATAATTTAATATACAGCTCATTATTTCACTGGGATGAAGAAAGTATCACCACAGCATACCTAGGTTCTATATATGGGCAAAGCTACTCCGTTGATGGAAATTGTTTTCAGTGTGGTTTACATATTACAAACTGTCCAAATGGCAACACACCACAATTAAATACAAAAGCAAGAATCGCTTCATTTAATAAAAAACAAGAAAGTAAACATTCTGGAAGTGACTTTTTATTATCATACAAAAGAAGCAACCAATCCATTTCCAGAATATTTATTCAAGCCAAAGTAATAAGAAGCGACCAAAAAATGAACATAACGGCATGGGAAAAAATATTTCATAAAAAATTTGCCCAATACAATAAAATTATCAAATATTCCCACCAAAAGCTAGCTGATCCGTACTACTTATTTTATGTACTGGACGACTCGCCACACTTCAGTTCTCAAGCTTTGTGCAATATACACACCAACCCTTATGACACTTTCGCTTTATTAATAAAAGCTTCTTCTCTTACTTCTATTCATCAATCAAAATCTTCTTGGTCCTACAGTAAAGATACTTTTAATAATACAATTGCTCCACACGCCATCCCATTAACATGCATTTTTAAACATCACCCAAATATGAATTCTAATATAAATCACAGCTTCCCTACTGGCACAATATCAACAATTTTTAACAGGAAAGATGATAGTATAATTACGGGCGCCCTTAATGCTAATATTGATGAAGAAATACCTGAGGTGATTATTGATGAAAAGCTAATTGAAGCCTCGGAATTAAAGGAAAAATCTTATAATTATGATTTTCCATTCAACGCAAAAGAAAGCCTCCTTCCCTCCTCCCCCGATGATCTATCAATTAATATGATTCTCAACCTGCTGGCCAATAATGAATTTACTACATTCAATGATATAGCCAAAGTGTACTCAAATGATAAAATAAATAAAAACTCCATATTAACCTCTGTGCGTAATATTATTTTATCATCAAAAATCTTACCTGAGGATGCCGTGAAAGTGGTAGGCCAAAAATATATTAAAAAAAATAATTCAATTGACCTTAATGGTGAATTTAATAGTTACTATGGTTACACAGATAAAATCACAGTAATTAATAAGTTTTACCCTTATCTTTCGATAAGTAATGGTTTTATCAAAATTGGAGAAAATTCCAATCAAGCAAAATATATTGACTCTAAAAAACTTATTGAAAAAATTTTAAATCGCTTTAATAAATAATTAATAAAAATATTATATTAAAAGTTGATTTGATAGGCACAATCCATATGAGTCTTGATCGCCACGTCAACTAGATAACTGTGGCTAGTTGATAGTCCACCGGAAGTTCACTTCTCTTATGCTTAAGGCTATATATCCTCTAGCGAAACCTCAATCATATCGAAAACCTATAATTGATAACTAGTTTGCTTGGCTAGCACTCCTCCTCGAGTGCTAGTCATTCTTGTTTCAAGAGAGTTTTTCCAGAATACTTTCTGCTACCCTTTCAACCGCTACACGGTATTCTGCTGATCCTCGTTCTGCCCTGCGAGCATCCGACAAATCATACACAGAGTCGCCGAGTTCCTGCGAAATCTTTGGAGTCCTTATCCATTGCACAGGCACAAGATAGTTATCTTCCAGGAAGCTCAAATCCCCCAGCTGCTTGGACCAGCGTGGTATCACGATAGGCAAAAGAACCTGCGGAAGCCTCTAGAGCCGTCGTCCTGAATTGGTCAATTTATACTTTCGTTGTGCAAAATTTTGTACATCGCATGTACAAGTTGTTAAGTATGCAATGTACAAAATTTACTTCTTTGAAAGCTCACGGCTTCATAAATGCTCGATTCTCTGACCAGCTCATAAACTTGTAGACAGATATGTTTTCATCTAGCCCAGCAGGTCAGGAGCCTCACCCATGTCTCGCACCCATCTTGAACGTCCCCTCCAACAAGACATCTGCGCCCATCTGGCTGCCCACGGGTGGGCTCACTCCCCCAACTCCAGCGGCTACGACGCCCAGCGCGCCCTCTTTCCTGCCGACGTCCTGACATGGTTAGAAACCAGCGACCCCAAAAACTACGCTTCCTTCATCAAACCTAACGCCGACGAGAAAACCCGTGAGGCACAAGAAAACCGCCTGCTCGACCGCCTCGTCACCAAACTCTCAGACCCCGAAGAACGCGGCGGCGGAACCCTCAACGTCCTCCGCAAAGGCTTCAGCGTACCCGGCGCCCGCCGTCCCTTCCACCTCATCGCCTACCCACCACAAGACGACCGCAACCCCGAACTCACCGAACTCTACTCCAGGAACATCCTGCGCGTCGTCGAAGAAGTCCGCTACAACCCCAGCGACGAAAAACCCCGCATCGACCTCGTGCTCTTCATCAACGGCCTACCCGTCGCCACCATCGAGCTCAAATCCGAATACACCCAAACCCTGCAACACGCCATCAACCAATACCGCCACGACCGCGACCCCAAAACCTCACCCCTCCTCCAGGAGCACCGTGGCGCTCTCGTCCACTTCGCCCTCACCCAAGACGAAATCGCCATGACCACCAAACTGGCAGGCAAAGCAACCGCCTTCCTCCCCTTCAACCAAGGCAAAGAAGGCGGCGCAGGCAACCCCATCGTTGACGGCAAACTCTCCACCAGCTACTTCTGGGAAGAAATCCTCGAACCCAACACCTGGATCAGCATCCTCACCAAATTCATCTACACCAACCACCAAAAAACCACCGACCCACTCACCGGCAAAACCGTACAAAAGAGCCACATTCGCTTCCCGCGCTACCACCAGTGGCGCGCTGTCACCAAGCTCGTTAATGCAGCTCGTGTTGAAGGCGCAGGCAAAAAGTACCTGGTGCAGCACTCGGCAGGCTCCGGCAAAACAGACTCCATCGCCTGGACGGCACACCGCCTCTCTAACCTGCACACTCCTGAGGGCGATCGCGTCTTTGACTCCGTAATCGTAATTGCTGACCGCCAAGTGCTCGACCAGCAGCTCCAAGACGCCATCGACCAGCTCGTTACTACCGCCGGCACTTTTCAGCCCATCACCCGCGGCACCGGCGACTCCAAATCAAAACAGCTCGTTGAAGCACTAACCACCGGCGTCCCGATTATCGGCGTGACCCTGCAAACCTTCCCTTACGCACTCGAAGAAATGACACGCGAAGGCGGCAAGCTCGCGGGCAAGCACTTTGCGATTATTGCGGACGAAGCGCACTCCTCTCAGTCAGGCAAAGCCACCGACTCTATCAAGGCGATGCTAACAACTGAAGTGGATGCTGGCATCGAAGAGTCAGACCCCGAAGCCGACCAAGAAGCCCTCACCCGCATGGCACAACGAGTCGTCGGTGCCGGGCACCAGGTTTCCTTCTTTGCTTTCACCGCGACCCCAAAGGCGAAGACTCTAGAGATTTTTGGACGCCGCCCCTTAGACGGTGGCCCGCACGAGCCCTTTGACCTCTACCCCATGAAGCAGGCAATCGAAGAAGGCTTCATTCTTGACGTGCTCAAGAACTACACCACCTACGAGATGGCCGCCAAGATTGCCCAGACCAATGCCGATAGCGGCGTCGATGAAGAAATCGATATTCGCAAGGGCACCAAGAGCCTCATCAACTTTGTGGAGCTGCATCCCACCAACGTTGCCTCGAAGGTTGCCGTGATTCTGGAGCATTTCGAAGGCAAGGTCAAGCATGAGCTCGGCGGTAAAGCTAAGGCGATGGTGGTGACTTCATCTCGTGCCTCAGCTGTGCGCTATCAGCGTGCCTTTGAGAAGGCGATTGCTGAACGTGGCTTGCCTCTAAAAACTCTGGTGGCTTTCTCAGGTGAACTACCAGATCCTGATATTGAGCCGGTGCCCGGTGTTGATACGCCAACTGTTACTGAAGCCTCGATGAACCCTGACCTCAAGGGGCGAAATCTTGCTGAGGTTTTCAATCAGGACGGTCAGCACATCCTCATTGTTGCCAACAAATACCAGACCGGCTTCGATCAGCCTCTGCTCGTGGCAATGTACGTTGATAAGAAGCTTTCGGGTATTACCGCCGTCCAGACGTTGTCGCGCCTCAACCGCCGTGCCGAGGGTAAAGACAACACCTACATTCTGGATTTCGTCAACGACCCAGAGCAGATTCGCGCATCCTTCGCCGAATACTATGAAGACGCCCACATCGAAACAGAATCAGACCTTGATTTGGTAGCCAAGCAGGTCGATAAGTTGGACGCCGCCAGCATTTACAATCGCGCGGACGTCGAGCAGTTCTGGGAAAAGTGGGTTGCTCAGGGTGCCCGACAGGCCTCTTATGATTCTTTGATCCGCGTGCCGGTTGAACGGTTTGTCACTCGCTGGGATGCGGCTCGTTCCGATGATGACAAGGCTGCCTTGGAAGTACTGTTGGAGTTCCGCTCTACCCTGGCGCAGTATGTGAAGTCGTATGCTTTCTTCTCGCAGATCTTCAACTTTGGCGATCCCTACTATGAGAAGTTGTCGTCTTTTGCGGATTTGTTGGCGCGTAAGTTGCGCCGTTTTACTTTGGACGAGGTTTCTCCTGAGGTAGTGAATGTGGACGACATCGTGCTCACTCACTACCGTCTAGAGAAACTGCGTGAAGATGAGGATTTGAAGCTTTCTACTTCTGAGGCTGCTGGGTTGCAGGGTATGACTGAGGCTGGTTTGGCATCGATTCAGGAGCGGGAGCGTAAAGCTCGTTCGATACTGATTGAGAAGGTGAACAAGTACTTCCATGGGCTTGAGCTGAGTGATGAGCACCAGGTTGGTTTTGCAACGACGTTTGTGGCTGAAGCAGCTAAGGACGCCGGGCTCAAGCAGAGTGCGATGGCGAACGCCAAGGTGGACTTTTACCATTCAAAGAATGTGCGCAATGGGCTGGCAAATAAGCTGTGGGACTACTCTTCAGATACAGCTGATCTCATCGATTATGTACGCCGCATGCCCGCCGAAAAGTTCGTGGAATTCATGATGGATATGGGGCTCTATGAGCTCTTGCGGGGTGAGAAAGAACTAGTGGACGCCGCCGGTTAGTCTTTACTTTTGTCTCCTAATAACCCAGATCCGAACGGCCTATCTGACGAAGTATGAATAAAGAATGGCACCGAGCTTACCCCCGGTGCCATTTTATTGATGAGCGTGTTCGCCTAAATTATCGGTGGAGGCCCGAATCATCGCGAATCCAAGTTTTGTTGGCTGTGTCCTTAAAAGTCATCATCAAAACACGCCAGTTAGAGCTTCCCAAGATCGGTCGGCCATTCACTGTATCTTCGTAGTATTCGCCGAAAGTCCAGCCATTACTGATTTCTCGCTCGGTCGGCTGACGCTTAGCATCTTTCTGTGAAAGATCAACAATAGTCTTTGCATCAGTAGGTACATGAACGAATATATATTTACCCGGAGGAACAATTTTGGTCTTCATTGTTGTCACCGGGTACTCGCTTTTTCCAGTTGCAAAGTTCTTCTTCCAGATCTTTGCTTTAACTTCAACATCGTAAACCGGTGACTCAGAATTGTTCTGAATAACGAGCAAAGAATTATAGTTATGTGATTCGATCCAAGAAGTCACATGCGAAGCATGTTCCTTTTCATCAGATTCCTGTTGCTTTCGATCGCGGTTATGTTCGATATCTAGCTGCTCTTGCATCTGTTCCAGCTGAGTATTAGTAGCTTTCTGTTGTTCCCGCGCTGCATCTAGCTGACCCTTAGTAAACCACGCGGCAAAAACAGCTGCTATCAAGGCCAAGATTGCAGTTATTGCATTGAGAATTTCTGAGATATTGCCCCACTCCATAGTCACTCCTTTGTGTATTAATTGATTTATGTAGGCGCTTGTTTCTTGTATTCATTCATGAGGAATACCAAAAATCAGATACTAAGTGCTAGCTCAGGCAGAACAGAAGCTACCGCACCTCGTACCCCGCCTCGCGGATTGCCTGCTTCACCTCGCCGATAGTAACCTCGCCGAAGTGGAAGATAGATGCCGCGAGGACGGCGTCCGCCCCAGCTTCAATAGCCGGTGGAAAGTGCTCCGCCGCACCTGCACCCCCGGATGCAATCAAGGGCACTTTGGTCACTGCACGCACAGCTTTAATCATCTCGATATCAAAGCCAGCCTTGGTGCCATCCGCATCGATGGAGTTCAGCAGAATCTCACCCACGCCGCGTTCCTCCGCCTCGCGTGCCCACTCCAGCGCATCAATACCGGTAGATTTACGACCGCCGTGAGTGGTCACCTCAAAGCCGGACGGCGTCGCATCCGAACGCTTAGCGTCCACTGAAAGTACCAATACCTGCGAGCCAAAACGATCAACGATTTCATTGATGACCTCAGGACGATTGATGGCAGCAGTATTGATAGACGCCTTATCGGCACCGGTACGCAACAGTCGATCAACATCCTCCACAGTGCGCACACCTCCCCCAACAGTCAAAGGAATAAACACCTGCTCCGCAGTAGAGCCCACCATCTCAAAAGTGGTCGCACGATCAGCAGAAGAAGCAGTTACATCCAAGAAAGTCAGCTCGTCTGCACCGTCTAAGTTGTATCTCTTGGCCAACTCCACAGGATCGCCAGCATCGCGCAAATTTTCAAAGTTCACGCCCTTAACCACTCGACCGGCATCAACATCTAAACAGGGAATAATTCGAACTGCAACACCCATAGTGACTCCTTTTGATACAGCGATGCCCGCGAGATTAATCGCGGGCATCCAACCTTCTTTTTACAGACGAGCTGCCTGAATCGGCGAAACCAAAATCGCGCGAGCACCAATGTCGTAGAGATTATCCATAACCTTATTGGTTTCACTCCGCTTTACCATCGAGCGCACAGCCACCCAGCCCTCGCGGCCCAGAGGTGAAACAGTCGGCGCCTCCAGCCCCGGTGTCAGTTTGGTCGCCGCATCCAGCAAATCTTCGCGAATATCGTAATCAACCAGCGCGTACTGGCGCGCAATCAAAACACCGTGCAAACGACGGCGCAAAATATCGAAAGCATCTGTCTCTTGGACATCGGCACGTTTAATGAGCAGGGCCTCTGATTTCATGAGCGTCTCACCAAAAGGAGCTAACCCTGCAGCACGCATCGTATTACCGGTTTCAACAACATCGGCAATAGCATCGGCAACACCCAAACGGATGGAGGACTCAATCGCTCCGTCCAACCGCGTCACCGTTGCGTCAACACCGCGCTTCTCCAAATACGCTCTCACAAGTTTTGAATATGACGTAGCGATGCGTTTGCCCGCCAAGTCTTCCACAGACGAGAAATCACCGGCAGGGCCAGCAAAGCGAAACGTTGAACGAGCAAAATCCAAACCAAAAACTTCTTCAGCCGGAGCCTCAGAATCCAGGAGCAAATCACGGCCGGTAATGCCGACGTCTAATGTGCCTTTGCCCACGTAGACAGCAATATCTCGGGGGCGCAGGTAAAAGAATTCCACGCCGTTTTCTTCATCGGCGATGACAAGCTCACGAGAGTCACGACGCTGAAGGTACCCAGCCTCTTTGAGCATCTGAGTCGCTGCATCAGACAACGAACCTTTATTAGGAACGGCAACACGCAACATCATAAAATCCTTACTTGTTATAGGTACTTATAGATGTCTTCGGGAGTAAGTCCCTTGGCTAACATCATGACCTGCAGATGGTAAATAAGTTGCGATGCTTCTTCAGCGAATTCAGCATCAGATTGGAACTCGGCAGCCATCCAGACCTCAGCTGCCTCTTCAACAATCTTCTTACCGATGCCGTGCACACCGGAATCAAGCTCAGCAACAGTGCCTGAGCCTTTAGGGCGCGTACGCGCCTTTTCGATGAGTTCAGCGAATAATGAGTCAAATGTCTTCACAAAATCACCATATATTGCCCACCCTCAGATGTGCTACAGACAACACAAAAATCTCATAGCGTGAAGTCATTGTATAGACAAGAAAGCCCTAGACAAACCCCGAATGCACAAAATCTCCGGGGCTCTAGCGACTCATCAGAGGGTATCTCCTTCCAAAATTTCTACCCCTCAAGAAGCTTATTGAACAGCGAAGACCAGAGGGAAAATCCCTCTGGTCTTCACCATCATTCGTGCAACATTTAGATATTTCGCAAAGCTACAACAGTTTCAAGTGCCGCCGCGGTTGCTTCATAACCCTTATCTTCTTGTGAGCCAGCAAGTCCTGCGCGATCAATACCCTGTTGCTCGTTGTCACAGGTGAGCACGCCGAAACCGACGGGGGTCTTACTTTCAACCGCGACCTTAGTGAGTCCCTGAGTAGCAGCCTCACACACGTAGTCAAAGTGCGGGGTTCCGCCACGAATAACTACGCCCAGTGCAACCACCGCGTCGTATTCTTCAACTAGGTGAGCCGCCGCTACGGGCAACTCAAAGGTTCCCGGTACACGCACTACGGTAGGCTTTTTGATGCCCGCGTCCGTGGCCGCCCGCAAAGCACCATCGAGCAAACCATCCATAATTTGGGTGTGCCACGATGCCGCAACAATTGCCAGCTTTAGCTTCTTGGTTTCTTTTCGTTTGAGATTCGCCTGAGGCGCTCCTGCACCGCTCATTATTCGCCTTTCGATGGGGTGTTGAAAAAAGATTTAGGAAGATGAGAGCTTATGACTCATCCGGTCTCGTTTGGTGTTCAGGTATTTCTGGTTGGACGCGTTGGGCTCAATTTCATCGGGAATCAGTCGGTCGACGGTAATACCCAGACCCTCCAGCGTTTCTTTTTTGAAGGGATTATTGGTAACAAGCCGTATATGCGTTAGTCCCATTTCCTTCAAAATAACAGCGGTCTGCCGAAAGTCGCGAGCTTCTTGAGCCAGGCCGAGTGCAAGATTCGCATCGACCGTGTCAAGCCCTACATCTTGAAGCGCGTAGGCGCGGAGCTTGTTGGTGAGCCCGATGCCGCGTCCTTCATGGTTTCGGATGTACAGCATGGTGCCACCAAGACCTTGCAAAATATCAAGACCCTGTTCAAGCTGAGGCCCGCAGTCACAGCGGAGCGAACCAAAAAGGTCACCCGTTGCGCACTCGGAATGAACGCGCACCGCGTGAGGTTCGCTCCCCCGAATAAGCGCATTAAATTCCAGTTGCGCCCCCGCATTGGTTGGATAGTCGTCGGGTACAGCCGTTGCGCTTATGTGTTCCGTTCCGTCAGCAAAAGCCCAAGCGCGCATGGCAAACTTACCGTGAGGCGTAGGCACGATAACAGGAGCAGTTGACTCGACCAACCGGTCGTCGGAGGACGGAACAAGCTCCTGCGGTGGCACTTTCCACTGCGCGCCAGCCACAGCAGTTGCCCCCATGCGCCCTGAAATTTCTTCAGCTTCAATATCGTGTGAACTCATACCCGCTGCTTTTCAACGTAGTCTATCAGCGCCTCGATAGAAATCATCGGCAGATTGTGCTCAGTGGAGAAGGTGCGAAGTGCATCAAAACGCATCATGGTGCCATCGTCGTGAACCAGTTCAGCGATAACGCCCACGCCGTTGAGGCCAGCCAGCTGGGTCAGCTCGACTGCGGCCTCGGTATGACCGTTACGCTCACGCACGCCACCGTCGACCGCACGGAGCGGGAAGATATGCCCGGGTCGAGTCAGATCGGAGGGCACGGACGCGTTATCCGCCAAGACCAAAGCTGTACGAGCACGATCGGCCGCACTAACGCCGGTGGAAATTCCTGTACGCGCATCGCACGAGACGGTGTAAGCAGTCTGTTTATGATCCTCGTTGTTCTCCACCATGGGCGGAAGTTCAAGAGCACCGGCCCGCTCACCGGTCATAGGCACACACACCACACCGGTTGTGTAGCGAACCATGAAAGCCATCAGTTCCGGGGTTGCTTTCTCCGCCGCAAAAATGATGTCGCCTTCGTTCTCGCGGTCTTCATCATCTACAACCACAACGGCACGGCCATGGCCGATAGCTTCGATAGCGTCCTCAACAGCATCAAGTCCGACCCTTCTCTGACTCTGTTCAGCAAGCGCTGTTGCCGGGGTCGCAGAAAGGTGGGAGTTTGTTTCCATGATGCGTTGCACGTATTTGGCGAGCGCGTCGGTTTCTAGGTTGACGGTGTCACCGATTGCAAGTGAGCCAAGGTTAGTGGCTTCTAAGGTAGCCGGGATGAGTCCAACCTCAAACCATTGTTCGTTTGCGGTTGGCGCTGAGACAGTGGTGACCGTCAGGGATGCGCCTGAGACGGTGATAGACCCTTTTTCTGTGAGGTGAGAGGCTAGTTCGCGGGGTATGCGGATGCGCACGGTGCGCCATGATTCGTGGTCTTCGATTGCGCTGACTGTGCCTAGACCGTCAACGTGCCCTTGCACCACGTGTCCGTCAAAGCGTCCGTTGGCGGGCATACAGCGCTCTAGGTTGACGCGCTGGCCTTCAGTCACCAGCCCCAGGTTGGTACGACGCAGGGTTTCGCCCATGACATCGGCTACAAAGGTGCCGTCCGCTATTTCTTCGGTGCGGGTGGCTGTGAGGCATACGCCGTTGACAGCCAGTGAACCGCCGTGTTCAAGGTCGGCAACGATATCTCCCGCGTGAATGGTGAGGACGGCAGACTCGGTCTCGCCTCGAGAATTTTTCACGGTTTCTATTTTTTCGACGCTGCCCATTGCGCCGATAATTCCTGTAAACATCTTGGTGTCCTCTTATGCTCCAGGCTCAGCGCTGGTGGTTCGCGCGCTGAGCACAAAAATTAATGGTTGGGAATCAGGTGGACTCTAAAGTCTGAGCCCACTATTTGGGTTCCGGGGGTCATACCCAAATCGTCAATTGCCCAGCGGTGAGCATCTGCCAAGGTCGTGATGCCAAGATCCTGTACAGCGGTGCTCCCGGAGCCCAGCAAAATCGGTGCCTGATACCAGAACAGCTCGTCCACGAGATCTGCTTTGAGAAAAGCTGAGACAACAGCTGGTCCACCCTCGATCATGAGCTGCCGCACGCCCAACGCATACAGTTGTTCTAAGCCCTCGTGGGGATCTCGCGTTCGCAGGTGCACAAAATTATCACCGCTGCGAATCATTGCCTCATCCGGAACATCGCGCATTCCCAGAGCGACTCTCAGCGGTTGACGCTCGTAGAGGTTTCCGGCCTCATCACGCGCGGAAAGTGAGGGGTTATCGGCCAGTACGGTGCCTGTTCCAACCATGATCGCGTCCGAACGTTCTCGGATTTTGTGCCCTAATGACCGCGCCTCTGCCCCGGTAATCCACTGGCTAGTGCCGTCTTCAGCTGCTATGTAGCCATCGAGAGTGGACGCGACTTTGGCGGTCACAAAGGGACGCTTGGCGGCACTGGCCCTAAACCAGCGTTCGTTGAGTAAGAACGACTCGTTCTTGAACAGCCCTTCTTCTACCAGCACGCCCTGTTCACGCAGGTATTGCGCGCCGCCTTCGGCATCGCTCATGTCAGGATGCGCATAGACAACTTTTGTAATGCCGGATTCTGCGATTGCGTGTGAGCAGGGACCTGTTCGACCAAAGTGGTTGCACGGCTCAAGGGTGACATACATGGTGGTGTCAGACAAATCAGTATCAGCTAGTTCTGCCTGAGCAATCGCATCGGCTTCAGCGTGAGCGGTACCAGCGCCACGGTGATAGCCTACGTGCACCACGTAGCCTTCTTCGTTTGTGATGACAGCACCAACGAGCGGGTTGCCACCGCGGATTCCTTTGCGCGCTGCTTTGAACGCTAGTTGCATTGCTTCTTCGGGAGTATGCGGCTCCCACGGAATATTCATCGTGTGCACGTTGCTATTTCCTTTGCATCTCGCCGGAGTTGACGGTGACATCGGGAAAAGCGATTTCTACCTGCGCCATCTTGCTCAGTTCGCGGTTGCGGGTGCGCCACCAGACGAAGAATCCTGTGAGAGTAAAAGCACCGTAGAAAACGTACATCAGCGCGGTTGCGTAGTAACCGGCGGACCACAGTAACGGGACACCGACGACATCAACGGCAACCCACATCAGCCAGAACTCAACCCAGCCTTTAGCCATACCAAAGGTTGCCAGAAGCGATCCCGTGAAAATCCACGCGTCCGACCAGACGGGCTCATAGGAACCCAGTGCGCGGAAAATCGGTGTCAGAATCCCGGTGCCTACGAGAAGGGCGACCAGAAGAAAGACTCGTTCTTTGGTACTTGCCCACTGCGGAATAACGGCGGTACCAGCGTCATCACGACTTTGCTTCCAGCGGTACCAGCCCCACACAGAGACCACAATGAACATGACCTGGCGTCCCGCCTGCCCCAGCATATTAATGGGGTGAGGAGAACCAAACACTGTTCCCAGAAAAACAGTCAGCAAAAGAAGATTGCCCAAAATGCCAACAGGCCACGCCCACACTTTACGGCGCATACCGCCCAAAGCTGAGAGTAGACCAAAGAGATTGCCGAGTACTTCGGGCACCAGAAGCGACTGATCGCCAATGTGAATCTGAGCGTCGAAGAGCCACCGCAGAATATCCATGAGGACTGTGTTCCTTTCGCGGAGGCTCCGGGAAAGAACAAAGCGGAATCGGTGCCAAAAATTTTTCGACGCCGCGCACCCGCATCCTCACGTGTGCCCAGATGTTTATTCATTCTGATGCATCGTAAGATTCGAGCGCGCCGTTTTGCTCGTGCTACCTTCCATCCAGACTGTACTGTCGGTATCGGAATTTCACCGATCAGGCTCCCCTGCAAGCAGAAGAGTTAGCGGACTGTCACCGCCGGTTCGGATTTTCACCGGGTCCCGGAGCACGATTATTAGTTGTACTTAGATTATGGCACATGCCTCAACCTTGCGGGCAACTATATTTCTCAGCGTGAACGCTTTCAAGATGCTAGGTGTTGTCCTTGAGTTTTGCCTGTATCAGTTGCGCGAATTCGGCCTGTTCGTGGAGTCCTGAGTTTTCATAGATGTGCAGGGCTTGCTCAATGCTTTCTAATGCTTGCGCAACGTTGTTAGCCTGCGCGTGGGCAAGGGCTAGATTTTGGTAGCTCTCTGCCAGCAACTCGGGTCGGTGAAGCTCTTGCGCGATACTGGTTGCTTCATGGCAGGATGCAATAGCCTCCTGAACGGCCCCGGCGTCGAGTTGGCTGTGGCTGAGTGCCAGTAAAACCGAGCACAGCTGCACCCCGTGTTCTTCACTCACCGGGGCTAGCGCGTCCCGGGCTTGCTGCAGTAAAGCGATCGCAGCGTCATGAGTCGAGGACTGCCGGGCCAACCCCGCCAAGCACAGGAGATTGTGGGCGATATCAGCCGGTCGATGATGGGTTTTATATTCTTTCAGTCCCTCGCTGTACCACCGGCGTGACTCGCTGAGCTTACCCATTTGGGCGCAGATTGACCCGATTTCTGTGGCGAAATCACCAACCTGTTCAGCTTCGGGTTTAGTCCTGACAAAAACTTCGTAAGCTTTGGAGACCGCTGCAAGCGCACGGTCAAGCTGGCCAAGATCCCGATGGGTTTCGGAGAGCACTTTAAGTGCAATAATCAGACCGAAAGGTTCACCGTCTTTTTCGAACCCTTCAACCGCTACCTGAAGTGGTTCAAGAGCTGGCTCCAGCTGCCCATTGGCTACCAGTTCTTGCGCGTACTCCAGTGCAGCGTCCGCAGATGTTTGAGCCATTTTTTATCCCTTATGTCCTACAGTCATTACATCTCAATTCTTTCACTCGCGTTCGCCCAATCGGCAGATTTCAGGTAGCCAGTGCGCGGCGTGATGCTGAAATTCTTGAACGTCGGCGAAACTGTGTAGCGATTGCACATGAATCCCTGCAGCAAAAGCTTTCCCAGCACCGGCAGGAATTTTCCCGAGGACGCTCATGCCCATGTCCGATAACGCATCGAGATTATCTTTTTCAATGGTGCTTGGGTGCCGCGGCCATGAGCCGATGATGACGCCCCGAGCGCTGAGACCCCTAGTCTGTAGGTAGTTTGCGGTGAGCGCGGTGTGATTCAGCGTTCCTAACGAGCTTCGAGCTACGATGATGTTCGTTGGGGTTTCAGGCAACTTGAGCATCAAATCCACCTGATTTTGCGGCAGATAGGTTTCGGCCTCATGGGAAAACGCGAGATCAACGCTGATACCTCCACTGCCTTCGATGATGACTGCGTCATAGTCGGCGCGGAGCTCTTGGATGCGCCGGGAATGTTGCGCTAACGACGGAAGGTCAGAGCCCTGCCTCCTCGCTGCTGCTACAGGAGCCATCGGACGTTCTAGTCGAGCTCCCTCAAACGCATCCGCGCCAGACAAAACGCCGCGAACTGAGCATCACCCATAGCATCGCGCTCTACCCCGGTCTGTACCGGTTTATAGATAGCCACAGTTTTCTTCTGTTGCCTCAGAGCTGTTGCCAGCACCGTCGATACCTACCGATTGCACTGCACCGGCACTTTGGCTGGTCCCCAGTGCAGTACTGATACACTGCGCACTCTCAAAGACCTGTTGGCTAAAACGCTCACCTTCTGTATCCACGATGCGCGCAGAAGCTGCCGCTGCTGCGGCGTTGACCGGTGACGGAGCAGTATCAAAGATGAAAGGGCGAGAAGTATTGATGAGGTAATCTCGTACGGTTTCAGTGCACAGGACAACTCCACCTGCAGAGCCGAGGGCTTTACCCAAAGACGAGGTGATGATTAGGTTGTCTACACCCGAGATATCGGCTTGAGAGCAGGCGCCACACCCCTTGCCTAAAATGCCTAAAGAATGCGACTCATCCACCACTAACCATGCCTCGTACTGCCGGGCTAGCATTTGTAGATTTGCGAGATCTGTAGCATCTCCCAGTACCGAGTAGACACCTTCCACCACGATAAGCGTGGGTTTACCATCGCCGTGGCGCAACAGTTCACGCAAATGATTAAGATTCTGATGTTCAAAAATTTCAACATCTGCGGCGCACAGTTTCGCCGCATCGTGAAGTGAGGCGTGGACGTGAGCATCCAGCAGGATGCGGGTTCCCGTCCGTCCCAGTGCGGCAATGACTGCCAGGTTCTCCATATAACCGCTGGAAAACAATAACCCCGAAGGCGGCATCTGGGTCAAATCAGCAAGAGAGTGTTCAGCGTCAGCATGAACCGGCAAGGTTCCACTGACCACCCTGGACGCTCGTGCTGATGTCCCGTGCTCATCTAGCGCTTTGTGCCCCGCATCCAACACTCGTGGATCGCGTGAGAGCCCCAAATAGTCATTAGACGCCAAGTCACACCAAATACTCTGCAAGACCTGAGTAGAACGGTGATGCCCTCGCCGGATGCGGGTTTTTTGAGCCTGCAGCAACAATGAATCGAAAGACCGTACCGGGGACATTATCCGTGCACCTCCTTGATTGCGGTAACCAGCCCCGAACACCTCAGCTCAAGCTCAACATCAGGGCAGATATAGGTGGGCATCATGTACACCAGGTTTCTAAAAGGACGCACCCACACCCCCTGTTTAAGTGCCGCGACGGTCAGCTCAGCAATGTTCACCGGCTCATTTAACTCGATCACTCCGATAGCCTCCAGCACCCGCACATCCGCTACAGATGTCAGCAATCTGGCGGGCGCTAAACCCCTCCTCAACACAGCAGAGATGCGCGGCACGTTATCCTGCCACTGCGAGTTCGATTCAATAAAGCCACTGATGAGATCCTAGGAGCGAGCAGAAACAGCGCTCGCCAATGGGTTGCCCATAAAAGTTGGTCCGTGCATGAGGGCCCTGTGCTCAGAGGCGCTAATAACTTCGGCAACACCGGTGCTTACCACCACAGCCCCCTGCGTGAGATATCCACCGGTCAGAGCTTTACCTACCAGTAAAACATCGGGAGAAACGCCTGCCCACTTAGCAGCGAATAGTTTGCCAGTTCGCCCAAACCCGGTAGCTATTTCGTCAAAAATCAGCAGGAATCCACACTCGTTAGCGAGCGCTCGCAGGTGCTTGAGACAGTCAGGATGGTAAAAACGCATTCCACCGGCGCCATGGGTTCTACGATAATGGCGGCAGTGTGTTGAGCACACTGTTCGGCAAATGCTGTCGCCTGCTGCTTCCATGTTTCTTGCTCGTGAGCATCCACCGTCCAGCATTGGGCATCGCTGTCGTAGGACGCTCGTGGCGGCCTCGGCAGAAAATACTGGCTTTGCACAAGGTGCTCAAAATCCTTGTGCCTGCTGTTTTCGGGGTCAGATACGCCCATTGCACCAATAGTGTCGCCGTGATACCCCCCCCCCGCGTAGGGCTAAAAATCCTCGCCGTTGAGGGCGTCCTACAGCGCTCTGAAATTGAACAGCGAGTTTCCAAGAGACTTCTACAGCTATTGATCCCTAATCAGCTAGAAAGACGTGGTTGAGACCGTTGGGTGTGAGTGCCACCAATTTCTCAGCGAGTTAGACGGCAGGTTCATGGGTCAAGCCACCGAACATGACGTGCGAGAATTTTTGGGTTTGCGTTGCTAGTGCCTCGTCGAGAAATGGATTTCTGTATCCGTGAACCTGGGACCACCACGAGCTCATGGCATCGATAGCGCGATATGTTCTACCGTTTCGATCTTCAAGCACCAGGGTGCTTTCTTTTGCGTGGGTAACCGCGTACATGGGATGCGCATTGAGTGGTGCGTAGGGATGCCACAGCAGTTGCGAGTCCCGCTCCACCAGGGGTTTTGTTGCTAAATAATCATTTTTGAATACTGTTCAAATATGGCACATTTCATCGAAGAACGCACAGTTATTCACGGTCTCAAGCACTAACTTTCACCCCCTGCACCCAGACGGTAGAAACAAAAATGACCGGGAGGCGCCCTCCCGGTCAACTTATGTGCGAAAAATAGCGAATTAGTGCTTGTGGCCGGCTGCTCGACGCAAACCCTCGATAGCCGCAGCGGGATCATCCGCCCCGTACACCGACGAACCCGCCACAAAACAGTCCGCACCGGCTTCAGCAGCGCGCACGATAGTCTCTTCAGTAATTCCACCGTCAACCTGCAAGGTCAGCTTTGCATCGGAGCCCTGAATAGCCTGTGCCGCACGACGAATTTTCGGCAGCGTAACGTCCAAAAACTTCTGGCCACCAAAGCCCGGCTCAACCGTCATAATCAACAGCATGTCCAGCTCCGAAAGCATATCCAGATAAGGCTCCACAGCAGTTGCCGGACGCAAAGCCATACCAGCCCGAGCGCCACTCTCACGCAACGTACGCGCTAATTTAATGGGCGCAATGGCCGCCTCAGCATGGAAAGTCACCGACTCGCATCCAATCTCAGCGTACTCCGGGGCCCAACGATCAGCATCCTCAATCATCAAATGCACATCAAAAGGAATAGGCGAAACCTCTTTAAGGCGCTTGACCACCGGCAACCCCCACGTGAGGTTAGGAACAAAATGGTTATCCATGACGTCAATATGCGCCGCATCCGCCGTTTTGATGGCATTTAGCTCAGATGCAAGATTGGCGAAATCTGCCGACAGAATAGACGGGTTGATATGGCAACTCATGGATGCTCCTCACGAAAAACTGATGGGTCTACACCAACTTTATCTGTTGATTAAAGGTGCAGAGGCCACTGAGTGTTCAAAACAACGAGTTTCTTGAACACCCGGCGACCTCTGCCGACCTCCGCCCTGCGAGCAGCCTAGGTTCACTGCCCTAGCGAGAGAAATCTAGAAATCACCGTCAATATCGGTGACAACAATGACCTTTTCAGTGACGAATTCTTTGATACCCAAATCAATGAGTTCGTGACCGTATCCCGACCGCTTAACGCCGCCGAAAGGAATGTCAGCTTTAACACCCGTAGGCTGGTTGATAAAGACCATGCCGGTGTCGATGCGTCGAGCCACCTGCTGAGCGCGATCAATATCGGTAGAGAAGACAGAGCCACCCAAACCGTACGGGGTATTGTTCGCCAGGCGAATCGCGTCCTCTTCATCTTTTGCACGGTAGATCGATGAAATCGGCCCAAAGAACTCAATCTGTGAGGTCTGAGAATCATCGGGAATATCAGTGAGAATCAGCGGCTGATGGAAAGCTCCTTGCAAAGGAACCTCAACATCCACCTCTTCAACAGTGATACCTTCATCGCGGGCCTGCTGAACCTGCTTCTTGAGCTCATCTAACGCTTGTTGCGACGACAGCGGCGCCAAAGTAGTTGCAGGGTCCATAGGATCCCCCAGCTTAAACTGCGCAACGTGTTTGCGGTACTCTTCTAAGAACTTATCGTAAATCGCATCAACAACAATGATGCGCTTGGACGAGACACACACCTGACCACCGTTCCAGTGACGGCCAAAGGTAGCCCACTTGGCAGCCTTTTCAACCTCAGCATCCTCAAGAACAACAAAGGCGTCGGCACCGCCAAGTTCGAGGGTTGATTTCTTGAGATTCTTAGCCGCAATGGACGCGATAGCCGAGCCGGCTTTCTCCGAGCCGGTCAGTGCCACACCGCGCACACGAGAATCAGACAGAATAGTCTCAGATGCCTCATGAGAAGCAAACACGTTGGTCAACAAACCTTTGGGTGCGCCGGCTTGGATCAACAGCTCTTCCATTGCAAGTGCTAACTGCGGCACATTGGACGCGTGCTTGAGGACAATAGTGTTACCTGCAGTAATCTGCGGCGCGGTGATGCGGATAACCTGATAAAAAGGGAAGTTCCAGGGCTCAACAGCGTAGAGAACGCCCAGCGGTTCGTTGACAATTTTGACGTCGGTATCACCGAATCCGCGGGCCCTAATATAGCGCGGTGCAAGAATTTCAGCGCCGAACTTTACGTAGTAATCCAGCATCTGCGCGCATAGTTCGACTTCCAGCTCGGCCTCGCCAATGAGTTTACCCATTTCAAGGGTCAGGATTTCAGCGTATTTACGCTTGTTCTCGCGCAAGATTTCTGCCGCTTTTGCCAGTACAGCTTCGCGTTCTTCAAAGCTGGTTTCTCTCCACTGATGAAAAGTTGAATCAGCCTGCGCAATCGCATCTTGAATCTGCTGATCGGTAGCAGTCTCAAATTCTTTGACGACTTCGCCGCTGTAGGGGTTGGTAGTTGCATAAGCCATAGCCGTGCACTCCTCGAGTTATATACAAAAGGCAGTTGAAGCCTCTCAAACCTCTTTGTTTGAAATGTAACCTGAATAACACTTTATGCAGAAAGTTTATGAATGTCGAGTGCTTTGTATACATGAGCCTCATAGCAAGAGACCACTGCACGTTCACATCATTGAATGTCTTGAACGGGCAGTGGCCCCCATCAGTAGCTATACCGAGGTTGTGCTTTATTTCTTTCTAAACAGGGCAAAGAACATCGCATCCGTGCCGTGCACATGAGGCCACAGCTGCGCAGTGGTCTGCTCTGGATGCTTGTCGTTCGGTGCAAATGAGGGATCTTTCTCCCCCGAAAGAACCGAAGTTCCGCTCTCATCAGAAAGCGCCACCTGACGAACAGCTGCGCCTGAATCAAGCAATTCCACAGCACCATCGCGCAGAATATCGTTGACGATATTCTGGGTCTCAGCCATATGCGGTGAACAGGTCACGTAGGCAATGAGACCACCTGAACGCGTCACCGATGCAGCCGCATCAAACAGCTCTTTTTGCAACGGCAGAAGATCAGCAATATCGCGCGGTGTTTTACGCCAACGCGCCTCTGGGCGTCGACGCAACGCGCCCAAACCTGAACAGGGAACATCCACCATCACGCGGTCAAAGCGAGGGTTCTCTTCCATGCCGGCAGGCAGATTCTTGCTCTGGGCAACAGTTTTTTCGATAGCTCGACCATCACCCGTCACTACCGTGTAGCTACCCTGGGGCAAGGGACGCAAGGATGCACTCACTAACTTGGCACGGTGTGCAGATGCCTCATTCGCAACCAGCTGAGCACCTCGCTGAGCACCTAAAGCTCCTAAGAGCGCTGCCTTGCCTCCCGGGCCAGCGCAAAGATCTAGCCACTTCTTATCCGAGCCTTCAAGGGGAGCCTCTGCCAGAGCCCGCGCTACAAGCTGAGATCCCACGTCCTGCGCGCGAACGGTACCTTCGCGAACAGACTCGAGCCTACCCAAATCGCCTGAAGAATACAGCGCTGAGCCTGCTACTAGCTCGCCATCCGTTGCGCCCTTATCTCGAGCTTCATCCAGCGACCCCAGCCCCGGTAGTTCTACCAGGTTGACGATGGGGGCAAGGTTATCAGCATCCAGTAGCTCATCAATTTCTTGAGGTGAGTGACCGTGAACCGCAAGCGCCTGACGGAAGGCACGCACCACCCATACCGGGTGGGACTTTGTCAGTGCCATCTTCTGCAAATCATCAGTTGCTTCAGATTCAATGAGCTCACGCCATTCTTCAGCGCTACGCTCTGACACGCGACGCAACACAGCATTAATGAAGCTAGCAGGACCAGCACCAATCACACCGCGAGCCAAACCAACGGTCTGGTTGAGCGCGGCATGAGAAGGAACACGCATCGCTACAAGCTGGTGGGCGCCAAGACGCAAAGCAGTGAGAATTTTTTGGTCGATTTTCTCTAACGGACGATCAACACAGTGCTTAATAATGGAGTCGTAGTAGCCCTGGTTACGCAGCGTTCCATAGGTCAGTTCCGTTGCGAAACCGGCATCGCGATGGTCAAGACGATGCGCGCGAATAGATTTGGGCATCACGAGATTCGCATAAGAATCCTCGGTCGCTACCGCTTGCATCACCTCAAAAGCTACCAGGCGAGCGGCATCAGCCTCGCGTACACGGGCGCTGGGAGCCGCCGCTGAAAAATCCCTTTCATGAGACTTCTTGCGGTTGCGTTCATGGCCCTTAGCATTACGACGCGACGTATCTTCAGTGCGGCGACGCCCGCCACGGTTTGACTGAGAACTTTGGGTATTGCGACGACTTACAAAATCGTGACCGGACTCTGTGCGCCGCTCCTGTCCACGGTTAGCGCCTGTACGCCCCTGTCCTGCTCGGTTCATGCCCGAGCGATTGCCACCGCGCTGCCCAGACCGGGAACCACCGGAGTTATTTCCGCGGTTATTGGAGCCGCGTCCTGCGTTAAATCCGCTCATGCCAGCACAACTTTCTTTTCGGTGAGAGCCGAGCCAAGACCTCGTGCCCAGTCCGTCGCATTCATCATTTTCTTGCCTGCAGGCTGAACCTGGGTCAATTCAAGTGCACCATTTCCGCAGGTCACCACACACTTTTTGGCGATCAGTTGCACGGTACCTGGTTCAGTTCCTGAAACGTCGGCATCCGCTGAGGTCATCATTGCTAGTTTCAATCGCGCATCGTTATATTCGCACCATGCACCGGGTTCAGGACTCACGCCGCGAACCTGAGCCAGAAGTTCCTCAGCGGAGCGAGTCCAGTCGACCTTGCCATCTGCCAGCGTCAGCTTTGCTGCACGGGTAGGCTCCCCCTGCTGGGGTGTACCGTGATCGCCCTGGGCAATACGGTCAAAAGTTTGCGCGAGCAAAGCACCACCGGTTGACGCCAGTCGCATCAAAATATCTCCGGCGGTATCCCCTTCAGCCACCTGAGTTGACTCGCTCAAAAAGACCGGACCGCTATCGAGACCAGCTTCGATCTGGAAAGTGTTCGAGAAAATTTCGCTCTCTCCAGCCATCAGTGCGCGCTGAACCGGCGCCGCACCGCGCCAGTTGGGCAGCTGTGAGAAGTGAAGATTAATCCAGCCGTTGGGCAAAAGATCCAAAGCCGACTGTGGCAAAATCGCACCGTACGCCACAACCGCCGCGATATCGGCGTTCAAGGATTCAACAGCAGATGCGGTCTCTTCAGACCACTTGTTTGCTTTGATAACGGGCAAACCCAGCTCTTCTGCACGAGCTGCCACTGGGGAAGGCGTCATGACGCGCTTGCGCCCCACCGGCGCATCCTCACGCGTTAGCACACCCACGACATCATACCCTGCCTCAATCAAACCGTTCAGCGGCGCCACGGCAATATCAGGGGTTCCTGCATACAAAACTTTGAAAGTCACTTATTTCACCTGCCCAAAAGATCCGAAAGAACCAAATGATGCCCCACGCGAGGGATTAGTCTTCTGCCCACCGAAAGCAGCACCACCGAAGCCAGAAGACACGCTGTTAGCGCGCTCGTCCTGCACAGACGCTGCCACGGAGTCATAATTTGCGTTGCGAATCGCGCGCATGATGCGTTTTTTATCATCGCCCACCACGCGATCAATGAACATCTTGCCGTACAGGTGGTCGGTCTCATGCTGCAACATTCGCGCAAAGAGGCCTTCGCCCTCAATTTCTACCGGAGCGCCGAACATATCGACACCGGTAACTTTCGCCCAGTTCTTACGGGGAGTATCAGAGCTCAATCCAGGCACCGAAAGGCAACCTTCACCGCCCTCTTGCGGCTCATCCCCCACTTCAATGACGGGGTTAATGACGTGACCTTCGCGTCCGTCAATATTGCCGTAAGTGAAAATGCGTTTGGAAATACCAACCTGCGGGCCTGCAAGACCAACACCGTTGACCTCGTACATCGTCTCTAGCATGTCCGCCACAAGTTCTTGAAGTGCCTCATCAAAAACAGTGATGTCATCGCAGACCGTGCGCAATACAGGATCGCCCACGGTTCTAATGGTCAATATCGCCATAGGTAGTTTTATGCTCTTTCTCGTAAAGTCACAGGAATCAAATTTAAGTGTACGCAATGTGAAGGATGCACCGCATCGACAACATCACAAGGCAAGGCTCAGTTAGTTACCGCGTTCAGCAGTGGGTTCCTCGATGGACGATAGAGCTGTTGCAGTTTCTGAAGACGCATCCAAAGCAAGTTCTTCAAGCGACGGGGCACCTTCGACCTCCTGCACGCTCACCGGCTCAACAACCTGCGCCGGATCAACAGCCGGTGGCGTAGCCAACAGGTGCGCCGGTGGCGGAACCACCGGCATCAAATGATCCCCGGTTTCCTCATCCAACAATCTGTTGATTTCCCACACGCGTCGCAAGGCACAGAATTTACGCCAATTTTCCTTAAGAACGTTTGGATTAGCCTGTTGCGGTAACACCTGCGTCTCACCCACAGCAACACCCATCAAAATTGGTGCTGAACCGTACTGCCACGGTTGCCACTGCCCCGCCTCAGCATCAACGAGAGCTTCTTCAGCCTTGACGCCGGCTACCAGCTGCATCACGACCTTATTATCCAATGGCTTCACACGCCCGCGCTTATCGGTGCCCTTCGTCTTATAGTCGATGATGCACACACGTCCTGCGATTTCAGCGACCAAATCCAAAGTCCCGGCGTACCCCACAGTCTCATTCCACACAGTAACTTCAGCTGCTAGCGGTCGAGGACGCCAAGCATCCCACCATTCATCGAGCCGATCGGCATAAGCCTGCTCACCGTGTTGCAGAAGCTCCTCGCGAGTACGTTCCAGCTCATGATCTTTGCCCATGGCCCGCAGAGCAATATTTTCGGCGTAATTGTGGACGCGGTCGCCGCGCGCTGCGGCCTGGTCACGGTAGCGCTCAGAAGCCGATGCAGCATCACGAATAATCGCAAATTTCATGCCGTTAGAATGCATAGGACGCGAAGCACGAGAATCCTCTAAAACAGCCTTAGCCGCCATGTACCCGTGCCATCCCGATAGGTCGCTCGCCTGCTGACCAATAACGGTAGTAATTGACGGTACGAGCAACTCACCGCCCACTTCACGAGCATACATACGCCCAAAATCGGTTGATGTTGCTAAGCGTGGGTCAGTCACCGGTTATATTCCTACCTGCTGCGTCAAAAACGCTCACAATTAATCGACATTTGGCTGTATATGCGCCTACAATCCGCTGTTGACCTGCACCATTTCGCAATCACAATCGAGCGTTGTTTCGTGTGGCAAACGAAAGGGTAGCAAATTGTTTAACAGCGTGTGAGCACAGCTCTCAAGTTTACTCTTGCCGTCAAAGACCGGTCAAAGAAACCGCGGTGTATAAAACAAAAGTCTCAGTGCCACTTTCGTGATACTGAGACTTTTTCGTGGAGGTGAGGACGGGATTCGAACCCGCGTACACGGTTTTGCAGACCGTTGCCTAACCACTCGACCACCCCACCAGGGCTTACCATGTGGCAAGTGATGAAACAAAAGCGCCTCGACTAGGAAGCGCTTTTGTAATCCGAGCGGTTGACGAGACTTGAACTCGCGACATCCACCTTGGCAAGGTGGTGCTCTACCAACTGAGCTACAACCGCATATCAGTGACTCGAAGAAGTTTTTCACTTCGGCCAGCTGACAGGTAAATACTATACACAGGTTTACAGGCATTGCCAAATCGAGAGTGACAATCAATTATTCCGCGTGTTTTCGCGGTTTTTGGGGCACTCAGAGCCGTTTTTAGACAGGTCGGCAAAAATTTATTTTATGTAACCTGCATCTCAAAGCATCTTGGGTCAGCTCTGCTAGTTATCTCCACGCGCAGGCAAATCACAACTTTCAGGTTTTTGCCACCGCCCCAGCAAACGTCCAGTCACCTTTATTCATAGGCGAACCGACTGGGCGGACAAAATAATGGTGTCAGTTCGGTCCAGTCACCTCTGCGCACGGACGAACCCCTTCCGCAATATTTATTCTTCATATTTCTCACACCCTCTCGCAGATGACCACGTTTTTCTCGACAGTGACCACAGAACTCTCATAGTGGCCAGGAAACTCTCTCATTCACCCCGGTTCTGCATCGTTTGTGAGAGTTTTCTGGTCACATCGAAATAAAACTGGTAACAGCTGGGGTCTTAGTCGTTTTTACTACAGAGTGAGACAACAGGACGCGGGCCGTTTCAGCCAGGTGCGCCCAGTTCGTAGCGTCCGCGTTATACATCAGAGCCGCCTACAAAGTTACGTATCAGAACCGCCCACGGACCCGGACTCGTTTTACCGACTACCCTTTTATCTGAACGCAAGCCGCCGAGATCCTGATTAATCGAGGAAATCCTGTTATAAATCAGGATTTCGTCGATTAATCAGGATCTCGGCACAGTGAAGTGCGGCGTTACCCCGCCGCCGCCCAGGCAAACCCCACCACCAGCATCCGGTTAAACAAAAAATCAGCCCCACATGGGACTGATTACTTTGTGCGCGATACTGGGATCGAACCAGCTGACGGGGCGTTTTTCCGAGCAAACGAGGAAACAAAAAACGCACCTCAGGCGCGACAGCGCGTCACTGCCCAGCCACCAGGCAAACCCCACCATCAGCATCCGGTTAAACAAAAAATCAGCCCCACATGGGACTGATTACTTTGTGCGCGATACTGGGATCGAACCAGTGACCTCCACCGTGTCAAGGTGGCGCGCTACCGCTGCGCCAATCGCGCATACACTTAGCTTTTTCAAGAAGTGTTGCGAGCGGTTGACGAGACTTGAACTCGCGACATCCACCTTGGCAAGGTGGTGCTCTACCAACTGAGCTACAACCGCATATCAGTGACTCGAAGAAGTTTTTCACTTCGTCGAGCTGACAGGTAAATACTATACACAGGTTTACAGGCATTGCCAAATCGACGCCAATGACCTGTTTTTCCTTGTAAGTTCAGGGTTTCAAGCAGAGAACGGAGCTTTTCGAGGAATAAAATTTTTTAGATTTTTTGATAGATGTGGGTCACGATTTCTCTGGCGCGACCCACATCAGTTGGCTCGGCTGTTCGCCGGGGCTACTCGCCAAGTCCTTCGCGTGCGAGCGCGGTGAGGCGAGAGACCGCTCGGAAGTATTTCTTTTGGTACCCGCCTGCCATCATCTCTTCGGTGAAGACCTGATCGAAGGGTACGCCGGAGGAAATAATAGGTAGATCTTTGTCGTAAAGACGGTCTGCAAGCACCACAAAACGCAGGGCAACAGACTGTTCGGTAATGGTGGTGACGTCTTTCCACGCGATGGCGTCAAGGCCCTGCACTAGCTGACGGTAACGAGATGGATGCACCTGTGAGAGGTGGTTGATGAGGTCTGAGAAATTATCAACTGAGACAGTGCCTAAACCGCCGAAGCGGGATTCAACAGCGGCCTCAAGTTGAGCATTATCTACGGGAGCCAGTGCAGCGGGTAGTCCGCGGTGACGGAAGTCCTCACCGTCGACGCGAAGTACTTCAAACTGGTCTGCAAGTACCTGGATTTCTCGTTTGAAGTCTGCTGCAGCAAAGCGCCCCTCACCGAGCGAGCCGGGCAAGGTGTTTGATGTTGCGGCTAGCTTGACGCCGGCGTCCGATAGCTCACGCATCAGACGCGACATGAGGACGGTATCACCGGGGTCATCTAGTTCGAATTCGTCGATGCACACCAGCTTGTAGGAGCTAAGAGCCTCGACTGTTTTATGGAAGCTCATGGCGCCCACGAGATTGGTGTATTCCACGAAGGTCCCAAAGGCTTTGGGACCTTCTACCATGTGCCACAGGGATGCGAGCAAGTGAGTTTTGCCCACGCCAAAGCCCCCGTCGAGGTAGATGCCGTTCTTTACAGCTGGAGCTGACGCTCCCCCGCCAAAGAGTTTGGAAAAGAACCCGCCACATGAGCTGCGTCCTGAGCCGCTATTGATAGCGGTACCGAAATTTTTGAGAGCATCTACAGCCTGCTGCTGTGAAGGCTGTGAGGGGTCTGGACGGTAGGTATCGAATGACACCTCGCCAAAGCGCTCGGAGGGGCGGAAACCCGCCAGTAACTCATCCGCTGAAACGTTGGGACGTCGATCAACTAAGTGTTCGTAGGCAACCAAAGGTCTGTATTCTTTCGCTGGTGTGCTTCGCCGTTGAAGCGTAATCCACGGCGATTATTTCTTATCCAGTTTATCCCGTGAGTAACTTGACAGCGAATATGAAGCAGGGGTGAGAACCCGTCATAGTGTAAAGATGACCAGAATGCTTTTGGCAATCTCACAGCCGCATAGACTCGCTATGCGTGTACAAGTTTTTTAGTCTTGAACAGAGAATACACGCTACCTCAAGGAGTTTTTCGTGGGTAAAAAGAAGAAGGCAACAGCGTCTACAGCAGCTATCGCTTTGCTGACTGAAAAAGGGGTTCCTTTTGAAATTCTCGAGTATGAGCATGAAGAAGGCAATAAGAATTTTGGTGTAGAAGCGGCTGAAAAGTTGGGTCGCAGTCCTGAGCAGGTGTATAAGACTCTCATGGTGAACCACGAAAAAGATTATGCGGTGGCGATTGTGCCGGTGGGCGGAAAGCTCAATGTAAAGGCTGCGGCAGCGGCTCTTGGCTGGAAGTCCGCTAAGCTCGCTGACCCTGCGGTAGCTCAAAAGCGCACCGGTTACGTCGTTGGTGGAATCTCGCCGCTGAGTCAAAAGACAGCACACCCCACGCTTTTAGATGCAGGTGCTCAGAATTTTGACACCGTGTTAGTTTCTGGCGGTAAGCGCGGATGCGACGTTGAACTTTCGCCCAATGATTTGCTTGCTCTAACCAACGGTAGCTACGCAGATATAGCTGCTGAGGCTTAGGAAGATTTCCCCTTGTGTGCAAAGTGCCGGTGAGCTGGTCAGTTCACCGGCACTTTGCAGTTTAAGCGGACTTTACGTTGCGGAGGTTTCAGCGTGAAATTGCTGAAGTTTTCCGGGCAACCATTCCGTGACAGCTGAATGCCATTTGTCGCTGTCGACGTTCCACTCTTTAGTGTGCGCACCGTCAGCGAATGTCACGATATCAACGGTGTTGCTCTTACGAGCAAGTTCTAGGGCGGGGGCAACAGGCACAAAATCATCTTTCACGCTGTGAAGGATTAAGGTGGGCACCTGCATCTCGTCCACTCGACGCGTCCATGACAAGCTTTCAAGCTCGATCGGTTCATCAAGGCCGGTAAATAGCCCCAGTGACGCCGATGAGATCATGTGGATACCCAGCTTACCGATGCCTAACGGCAACTTATTGAGCTCGGTGTGATATTCAATGAGCTTCAGCCAATCAACAGCCGGACCGTCCAGCACGAGGGCTGCAATAGCGTCCTTGTTGCGCGCTTTATCGGCGGCCTGCAAGCAAATTGAACCGCCCATTGACCATCCGAAAAGCACTACTTTCCGAGCACCGTGTTGTAGCGCGTAGTCGATTGCGGTTTCGACATCTTTCCACTCCGTAAAACCTAAGCCGTATCTGCCGTCGCTGGACGGTGGTGCCTCTTTGTCGTTGCGGTAGCTAATGTGCAAACTCGTGAGGTTAAGCTCTTGAGTGGTGGCTAAGGCTCGTAGGGTTTCGCTTCTTTGTACACCCATTCCGTGCACCATCACTGCCCAGGTATCTGAGTGGTCTTCATAGATGGTTTCTGGATTTTGGGGTCGCACAATCCATGCTGGGGCATCGCCCACTGTAAGCGGCAGGGTGATGTGTTCGGCTTTGTACCCTGTGTCTTCGGGGCTAGTTGCGATGACACCGCTCCAATGGCCTCGGTCTGCCCGCGATAAATCACCGTTATGGATTTCTAGAACTTCGCGGATAACGGTCTGATCCACCGGTGTGAAGGCGATGATGTCTCCAATGACCGCGTGCGACTTTCCTCCGTTAAAAAATAATCCGTAGGTTCCTGGGACGCTGGTTTGCTCGGTGGCCGGTAGCGTAATGGAATTGGGTTCATCACCCGATGCGGGGTTAAAGGATGGGTATCCAACGCCTAAGATTTTGAGTTCTTCGACCATGTGTTTGGGCGGTACAACCATTTGACGCACAAAATAGGTTGCCACAGCGGCTGTTCCTACAGCCACTGTAGTGACCATACCTGCCCCAGCCACGGCGCCGGTTGCTAGTCCTTTGCGCCAATCTTTTGCGGTTGTTATCGGCAGTTTAATGCTCATCTTTTTGTTCCTCCCCACGACTTCTACCAAATGTTACTACTCAGTAAATAAATTATCAGCATTCTTTATTCCCCATTTAGGGTCACATTCGCCACGACCAGGCGTACAGTGAGAACATGAAATCGATGCTGGTTGCTACAGAGCAAATTCTTAACGAACAAGATATTCGCAATATTCAACGCGTCGCGCAGTTCTCTACGCCACCCGTTGAAGCCATCCACCTGCTGATTCCCACAGAAGTTCATGAACCGCTACTTCTCAAAGTGCTGGATCAGCTAGCTCTTTTAGATTTCAATGCTGCCTCTCGAACAGCTTTCTCGGCAGAAAAAGGCGCGCTCACGCATCGGCAAGAAGCTCAGGAAATTTCACGCACCTCGCACCTGCTCCTCAAAGACGCTGGTTTTCAGGTGGAGATCACTATTGCCAGCGGAGACCCTGTCGCAGTAATGCGCTCTATCGTTGAGGCCGACGATTCCGTGCAGGCAATCATCATCACGAACCCGCACCCGGTTCAAGATTCACTCAATCTCAACTGGACCAATAAAGCCCAGGATTCTTTGGGGATACCGGTTCTCCATCTGTTATCGGGCACAGAGCGAATTGAAGATTAAAACCGGAATCAAGGAATAACAGACACCATTACTAAGTTCTAGTTAGTATCCTAGTTCTACGCCCCAAACACAATGAAAGGTTTATCTATGAGCGACTTCAAACCCGGTGTGGGAAAAATCGTGAAAAAGTGGGAGGACGTCCTTTCTCCCGAAGAGTTCCATGTCCTCCGAAAAGGTGGCACCGAGCGTCCTCACGTTGGAGAATATACCAACACCACCACCGAGGGTGTGTATTCATGTCGTGCCTGTGGAACAGAACTGTTCCGTTCGGACGAAAAATTTGATTCACATTGCGGTTGGCCATCGTTCTTCGCGCCGTTAGCAGAAGATTCAGTGCGCTACATTCAGGATCGCTCACTGGGCATGGTTCGCACCGAAGTCCGTTGCGCAGCGTGCGACTCGCATCTTGGACACGTTTTCGAAGGTGAGGGCTACTCAACGCCCACTGATTTACGTTATTGCATTAACTCAATCAGCCTTCGACTGGAAGAAAAAGAACAGTAATCACGTAGCTGCCTGTTGCCTCATCATCGCAACAGGCGCTTTTTATGTACCTCATCAATCCTGTGATGTTTTGCGGGACTCTTACATCGCAGACTACATACTCTCAACGCCCGCTACACTACGGACGCAACGAGGTGAACAACAGCCACTTGTGCATAGATTGCTCATAATCACCCTCTTAACCTTGCTGATATTCCCTACCGCGCCAGCATCAAAGCGTAATATTAAATGTTTGTGTGCGCTTTTATCTCAAAATGCACACGCGTCGGAGCACGAGAGAAGGTTTTACGAGTGACGGCACACGGTACTTCACCAGCTGAAACACCGCGCGATACAGTCGGCACGCAAAGTGCCGATTTTGGTCTGCCAGCACATCTCGCGATCCCTGAACTAGTGCCACTGAACGAGCCATTTGAGGGGCTTCCCTCCATCATCACCACTGAAGGCGGGCTCAAACGAGCCGCTCAGAAAATCTCTGCCGCTCACGGTCCTGCCGCAATAGATACAGAACGCGCGTCCGGCATCAGATACGGTCAACGAGCATTTCTCGTGCAAATCAAACGCGGAGATACCGGAATTATTCTGATTGACCCCGAATGCTTTGACGATTTATCCATTATCAACTCTGCGCTTGCTGGCGTTGAATGGGTGCTTCACGCTTCAACCCAAGATTTACCTGCCTTGGTAGAGCTCGGGATGCGACCAGATTTCCTTTTCGACACCGAACTAGCCGCTCGCCTAGCTGGGTTAGAACGCGTCGGGTTAGGTCCAGTCGTCGAACAGCTACTCGGCTACAAACTTGCTAAAGAACATTCAGCAGCTGATTGGTCAAAACGCCCGCTTCCCGCTGAATGGTTGAACTACGCAGCTTTGGACGTTGAAATACTCGTAGACTTGCGAGATGCGCTAGAAGATTTACTCGAGTCTCAGAACAAACTGGAGTATGCTCGTCAAGAATTCGCCTATATTGTTGCGAACCCTACCCGCGAACCTAAAAAAGATCCTTGGCGTAAGACAAAAGGGATTCAGACGCTACGCAACCGCCGCCAGCTCACCGCTTTACGCAATCTATGGACTGAACGCGATCATTTAGCGCGCGCTAAAGACGTTGCTCCTAAAAGACTGCTACCCGATGCGTCACTGATCCAAGCAGCCTCCTCGATGCCTCGCAGCGTACCTGCCATTTTGCAGGTACCAGGTTTTCAGACGCGTGCGCTCAAGCGCGAAGCTCCACGCTGGGTTCGCGCTATTTCAGCTGCTCGCAACGAAGAGCATCCCGTTCCCTACACCACTCCGGCAGAGGGCCCTCCTCCGCTCAAAGCTTGGGAAAATAAGCGTCCCCAGTCGGCTGCGCTCATCGGTCCCTGCCGTGAAGCGGTTAACGCCCTCGGAGCTGAAATGAATATTCCCGCAGAGAATCTAATGGTGCCTGATACCTTGCGCAAGCTCTGCTGGGAGCCGCCGGCTGAGGCAGATGCAGAAACAATCGCTGATGCCTTGCGCCAACTAGGTGCGCGGCAATGGCAGATTGAAGCTGTTGTGCCGGTAATTATCCCTATTTTCGAGGATATTCTGGGATAAACGTCCTTCGATAGCGGGTTGAGGGCTACAGTTGACAGTACGTGAAAGGAAGAAACTATGTCCGATATTTCTGAGTCCCCGATGACTCGCCGCGTTGCCCTTGGCGTAACGGGAGCAGCCTCAGCAGCCGTCATGAGCGGATGCGGCTCTTCTGAAGCGGGTGCCGGTGGCAACGTCAAGCAACCCGAAATCTCTAGCCCCATCGATATGGCAGCAACACAAGATGTACCTGTCGGTGGTGTTATCAAGGCTAACTCTGGCGATGTAACGGTGATGATTTCTCAGCCAGCCGAAGGTACTTTCAAAGCATTTTCTTCAGCGTGCACGCATCAAGGATGCACCGTTAACGCGCAGAACAATAACATCGTGTGCCCCTGCCACTCTTCTAATTTCACTATTGAGGACGGTAGTGTGACCGGCGGCCCTGCCGAAGAACCGCTCCCCCAATACCCGGTGAAGGTTGACGGCGGACGCATCATCGTGGGCTAACTCTACGAGTTCTAAGACAAAGGCTCCCCACCACATCTTGTGATGGGGAGCCTTCATCTTTTTATGGATTAGATTCTTCTAAGGCTTTGAGGTCTTCTACTCCGTAGGCCTCTGAATCACCAAAGACGGGTGAAATTCCGAACTGGAATTTGATGTGTACACCTTGAAGTCTCTCTAGCTGATCAATCAGGGTGAACATGTCTTTGTTCGGCACGTACTTCTCTTTCATCGTGAAGTTGCCACATTCCGGGGATTCAAAGTGAAGCTCGTTATCTTCTTCATCCGCCCACACGTCAGTGATTTCACAGTACTTTTCATGGTGATAACGGGCGCCAACGTATGAACTGATAGCTACTGTCGAAGCTACCAGTAGTGCCATCAGCGCCGCGATGCCTTTGAGGAATCGCCCAAAATGTTTGGGGAGTTCTACTCGATAACCGGGGGTTGATGCCGGAGGAATGCCCGCACCCTTTACGATACCCCAATACTCGACGCGCAAAGGCTCAGCGTAAAGGCCTTTTTCAGGTGAAACCCCGGAAATCTGCGACAAGCCAAACACAAGACGTGCCGGATACTGCTCGATGCGCTCCACAAATTCTGCGGGCATCGATAAATCCGCCACAGCCCAGTTACGAATGCGCAGAAAATACGAGGTAGCGCCGCTCAGATTGTGAGGTTGGGTGGCTTGAGTTGGCTGCAGATACTGCTCTGCTCCTAACGCATCCTGCGGTACATACCCGATGTTTTGTTCAGTGACGTTGACCTTCAGTACGGTTCGCTCCGAAGCGAGAATCCATAAAAGCAAGAGCAATACACCGCATAAAAACGGGGTCATGAAGATGATGGTCGCAATATCTGTGGGCACTTTCCACACGAACAATAAAAGATTGACCGCGAAAGAAACCACGATAATCATTTCAAGCACAAATTTTGCAGCCGCGTATTGACTAGGAAACCTTCGAGGTTCCTTTTCAATGACGCAGTCTGCCCGGTCAATAATTTTTGGGGCTAGCTGAGGCATAGAATCGCTTTGGGTGTAAATGGTGTGTGTAAATGATGCCGGCGCGCATCATGATTGCGCACCGGCATGAGACGTGTTTACTGAGCCTCGGGATTAGAGTTTCGAGTCTGCTTTGGCTTTTCACCCTTGCCACGAGCATAGGGAACTTTCCGGCCTGAGAGCTGCGCCAGCAGATCTTCAGTAATGCGCTCTGCAGTAAGACCTACCTCTTCGAGGATTTCGTTGCGTGAGGCGTGCTTGATAAATTCTGCGGGCAAGCCAAGCTCGTTCAGGGCAGTGTCTACACCTGAGGCGCGCATTTCCTGGCGGATGCGAGAGCCCACGCCACCTGCACGTACGCCGTCTTCGAGGGACACCACGATGCGGTGCTGGGCTGCACTATCTACGATGCTGCTGGGTACCGGCATCACCCACCGGGGATCAACGACTGTGACGCTAACGTCTTCGCGTTCTAATCGAGCAGCTACGTCAAGTCCAAGCTGGGCAAAAGCACCGACAGTAACAATCAGCACATCGCGTTGACCTGACTCCGGATTGGGTTCCCCGGTCTGCGCGAGTACGTCAACGCCGTCGGCGTAGCGGGTCAGTGCAGGAATTTCCTCTCCCACGGAGCCTTTGGGGTAACGAACCACGGTGGGCGCGTCATTGATAGCAACGGCTTCGCGAAGTTCCTCACGCAAAGTTTTAGCGTCGCGAGGGGCTGCCATATGCAAGCCGGGGATGAACTGCAAGAGCGCTAAATCCCACATACCGTGGTGTGAAGCGCCATCGGGACCAGTCACGCCTGAGCGATCCAGCACAATGGTTACTCCCGCTTTGTGCAGAGCAACGTCCATCAGCAGCTGATCAAAGCCACGGTTCAAAAAGGTTGCATACAGCGCAACAACGGGATGCTGACCACCATAAGCTAGACCAGCGCTCATTGCGATGGCGTGCTGTTCTGCAATGCCCACGTCAATCACGCGTTCAGGGTGAGCCTCTGCCATGGGCTTAAGACCAACGGGGATCAGCATAGCTCCCGTGATACCCACGATGTCCTGGCGCTCATCAGAAATTTTCTTAATCTCATCGGCAAATACAGACGTCCACGACGTGGATGTAGACGTTGAAACGCCCTTACCGGTCTCGGGGTCAATCACGCCCACCGCGTGGAACATATCATCAGCATCGGCAACAGCCGGTGCGTATCCATGGCCCTTTTCAGTAATCGCATGGACGATCACAGGGCCAGCAAAATTCTTGGCGGCTGTCAGCGCAGACTCCACTGCCTCTTGATCGTGACCATCAATGGGGCCCACGTACTTCATACCTAAGTCTTCAAACAGGCCGTGCGGTACCATGACATCTTTGATACCGGCCTTCATGCCGTGCAAACCGCGATAGAACGCATTGCCCGCCTTGCCGCCGGACTGCAGGCGTCGACGAATCGCGTCTAATGCCTTGTCGTAGCGGCGATCAAGACGAACCTTATCCAGCTGGTTCTGCAAATCGACTTTGAGATCAGCGAGGTGGTTAGCGAAACCACCAATCGTCGGTGCGTAGGAACGACCATTATCGTTGACGACAATCACCACGCGTCGGTTTTTATCAGCTGCAATATTGTTGAGCGCCTCCCAGGTCATGCCACCGGTCAAAGCGCCGTCGCCAATAACAACAACGGTGTAGCGATCGCCTTCACCGTTGATTTGGTGAGCACGAGAAATACCGTCAGCCCATGACAGAGATGAGGACGCGTGCGACGACTCCACGATATCGTGTTCAGATTCAGCGCGCTCCGGGTAGCCTGAGAGTCCACCGCGCTGGCGCAAAGAGTCAAAATTACGGCGCCCAGTGAGCAGCTTATGCACATAGGACTGATGCCCGGTGTCAAAGATAACGGAATCTCGCGGCGAATCAAACACCCGATGGATTCCCAGAGTCAGCTCGACAACACCAAGGTTAGGCCCAAGGTGACCACCGGTTTTAGCGACGTTACTGACGAGAAATTCACGAATTTCACGAGCCAGCTCTTTAAGCTGATTAGCAGTCAGATGGGCGAGATCGTTTGGTTGATTGATGCTTTCTAGAAGCCCCACTGTGCTTTTCCCTTCGATGATCTTGTCATTGCGATAAACCGGCGTTCGTTCTCAGAGTTGACGGTAAGACGACGCTGACTTAGACAACTATTGCAGTTAACTAACTTTACCGGTTTTGCGCTTGTTTTCACGTTTTAATGTTGTGATGATTCAACATCTTTTCTGACTTTTCAGAAGGTTCCATTTTTCTCTTCTTCACGATGCGCTCCAGTGAGATGGCTCTGCCCTCACGGTGAGGCAAATTAGTCGGGAAATATGCGCGGCGGTGGCAGCAATACAGATACTTTTCTTGATCGATAGGCTAATATATTCCACAACCACAGATGTGTCACGCATTACATTCACCCGTCCTGGTGTACCTCTGCCTAGCGGTCGGTGTCTATTTCACCATTCGCACAAGAATGCTGCAAATCCGCCAAATTCCCGCCATGATCAGCTCAACTTTCAAAGGCGAAAAATCAGCTGATGGCGTCCACCCCTTTCAAGCACTCGCAATGTCACTTGCCAGACGCGTGGGCACCGGCAACATTGCCGGAGTGGCAACCGCAATCGCGTTTGGTGGACCGGGTGCGGTGTTCTGGATGTGACTGGTCGCTTTTCTGGGATCATCCACCTCTTTTATCGAGTCCACGCTAGGTCAGATCTACAAAGAACACGATAAAGTCACCGGTGAGTACCGCGGTGGCCCCGCCTACTATTTCGAAAAAGCGTACCGTCACACCAAGTATGCGGGTACGTTCAAAATCTATGCATCGCTCTTTGCCTTCGCCACCGTAGCAGCCTGCGGTTTCTTCCTTCCAGGTGTACAGGCTAACGGTATTGCAAGCGGTCTGCAGGGCGCATGGCCAGCGGTCCACCCGTGGGCAGCCGCTACGGGCGTCACCATTTTGCTTGCCTTCATTGTGGTCGGTGGCGTCAAGCGCATCGCTAACTTTGCATCGGTAGTAGTTCCCGTGATGACAATCGTTTATATTTTGGGCGCCATCGTTGTTGGCTTTGTCAATGCTGATCAGTTCTTCGATGTCCTTTCGCTGATTTTCTCCTCAGCCTTTGGTCTGAACGCCACCTTTGGTGCCATCGTTGGAACAGCGGTGGAATGGGGTGTTAAGCGCGGTATCTATTCGAACGAAGCCGGTAGGGCACAGGCCCGCACGCAGCTACAGCTGCCGAGGTCAAGCATCCTGCATCGCAGGGTTTGTTCAGACAATGGCGGTTTACATCGATACACTCTTTGTCTGCACTGCAACAGCATTTTTGATTCTTTCAACCGGCATGTACCGCGTCTATCAGGACGGCAGTGAAAGCGACCCTGTGCTTGCCGAAGAGCCGGGAGGCCTACCGGCTGAGGCACCGCCTTCATCGCAATTTCGCTGACTTTCTTCGCTTTTACCACCATCGTTGCCTACTACTACATGGCAGAAACCAATCTGCGTTATCTCACCCGCAATGTACGTAATCTCCTAGTAGTGAGCGGTTCATTGCGAGCTCTGCAGTTACTTATTTTGATTGCGACCGTCATGGGTTGCGTTAGCTCGGCAGGTGCAGCATGGACACTCGGTGATATCGGTGTGGGACTCATGGCTTGGTTGAACATCGTAGGTATTCTGGTCATCCAAAAACCTGCACTCAAAGCACTGAAAGACTACGAACGCCAGCAAAAGCAGGGTATTGACCCCACGTTCAATCCTCGCGAGCTAGGTATTGAAAACGCGGATTACTGACAGGTGCGTCATGATACTGGCGTCATGAGCCGGGTACCGCCTGCTCAACGCCACGAATAATTACGCGTAACTGAAATAAGGACGCTGTTACTTCAGGTAGAGGTGACAGCGTCCTTTTTGTTCCACATTCACATTGTGGTGACGGTGTTAGTGTTAAGAACATGAGCACTAAGCATCCTTCCCCTTTTGGAGATTCCCGCCCCACCCGTGAAGATCTCAGCGACTTTATCAACGGGACTATTGATGACCGGCTACCAAGACCCGGCACTCCCCTACGAATGCTGATCGTCGGCATCAACCCGGGACTTTGGACCGCAGCGGTCAATGCACCGTTTGCCTTTCCCGGCAACCGTTTTTGGCCCTCACTTGACCGAGCCGGCATTGTCTCGCCCAAGGTGGATGCTTCGCGCGGGCTAAGCGATGAGGTCGAAGAACAGTTGGAGAACCTGGGCATTGGCATCACTAATCTAGTGGACCGCGCCACCGCCCGTGCTGACGAGCTCAGCGCCGAAGAGCTCAAGAACAGCGTCCCGAGAATTATTGAGCTAACCCATATTTACCAGCCACAGGCAGTGGCTATCGCCGGAATTACGGCCTACCGCACAGCGTTTGGCGATAAAAAAGCTAAGCTTGGCCAACAAGACACCTCAGACATTGAAGACTGGAACCCAGCAACATCGCTCTGGGTTGTCCCGCAGCCCAGCGGACTCAATGCCCACGAAAACATAGATACGTTGGCAGATAAGTGGTTGGCTGTATGGAATACAACAAGCCCAGTGCATCAGCAATAACAAACATAAAAAAGCCGTGGCGTCCAACATTTCGTTGAATGCCACGGCTTTTCGCTAACTAGCTAGCTCATATATCGCAATTATGAACCGCGAACCAGGTTTCGCAGAACGTACTGCAGAATACCACCGTTACGGTAGTAGTCAGCTTCACCAGGTGTATCGATGCGCAGAACCGCGTCGAACTCGGTAACCTTGCCATCCTCTGAGGTTGCAGTAACCTTCAGAGTCTTGGGGGTAGTACCGTTATTCAGCTCGGTCACGCCCTTGATGTCAAAGGTTTCGGTGCCGGTCAGCTTCAACGAATCACGTGATTCGCCTGCGGGGAACTGCAAGGGCAGAACACCCATACCGATCAGGTTTGAACGGTGAATACGCTCGAATGACTCAGCGATAACTGCCTTAACACCCAGCAAAGTGGTGCCCTTAGCCGCCCAGTCACGTGATGAACCTGAACCGTATTCCTTACCGCCCAGCACAACCAGCGGAACGCCAGCTGCCTTGTAGTTCTGAGCCGCATCGTATACGGTTGCCTGCTCGCCACCGTTGGTGAAGTCACGAGTAAAGCCACCCTCAACACCGTCAAGAAGCTCGTTCTTGATGCGGATGTTAGCGAAGGTACCGCGGATCATAACCTCGTGGTTACCACGACGTGAGCCGTAGGAGTTGAAGTCCTTGCGCTCTACACCGTTAGCAATCAGGTACTTACCGGCAGGGGTATCTGACTTGAATGAACCAGCGGGTGAAATGTGGTCGGTGGTGATTGAATCGCCCAGCTTGAGCAGTACGCGAGCGCCCTGGATATCCTCCACGGGAGTGATATCCATGGTCATACCCTCGAAGTACGGAGGCTTGCGTACATAGGTTGATTCTGAGTCCCACTCAAAAGTCTCACCGGTGGGGGTATCAAGTGAACGCCAGCGCTCGTCACCGTCGAAGATAGAGCCGTATTCCTTGTCGTACATTGCGGTATCGACAGCAGTATCGATGATGTTCTGAACTTCAGCGGGATCAGGCCAAATGTCCTTCAGGTAGACGTCGTTGCCGTCTGCGTCCTGACCCAGTGCGTCCTTCTCGAAGTCGAAGTCCATGGTGCCCGCCAGTGAGTAGGCAATAACCAAGGGCGGTGAAGCCAAGTAGTTCATCTTGACGTCGGGTGAAATACGACCCTCGAAGTTACGGTTACCTGAGAGAACAGCGGTAACAGACAAATCGTTGTCCTGAATTGCCTCTGAAATCTCTTCTTCAAGCGGACCTGAGTTACCGATGCAGGTTGCGCAACCGTAACCCACCACGTAGAAACCGAGCTTCTCGAGATCGGGCAGCAGGCCTGCCTTCTCGTAGTAGTCAGTAACTACCTTTGAACCCGGCGCGATTGAGGTCTTAACCCAAGGCTTAGCGGTGAGACCCTTAGCCGCTGCGTTACGTGCGAGGACACCAGCTGCGAGCATTACTGAGGGGTTTGAGGTATTGGTGCATGAGGTGATTGATGCGATTGAAACCGCACCGTTCTTGAGTTCAAACTCGCGTCCATCAGCCATTGAAACGTGTGCTGACTTGTCGTCTTCACCCTTAGCTGCGTAGTTCTTGATGTCCGAGCTGAACTGCTTCTTTGCATCGGTGAGCTCAATGCGGTCCTGAGGACGCTTGGGGCCAGCGATTGAAGGCACAACGGTTGACAGGTCAAGTTCGAGGTACTCTGAGTACTTAACTTCCTTCGAAGGATCGTGCCACAGGCCCTGTTCCTTGGTGTAAGCCTCAACCAGTGCAACCTGCTCTTCTGAACGACCGGTCAGGCGCAGGTATTCAAGGGTCTTCTCGTCAATCGGGAAGATTGCGGCGGTGGAACCGAACTCGGGGCTCATGTTACCAATGGTTGCACGATTAGCCAGGGGAACCTCGCCAACACCTTCGCCGTAGAACTCAACGAACTTGCCAACCACGCCCTGCTTACGCAGCATCTCGGTGATGGTCAGAACAACGTCGGTTGCGGTAGCGCCTGCGGGAATTGAGCCGGTGAGCTTGAAGCCGACAACCTTAGGAATCAGCATTGAGACGGGCTGGCCGAGCATTGCTGCCTCTGCCTCAATACCGCCGACGCCCCAGCCGAGAACGCCAAGACCGTTCACCATGGTGGTGTGTGAGTCAGTACCAACAACGGTATCGGGGTAAGCACGCAGTACGCCGTCTACCTCACGCGCCATAATGGTACGTGCCAAGTACTCAATGTTGACCTGGTGCACGATACCCATGCCCGGGGGGACAACCTTGAAGTCGTTGAATGCGGTCTGACCCCAACGCAGGAACTTGTAGCGTTCACCGTTGCGCTGGTATTCGATATCCATGTTGCGAGCAATCGCATCTGAAGTACCGAAAGCATCAATCTGAACAGAGTGGTCAATAACCAGCTCAGCCGGTGCCAAGGGGTTAATCTTTGAAGGATCGCCACCGAGTTCCTTCACAGCCTCACGCATGGTTGCCAAGTCAACAACACAGGGAACGCCGGTGAAGTCCTGCATGATAACGCGTGCAGGGGTGAACTGAATTTCAGTGCTGGGTTCAGCTTTGGGATCCCAGCTTGCAAGAGCATTAATGTGCTCTTCGGTAATGTTCGCGCCATCTTCGGTGCGAAGCAGGTTCTCCAGAAGAACCTTCAGTGAGTAAGGAAGCTTGTCGTAGCCCTTAACTGACTTAAGTCGGTAAATTTCATATTCGGTACCGTTGACGTCCAAGACGCCCTTTGAACCGAAGCTGTCCACAGTGCTCATTTGCGTGGGACTCCTCTCGACACTGTTATTTGCCAAGCAGTGCCCGGTGTTCTCATGGGGACGCCGTGCGTTTTATACGGACACAGCGGTGTGATGCTAAATCCTACTTAGAGACACCCTGACACTAAGCTTTCCTATCCAGTGTACTCTGAGTCACCTCAAGAAAGCATTCTTGAATGTTTGATGCGTGAAACAAAGCGTCTTAATTGACGCGTCTCTTCCTCATATCAAACAACCCGATGCTGCACCTGATAGTCGATACGGCATCGGGTTATTCGTAACATTCTTTAGACAGCGCCAACAACGGGATGCGGTACGTACAGCTCCGGCAGATACTGGATATCTTCTTCGGTGAGGGAAACGTTTAGCGCGGCAACCGCGTCATCAAAGTATTTAGCTTTAGTTGCACCAATAATCGGCGAAGTAACTCCGACAGCCCACTGCCAGGCCAGTGCAATTTGTGACATTGAAACACCGTATTTAGTCGCAAGCTCATGCACTCGAGCGACCACCTTTGAATCAGCCTCTTGGGTGCTGTCGTACTTTGCTTGCGCGACCTTATCGGTCTTGCTCCGCAAAGTATCAGTGCTCCATTCAAGGCGGCTCAAGCGTCCAGTTGCCAAAGGACTATAAGGCATCAATGAGATATCAAACTGCTGGCACACGGGAATGAGATCGCGTTCATCTTCTCTATTGGGCAGATTGTAGTGATTCTCCATGGCGCTAAACGCAGTCCAACCGTTATCACGAGCCGCAATCTGCATATTGTGGAACTGATAGCCGTACATGGCGGACGCACCCAAAGCACGAACCTTGCCCGCCTTGACCAGGCCGTCCAAGGCTTCCATGCTCTCTTCAATGGGCGTGTTGTAGTCAAAACGGTGAATGATATATAAATCCAGGTAGTCAGTTCCCAGACGGTTCAAGGTTCCCTCAATCTCACGATTGATAGCTTTCTTGCTCAGCCCACCTTCGTTGAAATACACCTTGAACGCAATCACGAGATCCTCACGTCGAGCATGCTTTTCAGCGAGCGCCCTAAGTACTCCTCGCTCGTTCCGGCTGAGTACACGTTTGCGGTATCAAAGAAATTGATACCCAAATCTAAGGCGTACTTTATCAGCTCATCACTGGCTGACTCATCCAGCGTCCAATCGTGCATTGTTCCGGCTTCACCGAAACTCATGCACCCTACACAGAGTTTTGAGACTTCAAGTTCACTCGTTCCCAGTTTTGCGTATTTCATGGCAGTTCTTTCGCGTGTAGTTATAGGATCCGCCAGAAATGTATCGCTGTGAAACACTACATGACGCTCTAGGACCTAAGTTACTCCGGGTGAGCGAAGAGTGCCACCGTTTCAACATGGTGGGTGTTGGGGTACATGTCGAAGGCTTGGACATCTTTGAGCTCCCAGCCGTGTTCGCGCAAATAACCGGTATCGCGTCCCAAAGCTGCGGGGTCACACGCAACGTACACTATGCGCTTCGGTGCTAACGCGGTAAGACTTTCGATAACTTTCTTACCTACACCCTCGCGGGAAGGATCCATAATGACGGCATCCGGGGCAGGGGACTTTCCCGCTTGCACCTGAGATACTAGCTTGTGAAGATGCGCGCCAACATCAGATTTCACAACATCGATAACCGTATCTTTGCTATCAGCTAGGCGGGCGCGTCCGGACACAAAATTATCGCGAGCATTCGCACTGGTCAAAGGTGAGCCTTCTACCGATAGTACGCGTCCTTTACCGCCAACCTCAGCAGCCGCAACAGCCGTGAACAATCCAGTACCAGCGTAGAGATCGTACACGGTCTCCCCCGCGTTGAGGTCAGCCATCTCAGCGACAGCTGCTGTCAGCGCTTCCGGTGCTGAACGGTGGATCTGCCAAAAACCGCCGGCAGAAACGTTCCATTCCAGACTCTCATCGCCCACAGAAAGTTCTTCGGTGAGTTCGGTAAACCCAGCACCGCGAACCGCAGATTCAGGGCGTTCTCCACGACGGCGCCCGCCCTTACGTTCGGCAGCAAAAACCAGCGAAATATTCTGCTTTTTCAGGTTGCCCCACAACTGTTCGCATTGCTTTTCAACATCATCAGCAACCTGACGCGGTGTAGCAGGTGCAACAACAGCAAAGCTCACCAGCACCTGCCCGGTAGACGATACCGCCACATCTACACGCTTGATGTTTTCAAGGTTGAGACGGTGAAGCTGCAAGCTATTAATGCGGGAATCAGCAAGAGGAAAATCCTGAACCTGTACGCGCTCCGACGAAGAATGACGGAACATACTAATTTTTCCATCGGCAACATTGAAGTAAACCCGAGTACGCCAGCCAAGATCCGAAGGCTCTAGCGCTTCAACGCGAAGCAACTTGAGCAAAGCTGAGTTTTCAGAGACTTTACCCAAGCGAACCAGCTGTTCCCGGATAACCTGTGCTTTAAGCTCCCGCTGATACTGAGGGGTGAGGTGGCCAAATTCCATACCGCCCACCGGATTTTCGCGCAGACCAGCATCCGCTAACGGCCACGGATGCTCTCGACGGTGTTCACTCGGGGTTTTCACCCCGATAGCATCTGCAAAAAAGAAACGTTTCTTAGGTCCGGTACCGGTGATTTTAGCTAAAACAGTCTCACCAATTGCCGTATGACGGACAAAAAATACTCGCCCACCGGCTCGAGCCACAAACGATCCACCGTGCGCGACCGCATCCGGTGTTAGCTCGAGGGTATCGCCCACCTCAAACTCGGTTACTTCGTGAGTTTCAGTCATTTCAACAATCCTTAGTGTTCAGCGGTGTACGTAGAAGTTTCAACGTGTGCCTCAACGGTGTGTTGACCCGGCGCCCTGGTTCCTTCAAGTTGCCAGGGAACCGAGGCAATGACGATACCCTGTTCATAGCGGAGCTTGGCTTTCAGTCGATGCACAATACGACGGTGCAACAGTCTCTCCCACCAGTGCGGTACAACATACTCGGGCAGGTAAACCACGATCACATCGCGTGGAGTTTCTTCCCGTCGACGCTGAACATACTCGATAAACGGTTGAACAGCATCGCGAAATGGAGCATCCAGCACTACAAGCGGTACCGGAATCTCCAATGAACGCCACTGCTTCTGAGCTTCTTTAGCGCGCTTGGGATCCTGGTTAATGAGCACAGCTTCAATGGTCGAAGGACGCGTGGCTCGCGCATACGAAATAGCGCGCATCAGCGGCTTTCGAACGCGCGGCACGTAAACCACCGCGTGGACGCGAGAGGGTAAAGCACGTTGCTGTGCAAGCTCCGGCGCGTTGGCAGGAAGCTCAAGTTCCCGGTTGATGTCGTTGTAATGTTTACGCACTGCAAGCATTCCCTTCGAAAGCACCGCAATCACAATGAGTGTAATCCACGCACCGTGCGTGAGCTTGGTCAGTAGAACCACCCAAAACACGATGAACGTTGCAACAAAGCCCACTAAAGTGATGGCGAGTTGCCTAATGAGCGGGCGTCGTTTGTAGCGGTCGACGGTGAATTTAAAATCTCGCCAACGATACTTGATAATCGCTGCCTGTGTGAGCGTCATCGAGAGAAACACACCCACAATGTACAGCTGAATCAGTGTGTTCAGGTCTGCACCTAAAAGCGCCACCAACACCATCGAGCTGACACCGAGTATCAGGACGCTGTTGGCATGAAGGTGCGGTGATGTTTTAGTACGCAGGTGAACCGGCAGGTATCCTTTTTCGGCAATAGCGTTGGTGAGCTGCGGAAAGCCTGTAAAAGCGGTGATGATAGCAACCAAAAGCATAGCTACGGTGACAGCCACTAAAATCACCGGCATGACTGCTGAGGCGTAAACAGCCTCAGCCATCTGAATAAGAACAGGTACCTGGTAGAGACCGTCGCCCACGCTCATACCGTGAATTCTCAATTGAGAGGTATCGAGTACCGCCACCGCACCTGTAGCACGCACCATATACAGCACGCCGATGAGGAGTAACGCTGAGATACCGCCCATCATCATCATGGTGGCAGCAGCATTAGAAGCTTTGGGTTTTTTGAAAAAACGAACAGAATTACTCACGGTACTCACACCGGTCAGCGCTACTGCACCCGAGGAAAAAGTACGCATCATCAGAACAAACAGCGCAATACCATTCATCGCTGAACTAACGCCATCAGCCGGCACGACCTCCCACGAGCTAGTCGCCGCTTTTTCAAGTGTTCCGTTTAGATCCTGAAAATATCCGTACACCAGCGTGATGCTGATGATCAGCAAAAACGCATAGAGCGGCACAAAAGCAATGCGCCCTAAAAACCGTAAGCCGCGCAGACATAGAAGCATCATGACAGCAATCATTGCGATGGTCAGAGCACGCTCATGCCCGCGTAAACCGGGTACCACCGAGAGCACATAGCCCGATGCCGCCGATGCTGATACCGCCACGGTGAGCATAAAATCGACCATCAACGACGCGCCAGTTGCAACACCGGCAACTTTTCCCAATCGCTGCTGCACCAGCTCATAGTCACCGCCGGTAGCAATGGTTTTCAGGTTGTAACGGTAGGTTCCAACAACAATCAGAAGCACCAACGCGATAGCGAACCCCACCCACGGAGATGTCACCAGCGATGCACTGCCCGCAACAGCAAGCGTCATCACAATTTCATCGGGGGCATAAGATACCGATGAAACCCCGTCAGACCCGAAGAGCGGCAGGGCACGACGTTTGGGTAGCGCAACGGAAGCCACCTGACGATTGTCTACAGGGGTGCCCAGAAAAACCCGTCTTAAACGCTCTTGAACTCGTGCCACAGATACAAAGGTAGCCGGTTTTCAGAAAGTTGGCTAAGACCACGCCGACTCAATGCTCAGCGGTGATGAAACTAGCACGCTCAGGAACACGCATCGCCTTCCACCGGGTAGCAATCGCCTCAGATATACCAGTACGGTCTCAAGGACGGCGTTAAGGTAAGTACACTAGGTACTGCACAGAACATTTTCGTTTGCAAGGGGATACCGTTTTGCCACACTTCGTGATCATGGGCGCCGGACGCGTGGGCGTCATGCTTGCGCACACACTAGAAGATTCCGGGCACACCGTCGCTATCATTGACCGCGACGAACGCGCTTTTCGACGTCTGCGAAGCGATTTCAGCGGCAAGAAGGTAACAGGCATCGGGTTTGACCGTGAAACCCTCAAAAGAGCCGGCATCGAAGACGCCTACGCTTTTGCAGCGGTTTCTTCTGGAGACAACTCAAATATTCTGTCCTCACGTGTAGCCCGCGAAACCTTCCGGGTGCCCCACGTTGTTGCCCGTATCTACGACCCCAACCGCGCGGAGTTCTTTCAACGACTCGGCATTCCCACCGTGGCAGCAGTGCGTTGGAGTACCGACCAAGTACTGCGACGTATCCTCCCCGAACAGGCAATGACAGGCGACTTCCGCGAAGCATCCGGACGCCTCATGCTAGCGGAGCTACAGTTACACGAAGACTGGACTGGCCACGCGCTGACCGATATCGAAGAAGCTGCGGGCGTCCGCATCGCCTATATCACCAGATTCGGCGAAGGTATTTTGCCCACCTCAGATACCAGCTACCAGCAGGGCGATATCATCCACGCAATGCTCCGCACCGACGATGTCAATGAAGTCTCTCGCATCCTAGCAACCGCGCCGGATGACGAAGAAGAAAACGTACGATAGGAGCTTTATCCATGCAGGTTATTATTATCGGCTCTGGCTCCGTTGGCTCTTCTATCGCCCGCGAATTACTGTCGCACGGACACAAGGTCACTATTATCGATGAAAAGCCCGAGGTTATTGGGCGCTCCCCCGATATTAAAAATGCTCACTGGCTGATTGGCGATGCGTGCGAGCTTTCAGTGCTCAAACAGTCACACCCAGAAACCTGTGACGTTATTGTTGCTGCGACCGGTGATGACAAATCAAACCTTGTGGTTTCTCTGATGGCGCGTAGCGAGTTCGGTGTTCCTCGCACCGTAGCGCGCGTCAATAACCCCAAGAATGAGTGGTTATTTGATGACTCGTGGGGTGTTGATGTTGCGGTATCTACCCCGCGACTTATGACAGCCCTAGTCGAAGAAGCTGTTGAAGTGGGCGATGTGGTTCGCCTTCTCACACTGCAGACCGGCGGTGCCATGCTGGTGGAGTACACCGTTCCCATGGATCACCCGATTATTGGACACACCGTTGATAACGTTCAGTGGCCGGCAGAAACCACACTCACCGCGATTTTGCGTGATGGTACTCCCATCACTCCCACTGGCGATGACGTGATTGAAGGAGAGGACGAGCTCTTCTTCATCACAACCCCGGAGGGCGAAGAAGATATCAGGTTGCTCTTTAGCTAATGAATAACGACAAGACCCCGTGAGGATTTCAAACCTTCACGGGGTCTTGTTGTGGGCGGATGCTATTTACCGCTTGCTCTTGGGAGAAGTCATAACCCACGTCAGCCATAGCACCGCAGCGTAAAGTGGCGTGCCCATCACCAAACGCGCAGCACCGAGAGCACCCACATGATCTGCCAAGTACAGCGGAACCTGTACCAGCAAACGGGCAACAAACATTGCGATGAGAACGAGAGTTGCTAGGGTATACGCTTTAACGCGCGCTGGGTTAGAACGCCAGGTGTCCTGCTCACCACGGATAAAGCTGTAAACATACCCAACGACGGGTAGTTTGAAAAGCAAAAGCAGAATCAGGCCAACAGCGTAGGCGAGGTTAATCCACAGTCCGGTGACGTAAAAGTCGGCCGCCTCGCCGCTGCGCAAAGCAACAAAAGCACAAATTGCCACACCCAGTAGGCCGGAAACCGACTGCATGAGCGAGCCTTTCTGCATCAATCTCACCACAGAAAAGACCAATGCAACAGCGCCCGCGATAAGCACCGACAGCATCAAATCTTTGGAGATCAAAAATGCCGATAGAAACAGCAGTCCCGGTGCAATAGCCTCAACGATGCCGCGCACGCCTCCTACCGCGTACAGAACATCCACGTCGCCGCTTTGTGTACGACGAATGTTGGAGGGGGCCTTGAAACTGGGCTTCTCGGTTTCACTCATCTAGCGAATTCACTTTCTCGTTTATCGACGCGAGGGAATAATCTCATACAGCGGGTTGTACATAGTGGCAGGACGCATACGGGTGGAGAGCAGGCCATTGCACCTAATCTCTGTGCCAGCAGCAATACCGGGAACACTGCGCTGACCATGCCAAATCAGCAGTAACCTGCTCCCCTGTTTTAAGGGAGGGTACTCAGGAAATTTGAGGGCGGGCTTGGAAGACTCAGGATGCGGCGCACGCTCGTGAGCTACAGCAGTTTGGTCTTCATCGGCATCCGGTTCTTCCGAGAAATCACCGCTGGTCTCAATCGCGGGAAGGCCCGTCATGAGGGTACGAGTTTTAGACAGCGAGACAGGACGCGACTTTGTCACGATAAGCTCGGCTTCATACCTCAGCGGTTCTCCCGGCGCTGAAAATCGTACCTGGCTGACGCGTCCGGCAACGCGAGCGCGAAAACGTTCGGGGTATTTATCCAGCGCCTGAGGCTGTGTATGAACCATTATTTAGCGTACTTCAGCAATCTCGGGGCCGCGCTCGGGCATCTCTAAATCAGCGTTCTGAGGCGTTGCAGCTTCTGGTTGCGCTTGGGCAGGCATGGACAGTGGCAACAAATCTCGCGGGGGCATGGGATCTTCACCGCGGTGTACCACCATGGTCTTGAAAATCTTTTCCATCTCGGCGCGCGCTGATGCATCGGCGTGGGCGGTACCGGTGAAAACACCGCGTAGGAACCATCGGGGGCCATCAACGCCGACAAAGGTTGCCACACGTGCGCCCTTACGGCCATCCGGAGTGGTTACTGGAATCTGAGACTTCAGTTCTTTGCCCAAGGAACCGTCAACTTCTTCGATGTTGCCGCCCTGCGCACGAACAGATTCTGCAATTTCCGAACGAATCTCATCCCAAATGCCGCGGCTCTTGGGAGCTGCAAAAGCCTGCACCTGCAAAACAGCTTTATCCTTTTGCAAAGTTACTGCAATAACATTTTGGGTGTTATCTTCAACTTCCAATCGCAAAGCGACTTCAGGGTGCGGCTTAATGAGCAAAGATCCAAGGTCAAGGTAACTATCGGTGCCCGACTTTTCCTCGGTATCGTACGGTCCATTGGCACGGTCAAATTCGGTGCGCTCTTCAGCTACAGCTGTAGGGGCGGCAGTATCATCAGCGCGCATATCGGGATCATCGTTGATCTCCGCCTGTGCTTGCTCTACTGCGGTTTCTTGAACCTCAGCGTCCTCGTTTTTCTTCTTGCGTCCAAACCCAAACATACAACTCCTAAAGGGTCGGTCAGAGACTTTATCTTTATTCTGGCTCTAAGCTACACCGGTTGAGCCAAAACCGGTGGCTCCTCGCGGTGTTTCATCAAGTTCATCTACCGGCTCAAAAAGCACATATTCATATTTTTGAACCACGAGCTGAGCGATGCGGTCGCCTCGTTTAACCTCGAAAGGTTCGGTGAGGTCAGTATTCAAGAGAGTCACCATCAACTCGCCGCGGTAACCACTATCAACTGTTCCGGGTGCATTGACGATGGTAATGCCGTGCTTTGCAGCAAGCCCCGAACGCGGGTGCACCAACCCCACGTATCCCTCAGGCAGAGCAATAGCGACACCGGTGGGAATCAAGGCTCGTTCGCCGGGCTTGAGGGTAATATCCACGCGGGATCGTAAGTCAGCGCCCGCATCCCCGTGCTGTGCGTAGGCAGGTGCTGCCAACTCGGGGTCTAACATTTTGATGTGTACTGTCAGCTGTTTATTCACACCAGCCACTGTACTAAACGTTCATGAAGAAACACCGTGAGTTAGTAGTGAACCTGAGGAATGAGGCACCAACCACAGCCATACTCGCATCTTTTTATCAGTCTCAGCGGTGCTATGTTCAACAGGTTAGAATTGAACTACACGCTCAAGATGCCGACTGAAGGCACATTCTGTAAGTTTCAAGTAATGATTGGTGTAGTACATGAGCACTTCGACGTCATCGGTTCTTTACCAAGAACGCCTCACGCCCAGCACAGGGCTATGGGTAGGTGTTCTCGGAGCTGGAGTCGCGAGCTTTTTAGTAGGTGCACCCATCAACATTATGGCCGGCGTCATCGCTGGTGTGATTGTAGCTGTACTGCTCGGGTTTATTCTCTATAGTTCCTCCCCCACCATCACCATTACCGATGATATTTTGCGGGTAGGACGCGCCGCTATTGAACGCGAGCACGTGGGTGTTGCCGAGGGCTTCCGCGGTGAAGCTTCTCGAGTTATCTCAGGCCCTGAACTCGATGGCCGCGCATTTATGTGTTTCCGCGGATGGATTGAGCCCAAAGTGAGGATCCAAATTACCGATAAGGCCGACCCCACGCCCTACTGGATTGCATCAACCCGCCATCCCGAACGCATCGTTGAAATTCTCAATGAGAACATCGGCGACAGCGAGCTAGAGCGGTACCAGCAAGAGATGCAACGCGAGCACGAACAGCGCATGCTACTCACCCACGAAGCTCGCTCGCAGGCTCAAGAATCATAATTATTAAAAAATAAATGCCGGTAGCTAACTACCGGCATTTTTTATATCTCAGGCTATCAATTAGCCCTCACACTCAACGCAGTACTTCAGTGCGCCTTCTTCACGTGCAATCTGTGAACGGTGGCGTACAAGGAAGCAAGACGCGCAAGTGAACTCATCTTCCTGAGCAGGAAGAACAACGACGTTCAGCTCTTCGTTAGAGAGATCTGCACCCGGAAGCTCAAAGCTTTCTGCCGCTGCGTTTTCGTCTTCATCAACCGCGCCGGACTGCATTTCTGAGCGGTGCGCATTCAGTTCTTCGATGGACTCTTCACTGTTTTCGTCCTGCTTACGAGGCGCATCGTAATCTGTTGCCAAGGTGTTTCACGCTTTCTTCAGTGTGAGGCCTGAATGTGCCAACCGGCAAATTCCAGGGCGGATCTTTGTAATCTGTGCGATGCCCCTTTTCAGCGGTGCAAACCACTGAAAAGTGTTAGGGTAACGCGTAGCATTTTTCACTATTAAATTAGTTTTGTCTAGTTGAGATTCTTGTTGGTCTGATTGTTTCTTCACACAGCGAACATTGCGTGTTGAGACTGAGGTTCTTGGGCTCGTAGACGGATTGTCCGCCCGCCTACTAAGCATGGGTTACTTTTATGTTTTTTCTCTCATACAGACTAGGGACTCCCTCACAAACAGTGGCGGGTCGGGGATTCCGGGTGTCGACGTGGCTCAAGATGCGGTGGAACTAAGAACAGCGCAAGAGAGCAATATAAATGCACGCGCCGGTGCCCCTTAATCAAATCTTTGAACCTTCACTTCAGATTTATTATTTTGAGGGCTTCAACGAAAGATTTAACATTAATGTTTGGCTGAACTATGCGCCGTACAAATAAAAGTACCCTTGCCCCCGGTAATCTTTTGTAAAGATATATCTCGCGACCACAAACACTTCAAAGGAGTCTTCATGCTCAACCTGCGCCTGGTGGGAATCCACGATGACGGAGAAAGTCTTGTTCTTGAAGCACAAGACGGCACTTCATATCGCCTACCCATCGACCAAAACCTGCGCACCAGCATCACCAAGGCTCGTCGCGCTCAGCCCGCACGCGCACTGGGTTCCAACGGCGTTTTTGGTCCGCGCGATATTCAGATTCGTTTTCGACAGGGTGCTTCGGTCGAAGAAATCGTTGCAGAATCAGGTTGGGAAGCCAACCGCGTCCGCCGCTATGAGTGGCCCATTCTTGCGGAGCGCTCCAACATCATCCAGTCTGCTCAGAACGTGGTAATTTCGGCAGCCACTGCCGGACGTCGATCAGCCGATCACACAGCTCGTCCCTTGCGCGAACACATTGCCCACGTAGCTGAAAACTATGGTTTCTCCCCGGACGACGCGCAGTGGGCCACCTGGCAGCAGGAATCAGGTCAGTGGACTGTCAGTGTCGATTTTGAGTTTGCCTCAGAGGTTCGCGACGCTCTACCGCGCAACGCAGAATTCCCTGCCCGTTGGACGTACAACCCCGCCAACCAGAGTATCTACGCCTCCAACGAAGCAGCGTACTTCCTCATGGGACGCGACAACGCCGGCGACGGCCCCTTGCCTGGTATTGGCACCCATGATGACAAGGACGCTCCGGTTCAGGTCGACGAGCCAAAAATTTCAGAGGTGCGAGTACCTCACAACCCCGCCCACAATGAGCTGTTGGACGAGCTAGCTGCCCGACGCGGCACTCCTCACGCTAACACCGTCGCTCGCCCGAATACCGACGAGTCAGAGACTCAGAAAACCTCCTCCACCTTCTTCTCGTCATCTTCACCTAAGCGCGGCACCCCCAACGAACGTAAATTGGCTGAGCTGCTCGAACGCGCCCGCCATTCCTCAACACGCACCGCACCTGCTCAAGCAGAGTCCGCACCTCACCACGAGATTCAGCCTGTTCCCGCGGTACTTAACCAGAACAAGAACGCTTCAGCAACTGACGATGCCGCCTTGTCCTCAAGCGATGAACAGGGGGAAAACCAGTCAGCACCTGCAGAAGAACAGGCCCTCAGTACTGAATCGGTTGAGGTAGAACACCTTGACACTTCTCATGACGCGACCAGTGAAGCTACAGACAAGAGCGAATCAACAGAAGAGTCATCACAGAATCAGCAATCAGAAACTTCAGCACCCGCTGCGGAAGAAGAAACCTCTGGTCAGAACACTAATACCCACAATTCATTAGACTCTTCTGTTACCGACTCGTTTACTTCACATGATTCAGATGATGCCGAAAGCACTGATTCCGGCGCAAACACTGAGGAATCTGAGGCAACAAATTCATTAGGTGACGCATCACAGAACAGTGTCGAAGAAACAAAAAAGGACGTAGACTTGGTAAATAAGTCTGCCGAAGAAGAGGCAGAGCCGAAGCCCAGCGCGCGTCCAAACCGCTCAAAGCGTACCTCAGTACCGAGCTGGGACGACATTATTTTCGGCAACCAGCGCCGCTAACATACGGCGCTTACAACAGTTTCATACACAGTCAGGCACACTAACTCTATGAATTCTTCACGCAACGCTACATCGGGTGATCACCACTTCGATGAACCTGCTGACCCCACGGTTCCTTTCGAATCACCGGTAGCAGGTCTTGAGGATTCTGAAGCAACTCAGCCCCTTGCCCCGCTGGCAGATGGCTACGAGTATGTTTCGGAGGACGGCACCGCTGAAGAAGCTGATTTTGCAACCGCCGAGGATGCGTCGTTAGGAATGGCGTTGCTGGCGCGCGGTGAGACGTATGAAAAACGCTCACTCCGCGAGAAGTTAGCCGATCAGGTAGAGGCTCGAGCCGCTGCCCAAGAAGCCAAGGAGCGAGATAAAGAAGAACGGAAGCGACTGGCTGCTATTGCTGCACCCGCAGCACCTGTCGCCGCGTCCTCGGTGGCTGCCTCGCGTCCTGCTCCTGATTTGCCGCAGGGACCTTCATCCAGTGAGTATGAGAGCTCTCGCTCCAATAGAAAATATGCTCTGCTGGGAGCTCTCGGTGTTCTTGTAGTAGGTGCCGGTGCGGCTACAGGCATGATGCTGTCGCAAGATTCCAATGATCGCCCCGTGGCGGCACCTGCTTCGAGCAGCTCAGCATCGCCCTCGCAAAAGTCTTCGCCCACGCGAACACCTCAGCCCACATCAACCAGTAGCTTTGTGCCTGAGGTGACTGAGACGTATGTACCTCCAGTTGTTGAGGAACCCGTAGCGCCTGTTGAAGAGCAACCGGCTCCAGTGCAGGGAGCTCCCGTAGAACAAGCTCCTGTTCAACAGGCACCTGCCCCGGTACAAACGGTTGCTCCGGCACCGGTTGCACCAGCAGAGCCCACAGCGGCACCGACAACCGCCGCGCCGGAGCCTACCACCGAAGCTCCGGCTGAATCCTCAGCTCCCGCTTCTGCAGAACCCAGTGAGGCACCTGCGCCCGCCACCACACAGGCGCCAGCGCCCACCACTGCTGAAGCTCCGGCTCAGACTCAGCCTGCCCAACAAGCCCCCAGCGCTCCTGCAGCAACTCAGTAAGAAGCACCCGCGGCTCAGCGACAACAGCAGTCAGCACCTGCGGCTACCCAGAACGCGCCTGCCGCTGCTACTCAGGCAGTTCAAACTCCCGCTCAATAAGAGCATAAAAAATAGCCTTGAAAAGCTATCTCGCTTTTCAAGGCTATTTTTTATGCCCCGGTCGGCAACACCAATAGGGGAACCTGCGTTTCGTTCTCGGTGAGTGATCCGTGTTGGCCCACCATTTTCAAAGCGTGCGGTTTGAAATGTCGCATATCGTACAGAGCGTAATCTTCACGGCAAGCGATGAGAATATCGCCGATGCGAGCGCGCGCCTGATCGCTCAGGTGCTCTCCGAAGAGACCTTCACGGTAGGCGTCCTCAGTATCGAGGACCCACGCGATATCGCCGTAGGCGGCGTCCCATGCTTTAAGCGTTGCTTGTTTCGCTTGGGTTGATGAGTCTTTGAGGTAAAGCTGAACCATTCGAGGTTCACCTGCCGTGAGTTCAACGTTTTCCAACAGTTCGGTGCGATCTGAGTAGTCAATACGTTGCGGTTCTGGGATATCAACCATGCCGTGGTCTGCGGTCAATACCAGCAAGACGTGGGCTGGCAAGCGTTCTGCAAGCCGGCGCATATGCAGGTTGAGTTCTTCGACCTGTTCGATCCATTCTTGGGAATCCACACCGTATCGGTGGCCAGCTTGGTCAATTTCACCCCAGTACATGTATACAAGCGAGGGCTTGCGGGCTGAAAGAATACTGTGTGCCATAGTGACGCGTGCACTGGCTGTTTGTGCATGGATAAAGCGTCCGCCGCGCAGTCCGGCTTCGCTCAAACCTGTCCCCTGATATTTTGAAAGCGATACGGTTGCGACGTCGCACTGATTTTCATAGCGCTCAAAAACTGTTGGGTAGGGTTGCCAGCTGTGCGGGTCAACGTTTTTATCCCAGCCAGAGAGCTGGTTCATGACCTGGTTATTATCCGGGTTGCGAACCTCATAGCCTGCAACGCCATGAGTTCCCGGCGCGAGTGAGGTGCCGAAGGAGGTTAAGGACGCTGCAGTGGTTGAAGGGATTGCTGAATGAAGCGGGCCTAACGAGGGAACTTTCTTCAGGTAGGGTGTATAAGATCCGTAGCGTCTGAGCAGGTTTTCGCCAAAACCGTCGACCATCACAACGCATACGCTTCGATAAGAATCCGGGTTCAGCCCTGCATCCTTCAAGCGCTGGTAAAGCTCGAGGGTATCGTGCTGACCTGCACCGAGAGTTGGGTGGTCTTGCGGGGTCAGGGAGCGCTGGGCAACGAGTGTTGCGGCGGATTCAAAGAGGTCAGCCACATTATTAGCTGCGTAATGCGGCGCAGTAGGGACGGGAGTTCCGCGAAAGTCTGTGAGCGTCATTATTTTGTTGCTTTCATGTGAGCTTTGCGAAGGGCGGAGGCGAATTTCTGGGCGCTTATAATTGCTACGGCGCCGTCTGCGCTGGCAGAAACACGCACCATGATGTCTTCTCTGACGGCTGATCCGGTGTACCCGTGTTCTGCAGCGCAGTGTGGGTCTGGGCAATCAGCTGGACCAGCATCGATGCGTTGGGAGCCTGTCCATGCAATCGAAAGTTGTAGCTCGCTGGCGCGCATACCGGGTGCGTAGTGCTGAGGTTGCAGGTAGGTCAGGTTTGAGGTGACGGTACCCAGTCGACGCAAGGGAACGATTTCTGAGTTGATATGGGCAGCTACGATAGAGCCCTCTTCATCCAGTTGCTGATCATCGAGATGCGCCACCAAAAGATGGGTATCGGTGAGAACTAAAACAGTGATGTGGCGGTGAACTTCTTCCCTGTCAATGTGGGTTTCAAGCTGCACCAGATGCGAGATGATTTCATCTGGCTCGAATACTGTAGCCACCCCGTCCAGCACCAATTCTGGGTAGAATCCAGCTCGCTTGATATCTTGTACCAGTTCTCGGATGGGCGGAACGTTCTGACTCATCGGTCTCTTTCAGTTGCTGATGACGTGGTAATCTCACCTTATTTTACGCGGTGGCGCAAGCACCTGCCGTTTTGGGTTAGCTACTCATTGTACGTCGAGCTGAATCGGTGCGCTGTTGCGGGTTTCCTAGTTTCATGTGGCACGCGACAACGGTGAGTTCTTCTGCTGCAACCATAATGGGGTTGAGTTCGAGGTGAGCGATTTCAGGGTGATTATCTTTGAGGGATGCTACCTTGGCGATGAGGTCTTGAAGTTTATCGACTCGCACGGCAGGCACTCCGCTGCTCCCCCACAGTTTGATGGCCGCCTTGGGGGTGCGCATCATGGTGTCGATGTCGTTAGACGTCAGTGGCGGAATACCGTATGCCCAGTCATCCAGAAGGACGGTCGCATCCCCTGCCATGCCGAAGGAAACAACGGGACCCAGCAGAGGGTCTTCGAGTGCTCTCAGCACCGCAGTTTGACCGCCGGGTGCCTGTCGTTGCACCATCAAATCGAAGGTGCCAAAAGGGCTGAGCGAGCGATGCATCTGCTCAATTTCGCGCTCAAGCTCTTGGTCTGATTCGATGCCCAGACGTACGCCTCCGAGGTCGATGCGCCGCGCCATTTCAATATCTGTTGTTTTGAGGACGACGGGGTAACCTCCGAGCTCTTGCACGGCCAGCTGAGCTTCTTCAACAGTTTCAAATGCGATAGACCTTAGCAGGCTTATTCCGTAGCTTTCAAGGATGCGGGCAGTAGCTTCTTGGTCAATGTCGAGAAGTTCTTCACCAGCTACGGACGGCATTAGCTCATTGATGATTCGTTGAGCGGTTGCGGGCGATGCACCGTCGGGAAGCTCTGGAGTTCCTGATTCGCTGGTGCGCCATTGTACGTAGTTCATGACCGATGCCATGGCGTGAACAGCCTGCCCTGCGGATTCGAAACAGGGCAACCCTAGGATACTCGTTGTATCGTTAGCTGTATTGTCAGGGTCTTCTTCATTATCTGCAACTAATTCATCGGTGTCAGTTGCAACAGATGCGTCCTTAAAGATTCCGCGTAGCACCTTGTGTTGCTCAGCGATTCCAGGGAACGAAGCCACCACAGGTTTGCCGCTGTCTTGAGAGCATTTGAGCAAAACCGTTGCAATCTCCTCGGCTGATACGGTGTGAGAGGGCATAAATGCCGCGAAAGCCGCGTCGATATCTGCGCCTTCTAGCGAACTCATAACAATGTCATACAGCACGTCCAAACCATCGTGTGCCAGGTCAATTTTTGCTTCCGAATTCTTGACTTCCACCCCGTAACGGGTAGCGCGCTCTGCAATGAGTTGTCCCAACGCATGAGCGTTAGACACCACAGCGACTCGGTTACCTTGAGGTAATGGCTGAGTCACAAGAATCTGACAGATATCAAGCATCTGGTCTACGGTGTCAGCGCGTATAACACCGGATTGCGCGAACATAGAGTCCAGCGCTTTTGCGGGAGCAATAGAAGTACGACCTGAATGCCCCGGTGGCAGCTGGCTACCTGTCACCTCATTAGTCGCAACCACTACTGGTTTAATGCGTGCAAGCCTGCGGGCAATTCGGCTAAATTTACGTGGGTTACCTATAGATTCTAGATAAAGTCCGCAGACCTCGGTAGCGTTATCGTCCTCCCAATACTGCATCAGATCGTTGCCCGAAACATCTGCACGGTTACCAGCAGATACCAGAGTAGACACACCAATGCCACGACGCACCGCCGAGTTAGACAGCAAGAGCCCCAGGGCTGACGACTGGGTGAAAATTCCGAGACTACCGGATACCGGGTCATGCTCGGTAAGCGTCAGGTCAAGTTTAATGTCGGTCGCCGTATTGATAACACCAAACGACGCCGGGCCAATCAGCCGCATCCCATAGGTACGCGCTACACGGACCAGTGTTTTTTGGCGAGTACGTCCGCGCGCACCATCGCCGGCGTAACCTGTAGTCATCACGACGGCACCGCGCACCCCGGCGCGTCCGCACTGTTCAACTAGACCTTGAACCCGGTCAATCGGCGCATCGATGACAGCGAGATCCACGGTATCTTCTATAGTTTCGAAGGACGCGTGTACCGGATATTTCTGTTCTCTAATATCTCCCGGGCACACCGCAAATAGATCACCGGTAAAACCTTCGCTCGCGATGTTGTCCATCAGTTTCCCGGCCCCGGACTCCCACGTGCTGGGATCCCCCATAACCACTACCGTTTGCGGTGCCAATAGCTCAGCAATGGAGCGAGCCTCAGCACGGTGTTCACGAGCCTCCATCACCTGCCGAGACCTCTCCGTAGGATCAATTTCAAACTGAACGTTGACAAACCCGTCATCGAGCTCACGTTTAACCTCGTACCCGGCGTCTTTGAACACGTTGAGCATCTTACGGTTTTGAGGCAAAACTTCAGCTGAGAAACGGACAATCCCCCGTTCCTTAGCAGCCGCCGCTAAGTGCTCCAACAAAATTGATCCGATCCCGCGCCCCTGATGCGCATCGGAAATCATGAAGGCTACCTCAGCTTCCTCTGGCACATGACTGCGATCGTATCTTCCAATACCAATCATTTCGTCGCCTAGAAAAAGCACGAATGCCACACGGTCATTGTGGTCAACCGTCGTAAAACGGGTAAGTTCTTTATCGCTGAGTTTCGGCTTGTACCCAAAGAAACGCAGGTAAATCGTTTTCTCAGACTGCCCGGCATACATGGTTTCTAGCGCCTCGCGGTCTGTGGGCACCACCGGGCGCAAATGAGCCGTGGCGCCATCGCGCAAAACTACATCAGCTTCCCAATGCGCTGGGTAAATGAAAGGAATCTCTGCCGTTGTTGGGTTCTTGGGGCTCGAGGGCTTAGAGGTGCTCACGTTAGGACCTTTACTCAGGCTAATAGTAATAACCACCATCCTAGCAAGCAGTGGCGCATACCACAGACTTTTTGCCGCTCGAGCCCCGGAATACGAAAGAGCCCCCTCTCGAATTCGAGAAGGGGCTCTGAAAATCCTAAAAATTAGGAGTTACGACGGCGACGTGAAGCCGCTACAGCAATCGCGCCGAGAGCAAGGATGCCAACGCCAGCTACAGCAACCTGAGTTGAGCTAAAGCCGGTGTAAGCAAGTGCACCGCGTGATGAAGTTGCAGGTGCCTGAGCCGCACTGTTTGAGGTGTGGCCCTGAACTGAGTAACCGGTGCTTGAGCCGTTACCGGTGTTACCGCCATCAGTGACAACCATGGAGGTTGCAGGTGAGGTGGTCTCTGCCACGGGTGCCTCAGGAGTTTCTTCAACAGAGGTCACAGTCGCGGGAGTCTCTGAGGGCGCAGGGGTCTGTGCCGGAGTCTCAACTGAAGTCTCTGAAGGAGTCTCAGAAGGCTTGGGGCTCTCAACTGCGGTTACAGTTGCGGGAGTCTCTGAAGGGGTTGCCGAAGGAGTATCGGAGGGTTCAGGAGTTTCTACCGGGGTCTCAGAAGGAGTCTCTGAGGGCTCAGGAGTTTCTACCGGGGTCTCAGAAGGAGTCTCTGAGGGCTCAGGAGTTTCTACCGGGGTCTCAGAAGGAGTCTCTGAGGGCCCAGGAGTTTCCGAAGGAGTAGGAGTCTCTACCGGAGTCTCAGAAGGAGTAGGAGTTTCTACCGGGGTCTCTGAAGGCTCAGGAGTTTCTGAAGGGGTAGGCGGAGTCACTGAGGAATCAGTAGGAGACTCTGAAGGCACGGGAGGAAGAGCCTCGCCGTCGCCGGTGCCACTACCCTGGTAGGTCTTCACAGCTGCAGTGCCGCCGGTGATGCCTTCAAGTGAAGTCAGTGACCAGTCGTTGAGCGCCTCCGTGACACCCGCATTAGGGGTTGAGTCGATTTCAACGTGTACCAGCTGACCCGCGGGAACGTTACCCAGGTTTACAACTAGCTGACCGGTGGTGCAGTCGGTTGATACGGGTGAGAAAGGCTGCCATGACTTGGGGTAGCCGTTTTCCTGTGAACCGATGCGAATGTTCAGGGTATCGCACTTGAGGGCAACATTTTCGGGAGTATCGGTGAGAACAGCGTTGTTCTTTTCACCGGGAACTTCAATAGCCCACTTTGCAGAACCGGTAGCGGTGTTCCAGCCGTACTTTTCGGGCTGAGTCTTTGCACCAACAACGGAGCCTGCACTGGGGGTGATCGCGGTTGCCTGACCGGTCCAGTTGAGAATGATGGGCTGACCGGGGGTTGCTGCCTGTGAAACACGTGCCTGAAGAGTCAGGGTGCCGTGAATGTTAACAGGGTGGGTAGCAACAAAATCTGAAAGGGTGACAACGATTTGACCGTTTGCAACGTTTGCTACAGCAACGACGTCGCCGGTTTCGTTGTAAAGGTTGAAGGTGGTTGCCATGGGGATCAGCTCGGCAGGCAAATCGAGGGTGAAGGTATCGCCAGGCTGTGAGTTATCGGGTACATGCCAGGTTGCGTCCAAGGTAAGGACGTCGCCAACCTTAATGTTCTGACCCTGAACGTTCACGTTCAGTACGGCGTTGGTGATTTCTTCTGCTCCAGCGGGCATTCCTACGAATGCTACGCCACCGAGTGCTGTGGTTGCTGCAATGAGGGCAGCTGTCTGCTTACGCATGTCTCTCCTTGTTGTATGTTCGCGGTGCGAATTCGGATTAACATCGGGGCATGTAGATCCTTGAATCTAACCGTCAGCGTTTTCTTCCAGGTGTTACTGACGATGAAATTTTCCCTTTTAATCCGCGACAGGTTGTCATCGCGTGATGTGGGGGATATATGCGGGGGACATTTTGAGCTTTCTTCCCAAAACTCAAACAGCACATTTAAAAGAATACATTTATATCTACCGCAAAATAAAGAAAACCACAGAAGTGTTTATTGGATTGTTTAAAAATGCGATTTATTACTAAAAATCCGCGAGATAACAAGGATTTTTGAGGGTTTTTTAGGGGACATTTGTAGACCTGTTGGCAATTCTTGTCCCCTTTCGCCACCTATAATTTAAATCAGCAACCTCTCCAAAAACCAATATTTCATACTCTTTTTCCTCCACTAGTTACGCACCGGTAAATATATTTCTAGACCACCTACAGCGACCAAACACTTCAATGGGACTTTATTTTTCATACTCGACGATAAAGGTGGCTTTCGTGCCATTTTTTAAAAAAATAATGCCTCACTAGGTCATATATCTCATGTATGGCATTCCACTCACGCAAGCACAGCTAGTCACCTCTACCCTGTAAACTAGAATCAAGCGTTCTCTACCCATAAGAGCACTTTTTCTATCCATGTTTTCTATCCACGCAAGCTGAAGGACGTTCATGGCACGGCGCTCATCTAAAAACGTTGTTGACAATTACCCCGAGGACATCGTTGAGAACATCGTTGATATCGACGTTTCAACCGAGATGGAATCCAGCTTCCTGGAGTACTCCTACTCGGTGATTTACTCACGCGCACTGCCCGATGCCCGCGACGGCCTCAAACCCGTGCAGCGTCGCATCCTATATATGATGCAGCAGATGGGATTGCGCCCCGATAAGGGACACGTCAAGTCTGCCCGCGTGGTAGGCGAGGTAATGGGTAAGCTACACCCGCACGGTGATGCCGCTATTTACGATGCGATGGTGCGCCTGGCTCAGCCCTTCGCCATGCGCCTGCCCCTTGTCGATGGCCACGGCAACTTTGGCTCATTGGACGACGGTCCTGCGGCATCGCGCTACACCGAAGCCCGTATGGATCCCGCTGCTCTTGCACTTACCAATAACTTGGATGAAAACGTCGTAGATTTTGTGCCTAACTACGACAACCAGTTCATGCAGCCCGCCGTCCTGCCTGCTGCCTTCCCTAACCTATTGGTCAACGGTGTAACCGGCATCGCTGTTGGTATGGCAACGAACATGGCACCGCATAACCTGCGCGAAGTTATTGCTGGCACGCGCCATCTGCTGGAAAATCCCGAGGCAACTCTGCCTGAGATCATGAAGTTCATTCCAGGCCCCGATTTGCCCTCGGGCGGCGTCATCGTGGGAACCAAGGGAATTAAGGATGCGTACGCCTCCGGCCGCGGTATCTTCAAGACGCGTGCCAAGGTCAGTATTGAGCAGGTAACCGCCCGTAAGCGCGGCATCGTAGTGACTGAGCTGCCGTACATGGTGGGCCCTGAAAAGGTCATCGAGAAAATCAAAGACGGCGTCAATAATAAGAAGCTCGTGGGAATCTCGGATGTTCAAGACTTCACGGACCGCAAGCACGGTCTGCGTCTGGTGATTGAGGTCAAGAACGGTTTTGATCCACACGCGGTGCTGGCCTCACTTTACAAGTACACCCCTCTCGAGGATTCTTTCGGCATTAACAACGTGGCTCTGGTTGATGGCCAGCCGCAGACACTTGGATTGTTGGATTTGTTGCGAGTCTACGCGAACCACCGCATTGAGGTCGTTCGTCGCCGCACCGAGCATCGTTTGGGCGAACGCAAAGATCGCCTGCACCTGGTTGAAGGTTTGTTGGTGGCTATCGTCGATATCGACGAGGTCATCCAGATTATCCGCACCTCCGATGAGACAGCGCAGGCTCGCGAGCGCCTGATGCAGATTTATAATCTGACCGAGGTACAGGCTAACCATATTCTTGAGTTGCGTCTGCGACAGCTCACTAAGTATTCGCGTATTGAGCTTGAGGCTGAGCGTGATGAGTTGCAGGCTGATATTGCTGAGCTTGAGTCCATTCTTGCTTCAGAAACTAAGCTGCGTGATCTGGTGTCTGCTGAGTTGCAAGACGTGGCTGATCTCTACGGCACGGATCGTCGCACCAAGATCACGAATAAGGACGATTTGGCGGAAGTGGCTGCGGCTGCCGGTGCTGAGCCTTCTAAGAAAAAGGGGCTGGGACTGGCACTTGAAATCGCTGATGATCCCAGCTGGGTTCTGCTGTCTACTTCTGGTCTGATTGGTCGTACCGTCGCGTCCAAGGGTGAACTGACTCCGTTGAAGGAACCGGGCAAGCGCATTAAGCACGATGCTCTGGTGTCTGCTGTTGCAACGACGGCGCGCGGTGAGATTGGTGCCGTGACATCTGCCGGTCGCATGATTCGTGTGAACGTTATGGATTTGGCCCAGCTTGAAGATTCAGCGGGCACTCCCCTACTCTCGTCTGGTGTGAAAGCTGCCGATGTTGTTTCGCTGGCTAAGGGCGAGACTCTGATTGGCTTGGCTCCCATTAATAAGATTCTGGCGCTGGCTACCGAGCGCGGTGTGGTAAAGCGAGTCAACCCTGATTACCCGCTGAACCGTGATGATTGGGAGGTCATTAAGCTCAAGAAGGGTGACCGCGTCATTGGTGTGGCTGTTGCCGATACCGGTGATGAGAACCTGACCTTTATCACAGAACAGGCGAAGCTTCTGACATTCGATGCGTCTAAGGTGCGCCCGCAGGGACGCGCCGGTGGCGGTATGGCTGGTATCAAGGTTGCTGATGACGATAAGGTCATTGCCTTTGGTGTGACAGCACCGGGTACTGACGCTCAGGTTGTTACGATTACCGATTCAAGCAATGATTTTGATCCTTCGGTGAAGGTCACCGAGCTATCTGAGTTCCCGGCGAAGGGACGCGCGACGGCTGGCGTGCGCGCGCATCGTTTTGTTACCGGTGAAAGCAAGTTGGAACTCGCGTGGATTGGTGTCGGTCCTGCTAAGGCGGTCTCCCCTGCCGGTGTTTCGCGTAAGTTGCCCAGTGAGTTCGGTGCACGTGATGGTTCAGGTGTTCCGTTGACTCAGGGTATTGCAGCGATCGGCCCGGCGTACGCGGTAACCGAGCCGCGTGTGGCTCAGGCTGCTGCGGCGGCAGTTTCGTCGACCGTCGAGGATGCGGCGGACACCGCATCCGGCACAGCTGAGGTTAACGAGAGCGCGCCGGTAGCTTTAGATGCTACCTCGGCAGGTGAAGCTGAGGACGTCACGCTGTTCTAAACATGTGCAAACTTTAGCTCTGCTCTGAAAGGCAGGGAAAAATAAGAAATCTCCGCATCCCGTAAAGGGGTGCGGAGATTTTTTATGACCTTGATTTGAGAGCTGTTACAGCCTCTTCTGGTCTGGGAGTTGAGACCACCGTGGTTGCACCATTGAGGGTTTTGATGGCGATACAAGGACCACCCGTAAGGTAGCCGGTGGTGTTATTGCCCATGATGCGAAGCCCAGCACCGGCGCCAAGCCCGGTAGGTTTGCCGCCCCACGCGTCCTGAATATCTTCACGATTAATTGTTGTCGAGAAGATCCCGAAAGTTTTGACCTTGACCTGGTTCGGGGTAATGGTTAGCCGCGTGCTGGCTGCCAGAATCGATAGGCACATCAACAGCACTAGACCTGGCACGATCAGAGATAACAAAATACCACCGTCATCGTCGTCGGGAAACAACCGAACTAAAAATGCAATGCCGATTTGCAGGGCAATAATGCCGCCCATCAGAAGCTGAAAAGGACGGGTCAACCGTGCGGTTGAGCTAAAAAGTGGTTCGGACATGTGTGACTCTTTCCACAAAGATCAGTTCCAGTTACGCAACTAGCTATCTTTTCTATTTAGTTTCGTTCGGATGCCGGGTGAAGACTCGCGTTAGATACACCCGCTTCTGCTTCTCATCAACGCAAAACCAAATCCGAGCTCCATTCGACAAATTACGATACTGCCACTGGTCCATAACATTGCCGTTAACCGTGGAGCTCCCCAAAGCGCCTTTCAAGGGGTAATTTCTTTCTGGATGGTATTGAAGTGGAGTATTTGTCAAAAAATCCCAAGCATCAGCAAGCTTATTCGCCTGTACAGCTTTCAAGTCTTGCCAGTTTTTCACCACATCACGACCTACAGGAACAATGCTGAATTCAGTGCTTTTCACGGGCCGAGAAAGGCTTCTTTGCTTGCTCATGCGGCAGGTCGTTCCAGTACTGGATTTTCTGCATCAACAAAGTATTCGTCAGCTGAATAACCAGCGGCAATAGCCTCTGCCGTATCTCTCCAGGCATTGATAGTACCCACAATCAGATTCGGCTGACCAAGGGAAAAGCTGGCCCGCGCATCATCAATAATCTCGTGTGCGCAGTTCACCCGATCATCTTTGGTCAATGCCAGCATCCAGGGAAAATGACGGGTCATCTCAGCCACCAACTCAGAATCAGGAGCAGTAAAAGTAGAAACCGCAACAATTTGAGCAGCTACGCCCAACAAAGTCTGCTGCCGGTTTAATTCTTCCTCAGTCATAAGAACCAAGTTTTCACCATCACGCCTAGTAATGCGCACAGGCTCAATGACAGCCGCAGCAAACACTTTTGATGCGGAACGGCTGAGGTCAGATGATGCAAATTGTGTTGAAAGAACAGTCATACCCCAATAGTATTTCTGAATATATTCAGAAGTAAAGGGGTATTCATTGATCATTAAGTCAAATGAAATTATGAGCCACCAAGGTCGCTGCCCACTGACTTTACAAGAACGGAGCTGAACGATGCTTACCTTTGGTGACGTGCTGAAAGCTGAAAACACCGACCCAAGCGAAATCCTAGCTATTCGACATACGTTTGTGGAGCTCCATGCGGATGGGCATGCCGGTTTGAACCGCAACTCTACCAACGCAGAGATTTTAGAGTACACCGCCGAACAGTCTTCTCAGGCTCAGCTTTTCCCCCGCAATCCCCCTCGTTATTGGGTTGTATTTATCAAAGATGGAGGCTCCAACGCTCGCTTGCATACCGTGTATGAGAATCACGGAGTTCTATCAGATGACGGCAACCGACGGCATTTTGATCTTCGCCCGGTGGAATTATTGGGCGAGTATAAAGACAAATTAGTTATTTCTTGGGCTGCGCCTATTAGGTGGCAAGTATCCGGAGCCAGCGTCGTAAAATACCGTATCCAAGAAATTGCCCAACAACGCCAGGTTGCATTCCCCGGGTTTTATAACTGTGTTTTAGATTTTCCGATGTTGCAAGCCGTAGTGAGCGAGCCACGCTATGAGCAATGGCGCACTGCACTGAGCGCTATCAGGGCTATTTACCTGATTGCCGATACTCGCGACGGGAAACTTTACGTAGGCAAAGCTGATGGAGGTGAAGGTCTGTTGCAACGTTGGGCGTCCTATGCTTCCACAGGTCACGGTGGAAACGTCGAGCTGCGACGCCGAAACCCTGACACTTTCAGGTTTTCAATCTTGCAGGTTTTTGACCCCACAACCCCGCAATATCTCATCAATGAGGCTGAGACTCACTACAAGCAGGCACTTCTGACACAGAAGTTCGGGCTGAACAGAAACTGATATTTCTGTGATCGGTAAGCTTCCCGGCAGTGCCCACAACTTTCCGTGGATTTGCGCTGTAAAACGCCGAAATTAAAGCGTAAATCCACGGAAAGTGGGAGGGCTACAGTTTTATCACCGCGTCGCATCGGGCGATGTCCTCGGCACGGTGAGAGACCACCACAACCGCCGGCGCGGTTTCGTCCCGATGAGATGCGCCCCGCGTACCCGCAGAAACCTCGTCCATGAGCGCCGTGGCGGACGGAGCATCCAAGTGAGCGGTCGGCTCATCCAACAGAAGTAGGGGCGAGCGCACTAGCAGAGTCCGGGCAATCGCAAGACGCTGACGTTGCCCGCCTGACAGGTAGCCACCGCTGGCACCCACCTGCGTCGCCAAACCCTCAGGCAAGGACGCGACGAACTCCCCCAAACCGACGCGGGTGAGGGCGCGCATCATCTCGGCTTCGGTAGGTGCTTCATCTTTTGAACGCGCTAGGGCCAGGTTGCCGGCAATCGTTGACTCAAAGATGTGCGCTTCTTGCGGGCACCATGCCGCGTATCCACGTAGATCTGCAGAAAAAGCGGGGGTGCCGTTGATGCGAATAGCACCGGATTCCACCGGCAAAAATCCTAGAAGCGTGGCAAGAGCCGTCGTCTTGCCGGCACCGGATTCACCCGTAATGCCCAACCACTGTCCTGATTGCACGCGTCCGCTGACGTTCTCGAATACAGGCTGGTGCATCCCCTGCCATCGGGTAGAAATCTGATCAATCTCAAGGTCCACCGGGCCGGATGCGGGAAGCTCTGCTGTCGCGGGAGATTCCAGCAGCTCGGAGGCAGAGTACGTTGCTCCGGTTGCTTTCAGCGCCGCAACGGTGGTGGCGAACCCACGCCATCCGCGGGCAGCCTCAACGTGCGCATTAGAAACTTCTATCATGGCGGTACACATCAAAATCACGATGGCAGCAATGGGTGTACGCAGCTCACCGGCGCGAACAGGCTCCCAGACCAGCGCGGTCACAGCCACCGCGCTGCCCCACCAGATGGCAGTGTTCAGGGCCGCGCCAAGTCCGGATGCTAAAGCGCCGCGTCCGGCAAGAGTGCTGGCACGTGCGTCTAACTCCGCTTGCGTTTTTACTGCGGTAGAGCTCAGCGCATTAGCCTTGAGATCGGTAGCAGCCAGGATGGCAGATACTCCGAAACGCAGCATCCGGGCTGTTGTCTGGCGTTCAGCTGATTCAGCGCGAGCATCAGCCGTCACCACTACCCACGGAACAAGCAAGGTAGAGCACACCGCAGCCACTGCGACAACCCACCATACGCCAGGTGTCAGCACCGCCGTAGTTGTTACTGCCAGAACCATGACAACCACCTGAGTTGCAACAGGCAACAGGACGCGCGGGGCGGCATCGCGTAGTTCGTCGGCATCTGTAATCAGCGAGTCGATGACCTTTTCACCGCGTAACAGCGAACGAGCGCTCAGGGCAACGGTGCTCAGTGCCCGCCAGGTTTTAGAGCGGACATTTACCGAGGCATCGAGCACCAGCCTGTGTGTTACCAAGCGTTCAAGGTAACGCCAGGTAGCGCGTCCTATGCCAAAGAAGCGCACACCCACTACGGCAAGGGTTAGGTACATCATCGCTGGCTGCTCGGCAGCGCGCACGATTAGCCAACCCGACAGCGCGGTCAAGGCGATACCAAAAATTGCAGTCAGAACAGAGAGGAGCACCGAAAGAGCAGCTCTGCCGGTGTGAAGTTCTGCCAGCAATAAAAAGTCGCGCAGGCTCTGTCGCATAGAGAACCGCTGCGCGCTGTCGGGAGACGGACTTTTATCCGCTTTTATCGGTGTCTGCTCAGCTACCGAGTTTTTCCTATCCGCCAGCATGAACGCTGGCTCTTCTGCACGGTTACGTAATCCCTGATTTTCAGTGAACATCCACTGGGCGGAGCTCACAGCGTTCAAACACCCATCGGCTCGTTGAGCCAGGTTTTCATCGTGAGTAACCATTATCAGGCACACCTGTGGCTGTGCGAGATGGCTCAAGGCGGCATCCACCAGCAGGGCTGCTTCAGCATCGAGATGGGCGGTGGGCTCGTCCACTAAAACCGTTGCGGGTTGTCCGCCCGCGGCATTCAGCCGGGCTAGAGCACGCGCGATAGCTAGACGTCGCTGTTGGCCCATGCTCAATGATTCAGGGGCAAGATGCGCCACATCGGTTAGCCCCACCGCGTCCAAAAACTGCGTAAAGGGTCGGTAATCAAGGTCGGCGTCATCCAACAAAGCATCAGCACCAGCACCTCCATAGAGAGCGACCTCGCCGATAGCGATGGATGCGACAAAGCGCGGATTCTGAGGAACCCATACAATCTCCCCGACGCCGGTAATAGTTCCAGTCACCTGGACGGGGTGATGAGACCCTGTCGAAACCAAGCCGTCTGGGAGTAGTCCTGCAATCGCAGCGAGAATAGTTGATTTACCGCATCCTGACTCGCCGGTGACGGAAAGGGTAGAACCGCGTGACACTTTAAAGTTGACCGGCCCAATGGATGCTGAACGTCCCGGATACTTCACAGTGAGATCAGAAATTGTCAGCGCAGAACCCGGGGCACCGGAAATTTTCTGTTTATCAGCCTCAGAGGACGCTACGGGCAACGGTGCATCAATAATTTCTTGAGCGCTCCTCAGCGCCGCAATGCCGTCTTCGCTTTGATGGTAAGCCGAACCAACATCGCGCAGGGGTTGATAGCATTCCGGTGCCAGCAACAAAATCATGAGCGCGACGTCGAGTCCCATCTCACCGCGCACCAGACGCAAACCGATAAAAACTGCGACAATCGCCACCGAAATAGTGGTAATCAGTTCCAGCGCCAGCGATGACATAAAAGCGCTACGCAACGTCTGCATGGTTTTATCGCGATACCGAACGCCAAGGTCAGTCAGTGCCTTGCGCTGAGCCTCTGCCCTACCCAAACCGATGAGAACAGGTAGTCCCTTTGCCAGCTCAACAATATGGTCAGACAGCCGATGTAAATCCCGTTGGGCATCGGCGGTGTCACGCTTGGTGGTTTTACCGATAAGCACCATAAACAGCGGAATCAGCGGAAGGGTGAGTGCAATAATCAGCGCTGAAAGGCGGTCGTACACCAGCACCACTAGCCAGACCGTCACAGGAATAACCGCCGTAGACACCACAGCAGTCAGCGTCTTGGTGTAGTAGCTGTCCAGCGCTCCTAGCCCCCTAGCGAGCAGCACGCCGGTTGCACCGGCTCCAGCCGGTGTGTCGCGTCCGCCGGTGATCAGGATGCGTTCTAACAGTTGTGAGCGCAAGGTAGCTTTCGCGCCGACCGCCGCCCGCGCGGCGAACGCGGTAGTGGCCCAGTCGACGAGCGCTCGCATCAACACCGCCACTATACCGATAGCAAGCAAGATCCCGGGGGTTGTCAGGTTCTCAGCACCGGGTACGATCCCGGAGATCTGAGCCTGACCGAACCCCGCGAACTCTGCTTGTTGCCGCTCGTACTCAGTGGCGTACGTGGTGCCTTCAAAAAAGTGCGAGTAGGTAAACCGCGCCAGGTGAGCAACAGCCGTGCCGAGTGCTCCAGCGAATATCACGGTCGCAGCAACTTTTACACAGGCGATGACGCCCAAAATTGGCAGATTGCGACGGGCAGCTGGCCCTAGCGGCGGGCGGTTGCTCACGGCGACTCCTTGAACTGAGATGTTGAGCGGATGTTTGATTAGCGCGCGTTAGGTAATGTTGCCAGGTCAGCCGCGTCGTGCGCTTCGGGAATGCTGTGCACGCTCAGACGCTTGCGGAAGACCCAGTAGGTCCAGCTCTGATAAATCAACAGAACCGGGATGCCGAAGCACGCAACGACGCTCATCAGACCCAGGGTGTAGGGTGAGCTGGACGCGTTAGCGACGGTCAGGTTGTTGGCCGCATCAAGCGTTGAGGGCAACACGTTCGGGAACAGTGCTAAAAAGATGCTCAGCATGCCGAAGATGATGAACACCATCATGGATGCGAATGTCTTGCCTTCGCGGGCTGCTCGAGCAAACGCCCAGGCAACTACGACTGCGACAACCGAGATAACGCTAGCCACCAGCGAGAGCACGGACGCACTTGTTATCTGCATGTAGATAATGGCAACGAGCAAGGGCAGAACACCAACAGGCAACAGACGCACCAGCGCCTTGCGAGCGCGCACGCGAATTTCACCGTCAGTTTTTAGCGCCACGAATGCCAGTGCATGAACGATTGCAAAACCTACGAACGCTAAACCACCGATGATGGCAGGAAGCGAAAGCCAGGAGAAGGCACCACCCACGCGGTCGCCGTTTGCGTTCAGCGGCAGGCCAGTGGCTGTAATCGCCAAGGCAGCGCCAATGAAAAAGGCAATCAAGAACGAGCCAATATTCATGGCAAGCGTCCACCCTTTGACCCAGCGCTCAGTATTTTTCTTTCCGCGGTATTCAATGGCAACAGCACGAAAGATCAGTGCTAACAAGGTGAACACCAAAGGCAGGTAGATGCCGGAGAACAGTCCCGCGTACCACATCGGGAATGCTGCAAACATTGACGCTCCGGCAGTCACCAGCCAGACTTCATTACCGTCCCAGACCGGGCCGATGGTGTTGAGCAGAAGCCTGCGCTCTTTTTCGTTACGCGCAAAGAGGCCACTCATGAGCATACCGACGCCTAAGTCAAAGCCGTCGAGAGCAATGTAGCCAATCCAGAAGAAACCAACCACCACAAACCAGACGGTGGGTAAGGTCGGTGCAGAACCAAAAAATTCCATGTCTCTTACCCCTTAGTAGGCGAACGCGAGAACGTCGCGGTCAGTGTGGTCGTCATCGTGGGTGTGATTGTGCGGGTTCTCCACGAGTTCAGGCATTGCAGCCGGCACACCAGCCTTGACATATTTAGCCAGCAGATAGAGTTCTGCCACCATGAGCACGCCGTACACAGCGGTAAGCGCAATCAGTGAAAACAGGATTTCCCCGCCGCTCACACCTGGTGAAACAGCTGCCGCGGTGAACATCTTGATAGCGGGATTACCGTCGGGGTTCGGTGCAACAACGAATGGCTGACGTCCCATTTCGGTAAATACCCAGCCTGCAACGTTAGCGCCAAAGGGAGCAAGGATTCCCACAATCGCCAAGTTAGACAGCCATTTAATCTCAGGAACGGTCCCCTGTCCCTTCTTGCGGGTCACCCACAGTACGTAGAAGTACGACAGCATAGCGATACCGCCCAGCGTAAACATTCCGCGGAATCCGTAGTAAGTTACTTCCATCAGCGGCAGGTAGTTAATTTCTTGACCGGCACGCTCACCGTACATGGGGTCATCGGGCAGATGTGTTCCGTACTGTTCCTGGTACTGCGGCATCAGACTGACAATACCGGGGACGTCCGTAGTGAAGTTATCGTGCGCCAAGAATGAAAGCAGACCGGGAATCTCTACGACAGCCTGTACATCATCACAGTTTTGTGCACCGGGATTCGAAATAGAGAACAGCGAAAAGGCAGTGCCATCGTGGCAGGCTGCTTCTGCTGCCGCCATTTTCATGGGCTGTTGCTGGATCATCAGCTGCGCCTGCATATGGCCGGTGAATGCTGTACCAAAGAAGCCAATCAGACCTACCACAGCACCAATGCGCAGGGAGTTGAACCAGACTTTGAAGTCCGCGCGATCGCGTCCACCCACACCGGCATCGCCGACAATAACCTTGCCGTTTTCGCCCACGGTGTCAACGCCGTCCGCGCGACGTTTGTACAGCTTGTACCAGGCAATACCCACGAGGAATGAGCCTGCCACCTGCACAGCACCGAACAAGGTATGCGGCACAGCTACCAACGCCGTGTTATTGGTAAACACAGCCCACGCATCCGTCATTACAGGGCGGCCATCTACCATCTCGACGCCAACAGGATGCTGCATCCACGAGTTCGCCACAATGATGAAGTAGGCGGAGAACCACGACGCGCATACTGCGCCGAGCAGACACAAAGCATGAATTTTGGGCTTGAGTTTATCCCAACCAAAAATCCATAGGCCGATAAACGTTGATTCGACAAAGAACGCGAGCAAGCCTTCCATCGCCAGCGGTGCGCCGAATACATCGCCCACAAAACGCGAGTACTCGCTCCACGCCATGCCGAACTGGAACTCCTGCACCAGGCCGGTGGCAACGCCCATAATGAAGTTGATGAGGTACAGCTTTCCCCAGAACTTCGTCATGCGCTTCCACTGGTCGCTACGTGTTTTGACGTACATCAGGTTGAAAAAGACAACAACAGCGCCCAACCCCAGGGTGAGGGGCACCATCATGAAGTGGTAGACAGTGGTAATACCAAACTGCCACCGCGCTATTTCAAGAGGATCCACGAACAGTCCTTTAGTGGTGAGTAGTGAGATGCCCCGCGCAACAGCGCAGAGAATTTCGATCAAAAGATTTGTTCTAGGATACTGAGTCAATATGAAAACAAAACCTGAGCGGTTGGCGTTGACGTGATGCTCACTTGACGGTAGAGAAAAGGTTATTAAAACGTTAACGCCCGATCATTGCTTTTAACAGCAATTACTCAGGCGTTAATTCGCTTTTCTGGTATTTAGCTTTGAATAGCTTCAAAAAACAGTGTGATTTTACCTCGCGTTTCCCAGCAATCCCAAGGATGCAACGGCATCTCGCTCGCTTTTCAGCTCGTTGACTGAACGTTCAATGAATTTTCGTGAAAATTCTGAGATGTCATAGCTGTGCTTTATTTCATAATGACCATTCTCACAAACTACAGGGAAGGAGCAAATCAGACCTTTCTCAACTCCGTAAGAACCATCTGAAACAACTGCCATTGATGTGGTCTGACCATTCGTTCCGCTAACCCATGATTTGATATGAGAAATAGCTCCGTGAGCCGCCGATGCAACGGATGAGCCACCACGAACGTCAATAATTTCAGCACCGCGTTGAGCAACCTTCGGAATGAAGGTGCTTTCAATCCAGCTTGCGTTCTTGCCGTTTTCACCTAAAACTTCTATCGCAGGACGCCCAGCAATCGTTGCATTGAAAACATCCGGGTACTGGGTGGCAGAGTGGTTGCCCCAAATGGCCAGCCCTTCAATATCACTCACGCGCGCACCTGTTGCGAGTGCAAGTTGAGCGAGCGCGCGATGATGATCAAGCCGAGTTAGCGCCGTAAAGCGTTCAGCAGGAATGTCCGGTGCATGAGATGCACAAATCAATGCGTTTGTATTTGCTGGGTTACCCACGACGACGACCTTGATGTCGTCAGCGGCATGCGCATTAATAGCCTGACCTTGCGTTGAAAAAATAGCGCCATTAGCTTCAAGAAGGTCGCCGCGCTCCATACCAGCTGTACGAGGACGCGAGCCAATCAGCATCCCGATATTTGCGCCTTCAAATGCTTGATGGGGATCATCAAATACATCAACGGATTCTAAAAGGTCGAAAGCGCAATCATCAAGCTCCATCGCGGCGCCTTCTGCTGCCTTCACGCCCTGCGGAATCTCAAGCAGGCGGAGACGAACGGGAGTATCAGGCCCCAGCATTTCTCCCGCTGCCACCCTAAATAAAGTGGCATAGCCAATCTGCCCACCGGCGCCGGTGACGGTAATGGTGACAGGACTATGGTTCTTTCTATATGACATAACCTCATTGTAGTGAACTGAATCACCCCAATGAGGTTATTGTCGGAATATTTCGTGGAACATTCACCGAGCGCAGACCATCCACATGCCTATTCGGCAGATCTACATATCAATTTGTGACTGATCAAGCTGGTGAGCGCCGTTGATAATAAACTCCTTACGCGGAGCAACTTCGGAGCCCATCAGCAGTGAGAACGCGCGTTCTGCAGCCTCAGCATCCTCAATGCGGACGCGACGCAGCAGGCGGTGACGCGGATCCATGGTGGTTTCTGCCAGCTGGTCAGCATCCATCTCGCCCAAGCCCTTGTAACGCTGAATAGGCTCTTTATAGCTGCGACCCTCATCCTCAAGCTTCTTGAGCAACTGATTGAGCTCGCGCTCTGAATAGGTGTAAACCATCTCGTTAGCTTTACCGCGGTTAACAATCTCCACACGATGAAGCGGCGGAACAGCGGCATAAACCTTACCGGCTTCCACCAAAGGCTTCATGTAGCGGTAGAAGAGGGTGAGCAACAGCGTACGAATATGGGCACCATCGACGTCCGCATCCGTCATCATAATGATCTTGCCGTAGCGTGCCGCGCCAACGTCAAAAGTGCGGCCTGACCCCGCGCCAATCACCTGAATAATAGCGGCACATTCAGCGTTCGCTAGCATGTCGGTCAGTGACGCTTTTTGCACGTTGAGAATCTTGCCTCGGATGGGTAGCAAGGCCTGATACGCCGATGAACGTGCCAATCGCGCAGTGCCCAACGCTGAGTCGCCCTCGACAATAAAGAGTTCTGATTTCTCAACGTCATTAGAGCGACAGTCAACGAGTTTAGCCGGCATAGATGAGGTCTCAAGCGCGGTCTTACGACGCTGGGTCTCTTTGTGAACTCGCGCAGAAATACGCGATTTCATCTCGGCAGCAACCTTCTCGCTCAAAGCGTTAGCCTGAGTTTTCTCGGCGCGAGCAGTTGACTTGAGCTTTGCGGCAAGTTCCCTTGAAACAACCTTTGAGACAATGGCGCGGACTGCCGGTGTACCCAGAATCTCTTTCGTCTGGCCCTCGAACTGAGGCTCAGCCAAACGTACGGTAAGAACGGCAGTTAGACCGGCAAGAACGTCGTCTTTCTCGATTTTGTCATTGCCCATCTTGTACTTACGGGCGTTATCAGCCAAGTGCTTGCGGAAAGTCTTCAGCAAGCCCTGCTCAAAACCGGCCAAATGGCTACCGCCTTTGGGAGTAGCGATGATATTAACAAAGGTATTGACCTTGGTTTCATAGCCGATGCCCCAGCGCAAGGCAATATCGACCTCGCACTCGCGCTCTACATCCTGCAACTTAGAGTTGCCGTTAGAGTCAAGCACAGGCACAGTTTCGGTAAAAGTATCGCGCCCGGTAAAACGCCAAATATCGGTAACTGATGAGTCGGGTGCTAAGAAGTCAACGAACTCCGAGATACCGCCGTCGTGCTGGAACACTTCTTCGTGGCTCTCAAACTCACCGGGGGTTCCGGGCATACGGCGCTCATCGCGAATAGCAATGCGCAAACCGGGGATCAAGAAGGATGTTTGACGCGCTCGTGCCGTCAAATCCTCGTAGCTGAACTTAGCGTCAGGAGTAAAAATCTGCGGGTCAGCCCAATAACGCACGCGAGTACCGGTGACGCCACGCTTAGCCTTGCCCACAATTTGCAAGGCGTCATTGGGTGCAGAGAAAGGCGTAAATTCGGCATCTGGCTTGGGTGTACGTGAGGACGCGAAAGTTCCGGGAATGCCATGACGGAAGGACATCTGATAGGTCTTACCACCGCGGTCCACCTGAACGTCAAGACGCGCAGACAGCGCATTCACTACCGATGCGCCTACGCCGTGCAAACCACCGGATGCGTTGTAGGAGCCACCACCGAACTTACCGCCGGCGTGCAACTTGGTGAAGACCACTTCAACACCGCTGAGGCCGGTGCGGGGTTCGATATCAGTGGGAATACCGCGTCCATCGTCTTGAACCTCAACGGAGCCGTCCTTGTGCAGAATAATGTTGATGGACTGACCGAAACCAGCGAGCGCCTCGTCGACAGAGTTATCGATGATTTCCCACAGGCAGTGCATGAGACCGCGCGAGTCTGTAGAACCGATGTACATACCCGGACGCTTGCGGACAGCCTCAAGACCTTCAAGGACGGAGAGGTTGCGTGCCGTGTAATTCGATGCAGCCAAAATGTTGCTCCCGAGATTAGAGTAGTGAACCTTTATAGTTTAGTTGGTTTGCGGCTCGCTAGCATTCGAATACGGCGCAAGTTTGCCCACAGTATCTGCCGGGTACGAGGGTGTTTGTGGGAAGTGAACAGCGCATTGCCAACAGCGAACGCGGAATAATTCCACCGGCACACGTGGTTGTATGGGTACAACACATTTTCAGACATGAGGAGGCAATGGTGAGCGTAACAGCTGTAGAAACTCAAGAATTGAAGGCAACCGATCGTTGTGATGCTTGCGGAGCCCAGGCGTACGTACGCGTCACTATGGAATCAGGTGAGTTGCTGTTCTGCGGTCACCACGCGCGCGCTAACGAATCAGCCCTGCGCGAGGTCGCAGTTGACTGGGATGACCAGACTGACCGCATCAAGTAGGTTATTCTTTGCTAACTTATTGGGGCGCTTTACCGGATATTGATTTCGGTGGGGCGTCCTTTTTTTGGATTGATTTTGACGGGGAAAGACGAAAGCAAAAAAGCCCGTTCGCTCCCCTAGGTGTCAAGGGAGAGAACGGGCTTTTAGCGTTAACTAGCTGTTTGGGCTAGGTAGTCGCGCAGAAGAACCTGCTGACCGGGAAAAATCCGAGCAAGCGAGGAATCAATTTTTTCCCGCGTCAGATAGCCAGACCGCCTGAACTATCCTTTGCTCGCATTCTTATCGGATTAGTCCAAGTAGTCACGCAGAACCTGCGAACGTGACGGGTGACGCAGCTTAGACATGGTCTTTGACTCAATCTGGCGGATGCGCTCACGGGTAACGCCGTACACCTTACCGATTTCGTCAAGAGTTTTAGCCTGGCCGTCAGTCATACCGAAGCGCATTGCAACAACGCCTGCTTCACGTTCTGACAGGGTGTCGAGGACTGAGTGCAACTGCTCCTGCAAAAGGGTGAATGAGACAGCATCGGCAGGTACAACTGCCTCTGAGTCCTCAATAAGATCACCAAATTCGGAGTCGCCGTCTTCGCCCAGCGGGGTGTGCAGTGAGATCGGTTCGCGGCCGTACTTCTGAACCTCGATGACCTTTTCGGGGGTCATGTCGAGTTCTTTTGCCAGCTCTTCAGGGGTGGGTTCGCGACCCAAATCCTGAAGCATCTGACGCTGGACGCGCGCAAGCTTGTTGATAACTTCAACCATGTGCACGGGAATACGAATGGTTCGTGCCTGGTCTGCCATCGCACGGGTGATAGCCTGACGGATCCACCAGGTTGCGTAGGTTGAGAACTTGAAGCCCTTTGAGTAGTCGAACTTCTCAACTGCGCGAATAAGACCGAGGTTACCTTCCTGGATGAGGTCCAAGAAGAGCATGCCACGACCGGTGTAGCGCTTAGCGAGAGAGACAACAAGACGAAGGTTAGCTTCGAGCAAGTGGTTCTTTGCACGCTTGCCGTCGTGAATGACCCAGCGAAGTTCCTTCTTCAGCTCGCGGTCCATGTCAGGATTTTCTGCAAGCTTGTGCTCAGCGTAGAGACCAGCTTCGATACGCTGCGCAAGGTCGACCTCCTGCTCAGCGTTCAGCAGTGAAACCTTACCGATTTGCTTGAGGTAGTCCTTGACAGGGTCAGCGGTTGCACCGGGGGTAACGACGCGAATTGCAGGTGCGTCGTCATCGTCGTTAGTGGTCAGAACGAAGCCGTTGCCCTTGGCCGCTACAGCTTCGGACTCTTTCTTTTCGACTTCTTTTTCGGTCTCTTCTTCGTCCTCATCGCCGTCTTCGAGATCTACGGCGTCGGGATCTTCGATGTCTTTGTCGTCGATATCAATATCATCAGCATCAATATCTTCGTTTTCTTCGATATCCGCGCTCTTCTTAGTCTTGCGGGTTGAAGCGCCAGCCTTAGTTTTGCGGGTGGTCTTTTTAGCAGAAGCTTCGGTCAGCTCTGCTTCTACTTCTTCGTTCTCGGTCTCTGGCTTGGTTGCCTTTGAGCGAGTATTCGCCTTTTTGGTAGCGGTCTTACGCTTAGGAGCATCGCTCGTAGCGGTCTTCTTGCTTGCAGCAGGTGACACACAGAACCTTTCTTTTTGAAAACCACGTGTCGGTTCAGCGGCACGCAGTCAAAACACCTATGACCCTGTCAAATCTGTTGCGGTTTTAACCGGTTGAGAAACATCTTTGAAGGGTCTTCGGTTGTGTTCAACGCACGAAGTTTTTCAATTATTCCCGAGTGCGGGAGATTTTCTCATCAGATAATGACGGGGTCGAGGCTCAATTATTCCAGAAGAAGTAAAGAAAATATACTTCTAACTCTTGCGTGGCGGGTAAAAATTGGGTATTTGGAGGTAAGTTCCTCGCCATGTTTGCCGGGAATCTTGGCACCACAAGGGAATAAAGTTGCGATTGATAGCTTCTTCAAAAGCTATGAACTCTGTCTCTTCCCGGTACTGTTTGCTGTGCTCCAGGACGGCGCAGGCGGCACTCGTGCGTCCTTTGAGCCAGTGAATCCACGCTTGCATGATGTAGATACGGCCCAGGCAACCGCTTTCAGCACTGTAACTCACCAAATCCAATAGCAGGTCGAGCGCTTCGAGACGTTCCCAGTGTGGTGCGGTGGGTGAAGTGCCCATAAGGTAGCCTGCGATGGTATCGAGGGAGTGCGCCGGAAGCGCGGCGTCATCGCTGAACGAGGCGGACTCTAAAGTTTTTCGTTCTGCTACTGGAAAGAGCACCTGCCCTCGGGCGGTTTTCTCAGTATCATCAAGTTCATCGAGTTCGGCCAGCGCACCTACAACAGTTTCAAGGTCGGCACATGCCAGTGCCAAAACAAGTTGTCCTGTACCCATTGTGGTAAGAGTGGAGGCGAGAAAACCGGCACTTTCTGGCGCAAGGGCATCGCGGAGCTGATCAGCCCAGGTGCCGGATGCCGCTGAGCCGAACTCGTCAGTTTCACAACTTTCCATAATGCGTTGAATATAGTGGTTCCACAGTGTAAATTCTGCGGTTTTTTGCTGACTGTAGTTCTGTGCATAAGAACTATGAGGGGCGGTAATAGTGGCTCGGTAAGAGGTAAACCAAAAGTTAGCATCTGACAGCCATTGGTCTTTGTCGTCAGGACGCGAGGTGGCAAGTACATCCCACGCGGGAGTGGGGAGGTTGTCCTGCGAAGCATGGGCAACGCTGGAGCCGTGTGCAATCATTTGAGCGTAATGCGGGCTCATTACGATTTCATCGACCATGCCGTCAAAGAACATGAGCTCATCGGGGTTATCCAAACGCCAGCGGGTGTAGGTGCTGACGTAAAAAGATTCCACCAAGTGAACATTGTGTTCTCGAGCCGCTGTGAATGAACTTTCAGCCCATGGCTGGATACGGGCAACACTTTGAGCATCCTGTTGAATCAGTTCAAGGTGTGGTTGCCAGCTCTCCCCCGCCTGGATTTTTCGAGCTTCTTCTGTGCTGGTTTCACCGAAGTAGAGAGTGAAGAAAGTTTCAAAACGATGCCCTTGCTCATCGAATTCCGGCATCATTTCCATCAGGTGCGAAATATACGATTGCATATGCTCGCGTTCTTCTAGGTCGATGAGATCAGCTCGCATGCAAGGTCCGACTCCTCCGTCTGAGATTCCTAGAACAACGATGGAGTTTTCGGGCCAGTACCCCAATGCGTGAATGGTGTAGGCTGCAATGTCTGCAGGTGAGCGTAGCGGCGTGAATTCTGATTCTTCAGCAGAGTGCGAAGATTTGTGGTTCTTAGTGTTCATGGTTTTACTTGACCACAGCTGTCCGGCAGCTCGCCAGCGTTCTATAAAATCTGTGGATAATCACTACAGCCGACTAGGGCTAATACACCTATCAACAGTAAAAGATGTCAACATTGGGCTGTGTCCACAATTAAAAACCTTGAGAAACATCAAAGGCGCTGGCAACTTCATCAAAGAAATTGCCAGCGCCTTCGGGTATCTAGTGAAGGTTTATTCGTCTTCAGACTTCTCATCAAGGTGAGCAAGAAATTCTTCAATTTGAGCGCCAATTTCATCGCGGTCGGGAACTTTGTCGCCCTCGCGTTCAGCTAAAGAAAGCAACTGCATATCTGAAGCCTTGACGTTGTAGTCGTAGTTCTCTTCTAAACGCTCAATCATCATGCCAATTTCTGGGTTTGCCTGAACCTGCTCGTTGATTTGCTCTTGCACGCTTTCCGTAGAATCGCGAAGCTTATCTGAGGGCAGGCTCAACTTAGCAGCCATCGAGACGTGTTCCATGGCTAGCAATGTTGATTGGGGCAAATCTGCTTCTGAGAGGTACTGCGGAACATTGATGGCAAAGCCCACAGTATCGATGTTGCGCTCGCCCAATCCGATTTCTAGCAGATGCGAGATAGAACCTTGCACCTCGGCGATGGGGTGCCATGCAGAGATTCCGTGGGTGAGGTCTTTGCGAGAACCGTGAGCGGTGACAAGCATAGGACGCGTGTGCGGAACAGGCATCGGAAAGCCCGAGACAAAAATGGTGAGAGAGACTTCTAGCCGCTCTGCAATATCAGATAACGCGGTGACAAAGCGCTGCCATTGCAAATCAGGCTCAGCACCGGTGAGCAGCAAGAAAGGAGTCTCTAAGCGGTCTTCCATCAGGTAGAGCTTGAGCTCAGGCATCACTGCTTTTTCAAAATGATCTTCTTTGAACTTCACACGGGGACGGCGCACTCGATAGTCGTGTAACTGATCCATATCAAATTCAAGGATGGATGCGTTTTCTAGCTCTTTGAGAAGAACTTCGCCGAGGTGACCCGCGGTACCACCGGCATCCTGCGGATGCGAGAGTGAAACAACGAGGGGAAGTCCGCGTAGGTTCTCGTTCTCGAACACGCCAGCCTTAGCTAAGTACAGGCTATCGGGGTTTAACACGGCGGCTTCCTCCTCTTATCTTTACAACATCTACAAGTTTTTATCGTCGAATAGGAATTTTATACCCTGCACTTGATAAATACTGCTTAATTTCGCTCAGGAGTGGTCAACTGTACACCGCTGCACTGTGTACTTCTAGGGGTGTCCACTTTCTGTGTGGTTGTGGGTACAGTTTTCGCTGAGTATTCTAAAAAGAAGTCACCTATACATAGTCCTTTTTGGCTGTGTGTTTCGTTGAAAATGTAAGGATGTTTTGATGACTTCAGAGATCACATTATCTGTTGCTTCTTCTGGAGCCGATGCTATCGATGCTGATGCTTTGGTTCTCGGTGTTTATTCATCGTCTGAGGGTGCTTCTCTTGCACCTTCTTTTTTGTCTGCTCAGACGGTAGAGGGTCTTGAGGCTGTTCTTGAAGATCTCGGTATCTCGGGCGCCGCAGATCAGGTCTACCGCCTGCCCGGTGTTGAGGATTCAGCCGCAAAGATTGTTGTTCTTACTGGTCTGGGCGAACGCAGCGAGGATGCTGCTACACGCGCTAACGCTTTGCGTTACGGCGTTGGCTCGGCTGCACGTCAGCTAGCAGGTTGCGAGAATATTGTTGTGGCTGTTCCCACCGAGGACGTGGATGATGTTGCAGCGGTTGCTGAAGGTATAGCTTTTGGTGCTTTTACCGACTCACAGCTGAAAGAGAAAAGCGCGGAGAAGGTCAAGGCTCCTGTTTCTTCTGCAGTTATTATCACCGATGTGGAAGCTGACGCTGCTTCTTCAGCATTAGAACGCGCGCTCATTCTTGGCGAGGCTGTTCACCATACTCGTGTATTGGTGAATACTCCCCCGTCGCATCTTTACCCCGAAACGTTTGCTCAGCAAGCAATCGAGCGCGTTAAAGACTTAGATGATGTCAGTGTTCGCGTTTTTGAGCCCGAAGAGCTTGAAGCTGAGGGCTTTGGCGGCATCATGGGCGTTGGTAAAGGCTCATCACGCGGCCCTCGTTTTGTAGAGGTCAAGTATGCACCTCAGGATGCGTCAACTTCCGTGGCTTTGGTAGGCAAGGGCATCACCTTTGATTCGGGCGGTCTTTCCATTAAGCCTGGCGCTGCCATGATGACGATGAAGTGCGATATGGCGGGTGCCGCATCCGTACTCAATGCTGTAGCTGCAGTAGCTGAGCTTGGCCTACCCATTGGCGCAACGGCTTATCTGTGCCTGGCTGAAAACATGCCTTCAGGCACCGCAACTCGCCCCGAAGACGTTTTGACGATGCGTGGCGGCACCACAGTTGAGGTGCTGAATACTGATGCTGAAGGTCGCCTCGTCATGGCTGATGGCTTGGCGTACGCATCGGAACAGAACTTCGATGTAGTTTTGGATGTGGCAACCCTTACCGGCGCCCAGATGATTGCTCTTGGTACTCGCACTTCTGCGGTGATGGGTGATGACGCCATCCGTCAGCAGATTGTGGACGCGGCTGAGGCTGCCGGCGAAGACTTCTGGCCGATGCCGCTTCCTGCTCATCTGCGTCCTGCCTTGGATTCACAGGTGGCAGACCTCAAAAATATCGGTAGCCGTTTTGGCGGAATGCTCTCAGCGGGTATCTTCCTCAAGGAATTCGTGGGCTCTACCGATGAAGGTCAGATTCCTTGGGCGCACCTTGATATTGCATCCCCTGCGTTCAACGAAGAATCCGCGTTTGGCTTCACTCCCAAGGAAGGGACTGGCCAGTCCGTGCCCACGCTGGTGAAGTTCTTGGAAACTCGTGCTGGTAACTAGACCGTAGGTCGCGGTTACCCCTCGTGAGCTAGGTACCCGCCCCGCTATCGCTTTCTTGCTTTCAGCTACAGTCGCAAGCTGAGAGCATAGGGGCTATAGCGGGGCTATGCGTTTAAAAGTCCCCCTTACCCGGTACCCAGTTTTCTTGGCTGAGCGTACAAGTGTTTACGTTCACCTGTGACTATGTTCACCAACACGACTTAGTGTTGAAACGAAACAAAGTAGAGCAACACCCAAACACGCGATAAGCTAGGAATCGAACTACATAGTTAAACCGCGGGGTTTTTAGCCCCGACTTTCAACAAAAGGGAGCATCAACGTGGCCGATACGGCAGCAGCTCAAGAATTTGACGTTCTGATTCTCGGTGGCGGTAGCGCAGGCTACTCAGCAGCACTTCGCGCAGTGCAGCTTGGCTTTACCGTAGGCATGATCGAAAAGGCAAAGCTCGGTGGCACCTGTTTGCACACCGGTTGCATCCCGACCAAGGCTTACCTCCACGCAGCAGAAGTTGCAGCAGAAACCCGCGAATCCGCAAAGTTCGGTGTTAACGCAACCCTTGATTCAGTCGACATGGCTAAGGTTCGCGAATACAAGGACGGCATTGTTGCAGGTAAGCACAAGGGCCTGACCGGTCTCTTGAAGATGAAGAAGGTTACCGTCATCGAAGGCGACGGTAAGCTCACCGGCAAAGACACCATCACCGTAGATGGCACCGAATACAAGGGTAAGCACATCATCCTTGCATCAGGCTCATACTCAAAGACCTTCGGCATCGAGATTCGCGACCGCGTGCTGACCTCAACCGAGGCACTGCAGATGGATTACACCCCCAAAAGCGCAATCGTGCTCGGTGGTGGCGTTATCGGCTCAGAGTTCGCATCACTGTGGAGCTCATACGGCGTAGACGTAACCATCATCGAAGGTCTGCCTCACCTTGTACCCAACGAGGACCCCGCAATCATCAAGGTTGTTGAGCGTGAATTCAAGAAGCGCGGCATCAAGACCAACCTCGGTACTTTCTTCGAGAAAGTAGAGCAGGACGAAAACGGTGCAAAGGTTACCCTGACCGACGGCAAGGTATTTGAAGCTGACATCGTTCTTGTAGCTGTTGGCCGTGGCCCTAACACCGATGGCCTGGGCTACGAAGAACAGGGCATCACCCTTGATCGCGGCTTCGTTATTCCTAACGAGCGTCTGCACACCGGCGTTGGCAACATCTACGCAATCGGCGACATTGTTCCCGGCGTACAGCTTGCACACCGCGGCTACCAGCAGGGTCGCTTCGTTGCAGAAGAAATCGCTGGTCTGAACCCCCAGGTTGTTGAAGACATCAACATCCCCAAGGTCACCTTCTGTGACCCCGAAATCGCTTCCGTTGGCTACTCACAGCCCAAGGCTGAAGAGAAGTTCGGCAGGGAAAACGTTGAGGTTGCAGAGTACAACCTTGCAGGTAACGGCAAGTCATCTATTCTCGGCACCGGCGGCCTGGTTAAGGTTGTCCGCGAGAAGAACGGCCCCATCGTTGGCGTTCATGCTGTAGGTAAACGCATGGGCGAGCAGATCGGTGAGGCTCAGATGTGGGTTGTCTGGGAAGCATTCCCCGAGGACGTTGCACAGTTCATCCACGCACACCCCACTCAGAACGAGTCACTGGGTGAAGCAGCGATGGCACTTGCTGGCGCACCCCTGCACGGCTAATAAAGCTTTTAGGGTGGCACGTTTGAAGACCGAGCGTGCCACCCTCTCATAGATTTTCGTAGCATCACTATAGAAGGACGGAAAGAGACATTATGTCGACTACTGTTGAACTGCCCGCACTGGGCGAATCCGTAACCGAGGGCACCGTTACCCGCTGGTTGGTAGAGGTTGGCGATACCGTTTCAGTTGACGATCCCATCGTTGAAATCTCAACCGACAAGGTAGACACCGAGGTTCCCTCACCCGTTGCAGGTACCATCGAAAAGATCCTCGTTGAAGAAGACGAAGACATCGAAGTTGGTGCTCCCCTCGTAGTTATCGGCGACGGCTCAGGCGCTTCAGAAGAAGCTCCCGCAGCACCCGCTGAAGAAAAGAAGGAAGAAGCTCCCGCAGCTGAAGAGAAGAAGGAAGAGGAAGCGCCCGCTGCTCCCGCTTCATCAGGCTCATCAGAAGGTCAGGAAGTTACCCTTCCCGCACTCGGTGAATCAGTTACCGAAGGCACCATCACTCGCTGGCTCAAAGAAATCGGCGAAGAAGTTGCAGTTGACGAGCCCCTCGTTGAAATCTCAACCGACAAGGTAGACACCGAGGTTCCCTCACCCGTAGCTGGTACTCTCCTTGAAATCCGCATCCAGGAAGACGAGGACGCTGAAGTTGGCCAGGTTCTGGCTATCATCGGTGACGCATCAGCAGCTTCATCAGCTCCCGCAGCTGAAGAGAAGAAGGAAGAAGCAGCACCTGCTCCTTCAGCTGAGGAGAAGAAGGAAGCTCCCCAAGCTGAGGTTAAGAAGGAAAAGACCTCAGAAGAGGCTTCAGCACCTGCATCAAACGGCGAAGTTTACGTAACCCCGCTGGTTCGCAAGCTCGCTAAGCAGGAAGGCATCGACCTCTCCACCATTAAGGGCACCGGTGTTGGTGGCCGCATCCGCAAGCAGGACGTTCAGGCAGCAGTTGAGGCTAAGGGCTCATCAGCACCTGCAGCTTCAGCTCCTGCAGCTTCAGAATCTGCTCCCGCAGCTGCTAAGAAGGAAGCTCCCAAGGTTGAGAAGTCATCAAAGCGTGGCACCACCGAGAAGGCTCCCCGCATTCGCCAGACCGTTGCTAAGCGCATGGTTGAGTCACTTGCTACCTCAGCACAGCTGACCACCGTTCAGGAAATTGACCTGACCCGCCTGGTTGCACTGCGCAACAAGGCTAAGGACGACTTCGCAGCTCGCGAGGGCGCAAAGCTCACCTTCCTGCCCTTCTTCGCAAAGGCAGTGACCGAGGCTCTGCAGCAGTTCCCCCAGTTCAACTCCTCAATGTCAGATGACTTCAAGGAAATCACTTACCACGGTTCAGAGAACCTTGGTTTGGCAGTAGACACCCCCAAGGGCCTGCTGGTTCCCGTGGTCAAGGACGCAGGCGATTTGAACATTGCTGGTCTTGCTAAGAAGATTGGCGACGTTGCAAAGCGTGCACGCGACGGCCAGGTTGGTCCCGAGGAGCTCTCAGGTTCAACCTTCACCATCTCATCAACCGGTCAGACCGGCGGTGTATTCTTCACCCCGATCATCAACCAGCCGAACGTTGCAATCTTGGGCATTGGTTCAACCAACAAGCGCCCCGCAATCGTTCAGGATGCAGAAGGTAACGACGTTATCGCAGTTCGTAGCCTCGCTTACTTCTCACTGACCTACGATCACCGCGTAGTTGACGGTGCAGATGCAGGTCGCTTCTTGAACTTCCTCAAGCAGCGCCTGGAAGAAGCAGCATTCGACGCTGAGCTCGGCCTCTAAGAACGCGTCTCGCCGGTTGCCCGGCGTAGCGCTCTGAGCTAAGGACGCCGGTGTCTCCACTCATAGAGGCACCGGCGTCCTTTATATTTGTCCCGTGACTTTACCTTACGTTGTGTCACACTTGAGGCTTTTATGAACAGATTGTCCGCAAATAGCGTTGGTAGTGCGTAGAGTAAAAGTATGCTTCATACTATTTTGTTGATTTTGCACGTTATTAGCGTGGTGCTCATTATCGGTTTGTGGGTGGCTAACTTTAAGCCGCCGAAGGTTTTGCCGGGTCAGTTTCATTCAGCCTTGCTGGCATTTATCACCGGTTTGACCATGTATATTTTGGCGACTTCTAACGGTGCTCAGATTAACCACATGGGATACGGCATCAAGATGCTGATTGCCCTGGCGATTGTTGTTTGTGCTTTCATCGGTCAGAAGAAGTACAAGCAGGGTCTGCCCGTTTCTACCGGTCTTGCGCATGCGGTGGGCGGTCTAGCGGTTATTAACGTCATCATTGCCCTTGCAATCCACTAAAAATTTTCGATACCCGGCGGGTCAGAACTCACTGTTCTGGCCCGCCTTTTTATGCCTCATTCCTGCTTTAGTCGCTGATAGGCACTGCTGTCTCCAGCTTCCATTGATGATCCTGTAGCGCAAGGGTGAGGCGGGCGCGCTGCTGAGCTCCCCCATTGACCTCGGTTATCCCGCTGGTTCCAGCAAGCTGAGTTTGATTGCTTCTGAGGGTGACTGTCGCCTGCGCGTGTTCAGCGTCGGTTGAGATTTCGGTAATCTCTACGACGCTGAGTGGTTGGGACGCGAGTGTACGATCAGAGTCGCGGGAAATCAGTTCACCGTCTGCTCGGGCTACGTCTGAGGTAAGTACAGCGTATTCGACGATTCCATTGCCGTTGCCGGATGCCAAAACCTTGTTGCGTGCCTCAAAGATTGAGTGAATATCTTCTTCAAGGTGTTCAGCATCCGCAGTGATACTTTCAATGGAGTCAGAAGTGGCTGAGGCAGAGCTACTGGGGTGAGATTCTGCAGGTGTTTCAGCTACCTGCTGGACTGAGGGCTCCGAAGTCACGGTAGCAGCTGATTGCTGCGGTTCTTCGTTACCGTTGACCAGCGTCCGCCCCGCAGCACAGACCGCTAAAACACCTACGGCGGCCGCTACGGGAAGCAGCCACCGTGGTCGAGATTTACTAGTTGTTATTCCAGTAGCTTTCTTCTGACGAGTCTTTGGTGTGGCTGTAGTGCGTGATGCTCGTGAGACTCCGTGAGATGTAGCAGGAGCCACGATGCGCGCCGGCAAGCGTCCTTTAACGCTCGGGTGAGCAGCTGTGTGAAGTTCGATAGGCGTAGGTTTTGCATAGGATGCGAGCGCCGCCGTTATCTCAGCAAGTTGCGGTTGAGCATCTGCAGGCGCGTCCAAAGCTAATTCAAGAACCTGTGCCAATGAGTCTGGCGCATCGGGACAGTATAAAGATAGCGGTTTTCTAGTGATGGTATCTTCAGGAATAACTCCGGTGAGAGCACGCCAGATGAGGGCTGAAAATTCACGAATATCGTGGGCTTTATGCTGGGTTGCAATGGTTGCGGGTGCACCGCGAAAGTCGATGTCTGGGGCAAGGAGTTTGGGCTTCATCTCATCGAGTGTGAAGGCCACGGTGTGCGGGCGGAGTTCTGAGTAAGCAAAGGACTGTTGGTGCACCCAGGTGAGCGCGGCTGCTACGCTCTCTGCAAGGTAAGTGACCTCGCCCGGGGTGAGAGTTGACCTGACAGAAAGTACGTTATCGAGGCTTCCGGCCCCTAGCGGTTCGTACCATTTTTCATGGCGGTGGTCGGATTCCCGATGGGTCAGAAGCGTCGCTACAGATTCTGGGTTATCAAGGTTAAGCAGGCGTTCTAAAGATCGGATTTTTAGAGTATCGCTTTGAGACTCTGAACTGTGCAGGGTGTATTCTCCCGGTGCCAGTCCCCTCGATTTTCCTTGCGCTTCATTGCAGCTGACGAGCCAAAGCGCTCCGTGCGGCAATGATTGCATCTTGTAGATCACGGAGTATTCACCGGTGGAATGAGATGCACCGTTGGCGTGGGTATCACCGGTTTCTATGGCCGATGAAGCTTCAGAAGCATCGTGGCTGTGGGCATGAGCATCCACTTCGTGGGGTACCAGCGGCATCCAATTGGTAATGGGCAGGTTAGTCGACTCAGGTCGTGGTTCAAAATTCTTCATGACATCAGGTGTACACGATTTTCCAAAATCACCGCGAAAGTTATCCACAGGCTAGCAAAAGCCCTAGTGGCATAAGGTTTATGCACGCGTCATAGAACGTAAATTTTATTCTCGCTCCGCCTTTGGTGAATCCCACAGTCTTCTCGTTTTAGAACTTGCCCTTTAAGAGTTAAGGTAGTTCTTATGGCTGTGATATTTGAACGTATGGGGTACGACCCTGCTTTTGTAGATTACTCAGAAGCATTGGACCGTCAGGTGGAACTACTGAATGAAGTAGCCGCCCTTAAAACCCAAAATACGGTCATTTTGTTAGAGCATCAGCCTGTTTTCACGGCGGGTAAACTCACTGAAGACCACGAATATCCTCAGGACAAAAGCATTCCTGTCATCAAGACAGACCGTGGCGGCAAGCTCACCTGGCACGGCCCTGGTCAGCTCACCGGCTACCCCATTTTGCGTCTGCCACTGCCTTTCGACGTCGTTAAGTACGTGCGCATTTTGGAGCAGATGATTATTAATGTTCTGGCAGATATGGGTATTACCGGAGACCGGGTTGAAGGACGCTCGGGTGTGTGGATTCTCGGAGACGGCATTACCCCCGATAAGAAGATTGCGGCGATCGGCATTCGCGTCTCTAAACGAACGACAATGCACGGTTTTGCATTGAACTGCTCAAATGAGACCAACCCCTTCGGTCAGTTCATTCCGTGCGGTATTACCGATGCGGGCGTTACCACTATTAGTGAACAGCTTGGGCGCACCGTCACCCCCGCCGAAATGGCACCGCGCGTTGAAGCAGAAATCGTGAAGCTCGCTGATCAGCTGGCTCTCGACTTTGAGCCTGGCGATGACCCGACTCAGCACGGCTTTAGACGCTAACTTTCACCTCAGATTTTCAAGAATTTACAGGACATATCACTAGGAGATAAAAAATGAGCGATAAGCCCGAAGGCCGTAAGCTTCTTCGCGTTGAAGAGCGTAACAGCCAGGTGCCTATTGAGAAGAAGCCTCACTGGATTAAGACCAAAGCTAAAGTTGGCCCTAACTACGGTGAGATGATTGAGCTTTCAACCGGTAGCGGTTTGCACACTGTATGTGAAGAAGCTGGCTGTCCTAACATCTATGAATGCTGGGAAGATCGCGAAGCTACCTACCTCATCGGTGGTTCTGAGTGCACCCGTCGCTGCGATTTCTGCGCGATTGATACCGGTAAGCCTGTTGCTCTTGATAAAACTGAGCCGATCAAGGTTGCTTTGAACGTGAAGAAGATGGGTCTTCGCTACACCACCGTGACCGGTGTTGCACGCGATGACCTTGAAGACGGCGGTGCGTGGATTTATGCGGAGACCATTCGCCAGATTCACCGCGTAGCACCGAATACCGGTGTGGAGATTTTGATTCCCGACTTCAAGGGTCGTGAGCAGGATGTCCAGCAGGTTATTGATGCTCAGCCCGAGGTTTTTGCGCACAACCTTGAGACTGTGCCACGTATCTTCAAGCAGATTCGCCCCGCGTTCCGCTACGAACGTTCACTCGATGTCATCACTCAGGGTAAAGAAGCTGGCCTTGTCACCAAGTCCAACCTGATTCTCGGCATGGGCGAAACCAACGATGAGATTTACGAGGCTCTGTGCGATTTGCACGATGCGGGCACCGACATTATTACTCTCACCCAGTACCTGCGCCCCGGTCCGCTCTTCCATCCCATCGACCGCTGGGTTAAGCCTCAGGAGTTCGTTGAGTTGTCCAAGATGGCTGAAGAAATCGGTTTTGCAGGCGTTATGGCGGGCCCGATGGTTCGCTCATCTTACCGCGCAGGTAAGTTGTGGGCACGCGCCATGAAGAAGAACGGACGCGAGATTCCCGAGCACCTGTCGCACATTGACGATACCGGCTCAGCAGCCCAGGAAGCATCTTCCCTCGTCGCTGCCGGTCTAGTCGGCTAAGCATCACGGTGTAGCCGGTGTTAGCTTGAGTGTCGCATAACGCATTCGAACTAGCACCGGTTTACCTATAGAATGGTATTTTGCAGTTTGAGTACTGCAGTACATGCCATACCGCACTCAAGGATTCATTGTGACTCAATCGACTGGTAGCAAGCGTGCTTCATCAAAGCGTGCTGAGACCCGCACTTCGGCTCAGCCCACCAGCGCAAAGCGTAACGAGACTAAGCGCAAGCCTGGTTCATCTCGCATCGCTAGCTCAAAGCGCGCTGAAACTAAGAACGCTCAGAACAAGAAGCCGGGTATGTTCGCTCAGATGAAGCAGGTCTACAAGATGACCCGCGAGTCTGACCCGAACATCGGTTGGATTATGTTGCTGGCTGCTCTGGCAACTTTGTTGGTTTTCTTGCTCATCGGTATCTTGCTGCATAACTGGATTACCTTCTTGCTCATTGGTATTCCTTTTGCAGTGCTAGTTGCTGTCATGATTCTTTCGCGCCGCGCTGAAAAAGCCGCCTTCGCGCAGATTGATGGCCAGACCGGTGCGTCCGGTGCTGCCATGAGCACTCTGCGTCGCGGTTGGATTGTTGATCAGCAGCCCGCCGCTGTTAATCCTCGCACCCAGGACGTAGTGTTCCGCGCTGTTGGTCGCCCCGGCATCGTTCTTGTGACCGAAGGTCCGACCAAGCGTGTTGCCCAGTTGGTGAACAAGGAGAAGGCAACCCTGCGTCGCATTGCGCCTAACGTTCCTGTTCACGTCATCAACGCTGGAAACGGCGAGGGTCAGACTCCCATGAAGGAAGTCACCCGCAAGATGAACAAGTTGGAAAATAAGTTGACTCAGCAGGAAGTTCAGGCGGTCAACAGCCGTATTACTTCTTTGGGTAACCAGAACCTTCCGATGCCCAAGGGTGTTGATCCCATGCGTATGCGTCCTGATCGCAAGGGTATGCGCGGTCGCTAAACTTTATAAAAAGTCCCATCGAGTCAGCTCGGTGGGACTTTTTTCTATCCTTTTTGCCTCAGCTAAAGTTCTACAAAAGCAGGGGGTGGCGTTTGCCGTCCCCCTGCGTCCTGCTAATTTTTGGGGTGTGCTCTAGCGAATACGGACAAGAGCAGTATGCCGGATGCGGTCGTGCACACCGCGAGTATCTTTGTCCATCATGAGAACCGGTAAAAGAAGCATGACCAAGAAAGAGCGTAAAAAGGCTGTGGCATAGCCAACGGGACGCCCGTCAAGAGTCTGCACCTGTGCCCCTACAACCAGCTGGCCTACAGTATGGCCGCCAAAGCCGATAAGCAGACTCATATAGAGATAAACCACGATGAGTAGAAGCCATGACTGATCGGCGAAACCAGCTAGAGCTAGCAGGCCCCAACACAGGTACCAGTCAATAAAAAACGCGATGACGCGCCTGATAATGCTGGCGATGGAACCAGGACCGTCGCTGGGGCGTCCCAAGCTTTGACCGGGGTAAGGTTGCTCATTATTTTTGATTGAAGAAGAACCGTAACTATCGTTTTTCACCCCTCCAGCCTACCGTTTAGTACCCGGCAAGGCAGCCAGCGGCAAACGTCCACACTTTGAAAAAGATTGCCTAATTGGTCAAAGAGCCTTAGAAGTTCACCAGCACGCAGGGTATTCCCGCTACGATTTAACCATTACCGCTTTACTGTAAAGCCCGGGAGCTGTTACATACTTGAAACATTCAAGACACTTCAGGGCAAAATTTAGTTCATACAGTAGAACGTAACAAGGCAACAGAAGACGCAAGTTCGCAGACGTTGCACACAGAGTTGACCCGATTCTAAGGAGTACTAGGGACTATGTTCACTAGCGCAGAAGAAGTTCTTGATTTTATCAAGAACGAAGAAGTTGTATTTGTTGATATCCGATTCACTGACCTTCCCGGTGTTCAGCAGCACTTCAACCTCCCCGCAAAAGCAATCGACGATGACTTCTTCGTCAACGGTCAGCTCTTTGACGGTTCATCCATCCGCGGTTTCCAGGGTATCGCTGAGTCAGATATGCAGCTGATTCCCGATGTTGAAAGCGCATACGTTGATCCTTTCCGTGTTGAGAAGACCCTCATCGTTACCTGCTCCATCGTGAACCCCCGCACCGGTGATCCTTACCTCCGCGACCCCCGCGGTGTTGCAGAACGCGCAGAAGAATACCTCAAGTCAACCGGTATCGCTGATACCGCGTTCTTCGCATCAGAAGCAGAATTCTTCGTCTTTGAAGACGTTCGTTACCAGGTAACCCCGCAGTCAACCTTTTTCAAGATTGACTCAGACGAGGCTTACTGGAACACCGGCCGCAAGGAAGAAGGCGGCAACCTGGGCAACAAGACCCCCATCAAGGGCGGTTACTTCCCCGTATCACCCGTCGACAAGCAGGCTGACTTGCGCGACGCTATGTGTGTAGCTCTCGATGAGGTTGGTCTTGAAGTCGAGCGCTCACACCACGAGGTAGGCGCAGCTGGTCAGGCTGAAATCAACTACAAGTTCGATACCCTAACCAAAGCGGCAGACGACCTTCTCAAGTTCAAGTACATCATCAAGAACACCGCGGACGCTTGGGGCAAGTCAGTAACCTTCATGCCTAAGCCTGTTTTCGGTGACAACGGTTCAGGTATGCACTGCCACCAGTCACTGTGGCAGGACGGTGAGCCCCTGTTCTATGACGAGCGCGGCTACGCAAACCTCTCAGATGTTGCTCGCTGGTACATCGGCGGTCTGATCGAGCACTCTTCAGCAGTTCTTGCGTTCACCAACCCCACCGTGAACTCCTACAAGCGCCTGGTTCCCGGCTACGAAGCACCCGTCAACATGGTGTACTCACAGGGTAACCGCTCAGCAGGTATTCGCATCCCGATTACCGGTACCAACCCCAAGGCAAAGCGCCTTGAGTTCCGCGCACCGGATCCCTCATCAAACCCCTACCTCGCATTCTCAGCTCAGCTGATGGCAGGTCTGGACGGTATCCGCAACCGCATTGAACCTCCTGCACCCATCGATAAGGACCTCTACGAGCTGCCCGCTGAAGAAGCTAAGGACATCAAGAAGGCTCCCGCTAACTTGGCTGGAGCACTGGACGCTCTTGAAGCTGACCACGACTTCTTGCTTGAAGGCGATGTCTTCACCGAGGACCTCATCCAGGCTTGGATCGACTATAAGCGCACCAACGAGCTTGAGCCCCTCACCCTGGTACCGCACCCCCTCGAGTACCAGATGTACTACGGCGTCTAATCTTTAGACTCCCGAGCTGATAGCTCGATACTTCGTGCCCCGGCATCATCCGTGATGCCGGGGCACTTGTTTTAAAGTTTTTCCTTAAGCTTCTTTAGTCAGGCCTGAATGTACCGTGCGAGTACAGCAACTACAAACAATCCTTCTCCCCCAGGTTCGCTACGCTCACTAGGTGATTCGTACTCGCATCCCACCAGTTTGAGAACCGCGGCGTTTGCCGCCGGACTCCCCCTTTGACAACAATCCTCATCGATTGCATCACAGCGATTTACATCACCCGATATATCCCTCTCCCTCAGACCGAAAGAAGAGTAACGTAAAGTTCAAGAACAGATTACACGGAGCATCTATTATCAGATATCTGTGGAGCAACATCATGAACTAAGGAGCATTCAGTGGCTTACTCTCCCAAAAAGCTCAACGGCGAAACCGTCTACCGCAACGAGGTATTTCAGACCGGTCTCATGTCGCAGTTGCTGGACGGTATCTATGACGGTGAGATGAGCATCGGCGAACTGCTCGGTCACGGCAACTTTGGTGTGGGAACCTTCAACGGTCTCGACGGCGAAATGATTGTACTGGATGGCAACTGCTACCAGATGCGCCACGACGGCACCGTTGTGCCCGCCGGCCTTGACCAGCAGACACCCTTTGCTGTTGTCATGAACTTTGTGCCCACTATCCGCCGCGGTCTGCCCAACAACATCATTCGAAAGTCCGCATCGCAGGTGCTCGATGACTTCACGGTGTCAAAGAACTATATGTACGCACTCAAAATTGTTGGTGACTTTGAGTGGGTACGCACCCGTACCGTGCAGAAGCAAACCAAGCCCTACCCCAAGATGGTAGAGGCAACCGAAAATGATGACATCGTCCAGTTCGACAACGTCCGCGGCACCATCGTGGGCTTCCGCACCCCCATCTATGAGCAGGGTATCGGCGTTCCAGGCTGCCACGCTCACTTTATTGATGATGACCATGAAAAGGGTGGTCACGTCATCGACTTCAAGCTAGATAACGCTTACGTAGAAATTTGCCTGGGTACCGACTTACGTTTGCACCTGCCACTTACCAGCGAATTCTCTGGGGCGAACCTCTCTCCCGAAGACCTAGCCGATCAGATTACCAAGGCAGAAAAGCACGCATAGCCGTTTGCACACACCAAAATGCCCCGACTCATCACTGAGCCGGGGCATTATGCTATAACAGCAACTTATTCTTCTGATAACAAATCGGCATCAAAGAACAACCGCTCATAAACGGTGCGAGCACGCCGAGTAATACGCAGATAGTCTTCCTCAAGGTCGCGGGCTTTTCCGGGTCCATAACCGCACCAGCGAGCGATAGCCTCAAGGTCAGCGCCAGCACTGGAAAGGGTGTCGGACGCGCGTCCGGTACGCAAGATATTTCCGGCACGAATCTTGGTCGCTAGCTTCCAAGCACTTTGCAAGGCCGCGGCATCCTCAGCACTTACAATCTCTGCCTCATGAGCAGCGTGCAAAGCGCCCAGGGTGCTCGTGGTTTGAAGGGTTGGCTCTTTGTACGCATCGCACAGCTGAATCAACTGAACAATCCATTCAACATCGCTGAGCCCACCGCGTCCTAACTTCAACTGACGCGTGCGGTCTGCACCGCGCGGAAGTCTCTCATTCTCAACTCGAGCCTTCATCCGGCGAATTTCAATCACCTGCGACAGCGCGAAATCCTTGGGGTAACGGAAGTTATTGATGAGCTTAATAAACGCATCTTGAACGTCGGTAGAACCGGCAAACGGACGGGCACGCAACAAAGCCTGGAATTCCCAAGTGTCAGCCCAGCGCTCATAGTATTCACGGTATGATTCCAGCGAGCGCACCATGGGTCCGGAGCGTCCCTCGGGGCGCAAGTCAGCATCAATTTCTAGCACGCGTTCTGCGCGAAGCGCCGGCTTTGTGGCGTGTTTGAGTAACTGGGTCATGACGGTAATCAGATCGATCGCTTGCTTTTGTGCCTCGCGGTCATCTGCTCCTTCGCGCGGAACGTGAACGTACATGACGTCAGCGTCTGAGCCATAGACAATTTCTTGTCCGCCCTGACGGCCCATCGCGATCACGGCCACGTCGGTCAATTGCTCGATGCCTCCCTCATTGAACATATCGCGCTGGGCGATGGTGAGAGCCGCGTTGACCACCACTTGGTCGATGTTTGAAAGACCGCGCATGATTTGGTCGAGTTCAAGTACCTGTGAGGCCTCGCCCATTGCGATGCGAAGGGTTTCGCGTCGGCGAATCAGGCGGATGCGACGCATGGCTTGCGCTGAGTCGCTGTGGCGCTGAATCTGGGCCTCGGCTTCAGCCCACAGTTGTTCAGCGTCTTTGGGGCGCAAATCTGAGTCGCGATCAAGCCAGGCGATAGCTTCTGGCTCAACCTCAATGAGGTCCGTGATAAATCGTGAGGATGCCAAAATCATGCACAGGCGTTCGGCAGCTGCGGTGGAATCGCGCAGCATCCGCAGGTACCAGGGCGTTGATCCTAGAGACTCAGAGATACGGCGGAAGCCCAGTAGACCCGCGTCCGGGTCTACGCCTTGCGCAAACCAGCCTAAAAGCACAGGCATGAGGGTGCGCTGAATTTCTGCACTGCGCTGAATGCCTTTGGTCAGTGCCTGAATATGACGAATAGCGCCCTTGGGGTCCTTGTACCCAAGCGCCGCCAGACGATCGCGTGCCGATTCTTCAGACAGAGCAACATCGTCTTTTGACAGGTGAGCCACAGCAGCAAGAAGCGGGCGGAAGAAAAGACGTTCGTGCAAAGTGCGCACAGAACGCTTAATTTTCTGCCAGTCCTTGAGCATTTGCACAGCGGTGTAACTACCGCACTGCGAAGGGGCCATATAGGAGCGAGCAAGAATGCGTTGCTCGTTTTCCTTGGATGGCATGAGGTGCGTACGACGCAAATAGAGAAGCTGGATGCGGTGTTCTAGGGTGCGTAACTTCTTGTAGTCGAGGAGGAACTGTTGCGCATCGTTTCGCCCAATGAAGCTGGATTTGGCGAGCGCAATTAGCGAATCGGTGGTGGTTTTGGTGCGGACGCTGGGTTCGGTGCGGCCGTGCACTAGCTGGAGGAGTTGTACGGTGAACTCGACATCGCGCAGACCGCCGGGTCCCAGCTTAATCTGACGGTCGACTTCTGCTGCCGGGATGTTATCGGTGACGCGGGCGCGCATTGCCTGCACGGATTCGACGAATCCTTCGCGTGAGGCGGATTCCCAGACAAAGTTGCTCATGGCGCGGGCCCACTGGGCACCGAGTTCCGCTGAGCCCGCGATGGGCCGGGCTTTGAGCAGGGCCTGGAATTCCCAGTTTTCTGCCCAGCGTTTGTAGTAGGTGGCGTAAGACTCTATAGTGCGTACAAGTGCGCCGTCTTTTCCTTCAGGGCGCAGGTTGGCGTCGACTTCCCAGAGTGCAGGTTCTGGGGCAGGTGCCATGATGGCTTTACTCAGTGCCTGTACGAGTTCTGTGCCGATGCGCGCCAGGTCATTGTCGGTTAGCTTCTCTGCGTTTTCAGGAAGCTCGCTGAGTGGGGTGTGTCCCACGGCGTAGACTACGTCTACATCTGAAATGTAGTTGAGTTCTCGTGCGCCACACTTTCCCATGCCTATGACAGCCAGTTGGACGGCAGCTACTTCCTCGGGAGTGCTGGTGGTTGAGGCGACCTCGGCTCGAGCAATGGCGAGCGCACCTTCGATGGCGGCCGCTGCGAGATCTGCCAGGTAGCGTCCGACGGTGGGCATGAACCCCACGGGGTCGGGATCCATCAAGTCCTGCGCTGCAAGTTCAGCTAAGAACCTGCGGTAGGTTGCACGCAGAGCGATGTAAGCGTCCTTGCCCGTCATCGTGGCTATAGGCTGGCCCGCTTTCGGATCTGCGCCAATGGCTTTGAGTATTTCTGCACGGTAGAGCGTATCTAAGGGTGCGATGGGCATTAGTTGCTCATCGTCGGTCTCAGCTAGCAACGATGCAGGGAACTCTTTGAGCTGGTTGAAGGTTCCTTGCCCCGTGAGCACTTCAGCGTGTTCCGGTCTGCGAATAAAGAAGTCGCCAAGTGCCTGCGAAGCGCCTAGGACGCGGTACAGCGCCTCAGCATCGGCGCCTTTGTTTACCTCGCTGATGAGTTGAGGAGATTTTTCGAGAACGCGCACCAAGGAAGGTAACGCCATATCGGGTGATGCTGACCGACGAAGCCCTTCAAGCAACGCGTCCCTATGAGCTTGCGCCAGTTCAGGGGCGTCCAACCAGCGACGCGCTTTTTTCGGTTCGATGAACCCTGCGCTGAGCATGGCTGAGAGAAGTTTCTGTTCGGCTTTGGGGTCTTCAGCCCCTGCTGTTTGACTCACTGGTGTCTTTTCCTTGGCTGTAGTGGTCTGTGCGCTGTAGAAAGGTTAGAGAATGAGACCGAACTTGACGTTCACGATGGCGCCGATAAAAGGCCGACGCCATCGCGTGTTCGGCCTATAGGATTCCGAGATCCTTGTGGAGCTCGTACGGTGTTACCTGTGCACGGTATTCTTTCCAGTTATCGCGCTTGTTACGCAAGAACTGTTCAAAGACCTGCTCACCCAGTATTTCAGCCATGAATTCTGAGTCCTCAGTGATGCGGATTGCTTCATCAAGTGAAGACGGTAGTGCCGAGTATCCCAGTGCGCGTCGCTCTGAGGACGTCATGGCCGCAATATCTTCTGATTCTGCAGGTGACAGGGGGTATTCTTCTTCGATGCCCTTGAGACCGGCTGCCAGAATAACGGCGTAGGCGAGGTAGGGGTTTGCGGCTGAGTCAATGCCTCGGTATTCAATGCGTGCTGACTGCATCTTGTTGGGCTTATACAGCGGTACGCGAACCAGTGCTGAGCGGTTATTGTGGCCCCATGAGAGGTAGCTCGGTGCCTCGCCGCCGCCCCACAAACGTTTGTATGAGTTGATGTACTGGTTAGTGACAGAGGTGAATTCCGGGGCGTGTTTGAGGACGCCCGCGATAAAGTGACGCGCGGTCTTTGAGAGCTGGTATTCCGAGCCGGCTTCGAAGAACGCGTTCGTGTCACCTTCAAAGAGCGAGAAGTGGGTATGCATACCTGAGCCGGCGTGCTCGGTGAAAGGCTTGGGCATGAAGGTTGCGTAGATACCTTGAGAAATCGCTACCTCTTTGACCACGGTGCGGAAGGTCTGAATGTTGTCGGCGGTCTGAAGTGCATCTGCGTGGCGCAAGTCGATTTCGTTTTGTCCCGGACCGGTTTCGTGGTGTGAGAATTCTACTGAGATACCGACTTCTTCAAGGGTTGAGACAGCACGACGACGGAAGTCCTGCACAACACCACCTGGGGTGTGGTCAAAGTAGCCGCCGAAATCCACGGGCTCGGGCACACCGGCTGGCCCTACCTTATTCGACTTGAGCAGGTAAAACTCAATCTCTGGTGAGGTGTAGCAGGTGAATCCCATACCGGAGGCCTTTTGCAAAGTACGCTTGAGAACGCCGCGGGTGTCTGAGGCACTTGGCTCACCATCTGGGGTGAGAATGTCGCAGTACATGCGAGAAGTCGGTTCTTCGGTACCGCGCCAGGGCAAGATCTGGAAAGTGGAGGGATCCGGCTGCAACAGCATATCTGATTCGTAAATGCGTGATAGGCCTTCAATGGATGATCCGTCAAAGCCCAGTCCCTCAAGGAAAGCAGCTTCAACCTCAGCCGGTGCAAGGGCGACAGACTTCAGCGTTCCCACAACGTCCGTGAACCACAGACGCACAAAACGCACGTCCCTTTCTTCGATGGTGCGCAGAACAAATTCTTGCTGGCGATCCATTGCCACTCCTTTATCAGAGGAAAATTTTGTTGTGGTGGCTCAGCGCTGTGAGGATGCTGTAGCCACGCGTTCTTACCTTTACTTTATTATCTGCACGCCAGGTAGAGGATCACCGACCATACCTTTTCCGCTGAATGACGGTTACGAGCGTGTAAATTTTGAAGCTTCTCGTGTCCGTATACCCCGGCGTGGTAATGCTTACGCAGGTGACAGGTTCGAGTCAGTACGTGTCGCACAGTAAAATTGGTTGTATGAGCAATGAACAATCAGCAGAAACTACAGCGCCTTACGGCGGTACACCGCAGACCGCCGGCGGCTTTTCACCTTCTGACAGCACCTACCTTGATGGCATTAAGAAAATCCGCACCGTGCACCTGGCTGAGGCCAAGGCTCGCGGCGAGAAATTTGCAATGCTGACTTGCTACGATGCGCTCACCGCCACAATTTTTGATGAGGCCGGTATTGAGGTTTTGTTGATTGGCGATTCTGCGGGCAACAATGTTCTCGGTCACGAGTCAACCTTGACCATCACCCTGGATCAGATGATTCCGCTGGTGGCCGCTGTGTCATCAGCTGCACAGCGTGCTCTCGTTGTGGCAGATATGCCCTTTGGTTCTTACCAGGTCTCCCCCGAGCAAGCCGTTGAAAGCGCTATTCGTCTGATGAAAGAAGGCGGAGCTCACGCGGTCAAGATGGAAGGCTCAGCCTACTACGCCGAGCATGTTCGTGCGGTGGTAAACGCGGGTATTCCGGTGATGGCTCATATCGGTTTTACCCCTCAGTCAGAGCACGCACTGGGCGGTTTTAGAATTCAAGGACGCGGCGACGCATCCGCAAAAGTTGTTGAAGACGCTGTGACGCTAGCTGAGGCGGGGGCTTTTTGTGTGCTGATGGAGATGTCAACCAACGCTACTGGTTCGGCAGTCAATAAAGCACTTGGCCCGGTGCCTACCGTGAGCATCGGTGCAGGTGCCGACGCGACCGGTCACGTATTGGTCTGGCAGGACATGATGGGATTGCGTTCTGGCAAGATGGCGCGCTTCGTCAAGCAGTACGCTAACCTCCATCACATCATGAAGGACGCCGCATCCGCCTACCGCAACGATATTCGTTCGGGAGCATACCCGGCACCTGAACACGGTTTCGAAGGGTAAAGAAAAGGCTGGGTCGCACTCAACTGTGCAACCCAGCCTTTTATTGTTTTAGTTGTTCCAACCGTCGTTGTCCCAGGATTCATTGCGATCCTGTGCCTTGGCCATCGCGTTGGCAGCCTCTTCACGGGTAGCAAAGGGGCCCCACAGCTTAGTCACTGCTGACTGCTGGCCTTCTTCAACCTGGCCGGTTTCAAGGTTGTACCAGAATTCGGGCTGGCTTACACCGGGAGTATTACTCATGATGCCATCCTTTTCATGCTCTGAGACGTCATTTTTGTGCGACGTTTCACTGGTTCTTACCCTAGCTCATTCCCGGTAAGATGTATAACTTTCCCGAACCTAGAGACAATTCACGGTGGCAAAAGATACACAGTTTGAAACCAGCATGGCAGCTGAGAACCTGCGAACTGCCGGCCTGAGCGACTACCATTGACTGTATGTCTAAGACCTCGCATAATCTTCCAGCAGAACCCAATAAGGCCCCCGTCGGAGCGCTCGTTGCAGGTACAGTTGCACCGCAGCGCTCGGTGCCCTCGAACATTGTTCGCCCCGAATACGTGGGCAAGCAGAACCCTACCGAGGGCGTCCTCTCAAACTTCTACAATGCCGAAGAAGTAGAGCTGGTACGCGTCGCAGGCAAAATTGCTGCCGGTGCGATTGTCGAAGCCGAAAAAATTGCTGTACCCGGCACCACCACCAACGACATTGACGTTCTAGTACACGAGTACATTTGTGATCACGGTGCCTACCCCTCAACCGTTGATTACCGCGGTTTCACCAAATCTGTGTGCACCTCACTCAACGAGGTCATTTGCCACGGCATTCCCGATAGCACCGTGCTTGAAGAAGGCGATATCCTCAACCTCGACGTCACCGCCTACAAAAACGGTATGCACGGCGACACCAACCGCACCTTGCTCGTGGGCGAGGTAGACGAAGAATCACGTTTACTCGTTGAACGCACCGAAGAAGCCCTGAACCGCGCCATGAAAGCTGTTAAGCCCGGACGCCAGATTAACGTGATCGGTCGCGTCATCGAAAAGTACGCCGCACGCTTTGGCTACGGCGTCGTTCGAGACTTCACCGGTCACGGCGTTGGACGCGAGTTCCACTCCGGCCTGATTATTCCTCACTACGACGCGGCACCGGCCTACGACACCGTTATCGAAGAAGGCATGATTTTCACCATCGAACCCATGCTTACCCTCGGCGGCATCGAATGGGATATGTGGGATGACGACTGGACAGTTGTCACCCGCGATCGCAAGCGTTCAGCCCAGTTTGAGCACACCATGGTAGTCACCGCCGATGGTGTTGACGTTCTCACCCTGCCCTAGTTCTCTTTTTCCACCCATACACAGAAAGGTCTGATGACTCATGACTGAAACCGCTGTCGAAACCATCTCAGCAGAAATTCCTGCGCCCACCGCTGCCGATCTTGCCATCGGTATCGATATCGGCGGCACCGGAATGAAAGGGGGCATTGTTGACACCCGCACCGGCAACCTGGTCTCCGACCGCTTCCGCATTCCTACCCCGCAGCCCGCAACACCTGAGAACTGCGCAAAAGTAGTGCGCGAAATCGTTGACGAGCTACAGTCCCGCGAGCTGGCTCCGGCACCCGATTCGGCAGTAGGCATTGACTTTCCCGCTGTAGTGAAAAACGGTAAGACTCTCTCAGCTGCTAACGTCGATGAGTCTTGGATTGGCGCTGACCTTGAGGGCATCATGAGCGCCGCGCTCAATGGCCGCCCCGTCCACGCGCTCAACGACGCCGATGCTGCAGGTCTTGCAGAGGCACTGTACGGCCAAGGACGCGATAAAGCTGGCCTGATTGCTGTTATTACGCTGGGTACGGGTATCGGTTCTGCGCTGATCATGAACGGCCAGCTCATTCCCAACACCGAGCTCGGTCACCTCGAAATCGACGGTGTCGATGCCGAAAGCAAGGCATCAGCTCGCGCTCGCGAACGCGACGAGATTTCGTGGAAGAAGTACGGTAAGCGTCTTCGTCGCTACTTCACGCACGTTGAGATACTCTTTACCCCCGACCTGTTCATTATCGGTGGTGGTGTATCGAAGAATCCCGAGAAGTTCTTGCCCTACTTTGAAGAAGATGTGCGCACTCCGATTGTGATGGCGCAGTTGCGCAATAACGCGGGTATTGTGGGCGCGGCTGTGTGGGCAGCCGGGCACACCCAATAAGTTCTGGGTTCTGTCTCTGCTACCAGCTAGAGGCAGATGAAAAAGAGCCGGTCGGTACTGCATCAGCACCGACCGGCTCTTTCAATATAAACTTTGAGGTTTTAGTCATCTACCTACTAGAGCAGGGTGGTTTGTTCGGGTCCGGCTTCGCCAGTTGCTCGAAGTTTTTCGATAGCGTTTTCGAAGTCTTGCAGAGAGTCAAAGGCCTGATAAACACTCGCAAAACGCAGATATGCAACGGTATCGAGTCGTGACAGCGGATCAAGGATGGTCAAACCGACTTCATGAGCGTCAATCTCAGCAAGCCCCTTTGCGCGGATAATCTCTTCGACCTCCTGAGCGAGCTTAGCAAGATCGTCCTCCCCTACCGGGCGTCCTTGGCAGGCTTTGCGCACACCGTTGATAATCTTCTCGCGGTTAAACGGTTCAGTGACACCCGAACGTTTAATCACCGCGACCGACGTGGTTTCAACTGTGGTAAAGCGGCGTCCGCACTCGGTGCATTGACGACGGCGACGAATCGCAGCGCCGTCTTCGGTGGTGCGGGAATCAACCACGCGTGAGTCGCTATGGCGGCAGTAAGGGCAAAACACTAAAGAGTTTCCTTAGAACAATTGATGTGTCTGTGTCCCTATTCTAACGATTTCGCGCGGTAATTGCTTCTCCGTGGGCAGGAAGGTCTTCAGCCTGCGATAGGGCAACGATGTCTTCCCCAATCTCAGCCAACGCGTCTTGGCTATATTCAATGAGTTGCACGATTTTCATGAAAGTGGTGGTGTTGAGACCGGATGCGAAGGCAGCTGTTCCGGCAGTGGGTAGTACGTGGTTTGATCCGGCAGCGTAATCCCCCAATGGCACAGGCGAGTACGGTCCAATGAAGATAGCCCCGGCGTTTCGAATTTCTGAAGCCACATGGGCCGCGTTACGCGTATGAATCTCAAGGTGTTCGGCGGCGTAGGCATTCGCCACCTGAATAGAGTGCTCTATGGAATCAGTCAGGATAATCCCGGACTGCTCCCCCTGCAATGCTGTTTGGACGCGTTCAGCGTGCTTGGTAATACTCACTTGTTTGTTGATTTCTTCTCGGACGTTCTTTGCCGTATCTTCTGAGTGCGTGATCAGCACAGACCCAGCGTTTGGGTCGTGTTCCGCCTGAGAAATCAGGTCAGCAGCCACGTAGACCGGATTTGCTTCTTCATCAGCAATAACCGCAATCTCAGTGGTGCCAGCCTGACCGTCTATACCCACTGTGCCCTGGAGAGCTCGTTTGGCAAGCGCTACAAAAATATTGCCCGGTCCGGTAATGGTATCGACGCTCTCAAGGTGGTCGCCGGCGTCGTCGATTCCATACGCCATCGCGGCCAACGCTTGAGCACCACCAATAGCCCACACTTCGGTAATGCCCAAAAGTCCAGCCGCTCCCAAAATAGTAGGATGCGGCAGTCCCCCAAACTCTTTCTGAGGAGGGGTGCACAAAACGATGGATTCTACACCGGCAGCCTGGGCAGGAACCGTGTTCATAACCACCGATGAGGGGTACACCGCCAGACCACCGGGAACATACAGTCCGACGCGTCGAACCGGCGTCCAACGATTCACCAGATAAGCGCCGGGGGCAACCTCAATACGAGCGTCTTCGGGACGCTGCGCTGCCGCAAATGCTCGAGTGCGCTCAATAGCTGTCTCCAGTCCGCGGCGGACCTCGGGATCAAGCTGAGCAACCGCGTCATCGATAGCCTGCTGAGGAACACGCAAGGCCCCCTGTTCTACACCATCAAATCGAGTGGACAATTCACGCAGATATTCAGCCCCACGCTCACGCACTGTAGAGATAATCTCATTCACCGTATGCTGAGCGCTTCCCACAAATTCAGCGGTCTGACGGGGCACAAGTGAGCGCAACTCGCTATAGCTGTGCTGTGTTCCGCGCAGATTGATGGTACGAAGGTTAACGTGTGATAACTGCTGATTGCTCATGCAGATAGTGTAGCCGCAAGTGTTTGGCTAAACGACTGCCAGTTTCACAAAGTGAAAAAGCTAAACAGCTCGCTGAGGCTCATCTTCACGGCTAAACTAAGCCTAACCAATGGTGACAAGAGAGCCTTAGCCCGCTACATTTTTAGATATGCAGATTAATAACGATTTAGAAAAACAGTTCCAAGCTCAGATCACTCTCGAATTTGAGTCATCACTTGTTTACCGTCAGCTGGCTATTGAAGCCGATGAGCAGGACCTTCCCGGCATTTCAGCCTGGTTCAACGCTCAGGCTGAAGAAGAAACTGAACACGCTCTCAAGTTCATCAAGTTCCTCTCAGACCGCGGTAACCATGCCAATATCGGCGCTATTGCTGAGCACAATGTAAAGACCGGTCTTACCCCCGTTGAGATGTTCGAAGCAGCCCTTGCCCACGAGCAGAAGGTTTCAGCGTCCATCCGCGATTTGTACCGAGAAAGCGATGCGGCTGGTGATCTTGAATCACGCCCTCTGCTCAACTGGTTTGTTGAAGAACAGATTGAGGAAGAAGCTACCGTCTCAGAGATTCTTGCGCATCTCAAGATGATCGGTAACGACGGCTCAGGTCTCTTGCGCCTAGACCGTGACCTAGCATCTCGCCAGCCCGCGCTGGACGCACCCGGCGAGTAAATGGTTTTATTCACTCAAAGATTGAGGGGTTCGGTACATCTACCCGATGTACCGAACCCCTCTTTTCGTAGTGGTTCAGTGTTTTGCCTCGTTAGTCGATGGTGCTGTGACGATGGCGTCCTACCAGCAGATACTCGAGCGAGAACTTACCGGCTCCGGTGAAGAAAAGAACCACGCCGGGAACAAAATAGAAGAGCGCCGGTTCAAAGCTCAAGCCGCCCTGCTCGCTGATCAAACCATTAGTGGGAATATTGACAGCGAGAATGATGAAAGCAAACATGCAGGCCAGCCAGAGGCCAGACCAGCGAGTGAAAATTCCAAGAGCCAGAGCAATGCCCAAAAGCAACTGCCCTGCAACAACCAAGAAACCGAAGAACTATGGAGCCAGCTCACCTACTGGAGCTGTTCCCAAGAATTTCACGATCCCCTGGTAGCCGTGAAGTTTATGCCAGTCGTGAAGGAAAATCGCCAAGGTTCCCAGACACAAAATCAGAAGACCGAAGCTTCGCATATTTTCGTGATTCAGGTAATCCAAAGTGACAAGGCGCTTCCAACCGCTGGTCTGTGCAGTGGAGTTGGCCGCGTACGAGCTGGTAGACGTAGTCATCATTTCTCCCATGAAACTATGAATGTAATGTGATGAATTACTTTCATTGTAGGAAGAGCTTTTAAAACTGTTAGTTATAAAACAACCTTATTACGTTGCCTTCTGCGGGGTTCACTGAAGAATCTAGGGCTGATAGCCATCAAAGCTTCTAGTCACCCGGGATATTCTTTCCAGCACCCAACTACCCCGCAGATACATTCACGCAGCACCAGCTATGAAGTTACCCAAATGTTAAGTTAGAGATTATAAGACTCAGAGTTCTCTCATCTTCTACGGAGTTTACACGTAAGAACTAGCAACCCTGCGATTGCTTCCAGAGCGTCCTTTACGAAGAGGGTTTCGTCCCCTCCCGGAGAAGACCAGGCATGCAAAAGCCCCGCATCAGCAAAGACTGCGGATGCGGGGCTTGAGTGTACTTCGATGGTCTATGCGGCGTCCAAACAGGTTGGCCCAAAGAGCACCTTTAGATCGCCGAAGAGGTTGGGATTAGGCGTCACCCGAAGGTTCGGCGGTATGCGCATGTGCACCTTCTTAGTGCGAGTTGAGAGCATAATGCGCACCTCTGACTCACCGCGGTGGTTCTCCAGCACATCGCGAAGCGCAGTAATTGAATCCTGCGTGGCCTTATACTCAGGGATAAAGATCGTGACCGGCCCTGCCTTGCCGTCAGCTGAAATCTCAGGAATCTGCATCTCCTGAGCAGAGATCGTCACAGAGCCATCGTCGCGACGCTGCAGGCGTCCCTTAATCGTACAAATCTGATCTTCGACGAGCGCGTTGGAATACGGACCGTAGACCTTACCGAAGAACATGATTTCAATCGAACCGGTACGATCTTCAAGTTCAATACGCGCGTACGGGTTACCGCTAGCTTTAGCGATACGACGCGATACAGAGGTAATCATGCCTGCAACAGTCACAATCGAGCCATCACCGCGCGTAGAGTCCTCATCCAACAGCGACTGTACAGACGCGTCCGACAGCGCATCCAGCTGCTCCTCTAAGCCACGCAGAGGGTGGTCAGAGACGTAAAGCCCGAGCATTTCGCGCTCAAAGTTGAGCTTGTCTTTCTTCTCCCACTCGGGAACATCCGGGATTGCAATCATGAGATCGTCGGAGGGATCATCGCCGCCCATTCCCATATCGCCAAAGAGGTCGAACTGGCCAGCAGCTTCTTGACGCTTGACCGAGACGGTTGCATCAATAGCTTCTTCGTGAATCATCGACAGCGGACGACGCGAGTGCCCAAGATCATCGAAAGCACCAGCCTTAATGAGTGAGTCCACGGTGCGCTTATTGCAGACGACCGCAGGGACTTTCTTCAAGAAGTCGTGGAAAGACTCAAAGCGTCCCTTTTCCTCACGGGTTTCGACCATTGCTGTCACAACGTTTGCGCCGACGTTACGAATAGCGCCCATGCCAAAGCGAATATCTTTACCTACAGGAGTGAAGTTCAGCGCTGATTCGTTGACGTCGGGCGGGAGCACCGTGATCTTCATGTGACGGCACTCGTTAAGGTACAGCGCGAGCTTGTCTTTATCATCGCCCACTGAGGTGAGCAGTGCTGCCATGTACTCCTGCGGATAGTGAGCCTTCAGGTAGGCGGTCCAGTAAGAGACCAAACCGTACGCCGCGGTGTGTGCCTTGTTGAACGCGTAGTCAGAGAAGGGCAGCAGAATGTCCCATAGAGCCTTGACAGCACCTTCTGAGAAACCGTTATCGAGCATGCCCTGGTGGAAGGTTGCGTACTGTTTATCCAGCTCCGCTTTCTTCTTCTTACCCATTGCACGGCGCAAAATATCCGCCTCGCCCAACGAGTAACCAGCGACCTTCTGAGCGATTGCCATTACCTGCTCCTGATACACGATCAGGCCGTAGGTGGTATCTAGGATTTCTGCCAGCGGCTCTTCGAGCTCAGGGTGAATAGGCGTGACTTCCTGCAGTCCGTTCTTACGCAAAGCGTAGTTGGTGTGCGAGTTAGCACCCATGGGGCCGGGACGATACAGTGCCAAAACCGCCGAAATGTGCTCAAAGTGATCGGGCTGCATGAGCTTAAGGAGCTGACGCATGGGACCACCATCGAGCTGGAATACGCCCAGAGTATCGCCGCGCGCTAGGAGCTTGTACGACTCGGCGTCATCAATCTCAAGCGTCTCAAGGTCGATCTCTTCGTTTCGGTTCATCTTGATGTTCTCAAGAGCATCCGAAATGATGGTGAGGTTTCGCAGACCCAAGAAGTCCATCTTGATCAGGCCAAGACCTTCACACGTGGGGTAATCGAACTGAGTGATGACCTGGCCGTCTTGCTCTCGGCGCATAATAGGAATCACATCGATGAGGTCGTGGCTCGACATAATAACGCCTGCCGCGTGCACGCCCCACTGACGTTTCAGACCTTCCAAGCCTTTAGCGGTCTCAAAAACCTTGGCGGAATCGGGGTCGGTCTCAATCAGTTCACGCAAATCACCGGCGTCCCCGTAACGCTTATCATCGGGGTTGTAGACATTGGCGAGCGCGATGTTCTTACCCATAATGTCTTCGGGCATCGCCTTGGTCAGGCGTTCACCGGTTGAGAAGGGGTAGCCGAGGACGCGAGAGGAGTCTTTCAGCGCCTGCTTCGCTTTAATGGTGCCATAGGTAACGATCATCGCTACCTTGTCTTCGCCGTACTTCTCGGTCACGTAGTGAATCACTTCAGAACGGCGGCGATCATCGAAGTCGACGTCGAAGTCGGGCATGGAGACGCGGTCGGGGTTGAGGAATCGCTCAAAGATGAGGTCGTGTTCAAGAGGGTTGAGGTCGGTAATACGCATAGCGTACGCCACCATGGAACCCGCACCGGAGCCGCGTCCGGGACCTACGCGAATACCCTGACTCTTTGCCCAGTTGATGAAGTCCGCGACCACAAGGAAGTATCCGGGAAAGCCCATCTGAGAGATGATGCCGACTTCGTATTCGGCCTGTTTGCGCACCTCATCGGGAACTCCGTTGGGGAATCTGTAGTGTAGGCCTTTTTCAACTTCTTTAACGAACCAGGATTCCTCGTTTTCGCCCTCGGGCACGGGGAAACGCGGCATGTAGTTCGCTTTGGTGTTGAATTCGACGTTGCAACGCTCAGCGATTTCTAGGGTGTTATCGCAGGCTTCTGGGAAATCACGGAAGAGATGACGCATTTCTTCCGGGGATTTCAAGTAGAAATCATCGGCATCGAATTTGAATCGCTTGGGGTCCTGCAGTGTTGAACCGGACTGCACGCACAGTAGAGCTGCGTGGGCTTTCGCGTCCTCCGCATGGGTGTAGTGAAGGTCGTTGGTGGCAACCAGTGGAAGATTCAGCTCTTTGGAGAGCTTGATGAGATCGTTCATCACGTTCTTCTCAATGGTAAGACCGTGATCCATGATTTCGCAGTAATAGTTTTCTTTACCGAAAATATCGCGGAAGTCGCTGGCTGCCTGCACAGCTTCTTTATACTGTCCCAGTCGCAAACGGGTTTGAACTTCGCCAGAGGGACACCCCGTGGTTGCAATCAGACCTTTACCGTAGGTCTGAAGCAGGTCGCGGTCCATACGCGGCTTATAAAAGTGACCTTCAAGCGATGCCAGGGAGGATGCGCGGAACAGGTTATGCATACCCTGCGTGTTTTCTGCCCACAGGGTCATATGGGTGTAAGCACCGCCGCCTGAGACGTCATCACGACCACCGTCAGCAAACTTCACTCGAGAGCGGTCCTGACGAGCAGTACCGGGAGTGACATAGGCTTCAACACCAATAATAGGCTTCACGTCTGCTTGTTTTGCCTTGTTCCAGAAATCAAAAGCACCAAAGAGAAAGCCGTGGTCAGTGGTCGCCAAAGAGTTCATGCCGAGTTCTTTGGTGTGGTCGAAGAGGTCAGTTAGACGTGCTGCCCCATCGAGCATCGAGTACTCGGTGTGTACGTGAAGGTGGGTAAAGCCTTTGCCGCTCACTGCATTCCCCTGTTTCTCGTGAAGTTATAGTCAATCAAAGTGTTTAGAAGTCGCCGTTGCGCAGAGTTTCTACAGCGTATTCCAGGTCTTGCGGGTACGGTGATTCAAACTCAACGTACTCCCCCGTGCCCGGGTGTGTAAAGCCTAGTTTGTGAGCGTGCAACCACTGGCGAGTGAGACCGAGGTTCGCACTCATGGACGGATCTGACCCGTAGGTTAGGTCGCCTGCGCACGGATGCTTGAGGGCAGAGAAATGGACGCGAATCTGGTGGGTTCGTCCTGTCTCAAGGTGAACCTCAACTAACGAAGCCGGTCCGAACGCCTCAATGACCTCGTAGTGCGTTACGGAGTCGCGTCCACCCTCAATAACCGCGAACTTCCATTCGTAGCCGGGGTGGCGTCCGATCGGCGCATCGATCGTGCCTTTGAGAGGATCGGGGATTCCCTGTACGAGGGCATGATAGACCTTCTCAACGGTGCGTTCTTTGAAGGCACGCTTGAGTTCGGAGTACGAGTTCTCATTTTTGGCAACCACCATGAGCCCGGAGGTTCCAACGTCCAAGCGGTGCACGATACCCTGGCGTTCAGCGGCTCCAGAAGTAGAAACCGTGATTCCTGCCCCGAGTAATACCCCCACTACGGTGGGGCCGTGCCAGCCTTGCGATGGATGCGCCGCCACACCGGCAGGCTTATCGACGACCACGATGTCATCGTCTTGGTACACGATAGAAAAGCCATCAACGTATTCTGGCTGCACATCGGTGATATCCCGCGGCGCAGGCGCATCCACCACCACGGTGTCGCCTTCAGCAACCTTGGCAGATTTTGTACTCTTAACCGGTTTACCGGCTCGCTCAATCTTAATCTGGCTATCTTTGGCCCAGTCAGCAGCAACGCCACGCGGCACATCCAGTGAGGACGCTACGAAGGCGTCCAAGCGCGTCCCTGCATTATCAGGGTCCACAGTCAGACGCTGGGTAATACGGTTACTCACTAGTTATTTCTCCTCGCTGGTTGATGCAGATTTTTCAAAGGTTCCATCGAGCTTAAGTCCCGCAACTGTCATGATGATGATTGCTGCCATCGCAAGGCAAATAGCGCTATCTGCAATATTGAAAATAGCGAAATTGCCCACGGAGATAAAGTCAACGACATGCCCAATCGCAAATCCAGGTGCGCGGAATAAACGATCCGTGAGGTTCCCTAAAATGCCGCCCAGCAGGCAGGCAAGAGATACGACCCACCACAGCGAACGAGCCCGCATCAATGCCGTCACAACTATTACTGCCGCGACCGCCTGAATCACCGTAAAAACCCAGGTATGACCTTCCCCGAACGAGAAGGCGGCGCCAGGATTCAGAATGTAAAACCAACGAAAAACACCGGGAATAACTTCAATCCTTTGCCCCAGTGTCATCGCGTGTTCGACCAACCATTTAGATCCCTGATCGATCATGTAGACCAGCACAAAGAGAACGATAGCGAGACCCCACTTAGAACGAGAACTCACTATACGACCGGTACGAACAACATCCTGTCCTGCGTTCACCTCACGCAACCCTTTCGCGAAACCGAATAACTTATCAAGCATACACGCGAGCTACCACTGAGACCTATGACCTCAGACGGCACACTCATCACACATAAAAATGGTGGGCAAGACCTGTACTGTCTTACCCACCACTTTCAATAAGTTTTATACGCCTAAACAGCGTCAGCCACTTGCGAAGTACTCACTTTCTGAGCTTCGATATTCGGCGTCGAATTCAGTTCTTTCAAATTCGCTTCCATGAATTCACGCAGACCCTGACGGTACTGCTTTTCAAAGGTGCGTAAGCTATCAACAGAATTCTCAAGCTGCTTCTTGGTCTGATCCAAATCAGCCAACATACGATTACGCTCGGTGCGAGCATCAGAAAGCATAGTGTTTGCTTCTTTTCGAGCCTCACCAATCATACGTTCTTTTTCTGCCTTGCCAGCAGCAACGTATTCGTCGTGCACCTTCTGAGCCATAGCAAGCAAAGAGGTTGCGTTATCAGGTTGCGCTGTAGAAACAGGTGCAACTTCAGGCTCCGCAACTACAGACTCAGTGTTCTGAACAACGGTTTCAGAAGCGTTAACAGGCGTTGAATCTTCAACCACCTCTGCCTCAAGCACTTCATTTTCAGAGGCACTAGCCTGAGACAGCTGATTCTCAGCTTCTTCGAGCTGCCGCTTGAGTGAAGCGTTTTCAGCATTCAACCGGCGAAACTCAACCACTACCTCATCAAGAAAGTCATCGACTTCCTCCATGGAGTAGCCCTTGGTGTACTTCGTGAATTTGAACCCCTTGTTGATCACGTTTTCTGGCGTAAGAGCCACGAGTGAATCACCTCATAATTTGAATACAACCGTTTTGGATAAAACGGTCAGATGTTACCCCAAAACATCTCTAACGGAATAAGATTCTACAATCTTTTGAGCGCTCGACAACCCCAAACCCGCCAGAAAACCCGTGCAGATTTATTTTCAAAGGAAATCTTTATCGTTATTAGTGTCTACACACAGAATTTGAAATGAAACACATCATTACGATACAACGCCCACCAATCCATGCGTTCGCTTTATGAAATGCTCAGCGTCATAGCGTTGGTGAAGTACTAAAATTCTATCCCCTAAACAGCCCACAAAGCTACCAAAAGAGAAAAATTTTATACTTAAAGCTCAAACAAATTAAAGACTATGAAAGTCCCGCAGTAATTCCACGCAAGATCGTCTGAGCAAAACCAACCGCAATCACAAGAATAAGGAAGCCGACATCCAGGCCAACAGCGCCAAGACGCAAAGGAGGAATCAGGCGTCGCAACGCATTCATCGGAGGGTCAGTAACGGCATAAACAGCCGACGCCACCACCAGCACAACGCCCTTCGGCTTCCAATAACGCGAGAACATCTGCACCCAGTCAAAGACCAAGCGCAAAATGAGAGCTATGTAAAAGAGATACACAGCGATTGTTAACAGCGCAAAAACGTATCCCATTCAACAACCTATGCCTGGTTGAAGAGGTGGTTTGAATCCTCATCTACAGAAAGAGGAATATCAGCACCTTCCGCACCTAACACCTCGAGGTTAGCGGGGGTCAACAAAAAGACCTTGTCTGTCACACGCTCAATGGAACCGTGAAGAGCGAACGCCAAGCCAGCTGAGAAATCAACCAAGCGCTTAGCTTCTCCCTCACCCATATCTGTCACGTTCATGATGACGGGAATATTCTCACGGAATGATTCACCGATAATTTTTGCATCATTGTACGAACGGGGGTGAATAGTGGTAATACGGCGCAATTCTTCTTCGCTTTCGTAGTGGGTTTCAAGAGGGCGGACGGCGCGAGCTGCTCTACTGCCAGAGGTAGAAGGTTGAGGACGCTCAGCAATAGGAGTAGATTCAAAAACCTCATTAAAATCTGACTCTTCTTCGACCTCTGGCTCTTCTTCTACGGGCTCAACTGTCGTAGTAGTGTAGTCCTCAAAGAACTCTTCGCGAGGGAAGTCCAAATCATCGTCGCTGTAATATTCTTCCTGATGAGCAGGTGCTTTACGCGGCTGATTAGGCACGGGCTCACCTGGTTCAGCGAGTCCAAGGTATGCCATAGCCTGCTGCAGGGTTCGAGCCATCGTCTCTCCTTATACTGAGCATTTTTATCAATAATAAATCTATTGGATTGGAACTTGCTGAAAACTACGCTCCTACCGATATGTTCTACTGTACCAGCGGACGCGGTCCCATAATCTGCGACCCCACACGAACGATGGTGGATCCCCAGCGGATTGCAGATTCCATGTCGCCACTCATTCCTGCTGAAATCTGATCTGCGTGTGGAAACTGTTCGCGAAGACGCGATGAAATACCATAAAGACGTTCAAAGGCCTGGTCAGGGTCTCCACCCAGCGGAGGAACACCCATCACGCCCGCGCAACTCAACCCCGGTAGCTCTTCAAGAAGTTGCGCAATCTCAAGAGCAGCATCAGCGTCGCTTCCGCCGCGCTTTCCTTCAGCAGCTTGACCTGCTGTTGCAGCAGCGTCCTCATCAAGGCTCACCTGCACAAAGCACTTCAACCCGCCCAAGCTGTGCGCCAACGGAGCAGAATCTTCTTCTGCCTCATAGCGGTTGAGCTGGTTAGTGTAAGCCTTCGCCAATGCCTTAGCCAGCGAAGGACGATCCACGGAATGCACGTCCGTTGCGTAGCGCACCACTGACTTTGCTTTGTTTGTTTGCAACTGACCAATGAAAGACCAGCGCAAAGGACTCTCATTGTTCAAGGTGAGCGAATCTAGATCACGTGCCTTGACAGATGCTTCTTGATCTCGGTTTTCACCGACATGGCGCACGCCGATCGAATAGAGTTTTTTCACATCGGATGCGGGAAAAAACTTGGTCACAACCATGAGCTCAACATCGCGAGAGGTTTCGTTCCGAACAGCAGAATAATCAGTGGATGCCTCAGCAATAGCGTCCTGAACTTTCTCAAGACGAGCCCGAAGCTCCTCTACACGTTCATTCATTGTTCTTCCTTCCAAATTACTCCAGCAATTCGGCCGTGGGGTGCGCCGCGTCTGTGCGAAAACAAATTCTTATTTTCAAAGGTGCAAGCGTTGAACTCTGTACTCACGCGAGCTACAAGGTGATGCCGGCTGGCAATAGCAACAGCTGCTGCAGGTAGATCAAGCGCAGGAGTACCCCAGCTCGTCTCAGAATCAAGCTCAGGGTGCTGCGCAACAGACTCATCATGCATAGCTGATGGCACCTCATAGCATTTACCGCAGATTGAAGGCCCAACCCATACCTGGATGCCAGTAGCGCCCTTTGCTTCTAAGGACGCCAAGGTTTGTTGAATAACACCGTCCAGCAACCCACGTCGTCCAGCGTGAGCCACAGCCATCAGAGGAAAGCCCTCTTGTCGAGATGCACAAAAAACAAGCGGTACACAATCTGCCACCATCACAGCCAAAGCGCGAGCGTTCTCACTGATGGCAGCATCGGCAACAGGTGCGGTTTCCAGCAACTCAGCACCCGACTTCTCTGCCGCATCTCGACGAGTAACTGGCTCCAGCTCCTTATCGGTAGCCACGTGGATTCCATGCACCTGGTTGAGGTAGGCGACAGACCCCTCCATCAGCCCCAGCTCTCGATCAAGCAAGACCCTGGACATCTGCACTGCACGTGCATTATCACCCACGTGCAAGCCGAGATTTCCGGTATCTACCGAAGTAAAACCAACACACACTCGATGCTCGCCCAAGGTCACTTTTTCTTGGGCAAATAAAGTGCTCACCGAGACTCCTTAGAACAGCGCATAACGTGAAGTGGTACAGCAAGAGGTCGAGACTCAAAGCCTCGACCTCTTACTCAATAGCCCATAGGCAAGAATTACTTCAGGAAGTCAGGAACGTCCAGTGAATCCTTGCGAGAATTTGATGAAGAATCATCAACAACCGGAGGTAAATCTACATCGAAGCCTGCGGAAGCGGGAACGTCGTTGTTGGACTGTGACCAGTTGTTGGACGCGGGAGCTGATGAGAAACCACCGCGCTGAGGCGCTGAGCCAACACCGGGCTGCTGCTGTGCAGAGTTACCGCCGAAGGTCTGCTGAGTGCGCTGAGCCTGTGAAGCTGCCGCGTTGTTGTTGTTTGAGTTGGTTTCGGGGTTTACCGAATCGAAACCAGCTGCAATCACGGTCACGCGCGCTTCATCACCAAGAGCGTCATCGATAACAGCACCGAAGATGATGTTCGCATCGGGGTGTGCAACTTCCTGAACCAGGCGAGCCGCCTCGTTGATTTCGAACAGACCCAAGTCTGAGCCACCCTGGATGGACAGCAGAACGCCGTGCGCACCATCGATGGATGCCTCGAGCAAAGGTGATGCGATTGCAAGCTCAGCTGCCTTGACTGCGCGGTCTTCACCTGAAGCTGAACCAATACCCATCAATGCTGAGCCAGCACCCTGCATCACTGACTTAACGTCAGCGAAGTCAAGGTTGATCAGACCCGGAGTGGTAATCAAGTCGGTGATGCCCTGAACACCGGAGAGCAGAACCTGATCAGCTGACTTGAACGCATCCAGCATTGAAACGTTTCGGTCTGAGATTGAAAGCAGACGATCGTTAGGAATAACGATGAGGGTATCAACTTCGTCGCGAAGAGCTGCGATACCGGTTTCTGCCTGGTTTGAACGACGGCGGCCTTCGAAGGTGAAGGGGCGGGTCACAACACCAATGGTCAAAGCACCGAGTGAACGAGCGATGCGCGCAACTACGGGAGCGCCACCGGTACCGGTGCCACCACCCTCACCAGCGGTTACGAAGACCATGTCAGCACCCTTGAGTACTTCTTCAATCTCCTGTTCGTGATCTTCTGCTGCCTGTCGGCCAACCTCGGGATTAGCACCCGCACCGAGACCGCGAGTAAGTTCGCGTCCTACATCAAGCTTGACGTCAGCATCTGACATCAGCAGCGCCTGAGCGTCAGTGTTGATAGCAATGAATTCAACACCGCGAAGACCAACCTCAATCATGCGGTTAACAGCGTTTACGCCGCCGCCACCGATACCAACTACCTTGATAACAGCCAGGTAATTCTGGGGAGTTGCTGCGTCCATTTGTCCCTCAATAAATCTTGATTTCAATCGCTCAGACTTAAACCTTCATCTTTAGATTGAAGGAACCTGAACGACTATTTACCTACATACTCACATAAAAGAGTATCAATACAATATGCGCATGTCGCATATGTTTCTTACAATCAGGCACTTTTTACCCAAAAACAGCAAATTGCCTAAAACTTAAAGTTTAACTTTAGACTATTTAGTGGTGGGGTGAAGCGGGCTGGAAACATCATAAGTATCTACCCCGCCATTCTCCGACAGTGCTTCACGCAATGAAATTAGAACCTTAGCTTTAAGTTCACTTTCAGAGGAGGTCCCCCACATCACCGTACTACCGTCTTTCATTTTCAACGTGATAGTCGATGAAGAATCCGCTTTAGTCTCAGAGACCTCCGAAATCAACGAACTCGGCAAGGACGCAAGAACCTGCGTGATAGGCCCAAAGGAATCTTTATGAGTAGCGTCTAAGCCTCCTCCGATTAGCGGCACGCCGGCATCCTCAACAGAGTCTACGGTACCAAGTTGTACACCGTCAGAATCAACCAGATAGAACTTTTTATCCTGTTCGACTACAGCAACCGGAACGCGCTCTTGCAAGCGAACTACCAACTCATGGGGCGGATGCGACTCAATAGTGACACCTCTAAGAATGGAGTTCTCCCCCAACCTGTTCTGAACATCTTGTTCGCTCACACGCGTCAGCGGCACACCGTCTAGATCAGAGAGCTGCTGCTGCACATAGTCCTCTGATAGCAGATGTGCCCCCTGCACGGTGATGGTGCGAACAGCAAGTAAAGGCGAGTAAAAGACAATTCCTACGAATAGCACGGTAGCTACAAGAAAAGCTCCAAGCGCAACCGCCCACCGCTTAGCTTTCTTGCGCTTACGTTGCTGACGCAATTGCGATAACCGTCTATCAATCTCGGGGGTATGAACTGCCTTTTTCTGTCCCTGTTGCGTATTGCGTTCTTTCGTTGCAGCCCGCCACTGAGTCAGCCGACCAACTTTTTGGTCCTCGACGCTCACCAGCTCATCAGCAGTATCAAGGCGTCGCACCTTCGGCGAGTTAGCACTCACCTCAGGATTCTGTTGTTCAGCCACGTGAGAGACATCCTTTACTGGTTGTGTCTTGATCAAGAAGTTGAGATGGAAAGGCTAGTTTTCCTGGGTAGCCAGCGCTTCGATGAGAGCATTCCCGTACGAGGTGATATCACCAGCACCAACCGTCATGACAATATCGCCGGGCTGAGCCTGCTGAGCAATCAGTTCAACAGCCTCATGGCCACTATGAGCGTACTTTACCTCTGAATAACCGGCATCGGTAATAAGGTGGCTGGTGACGCCCTCGATTGGGAGCTCACGGGCCGGATAGATATCTAGCACGTAGGAACGGTCAGCTAAAGACAGAGCCTGAGCGAACTCGCGTGAAAATTCCTGCGTACGTGAGAACAGGTGCGGCTGGAACATGACATACAGGTTGTGTCCGGCAGCTACGGTTCGTCCGGTTTCAAGAGCGCGCTGAACTTCGGTGGGATGATGCGCGTAGTCATCAAATACGCTCACACCGTTAGCTACACCGCGCAAGGTGAAACGACGGTCGGTACCGGTAAACTTCCTCAGCGCCTGAACAATTTCAACGGGGTCAGAGCCCGCGAGCAAACCACACACGAAGCCTGCAGTTGCATTGAGCTGATTATGGATGCCGGGGATGTTAAGAGTCAGAGTTGTTGCACCTTGGTAGCTCTTTCCACCCAGTTCAAAGTCCCATCGGATGTTTGAAGAACACACGGTTCCTTCGCTGGTGGAACCCAATAGCTGCACATCTGCCTCTGCAGATTCGCCGTAGGTGACTACCTGAACACCTGCCTCGCGGCTACGGCGCGCCAAATCCATCGCCCCTGCATCGTCAGCACACGTCACGAGCACACCGTCATCATTCATGGACGCCACAAAGCGGTTGAAGGATTCATACACTTTTTCAGCGGTGCCATAGAAATCAAGGTGGTCAGGCTCAACGTTAGTAACCACTGCAATCTGGGGCAGATAACGAACAAAAGAGCCATCAGACTCGTCAGCCTCAGCAACAAACCATGAGGTTTCAGAGGTACTACCCAAGTGAGCATTGGTACCGTAACCTGCAATTTCTGAGCCCACAGCAAAGGAGGGATCCTGCGCAAGCCCGTCAAACATCACTGCAATCATGGACGACGTGGTGGTCTTACCGTGCGTACCTGCAACAGCAATAACCTGAGAATCTCCCATTGCAGCAGCCAAGGCTTCTGAGCGGTGAATGATACGAAGACCCAGCTCACGAGCAGCAACCATCTCGGGATTGTCCGCCTTGATAGCGGTCGAAACCACAACGGTCTGGACGCCCTCAACGTTCTGCGCAGCCTGAGGCACAGTAACCTTAGCTCCCTGAGCTCGAAGCGCGTTAAGCCCGGCGCTTTCACGCTGATCAGAGCCTGAAACTTCAACCCCAGCCTGCAACATCAAACGAGCCACGGCAGACATACCGGCGCCACCGATACCCACAAAGTGCACGCGTCCTAGATCTGAAAGACGGGGACGCGCCGCAAACGGAGGATTCAGAACGTCGGGCATCTCAAGATTAAGATTCATCATTGATTTAGTCATTTACCTGCCACCTTCAATACTTCGTGTGCCATAACCTGCGCCGCGTTTCGAATACCGTGGCTGTATGACTTAGTTGCCATGTCGGCTAGCGTTTCGCTGTCTTTAACAAGTGTGGGAATATTCGCCGAGAACCATTCAGGGGTGAACTCGGAGTCTTTCACCAGCAGGGCTGCACCAGCGTCCACCAATCCACGGGCGTTCAGTGCCTGCTCACCATTGCCAATGGGAAGCGGAACAAAGACTGCGGGTACGCCCACAGCTGCGATTTCGCTGACGGTTGCAGCTCCTGCTCGTACTACCAGTAAATCTGCAGCGGCGTAGACGTCCTGCATACCGTTGATGAACTCAACCTGTCGATAGTTAGTGGCTTCAAGCGGTTTGCCTGAATCATCGAGTACGACCTTGTCGTGTCCGGTGATGTGAAGCAACTGAATGCCCCACTCCTCGAGCAAACCGGCAATGGCTTTAACGGTGGTGTTCATGCTCAAGGCACCCAAAGAACCACCGGTAACAATAATGGTGGGAAGATCAGCATCGAGTCCCAGAGCTTTACGGGCGTCATTGCGACGAGCATTGCGATCAACGGACGCTACCTCACCGCGCATGGGCATACCAACATAGCGGGCACCCGCAATAGGGGTGTTTTCAAACGCGGTAGCTACAAGGTGAGCTTTCTTTGCGCCGACCTTATTAGCTAGGCCAGGTTTCGCATTGCCCTCGTGAATTACTACAGGAATGTTCAGCTTATGCGCAGCCAGATACATCGGTGTGCAGACGTAACCGCCCACGCCGACCACTACGTCTGCCTCTGCACGACGCAAAATATCGGCCGCTTGTTTCAAAGCCTTATTGAACTGAAGAGGAAATTTTAGAGCAGCCGCATTAGGACGACGCGGAAAAGGAACCTTAGGAATGAACTCAATATCGTAGCCTGCCTCAGGCACTAGACGTTCTTCCATGCTTCCGGCTGTTCCCACTGTCAGAATCTTCGTCTCTGGCGCTTCAGCCTTGATGGCATCTGCAATAGACAGCATCGGGCTAATATGCCCAGCGGTTCCACCGCCAGCAAGTACTACTGAAGGTGCTTTGCTCATCTCAAACTCCAATAAAATTTTGCGTATTAATCCTAAGTCTACGCGGTGAAGCGATGATTCTCTAAACGTATCCTTTCCTCAAACCACGCTGCTCTAGACTCAAGAATTAGCGGTCGGTCTTACGTGCTTTGCGAATTGGCTTTAGCCCCGGAGGCAGCGGGGCTGCTTGCGGTGAAGACTTCTTTACGGGTTGTTGCGGTTGTGTTTTCGCAGGCGAAGACACTTTCTTGCCCGTCTGCGACGGAGTTGCGCGCCGCTCAGTAGAAGCATTCTTTGGTCGACGAGTTACCGCAACTTCCGCACCGCGCGAGGACGTAGTGCCCCTAGATGAAGCTGAGTCTGCAGATACAGGACGCTTTGCGGCAGGAGAAGCACTCACCTTTGATGAGTCAGTACGGCGGGCTTTTGCCGAGGCATTACGTTGCGTTTGCTGCTGACGCTTACGTTCTGTACGAACAGGCGAAGGAGGATGCGCACCGCGTCCTTGACCGGACTGGGCCGGTGCAGGACGCCTACGTTGAGGTGAAGAAGTAGCGGTCTGCAAACCCAGGCGAGCCAGCACAGGACTCCAGTCAATGGGAGCCTCGTGGGCGCGAGCTTTTTCTTCTTCGCGGATAACAGGCAACAGCTTAGCGCGTCGTTCAGCGTCCTTACGTTCTAAGGGATTGGCAAGACGCGCGGGATCATCAAGACGCGGCTCCCCCGCCAGAGAGGTCAAAGGGGTTTGTCGGGCAAAAGCCACCAGGCAGCCAGCAGCTGCCATTGAAGCCATGAGAGAGGTACCACCGTAAGAAACGAACGGTAGCGGCACACCGATCACGGGGCCCATGCCTGTCACCATTGCAACGTTGATGAGCATCTGAGCTGAGAGCCACAGCAGAATGCCCGAGGTTGCCAAACGGATGTAACGGTCTGAGGAGCGCAACAAAATGCGCACCGCACAATAAATCAGACCCACATACAGCACCAGCGTCATAATGGTTCCGACCAGTCCCAGTTCTTCACCAATAATTGCGAAGATGTAGTCGTTATGCGCCTCAGGTAGGTAACTGTACTTCTGGCGCGACTGGCCAAGACCTACTCCCCAAATACCACCGGTCGCTAGAGCAGCCATACCGGCATTGGACTGATCGCAGACAAAGCCGGTGCAGTTACCAAATACCGCGAAAATACGATCAAGACGGTTAGGGCTGGTGAGTACAAAAATCAGGCCCACGAAACCGACCGCCGCGATTGCACCGAGCATAAGTTTCTTCGGCACACCGAGCATCCACAGCATACCCACATAAATAATCGAATACACGATTACGGTACCTAAGTCGTGGCCCAGCAGAATCATGAAAACCAGCGCACCAAAGCCCACAGCGGATGGCACAACGATTTTGAAAATACTATCGCCAAGCTTAGATTTCGATAGATCTCCGCGCAGGTTCAAAACATAGGCCAGCCACAGGATTAAGAGAAGTTTGCTAATTTCTGAGGGCTGAAGGCTCTGTCCACCTAGCCGAATCCAGTTACGGTTACCGTTGATGGTTACACCCGCAACAATCACAGCTAACTGCATGACAAGGGCCAAGGCGAGCAAGAGATGAGGCACAACCTTATTGCGATACCAGGTCACCGGAGTCAGCGACGCAACAAGCATGATAATCACGCCCAATGCAGCCGAACGCAGCTGGCTAAACGCCTGAGCGTAGGGCTCAAGTCCCTGAGCGATACTTTCAACAAACGACGCTGAAAGAACCATCATGCAACCGAAACCGGTCAGCAACAAAGCAAGCAACCACAGCAGTAGCGGCACATCTTTGATGCTCATCATCGAAAAACGGTTATATGCCCGATCATAGGTACGACGTAGCGAAGACACTTTGCGCCTAGGCAACGGCATACGCGAAGAATCTGACCGGCTAGCGGCAGGTGCGCTCATGAACTTCTCTCCTCAATATCAAAAGATATCTCAGTGGTTTTACGCTGTGATTGTACAAGCTAAAAGTGTAAAGAACAGCCGAAAATCCTAGGACTTTCGGCTGTTCTTAAAGCGGGTTTTAACCGTTGATGTCATCTACTAATTTGGCAACCGCATCAATAAATGTATTGCCACGGTGCGCATAGGTGTCGAACTGGTCCATGGATGCAGCAGCCGGAGCCATCAACACGGTGTCATCTTGAGCTGACAGTTCATGCGCTACAGCCACTGCTTGGCTCATTGCCCAATGCCCATCGGTCGGGTCAAGACCCTGGTCTTTAGCTCGCTCTGTGATGTTATGAACCGGGACCTCCGGCGCGTGGTGCTCTAGAGCGTCCAGTAGCTTTTGGTGATCGGTGCCAATCACAATGACCGCTTTGAGTCGGTCTTTGTGTTCGGTGACCAGTTCATCGTATTCCACGCCTTTAGAGAGGCCGCCGGCAATCCAGATAACAGGCTTAAAAGACGCCAGCGATGCGTTTGCTGCGTGCGGGTTCGTAGCCTTAGAGTCGTTTACCCACAGCACTCCGTGAGTGTTTGCTACTAACTGGATGCGGTGAGCACCGGGCTCGTAGGCACGCAAACCTTCGCGGATCTTTTCAGGTTCAATCTCGGCTGCGCGTGCTAAAGCAGAAGCAGCCAAAGCGTTTTCAATGGTGTGGCGGGTTGGAAGCTGACCGGTATCTTGAACCGCACCAATTTCCAGAGCCTTCGTGTGGCGATCGTCCAAGAAGGCACGGTCAATTAGCAGGCCGTCAATGACGCCAAGCATTGAGATGCTAGGAGTATTTGCCCAGAAACCGATAGCACGCGCGCCTTCAATCACGTCAGCTTCTTCAACCATCTTTACGATTTCGTTCTGGTTAGCGTTGAAAATGCAGGCAACCTGAGTGTTCTCGTAGATACGAGCCTTATCAGCCAAGTAGTTAGCGTAACCCTCATGCCAGTCGACGTGATCTTCAGCGACGTTCAAAACAACCGAAGCTAGTGGAGACATGCTGTGGGTCCAGTGCAACTGGAAGCTTGAAAGTTCAACAGCGAAGAAGTCGTATTCCACCGGATCGCGTAGCGCATCAAGAATGGGAGTACCCACATTGCCTACAGCAATCGCTTTGAACCCAGCGGTCTGCAAAATCGATTCGAGCATACCCACAGTGGTGGTCTTACCGTTTGTGCCGGTAATGCACAGCCACTGCGCCGTCTTGCGTCCTTCGCGTTCGCGCAACCGCCAGGCAAGCTCTACATCGCCCCAAATTTGTACCCCTTGCTTAACCGCGTCGGCAAGAATACCGAGGGTCGGACGCAATCCGGGTGAAGTGATGACGAGGTCAGCTTTGTCACCGTCAACGGTGGGAAGATTGTCCATGACGCCTTCGCCCAGAAGGACGTCTGCCGCACCGATAATGCGAAGAGTCTGTTCTTTTTCTTGATTGACATCGCTGGCGTTGCCGTCCACAACAACAACGCGGGCACCAAGTTCAATAAGGGTGTCTGCTGCTGAGAAGCCTGAGACGCCCAGACCAGCCACAACGACTTTCAGTCCCGCCCAGTCAGAATCCCAGCTAGTGAGCTGATCTAAACGAGCATTGGGCAAAATAGGGTTTTCGTTGGTTGCTCGCATTAGAGCATTCCTCCCTCGCTGATGAGCCAATCACCGTAGAACAGGCCAAGCGCGGCGAGTACAAAGAGACCGGCAATAATCCAGAAGCGGACAACAACCTTAACCTCGGGCCAGCCCAGCAGCTCAAAGTGGTGCTGCAAAGGTGCCATACGGAAGATGCGCTTACCGCCTGAAATTTTGAAGTAGCCAACCTGCAAAATAACGGATGCTGAAATCATGACGAATAGACCGGCAATAATGATGAGCAGCAGTTCAGTACGAGTCAGAATTGCGAAAGCAGCAAGTGCACCGCCCAGACCCAGCGAACCGGTGTCGCCCATAAAGATGGATGCAGGTGAGGTGTTCCACCAGAGGAAACCGATGAGTGAGCCAACCAGTGCTGCCGCCATCATAGAAAGTTGCAGTGAGTCACGTACTTCGTAGCAGACCCCATCTGTTGCGCCTGGCAGGCACAGGTGCTTGTTCTGCCACATGGTCATCAGCATGTAACCGCTGAATACCATGATGGCGACGCCTGATGCCAAACCATCAAGACCGTCGGTCAGGTTAACCGCGTTGGTGGTTGCGGTAGCAATAAGGTTAGCCCACAAGACAAAGAGAATAACGCCGATAATCGACCCGAAGAAGGCCAAGTCAAAAGCGGTATCTCGAGTAAAAGATACGTGAGTGGAGGCCGGAGTCCAACCATACTGGTTGGGGAACCACAGTGCCAAGACACCAAAAATAACGCCGATGAGACCCTGCAAGAAAATCTTGCCTTTAGGAGTCAAACCTTCAGACTGCTTCTTAGCGATTTTCTTGTAGTCATCGATGAAACCAACGCCGGCCATGCCGAGCATCAAGAAGAGAAGAAGACAGACAGAAACAGAAGGCAGCGCCTGGGTACCAAACAGCAAAGCTGAAAGCAACATAGACAGCAAGAAACCACCGGTTGCACCAGCCATAATGACGACACCGCCCATAGTGGGGGTACCGCGCTTAACTTGGTGCGAGGTAGGGCCGTCTTCACGAATGAACTGGCCGTAATGCTGTCGCACCAAGTACTTGGTGAACATCGGTGTACCAAAAATCGAGATAAGCAGACCAAAAGCGGCTGCTAACAGGATTGGAATCATAGGAGTTCTTTGTGCCTTCCCTTGTTATTCCTGCGTATCGTCCGGCGTCGTTTTCGCGCCAAAGTCTGAGTTTACAGGGTTCACGAAGTCTCCAGCACTTAACCACGATGCGGTGCGCGTCTCAGTAGCGTGGTTTTCCGGTGCGTCCTGCGCTACCTGATCGCCGAGATCTTTGACTTTGGCCGCGTTGGAAGACTTGAAAAGTACAACGTCGCCTGGTGCAAGCTCAGAACGTAGGATTTCCAGGGCCTGGTCGTTGGTTTCTACCCAGGTTGCTTCATTTCCCCAGGACCCCTCAAGATGAGCAGCATTGTAGATAGGCTTAGCTTCTGCGCCGATAGCAATCAACTTAGAAATATTCATGCGCACCGCTAGGCGACCGAGCTTGTCATGTTCCTCAGCAGAAGCATCACCCAGTTCTAGCATGGCGCCAAGCACTGCCCATGTACGACGCGGGGGCTCCTGGCGACCGAGCTGAGTCAGCGCGCGAAGTGCTGCTGCCATTGATTCCGGGTTGGCATTGTAGGCATCGTTAATAACGGTGACGCCGTCTTCACGTTCGGTACGTTCCATGCGCCAGCGGGATGTGGCACCGAGCTCGTTGAGTTTTTCTGCGATAACAGAGGTTTCGATTCCTACCTGGTACGCCAAGGTAGCAGCTGCCAGCAGGTTGTACACGTGGTGTTCACCGATCAGGCGTGAAGCGATTGCAAAGCTTTGCCCATCGGGAAAATGCAAGGTGAATTCCGGGCATCCGGTAGCGCCGGTGACCAGGTTGGTGGCAGAGACTCGAGGCTGAACGCCACCGTCGTGGTTGGATTCTCCCACACCAAAGTAAATGGTGGGTACTGAGGAACGAGAAATCATACGACGCACGCGGTAGTCGTCATCGTTGAGTGCGAGCGCCTGGCTGACGCCTTCGGCAAGTTCACCCTTGGTTTTTTCGATGTTGTCGACTCCCCCAAATTCGCCAGCGTGAGCTGTACCGACTTTGAGAATCGCACCGACGTCAGGTTTGACAATATTAGCGAGGTACTCGATGTGTCCCAGACCGTCCGCACCCATCTCGATTACGAGATAGCGAGTGTCGTATTCTGCACGGAAGACCGTTAGGGGCACACCGACTTCACCGTTGAACGAGCCCACGGGAGCTACAGTTTTTCCTGCGGTTGCGAAGATGCCGGCAAGGAGGTCTTTAGTGGTGGTTTTACCTGCGGACCCGGTGATTCCGATAACAGTGATTTCGCCCGCTCCACGAAGCTTCTCAATAATGAAAGCAGCCAGGCGCCCCATAGCAAGAACAACGTCGTCCACAAGGACGCTGGGGTACAGCGCTCCGTTGGCGTCAGTGATCTGACGTTCGACTAGGGCTAGTGTTGCACCGGTTTCAAAAGCTGAGGGAACAAAATTATGCCCGTCAGTGGTCTCACCTGGCTTAGCCAAGAACAAAGTACCGGCTACAACCTCGCGTGAATCTGTGGTTGCTGAGCTGACACGGATACTTTGAGCGCTTTCGTCGTCTGCTCCCATAAGCGTTCCGGCTACTGCTTGAGTAACCTCGGCTGCTGAAAGTTCAATCATGGGTTATTGCTTCCTTAGTCCAAGCGGTAGTCGGGCAAAACATCGTAGCCCTGCTGGGTGAGTGCGCGTGCAACTTCTACGCGGTCGTCGAGTTCAAGGTCTTCACCGGCAACGTCCTGAGCGGTTTCGTGGCCGCGTCCGGCAACGACGATTGAGTCGTGTTCACCGGCGATGCTTGCCGCGAATTCGATAGCTCGTGAGCGCGGCTCAATGTTGTGAACTTCTTGAGCGCGAGCGCCCTGTTCCTGAGCTGCGCGAGCGCCGGCTTCTACTGCTTCGCGGATGGGAGCGGGAGCCTCATTGTGAGGATCATCGTCAGTAACAATAACGATGTCTGCATACTGCGCTGCGATATCGCCCATGATAGGACGCTTGGTTTGGTCGCGTTCGCCCGTTGCGCCAAAGACTACGATCACGCGTCCGTCCGCTTCTGCCGGTTCAACAGCTTCTAAGGCTCGTTTGAGAGCATCGGGGTTATGTGCGAAGTCAACGAGCGCGGTTGGCGTGTGAGCAATGAGCTGCATACGACCGGGCACGAGCGGGGTCAAAGTCTCAGGTCGCTTCAGCACAGCCGAGAGAGCCTCAAGGTCTACACCACTTTCTGCCACCATGACAGCGGCTAAGGCAGCGTTCGAAACGTTGAAATCTGCGGGGAGCTGTGTGGAGGTGCGTAGAGTTACGCCGTCGCCACGGACAACGGTGAAATCATGACCGATACCTGAGCGTTTTACGTCCGTAAGAGCCCAATCGTTTTCAGCGAGTTGCGGTGCTACATCATAGCTCTTGCCCATGTTGCTGTACAGACGAACCACGTTGCTCTGCCCCATTGCCTGATCAGCAGAATCAGCCATGGAGGTACCCCACGCATCGTCCGTCAAGATAACAGCTCGTGCGGCACGCTCGGGAGTAAACAAAGCAGCCTTGGATGCGAAATAGCTGTCCATAGTGCCGTGAAGGTCAAGGTGATCCTGAGTCAAGTTAGTAAATCCGGCTACGCTGTAGCGGACGCCATCCACACGACGGTAGTCCAAGGCGTGTGAAGATACTTCCATAGCTGCAGAGGTGATTCCGCGCTCACGCATCAGCGACAGCAAAGAATGTACGTGCGGTGATTCGGGGGTGGTGAGCTTAGAAGGAATAGCTACACCGCCTGCAACAATCTCAATGGTGCCAATCAAACCGGTAGTGTGTTCCAACGACTGCATGATGGAATTAATCATGTAGGTGGTCGTTGTCTTACCGTTGGTGCCGGTGACAGCAAACAGCGAGAAATCATCTGCGTTTTCGGGCTGCGAGTTATAAATTCGAGCAGAAATAGGGCCGACCACGGCGCGCAAGTCCTCGCAGACAAGCAGACCGATGCTCTCTGGCAACTCGCCAATGAGTTCAGCACCGCGCGCGTCCGTCAAGATAGCGGAGGCGCCAGATTTCACTGTAGCTTGAGCGAACTCAGCACCGTGAGCACGAGCGCCAGGTAAGGCCACATAGATATCGCCTGACTGGACTTCTCGCGAGTCCATGCTAAGACCTGTGATCGAAGAGCTACCTGCACTTTCGATCCGAGCCTGATAACCGAGCTCCTCGATGAGGTTCTTTACGCTTTCAACCTCATAGCCGGCAACGTTTGAAGGACGCAGCGTCTGCGCTGAACCCTCAAATTCTGCGGTGTCCACGGTTTCTCCTTGTCATCTGCACGTTTATTTCAAGTGCTCGTAAGCAACAGTAATTTTATTCTATTGCTTATTATTCTTTATCTTTGTCTTCAAACTTAGGCAACACGTTAGGTTCCGTGGTGGAATGCGGAACATTGTAGGTTTGCAGAACTTTCTCCATGAGCTGCGAAAACTGCGCTGTTGCGCCCACGGTGTATACAGAGCCCTGCGGACGCTGCAAAGTGATACCCACGAGGTATTGGGGATCCTCAATGGGCGCCAACCCAATAAACGATGTGGTGTAACCATCGAAACCGGCTTTGGTCTCGCTCGGCGCCTCCGCTGTACCGGTCTTGCCGCCCACGCGATAACCGTTCACCTTAGCATCGCCTGTTTTAGAATGCTCAACAACGTTTTCCATGAGAGTAAGGCACTGCTCGGCTGTCTTCTCAGACACCACCCGAATACCCTCGGCGACTTCAGTCTTATGCTCGGTGCCGTCGGTATCGATAATCGCATCGACGATGCGCGGCTTCAAGCGCACGCCCTTATTGCCAAGAGTCTGGTAAATCATACAGGTCTGCAAGGGAGTCTGAGCTACGCCCTGTCCAAACAGCACAGTGTACTGCTGACGCACGTCCCACTCGCGCCAGTCGCTCACCAATCCCTGGCTCTCACCGCTAAGCTCAATACCGGTGTACTCACCCATGCCGTATTTTTTAATCCAGTCATAGCGCTGTTCAGGGGTCAGCTGCTTTCCGGCAAGAACGGTACCCGTGTTCATAGAGTCGGCGATAATACCGTTCAAAGTACGCTTTTCAGCACCGTGATCAAACGCATCCGTAATCGTCTGACCATCAATCTCAAGTTGCGCGGGAACATCGAAAACCGTCAGAGGGTCAGCTAATCCCTGATCAATAACTGCCGAGGCTGTCAGCAACTTTTCGGTAGAACCAGGCTCAACAGCCTGCGAAATAGCACGCGGAGTCATGTCTTCTAGCTTAAACTTCTCAGAGCCAGGGTCCATGGTCGATGAATCAGCAAGAGCAAGCACAGAGCCATCGCGCACATCCATCACCACGGCACACGCCCACTCAGCTTTCAGCTCATCAGCGCGGGCTTTGACTACCTGCTGCGCGAAGTACTGAATATCCTGGTTGATAGTTAGACGTACACTCTTACCGTTTTCGGCTTGCTTAATGTGTTCCTCGCCCACGGGGATGCGCACACCATCGGCAGAGATTTCGTAGGTTCGGGAGCCAGAAACTCCGGCAAGTTCTTCTTCAAAGACCTTCTCGATACCCACCGAGTAGTTGGTATCTTGAACATCGTTTTCGGTGCCCTCTACCTTTTCTTCAATGATGCTGTAACGACCCACAATAGAGCCGCCGACAGAGCCATCAGGGTAGAGACGATCCGAAATCACCTCGCCGTAAATATACGGAATATCCAATGCGCTAATGCGGTTATAGACATCGGGAGTCACGTTCTCTTTAATCACGTGATAACTGCTATCTCCATCGAGAGCAGTCTTTACGTCGTTGTCCTTCATCTTAAGGATGTCAGCTAGTTCGTACACCACCTGGACAGGACTAATTTTCTCGGACTTATATGTGCCATCGTCCTGCTGCACGTTACGATCAAAATCCTGCACAGCTTTCTGGTCAACGGTGATGTTATACCGCTGAACGGTACGTGCCATCACGTTTCCATTGATATCCAAAATCTCACCGCGCAAAGCAGGAACCTCGACAGTTCGAGTTCGCTGTTCGAGTGCCTTCGCCGCGCGACCGGTCGGATCAAGGCCCTGCAAGTACAGCAAACGACCGCCCAGTGCAGCGGTACCGCCGACCGCCAAAGTACTTGCCAAAAAACCGCGTCGGCCCATAGCGTACTGGGTCTGACGCTTATCTTCAGCGGGCTTTCGTGAACTCACGTGCTCGATAATCCTTTGCGTAGGTGGCTAGAGGTAGAAATTACTGGTTGGACGAAGGAGTAGGCTTTGCTGAGCTATTGGGAGTAGCTGTAGCGCTTGCCGAAGCTTTAGCTTCTTTCTCCTTCTTCTCTTTCTCTGCTTTTTCTTTTTCTTCCTTTTGCGCTTGCTCCTGCGCACGCTGCGTTGCCGTTGCATACGCATCGGTATCTGAAAGCGCCGGAGGGTCAATCATGTTCTTGTTGTAGTCAGGCTTATCAGAATCGTTTTCTGACTTCACAACAGGGGCAGGAGTACCGCTAATAGTATTTCCGCGGATATCGAGAGTCGCCTGCTGATGAGCCGCCACCATTCCCAGCTGGCTCGCTCGCACGGCCAAACTCTGGGGCGCCTGGTAGAACTCAATCTCCTGCGATAACTGCTCATTTTCTTGACGCAGGGCAGTCTCTTGCGCACGAAGCTCCACCAGTTCATACTGACGCTGAGTGATTTTGATGTTCAAGACCAAGATCATCGCCAGCGCCATCAAGATACCGAGCACCACGAAGAAAACGTAGTGGCGGCGTCCGCGCGGACCAATGGAAGGCAGAACTGCTAACGGTGCTCTCTCTCGTCGGCGGGCAGGACGCGCCTGCTTGGCGGTGCCGGCTCGCTGAGACTTATGAGCGGCTTGCGAAGCAGCTTTCTCGCGCACAACCGATAGGTGTGCACCTGCTGGGGTGGACGCCTGTTGCTCGTTGAAGCGAGGTTCTGCGCTCATAACTTTCCTTTAGCTACTTAATCTTTTCTGCGGCACGCAATTTCGCGCTAGCTGCGCGGGAGTTCTCAGCAATTTCCGCCTCTGTGGGGGGTTCGGCTCCACGGGTGATGATTTTCAGTGAAGGCTTGTGCTCTTCTAGCTCTACCGGAAATCCCTTGGGAGCGCTCGAGGTAGCGCGTTCAGTTAGCACGCGCTTGACAATCTTGTCTTCCAAGCTGTGATAACTCATCGCAACGATGCGTCCGCCAACATTCAAAGTATCAATCGCGTTGGGAACAGCGCGCTCTAGGGCATCTAGCTCGTGGTTGACTTCGATACGCAAAGCCTGGAAGGTGCGCTTGGCGGGGTGCCCGCCTTTGCGCTGTGCACCAACGGGCACCGCTTTTTGAATAACTTTCACGAGCTCGCCAGTGGTTTCAAAGGGTTTCTGCTCGCGCTGACGGACAATAGCCGATGCGATTTTTCCGGCAAATTTTTCTTCACCGTACGTGCGCATGATGCGTCGGAGCTCAGCTTCTTCGTACTCGTTGACAACGGTTTGGGCGGTCAAGGACTCGGTGGAATCCATGCGCATATCAAGCGGCGCGTCGTACGAGTAGGCAAAGCCGCGTTCCCGCTCATCAAGCTGCATTGATGAAACACCGAGATCAAGCAACACACCGTCAATACCTGAAAATCCTAGGTCGGCAACAGCCTCGGGGATTTCGTCATACACCGCATGAACAGGCTTAAAACGATCTCCAAAGCGAGCAAGACGCTCCCCCGCCAAACGGTGCGCCATCAAATCGCGGTCAATACCAATCATCGTCAAATCAGGAAAACGCTCCAACATAAATTCTGAATGGCCGCCCATACCTAAGGTGCCGTCCACAACGACAGCACCGGGACGCGAAATAGCCGGAGCCAACAATTCAAGACAGCGATCAAGCATGACAGGAACGTGCCTATCTTTAGCAGCCTTTTCAGAAGCTAAAGGTTCTGGGGTTGCCCCGAACATCTCAGTGTTCTTGTCCATTCGCTTCCTCACCGTTGTCTTTATATCGTCTCTTTACCCGAGCCTAAAGCCCGGGAATAATGTCTTGATCAGTTTCAGCAAACTGACTTTCTTGCTCCTGCAGGTAACTCTCCCATGCAGCAGCACTCCAAATTTCGGCTCGAGTTCCAGCGCCAATCACCGCTAAATCTTGATCTAGCCCTGCATATTCACGCAGCATCGGCGCAATGGTTACGCGTCCTTGTTTGTCGGGTACCTCGTCGGTTGCTCCGGACAAGAACACACGCACGTAGTCTCGAGCCTGTTTAGATGACATGGACGCCTCACGCATTTGCTCATGTATACGTTCAAATTCTTGAACACTAAATACATATAAACAGCGCTCCTGACCTCGTGTAATCACAAGACCGTCAGCAAGCTGAGGTCGGAATTTAGCCGGCAAAATCAGTCGTCCTTTGACATCAAGACGAGGTGTATATGTTCCTAGAAACATATAACCGCCTCCTGCGCCATTTTTGACAAGTTATTTACCCGAAAAATAGCTATAAATTCCGCCCGGTTCATCTAACTTGCACCACTTTACTCCACAACGCTCCACCCGTGCACAAAAATTACCATTTTGTGAGTGACTTTATGGCTTTTCACACGAAACACTCGAAAATCTAAAGTTGCACAGACATCGCAAAACGGCGGATGCTTATTTCCAAGCATCCGCCGTTGAAAGTTTTTAAAGATTAGAAACCGTTTTGTCGTTTATCCCATTTATCTTCCAGGGTTTTCATAAACCCTGAAGATTGTTCTTGTTTTTGTCGGGAGGACGCGCGGTGACGGTTAGTGCCGGCAGGTTGTGCGGTTTTCTTCTGCGATTGGGTGGTGGCCCAGAAAATTCCGGCTCCTGCAATGATGAAGCCGAGAACTCCTACGAGAATGAGTTTGGTGGCAACGCCGGTAACGATAACACCAAGACCCACCAGAGCAACTAGCGAACCGATAACGATGTTACGGGGAGAAACACTGGCGGAACGTACAGCGCTACTACCGGAGTTCATGGAATGAGCAAAAGTGGGATCGTCTGCACCTAGCTGCTTCTCAAGCTGGTCTAATAACCGTTGCTCATGCTCTGAAAGTGGCATCTAGCTCTCCATCGTTGGTCTTTTGCGGCAACTCCCATGAATTTCCCGCTACCTATTGGGGTTTCATGCTCGTTTTACGTCTTGTTTCTCATCATACATTTGCCGGTCACAGCTCGCGCAACCTCTTCACCAATTTGTAGGTGTTACGGTTCTTTTTTCTTCAAGATTGAGGCTGGCACCAGCCCTGTTCCACCGAACTTCGAGTGGATAAGATCCATCGTTTTTTCGGCGTCGTTCCAGTTTGATTCGAACACGTTATCGGTTTTGAGGTTCTCTTCAAAGAGCGAACCTTGAACACCATGCTCTTCAGCCCCCAGCTTTTCAGCGCGAACGCCAATCAGGCGGATAGGGTGCGATACTTCGGGGTTTCCTTCCACCAGAATGCCCAGCTTGGTGAGTTCTCGAATAGAAGCTTTGAAAATTTCGTGACCGGAGGTAGTGGCAGTGGGCAAAATGCAACTTCTGGTGATGGTCTCAAAATCCTGGTTTCTGATTTTGAAGCTCAGCGAGCGCGTTTGTTTTCCGGATTTTCGAAGCCGTCTGGCAACTTTCAAGCTGAGGGTTAGTAGCTCTGCTTTTACTGCTTCTGCATCGCGCGCGTCATGATCGAAGGTGTGCTCAGCACCAATTGATTTTTCTTCCCGGTAGGGGGTAACCGGGCGCGGATCGATTCCTCGAGCGATGTTATACAGGTGTGTTCCTGATGCTGTACCAAATTTTGAGTGCAGGTATGAAAGGTCGTATTCGCGGAGTTGAGCTACCGTGTGGATACCGAGGTTATGGAGCGCTTGCGTGCTTTTGGAGCCTACTCCCCAGAGTTTTCCTACCGGCATAGGGTCTAGGAATTCTTGGACGCGATGCGGAGGAATCACCCACAGTCCGTTGGGTTTAGAGCCTGTTGAAGCCATCTTGGCAATAAATTTGGTGGACGCTATTCCCGCGGATGCGGGGAGCGAGAGTTCTTGCTGAATGCGCTCTCTGATGCTCTGCGCTATGTCTACGGGGTTGCCGAGGCGGGTCATTGCGCCGGTGAGATCCACAAAAGCCTCATCGACGCTGACTTGTTCAACAAGGTCCGTCACGTCGTGCAGGATTTTCATGATTTGTCTGGAGTAATCCCGGTAGATGCGGGAAGGCTCAACGACAATAGCGTGTGGACTCATGCGTAACGCTCTGGAAAGCGGCATGGCTGACCCTACCCCGTCAACGCGGGCTTCGTAGGACGCTGAAAGAACCACTGACCGGGGCGAGTTATGGGCGACTATGATTTTTTGCCCGCGCAGGTGGGGTTTATCGAGTAGCTCCACATTCACAAAGAAGGCGTCCATATCAAGATGCATGATGACCTTAGTCATAATCTCACCCACCTTACGAGCACCGGCCAATAATCGAAGATATATTCGATGATAGTTGTTCAGCGCTTCTCGCGCTACAGAGTGAACCTTTTATGCCATAAGCTGTAAGGAAAGAAACCTAACAGACACATCGGATGAGGAACTTAATGACTGCCAATACCAACGATGCAGGCTACCAGTCGTCCATTCAGGCTGAACAAGCAGAATTTATCGCGGCGCTTGAGTCACAGATGCATGATTTCTTTGCATCGCAGCGGACGGTTGTGGAGCAGGTTTCGCCCGATGCGCTTCCCCTTCTTAATTTTATTGAGTCGCTGTCAACCGGTGGCAAGCGTCTGCGAGCGCTGCTGTGTTACTGGGGTTGGCGAGGCGCTGGCGGTGCTACATTAGCGTCGGAGGTGGTACGTGCAGGTTTGGCGATTGAACTGTTTCAGACCGCAGCTCTGATTCACGATGACATTATCGATAACTCCGATACCCGTCGTGGTGCCCCCGCTGTTCACAAACGATTTGAAGCGATGCATACCGAGAATCGGTGGGCTGGTTCGGTCGCAGATTTTGGTGTCGCCGGTGCTATTTTGTCTGGCGACTTATGTCTATCTATGTCAGAAACCGCGTTCTCATCCGTCGGTCAGGCAGGCGCGTGGGGTACCTATGCCCGTGAGGTCTTTGACGTCATGCGTGCTGAAGTCATGGCGGGCCAGTACCTCGATATTCTGGCTGAGGTAGAGGACGCCGCTGACCCCGATACCGCTTTCCAACGAGCTGAACGCGTGATTCGCTACAAGTCAGCCAAGTATTCCTGTGAGCATCCCCTTGTTTTGGGTGGAGCTCTAGCCAGCGGTGCGACAGCCGGAAAGCCATCTACTTTGTTGCAGGATTTCAGTAACTTCGCGCTTCCCCTGGGTGAAGGCTTTCAGATGCGCGATGACATCCTAGGCGTCTTTGGCGAGCCTGAGGTTACCGGCAAGCCAGCGGGCGACGATCTTCGCGAAGGTAAACGAACCGTACTGATTGCGCTCACTGAAAAGAATTCGACCGCGCAACAGGTTCAGCTTCTCAACAGCTCGTTGGGTTCACCGAATTTGAGCCTTGAGAAGGTTCAGGAACTTCAGCAACTCATCTCTGGTTCTGGTGCTTTGGCTGAAGTTGAGCAACTGATTGATGATAAGCGCGCGGTGGTTTCTTCTGAGCTCGAAAAAATGTCGGTGGCCGATGATGTGCGTTTCGCGCTAGGACAGATCGCGGTTAAGGCGCTGCACCGTCTGTCGTAGTCTCTTCAGCACCTATAAAGAGGGGTAGAACGCGACATCACAGCATGAGCTGTGACCTCGCGTCCTACCCCTTTGAAGTTCAAAAAGAAGTTCGCTCTTGCAGCTGTTTACCAGGCCATTGCCTGAGCGCGGCGGCGAATTTCGGTCTTGCGTCCGTCGATGAGGGCATCAATGGGACGGCCGGGCAGAGAATCGTCCTCGGTGTAGAGCCATTTGATAGCTTCTTCGGCAGAAAAACCAGCATCTTTCAGTACCTGCAAGGTACCGGGCAGAGGATCTAGCACGCGAGTATCTGAGATGAACAGTGCAGGAATCTTACGCACGTTCGTCTCGGGGTCGCGCAGGGCAATCAGCTGACCGTCTGTAATCAGCGCGTGCACCTTGGTGACCTTCAGGTCGAGTGCCTCGGCGATATCAGGAATAGTGGTCCATTCGCCAACAAGTTCAAAGAGTTCAGAAATATTTTCGTTCACCCTTTAAGAGTGCCAGAAATTTTTACTTTTTGCTCAGGCGTGACTGTTTTTGCCTCGATATCCGGTGCGATGACTACGATAGTCAGGTATCTTCATTATTTTTTAAGGTTGATGTTCTACTCTGGTGCTAATGAATACAGCAAAAAGTGGTAGGGCGTGGCTGACCGGCGCTATTTTCTCTGGTCACTATGAGGTGGGCTCTCTGATTGCCCGCGGCGGCATGTCAGAGGTGTACCATGCCGTTGATTTGTGGTCGAACAACCCCGTAGCCGTCAAGGTGCTACTCCCCCAGTTTTCGCAGGATGCCTCTGTTCAGCAGAAGTTCTTTCGTGAGGAACGTTCTTTGCGGCAGGTCCGCCACAAGGCTGTTGTAAGTGTTATTGATTCCGGCACGGAGTACCTCAACGGCTCCGATGTGATGTTCCTGGTGCTCGAGTACGTGCACGGTTGCACCCTTCACCAGCTCCTCAAAATACGCCCTGTTTTCTCGGTGGCCGAAGTTTTTGACATTATGCTGCCTATCGTTGAAGGGCTCTCCGAGGTGCACGCGCTATCGCTGATTCACCGCGATATCAAACCGGGAAATGTTCTCATGAGCTCAGCAGAACACGCGGTCAAGCTCGCGGACTTTGGGTTAACGCGTCGCCAAGATCAGTCGTGGACGGGTTCGCTGATGGGCACTCCCCCGTACGTGGCACCTGAAATTGTGTCAGCGCGCGGTGAGGTTGGCCCGCAAAGCGATATCTTTGCGCTCGGCGTCATGCTCTACCGTATGCTCAGCGGCCGCCTGCCCTTTGGCGGCATGGATGATCAGCAAGTTCTCTATCACAACGTCAATACGGAGCTCCCCAGCATCACACGGTATGCGCCGGGACTGTCGCAGGACATCGTAGGACTTATTAAATGGTGCACCCGCAAATCCCCTAGCGCACGCCCTGAAAACGCCACCGAACTCTTTGAAGTGATGTGTGAAATCAAGGATGCGTTGGCGCCTGCCGAACTCACCTACAAGGCTTCTATTGCTACCGAGGCTCACCACGATTTCTGGCTAGATGTTGCAGAGATTGCTGAGGTATCAGGGGCTAACCAGGCTCTTCGCCATCAATCTATCACTGCCTTCGGAAACGCAAAAGATCTGTTGGAAGAAACAGAGGGTTCCCCCGTGGATTTGCGCCCGTACGCGCATACTCCCACGGATTCTACCCCCGATGAGGACGACGATGAGTGGGGGGATCCAGGAGTCAATGATGAATCCGCCGCAGACAAAACTCAGGTCTACACCGTAAATGAGCTCCGGCAAGTACCTATTTCAGCTGAGTATTCTCCGAGCCACAGGTCGGTAGGCGCAAGCGTCACTTCTCGCCCATCCCAGCCCACCGTAACTATTGTTGCGCAGAAAGCCAGCGACCCGCATCGTCCCTTAGAACCCTATGTTGCCCCAAAGGCTCCGGCACAGATAGCGGGAATTGCCGTAGCTCTCGTTGCGGCCGCTTTTCTCGCAAGTTTTCTAGGCTGGTGGTTAGCAACTGAACTTATGAGCACCCCGTGGTGGCAGAACCTGATGGGCTAGCTTTCATCACCATCAGCCTAAAATGCACAAGCAGGACGCACGAAAGGGGCGGTTTTCATCTCTGCCAATGAAAACCGCCCCTCTTTTATGGCGTCGAGTCAAGTCTTACTTGCGCGCTGAAAGGTACTCAGCCACCATAAAAGCAATTTCAAGTGACTGGCGATGGTTCAGACGAGGGTCGCACAGGGTCTCGTAACGATCAGCGAACGCTGACTCATCCACGGGATCAGAACCGCCCAAGCACTCAGCCACATCGTCGCCCGTCATCTCTACGTGAATACCGCCGGGGAAAGAACCCAGCGCTTCATGCACCTCAAAGAAGCCCTTGACCTCATCCACTACATCGTCAAAACGGCGGGTCTTGAAGCCGGAGGGTACAGAAATGGTGTTGCCGTGCATGGGGTCAGTCACCCACACCACCTTGGCGCCCTCTCGCTGAACACCCTCAACGATGGCAGGCAGATTCTCGCGAATCTTGCCAGCGCCCATACGAGTAATGAAGGTCAGACGTCCGGGTTCGCGGTTGGGATCCAGCTTGTCGATGAGGTTAATGGCGTCTTCAGCGGTGGTTGTAGGCCCAAGCTTCACACCAATCGGGTTACGAACCTTCGACAGGAAGTTCACGTGAGCGTCCTCAAGACCGCGGGTACGCTCACCGATCCACAAAAAGTGGCTAGAAGTTCCGTAGGGCTGCTCGGTGCGTGAGTCGATGCGGGTCAGGGCACGCTCGTAATCAAGCAGCAGAGCTTCGTGCCCGGTGTACAGCTCAGTTGCCTTCAGTGCGTTGAAGTCTGCACCGCACGCATCCATGAACTTAATCGCACGATCAATCTCTCGTGCCAGTGACTCGTAGCGTGAGTGAGCGGGATTAGAAGTAAAGCCCTTATTCCAGTTGTGTACCGAACGCAGATCAGCAAAACCGCCGGTGGTGAAAGCGCGAATCAAGTTAAGGGTTGACGCGCTGGTGTGGTAACCCTGCAACATACGGTTGGGGTCGTGGACGCGAGACTCAGCGGTGAAGTCAAAGCCGTTGACCATTTCACCGCGGAAGGACGGCAGGGTGATATCGCCACGGGTTTCATCGTTTGATGAGCGCGGCTTGGAGAACTGCCCCGCCATGCGGCCCATCTTCACCACGGGAAGGGACGCGCCGTAAGTCAGTACGACGGCCATCTGAAGCAGAGTTCTAACGCGTGCTGAAATTTTATCGGCAGTTGCGCCTTCGAAGGTTTCAGCACAGTCTCCGCCCTGCAAGAAGAATGCGCGTCCTTCTGCAACTTCAGCTAGCTGTGATCGCAGGCGGTCTACTTCGCCCGCGAAAACCAGCGGGGGTACAGCTTCAAGTTCGCTGATGACGTTCGTAAAATCAGGGTGGTCAGCCCACTGCGGGTGCTGGTCGATGTGCAGGTTTCGCCATTCATCGAGCGCGGGGGCATGGTGGGTTTCAGGTGCGGGGTTAATGCTCATGAAAATTGTGTCCTTGTAACGTCTTGGGTATGCCCGCGCCAAAGCGGCTCGTTGTGTGCATGTCTTTGACTCGGGCACGTTTGCATCTGCTGTGGGACGCCTGTGTGTAGCGATTCTAGTGTGGCCTGGGCCAAGTTTCACTTTCGCTGTTCATCACATGAGATGCAGTTATTTGTTTTTAGTAAGTTTTTGTACTGCTTCTTCGGCCGAGATGCCTTCTTTTTTCATCAGGTTCTTAACACTGGATGCGTAGACATCAACGTACTCCTGCTGCGAGAGTTTTTGGATTTCGCTCAGAATGAGGTCTGAGACGGTTCGCAGGGTTTCGTAGGAATCCTTCGTGTCGTAGTAAGGGCTGAGATCAATGGGTTCGCCGATGATGGTTTTGACGGTGATTTTTTGACCGTTTTTACGAAGCTTTACAGCATTTGAACCCACCGGCTGAACGTCGCTAGTACCGATCTGTCCTACAGGGATAACGGGTGCTTTGCTTTCCAGAGCCAGTCTTGCCACACCTGTCTTGGCCCGGTAAATGCGCCCGTCGGGGCTGCGTGTGCCTTCGGGGTAGATACCCAGGAACTTGCCATCGCGCAGGGCGCTGAGACCAAGCTCCACAGCCGATGCGCTCTTGGTACCGCCTTCACGGTTGACAGGAATTTGCCCTACGCCGGTAAAGAAACTTTTAACGATTTTGCCCTTGATACCGGTACCGGTGAAGTAGTCCGCTTTAGCAAGATAGTTGACCTGTCGAGGGCTCGCTAGAGGGATAAAAATCGAGTCACCAAAAGCAAGATGGTTGCTGGCGATAATTGCTGGCCCGTGTTGTGGGAGGTTCTGAAGACCGGTCACTTCGTGGCGATAAAGCGCTTTCATGAGGGGCGCTACGAAAGCTTTCTTCAGGAACATGTACAGCATGGTGACCTCGTTTGTTGTATCGAGAAAGAGTGTTCTCTTTGGTGTTGTACGCTCGTTTATTGCGTCATCGTACGCGTCCACTTTAGCTTATTTTGGGCGGTTGCGAATGTGTTGGTTTGCAAGGTTACGTGAGCTCTAGCGATACCGGTGAGTGGTGCAATGTTCAGATACTAAACTGCGGCGGTGTTGCGTTATTTTTCTGGGGTATCTCATGAAATAATATGGTGCAGTTAGTTTCGTAGAATTCACCGTTAAGAGCCCAGAGCTGAAGAGGAACTATGGACCCATTATCTTTACACGAGCCGATGTCTCACGCCACGGATTCTTCAGTGGGTGTGCTTGTTCTTCATGGTTTTACCGGCTCTACTTTTTCGATGCGTCCTGTCGCTGAGTTTTTTGCTGATCGCGGCTACGCCGTTGAGATGCCTCTTTTACCCGGGCACGGAACAACCTGGCAGGATATGGATACTTATTCCTATCAGGACTGGGTTGAGGCGGTTGATCAGGCGTATTGGCGTCTGCAACAACGCAAACGCAAGGTAGTCGTGTTTGGGTTGTCGATGGGTGGCACCTTGGCTCTGGTGCAAGCAGCTCGACGCGATGTCGATGCCGTGATTGTAGTCAATCCTTTTGTGAAGGATATGAAGCCAACGATGCGGTTCGCTCACCTACTCGCCAGGTTCACTCCCGCGCTAGATGCCATTGGATCTGACATCCAAAAACCAGATACCGATGAGCACGGCTATCAAGCGACTCCGCTTCTGTCCGTTCGGCAGTTGCATCTACTGGGCAAGGAGGCGCGTAGATCGCTGAGGTCTATTATCTGCCCGGTCTTGGTTTTTAAATCCCGTGAAGACCATGTCATTCCGGTAAGCTCGGTGGAGCACCTGCGACAGTGTCTCCCGCACACTCGCGTCGTACATTTGGATAACAGCTACCACGTTGCCACACTTGATTACGATGCACCCACGATTTTTGCCCGTTCATTAGAGTTCATCGAAGAGCTCGATAATTCATCCCGATAGAGGCTTTGATGCAAGAAATAAATTCACCGCAAATTGTTTTGACCGACCCGGCTCAGAACATCACCACCATTTTGGAACGCAAGGTTGAGGATTCCTCTAACCCGGTGCTGTACCGCGTCCAAAAATCACCGGGTAACTGGCAGGACGTACGCGCCACAGAGTTCAAAGCCCAGGTGGTAAAGCTTGCAAAAGGTCTGATGGCAGCCGGCATTGAACCCGGTGATGCCGTGGGCATTATGAGCCGCACACGTTTTGAGTGGACGCTGGTTGACTTCGCTATTTGGTATGCCGGTGCGATTTCCGTTCCTGTGTACGAGACGTCATCTGCTGCGCAGGCTGGTTGGGCACTCTCTCATTCAGGTGCTAAGGCAGTCATTGTTGAAAAAGATTCCAATGCTGAAACCATTGAAAAGGCTCGCAACCTTGAGAACGCAGACGTAGATTTGAGCGCGCTGGAATTTATGTGGGTGATGGACCGCGGGGATCTGCAGATTCTGGAGCAGGATGCGGTTGATATTACCGATGAGCAGGTGGAGGCGCGTCGTGCCTCCCGTACTCTCGATGATATCGCCACGATTGTTTACACTTCTGGTACTACCGGACGCCCCAAGGGTTGCCCTATCTCTCACGGTAACTTTGTGCGGCTCTCAGCAAACACCAAGCTCACGATTCCTGAAATCGCTAACGAGACCAATTCAACGATTATTTTCTTGCCGCTGGCACATGTTCTAGCGCGCCTTATTCAGGTACTGGCACTGGACGCTGGTGTGGTCGTTGGTCACAGCCCGAATATCAAAAACTTGGCAAGCGACTTGGACAGTTTTAAACCCACCATGCTACTGGTGGTGCCGCGCGTTTTCGAGAAGATCTTCGAAGGAGCTGTTAAGAAGGCCGAAAAGGGCGGCAAGCTGAACTCGACTCTGTTCAACCGCAGCATCGATGTCGCCATTGCGTGGTCTAAGGCAAAGATTGCCGGCAATGTTCCGCTCAAGCTAGAGATGCAGTACCGCTTCTATCAGAAACTCGTTTACTCGAAGCTCCACAATGCTATGGGCGGTGCCGTGAAGTTCGCTGTATCCGGTGGTGGACGCCTAGCACCGCTCCTGGGTCACTTCTACCACGCAGTTGGTATTCAGGTAGTCGAAGGTTACGGCCTCACCGAGACCACCGCTCCACTGGCGGTGGGTCGCATCCGCGATTTTGCAATCGGTGATGTAGGAACGCTTATCCCCGGCAATAGCGTCCGCTTAGCTGAAGACGGCGAACTCGAGGTCAAAGGCGTCGGCGTTATTTTGGGCTACTACAATAACCCCGAAGAAGATCAGGTGGCATTCACCGAAGATGGTTGGCTACGTACCGGCGACTTTGTGCGCATCGATGAGAATAACCACCTAACTATCATTGGTCGCAAGAAAGAGATTATTGTGACCGCCGGCGGTAAGAATGTTGTTCCGGCTCCTGCTGAAGAACACATTCGCACTTCTCCCTTGGTGAGCCAAGCGATGCTGGTGGGCGATGAGAAGCCGTTTATTTCAGCATTGATCACGCTCGATCCTGAAGTATTGCCCGATGAGCTGGAGCATCTTGGACTGCCGCGCACGCTCACGCCTAAGGAAGCGTCCACCAACCCTACGGTGCGCGAAGCAATCCAGAAGTTTATTGATGAAGCCAACGCGTTTGTTTCTAAGGCTGAGTCAATTCGCGAGTTCCGCATCACCGATAAAGATTTCACCGAAGAAGAAGGGCATTTGACTCCGTCTATGAAGGTTCGTCGTCCGCAGGTTCTGCAAGATTTCAGCTCGTACATTGAAGATATGTACAACCGCACTCGCGAATCAATGAATGAGCGCAGTGAGAAGTTCCAGGCGTACCGCGCTGAGCGGAATGAAAAGTACCAGGCCTTTAAAGCTGAGTCAGCCGAGAAGTTGCACGAGTTTGGCGAGAAGGTACAGAAGTACTCTCCCAAGAATGCTAAAGCTATCGATGATGCAGAAACCCCTATTGAAGAGACGCTAGATGTAGACGGCGAGACTTGGGTTGCTGTGACCGATGAGGACGCGGCTGCTGCAGGTCTGTTGGGCGAGTCCAAGCAGGTTGAGCAGGTTGTAACGGGGCTTCCCGCCTCAGAGCCGTTGGATGAAGATTCCGCGGACTTTACCGAGCAGCCGTCAGCTCAGCCCGATGCCTCAGAGGCACCCGCAGATATTACCGTGGTTGAGCCTGTCGGGTCTGAGAAGCCTTCACGTGCAGAGCACGAGGTGATTGTAGGGCAGACGTCCCCGGCGACCGCGTCCATGTCGTTGGTACCCGAGGGCGAAGACTATGCGTCACAGCGCACCGAGGGTCAGGGCGACTGGGTTCAGGTTGAGTCGACGCCTGCTGATAGCAAGGACGCCAATAGCAAGAAGTAAATAAGTTACTCAACGGCAATGAAGAGGGGTGTTTTCAACAAACATCCCTCTTCTTTTATTTTTGAAATAATTTAAACAAGTACACTTATGTTTTATTTCAAGTTTAAATAAGTAAAGTTATCTTTTTCACTTCACATTAAATTGAAGTCTAAATATAACAAGGGGTAAAGTTTATACTAAGCAAACTTTATACTATCGGCGAACACTATTGGGGTGCGTGAGCCGAGAAATCCCCCTGGTAGAAAAAAGATAACATGAGCACAGGAGTTTCGCGACGATCCCTCACCAAAGGAGCAGCGCGAGCAGTACCCGCAGTGGCAGCAACCACAGCCATTCCCGCTTACGCATCATCAAAATGCGACCCAAGCATGCTGGATTTACCGGTCAACTCAAACATCGCTTGAGGCTCAGCCTCAGGCGTTCAGTACCGCACCTTCGACGGATCAGCAACGGTCATCAACCTGCCTGCCGATACCGTTATCACCGCAATCAACTACACCATCTGGACGCCCAACCGAGTTGATAACGATGCCAACAATACACGTTGGTACGAATTTGGTTCTTACGATCCAGGCAACGGTCACACCACCGACATAACCAACGTTGCATGTACTACTTCTTACGCAACTATTACCGGCTGCAACTTCCTACCCGCTTACCAGTCAGGCACCACCGCTAAATACAGCGATGTCCCCGCAACAAATTCCGAATCCCGCTTAATCAACACCACCGACTTTGGCGGCGTTGATAAGATTTGGACCTCTGCAGGTTCTTCAGCACGCCTAACGGCTAACTGGACCAACCACACCTACATTTCTGGTACCAAGTACGTTGAAAAGCACTCCGGCACCGATCTTTTCGGTGGCACCTCTGTGCCAGCTCATGGGCTGTAACCCACACTGGCGATGCCGCTGTAGCAAATACAGAGCTGGTCAATTATGGCGGCAACGGCTGTAAGGGTATTCGACTGGGCAGTACACCCCTGGCAATTTTTGAATCTAAGAATATTCAAACGCCAACCTCACCCTACGCAGCTACTTATACCCCAACGATTCCTGTAACCAAAGGTGTTTTCAATCTGGAATACACTTCAGGTGGCAAGAAGTACCGCATCACTGGTATTGCAAACACCACCGGCCTCAAGTCCTTCTCAGCTCCTGTTCAGATTGGCTAATCCTCATAGCCTCCTGTTCATCAAACACCAGAAGCTAACCGTAGTCATGTACTACATTTCTTATCACTGATCGCTATGACGTTTTAGCGCAGACGTATCAGACACCTGGCGCTTCAATAGCTGAGCTAGATAAAAACGGGGGGGTCACTCAGATTTTCTGAGTGCCCCCCCCCCGTTTTTTGTTTCAACAAAAATACAGAAGCCACCAGTTCTCACCCATCTCTCCCAACACACCCTTCAATAGCAGGTAAACCCAGCGTTTCCCTCGTATCATCCCATTCACCGCCAGCCCGAGCCCATTGTTTTGTCACCGCTCACCGCCGGAATAATAGGCTACATCAGGCAAGACTCCCCTCATCCACCACAGCTGCACCGACTTGCACCTTACGGCGATACCCAGCTCAAACCTGCCACCTCGAGCCTTCATAGGCGCCATCCCCTTCAGCAAGAGGCTGCGAATAGCTAAGATAAAAAATACATAAACTACCCAACGGTAAAGTAGCTGAATACCCCCTACAAAATACCGCTCTTTTTCTGTTTTTGAAAATAAAAAAAGTAAATTTATATTTTTATTGCAATTTTTTAATACATAAAATGAGTGATTTACGCAGAATTAAATTGATAGCCTAATATTTTTCGGAGTAAAGTTTTCATTAAACAAAATTTACTATCGGCGAACACTGTTGGGGTGGGCAAGCCGAGAAGTCCCCCTTGTAGAAAAGAGACACAACGAGCACAACAGTTTCGCGACGGTCCCTCGCAAAGGGCGCGGCATGGGCGGCACCAGCCGTTGCCGCAACCACTCTAGTACCGGCGTATGCAGCATCGCGCTGCGGAACCCCTACTGTTCGCACGAGCGGTGGCGTTACAACCCGCTGGGGTATTGCAGCCACAAGCACTACTGACACCCAGAAAACAAATATGCAGATTTCAGTTGGTGAGCAGGTATACGTCGATAACCTGCCAGCGGGTGTTACTGTAATCAGCGTTAACGAACAGTGGTTCATTGAAAATCACCAAGGACAAAACGCTCAGGGTAACGGTTTTTTCTTCATCGGCAATACCAGCTCAAGCTACAACAAATCAGGTCAGTGCACCGTGTCGGCTGTTCTGTCACTTGGACTACTCAGCCAGAACCGGAGACCGGACAGGGCGCAGATTCGACTCTTCCGCGTGCAGGATGGTCATCCACCGTCACGAATACTCAAAATAACCAAGACACGGTGTATTCAGATGGAGTCACCCGTAAGGCTTGGGATGTGAACCTTAAATACACCGGTAGCGGAACCTACACCACTACCGCCGCAGGCTGCCAGTCATACACCACTGGCGGCTCAGGAAGATTTGCGGTGAACTACACCGATGTTCCCCGAGAAGTAGCAGGAGCTGTGTCAGTAGCGGTGTTTTCTATCGTGACAGTCGCTCTCAGCACCGGGCAGGTACTCACTTACCGTAGCTCAACTCAAAAAATCGTCAGCAAGTAATCTATTCACTCAATAAAACGCCGTTGAAATCACTCAGATGACTTCAACGGCGCAATTATTTAATAACAGTTTTCTATTTTTCGGTTTCTAGTCCCAACAATGCATTTTCAATGACTTCGCTCAATGCCGGGTGAATCCAGTATTGACCTCGCGCCATCTCGTGCGCAGAAAGACCGAAGCTCATCGCCTGAATAATGGGCTGGATGAGGTTCGAGGCTTCCTCACCCATAATGTGTGCGCCTAGTAGCTCACCGGTCTTCTTGTTGGCAAGTAGCTTGACGAAGCCTACAGAATCTTCCATCGCCCAGCCGTAGGCAACATCGCCAATGTTCTGCACCTTAACAGCAAGCTCAAAGCCCTCGTCCTGAGCTTTCTCACGAGCTTCTTCTTCGGTCAGACCCACATGCGCAATCTGCGGGTGAGTAAAGACAGCCGCAGGAACATAGCGGTGGTCAGTCTCTCGCATGGTCTCGGGATGAACCAGGTTGTACTGCACGATACGCGCCTCGGCGTTAGCCACGTGCTTGAGCTGGTACATCGAGCTGACATCGCCCAGCGCAAAAATACCGTCAACGGGCTCACCGTCTTTGAGAACGCGCTGGGCAGCATCAACACTCACCAGGGCGGTTTTCTCATCGACGTCAAAGAACTTTTCAGCAGCCAACGTATCGCTGTTGGGACGGCGTCCAGTGGCCACAAGAATCAGATCGGTTTCGATTTCTTCTATCTTTCCTTTGTGCTTGAAGGTGACAGTTGCAGTCCCATCCGAGTTCTCACGAATTTCTTTGAGCGAGCGGTTTAGGCGTAGATCCCACTGCTTGGCTGCCTGTTCTGCGAACTTCTGAGAAATCTCAGAGTCATTTTTGCGGAGCAAAACATCAGAGCGATGCGCCTGAATAACCTCTGCTCCCAGTCCGTTAAAGACGTGAGCAAATTCGGCTGCAATAAATCCGCCGCCGAGAATCAGGACGCGGGCAGGCAGCGCATCAATGCGCATCACGGTGTCCGAGGTATGCACCAGGGATGAATCGATACCGGGAACGTTGGGAAGTACTGAGCGTGACCCGGTTGCCAGCACAATCTGGGGTGCGCTCAGGCGAGCGCCAGAATCAGTTTCCAGGGTATGGGTATCGACAAAGTGGGCGTATTCTTCGAAGACAGTGACGTTGTTCAGGCCCTTGCGGTAGTCTAGGCCGCCGTTGGAGATAGCGTCGATGCGCGCAAAGATGCGGTCGCGCATCGCTGACCAGTTCACGTCGGTAACTTTTGCTTTCACACCCAGGTGGTCGATATGTTCAGCGGTGTGTGCAACAGTTGCCGGGTAAACGTACTGTTTGGTGGGAATGCAACCGAAGTTAAGGCAGGTACCGCCGAAGGTTCCGCCGTCGATGATGGCTACTTTTTTGTTATCCCAGTTCCCGTCGATCAGTGAGTTACCGGAGCCTGAGCCGATAATGATGAGGTCAAATTCTTGGGTGCCCATTCGTGTGCCCTTTCTGCAGGGGTCTTTTGTACTACTGTATCAACATCGATTAGAGCGTTTTTGTTCCCGGCTGGTCGGCTCTTTGTTGGTTGCGAATCGGCGGTGCGCGGGCAAAAAAGTTACCCGATCCCGTGCAATATACCCGAAAAATCGGGTGTAAAGCACAGAACCGGGTAAGTTTTTCTCGCTAGAGGTTAGTCGGTTTTCACCACGATCAGCAGGTCGCCGCCTTGAACGTTGGAGACCTCGTTGTAAACAACGCGCTCCACAGTTCCTGCGACGGGTGAGGTAATAGATGCTTCCATCTTCATCGCCTCGATAGTCGCAATTTGATCGCCAACCTCGATCTTGTCGCCGACCTGCGCGGTGATAGTGACGCCACCGGCAAAGGGAGCTGCCACGTGACCGGGGTTAGCCGCATCCGCCTTTTCAGCGCTCTTCACGTTAGATTCCACCGAGTGATCACGAACCTCCACAGTGCGTGACTGACCGTTGAGAGTACAGATCACCTGACGCATGCCCTTTTCGTCGGGTTCAGAGATTGCCTGCAAGGTTGCAATCAGGCGAACGCCCTTACCCAATGAAATGACGTGCTCGCGGTTTTCGATCATGCCGTACAGGAAGTCACGGGTGTGCAAAATCGACACATCGCCAAATTCCTCACGGATTGCTTCAAACTCACGGGCGGGCGCGGGGAAGAGCAAACGGTTGAGGGTTGCGCGACGGGTCTGCGAATCCCCTGCCAGTGCCTGAGCATCCTCATCAGAGATCTCGTTAACCTGAGGCTTAGAAAGCTTACGTCCCTCAAGAGCACGGGTACGGAAAGGCTCGGGCCAACCGGCAGGCGGAGTACCAAGCTCACCATTGAGGAAGCCAATAACTGAATCCGGAACATCGAAGTTCTGGGGATCTTTCTCGAAGTCCTCGGGGCTAACGCCCATACCGACCAGCTGCAAAGCGAGATCGCCAACGACCTTAGATGACGGGGTCACCTTCACAATATGACCGAGCATCTTGTCAGCCGCAGCGTACATATCCTCAATTGCCTCGAAACGATCGCCCAGACCAAGAGCAGTCGCCTGGGCACGCAGATTAGACAGCTGGCCACCAGGAATCTCATGGTTGTACACGCGTCCGGTCGGTGAGTTCAGACCCATCTCAAACGGTTTGTAGATCGCACGAACCGCTTCCCAATAAGGCTCAAGTGCCAAAACCGCGTCCATCTCAAATTCAGGAGCACGTTCAGTTCCGTCCATTGCAGCCAAGAAAGCAGAGAAGGACGGCTGAGAAGTAGTACCTGCCATTGACGCGGTAGCCACATCAACAGCATCCACGCCAGCTTCAACAGCAGCCTGAAGCGTTGCCACCTGACCGCCTGCAGTATCATGCGTGTGCAGGTGAACAGGCAGATCAAAACGCTCGCGCAAAGCGGTGACCAATCGTCGAGCTGCTTCAGGACGCAACAGCCCAGCCATGTCCTTAATAGCAAGGATGTGCGCGCCGGCGTCCACAATCTGCTGCGCGAGGTCGAGATAGTAATCCAGCGTGTAGACGGTCTCATTCTCATCGAGCAAGTTGCCGGTGTAACACATCGCTACCTCAGCTACGGCGGTGCCCGTCTTGCGCACAGCGGCAATTGCCGGTGCCATCTGAGAGACATCGTTCAAAGCATCGAAAATACGGAAGATATCGACGCCGGTTTCAGCAGCCTCAGCCACGAAAGCATCGGTTACTTCGGTGGGGTACGGTGTGTAGCCCACGGTGTTACGGCCGCGCAGAAGCATCTGAATCGGAATGTTAGGCATAGCCTCACGCAGGTGCGCCAGACGTTCCCACGGATCCTCAGAGAGGAAGCGCAGAGCAACGTCGTAGGTTGCACCGCCCCAAGCCTCCATCGAGAAGAGGTTTGGAGTGGTATGAGCTACAGCCGGAGCTGCCGCCAACAAATCGCGGGTACGCACACGCGTCGCCAAAATAGACTGGTGAGCATCGCGGAAGGTTGTATCGGTTACCGCTACCGGCTTGTAGTCGCGCAGGTACTTCGCAAAGCCCTCCGGCCCAAGCTCCTGCAACTTCTGACGCCAGCCCGCAGGCGGCTCATGATCAGAAGCATCAAACGGAGTACGGAACGGTTCTTCCTGCTTATCACCGGGGAATCGAGGCAATTTCAGACGCGGGTCCGTACCTTCAATGCGCTCACCGTGAGGCTGATTGACCGTAGTATTCGCCAAGTACTGCAAAGCCTTGGTACCGCGATCAGATGACCCCTTAGTGTTCAGCAATTCGGGGTGCTCATCGATAAACGGAGTCGAGACGTCGCCAGCCTGGAAAATCGGGTCTTTCAGAACAGCCTGCAAGAAAGGAATATTAGTGGCAACACCGCGAATACGGAACTCCGCCAAAGCACGTTGCGCGCGTTGCACGGCAGCACCAAAATCGCGTCCGCGGCAGGTGAGCTTAACCAGCATGGAGTCAAAGTGGGGCGAAATCTGCGCACCGGTGTACACCGTACCGCCATCCAAGCGAATACCGGAGCCACCCGCTGAACGGTAGTACGACACTTTACCCACGTCAGGACGGAACCCGTTAGCAGGATCTTCAGTGGTGATACGGCACTGCATCGCCGCACCGCGCACCTGCAACTCATCCTGGTGAATACCCAAATCTTCAAGGCTCTCGCCAGCAGCAATACGCATCTGCGACTGCACCAGATCAACATCAGTGACTTCTTCAGTAACGGTATGCTCCACCTGGATGCGCGGGTTCATCTCAATAAAGACATGCTGACCAGCGCGCTCGCCGGCGGTATCAACCAAGAACTCAACGGTACCTGCGTTGGTGTAGCCCAGCTCCTTTGCAAAAGCTACAGCATCGCGGAACAGCGCCTGACGAATTTCTTCATCAAGATGCGGCGCGGGAGCGATCTCAACAACCTTCTGGTGGCGACGCTGCAGTGAGCAGTCTCGCTCAAAAAGATGAACGATATTTCCCTGACTATCAGCCAGAATCTGCACCTCGATGTGTCGAGGACGCAATACCGCCTGCTCCAAGAAGACCGTGGGGTCACCGAAAGCAGTGTCTGCCTCACGCATCGCAGCTTCCAGCGAATCCTTCAAAGCATCGCGGGTTTCAACGCGGCGCATACCGCGTCCGCCACCACCTGCAACAGCTTTAACGAAGATCGGGAAGCCAATTTTTTCTGCTTCTTCAAGCAGGTAGTCAATATCCTTTGACGGCTCCGATGATTTCAGAACCGGAATTCCGGCACGGCGCGCGGCCTTGAGCGCCGCTACCTTATTACCTGCCAGTTCTAGAACTTCGGGGGGCGGGCCAATAAAAGTAATTCCGTTATCAGCAGCCGCTCGCGCAAGCTCAGGATTCTCAGAAAGAAAGCCGTAGCCGGGGTAGATAGCATCCGCGCCTGCTTCTTTGGCAACGCGAATAATTTCATCTACGTCCAAGTAAGCGCGGACGGGGTGCCCCTCTTCGCCAATGGGGTAGGCCTCATCGGCTTGCTGACGGTGAATCGAGTGACGGTCCTCGTAAGGGAAAACGCCAACAGTCTCTGCACCGAGCTCGTAAGCTGCCCTGTACGCGCGAATGGCAATTTCGCCACGGTTTGCAACAAGAATCTTGTTAAACATTCAATTTATCCGTTTCCGCTTCGATCTCGCTGACAAGGTCAAAGCTCCATTCCACACTGTGTGAACACCACCACTATAACTGTGAGTTGCGCTAAAACGAGTATTTTTTTCGCATATCGAACAGCAGATGCGTAACGACTTAACTTTTTGTGACGTTCATCATTTACGAGATGCGCAGGGGTATCTATCTAGGTATAGACATGGTGCGATTGAGTCACTTAGCGTTCCTGCAGATGACCCCGGCTTTCAACGATTACCTACCGGTGTTGTTACCATTTTTTCAACTACAATAAGGTGTCTACGCATCATTTGCCCCGCTCCCCTCATGTAAGGACTTCGTCGCCATGACCACCACCATCAGCATCAGCAGCCTCAAAGGCGGCGTCGGAAAAACATCGGTGACATTAGGTCTTGCATCTGCGGCCTTAGCGCAGGGAAAACGCGTGCTTGTGATTGACCTTGATCCGCACGCAGATTCTTCAACGGGACTCGCCGTAGACACACGCACAGCTTGCGATGTCGGCACCGCACTGTTGGATAAAAACATCAGTTTTGACAAGGCGCTCTCTACAAGTGCATGGGGACGCGTGCCGCTACCCGAGGGCGCTGATATTAAGGTTTTGCGCGGTTCTGCCATGAGCTCCCGATTTGATGCGCTGACCTATAAGCAGACCCTCTACCTTCTGTCCCAAAAGTTAGAGAGTATCAAAGAGGACTTTGATCTCATCCTCATTGACTGCCCGCCCACGCTTTCGCGTCTAACAGCCACCGCGTGGGCTACCTCCGACCGCGTCATTGCAATTGCAGAACCCACGCTATTCTCAGTTGCCGGCACCGAACGCACCCTCAGAGCAATTGCCCAGTTCGAAGCGAACTCCCCTTATCGAGTAGAGTCTGCGTCCATCGTGGTGAATAGATACAATCGCAACAGCCCCGAACATCGCTTTCGCATGGACGAGTTACGCGATACCTACGGTGATCTCGTAGCCCACACTGTGCTACCAGAAACTCCTGAGGTGCAATCCGCACACGGCGCCGCTTTCCCCCTGCACTTCTGGAGAAAAAGCGATCTCTCCGAGCATGCGCAACTATATACTCGCCTTTTGGCAGGACTCTTGGCAGAAGCACAGCCAACAGTTTCCACAGAGACAGCTACCACAGACCGCTAACTAAATCTTTACACTAAAGGGCGGCTCTCAACCATTAAGAGCCGCCCTTTTAGTGATCTTCAAATAAGAAATGCTTACATACCTTGAGTTTTACGCGCGCGTCGCGCTGAGAGTTCGTCGTGAACTTCTTCTTCAGCTTCAACAGTGGTCTCGCCCGGCAACTGCGCCAGGTTAGTTTCAAGTTCGCGCCACACGCGTCCAATAGCAATGCCAAAGACGCCCTGACCAGCCTGAACAAGATCAATAACCTCAGAGGCACTGGTGCACTCGTAAACGCTTGCACCGTCGCTCATCAGAGTAATACCCGCAAGATCTTCAACACCCCGGGTACGCAAGTGCTCAACCGAAGATCGAATCTGCTGCAGTGAAACACCGGTATCAAGCAGGCGCTTTACAATCTTGAGAACCAAAACGTCGCGGAAACTATACAGACGCTGGGTACCAGAACCGGATGCTGAACGCACCGTGGGCTCCACAAGCTGAGTACGAGCCCAGTAATCAAGCTGACGATAGGTGATACCAGCGGCTTTGCACGCAGTAGGACCGCGGTATCCCAGGTTCTCATCAACCAGACTCACGGGGTCATCAAATAGGACGCCCTGCTCACCCTGCGGGGGTTGCTGCGGCATCACGTCGTCGAAACCTAGCAGAGGCTGATCCATAGGCACCTCACGAGCAACCCCGAGATGCGATGATGCAACAGAGGAACCATTCACAGGCTCATCGGCTGAAAAGTCATTAGCCACGATTCTTCCTTCCATCATCGATATGGTGCACTAGCTACCATCGTACCGGTTGCCAGCATATTTGCCGTGCAACTGAAAACCACGTACTAGCCAGCTTAAAACGCGCCTTAACTCAGCATCGGAATTAACACGCAGGTTGCGGTCGGATTTTTAAAGCACAAAATGGGGAGCACGCTCGCGTCCCTCACATTTCACGCTCTGAAATTATCTGCGTACCTATTCTAGTCGTAACTTGGCATGGATGCTGCCACCAACGCCATGTGAAGACGAAGACACAACTGCGCAAGCTCCCCAGCACGTTTAGAAGCCACCGCCTGAGCACCGGCGTCCTTACGCGAAGCCAAAGGCGCCACAGCGGTTTCAATCAGACCAACCTCGCGCTCAGCTGCAGCTTTGAAAGAGCGCAGGTGACGCGGCTGCAAACCGTGCGAGGCGAGCTCAGCGCACACCTGAGCAACGACAACATCGTACTCGTCAAAAACGCCATCAACCTCGCGAATCAAACCGAAGTTCATAAGCTCACGCAAAGTCGCCAAATCGCTATTGGTTTTCGCTGCGAGCTCACGAATGGTGTACGTACCACCGGGCTCTACGTCCGCCGCCTGAGGTGTAGAAGAAACGTCTTCACGAGCTGGAGGATCACCCTGCTCATCTAACTTCACTTCAGCATAGGGAGATGCGATGCGCCCATCATCCACGGCCTCAAGGCGGGCCTTGATCACCTTCAACGGCAAATACTGATCGCGCTGAAGCTCAAGAATATACCGCAAACGCTCAATATCTTTTTGCGAATACTTGCGGTACCCGGTATTAGTGCGCTGCGGAAAAACGAGGCCCTTATCTTCCAAGAAACGAATCTTAGAGGCACTAATACCCGGAAAATCAGCGTCCAACTGGCTCAATACTTGACCGATAGTCTTGTTCTTCAGGTCTCGCGATGAGCTCGTTGTATCAACAGAATTTTCTGGGGATTCAGTCATTAGTTCTGACGTGCTCCGAGGTAGAAAGCAAAGTGGAACTTACCGATGCGGATTTCATCGCCGTTTTTCAAGATGGCTTCTTCAACACGGTCACCGTTGACGTAGGTGCCGTTCAATGAGTTGCCATCGGTCAAAATGAAGGTGCCCGCATTGGGAACAAAAACAGCGTGCTCACGCGAAACGGTGACGTCGTCCAGGAAAATATCACTGGTGGGCTTGCGGCCTGCAACGATCGGCTGATCAGCACCGTTCTGGTCCTGCTCAACGGTCAGCAAGAAACGAGTTCCCTTCACCTGACCTTCAATACCGATCAGAAGTGCCGAGCCTGCAGGCAGAGTCGCAATGGTATCTGATTCTTCGGGGGTCAACGCAAAAGTGTTGTTGCCAAGTGACTCAACGTTGCCCAGCGAAATAGTTGATGTTGCCGGGTGTGCTTCGTGGTTTTGGGTCATTGGGGATTCCTCGCAAAAAGTATCGTGCTGTATGCTGTGGGGAGTTTCAAGACTTGCTTGCCGCACCGGTAACTTGGTAACGATTCGGTAAACAGTAAATCTCTTGTTTAATCTTAGCGGGCATTCTCCCAGATACATATTTCTGGTGCTTTACTACGAGCAAAAACACTCAAGCTTGCTCCCTTCTACACGGTCTGCAAAGCAACTCACACGCAAAAAGCCCCGCATCGTAGCGGGGCTTTTTCACAGGTTTTCCTCTTACGGCGGGCACGTGTGCCCTACTGACCGCAAGTGTTAGGCGATTTCCTGCTCATATGCGTCAGCAGTCAAAAGGTTCTCAAGGTCACCTTCGTCGTTGGGATGAAGCTCAATGAGCCAGCCTTCACCGTAAGGATCGGAGTTCACCAGTGAAGGATCAGTATCAAGAGCGTCATTGACGGTAACAACCTCGCCTGAGACGGGACAGAACAAATCTGAGACGCTCTTGGTTGACTCAATTTCGCCAAAAGTTGACTCTGCATCGAATGATTCGCCAACCTCAGGAAGGTCAACGTAAACAACGTCACCCAAAGCGTCCTGCGCGTGGTCGGTGATGCCGATACGAACGGTGCCCTCAGCAGTAACAGCTGCTACCCATTCGTGCTCAGCGGTGTACTTAAGTTCTGCGGGAATGTTGCTCATGGTCTATGAGTCCTTTCGCTAATTGGTGCGATGCGCCCCGTGCGTGAAGGGCAGTATGAGTGGTTGCGCAGGTGAGGGAACCTGCATAAAAACACAAGTAAAAGTATGTCACAGACAACACGTATTTGTGATGCGCAATGCAGTTGAGCCGGTCAAATTTTCCTAAGAGTTCACGTGCTTAACGCAATATACCCAATGCTTCTTATGCCTGCCCTGTTCCAGTTGCGCGCCCTCTGACAAGAAGAGACGCAACCTGCACCAGTGCAAGCTACGCCTCTTCTTCTGAATATTCAGTTTTGCCAACTAGTTATCCCAGTTAGCTAATACGGCTTTGTTAGATGACAGCTTCTGAGAAACGGTCAGGGTTACCAAAGCGATGCGCAGTGATAGATACTGCCTGCTCCTTGACGAAAGGTAGCATTTCTACGCGGCCTGATTCGGTAACAGGCTGGAAGTAAACCGCAATATCGGGACGACCGTTCAAAGCTTCGTAAATGCCCAGCTCGTCATCACCAATGTAGCGGATGCGTGAGCCACCGAGTGGAGTGTCCTCGAGCTCGCGCATTGACTTACCAGCCAGCTTGCGCAGACCTTCACGGTATTCCTCATCGCTTTCAACGACGATCTCAACGCCAGCGTTCTCCAGAGCACCGTGAGTTGCAACGGGTACATCGGTTGCAGTGGAGAACTGCAAGGGAGCACCTGCTGCCACGCCCGCCAAGACAACGCGCAGAGCTTGAGCAAGGTCCGCAGTTGAATCAGCACGAACCTGAACCTTCTGAGGAACATAACGCAGAATGTTACGCTCCACGCCTAGCTGTGAAGGATCATGCTTAGCGCCAAATTCCAAAGCCCATGCTTCAGCATCTGATGACGTTGCGCGTGAGAGGTAATCAAGCTGCTCACCGTTGACCGCTGTCGGTTCACGCAGTGTCGCCAGAGTCTCACGAACACCAACTGAAGAAGGCGCCTGCGATGCCTGAGATTCAGCGGACTTCCAATCGCTCAAAGCAACCAGGTAGTTGGGGCCACCGGCCTTGGTACCCGAACCCACAGTTGACTTCTTCCAGCCACCGAAAGGCTGACGGCGCACAATAGCACCGGTAATACCGCGATTGACGTAGAGGTTACCCGCCTGAACCTTGCTGAGCCACAGTTCCAGCTCATCAGCGTCCAACGAATGCAAACCAGCAGTCAAACCGTAATCGGGTGCATTCTGCAACTCAATTGCCTCTTCGAGAGTCTTAGCGGTCATAACACCAAGAATCGGGCCGAAGTACTCGGTCATGTGGTATTCGCTACCGGGCTTAACACCGCTGCGAACACCGGGTGACCACAGGCGTCCGGTCTCATCAAGCTGCTGGGGCTTAATAGCCCACTGCTCGCCGTCACCTAAGGTGGTCAAACCGCGCAACAGCTTGCCTTCAGGTTCAGCAATAACCGGACCCATTTCTGACTTGATGTCTTGCGGATGCGCTACGTGCAGTGATGACACAGCATCGAGCAACTGATTACGGAAGCGCTTTGAGGTTGCAACCGAACCCACCAGAATAACGGTGGATGCAGCCGAGCACTTCTGACCTGCGTGACCGAAAGCTGAATAAACAACGTCCTTCACCGCCAGGTCGAGATCCGCGTTCGGAGTGACGATAATCGAGTTCTTACCTGAGGTCTCACCGAACAAGGGAAGATCCTTGCGCCATGAACGGAAGGTCTCAGCGGTCTCATAACCACCGGTCAGAATCAGGCGGTCAACAGCAGGGTGCGATACCGCATACTTGCCAGCCTCACGATCGGTGAACTTGACCAGCTTCATGATGTTCTTGGGAACGCCAGCACTCCAGAGAATATCTGCAATAACAGCGCCGGTGCGAGCGGTGTTGGACGCGGGCTTGAAGATAACGCCGGAGCCAGCAGCCAGTGCTGCGAGCACGCCACCGGTAGGAATAGCGGTCGGGAAGTTCCACGGCGGTACAACCAGCGTTAGGTGAACCGGAATAGCCTCTGCACCGTCAACTTCTTCAAGTTGCTCCGCGAGCATTGCGTAGTAGTAAGCAAAGTCGATTGCTTCTGAGACCTCAGTATCACCCTGGTCGAGAGTCTTACCGGCTTCGGCAGCCATGACCTCTAGCAGTTCACCGCGGCGGGCAGCCAGCTCAACGCCAACCTTGCGCAAAACGTCTGCACGTTCCTTGCCTGACAGCGCACCCCAGCTCTTCGATGCTTCTACAACATCAAGGATGATTTCTACGACCTGCTCGTTAGAGCTGACCTCGTTAGCCTTCAGAGTTGCAATGCCAAGATCGGTATTTTCTGAACGCTTGAGGATCTCACGACCCCACTGACGGTTTGCGACCAGCGCTGAGTCAGTATCGGGAGTGTTCTCGAATTTTCCGCGCGGAACAAAGACGTTTTCGCGGGTTTCGGTCAAACGGTTCTGAGCGCGCTTTGGGCCGGGAACCTCATCCGTCACTGAGTTCAGCGAGCGCAAGAAACGGTTCTTTTCACGATTGAAGAGCTCTTCGGAGTCGTTGAGGTCAAAGACGGCGCTCATAAAGTTCTCGCTAGATGCGTTTTCTTCAAGTCGGCGTACCAGGTATGAGATTGCCACGTCGAATTCTTCGGGGCGTACCACGGGGGTGTACAGCAACAGGTGGCCGACGCGTCGGCGGATAATTTCTGCCTGCTGCGATGCCATACCGATGAGCATCTCGAATTCGATGTCTTTTTCGACGCCTCGGTCTTCTGACAGTAGCAAGGCGAAGGCAACGTCGAACAGGTTCTGGCCAGCAACACCGATACGAATATTCTTGGTGTGTTCGGGGCGCAGTGCGTAGTCGAGGATGCGCTTGTAGTTGGTGTCGGTGAGCTGCTTGGAATCCCAGGTGGTCAGTTCCCAACCGTGGATGACACTTTCAACAACTTCCATGGAGAGGTTTGCGCCCTTGACGAGGCGAACCTTGATGCGTGAGCCACCGTCAGCAACGCGCTGTGCAGCCCATGCCTGAAGACGTTGCATTGCGTCCAGAGTGTCGGGCAGATAGGCCTGAAGAACGATGCCTGCTTCAAGGTTCCTAAGGTGTGGCTGGTCAAGAATCTTGGTAAAGACGTCGATGGTCATATCGAGGTCTTTGTACTCTTCCATATCCAAGTTGATGAACTTCTTGGTGGGAGCGTTTGCAGCCAGTTCGTAGAGAGGAGTGAGGCTCTTGACGGCGTAATCCACTGCTTCATCGAATGCCCAGTGTGAGTGCGGGCCGAGCACAGATGACACCTTAATGGAGACGTAGTCGATGTCATCGCGGGAGAGCAGACGCTTGGTCTCGCTCAGGCGGCGCGCTGCTTCTTTATCGCCCAGCACTGCCTCACCCAGAAGGTTAACGTTGAGCTTGTTGCCGCTGGCGGTGAGGTGCTCAATGGCGGGACCGAGCTTCTCGTCGCGAGCGTCCACAATGAGGTGGCCAACCATCTGGCGGAGCACAGCGCGCGCGATATCAACGGTGGGCCACTGTGCCTGAGCAGCGAGCTTGCCGCCGAGTCCCACAGCTGACTTCATGTACCAGGGCAAGAATGAGGGAACGATGGGTGCAATACGTCCGAGGTTCTTACCTGCAACTACCTTGTCTTCAGGGCGAACAACGTTGTCCACAAAGCCCACAGTAAATTCAAGGCCGTGAGGGTCTTTCAGGACACCGGCAAGTTTTTCAGCTGCCGGATCGCTGGGTACGCTCTGGGATTCTCTCACCCATTGCTCTGCCAGCGCGACGGCGTCGTGTGCCATCTTCTGGTAGCGCTCATCTGCGAATACTTTCTCGCTCATAATCTAGAGCCTTTCGTTTACGTCGTTGTAAAAACTGTGTCCTAGGCAATTATGCTCCACATCACGCCTTTAGTAAAATTAAATTATTCTTATATGATTAGTTAAATATTTCTTAACTATAGCTACACCTTGTAACCTCGCGAGAAAGCCGTCACCATGTACGATATTCGCCGACTCAATATGCTGCTAGAAGTTCACGAACGCGGCACTGTTGCAGCCGCAGCAAAAACCCTACACCTCACCTCATCGGCCGTATCTCAACAGCTTTCACAGCTCGAAAAAGAGGCTGGCACTCCCCTACTTACTCATGTAGGACGCAGGTTGCAGCTTACCGCTGCAGGTCAAGTTCTCGTTGACGGCACCCGCTCAGTACTCAAAGAGTTTGACTCTATGAAAACGGCAATGGAAAGGCTCAGCGGTGAACCAGCAGGCACCGTACGCATCGCGATTTTTCAGTCTGCCGCCCTAGCCCTCTTACCGCTTACTCTTGAACATCTGCAGCAGCACGCACCGCAAGTCACCCTGCATGTTGTTCAAATCGAACCGGAGATCGGGTTAAGTCTTACAAAAAGTCGAGAGTTCGACCTCACCATTGCCGAAACCTACCCCAGCTACTACATCCCAGAAATTCCCGAACTCGCCTACGATCTCATCGCAGAAGATCCGCTCTATGCCATCACTGCCGAAGATGCGGGAATCATGCATCTCAAGCAAGCGAGTGAAATCCCCTGGGTATTGGAAAATAAGGGCAACACCAGTCGCGAATGGGCCATTAATCTTTGTCGCTCTGAAGGCTTTGATCCAAAGATTCAGTACGAAATTGACGACGTCATGACACACGTACACCTGGTACAGGCGGGCTACACCGCAGCGGTTATCCCCGGATTCATTGCGCGAACCGCGCAAAATCTAGATAACATCACCATGCTCAAGACATCTCATCAGTATCACCGCAAAATCTATGCGGTATCTCGGGAAGAAAACAGTGAACAGCTATCTATCACAGCAGTGAAGACTGCCCTCAAATGGGCGGCCCAACACAAGAAAAACTCAGCTTTCGACCAATAGTTTTGCCAACTGAGAATCCATAATCACATCTGTAATTGCGCCGGTGTTCAAGGCACCTTTCAGCGCTTTTACCCTGTGATTACCTGACACCGCGCACACGCGTCGTGGGATTTTGACAAGCTCGGCAGGGGTCGGCCCGGTAGCTCGCGCATTAATCTCGAGGTCCGCATAGCTACCGTCGTCGCGCAATAAAAGAGTGCACATATCCCCCACTACCCCCTGCGCGCGAATAGTAGCCAGCTCCTCACTGTCGAAATAGCCACCGCTATACACATGAGAAGGAATAGCGCCACCAAAAGCGCCGATTCCAAAAAGGGCAACATCTGCTTTTCTCTGCACCGAGAGAACGCCGGCAACACTTCTCTCCTGCCACATCGCATCCTTAGTAGCTGCAAAGTCAAAAAATGCGGGCACCGGAAAATGCACCATTTTCGCCCCATAAGCCTCAGCCACCGAACCCAAGATTGTGCCCGAATATGGAATACCTGTGTGTCTAGCATTGCCCGCCCCATTTAGCTGAACCACGGTGACGTCAGCGACCGGACGCTTGTGCAGGTGCTTAGCCACCTCACTCACCGTAGAGCCCCAGGCAATACCGGCAATAGTGCCATCGTTGATATAGCTATCAAAAACCTCCGCAGCAATACGCGCTACTTTATCCATACGGGTCAAAGGAGTCATGCGCGCGGTGGTCTCCACCACTCGAGCGCGCACGCGATATTGATCAGAAATGCGCTGGGACAAGCTATCTTGGGCGCGATATTTATCGTTGAGACTAATGCGCACGATGCCCTCCTCACGCGCCGTTTTGAGCAGACGAGAGACGCTAGGACGCGAAATACCCAGGTGCTCAGCAATGGCATCCATGGTCTGCCCCTGCATGTAATAAAGCTCAGCGGCAATAAAAGCCTGCTGTGAACGTTCGTGCATAAAATTAATTCTACAATGCACAATCGTTCAATTCTTTTGGTCTTATTTACCCTTTTGGGGTCGAATAAACGGTAAATACAGTTGACCATCTTTTCAGGAGTAACGATGCGCAGCACGCATTTCACCCAAGCAAGCTACCTCAACAAAGAATCCCGCGATCGCGCTTTTCAGGCCATGACCGATGATGAAGGCGTTGATATCCTGATTATTGGCGGCGGTGTCACCGGCGCCGGTATCGCGCTGGACGCGGCAACCCGCGGCCTGCGCACCGCTATTATCGATCAGGGCGACTGGGCAAACGGTACCAGCTCATGGTCATCAAAGCTTGTTCACGGCGGCCTGCGCTACCTCTATAACCTTGACTTCAAGCTCGTGGCTGAGGCACTAAAAGAACGCGGTCTCCTTCTCGAAAAGACCGCTCCCCACCTAGTGAAGGCACAGCCTTTCCTCTGGCCGCTGAAGATGCCCGTTATTGAACGCGCATATTCAGCAGTAGGCATCGGTATGTACGACACCATGGCATTTGCAGGTGCACGCGGCCGTCACACTGTTCCCGCCCAGAAGCACTTCACCAAAAAGGGTGCCAAGAAAATCTTCCCCGACATCAAAAACGATGTCTTCACCGGCGCTATCCAGTTCTACGATGCTCGCGTTGACGATGCCCGCTTGGTCATCGACCTCATTCGCACCGCAGCAGGCTACGGCGCGCTTGCCGCATCACGCGTCGAGCTCACCAACGTTGTCAAGAACAACCTCGGCACCGTAGTTGGCGCTGAAGTGCGCAACCTGGAAACCGGCGAGAACGCATCCATCAAGGCCAAGCACATTATCAACGCTACCGGCGTATGGACCGAAGAAACCGAATCTTTGGCACAGGAAGACGCTGGCCTTGAGGTACTGGCATCCAAGGGTATTCACATTCTGGTACCCCGCGATCGCGTTAAGGCAACCAGCGGCATCTTCACCATGACTGAAAAGTCAGTATTGTTTGTTATTCCGTGGCAGCGTTACTGGATTATCGGCACCACCGATACCCCGTACACCGAGGACATCAACAACCCGGTAGCTACCGCTGATGATATTCAGTATGTTCTCGATGAAGCCAACCGCCTGCTTGCTAATGAACTCACCAAGGACGATATTATCGGCACCTACGCCGGTCTTCGCCCGCTTCTGCAGCCTAAGCTCAAGGAAGGTTCAGAGTCTTCATCAACCAAGGTTTCACGCGAACACACTGTTACCCAGATTGCCCCGGGTATGAGTGCAATCGCCGGCGGCAAACTGACGACCTACCGAGTTATGGCTGAGGACGCTGTTGACTTTGCTCTCGGTGAGACCGCTAAGGCTCGCCCGTCAGTCACAGAGTCCATTGAGCTCGTGGGCGCAACCGGTTACAGCGCGGCTGAAGCACAGCGCGCTAAAATCGCTCAGATTCACGGCTGGAACGATGAGCGCATGACCCACCTGCTGGAGCGCTACGGCTCAGATATCCACGAACTTCTGGCACTCATCGAAGAAGATGGCTCGTTGGCAACTCCTCTGGCTCATGCACCCCAGTTCTTGCGCGCTGACGTTCTGTTTGGCGTTCGCTTTGAAGGCGCACTTCACCTTGAAGATATCCTGATTCGCCGTGTGCGCCTGGATCTTGAACAGCGTGACCGCGGACTTTCCAGCGCTGAAGAAATCATCGAGATTATGAGCGAAGAACTCGGTTGGGATGCTGCTACCGAACAGCACGAGCTAGATACGTACAAGGCACGCGTTGAGGCTATCGCAGCAGCAGAAAATGAGACCACCGACTCAGCTGCAACCGGGCACTTGAGCAACGCTCAGACCGTCGTTTCACGCGCATAAACCCAATAAGGTTTAGCTCGTTTGAATGAAGCGGTGCGAACATCGACACTAAAGGTGCTCAATTATGTTTGCACCGCTTCACCCCTTAAACTTTTCGAATCTAGACTAACCGGTCAGATTCGCACAGGGGTATCGCCTACGGTGAATACCCCGCGCATCGGTACAACGCCGTGCCGTGCGAAACACACCTTTCACAGTTCAAGGACGAACTATGTCAGAGCATAAATCCTCTCTCGGATTTCTTACAGCGCCACCTGCTGGGTGTAGTTGTTCTTGCGTTGATTCTCATGACGATCATTGGCAAAGAAGAACGCAAGCTCCTGGCGGTCTCTCGTTCGCACCAGCCCTAAGGATGCGTGCGCGCTGGTGGCCGGGAAACGGCACTGACCACCGGTTTCATGTTTTGGAAATGTTTTCGCGGATTTAATGTCTCACGGCGTTGGATCAGCCCCTAGACTACTCATCAGTAGCAAAAACAATTTAAAAGCTAAGACGATTGCTTGAGAATTCGAGCCAACGTCTTTCACTGGAAATCTATACGGTTTCCACTGACTTGATGCACAAGGTTGTGCAGAAAGGACACCTACGTATGTCTCTTATGGCTCAGGCACCGATGCTTCTTGCCGACGGTGCGACTGCCCTGAAAACTGCTGAGGGTACGGCAACAACGTTAGGAGTTTTCTCCTCTGAGGTTTTGGGTACTGCGGTGCTCTTGCTGTTGGGTGCCGGTGTATGTGCAGCTGTTACTCTGCCTAAATCTGCAGCGCGCAATAATGAGTGGTTGTTGATTGCTTTTGGTTGGGCAATGGCTGTGTTCGCAGCTGTATATGTTTCTGCGCCCTCGGGTGCGCACCTTAATCCTGCGGTGACCATTGGTCTTTTTGTAGCGGGAAATGATTTCGCCCCCGGTGTAGCTCCCACCGTAGGCAACATGTTTGTCTACTTCGCCGGTGAATTCCTCGGTGCCTTTATCGGTGCGTGGCTAGCTTACCTGGCGTATAAGAAGCTCTTTGATGAAGCAGAGCCCGGCAGCACTCTCGGCGTATTCTCAACCGGCCCCGCTGTACGCTCTTACGGCTGGAACGTAGTTACCGAAGTTATCGCGACTTTTGTCCTCGTGGGATTTGTCGTGGCATCGGGTCTTACCCCCTCCGGTCTGGGTCCGCTCGGTGTATCGCTGGTGGTTCTCGCCATTGGTATCTCACTCGGTACCCCCACCGGTTACGCCATCAACCCTGCACGTGACCTTGCACCCCGCGTCGCTCACGCCCTCATGCCTATCAAGGGCAAGGGCTCATCAAACTGGGCATACGCGTGGGTACCGGTTGTTGGTCCTATCATTGGCGGAGTCCTGGCGGCGCTGATTGTCCCCGCGATGCTCGCTATCTAAATTTTTCGCGCGGACGCGGGCAGGTGACAATCAGCTAATGCCCAGCGTCCGCACCTACACTTATATAAACCCACCGGTTGAACTCAAACTTTGTTTTAACCGCACAACGATGTGAGGAGTCATCTCATGGCCGAGAAACTACCCGAACGCAAGAAGTACATCCTGTCCATCGACCAGGGCACTACCAGTTCCCGCGCTATCCTGTTCAACAAGAAGGGCGAGATTTGCTCGGTTGGTCAGATGGAACACAAGCAGATTTTCCCCAAGGCTGGCTGGGTTGAGCACGATCCCATGGAGATCTGGCGTAATATCCGCAAGGTCGTGGGTGAAGCGATGACCGCCCAGGAAATCAACCATCACGAAATCGCTGCTGTTGGCATCACCAACCAGCGCGAGACTGCTGTGGTGTGGGATAAGAACACCGGTGAACCCATCTACAACGCTATCGTCTGGCAGGACACCCGCACCCAGAAGATTTGCGATGAGCTCGGCGGAGAAGCCGGCGCGGGCAAGTATCAAGACATTACCGGACTGAATCTTGCAACCTACTTCTCGGGCCCCAAAGTCAAGTGGATTCTCGATAACGTTGAAGGCGCCCGCGAAAAGGCTGAAGCAGGCGATCTGCTCTTCGGCAACACCGACACCTGGGTTGTTTGGAACCTCACCGGTGGCACCAACGGCGGTGTTCACGTCACCGACGTTACCAACGCATCACGCACCATGCTCATGAACATTCGCACCCTTCAGTGGGATGAAAAGATTGCAGCTGAGATGGGTATTCCCATGAGCATGCTGCCCGAGATTAAGTCTTCATCTGAAATCTACGGCAAGGGCCGCGAAAAGGGCTTGCTCAACGGCGTGCCGATTGCTGGCATCCTCGGCGATCAGCAGGCTGCTACCTTCGGCCAGGCATGTTTTGAAAAGGGCATGGCAAAGAACACCTACGGTACCGGTAACTTCATGTTGATGAATACCGGCACTGAACCCGTTATCTCTGACAACGGTTTGCTGACCACGGTTGCGTACAAACTGGGTGACGCTGACCCCGTCTACGCTTTGGAAGGCTCCGTTGCGGTCTCGGGTTCACTGATTCAGTGGTTGCGCGATAACTTGGGTATGCTCAAGGACGCTGCGGAGTCAGAGAAGCTGGCTACCAGCGTTGAAGATTCCGGTGGGGCGTACGTCGTTCCCGCTTTCTCGGGTCTGTTCGCACCGCACTGGCGTTCAGACGCCCGCGGCGTCATCGTTGGTTTGACTCGCTATGTCAACCGCGCACATATTGTGCGTGCAGCTCTTGAGTCCGTGGCATGGCAGAGCCGTGAAGTTCTCGATGCTATGAACGCTGATGCTGAGGCAGCCGGCGTTGGTGTGCAGCTGGGCGAACTCCGTGTAGACGGCGGTATGACCGCTAACGAGTTCCTCATGCAGTTCCAGGCTGACATTTTGGGTGTTGAAGTTGTTCGCCCCAAGGTTATTGAAACCACCGCTCTCGGCGCGGCCTACGCAGCAGGTATCGCTGTTGGCTTCTGGGATGGCGAGCAGGATGTGACCGACAACTGGGTTGAAGATAAGCGTTGGACGCCTCAGATGGACTCAGAAGAGGTCGAGCGTCAGTACCGCAACTGGAAGAAGGCAGTCTCAAAGACCCTCGACTGGGTTGATGATGACGTTGAGCAGCACTAATTTGTGATGCGCTGATATCGTACGAGTTCTCGCCGGGTGAAAGCTCCCGGCGAGAACTCTTTTGTTTTAAACCTGTAGGGTGGAGAACATGGCTACTTCATCTTCGTTGGCTCAACGTTTACGTTCACTCGATGGAAAATCCTACGGTGCTCTCAAATCTTTGATGGGCACGTATGAATTTGAGGGGTTTTCCCTTCACATCGATAGGGTGCAGTCTGACCCGTATGCGCCGCCATCGCGCATCCGCATCAGCGTGCCGATCAGCAAAACCAACCTGTCAGAAGATACTTTGAGCACCTATGAGCAGAAGGTGGCTGTTCGCGACTTCATCGCTCGCGATATTGCGGATGCTATTGCTCACGGTCCACGAGATTTTCGGTTTGTATCCCCCGGCCAAGAAATTTTGGAACGATCATCGGTTGTTATTGATGACAGCGAGGTTCAGATTCGTCTAACGTTCGGGTTTCCTGCTGCCGGACGACGCGTCAAAGGTGCTCTTGCCGCGCGGTTACTGGTGGATGATTTGCCCGACCTTGTGCGTTTTAGTGCCCTGGGTGAGGACCTCGATCGTGAGGCATTGGCTGAGCACGTTATCACCTACACCGATTTTTTATGGCTGCAGAATAGTCTCACACATGACGGTCTGATTGGTTTTGTTGCCAATGGCTCGGTGCTCGCACGCGCTAGCGGTGATTCTGACCGCCCGCTGGCGCAGGCAGTGCCCTTTGAGTCGCCGGAGTCTTTGCAGGTGGACCTTACGGCCCCTAGCGGTCGCGTCCTTAAAGGTATGGGAATTCGCAAGGGCATCACTCTCATTGTGGGCGGCGGCTACCACGGCAAATCCACCGTGTTAAAGGCTTTAGAACGCGGTGTCTATGCTCATGTTCCCGGCGATGGACGCGAGTTTGTTATCACCGCGGCCGATGCTATGGCGGTGCGCGCTGAAGACGGACGAGCTGTCACGGGCGTCAATATCGATCCGTTTATCTCAAACTTACCCGGTGGAATCGATACGAGTGATTTTTCAACGTCTAATGCATCGGGCTCAACATCGCAGGCGGCAAATGTTGCAGAAGCTTTGGAAATTGGAACATCGGCTCTGCTGATGGACGAGGATACCTCAGCGACTAACTTCATGATCCGCGACACCGCCATGAAAGAACTGGTGGCTCCGCGCTTTGAGCCTATTACCCCGTTTGTCGATCGGGTCAGGGCAATGTATGACGAGCTAGGCGTATCGACTGTGATTGTGATGGGCGGCTCCGGGGCATTCTTCTCGGAGGCTGACACTGTGATTGCCTTGAATGAATACGTTCCGCAGGACGTCACCGCTCGAGCCCACGAAATCGCTGCGAGCTATGCGCCGCCACGGCCAGTCAGCGATATCCACAGTGAAGGTGAGAAAATTTATACCGGTTTTCTCAGTGCCTCTGAGCAAAAAATGCTCAAGCAAGATCCTGCGCCTTACCGCGTTGCCCGCCCGGGTGCTCTAGGTACTCAACAGGCGCGTAAAGCCCCGCGAGCGCGAGGTTTGCATGAGGTTGAGATCGATAAGCAGAGCACCGAGCTGCGCTATGTGTCTCAGCTTGTTGATTCCTCGCAGACCCAGGCTATTGCACTTGCGTTGAAACAGGTGGATCAGCAACTGACTCCGACCACCAGCATTGCCAGTACCGCGCAGCTTGTGATTGCGCAGTTGCGCGCTAATGGGCTGGATGGTTTAACCGGTGGCGGCAAGAACTTTCGCGGTGACCTTGCGATGCCGCGCGCGTCCGAGCTGATGGCGACCATTAACAGGATGCGCAACCTGCGTGTGCAGACACCTACTGGCTGAGGAAAGGCTTAGCTATTTACCAGCTTAAGTTCAGCAAAACAACAAGTCACGCCTAGCTTTGGCCGCTACTATACAACCCTCAGTTCCCAGGAAACTCATAAGCTACACAAAAAACGCACAGGTATTCTCAACGAGTAACACAGCGAATTAGACCTCAGCGGTCATTTTGGTTTTTGTTCTCAAGGGGAGTTTCATGCAGGTTTTGGGTTTACCGGCGCACCCGTTGGTTGTTCACTTTGGTGTTGTGCTGATGGTAGTTCTGGCTTTTGTAGGTATAGCACTTGCTGTCTCATCGCGTTTTAGCCGGTGGCTGGGCTGGGGTCTGCCGGTGCTGGCTGTGATCGCAGGCGTTGCAGCTCTGCTGACGAAAGAAACCGGTGAAATGCTGGGTAAGACAGTCACCGACGTGAATTTTCACCAGCATGAAAAGTATGCGGATGCGGCTGTAGCTAGTACTGGCGTGCTTGTGATTGCGTGCCTGCTGTGGTGGGTGTTGAGCTCGCAGGCACACCGCGTTAGCGCTTTAGAATCGCTTGCCGGCAAGCCTTGGGTATTTGCGGTTCTGCGCTTTGTTCTGATTATCGGTGCCCTAGCTGTTTTGGTCACCGGCGCACTGACCGGTCATACCGGCGCGGCTCTCACCTGGCAGCAGTAGCCTCTCAATAGCGCATCCTTGAAGTTAAGAGGCAGAAGGTGCAGATACGGCCTTGTATCTGCACCTTTTGTACCTGTGGCGTTATTTCTTTAGTTCTTCAAAACGTTCGATGGCAAAATCGTAAGTAGCTACAACATCAGCAATTTCAACGATGGGCGGCAGCAAACCTGCTTCTTGGTGCTCCAGTAAAAATTCAGCCAGGATGTACGCTGATTCTTGATCTTCACTAAGGATGCCTTCGGTGACGTCTTCTGCGCCGTTGAGATCAAGAATAGGTTTTGCAACACCGTAGTGTCCCATAAGCTGAGCCTGGTAGGTACCTTCATTTTCTTCGGTGATATCGATAATAAGGTCTGACAATTTTCGACTCCTCTTCAGGGGGTTTGCATCTTTTTCACCATACACCCGGGAGCACCCACCGCTTGAAAATTTGCTTAACAGATGCAACAAATATTTTCATGTCACAATATTGATATGGACGCACAACACACAGCAGACATGACCGACAGTTCTCAGCCGCTAGAATCTAACGACGCCACAGTTGCCTCCGGCGCACCGCAGACAGACGCCGAGGGCACTGAGGCAACCACGGTACATGCTCTGTACGAATCTCCACTGGGCACGCTCTATCTAGCTGCCACAGGCACTGCATTGGTGGGCTCCTGGTTTCAAGGCCAAGCACACTTTCCCACCCCGCACGTGCTCGGTGACCGCGTCCAACTCAACGATTCTCCCATACTGCAACAGGCCGCTGAAGAACTGAGCGAGTACTTTGAAGGTAAACGCACCAGCTTTGACCTCCCCCTAGCCCCTGACGGCACTGACTTTCAGCTAGCTGTGTGGGAGGCCCTAAAAGATATTCCCTACGGCTACACCACCACGTACGGGCACATCAGTAAAATCGTTGGCCCGGGAGCTCCTGCCCAAGCAGTAGGACAAGCCGTGGGCCACAATAAAATTTCAATCTTTGTCCCCTGCCACCGTGTGCTATCTGCAGACGGCAAACTGACCGGTTATGCAGCAGGCCTCGACCGCAAGCAATACCTGCTCGATCTTGAAGCGCCGTCCGCCGAAGAAGAAGGTCGCCTGTTCTAATAAGAGCTCACTCATGTCTGATTCTCTTTTTACCGACAGCGATTTACCGCGCCAGGCACGCGAAATTTTACCGGGAGTTATTCACCTTCCCGGCTGGTTAGACGTGACTCAGCAGCTCTTTTTAGTCCGCCAGTTTCAGCTCTTTGCCCAGCGCGGCATCCCGCCGCACAGCCCCGATATTTTCGGCAAGAAAATGTCTGTTCAAATGACGTCCTTGGGCTGGCATTGGAGCAACTACGAATACACGCAGTCTGTACCTGAACTAGGCGGCGCCGCTCCCCTGCCCGTCCCGGATTGGATTGTAAGGTTAGGACGCCGCGCGGTAGAGGACGCCTATGCCCGGCCAAATCTGCAGTGGCCGGTGGAGGAAACCGAACGCACGATACGTTGGGCGCGCTCCTACACCCCGGATATGGCGCTGGTGAACTATTACTCACCGCAGGCGTCCATGGGTATGCATCAGGACAAAGAAGAACGCTCCAGCGCCCCCATCGTTTCGCTATCCATAGGCGACACCGCCATTTTTAGGGCAGGAAACACAGAAACCAAAAACCACCCCTACATTGACCTTCGGCTGGCATCCGGCGATCTTGTTGTTTTCGGCGGCCCCAGCAGATTCATGTACCACGGGGTGCCCAAAATTCTTGTCGGGACAGCTCCCACCGACATCGGTTTGCACAGCGCAGGTCTTACCGAAGGTAGGTTTAACTTGACCCTGCGAGATACTGGATTAGCAGCGCTAGCAACAGCCGGATTACCGCTGAAATAGCAGTGAGGAAGACATGACTGACCAACTCGTTCGCCCCGCATGGGCACAAGCAGATTCGCTATTGCAGCGCTACTATGACACCGAATGGGGCGTGCCGGTGACACACGAGAGAGGCGTCTTCGAACGGGTGTGCCTCGAAGGTTTTCAAGCAGGTTTATCGTGGCGCACCATTTTGGCCAAACGCGAAGCGTTCAGGAAGGTCTTTGCCCATTTCGACCCCGAGGCCGTAGCCCAATTCACCGAGGACGATGTTGAGCGTCTTGCCCATGATTCCCGCATCATTAGGCATCGCGGAAAGATTCGTGCCGCCATCGCTAATGCGCAGGTAACTCTCGCGCTACGTGAGCGCGCAGCCGCAGGTGAGGCATCCTTGCAGGGCTTCACGGTAGATCGTGTTCGAACCAACGACGTTGAACCTGCCGGTACGCTCGACGTGGACGCAGGTCTCCCCGCCCTCATCTGGGGCTTCAGACCCGCCGCTACCCCGTGTCCTGCGTCCTTAGAAGAGATTCCAACGCAGGACGCGACGTCGGCAGCCCTTGCGCTAGAGCTAAAAAAGCAAGGGGTTAAGTTCATTGGCCCCACCAGTGCCTACGCTCTGATGGAAGCCATTGGCCTGATTGATACGCACCTGGTAGATTCACACCGGCGCGGAATCTCAGGTATTTACCGCGATTAAGTCAGAAATCCCGCCGGCGATTACCTGAGAAAAGATACAGTGCTGTGCTTACGCAACTGCCAGCAGAAGGACGCCCAACAGCGGAGGTACAAGCTGAATCAGGGCAGGTTTACGCTTATCGGGTGAGGTCAAAAATAAGAAGATTCCTGCTACAGCCATTGAGCCAGCCCCGGCAAAGATGAGTGCCGGACCCCAGGATGCGCCGGCGACAGTTGCACCTGCTCCTACCGCAGTTACAAGTGCCAGCATCAGGTTATACAGCCCCTGATTTACTGCCATTTCTTTGGTGATAGCGGCACGTTCGGGGGTGCTACCAAAGACTTTCATGCCCTTGGGCTGGTCCCATAGAAAGGTCTCAAGAACCCAGATATAAATGTGAATCAAAATTGCGCCAGTAACAAAAACTAAAGATGCGATAAGCACGGCAGACCTTTCAGGGGCAAAGTAGTGTCGTTCAAATATACAGCTGAGTTCTTTACTGCACAGTGAGTAGAACTATTGTGTTAATTACTTTCCTCAGTCTTTAAGCAGATAAGAGGTACTGCAAAGAATCTCTGCACATCTTTGGGAAAAGTTTACTGTCTGTCAGGATTATTAAAGAGTATCTTCATGGTATCGACGAGACGTAAGAAAAATGTCTAAGCATCCAACTCCACCGGTGAATCCAGATAATTCTAAAGGTCAACTGGAAAAGCTAGTTGATGATACAACGGATCCTCAGGTTGATTACACCATTGTCACGTTCTTTGCCACGGGTATTATCAGCGCGCCTGTGCTTCTGTACTTTATATCTGCGCTTACAGAACACCACTTTGAGTTCAATTTCTATGACGCTAACTTTTGGGCGAGCCTCATCGGCCTTATCGTTTATCTTGCCGGTATAGCTTTTCTTGGTCGCAAGTTATCAAGTGAGAATTTCAACGGCGAATGGTCAAAGTTTCTTATGCTGGTAGCGTTGACATTTACTCTTTTAGCTACTTCTGCGATGAAGTTCGAGTGAGTAAATTCAATTCCGAGTTTTATGGTCGTTGGCGGTCTTTTCGCTCAAATTTTCAAGATTTATCGCTGCATACAAAATTCCCGAGATACACACGGAAACTGTATGTATCTCGGGAACATCATATGTATCTGACGAAACCGCCTAGTCTAGTTGAGCTTGCCGGTTACGGACTGCGCCGCATCCAGAAGCTCGCCGTTTGCAACCATTTCTACTGTTGCCTCAATTTCAGGTGAGAGGAAGCGGTCGGTGCCCGGCCCCTGGACCTCTTGACGCAGGCGATCAATCACAGCGGCGGTTGCAGGTGCAGGCACCTGAGGTGCACGCAGATCAATACCGCGGGCCGCGGTCAGAATCTCGATAGCGATGACGCGGGTCAGACCATCGATGGCGCGGCGTAGCTTGCGTGCAGCGCTCCAGCCCATGGATACGTGGTCTTCCTGCATTGCCGATGACGGAATGGAGTCAACGGATGCGGGGTTAGCCAGACGCTTCAGCTCAGAGACGATTGCTGCCTGGGTGTACTGGGCAATCATATGGCCGGAGTCTACGCCGGGATCATCTGCCAAGAAGGGAGGCAGGCCGCGGTTACGGGCGGTATCCAAGAAGCGGTCGGTGCGTCGTTCCGAGATGGATGCGGCGTCCGCCACTGCGATAGCGAGGAAGTCCAGCACGTATGCCACGGGTGCGCCGTGGAAGTTACCGTTGGATTCTACGCGACCGTCGAGAGTTACCACGGGGTTATCGACTGCCGATGCGAGTTCGCGCTGAGCGACGGTGCGGGCGTGAGCGATGGTATCGCGTACAGCGCCTGCTACCTGGGGTGCGCAACGCAGGGAGTAGGCATCCTGTACGTAGGTGCTGTGGTTGCCTGAGTGGTGCTGAATAATGTCTGAGCCTTCGAGGACCTTGAGCATATTTGCTGCGGCATCTCCTTGGCCGGGGTGAGGACGCAGTTCGTGCAGGTCTGCAGAGAACACGCGGTCGGTGCCTACAAGACCTTCAACGCTCATTGCTGCGGCAACGTCTGCCAGCTTGGTCAGGCGGTCGAGATCATCAAGTGCCATCACGAGCATACCCAGCATACCGTCAGTACCGTTGATGAGGGCAAGACCTTCTTTTTCAGCCAGTTCTACAGGCTTAAGTCCGTACTTTTCCATGGCGTCTGCGGTTTCGTACAGTTCGCCGTTTTCATCGCGGACGTAGCCTTCGCCGATGATGGCAAGTGCACAGTGAGCCAGCGGTGCTAGGTCACCGGAGCAACCCAGTGAGCCGTATTCGTGCACTACCGGGGTGATACCGGCAGAGAGCATATCTGCGTAAGCCTGTGCAACTTCGGGGCGAACGCCGGTGCGTCCGGTCGCAAGGGTTGAAAGACGCAGAAGCATGAGCGCGCGGATTACTTCGCGTTCAACCTCCGGGCCAGAGCCTGCAGCGTGCGAACGAATCAGACCGCGCTGCAGTGCGGTGCGCATCTCCAGCGGAATGTGCTTGGATGCGAGCGCGCCGAAACCGGTGGAGACACCGTAGACGGGCTTTTCGTGGTTAGCAAGTTCGCGGATGCGTTCTGCTGATTTTCCGATTTCTGCCAGTGCGTCTTCGCTGAGCTTTACTTCAGCGTTGTTGCGTGCGACGTTGATGACGTCTTCGAAGCTGACGGCGCCAATGCCGACAGTTACGGTGGGGCGTGAGGTAGTCATTGTTTTCCCTTCGCGAGATTTTGCTCAGTTTATGCTGAGAAAGGTTGGTGGTGAGTGAGGGCGGTGTGGGCTAGGCGTGCCGCTGTTTTGGCGGTGCGTCCGTCGATGTCGAAGCTCGGGTTGAGTTCGGCGATGTCGAAGGCAATCAGTTTGCCGCTACGGGTGACCTGTTTGATGATGCTGTTGATGATTTCCAGTTGCACACCGTAGGCTGCTGGAGCGCTGACGCCGGGGGCGTTTGCTGCCGGTAGCACATCGAGATCAAGCGTCAGGTAGACGATATCAACGGATTCGATGAACCAGCGCACAAATGTTTCAATGTGTTCTTTATTCGAGACGGTGCATTCTTCATCGAGCAGGTATTTCACGCCGTACTCTTGGGCGGTGTCAAAGAGAACCTGGGTGTTGGATGCTTCTGAGATACCGATGACCGCGTATTTGGCGTTGGTGGCGTGAGCGCGTTCAGCATCCAGTGCCTGTTTGAAAGGTGTCCCTGAGGTGGGGCGATCAGCCTGGCGCAAATCAAAGTGGGCATCAAGGTTGAGGATGCCCACGGTACGTGGTTTGCCGTTGTGAGCGCGTAGCTTTGAACCGGCAACGCCGCTGTAGGTACCGAACGCTACTTCGTGGCCACCGCCGAAAACAACAGGCAGAGTTCCCGCGTCGATGGCAGTGGCAACGGCTTCAGCAAGTTTGCGGTGGCCGTCTTCAAGGTCGGTATCGACAACGATAGTGCCCGCATCTGCCAATGCAAGATCGGTGACGCGAGTGCTCTTGGGCGCCTTGGCTAAGGCAAGAGAACCCAACGCTGTACGTAGCGCATCGGGGCCAGCAGCTGCTCCGTCGCGTCCTGAATTGCGGCGCACACCCTCATCGGATGAAAAACCGATGAATACGGCGTCGCACTCCCCCAAAGAAGTCTCGGCTAAAGGCTTCACATTGGTGTGGATGCGGGCGTGTTCGGCGCCATCGCCGTCAACGCGCCCGCTCCAAGCGGCGGCTGGTTGGTCAACACTGATGGAGGTGCTCATGCACTTCTCCTTTCATACAATGATGCGCCGTCACGCCACACACCGCTGATGAGGTCAACGCCGGGGCGGTAGGCCAGGTGCAGGTGGTTGGGCGCATCCAGGGCAATAAAGTTGGCGCGTGCACCGACTGTCAAAGAGCCGATGTCGGTGCGCTGCAGTGCCGCGGCACCGCCGGCGGTAGCTGCCCATACGGCTTCATCCGGTGACATGTGAAGATCACGCACAGCAAGCGCAATGCAAAACGGAATGGACGTGGTGAAGCTAGTGCCCGGGTTGCAGTCCGCGCCCAAAGCCACGGTAGCCCCGGCGTCAATAAGACGACGCGCGTTAGGGTAATCGTTACGGGTTGAGAAATCAGCACCCGGCAAAACCGTAGCAACGGTTGAGCTGTTGGCGAGCGCATCCACGTCAGCATCGCTGAGGTAGACCACGTGGTCCACGGAGGCTGCCCCCAGTTCCACTGCAAGTTGCACACCGGCGCCATAGGTGAGCTGGTTACCGTGCACGCGCGGAATCAGACCGTGTTCCATTCCTGCTTTGAGGACAGTGCGGGACTCATCCTCGGTGAACGCGCCTTTTTCGCAGAACACGTCGATCCACTTGGCATGCGGTGCGCATTCGGGAATCATACGGTCAACGACCATCTGCACGTATTCATCGTGCTTATCGGCATATTCGGGCGGGGCAACGTGAGCGGCAAGCAGAGTCGCCTCATCGCTACAGGATGATGCCACCTGGATGCCGGTCAGCTCAGACTCAGCAGACTGCCCATACCCTGTCTTGATTTCAACGGTGGTGCTTCCGGAACGAGCGTACTCATCAAGGAGCTTACGCGCGTTGTTCTCAAGTTGTTCAGGTGATGCGGCACGGGTCTGCTCGATGGTGTAGCGAATACCGCCAGCTGAGTACTTGGTGCCTTCCATGCGCGCCGCGAAATCGTGTGAACGGTCGCCCGCAAAAATCAGGTGCGAATGCGACTCCACAAAGCCGGGCAAAACGGCGCGGTGATCCAGGTCAGTGCTGGAATCAGCATCGGGCGCCTGGGCAACTTCACCCACCCAGGCGATCCGACCATCTTCCACCACTACTGCCGCGTTATCGATAACGCCCAAGGCTCCTCGCTCGTGCGACGCATCGTTCGTCACGAGTGAGGAGATATTGGCGAAAAGATGAGAACTCAAATTTAGTCCTGTTCCTTCATGGGGATGCGAACGCCGCGTTCTTCTGCAACGTTTGCTGCGTGCTCGTAGCCTGCGTCCACGTGGCGGATAACGCCCATGCCGGGGTCGTTGGTGAGCACGCGCTCAAGCTTCTGCGCTGCCAGGTCGGTACCGTCAGCAATGCAGACCTGACCTGCGTGGATGGAGCGACCCATGCCAACGCCGCCACCGTGGTGGATTGAAACCCATGACGCGCCGGATGCGGTGTTAACCAGTGCGTTGAGTAGCGGCCAGTCAGCAACAGCGTCGGTGCCGTCCTTCATCGCCTCGGTCTCGCGGTAGGGTGATGCCACAGAACCTGAGTCAAGGTGGTCACGACCGATTGCGATGGGGGCTGAGATTTCACCGTTTGCAACCATTTCGTTGAACTTCAGACCAGCCTTGTGGCGCTCGCCGTAGCCCAGCCAGCAGATGCGTGCGGGCAAGCCCTGGTATTCAACCTTTTCGCCTGCCATCTTGATCCAGCGTGCAAGGTGCTCGTTCTCGGGGAAGAGTTCGAGGATTGCACGGTCAGTTGCTTCGATATCCTTGGGGTCGCCTGAGAGAGCTGCCCAGCGGAAGGGTCCAAGGCCTTCTTCGAACATGGGGCGGATGTAGGCGGGTACGAATCCGGGGAATTCGAAGGCGCGCTGGTAGCCTGCCTTGCGTGCTTCATCGCGGATTGAGTTGCCGTAGTCAAAGACTTCAGCGCCCTTATCCATAAAGCCGACCATTGCTTCTACGTGTGCCGTCATTGCCTCGCGTGAGCGCTTGGTGAACAGTTCGGGGTCGCGAGCTGCTTCTGCCTTCCATTCATCGAAGGTGACGTCGGTGGGCAGGTATGACAGCGGGTCGTGCGCGCTGGTCTGGTCGGTGACGATGTCGATGGGTGCGTCCTTGGCAAGAAGCTCGGGGAAGATTTCTGCTGCGTTACCAACGACGCCGATGGACAGCGGCTTCTTAGCGTCGCGAGCCTCTATTGCCAGCTCAAGGGCGTGGTCGAGGTTGTCTGCCTTGACGTCGAGGTAGCGGTGCTCGATGCGGCGGTCGACGCGAGATTCGTCGACATCCACGGCGATGACAACACCGTCGTTCATGGTAACTGCCAAAGGCTGTGCGCCGCCCATACCGCCGAGACCAGCGGTGAGGGTGATGGTGCCTGCGAGGGTTCCGTCAAAGCGCTTGCGAGCAACAGCGCCGAAGGTTTCATAGGTGCCCTGCAGGATGCCCTGGGTGCCGATGTAGATCCATGAGCCTGCGGTCATCTGACCGTACATCATCAGGCCTTCAGCTTCGAGCTTGCGGAAGTGCTCCCAGTTAGCCCAGTCGCCGACCAGGTTTGAGTTAGCAATCAGAACGCGAGGTGACCATTCGTGGGTGCGGAAAACACCAACGGGCTTACCTGACTGAACGAGCAGGGTTTCATCATTCTTCAGGGTCTTGAGGGTGTTGGTAATCGCGTCGAAGGCTTCCCAGCTACGAGCTGCTTTGCCGGTGCCACCGTAAACCACGAGGTTGTCGGGGTGTTCAGCGTTTGCCGGATCGAGGTTGTTCATGAGCATGCGCAGTGCGCCTTCTTGCTGCCAACCGAGGGTATTGAGGTCGGTGCCGGTGGGCGCGTGTACTTCGCGGGGTTCGTGAGCAGTCATAGGTGAGACTCCTTGTGTTCTTGAATCGACGGTGATTCATGAAGTGACTTATTGACGAGTTTGTTTAGTTGTGGCGTACCTTGCAGGTAGAATTTCTAGGTACGTGGCACAGCTTACACGATTTATTGTCTTGTATATACAACCTATTGTCAATGGAGAAGCGCGTGACTAAAGACCAAGAACTCGCGGAGATGTTTACATCGCACGCGACTCTCAAGCTGCCCGCCTACAAACTGCTCAAAGACATCATTGCCTCACAAGTACGGTCAGGACGCTGGAGCGCCGGCGAAATTATCCCCAGCGAAAATGAGTTGGTGGCGGCTCTTGGCATCTCGCGCATGACAGTCAACCGCGCCATTCGCGAACTTACCGGCGAAGGGCTACTCACCCGCATCCAGGGCATCGGCACTTTTGTTTCAGACACCAAGTCAACCTCATCGCTCTTTGAGGTACGCAATATTGCCGATGAAGTCACTGAACGAGGCCACCAGCACAGTACCGATATTGTGCTCATGGGCGTGGAGTACCGCAAGGATAGCGTGCAGCACTTTGATATTGAATTCGGTGAAAGCGCCTTTCACTCCGTGCTGGTGCACTATGACAATGGACGCCCCATTCAGCTAGAGGATCGCTACGTCAACCGCGAGGCCATCCCCCAGTACATCGAGCAAGATTTCACGCAAACCACCCCGAATACGTATCTGACTGACAAGGCACCGCTCACGCGCGGTGAGCATGTTGTAGAGGCAGTTCTACCCACCTCAGAGCAGGCCGAACTTTTGGGCATTAGCCCGGCTGATCCCTGCTTGCGACTGTCACGCAAAACGTGGTCGGGTACCACCCTAATTAGCGCGGCTGTGCTACTTCACCCCGGTAGCTCCAGCAGGCTCGAAGGCACATTCGGGGCATAGCCTCACCCTTTTCTCATAGGTGGGTACCAAAGCGTCCGGTCGAAATTTTGAGAGCGCTTTGAGACCTCTCTTGTGTGCCAGAACCTGAAATTTTGCGCCATACAGTAGACGGGCGTCACATAGTGTGATTATATAGACGCCATACGGTTAAAAACCGGCAATCCTAGGGTTGTTACTTAGGCAGTGATCTCACAAAATTCTGCGGAGTTTTGACGAAAACTGTACTGGAGGCAAGACCTAAGTGCTCTCGCATATTTGTGTACAGCACTTGGGTCTTTTTTGTTACCTGATGCCAGCGCACGCGCGTTGCACCGGCACGCAGAGGGAACGAAAAAGACTTGGAGTTGCTCGTTCTGCACCGCCTGTGGGTGGTGTTTGGCGTGCGCAACCCCGGGCTCGTCGGTCAGATACAAGGGAGATCCCGTGGCAACTAAAGTTGACTACGAAGCAACCGGCCAAGAGGTGCTACGCCTGGTCGGTGGCGAAGAAAACGTGAACTCACTCGTTCACTGCGCAACGCGTCTGCGTTTCAAGCTCAAGGATGAGTCCAAGGCGAACGATGCCGCTATCAAGGCGACCGAAGGCGTCGTCACCGTCATGAAATCGGGCGGTCAGTACCAAGTGGTTATTGGTAACGATGTACCGCGCGCCTACGCTGGCATCGTCAACAACTCGCGTTTAGGAAGCGACGCTGCAGACGACTCAGCCAAAGGTTCAAAGGGTAACCTGCTCAACCGCTTTATTGAACTGATCTCTTCAATCTTCTTGCCCATTTTGTGGACGCTTGCCGGTGCCGGTCTAATCAAAGCTTTCACTGCGCTGGCAGTTACTTTTGGTTTCAGCACCGAAAGTCAGGAATACATCATCCTGAACGCCATTGGTGACTCCATTATCAACTTCTTGCCCTTTGCCATCGCAATCACCTCGGCAAAGCGTTTCAAGGCTAACCAGTTCACCTCTTTGGCGCTGGCAGGCATTCTGCTCTACCCCACCATTATTGGTCTGCACACTGCTGGCGAGCCGGTTCATTTCTTCGGCATTCCGGTAGTGATGGTTTCATACGTTTCATCGGTTATCCCGATTATCCTGGCTGTTTGGGTGCAGAGTATTCTTGAACGCTGGCTACAGCGTGCACTCCCCTCAGCTATCCGAAACTTCACCGTTCCCATGCTGGTTCTGCCCATTGTCGGCCTGGCAACCCTGATGGTCGTCGGCCCCATTACCACCTTTGCATCTAGCCTAATCGCATCCGGCATTACCTCAGTCTGGAACTTCGCACCGTGGCTAGCAGGCGGTATTCTCGCTGGCTTCTGGCAGGTACTAACCATCTTCGGTCTGCACTGGGGCCTGGTTCCTGTCATGCTCAATAACCTCACCACGCTCGGTCACGACGTTATGGCAGCAACCATCTTCGCTCCTGTGCTTGCTCAGGGTGCAGCTGCACTGGCAGTTATGCTCAAGACCAGCGACAAGAAACTCAAGCAGGTTGCAGGCCCCGCATCGCTCTCCGGCATTCTTGCAGGTATCACCGAACCCGCAATCTACGGCGTTAACCTGCCCCTGAAGAAGCCCTTTATCTTTGGCTGTGTGGGCGGTGCAATCGGTGGCGCACTGGCAGCAGCAGGTGGCGCGCAGACCAGCGCATTCGTCGTACCTTCAGGTCTGACTCTGCCCGTATTTATCGGTACCCCCGCAATGTTCATGGTCTTCCTCGGCGTAGCAGTGGCAATGATCTTCGCGTTCGTCATGACTTTCCTGTTCGGTGTGCCCAAGGTAGAAACCGAAACCGAGAACGCCTTTGTTGAAAAGCTCGACAACGGCGAAGACTCAGGTATTCCGGCACAGACTGTTCCCGCCAATTCCAAGGTAGTTCCCGCCGACGCCGTAGTTGTACCCGCCGGAACCGTCGTTCCCACCGCAATTACTGAAGAGAACACTACCGACCTCGTCGCGCCCGTCTCAGGTACCGCCATCGCCATGAAAGACGTCAATGACCCCGTCTTCGCATCCGGCGCAATGGGCAAGGGTATCGTGATTGTGCCGACTTCAAACCAGGTGGTCGCGCCCATCTCAGGCAAGATTGTCACCGCGCTGGATTCCGGCCACGCCTACGGCATCCGCTCAGAAACCGGTGTTGAACTGCTCGTTCACGTCGGCATCGACACCGTGCAGCTAGAAGGCAAGCACTTTACCCGCCGCGTCGCCAAGGGCGACACCGTACGCGCTGGCCAGCCACTGGTCGACGTTGACTTCCCAGCTGTAGCAGCCGAAGGCTACGATACCTCCGTTCTCACCATCGTCACCAACACCGGCAACTTCTCCGTTGTCGAACCCCGCGTTGACGAAAAACTAAACGTTGGCGACCTCGCCGTCATCATCGAACGCTAATACCTAAGGACGCGCCGCACAGCAAACGCCGTGGGGCGCGTCCTGGATATGACCGCACCGCTGGCAACAACGATGCGACTCTTTTTCAGGGACTGGAACCACCATTGAGCACCGCAGTGAAGCTCAACGAGCGGTACCAGTCCCTGATTTCATGCCATGATTAAACAAAAACCAGCGCGCAAAGGAATTCTAAATGAGTACCGCTGATAAAGCCGCTATTGCCAGCATCGTCGATACAGCCCGGTCTGCCTTTAACACCGGCGTCAACTCGAGCCAAGAACAGCGCCGCACCCATTTGCTCGCGCTGCGACGTCTTGTGACAGAGAACGAGAACGCTCTACATGAGGCTCTACACGCCGACCTCCACAAAAACCAATTCGAGGCAGACTTCTCAGAACTCAACGTGCTCATCTCAGAGATCAACGCGGCGTTGCGCTCGCTGAGCAAGTGGATGAAGACTTCGCGAGTACGCACCGGTATGCCCGCTATTGGTGCGCAATTGCAGCCTGAGCCGCTGGGTACGGTGCTGATTATGGCTCCGTGGAACTACCCTGTTCAGCTGTTGCTTAATCCGCTGATTGGCGTACTGGCTACAGGTAATACAGCAGTACTCAAACCGGCACCTGAGACAGCGCATATGGCGGCGCTATTGGGTGAGCTGATTCCTCGGTATTTTCCCGATGGCGCGGTCACTATTGCTACCGGCCCCGTTGAGGTGGCGACTGGGCTTCTGACCCATCGCTTTGATTTCATCGTTTTTACGGGGTCAGGCAAGACCGGCAAAATTATTCTTGAGGCAGCTGCCAAGCATCTAACCCCGGTTCTGTTGGAGCTTGGCGGTAAGTCACCTACGTGGGTGGATGCGCAGGCTGATTTGGAGGATGTTGCACAGCGTATTGTGTGGGCTAAGTTTTTGAACGCTGGCCAAACCTGTGTGGCACCGGATTATGTGATGACTCCCGCGGCAAATGTTGTCCCGTTGAAGGATGCGATGGAAAAAGCGATCAGCCAAAGCTTTGGTGATGATCCGCAGACTGCCAAGAATTTTGGTCGCATTGTTTCAGAGAAACGTTTTGACCGCTTGGTGGAGTTGTTGGGCAGTGCCCCGCTTGATGATGAGGTATCTTACGATAAGGGTGACCGCTATATTCAGCCGACTGTTGTGGTACTGGATGAGTGGAATCAGGTTCTTGGTGAGGGCTCGAATCAGCCGTTGATGAGCGAGGAAATCTTCGGACCTGTTCTGCCGATTGTGCCTGTTGAGACGCCTGAGCGCGCTGTTGAGATTATCAACGCGTGGGATAAACCGCTGGCGCTCTACACTTTTGGTGCTTCCCGGGAGACACAGCGATTGTTTGAGCAGAAAACGTCGTCTGGAGCAGTGGCACATAATGCTGCTTTGATTCAGGCAGGCTTGGGCGCACTCCCCTTCGGTGGTGTGGGTGCCTCAGGTATGGGGCGCTACCACGGCAAATTCTCGTTCGACACGTTCTCGCATCACAAACCGGTGGTCAAGGTTTCCCCGCGCATCAATCCGCTGAAGGTTATGGATGCGAACAGCCCCAAGTGGCTGACGGACGCGATCACGAAGTTCCAGCGGAGGGGCTAGGTGAGACTAAACTGACGAAAAACGCGCCGCCCACCATTGACGGTGGGCGGCGCGTCCTTACGTCGCTAAAAACTAGGCCTTAACGCTCACTCGCACGCCGGTTGACGGGCGGGTCAGCACGCTAGTCCACGAGAAGGTAGTGTCGGCGGGGTCGTCTGAGATTTCAACCTTTTCGTCGCTCATCGCGGCCACGGTTGCTGACAGTGCCGCGATAGCGATTTTCTCGCCGGGGCAACGGTGGCCAGTCAGCACGTCCGCACCGCCCTGAGGCAAGAAACCCTTCACAGCTTCGTAATCCTCAACGCCCATCCAGCGTTCGGGATTAAACTCCGCAGGCTTCTCCCAAACGGACGGTGAGTTGTGAGTACCCACGATATCCATAAGCACGCGCTGGCCCTTATGAATCGGGCATCCCGAAATCTCAGTCTCCACCATCGAGAAGGCAGGGAGCATAGGGACGAAGGGGTATGCACGGCGGACTTCCTGCGCGAAAGCCACAGCCTCGGCAACGTTAATGAGGCGTCCGCCGTTGGCAACAACAGCCTCGCGAACCTTGAACGCCTCATCGGGGTTCTGCACCAACGCAACCGCCGCAAAAGCAGCAAAACGAGAGACAGCAACGGTAGGACGCGTCAAGTTCTGCAACTCAATGCCAGCAGTTTTAGCGGGTACAAGCTCACCGTTTTCATCGACCAACCGTGCAATGTGCGCCAGCACCGAATCCTGATCAACGGTCAAAGCACCCGAGCGAACATCGGTAATCAGCTTCTTTGCCCACTTATCGAGCTTGATGCGATCAACCTGCGCCAGCGCATTGTGCAAGGGCGAACCGAAGTTATCGAGCAGGTGGCTGTACTGTTCAGCGCGCTTTTGCAGTTCTTTATCGTTCATTGGGATGCCAGCCCAGCGGAAAGCCGCGCGACCGTAAGCGATAGCAACATCGTCGTAGACGTTGCCGGGTTTCTGCGCCCAACCGTCAATCACACGCTGAATTTCTTCTTCAACCAGAACTTTGAATTTCTCTACGCGGTCATCATCGTACGCCATAGCGGCAAGCTGGGTTTTGCGAACCTTGTGCGCCTCACCATCGAGGGTATGCACCGCGCCTTTACCAAACAGGGCGTCGCTAATCGGGCCGGGCATCGCTCCCCCGCGCGCAATCTTTGACTCATCGTAGAAGAAATCAACTGCTTCTTCACCGCGAATAATGGTTGCAGGCTTACCCAGCAACGGGAAGGTGAAGGGCTGGTGCGATGCCGGGGCTATGCCAGCCTTGCGGCGCATCTCAGCAGCAAAGAGGTAGCCCTTAGTGATAAAGCGTTGAAAATTTTCTGTGGTTGGAATTTTTGAAAATGAAGTAGCCATACTTAAAAACTACTGACTGGTAGGTGTTACTAAGCAATATGACAACAGTGTGTCGATAAGAAATTTTGTTCCACTTTGATGTTGAACATCGAAACCGTAGGTAATCTACAAAGTCTCAAGTCAGCTGGCTGTCCGATGAATACCATGCATATTTGAGGACGCCCAACTCGCTCTTGGATGAAGAATCTACGGTTACCTTTCATTTAGACTTAAGACGGTTTTCGTTTTCTACGCCACAGTTTTCTCAACCGCTAGGAGTCTCATGCGCATCGTGCATATCTACAACAACAACGTTGTTCTTGCGCAGTCAGATTCTGGTGAGCAGGCTGTGGTTTTAGGGCGAGGTCTTGCCTTTGGTGCTAAGAAGGGGCAAGAGATTGACTCCGCAAAGATTGAGCAAACCTTCACGCCGCAGTCAGCTGATGATGACCATGTGAGCGCTCTGCTGTCTGAAATCCCGTCCGATGTTCTGCAGGTGGCAACAGAGCTAGAAATCTACGCCAAAGAATAGCTTGGTCTCAAGGTCGCTCACTCGATGGTGTTGCCCCTGGCAGATCACCTCAATTACGCGCTATCGCGAGCGCGTGACGGTGTTCAGGTAGATTATCCGCTGAGTATAGAGGTGACGCAACTGTACCCGCGTGAGTTTTCGTTCGGCAGGTACGCTTTGCAGCTCGTGAAAGAGCGCTTTGACGTGGCCCTTCCTGAAGAAGAGGCCACGCCGTTCGCGCTTCACCTGGTGAACACGCAGTTCTCCAACGAGGATTTGAGCAAGATCTATCGCATGACCGAGGTCTTTGCGCAAATCTTCAACGTGATTGCTTTTGCTTACGGTCATCCGCTGGATCAGACGCATATGTCGGTGGCTCGTTTTGTCACGCATCTTCGCTACCTTTTTGTGCGCGCTGAGCAGGGTAAGACTGTCGCTGGCGGTGATCTAGCTGCTCCTGCCATCCGTGAGGCGGTGCGCACCAGTTACCCGAAGGCTTACGAGTGCGCTCACCGCGTCAAAATGCTCTTGGAGCTACATCTGAATGTTGATCTTTCGGCGGATGAGCACACTTACCTGACTATTCACGTTGCGCGTCTTGCCAAGGATTCGTGGGACGAGGCATCTGCCTAAGCATCTCTTGCAACAACTATTTACGACGCACGATGACAACGGTATCCTCGAAAGTCATGATTTCGTTGTGCCCGTGATGCGTACCTTCACGCGTCCAAATCTCTGCAGTGGCAACGTCCCACAGTTCCGGATCGAGATTTAGGGCGGTTAAGTCAGTGTCTGGTTGAGGGAACATCGAGCGGTCAAAATTTGGTTCTTTGCCTGACGGCGGCGCGGTATGCGAGGTAATCAGCATGGTGCCGCCGGACGCTACCGCCTGGGTTGCGCGCTTGAGAATCTCATGACGTTCCAAAGCTACCGGCGATTGGAAGAAGGACGCGGTCACCAAGTCATACTGTTGTTCTGGCTGCCACTGGTGTAAGTCCTGGGCAAAGAAATGTGTGCGCTCAGACAGGCCAGCTTTTTCTGCCGCCGATTCAGCACGCGCCACTGCGGTGCGGGAAAGTTCAAGACCTGTCGCATCCCAGCCTAAAGATGCCAGCCAGAGAACATCGCCGCCTTCGCCAGCGCCCAGATCAAGCGCGGTACCGGGGGTTAGTTCCGATGCCACTTTTTCAAGTACAGCGTTCGCTTTGCCTGACCAGATGTTATCGCCGGTACCGTAGCGTCCTTCCCAGAATTCGGTGGGATCCATCGTGGGGTCTACATCGTGCATTGACATTTTCGTTCCCTATCGTTGAAAATCGTTCTCATTCATTCTGTCATTCAACCGTGCAGAGCAACTGAGCAGTAGCATTCGGTTCACCGACAGCGTCATAGCTACTGCACACAAAAATCGGGTAGGCACTTGAGAAAAGTACCTACCCGATGAGTCAGTTACTCGCATCAGAGCAACCATCCCTCAGAAGCTGTTTCTATCTAGCCTCACAGCTCTTTAGACGAAGAGCGAGAGAACGAAAATCCACACCATTGAGATGACGAGCAAAGCAATGGAGTACTTGATAGCGGCAGAGGTAATCTGCGACTCCTGACCGCCTTTTTCTACTGCAGCAGCCGCAATAGCGATGGACTGCGGTGAGACGATTTTCGCCATAACGCCACCGGTGGTGTTGGAAGCAACCAACAGCGCGGGGTTAGCGCCAATCTGCTGCGCGGTAACGCTCTGCAGTCCGGCAAAGAGAGTGTTGTTGTTGACCACTGAGCCGGTGACGAACACGCCAATCCAACCGATGATCGGCGAGAAGAACGGGAAGATTGAACCTGCCGTAGCTAGCGCCAAGCCGAGTGACGATGACATGCCCGCGTAGTTCATCACGTTAGCAACGCCCATGACCAAGCAGATCATAAGAATCGGCATCCACAACTGTTTGATAGCACCCTTGAATTCTTCAAAGGCAGCGCCCCATGAGATGTTCGAGATGGCGATGGTAATCAGAACTGCAATCAGGATTGCGGTACCGGATGCGCCAATGATTGACCAGCTCCAGGTTGCGGGCATCGGGGTGGTCTGCGGTGCAATGGGAGCAACTTTCTCCATGACGTTGTGCAGGCCGGGAATCTTGAAGTTCAAGGTGGTAAAGCCAAGCAGACCTGCTTCTTTACCGGTCTTGGGGTCGGCAGCAGCGAAGAGGCCCTTGATGAAGGGGACGCTCCACAGCAGAATCATGGCGGAGAGAATGAGGAAGGGGCTCCATGCCTTAGCAATCTGTGAGCCAGTGTGGCGAACAGTCTGCGATTCAAGTTCTGCGAGAGTTGGCGCATTGGGTTCGCGGTAAATGTGCTTGGGCTGCCATTTGCGCATGATGAGTGCAAGTACAACCAGGCCAAGGAGCGGCGGGATAATGTCCACCAGGTCGGGGCCAAGAGCAACAAGGACGATAGCCTGAGCTGCAGAGACTACAAAACCGATGAGCAGTGCAACCCACCAGGTTTCCTTGATTCCGCGTACGCCGTCAAGAATTGCAACGAGCAGAAGCGGAATGAAGATAGCGATAACCTGCGCGCTAAGCACCATCATCAAGGCGAATTCGGCCTTGTCTACGCCACCTTGCTGAACAGCAACAATGGAGGGAATACCGATAGCACCATAGGCACCGGCAGCTGCGTTCGCGACCAGGGCAACAACACAGGCCTTAACAGCATCAAAGCCTAGGTTCACGAGCAATGCCGCGCAGATTGCGATAGGAATACCGAAGCCAGCGGCACCTTCTAAGAAGCCACCGAAGCAAAATGCGATGAGCAAAACCTGAATGCGCTGATCAGCTGAAATAGATGAGACGGAAGAACGGATAATGTCGAAGTTACCTGCTCGTACAGTAACGCGGTAGAGCCAAACAGCCATCAAAACAATCCAGCCGATGGGCCACAGACCACCCAAGAAACCCAGTCCGATCGCGCCCAAGGACGCGGTGAAAGGAAGCTTAAAGAGCAACACACCGATCGCAACAGCTGCAACCAGCGAGATAATTGCTGATTTGAGGCCTGTCAGCTTCAGTACCGTCAGACCTAAAAGAAAGATGATGATGGGCACTGCGGCAACCAAGGCTGAGAGCGCTTGGTTTCCTAGCGGGTCGTACACCTGTTGCATGGTGTTGGTGTCCTTTCACGAGGCGGTAGCCTCACGGGAGTGATGTGTTGTGGAGTTTGTTCCGTTAGAAAAATTACCACATAAAACCAACTTGATTTTCCGGTTTTATGGGGCGCAACTCCCCGCAAAATAGAGTCAAAACCAACATAAGTCCACAGCTCCACAAAGAACCGCATCACTATGCATAGTCACATCTAAACCTTATGACGCAGATTACTAAGTACTGTGATAGATGAAATAAAAAATATTTTCATCCTTCCTCAGCAACACACTCACTACCGCATCAAAACCCACCACTTCTTCAATCTCAAAATAAACCCGCAGTTAACCCCGCCGTGACTCGAGCCTCCCTATACTGAAGATGGAACCACCGCACTAACCACTGATCGTCACTAGGAACCTCCTATGAACATTCACTACCGCTGGCGCAAGCTCTCCTGCCTTGCCGCAACAACCTCCGTTGCCGCACTCGGCTTGGGCTCACTCGCGTCCTTACCCGCAGCACAGGCCGCCGAAGAAGTCAGTATCGCTCAGGTGCAAGGAACCACCGATGTCTCGCCTCTTGCCTCGCGCAGCGTGACAACCACCGGCATCGTCACCGCGGTCTACGCTGAGGGCGGTTTGAACGGTTACTTCATTCAGACACCCGGTTCTTCTTCCGCTGACTTCACGCCCGGAGAATCAGACGGCATCTTCGTGTACTCCGTCGACACCGTCAAAAACGTTGGTATCGGTGATCTCGTCAAAGTGACCGGCACGGTGAGCGAGTATAAGAAGCAAACTCAGCTGACCGTTCGAACCGGTGGACTCGAGAAACTCGGTGCTGGCCAGAGCATTGAACCCATTCGCGATGTTCTGCCTGAGGATGCCACCGCCCGCGAGGCACTCGAAGGCATGCTAGTTCAGCCAGCCGGTGACATCACGGTAACGGATAACTACAGCACCAATCGATACGGATCGTTTACCCTGGTCAACGGCGACTCTCCCCTGCGCACCGCCACCGACGTTGTAAAACCCGGTGAAGAAGCCATCGCGTACGAGGCTGCAAATAAAGAGAAAACTTTTGTTCTCGACGACGGGTCAACCGTTGATTACACCCGCGGTGGTTCTGAGACTCCAGTCGCCTATCTCTCGCAGGATAACCCGTTGCGCATCGGCGCGCCCGTAACCTTCCAGCACCCTGCCGTGCTGTCCTATTCTTTCGACGCGTGGACGTTGCAGCCCACCACCACGGTCAACGGGTCAACTAGCCCCAGTGATCTTCCCGTCTCATGGACAAACACTCGCGAAGCTGCCCCTGACCCTGTCGGCGGCGAAGTCAGCATCTCAAGCTTTAACGTTCTGAACTATTTCTCAACCACCGGCGATGAGCTCACCGGCTGCACCTTCTATAAGGACCGTCAGAATAACCCCGTGACCGTCAATTCAGGATGCGATGCGCGCGGCGCCGCCAACCAAGAGAATTTTGAGCGTCAGCAGGCAAAAATTGTCTCGGCCATTAACACTATGGACGTTTCGGTACTGTCTCTTGAAGAAATTGAGAACTCGGCCGTCTTTGGCAAAGACCGCGACGAAGCCCTGAATACCCTGGTGGATGCGCTGAATGCCGCCGCCGGTGAGAACAAGTGGGCGGCTGTGCCTTCACCTGCGCAGCTTCCAGAAACTGAAGACGTTATTCGTACCGCCTTCATCTACCAGCCCGCACGCGTCGCCCCGGTCGGTGAATCAGAAATCCTAACTGACACCACCGCTTTTGAAAATGCCCGCAAGCCGCTGGCTCAAACCTTCGCATCTGTAAACAGCGACGATAACGATGAAATCTTCGTAGCGATCGTCAACCACTTCAAGTCCAAAGGCTCTGGCTCCGGCGAAAATGCGGATCAGGGCGATGGTCAAGGCACCTCAAACGCATCACGAGTGACGCAGGCAACCGACCTCGTGAAGTTTGCTGACGCCCAAGAAGCTAAACACAACACCGGCAACGTTGTAGTGCTCGGCGATTTTAATTCCTACCTGCAAGAAGATCCGCTCCAGGTTCTCTATCGGGCAGGCTACATCAGCCTCGACACTCACTTTGACGCCGGCCAAACCTACGCCTACGGGGGCCGCACCGGCTCGCTCGACCATGTACTCGCGTCCGGCGATTTTATCGACAATTTCACCGACGCAGATGTCTGGAACATCAACTCCGTTGAATCCATCGGCTTTGAATACAGCCGCTACAACAGCAACATCACCAACCTGTACTCGGCTGATCCTTACCGCTCGTCGGACCATGATCCGCTAGTGGCTGGATTCAATCTTAGCCAACCCAACGATGAATCTGTAACGCCGCCTACAGGCAAGAAGAATCCGCGCGGCGAGTGCAACAATGGCAAGGGCAACACGGGATGCAAGAAAACCGTTTTGCCTCCGAGCCAAGCTAAAAAGCACGGCTAGTCGTTAGTAATTTTCAATCAGAAAAACGGGGCGCCCTCACACAGTGTGGGGGCGCCCCGTTTACGTAGCTTGACGGGATTTTCTAGCGGTTTAGCGGTAAATCTGAACCACCGAAGGACGCGGGTGCGCCAAAACACCGTGCTTTTCAGCAAGGGTTGACTGAGCCTGCCCCTTCTTGAACCACTTATTCTTCTTGTTCACGTAGTCCGGGAAGTATGAGTGAGGCTCGGCGAATGAACCATCTTCACCCGGGTGCTGCACGCAGACGTAGACCATCTTCTCTTGGTCGTGGATAACGGGACCACAGGTTTCAGCCTCACGAGGTACTGAAAGGAACTGCTCTACCTTGCCGCGGTTAGCACCTTCAAGACCAACCTTGAACAGTCCGTCGTTCTTCTGAATCTTATCGGGAGCGCCGTCTGTGGTCAGCCACAGGTTACCTTCCGAATCGAAGGCAACGTTGTCGGGGCAAGAGATAGGTGAGACGCGGGCGGGATCGTACCCTGCGAAGTAAACGGGTTCATCACCTGCAGGGTCACCACAAACCAGCAGAAGATTCCATGTGAAGGTTTTAGCGTCCACCCGGTTGTTGTCTTCGGTGATCTCGATGACGTGACCTGAGCGGTTATTAGCGCGCGGGTTCGCCTCATCGGGGCGAGCAAAAGTGCCGCCCATGCCGCGGTCGGTGTTATTGGTCAGCGCCGCGTAAATCTTACCGGTGTAGGGGGAGGGTTCAACGTCCTCAGGACGGTCCATCTTAGTGGGGTTCATCTTATCTGCAGCCTGGCGGGTGAAGACGAGCACCTCTTCAATAGACATACCGGGCACCAGCGACTTGTTACCGTCGGTGAGCTGAATCCACTCGCCAACGCCGTCGAACTCACCGTCTTCAGGCAGACGTCCTGAACCATCAATCAGGCTTGGAGTATCACCGGTAAAACGACCGACAAACAGTGAGCCTTCAGAGAGCAGAGTCTTGTTGTGCTCGCGGTCGCCCTCAATGTAATTCTTGGACGAGACGAACTTGTACATGTACTCAAACTTCTGGTCATCACCCATGTACGCCGCAACTTTGCCGGTCTTAGGATCAACGTGAATGTTCGCACCCTCGTGCTTGAAGCGACCCAGCGCGGTGTGCTTGCGCGGGGTTGAGGTGGGTTCCTCAGGATCAACTTCAACTACGTAGCCAAAACGCTGTGCCTCATTTTCGAAGCCGGGCACATTCGCATTAAAACGGTCATCTGCACGTTCCCAACCGTAAGAGGTTGCCTTGTTCTTGATGCCGTAACGCTTTTCTTCATCGGTGCCGCGGCCAAAGAAGAATCCGTCAAATTTCTCCTCGCCCGAGAGCACTGTACCCCAGGGGGTGTACCCACCGGAGCAGTTGCTGTTAGTACCCGAGACAAAACGACCTTCGGGGTCAGCCTTTGTCTTGAGCAAATCTGAGCCAGCGGCAGGGCCGTCAAGCTCAAAGGTTGTGTCTGCAGTGATGCGGCGGTTACGGCGTCCGTCGACAACATAGTTCCAGGGGCCGCCAACCTTCTTGCGTTCCAGTTCAACCACAGCAAGGCCGGTGGCCATCATGCACACGCGAAGCTGTTCAACAGAAAGCGGCGAGTTTGGGAACATGAGCGCGGGGTTAATGTACTCGTGGTTATTCACGAGGATGCCACGCAATGGGTTGTCGGGGTCCGGTACAACTGTCAGGTAGTCGTTGTTGTAGCCAAACTGTTGCGCCTGAGCTTCAGCGGTTTGATTGTTGATATCGAATTCAGGCGCGCTTGAGAACAGGGGATCTCCCCAGCGAATAATGGGTTCCCACTTGAAGCCACTGGGTACGTTGAAGTCATCAACAGTGGACGCAACCGGCGCGATGGGATTAAATTTTAGCTTGCCGTTGGCGCTACCGGGAACGCCACCAGGTGCTGCATAGGCTGAATTCTGAGAAGTAGCCCCGGTACCAACCACGAGTGCCGCGCCGGCAACGCCGCCGAGCATCGCGCGTCGTGAGATAGCGCCTTCAATTACGTCTTTGAAGTAGTGGTTATCTGAGCAGTTTGGGGTGGGTTCCAAACATGCATTGTTGCACTTGAGCGCGCAGGTTACAGCAGAGCGCTTACCGCGCACGTGGTTGAGCATGGGGAGCAGACGACGCTGTTGCGGTGAGTTCTGAGTGGTCATGAAAGCAGTCCTTTACATCCTGTGTGATCAGATGTTTGTTGTATGAGACTGCTTTACTCTGTCAGGTTCATGTGACGTACTTACTACCGGTAGGTGAATCGAAGGTTACTAGTGCTTGAATCTTGCTCACACGCGATATGAAAGATCCTTAGCTACCGATAGAGCATTTGCGACATCCCGGCAGCCCGGCAGGACGCGGCCGTAAGGCGGGTGGCGCGAGGTCTCCCGGTCGGGAGCAGCGTCCGAACCTGCGCAGGTAGGAGCCTCAACATTCTTTTTCCCCCTCTCCCTTTGTCTTCACCGTAGCCTTCTCACAACACAGTGACCACGTAAACGTCAAAGTACTGCTCAAAGTGCGCTGTTTGTGACGGTTTTGTGGTCATCCTGATGTTTTTGTGGTCACGCATCGTGGACGAGCAGGTGAGACAGCTGAGAAAAGTTAAACAAAAAATCCCGCCTACCGAAGTAGACAGGATTTGTTTTGTCGGGTTGACAGGATTTGAACCTGCGACCCCTTGACCCCCAGTCAAGTGCGCTACCAAGCTGCGCCACAACCCGATTGTTTTCAAGGGCTTGTGCCCTGAACACTCGTACTACTATACAGACCCTTTTTGCACTTTGCCAAATCGAGAACCCCACTTTTAGCAAGTTTTTTGCGCGCTCTATGTCACGTTTTTGAGAGCTCACCCATAAAACACTCTTTCCTCCCCGCATATCGTCTGCAGGTCTAGGATAAAAGTAGAAAACCCAGGTGCTCCACGCACCGCAAAAGGAGGAAACCGTGGCTGAGAAGACCAACCGCGTCCAACAAACCGAAGACAAACTTCAAGAACTTTTCGGCGGCGTCACCGGTGGAATGATGGACACCGACCCGGAGTTCATGGCAATTTTGCAACGCCAGATTTTCGGCGATATCTTTCACACCGCTGATTTAGATGATCGTGCCCGCGAAATTATCACCATCGTTGCTCTGGCAACGCTGCAGACGCTCCCCCAGCTTGAGGCACATATTCACGCCGCGTTAAACATTGATGTCAGCCCTGTGACTATTCGTGAAACTATTTACCAAACCGCACCGTTCATCGGTTATCCCAAGACGCTCAACGCTATTGCAACAATGAACAAGGTCTTTGAGTCTCACGAAATTGCTCTGCCGTTGCCGTCCTCAGCTACCACCACCGAAGATGACCGCTTTGAAAAAGGACGCGAGCTTCAAGAGTCTCTCTACGGTACAGAGATTAAGGGTGCGTTTGCATCGCTTCCAGCGCCGTTCAACGAGGCGATTGCCTACCACCTGTCGGCTACAGGTTTCGGTGATTTTGAGACGCGCAAAGATTTATCGGTCGCTCAACGCGAGTTGTTGATTGTGGTTATTCTGACCGCGCACGGTGATGTCGCGAACCAGCTGGTACCGCATTTTCACGGAGCAGTTAAGGCCGGCAACTCTCCCGAGAAAATCCTTGCCGCGCTACTTCAGGCTTACCCCTATGTTGGGTTCCCGCGTTTTATCAACGCGGTGCGGATCTTCCGCGAAACCGGACTGCTCGACTAGTTCAAACAGCAAAGGCCCCGTGCTCGATGTTGATCGGGCACGGGGCCTTTTTAGTTTCTAGACGCTGAGAACGTTAGCGGCGTCCACCACCGCGCTTCTTGTTATCAGCGTTCAGTGAGCGACGTTCGCGCACGCGCATGCTGACCTCAATAGGAGTACCGGTGAAGTCGAAGGTCTCGCGCAAGCGACGAGTGATGAATCGACGGTAGCCGGGGTCAAGGAAGCCGGTGGTGAAGAGAACGAACTTCGGCGGGCGTGAAGACACCTGGGTACCGAACAGGATGCGAGGCTGCTTACCACCGCGGACGGGGTGCGGGTGCGCTGCAACAATCTCGCCCAAAAATGCGTTCAAACGGCCGGTGGGAATACGTGAATCCCATGATTGCAGTGAGTGTTCCAAAGCGGGAACGAGCTTGTCCTTGTGCCAACCGGTCTTCGCTGAAATATTCACGCGAGGTGCCCACGCAACGTGCGCCAAATCGCGGTCGATTTCGCGTTCCAACAGCTCGCGGCGGTCTTCATCTAGGGTGTCCCACTTGTTGTAGGCAAGAACCATGGCACGGCCCGAGTCGATTGCCATCTGAATAATGCGAACGTCCTGCTCAGAGATAGGTTCTGAAACATCCAACAAAATGACGGCAACTTCAGCGCGCTCAATCGCGGTCTGTGTACGTAGCGATGCGTAGAAATCAGCACCCTTGGACATGTGAACGCGGCGGCGAATACCCGCGGTGTCCACAAAACGCCAAGGCTTATCACCCAGGTGAACGATTTCGTCAACGGGATCGCGGGTGGTGCCGGCAAGGTCGTTCACGACAGCTCGCTCTTCGCCAGCAATCTTATTCAGCAGTGATGACTTACCAACGTTGGGTCGACCAATCAATGCCACACGACGCGGGCCGCCACGAACCTCGGGTTCAGCAAACTGTGAGTGCTCCGGCAGAATCTCCAACAGCGCGTCCAGCATATCTGCCAAACCGCGTCCGTGAAGACCTGAAACGGGGTACGGCTCGCCCATACCCAGCGACCATAGGCTGGCAACTTCAGGTTCTTGGTGCAGGTCATCAATCTTGTTAGCCACCAGGATGATGGGCTTTTCGCTACGACGCAACATACGAACGATTGCCTCGTCAGTTGCGGTAATGCCAACCATGGCGTCAACAACCAAGAGCACCACGTCAGCACCGGCAACAGCGATTTCAGCCTGAGCTGCAACCTGCGCGTCAATACCCTTAGCGTCGGCCTCCCAACCGCCGGTATCAACTAAGGTGAAGTCCTTGCCGGAGTGTTCAGCCTTGTACGACACACGGTCGCGAGTTACGCCGGGCTTATCTTCAACGACAGCTTCGCGACGGCCAAGAATGCGGTTGATAATAGTTGACTTACCAACGTTAGGGCGGCCAACAATCGCTACAACCGGGTCTGCCTCATCGTCATCGTCTTCATCGATGTCAAAGCCCCACACACCCAGAAGGTCGCGGTCTTCTTCATCAAGGTCGTAGTCTTCAAGACCTGCAAGCAGTGCTTCTGCACGCTGATTCGCGGTCTCATCATCGATTTCGGCAAGGCGCTCGGTGACGTCGTCCTCGCCACCGCCTAAGAATTTGTCTTCGTAATTACCGGTGCTCATATCTAAGCGACCTCCCTGTTGTGGCGCCTCACGGCGCGTCAAGCATTGTGTACAAGTTTAGTGGAAACAACCTCAAAGGGTGTTACTTTTGGCGTGCTTCTTCGACGGCCTTGATGACGGCGTCGATAGTTTCTTCGAAGTTCAGGTCTGAGGAGTCTACGAGGGTCACGCCTTCTGCAGCCTCGGTGAAGTTGTTGACCTTGGAATCTTTGGCATCGCGAGCCGAAACCTGCTGAGCCAGCTGTTCGTTATTTTGCGTTCCGCCCAGCTGCAAGCCACGACGCGCCAAACGCACTTCTTCTGAGGCGGTGAGCAGGATGCGCGCATCAGCATCGGGGGCAACGACGGTGGTGATGTCGCGTCCTTCTGCCACCATGCGGTAGCCGGAATTCTTAATCGCGTCGCGCTGCATGTTGATCAAAAGGTCGCGCACACCGCGGTTGGACGCGATAGCCGAAACGTTCTCCGAGATGCGGGGTTCGCGGATTGCCTCGACCACGTCTACACCGTCGACCTCAATCATTTCTACGTCGGCGGTAGTTCCTTGAGACAGCGGGAAGTTTTGCGCAGCAGCCAACACAGCGTCTGCATCGGTTAGATCAACCTGCTGCTGGAGGCAGTACCAGGTCAGGGCACGGTACATCGCACCGGTATCGAGGTAGGCCAGACCAAAGTGCTGAGCTACAGCTTTAGCAACTGAAGACTTGCCCGAGCCTGAAGGGCCGTCCATAGCAATCACAAGACGTTCGGAGGTCATGAAATTTTCCTTTTCTAACGGTGCGTACCGTCAACTATTCTAATGGTTCTTAGCCGTGAACGTGCGGGTTTCTGCCCTAGCGCACAACCTTCCAACCGCGTTCGGTGAGGTCTTCAACCAGCTTTTCGTGTTCGTTAGGGTTGACCGAGATTTCGACAAGACCAGCGGGTTGCCCCGGTGAATGTTCAAGTCGAAGGTCCTCGAGGTTCACGCCCAGCTCGCCGATTTCTGCCAGCAGCTGCGCAATTTGGCCTGGGGTATCGTCTACCAGCACTGTCATCTGTGAGAAAGCCGCCGGTGCACCGCCGTGTTTACCGGGAATACGGTTCACGCCGTTATTTCCTTCGCTCATAAGCTGAGCGATATCAAGGCGAGCGCCGGATGCTGTGGGAGATTCAAGTGTTTTGATCAGGCGTTCGAGGTCTTCGCGCACACCGTAAAGCGTTTGCACCACAGGTTGCGCGTTGGCAGAAAGAATTTGCACCCACAACCCGGGGTCGCTGCCTGCGATACGAACGGTATCGCGTAGTCCCTGCCCCGCAAGCCCCAGGGCGTACAGCGGAGTGTCTTGCAGACGTGAGGCTAACAGTGAGCTCATGACCTGAGGTACGTGACTAATCAACGCCACGGTACGGTCGTGTTCTTCCACATCGAGGTGAGTCACCGTCGCGCCGAGTTCTACCGCAATAGTAACCGCAGTTTTCACGGCTTCTGGACGCGTGCTCTCGTGTGCGCAGATAACCCACGGCATAGAGGTAAAGAGCTCACCGCGTGCTGCCACAGGGCCGGATTTTTCGCGTCCTGCCATGGGATGCGTGCCCACGTAGCGCGATGCATCTACGTTAGCGGCAAGAACGTCCTCGACAATAGAGCGTTTGACGGAGGAAATGTCCATCACCGTTGCGTGCGGGTACTTACGTAAAGACTCAATAACGATGGAGGCCGTGACGTCCGGAGGGGACGCCACAACTACGACAGCGGGGTCTGGTAGGCTCTCTTGCGATTGCTCGAGAGCACGCAAAGAACGGCCCGCGCCAATGTCCTCAGCAACAGCCTCGTTTGTGGGCGAAGCATCAGACACCACAACATCAACGCTCTGAGCGCGTAGCCCCAGACCGATTGAACTTCCTAAAAGGCCGGCACCAATGATCAGCACCGGCCCTTCAACAGCTGAAAGACCGACGCTCATTACATGCCTACGGATGCCAGCAGCTCGCCGATTTCTACCTTCGACAGGTTACGAATGGTGCCCTGTTTCTGCGAACCAATACGCACGGGGCCCATCTGCACGCGAACCAGCTTCTCAACGGGGTGTCCCACTGCTTCGAACATACGGCGCACGATGCGGTTCTTACCCGAGTGGATGGTGACCTCAACGAGAATGTGACCGGGAGTTGAATCGATGAGCTTGAAGGTATCAACACGCGAAACGCCATCTTCAAGGCGGATACCCTTCTTCATCGCTGCGCCGATGCCCTGGTCCATCGGACCGGGAACCTGCACCAGGTAAGTCTTGGGCACTTCGTAGGACGGGTGGGTTAGGCGGTTAGCCAGCTCACCGTCGTTGGTCAGCAGCAGCAGACCTTCGGTTTCAACGTCCAAACGTCCAACGTGGAAAACGCGCTGGGACATGGACTTACGCAAGAAGTTGGAGATGTCGGGGCGACCGTCGGGATCATCCATGGATGAAACCACGCCAGCAGGCTTGTTCAGTGCCATGTACACGAGCTTTTCGTTGGTCTGAATACGCATACCGTCAACGTGTACTTCTGCCTGATCAGGGTTAACACGAACGCCGAGCTCGGTGACGAGCTCACCATTGACGGTCACGCGGCCTTCTTCAATCATCTGCTCGCACACGCGACGTGATGCTACGCCTGCCTGAGCCATCAGCTTCTGCAAACGTACGCCATCGTGATCGTAAAAATCGTAGTGATCTACAGGTGCGTTCTTGGGACGACGCGGACGGTGCGGACCAGCGTAGTTGTCGTTACGCTGAAAGTTCGATGACGGGCGGTACTCGCCGCGTTCTGATGCGAAAGGCTTGCCGGAACGGAAAGGCTTGCCCTGAGCTGACTTGCCGGGAGCGCCCTTACCGCGAGCGCCACCATTTTTAGCGCCGGGCTTACCGGGCTTGCCCGGCTTACCGCCGCCGAATCCTGCGCCTCCGCGAGGACCGCCGCCCTTTCCGCCGCGTCCACCTGCACCGGGCTTGCCACCGCGGTACTCATTGTTCTTGCCGAAACCGCGGCCAGCGCCGCCGCGTCCGTGGTTACCTGAACGTCCTTGTGCCATGTTGTTTCTCTCTTTCTGCGCTGTTTTCTCTAGCGCATATGTTCGTTGAAGTTAGTAAAAATTATGAATTTTCGGTTGCTATTTCGATGTCATTGATATCGGGGAGGAACGGCGCGAGCTTAGGTAGCTCGTCCAGGCTGTTTAACCCGAGTTTTTCAAGGAAGGTGTCGGTGGTGATGTACTGGGCTGCTCCGCTACCGGTTTCTGGAACGGTCTCGGTAATGAGGCCACGCTGTTTGAGCGTCCTAAAAGCTGCATCAACATTCACTCCTCTCACCTGCGAGACATACCCGCGGGTTGCCGGTTGCTGGTAGGCAATAACAGCGAGGGTTTCCATTACCGATGCGGTCAGTTTCTTTCCTTGCCCGCCGGTGACGAAGCGCGCTACCCACGGCGAGAAATCCTTGCGAGCATACAGGCGCCATCCGCCGTTGATGCGTCGTAGTTCAAATCCTCGGGGTTCATGCGAGTTGCCGTCAGAATCGGTATAGCCGTTATATTCCATGTACAGCTCGTCTAAAGCGGCATCAACCGCTCGTTCCGAGACGATTAAAGCGGATGCGAATTCTCGTGTGCTCACCGGAACATCAGCGACTGCCAGAATTGATTCCACTGCGCTTTTCACGCCGCCAGGAATCAGTTCGACTTTAGAGACCGCGTCCTCACCCGCTGCAATAATGGGTTCGTTAACAGTGGTCGCTGCATAGGTCTGAGCGGTGTCAGGAGTGTCCCAGGGGTTAGAAGGGGCGACGGTTGGCATTTCGCCAGCCGGTTCTGCATCAGCAGTTTCAGGTTCTGTGTCGTTTTCTGCAGGGTCAACATCTTCAGCCGGCTCTGAAGGAGCATCGTCGTCTGCACCAGGATCCCAGTAGCCTAGGTTCACAATCGACTCGTCATCGCGGTTGAACTCTTGTCCGGGGTAAATGCTCATTGCTCCTCCTTTCGGGCGCTGTCTGAAGTTTTGCCGTGTTCAGTTTCGACTGTTCTGGATGCGAGCTTAGTCAGGATAATGCTCGCTAACGGTTGATCCTGGCGCACATCGATGCGGTGTTCCTTGTAGAGTTCAAGCATCGCCAAAAATCGCACTACAGCAATCTCAAGTTCTTGGCTTCGGCTGGCAAGTTCTTCAAAGCTTACTGTCTGTTCCGTTTCTAACGCGTCCAAAATTGCTTGTTCTTGCGCTGCGATAGTTGTGAGGGGTGCTCTCAGGTGTTCGGTTTCAACCTGCTCAACGCTCTGCGACTCTTCTGCCGGTGAAAGCGCCTTATACGCGATGGACGCGAATTCCTCGGGCGAAACGTCAAAAACCAGTTCAGGTAGTGCTTTAGCAAAACGAGGTTCGAGGGTGACATCACGCATGTATCGTGATGATTCCTCACCAAATCGCTGTTCTAAAACAGAGGCAACTTCTTTGTAGGCTCGGTACTGCAACAACCGCGCAAATAGAAGGTCGCGGGCTTCAAGAGCTGCAAATTCTTCCGCGGTTTCTGGGGCATGCTGGGGCAAAAGCCTCGAAGCTTTGATATCAAGCAGGGTTGCCGCTGTGACAAGAAAATCGCTGGCCTGATCTAAAGCGGCTTCAGTGCCCAGCTCGTACATACGGTTGATATAACCAATAAATTCGTCCGTGACCTGCGCCAGCGCAATCTCGGTGATATCAAGACGGTGGCGGGCAATCAGTTGCAAAAGGAGGTCGAAAGGACCTTCAAAGTTATGAAGGTGTAGCGTGAATTCGTGGCTCTGCTGAGAAGAAGTGCTCGCAGAGCTCTTAGGCTGTGTCGGTACCCTCACGGCAGCGACTGAGTGTGCGCTCATAAAAGTGAAAAAGCGTCCTTTACGACTGAAAAATGATGTGCACTACAAAGTGCAGAATACTCGTATAAAGATTGTGCCGGTAAATGCCTGCGGTTTCAAGGTCTTAACGTCATTAGGTGCGCCACTACCCCATTCCGCCCGTCTCCTTCCCCTCACTGACACATCCGGGAATATTTTGAAAATCCCTCTTGTTTTACATCATGAACGTGTGTAGTGTTGAGGGTTCAGCAGTAGCAAGCACTTTGGCACGGCGCTACAGCTGACATCCCAACTCGTGGATTTTTCTTTTTCTTGCGCACTCATCACAAAGAGTTCCCAGCAAGAACACTGGCGCAATACACAGCAGATGCACCGCGCATCCTCGCGTCCATTCCATCAACTCACGAGTTCATGCGCTCACTTTTTACCCGAGCGCGCCATCAAACATTCTGGCGGGCGGTCCCATAGTAGAGGCGCGCCCCTTATAAACACCTTGTGGAGAAGATAATGACTATTGCAACTTTTGAAACCCTACCCACCAACACCCCGACTGCACGCCTCGATAAGACTCGTGTGCAGGAGCTTGCGAACCACGCAGAAAACATCATCCGTGCGCATGTGCCGATGCTCGAGAATCTTTGCGACGCTGATGCTGATTTCGCGGCTCGCGTGGTTGAGGTTGAAACCGACATGGTGATGCGTGTGCTCACCCGCGGTGAAGACATGTTCATGACGGATGCTGAGAAGGATCAGTTGCGTCAAAACGTTTACGCACGTCCTTCAGTTTCGCTCTACCAGCCAGTAGAAGATAACTTCATAATCAACGTGGGTTCAGCGGCAGCAGTAAGCACCGTGAACTAAAACCATGCCGCAGGTTCGTAGAACCTAGGAGGCTATCGATAGCAAAAGGGGCGCCCGCTCATCACGAGCAGGCGCCCCTTTTGCTATCTCAAGGCCTGGGCTTTAGGGTGCCCCACCGCGAGAAATCAGCTCGCGTGCGAGCTGGCGGTAAGCATCAGCACCGGGATGGTTGGATGCGTAGGACAGAATCGGTTCTGCTGAAACAGTTGCATCGGGAAACTTCACGGTGCGTTTGATAACGGTGTCAAAGACCTTGTCACCGAACGCATCGATAATACGAGCAAGAACCTCTTTAGAGTGCAGGGTGCGGGAATCAAACATGGTTGCCAGCACCCCGTCAATCTGAAGTTTAGGGTTCAAACGCTCCTGGACCTTCTCAATGGAATCAACCAACAAAGCCACCGCACGCAGAGCAAAGAACTCGCAGATCAGCGGAATAATCACACCGTGGCTCGCCGTCAGAGCGTTAACCGTCAACAGGCCCAGTGAAGGCTGGCAGTCAATGAGAATAACGTCGTAGTCGTTCTCCACCTTACGCAGAGCCGATGCAAGTACCTGCTCGCGTGCAACCTCGTTCACCAGCTGCACTTCAGCCGCTGAAAGGTCAATGTTTGCAGGCAACAAGTCAATATTTTCAGTATCGGTTGACTGAATAACCTCGTGGATATCAACCTTGCGATCCATCATGACGTTGTAGATGGTGAGGTCGAGCTCATGAGGGTTAGCGCCAAACCCAGCTGATAACGCCCCCTGCGGATCAAAATCAACCAGCAAAACCTTGCGTCCTGTCTCAGCTAAAGCAGCACCGAGGTTAATGGTCGAGGTAGTCTTACCGACTCCACCTTTTTGGTTCACCATTGAGATGATGCGCGCCGGACCGTGCGAAGACAGCGGCGCTGGGTCTGGGTAAACGCGCAGAGGACGGCCGGTTGGGCCGAGCTGTTCGTTTCCTGCGGTATCGGTCAATGTTTTCACCTTCGAGTCTTGGAGAAAAATATCTACAGTCAGTCTATAGGGTATCGCGTCTTTACACCCCATTGGTGACGTTCACCGTCGCACATCTGAAACATTTAGCGCCTCATCAGCGGCGATTTTCGAAAGTGATGGCATAAACGAAAAGCACACAAAAGGACGCGGTACCCTCCCCTACCCGGGAGGGTACCGCGTCCTAGTAGTAAGTGTTCAGAGCTTACTTATCGAGAACGGTAATTTTGCCGTCTGATGCTCGCACAATGTTCATCTGACGAGTCGGTGATTTTTCCATAATCGCGTGATCAACGCGCTGGTCACCGTGAATCTCGTGGGCATCGCCCATTGAGGATTCATCGAACGGAAGCTTGCCGTTGAGCACCTGGTGGGCGCGTTCCACATCGAGCTCGTGGTTGAGCTTACCCATGAGAACAGTAGCCACTGCGTTACCGGTAAAGTTGGTGAGCGCACGTGCTTCTGACATAAAGCGGTCGATACCAACGATCAAGCCCACGCCGTCGATGAGGTCGGGGCGGTGCGACTGCAGACCTGCCGCAAGCGTCGCAATACCCGCGCCAGAAACACCTGCTGCGCCCTTCGACGCAATGATCATGAAGACCAGCAGTGAAACCTGCTCGCCCAGAGCAAGAGGCTTACCCATTGCTTCAGCAACGAACAGTGATGCCATGGTCAGGTAGATCGCGGTGCCGTCCAAGTTGAAGGAGTAACCGGTGGGCACAACGATGCCTGCAACGGGCTTTGAAACACCGAGGTGTTCCATCTTTGCAATCAAACGGGGCAAAGCAGCTTCTGATGATGAAGTGGAGAAAATCAGCAGGTATTCGCGCGCCAGGTACTTCATGAGCTTGAAGATATTGAAACCTGCACCGACCTTGAGGACGCCGCCGAGGATGATAGCGATAAAGAGAATACAGGTGATGTAGAAGGCAACCATGAGTACCAGCATCGAACCAATAGCTTTAATACCGGTTGAACCAACAACGCCTGCAATAGCGCCGAACGCACCTAAGGGAGCAACCCACATAATCATCATGAGCAAACGGAAAATGAGAGCCTGCGCGTAGGTGAGGAACTTCAGAATCGGTTTACCGGTATCGCCCATTTTCTGCAGAGCAAAACCGGTGAGCAAAGCGACAAAGAGCGTCTGCAAAATATTGCCTGCAGTCAATGATGACAGCAGAGAAACAGGGATAATACCGAGCAAGAAATCAACAGTGGGGTTACCGGTAGATTTAGTATCCCCGCCATGGCCAGCTGCAGCAGGAGGCTCGTAGCCGGTGGGTTGGTAGTGGAGGTTGTGACCGGGTTCAATCAGGTTACCCACGACTAGACCGATAGCGAGCGCAAAGGTAGACATGAGGATGAAGTAGCCCAGCGCCATACCGCCAACGCGTCCCACCGTTGCTGCCTTAGCAATTGAGCCAACGCCCAGAACAATGGTGCAGAAAATGACCGGCGCGATCATCATCTTAATGAGGTTAATAAAGGCGGTACCAATGGGTGTCAGCGCTTTACCAAGATCAGGAGCAACCAGACCAACGATGCAACCCAAGATAACCGCGATAATCACGGAAACGTAGAGCATGTGGGTGGGATCTTTGTACCACGGCTTGTGCGCGGTAGCAGTTGAATTCATGTGTGCTCCTTCCAGCATGACGAACAGGTAAGTCGTGTGCGCGTATTTACACATGGTTGTGCAAATCACTTACTGTATTCGAAAAATTGTAAAGTCTCGCACATTCATTTAGTCACCCAGACCCTAACTGTGTCTTTTTATTACCTTAACTTTTACCGCCTTAACTACCGGGACGGATAAAAAATACCACCGGGGCTGTATGCCTGATTCGGCCGTGTTGAAGGGGATAAAAATGCGGGCACTTGCAGAAGTACCCGCATCCTTAAGGCTTACTCGGTTTATTCGAAGGTCATCAGAAGATCCAGCATCTGCGGGTCACGGTGGTCAGGTCCGCCGTTGCCGGTCTCGCGCTTGTCAATAGCATTGATTGCAGCTACTTCATCGCTAGACAGTTCGAAGTCCCAGATGTTGAAGTTTTCCTGCAAACGGTGAGCATGAACCGACTTCACAACGGCAGATACACCGGTCTGCACCAGCCAGCGCAGGATCACCTGGGGAACCGATTTGCCGTACTTACCTGCGATACCTGCGAGAACAGCATCCTCAAACAAAGCAGGGTTCCCCTGCCCCAACGGTGACCACGCCTGCAAAGTGGTACCGTACTTTGCAGAAAGTTCACGAATGTCTGCCTGCTGGTCATAAGGGTTAATGCGACGCTGATTGATTGCCGGAGCAACCTTGGTGAACTGAGCCAAATCGTAGAAACGATCCGGGTAGAAGTTAGAAACGCCTATAGCGCGAATCTTCCCTTCATCGTAAAGCTCCTCCATTGCACGCCAAGCACCGTAATAGTCGTTGAACGGCTGGTGAATAAGGTAAAGATCCAGGTATTCCAGGCCTAGATTTTCAAGCGACACTTCGAAGGCTTTCTTGGTGGACTCATAACCATGATCTTTAAACCAGAGCTTAGTGGTGACAAAAAGGTCTTCACGAGGAACATCGAGCTCAGCAAGCGCAGCACCCAGCGCTTTCTCGTTGTAATAACGGGATGCGGTGTCGATCAGGCGGTAGCCAGCATCAACCGTTGCAGGCACAGCTTCACGCACCTCTTCGTCAGACATCTGAAAAACGCCAAGACCAAGAGCTGGCATTTTCACGCCATTGTTGAGTTCGAAATAAGTCTGTTCGGCCATGATTTTCTCCTTATGCTTCAGGAATAGGAAATGAAAAGTCTTCAAAGGTCATGTCTACGGGTTCAGGCCCGCCACGCTTACCGGTATCGAGGGCATCGATAGCTCCCAGCTCTTCTTCGGTCAGTTCGAAATCGAAAACATCGAAGTTTTCTTCAATGCGAGAAGGCTTGACTGATTTGGGGATAACCTGGCGTCCTTCGTGCAGATGCCAGCGAAGCATCACTTGAGCAGGCGTCTTACCGTACTTCGTAGCAATCCCACCGATGGTTTCGTTGTCCAGGGTGCTGGGTAGACCGTTCTCAAAGCCGGGGTAAAACGGAATACCGCCGATGGGCGACCAGCACTGAGTTAAGATGCCGTATTTTTTATTGGTATTTACTACATCGCGTTGTTGAAAGTAAGGATGCACTTCAATCTGGTTGACTGCTGGAACGGTATCGGTCTGCTCTATCAGATTTTCAAGGTGTTCTGACATGAAGTTTGAAACGCCGATTGCACGAACTTTGCCGTCTGCCAAAAGCTTTTCAAGTGCCTTGTAAGCTTGAACAGTACGATCAAACCCCGTCGGAACTGCCTGGTGCAAAATCAGAAGATTGATGTGGTCGACACCAAGCTTCGTTACCGATTTCTCGAAAGCATGCAGGGTCTCTTCATAGCCGTAGTCGGTAATCTACACTTTGGTTTCGATAAAGATTTCTTCGCGCGGAATACCGGAGCGGCGGATGCCTTCTCCCACGCCAGCTTCATTCATTTATGCGGCTGCCGTATCGATGTGACGGTATCCAGATTTAAGAGCGTGTTCAACAGCCTCAGCAGTTTCTTCTGGCGGGGTCTGGAAGACACCCAGGCCCAAAACCGGCATTTTTACACTGTTATTTAGTTCAAAAAACATTTGTTCAGTCATGATGCTTTCTCCCTCTAAACCTTGTCACTGATACTTACTTGTTCTTGACATCCACGAATGAAAATTCGAAGGTTCCCAGCTTGAGCACTTTATCGCCGATATTTTCAGCGCTGGCAAGTCCAAGAGCGCTCATAGTATGGACGCCACCCGTCGCGTTGATAATAATGTCAGCAGATTTCGTCGCATCGGCGAAGGTTGCTACTTCAATGGTGGAGTGATTCTTATACCATTCGCTGAAGCTAACGGGGTCAAGCTGGCTGGTTTCGGTACTAGCTTTTGTTTTCTCAGGGTTACGAGTGCCGATGACAACGCTGTGCCCCACCTCAACTAATTTTTCAGAAAGTGCTTGGCCGACCATTTTTGAACCGAGTACTGCGATTTTCCTTGTTACCTTCCCACATTTATCCGGACTTACCATGTCCACTCCATCGGTGTAGCACTATACGGACACGATTTATCCATTTATGGCATAATCATCTGTATGACTAAAGCATCACCACGCAAGACATCACAAGAAAAGCCGCTCCGCAAGGACGCCGCCAGCAACCGCGTCCTCATCGTTGAGGCAGCTAAACGAGTGTTTTCCGAACACGGATTTTCTGCAACACTTCATGATGTCGCCAAAGAAGCTGGTGTGGGAGTCGGCACCGTCTACCGCCGTTTTGCAAATAAACAAGAACTCATGCAAGAAATCTACGAAGAGCAGATTGAAGAACTGCTCGGCATTCTGCACACGGCACTTGCTTTTGAAAATTCGTGGGAATGCTTGGTGCACTACCTGGAGAATGCAACTAGAATCCAGGTACGCGATCGCGGTATGGCACAAATTATTTCAGGACAAGACATGAGTTCCGAGGTCTTTGCATCTTCAAAGAACCGCATCGCTCCCCTGGTCAACCAAGTAATTGAGCGAGGAATCCAGGACGGTGTCGTGCGTGCGGATGCCCAGGGCACCGACCTTATCTTCATTCAAGTGGGGCTTATCAATATCGCCCGTTTAGTTGGCTCTAACCGTGCAGAGCATAAACCTGACACCAGCGAGCTATACCGCCGCTATTTGTGGTTAGCATTAGAGTCTTTACGAAAGCATCGCCCAACAGATTTACCGTTGCCGGTTCCGGCACTCACCACAGAAGAAACTCATCTCATTTTCTCCCATCATGATTAAGTACTAACCCCGCGAAATTCGCTGAATACTGCTGTTTGCAGAAGCTCATTACCCTTTTGCACAGCAAGAATTCCTATGTCCCAGAAAAGTTAGACGCTGGTAAAATAGTACTAATGAAGTTTCTGAATAATATGACGCCGTCAACTGACTTGACGTATTCTGATGTTTTCATGGTTCCCTCCCGCTCTAACGTGGGTTCTCGTATGGGTGTTGACCTCGCAACCAACGATGGCACCGGTACAACTATTCCGCTCGTCGTAGCGAACATGACCGCTGTCGCCGGTCGCCGTATGGCTGAGACTGTTGCCCGCCGCGGGGGCATTGCGATTATCCCTCAAGATATTCCCACCGAAATCGTGGTTGAAACCATTGAAAAGGTGAAGTCTTCTCACCTGATTTTTGATACTCCTATTACAGTGCGTCCGCACCATACAGCGGGCTACACCAAGCATTTAATGCCCAAGCGGTCCCACGGTGCCGCAATCGTCGTGAACGACGCAAACGAGCCCGTTGGTATTGTCACTCGCAAAGATCTTCGCGGCGTCGACAATTTTGATCAGGTGGGCGACATTATGTCTACTGCCCTAGTGACGTTGTCCGATACGGTGGATGCACGCGAAGCTTTTGAGCGCTTGCACGAGACCTCACGCAAGATCGCCCCTGTGGTTGATTCCAGCGGCAAGCTCGTGGGTGTCTTAACCCGAAAAGGCGCGCTACGCGCTAGCTTGTACGCTCCAGCAACCGACGCGAACGGTAAACTTCGTGTAGGCGCGGCAGTTGGTATTAACGGCGATATCCAGACGCGCGCTAAAACTCTGATCGACGCCGGTGTTGATGTGCTTGTTGTAGACACCGCGCACGGTCACCAAGAATCGATGATTGAGGCTCTCAAGAAGGTTCGCGCTCTCAACCCTGACATCCCTATCGCCGCAGGTAACGTGGTCACTGCCGATGGCGTCCGCGATCTTGCTGAAGCCGGCGCTGACATCATCAAGGTCGGTGTTGGTCCCGGTGCAATGTGCACCACCCGTATGCAGACCGGTGTAGGACGCCCGCAGTTCTCAGCCGTACTCGAATGCGCAGCGGCCGCACGTGAACTCGGTCTTCATGTGTGGGCCGATGGTGGCGTCAAAGATCCCCGCGATGTTGCCTTGGCACTAGCTGCTGGTGCATCCAACGTCATGATTGGCTCATGGTTTGCTGGTACTTATGAGTCACCCGGCGATATCCTGCAGGATTCCGATGGACGCGAGTACAAAGAGTCCTTTGGTATGGCATCGCGTCGTGCGGTCAAGAACCGCAACTCCAAGACTGAGGCATTTGAAAAGGCACGTCGTGAGATGTTTGAAGAAGGTATTTCTTCAGCTCGCATCTACCTGCCTGAGAATGCTGGCGGTGTTGAGGATCAGATTGACAGCATTATCTCCGGTGTCCGCTCGTCATTCACTTACGCGGGTGCATCCAGCATCAACGAGTTCTTTGAGCGCGCAACCGTTGGCATTCAGTCGGCGGCAGGTTACGCTGAAGGTCAGCCGCGAGCTACGCGTTAGGCGTGTTTGATATAAGAAAAACTGCCGGTGTGCTCTATAGAGCACACCGGCAGTTTCTGTATCTCACCGGTAAGAAATTTATCGAGCTCTAGGATGCGCCATTACAAAGACCTCACGCAAGGTTTCAGCCGTAACCTTGGTGTAGATCTGAGTGGTATTGACAGATGCGTGTCCCAAAAGCTCTTGCACCACCCGAATGTCCGCCCCACCTTCAAGAAGGTGCGTTGCAAAAGAATGACGCAAAGTATGCGGTGAAATTTCCTCGGTAAGTTGCGCCCTGTCGCAAGCCTTTTTCAGAATCAGCCACGCGCCCTGTCGGGTGAGGCGTCCACCCCGAGAATTTAGAAATAGCGCGGGGGTTCCCTTACCGCGGGCAGCGAGTTCTGGGCGAGCGCGCACAACATAGTCTTCAATAGCTTTAACCGCGTATGAGCCAACGGGCACAATGCGTTCTTTATTTCCTTTACCGAACAACCGTACGACTGCGGGCACAGGCGAATGCGAGTCTTTGGCAGAATGTGAAAGATCGTCCAGGTCAACGTTAATAACCTCAGAAATGCGGGCACCGGTTGAGTATAGAAACTCTAAAATGGCTTTATCGCGCAGCCCGGCCGCCGATGACACATCGGGGGCGGCAAGCAGACGTTCAACGTGAGCAAGAGGAATAGCTTTCGGAAGCCGCTGAGCCGGCGAAGGTGGCGAAACCGCCGCTGCCGGATCGGTAGTTGTTACTTTTTCGACCAGCCAGAACTTATGAGCACCGCGCACCGCAACCAGTACCCGAGCCACACTACGCACGCTTAGCCCCTGATGCTCGCCGTCCCCCGTAGCTAGCGACTGGGCAAAGTCACGAACGTGCTTTTTAGTGACCGTGCGGGCATCAATGATACCGACGCTTGAAAGGTACCCCCGGTACCGCTGTAGATCGCGGGTGTACGATTCAACGGTATTTTGCGCTAAACCGCGCTCAATGACGAGATGCTGAAGATACTTCTCGATACTCAGTGCAAGAGGTGTCTGCTCAGTTTTCTCGCGCTGCGTAGCAGATGCCTGGGCTACCAGATCCGGTGACTTACTCATGTGCTTTAGCTCAGGGACCCGCGGAAATCGCCGTCTCGTAGGTAAGGATGCGCGGGCCAGGGAGCGTCCGCAGGCTTGTTGCCCACGGTGCCGCGATGAAGAGCCGCATAGGTCGCCAAGATAGCCTGATTAGCGCTGGGGCTGTGCAAACGCGCGTTGAGTACAGCATCCACAGCCTCATCTAAATCGAACCAGCGCATAATAATCTCGGCCTCTTCGCCTTCGCGCTCAATCTTTTGATCATGCGGAATTTCAGTGATGCCGCGTGCCAGATACATACGGTTAGCTTCTGCCGAACAACCGGGGCTGTTATGGTATTCCATCAGCAGATCCCACTGTTCAGCCTGTAAATCTGTCTCTTCAGCAAGCTCTCGCTGAGCAGCATCCAGCGGCGCTTCGCCCTCAATATCGAGCATGCCCGCAGGAATCTCCCACAGGTTCATACCCACCGGCTGTCGGTACTGGTTAATCAACAGAATCTGGTTTTTGTCGTTGAGAACCGAGATGCACACAGCCCCGGGATGAGTAATGAAGTCGCGTCCCAAAGCCTCGCCGTCTTCTGTTAGTGAAAAATATTCACGAACAACGTCCCAGATAAAACCCTCAAATTTGGTCTCATGCGAGCGCACAAACCGCGGATTCACGACGTCTGCAAGCTGCTTTTGGTGAGTTGCTTCAGCGTGCGCGTCGATGCGAGGTGCGGTGCCGGTCTTTGCTGTTACTTGCTGTTTCATACTTTTATACTCCCCTAGTATTTGTTCTCTGTTAACTCTAGTCTGTGGCGGGCGCCGGCAAAAATAAGGGTGAGACGTATTGCTGTTCACCCTTGCGACTGCCAAAAAGGACGCCGGTGTGCGGCGCCCTTAGTGGTTGGGGTGAATAGGTTCTTCTATCAGAAATATGGTGGTTTCGGTTAGCTGTCTGCGATCGGTGGCAGCAGAAAGCTGACCGAATCCCCCATATTTCTAACAGCGTTTTAGATGAGCGATTACCCTTACTTCATCGGTGCAGGTGGTTTCGGTGCACCTGCGGGAGGTGCCAGCTTGGCAAACTTTTTCTGCTGTGTTGGAGTAGCTGCGGTGGGCGCTGAGCTAGTGGCGGTGGCAGAGACGCGACGCGGCGCCGGATCCCAGCGACCATCCACAAATTTCTTCTGCACGACCATAGCAGCTGCCAGAAGAACAAGCCCAATACCAGCAATCAGAATAGTTCCTACAAACAGCCCTGCTTTAGCTGAGTAACCAATCAGAATACCGAACCAGCCAAAGTCAGCATCGCCAAAGGTTGTGTTTGCATCGCCGAAGGAGCCAAGCACCTTCATCAGAAGCGCCGGTAAGAAGGTCACCAGCAAGCCGTTGGCAAAAGCACCAGCGATTGCACCGCGTCGACCGCCCGTTGCGTTACCGTAGACACCTGCCGCGCCACCGGTAAAGAAGTGCGGCACAAGTCCAGGCAGAATTAGCGCCAGGCCAAAGATCGGGCCAAAGACAGTGCCGAGCAATAGCAGCCCAATCAGACCACCCACAAAACTTGAGATAAAGCCGATTAGCACTGCGTTTTGTGCGTAAGGAAAGACGATGGGCGCGTCCAAAGCGGGAATAGCACCGGGCACGACCTTTGCGGCGATGCCTTGAAAAGCAGGTACAAGCTCACCCAAAATGGTGCGTACACCAAAGAGAATAATGGCAACCGAAATACCAAACTGCAGACCCTGAGTTACAGCTTTCATGAGGTAGTTGCCGATGCCCGTGGCAGCTCCCGCGCCGGTAGCATCCGCGAACGATAGGAAAGCGGCCTCTGCACCGGAGCGTACCAAGAACATGATGGCAACCACTAGGTACATGAGAACCATAGAAAGTGCGGTAGCCACCATGGAATCTCGCAAAAAGCGCAGCCCCTCAGGCACTTTGATATCTTCGGTGGAACGGCTCTTACCTTTGGGATCCACCCAGCGTCCAACAGTTCCCGATACCACGTAGCCTGCGGTGCCAAAATGGCCAATAGCGATGCTGTCATCACCAGTAATTTTGCGGGTCCAGGGGTGGGCTAAGGCAGGTAGAGCAACCATTAAGATGCCTAGCAAAACTGCTCCAAGGCCAACGACTAAAGCGGTGGGCAGGTGTGCTGATGCGAGGACGATAGTGATTAGTGTTGCCATAAAAAGCAGGTGGTGTCCGGTAAGAAATACGTACCGCAAGTTGGTAAAGCGCGCCAAAATAATGACCACGACAAAACCCAAAATCATGAGCCATGAGACCTGCGCACCGAACTGTTCTTGGGCGATACCGACAATAGCTTCGTTAGTCGGTACGACGCCTTGAACACCGAGTGCCCCCTCAATCATGAGTCCAAGGGGTGCTAGGGATTGGACGACCAGCCCTGCACCTGCGCCGATGAGTAAGAAACCCAGCGTTGCTTTGACGGCACCACCCAGTACCTGACCGGTATTTTTGCGCAATGCAGCCAGCCCGATGGCGGTGATGATGCCGATGAGAAATGCGGGAACGGAAAGGATCTCGTTCACCAGAAACTCTGCAATAGAAACTAGAGGATTCATTGAAGTTCCAAAAAGTAAAAATGTTTATACGTCGTAGAGTTCGCGCAGTGCCGCATCAATTTCTGCCTGTGAGGTGAAATCGTTGATGACGCGAACAGGCACGTCAACTTCGCCGAGGGTTTTGGCAATTTCACCTGAAGTAAGAATGAAGTCTGCGTCGCTGGATTTGCCGCGGGCTGAGATAGTGTCGGTGGCTTCAACAGTGAGATAGGGCGACCACCCCCAGTAATCCAGTACCTGCTCTAAGGTGTTTTTGAGAAAGAGACTGGTTCCTAGCCCGTTGCCGCATACGGTGAGAACAAGGTTCTTTCCGGTACGAGTTTCTGCGGCGGTGCTACCGGATGCGAGCGCTTGAGATTCCGAGGACGCTGTGGCTTTTCCGTCCCGGGCCTCAGATGTCTCAGAGCGAATGTGAGCGTCGAAAACCGCCAGAATTTCATCTGCGGTGAGTGCTTTTTCAAGTGCTGTGCGCTTGTCTGTATTGGAAAGTACCTTGGCTAACTGAGCAAGAGCAGCTTGATGTTGATCGGCATTTGTCGCAGCAAGTGCCATTACTAAAGTGACGGGGTCGTTATTCGGGTGACCGAATTTCACCGGTTCTTGCAAACGCACCAGGGACATTCCGGTCGCTGTCACTGAGTTATCGGGGCGGGCATGAGCAAAAGCAAATCCCGGCGCAATGACAATGTAAGGGCCGTGCCGGTCCACGGAATCTATCATCGCTTGGGTGTAGCTAGGTCCGGCTATCTTCCTGTTCTCTAAAATCGTCCCGGCGCGGCGGATCGAGTCTTGCCAGGTACGTTCGTCAATTCCTAGCTCAATAGCGTCTTTGCTGAGTAGGTCACGTATATCAGACATGGTGATACCTTCGTTGGTTCGTGTCTTTTTAGACCTAGTGAGCCTAACACGGTTTGGGGGCTAACAGATAAGGTGGATCACACCTTACCGAACAGTTATTTCATTCTTAGCTGTTGGCTAGATAAGCGCTCGCTCCATCATTTCACCTAGCCAAAGTGCTAAAGTGTCGTATTCAGGGCGGGTGACGATAGTGATACCGACGGGTAAGCCAGCGGTCGTAAAGCCCACGGGTATCTGGACGCTGGGTGAGCCGGTGTTTGCACTGATATCGGCTGCCGCAGTGCCCGCCCAGTTTTTACTGGCGGTCTCAGCAGATGTCGCAAAAACCAAAAAATCTACCTGGTTTTCTGCGAGATATTCGCTGAATCGATGCTTGTTATCAGCTGTTTTACGCTTATTAGCATCGATGGTTGAAGCGTCGTATTCAGCATCGTGGGAGCGCCAATTCGCCACGGTTTCGTCGCTAAGAGTGCTCTTTTTCAGGGTTTGGACGCAGGTAGGAATCGTGTTCTGGTCAGGTGCTCGAAAAGAGGTATTGTGTAGGTAGCCATCGATACCGTGGGTGATGCCGGTGAAGTCGCTTCCTGAAAAGTGATGGGCAAAGTCGATGCGGGTTAGTTCAGGCAGCTCTTGATGTCCTGCCTGAATATTTTCAAACAAAAGAGTGGCTGCCCGTTCAACTAATTGACGAACTTCTGCCTTATCCTGTCGGTGTTGGGTTCTCGGTGCACCAACAGTTTCAAACGGCCAGGTCAAAAACGTTCCCGTTAACCCCGTCGTTTTAATGTCTTGGTTGCCTAGCGCTGGATTCAGCAGCCGAGCAACCGTGCAAGTATCATGGGCTGTTGAAGCAATAACTCCCACGGCGTCCTGAGCAGCAGACAGCGGAATAACGCCATCGGTACTGACGCTTCCGTGGGTTGGACGAAAGCCTACTAAGGATGCGTGTGCCGCCGGTCCTGTGATGGATCCGCAAGTGTCGGTGCCCAGCGCAAACGGGGCGTATCCGGCGGCAACAGCCACTGCGCTACCGCCGCTTGATCCCGAGGCACTCAACAAGGAATCAAAAAAATTACCAGTCGTTCCGCCCACAGTGAAGTGGGTAAAAGTACCATGCCAAGCGTACTCCGAGGTGTTAGCAGTGGCAAGCACAATAGCACCGGCCTCTCTCAAGACTCTCACAGCGTCAGAATCATAGGTCGGCTGCATTTTTGCCAGGGACAAGTTACCCGATGAATTCGGCAATTCGGAGGTACCGATGTTCGCTTTCACGATGAACGGCACACCGGCAAGAGGCCCTATCTGCTTCCCCTGAGCAAGACGCTCGTCGATAGCTCCTGCCTGCACCAACGCGTCCTTATTGATATCAATAATTGCGTTAAACCTGCGCGATACATCGAAATCTTTTATTCGTTGCAGGCACTCCTGCACCAGGCTGAGGGAAGATCGTTCCCCTTCAGCAATCTCTTGAGCGGGTTCGTTTAGCCCTGTGCCCGCCCAACTACTTGGGGGCAATAGGGGCAGGTATCGCGGTGGGAATCACGTTATTTTCAGGCACTTTACAGCTGACCGGCGTCCTTGAGTAGCTCGCGTGCATGCTCCTGGGCAGAGGCAGACTGGTCATGGCCAGAAAGCATACGAGCAAGCTCAACAACTCGCTGTTCAGTAGATAGCACCTCAACCTTGGATTGAGAGGCGTCATCATTCTTTAGTACAAGAACATGGTGGTCAGCGAATGCCGCCACCTGTGGCAGGTGAGTTACTACGAGCACCTGCACGTGCTGCGCGAGTATTGCAAGACGACGCCCGATTTCAATAGCTGCTTTACCGCCTACGCCTGAGTCCACTTCGTCGAAGATAAAGGTGGGAACGGGGTCAACTTCAGCCAGCACGACCTCAAGAGCCAGCATCACGCGAGAGAGCTCACCACCGGATGCGCCTTTGCCCAGCGGACGCGGCACAGCGTTCTTGTGCGGTGCAAGCATAAAAGTTACGGTGTCTTTGCCGTGTGCTCCGAACTTTTCGGTCTGCTCAACCTCTACCACCAAGGACGCGTTGGGCATGGCAAGGGCTGTCAGCTCGTCAGAGACAGCCGCCGCTAGTTTCTTCGCGGCTTTGATGCGTAACTGGTAGAGTTCATCAGCCTGTTGGGTGAGATTCTCCCGCAATTCGCGTAGTTCACTCTCGAGTTCCTCGTTACGCGCGGGGTCATCGGAGAGTTGCTCTAGGCGCATCCGAGATTCTTCTGCCCACTCTAGAACCTCTGCAATATCTGCACCGTATTTACGGGTCAGCCCTTTGAGCTGTGCGCGGCGAGCTTCCACTTCAGCCAGACGTTCTGGTCCTTCACTGTCTAGCGATGCGGTGTAGCTACTGATTTCTTCGACGATATCAGTAATGTTGATGAGCGCCTCGTTCAGGCGGTTAGCGATGGTTTTGAGGTCGTCATCAGCGTCTGCCTCATTCAGAATTGCGGATCGCGCAACGTCTAAAAGCCCTAAAACGTTAGATTCGGTTCCGTCTGCGTACTCGTGCCCAGCCAGGGCTGCCGAGGCTGTCGTTGCCGCAATTCGCAGTGATTCCACGTTGGCGAGCTTTTGACTTTCTGCCTGCAAGCTCGTGTCTTCACCTTCAGCAGGGTTGACGCTATCGATTTCGGCGAGCGCCCCTTGCAGTGTCTGAGCCTCTAAAGCGCGGGCACGTGAATTTTCACGTACTTCTTTGAGTTCCGCGGCAGCTTCACGGTAGCGGTCATAGTTTTTTCGGTATTTTTTGAGGACGCGTGCAAGCTTGTCACCGGCGTAGGAGTCCAGTGCATGACGCTGTTCTGATGATGATTTCAGTCGGAGCTGGTCAGATTGTCCGTGCACAGCAACGAGGCTGTGACCGATTTCTGACAGTGTACCGATGGGCGCGGATGCTCCACCCACGTGCGCGCGGGAACGTCCAGTTGAATTCACAGTGCGTGCCAGCAGCAGTTCAGCACCGTTCTCGTCCTCAAATTCTTCAATGAGCCCGCCAGCATCTTCGGCAAGGGCGATGGCTCGATGGTCTTTGGGCAGGCGAATCACAGCCTCAGCGAGCGCGCTTTTAGCGCCGTTGCGCACTGAGGACGCGTCGCTTCTGGCACCGAGCAACATGCCAAGAGCAGTCACCACCATGGTTTTACCGGCACCGGTTTCACCGGTTAGCACCGAAAAACCGGGTTCAAGCGGTAGGCGGGCATCGTTGATAACGCCTAGATCGCGTAGATGAATTTCTTCAATCATTAGTTTTCCTCGATGCTTGTTGATGATGGTGAGGCATTACTTGGCCCGCGCCACCCCGTGGTCGGGAGCTCAAATTTACGAACAAGTCGTTCAGAGAACGGCGCAGGATGCATACGTGCCAGTCGTACGGGCTTACGTGAGCGCACGATTTCTACGCGAGTGCCAGGTTTGAGGTCGCGGGTGCGGCGGCCATCGCACCACAGAACACCGCCGACGCGGTTATGCGGCAAGATTTCTACGGCCATCATAGAACTTGGAGCTGTGACCAGGGGACGAGCAAACAAAGCATGAGCACTCAGAGGCACCAGAAGCATCGCATCTACAGTCGGCCACACAACCGGTCCGCCACCTGAAAAAGCGTATGCGGTTGACCCTGTAGGGGTTGCAAATACCACGCCGTCGCATCCAAAGGTAGAAAGCGGACGCCTATCAACTTCGATAGCAACTTCGAGCATCTTTTCGCGGTTGCCTTTTTCGACGCTGGCTTCGTTTAACGCCCAGTCAGTGAGAATCTTACGGTGGCCTTCCCACACATGAACGTCAATCGCCATACGCTCTTCAACGGTATATTTCTCGTTGACAATGTTTTCTACTGTTTCGGTGAGATCATATTCTTCAGCCTCGGCCAAGAATCCTACGTGCCCCAGGTTGACGCCAACCAGCGGAATATCAGTGTGTCGAATCTTCTCAGCAGCACGTAAGATAGAGCCGTCACCACCAAGAACTATGCCCAACTCGATATCTACAAGGGCTACTGTTTCACTCACGACCTCTACGGGAACGCAGTTATCCCAGCCAGACTGCAAAATCGCTAAGTCTTCTCGTTCCATGACCGGTATTAGTCCGGCCTCAACCAGTTGACGGCATACTGTTCGGGCTGCGTCACGAGCGTCTTCACGCCCCGTGTGCGCAAAGACCAAAATTTTACGTCTCATAAAGCATCCCTTACCGGTAAGATTCTCGTTAAGATCTGGGCTAATCCTTTACTAGGCTATTGCACTGCGCTGTTGTTTTTATGGATTTTTACTTACGAAACCACATAAAGAATTCGACATTGCCATCTTGTCCGGGCAGCGGAGATTCTTTAACAGCTTGCAGAGTCAGCCCGTGTTCAGTTGCCGATGCCGCTACCTTATCAACCGCTTGCTGATGTGCTTGCGGGTCGGTGACTACTCCACCGCGGCCGATCTGGTGTTTACCCACTTCGAACTGAGGTTTAACCATAAGAACCAAATCAGCACCTACTCGCGCAGAGTCAGAAAGAGCCTCCATGACGAGGGTGAGCGAGATAAACGAGAGATCAGAAACAACGAGCTCGGCTTCTCCCCCGATATCCCCCGGACGCATGTAACGTACGTTCATGCCTTCGTGGACGTCTACACGTTCATCTTCGCGAATACTTTGGACGAGCTGGTCATGTCCGACGTCAACGGCGACGACGCGTTGCGCCCCGCGCCGCAAAAGCACATCGGTAAACCCGCCGGTTGACGCGCCTGCGTCCAAACAGCGTTTGCCTGAAACTTCGATCTCGTCAAAGGCATCCAGTGCCCCCGCAAGTTTATGTCCGGCGCGGCTCACGTACTGGGTAATTTCGCTGTGTAAGACCTGCACATCATCAGTAGCTGATACCTTGTGCGAGGGTTTGGTAATCATCGCACCGTTCACTTGCACGCTACCTTCTTCAATCAGCTTGACAGCAATAGTGCGTGAACGCACTAGCCCGTTAAGAGCTAGGTACTTATCAATACGTTCCATGCGTGTTTCTTTCACGGTGAGATTAAAGGCGGTCACACTCTAGAGTGACCGCCCTTAGTTATATGCTTTTCTTTTACCGAAGATCCTCGCGAAGGTCTTCTGCCGTTTGGTCTAGTCTGGAGAGCCTTTCGATAGGATCCAAAGCCAGGATCGCTTCAAGTTCTTTCTCGAAATCTTTGAGCTCTTGGCCTTCGAGCGGTTCTGGGTTAGTCACGAGAAATATTTTCTGGTAGAACGGGCAATTCGTTATCGGGGTTTTGAGCCCACCAAGCGGCAGTAGCTGCGCGCCACCCATCGACGTCGTTTTCTGCAAAAATATTCAGGCTCTTACCGTCCACTTCAGCACGCGCGTCCGCACAGGTAGCGGTAAAACCGTTATCTGTTTTTTCTACAGACACCTGCGGGTACTCCTCAAAGAATCCGTCTAGCGTTTCGATGATATAGGTCGGACGCTCAGCAGGTACTGCAGAGAGCACGCTCTCATAGGTTTCAACGCCCGTCATGACCAGTGCCGTTGCCATGTGAGCGCGATTGCCGCCCAAAATGTCGGTGTCAAGTCGGTCACCCACCACAACGGGTGAAGAACTTTTCAGGGCTTTTGCAGCCGTCTCAAAGATAGGTGATTCTGGTTTACCCGCCACCAGAGGAGAACGCTTAGTAGCTGTTGCTACAGCGTTGACTAACGTACCGTTGCCCGGGGCGATACCGCGCTCTTTAGGGATTGTAAAGTCCGTGTTGGACGCCACCCACAGAACGTCGGCATCTGAAAGGGTGTAAGCAGCCTCTGCTAGGTTTTCCCATACCATCTTGGGGTTGAACCCCTGCACGACGGCTACAGGGGCCTCTGCCTGTGACCAGACGGGGGTTAGACCTGCAGCCTCTACACAGTCGGCCAGTGCCTGCGCACCGGTAATCAGGACGCGAGCCCCCGGCTCAAGGCGCTGAGCTAGAAGCTCCGCAGCAGCTTGGGCAGAGCTCACCACGTGATCAGCGTCAGTTTTGACTCCCAGCTCGATCAGGTGTTGAGCCACGGCGTCTACGCTTCGCGAAGCATTGTTCGTCACGAATGCTACCGGGGTGCCTTCTTCTTGTGCGCGGTTGAGCGCTTCGGGTGCACCTTCGATAGCGTAGGGACCAGCGTAGACAACGCCGTCTAGGTCAGACAGAATGGCATCGTGTGCAAAGAGCAACATTATGCTTAGTTCTTTCCTTCTTCGTTTTCTACAACGGTGAGGCGGTCTTCGGCAGCGTCTTCATCCGTATAAGAAAGAGCTTCCAGTACCTCAGGTTCGAGAGTGATGTCGTCGTCTACCGAGGAATCCTCAGTAATTTCTGATGTTCTTTCTTCTGAAGAGGGGTTCTCGGTATTCTCAGTGGGCTGTTCGGCTTCAACCTCTTTTTCTGATTCCTCGGACAAGTCTACGAACTTCTCTTCGGGCTCAAGCAGTTCCTGCTCGGTGAAGATATCGAAGATTTCAGGTTCAATGAAGTCGCCCTGTCCCAGTGCTGCTTCAGTCATCACTGCCAAGCGCATCCAGCTCTGTGCCTCTTTGCGGCGACCAGCTTCAGTGAGCAGATCTGCATAAGCGCTGAAGAGGCGGGGGCTGTATTCAAAACCGCGTTTTTTGTTAAGCTCTGGAATCTCTAATGCCTTGAGCGCTCCGTCAAGGTCTCCTGCATCATGTTTGATGCCTGATACTACGAGAGATACTTCTACGCGTGTGGCTGGTTGCAGCTCATCGTTGAGAGCTTCTTCCGCTAGTTCTAGAGCCTTTTCGATACGTCCTAGAGCGCGCTCATTATCGATTAGTAGAGCGATGTGCTCATTTGATCCCGAGATACGTCGATGTGTACGCAGTTCGCGCAGGGACATCTCAAAGTCTTCTGCTACGTATGCGGCGATGCCCGCTGCTTCTCGGACTGCAGCGATGCGTCCAGCGCGCTTGGTGGCGTACTTTGCGTGTTCGAGAGCGAACTGAGGGTCGATTTCGAGGTAGCGGCCAGCCATTACCAGGTGTTTAGCCACTGCTTCAGAATTTTGAGATTCAAGTGCACGTAGCTGGCGGAGAGTTGAGCCGTCTAGTTCTTTACCTGTTACGTCGGTATCGATATCGGGGCCAGTGACCTTCACAGGAGGTGTGTATGAGCCGTCTTCATGTTTTGTTCCACGACGCGCATTGTTACCTTCTCCGCCTCGGCGACGGCCGCCGAAACGCTTATCTTCGTTGTGGGAGGTGCGCGCGTTCTTGTTGAACTTACGGTCGTTGTTGTCACCACGTTTACCGGCGTAACCGTCGCGATCGTTGCGACGGCGGTCGCGGTTCTCGTCGCGGTTGCCGAAAGAAGAGCGTTCTGATCGTTTTTTGAATCCGTTGCGTGAATTGTTGGATCCAAAATTCTTCTTGGAATCTCGACGCGAGTATTCAGCCAAAGGTGCTCCTCTATTGAGTTTATGTTTGGGCGGCTCTACTGCTGTAGAGCAAAGGCAATTAGGCTCTATTTTATACGTAGTTTGAGGACGCGAGAAAGCCCTGGTTTGAAACTGGGATGCGGTTTTAGGCACACTCGCCGGTGTTATGTAGCAGCAAGACCTTTGTTGAAGGAAAACAATAGGTCCTACAACAGTAGTTGTAGGACCTATACGCTAGGATTTTTGGCGTAGCGAAAGTGTTGTTAAATGAAAAAAGACTGCCCGATAGGACAGTCTAAGTTCATATTAATAAAAAACCCGCGGTGACCTACTCTCCCACACCCTCCAAAGTGCAGTACCATCAGCGCAAAGAGCCTTAACTACTGGGTTCGGGATGGAACCAGGTGTTTCCCTCTCGCTATAACCACGGAAAACCTAACAAACCCCAAAACAACAGGGCAGCGGGATTATTACCCGAAAACCGCATAGTGGACGCAACAACAACCAAACAACTATTCATACCAACCACCAAAAAATGATTGAAAAGTAAGCCTTCGACCTATTAGTACCAGTCAACTCCACACCTCTTCAGTCGGCGCTTCCATACCTGGCCTATCAACCCCATCATCTATAGGAAGTCTCACACAGCACAACACTGCCAGGAAATCTCATCTCGAAACAGGCTTCCCGCTTAGATGCTTTCAGCGGTTATCCCTCCCGAACGTAGCCAATCAGCCATGCACCTGGCGGTACAACTGACATACCAGAGGTTCGTCCGTCCCGGTCCTCTCGTACTAAGGACAGCCTTTCTCAAATTTCCAACGCACGCAGCGGATAGGGACCGAACTGTCTCACGACGTTCTGAACCCAGCTCGCGTACCGCTTTAATGGGCGAACAGCCCAACCCTTGGGACCAACTCCAGCCCCAGGATGCGACGAGCCGACATCGAGGTGCCAAACCATGCCGTCGATATGGACTCTTGGGCAAGATCAGCCTGTTATCCCCGAGGTACCTTTTATCCGTTGAGCGACGGCCATTCCACAATGTACCGCCGGATCACTAGTCCCGACTTTCGTCCCTGCTCGACCTGCCAGTCTCACAGTCAAGCTCCCTTGTGCACTTACACTCAACACCTGATTGCCAACCAGGCTGAGGGAACCTTTGGGCGCCTCCGTTACTCTTTAGGAGGCAACCGCCCCAGTTAAACTACCCATCAGGCACTGTCCCTGAACCAGATCATGGCCCGAAGTTAGACATCCAGAATGACCAGAGTGGTATTTCAACAACGACTCCACGAACACTAGCGTGCCCGCTTCAACATCTCCCACCTATCCTACACAAGCCACACCGAACGCCAATACCAAACTATAGTAAAGGTCACGGGGTCTTTCCGTCCTGCTGCGCGTAACGAGCATCTTTACTCGTACTGCAATTTCGCCGAGTTCATGGTTGAGACAGTAGGGAAGTCGTTACTCCATTCGTGCAGGTCGGAACTTACCCGACAAGGAATTTCGCTACCTTAGGATGGTTATAGTTACCACCGCCGTTTACTGGGGCTTAAATTCTCAGCTTCGCACATAAATGCTAACCAATCCTCTTAACCTTCCAGCACCGGGCAGGAGTCAGTCCGTATACATCGTCTTACGACTTCGCACGGACCTGTGTTTTTGATAAACAGTCGCTTCCCCCTGGTCTCTGCGACCCATACACGCTCCAAGCAGCAAGTGCCCTTCACGCTCAAGGTCCCCCTTCTCCCGAAGTTACGGGGGCATTTTGCCGAGTTCCTTAACCATGATTCTCTCGATCGCCTTAGTATTCTCTACCTGATCACCTGTGTCGGTTTAGGGTACGGGCAACTAGAACCTCACGCCGATGCTTTTCTCGACAGCATAGGATCACCAAATCCCCCACAAACGGGGTCCCATCACATCTCAGGCAAACACGGCCGCATTTAACAAACCGATACCCTACATGCTTAGACCACGACAACCATCGCGTGGCTTGGCTACCTTCCTGCGTCACACCTGTTAATACGCTTACCGCCACAAATCGGGTCCCACAACCCACGATAAGCTCCCCTTGAAAAACAAGAGGTTACAAACCGCTTCGCATGGTTAGCATCAAAGTCTTGGTATGGACGGTTCTTCGTCGGTACGGGAATATCAACCCGTTATCCATCGACTACGCCTGTCGGCCTCGCCTTAGGCCCCGACTAACCCAGGGCAGATTAGCTTGACCCTGGAACCCTTGATCATCCGGCGCACGGGTTTCTCACCCGTGATTCGCTACTCATGCCTGCATTCTCACTCGCATACCCTCCACCACTGGTTTACACCGCAGCTTCACCGGATACACGACGCTCCCCTACCCAACATACAAAACGTACATTGCCATAACTTCGGTGGTGTACTTGAGCCCCGCTACATTATCGGCGCAGAATCACTTGACCAGTGAGCTATTACGCACTCTTTCAAGGATGGCTGCTTCTAAGCCAACCTCCTGGTTGTCTAAGCAACTCCACATCCTTTCCCACTTAGCACACGCTTAGGGACCTTAGTTGATGGTCTGGGCTGTTTCCCTCTCGACAATGAAGCTTATCCCCCACTGTCTCACTGCTACACTCTCACTTACCGGCATTCGGAGTTTGGCTGACGTCAGTAACCCTGTGGGGCCCATCGGCCATCCAGTAGCTCTACCTCCGGCAAGAAACATGTAACGCTGCACCTAAATGCATTTCGGGGAGAACCAGCTATCACAGAGTTTGATTGGCCTTTCACCCCTATCCACAGCTCATCCCCTCCATTTTCAACTGAAGTGGGTTCGGTCCTCCACCACGTCTTACCGTAGCTTCAACCTGGCCATGGATAGATCACTCCGCTTCGGGTCTAGATCCTGCCACTCAAACGCCCTATTCAGACTCGCTTTCGCTACGGCTACCCCACACGGGTTAACCTCGCGACAGAACACTAACTCGCAGGCTCATTCTTCAAAAGGCACGCTGTCACCCCAAAAGGCTCCAACGGCTTGTAAGCACACGGTTTCAGGTACTATTTCACTCCCCTCCCGGGGTACTTTTCACCATTCCCTCACGGTACTGATCCGCTATCGGTCATCAGGAAGTATTTAGACTTACCAGGTGGTCCTGGCAGATTCACACGAAATTCCACGAGCTCCGTGCTACTCGGGTGGTCACACATGCGGCGTGCCAAATTTCAGGTACGGGACTCTCACCCTCTCCGGCCGTCCATCCCAAGACGTTCCCCTATCCAACACAACATCACAACAGCAGCCAGTTAGAACTGCAACGGTAACTCCCACAACCCCCATGATGCAACGCCTAACCGCTATCACACACCACAGGTTTAGTCTCATCCGCTTTCGCTCGCCACTACTCACAGAATCATTACTTTATTTTCTCTTCCAGCAGGTACTGAGATGTTTCACTTCCCCGCGTTCCCCCCAACCAGCCTATACATTCAACTGGTGGTAACTAATATCACTACTAGCCAGGTTTCCCCATTCGGAAATCCTCGAATCAACGTCCTGTTATCGACTCCCCGAGGCTTATCGCAGATTCACACGTCCTTCATCGGCTCCTGATGCCAAGGCATCCACCGTGTGCCCTTAATGACTTACAAAACACACAAATAATCAAAGAATAAAATCTAAGTTGTTACAAAATCATGAAAACACCAAACAAACAATAAAAATCATTCGCTCACAGTTTCCAGAAGATGCTCGCGTCCACTATACAGTTCTCAAACAACAACCCACACACACAACTCAAAACAACCACCAACGATCATTCATCATCACGCGCCAGGCAAACAACAGGATAAACAAACCAAACGATTTGCTACCCCAAAACCCAACAGTATGCTCCGCTACGCCACCACAACGCGACGCCAAAAAACTAAATGCAATATTCCACCCATGAGCAAACCCAATGTCCAACACTCGTGAACAAACTAGGCCAACCAAAATGTTGTGCTCCTTAGAAAGGAGGTGATCCAGCCGCACCTTCCGGTACGGCTACCTTGTTACGACTTAGTCCCAATCGCCAGTCCCACCTTCGACGACTCCCTCCAAAAAGGTTAGGCCATCGGCTTCGGGTGTTACCAACTTTCGTGACTTGACGGGCGGTGTGTACAAGGCCCGGGAACGTATTCACCGCAGCGTTGCTGATCTGCGATTACTAGCGACTCCGACTTCATGGGGTCGAGTTGCAGACCCCAATCCGAACTGAGACCGGCTTTTTGGGATTAGCTCAACCTCACAGTATCGCAACCCTTTGTACCGGCCATTGTAGCATGCGTGAAGCCCAAGACATAAGGGGCATGATGATTTGACGTCATCCCCACCTTCCTCCGAGTTGACCCCGGCAGTCTCCTATGAGTCCCCACCATCACGTGCTGGCAACATAGAACGAGGGTTGCGCTCGTTGCGGGACTTAACCCAACATCTCACGACACGAGCTGACGACAACCATGCACCACCTGTATACCAGCCCCGAAGGGAAACCCTATCTCTAGGGGTGTCCAGTATATGTCAAGCCTTGGTAAGGTTCTTCGCGTTGCATCGAATTAATCCGCATGCTCCGCCGCTTGTGCGGGCCCCCGTCAATTTCTTTGAGTTTTAGCCTTGCGGCCGTACTCCCCAGGCGGGGCACTTAATGCGTTAGCTACGGCGCGGAAAACGTGGAATGTCCCCCACACCTAGTGCCCAACGTTTACGGCATGGACTACCAGGGTATCTAATCCTGTTCGCTCCCCATGCTTTCGCTTCTCAGCGTCAGTTACAGCCCAGAGACCTGCCTTCGCCATCGGTGTTCCTCCTGATATCTGCGCATTCCACCGCTACACCAGGAATTCCAGTCTCCCCTACTGCACTCTAGTTAGCCCGTACCCACTGCAAACCCGGAGTTAAGCCCCGGGCTTTCACAGCAGACGCGACAAACCGCCTACAAGCTCTTTACGCCCAATAATTCCGGACAACGCTCGCGCCCTACGTATTACCGCGGCTGCTGGCACGTAGTTAGCCGGCGCTTCTTCTGCAGGTACCGTCACTTTCGCTTCTCCCCTGCTGAAAGAGGTTTACAACCCGAAGGCCGTCATCCCTCACGCGGCGTCGCTGCATCAGGCTTGCGCCCATTGTGCAATATTCCCCACTGCTGCCTCCCGTAGGAGTCTGGGCCGTGTCTCAGTCCCAGTGTGGCCGGTCACCCTCTCAGGCCGGCTACCCGTCGTCGCCTTGGTGAGCCATTACCTCACCAACAAGCTGATAGGCCGTGAGCCCATCTAAAACCAGTACAAACCCTTTCCACACAGATTTCATGCGAAACTGTGTCATATCCGGTATTAGACCTCGTTTCCAAGGCTTATCCCAGAGTCAAAGGCAGGTTACTCACGTATTACTCACCCGTTCGCCACTAATCCAACCAGTGCAAGCACCGGTCTTCATCGTTCGACTTGCATGTGTTAAGCACGCCGCCAGCGTTCGTCCTGAGCCAGAATCAAACTCTCCGTTGAAAAACAAAAAAGAATGATAACTGTTATAGCTCAAAATAAAACAAACCATCACTTACACCCACGAGGCGGGCGCACTCACCGTGCTTAATGGTGAGACAAAGAGCGATGATCATAGCTGTCAATTATGAAAACCAAAGTTATCAAAATATAAATAAATAATTTGGTATCACATAAAGTTCTTTATAAACAAAGCACACTATTGAGTTCTCAAGCAACAAACCACCTCAACAACCACAACCCCACGCTCGGTGAGTCTTGCTCGTGTTGAGCAGTCAATTCTGTTATCATGTCACCCGCTCTCGCAGGCAACTCGTCTAGCTTACCAGGATCATCACCGCCATGCAACCCGAATCCATATGATCCGCACCACACTGTTTGCTACCAACACATCAACCACAACAGGACCAACACGCCGTCACAAACCAGCAACAACAACCCTATAAACTTCTCAAAACCACCGTCTGACTAGGAGCTTTACTCACTCCCTCGCCGCGACGACTCATACAACTATACGCACATGCTCCCCGGTGTGCAACTCGAGAGACCGTACCCTACGTCACAAAAATACTCCTTTTGCAACATTTGCCCACGTCAACCCACAGAAAACAAAGTGAAAAGTTTTTCTAAAAACTTTCAAAAGCCCTGTTTTACCTAGTAAATAGCCCATTTTTGTAAACCAGAGCATAAATCTACATCACAGATAAACACAAAGCGGGGTCTTTCACTCTGAAAGACCCCGCTTATTTCCACCGTCAATTAGCTAGTGGCAACTTCTACGACTGCCATGTTCTTTTTGCCTCGACGTACAACTGCGTACTTACCGAGCAACAACTGTTCAACCGAGATAGTCGCATCCTCACCCTGAACCTTCACGTTGTTAATAGCGGCACCGCCCTCTTTCAACGTACGACGCGCTGCTGACTTCGACTCTGACAAACCGGTCTCAGTCAAAACAGTAATCATATCCAGCTCATCGGCAGACAAGACTGCATGAGGAAGTTCAGCAGTAGCAGCCTTCAGAGTTGCTTCATCAAGTGCCTCAAAATCGCCCTTACCGAACAACGCTTCAGATGCCGCAATCACCTTACGAGTAGCATCCTCACCGTGAACCAGCTTGGTGACCTCAAACGCCAAAGTCTTCTGAGCCTCACGCTTAAAGGGAGCTTCATCAGTCAACTTCTGCAACTGAGCAATCTCATCACGAGACTGAAAGGTGAACACCTTCAAACGATCAGCGACATCGGCATCAGCAGTATTCAACCAGAACTGGTAGAAAGCGTACGGTGAACACATCTCGGGGTTCAACCAAATAGCATTGCCCTCGCTCTTGCCAAACTTAGTACCATCCGCGTTAGTAATCAGCGGTGTACCAATAGCATGAACGCTCTTGCCTTCAGTTTTACGAATTAGCTCGGTACCCGAAGTAAGGTTGCCCCACTGATCTGAACCACCGGTCTGCAACGAACAACCGTAACGACGGTTAAGCTCGCGGAAGTCATTACCCTGCAAAATCTGGTAGGAGAACTCGGTGTACGAAATACCCTCATCAGAATTCAAACGCTTAGCCACAATCTCTTTTTTGACCATGGTGCCCACGCGGAAGTTCTTACCAATCTCGCGCAAGAAATCAATAGCAGAAAGCTCAGAAGTCCATTCCAAGTTATTGACCATACGTGCAGCGTGCTCGCCCTCAAAGTCAAGAAAACGCTCAATCTGCTCACGCAACTTATCAACCCAGCCCTGGACAATCTCGGGTGAGTTCAACACGCGCTCTGACGTCTGACGGGGATCACCAATCAAACCAGTCGCACCGCCCACAAGGCCCAGCGGGTTATGCCCCGCCAACTGGAGACGACGCATCAACAACAGCTGAACCAAATGACCCAAATGCAACGAGGCAGCCGTGGGATCGTAACCGGTATAGAAAGTCAAAGACTCCTCAGCAAGCGCCTTCTCCAACGCTTCTTCATCGGTAGAGACGTGAACGAGTCCACGCCATTTGAGTTCCTGCCAGATGTTCTCAAAAGAATCATCGTTATGTTGTTCTGCCAAATGCTGAGCAGTCAAGACTTACTCCAATTCAAACTAAGGGCGGTATACAACCGATATGACTAAAAAATTACCAGTTCTGCCCGTCCTAATCCACCGGCGGGTAGTGCCTCAGCCAGTGAAAAGACAGGGCAATGAACCGTTAGTTGATTCCTGCCGGCAGCGGCTTTGACGCAACAAGATGCAAACGCTGAGTAGGACGAGTCATCGAAACATACAAGTCACCCACTGAACCGTTGGCTGCTTCGACTAGGTGAGCCGGTTCAACGATGATGACAACATCAAATTCAAGACCCTTTGCTTCCCACGGTGTGAGCACAAGAATCTGATGCTCCAATGCGCTCTCGCTCGTCCCTGTTTTACCTCGATGTGCGCGTCCAACCGCCTGAGCAACCTCTGCGTACTGACGGGGATCGACAATGACACCAATCAGACCTCCACCCGAAGCCTCAATCTCATGAGAGACAGTCTCCACAGTTTGAGCCACCAGCCGTTCCGGTGAGACTTCAGCAATCAAAGGGCCAGATTCGCCCTCTCGAACCGCACGAGGAGCAGAGATTTCAAGACCGGCGGCACGAGCCACTGCAACCGCCGTATGCGAAATCTGGGCAGGAGTACGGTAATTAACCGTCAGCTCATCAAGGTGGAAGCGCTCCCCCACAAAAGGTTCCAATGCCTGCGCCCACGACTTAGAAGCCGCTGCAGAGGACGCCTGCGCAATGTCACCTACGATAGTGAAAGACTTCATGGGGCAACGGCGCATCAGCAAACGCCACTGCATCGGCGAAAGCTCCTGAGCCTCGTCGACCACCACGTGACCGTACGCCCAGGTGCGATCGGCATTCGCCGCAGACGCCGCAGTCATACGACTGATGCTTTCCTCATTGAGATTAGTAATCTGCTCGGCAGTAATAATGCCATCTGCACCAATATCTTCAAGCGCATAGTGCATGTTCTCCAACGCCTTATTCGCGTTTTCAATATTTGCCTTATGCTCAGCTACCGCACGCGCAGCAGCAGCGGCACCGGTGACCTTTGAAAAATCGCCCAGTAGCTCAGCTGCCTCATCAAGCAAAGGAACATCAGACTCAGTAAACGGCGCATCGGATGACCGGTGCAGAAGATCGCGCTCTGTTTCAGAAAGTACCCCCGCAGTAGCGGATTCCAAGTAATGACGCTTCGCAAACAAAGAACGCACAAGGGTCTCCGGCGATAGCGGCATCCACAACAAATTCAGTGCACGGCGGACGTCCAAAGACTCGCGGACATCGTCCTGAAGGTAAGGACGATCAACCGCGCGCCCCGCTGAAGCGTCCAGCTTTTCATTGAGCTGCTTGGTGAGGTCTTTGAGAAGAACCTTCACGAATGTCTCGCGAGCCTCATTATGAGTCTTGCCCGTTGAACGGGCAGTTGCACGAGCATGTTTGACCATCTTAGGAGTCAACTCAATATCGGTAGAGTCAACATACAGACGCTGGTTCTTGGCGGGAACCTTCTGACGATCAGCTACAGCCTGTTTGATAACATCAGCCATTTTTAAATCGCCCTTGATACGCGCAATCACCGGGTTAGTTTCCGGTACCGCGCGCAAACCCGGATACAGGGTTCCCAACGAAGACATCACCACGCCGGTCTCACCCAGCGAAGGCAAAACTCGCTCGATATACCACATGAAAGATGCGCTCGGACCAACGACCAAAACGCCGGCATTATTCAAACGTTCACGGTAGGAATAGAGAAGATACGCAGCACGGTGAAGCGCCACAGCCGTCTTACCTGTACCGGGGCCCCCCTGAACCACGCGAACACCCGGTAAATCAGCACGAATAATCTTGTCCTGCTCAGCCTGAATCGTTGCAACGATATCGCCCATGCGTCCGGTACGCTTACGGTTCAGCGCCGCAAGAAGCGCGCCCTCACCATGCAAAGCATCATCGCCTTCAAGAACAGAAGCATCCAGTACATCGTCTTCGATACCCACAACGTCACGTCGTTCCAGCATCAAATGACGACGGCTGCGAACCCCCCGACGATCAAACGCAGTAGCCTGATAAAAAGTGCCTGCCTCAGGTGCACGCCAATCAATCATCAAGCGCTCATGATCCTCAGTGGCCAAGCCGATACGACCGATATAGCGCGAGCTCTCATCATCCATATCGAGCTTGCCAAACACCAGACGGTGGTCCACAGCATTCAACTGAGCCAGGCGATCCTCATAATGTTGCGCATAAGCATCACGTTCAGAGCGATTTTGATGGCCGCCCACCGACTGATTACGCCGCACGCCCTTCAATTTCGATTCGTTCTCAGCACGCAACTGATCAAGGCGTGTATACAACATCGAAACGTACTCACGCTCAATAGCAATCTGCTGAGCTAACGCGTCGTTAGACGTCTGAGTGCCCTGCTCATTTTGACGCTGCTTAGATTCGGTCACAAGTACCCTTCCACCTGAAAAATAAAAACTCTGCGCTATCATCGATTTGACGTTGAAAGTACGATGCACAGAAAGCGGAGATTAATCTTACTCGCTTTACGTCCCAACTAAAACCCGCTCCCTTAGGTTCGAGAACCGGCAGGTATAAAAATAGCCAAGAAGCGAAAATATCGCGTCCTCAGCCATTTTTCTTTATCTACTTACTCTGTAGTGAGACTCAAGCTCTCCACACGGTGATCGCCCATCTTAGAACGGCCGCCCAAACCATCAAGCTCCATCAAAAAACCGACGCCTGCAACTTCAAGTTTGGCCTGTTCCATCAATGAGATTGCGGCCTCAACGGTTCCTCCCGTGGCCAAAATATCATCGAGAATAAGAACTCGCTGACCTGCCGGGATATCTTCTTTATGAATCTCAATCGCAGCGGTACCGTACTCCAAGGTGTATTCAGCTTGGAAAGTTTCACGCGGAAGCTTACCCGCCTTACGAACTGTCATGACTCCCTTGCCCGTCTTATATGCGAGGGCGGCTGCCATCAAAAACCCGCGAGCTTCAACACCTGCCACAATGTCGTACGTACCCTCAAAACGGTCCGCTAACTCGTCGATACTGCGCTTAAAAGCAACGGAATTAGCAAACAAAGTGGTGACGTCATAGAACAAAATACCCTCTTGCGGAAAATCAGGAATCTGCGCACAAGCAGCAGGCACAAGTTCGTCAATTGGCATTTCAGCAAAATTGGGCTGAGACATCAAAAACCTTAGAAAAATCGACAGTAAACCAGATGCAAGTATACGTCACGCATCAACAACACACCGAGCTAGTAAAACATCTCCAGCGTTCAAGTAACGTCCCCGTACGGGGTCATAGATTCTTACGCTATTCACTTCATATTGATGTTTTACTAGCTCGGCTGAAGTACGTACTAACGTAAAGGGCTACTAGCTAATAACTTGCGGACGCTGTGCAAAATCTCGCTGGGCAGACAGCTCCTTCTTGAGCTGAGCCAGCTGTTGCTCAACAGCTGACGGTGCAGTACCGCCCTGGGCGCTTCGCGAGTTCAAAGAACCCTCAACCGTCAGCACTTCGCGGACGCCAGGCGTAAGATCTGAGGAAATCTGAGCGAAATCCTCGTCAGTGAGATCCCAGAGCTCAATTCCCTTTTCTTCGCACACCCGCACCGCGTCCCCCGCAACTTCGTGCGCGACACGGAAAGGTACTCCCTGACGCACCAGCCACTCCGCAACGTCCGTGGCTAAAGCGAACCCCTGGGGCGCAAGCTCCGCTAAACGCTCCGTGTTGAACTCGAGAGTATCAACCATTCCCGACACAGCAGGCAAGAGCACTTCAAGCTGATCAATAGCGTCAAAAACAGGCTCTTTGTCTTCTTGCAAATCGCGGTTGTAAGCCAGCGGAAGTGCTTTCAACGTCGCCAACAGCCCCGTCAGATCACCAATCAAGCGTCCTGCCTTACCGCGAGCAAGCTCAGCGATATCGGGGTTCTTCTTCTGAGGCATGATCGATGATCCAGTCGAGAAGCTATCGTGCAACTTGACGAACGAGAACTCTTTCGTCGCCCACAAAATCACTTCTTCGCTCACACGAGACAGGTCTACAGAAATCATGGCAGCAATCCACGCGAACTCAGCGTAAACATCGCGAGATGCGGTACCGTCGATTGAGTTCCACGTTGCCGAGTTGAAGCCCAAATCCTCGGCGACAGCCTCAGGATCAAGCCCCAGTGAAGACCCTGCGAGCGCACCAGATCCATAGGGCGATACCGCCGCGCGTTTGTCCCAATCCAATAAACGGTCTAGGTCGCGGCTAAGTGCCCAACCATGTGCTAAAAGATGATGCGAGAGCAACACCGGTTGCGCATGTTGCAGGTGGGTTCGCCCGGGCATGGGTGCGTAGGGGTGCTTTTCGGCTTGGGCAATCAACCCGTCAATGACGGCGATTATCCCACTGGCAATAATGGATGCGTGGTCGCGCAGGTACATGCGTCCCAGCGTCGCAATCTGGTCGTTGCGCGAACGTCCTGCTCGCAACTTGCCACCGAGTTCTGTACCGGCACGTTCAATCAGCCCTCTTTCAAGAGAACCGTGTACATCTTCATCTGACTCCGCCGGGGCATAGTCGCCAGAACGCACATCGGCTTCGAGCCGATCAAGAGCATCGAGCATTCCACCTAATTCTTCGTCTGTCAGCAGCCCAGCTTTCTTCAGCACTCGAGCGTGGGCTCGGGAACCGGCAATATCGTAGGGCGCCAAACGCCAATCGAATTGGGTTGACTTTGAAAGAGCAGCCAAAGCGTCCGACGGACCGCCAGCAAAACGACCGCCCCATAGCGCGCCGTCATTAGTGCCGTGTTTTTCGTGAGAAGACATCACTAAACCTCATTGTTGACCTGGTATAGAACGGTGAAAATTCAAGTTGGTAGGGCTCAGATCCAGGTGTCCAAGCCCTACCAGCTATTGCGTCTTACAGCGGGTTAATTCCCAGGTTCTGATCGCGACGTGAAGCAACCTTTGAAGACATACCGAACAACTCGATAAACCCACGTGCCTGTGACTGGTCGAAGCTGTCGCCTTCATCGTAGGTAGCCAAGTTAAAGTCATAAAGCGAAGTATCAGAACGACGGCCGGTAACAACCGCACGTCCACCGTGCAGATCCATACGAATCTCGCCGTTAACCATTTGCTGGGTATCAGCGATGAAAGCATCCAATGACTTCTTCAGGGGTGAGAACCACTGGCCGTCGTAGACAAGCTCTGTCCAGCGCTGACCAACAGTCCTCTTAAAGCGAGCCTGTTCACGTTCAATCGTTACGTTTTCGAGCTCTTTATGTGCCGCGATGAGAGCCATCGCGCCGGGAGCCTCGTAAACCTCACGAGATTTGATGCCCACCAAGCGGTCCTCAACAACATCGATGCGTCCAATACCCTGAGCGCCTGCGCGGCGATTCATCTCTTGGATAGCCTGCAAAGGAGTGACAGGCTGACCGTCAAGAGCAACGGGAACACCTCCTTTGAAGGTGATAACTACGGTGTCGGGAGCGGGAGAGAACGTGGGATCGTCAGTGTAGTCGTAGACATCTTTGCTGGGACCGTTCCAAATATCTTCCAAGAAACCCGTTTCAACCGCGCGACCCCATACGTTCTGATCGATAGAGAAAGGATTCTTCTTAGTAGTAGCAATGGGCAGATTATTCTTCTCTGCGTAGTCAATTGCCTTATCACGAGTTAGGGCAAGGTCACGCACAGGCGCGATGCACTTTAGATCTGGGCCGAGGGTCTGGATACCAACCTCAAAACGAACTTGATCGTTGCCCTTACCGGTGCATCCGTGTGCAACGGTCGTAGCACCAAATTCACGAGCTGCCTTGACCAAGTGCTTTGAAATAACGGGACGCGAGACAGCTGAGACCAGCGGGTAAGCCTCCATGTATAGTGCGTTAGCTTGCAAGGCAGGCATGCAGTATTCATTAGCGAACTCATCACGCGCATCCGCCACATAAGCTTCTACCGCGCCGCAGTCTAGAGCGCGCTGGCGAATGGTTTCAAGGTCTTCTCCACCCTGCCCTACGTCTACCGCCATTGCGACTACTTCAGCTCCGGTAGCCTCAGCAATCCAACCGATTGCTACTGAGGTGTCGAGACCACCCGAGTATGCAAGTACGATGCGCTCTTTCATTGCAGTTCCTTTCAAAGTTTTATTCAACTACACATAATTATTCACAAGTATTTATATTCATGCAACCCAACCTAGGTAATACTTAGAAATTTTCCATAAAAATTTGCTTTTTAACATCAAAAACGGGCAAGCTATTCAGCTTGCCCGCCTTGAACGACCTCTTATTGAGCGCCTAGCGCTGTGTGCGTTCCACCATCATCTTTCGCAATTCAGTCTTCAAAATCTTACCGGTCGGCCCCAGCGGTAACTGACGAATAATCTCATAGCCACGGGGGTACTTATACGACGAAAGCTTTTCACGACACAGCTCTTCAACTTCGCTCAGCACAGTGGCCTCATCTTCTTCAGTCACATCTTCGGTTGGGGTAATGAATACCTGCACCTCTTCATCAACCTTAGGATGCGGGTAGCCCACAACCGCACACAGGTGCACTCGCGGATGGGTGTAGATGATGTCTTCGATATCGCGCGGATAAATGCTGTATCCATTGCGCAACACCATATCTTTCTTACGATCAACAATAAAGATATTGCCCTTTTCATCGAGCCTCACAATATCGCCCGTTGCAAACCAAGCACCGTCAAAGACTGCCGCATTAGCTTCCGCGTTATTCCAGTAACCAGCCATCACGTTCTCACCGCGAACCCACAGCTCACCGGTTTCGCCCTGCGCCACAGGCTGACGATTTTCATCGCGCACCTCAACCTCAACACCGGGAATAGCAGGACCAACTGAGCCAATCAGCGTGCCAGTTTCGGGACGGTTGAAAGATACAACGGGCGAGGTCTCGCTCAGACCGTAACCCTCATAGATAGGCACGCCCAACGAGTTCTTAAACTGTTCATGAATGTGCTCCGGCAAAGCGGCACCACCAGAAATTGTTGAACGCAAAGTACCGCGATATTGTGCTGCGTCCTCCCCCATCTTTTCTAAAGCAACCGCAATAGCGGCAAACATACTGGGCACCGCAGAGGCATTGGTAACGCCGGTTTCTTTCATCAGGTTAAGTGCGCCCTTAGGCGTAAAACGAGGAAGCAAGGCCACGGAAGCGCCCGCAAAGAAAACAGCGTTCATAGCTACAGTCTGACCAAATGCGTGGAAAAGCGGCAAGCCACCGAAAATCACATCTTCACCGGTATACCCAAAGACGCTCGCAGTTTCAGAGGCATTGGACATCATATTCCGATGAGTCAACGTTGCACCCTTAGGATGGTTTGTCGTGCCGGAAGTATAAAGAATCACGGCAGGATCAGCACCGGTTACAGGCTCAGGCCCCCACGAGTAATCATCAAGGACAGGTAGCTGATAGGTAGCATCTAATTGCTCTACGGCAACTCCTGAGGACTCAGGAAGAGCCCGCGCGCTCTCAGCAACACGGGTTCCATCCCACGTCACTAAGATCTCCGCCTCGGAATGCTCTAACTGGTATTTCAGCTCATGAGCGCTCAGCAAAGGGTTGAGAGGAACACAAATCGCACCCAAAGAAATAATCGCGTAGTAGTAAACCGGCATGAAAGGCACGTTAGGCAGCGACAGCGCAACACGCTTGCCCGGCTCAGCACCGTGGTTTTGAAGGACGCGGCGCGCAGCAGCTACCGAAGCATACAGCTCACGGTAGGTCATCGATTGATCCGCCCAATACATAGCGGGACGGTTATTGGAATGATGATTGGCCACGAAAGATGCAAGGTTGTGCGTTGAAGTCGCTGATTCTACGGTAAGGCTCACGTTATCCTATCTCGGTCAATTACTAATACAAGGTACTAAGTTATCAGTGTCTGAGTTCACGAGGGATGCGTACTCGCATCTGTTAGCGTTTTTCTTGTGTGTCCACTAAAGGACCTCTACGAAACACCCGCCTTGCGAACCAGACGATGTGTACAGTTAATACACACTAAAAATCTCCCCATTATAAGGATTTCCATGTCAGGCGAACTCGCGCAAGAAGAAATTGAATTTCTCAATTCTGTCTTCGATTTAGCTCGCGATGGCAAGGTCACCGGTCTACATTCTCTGATCACTCAGGGTGTGCCGGTAGATCTCACCAACGCGAACGGCGATACTCTGCTCATTCTCGCTTCCTACCACGAAAACATTGAGGTCGTGAACATGCTGATTAACGAGGGCGCTGATTTAGACCGCATGAATGACCGCGGGCAAACGGCGTTAGTGTGCGCAGTTTTTCGCAATAATCTACAGCTTGCCCAGTTGCTTCTCGATAGTGGAGCGAACCCTTCATTGGGAAACCAGACTCCGCTGGATGTTGCTCGGTATTTTGAATACGCGCATATGCAGGAGTTACTAGAGAAACACTAAGCACAGATCAGATGCGCTAAAGGCCACCTACCGTCAGATGATAGGTGGCCTTTGGTGTCAGTCCTTATTCTGCCCAGGTTAAGAAACGGTCAGCGAGCGCTTCTCCGCCTTCTTTGTCGCGAGTAATCACCATGACGGTGTCATCGCCCGCGATGGTGCCTAGAATTTCGTCAATTCCTGAGTGGTCAATTGAGGATGCGAGGAACTGCGCCGCTCCAGGCGGAGTGCGAAGAATGACAAGATTTCCTGAGGCTTCTGCGGTGACAAGGAGTTCTTTGAACAGGCCAACCATGCGAGAGTCCGGTGCATCGGATGCTGTGCGACGTACCGGGTGGTTGGGGACCGCGTAGATGAGGCCGGCTTTAAGGTCGCGTACGCGCTCTGCGCCGATTTCGACGAGGTCGCGTGAGAGGGTTGCCTGAGTTACTTTGACGCCATCGTCAGTGAGTAGCTGTGCAAGTTCAGCCTGCGACCGCACTCGGTTGCTCTGCAGAATTTCAATGATGCGAGCTTGTCGAGCTGTTTTTGTTGCTGGAATAGCCATGATTTTTCTCTTTGAGGGTTGGTGGTTGGTGAGAATCTTGAGTTTCTACCTCTAGGTTCTTCATAGCTTTCGGTGTACGGATATTGCCCGTTTGCGCCCTTTTAGTATAGTGCATAATTTTTTAATATTTATTCAAAATTTTTGATTGTTCCCAGTTTTCTCAACAATTATCAGCCTCGCTTACTATTGCTGGGAACTGGCGGCAAAAATTTTCCACCTCGACGATGCTGATGTTGAGGGCTGGCGCTAGCCTTACCACGCTTGGTCCTGTCGCGTTGATAATAAACCCGTGATGACGCGCGCGTTCTACGACTGTTGGTGCTAGTGGCAGGCCTGAACGCGTTTTTTCATGGGTTAATCGGATGCCTATGAGTAGCCCTCTACCTGTTGTTTCGTCCACTTCGGGCAGAGAGCCTACACGCTCACGAATATATGCACCGACCTTTTCTGCGTTTGACAGTAGGTGTTCTTCATCGATGGTTTCGACAGTTGCAAGAGCTGTCGCTGTCGCCAGCGGATTGCCGCCAAAGGTTGTTCCGTGCATTCCCGGTTGAAAGAGCGCAGCAGGGTTCTGCCCCACCACTATCATGGCGCCGACGGGAAAACCTGCCCCTAGCCCTTTAGCCAGAGTAATGACATCGGGGAGGTTTTCTGCAGAAAGCTCGCGAGTACATTCAAACCAGAGACCTGTTCTGCCCATTCCTGTTTGAACTTCATCGACAATGAGCAGTGCACCATTTGCTCGCGTCAGTTCACGAGCGCGGGCTAAGTAGCCAGGAGGTAGCGGTAGCACGCCGGCCTCGCCTTGAATGGGCTCCACGATGAGAGCTGCAACTGTTTCATCGCAGTGCGCTTCAAGCGCCTCCAGGGTGGCGGGAATGTGCTTGATGCCGGTAGGCAGCGGCTCAAAGGGTTCTCGGTAAGCCGGTTTATGGGTCAGAGCAAGTGCACCTGTAGTTCTGCCGTGAAAACCGTGTTCGAGAGCCAAGATAGTAGTTCGTTGGGGGCTTGATAAATTACCATGACGACGAGCCAGCTTATAAGCGGCTTCGTTGGCTTCGGCACCCGAGTTACAGAAGAATACACGAGCGTCCTGCACCGGAGATAATTTTTCGATCAAAGTGGATGCAAGCCTTACCTGCGTGGGCGAAGTAAAGAAGTTAGAAATATGTGCAAGTTTGGCGGCCTGCTGCTGCACGGCTTGTACCCATCGGGGATGAGCGTGCCCCAAAGAGCTGACAGCAATACCTGCTAATAAATCAAGATATTGCTTACCATTGGCATCCGTGACGATGTTTCCGGAGCCTTCGACAAGCACGAGCGACGGGTCGCCAAACACGCCCAGAAGATCGTGTTTGTACTCGTCCAATATCTGTTGCTGAGTCATGAGAGACCTCCTTGCTCTAAAGTGGAAGACGCAATGCTGAAATCAGGTGGCGGCACCTGCCAGCCAGCATCATCATCAGCAGTTACCTGAGTACCAATGCCGGTGTCTGTAAAAATTTCAAGAAGTGATGAGTGCGGTAATCGTCCATCGACAATGGTCGCTCGGGGTACTCCCTGTTCGACTGCCATCAGACAGGCCTGCGTCTTAGGAATCATGCCCGACACTAAAGTTGGAAGCATCGCTTTGAGCTCACTGACCGTCAGCGAAGAAATCAGCGAGGATGCATCGGGCCAGTTGGCGTACAGACCCTCAACGTCCGTCAGCATCACAAGTTTTTCAGCTCCGAGAGCTGCAGCGACTGCGCTGGCAGCAGTATCCGCATTCACATTCAAAATTTCACCGGTCAGGCCTGCGGTTCCGTGACGATGATCAGGGTATTTCATCGGATCGTGCAGCTCGGGAGCTACCGATGAGATAACGGGGATTTTTCCTGCGTCAATCATGGATGCGATAGCGGTGGTATTCACACCAACGACTTCACCAACCAGCCCCACATCGGTAGCAACACCGTCAACTTGAGCTTTGATACGACGGGCACGCAATAAGCCGCCGTCTTCTCCACTCATTGCCACCGCGTAAGGACCGTGCGCATTAATAAGACTCACCAACTCACGGGCAACCTGCCCGGTAAGCACCATACGCACTACGTCCATCGCATCGGGCGTCGTGTAACGCAACCCTCCCCTGAATTCAGAGGGGATATTCATCTTTTCAAGCATGGCTGAGATTTGCGGACCCCCGCCATGCACTACTACCGGTTTGATACCGACAGACCGCAAAAAGACCATGTCCTCAGCAAACGCGGCGCGCAACTCATCAGAGACCATGGCGTTGCCACCGTACTTAAACACCATCACTTTGCCCGCAAACCTCTGGATCCACGGCAGCGCCTCCATGAGGGTTTGAGCTTTGCTTTGTGCCTCTAAAAATCGCGGTGCAGTTCTCCTCTGTTCAGTCATAAGTTCCCTAGCTCGAATACGCGGAATTCTCGTGAACATAATCGTGGGTGAGGTCATTCGTCCAAATCGTCGCGCCAGACTCCCCCATGTTCAAATCAATCTCAACAGTGACCTTGCGGGAGTTCTTCATCTGAACCTTTTCGCGAGGCTCACCAATCCCACCGCCGGTACACACCTGCACACCGTTGATAGTTACGTTTACTTTCTCAGGCTCAAAAGCTGCAGAGGTTGTGCCAACTTCGGATAAAATCCTGCCCCAGTTAGGATCATTGCCAAAGATGGCAGCTTTGAAAAGATTAGAGCGGGCAACAGCACGCGATACTTCCTCAGCGTCTTGCTCAGTCACCGCGTTCACCGTGATGACGTGAATATCGTGGCTTGCGCCTTCGGCATCACCAATAAGTTGAAGCGCTAAATTCTTACACACCTGAGATAAAGCCCACGTAAATTCATCCAATGACACCTGAACATCCTGAGCTCCCGAGCTCATCAATACCACGGTGTCATTGGTTGACATACAGCCATCAGAATCAGCCCTGTTGAAGCTCACCCGCACTGCCTCGCGAAGCGCATGATCTAACTGTTCAGCAGGCAACGGCGCATCCGTAGTGAGCACCACCAACATTGTCGCAAGGCCAGGCGCTAGCATGCCTGCACCTTTAGCCATACCGCCAATCGTCACACCGTTCGCAAGCTTGATACCAGCTTCTTTTGAAACAGTATCGGTCGTCATGATCGCTTGAGCTGCGGCAGTTGCGGACGCGGGCGATGGCGAAAGCGCCGCAGCAGCGTCCTCGATGCCCTCTGCCAGCCTCTCCATCGGTAGACGCTCGCCAATCAGCCCGGTCGAACACACCAGCACATCGCCGGCAAATATACCCAGGCTGTTCGCTACCTGCTCGGCACTTGCATGGGTATCTTGAAATCCTTGTGCCCCCGTGCACGCATTCGCCCCTCCGGAGTTCAGCAGTACTGTGTCCACCCTTCCATCAGAAATCACTTGCTGCGACCATATCACCGGAGCTGCAGCAAAACGGTTAGTCGTGAAAACAGCAGCTGCCTCAAAACTCGGCCCTTCGTTGACGACGAGTGCAACGTCTTTCTTGCCTTTTGTTGCGCTAATACCGGCGCTGACGCCAGCAGCGGTAAACCCTTCAGGGGCGGTAACACCTAACTGTTCTACAGTGTCAATATGATTCATTAGGGACTCAAACCTTCCTGCAAAAGTCCTAGGTTCTCGGGGAGTCCGAGCGCGATATTCATTGATTGGATAGCCCCACCAGCGGTGCCTTTGACAAGGTTGTCAATGACGCAAGTGACGATTGTTCGGTGCGCGTGGGGGTCAAAAGCCAGTTGCATAATGGCGTGGTTAGAGCCCTGAACCATCTTTGTCTGCGGCCATTGCCCTTCAGGAAGCAGGTGCACAAACTGTTCGTTGCCGTAGGCGGCTTCCCACACGTCGCGGAGCTGTTGTTCAGTGACCCCGCTGACGACCTTTGCGGTAGCGGTTGCGAGAATCCCGCGTGGCATCGGAGCTAAGGTCGGGGTGAAAGAAACCTGGACAGGCTGGCCAGCCGCCAACGAATAGCCCTGTTCAATCTCGGGTGTATGCCGGTGCATACCACCCACACCGTACGGACTCATACCACCGCTAGTTTCCGATCCCAGCAGGTGAGTTTTCGCTGTCTTTCCTGCGCCCGATGTTCCCGATGCCGCTACGATAACAACGTCTTGAGGCTCTAACACTCCAGCCTGAAACCCCGGTGTCAGTGCCAGTAAGGACGCCGTGGGGTAGCAACCGGGCACCGCAATGCGCTGGGTGTTTTTTAAATTTTCGCGTTGCTTAGAACCACATGGAAAGAGAAATTCAGGAAGGCCGTAGGGCCAGGTTCCGGCATGCTCTGTTCCGTAGAACTTCTTCCAGTCTTCAGCACTGTTGAGTCGGTGGTCTGCACCGGCGTCGATCACCAGCGTCCCTTCAGGCATACCGGCTACAAGATTTGCGGATGCGCCGTGGGGCAGGGCGAGGAAGACCACGTCGTGACCGGTCAACGTTTCAACAGTTGTGTCTTGCACTGTCATATCAGCAAAACGTCGCACATGCGGTGCCAGGTCTCCAAGTCGCTGGCCAGCACTTGAGTGTGCGGTGACTGTCTTAACCTCAACCTCCGGGTGCGTAGCAAGCAAACGAAGGACTTCTCCGCCCGCATACCCGGTGGCTCCTGCTACTGCTACTGAAATGCTCATATCGGCAGTTTACGCACATTTATTCATACATTGCTATATTTATTCATAGATTACTTGTAAATACGCCCCAAAATTTCACTATATGAATTTTTTATGCTGTGTGTAGATGCGTTCTCGGAGTATTCTGGGGGTATGAACAAGAGCATGAAAGCAACATCAATATCAGAGATAGGGGCTCCCTCAGTCCTCCAGAGCACCCAGATTCAGACCCCAACTCCCGGTAAGAATCAGGTACTGGTCAAGACAGCAGCCGTCGGTGTCAACTTTATTGAAACCTATCAACGAAGCGGCGTATACCCTGTACAGCTCCCTTTTATTCCGGGTTCAGAAGCCGCCGGCACGGTAGTAGAGCTGGGTGAAGCCGTTCACAATATTCAGGTGGGTCAACGTGTAGCAACCGCGTCCGCTACGCATACTTATGCCGAATACTTTCTGGTAGATGCACAAAAATGTGTGGCTATTCCAGATTCAGTCAGCGATGAAGACGCCGCCGCTGTACCGCTACAGGGCATGACAGCGCACTACTTGATTAACTCAACTTTCAACGTCAAAGCTGAACATACCGTGGTATTTCATGCAGGGGCCGGCGGTGTAGGCGGAATCGCCCTTCAGCTACTCAAGGCAAAAGGGGCAACCGTCATTGCCACCGTTTCTACCGATGCAAAAGAAAAGATAGCGTATTCTCACGGCGCTGACCACGTCGTTCGCTACGAAAATTTTGCCGATCGCGTCCTGGAAATCACCGATGAACAGGGCGTTGATGTAGTCTACGATTCCGTTGGCAAAGATACGTTCGACGATTCTCTGCGCTGTCTCAAAAAGCGCGGCATGATGGTGCTCTTTGGCGGCGCATCGGGGCAGGTTCCCCCGCTTGACCCGCAAAAATTGAATCAGCTGGGTTCGCTGTTTCTCACGCGTCCGACCTTAGCCGATTACACTCTTACCCGCGATGAAATTTCGTGGCGTATGGGAGATCTTTTCGATGCAATTACCGCAGGCACCCTGACTGTCACCGTCGATCAGGTCTTCCCCTTGAAGGACGCTGCGTCCGCCCACGAATACCTTGAAGCACGTAAGACCCGCGGCAAGGTAGTGCTGGTCCCCTAGCTCCGTAGCCCTCTCCACTGATAGAAAGATCATTTTCATGACGTCGCCTACCCCGCATATCAATCCCAACGGTGTTCCCATTGCAGAACCCGTACTCCTGCCAGGCGACCCCCTGCGTGCGCAGTTCATTGCAGAAAACTATCTCACTAACGTCCAACAATTCAACGGCGTACGCAATATGCTCGGCTTCACCGGTGAGTTCAAGGGACAACAGGTTTCGGTCATGGGCACCGGTATGGGCATCCCGTCTGCAAGTCTCTATGCGTGGGAACTCATTCACGTCTTTGGCGTCAAACGACTCATCCGCATTGGCTCATGTGGCGGACTGCAACCCGATCTCAACCTCTTTGATATCGTGGTCGCCTCCGCATCGTCCACAGATTCTAACTTTATGAACCAGTACAATCTGCCCGGTACGTTTGCGCCCACGGCCTCCTGGTCTTTGCTGAGCGCTGTTGCACAAGAAGCAAACCGTCAAGGGGTGAAGCTGAACGTCGGCAACGTCCTCTCTTCAGATGTTTTCTACAATTTCGATTCCACAGCTCACCAGCGTTGGGCTGACATGGGCGTGCTTGCCGTCGAAATGGAATCAGCCGGTATCTACGCCACTGCGGCACAAGCAGGAGCTGAGGCACTGGCAGTCTTCACTGTCTCTGATCACATCTTCAACGGACAAGAGACCACTTCTCAGCAAAGAGAAACCGCTTTCACCACCATGATGGAACTGGTACTGCCGGTTGCAGCGTCCTAACTCAAATACACCGCTGAGGTTCAAATAGAGCTCAGATATAGCAAAGGGGCGGGTGGATGCTAGTGCATCCACCCGCCCCTTTGAACAGCTGGCAAAACTTATGATTCTTTGCGGAAGAAATAGATAGTGCCGAGAACACCGCCAACCAGGACAAGTAGCGAAGCCACCATCATGGCCCAGCCTGTCACGCGTTGCATCGTCACGGTAGAGTTAGTCACCTCTTTCAAAGAACCTTCCTCGCCCGTTCTGACAACCTGCAACTCACCGTTATCTTTTTCGACCAACAAGGCATCAACTTTCTCCGGGAAGTCCTCACGCACATCGCCAGTCTGCGAGCCACGGAATTTAACGGTCTCACCCACCGACTTCACCTGCTGGACGTCCTGCAGGTCAGAACGGTAATCCGCGCCCACCAAACGCTGGTCAGCAGGCAGTGCCCCCTGATAAATCGCGACATTGGACTTAGTCTGCAGATCCGGGGTCAAATCCACGTAATCACCGCTGATCACCCAGGTGTGCCCTTCGTATCCTTCGTTAGCACTTGCCTCGTTCATCGAACGAACGCCAAACAAAGACAGCAAAATTGCGATGATGACGGCAGCTAGCATGGTTCCGATAGCAGCCAAACGAAACTTATTATTCTCGCGAGAAGAACGCTGCTCGTCTTCATCATCAAATTCGAAAAAATCAGTCTCTTGGTAATCCTGGCTCACGGTTTTCTCCTACCATTTCACCGAACATCTGTGAACAGTCAACTCTACCTCACATCACACTTATCAACGACACCGTTTGGGTAATATAACCGCCGATTCGCACCGAGTTCACAGATTTTACGGCTGAACACTCCAGCAAAAAGGGACGCTAGCTCACTAGCGTCCCTTTTCACTATCATCGATAGAATGTTTTAGCGCTGAGTAGCTCCAAAACGTTCAGCGGTTACAGCTACAGCAGCCTCACGAGCGGCTGATGCTTCATCAGCAGTCAAAGTGCGGTCATCTGCGCGGAATCGCAGGGTAAACGCAACAGACTTTTTGCCCTCTTCGATGCCGGTGCCACGGTAATCGTCAAACACGCGGATATCTTCAAGCAAGTCGCCTGCACCTTCAGCGAGCGCCGCCTTGATGTCGGATGCGGGAATATCCGCGTCCACAATCAACGCCACGTCCTGGTTGGTGGCAGGGTAACCGAAAATACCGGTTGCCTCAATCACGCCGGTCTTAGCCTCGATCAGCGCTGAGAAGTTCAGCTCGTAGGCCGCAGTGCGCTCGGGCATATCAGTGGTTGCAAGGAGCTTAGGATGCAACTCACCGGCATAGCCCAGGTGGGTTCCGTCAGCCAACGATAGGGCTGCGGTACGTCCCGGGTGGAAGGCCTGGTGAGTACCCCGAGAAATAACAATCTCTACCCCGGTCACGGAAGAAATCAGACGAACCGCATCTACTGCGTCCTGCCAATCGTAAGCTCGCGGGGTGACGCCGGGGGTTGCTTCGGTGTCAGTACCAGCGAACAAACCAGCGATGTAGCGAGGCTGTTCGGGTAAACCTGCGTTGATAGCCTCAAGAACATCGTCGGCGGGCTTCTGGCCCAGGCCGGGGATGCTCCCTACACCGAGTTCAGCCTTCGGAATGAAGACGTAACCGGTTTCGAAAATCGCTAAGTTGCGGAAGCCGCGCGCAGTATTGCGCTTGAGCACGGTGGTGAGCCCGGGAAGCAGTGATCGGCGCATCCAACCGGTGTTCTCAGCAATGGGGTTAGCCAGCTTGATGGATTCAACGGTCTCGTTGGCTGATGCTGATGCCCACAGGTTGTTATCGTCGGCTGATACGAAGGGGTACGCGAAGACTTCAACGCTACCTGCAGCAGCCAAAGAGTTGAGCACGCGACGGCGCACTGTCTGCTCAACGGTGTAGCCGCGTCCGGGAGGAGCTACCGGAAGGGTCGAAGGAATCTGGTCGTAGCCCACCAGACGTGCGACCTCTTCGGTCAAATCTTCCTTATCGATGATATCCGGACGCCATGACGGAACGGTGACGCGGTAAGCACTCTCCCCCGCTTCAACGCTGGCGCCGATTTCAGTCAGTGTCTGAGTGATCTGCTCGGGAGTGTAGTTGATGCCCACACGCGATGCAGTGTATGCGTTAGGAAGCTCTACCACGGTGGGTTCAAACGCATCGCCGAAATCGGTGACGCCTTCTTCAACAGTTGCCCCGCCGAGCTCTACCAGCAAATCAACAGCACGCTGGGCAGCTGCCGCCTGAATCTGCGGGTCAACGCCGCGTTCAAAACGCTTGGATGCCTCGGACGTCAGCTTGTGACGGCGCGCAGTGCGGGCAATCGAAACCTCGTCAAAGCGAGCAGCTTCAATCAGGATGCTGCTGGTTGATTCGGATACCTCAGTGGATGCGCCGCCCATAACGCCGGCTAAGCCAATGGGGCCGGACGCATCGGTAATCAAAAGATCTTCAGCGTGCAGTTCGCGTTCTTTTTCATCCAAGGTGGTGAGCTTTTCACCTGCGGATGCGCGTCGTACGGTGATGCTACCGTCCAGCTTGTCTGCATCGTAGAAGTGCAGGGGCTGGCCGGTCTCAAGCATGACGTAGTTGGAGATGTCCACTGCCAGCGAGATGGAGCGGACGCCTGCCAGACGCAGACGCGATGACATCCAGGTAGGTACGGGTGCGGATGCGTCGAAGCCGGTTACCTTGCGAGTGACAAAGCGGGTGCAACCTGAGTTTCCGTGAATAGGAGCTGAGTCATCAACTTTGACAGGGAAGCCTGCCGCGTTAGCAGCCGGTGCTTTCGCAGCCAACTCGAGCACGAAATCGTCGAAGGAGTTGCCGGTCGCGTGGCAGTATTCGCGGGCAATACCGCGAATGGAGAAACCGTAACCGCGGTCGGGAGTCACATTGACTTCAGCAGCCTGGTCGTACAGCCCCAGCAGTTCCATCGCGTCAGTGCCGATTTCAGGATCAAGACCGAGAGCAGACAGAACGAGGATTCCGCCGTGGTCGTCACCAATACCGAGTTCTTTGACGGACGCAATCATGCCTGCTGACTTGTGGCCGTAGGTTTTACGCGCAGTAATCGCAAAACCACCGGGCAGAACAGCTCCGGGCAGCGTTACTACCACCTTGTCACCGGGTACAAAGTTGTGCGCACCACAAATGATGCCCTGCACACCAGATTCTTCAATGCCCTTACCGGTCAGAGTCTGGGTCTGTCCCTCAGGGACAACTCGAACCTGGCACCAGTTGACAGTCTTACCGTTGGAGTGAGTTTCGGGTTCCATCGACAGAACCTGGCCAACGACAATTGGGCCGGACAGCTCGTCAGAGGGGCGGTGAACGTCCTCTTCTTCAAAACCAACCTTCACCAGGTCAGCCATCACATCTTCTGCAGTAGCATCTGCAGGAACAGGCGCGTATTCACGCAGCCAAGACAAAGGAATTCGCATTATTAGATCTCCATTCCGAACTGCTGTGAGAAACGAATATCGCCCTCAATCATGTCGTGCATATCGGCAACGCCGTTGCGGAACATGAGAGTGCGTTCAATACCCATACCGAAAGCAAAGCCAGAGTAGACTTCAGGGTCAATCCCAGCAGCGCGCAGAACGTTGGGGTGAACCATGCCGCAACCGCCCCACTCGATCCAACGGGGACCGCCCTTAGCGGTGGGATGCCAGATATCAAGCTCAGCGGAAGGCTCAGTGAACGGGAAGTAATTAGGACGCAGGCGAATCTTCGCTTCGGGGCCGAACATGGAACGTGCAAGGTGTTCCAAAGTGCCCTTCAAATCAGCCATGCTCAGGCCCTTATCAACCGCCAAACCTTCAATCTGGTGGAAGACGGGGGTGTGCGTCGCGTCCAGCTCATCGGTGCGGTACACCTGACCGGGGCATACAATATACAGCGGAACATCACGTGACAGTAGCGAGCGCATCTGCACCGGTGAGGTGTGAGTACGCAGCATCAGATGCTTCTCAACAGGATCAACGAAGAAAGTATCCTGCAACTCACGCGCGGGGTGGTCGGGTTTGAAGTTCAGCGAATCGAAGTTGTACCACTCAGATTCAAGCTCGGGGCCATCAGCAACTTCCCAGCCCATACCCACAAAGATGTCGGTCAGAGATTCCTGCAAAACGTTGATGGGGTGACGCGCGCCGGCATGACGACGACCGGACGTAGCGGTCACATCGACAGCTTCTTCAACGAGGATGCGAGCCTCGCGCTCAGCTTCAAGCTCGGCGGTACGGCCCTCAAGAACCTTGTTCAAGCGTCCGCGAGCCTGACCCATGAGCTTACCGACCTCAGCCTTGTGCTCCTTTGAGAGACTACGCATCTGCTTATTCGCCAGGGTAAACGCGCTCTTGTCGCCTGTAAATGCCAAACGCACGCGCTTGAGCTGATCGAGATCAGTTGCCTCTTCAGCCACTGCCTGCTGAGCACGCTCAAACTCGCCGTTAAAAGCCTCACGAACTTTCTCTAAACCGTTGTCGGGATCGTTCTCTAGGACCTGTGCGATATTCGCCAAAACCTCGTAAGATTCTGGGTTCTGCGCATTCTCGGTCGGTGAATCAGTCATAAAACTCTTCTTCACATCGATGAATCTGGGATAACTGCCGTATTTCAGGCATTCTCTACCAGTCTAATACAGGTAAGGGACGCGAGAAAAAGGTGAAGAGATAGTGGGAATAAATTACTGCTTCAGCTGAGATCCAAAGTGCTGTTTGGAGGGTCTTTGGTAGTCGAAAACAAACCACGCTAAGCCCAATACAAGGTAGCTAGAAGCTACAGCAATATCTGCGAAAGTGTATGGGTTAGACAGCGTCAGCACCAACCCCAAGCCACCACCGATGACAGAGAATATCGCGCAGATAAAGCCAATCATGCGCGCGGTACCGTTGCGGGCGCCCAAACCGCGCACGACAAGCCTGCAGATAAAAAAAGCATAGGAAAGCACCAAGAAGAATGCTGATCCACCCGCGCCGGTCGGTTAAGAGGTAGGTATCAAGATACGTGAGTATTGGTCCCACAATTGCCACCGCTTGCAGAACCCGCACCGTCGCTGGGGTGGCTGACACGTCTTTGCCTACAAAGCGCTCGGTCACGCGCTCGCTATACGTACTGTGCTCGGAAAAGTCGTTGTGGTTTTGACTCATTGTTCCTGCTCACTAGGTATCTAGGACTTCTTCCACCTTGCCGGCGTCAAAAGAGTATCTCTACTGTGCGGAAACATACTGCGTTCCGAATGGGCTTGCAGGTGCCTATGAGTAAGCCCTTTTCTATTCGAACAGGCCCGAGGCAATGAAATCATTTTCATCGCGGATACCCGGCGGCACCGCAAAGAGTGCTGAGCCATTGTGTTTGAGGTACTCGCTGAGCGCATCTGAACTGGTCATGGTGCGAAGCATCGGAATAAAGTGCGTGCGCGGGTCGCAGACAAAGGCAATAAAGAATAGCCCTGCATCCAGGTGACCGAGACCGTCCGTACCATCGGTGTAATTGAAGCCGCGTCGGAGCATCTGCACACCATTATTTTGGTCGGGATGCATCAGATACAGGTGCGAGTTATGCGGGATAATCGGCCCGCCGCGTCCCTTCATCGAAAAGTCGGGAGCATCGAATTCACCACCGCCTGAAAGCGGTGCACCCTCACGCTTAGTACGCCCGATAATATCCTCTTGCTCGCGCAACGGCGCCCTATCCCACGGTTCAATGAGCATACGGATGCGGCGCGTCGCAAGGTAAGATCCACCGTTCATCCAGTTGGGATTCCCCTTAGAATTCTCGGTGGACGTCCACACGTGTTGCGCTAGCAAGTCTGCATTCTCAGTTTTCAGGCTGTTCGTGCCGTCTTTAAAACCGAAAAGATTACGCGGAGTTTTCTGCGTGGTTGAGGTGGATGAGGTTCGCCCGAAACCGAGCTGGCTCCACGCGACGACGGCCCGTCCGGATGCGATACGCACAAGGTTACGAATGGCATGGACGGCGACCTGCGGATCATCAGCGCAGGCTTGAATGCAGAGGTCTCCCCCGCTACGGTTCTCTTCAAGTGCGTCCCCGCGCATTTTAGGAACTTCCACAAGAGCTTCGGGGAGCTGATGGGCAAAGCCAAAACGGTCCTTGCCGTTGCCATCTACAAAAAGCGAGCGTCCCAACCCGAAGGTGAGAGTCAGGTGAGCTGCAGACAGATCCATTGCTTCGCCAGTGTCATCGGGCGGAGTTTCGTAGTTTGTGGCGTCTCCTAGTTCGTGGCCTGCCATCAGAATCGCCGCGGCTTCACTCCATTCCTGGAACAGCTCCTTGAGTTCTTCGGCAGTTTCAACTTTGACGTTGAGAGCAACAAAGTGCATGCGGTCCTGTGCCGGGGTTTCGATACCGCTTTGGTGCTCTCCGTAAAAGGCGTGAGAATCATCAGCGGCCTGGGCTGGGGCTGGACGTCCTGCCCAGTAGCCTGCGCCGGCCGCCGATGCCGCCGCAACAGCAGCACCTGCACCACCGAGCGCGGCGCGGCGAGTAAAACGCGGTTGATTATTGGTGGGCATGGGTGCTCCTGTCGCGGGGGTAAGTGGGTGATGAAATTTAGCTGACGACTGTTCCGGTGAGTTTAGAAAGGGGTTCGCTCAACGAATCGATTGCGTCTGAAAGCTCGCGTACTTGGTCTTCAGAGAGCTCTTCGTAGCTGACAAATGTGCCGTCAGTTGAGTGCTGGTCAAGAAGCTGCTGAACATCAGCAAATTTCTTGTCGAGGTCCTTAGTTAGCTCGGCGTCCTTCTTTTCTGCGATGGGTTTGAGAACGTCGTATGCGACCTTAGCGCCGTCGATGTTTCCTTGGAAGTCTGACAGATCGGTGTGCGACCAGATTTCTTCTTCACCGGTTACCTTACTTGCTGCGACCTCATCGAGAAGTCCCTTCGCACCGTTGCCAATCTGGTCAACGGTCAAGGCCAGGTCGCGAGATTTCTCTTGGAGACTCTTGGTATCTTCAACGAGCTTGTCAGCTACTTCTGCGCGCTCAGCGTCGGTCAACGGCGTGTACTTTTTGCCGTCATTTTCTTCAGCGGTAGGCTGCCACAAATCCTTTTCGATGCGATGCCACCCCGTCCATTCCTGACCTTCTTCAAGGTCAGCTTCACGCGCATCCAGTGCGGGGTCGAGATCCCCGAATGACTCCGCCACCGGTTCTACTCGTTCAAAGTGCAGTCGTGCAGGTGCGTACTGTTCACGAGCAGCATCATCGTCACCTGATTTGTAGGCTTCGGCAAAAGATTCGGTGGCAGTAACCAACTGATCAATCTGATCCTTGGTGTACGCAGCGTACTGGGTCTGTGCGTCTTCGCGGAGTTTTTGCTCGTCGGCTGAGACTTCTTGTGCATCGGGGTTAGCCGTAACCGTGAGATCACCGCGGATGCCATCGCCAACCATACCCGGCTTACACGCGGTCTTGTAGTTGCCCTCGGACAGGGTGACTGTCAGATCGCGAGTAATGCCTGGCCCGATGTTTTCAACTTCTGAAATGATGCGCAGACCGTCCTCTGCCAGAATGTAGAACTCGGTAACCTGTGAGCCATCGTTGGTCACGTTAAACACTGTGTTACCGGCTTTAATTTCGGTGGCGGACACCTTGCATTCGCTCTCGGTTGACGAAACCTTGATCGAGCCGTCGAAACCTGAAGCTGGATTATTAGGAGTGCACCCTGCCAGCGTCATTGCTGCCAAAGAGGTGATTGCGAAAGTGCTGAGAATACGATGAGATGTCATGGTTTTCTTTCGATTGAATGTGAGTGAATTAGCGGCGCGCGCGGGTGTTTCTACGCTGAGCAGCGATAAAGAAGAAAAGGGCGATTGCTACGTAAAGCACCCATACAATAGCCTGAGCCCAAGTGGTCGCGGGCGAGAAGTTAAAGATGCCCTTCAGCAAGGTTCCTGTCACTGAGGTGGGTGCAATAATATGCGAGACATCAAACGCAAGATTGTGCAGGCCGGGTAAGAGGCCAGCCTCTTGCAGGTCATGGACACCGTAAGCGAGGACGCCCGCGGCAACAAAAATCAGGAAGGCACCTGTCCAGGTGAAGAAGGTTGAGAGGTTCAGCTTGAGAACGCCCTTCATCAGTAACCAAGCAAGGACGATTGCCACCGCGATACCGGCAAGAGCACCCATCAGAGCCACGCTGATTCCTTGGCCACTGGCCTTAGTAGCTGCCCATAAGAAGAGCGCAGTTTCTAGCCCCTCGCGTCCAACAGATAGAGCAGCCAAGACAATCACAGACCATGTGCTGGTCTGTACCGCATCAATTTTTTGGCCGAGTTCGGACGATAGATGTCGCGCGTTGCTTGCCATCCAGAAAATCATCCAGGTAACAAAACCAACGGCGATAATGGACAGTGAGCCACCGATTGCTTCTTGAGCTTCGAAGGTGAGGCCCTGCGGCCCGAAGGTCAGAAGCGCGCCAAACCCAAGTGAGACGAGCACTGCGAAACCAACGCCAGCCCAGATTTTAGGTACAAGGTGGTGACGGTTGGTCTTACGCACGTAGGCAAGCAAAATGCCTACGACGAGAGCTGCTTCAAGCCCTTCGCGCAAGCCAATCAAGAAATTTTGTAGCACCGTAAACCTTACTTAAATGAGACTTAGAAGTTATTTAGGCAAGACTAATGTTACTCTCAGGGGTGGGTAATACGAAAAATTTGTATGTTCAAATTATTTATTACTTAACGAAAAAATGGCGACGTCCACGCTAGACGCCGCCATATCACTATTTTTTATCTCTGAATGGTCGCTAAAAGGGCCTCAACAATAGGAAAATCTGCAGGAATCCAGTCGATTTCCTTCAAAGTCTCAGCCACATCAAACCACTGCACTGCGAGTTGCCTTTCAAGCGCTCGTGGCTCTCCCGCTGAAATCTCAGCACACCACACTCGCATGGCGTGGCGTTCAGTCAGTTGCCACCCCTGCTCAAAAGGTCCGGGGATTTCTACGCTGAGCTTTGTCTCAATACCGAGTTCTTCGACAAGTTCACGCACAAGCGCCTCTTGGCAGGTCTCCCCCGCCTCCACTTTGCCACCGGGAAACTCCCATTTTCCGCGCAAAGATTCAGGACCACTTCGCTGGCTTAACAAGATTTTGGTGGGATTCTCTAGAGAATCCAGGATGGCGGCACCCACTACCTGAACGTCAAACTGCTTGGACATCGAACACCTCAAGCCTCATGAATCGCACGAGCAGACGCGTACAGACAAACGGCCGCGGCGATACTCACATTCAAGGACTCAGCGCTACCGTGCACCGGCACAGCAACTCGCGTATTCGCCAGACGCTTTTCTTCAGGACTCAGCCCCTGAGCCTCATTACCGAACAGCCACATGGTCTTACGGGATAGATCGTACTTCGGCTTATTCTCCAACTCAACGTCAAGACGCTTTGCCGCAGCCGCATCCTCAAGGTCGTTGAGGTTAACCTTGCCGTAGCCATCAGCTGCCAGAACACCAATGCCTTGGGCTTTAGCGTCCTCGGCAAATTCTTCGAGCTCAACGCCTGAAATCATGGGTACGTGGAAAATTGATCCCGCTGTTGATCGAACCACCTTAGGGTTATAGACATCAACGGTACCTTTAGACAGAACCACAAGATCGGCACCGGCGGCATCGGCAGTTCGAATAATAGTGCCTGCGTTACCCGGGTCCTGGACGCGTGCCAAGACAGCAACAAGGTGGGGGTTGATAGCGTCTGCACCCCAAATATCGGCAGGGGTTTTATCTAACATAAATGAAACCGCAAGAACGCCCTGAGGAGTCACAGCCCCAGCCATGGCATCCAGAACCTCATCGGTCACCATACGCATAAACACCTTGCGTCCAGCTTCAGGGGTCGGTGTTCCGTGGACCTCTTCCATCAGCTCAGCAATGTCATCGTGACGTTCAAACGCCGCCTCGGTAATATAGACCGCGTCCAAGACTGGGTTCTCAAGGTGAGCTTTCAGCGCCTCACGCACAGCCTGAGGTCCCTCCACCAAAAATTGCTTCTTCTTAGTGCGGACGCTACGGGTAGCGAGCTTAGCGATATCCTTCACGCGATCAGCGTGAGGGTTTTCCATCATGACGGGGGTGCACAGGCGTTCTTTAAAATCCATAGCCTTCATTGTCTCACGAATGCCAAAATGCTGTACCGCTCAACGACTAGCGGGAAAAAGGCTTGGCGTGCAGTCTCAAGTATCAACTGCTCATAAAGGCTACGACGAGCACGTATTAGACCGTAACTGGTGAATGTTCCACGTTCGAAAATCTAAATCACCAACCGCAAACTGATCAGTCTCATGACTCTGCGTAGGCAACCAGTAGAAAGGGCTCTGCCGAAACATAATCTGCTGACCGCTGTATGATTTCAGCTTTGATTCTAAGTCACGAGGACAAAGATCAAAGTTGAATCCTTCATAGATAAAGGTAGTGCAACCTTCGGTTTTAAAAACCACCCGAGCTTCATTTCTTTCAGCCCGCTCAGCACGTTCAGAAACACTAGCGTCCTTGAGAGTGCAGGTTATGTAGGTGTCAGTATGCTCAGCACTATAACGCTGGATAGCTAGATAGCCAGTAGGCACGCAGATAAATACCATGGCAACAAAGCCTGACCAGAGATAGAGCATCAAAGGAGAGACATCAGGTTCAACGTAATCATCCGGTACAATGCGAAAACCCAAAGGCTCAAATAAAATTTTCACAGTTCCACCTTTTTCACGGAATTTTCTTTAAAAGGCGTCCCCGGAATTTCTTCTCTTTGAAGAGGGAAAACCTCAACTTCTATCTCTTGCCCTACGCGATTCATAAAATGAAACCTGCTCAGATGATATCTGCTCCCGCAGATGGAGCTTCCCACACTCAAGGGTGGAAAGATCAACGGTCCAGAAGTTATCTTCTTCTCGTGTTTCAACGAAATACACCGAACACTTCTTGCTTTCCACCGCACCCCGGGTAGAAAAATGCCAGATATGAAAGGCCAGAGCAACGATAGCAAGCAGGATAACCCAAACAATAATGGCAATTTTTAACTTTTTATATTCTGGCCAGTCTATTCTCTGCCCATTGGTTGCTTGCTCCATTGTGCCTCTTCATCAGGAGTGGTTTACCTCATCATATCTGATTGTTCGACTCAGCCTGAGAAGTTTTTTAAGAGCAAAAATGCCGCCCACCTGACAGTGAGCGGCATTTTCAAACGCTAAAAAGCTAAAACTTACGCAACTTTGGGAGCTGAGGTGTCCTCAGGCAGGTTATCCTTAGCAATCTTAACGAGAGCTGAGAAAGCAGCTGAATCGTTAACAGCGAGCTCAGCGAGCATACGACGGTCAACCTCAACCTCAGCAGCCTTCAGACCCTGGATGAAACGGTTGTAGGTCAGACCCTCTGCGCGAGCAGCTGCGTTGATGCGCTGAATCCAGAGACGACGGAAGTCGCCCTTCTTCTTGCGACGGTGATCGTAGCTGTATACCAGTGAGTGAGTGACCTGTTCCTTAGCCTTACGGTAAAGGCGTGAACGCTGGCCACGGTAACCTGATGCGCGATCCAATACGACGCGACGCTTCTTGTGCGCGTTAACCGCGCGCTTCACACGTGCCACGTGTGTCTCCTTCGTCTTATGTCCCCTACCAGCAAAAACTAACGCCGGTAGCAGGAGCGAGTTCTAAAAAGTTCTATCAGCCCAACAGGGCACAAGCGGTGAAAAGAAGGGTGAACCTTACTTGTTCAGCATCTTCTTGATGACCTTAGCCTGACCACCGGTTACGATCTGGTCAGATGCCAGACGACGGGTCAGACGTGAGGACTTGTGCTCCAGGTAGTGGCGGCGGTTTGCCTGCTGGCGCTTTACCTTGCCAGTACCGGTGAGCTTGAAGCGCTTCTTAGCACCAGAGTGGGTCTTCTGCTTCGGCATGTCTGCCGTTCTCCTTTACGTTTCGCCTTGCGTCCGCCTAAAACGAGCGCAAGAAACTTGTGTCTGTAGCAATTGTTTGCACAATGCCACCTCGAAAGGTTTGGCTTATCGAGATCCAATGGAGTGGCCTCTAGCAGCCTGCGTGTGCTTCCCGGTGGGGTTCACCGTTCAGTCACGCATTGACATTCAGTTCTTTATTCTGCTGAAGCCTGTGCCTTCAATTCCTCGGGCATTGCATCTGCCAAAGAATTGGATACAGGGGTTGCAGTGGTGGTGTCGACGCGTTCACGACCCTTGCGTCCGCCTGAGTTCTTGTTAGAGTCACGGCGAGCTTCTGCCTTACCGCGAAGCGGTGCCAGAACCATCACCATGTTACGGCCGTCAACTCGGGGGTTAGACTCTATGGTGCTAACCTCGGCCAAATCTGCAGCCATACGCTCAAGCAGGCGCACACCCATCTCGGGGCGCTGCTGTTCACGACCACGGAACTGAATCATAGCCTTGACTTTGTCACCGCCGTTGAGGAAACGACGAGCGTGCCCAACCTTGGTTTCATAGTCATGGGTGTCAATCTTGAGGCGGAAACGAATTTCCTTCAAAGCAGAGTTAACCTGCTTCTTGCGGGATTCACGTGCCTTGACAGCAGCTTCGTACTTGTACTTACCGAAGTCCATGAGTTTACACACCGGCGGCTTAGCGTTCGGTGCAACTTCAACCAAGTCAAGATCCGATTCGCGCGCCAGACGCAGTGCATCTTCAACGCGAACGATGCCTACCTGTTCGCCGCCCGGTCCGACAAGTCGTACTTCCGGAACACGGATTCTTTCATTGATACGGGGATCGCTAATGACAAAGCTCCTGTACTAGATGGGGGTGAAACCCTCAATTTTAAGATTGTTATACAAACGAAAAAAGCCTTCGTTGCATACGCAAGCGAAGGCTCAAATACTCCTTTGAGTACAGATGATAATCCGCGAAAGGACCTATCTCTGTAATACCTGTCAGCCATACGACCGATGCAGGTGGGAAGCGAACTTCCGCTTGCAAACTTGACACTACTTTACACGGGGATAATTTTTAAGACAAGGTTTACCGCGATATTCCGGTGTGAATATGACGATATCCCTGCGGTTTAGGACGGTAGATTTCAGCTCACCTCACAGATGTGAGATTCTTATGACATGGCTAACGAAGAAAACAACACCTTCCGTTTTGAAGAGACCTCCGCTGAAGCATCCAACGGGTACGACCCTTCGCAGGAAGAAATTGATGCAGTAAACGCACAGATGCGTGATATCGCCGAAGTACCTGCAGTCGAGATCATCACAACCGCCGCTGTACATCTGATGAGCGCTGCAGCAGTCAAGTGCGGTCTAGCAGCTGAAGAAAATGCGCAGGAACTCAAAGACCTTGATGAAGCCCGCAAACTCATCACCGCACTTGCAGGTTTTGTCACCGCAGCAGCTCCCGAAATCGGATCACAGCACGCAGCCCCCTTGCGCGATGGTCTACGCACCCTCCAGCTTGCATTCAAAGAAGCATCCCAGATTCCCGACGCCCCCGGACAGGGACCGGGCGAAAAATTCACCGGCCCCGTTTACTAAGAGGTGGCTGACGCATCCGCCACGGAATGCACGGTAAGACGGCGGCCGATGCTAGATACGCTGTCAAACAAATGAGGGCGGGTACTTCAGTGAAGAAGTACCCGCCCTCACGCGTCATCCGAGAAGGTTTTAGACTCGCTAAGGCTACAGCTAAGCCGAAGCCAAGGCTACATGCACAGAGTCGACCTTTTCAGAGACCACCGTTGAAGCAGCGAGAAGTTGCTGAAAACCCTGCACCGTCGCGTTGAGCTCCTCACGCGTCAGGGCAGGACGCAAAACCAGCGTAATTTTGAGCTCTGGACCGTGGCCGCCACCATCCAACTCGCGTCCGGACGCATGGACAGTATTAACTCCCTGACCGCGCGAAGCGCGAACCGCCACCACGGCAGGCAATTGAGCCCCGATGCGGGTGAGCTCATGAGCAACCGCATCATCCTTATAGGAAGGAACCCACGGCTCATCCTTTGCCAGCGCCCAAACAGCTGGTCGACGCACCACAAAAGTCACGTCTTGACCAGGATTTACAACCATCAGCTGATTCTCGTCTTCCACAGCACTCAAAGACGTCTTGCGGATATCAGCCGCCACAGGACGAGCCTGAGGGTGCCACTGCGTCAGTGCATCAACATCAGTGAAAAGAGGAAGAGCCTTGCGCCCGTCAGGAGCCTGGATGCTCACCAACGCCATGTCCGACTCCTTATCTGAAACCAAACCTTCATCAGTGATATGCGCCTGAGAAAGTTGCGCAACAACCGGCGCAAACACGCGCGTACCCCGCAGAGCCTGAACAACATCTTCTTCTCCAGCTTCACCGTGTGAAAACATCTCAAGCACACGCGCAAGCTTCTGTTCAGTTTCACCGGTATCAGTCGGATACTGATGCGTATGAGACGTGCCCTCCCCTAAGTTTCGCCCAGACCACGGCTGACCACCGGTATCAGTTTCTCTACCGGCACTTGCCAACTGAGCTTGAATATGAGCGGGAAGCTCACGCTTGCTATGGTGTTCGTGCGAGTGCTCAGCCATTATTCAGGACGTCCCGCAACCTTAAGAGCTTCCTCCAAGGTGAACTTACCGGCGTACAGAGCCTTACCCATAATGGCTCCTTCTACGCCCTCGCCCACCAGCTCACGCAAAGCACGAATATCATCTAATTGAGAAATACCGCCGGATGCGACAACCGGCTTATCAGTGCGGCGGGCAACATCGCGCAGAAGATCAAGATTTGGGCCCTGCAACGTGCCGTCCTTCGTAACATCCGTAACGACATAGCGAGCGCACCCATCATCCTCAAGACGATCAAGTACCTCCCACAAGTCGCCGCCTTCTTTAGTCCATCCGCGGGCCGCGAGCGTGGTTCCACGAACATCCAACCCCACAGCGATAACGTCGCCGTGCTCAGCGATGACACGACGCGTCCACTCGGGATCTTCCAAAGCAGCGGTACCCAAATTGATGCGAGCGGGGTTCAAGCTCAACGCACGAGCCAGCGACTCGTCATCACGAATGCCACCGGACATCTCAATCTTGATATCCAGCTTCTCAGCAACGCCCTTCAAGACTTCGATGTTGTCGCCGCGCCCAAACGCCGCATCCAAATCGACAAGGTGCAGCCATTCGGCGCCGGCTTCCTGCCAAGCCAGGGCAGCCTCCACGGGGTCGCCATAACCGGTCTCAGACCCAGCTTCGCCCTGAACCAAACGCACTGCCTGACCGTTTGCAACATCTACTGCAGGCAACAGTTCCAAATATTTTTTAGCCATCGAAAAACCTTCTCTCTTCACTCGCTGCCTGATTTAGTACGCGAAAAGCACGTAACCGCCGTAGGCAAAAGCAGCTAACCCAAGAATCAACAAAACAATCTGAGCGATAAGAGGCAGCCCCTGCTTGCGAAAGGAATAGCCACCGCCCACCAAGAACGCTCCAAAAGTCATCAAAATCAGACCGGATACTGTGGGATCCATTTATTCTCCTTCACTCTCGTCCAGGCGACCGGTCACAGGCAAAGAACCAATCCAGTTGCGCAACAGCTGCAAACCAGCCTCCGCTGACTTTTCAGGATGGAACTGGGTTGCACTCAACGGACCATTTTCAACCGCAGCAATAAAAGGACCACCGTGGTCAGACCACGTCACTTGAGGAGGAACCATCGACTCGTTGTTCTGATCGAAGTTCCATTCTTGAACAGCATAAGAATGCACAAAGTAAAAACGCTCATTCTCAATCCCGTGAAAGAGAACCGAGCCTTCAGGAGCTGAAATAGTGTTCCACCCCATATGTGGAACAACATCTGCTTTCAGTCGCTCAACAACACCGGGCCACTCCCCCATACCGGCAGCTTTAACACCGTGTTCCACGCCCTTATCAAAGAAAATCTGTAGCCCAACACAGATGCCCAGCACCGGACGCCCGCCAGCCACGCGGCGTCCAATCATACGCGGAGCATCGACCTCTTTCAGACCGTCCATCACAGCCTTAAAAGCTCCAACACCGGGAACAACCAAACCATCAGCACCCAGCACATCTTTTTCTCTACGCGATAAAACAACGCGAGCGCCAGCCGCTTCAAGTGCACGCACCACAGAACGCACGTTGCCCGCGCCATAGTCCAAAACGGTAACGGTAGGTTTACTGGTATTAGTCATTATTTACAATGCACCCTTAGTCGAAGGAATATCATTATGTCGGGGATCCGATTCTACGGCTTCTCGCAGAGCACGCGCCAATGCTTTGAATTCTGCCTCCGCAATATGGTGCGGATCGCGTCCGCCCAACACCTTGATATGCAGGCAGATTCCCGCATGATACGCGAACGCTTCAAATAGATGGCGCACCATCGATCCCGTGAAATGACCGCCGATTTGATGGAACTCAAACCCTTCAGGCTCACCACCATGCACCAGATACGGACGCCCTGAGATATCCACAACAGCCGAAGCAAGAGCTTCATCAAGGGGAACGGTCGCCTGACCAAAACGGCGGATACCCTTTTTATCACCTAAAGCCTGCTTGAGAGCCTCGCCCAGAACAATCGCGGTGTCCTCCACCGTATGGTGTACATCAATGTGAGTATCACCCGTGCACTTAATGTTCATATCAATCAGAGAGTGCTTGGAAAGGGCCGTCAGCATGTGATCGTAAAACGGCACAGAGGTATCGATGTTCGATGCACCGGTGCCATTCAGGTTGATCTCTACGCTGACACTGGATTCACTGGTAGTACGTTCAATTTTGGCAGTACGAGAGCCAAAATCTGTTGAAGATTGAGTCATGTGGTTAGCGTCCTTAACGAGGTGGTCTAGATTTTCAGAGCATGAAGCGAAACGGTTTTTCTCACAGAACTGTATGGCGGCTCTAGTGATCAGATGCAGGCAGGTAAGCGCCGGTGCTCACCAAATAATTCTCCAAAGATTGCAAGAAAGCTGTGGTTTCTTCTTGTGTACCTGCCGTCACTCTTAAATGCCCGGCAATACCGTTATCTCGAACTAAAATACCGTCTGCCAGCAAATACTCCCAGGCCTCCTTCTCATCCTGCAGCCCCGAGAAAAATACAAAATTAGAATCAGATTCAGCAGGCTTAAGTCCCAGCTCACGGAGCCTAGTCACGATGCGGTTTCTCGCATCCTTAATATCCTCAACGTTTGCTAACAGTTGCGTACGATGACGCAAAGCCGCCAAAGCTGTTGCCTGTGTGACCGATGACAGATGATAGGGCAAACGAACCAGTCGAACCGCATCCGCAATGGCAGGGTGCGCCGCGAAATAGCCCAGTCGCACACCAGCAAATGCAAACGCTTTACTCATGGTGCGACTAACCACCAAACGATTGCGTCCAGGTAACAGCGTCAGAGCTGTCTGCTCTGGATCTTGCGCAAACTCGGCGTAGGCTTCATCAACGATGAGAATGCCATCAAGTTCTTCGACCGCTGAGTAAACCCGCTCGATAACTTCTTTTTCCAGAGCGGTGCCGGTGGGATTGTTCGGCGAACACAGCACCACAATATGAGGGCGATGCTTGATAACTTGAGCAACCGCAGACTCTGCGGTGAGGGTAAAGTCCGCCGCACGCTCTCCGGCGATAAATTCGGTATTGGTACCATCAGCCAAAAGCGGGTACATGGAATAGGTAGGCACAAAGCTCATGACGCTTCGCCCTGGCCCGCCAAAGACTTGGAAAAGTTGCTGAAGTACTTCATTTGAGCCGTTAGCAGCCCATACATTGTCAGCTGTGAGCCCGTGTCCTAAAAACTCTGCGAGTTCTTGACGCAACTCAACGAATTCACGGTCGGGGTAACGATTGAGTCGGTGGGCAACTTTACCGATTTCAGCACCGATGGCTTCTACCACCTCATCGGGCATCGGGTGCGTATTCTCATTGACGTTCAGCGTAATAGGAACATCAATCATGGGCGCGCCATACGGTGAGCGACCACGCAAGTCGTCGCGAATAGGCAGGTTCTCAAGTGCTTGTAATGCTTCACTCACACTGCCAGTCTAATCACAACTACGACGTACTAACCATTCATTACGGGGATTTCCAGATTCTGACCAGTATGCAAAGTAGTGCTGGAAAGATTATTGACGTCGATAATCAGATTCACCACATCACGAGGATCCGATTCGGGGCTCACTTCTCGCGCAACATCCCAAAGGGTTTGACCAGCATCAACAGTCACTGTACGACCCACTGATGATGAATCAACCGGGCTTGAACCAGCTTGGGCATCCTGAGGGGCGATAAAGGATGCACCGACTAGGACGATGAGGGCACCTAGAGTCATGAAAGAAAGTCCCTTGAGCATAGAAAGTAGGCGGCCTCGACGAGATGTCCGGGCAGCCGGCGCGACGCTCGGGTTTAAATCTCGTTGGTTTCGAACAGGCTGAGGAAGCTGCCGCGCAGGCTTGATCACTCGAAGCTGAGCAGAAGGAAGCGGTGCGCTCTCTACCCGTTGCGGACGAACCACAGCGTTAGCACGCGAAAAAGCCGTGCCGGGGCGGACAGGACGCGGGATAACTACAGTACTCACTATCGGAACTCCTTCTTACTGAACAGGAAACCAAATATTCGAAACTTTGTTCGAACTTCGTATATATGTTCTATCAGAAAATTCGAACATAGTCGAGAAAAATTAGAACAAATGTTTGGTTTTCGAATAAAAGTGCCATAGGCTGATAGAACTAAGACACCAGTGAGCACTAGTCAAACACTGGGGACTGACAAAATAAGGACTACAGAAACGAGCAACCAGTGAGTTACAGCACGCCAGATACTCCGCAGGGTAAGCGTCCTCGCGGTGCTAAGCCCCTCACCGCTCGCCAACAGAAAATTTTGACCGCCATTTCCACCGCCATTGATGAACGCGGTTATCCGCCGTCAATGCGCGAAATCGGAGATCTCGTTGGTCTAGCATCGCTTTCTTCTGTCACTCATCAGCTCTCGCGTTTGGAGCAGATGGGATATATCCGTCGCGATTCAAAACGTCCCCGCGCTATTGAAGTCCTCAATTTTGGCGATGCGGAGCATTCTGCTGAAGAGACCACCGCAGACCTTGTGGCTTTACCGCAGATTCCCTCTTTCGAACCGCCCTCTCACGATCTTGCACAGGTTCCTTTGATGGGCCGCATCGCAGCGGGTGCTCCCATTACAGCGGAACAAAACATCGAGGATGTCATGGCACTACCTCGACAGCTTGTTGGAAACGGCGAGCTGTTCATGTTGCGTGTTAAAGGTGATTCCATGGTTGATGCAGCAATTATGGATGGTGACTGGGTGGTTGTACGTTCGCAGCACACCGCTAACAACGGGGATATTGTGGCGGCTCTTCTTGATGATGAAGCGACTGTCAAAACTTTCCGCCAACGCGATGGTCATACCTGGCTACTGCCCCAAAACACCCAGTATGAGCCCATTATCGGCGATCACGCTCTTATCATGGGCAAGGTAGTTTCGGTTCTCAGAAGCCTTTAGAGCAAAAGCATCTGCACATCAAAAGAGGCCGCCCCACCATCGTGAATATGGTGGGGCGGCCTCTTTTATGTGTTACCTGATTTTAATGGCGGGCAAACCTTCACTATTCTGCATGAACGCTATGCCCCGCACCAGGGTTATCTATTCTCGAAGTTACGAGCGATTTCTTCAGGGGTCTGAATCGGGATCATGCCGGTAACAGGCAGGTGCTCACGTTCCAATTTAGCTTTGGTAATCTTCCACAGAATGGTGAGGACAACAAACCAAAGCGGGATAAGAATCAAAGCGATACGGGTATCTTCGCCCAGTGCCAGTGCAAAAACGATAAAGGCAAAGAACGCAAGAATAAACCACGGAGTGATTTTAGGAAGTGGCATGCGGAACTGCGAGGCCGCATGACGTTCAGGGAACTTGCGATGGTAGTTGATGTAGCTGACCACGATGCTACCCCAAGTAAAGAGGATGCAGGTGGAGCACAAAGATGAGATCACGGTGAATGCCGAAACCAGGGTATCACCGGCTAGCAGCAACGGGATCGACAAGAATGCGAAAACCGCGGTGAAGAAAACAGCATTAGACGGCACATGACGCTTGTTTTTGCGTGCAAAAAGTTTAGGCGCATGCCGGTCAAGTCCCAGCGAGTACGCCATACGGCTAGCCGAATAAACACCGGAGTTGGCGCTGGACGCGGCAGAGAGCAGAACCACAAGGTTGACCACAAACGCTGCGCCGGTGAATCCGACCATGCCGAACATGGAGGTGAAGGGGCTCTGTTCTGGATCGATGTCTACCCAGGGAGTAACCATCATAATGATGCTCAGTGCACCCACGTAGAACACCAAGATACGCATGATGATGGAGTTAATAGCCTTAGGTAGGTTTCGGTGCGGGTTTTCGGTTTCAGCAGCTGTGGTACCTACCAGCTCAATACCGATAAAGGCAAAAATACCCATCTGGAAGCCCAGAATAAAGCCGCTCAGACCGGTGGGGAAAAATCCACCGTAGTTCCAAAGGTTAGATACCTGAGCTGTCGTTCCGTTGGGATTATGGTGACCGCTGAAGATCAGGTAAAGACCAACAACGATAAGCGCCAGAATCGCTACGACCTTGATAATTGCGAACCAGAACTCTGTTTCGCCAAAGAATTTAACCGGCTGAAGGTTCAAAATTAAGAGCGCTGAAGCCGTGAGCAAAGCCGGTAACCAGACAGGAATATCGGGGTTGAAATACTGGGCGTAGGCGGTGATAGCTACGATATCAGCGATACACGCAACAACCCAGGAGAACCAGTAGTTCCATGAGACGAAAAAGCCGGCCCAGGGACCGATAAGGTCTTTGGCGATATCGCCAAAGGTTTTGTAGTTGAGGTTGGACAGCAGGAGCTCACCGAGTGCTCGCATCACGAAGAAAAGCACGAACCCGATAATCATGTACACAAAGATTACCGAGGGGCCGACAAGGCTGATGAGCTTACCCGAGCCGAAGAACAGACCGGTACCAATCGCGCCGCCAATTGCAATCATTTGCAAATGACGGTTTGACAGGCCGCGATCCAGTTTTTGCTCAGAAATATCTTTAGTTTGAGCGCTAGATGCCATTGCTATTCACCTGTATTGATGTGTATTTCACGGTGTTGAAAGCTCAATACCTTGAGGCTACTGAACGTTTGGATTTTATGAATAAAATCCGCCAGTGAAAATTATAGATTTACTATGCTCTCAAGCACACTAATACCAATGGTACTTCCTTTTAAAACTGAAAGGATGGAAACCGCACAAAATAACGGGGGTTCTTCCTTCCTTTGTGCGGGGTTATCGATGATTACCCGCATCCAGCGAAGGAAATGACAGAGTTTGCTATGCAACGCTGATGCTCGTAAAAACAAGATGACGATGTATGTTCAAGTTTCTACAGTTGAGAAATAAAAATCGCGGGGCTGGTTTTCAGAAACCAGCCCCGCGACACCAAGACGTTTTCAAGGATCGGCAAAGAGCCTAGTCAATGCTGGCAGCGAGTCTCTCCAAAGCACCGACCGTAACGTCCTTATTTTGGGTCGTCCAAAAAGGCGGTAGAGCTTTCACGAGGTAGCTTCCGTACCGCTGAGTGGCGATGCGCGAATCTAGAACAGCAACTACACCGCGGTCGTTGACGGATCGCACTAGACGTCCTGCTCCCTGCGCCATACGAATCGCAGCGTGGTAGGCAGAAACAGCCATGAATCCGTTGCCGCCGGACTCAGCCACCGCGCGTGTACGAGCGGCAGACAGAGGATCATCAGGACGAGGGAAAGGAATGCGGTCCATAATGACCAGTCGGCATGAGTCACCAGGCACATCGACACCTTGCCATAGGCTCATTGTGCCAAACAGGCAAGAATCCGTGTCTGCGCCAAATTCTTTGACCAGCGCACGCAACGATGATTCTCCCTGCACGAGAATATTGAGATTGGTGCGTTCACGTACGTATTCTGCAGCAAGCTCTGCCCCACGTTTCGAGGAAAACAGTCCAAGCGCACCACCACGAGAAGCCTCAATCAGCTCTAGCACGCGCTCAAGTTGCTCTTCAGACACGCCGCGTCCGGGTTTGGGCAGGTCAGACGCAAGATAAAGGACGCCCTGCTTGGGGTAGTCGAAAGGCGAACCTACGTCCACGGCCTCCCAGCGAGGTGCGCCCGTTCCTTGAAGCCCCAGTGCCCCCGCGACGGAATCGAAAGACTCCCCCACCGTCAAGGTAGCCGATGTAAGCACCACGGTGCGGTCTTCGAAGAGTCCTTCGCGCAGGCGGCCTGCTACTGACAGCGGTGCGACGTGTAAGGTTGCAGGATCCGTATCGGAAGCAGCCACATATCCGCGTCCTGGCTCCCAAGAACCTACACGCGAGATCCAGACAACCTCGTACTTTTCATCGGCATTGAGCATGCGCTCGGCAAGCTCCATCACCTCGGTGAGCTTAGCGCGAGCCATCTGGCGGCCGGCATCGGAGTCTTTAGCGTCGCTCTTGGTATCGGACAGCGCCGTGCGTGTAGCGTCCAAAACCTGGCTCATGGCATGCCCAACACGTTCGGGCAGTCCCTTCGGCAACAAGGCGGCAGGAATTCCGTCTAACGCGTTATCCAAGTTTCGTGCAGCTGACTCAAGCGGAGAAGAATCTGCTTTCGTATTCTTCTTCATGCTGCGGGCTGCGGAATGAACCATCGCCGGTGAGAGCGCACCGGTAACAGCTCCGGTGACGCGGTCAGCAAGTTCATGGGCCTCATCAATGACCACAATTTCGTGCTCAGGCAGAACGCCGATGCCTTCAAAGGCGTTAATTGCCAAAAGAGCATGGTTAGTAATCACGATGTCAGATTCATTGGCACGAGTCTTTGCAAGCTCTGCAAAACATGACTCTACCAACGGGCATTTACGTCCCAAACACTCAGAGGCGTTAACTGAAACCTGTCGCCACGCTTTATCGCTGACACCTGGAATGAGCTCATCGCGGTCACCGGTATCGGTAGTTTCAGCCCAGGCGCGCAAACGCAGAACCTCTTCGCCTAATCTGCCGGTAGCTCCACCGGGATCAACATCGAAGAGAGTTTCTTGCTCATCATCGGGGTAACCGCCCTCAAGCTTGTGCAAGCAGACGTAATTGTTGCGCCCTTTAAGAATCGCTACCTCTGTCTCGCGCTCAGGGCGATCTCCCACTGACTCGAGCAGACGCGGAATATCGCGGTTAACAATCTGAGACTGCAAGGCCAAGGTAGCGGTCGCCACAATGATTGGTTTATCACTGTGTTGAGCATAGTGCAGGGCTGGAACAAGGTAGGCCAAAGACTTACCGGTACCTGTGCCCGCTTGAACCAGCAAGTGACGGTCTAGTTCGAGAGACTGCGCAACGTGAGCGGCCATGGTTCGCTGGCCGTCGCGTTTCTGCCCGCCGCTGGCGTCCACCACCGCGTCGAGAAGGTCAAGGACGTCTGCAGCCCCCGGCAAAGTCTCAAGCTCTTGACCGGTCAAGGGCTGGCGCTGGGATTCCTGCCCACCGCTCATTAGCGCACCGTTTCGGTTGCACCGGCATCCAGTGCTTCTTGAATTTCAGGTTCTAGAACTTCTAAAAGTTCTTCATCAAGCACGTACTCTGATAGCTCTGATGCGACTTCATCACGCACGAGTGCCTGTACGTAGGTGCCATCTGAGATAAAGGCGGTACGCAAAATTTCTGCGTCCCATTCGTGCAGTCGTGAGACTACCTCACCGTGTGCGTAAGGAACCATCAGATGGACCTCAATGGAAGGACGCGGAATCATATCCGCAATCAGCTCTTTGAGCTCGTCGACTCCCTCGCCGGTACGAGCTGAAACAACAACGCTGTTTTCCTCGCGTAGACGCAAACGCTCAACCACGAAAGGATCAGCAGCGTCAGCCTTATTGAGAACGATGAGCTCGGGAACGTGCCGTGCATCGACCTCAGTAAAGACCTCGCGTACTGCCTTGATCTGCCCCTCAGGGTCGGGGTGTGAAACGTCAACCACGTGCACAATAAGATCGGCGTCTGCCACTTCTTCTAGAGTGGAGCGGAATGCCTCAACCAGCTGCGTAGGTAGCGAGCGCACAAAACCGACGGTATCAGAAAGGGTGTATCCCACACCGTCAGGTGTTTGTGCCTTTCGGACGGTCGGGTCAAGAGTTGCGAACAGGGCGTTTTCGACGAGGACGCCGGCGTCGGTGAGGCGGTTAAGCAAGGAGGATTTACCCGCGTTGGTGTAACCCGCGATAGCCACCGACGGCACGCGATTGCGCTTACGGTTAAGACGCTTGGTCTCGCGGGCGGGCTTCATCTGCGCGATTTCACGACGCAGTTTTGCCATGCGAGCACGCAGGCGGCGACGGTCCAACTCAATCTTTGTTTCACCGGGGCCACGCGAACCAATACCTTCACCACCGGCGGCGCGTCCACCGGCCTGACGGGACAGGGATTCACCCCAACCGCGCAAACGCGGCAGCATATATTCAAGCTGCGCCAGCTCGACCTGGGCTTTACCTTCACGAGATTTAGCGTGCTGCGCAAAGATGTCAAGAATCAAAGCGGTGCGGTCGATGACCTTTACCTTGACAATATCTTCAAGTGCACGACGCTGTGAGGGCGCGAGTTCGGAATCAACAATCACGGTATCGGCGCCCTGCATCTCAACAATTTCTTTGAGTTCCAGCGCTTTGCCTGAACCGAGAAAGGTACTGGGGTCGGGCTTCATGCGACGCTGAACAAGGCCATCAAGCACCTCAGAACCAGCAGTTTCTGCCAGCGCTGCAAGCTCGCGAAGGGAGTTTTCAGCGTCCTGAACCGTACCTTCAGTCCACAACCCGGCTAAGACAACGCGCTCAAGGCGAAGCTGTCGGTACTCAACTTCGGTAACGTCTTCAAGCTCCGTTGAAAGACCTGCAACACGGCGAAGTGCGCGACGTTCTTCAAGATCCCGCTGTTCACCGTCATAGGATGAGTGTTCTTCGCGAAGGTCAGAGAGTTCGCGAGCGCGTTCGTCTAGGACTTTAGAGGATTTCGGTGTTTCTGCTCTGCCCAACACTCGCTCTACAGTTGCTCGCAACTGCTCGTCGCTGGGCAGTTTATCGGTGTTGGGAGTGTCAGTCACTACGGAAAAGTCCTTTCGACAAAAATAATGCTCCCCTATTCTATCGAGGGAATGAGCGTCCTGACTATGCTCGGTGTTGGCTTTTCCCCCACGGCGTACAGCTTGCGCGTTTAGGAACTAAGGTGTGAGCACGTAAAATGGGTTTTATGGCAGAGCAGCATTATTTTTCATCGAATCCCGTTTCTGAGTTCACTCCTCAGCAGGTGAAAGTTCGGTTGGCGGGGCAGGATCGTACCGTGGTGACGGCACCCGGCATCTTTTCACCTGCCGGTATTGATAAGGGCACCGCTGTTCTGCTCGCTGAGGTTCCGCCGGCTACCGGTTCGCGCATCCTTGATATCGGATGCGGGTGGGGTCCAATTACCCTCACAGCGGCTTTAGAATCGCCTGATTCGCAGGTTTATGCCGTTGACGTCAATCAGCGTTCAATGGAACTCACCCGCATGAATGCAGAGCGTTTAGGAGCTACCAATGTGCAGGTATCTTTACCCGAGGATGTTCCAACCGATGTTGAGTTCGATCTTATCTGGTCGAACCCGCCTATTCGCGTGGGTAAGGACGCTCTTCATAACATTATGCGCACCTGGCTACCGCGTCTGACGGTTGGCGGTAAAGCCTATTTGGTGGTGCAGAAAAATCTGGGGTCTGACTCATTGCAGAAATGGTTGGTGAACGAACTGGGGTCTGACTACTCAGTCAATCGCTATGCGACTTCTAAAGGTTTCCGCATATTGCTGGTGGAAAGAATGAGCTAAAGTTCGCAACGTTAGCGCTACATTAGCCATGACATAACGGTTAACCCGAAAAGAATTAGAGCAATTAAAGTAGCTACCGCGTTCCATCGGGTGCGAATGGTGGCGGAGGTTTATTCATAAGGGGTCCGACGCCGCAAAGAAAATCAACGCCCGCACCACCGAAGACACCTGCGAATAAGAACTCACCGGACGCCGAGAACCAGTTCGTAGAACTTATCAAATGCAAATAACATGTATGGGGACTAACTTCAGCCATACACCAAAACGCCCAAACATAGCTCACTACCTGTCACGGTGAATCATTGAAGGATCAGTTTCACCCCAATTACCTTCCGGAGTAACCAAAAAGGTACCCACAGTTCCAGACCAGAGCCCCCAGCTTGACGCATAGAGCCCGATCGAGCCACCACCACATACTGACCAGGTGCTCCCTGAACGTCGGGGAGATCCTGAGTGACAGCGGCTGTAATATCAGCGTTATTGTGAAATTTCTCCTGGAAAATGTATTCTGCTCTTCCCTGTTGGTTATCCACAATATTGGGGTATCCCGGCAGGGTGGGGCAGGCTGGTTTCTTCTCTAGAAGTCGAGATATTGAAATCAATTACCTTCAGGGAAAAACTCAGAATCCCTAGCCATCTACAAAATAATGAGTATACTCATAAATGAGTAAACTCATTATTTAGGTAAAGGTCAACCATGGGGTTAAGAGAAATCAATCGCGTAGCCACCCTCGAATCAATATTGAAAGTAGCCTCCGCACTCTTTGCCGAACACGGCTTCCATGCCGTGACGACCCAAAGCATCTCCAAACAAGTCAACATCGCATCAGGCACATTGTTCCGCTACGCCGCTACCAAAAGTGAACTACTGCTGATGGTTTTCAACAAAAAATTTGAGCACATCTTTCAATGCGGATATACAGACGCACTTGGACAGGACACAGCCCTAAAAGCCGTATTAGCCATGGTTCAACCTGCCTTTGAACTCTCAACCCAAGAGCTAGAAAACACTCTCGTATATCAACGAGAACTTCTATTCGGCGCTGACGGAAAATACCGAGACGAAGGACTGAAGATGATCGACACCTTCGAAAACACGATTTCTTCCACCTTATTAACCTTCGCACAAGAACAAGACCAAACCCTCAGCCAAGAAAATGCCGACAGTGCAGCTCGATCCATCTTCGCCACTTTTCAGCTTGCTTTGACACGTATCGGCCGAACCAACAATCCCGATGAATGTCAGCGAGAATTAATCCGCCAGATTGAACAAATTATTGCTGGCGCCACAAAAATCAACGCCCTATCCGAGGGCGAGTGTGAAAGTAGATGATAAACATGCAACTCACTGCAGGGAACTATGAGGCTTTTGCCCAGCCGCGTAAGCCAGAAGGAGTAGAAAAGAAAACTGCCCATATCGTCGGGGGAGGATTAGCGGGACTAGCGACGGCTGGCTTTCTCATCCGAGACGGGCGCATGGATGGCTCTCGCATTACAATCTACGAAAAATCAAGGTTACTCGGAGGCGCACTTGATGGCATCGAGAGACCAGAAAAAGGCTTTGTTATTCGCGGTGGCCGAGAAATGGAAAATCACTTTGAAACCCTCTGGGATTTATTCCGCTCAATCCCCTCTCTAGAGATAGAAGGAGCAAGTGTACTTGACGAGTTTTACTGGCTCAATAAAGATGACCCCAATTACTCACTCTGCCGAGCCACCTATGAGCAAGGTAAATCCTGGCCAACCAACGGCAAATTCACGCTGAGCAACAAAGCCCAAAAAGAGCTCATGAAGATTTTTCTAGCTGACACTGACTCTCTACAAGACAAACGTATTGACGAAGTATTTTCCTCAGAGTTCTTCAGCAGTAACTTCTGGATGTATTGGCGAACCATGTTCGCCTTTGAAACCTGGCACTCAGCCTTAGAAATGAAGCTCTATCTACATCGCTTTATTCATCATATTGACGGCCTGCCAGATTTCTCTGCCCTTAAGTTCACTAAATATAACCAATACGAATCATTGACTCTTCCCCTGGTCAAATGGCTTTCGGAGCAAGGCGTGCAGTTTAGCTATGATTCCGAAGTAACCGATGTTGATTTCGCAAATGACCCCCACAAAGGCACAAAACGTGCTGTGTCTTTCAATTTATTGGATCACCAACAAAAGCGTGTGATCAATCTGAGCGATGATGATCTTCTTTTTCTCACCATTGGCTCCCTCGTGGATAATTCCGATGAAGGCGATCATCATACCCCGGCTCAACTCAATAAGGGGCCAGCACCAGCGTGGGATTTATGGAAGAAGATTGCCCTCAAGGACCCCAGCTTTGGTCGTCCGGAGGTCTTCTGCTCGAATATAGACCAGACAAAATGGGAATCAGCTACTATTACTACTTTAGATGAGCGTATTCCTCGCTATATTGAGAAGATTAGCCATCGCAATCCCTACAGTGGTCGTGTTGTTACCGGTGGGATTGTAACGGCAACAGATTCAAGCTGGCTCCTGTCTTGGACAGTTAATCGTCAACCTCATTTCAAGAACCAGCCTAAAGATCAGATAGTTGTCTGGTTCTATGGTTTATACAATGATGTTCCTGGCGATTATGTAGGGAAGACCTTACAAGAATCCACTGGCGAAGAGATTGTTCAGGAATGGCTCTATCACATGGGAGTTCCAGAAGACGAGATTGCAGAATTAGCAGCCACTGGAGCTCAGTGTGTCCCCGTGATGATGCCTTATGTGACTTCCTTCTTTATGCCACGTAAGCATACTGACCGCCCTGCTGTTGTCCCTGATGGTTCAAAGAACTTTGCTTTTATTGGTCAATTCGCCCAGTCTGCCACTAGGGATTGCATTTTTACTACTGAGTATTCAGTGCGTACTGCGATGGAATCGGTGTATTCCCTGCTGGGTATTGAGCGAGGTGTGCCGGAAGTTTATAACTCCACTTTTGATGTGCGAGTGCTTCTGGGAGCTGCGCATAGCTTAGCTGATGGGCAGAAGGCTAAGCTTCCTGGTGGGCATTTCAGCAAAGGATGGCTTGATAGGAAGTTTAAACATACTGAGATTGTCCGGTTACTCAAAGAGTCTGAGCTTCTTTAGTTTTCATGGTGTGATATAAAAATAGTTTGGATTCTATAGCTGTGGCCCTAGGTGTAGAAAGCTACCCTTAGGGCCACATGTTGTACGGGGATTGGCGGATTCTATTGGGTGTTGCACCGAGGCTTGTTCATAAAGGTTCCGACGCCGCAAAGGCACTTTAGCTGATAAGGGTTACATCGGGTTGGGGTTGGTCACCCCGACGCGGCGTAGTAAGGCCCGTAGGATAGCTGCGGATGTGAAGGCGGTGAACAGGTTCATTAATTCACGCCGGGCGGTGGTGGAGCCGGTGATTGCCTAGATCAAGACGTGGCGTATTTTGCATTCTGGGTTTCGTAGGCCGCTGGGCTTGTATGGGCGGGTTTTTTCGGTGGTGCGGGGGTTGGTGTTTTGTGCTACTGGGAGGACTTTTGAATAAGTCTCATAGTCAATCATATGCGTGTGAAAGGGATTAATAATTTCTATTCTGGTTTCGTTGAGTACCACATGAGGATGCACTAGTACCTGCCATGCTAAAAAGACCAGCAGATACCAGCCCCAGCACCGCGTCCACAAAGCACTGGCACCATCAGTCATGACAGCGACGGTGCACATACCCGCCGCAAGAGCTAAGGCAAGCAGAAAGTAAAGATACACCAGTTTGAGTCTGCATTTCACAGGAAAACGGGGGATGTATCGGGTTTTCATGCGTTGCTCACCTCATACTTACCGTAGTGCAACTCATATCATTGTTGAGTTGGCATAATAATAGCCCGGTTCCTCCGTGAAACCGGGCTGAGCATGTAGGACGCGAGTCGTGGAGCCTTATGCCAGCGTCATTTTTCCTGTCATGACAGCGGGGCCAGCCAATACTACGTGCTCCAGGTTATCCGGGCCAAGCACGAAGGTCACCGCAAGCGTGCCACCGGGTACATGCACGAGCCATTCATCGGGAGCTTCTTCACCGCCCCAGAAACGAGTCGCGGCCGCAGCGGCGCACGCACCGGTACCGCACGAAAGAGTCTCCCCTACACCGCGTTCATGAACACGCATGCGAATAGCACCCACATTCACTTCGCCAGTCTCAGCCTCAGTCTCTTCAATCTCCTCAGGAACCACGAATTCAACATTGGTTCCGTTGGGAGGCACAGGGGTCACCTTAGGTGCAGTTTCAAGACCCAAGCCATCCAGCTTGCCCTCGGTGCCAAGAGCAACAACAGTATGCGGGTTACCCATCGAAATCGACACGGCAGGACGCGTAGTTTTAAGACCGCGAGCGTTGACCATGGCATCGTGACCGTTATCGCGTGCTGAATCACCGTCAATAAAGCTCCACGGCCCCATGTCAACAGCGTAACCATTTTCAACCATCGCAACAGCCTTAATACCGGCGCGGGTACCAATCACCACGCGTCCGCCCTCTTCAAGGTCAATGAGGTTTTCAGTTCGCAGGTATTCAATGAAGGCGCGAACACCGTTGCCACACATTTCGGACAAAGAACCATCGGCATTGCGGTAGTCCATGAACCAGGTAGCATCGGGGTGCTCTTCTAAAAGATGCTTACCCTCGATAAGGTTTTCGGTCTTAATAGCGCGGATAAAACCATCAGCACCGAAACCAAAATGACGATCGCAAGCGCGAGCAACCAGATCCTGGTCTAGCTCCAACGTGCCGGTGGGATCTTTGACGAAAATAAAATCATTACCGGTACCCTGACCCTTGGTCAGCTCAACGCCTGATAATTCGCCCCAGGGTGATGGTGTATTGCTCATGATGCTCCTCGTACAAGACCAAAAAGATATTCACTACAACCCTACAGGTGGTTACTCGACGGGTGTAAAGCTTTTAGTCAAATCAATTGCTTTTTCAAGCTTTTCTGGGTCATTCCAGTCCAGCCAGTTCACGCGCGGGTCGGCGTTGAACCAGGTGATTTGCCGGCGCGCAAACTGACGGGTTGCCACCGTGGTGTCATCGATAGCCTGCTCTACAGTGTAATTTTCGCTTTCGGGCAGAAGACCGCGCTCGCTATCAAGAACCTTCAGAAACTGCGCGTATCCCAGAGCCTTAGAGGCTGTCTTCCCTTCACGAAGACCTACAGGCTCTAACTCTTCAACCTCTTTTAACAAACCGCGTTCCGCCATTTTCACCACACGGGCATGCAGACGTTCGTGCAGTTGCGCTCGATCACCGTTCAGACCAACCTGCACAGTAGGACGTACGTACTCCCGCTGCGGCATAAAGGACGAGAACGGGCGTCCCGTAACCTCATGAACCTCTAGCGCCCGCACCAGACGACGGTCGTCCTTCACACGCGAAGCCGACTCCGGATCAACCTCTTTGAGCCTGCTGAGTAGCACACCGCGTCCTCGCTCTTTGAGCTCGCCCTCTAAACGGGCACGAACGGACGCGTCAGTTTCAGGAAATTCAAGGACATCTAGAGCAGCACGCACGTAGAGCCCTGAGCCACCCACCAGAATGGGATACTTGCCGCGAGAACTAATCTCATCAAAAAGGTCTCGTGCCTGCTGCTGGAATACAGCCACAGAAGCTTCTTCACGCACACCCATAATATCCAGCAAATGGTGCGGAATCCCGCGCATCTCATCGGTAGAAACCTTCGCGGTACCAATATCCATTCCGCGATAAAACTGCATCGAGTCAGCATTAATGCACTCGCCACCCAGCGCGAGCGCAAGCTCTATAGCGAGATCAGATTTGCCGCTACCCGTCGGCCCCACAATAGCGATGACGGGTAGCTGGCGTTCCGTAGCGTTCATTACTTACGCAAACCAATCGTGGGGAAGCCCAAGTTCACGGGACCGCCTGAAACCTGAGTGGTTCCGGTGCCACATGAATCAGCCTGCGCTCGATCCCACGCATCGCCCGCTCGTGAACGGCGCACAGAGTACTGCTCCGCAGTTGGGTCTGACAGAAGGTGGAATGAACCTGCCTCGGTAATGGGCAGAGTAACAAGGTCACCAGGACGCGGCTGCTCAGCACCTTCCGGGACGCTAAAGTGAACCAGACGCATATCGCGGGTGCGGCCTGAAAGACGGTGAGTCTGCTCAGCCTTACGACCTGACTCAGCCACGACCATCAGCTCAACGGTCTTACCCAGCTGCTTAGCATTTTCTTCGGCAGCGATGCGATCCTGCAAAGCAGTCAGGCGCTCATAGCGTTCCTGTACGACATCCTTTGGAACCTGATGGTCCATAGTCGCCGCAGGGGTGCCCGGGCGAATGGAGTACTGAAAGGTGAACGCCGATGAGAAACGAGATTCCTCGACTACGCGCATAGTTTCTTGGAAGTCTTCTTCGGTCTCCCCGGGGAAACCAACAATAATGTCGGTGGTAATGGCAGCATCCGGCATCTTCTCGCGTACCTTTTCCAAAATTCCAAGGAACTTCTTGGAACGGTAGGAACGCTTCATGTCTTTGAGAACCTTGTCAGAACCCGACTGCAAGGGCATATGCAACACGGGCATCACGTTAGGGGTCTCAGCCATAGCGTCAATCACATCATCGGTGAACATTGCAGGGTGGGGTGAGGTAAAACGCACGCGCTCCAGTCCCTCAATCTCACCGCAGGCACGAAGTAACTTTGAGAACGCCTGACGGTCACCGAACTCAACACCGTAAGAGTTCACGTTCTGCCCCAGCAACGTCACCTCGATAGCGCCGTCATCTACCAGCGCCTGAACCTCAGCAAGAATATCGCCAGGGCGGCGGTCTTTCTCCTTACCGCGCAATGACGGCACGATGCAGAAGGTGCAGGTGTTATTGCAACCCACCGAAATTGAAACCCAACCAGAGTACACGTGATCACGCTTAGTCGGCAGAGTCGACGGGAAAACCTCCAACGACTCAAGAAGCTCAGCCTGCGCCTCATCGTTGTGGCGGGCGCGCTCTAGTAGCGTCGGCAAAGAACCAATGTTGTGCGTACCGAAAACAACATCAACCCAGGGCGCCTTTTTCAAGATAGTGTCTTGATCTTTCTGCGCAAGACAACCGCCCACAGCAATCTGCATACCTTCGTTCTCGCGCTTAATCGGCGCAAGCATACCGAGGTTACCGTACAGCTTGTTATCTGCGTTCTCGCGCACAGCACAGGTGTTAAACACGACGAGATCGGGGCGCTCGCCCTCTTTAACCGGCACATAACCGTTTGATTCCAGAAGACCCGACATACGTTCGGAGTCGTGCACGTTCATCTGACACCCAAAAGTACGCACCTCGTACGTGCGTGCATTTTCGGTTGAGGATGTTTTGGTTTCAGCTACATTCAAAGTCACCATTCAAGGTTACTAGATAGGGCATAATGTGCTCCATGAGTATTCCGCCACGTTCGCCACATTTAGAAACCATTTGTCAGCAGGCGATTGCAGGATACACCCTGAAAACCGGCGATTCTCCCGTGGATACTGCCAAATTTGAGCGCTTGCTACTTTCGATGATTGCTGCCTCAGAAAAGTTTTTGGGGAAAGCAGTTTCGGCAAGAATTTTTTCAGCAGGCATGCGATCGGTAGTTATTAGCGTGGTAGGCGAGCATGCTGAGCGAGGCTCCGGTGCGCCGGCTACCGTGGTGGTCAAGCATTTTCGACGCAAAGACTCAGCAACGAACTCTGGCGGGTTTGGGTATCTAAGAGAAAAGCACGGGTTGAGTTCTTTGAATTCGCTAGTGAAAAGCTCATACTCCCAACTGCTGGGGTGGGACGATGACGCACGGTTCTTAATTCTTGAGTACGTTTTGGGAACTCATCTCAGCGAGTTTCTGTCGGTTAGCTCTCTCAGCGAAAACGGCAACGCTGGTCAGGATGCGAGCGCGCACATTGCCGAAGGCCTGGACCTTTGGAGCAATTTTTGGGCTACTCAGCTTAACTCCACGCGGCAACAGACAGTTCAAGAAACTTTTCAGCGTTCTCTTGTGACAGCGGATGCTCGTGCCCGATACCCCGGACGGATGACCTCGCCGCAGCTGGCTTTCAAGGGTTTAGAAAAGTTTGTGGCAGATTCAGGGCATTCCGCCAACAATGCCTACCATCGTGAACTTGAAGCGCAGCTTAGCTCCATTATCTTTCCCGATCCCGCACACTCAGTGCTCAGCTCAGCAGATTTTTCACCGCAAAACATGCTTGTTTCCCAGAGTCAACGCGGCACTGAAGTACGAGGAATTGATGCTGAAGGAACAGCTATCCACCACTGGGCTCTGCCCGTGGCCGAGATACTCCTGGGCTTCCCGTCGCATCCTGAATCTCGCTTTGAAAAGCTAAGCACCACCGCCTCATGGCATGATGCGTGCAATACTTTCTATCAGCAGGTATATAGAGGCGCTACATACCAAACAGCCGCTGACGATCCGTGCGTGCAAGCGGCGGTAATGACTATTCGGTGCACTCTCATAGAACAAACCGGGATGCTCTCACCGTTTAACCGCGTGCTCTGAAAAGGTGTGCCTAGACAGTTCTGCCTACCACTTCGCCGTTCTTCACGGTAAAGTCCCAGCTCAGCCCATTTTTGGTGAGTACTTCATGCCTAATCTCATCAGGCATCGTGAATGACTTATTTGAGTACCCCAGCAAATACTCGTCAAAAGCCGGTAGCTTATAGGTGCGTCGCAGGGCAGCTCGCATCTCAGCCTCGGTCACGTTTTTCTGCCATGCCGGTGCATAAAATTCTTCCCCGCCGATCATCAGCTTTACAGAATTACTCGCTGACTCCAAAGCCTTTTTGCTGTCTTTTTTGGTGAGATACGACCACCAGCACAAATCCTCCAGTTGCACAGGACCGTGCCCGTTGAGATAGCGGGTACCCAGTTCAGCAAGAGCCTCAGCTGAAGCCACCTCACGCTGAGAAATATTCAGCCGATCAACATGCACAAAAGTTTCAGCGCGCCCTTGCGGACGCAGTTGCACAATATCACCGGCACCGCCCAGAGCACGCAACAGGTGAGGACCGCGTCCTTCGCCCGCGTCAATCCCGGCATCGGTAAACAGCTGGTAAGCATGAGGACGCTCCAGCACCTGCCCCGTTTCAAGATTCAACAGGTGAGTGTTCAAAGCTTCGTGAGCTACCTCGAAATCGCCATCAGCAAACCCCAGAGCGGGGCGGCGTTTCGAAGCGCCTGACTCTACCCGAGGAGAACACAAACGCATCAACCACCGGGCGTCCTCGCCGTTTACAAAATGCAAAGTACCTCGAATCGGCCAGCAACGCACAATATCGTGAGCATCAATGCTGGCAAGAACGCCTTCGTCCTGCGGCTTTTGCCCGTTATTCACGCGAACAGCAATAGCGCGCACACCAGCTTTGAATGTTTGCCCTTGTAAGGCAAGCAGATGCTGTGTCACCTCGTGCGGCGAACTCAGTTCAGGACGCGCAGCACTAGCGGCTAGACCCTGAGCGATAAGCCTGCGAGCTTGCAGTTCTTTCCGAGGCGAAAGTCCCATGTCACTTCCTAAAAGTAATAATCGTCGTCGCTTGTTGCATCCAGACCGTTCTCCTGGACATAACGCTCAATTTCATCCTTAACGACACCAAACGCCATCGATGGCGGATACCCTTTACGCGCCAGCATCCCCACCAAACGACGCATAATCTTGTCTTTTTCCTTACGGTCAGAAAAATCCATGGACGGGCGAAGTTTCTTTGCCACCAATGCGTGAGCGTCACTCCGCTCATCCTCATCGCTGCGCTGTTCAAGTGCTACTTCAGCAGCCTCGCCTTCAACGCCTTTCTGTTTGAGCTCGCGTCGAATAGCGTTCTTGCTCAGCTTTTTCACGTTAGCGCGTGTACGCACGTACACCTCAGCGAACTCAGCATCGTTGATGAGATTGACCGCCTCAAAACGGCTCAGAATATCTTCCGCAGTTTCCTCAGAAATTTCCCGGTCAGCAAGTTTTTTCGCCAGTTGTGCACGAGAACGCGGAGCCATCGCCAACTGGTTCAGCACAATATTCTTGGCCTTGGTGAATTCGCTTTCAGGTTCCTTCTTTTTCCTTTTTCCGGATTTTTCTTCTTCGCCCGGCACACCTACACCGTGTAGGGCATACATTGCCAGGTCTTCCTCGGTGTCGGGCTGGCTCAGGCGACTGTCTTCACGGAACATAGGACGTTTAGCAGGACGCGCACCGGTCTTGAGGGAGCCACGATTTTGTGTTTCTTCCTCTGCACCTGCAGAAGCTCCCATAGCTGGCGCAAAAGGTGAATTCTGTAAGTACTTAACCGGGGGCTTGCGGAACCCCTTCTTACGAGCCGTGTTGTATCTGCGTTGACCGTACTTTGACTTCTTGCCGTTGTAGGTCTTGTTCCTGTCTGTACCTCGATCTTCCTCACCTGATGCGTTTGCACCGAAGGACGCTTTCTTGCCGCTAGTGCCCGTATACTGAGTTCCCACACGCTCGCTATTGCGCGAGGCGATAACGGTCTCCCCCGGTTTTTCTTCGCGGGCACCGGTAGCAGCCGGATGCCAGTCAGGGTATTCCTTATCAACCATGGGGAGCTCCTTTCTACGCGCGTTTTTTCTGAGGCATATGCAGGCGCAGATTGTGTTGTACTCACGCCATCTTCATATCGTAAGACCATTCGGCACGCTCTTTGTTCCTGCCATCAGCATCCGCTCACGTTAATTTTATCTATGATGAAGATCAGCATCACGAGCGGCTAAAGACCTAACGTATTTTCCGCCCGATATTCTGTAGCGTCTGCAACTACAAAAAAGTGCTGCCACCTTACATCAGGCGGCAGCACTTTTTATATCGTGGTTTAGAAGTTCTCAGGCAAGTCTTCCAAAGGATCAATGGTGTCATCGAGAGCGCCTTCAGGAACGATACCTTCGGGAGCTTCTTCGCCGTCCTCAATGATGCCAAGCTTTACAAGAGTCTTGTACTGAATCTCTTCTGCAAGCTCGGGGTTGTCTTTGAGGAAGCGGCGGGCATTTTCTTTGCCCTGCCCCAGCTGGTCGCCTTCATAGGTGAACCATGCGCCGGACTTCTTCACGATGCCGTTTTCAACACCCATATCGATAATGCCGCCCTCGATAGAGATGCCTTCACCGTAGAGGATGTCGAATTCAGCCTGCTTGAAGGGAGGAGCCATCTTGTTCTTGACGATCTTGGCGCGGGTGCGGTTACCGATGGGGTTCGCGCCGTCCTTGAGGGTCTCAATACGGCGGATGTCGATGCGCACTGATGCGTAGAACTTAAGTGCCTTGCCACCGGTGGTGGTTTCAGGTGAGCCGAAGAATACACCAATCTTTTCACGCAACTGGTTGATGAAGATTGCGGTAGTGCCGGTCTGAGACAGGCGACCGGTAATCTTACGGAGCGCCTGGCTCATCAGACGAGCCTGAAGACCGACGTGTGAGTCGCCCATTTCGCCTTCGATTTCAGCGCGCGGTGTCAGTGCCGCTACGGAGTCGATGACGATGATATCGATGGATCCCGAGCCAACGAGCATGTCCATGATTTCAAGCGCCTGTTCACCAGTGTCAGGCTGTGAGACCAAAAGTGCGTCGGTATCTACACCCAGCTTTGCTGCATAGACAGGGTCAAGAGCGTGCTCAGCGTCGATAAAAGCTGCAATGCCGCCCTCTTTCTGGACACTTGCAATCGCGTGCAAAGCCACGGTGGTTTTACCTGATGATTCGGGGCCGTAGATTTCTACGACGCGGCCACGAGGCAAACCGCCAATGCCGAGCGCCGCGTCCAACGACAGAGCACCGGTAGAGATAGTCTCTACCTTCTGCTGTTCACGATCGCCCAGTCGCATCACTGAACCCTTACCGTAGTTCTTGTCGATCTGTGCAAGAACAGTTTCCAGCGCCTTTTCGCGGTCGCTACCGGTTACCTGGCTTACTGAAGTATTTGAACGTGCTTTCGCTGCCATACGTACTTTTCCTCTTTGGTCGTGTGGTTACTTCAAAGTTTTACCGCGTTGATGCGGTCTTGCGTTATTTCTTAGTCACCACGGTACAGGTACCGACTGACAATATAAGGCGGTTTCTAAAATCTGTGGATAACTTCGCGATTTTTCCCGAAGTTTTTTCATTGTGGACACAAGCTTACAGCTTTTCGAACATATTTTCTATTAAAAATAGTACGGGAACACATCTTCGAATAATCTTTGAGTGAAATCCTTCAGAGCCACCGTTCATTCACTTACGGTTTAGGTGGAATATCCGGTCCCCAGCGACGCTCCGGCGGAACATCCTGCATCGCACACACGGCGTCCCACACATCAGCAACTTTTTCGCCACGGTCAATAGCCTCTAGCGCCGTGATATTTCCAAATTCACTCAGCACAAGATCCCGAGCCAGCACCTTAGAGTAGGTTTTTCCGAACTCGTTCTCCATCAAAAACCAAAATTGACTCAGCTTCATGTATTGCCTCCCCTACCAAACTTATTCTCCAGCTACACAACACAAGACCCCGCCCACCACACCTGGCGAACGGGGTATTGCGCTATAAAACTTTTTTAGCGAGCGGCAGTGTAAGTACCTGCATCACGCGGAATATCCTTGCTTGAGGTAGCGGAGATTCCGTATTCACGCTTGAACTGGTCTGAGAACTCAGCTGGAACGGTATCAGGAACAGTGAAGTTCTCCTCAGCCGCCATGCGGTCTGAAACCTCGCGAAGCATCTGTGAAAGAGTGATATCCAAAGCTTCGCAGATTGAGGCGAGCAACTCGGATGACGCTTCTTTCTGGCCACGCTCAACTTCGCTCAAGTAGCCAAGTGAAACACGCGCGCTGTGTGAAACTTCGCGCAGAGTACGTGCCTGACGCTGACGAACATCGCGCAGCACCTCACCAATAGCGTGACGAAGTAGAACGGACTTCGGTGCGTGGGTTGCAGGTGCAGCATTTTCAGACTGACCCACATCCCTCCAACGGACGACACCGTTCACGGATACGGGTTGCTTTGTCATTTTTATACCAATCTCCCGGTATGTCGGTGCGCTTTCTCTGTCATTGTGCGCAACTTATTAGTTCATAAGCCTACTGGATATCGTTCGGCTCGTATAGCTAAATCTAGAAGGTTACGGAGAATGTAACGCTCTATTCATCTATCTAAACGTTTAAACCTTTGATTTTCTTCCCTGTTTTACCAGTGATTAGCTGGCAATAACCTCAAAGAAACCTGAGTCCTTTGCTGAATCCTACTCAAAATTTTCTACGTTCACTTGTGTATAACGCACCGGCGTCGTTTTTATTCCGCACAGTACAGAAAAATTTTATGAAGAAAATTTTTTCATCGCAGTCAGCTCTTCGAGCAGAAGCTCCAATGCCTCTTGCACCGATTGCTGACGGATAGCCGCTCTATCTCCAGTGCAGTGAAGCTCGCGAGAACGTCGACCGCGAGGGCTGGCTACTCCCAAAAAGACAGTACCTACCGGTTTACCGTCCAAAGGATCAGGCCCGGCAACACCCGTAGTTGAGATGCCGACCTCCGCTTTACAAACACGGGCAGTGCCTTCTGCCATCTGCATGGCGACCTCAGCGTCCACTGCACCGCGCGTCACTAATAGTTCTGAGCTGACGCCAAGAACCTCCGCTTTGACATCGCTACTGTAAGAGATAACTCCCCCGCGATAGACCGCAGAAGCCCCCGAGACATCACAGATTGTTGCGCCCACCAGCCCGGCGGTTAATGACTCCGCTGTAGCTAGCTGAACGCCGGCGCCCTTAGCGCAAGAAATAACCTCGGCGCTCAGTTGCTGCACATCTGACATTAGCGCGCACCCTGGTTGGCATAGTAATCACGACGCAGCTGCATTGCTTTGACCACGTAATCAACACCGGTAACGACAGTGACCACCACGACGGCGCCCATGACAATCCACCCGGGCCACAGAGCCCACGTACCCAGCTGACCCAACGGGAGAATCATCAGAACGAGCGCAACCGTCTGCAAAACAGTCTTAAGCTTGCCACCCTTCGACGCAGCCATCACACCGTACTTGATAATAAACAAGCGCATGATGGTAATGCCCCACTCACGAACCAAAATAACGATGGTCACCCACCACCACAACTCACCGAGCATCGACAGCACCACAAAAGCTGCACCGGTGAGCAACTTATCGGCAATCGGATCAGCAATCTTGCCAAAGCTGGTAATCAGATTACGAGAACGAGCAATAGACCCATCAAGCCAATCTGTAATCATGGCAAGAATAAAGACGGCAACAGCCCACCAACGCATCGACAAACTGGCATCACCGTGAGTGCCACCTGCCCACAACAGCCAAATGAACACAGGAACCATCACAATGCGCAACGCAGTCAAAGCGTTAGGCAGGTTCCAGTTCGATGAGTTAGGTGCGGTATCTACACTCATGATGCCCTTTCAAAGCTAGAGAAAGCGTATATATCTTTACAGTACGCTACCTCGGAAGTTCAGGTGAGGTGACGCGGCGATGCGGTGACCACTAGCGACCGGTAAGATTCCAGGCGTCCTCGCTGTCCGGGTCATCGGCTTCATCGAAATAGTCAACAGCAGGCTCCCCCATCTGATCCTGTGACTGAGCTACAAGATCGACGGGCTGTTCAGCCGGTGCCGGTGGATCTTCACCGCGCAAACGAGCAAGAACGGTCGGCAGATCATCAGGCTGAACCAAAACATCACGTGCCTTAGAGCCCTCTGACGGGCCAACAATCTCACGAGATTCCAAAAGATCCATGAGGCGTCCTGCCTTAGCGAAACCAACGCGCAGCTTACGCTGTAGCATCGAGGTCGAACCGAATTGTGTGGTAACAACCAGCTCTGCCGCCTGCAACAGAACGTCCAGGTCATCCCCAATGTCGTCATCAATTTTCTTCTTGGGAGCCGCCTGAATAACATCGTCGCGGTAGTGCACCGGCATCTGAGTCTTTACGTGCTCAACGACCTCGTGAATCTCGGATTCACCAACCCACGCGCCCTGAACACGCATCGGCTTGGATGCACCCATCGGCAAGAAGAGAGCGTCACCTTGACCGATCAACTTCTCAGCACCGGGCTGGTCCAACACCACGCGGGAGTCAGTCACCGATGACGTCGCAAACGCCATACGTGAGGGGACGTTCGCCTTAATCAGACCGGTGACAACATCAACTGAAGGACGCTGGGTTGCCAGAACCAGGTGAATACCGGCGGCACGCGCCAGCTGAGTGATACGCACGATGGACTCTTCAACGTCACGAGGAGCGACCATCATCAAGTCAGCAAGCTCGTCAACAATCACCAGCAGGTAGGGGTAAGCCTTCAGCTCACGTTTAGAACCGGGATCCGCAGTAATCTTGCCGGCTTTGACAGCCTTGTTGAAGTCGTCAATGTGCTTGTAGCCGTAATGCGCCAAATCGTCATAGCGCGCATCCATCTCACGCACTACCCATTGCAAAGCTTCAGCAGCCTTCTTGGGGTTAGTAATAATCGGCGTAATCAGATGCGGAATCCCCTCATAGGCGGTGAGTTCCACACGCTTGGGGTCAACCATGACAAGACGAACCTGGTCAGGGGTTGCGCGCATCAAAATCGAGGTAATCATCGAGTTCACAAACGATGATTTACCGGCACCGGTAGCACCAGCCACCAGCATGTGCGGCATCTTAGCGAGGTTCGCCAAAACGAACCCGCCTTCAACGTCCTTACCAACGCCCATGACCATAGGATGCTCGTTGCTGTGTGCCTGCGGAGAACGCAAAACATCGCCCAAGACCACGGTTTCGCGGTCAGTATTGGGGATCTCAATACCGATAGCGGACTTGCCAGGAATCGGTGAAAGAATACGCACATCAGCAGATGCCACTGCGTAAGAAATATTCTTTGACAGTGCCGTAACACGCTCAACCTTGGTACCCGGACCAAGCTCAATCTCGTAGCGAGTAACGGTAGGACCACGTGAGAAGCCGGTGACTTCAGCATCAACGTTGAACTGGCTGAGAACACCTGTGAGTGCCTCTACTACTTGCTCGTTGACCTCTGAAGATTCCTTGGCGGGAGGCCCAGCTTCAAGCATCGACTCAGCCGGCAAATCATAATTGCCGGCAGATGACTGCACACTTTGTGCCGGACGCGGCGCCTGGGTAGGCTCAGCAACGGTGTTGTTAGCTACCCGCGCAGGTGCCTGCTGTTGAGCGGCAGGTGCTGATGCCGGTGAAGGCACAGCGGGTTTAGCAGCAGAGTTAGCTCCGGGACGCGGCACCGTAGGACGCGGTGCCTGCTGTTGAGCGGGTTCGGGTGCGGCAGCAGCCGATGGTTCTTCAGAGGATGCACTGCGTGAAGCTCTAGCTGCAGAAGCATCGCCCTTGTCAAAACGAGATGCAGCCACAGATTCTGCGGGTTCTTGAGGAACGCGTCCGTAGTCCTGTGCAGCCTGCTGAGCCTGGCTAAGGCGCTGTGCAGGAGCATCTGACTCGTCTTCCCAGTCGCCCTGATCGAACAAATCGGGAGTGCGCTTCTTTGATTTCTTGCGCTTTTTAGCGGGTGTTTCCACGTCGAATGCATGGGTTACGCGCTGCTGAGGCGCTGTTTCAGGCACAGAATCATCGGTGTGCAAAAGAGCGGTGTCGAACGCGTCGTCTCCGTCATAGCGGTCCAGTCGGCGGTCATCCTCATGAGAATGACCGAACCCAAGCCAAGCAAGCAGTCCCTTACGTTCATGGTGAGAAACGGTATCGGGTTCATCGTATAGGTAAGAACGATCGTGTTCTTCGCCGTCCAAAAGGCGCGTTTTATCGTTCTTTGACCGCGCTTCTGGACGTTCCGGAGCCTCACCGAGTGCAACGCTCATGAGATGGACTAGACGAGGCCCTACCTGACGCAGCGGCGTTTTGGTAACAATCAGCAAACCGAGAACGAATACGAGGAAAATGACCAGCCACTCAAAGAATGAGAGACCGTCCACAAGTCGAGAAACCGGATTAGCAGTCAGCAAACCGAGAATACCGCCGCCTGCCCAGACGCTCTCGAAACCGCCCACCAATGTAGGAAAGCCAGCTAGTTTAGCGCCAAGCATTGAACCGGCAAGCACCATAATGAACATGCCGATGGCAATGCGGTTGTTATCTCGGACTTCTAGCGGATGCCTGAAAATTCTAAACGAAAAGATTACAGCAAAGATTGGAATCAGCAGAGCACCCTGGCCGAAGGTACCGCCCACAAGCACATGCCAAGCACGCAAGGGAGCTTCGATCCACGAGTACGTATCTGCGGTGCGCCATGCCCACCACTCAACCAGAGCTGTTAACAACCCGAGCACAAGCACCAGCAAAGCACCACCATCGCGGCGGTCAGTAGCATCTAAATCGGTACGCAAAAAGCCCATGCGTCGCACTGCCCCACCCACAGTGTGGGCAAGCGCGAGCCACGCGCCGAGGACAACCTTGCTGAACCAGCTTTGCTCAGGATGCGACGAACGAGACTTTGATGAGGACGCGCGGGAACCTCCGCGCTTAGAAGCCGAGGTTTTGCGGGTATTTTTTCGAGTTGATGCCGATGAACGTGGAGCAGGTGTACGAGATGCCATACTTTCCAATGTTGCGTTGAATCAAAACATCTCACGCGCGTCAGACGCTCCTTGTACCAAGAAGTCAGTCTAACGCGCGCGTGATGAACCGTGAATAAAAGGTTTAACGTCTAGTTTAACCTACAGGATATTTAGTCCTCTTCGGTAGGGGTATCGACCACTACAGGGATAATCATGGGTTTACGACGCAGGCGACGTGCCACCCACGAGCCGATTGTGCGGCGAACAATCTGTTGCAGCTGGTGAGTAGTGTGAATCTTCTCGGGTGCCATGTGCAAGGCATCTTCCAAAGCTGCAGTGATCTTGGGCGTGATGTCGTCAAAGACAGAGTCGTCTTCTGCCACACCGCGAGCGTGAACATCGGGGCCGGTGACAACGCGCTTGGTGTCGCGGTCAATCACAGTAACGATGGAGATGAAGCCTTCTTCGCCCAGGATGCGACGGTCCTTGAGGTCGTCTTCAGTTACCTCACCGACCGAACGGCCATCAACGTAGACGTACTCGTTGGGGACAGCGCCAACCACGCGTGCTTTGCCGTCGACCAAATCGACAACTGCGCCATCTTCGCAAACCAAGACACCTTCGGGGTCAATACCGGTCTCGATAGCCAGTTCAGCGTTGGCAATGAGGTGACGGATTTCGCCGTGCACCGGCATGACGTTCTTGGGCTTGAGAATGTTGTAGCAGTACAACAGTTCGCCGGCTGCTGCGTGACCAGAGACGTGAACCTTCGCGTTGCCCTTGTGCACAACGTTAGCGCCGAGCTTCATCAGACCGTTGATAACACGGAACACGCTGTTTTCGTTACCGGGAATCAGTGAGGATGCGAGCACCACGGTGTCATCCTGCTCAATCTGAATCTTGTGATCACCGTTTGCCATGCGTGAAAGAGCTGCCATGGGCTCACCCTGCGAGCCGGTGCACATCATCACGATTTCTTCAGGACGGTAGTTATCGATCTTCTTGAGATCAACCAGAATACCTTCAGGAACATTCAAGTAACCGAGCTTCTCTGCAATGGTCATGTTGCGAACCATTGAGCGACCCACCAGAACAACCTTGCGTCCGCGCTCATGAGCGGCATCCAGCACCTGCTGTACACGGTGAACGTGAGATGAGAAGGACGCGACGATGATGCGACGCGGTGCATCACGGAAAACCTGAGACAGCACGCCGCCGATGTTCTTTTCGGTCGGAGTGAAGCCGGGAACTTCAGCGTTCGTTGAATCCGGCAAGAACAGGTCGATGCCTTCTTCTCCCAAACGAGCAAAATGACGCAGGTCGGTCAGGCGTCCGTCCAGCGGTAGCTGGTCCATCTTGAAGTCGCCGGTGTGCAAAACCTTACCGGCCTTCGTGCGGATGAAGACAGCGAGCGCGTCAGGAATCGAGTGGTTGACCGCAACGAATTCGCATTCGTAAGGGCCAAATGCCTCAACCATGTTCTCTTCAACGGTGAGGGTGTAGGGCTTGATGCGGTGTTCAGCGAGTTTTGCCTCAACCAGCGCAAGGGTTAGCTGTGAGCCGACCAAAGGAATGTCGGGGCGACGCTTGAGCAGATACGGAACAGCACCAATGTGGTCTTCATGTCCGTGGGTCAAGATGACAGCAACGATATCGTCAAGGCGGTTCAGCAGGTAGTTGATATCGGGCAGAATAAGGTCAACGCCGGGCTGTGATTCCTCGGGGAACAGCACGCCGCAGTCCACAACAAGCAGCTTGCCGTTGATTTCGTAGACGGTCATGTTACGGCCGACTTCACCCAAACCGCCCAATGGGATAACGCGTAGAGTGTCTTTTTTCAGCTTCGGCGGGCGGGGCAAATCAAATTCAAGATGGGTCATAGGACCCCTTTCTCTATAACCGTGAAAAACGGACCCAAAGACATTTGCAGTCTTTGAGCCCGCCGTCTCACGAGGGATATTACTTAATCAGTGTTGATGCAATCACCGACTGCTGAAGGTCAGCGCGCATAGCCGCTGCTTCGGCTTCGGTGGGCTCAACGTGCGGCAGGCGTACGGTGCTGTTCTCCAGCTCGCCCTGCCATTTCAAGATTTCTTTTGCTGCCACGCAGCCGGGCACGCGTCCCATAGCTGCGCGGATAACGGGCACGAGATCGCGGTGGATGCTCTGCGCGGTTTCAAGGTCTTTTTCAACGAATGAATCGATGAGTTTGCGGAAGAGTTCCGGTGCTACGTGGGTGGTCACACCTACTAGGCCAACTGCACCGATGCTCAGCCACGGAAGGGTCAGTCCGTCATCGCCGGAGTAGTACTGAAGGTCGGTAGATGCCATAACCTCGGATGCAGCGCCAAGGTCAGCTTTAGCGTCCTTGACTGCAACGATGTTGTCGAGCTCAGCTAGAACCTTGTAGGTATCGGGCTGAATCGGGATGCCTGCACGTCCGGGGATGTCATAGAGCATGACGGGAGTATCGGTGGACTGCGCAACAGTGCTGAAGTGCCCTACCAAACCGGACTGAGTGGGCTTGTTGTAGTAGGGGGTCACAACGAGCAAGCCGTCTACACCCACGCGGTCAGCAGCTTTGGTCAGGTGTAAAGTGTGTGCGGTGTCGTTTGAGCCGACGCCAGCGACAATCTTTGCGCGATCACCCACTGCTTCTTTCACGATGCGGAAAACACGCTCGTTTTCTTCATCGGTCATGGTGGAGTACTCGCCGGTGGTGCCACAGACGATAAGACCATCGTGGCCACGATCAATGAGTCGGGTTGCGAGCTCTGCAGTAGCCTTCTCGTCAACGGAGCCGTCCTGCGAGAAGGGGGTCACCATAGCGGTCAGAAGTCGACCGAAAATGGGTTCTCCGAAGGTACCTTGGGTGTTTACTGACTGCGACATATATCTAATTTACCTTGTCTTAGGGGTGGGGCTCACTGTTTTGCCCGTATTTGTGGTCAAAATCAGTAAGTGATGTGTTGAGTACAGGGTTTTACGATTCTTTTAAGTGAGCTGGGATTTTTCCGGCTTTGAGTGAGATGGCATCTCGCATGGCGCTTCTGGCGCGTTTGCGGTCTCCCGATGCGTCGTAGGCAAGTGAGAGGTTGAACCAGTTCTGCCAGCGTTCCGGGTGTTCTTCAACAGCGCGCTGGTAGGTAGCAAATTGTGCATCGGCATCGGCGCGGTTGATGCGTCCTGCTGCCGTGCGCTGGTAGTTATCGTGCGGCAGTTCTCCCGATGCTGCCATTTCATCAGCCATTGACTGGATGCGAGCACCAAAGATGATTTCTCGAACCATTGCCCAGGCGCCCACGATGGGCAAAACGACCAAGCTCAGTCCCAGCACAATTCCAACGAGAGAACCGCTCGTCAGAAGCAGCACACCGCGCTGGGCGGTGACGCCTAAATACAGCACCAGTAGCGCGATCACTATGCCTGCAAAGGTTTTGGTTTTACCGCTCCCCTCAACAAAAGCGAAAACGCCAACGCACGCCAGCACCACAAACACAGTGATTTTTCCGCCCGTGGGTAGGGGAAAAATCATCACAGTGATGGCTAGTAGTGCTAGCGCTACAGCTGAAAAGGCTTTCAAAGAATTCATTAACTAAGGTCCAAGAAGCCGTCAAGACCGTGGGTGAGTCCGGGGTGTGCTGCTACTTCGCGAACACCAAGCAGTACGCCGGGCATAAAGGATGCGCGGTCAAAGGAGTCGTGGCGAATGACCAGCTGCTGACCGGCATCGCCCAGAAGAATCTCCTGGTGAGCGACCAGTCCGCGCAGGCGAACAGCGTGAACATGTACGCCGTCAACGACTGCACCGCGTGAGCCACCTTCGTCCTTAGTGGTAGCGTCGGGGGACGCGCCAACGCCGGCTTCTTCACGTGCTTCAGCAATTTTGTGAGCGGTATGAACAGCGGTGCCAGAGGGAGCATCAACCTTATTGGGGTGGTGCATCTCGATAACTTCTACAGACTCAAAGAACTTAGATGCCTTTGCCGCAAATTCGGTGGCAAGGATTGATCCGATGGCGAAGTTAGGGGCAATGAGAACACCGACCTGAGGATGCTGAGTAAGAAGATCGCGCAGGTTAGCAACTTTTTGATCGTCCCAGCCGGTGGTTCCAACTACTGCGTGGATGCCGTGTTCAACAGCGAAACGCACGTTTTTCTCAGTAACGTCCGGCACCGTGAGATCTACGATGACCTCAGCACCTGATTCCACTACTTCATCCAAAGAATCCGAAGAACCCAGCGCAGCTACAAGATCCATGTCTTCTGCAGTATTCACGGCCTTGACGGCTTCTGATCCCATGCGTCCAGCGGCGCCGAGCACCGCGACCTTCCACACCTTACTCATCAAGCGTCCTTTCGTGAGGTAGAACCTTATCTACTGCTATTCACTGACACACTCTACCGGCTAGAACTTGTGTGAGTCCTCTTTATGTCGCCACATGAAACGCATCTCAATAACTTTATTCATAAAAGCTCGCTCGGTTTTTCGCCGTATCCTTGAGACAGTGACTAGACTGGTACAGTCACCCCAAGATATCCCCTTTGAATCAAGTGATGCTCAGCCTCAGATATCTATTGAGGGCTGGCTGACTTTAGGTAGCTTGCCCCGGCTCCCCCGTACTAGAAACGCGTTGAGGAAGTATGCAACAAGAGCACGTTTTCTACTCCGGTGTTCGCCCCGAAGAGGGGCAACGTCGTTTTGTTCTGGCAGGTTTAGACGGTCTGCGAGCAATAGCTGTTTCTCTTGTACTGGTGTATCACTTTTGGCCGCAAGTCTTACCTGGCGGTTTAATTGGCGTTGATATTTTCTTCGTCATCTCGGGTTATTTGATTACCGCGCTTTTGCTCAGAGAAGGCGCCTACACCGGCAAAATGGATATTGTCGCGTTTTGGGTACGCCGAATTCGCAGGCTGATTCCTGCAGTCGCTGTTCTCACGCTAACCATTACCCCGATCGCATTTTTTATCGGTGGCGATATCTTGGTGGGTATTGGCCGCCAGCTCCTTGGTGCTTTTACCTATTCTTCAAACTGGTTATCTATTGCAGCCGGTAATGATTATTTTGCGCAGACGTCCCCGGAGCTTTTAACTAACTTTTGGTCGCTGGCAGTTGAAGAGCAGTTCTATTTCTTTTGGCCCGTTGTGCTGGTTTTTGCCTGTATCTTCTTACGCCAGTGGTGGCAACGTGCTCTCGTCCCGGCATCCTTAGGCGCATTATCTCTGCTTCTTGCCACCATTCTTGTGGCGGTGGGTGCTAATTTTGCCCGCATCTACTACGGTACAGACACTCACCTGTTTGGCCTGATGCTGGGTGTACTTTTAGCCCTTTTGATCCCGTGGAGCATGTACCCGCCCATAGACGCTCGCCTCTACCCGCATGTTGGCTACGGTAACGGTCTACTTGGTTTTGCGCGGGCGCTCGCAGGATGGCTGAGCTTGCCCGCGATAGTACTTCTTGCCATGCACTTGAACGAACGCAATCAGGCTTTGCTCATGCCGTGGGGGTTGCTCGCTGGTTCTGTATTGGGGTTGGGAGTTGTGCAGGCTCTTCTTCCAGACACACGCAGCCCCCTCGCGATCGCGCTGCGTAAGGTGCTGTCTTTTGCTCCGCTGGTGTGGCTAGGACGCCGCTCCTACGGAATTTACCTGTGGCACTGGCCGCTTGCGGTCATTGCCCACTACTTGCTGGGACCGGACTACGGCACTGTAACCCGCGTAGTTCTCGTCTTGTTGACGCTTGTACTTGCTGGTCTTTCCTACATGTATGTAGAGACCCCTGTTCGACGTCTCGGTTTTAGGGGTGCGCTTTCTGAATGGGTGAACGCGATGTTCGGCCGTTCTAAGGCTCTTCCGCTGACCGCGGCTTTCCTGTTGCTTATCGGATGCGTGGGCACAGTTTTCGCGGTTCGTACGGCGCCCGAGATGACGCAGGCTCAACAGCTTGTTGCTGAAGGCGAGGCTAAAGCTCGTCAGCTTCAAGAACAGCAGGCTAAAGAGGCTGAAGAAGCAAAGAAAAAGGCTGCCGCTGAAGAATCTGCTCAGCCAAGTCCCACCGCGTCCCCCACGCCAACAGTCAAGCCCAATACAGTCACCGTCATTGGCGATTCCGTTGCGCTGGCATCAGCTGGCCAGCTTGAACAAAAACTCCCACAAGCGTCCATCGACGCTGAAGTTTCACGCCAATTTTCAACAGCCGACGGTTTGCTACAAAACAAACTTGATCAGGGCGTCCTCGGTGACACTGTGGTCATCTCGCTTGCCACCAACTCAACACTCACGCCAGAGATGGTCGATGACGTCATGAGCAAAACCAAAGAACTGGGCGTCAAAAACGTAGTGATGGTGACCGGGCAAGCACCTGCGAACCTTGAATGGGTTGCCACCTCTAACCGGGTTATTCAGGACGCCGCAACCCGCTACCCCAACCTCACGGTTGCAGACTGGGCAGCCGCATCGGCCGGCAAGCCTCAGCTGTTAGCATCCGATGGTGTGCACCCCAACGAGCAGGGGGCAACTCTCTACGCCGCAACCGTGGCGCAAGCTGTTAAGACTGCCCAGGCGAAATAACCACGCCCTCTCTTACCACCGTGCTAAATACTAAAAGCCCGTGAGGCCTACCGCTTCGGTAAATCTCACGGGCTTTAGAACTCGCTTACGCTAGCGGACAATCGTTGTTATCTGAGCCTGCTCGTTCAGGAACTTCAACAGTTCGTGAACATCGCCAAGAGTCACCGATCGAACCCCGGTCAGAAGCTCATCCAACGAGTAGTACTTACCGGAATCCAGCTCAGCGCGACCCAATCGGGACATGCGAGAACCGGCATCCTCACTACCGAGAATAGTGGCACCGCCGAGCTGTCCCACTACTTTCTGTAGCTCTTTCGGGCGCAAACCATCACGCGCCAATGCTTCAAATTCGCTGTTCATGAGCTCAAGAACCTGGTCGGTCTTTGCCGGCAAACATCCCGCATACATACCAAAGTAACCGGCGTCTGAATACGCACCGGAGAACGCGAAAGTTGAATAAGCAAGACCGCGTTTTTCACGGATCTCTTGGAACAGACGCGATGACATACCGCCGCCCAACGCTGACGTTAGAACACTCATAGCGTAACGTCGGTCGTCACCGGCGATAATGGACGGACGCCCCACCACAATATTGGTCTGCTCAAATCCCTTTTCGACATCGCGGTCTAGAGCAAACGGCTCAATAGCTGAAGCATGACGCTCACGACGAGCAACCGGCAACACACCCTCTTGCAGATTCCAACCGCTCTTTTCCAATGCCGAAAGCACATACTGAACAATCTCAGAATGGTTCAACGAACCCGCTGCAGAAATCACCAAACGATCAGGAGTGTAAAACTTCTTAAAGTGCTCCCACACAGCATCGCGCGGAACAGCTTGAATCTCTTCGGGAGTCCCACCAATCGGACGCCCGAGCGGGTTGTGCCCCATCAGCTGCTCAATGTGATTTTCAAAAGCAACATCGGTGGGATCGTCCTGATCCATCGCGATTTCCTCGAGAATGACGCCGCGCTCTTGCTCCAAATCCTGAGCATCAAGCTTTGCGTTACTCACCATATCGGCAATCACATCAATAGCCATCTGTGTGTTTTCATCCAGCACACGAGCGTAGTAACAGGTGTGCTCCTTAGCGGTCAGCGCGTTAGACTCGCCACCCACCTCATCAAACGACTGCGCAATATCCAATGCCGAACGGGTATCAGTACCCTTGAACAACAGATGCTCAAGAAAATGGGTGGAGCCCAGCATACCGGGCTGCTCATCGCGAGAGCCAACGCCCACCCAAAAACCAATAGAAACACTGCGCTGCGAGGGCATACGCTCCGTCATCACACGCACGCCACCGGGCAGAATAGAACGACGGACCTCGTTACCACCCTCGCCCGCATACACCAAACGCCCGTTTACAAAATCAAGTTCGTCCTGCACATCTGCTTGTGTGAGAGGAAGTTCAATGGGCATAAATCGCCTTTCAAATCTGTCAAAGCATCACCGCGCATCCTTACCTACCTGCGCCGCAACAAAAATGTGCCCCTTTAGATAAGTAGCCCCGACCCCTCACGGGCCGAGGCTACTCATATCAAAGGTTTAGATTGCTAAAAGCAAGGCAACCTTATGCTTCTTCAGCAACAACGGGTGCCAGTGAGAGCTTGCCACGATCATCAATCTTGGTGATCTCAACCTGAACCTTCTGGCCAACGCCAACAACGTCTTCAACGTCATCTACACGCTTGCCATCGTTGAGCTTACGCAGCTCTGAAATATGCAACAGGCCGTCCTTGCCCGGAGTCAACGACACAAACGCACCGAAAGTGGTGGTCTTAACAACAGTGCCCAAGTAACGCTCGCCGACCTCAGGTACCTGCGGGTTAGCGATAGCGTTAATCGCTGAACGGGCAGCCTCAGCTGAAGGACCATCGGTTGCGCCGATGTAAACGGTGCCGTCGTCCTCGATGCTGATGTCGGTGCCGGTTTCTTCCTGAATCTGGTTGATCATCTTACCCTTGGGGCCGATAACCTCACCGATCTTTGAAACAGGAACGTTCACTGAGATAACGCGCGGTGCGAAGTCGCTCATCTCATCCGGAGCGTCAATTGCAGCATTGATAACGTCAAGGATGTGCAAACGTGCTTCGCGTGCCTGGGTCAGTGCTGCGGCCAGAACGGATGCGGGGATACCGTCAAGCTTGGTGTCCAGCTGGATTGCGGTGACGAACTCTGAAGTACCTGCGACCTTGAAGTCCATATCGCCCAGTGCATCTTCTGCACCGAGGATATCGGTCAGAGCTGCGTAACGGGTTTCGCCGTTAACTTCGTCTGAGACCAAGCCCATTGCGATACCTGCAACGGGCGCGCGCAGGGGCACACCAGCGTTGAGCAGTGACAGGGTTGATGCACAAACTGAACCCATCGAGGTTGAGCCGTTTGAGCCCAGAGCTTCTGACACCTGGCGAATCGCGTAAGGGAATTCCTCACGTGAAGGCAGAACCGGAGTCAAAGCGCGCTCAGCGAGAGCACCGTGGCCGATTTCGCGACGCTTGGGTGAGCCCACGCGTCCGGTTTCACCGGTTGAGTAGGGCGGGAAGTTGTAGTGGTGGATGTAGCGCTTAGCCTTGACAGGGTGCAGTGAATCCAGCTGCTGTTCGAGCTTGAGCATGTTCAAGGTGGTAACACCCATAATCTGGGTTTCGCCACGCTCGAAGATTGCTGAACCGTGTACGCGAGGCAGAACCTCAACCTCAGCGGTGAGCTGACGGATGTCGGTCAGACCGCGACCGTCAATACGTACCTGCTCGGTGAGGATGCGCTGACGAACGGTGTGCTTGGTCAAGCCATTGAATGCAGCATTAACCTCAGACTCGCGTCCTTCGAACTCCTTGCCTTCACCGGCAAGAGCCTCGATGATTTCCTTCTGCAGGTTCTCGGATGCGATTTCGCGCTCCTGCTTACCTGCGATGGAGTAAACATCAACGATTTTCTCTGATGCGTATTCCTTAACGGCCGCATCAACGTCATCACCGTGTGAGCCGAAGAAGGGCAGATCCAGTTCAGCCTTGCCAGCGCGAGCCTTGAGGTCTGACTGTGCCTGGCACAGTGCCTTGATGAAGGGCTTTGATGCTTCAAGACCCTCAGCAACGATTTCTTCGGTAGGCGCTACTGCACCGTTTTCCTTGATGAGCTTCCATGAGTTATCGGTTGCTTCTGCTTCAACCATCATGATTGCAACGTCTTCAGTGCCGTCAGCACGGGTAATGACGCGGCCAGCGACAGCCATGTCAAATACAGCGTTTTCAAGCTGTGAGTGCTTGGGGAAAGCAACCCACTGACCATCAATCAAAGCAACGCGAACGCCACCAATGGGTCCTGCGAAAGGTGCGCCTGACAGAGTGGTGGAGCATGATGCCGCGTTGATTGCTACGGTGTTGTAGATTTCATCGGGCTCGATGGAGAGCACGGTAACAACAACCTGCACCTCGTTGCGAATACCCTTCTTGAAGGCAGGACGCAGGGGGCGGTCAATCAGACGCGCGGTCAGGATCGCATCGGTTGAGGGGCGTCCTTCACGACGGAAGAATGAGCCGGGAATTTTACCGGCTGCGTACATACGCTCTTCAACGTCAACGGTGAGCGGGAAGAAGTCGAAGCCTTCGCGGGGCTGCTTACCAATAGCGGTAGCTGAAAGCATTGAGGTTTCATCGTCAATGTAAACCATTGCTGAGCCAGCTGCCTGCTTAGCCAAACGACCGGTTTCAAAGCGAACGGTACGCTTACCAAACTTACCGTTGTCAATGATTGCTTCTGCAAACTGAATTTCGGGACCTTCCAAGGTTCCTCCATTTCTCGTATTTTAGTTTGCATTCCCGTGCATGTTTCGGTCTTCGATCGAGGCTCACGGACGCCCGCGCAATGCGGATTCCGGAAGCCACTACCGAGGACCGCGAAAGCCCTGCAAGGAGAATGCAAACTGTTGGGAAAATTAGCTGTACCCGAAAGATCCGGGTATGAAGCAAGGGCGGTACTTTGAGTCAAGAACGCCAGCACTTCTCTCTATCAGTTTATAACCGATATAAAAGTGATGAAACGTCTTACGTCAAAGATGCCGCCCTTACCTTCAAAAATATTTATCGACGCAAGCCCAGGCGCTCGATGAGTGCACGGTAGCGTTCGATGTCAACGCGCTTGAGGTAGCCGAGCAGGTTACGACGGCGACCAACGAGGATCATCAGGCCACGACGTGAGTGGTGGTCGTGCTTGTGTTCCTTCATGTGCTCGGTCAAGTCGGTGATACGACGAGTCAAAACTGCAACCTGAACCTCGGGTGAACCGGTGTCGCCCTCGTGGGTTGCATATTCTGCGATGATTTCCTGCTTGATTTTGGGATCAAGTGCCATGTTTATAACTCCTGGAGTTAGTGCCGTGATGGCCCGCACCAACTTTTGTTAGACGGGTAAGACGCGGGTGTGCGCCTGTGCGACAACCACGGACAGCAGTCACACGAGGATTAACTTTACCTGATATTGCAGGCAGAGGAAATAGTGGAGGTAATCTGCACACCGTGAAACAGTGTGCAACCGATTACTGCGTAACCTTCTTCTGGATGAAGAACTTGTAGTACAACCCCAGCAACACAGATGAAATGACACCGGCAATCAGGGCAATCTGCGTTTCGGGGAAGAATGCAAACATGACAACCACAAAGGTTAAGAAGGCCAGAGCCAGGTAAGACGCGATAGGCCACCCGGGTACGGGGAAATCAGTGGTCACCCCTTCGCGAGCTTTTTGCTTTTTGAACGCAATATGAGTTAGCAGAATCATGACCCACACCATGACCGTTGCATAGGTTGCCACGGCAGCAACCACCAAGAAGGCCTGCTCAAAGAAAACGTTGACGAGCACACCAACCACGAGCACTACGCCCATAGACACAACCGTCATGAAGGGAGTGCCGTTCTTAGAAACCTTATTGAAGGATGCCGGTGCCATGCCGCGCTGAGCAAGACCAAACAGCATGCGTCCTGCCGCGTAAACGTCAGCGTTGATAGCCGAGATTGCAGCGGTCACAACCACCAGGTTCAAAATATGAGCGGCCGCACCAATACCCAGTCCCTCAAAAATCTGCACAAAGGGTGAGGTCTCCCCCGTTATTTCATTCCACGGGTACAAAGACATAATCACGGTGAGCGTCAGAACGTAGAACAACAAGATACGCACGGGCAAAGTATTGATTGCTTTAGGAATAGAAACCTTAGGATTATCAGCCTCGCCCGCCGCAATACCAACTGTCTCAACGCCGCCAAAGGCAAACATCACCACGGTAAAGCACGCCAGGAAACCACCCAGTCCGTTCGGGAAGAAACCACCGTGCGACCACAGATTAGACACCGCGGGCGAAACATCGGCATTCAACCGCGCACCAAAAATCAGCAGAATAATACCGCCCACAATCATGGCAATAATAGCGGTCACCTTAATGACGGTCAGCCAGAACTCAGTCTCACCAAAAGCCTTCACCTTGGCAAAGTTGATAGCGAGAATAATCAACAGGACGCTGGTAATCCAGATCCACGACGGAGTTCCAGGGAACCAGAACTTCATATAGACCGCGAAAGCAGTTACATCTGCAATAGCCACCAAAGCCATCTCGATTGCAAACGTCCAGCCGGTAATAAAGCCAGCGCCGCGTCCTAAATAAATCGTCGCGTATTCAGAAAATGAACCGGCAACAGGGTGTGCCAGCGCCATTTCGCCCATAGCTCGCATCACCATAAAGACCGCAGCACCACCGATGAGATAGGCCAAAAGTACTGACGGACCGGCAAGCTCAATAGCCGATGCCGAACCATAGAACAGCCCCGTACCAATGGCTGAACCCAACGCGATAAAAAGAATATGTCGGAGAGTGAGACCGCGATGCAGGGCGTTGGCATCCACGGTGGATGTACCGGGCGTCATCTGCAATGGTGTACTCATATCTCTCCTGATGGTTGGACTGCCTAGCAGTATCTGGTCACCGCATCGCAGCTTTTCGTGCGGGCGGTGCTTGAGTCACACTATACAACCTCATGAAACCTGCGTCACCTTGATAAAAACCACTTAAACTCAAACAGTGCACGGTATCTTCTTGCTCAGATGCCGTGCGCTGTGAATACCTCAGGGTTGGGGTGCCTAGCGCTTCTTCGGACCGCCAAAGAGCAAGGACGCCGCTGCGCTAGTTCCAGTTACTGAAAGAACAGCGGGCCAAGCACCAATCTTTTTGTGAAGAACATGGGAATAACCAAACCCACCGAGGTAAACAGCAGTAAGAGCAGCCGCAGTTGCGGTACCACGGTTATTCTGCCACGCCTTGAATGCCGTTCCACCACCGGCAGCCAAACCAATAGCACCCAGCGGGCGGATGCCGGTAGCACGTGCAAGGTAGTAGCCGCCCAGCAAACCAGCTGAGGATGCGACGGTGGGAACCAAAACGTTAGTCATAATCGATACCTTTCTTTTGTGGTGCCAGTACAAAATATCTGCGTAGTCTGGGCTGGTACGGCAATCACGCAATCGCCTGCAGTCCCTCTCGCGGATCTCGCGCGGGGCGCTCGATCTGCGATTCACGCCAGTCCCGACGCCAGCAGGCAATAGTGCGCGATTACCGCCTATTTTCAGCGCATCCGGTGGTGCACAGCTTGTACCAGCGTTGTTCTCACTCTCAACTCTAAACCCGCTCTGTGAATAGTTGCCTAAAACACGCTGTCAGCGTGAAAGGTATGCCGCACTAGCAAACACTGTGGTTCTGCGAAAGAATGGAGACATGGAAAACTTCTCTAAAGACAAGACCAATGTTGAGTCATTCGATCTCGACCACACCGCTGTTGCTGCACCCTACGTGCGTGTAGCAGATCGTAAGACCTTGCCCGGTGGCGATGTGCTGATTAAGTACGATGTGCGCTTTACCCAGCCCAACAAGGGTCACTTGGGCATGAAGGCTGTACACTCCATTGAGCACATGACTGCTCACCACATGCGTAACCATACCGATGCGCTCATTGACTTCTCCCCCATGGGTTGCCAGACGGGTTTCTACGCTCTGACTTTGGGTCTAGAGCTTGAAGACTTCTTGCCCGTGCTTGAGGCTTCTATGAACGATCTTCTGTCAGCGACCGAGGTTCCCGCTGCTAACGAGGTTCAGTGCGGGTGGGGCGCTAACCACTCTTTGGAAGAAGCTCAGGACGCTGTTCGCACCTTCCTAGCTGGTCGTAGCGAGTGGGAAAAGGTGATGGCGTAGTGTCGCATCAGGCGCTGACCGGTTTTGAGAACGGCGTTATCGTTCAAGTAGCGATGGATGAAGAAGCTGGTCCGTTTCTCGATAAAACCGAGGTAGCGGCTCAGGATTTCATGGTGGGTGAAGCTCACTATTATCCGCGTACGCTGAAACTTGAGAACTCTGATGTGCCGCTTTTGCTGGTGCGCTCAAAAATCGGTTTGGTGAACGCGGCAACTGCTTTCACCGTGGCGTTGGAACTCGTGCCCAACCCGCGCGTCGTTATTTCTGCTGGTACTGCAGGTGGTCTGCGTCAGGACATTAATGTGGGTGATCTTGCTGTTGGTTTGGATTACACCTACACCGATGCGGATGCGACGGCTTTCGGTTATGTTCGCGGTCAGGTGCCCGGCATGCCGGAGAAGTACTCGACCTCAGCTGAGCTGTTAGAGGTAGCTCGCGAAGCTGCCGCTGACTATCAGGGCGAGGGCAATGTTTTCGTTGACACCATGCTTGCCGGTGGTTCATTCGTCACCGCGCACAATGTGAAAGACACCCGTGAGATTTTCTCCCAGGCTATTTCGACCGATATGGAAACCACCGCTATTGCCCAGGTTGCCTCATCGCGTGAGGTTCCTTTTATTGCGATCCGCGGTATCTCAGATTTGTGCGGACCTGCCGCTGACCAGGACTTCCATATGGCTGGCGAGATTGTCTCTGAACGCTCAGCTCAGCTTTCTACAGCTCTGATTGCGCGCTTAGTGCAGTCAGAAACTCACTGGTTGAGAGAAGAAAACAATGATTGAACATACCCTTCGTGACGGTCGTAAAATCCCTGCCGTTGGTTTTGGTACCTACCCGTTGAAGAACGTTGAGGCAGAAGTCCATGTCTCTGAGGCCATCCTCAATGGCTGGCGTCTGATTGATACCGCGGTGAACTACGAGAACGAAATCGGTGTCGGACGCGGTATCAAGTTCAGCGGCGCAGATCGTAGCAACCTCTTTGTGCAAACGAAGGTTCCTGGCCGTCATCACGGTTACGAGACCACTAAAGCATCGTTGCAGGAATCTTTGGAACGCCTGGGTCTAGATTATGTGGATATGTACCTGATTCACTGGCCTAACCCCATGAACAATAAGTTTGTGGATACGTGGCGCGCCATGATTGAACTTCGCGATGCAGGATTAGTCAAGTCTATTGGTGTCTCCAATTTCTTGCCCGAACATATCGAGGCTTTAAAGGATGCAACCGGTGAGACTCCCACGGTTAATCAGGTTGAGGTTCAGCCCGCTTACCAGCAGGAAAAACTGCGTGAGTATCACCAGCAAAACGCTATCGTTACTCAGGCGTGGTCACCTCTGGGTCGGGGCAAAGATGTACTCGATCATGATGTCATTAAGGATATTGCCCGCGAAACCGGTTGCACGCCAGCGCAGGTAGTTTTGCGATGGAATGTACAGTCCAATATCTTGCCGATTGTTAAGACTGCCAATGATAAGCGTCAGGTTGAGAACTTGCAGCTGTTTAATTGGGAGCTGACTGAAGAGCAGATGAATCGCATCAAGATGTTGCATACCGGCATTAGCTTCTCCGGTTTTGATCCGCGCACGCATCAGGAGATGTAGCGGGCGAGATTGGGGCGTTATCCGTCAGCTGGCGAACCTCCCACAAAGGTTTGCGCCAAGCTTCGTTGAGTAACGCCGCAACAGCGGGGTGCTTTCTTTCTGGAAGCACCCCGCTTTTGTAGATACGTGTAGTGAGGTTTATTGGTTAGAGCTTGAAATCGTTGCGCAAACATAGCGAGACAAACGTAGCTGACGGCTCAGCATTCCTTCTCTACCGATGCGCTTTCGCTTACGGGATAATTCATGCCAGTTTGCCACCCTCTGCGTTCGTTTACAGGTATGACCTGGGATAAGCATTGGCTGTTATGCAGTAAGCCCCAGCACTTCTTTTGCTTGTTCAACGTCCTGGTTCATCTGCTCGATAAGCGCTTCAACTCCGCGGTAAGCCACCATCGGTCGTAGACGCTGTACGAACTCGAGAATAACGCGTTGACCGTAGAGGTTGAAGTCTTCAACGCGTTCTTCGGGGCGTCCAATAACGAATGACTCCACCTGACGCTGCTCCACGCCCTCAAAGGTGGGGTTGGTGCCAATGGACGTTGCCACCGGCCACTTGTTACCGTGCGCGTCGGTAAGCCAGCCGGCGTAAACACCGTCAGCCGGCACAAAACCGTCTGAGTCAACGCTCATATTCGCAGTGGGAAACCCTAACTCGCGACCGCGGGCAGCACCGTGTACGATTTCTCCATGCATCAGATGGTTACGGCCAAGAATCTGGGCTGCCTCATCAACTTTTCCGTCGGTCAGAAGCTCACGAATCCAGGTAGAAGAGCAGCGACGCTGAGACTCGTGCGTCAGGTCTTCCACCGCTTCTACCTCAAACCCGTATTTTTTGCCGAGCTCAATCATGGTGTTGAGGTCACCGGAATTCCGGTAACCAAACCGCACGTCGTCGCCGATGACAACCCAGCGTGCGTGCAAGGCATCAACGAACACATTTTTGACAAACTCTTCAGGGGTTTGTGAGGCGAATTTTAAGTCGTAGTGCAACAGGACGTAGTTCTCAAGGCCCATGTCTTCAAAGAAGCGCTGACGATCTTCTTGCCCCATAATCTCAACGTGATCGACGTTAGGGTTGTGCACCACCGCCGGATGCGGGTCGAAAGAGACACCCACGGACGCCAGCTGGTTGTCGCGCGCAATCTGTACCACCCGTTCCATGACGCGGGTGTGCCCTACGTGCGCGCCGTCAAAGTTTCCTACCGTAACCACGCTGGGGCCAAAGTCGGTGGGAATCTGCTCAAGCTCGGTGAAGCGTTGCACTGTTCTCCTTGAAGTAGTGGGACGTATCTATCCTAACGCGCCTAACGCTTTTGCCCCTAAAGTTTGGCTTTCTACAACGTAAAACCCGCGTCCTGATTATTGCAGGACGCGGGTTGAGCAACAAATTACGCGGTGTGGGCGGTGGCTGGTTTGGTACGGTTTAGCCACCACAGTCCGACCATCGGCAGAATCAGCGGTATGTAGCCGTAGCCTGAGCCGAAGTGTGACCAGACCGAGGCAATCTCAAAGAGGTCGGGGCGCACGAACGAGAAAATTCCGATGAGCAGGACGCCCACCATTTCGGTAGACACAGCGGCTAAAGAGAGCTTCCACGCGTTGACGCCACGTTTTGCAAGGGCCACGGTTGCCACAATGTAAATGATGGCTGAGACAGCCGAGAGGCTGATAGACAGCGGTGCCTGATCGAACTTACGGAGCACCTGGTATAGCGCGCGGGCTGTAGCAGAGAGCGAAAAGACAGCGTAGATAACAACCAGCAGGCGACCAAAGCCTCGGTTTTTGGCGTGTTCAGCCATGAAAGTACCTTTCACAAGATGATGGTGTGGTGAAGCAAAGAGGTGAGCTGTTTTTAGTAGTAGTACCACAGCTGGTTCATGCGAAGAACCATGATGATCAGAACAGGTCCGGTGACGCCCAGCACTAGTGTTGACCATTTGGTGCGTTCCGAAAGTGACCATGTGAGCGTGCCCGCTGGAATAATCATGGCGGTCAGCAGGTACCCGTAGTACTCAAGCCAGTCGCCCTTAGGACCATCGGTCACAAGTTGCATGATGATTGAACCTACAAAGTAGACCATCAAGAAACCCTGCAAGACGATAATCGAGCCCTGCGACCAATCGTCCGCTGCCACTCCGCGCAAAAATTGAATCACGCAAATAACAGTCGACACTGTTCCGAGCACTACACAAATCCAGAACCACAAATCGAGTCCTGCAATCATCATGAGTTTTCTCCAAAAGTTTTGCCAGATTCAAAAACAAGCACGGGCGCTGCCACCAGGTGTCCTCGCCACTTCTTATTTTCAATCAGCGCCACGAGGGTTCCGTCGGGAGCAAATGCCGCACTGATACCGGCGGTGCTGGCATGTTTGCTCTTAGCCGCAGGTGTCTCAGACTCCCCACCATTATCGGTGGGAGTGATGCGACGCCCGTTTGAAATATCCGTAGCTTCTGCACCGCTCAACGCGCGGCTACCAAATAACTTACGAGCTGCGTCCTCTAATGACAGCATCGGTAGCGGCTGATCAGGAGCTCGATCCTTAATAAACTGCAACTGTTCCAAGGTAGCAGCGCTCGCTACCTCAACCTCTCCAATACGAGTGCGTCGCAGTGCTATCAGGTGAGCCGAAATACCCAGCGCTGCGCCAAGATCTCGCGCCAAGGCACGAATGTACGTACCTGAGGAACACGAAACGGTAGCTTCAACGTCAATCACCGATGCCTGTGCCGGCAAGTCAGTACCTTCAACCGGTTCACCCGTCATATCGACAATATGCTCAGGCCCCTCCACTACCTTGCGCGTCACGGACTCGATAGAAAACTCATCAACCGTAATGGGACGAGCCTCAAGCTTCACTTCCTGCCCCAAACGCACGCGCGCGTACGAACGCACACCGTCAACCTTGATAGCCGATACCGACGACGGCACCTGCATAATCTCACCGGTCAGCTGGGCGCTGGCGTCCTTGATCCGCTGCTCGGTGATGCTCTCAACGCGTGCCGAATCGGCAACGCTTATTACATCGCCCTCAGCATCGTCGGTGATAGTTCCCAAGCCCAAACGGATAGTGGTGGTATAGGTTTTTGACTCCCCTACCACCCACGTCAGCAACTTAGTCGCCTTATTGACGCCAAGAATGAGGACGCCGGTAGCCATCGGATCAAGCGTGCCTGCATGCCCTACACGTCGAGTGCCAGCAAGCCGGCGCATACGCGAGACCACATCGTGGCTCGTCATACCCGCAGGCTTATCAATAACAACCAGACCGGAAGGACCCTCAGGTGTTTTCTTCGCCAAAATTTAAGCCTGTTCCTCGGCGTCTTCTTCGTCAGCCTTCTTGTAAGGATCAGCATCGCCCGCGTACTGAGCACCCTCTGACGCTGCGGCCAGCTCCGCGTCGCGTTCGCGGGTTTTGCGTAGCAAGTCCTCAAGGTGAGCGGCGTTCACAGGAACCTCGTCAGCAACAAAAGTCAGAGTCGGGGTCAAACGAGCGGTGATGTTCTTACCAACCTCTGAACGCAAAATGCCCTTAGCTGATTCCAGAGCAGCGCGAGTTGATGCCTGCTCTTCTTCGCTACCGTACACGGTGTAGTAAACCGTTGCGTGCTGCAAATCGTTCGTAACGCGCGCATCGGTCACGGTGATAAATCCCAGGCGGGGATCCTTGATACGGCGTTCCAGCGCCTGAGCGACAATTACCTTAATGCGGTCCGCAAGTCGTGCGGCACGTGCTGCATCAGCCATGATGTTCTCCTTTTGATGAAAATTAGTCTGCTCACCAGTTTACCAACTAGTAAAAATCTCACGTGGTATGAGTACACAGCGTTGGAGGGATGCCGCCTAGTCGGCTGGCATCGGGGCTGGCGTTTAAGGGAAGCCGACGTAGCGGCGTCTCTCTACAATGTGCACTCTGGATATTAATTGAAAATAGGTGTGGGCTGGCACCTGCTGTGCCAGCCCACACCCTAACGAGTCAAAGACTTAGGCTTAGACGCGAGGCTTCTCGCGCATCTCCCAAGTCTCGATGATGTCGCCTTCCTTGATGTCGTTGAAGGAGCCAAGACCGATACCACACTCGTAGCCCTCGCGGACCTCGGTTGCATCGTCCTTGAAGCGACGCAGTGATTCAATCTTGAGCTTTTCTGCAACAACGGAGCCGTCACGTACCAAGCGAGCGTTAGCGTTACGCTTGATCAGACCGTCGCGAACGATTGAACCTGCGATGTTACCCCACTTGGAGGAGCGGAATACTTCGCGTACTTCTGCTGAACCAAGTTCAACTTCTTCGTACTCAGGCTTGAGCATGCCCTTAACAGCCTGCTCAATTTCTTCAATCGCGCGGTAGATGACGGAGTAGAACTTCATCTCTACGCCTTCGCGGTCTGCAAGTTCTGCAACGCGCTCTGCGGGGCGAACGTTGAAGCCGATGATCACAGCGTTATCGACGGTTGCCAGGTTGACGTCGTTCTGAGTAATAGCACCCACACCGCGGTGGATGACGCGAAGCTGAACTTCGTCGCCACCGGCATCAATCTTCATGAGTGACTCTTCAAGTGCTTCAACAGCACCGGAGACGTCGCCCTTGATGATGAGGTTGAGGGTGTCCATCTTGCCCTCTGCAACGGCCTCGTCGAATGATTCGAGGGTAACGCGCTTGCGACGCTTAGCCAGCTGTGCGTTACGGTCCGCTGCCTCACGCTTTTCAGCGATCTGGCGTGCGGTACGCTCTTCTTCGGTTGCGAGGAAGGTGTCACCTGCGCGGGGAACGGTTGACAAACCGAGTACCTGGACAGGACGTGAGGGGCCAGCTTCTTCGACGTTGTTGCCGTTCTCATCGAACATTGCGCGAACACGACCGTGAGCTACACCTGCAACAATGGCATCGCCAACGCGCAGGGTACCTGACTGAACGAGGACGGTTGCAACGGCGCCGCGTCCCTTATCAAGGTTAGCTTCGATGGCAACGCCGCGAGCTTCCTTATTGGGGTTAGCCTTGAGTTCAAGTGCGCCGTCAGCGGTCAGTACAACAGCTTCGAGAAGTTCATCGATGTTCAAGCTCTGACGAGCTGAAACGTCAACGAACAGGGTGTCGCCACCGTATTCTTCGGGCACCAGGCCGTATTCGGTGAGCTGGCCACGAATCTTATCGGGGCTAGCGCCTTCCTTATCGATCTTGTTGACTGCAACCACGATCGGCACATCTGCTGCCTGTGCGTGGTTGAGCGCTTCAACGGTCTGAGGCATAACGCCATCGTCCGCTGCAACAACCAAGATAGCGATGTCAGTGACCTTCGCACCGCGGGCACGCATAGCGGTAAACGCCTCGTGACCGGGGGTATCGATGAAGGTCAGGTAGCGTTCTTCGCCGCCAACTTCGGTGTGAATCTGGTACGCACCAATGTGCTGGGTAATGCCGCCAGCTTCGCCTTCAATGACGTTGGTGTTACGGATAGCATCCAGCAGGCGGGTCTTACCGTGGTCAACGTGACCCATAACGGTGACAACCGGTGAGCGGAATTTGAGCTTGTCGTTTTCCTCTTCAGCGTTTGCTTCTGCCTCAAGGTCGATGTCGAAGGACTCGAGCAGTTCGCGCTCTTCGTCTTCGGGTGAGACGATCTGGACCTTGTAGCCCAGCTCAGCGCCCAACAGCTCGAAGGTCTCTTCGTCCAGTGACTGGGTCTGAGTTGCCATTTCGCCCAAGTGGAAGAGCACAGTGATCAGTGATGCGGGGTTCGCATTGATCTTCTCTGCAAAGTCCATGATGGACGCGCCACGGCGCAGGCGAACTACGGTGTCGCCGTTACCGCGAGGTACTACTACGCCGCCTACTACGGGTGCCTGAATCTGATCTTGCTCGCGACGCTTGTTCTTGCGTCCCTTGCGCTTGCCGCCACCGCGACCGAATGCGCCCTGTGCGTTACCGCGACCGCCACCGGGGCCACCGCGACCGGGGCCACGGTTGAAGCCGCCGCCGTTGCCGCCACCGGGGCCACCGCGACGAGGGCCGTTGCCGCCACCGGAATTACCGCCGCGTGCGGGTGCCGGGGTTGCAGTCATCTTGGTGGGCATCATGTTCGGTGAAGGACGGTTACCGCCACCTGCGGGACGCGGTGCGTTGTTACCGCCTGCGGGACGGGGCGCGTTGTTGCCACCGGCAGGGCGAGGTGAGTTGCCTGCAGGACGCTGGCCGTTGCGACCGCCATTAGGACGGGGACCACCGTTGCCACCGGCAGGACGGGGGCCACCACGGTTTTCGCCGCGCTGGTTGCGTCCGCCGTTGGGGCGAGGACCGCCGTTACGACCTTCGCCGCGACCGTTTTCGTTGCGCTTGCCCATTCCCTGGTTAGAGGAGAAGGGGTTGTTGCCGGGGCGAGGTGCACCGGGCTTGGGCGCAGGTTTAGGCGCTGCGGGCTTAGGCGCAGCAGGCTTGGGCGCACCGGGCTTCGGTGCCTGTCCCATTCCCTGGTTAGAGGAGAAGGGGTTGTTGCCGGGGCGAGGTGCGCCGGGCTTAGCGTTGGATGCGGGCTTTGCAGTTGAAGCTTTTGACTTCTGCTGTGCGCCAGCGTTGGGCTTTACGGCACCGGGCTTAGGTGCGTTGTTCTTAGTAGCTGCACCGGGCTTAGGCGCAGGTTTAGGTGCGCCGGGCTTGGGTGCAGATGAAGTTTCGCTCTTTGCAGCGGGCTGAGGTGCTGCCTTTGAGTCAGCTGCGGGAGCAGTTTTTTCTGATGCGCCACCAGCGTTGGGGTATGCCGCGCGGAGCTTCTTAACTACCGGCGGTTCCAAGGTTGATGATGCGCTCTTGACGAATTCGCCAAGTTCCTGAAGCTTACCGAGAGCTTCTTTAGAGGGAATTCCGAGTTCTTTTGCGATCTCGTGAACGCGGGGCTTAGCCACATTTCTCCTGTCCTGGTTCGCACCAGGACGGCGCGAACCTTCAGTTTGTTATAAGCGATTGCCCGTACTTATTGAGCACAGGGGCAGTCTTTTTGCCGTGGGCAGAGCACAGGAAAGTACTCATTGTGCGGCACTCATTGGGTTTCCATCAGTTTTCTGACTCGCTTTCATGCTTTCAAGTCGTCAAACTAGTTGACTTACAGTTCGCGCAGTATTGACTGCGTTCACCGGCGATCTCACTATGTTTTGATCACCAGCTGATCGGTGGTGACGCGGGTGCGAAAGGCCCTGTTGAATGCTCCTTTTTTCAGGGCTTTATCAAGGCAGTCCTTGCCCGGATGAATCCAGGCGCCGCGTCCTCCCAGGGTGCGTTGCTCATCAAAAACGGCGGCAGGTGTTGAGCCTTCTACCGTTTGTAGAGCGACGCGAGTGAGCACTTGAGCAGGTTCAGTTGCGCGACAACCAACACAGGTACGCATGGGCACGGCAGATACTTCTGCCGACGTTTCATGGTGTGTAGTGCTAATTGTCAGTATCCTCTAAACCTATTTCAAGCGGTCAAATAACCAGTTTAGCCCCCTTACGGGGGCTAACGGCAAATATGTAATTTAGCTCTCGCCAATCGTTACGCGTCGGCAGGCGCTCCAGCGGTAGCTTCGTTGAAGCGTGATTCAGAGATAATGTCGATGCGCCAGCCGGTCAGCTTCGCCGCCAAACGAGCGTTCTGACCTTCCTTACCGATAGCCAAAGACAGCTGATCGTCAGGAACAATCGCGCGTGCTGACTGGGTAGCGGCGTCGGTAACGTCTACTGAAATAACCTTCGAAGGTGAGAGAGCTGCACGGATAAAGACGGTGGGGTCTTCATCAAAGTCAACGATATCGATTTTCTCGTTGTTGAGTTCGCTCATAACAGCGCGCACACGTGAGCCCATTTCGCCGATGCATGAGCCCTTAGGGTTAATGCCGGGGCGGGTTGCGCGTACTGCAATCTTGGTGCGGTGACCAGCTTCGCGGGCAATAGCCATCAGCTCTACTGAACCGTCTGAAATCTCAGGTACTTCGTGTTCAAACAGGCGACGTACCAGGTTGGGGTGTGAACGCGAAAGAACGATAGAGGGCCCTTTGTGTCCGCGTCGTGCCTCAAGAATGTATGCGCGAACGCGTGAACCGTGACGGTACTTTTCGCCGGGAACCTGTTCTGAGCTGGGCAAGACAGCCTCGATAGTGCCCAAATCAACGTGGACCATGCGGGGGGTCGGCCCCTGCTGGATGACGCCAGAAACAAGCTCGCCCTCACGGTCACGGAACTCGCCCAACACGTGTGAATCCTCAGCATCGCGCAGACGCTGGGAGATGACCTGACGAGCAGTAGAAGCTGCAATACGACCAAAGTTATTGGGAGTATCATCAAACTCGCCAATCTTCTGATCATCCTCATCAAGCTCAGGAGCCCAGATGGTGATGATGCCGGTTTCACGGTGAATTTCAGCGCGTGAACCGCTGATAGCGCCGGGCTGCTTGTTGTACGCCAGCAACAGCGCATTCTCAATCATCGGAATCAGCTCGTCGATAGAAATATCGCGCTCTTTTTCCAGCAGACGAAGGTTGCTCAAATCGATATCCATTGCTGGCCTTTCGTATATAACACTGCAGGGACGCGGTTGCGTCCCTGCATCACGTGAGTATGTCCTTGAATCAGCACACGCGACGCTGTGCGTACTTACCCAAGTGTTTAACTTTCAACAGTAATTCTAGCGAACCTTTTTTAGCTGTTGAACTCAATTTCAACTTTTGCAGAAGAAATTGTGCCCCAACCAATGGTTTCTGGGTCACGGTATGAAGGCTTCTGCCCTTTTTTGGTTTCTTTTTTACGCGCCATGACAGGGCCTTCTTCGGTGACGTCGTTGAGACGAGCAAGGTATTTCTCGCCATCAACAGTGGTAATCGCGATCAAGCGTCCAATGGAGCGCTTCCAGTGTCGACGCTCGGTGAGAGAACGGGTAGCACCGGGTGAGGTGACTTCGAGCATGTAGGGCGAGTCGCCGTCTTCAATCTCGTCCAGCTTTTTGCTCAACGCCTGGGAAACTTCTGCAAGAGTATCTAAAGACACAAAATCAGTGCGATCCTCGGGCAGGTCAATCACGATCTCCAGCGTCTTATTGGCGCCTGCCCCGCGAGCGCGAAGCTCCTCAAGGTATAGATTAAATTCTTCAATCACCGGCAGCAGCTGGATGCGAATCTCATCAGTATTCACAAACGGTGTTTTAGTCTTCGGGGCGCTCACACCCTGTGCAGCACGGTTAGCGGCGCGACGTTCACGCGAATTCAAATCTTTTTTATCGGTTGATTTAGCCATTGCGGTGTTCTCCTTACGTACGCACTAGCAATCGTTGAAAGTTCTGTTGTGCCCACCAGTCTACGCAACTTTTAGAGTTGGCACAGCGGCTCTTTGCTCTCAGCGTGTATGGTGAATACTGGTTCACAGGTTGATGAAGGTGAGGGACGCGGTGCGAAATCGTTGGAGTCTAGTAGCAGCAGTTTTGGCTGTGTTGACGGTAATTTTGCTGGCCACTGGTATTTTTTCAACGCAGAAAAAACAGTCGCTTCAGGATCAGCTTGCCGATGAGCGTCAGCTTGCTCAGCAGATTGAGAACCTTTCATCTGTTGCTATCAGCGATACACAGGCGAAAAAAAGTCTCGATGAAATGCTCAACCAACAAAAATCTCAGCTTCCCGACGCCGCATTTACCGATGTGGAGGCTCACGCATCCGACGGTTTAAGCTCCGGCATCACTGACGCCATCTCGTCAGCAACCGATATTTCTGTGAATTCCTCTGACGCATCTGCACGCGCCCTAGCGACAGATTTCACGGCGCAGTGGCTCGATTTCGCCGATACCCAGAAGCTCAACGGCTTCAGCGCTTCTCAAGCACTCGTATCCGTTAAGGATGCCGCTTCGAACGCTACCTGCCCGGCAGAAGAGAAAAACGCTGAGGACCAGCAGACCGCTGAAGGCACAGACTCCCTCACCGCCCTCGTGCAGTCTTTGGACGCCGCGGGCTACCTAGCTTCCGTAACAAATGCTCGCGCCGATGTAGAGAACACCGATAGCGCGCTCGCGCAGCGCATCGAATCGCAGGGCCAAGAAGCACAAAATATCAGCGAAAACCTGCGAACCAGCACCGAATGTGCAGTAGCGCCTATCGCACAACTCCCCGGCTATGACTTGTCGAACGACTCCCCCAGCGCTTCCTTCGACTCTCTAGAAACTCGTATTCACGACAATGCTCTAGCATTCCTGGGCGATGAGAAATTCAGCGGAGAAAACTTCCGCAGTGCCCGTGCCAACGCCGTACTCGCCGCCACCGAATTCTAAAAAACTAAATCGTAGCCAAGCTTGAGAATCAGTGCGCTCACCACGCACATCATAAGCACCCTAATAAAACCGGTGCCGCGAGAAATCGCGGTGCGGGCACCCAGATAACCGCCCAGCATATTCGCAATCCCCATCGCAAAGCCCAGCATCCACACCTGATGCCCGCCTAACGCAAAGAGAATCAGCGCACCCAAGTTGGTTGCAGTATTAACAATCTTTGTCTGAGCCGCCGACTGCAACATGGAATAGCCCAGCACAGTCATCATGGCAATCATCAAAAACGAGCCGGTGCCCGGTCCCAAAATGCCGTCGTAAAAGCCAATACCCGCACCAATCATCAACGCAAAAATGATGTGCTTTTTACCTAAGAATTTCAAAGCCGTCAGCTCACCGGCGTTCGGTTTAAAAATAGTGAAAAGCAACACCGCAAAGAGCGCCACCATGATGATGGGGGTAAAGACTTCGGCAGGAATCACAGCGGCAACAACTGCGCCACAAAAACTCGCTACCAGCGCTACCGCTGCCATTGGCAAGGCAGTTCTAATATCGCTAGTGGTTCTGCGATAGTACGTAATTGCGCTAGTCAGAGTTCCCATGAAAGAACTCAGCTTATTGACAGCCAACGCCTGGACCGGAGAAAGACCCGGCACCAGCAGTACTGCGGGAAGCTGAATTAGCCCTCCGCCACCTACTACTGCGTCTACCCAGCCTGCAAAGAGAGCGGCGATAACGAGTAAAACGATGGTAGTGGGGTCAAGAGCTTCCATGCACCCCAAAATACCGGATGCTCGCGCCGGCCAAGAATTTGTGGCGGAGTATGACGGAAAGCAAATATGGGCGCTGGTAGAGGGGACTCGCCAAACAACTGGCTCATGGCTTGCGTTCAAGGGAAGTCGGCTGGCGTGCCTCTTTCAGTAGGTCGCTAACGTTACACTTGTTTTGCCTTGTCAAAAGACCCCGGGTTCCTTCGAACCCGGGGTCTTGCCTATGAATCTATACGGGAAGGTTTAGCCGCGTACCTCAGCCACGATTTCTGCGGCAGCATGAGCTACCTCAATATCGCGAGCTTCACCGCTGCGACGGTCCTTGAGTTCCAGCTTGCCGTCCTTGTAACCGCGTCCAATGACAACGATGGTGGGCACGCCCAGCAACTCAGCGTCGCCGAACTTTACACCGGGCGAGGTCTTGGGACGATCGTCCACCATGACTTCAAGGCCCTGTGCTTCGAGTTCAGCCACCAGCTCATCACCGTACGAGAAGATTTCTTCACCCTTGCCGGTAATAACAACGTGAACGTCTGCAGGAGCAAGGTTGCGGGGCCAAATCAGGCCCTTGTCATCGTGGTTGCCCTCAGCAATTGCTGCCAGCGCACGGGTCACACCTACACCGTAGGAGCCCATAGTCACGGTCTGTAGCTTGCCGTTCTGGTCAAGAACCTTAAGTCCCAGTGCCTCAGCGTACTTGCGTCCCAGCTGGAAGATGTGGCCCATCTCGATGCCGCGTGCCGCCTGAAGAGGGCCGGATCCATCGGGTGCAGGATCGCCTTCGCGCACCTCGGATGCTTCGATCACGCCGTCAGCGGTGAAGTCACGTCCTGCCACCAGGTAGTAGACGTGCTTACCGTACTCGTTTGCGCCGGTAATCCAGTCGGTGCCGTCAACGACGCGGGGGTCGAGGAAGTAAGGAATCTCAGTTGCAGATTCTGCGCCCAGCAACTTCTCATCCGGGGTGAGGCCGGGGCCAATGTAGCCCTTGACCAGCTGTGGGAACTTCTTCAGGTCATCGTCGGTTGCAGCTTCAACCTCAACTTCGCCGCCGATACCCAGCAGTGAACCGATGTTAACCTCAACGCGTCCCATATCAACTGCGCGGTCACCGGGCAGACCAATAGCCACCAGGCGACGCTCGCCCTGCGGGTCGATGACAGCAACGATAACGTTCTTGAGGGTATCTGCAGCGGTCCACGCACGGTCATCGCGCGGGTGCAGTGCATTGGACTGATCAACCAAGGTTTCGATGGTCGGTGAATCCGGGGTGTCGTGCACCTGTGCCGCGGGAGTGTTGGACGCATCCTTGGGCTCAGGAACAACGGTGGTCACAGCCTCAACGTTAGCTGCATAACCGCCCTCGCTACGCACGAAGGTATCTTCACCGACGGGAGTGGGGTGCAAGAACTCTTCTGAACGGGAGCCGCCCATAGCGCCTGACTGTGCCTTGACGATAGCAATTTCAAGACCGAGACGCTCGAAGATGCGCTGGTAAGCGGCACGGTGAGCCAGGTATGCCTCGTCCAAACCTTCGTCGTCAATGTTGAAGGAGTAGGAGTCCTTCATGATGAATTCACGGCCGCGCAACAGACCAGCACGGGGACGTGCCTCATCACGGTACTTGGTCTGAATCTGGTAGAGGTACACCGGCAAGTCTTTGTAAGACGAGTACAGGTCCTTCACCAAAAGAGTGAACATCTCTTCATGAGTGGGAGCCAGCAGCATGTCCGCTCCCTTACGGTCCTTCAAACGGAAGAGGTTATCGCCGTACTCGTCCCAACGGTTGGTTGCCTCGTACGGTTCACGCGGAAGAAGAGCTGGGAAATGAACTTCCTGAGCGCCAATAGCGTTCATTTCTTCGCGGACGATGTTCTCGACCTTGCTCAGAACCTTCAGGCCCAAGGGCAACCAAGAATACACACCGGGTGCGGCACGACGAATGTAGCCTGCTCGAACGAGCAGCTTATGGCTTGCAACCTCGGCGTCAACCGGGTCTTCACGCAAAGTGCGCAGGAAAAGGTTTGAAAGGCGAAGAGCCACCGTAGATCTTTCCGTTCTGTCTCGGGTACTCCCCCGCGTCCTAACGCTGACTCAGCGCCGCGAGGGCATAATCTCTAGTATTCTACCGCGCTCAAGAACTAGCTGAGAACCCGAACGTCCTAAAACCGTATCGTCGGTTCAATCAATATTGCTGTTGTTACAAGAGCAGAAGATACAAAGACGCGGCGCCTTTCCTCAAAGGCAGAGAAAAGGTGCCGCGTCTTTAGACATTGTGAACGCACCGCTACTGACCGAGTCGGGCCTGCCCAATCTCGTTCAAAGTAATTGTTGCCTGATCCACGTTCGCGTAATCTTCAGAGAGCATTCGCCACGTAATGGTTCCACCCTCAAACTGTTGAGTTTCGTAGGAAACTCCATCTTTACTGGTGAGAACCGGGTCAGCAATCGGAAGACCTAAAGCGGTTGCATCTGTAGCTTCACCGCCCCAGTATCCATTAGCCCACTCAGCGTACTGAGTCCATGTACCGATTGTCTGCAAACTCTTCTGCGCACCTAGTAAGTGCGAACGATAGACAGGTGCACCCTCAGCAGGAGCAGTGCCATCCGCATTAGCCTTCACAATGAGAACACTCAGTTCATCGGTGTAAACCAACGCTCCCTGTCGTGGTTCATAGTAAGCCTGGCTCCAATCCACAGTTGCAGGGTCTTGAGGAACCCAGGTACTTGCCATATGCTTACCGCTGGTTTCAGTGTGCTGAGTACCGTCTGCTGCTGTAGTCGTAGTTTCAACGGTGTAGAAAACTGTATAGAACGCAGATGTGCCCGCGTCTACCATTGAAATGCTTTGTGAATCATTCAGTTTGAAGCTAGCTGAATGATAGGAGTTATTTGGATTAGTAAAAGAAGAATCGATTGCCCCAAATTTCTCGGGGCTAGCCATGTAGTTTTCGTAGATCGCGTGGGAAAGATGCGCCATATTTCCCGACTGGGTATCGAACACATAATATTCAGAGAACCCCTTGTTTTCATATCCGTATTGTCTCTCCGCTACATAAAATCGATCATCCTTTTTCTCTAATTTGATATCGGGAAAATAAGTTTCAAGATCGATCAGACGCTGTGCGCCCTCCACATTGAGTCTGACAGTAGGTTCTTTGCCCTGAGTCCAAGAGACTGTGCCGTACTTGAATTCTTGGACCGCGGTATCTCCATCCCACACCGCGTCGGCAACGGGGTAACCGATGATAGCAAATTGATTATTGCTACCTGCTGTAAATTCAACGGACGGGGATGGGTTCTGCCAAAGATTCGTAGCGTTTGATGCAACGCCCATCCAAGGAACTTCGTAGGCGGTCGCGCTAGGAAGAATATTAGTTTCATCGTCAGTAGCAATCACATATGTTTTGCCCTCGCGGACGAGCCAGCGACTTTGTTGACCTCGGTTTGTCATGGAGTGAGTCCAGTCAACGCCATCAATAATCATCTCTGGGGCGGGAGTAACTACTGAATCAGTCTGAGTCGGTGTAGGGGTCTCTGCCACGGCGTCAAAACACTGCTTGGTCTGGGCACGCTCAGCCAACCACTTCTTACCAGCATCAGAATTCAAATCAATCTTCGAACCAACCGAAGCCTTACCCTCATCAACGACCAACAACCAACGGCTAGAATTCGAACCATTAAATGTAGTCACTGACGGGCCGCAGAAGCTATTGTTCCAGGCATCAGACTCCAGCGCGCCCAAAGTCTTCACACCGCCAACGTCCACATAAGCCTGAGCACGCTCAGCCCCGCTGAGAACCTTCACACCGGTGTTACGGCTCCACGTGATCACAGCGTTTTCAAACTGCTGCGCACAACCAGCGCCGGTAACACAAACCTCTTTAGCAAGCGGCTTACCATAAGTTGCAGAATTCTTCTGCCACTGCTTAGTAATAGCAGCATTCGGATTCATGTAGATATCAGCCGCCGATGCTGCGGGCATCAAACCCAAGCTGGATGCTGCGGCAAGCGCGGCGGTTGCAGACGCAAAAAATGTATTTTTATTTCTCATGGTTTCCCCTAGAAACAAGAAGAGAAGTCTTACCCCGACCACTCATTCGTCGAGGACGCGAGCGCCTTCGTCTCGCGTCCTCGATGTGTGTGAAGAGCCAACCAGCGAGGCGGCTAACCCCGTCAGAGCTTGCCAAGAACAAGCTCAGTGAAAAGTAGCTAAGACAACCTATTTTTCACAGCAACAAAGGTTCTATAAAAAACAGGTTCTTAGCATCCGCTCAATCGGTTACAGGTTGAGTGAGTCGTACCAAGCCTTTTTAGCTTCGCCACGCTCATTCAAGCTGGCATTCACGAACTCAGTGCCCTTGTACCAAGTAGCGGTACCGCCTTCGAACTCCTGCTGTAAGTAAGCATCGCCGTTAGCGTCCACGCCCTCCACTGCTTCGCTGACGGGAGCACCCAGCATAGACATGTTGTTGTACATCTTGTACTCATCGCCGAATGCCCAGTCGCCATACGCTGAGAAACGAGGACGGTCTGAGAGCGCTTCGCTTTCAAGCAGCATGTTTGCTTGCACGGGCTTAGCACCGGGTAGCGGCTTACCATCAGCGGTTGCCTGAATGTACCAGTGGTTACCTTCCGCATCATCAGCCCACAGAACTCCCGGAAGCTTCAAGAAGACAGCCTGCGACCAGTCGAAAGTCGTGTCAACAGGAAGGTTAGCGTCGTACACACGACCTGTTACTTCATCGGGGAAGCCGCTAAGAAGCTCGGGGTTCTGACCGTGGTACATCATGTACGCACCGTTGTTCCAATCCAGCGACAACGGCAAGTAGAACATTGCATGAGAGGTGGGATCAGTCCACAAAATCGAACCGTCATCCTCGTAATTCTGCTTAAGTTCTGAGACTCTCATGACTACCGCCTGGATGGTGGTAGCACCGTTTTCAGTGGTGATGTCGTTGTACCACAGGTATGAACCGTAGCTCTTAGCGTCGCTGAGGTACTCAGTCACAGCATCGGTGTTCATCCAGATGGCCTTATTTTGCTCAGCGTTGTAAATTGCTGAGATGTTATTACCGAAATCCTGGGTGTAGTAAACACCGCTACGGTGGGTTACTTCGCCAGCAGGCTGTGAAGGGGTGAATTCGGTGGTTGAGGATACCAACTTGTCGATGGTAAGAGCCGCGTTCTCAATATCGCTCTTCGTCGCGTCCTTGGGGTTATTCGGAGTAACTGGAACAGTCGGCTTTACGTAGCCCTCCGGAGTAGTCGGTTGCGGCGTAGGTTGAGGAGCAGGCGCAGGACGCGGGTTAGTGAAGTCACCAATCACCACAGGTGAAGACCATTTAAAGTTGTTCGGCTCTGCTGCTGTTGCAGTATAGGGCGCATAAACTAGTCGCTTATAGTTCTGCACACGGAACTGGTACTGATGCAAATTATCTTTGGTGAAAGTGGTCAGAATATACGTGTATTCACCAGTTCCGTCCATAAAGCTGTGGGTGGGTAGACCGAATTGGTCAAGGTGTTGCAGCGCGTAATCCAGAGCTGCTGTTTCGATGAGTTCGACCTTGCCATCGCGTGCGTTGTAGACGATGGATGCGTGCTCGTGACGCTGTACCCAAAGCTGGTCAGCTTCTTTTTTCAAGGGCGATGTAACTTCCCCAAGTAGCTCGTTTTTATAGCCCTCTGCCAATGAGTTAACCTCGTCCACGTATTTCTGAGGTACTTCTTCAGCTACCGGAGTGGGCTTAGGGTCTTCGACCGGAGCGGGGTTATCGCCCGTTGTATCAAAGCATTCACGTGTCTGGTCACGTTCTGCTTTCCACTTTTTGCCCGCTTCAGAGTTCAAATCGAGGGCTTTACCTGCGGTGGATTTACCGTCTTCTAGAACTACCAGCCAACGGCTCTGGTTCTTGCCGTTGTAGGTGGTGACAGAGGTACCGCAAAAGCTGTGGTTCCACGCATCAGATTCAAGAGCACCCAGAACGGCAATGCCGCCTGCTTCTTTATAAGCGGCTGCTCGTTCAGCACCGTTGAGAACCTTCACACCGGTGGTACGACTCCACGTGATTACTGCGTTTTCAAAGGTCTGCGCGCAGCCAGCGCCGGTCACGCATTCCTCGTTGGAGGTCGGCTGCCCGTACTTGCCAGGGTTCTGCTGCCAGACTTTCGTGATGCCTGCATCTGGATTCTGACGGAAGGTAGCAGCCTGAGCTGTACCCGGTGTAATTGTCATCGCCAACGTTGCAAGTGCTAGCGCAGACGTTGTGATTGTGTATGTGTTTTTCATTTTTCCCCTATTTTGCGTAAGAGCCCATCGTGTGATGCACTCTTTACCCCGTTACCGGCAGGTGGTGAGCCGTGAGGTAACGGGAAAACTACGAGACCCCAATTCTCGTGTCAGTCTATAAAGCGCTAGATTCCCAGTGAAGGATCGTGCACTGCAGCATTATCAGCAAAACATGCTTTAGTTTCGGCGCGGGTGGCGTGCCATTTTTCAGCGTCCACCCCATCGAGGGATAGGTATGAGCCAGCCTGCGTGCCTGAATCCACCACAATCATGAAACGGTGAGTGCCGTCGAGTGTGGTGACCGATTCACCGCAGTATGCGCTTTGCCAAAATTCGGATTCAAGAGCACCGAGCTTTTCTGTACCGCCTGCGAGTTTGAAAGCGTCAACACGGTGAGGGCTGAGAATGGCGTGAGCGCCGGTGCGAGCGCTCCATGTGACCAGGGCTTTTTCATAGTTTTGTTCGCATGCTCCGTTGTTGTAGCAGTGAACGTCGTCTGTGGCTGCTCCGTAGTCAGCGCCAAGAACTTGAACGTGTGCTGAGATATCTTGAATGGCAGTTTCGCTTGAGTTTTCAGCGTGTGCTGCTCCGGTTGAGAGGGCTGAGATAAGCAAGGCCGCGCCGAAAGTTACGGATGCGGCACGGTGCATCAATGTGGGCATAATGATTGGCCTTTTGTGCGTGGTTGAACGTGGTTCTAGACCTTACTTTAGATTTATTCACGGGGTAATTAGACCAAAAGCATGTAGCCACTTATGTAGCACGCACCACACAATCGCCCACAATTAAAAGAGGACGGTGGCGAAAGTATCTGCTTGCTCAAAACCTACGCGGGCATAGAGCGCGCGGGCTCGCACATTGTAGTCATTCACGTACAAGCTGATGTGGGGATACCGAGGCCGTAACAGCTCACAGGCCTGAACAAGCAATGGGGCGGAAAGCCCGAAGCCACGATAAGCAGGGTGCAACCAGACTCCCTGAAGCTGACAGACGTCACCAGCTGCGATGCCCACATCGGTTTTGAAGACGACAACGTCTTCGGCGTTGACTGCCACTACGGTTCTGCGCTCGGCAATAAAATCGTGGACGCGTCGCTTATAGCCGATAGAATCGCGAGTCATCGGGTCGTAGCCCACTTCTTCGGTGAACATTGCTACGGATGCTTGCAGCAAGGTCTTGTTGTCAGACTCTCGGGCAAAGCGCACGCCCTTAGAGATCTGAGGTGCGGGCAAGCCCGGGCGGTAAAGGTCGCGTGAGTGGCTGATGGTTCGTTGCGGCGGAAGGTATAAGAGTGGTTGTTGTGCCCTAATATCGAGCACATTTTTGAAGGCGGGTTCTGCTTTTTCCCACAGCGGCAGTACGGTATCTGCCGCACCAAAGATAGATGCGATCTGACGATGATGCTGAGAAATAAAGGCCGCTACATCGGGAATATACTGCTCAGGAATATCCACCGGGACGCAGTTTCCGCCCAGCCAGAAAGCACCCACCAGCTTTTCTTCAACTGGCGCGATGGAATCGGCAGGGGCGTCCTGAGTATTCACCACAGATTCGGGCGAGAAAGGGAGAGGACGCGCGAATACCTGCGCCATCTGACGCAAAGCACGAGGAATAGCTGCCCCCAAAGCCAGTGCGCTGTTTTCTGCCGGAGCCGCAGCATCGTTCGGTGCTTCAAAAATCCCCATAAAACCAAAGGGCGAGCGCATGCGTGTAGCCCGTTGAGCATCGGGTAAACCGAACTTCGCTAAGTGTTCGGCGTTAAAAACAGAGACCACCGGGTCACGATCTATCAATCTACACAGCTGTTGCCGGTGCTCATGAGTGAGCGGACGAATGCTGACGGTCTGCGACCGCGTAGGTGTAGATTTCATAGATGTGCCGGTGGCCTCTGCGATGAATGAAAATGCGTATTAGCTGATGTTAACTGACGGAGAGCCTTCGGGAACGTATTCGCCGCTTGCTTCCATCTCGCCAGCAATACGGTTAGCTTCTTCAATCAGGGTCTCGACGATCTGATCTTCGGGAACGGTTTTGATAACTTCACCCTTGACGAAGATCTGTCCCTTACCGTTGCCGGATGCGACGCCGAGGTCTGCTTCGCGTGCTTCGCCGGGACCGTTTACAACGCAACCCATAACGGCTACGCGCAACGGAACCTTCATGCCTTCAAGACCTTCGGTGACCTTTTCTGCCAGCTCCCAAACGTTCACCTGAGCGCGACCGCATGAGGGGCAAGAAACGATATCGAGCTTGCGCGGGCGCAGGTTCAAAGATTCGAGAATCTGCGAACCAACCTTGACCTCTTCAACGGGAGGTGCAGACAGCGAGACGCGGATGGTGTCGCCGATGCCCTGAGAGAGTAGAGCACCAAATGCGGTGGAGCTCTTGATGGTGCCCTGGAAGGCGGGGCCAGCCTCAGTCACGCCCAGGTGCAGGGGCCAGTCGCCGGCTGCTGCCAGCTGACGGTATGCCTCAACCATGACGACGGGGTCATTGTGCTTGACTGAAATCTTGAAATCGTGGAAGCCGTGTTCTTCGAACAAGGATGCCTCCCACACAGCAGACTCAACGAGAGCCTCGGGAGTAGCGCGTCCGTACTTTTCCAGCAAACGCTTGTCCAAAGAACCACCATTCACACCAATGCGGATTGAGGTGCCGTGGTCTTTAGCCATCTGTGCGATTTCTTTAATCTGGTCATCAAACTTACGAATGTTACCGGGGTTAACGCGCACAGCGCCGCATCCAGCTTCAATAGCAGCATAAACGTACTTGGGCTGGAAGTGGATATCAGCAATGACAGGAATCTGTGACTGCTGAGCGATAATAGGCAGAGCCTCTGCGTCCTTATCGGTGGGGCATGCCACGCGAACAATGTCGCAACCGGCTGCGGTGAGCTCAGCGATCTGCTGCAAAGTAGCACCAATATCGTGAGTTTTGGTGGTAGTCATTGACTGCACTGAAATGGGCGATTCTGAGCCAACGCCAACTGAACCAACGTTGAACTGGCGGGTCTTACGACGCGGTGCCAGAACGGGCGGCGGGGGTGCAGGCATTCCTAGATTGACCGAGGTCAAAGCGTTCCTCCAAAAGTATTTTTATACGTAGCCACAAAGCATACGTATTGAGTCAACTTCTATTGTGCACCAGTTGGCTCGATTTTAAGAAGACGAAGCTACGACTCTTTCACCACAGGCACATTTACAATGCCGTATATGAGCCTTGAGACCCCCGTAAGAACAACCACCCCTCATATTGTGTCGACTAATATCGCGCGTCCTTTTCCCGCACCTGATCAGCCGCATCGCCCCACCGGAATTCACAAGGTAGCGGTCGACTCCATTAGCGTTTTTGCGCCAGGCCCGCGTTACGGTGACGGGTCAGGAGTAGAAGGCGACTTGGTGGGCAACGCAAAGCATCATGGTGGCGCCGACAAAGCGGTCTATATCTTTGCGCGCGAAGAACTAGATTTCTGGTCTGAGCAAGGGGGCGTGAATTACGCCAACGGAATGTTTGGTGAGAACCTTACAACTGTTGGAGTGAACTGGTCGGAGGTTTTAATCAATCAGCGATTTTCAGTAGGCACAGCCGTTCTCGAAGTGAGCGTGCCACGACAGCCATGCAGAACCTTTGCAATGTGGCTTGAGCGCCAGGGCTGGGTGAAAACTTTCGCTGCTCACGGTGACTGCGGGGCATATGCCAGGGTTATCGCACCTGGAATTATCAAACCCAAGCACGACATTGTTTTTCACGATAGACCTGAGCACGGGATTACCATGGGTATGGTATTCGCGGCAAAAATGGGCAACAAGAACATCGCACAAGATGTCGTTGCTGCCCATTGTCTGCCTGAGCATCATCACCAGCAATTGGTGAAGCTCATTTCTTAGTTTTTAGAGTTCGCGGCTTAGCTTTCTACAGCAAAGTAATGGGCTTGAAGATATCTGCGGTAATGAGAATCAGCGACATCAGCCCGAACGCACCTGCAACCACAAATGTCAGTGGCAGGAGCTTAGCGGCATCAAACGGTCCCGGATTCTGTCGCCCAAACAAGCGCGCAAACAACTTACGAACACCTTCCCACAGCGCGCCGAGTACATGACCACCGTCAAGAGGTAGCAACGGCACAAGGTTGAGAGCAAAAAGAAAAAGATTGAGCGTGCCAATCATCGACACCAGCGTGGCTGCTTTTTCTTTGAGATTAATCTGGTCGGTGGATGCAATCTCTCCGGCGATGCGCCCAACACCCACAACTGACATGGGGCCATTAACGCCTCGCTCACCGTTCGTCACCAGCACCCTGGCGGTTTCAAAAACACGCGCGGGCAGGCGGAGGACGCTGGAGTAGATGCTCTTCATCTGCTCCCCAACGGTCGGCAGAATATCTCCGGCAGTGCCGGGCACCAGCTCGGTTGACGGGGAGACACCAATAAAGCCAACATCGGTGGTCTTGTAGCTACCGTCCTCATTTTTCTCATAGGTTCCGGTCGTCTCATTCATCACAGGACGCGCAGTGAGCATCGGTTCGATGGTGAGGTTCTCAGTTTTACCGTCACGAAGCACGGTCACCTCAACGCTCTGGTTGGCGTGAGTTTTAATTTCATCGGTCAGCTGGTTCCAGCTTGAAATATCTTGCCCCGCAAAACGGGTGATTACATCTCCAGCTTTTAGACCGGCTGCAGCGGCTGGGGCTTTCGGGTCGCTCTCAGCGCACGCTGCGGTAGCATTATTCTCCTGCTCCGATGAAACAGTTTTAACGCACTGACTCACCGATGACACCGTGGTGGTGGGCTGTGCACTACCAAAACCAAGAATCAAAATCGCTACACACACTACGCCGATGAGTAGGTTCATCACCGGTCCGCCCAGCATAATAATGATGCGCTTATAAATGGGTAGCTTATAAAAAACCCTGTTCTCATCGGTTTCGCTGATGCGTTCGTGGTCAACCGCACGGGCGTCCTCGATGAGCTGACTAAAGGGGCCGGTGGTACTGGTGCGCAGTCCCTCACCGGTTTTTGCAGGCGGATACATTCCAATCATTGAAATATAGCCGCCCAGCGGAATCAGCTTGAACCCGTATTCGGTTTCTCCCCTGCGAACAGAAAACAGGGTTTTACCAAAGCCAATCATGTACTGAGGCACGCGAACGCCAAACTTTTTGGCGGGCACAAGATGCCCAATCTCATGCAAACCGATCGATGCACCAATCGCCACTGCCATGATGATGACACCAATAATAAATAGCAAGATGCCCATTGCGCCCCTACGGTCTCAGTTTTCACGCTTCTAACTAGCCATACTCTAGTACATAGCGTCTGTGGAACTAGAGTCAGAGCTTTCATCCTAAGATGAGCAGCTGAAAACTAGCTTTATAGCATCGGGGCGAAAGCTTGATATACGCGAATGTTATGAGCCGGGTTACAGACTGCTGTGACCTATATTCCACAGGTACTTTAGGTCATGTTCACCTCAAAGTTTAGGTCAGTTTCACCCAATTTTTTGTGTAGAAATAACCTTTACTTCATATTTGATATTTTTTCCGTACGCACCCTCAACGTTCCACCGCAACCTTTCTCAAAAAATTACAAAACAACTAGTCAGAGCCATATTTTTAAAAATCAAGCAACAAAACAACAGGCTGTCAAGATTTCTTTCCGCCTTTATTTTTACCTTCAGAACTCCTAGTGTTTTAAGCAAGATATTCCTCTATACATGCCCGCACAACGGACAGAAGAAAAAGGAGCAATCAGCACAATGACTGCACAAGCTCACATCGACGAAGACCTGTTGATTCGTCCCGAGTTTGCTGACGCGTGGCGTAACTTCGCAGACGGCGAATGGAAGCGCGGCGTTGAGGTACGCGACTTCATTCTCAAGAACTACACCCCCTTCGAAGGCGACGCTTCCTTCCTCGCAGGTCCTACCGAAAAGACCCTGCGTGTGTGGGACACTCTCGAGAAGAAGTTCCTCTCCGTAGAACGCAAGCAGCGTGTTTACGATGTAGATACCGAAACCCCCGCAGAGATTGATGCTTTCGGTGCTGGCTACATTTCAGAGGACGACGACGTTATCGTTGGTCTGCAGACCGATGTTCCCCTCAAGCGCGCTATGATGCCCTACGGTGGCTGGCGCATGGTCGAAACCGCAATCCGCGAGGCCGGCAAAGAACCTAACGAAGACGTTAAGAAAATCTTCACCGAGTACCGCAAGACTCACAACGAGGCAGTCTTCGATATCTACACTCCCCGCATCCGCGCGGCACGTTCTTCACACATCATCACCGGTCTGCCCGATGCTTACGGTCGCGGTCGCATCATCGGTGACTACCGTCGTGTAGCTCTCTACGGTGTAGATGCCCTCATCGCCGACAAGGAACGCGCTAAGGATTCAGTGGCCGACAAGGGCTTCTCAGAACACTGGGCACGCTACCGCGAAGAACACTCAGAGCAAATCAAGGCCCTCAAGCGCCTGAAGAACATGGCATCAAAGTACGGCTTTGATATCTCAGGCCCCGCTAAGAATGCACAAGAAGCTGTTCAGTGGACCTACTTCGGTTACCTGGCATCAGTTAAGTCTCAGGACGGCGCTGCAATGTCCATTGGTCGCCTCTCAGGTTTCTTGGATGCCTACTTTGAGCGTGACCTTGCAGAAGGCACCATCACCGAGTCCGACGCACAGGAAATGATCGACGCACTCGTCATCAAGTTGCGTATCACCCGCTTCCTGCGCACCATCGATTACGATCAAATCTTCTCAGGTGACCCCTACTGGGCAACCTGGTCAGACGGTGGCTTCTCAGACGACGGTCGCACCCTAGTCACCAAGACTTCATTCCGTCTACTGCAGACTCTTCGCAACCTCGGCCCCGCGCCTGAGCCCAACATCACCATCTTCTGGGACGAGAACCTGCCCGATGGCTACAAGGAATTCTGCTCGGCAATTTCTATCGAAACCTCGTCGATTCAGTACGAGTCAGACCCGCAGATTCGCCAACACTGGGGCGACGACGCCGCAATCGCCTGCTGCGTATCGCCCATGAAGGTCGGCAAGCAGATGCAGTTCTTCGGCGCTCGCGTCAACGCTGCTAAGGCTTTGCTGTACGCCATGAACGGTGGACGCGATGAGATGAGCGGCAAGCAGGTTGTTGAGGGTTACGAGCCCATCACGGGCGACGGTCCCCTTGACTTCGATGAAGTCTGGAACAAGTATGAGCACATGCTTGACTGGGTTATCGGCACCTACGTTGAGGCTTTGAATATCATTCACTACAGCCACGACAAGTATGCCTACGAATCCATCGAGATGGCTCTGCACGACTCAGACATCATCCGTGCAATGGGTTGTGGCATCGCTGGTCTGTCAATCGTCGCTGACTCACTATCAGCTATCAAGTACGCGAAGGTAACCCCCATTCGCGACGAGACCGGTCTGATTGTTGACTACAAGACCGAAGGCGACTTCCCCGCCTACGGCAACGACGACGACCGCGCAGACGATATCGCTGCAACCATCGTCCACACCGTCATGAGCAAGATCAAGGCAATCCCGCTCTACCGCGACGCAATCCCCACCCAGTCGGTTCTGACCATTACCTCAAACGTTGTCTACGGTAAGGCAACCGGTAACTTCCCATCAGGTCACCGCGCAGGCACCCCGTTCTCCCCCGGTGCAAACCCCGAGAACGGCAAAGACACCCACGGCATGGTGGCGTCAATGCTCTCCGTTGGCAAGCTCGACTACGACGACGCTCTCGACGGTATCTCGCTGACCAACACGATCACCCCGACCGCGTTGGGCCGCACCAAGGACGAACAGGTCAAGAACCTCGTTGGCATCTTGGACGCCGGATTCGTTCCGGAAGAAGACTAGTTTCTAGTAGTTCTTACACAAAATATTCATTTAGAAAGAAGGTCATATCATGGCAGTAAAGACTTACGAAGAGCGCCTTGCATCAATGAAGGCAAACCGCGAGGCAAAGCCCGCAGACAGCAAGGGCCTGTACCACGCAAACATCAACGTGTTGAACAAGGACACCTTGCTTGACGCTATGGAGAACCCTGAGAACTACCCGAACCTCACCGTTCGCGTTTCAGGTTACGCCGTCAACTTTGTTCGCCTTACCCGCGAGCAGCAGATGGACGTTCTCTCACGCACCTTCCACCAGGGCGCTTAATTTCATCTATGTCTATTGATGTTCAGGCTCCGGGGGAACAAGATTTTGCTCCCCCGGAGTCTCGCCAATCCGGGGCTGGCACCTGGGGTTTGGGTGAGATGACCGACCTTGAGCGCTCATCACAGCTACAGTTGATGCGCGAAGGTAAGCTCGGCTCCATCCATTCTTGGGAGCTTGTAACCGCTGTGGACGGGCCGGGCACCCGCATGACAGTGTTCATGAACGGATGCCCGTTGCGTTGCGTCTACTGCCATAACCCCGATACTTTTCAGATGCGAGACGGCAAACCGATTATGATCGATGAGCTGCTCAAAAAGGTCAAGCGTTATCGTAAGGTCTTCAAATCAACCGGCGGCGGAATCACTATCTCTGGCGGCGAAGTTCTTATGCAGCGTGCCTTCGCTGAGAACCTTCTGATTAGTGCAAAATCGTTGGGCATTCACACTTGCATCGATACTTCGGGGTATCTTGGACGCACCGTCACCGACGAGTTCTTGGACTACGTTGATCTGGTGCTTCTCGATGTGAAGTCCGGCGATGAGGACACCTATAAGAAGGTCACAGGACGCGAGTTACAGCCCACCATCGACTTTGGTGACCGTCTCAATGCGTTGGGTAAGGACGTGTGGATTCGTTTTGTAGCTGTGCCCGGCTACACGGATTCTTATGAGAATGTTGAGAAAGTAGCCGATATTGTGTACCGCTGGCCCAATGCGGTCAAGCGCGTTGAGGTTCTTCCTTTTCACCAAATGGGCACCGATAAATGGGAGTCCCTGGGCATCAACTACGAGCTCAAGGACGTCCAGCCGCCCTCGAAAGAAGAAACTGAACGCATCCGCGACCAGTTCCGCGCACGCGGTCTAGAGGTTTACTAAAGCGTCTCTCTGTAAAAAATTATGCCCCGGCTACGTGAGAAAAGTAGCCGGGGCATTACTCATTCAGCTGACGGCCAGTTCACATGGTATGCGGGGATGCCAGCTGGCTCGCGGCTAATGTGAATCGCGGAGAGCGCCCAACGCGAATCCGCGAGAGGGACTGCTGGCATCCCGCATCCTATGTGATTGCAAAAGCTCTAAAATTTCCTAGGCGAATGTCTAAGAGAGTCCCAGCATTTCATTGGCGCGAGCTCGTGCCCACTGTTCAGCATGCAACACCGCATCCAATGTGAGGTCTGCGTCCTCAGTTTTAGCGTCTGAGTTTTCGTGTTCGTCAAGCACTTTGCCTACGGTGTCGATGATGTCGGTAAAGCGGATGGTGCCAGCGTGGAAAGCCGCCACGGCTTCTTCGTTGGCAGCGTTGAAAACGGCGGGGAAGGTACCGGCACGTTTACCAGCGTCCTTAATCATGCCTACTGCGGGGAAAGCTTTGTTATCAAGCGGTTCAAAGGTCCACTCAGATGCAGTTGACCAATCGCAGGATGAAGCTACACCGGGGACGCGGTGCGGCCAAGTCAGTCCTAGGGCGATGGGTAGAAGCATGGTGGGCGGTGATGCTTGAGCGATGGTTGAGCCATCCACAAACTGCACCATGGAATGGACAATGGATTGACGGTGCACCGTCACGTCGATGCGGGCAAGATCAACGCCAAACAGGTGGTGGGCTTCAAGAACTTCAAGAGCCTTATTCACCATGGACGCCGAGTTAGTCGTAACCACCAATCCCATATCCCACGTGGGGTGGGCTAGCGCTTGCTTCGGTGTTACATCGCGTAGTTGCTCGTAACTCATGCCGCGGAAAGGGCCACCCGAGGCCGTAAGAATCAGACGATCAACCTCACGGTCAGTACCGGATGCCAGTGACTGTGCAAGCGCGGAGTGCTCAGAATCCACGGGAATGAGCGCTTGCTCTAGCGGCGACGAGTCAACGGCTGCTCTCACCAAGCGTCCACCGGCGATGAGGGACTCTTTGTTAGCCAGGGCAACCTGCTGACCAGACTCTAGAGCAGCCAGGGTGGGCGCGAGACCGATTGAACCGGTAATTCCGTTGAGTACCACGTCGGCGCCGAATCTCGCGGCTTCAGTTGCCGCGTCCTGACCGTGAACGATGTGCGGCTGATAGGCGATATTGGCTGCGCTTGCTAGCCCTGCGATGAGTTCGCTGAGTGTGCGGGCCGCTTCAGCGTCGCCTGAGGTAGCGACCAGCTTCACACGGGTTTCAACTGCCTGCTCAGCTAGTAGCTGTAGCGACGATGTGCCAGCGGCAAGCGCCACAACTTTCAAAGGCGCATCCGCGCTATCAACGGTGGCACCGGAAAGATGAGCGACGTGTCGAATGACATCCATTGCTTGGGTGCCAATAGAACCGGTTGAACCAAGAATCGTAACGGTGCGCCCTTCTCCCATGAATTTACTGAGTTCCGGGGTAAGGGCATCGCGTGAGCCAAAGTCAGGTGTTGTTGCGCCAAATTTCATGACTCTAGTATCTCACGCGACGCGCTCAACGGTTTTTATTCAGATGACTCCACGAAAAAATCACGGAGTGCTTTGAGCAGACTTGCGTTGAAGCTTTGAGTGCTAGTAGCGCGCGGCACAAGAACATCGGCCCCGTGGTACATGCCCGGTTCAACGTGGGTTTGAACGTTTACGCCAGCTTCTTTCAGTCGCTGAGCGTAGGCAAGATCCTCTTCATAGAACAGGTCTAATTCCCCTACCCCAATCCATGTTGCAGGCAGTCCGGCTAGATTCTCACGTCGTGCCGGTGCCGCATATTCGTGAATTCCGGGGCCACCGGGCTCGCGGTTGAGGTAGGTTCGCCATGCGTACTCGTTGTCGGTGCGCGTCCATACAAAGTTGCCGCGTCCTTCATCGTCTTTACGAAGCACAGCGCGGTCATCGAGCATGGGGTAAATCAGTGCTTGGAAGTTCACCGGATGGCCTTCGTCAAATGCTTTGTTGACGACTGCAGCGGCTAACCCGCCACCGGCACTTGAACCAGAGACTGCAATTTTGGCGGGATTAATGCCGTAATGTTCAGCATTTTCCTGAAACCAGTGCAGAGCAGTATAAACATCCTCTAGGTCAGCGGGAAACGGGGCTTCACCGGCATTGCGATACTCGGGGCTGAAGACGGGAACACCTAGTTCTTGTGCGAGCTTTGAGGGGTAGGCCTGATTAGCGCCAGCCGTAGCAATCACATGTCCGCCACCGTGAATCCACAACACTGCGCCGTCACCGGTAATGTGTTCGGGAATATTGAGGAAGCCGGTGGGCGCAGTGTGTCCCAGATAGTCGGGTGTTACCTCCTGCACTCGGACGCCTGCTGCAGCTGGTGCAACGGGCATCCAGTTGCGTTGCGGGGCAGGAAGCAAGGACGATATTTTCGTGAGGCCGCTGACAGGCATATAGAGCAGAGGGTGGCGTAATGAGGGTGCTACTGCATCCACTTTTTCAAAATGACGCTTGCGAGCAAATCCAGCGCCTGCAGCGACTAAAGCTGTAGCTAGAATTTTAGTTTTCATGTATCCCCTTCCATGAAGTATCTACAGTAACTGCAATTACTAGCGTAAAAGAACAAGCTGAGAACCACCTGAAAACACAGAGTCCTTATCAAAAATGCCCCGCTACTTTCGCAACGGGGCAATTTCAACTAGCTCACAATGTCATAATTTTTCAGGCGCTTCTTATCAGCCTTCTTCCCTGAATCCTGCAGGCTCAGCAGCTCAGCGTAAATACCGCCCGAACGCGCCAGCTCATCAGGAGTGCCGACCTCATCGATATTGCCGTCTTTGAGCGTGACGATTCGATCGACTGCAGAAATAGTTGAGAGACGGTGCGCAATAATCAGAGAGGTACGCCCCACCATCAACTTATCCAATCCGGCCTGAACCGCGCGTTCAGCCTTGGTATCAAGCGCAGATGTTGCCTCATCCAAGATCAGAATAGGAGCGTCTTTGAGAATCGCACGCGCAACCGCAATGCGCTGCTTCTGACCACCCGACAGCTTAAGGCCTCGCTCACCGATCAGCGAGTCGTAACCGTCCGCAAATTTTTCAATAAAGGCATGCGCGTTCGCCTTTTCTGCGGCACGGATAATTTCTTCGCGGGTTGCTTCAGGACGCGAGTAGGCAATATTTTCGGCGATAGTACCGGAGAATAGTGATGCGTCCTGGAACACCATGCCGATGCGCGAACGCAATTTTTCAAGGTCAGCGCTCTCAATGACATCACCATCTACAACCACTTTGCCGTCGCGAGGATCATAAAGACCTTCAAGCAAAGCCATGAGCGTTGATTTACCGCCACCGGATTCACCCACAAAAGCAATTTTTTCGCCACGCTTGACCGACAGGTTGATGTCGTTGAGGACGTTCGCTTCGCCTTCATACCCAAAGGCTACGTTCTCAAATCGGATGAGGTCGTCTCCAGCTAATGTTTTGAGGGGCTGCGATTTTTGCGAGCCAGAAGTACTTGCAACCAGGGCTAGTGCACGCTGATCAGGGGCAAGCTCCATGACCTCAAAGTAGTCTTTGGAACCTGCGATGGCGCGCTGAGCGGTATCCACTACCCAGCTCAATGAAGAGATCGGCTGGACTGCCATGCCCATGAGCTGAATCAACAGCACCATGTCACCGATGGTGAAATCACCGGCCAGGGTGCGCAGAAAAATCATGAGATAGAGACCAAAGAAGACGAGATCTAAGAAACCGCGGCGAGCAACGTCCATGCGGTGCCAGAACGATGACTGCGCCTGTGTGAGACCAATAGTCTTGTTGAAATGCTTTTTGAACAAACCCAACTCGCGTCGTTCCTGTCCAAATGATTTCACCACTCGAACCTGGCCGATTACCTCGTTGAAGCGGCCGGATGCGATGTCGATATTCTTGTTCTTCTCAGCCTCCCATACCTGCCATTTTTCGCTGGTTTTTGAGGTCAACCATAAGTAGGTGGGAAAAATAATGACCAGCAAAAGCGCCAGTGGCCAGTAGTACCAACCGCTAATACCAATCACCGCGATAGTAGTAATAATCATCGTGAAGAAGGTATTAGAGAACATCTTCACGAAGTTCGTCACCTCGGTGATCGAACGATTAAGGCGCGAAATGATAGTACCGGTTAGCTCTGAGTCAAAGTAGCTTTGCGGTAACACCAGCAGCTTTTCAAAATAGCGAGTGGAGAGGATGGTGCGCATTTTCTGGCTCATCACGTCTCCGAGAAAACCACCCACATTGGTGATTACCGTGTTGAACAGCTGAGCGGCAAAATACGCCACCGCAAACCAGACAATGACGCTCATCGGCGTCTGCTCGGTTCCATTGACTGAATTTACAACAGCATCAGTAGCACCCTTAATAATGAAGGGGCTAGCCAGTGAAGTCACCGACATCAAAATTGAGCAGACTATAATACCGGTGTAATAGGGCCACAGAGTATGGGTTGCCCTCATGATGCGGAAAATACTCTTCACGATTCTTCTTTCAAGACATTAGCTGTGTGTACATTAAACTCTGCCACCGCAAGGTTAGCTATTGCCAGCGTGCAACGGGTTAGCTTGACCATAGAGGACATAGCAAAAGCCCCCGTCCTCAAACGAGAACGGGGGCTTTTGAAAAAGCTAGGATTTAGCGGCGCTTGGTAACCAGGCCGTAGATCCACAGAACAATCAAAGCACCAATTACTGAGGTGATGATTGAGCCAAGACCAAGACCGCCAGTGTTTGATGACAAGAAGGGCAGGAAACTACCCAACCAACCACCGAGCAGTGCGCCTACGATACCGAGAATCATGGTAACGATGATGCCACCACCCTGCTTACCGGGCATGATGAGCTTTGCAAGCGCACCAGCAATGAGGCCGAGAATAATCCAACCGAGAATAACACCCATGATTTATCTTCTTTCTATGAAGTAAAAGTTTGTAACCCATTTGGGCGACAAATACTTGATAACAGAAACAAGCTTACTGTCCTTGACGCCGATTTCAAAGCTGTTTTAGAACAAATTCATCAGCATGTTTATTTATATACATCACAGTGGCATCGGGGGTTTTTGTTCCGTCACACTAGAACAAAAAGGTTTACAGGTAAATTTTTCGAGTTCGTAATACCTGCGAACAAGGTTTTATTCAGACAAGAGCGGCACAGAGACTACTTCAGGTCGTGAATCAACTCAATGCACTTATCCAAGAAGGCATCCACCTGAGTTTCCTCATAACAACGCGAACCTGTAGCACTTCGAAACACAGCTCCTCTGACCACATCAGCGCTCAGGTTATCCGAAGTCTTAAACTCACGCATCAGACGATTGCACAAAGCATCAACATCTTCAGTGAGATAACCCTTTGTCAGACGATGCGCAGGACGCCTAAAGCGCTCCCCGTCCTCTCGCCGCAAGCGTCCCATCAGCAGTTCAGCGATCTGCTCCACGTGCTCGCTCCACGCCTCACGCCCGTGCTCCGCAATGAAAGAACGTCGTTCAATGGCAGCAAAACGATCCTCCACACGCGATAAAGCAGCATCCACGTCAGCTACAGCATAGCCACCTTTCTGCGGTTGAAAGGTGCTTTGGCGAATCGCACGTGCCGTCGTGATTCCTGCATGAGAACCATCGGAACGCAAGCGTTCATAGTCGTTAGCTAAATCAGTGAAGAACTGATCAACAGCTTCGATGTTGTAACCAGTCTCACGCTCATCAACCACGCGAAACTCGCTAATACGCTGAGAGGTTTCAGGCATACCTAATGAAGTCCTCACTATTAGAGATTTGTAGAGAAAGGCGCAAGCAGTTCAAAAATCACGTACCCTGCAGCAATCGCAAACACAATGGAATCCAAGCGGTCCATCACGCCTCCGTGACCGGGCAAGATATTACTCATGTCCTTGATGCCGATTTCTCGCTTCACCATAGACTCAGAAAGGTCACCTACCGTTGAGGCAATGACCAAGAAGAAGGCGATGATAAAGCCGAACCACAAAGGCTCGCCCAAGAAAAACATGCAGATAACGCCAACGACGATGGAACCCACCATAGAGCCGGCAAAACCCTCCCAGGTTTTCTTCGGAGAAATCTTGGGAGCCATCGGATGCTTGCCCCACAGCACGCCCGCGATATAGCCCCAGGTATCGTTACCAATAGCCATAATCAAAATGGTGAAAACCTTGCCAGCGCCTGCGTCCTGTCTAAAGAGCAACAACGCAAGCGAAATAAGCAGCGGCACCCAGCTCATGACAAACATCGAACCCATCATCGACATAATCATGCCGTTTTTCGGGCCGCACGCTCGCCAGCCAATCAGTACCAAGCTAAAGGCTACGACAGCAAAAATAAGCCACTGTCCGCCACCGTAGTAAGCAAAAAAAGGAACAATCGCAGCCGCGACCACCGCCGGAATTACAGGAATACCCATTCCCCGTTTTTGATTCAGACCGTGGGTCACTTCCCACGCTCCTACAGCAGTCGCAGCGGCGGCGAGAACTACCAAAATAACCGGAACATAAAACAAACCCACCGCTAGGCCGGCGCCGAGAACAACGCCGACGGAAATAGCGGCAGGCAAGTTTCGACCGGCTTTGGAAGGTTTAGGTTCCTTAGCCGTGTCGGTTGAGAGCATATTGCTCATAGTCAAAGACCTCGATTAAACTTCGAGAAGCTCAGCTTCCTTGTGCTTGAGCAGAGAATCCACAGTCTCAACGTGCTTCTTGGTCAAAGTGTCGAGTTCCTTCTCTGCGCGAGTACCCTCGTCCTCACCGATCTCGCCGTCCTTCACGAACTTGTCGATAGCAGACTTAGCACTACGGCGAGCGTTACGAACTGCCACACGGGCATCCTCAGCCTTGTGGCTGACAAGCTTGATGTATTCCTTGCGACGCTCTTCGGTCATCTCGGGCATCACAATGCGAATCACGTTACCGTCATTTGAGGGGTTTGCACCGAGATCAGAGTCGCGCAGAGCCTTCTCGATTGCACTCATTGCACTCTTATCGTAAGGAGTAATCAAGATAGTGCGTGCCTCAGGAGTCTGGAAGGACGCCAGCTGCTGCAAGGGAGTAGGTGCACCGTAGTAATCGACGGTCAATGATGAAAACAGTGAAGGGTTCGCACGTCCGGTACGAACGTTTGAAAACTCGTGCTTTGCGGCTTCTACAGCCTTGTCCATGCGTTCGCCTGCATCAGCCAGGGTTTCTTCGATCACGGGGATCTCCTTCAATAGTGCGGTGGCGAAAAGCCACAGGTTGAGGCGAGTATCTACTACTCACCATAGAGTCTTTTCAATAGTCTAGTAGCCCGACCGCTGGCCGGGCTACTTTTAGACAATCAAGTCGCTGATTAGCTAGGTTTTTCAAGGTAACAACGTTCTACAAGGACGGGTAGCCACCTCACCGGTAGCTATTACTTGGTAACCAGGGTTCCCATTTCTTCACCAAGAATTGCACGAGTTACGTTACCTTCGCCCTGCATACCAAACACACGCATCGCTACGTTGTTGTCCTTGCACAGCGAGAACGCGGTCTGATCCATCACACGGATGTTGCGCTTCAGCGCGTCATCGTAGGTGAGGTTGTACAGGCGCTCAGCGTTGGGATCCTTATTCGGGTCAGCGGTGTAGATACCGTCCACGCCGTTCTTAGCAACCAGAACCTCATCCGCATGAATTTCCAGTGCGCGCTGCGCCGCAACGGTATCGGTCGAGAAATAAGGCAGACCGGCACCAGCACCAAAGATCACAACGCGGTCTTTTTGCATATGGCGGATTGCACGACGCGGGATGTAAGTCTCTGCGACCTGCGGCATGGTGATGGCTGACTGTACGCGAGTATCGATACCAGCCTGCTCCAAGAAGTCCTGCAACGCCAAAGAGTTCATCACGGTGCCTAGCATACCCATGTAGTCAGCACGTGAACGGTCCATACCCGCAGTTGACAGTTCTGCACCGCGGAAGAAGTTACCGCCACCAATCACGATAGAGGTCTCAACCTGACCAACGGTAGCCGCAATCTGATCAGCGATACCGCGGATAACGTCAGTATCAATACCAACCTTGCCGCCGCCAAAAACCTCGCCTGAGAGCTTCAGCAGAACGCGACGACGACCGGTGTCGTCCTTGTGGATGTTTGAAGCGTTTTCAGCCACGAATCCTCCATGTGGTGTAACGGTAGATAAAAATTTTTTGCATCAACCGGGCAAAATGCACAGTCATGCTCTAGAACAGCATACGGCAAAGGGGAGCACCTTAAGCGGTACTCCCCTTTGTCTTCCCTAAATCTGTGCACAATCACATGTTAATCATCCACAAATTTGAGGTAACAAGTTTGTCTAAACTTATGCGCCTACGCGGAAACGCTCGAAAGCGGTTGCGGTTGCACCGTTTTCTGATAGAACCTTCTCAACTGACTTTGATGAGTCCTTTGCGAAGTCCTGATCGAGCAGGGTGTTTTCCTTGTAGAAAGCCTTGAGCTTGCCTTCAACGATCTTCGGGATGATCTGCTCAGGCTTGCCCTCGCCGCGTGCGGTTTCTTCAGCAACGCGCTTTTCTGCCTCGATGTCCTCAGCTGCAATAGCGTCTGAGTTGAGGTACTTCGGTGACATAGCAGCAATGTGAACTGCAACGTCGTGAGCAACTTCGTCGGTGTTCTCACCGGTAACAGCCAGCAGAACGCCAACCTGTGCGGGCAGGTCCTTTGAGGTCTTGTGCAGGTAAACTGCAACGTTTTCGCCCTCAACGCGTGCTACGCGACGAACTACAACCTTCTCGCCCAGCAGTGCGCCAGCTTCGGTGGTCAGTTCTTCAACGGTCTTGCCGTCTGCGGTAGCTGCCTTGAGTTCTTCAAGGGTTGAAGCGTTAGCTGAGATAGCTGCTTCAAGAACGTTGTTAGCGAAAGCGATGAAGGGCTCTGACTTAGCAACGAAGTCGGTCTCTGAGTTAACTTCAACCATGTAGCCAACGCCGTTTTCAACGCGTGCTGCAACGATGCCTTCTGCGGTTGCACGGCCTTCGCGCTTGGTAACGCCCTTGAGACCCTTAACGCGGATGATGTCCATTGCCTTCTGCTGGTCGCCGTTAGCCTCGTCAAGAGCCTTCTTGACGTCGAGCATGCCAGCGCCAGTCTTTTCGCGCAGTGCCTTGATGTCTGCTGCGGTGTAGTTCGCCATTGTGAACTCCTTGATTGTTTTAGTTCAAAGGTTGGTGGGGCGGACGCCTGTAAGCGTCCACTGCGAGTATAAGACGGCGCCCATCCTTGCGAGGTTGGGCACCGTCTTATTTTCAGCAAAATTACTTAGCTGACTCTTCTGACTTTGCAGCTTCGTGCTGCTCAAGCAGTTCCTTTTCCCATTCAGCCATGGGCTCTTCGGTTGAGTCTGCCTTGCCAGCCTTCTTGTTGTTACGCTCGAGCAGGCCTTCTGCAACTGCGTCTGCGATAACGCGGGTCAGCAGGTTAACGGAGCGGATTGAGTCGTCGTTACCGGGGATCGGGAACGCAACTTCGTCCGGGTCTGCGTTGGTGTCGAGGATTGCAACAACGGGGATGTTGAGCTTCTGAGCCTCGTCTACTGCGAGGTGCTCCTTCTTGGTGTCAACGATCCATACGAGTGAAGGGGCCTTGGTGAGGTTGCGGATACCACCGAGGGTCTTCTCCAGCTTTTCGTGCTCGCGACGCAGAAGCAGGAGTTCCTTCTTGGTGTACTGTGAGCCTGCTACGTCGTCGAAGTCCAGCTGCTCAAGTTCCTTCATGCGGTCGATACGCTTTGAAACGGTTGCGAAGTTGGTGAGCATACCACCGAGCCAGCGGTGGTTAACGTAAGGCATATTAACGCGGGTTGCCTGCTCAGCAATTGCTTCCTGAGCCTGCTTCTTGGTACCAACGAACAGTACGGTGCCGCCGTGTGCAACGGTGGTCTTTACTGCTTCGTAAGCCTTGTCGATGAATTCGAGTGACTGCTGCAGGTCGATGATGTAGATGCCGTTACGCTCGGTGAAGATGTAACGCTTCATCTTGGGGTTCCAGCGACGGGTCTGGTGACCAAAGTGAACGCCTGAGTCCAGAAGCTGGCGCATAGTTACGACGGGCATGTCGTCTCCTTTTGAGATGGTGCCGGGCAGTCCCCTGATTCCAGGCTAGATCTGCCGCGCGCATAGTAGTTATCGGTTACATGGAACTTATTCGTTCCCCTGGCAATCTCGCAGATACGGCCCCTGAAAATTTTCATGGGACTCATCTTCAAGCCTTCACTGCTTAGTTTTAAGCAGACCGAAAGTCTCTTATGAGCTGCTGTGAATAAGCTAGCTCCCTGAGATTACGCGTTGTCAGACCGCACGCTAAGGCACGGTGAACGACGTGTAAATGACGTTCTTTCCCCTCGCGAGTTGCATCCCTCAGCAGAAGGACGCGCGCTTAGGCAAACTGCAATCGTCAACTATACCGCAGAAGCACCGGTTTCACAGCAGGATTCTGCGGTTTCCAGAGCCAACACAGGTTTAAGTGAGCAGCTACACACATCAAACCTGTGGATAACTCTTTTTTTGGCGGAGTTATCCACATTTTTAGACTTTTCTATAGATTCAACGGGAAACCCGTGGTGAGGTTTTCTTATGAACCACATTTTTCAGCAAGCCCCAGCGTCCAGCTCCAAGCGCACCGCCACCGCCATACAGGTAGCGATACTGCTTCTTGCAACTTTCCTACCCAACCCGTCGGCATCAGCAGGCACCTCACCACACTGGCAATCCCCCGTAGGCGACCCCTACAGCGTGGAACGGCACTTCAAAAAGCCACCCAAAAAATGGAATGCGGGGCATCGCGGCGTCGACTTTTCAGCAACCGCATCCACCAAGGTTGTTGCGCCCGAAGCAGGAACGATTTCATTCTCTGGCAAAGTTGTTGACCGTACTGTCATTACGATCACGCACCCCGACGGCAAGAAGTCCAGCTTTGAACCGGTAACAAACCCGCTCCCCATCGGCACCAAGGTCACCAAAGGTCAACCCATCGCAGCAATAGACGCCTCACAACACCACTGCTCGAGCCTGACCCTCTGCATCCACTGGGGAGTTCGCAAAGGCGATGAGTACATTAATCCGTGGCTTCTTATTGAGACCCAGGCACCGAGCATCTTGCTACCCATTGACGATGACTTTTCAGCCTAAACAGCAACCGCTCACGGTTTAAAAATATTTTCGCCACCATTCCAGTCCACAAAAATTGAGTAAAAATCTTCATAAATTTGTATTTAAATTCAATTTAAAGGGGGACACGCTGATAATTATTAATTTTTCTCATTAATTGAAATGGTTTACATTGAAACTATTAAGCTACATCACACAGTGTTATAGAGCTTAGAAACGAAGTGACTTTAACTAGAAAAGATCGTTCATTTTTATCAACAACCGAAGAATCGAAAGTATGCAGAGCTTTGAATCTGTAGCTTTTACAGTGAAATCACATCGACGACGATGTATTTCCCTTACCTAACTGGCAAGGACGATCTTTCTACACAACGTTCTTTCGTTACTAAGGATTGTCATGAGTTCAACACCGGACAGGAGTACTGACTCCGAACTCTCAACGGGCTCTGCCGCCCCGGGCGGTCTATCCTTCTTCGCCCTTCTAGCACTTGTCATCGGATCGATGATCGGCGGAGGAATCTTCTCACTCCCCCAGAACATCGCCGCAGCCGCCAGCGCTGGCCCGACCATCATTGGTTGGATTATCACCGGCATCGGTATGGTCTGCCTGGCCCTGGTTTATCAGTTCCTCTCCGCTCGTAAGCCTCAGCTCGATAACGGCATTTACGCATATGCTCGCGCGGGATTTGGCGATTACATCGGCTTCAATTCAGCATGGGGATACTGGCTCTCCGCGCTGATCGGTGATGTCGGCTACCTGATCCTTCTCTTCTCAACGATTGGTAAGTTCTTCCCAATCTTTGAAGGTGGCAACACTATCCCGGCAATTATTTGTGCATCAATCTTGCTCTGGGCTATCCACTTTCTCATCATTCGCGGAATTCAAACCGCGGCAATGATCAACACAATTACCACCGTTGCAAAAATCGTTCCGCTTCTCGTTTTCATCGTCATCTGTGCAATCGGCTTCAAATACGACCTTTTTGCCATTGACTTTTGGGGCGCGGACGCCGGCTTAGGCGATGTGCTCACCCAGACAAAAAACATGATGATGGTGACGGTGTGGGTCTTCATCGGCATTGAAGGCGCATCCGTTTATTCCAAGCGAGCTAACAAGCGCTCAGACGTCGGTAAGGCAACCATCATCGGTTTTGTCTTTGTTCTCGCGATTCTGATTGCTGTTAACCTGCTGTCGCTCGGTATCATGCAACGCTCCGATGTTGCTAACCTACCCGATGTTTCAACCGCAGACGTCCTGGCACACGCGGTGGGCCCGTGGGGCGCCTGGTTCATCAGCATCGGCGTTATTCTCTCACTCCTCGGTGCTTTGCTCTCTTGGATTTTGCTCTGTGGCGAGACCATGCAGGTTCCCGGTTCAGACGGTACGATGCCCTCTTTCTTCGGCAAGCTCAACAAGCATGATGCTCCCGCAAATGCTCTGTGGGTTACCAACATCCTCACCCAGATTATTCTGATTGCATCCTACTTCTCGGAGAACGTTTATCTGGCAATGGCGACCTTGGCTGCCGCCCTGATCCTGGTTCCCTACCTGCTCTCTGCGGTCTATGCCTTGATGATTACTGTACGAGGCGAGGGCTACAACAACGAGCCAAAGCAACGAAACCGCGATATCGCGATCTCGGTAGTTGCCACCATTTACGGTATCTGGCTTCTGATAGCTGCAGGCATGGAGAATCTGCTACTCACAGCATTGCTCTACTTACCCGGTGCTCTGGTTTATATTTGGGCTAAACGAGAAAAGGGCGAACGCCGATACTTCAAACCATTTGAGTGGATTATCGTTGCAGTACTCGCCTTAGCAGCAATCTACGCCATTGTGCTCTTTGCTAACGGCTCAATGAGCCTCTTCTAAATAAAACTTATCCCTACGAATTCCCGATGTCTGTGAATTCTTCCCTTGATTCTCTTGAAAGGAGAATGAGTCCCATGACTACTACAACTCCCATTGGTGCTTGGTCTGAAGTTGGCAAGCTACGCGAAGTAATGGTGTGCTCCCCCGGACTCGCTCACCAGCGTCTGACCCCTAGCAACTGCAAGGAACTCTTGTTCGACGATGTGCTCTGGGTAGATCGTGCTAAAAGCGACCACGACGACTTCGTTGCAAAAATGCAGTCCCGCGGGGTTGAGACCCTTGAGATGCACCAGTTACTACGCGAGACTCTGGACATTCCAGAAGCACGCGAATGGGTTCTCAAGCGCAAGCTCTCAGCTAACTATGTCGGTTTGGGCATCTCTGAAGAACTCGAATCATGGTTCTCTGAAATTCCTTCAGCAGAGCTAGCTGACTACCTCATCGGTGGTCTCGTCTACACGGATCTTCCCGATGACTTCCAGCGCACCGCAACCCGCGCACTGGCTGAAGTAAACAACGCCATGAGCTTCTTGCTTCCGCCTTTGCCTAACACCCAGTTCACGCGCGACTCCACCGCCTGGATCTACGGCGGTGTAGCATTGAACCCCATGCACTGGCCTGTACGCCGTCAGGAAACCCTGCTGACGACCGCGATTTATACCTTCCACCCGAAGTTCACCAACCGCGACTTCAAGATTTGGTACGACGCAACCGACGGCGATAACGGTCTAGCCACTCTCGAAGGCGGCGACATCATGCCTATCGGTAACGGCGTTGTGCTCATCGGTATGGGTGAGCGCACTTCGTGGCAGGCTATTTCGCAGCTGGCAAAGAACCTTTTTGCTGCAGAAGCAGCTAACCACATTATTGTGGCTGCGATGGCTCCGGACCGCGCATCCATGCATTTGGATACCGTCTTTACCTTCTGTGACCGCGATGTAGTGACCGCTTTCGATGAGGTCGTGAAGACCATTCAAACCATCTCTTTGCGTCCTGCAGACCGCGAGCGCAAGTTCTCAGTTCACGTCGAGAAGGAACCCTTTATCGATGTTGTGGCAAAGTCTTTGGGCTTGCCGAAACTACACGTTATTCCCACCGGTGGCACCGCGTTCGATGCTGAACGTGAGCAGTGGGACGACGGCAACAACGTTGTTGCTCTTGAGCCGGGTGTGGTTGTGGGTTATGACCGCAACATTCACACCAATGCACTACTGCGTAAAGCAGGCATTGAGGTTATTGAAATTAACTCCGGTGAACTCGGTCGAGGACGCGGCGGTGGGCACTGCATGACCTGCCCCATTACCCGCGACGCTATCGATTACTAAACCCTTTTTCGTCTAACGCAATAGCAAAGGAAATTATTCTCATGTCATTCAACCTGCACAACCGTCACCTGCTCAGCCTGACCAATCACACTGAGAAGGAGCTTCGTTACCTCATTGACCTGTCACGCGATTTGAAGCGCGCTAAGTACGCAGGTACCGAGCAGCAGAACCTCAAGGGCAAGAACATTGCGCTGATTTTTGAGAAGACCTCAACTCGTACCCGTTGTGCATTTGAGGTCGCAGCGTACGATCAGGGCGCAAACGTCACGTACATTGATCCCACTTCATCGCAGATTGGTCATAAGGAGTCGATGAAGGATACCGCTCGTGTGCTCGGCCGTATGTACGATGCGATTGAGTACCGTGGTTTCAAGCAGACTGTTGTAAATGAGCTCGCTGAATACGCCGGCGTACCGGTCTTCAACGGCCTCACCGATGAGTTCCATCCCACTCAGATGCTGGCAGATACTCTGACTATGGTGGAGCACGCCGGTGGCAAGGATCTGCACGAGATTAGCTTCGCGTACGTGGGCGATGCTCGTAACAACATGGGACGCTCATTGCTTCTTATCGGGGCAAAGCTGGGCATGGACGTTCGTATTGGTGCACCCAAGGGTCTGCAGCCAGAGGAAGACTTCGTCAAGCAGTGTGAAGGTTACGCGAAGGAAAGCGGCGCACGCATCACTGTTACTGACGATGCCAAGAAGGCTGTAGACGGCGTTGACTTCATTCACACCGACGTTTGGGTATCAATGGGTGAGCCTATTGAAAGCTGGGGCGACCGCATTGATTTGCTCAAGCCTTTCCAGGTCAATCAGGGTCTCATCAAGGCTGCCAACAACCCGCGCGTAAAGTTCATGCACTGCCTGCCTGCTTTCCACAACTCAGAAACTAAGGTTGGCAAGCAGATCGCTGAGCAGTACCCCGAGTTCGCTAACGGCATCGAGGTCACCGAGGACGTCTTTGAGTCTGCCTACAACATCGCCTTTGATCAGGCTGAGAACCGTATGCACACCATCAAGGCTGTCATGGTCGCATCGCTCGGCTAATCTTTCTTTCATTTATTCTTCGTTTTGAGTGCAAAGGAGCACACCATGAAGATTCTCGTAGCTCTCGGCGGCAACGCTCTTCTCAAGAGAAGTGAGCCGCTCACAGCGACTAACCAGCGAGCTAACATCAACATCGCGGCGGAGCGTATTTCACGCATCACCGAGAACAATCAGGTAGTTGTTGCACACGGCAACGGCCCGCAGGTAGGTTTATTGGCGCTTCAGTCAGCTGCCTACACCGAGGTTGAAGCTTACCCGTTGGACGTTCTAGGCGCAGAGTCAGAAGCGATGATCGGTTACATGCTGGAACAGGAGCTCGGCAATGTTCTGCCGCCTGAACAGCGCATTGTTACCATCTTGACGATGACCGAGGTTGACCCGAAAGATCCCGCGTTCGATAATCCGACCAAGTTCATTGGTCCGGTCTACGGCCAAGAGATGGCTGAGCAGCTCGCTGAACAGAAGGGCTGGGTTGTCAAGCCTGACGGCCCCTACTACCGACGTGTGGTAGCTTCTCCCCTGCCTAAACGCATCATTGAGCAAGAGGCTATCAACCACCTCGTCGATAAGAACACCATGGTGATTTGCGCCGGCGGTGGCGGCATCCCCACCTACCTCGATGAAAACCAAAAGTTGCACGGTGTAGAAGCTGTCATCGATAAGGATCTCTGCTCTGCGCTCTTGGCTGAGAACTTGGACGCTAATCTACTGGTTATCGCAACCGACGTTGAAGGCGTGTACAAGGGCTGGGGCACTCCGGATCAGGAGTTGCTCTCAACCCTCAAGGTATCTGAGATTGACGGACTCAACCTCGCTGCAGGTTCGATGGGTCCGAAGGTAGAGGCAGCTCGCAACTTCGCCCAGCACACCGGCAAGCGAGCAGTCATCGGTGCTCTTGCAGACATTGAGGATCTAGTGCTAGGTAAAGCTGGCACCACCGTTGTTCCTGACTAATCAGGTGCTCTCCTAAAAAGCATCGCCCGGTTGACAATCTCAGCCGGGCGATGCGTGTATAAACTTTGGTGTAAAAGAAATCGCTCCGGTCTGGCTATTGCGACCGGAGCGATTTCTTCGCTGTATTTATTTCTGTAGGGCCTGCGGGACTTGAACCCGCGACCAAGGGATTATGAGTCCCCTGCTCTAACCAGCTGAGCTAAGGCCCCCTGCTTTGAGCGTTTAAGCGATGCTTTTACGCCACTCACATAAGAGTACCTGAAATTGTGTTTTCTCTAAAATTTTTGGGTGTATGAGGCGCTTGATGACGCTAGTTCACGTCTGCGCTGGTTGTAGTAGAGATTTGAGGTGTAGAGGGATTCGAAGATTTCCCAGGTGGTCTCTGCACGGTGCATATCTACCATTACCTTGCTCGCTTTACCCATCGCTTGACGCTCTTTTTCGGGTAGCGAGAGAACCAGCTCGAGTTTCTCTGCTAGGTCCTGCGCATTGCCGGGGGCAAAAAGATAACCGTTGACGCCTTCATCGGCGAGATGCGGAAGAGCAAGGGCATCCGCCAGAACCACGGGCAAAGAAGCACTCATAGCTTCTAGCGTCACCAAAGACTGCAACTCTGCGGTTCCCGGTTGGCAGAAGACATCGGCGCGAAGGTAGCCAGCGCGCAATTCTTCATCGGATACATAACCGAGAAAACGCACCCGATTTTCTACGCCCAGCTCTGCAACGAGCTTATGCAACTTTTCTCGTTGTTCGCCGTCGCCAGCTATTTCCAAGACCACGTTAGATAGCGAATCCGGCAACAGGCTAAGCGCACGAATCAGCACATCAATATGCTTTTCTACCGCCAAGCGTCCGGCAAAGAAGATGCGAAGTTCGCCGGGATTTTTCTCGAGGGACTCCCCCGGAGCGAGCTCGTAATCCCCGATTTCAATGCCGTTAGAAACTGCCAGAGCCGGACGCTTGAACGCGCCTGATGCGCTCATTGCCTCCACCGCGATAGGCGTGGGGGTGGTAACGACCTGGGCTTGACGGAGCACAGCAGCCATATCCCACCACGAAATTTTGGCAAATGGCCCCTGCAAAAACTGTGGTAGTGGCAAGAAAGGAGCAATATTTTCAGGCATCACGTGGTTGGTCGCAATAACACGAATACCGCGACGCGACGCTTGATGCGCCAAAACGCGTCCAATCAGCCAGTGGCACTGAATATGCACCACATCGGGCTGAACAGCGTCCAAAATATCGCCAATCTCGCGATAAATCTCCCACGGCGCGCACAGGCGCAAATACTCGTGAGTAATGACCTTATGAGAGTGCAGGCGATGCTCGGTGATTCCATTAACGTCGCGAGTTTCAGACTCTCCAGCAACATCGTTGGGTACCACAACATGCACATTGTGACCGCGTCCGTGCATAGCAGTTGCTAAGCGCACACCAAACTGTGCTGCGCCGTTGACGTCAGGAGGATAGGTATCGGCACCGATCATGATGGTCAGCGGCGTTTGTGCCATAGAAAATTCAACTGCCTTTGCTCGCGGGTGTTGTGCACTTTCAAAGGTACTAGAGTTTTATTTCTCAGACCACATGCGCAAGCTCACCACAGCCTGATTAGTCCTCAAGGACGATACAAAAAATCGGTGCCGCACTGAAACCGTGCGACACCGATTTTAAAGGTTAGACCGGATTCGTTTACTTACGGATAATCTTTCCGAGGAAAACGAAGAATGCAGTCACTGATGCAGCAAGCGCTGCCAGAGGCTGCCAACGAGCCTGCAGATTCTGCTTAGTTGAAGCGTTAGAACCGAGCTGTGAACCAGCACCAGCAATACGTGAAGGTACGCGACCGACGTTGTGCTTTGAATCGCGAACAACAGTGGTTGCATTGTTCTGAATGTTGTTTGAGTAAACATTCAAATCATCGCGCAGAGCCTTGAGGTGCTCACGACGCTGCTTGGTGCGCTGCTTGAGCTGAGCCTCGTTAGCTGCAGGAGCCTCTGATGAACCATCGTTGTTGTTCTGGTTCTTTTCAGCCTGCTTCTTCTGCTTCTTCTTCGCGTCCTTTTCAGCTTCCTTCTGGCGCATCTCACGCTTAACGCGCTGTGAGTCCATAGCTGAACCTTCCTTCAGAACGCCCAAGTCGTACAGCAGTCCGAAGATTGCTGATTCGGGCTTGAAGGGAAGCTGCTTCTTAATCATCTTGAAGCCAACCAATCCGAGGATCGCAGCCAGTACCAAGAAGACGAGAACGAGAACGAGCGCTGCCAACCATGCAGGCATGAGCTTAGCTAGACCAACGAAGATCAAGATAACCAAAGCAATTGACATGAGCAGAGCAAATACGGCACCGCCGGCAGCAACAGCTGCACCCTTGCCTACTGCAATGCCCTTGTCCTTCATCTCGTGCTTAGCGATCTGGACTTCGTCTTTAATCTGCTTGGGTGCCAAACGAGTAATGACCTTACCCGCGTCGGCCATGCCGGTGACACCAGCTTTAATGTTGTTGATACCTGCACGGACGCCGGTAGTACGCTGACCAGCACCGCGAAGGGTACGAGTCTCGTAGACGTCGTGGGTACCTGCAGTGGAGTCAGTTACGTGATCTGCACGCACTGAACCATCGAGGTGTTCCTGAGTGGACATGTCCGCCTCTCCAAGTTACGGTAAGTGTACTTTTGATTATACCTTTAACTAAGGTAACATTTTTAGCTTTTATTGACTGGTTTTTCAGCCTTTTGTGGGTGAAAAATCACTTTACGGTGAAAATATTATGCTTCTTCTACGACGACTTCTACCATGCCTGTTAGAAGTTTGTGCACCGGGCACTTTCGCGCAATTTCAGAAAGCTTTACCTGGTACTCCGGCGAAATCTGAGGATCAAACTCAAGCACTACCGTAAAGTGGCTCTTGGCTTCTCGGGGTAACGCGGGAAGCTTTTTATAGGTGACCGAAGCACGAGTATCACCCAGCTCAACCCCTTTACGACGCGCATACATCCCCATGGTCATGAGAGTGCACGATGCTAAGGACGCCTGCATCAGCTCTAACGGGTTGGGGCCTTTCCCGAGGCCACCCTCAACGCTTTCAGGCTCATCCATGAGCCATGCGTGAGTTTTAGTCTGCACCAGCGTCCCAAAATCGCCGTCACCGGTCGCGCGCACACTCACCATACCCTGCGGCAACTTTGCGTCCGCAACCACTTCATAGTCGTCTGAAGAATAGTTATCACTCATGCCTCTTATTCTTTCAGATTCAATGAAATTTACGCGAGTGTAGCGGCCAGTTTTAGACGGCCAATCCAATTTCTTCCCGGTGAAGGTCTACACAGTCCAAAAGGGCAACGGCACGTTGCGCACGAACAAGCATTCACCCTCCCCAAAACTTCGAGATCCTGATTAATCGATCTCGGCGACCTAGAGGGCGGATGGTGTGACCTCACTTCACCTCGCCCACCATGCGACCACCTCGGGATTATAGGACAAAAAGTGTGCCCCACACACCCCCACCTCGCATCCGCGTCCGCAAGGTTAAACAAAAAATCCCACTCGCTTTCGCAAGTGGGATTTTGAATCGCTCCCCCGACTGGACTCGAACCAGTAACCCTTCGATTAACAGTCGAATGCTCTGCCAATTGAGCTACGGGGGAATGTTCCTGAACGATTTTCATCGCTGCAACGAATAATAACTATACACAGGTATTTGAGCCCTCGCAAATCGAAATAGAGTTAGCTGTATCACTCTTACCGTATTCAAGTTGGCGCGCTCGGATATACCCTAGTCTTGACCTTCCATGATGCGGCGTCGTTGCAGCTCCAGTTGCATGAGCTCCCGCTGAATTCGCTGGAATTCTTCGGGCGACGCGTCCGCGTTGAGAAGCTGAAGTTGCATCAGCAAATCAGATTTCTGGCGGTTGATCTGTTGCTCAAACAGTCTGTTCAAAATATCGTGAACGTATCTAGCGAGTTGTTCCTGTGAGGACGCCGGTATGGGCGAAACTGTCAGCTCGGCAAGCAGAGCGTGCGACTGTTCGGGGGCGAAAGAACGTACGGTATTCACCCATATAGCTCCGGGTTCAGGTGCAATAGTTGAAGCAGCACCAATAACACCCTGCGCAACACCTTCGTGCATACGGTAACGGAACTGAACCTGCGTCAGCTGTTGCCATTGCTCAAGGGCAAGGAGCTGGGGTACCTGAACGATAACTTCTAACGCTTCGCGTTCCATCCGCGCCACAGGATCGCTGAGGTCAGGTTGTTCAAAAGCATCGGGCGAAGACGAAAGCATCTGTTGCTCTTCAGCGGCCTTCACACGCTCTTCTTCAGCAATACGAGCGCGTTCACGCGCAGACACCTGCGGATTCTGCACAGCCCATGTGACGGCGCGCTGAACCTCGTCCATATCCAAACCGAGCTGTCCTGAAACGCGACGAATATACGCCGGACGCAGCGAGGAGTCTTTAATTCCCGCGATAATAGGGGCGATAGCGCGCATGCCGCGCACGCGTCCTTCAAGAGTGGTCATATCGTAGCTGCGCAAAGTGGAGTCAATAGCGAATTCAAACAGCGGACGACGCGAGTTAATCAGCGAGCGCACAGCGGCGTCGCCTTTGGCAAGGCGGAGGTCGCAAGGATCCATGCCTTCATCTGCCACAGCAACGTAGGTTTGCGCCACGAAACGTTGGTCTTCTTCAAAGGCTGAAAGCGCTGCTTTTTGTCCGGCGGCGTCACCGTCGAAGGTGAAAATCACTTCGCCGCCAGAACCGTCATCGCCCATGAGTCGGCGGATGACTTTGATGTGCCCTTCACCGAATGCTGTACCGCTGGTTGCCACTGCGGTTTCAATACCGGCAAGGTGGGCGGCCATAACGTCGGTGTAGCCTTCGACCAGCACAATCTGTTTTTGCTTTGCGATATTGCGCTTGGCGAGGTCGATGCCGTAGAGCACTTGCGATTTTTTGTAGAGCGCGGTTTCAGGGGTGTTGAGGTATTTGGGGCCTTGGTCGTCGTCGTACAAACGGCGCGCGCCGAAACCAATTGTTTCGCCGCCGAGTCCGCGAATGGGCCACATGACGCGTCCGCGAAAACGATCGTACAGGCCGCGGTTTCCTTCGGAGAACATACCGGTGCCGCGCAATTCGTCGTCGGTGAACCCGCGTGAATGCATGAATTTCAGCAGGTTATCCCAGCCCTTGGGTGCATAACCGACACCAAATTTTTGGCAGGTTGCGGGGTCAAAGCCGCGTCCACCCATGAACTTTTGGGCTTCCACTGCAGCCGGGGTGTAGAGGTTGCGCTGAAAAAATTCGGCGGCGACTTTATGGGCATCGAGCAAACGCTGACGTTTACCCACCTGCTCGCGGTCGGGCCCGCTCCCCTGCTCATAGTGCAGTTCATAGTTGATGCGAGCAGCTAGCTTTTCGACAGTCTCGGTGAACGAGGTGTGGTCCATCTCCATGACGAACGAAATGACATCGCCTGATTCACCGCAACCAAAGCAGTGGTAAGTTCCCATCTGCGGACGCACGTGGAAAGACGGCGTTCGTTCATCGTGAAAGGGGCATAAACCTTTGAAAGAGCCTATACCAGCGCTTTTGAGGGTCACATACCCCTCAACAATTTCGCGGATATCGGTGCGCGAACGCACCTCGTCAATGTCTTCACGTCGAATCAAACCAGCCACGGGTTCAAGTGTAGTGGACTATCCGCTACGAATGCGATGCGTGCGCAATCAGCGCAAAATGCTAGAGCAGTCTGGCGGTGATGCGTTTGAACAGATCGGTTGCCGAGCGGTCGGTCAAAGATGCCACCTGGTCAATCACCAGACGGAGCTTAGCAGCATCATCATTCGGGCCAATTTCTACCAGGTCAGCTTTAAAAGTGCGGTCGAGCAGGCTGGGGTTTTCGTAGAGAGATTCGACCAGCACCGAAAGAATTTCTCGCTGATTTTCATAGTGCGGAAGAGCATCGCGAGTAGTCATCACATAGGTGGTGGCAATGCCTTTCATCACGGCGATCTCGTGCTCGGTATCCTCGGGCACTACCAGCTGAGCCGAGTAACGTACCAGCGGGTCGTCCCCATACTTATCGCGAGTAGCCCGCACTGCTGCCGCAGCGAATCTACCAATGACCTCAGAAGTAAGCGCCTTAAATCCTGCCATTGACGCGCGAGAGCCACTCATGTGAGTGCCCCAGCGATCAAGATTCTCCAAGCGCATCAAAGCCGCGTTGAGCTGATCGTCCGTAGCATTGGGAAGGTACCACTGGCGGGTTTTCTCGAAAACTTTTTCGCGGGCGTCCGCGTCGTTAAGATAGTGCAACTGCACATGACCGCCAAAGACAGCGTCCTCGACATCATGCACCGAGTAAGAAATATCATCGGCAAGATCCATGACCTGCGCTTCCATGCACTTTTGCGTTGGAGGCACATCGGCATCGCGCGCACCACGTCTAAACCACTCAAAAACAGGCATATCATCGGTGTACACGCCAAATTTGCGGTTGGGTTTACCGTCAGCTCGCGCCGGCGCATCCGCCTGCACCCACGGGTATTTGCAGGACGCGTCCAAGGCGGCGCGGGTCAGGTTGAGCCCGGCACTGCCTCCGTCATGACGCATGACTTTGGGTTCAAGACGGGTCAGCAGGCGAAGCGTCTGGGCGTTACCTTCAAAACCGCCAGCGTCCTGCGCTAACTCATTCAATGCGGTCTCACCGTTGTGTCCGAAGGGCGGATGCCCCAGGTCATGAGAAAGGCAGGCTGCATCCACAACGTCGGGATCGCACCCCAGCATACGCCCTACTTCTCGACCAATCTGAGCGACCTCTAGAGAGTGTGTCAATCGCGTACGCACAAAATCATCGGTCTCAGGGTCCAGCACCTGAGTCTTAGCCCCGAGCCGACGTAGCGCAGATGAATGCAGGATGCGTGCACGGTCGCGTTCAAAAGCTGAGCGGTAGATGTTGCGATGATGCTCAGGAACCCACCGCTGGGCGTCCTTTTCAGAGTAAGAACCCCCAGCGCTTGTTTCGGGTGAAAAATCGTGAGAGTACATAGAGGTGCCTTAAAAATCGTCGTCGTCTTCGGCGCCAAATTCTGGCGAAAAGATTGCGGTACCGGGTGCCAATTCAAAATCGGGATTGAGGTTGAGAGCTAAGAAGTGGTTGCGCTGAGTGTCCAGTGTTGTTTTGATGCCTTCGAAACGAGCCTGTTCGAACCCTACCTGCTCATAGAATTCCGGTGCATAATCAGTGGATGCGTGTGCCAACAAGCACAGCGGGGACGCCGTCTGCCGAGCCTTGTTCCGAGCTTTTTCGATGAGGTGTTGAACAGCGGGTAGAGCCTTCTCGTGCGAGCCAGCTACCGAAACGATGACAAGAGCTGGAAAGGAGTCAATCCAGCATCGAACAGCCACTGTATGCGCCAGGATAGAGCCTTGAGCATTTTCAACAAGAATGGAGAGCTCCGGCGTCCACACCGTCGCGTTCTCTCGCAGGGACTGCACGAATTCCCATGCTTTAGCCCCTTCCGGTCGCTGAGCGTAAAGGTGCTCTAGCCCCGCTAGGTCCTGCGGAGTTTCTACACGTACGGTCTGGCTTTGTCTCATACATCTAAAGATAACGCGAGAGGTGAGATACCGAACGCTCTAAACCCTAGAAATGTCCGTTATCTCACCTCTCATGAAGTTTTTAGCCGCCCGAGATATCCAATTCGGCATCTACCAGGCCCAGTCGCTCAGCGTCACCCAGGATGCGGGAGTCCAGCCAGCCGTGCGGAAGGTGCGGCTTCTTGGGTGAGCCAGCGCGTCCGCGAGGCCCCTCTACAGCTGCGCCAGGGTACTCAATGGAGTGGTCCAGCTCAGCGAGGTACTCGCGGAAGGCTGCCAAATCAGGGACGGTTGCCATCTTGGCGCGCAGTGAGCCGCCCACCGGGTAGCCGTGGAAGTACCACGCCACATGCTTACGAATCTCTCGCAGCCCCTTGGTTTCGTCGCCAAAAGTTTCTACGAGCAACTCGGCGTGGCGATAAATCATCTCGGCTACCTCAGAAACACCGGGGCGGAATCGCTCTTCAGAACCGTCAAAAGCGTTCTGCAAATCGCCAAAGAGCCACGGGCGTCCCTGGCAACCGCGTCCTACCACGATGCCGTCAATACCGGTCTGCTCAACCATTGCAATAGCATCTTCAGCAGAGAAAATATCACCGTTACCCAGCACCGGAACGTCCGGAATAGCCTCACGCAAGTCGGCAATAGCGTTCCAGTCTGCTTTGCCCGAGTAGTGCTGAGCCATGGTGCGGCCGTGCAAAGCAATCGCAGAAACGCCCAGGTCACGCGCCATTTTGGCTGATTCCATAAAAGTCAGGTGATCATCGTCGATGCCCTTGCGCATCTTGATAGTCAGCGGAACATCGTTGCGGGACGCTTCTTCAACAGCAGTTTTAATGATTGCCTGAAAAAGGTCGGTCTTCCACGGAAGCGCAGAGCCACCACCTAGACGGGTGACCTTGGGCGCGGGGCAACCAAAATTCAGGTCAATGTGATCAGCGCGGTCCTCTTCAACGACCATGCGCACCGCTTTGCCCACGTTCACAGCGTCAACGCCGTAAATCTGAATAGAGCGAATAGCCTCATCATTATCGTGTTCAATGATGCGCAGAGCTTCTTCACGTCGCTCAACGAGAGAACGGGCGGTCACCATTTCGGTGACGTACAGTCCCCCACCGTATTCACGGCACAGGCGGCGAAAAGCCTTGTTGGTCACGCCAGCCATGGGCGCCAGCACCACGGGCACATCTACGGTGTGCTTACCGAGCTGAAGCGGCGGAAGTTTAAGCTGCTTAGAACGAGTTGTTGAAGTATCAGTCACCTAGCAATTTTCGCATACTCACTCCCTGCGCGGGAATTGCGCTTGCTCACACCAAAAATGCCCTTGCCGTTAGCTTGTATCAGCCAACGGCAAGGGCACTATATTAGCTATTTATCAGCTCTTACTACGGGGTCGGACGACCGCCGGTGAGGCCGAGGGTTTCGCCGGCAACGTACGATGCCTCGTCGGATGCGAGGAACACGTATGCACCAGCGATTTCAGCAGGCTGACCAGCACGACCCAGCGGGGTATCCTGGCCAAACGACTGCAACTTCTCCTGCGGCTGACCGAAGCTGGGCTGCAAAGGAGTCCAGAAGGGGCCGGGAGCAACCGAGTTCACGCGAATACCGCGGGGTGCAAGGCCCTGTGCCAGACCCTTGCTCAAGTTGTTCATCGCAGCCTTAGTCATCGCGTAATCCAGCAGAGTCTCTGAGGGCTCGTACGCCTGAATTGACGAGGTGAAGATGATAGATGAACCGGGTTCCATATGCTTTACAGCTGCCTTGGTCACGCGGAACGATGAGTAGATATTCGCCTTCATGGTGTGGTCGAAATCTTCATCGCTGATGTTATCGATGTTATCGTTCCACAGCTGACGGCTTGCGTTGTTCACGAGAATATCGAGACCGCCAAAAGCTTCAACAGTCTTTTCGACGATAGCCTCGCACTGCTCAAGTTCACGAAGATCTCCGGGAAGAGCCAGTGCCTTAACACCGGCCTCTTCAATAGCAGCCATAATCAAGGATGCGTCGGGCTCTTCTTCGGGCAGGTACGAGATTGCCACGTCCGCGCCTTCACGAGCGTACGCAATCGCTACTGCAGCACCAAGGCCGGAGTCACCACCGGTAATCAGTGCGCGGCGTCCTTTCAGACGACCATTGCCTTTGTAGGAATCCAGACCCAAATCTGCTTTGGGCTCCATTTCCTGATCCAAACCGGGCTCAGGCTGGGTCTGCTCAGGAGGGCTGATGACGGGGTACTTTGAACGCGGGTCAACTAAATTAGTCATTATGCTTCCTATTCTGAGGGTAAAAAGAGCCCCGCATCCAATAGTTTGAATGCGGGACTCCTTAGTAATTTACGCTAGGCGTAGCAGTTCAAATCAGAAATTAGAACTTCTTGCCGTTACGGGTGTTCTCTTCACCCTCAACAACGATTTCTTCCTTGCGTACTTCACCTGAAACACGCTCGGTGTCGGTGTGTACTTCCTTGCCTACTGAAACGCGCTCGGTTGCAACGGTCTCAGTTGAAACAACGGGGCGCTCTTCGTGAGCGGTTACGGTTACGTCAGCTGATGCTTCTGCTGAATCGAAGTCGTAGCCGTCTACAACCTTGCCGTCGTTTACGTTGGTGCGCTCAACAACGATTTCTTCACGGCGTACGGGAACCTCAACGGTCTCGGTCTCGCTGTGAACAACCTTGCGCAGGCGAACCTTGCCGGTCTCGCGTGCTGAGGTGTTGGTTGAAACGTTCAGACGCTCTTCGTGTGCAACAACGTCGCCGTTGTTTGCATCGGTGTGAGCGTGTACGTCGCGACGGTCTGCGTCAACGCGTGCGTCACGGTCGCCAGCTACGCCGGTACCTGCAACACCGGTTGCGGTGGTCTCGGTGCGGGTGGTGCCGTTGTTGAGTGAGTAGTACTCGTACAGGCGCTGCTCTTCAGCAGGTGACAGCTCGCCATCTTCAGCGATGTTCGGAGCGTCCTTTACGAAGTCCTTTGAGAAGGGAACAACGATTTCGTCGCCGTTGTACTGTGCATCATTCAAAGGAACGAAGGTTTCGTTTGAACCGAAGAGACCGGTTGCAACAGTAACGAAGGTGGGCTGGCTTGAGTCAGCGTCGAGGTAAACCTCACCAACCTTACCAATCTTTTCGCCGTCGGTTGCTACAACAACGCTGTTACGCAGGGTTTCGATTGAGTTGTTAGCCATTTATTAGCTCCCTTTCTATCTCTTCCACATACAAGTGAAGAGTATGTTGTGGAATCTCCACGTATAAGAGTTTTTCTTATATCTACATCTTAGACGGAATCAGCCTACTGTTCATCACGTTACTTATGAAAAAAAGTTTAATAAATGATGAACAAAAAAGTTTTACCTAGTCAGAGCGTTTTGTTACCCAATATTTCACAGGGTTTGTTGAGGTTACTCAAGGCGAGTCGGACGCGCCGCATCTCTAATTTGCCTTCTTCATCAAGCATTTTCTCGGCTTTCCACCGCTCTTTTGCGCTGATATCGTGACCTGGAATCTGCCCTTTTACATTCACCACGCGCCACCACGCCACGTTTGAACCGTACTCGGCCATCACGCGTCCAACCCAGCGAGGACTCTCACCGACAACAGCTGCGATATCCCCATAGATTGCAACACGTCCAGGTGGGATCTGTTCTACGACCTGTAAGACTTGCTCGACTCGCTCTTCATCCATTTCTACTGCACCTCTTCACACAACAAAACGGTACAACGTGATCGTTGTACCGCTATGTCAGATCTTTACGCATGAGCCAAGACGATGGTCTCTTCTTCAACTTCGGCTACGCCGGATTTAATCAAGTGATCAATCATAACGGTCAGGTCTTCCATAGAATCATCGACTTCAAGGATGACGGGGTACTGATGTGCCAGCAAAGACAGCAGCTGCATAATAGCTTCACGAGCGCCAGGGTACTCAAAGTCGTAACCGATAAGAACCTCGGTTGCTGCGTCCTCGGGCATTTCAAAACCGGGCATATCGGCTTCTAGCGGTCGATAGCTCACGGCGAAAGCTTTAATAGGTGCCTTTTTGCCTTCCTTCTTGGCGGTCAGCACGTCGTCACGCAAAACAACAGCACCGTAGGCTTCGGCCTCATCAGAAAGGAAAAGCCTATTGACGCGTGGCAGATCAATCTCCGCGGGTGGATCCCATTCGTGAGCCTTCTGATAAAAATCCCACAGGACGCGGGTGAGCTCGACAGAGCCGGTAGCGATATCTTCAATTTCTTGGGTGGGGCGCCCGTCTTCATCTTCACGCAAAGGCACCAGCGGAACGGTACCGGGATGCACGCGCACCATACGTGAACGCTGAATCGGGGAAAGCCCGTGCTCGGTTGCAAAATCATAACCGGCAGAGCCCTTTTCAACTTTGGTGCGCAAAGTACTGACGCCAGAAGGTGAGGATTGAGCAAGTTCCTGAAGCTGTTTGAGTAGCTCAGACCCTACGCCGTTGCGTCGATGCTCAGGAGCTACCTCAACGTAGCTCCACAGGTGGCGGTTATGCAAAGAGGTTTCATAAACAGTACCCGCAGCCACTGGAATACCCTGGTGTTCTGCAACAATGGTGCGCGACCACGGCGCTGAATCTGAGTCAACTGTAAATGCTGAGCGGAAAGCCTGCGACTGCGTATTATCGGCGTCATGCCAAATTTGTAGCAGAGCAAGGTCATCGCCGTCTTGCCACGGTCTGAAGGTGTAGTCGTTCATAGAACCCCTTACTTCGGGTGAAATTTATGCTTGGTGTTAAGTGTACGAGCCCAGGTTTTGTTGAAGCCACTTGTTAATCTACCCGCAAAGTATTTGTAGGCTCATCGACAGATCAATAATCTACGATGAACCCATGACACGTACTCTGTTGCACAAGCCCACACTCACCGGAAAATTAGTTGAACTACGCCCTTTTGATGAAGAAGCAATCAACGCCATGCTTGAAATCCTGACAGAACCAGACGTGCTCAAACGCACCGGAACCGTGGATTCTACAGATCAAGCTCAACGCGGCAACCCGTTGTCCGAAGAGAAAACCAGAGCCTGGTATGCAACGCGACACGAGCAGACAGACCGCATCGACCTCGCTATCTATTCTTTTGCTCTGCAGAGGTATATCGGTGAAGTCGTGCTCAACGATTATGATGCCGACAAATGCTCCCTGAATTTTCGCATCGCCATTGGAAAACGAGGCCAAGGCTCAGGTCACGGCACCGAAGCAACAAAACTTATTGTTGATTACGCATTCGATTACCTAGATATTGACCGCATCGAGCTAGAAGTCTTTGAATTAAACGAGCGAGCACGCCACGTGTACACCTCAGTTGGCTTTGTAGAAACTGGCCGCATCAAAAATTCTTTTACCTTCGATGGCACCTCATACGATGCGATTACCAAGGCTGTCACGCGCGACAACCGCCATGTGCCCCACCAACTGACATTAGCCGCCGCGTAACGAGATAAGCTCACCCGGTTTACAAAAAAGGACGCTTGCTCCCCCGAAATACGGGAGGGCAGGCGTCCTTGTTAGCGTCTGAGATAACTTAGCAAACCAGCTTGCCAGCCAAGTATGACTTCACTTGATCCAGCGAGACACGTTCCTGAGTCATGGTGTCGCGTTCGCGGATAGTCACAGCGTTGTCTTCGAGGGTGTCAAAGTCAACGGTGATGCAGAACGGAGTACCGATCTCGTCCTGACGGCGGTAACGGCGACCAATTGCACCGGCGTCATCGTAATCAATGTTCCAGTTCTTCGACAGCTCTTCCTGCAGCTTCTTAGCGGTAGGAACAAGGTCTTCTTTCTTTGACAGCGGAAGAACAGCAGCCTTTACAGGAGCCAAACGAGGATCAAGCTTCAGCACGGTGCGCTTATCAACGCCGCCCTTAGTGTTAGGCGCTTCATCTTCAACATAAGCGTCAACCAAAAACGCCATCATTGAACGGGTCAAGCCGAAGGACGGCTCAATCACGTAGGGAACGTAGCGCTCGCCAGAGGCCTGGTCAAAGTACTCGAGCTTTGCGTTGGAGTGTGCATTGTGAACACCGAGATCATAGTCGGTGCGGTTTGCAACACCCATCAGCTCGCCCCAGGGGTTGCCCTGGAAACCGAAGTTGTATTCAAGGTCGATAGTGCCCGCTGAGTAGTGAGCGCGATCGTCTTCAGGAACATCGAACTTGCGCATGTTGTCGGGGTTAATGCCTAGATCAACAAACCAGTTCCAGCAGTCCTCTACCCACTGGTCAAAGTACTTGGGGGCGTCCTCGGGGTGAGTGAAGAACTCGATTTCCATCTGCTCGAACTCACGGGTGCGGAAGATGAAGTTACCCGGGGTGATTTCGTTGCGGAAAGCTTTACCGATCTGGCCAATGCCGAAGGGAGGACGCTTGCGGGCAGCGGTGACCACGTTGTTAAAGTTCACGAAGATGCCCTGCGCGGTTTCAGGACGCAAGAAGTGCAAGCCTTCTTCGTTGTCAACGGGACCGAGGAAGGTCTTCATCAGACCTGAGAAGTTCTGCGGTTCAGTCCACTGACCCTTGGTGCCACACTTGGGGCAGTTAATATCGCCCATACCGTTTTCAGGTGACTTGCCGTGCTTAGCTTCAAACGCCTCAATCAAGTGATCCTGACGCAGGCGGGTATGGCATGAAAGGCACTCAACCAGCGGGTCGGTGAAGGTAGCAACGTGACCGGACGCCTCCCACACAGCCTTAGGCAGAATGATGGAAGAATCAAGACCAACCATGTCTGAGCGTGAACGAACAAAAGTCTGCCACCACTGCTGGCGAATGTTTTCCTTCAGCTCAGCACCGAGGGGGCCGTAGTCCCATGCGGAGCGGGTACCGCCGTAGATTTCACCCGCCTGAAAAACGAATCCGCGGCGCTTTGCCAGCGTAATGACGTTATCCAGCTTTGACTTCGGTGCCATGTGTTTCACTCCTTCTCGCGCCACCACTGGATGTGGTGTGCGAGTCTCATATTGATGTCTTAGGCGCATAGTTCTACCCCGATGAAATATAGCCGGGGATTTATGCGTGCCACTAGATTACCAGTGATTAGCGCACAAGGTGGTGGGCTAGAGTAGTGGCATGAGCAATATTGAAGAAGTTTTTATTCGTGACGAGATGATTCGTCTTGGCCAGTTTTTGAAGCTGGCTAACCTTGTAGAAAACGGTGTGCACGCCCGCGAGGTTATTCAGGACGGGCTAGTTCAGGTGAACGGTCAGATTGAAGAGGCTCGCGGTAAACAGCTTCATGCCGGCGACACCGTTACTCTCAACGGGGTTACGGTAAAAGTAGTCCATGAGAACTAAGTATTAAAAAGGATGCGCGTTCCCTGCCAAGCAGGAGCGCGCATCCTTTGTTTTAAGGGCGGAAGTAGCTGTTAGTTCAGAACGTTTTTCTCAATAAACGCGGTCACATCACCGATTTCTTCGGCGTTAACCGCGTGCGGAAGACCGGGGTATAGGTGGAAGTCGAGCTGAACCTTGCCGGGTAGCCACGCATCCGTAAAAGCGACTTTGTCGGCGTGAATCACGGGGTCGGAATCCCCGCGTCCGTAGAACAGCGGTATCTGCTTCTGAATAAGCTCTTCATCGTTGAAGAACTCTTCTGCACCGTCAACCACAAAACCGCTCAGGCCAATGACGCTTGCTACAAGATCGGGACGGTGGCGAGCAACAGAGGTTGAGATGGCCATACCCTGCGAGAAACCGAGCAAAGTGATTCCGCTGTACATCTCTCTACTGCTCTGCAGAAACTCCACCACGTACTGGGTTGCGAGCTTCACGCCCAGATGATCGGTAGCAGCATTTGTGACCCCTCCGGTCAGCGGCCACCACTGATACCCCATGGCAGCCCCCGGAATAACAGCGGAGACAGCATCATCGCTTTCACGAACCGCGCCTACAGGCTGAGGAGCGCGCATACCCGCATACGTGATCCCAGTGTTGGGAAGATGCGGAGTCAGCCCCAACAAGTCACGCTCGTGAGATCCAAAGCCGTGCAACAGAAGAACCAGGTGAGTTCCTTCGCGTTCTTCAGGGCGGTTTGAGTATTCAACGGTATATGTCATCCCATAATTCTTTCAGATACCTTCTGCTTACTTCAACCATACTTTCTTTATCAAATATTTCGAGGTATAGCTCACACCCTAAATTTGAAAGTCTCCACTTGCTATCTATAGCCACCGAACTTCTGGTTCTTTATACTGTTGTGAGGTCAACGCTGGTAACTGATACCCCACTCATTGACGTTCAGCGTCAGACCGTATTCAACGAGCCAAGAAACAAAAGCACATTACCTTCTCTTGTTCGTTGAAATACACTTTGTTCCCCGTCCCCCGGTGAAAGTTTCACTCGCACTATGCAACGTCCCCTGAAAAACTCTCTGCTTACACTTCTTGTCGCATCATGCACCGTCTCATCATTCGCAGGTGCTACCGCTCTTCCTACAGACACACAAGAATCAAGCATTCCAGACACTCCGCAGAAACTCTCTGCACCACCCCGCGAAGGCGATAACAATCCAGGTGCAACCATGGGCCAAAGCCAAAAACAGCTCTCCGATGTAGATCACCTCTCGCCCGCGTCGCAGGAACCCGATCAGAAACTTGCGCAAGCAGCAGCTGTTTCGCCCACCGGCACCGGAATCCTGGGTATGGATGTTTCAGGCTGGCAGCCCAACGTAAACTGGCAGGCAGAATACAACCAAGGCGCACGCTTTGCCTATATCAAAGCCACCGAGGGCACCTTCTACCGCTCCCCGGTTTTCAACTCTCAATACACCGGCGCAGCAGATCAGGGCATGTACCGAGGTGCCTACCACTTCGCTATTCCCAGCGACACCACCGGAGCTGAACAAGCCCGCTACTTTGTGGCTAACGGCGGCGGCTGGACCAACGACGGCAAGACCCTTCCGGGACTTCTCGATATAGAGCACAACCCCTACAGCGACCTAGGCGATATGTGCTACGACATGAGCCCTACCGAAATGATCAGCTGGATCAGCTCATTCGTCAACGAGTACCGCAACCTCACCGGCCGCTACCCCGCTCTCTACACCACCACCAGCTGGTGGAGCGAATGCACCAACAACACCACCGCGTTCTCCCACCTGCCACTACACATCGCTTCATACTCAGGCACCTCCTCACCCGGTCGGATGCCTGCGGGATACAGCACCTATGACATTTGGCAGTACAGCGCCTCGGGTCCTTTTTCCGGTGACTCCAATGTCTTCAACGGCGACCTCAAGCAGCTAGCTGACTTCGCGTCCAACGCGTCTTACAAAAACATCAGCACGCAGCGCCTTCAAGCAACCACACCGGTTCAGCCTATTTACTCTGTAGCAGGTGCTATTGGTGATCACTACCGCGCAACCGGTGCCCAGAACACTTACGGTTCACCCGCTAGCGCTGAGTACAAAACCGCTAACAACGGTGTAGCTCAAGATTTCTCAAAAAATAAGTCGATTTATTGGCACCCCTCATACGGTGCGTACAGCGTTGACTGGGCTACCACTATTGGCCAGCGTTACCGCGCCACCGGTGCTGAAAAGAACTGGGGCTACCCCACCATGGATGAGGTTCCATTCACCAACGGCGGTAAAAAAGCCTGGTTTGTGCAGCCGAGTACGGGCAAGAACACCGCTGTGTATTCCAGCTCAGCTTTTGGCGCACATGCCCTGAACGGTCGCGGCGCAATCTTTAATAAGTGGGCTGACGAGGGCGGTCTGCTCACCTATGGCTACCCCACCACCGATGAGGCGGACTTTGCCGACGGCGCTTCTGCTAGCTTCTCGATTAATAACCGCGAAACCGTTTTCTACTGGAGCTCACAATACGGTGCGCATTCCATGAACAAGCGAGGGGAAATTCACGCTAAGTGGATGACCTCGGGCAACTTTAGCGGTTACGGCAAGCCCATCACCGATGAGTTCCCAGTTGGCAACGGTGCCGCGGTTTACTTCGGCAACGGCAACGGACGTGAAACCGGCGTCTACTGGTCTGGACAAAGTGGCGCTCACGCCCTAAATTCTCGTGGCGCTTTGTACTACTACTGGGTACGCAACGGTTATATCAATACCTTGGGCTTTCCCACCACCGATGAATACCGAGGCGCAGACGGTAAAACTCACCTGAAGTTCACTTCCGGTGCTGAGCTTACCTGGACTGAAGCCCAGGGCGTGCGTCACGTGAAGTAATACGGCCACACATTAAATACGTCAGGACGCGGGGTGCTATAGGCACCCCGCGTCCCTTTGTTAAGAGCTGAATGAGAAAACCTTAGGCGGCGTTTTTACGTCTTCAGTGGTCTGTTGTTCTTTCTGAAAAGATTCTTGGTCTTCTTGATCACCCAGAGCCAGACGCAGAATTTTTTCAACCTGCTGAGTCTCAATCAAGAATCCATCGTGGCCAGAGGGCGAATGAATCACATAGGGCTCAACGGGCTGCGGCACCGCATCGGCAAGAATCAACGAGTCGCTGGGAGTGAAGAGCCTATCTGAATCTACGTAGGCAATCAGCCAGTGGCACCGTGTCTCAGCGAGCGCGTCTTTCAGACTGCCGCGACCGCGTGCAACATCGTGGCTCATCATTGCCTCGTTGATGGTGAGGTAAGAGTTGGCATCGAACCGTTGGGTAATTTTGTGTCCGTGGTGGTCAAGGTAGCTTTCTACCTGGTACCTGCCTCGCGGGCCAGGACCGGGCGCGAAAGGGTCCTCTTCTGGCTGTGACTCTCTACCAAAGCGAAAATCAAGTTCGGCAGCTGAACGGTAGGTGGTGTGAGCGACGCGTCGCGCCAGGCCAAGCCCGGTTTCGGGGGCCTTGCCTTCGTAGTAGTCTCCGCCGTTGAAGTCTGGGTCTTGGCGAATCGCAAGGTTTTGGATGTGCCCCCATGCCAAGACATCGGCGGTGGCGCTCGGTGCCGAGGCGATGACGGCGCATCCGCGGACGCGTTCGGGAAAGCAGGCCGCCCATTCCAGCGAGCGCGTTCCACCGAGGGAAGCTCCAATCACGTATTTGAAGGAGCCGATTCCCAGCTGGTCTGCAAGGAGGGATTCCGCGCGAACAGTGTCGCGAATGGTCAGGCGGGGAAAACGCGATCCCCACGGCTTGCGTTTTGCATCTACGGATGCCGGTGCAGGGGTTGCCGGACCGGTTGAGCCGTAGCATCCGCCTAAGATATTGGGCGAAACGACGAAGTACCTGTCGGTATCAATCACGGAACCGGGGCCTACAATTCCCTCCCACCAGCCTGGTGCCTCAGCATAGGCGCGCGTCGCCGCGTCCGCACTGTCACTGACGTTCCCGCGAGAAATATGAGTATCGCCGGTCAAGGCGTGAAGAATCAAAATCGCGTTGGAAGCGTCTTTATTGAGAGCACCCCAGGTTTCATAGGCAAGCGTGGCCTCGGGTAGCACTTCACCGGATTCTAGGTGAACATCGCCGATATCGGCGTAGCGCAACACCCCGTTGAGTGGTTCAACGGTTGTGGTTTTGGCGTGGGAGTGGATCGTCAATTTTCGCTCCTTTGCGTGGTGACGGTGTTGCGCTACGAGAGCTCGCTAGCTGATTGCTGAGAAGCCTAGTTCGAGGTCGGCGATGATGTCATCGATATTTTCGATACCCACTGAGAGTCGGATGAAGGCGGGGTTGATTCCGATTGCTTCGAGTTCTTCGACAGTTGACTGTGAGTGGGTGGTGGATGCCGGGTGCACAGCGAGCGAGCGCACATCGCCGATGTTGACCAGTAGCGAGTGCAGGGAAAGCGCGTTGACGAAGCTTTGCGCGGTGGGGGCATCCGCGTCCTTGAGGGTGAAGCCCAGAACAGCGCCGGGTCCATTGGGAATGTACTTCTGCGCCAGTTCGTAATAGGGCGATGATTCTAGGCCTGCCCAGGTTACTGATTCAACGCGGGGATGCGCTTCGAGGAATTCGGCGACCTTGCGTGCATTTTCGATGTGGCGTTCGATGCGAAGCGACAGGGTCTCAATACCGATAGCGATGTTGAAGGCGTTGGTCGGTGAGATGGATGAACCAAGATCGCGCAGCAGACCAACGCGCGCTTTGATGATGTACGAGACGTTGGCGCCGAATGCTGAATCCGGGCCGAGGTCGCGGGCGTACACCAGTCCGCCGTAGCCTTCGTCGGGGGTGTTGAACAGCGGGTACTTTTCAGGATCCTTGCTGTAGTCGAAGTTGCCGGAGTCAACAATAACGCCACCTACAGAGGTGCCGTGACCGCCTAAGTACTTGGTGGCGGAGTGGACGACGACGTCCGCACCCCATTCGATGGGACGCAAGAGGTAGGGGGTGGGAATGGTGTTATCGACGATGAGGGGTACACCTGCCTCGTGAGCTACACCGGCGACTCCTTCGATATCAAAAACATCACCGCGCGGGTTGGGCAGGGTCTCACCGAAGAATGCCTTGGTGTTCGGGCGTACCGAGGCTTTCCACTGGTCAAGGTCGCGGGGGTCTTCAACGAAGGTGGTTTCTATGCCGAAGTTTTTCAGAGTGTACTTGAGCAGGTTGTATGAGCCACCGTAGAGAGAGGGGGACGCGACAATGTGGTCACCTGCACCGGCTACGTTGATGATTGAGTAGGTTGTTGCGGCCTGCCCCGATGAGAGCAGGAGTGCGTCCACACCGCCTTCAAGCGAAGCGATGCGCTTTTCAACAGCTTCTTGGGTGGGGTTGTTCAAACGGGTGTAGATGGGGCCCAGTTCAGCGAGCGCAAAACGATCTGCTGCTTGCTTTGAGTCTTTGAAGACGAAGGATGTGGTTTGGTAAATAGGTAGCGCGCGTGCACCGGTTGCCGGGTCTGGCTCCTGCCCTGCGTGAATCTGGCGTGTTTCGAACTTCCAGCCGGCGGGGTTTGAGGGGGTAGGTACTGCAGCGTTGTCTGCCATGATGGTGAGCTCCCATAAAGTTACGTGATACGTCAATAATCTTTGTGTGGGGGCTACATGCCAGAGCATTCGGTGAGAACCGAAAAAGTTGGTGCACTGAATTGTTCTGTGCATCCAGCCCGCGCTTGCGTGAGGATATTTTTCACGCCAGGTCTTCACCCAGGGCACCCCACCGCGGTGAGGGTTGCCGGCCAGCTAGCTGGGGCTTAGTGCTGGCTCTCATGACCTGCCTCTATGTTTTCGCACGACGGTGTGGAGGGTCAAGAAACGCGTCTAAGTTTCTTAATGTGTAATCGTTACGTGTTGTGTTACGCAGTGTGAAAAACGTTCGACATATAAGCGAGCAGATATAGTTGTATATACAAACGTTGAAGTTCTAGGTTTTTCTCATTCACGCTTCACAGCCCACCAATAACTACTGATGAAGCCGGATGCGACGCGATAGTGAGGGCGCTACTCTCCAGACTGTTGCGCTTGTCCCTTGCAAGAGCTAATCCTCGTTATCCTGTAGTAGTACAGTCAACAATCAATACTGCTCACCGAACCAATGAAGTAGAGGTGCTACACCACCATGTCAGCTCCCCAGCCACCGCAGACTAAGAGGCTTTCAAGCGTCCGCTCGTATCATGGTGACTCGTTCACAGACTCGTATGAGTGGCTTCGCGATAAAGAAAACCCTGAAGTTATTGATTACCTCACCGCCGAAAACACGTTTACCGAACGTATAACGGCGGGTCAGCAGCCTTTACGCGACACTATTTTTGAGGAAATTAAAGAGCGCACGCTAGAGACTGATTTGTCTGTGCCGCAACGGAAAGGCAACTTCTGGTATTACTCGCGGTCGGTTGAAGGTAAGCAGTACCCCGTAATGTGCCGGGTTCCCGCCCAAACCGATGGCACTGACAGCGAGAACTTCACTCCGCCGACGGTTGAGCCCGGCACGCCTGTAGACCATGAAACCGTGCTACTAGATTGCAACGAGTTCGCTAAAGATTTACCGTTCTTCTCTCTGGGTTCTTTTAGCCCCGCTGAGGACGGCTCGCTCCTTGCTTTTTCGGTGGATGCCAGTGGCGATGAACGCTTTACCCAGCACTTCTATAATTGCGAAACTCAGCAACTCCTCGATGAGACAATCGATAATGTTTTTGCCGGTTCTTTCCTCGCGCCTGATGCAACTTCGCTGATTTATACCGTAGCCGATGACTCATGGCGTCCTTACCAGATACGCCGCCACGTGCTGGGCACGTCAGCGGATAACGATGCCGTTCTCTTCAATGAGCCCGACGTTACGATGTGGCTCGGTGCTGAAATTTCAGCTGATAAGTCGGCCCTTCTTATTGATTCCGGAAACAGTGAATTCTCCGAGATTTACGTTGTTCCCTTCGCTGAACTTGATACCTTCCATGAGGCTGCGACCCCTGTGATTGCTCGTGCTCAGAAAGTGCAGTACAGCGTTGAGCCCGTCACGCTTGATAGCCAAAAATACCTGTTGATTTGCCACAACTTTGAGGCAGTCAATTCGGAGCTTGTTCTAGCGCCTTACCCTGAATCCGAAGATTTCGACTCTTACCGCGCGCTGTGGAAGCCCGTCATGAAACATCGTGAGGATGTCCGAATTGAGGGGGCTACCCTCAGTGCAACTCATCTTGTGGTTTCAGCTCGCGCGAATACAACCAGCCGACTATTTTTCAGTCCGCTGTCTCAGCTTCGCGAACTGGCAATCAATGATCACCAGCTGGTGTTCAGTGAGCCAGCCGGGTTTGACGATGAGCTCTACACCTGCTCGCTCACAAGCGCCAGTGCAGATTCACCGGTCGTACGCTTCAGCTACGAAGCCTGGGTAACCCCCACCCGCGTCTACGATTTCTTTCCCGCAACCGATCAGCTGCTTTTGCGTAAAGAAACGCCGGTTCTCGGGGACTTTTCAACCGACAACTACACCGCATACCGCCTCTGGGCATCCGCTGAAGATGGTACGCGCATCCCGCTTTCTATCATGCACCGCGCAGACCTAGACATGACAGCCCCCCACCCTGTTCTGCAGTACGGGTACGGTTCTTACGAAGCCTCGATGGATCCTGTCTTTGGCATAGCCCGCCTATCCCTCCTAGACCGCGGCGTTATCTTCGTGGTGGCTCACATTCGCGGCGGCGGAGAACTCGGCAGAAACTGGTATCTCAAGGGCAAAAAGCTCCACAAGAAAAATACCTTCACCGACTTCGTGGCAACCACAGATTTCTTAGCTAGCCAAGAATGGGTTGACGAAAAACGAATCGCGATAATGGGCGGTTCAGCAGGTGGCCTGCTCATCGGCGCGACGCTGAACCTTGCACCCGAAAAATACTGCGCGGCAGTGGCACAGGTTCCTTTCGTAGACGCCCTCACCACCATTTTGGATCCCGAATTACCTCTCTCCGCCCTTGAATGGGAAGAATGGGGTAATCCCATAGAGTCATCCGAGGTCTACGAATACATGAAGTCGTACACTCCCTACGAAAACATTCGCCCGGTGGTTTATCCGCCCATTGCTGCAGTTACCAGCTTGAACGATACCCGCGTCTTCTACGTAGAGCCGGCTAAATGGGTAGCTCAGCTGCGCCACACCATTGACAAAAATTCCGCCACTCCCCTTCTTAAAATTGAGATGGACGGCGGCCATGGCGGAGGCTCCGGCAGGTACACCCGCTGGCGCGATATCGCCTGGGACTACGCTTTTATTCTCACCCACATGGGCATTCCCACTGCTGGCTAAGGAGTACTAAAATTCAGCACCTGTCATCGGAGCCAAAGTCAACGCTACCTGGCGTCATTCTGCAATCCTTACTCTCACGTTCGCCCTACCGCGAGAAGTGGGGGCCGTTCGTGCAACGACGCCGAGGCGACGGTATTAATCAGCGCGCCGTAGCTGCCTTCATGGCGGCAGAACTCAGCGATAGAACAGGGGTTGAGTACGATCCTGTTCAGCTTAAAAATAGGATTGCGCGAGCACTCAAAGGTGATGTCTTTACCGACGAAACTGCCGGGCTCTTTAGCTTCGCTTTTGATTTTTCATATAAGGATTCGCAAGAATTACGCCGCGCAATCGCAACAAGCTATCTCAACCAGCGCACCCACAAAGAGTTACGCAGTGCCGCCCCCATAGTGGCACACGAAAAGGACCATATCTCACTGGCCACAACATTTGTTTCTTATATCGATGATGATGGCTTTTTGACTTGTTTTGAGGTCACTCAAACGATTCAGATTGATGTTGATGAGACCCAATACATTTCCCCACTTTTTGAGGGTGCCGACTTAGAAAGCATCACCGTGTTATTCGGCGGTGAACTTGTTGACTTAGCTGATTCTGATGAAGAAACCTTCAACGAGTACAACAGGGTGTGGAAGCTCAAGATTAAGCTTCCGCGCGTCTTTACCAAAGGCGAGATTCACCAGTTCAAGTATCGTTGCGATCTCAATGAGGGCGTGGACGATCTTATCCCACTACCTGTAGCCGAAGGAGAGAAGCAGAAGTACATTGACCAGGTAACGTTTGGCCCCTTCGGTGCGCCGTACTATAACCTGACGATGATTCTGCGCTGCGATAAGACCCCTCAGAACATGACTCTGAATGTGTGGACGTCTCCCGATAATCGTGAGACGCTGATTTCCGAACCTGTCGAAGAGAATTCCAAGATTTTTACCGCATCCTACCCGGTGCTCTACAAAACATCGTTCGGTTACGCTTGGGAAGTTTCTCCATAAATCTTTGCCACCCCTCCCCTGTAAGAAAGTAGACAGTGGTGCTATCCCCCGATATTTCGCTTTTGCTCAACACCAACGTCCAAGTGTCGTCGATGGTGCTCACCAGCACACAATTGCGCCAGGCAATTGCGCAACCGTCGGCACGAAAAATCTTGTCCCAGTACTACCCGGCAAATACTCGCATTGAAGAGAACGACCTCAGCGTTCGTGCTATCTCGCGAGCTATTGCTGAGAGTCAGCAACGGCTCTACGGTGTGAACGTATCTCCTACCAAGTACAAGGACCGAGTGCGCCGGGCTATCGCGGGGCAAAGCCTTACGCCTGATACCGTGCACTTGTTTGCCGATGCTTTCGAGTTTGATGATGAGACAGTTAATCAGCTTCTCTCTCAGCTCAGCCATGAAAATGCGCTGTCTTCTACCGCGCTGACCTACCTCCACGAGTTCCCACAGGCATCCGTCAACCACGCCTTCTTGGATATTTCTCCTACAGGACGCGGCACCACAGAGCTTTCTATTAACTGCACTATTTCAGCGCTGGAATTAGGAAGTAGCTCGTTCATTCTTTTCGTACCGTTTACTGTGGGCGAGGCTTACAAGGTGCAGGGGTGCACGGCAACTCGTGTGAGTGCTGAAGGGCAGTGGCTCTTTGAACTTGATGAGCCGCTTGCGCCACTTTCGAACGCTTTACTGACTATGTGCTTTGAGGTTGATACGGAACAAGAGGGCGGTAGCCACTTAATGCTGTTGCCCTTTTGGGGTAAATACAACGCTATTGCGATTCGTGTGAACTCCGGATCAGACACCGGTGAAGTAGCTATTGAAACTCAGGGAATGGGCGCTACAGAATCGGTTCAGATTTCTGACGGTGTGTGCAATAGTGGCGTATATTCCAGATACTTTCCCGCGGTTGAAAATGAAACTCTGAAGATATTTTGGTAAACCACCGGTGGAATAAAAAGTAATCTTCTTTTCATTTTTAAAATATATTTTGAACTAAAAGAAACTTAAGAATAACTATAATATTTGTTATAGTAATAACGCTTCTCAGTACGCTTCTCATAAATACCGCTGCGAGTAGACAAAACACCGCTTCATCATGCGCTCCACCGGTACAAGTCAACTCTTCAGGTCCTTACATAATTCCGGATACCCAACAGTAAAAAAGCTGCTCTTAGCCCTCGCTATAAAGGCTGCGACATAAGCGCGACGCGTCCCACTTTAGACTTTTTACATAAGCAGTGATTGCCATACTCTCAATCATTGCTTAGATAAAGCATCGAACACAGGTTCTGATGAGATTAAAAATTCAATACGAGCTTTACGTCGTTATCGAACACAAAACCCCAATTATTATTCGAGGCGACACCGAAGATCCGGCACGCAAGAACCCCATCTGACAGTGCTGCTAGCTATTGATTCCACACTCATTAGTTCGATGCGTTATAAAGTGCCCACCCCTGGCACATCCCCCACACATTATGCATATTGGGTATCGAGTGAAGCCCGAGATGCTAATAACAAAATGGTTAGCTGATTGTTCGTAGCCTAGCTAATCTTATATAGACCGGCGGACCCCAAACGTCGATTTATATATGAACTCCTTGCCGGAGCTGTACTCGCCGGCAAGGAGTTCTTTGTTTAAGAACCGTGTTTTTAAGAGCCCTCTTCACCAGGAATGTTCAGGGGCAGGTGTAGCCGGGTTAGGTCTTTCTTGACAGACCTCGCCCTTCCCATAGCCCGCAAGAAGGCATACAAATGGCGGCCGCCGGGTCTTGTTAATTCCCAGCGGCCGCCACCTCAAGCGTTAGCTACGAAAATTAGCCTTCAACGCCCAGCTTTTCAAGAATCAGCTCACGGACGCGTGCAGCATCTGCCTGGCCGCGAGTTGCCTTCATGACCTGGCCAACGATAGCACCAGCAGCCTGAACCTTGCCCGCGCGAATCTTGTCCGCGACGTCGGGCATCGCGGCAAGGGCCTCGTCAATGGCAGTGTTCAGTGCGCCGTCGTCAGAGACCACGGCAAGGTTACGCTTCTCAACAATTTCAGCGGGTTCCCCTTCGCCGTCAACCACAAAACCGAGAACCTGGCGGGCAATCTTGTCGTTGATCTTCTTCGCTTCAATCAGCTTGTTAAGTTCAACAACGATCTGAGGCGTAGCACCGGTTTCGGTGAGCTCAACTTCGCGGTCCTTTGCGATGCGAGCGATTTCGCCCATCCACCATTTGCGAGCCACTGATGCGGGTGCACCGGCGGCCACGGTTTCTTCGATAGCGTCCATAGCACCGGCATTGACAACGTCGCGGAACTCTTCATCTGAGAAGCCCCAGTCGGTCTTCAAACGCTTGCGACGCTCTGAAGGAGGTTCAGGCAATTCTGAGCGCAGACGTTCAATCCATGCCTCGTCAGTGACTACGGGAACGAGATCAGGCTCAGGGAAGTAACGGTAGTCGTCAGCATCTGACTTAGGACGACCAGCGGTAGTTTCGCGGGTATCCTCGTGCCACATACGGGTTTCCTGAACGATCTTCTGACCCGATTCCAGTACAGCTGCGTGACGCTGAATTTCGTAGCGAACAGCGCGTTCCACCGAACGCAGTGAGTTCACGTTCTTGGTTTCAGTACGGGTACCGAACTCGGTGGTGCCCTTGGGCATGAGCGAAACGTTAGCGTCGCAACGCACGTTACCGCGCTCCATACGAGCGTCCGAGATGCCAAGGTTCTTCACGATTTCGCGAATAGCGGCAACGTAGGCACGAGCCAGCTCAGGTGCGCGCTCCCCTGCCCCCACGATGGGACGGGTAACGATTTCGACCAGCGGAACGCCCGCGCGGTTGTAGTCAACCAGTGAGAACTCAGCGCCCTGAATACGACCCGATGAGCCGCCCATGTGAGTCAGCTTGCCAGCGTCCTCTTCCATGTGCGCACGCTCAATATCGATGGTGAAGACGGTGCCGTCCTCAAGCTCGATATCAATCGAACCGTTAGCAGCGATAGGCTCATCGAACTGTGAGGTCTGGAAGTTCTTGGGAGTATCCGGGTAGAAGTAGTTCTTACGCGCAAAGTGCGAAACCGGAGCGATTTCACAGCCCAAAGCCAAACCGAGCTTGATGGATGATTCAACAGCTTTGCCGTTGACCACGGGAAGCACACCGGGCAGGCCCAAGGACACCGGGGTGATGTTGGTGTTCGGGGTGTTACCAAAGCCGTTGGGAGCAGCGTCGAACATCTTGGTTGCGGTGTTGAGCTCTACGTGCACCTCGAAGCCAAGTACCGGATCGTACTTTTCCATGGCTTCTTCAAATGACAAAATTTCGTCAGACATGTACCTTACGCTCCAAAATCGAAGTCACGGATAAGTTCAAGAGTGTCAGGCATCTGCTCGTGCAGGGGTGCACCCCACTGTAATTCAAGCAGAGCCTCGAGTCCTGCACCAACGCGGTACAGGCGAGCGTCCTCATGTGCCGGCGCAGTGAACTGAATACCAACGGGCAGGCTGTCTTCATCTGCAAGACCAGCAGGCAGTGAGATCGACGGAACGCCAGCCAGGTTGGTGGGCACAGTTGCGATATCACCCTTGTACAGTGCCATGGGGTCGCCCTTTGACTCTGCCCCCAGCTTGAAAGCCGTGGTGGGAGCGGTGGGTGATACCAGAACGTCAGCTACTTCAAATGCTTTTGCGTAGTCACGCTGGATGAGGGTACGGACCTTCTGAGCTGAGCCGTAGTACGCATCGTAGTAGCCTGCACTCAAAGCGTAGGTACCCAGAATGATGCGGCGCTTAGCTTCGTCACCAAAACCAGCAGCGCGGGTAGCACTCATGACGCGCTCGATGGTGATCGGGCCTTCTTCAGGAAGCACACGCAGACCAAAGCGAACACCGTCGTACTTGGCAAGGTTTGAAGAAACCTCAGAAGACATAATCAGGTAGTAGGCGCCGATAGCTTCTTTCACAGACGGCAGTGAAACCTCAACGATTTCAGCGCCAGCATTCTTGAGAAGCTCCAGAGACTCGTTGAAACGGTTGAGCACGCCTTCTTGGAAACCTTCGCCTGAAAGCTCCTTGATAACGCCAACGCGCAGACCCTTGAGACCGCCTTCTGCGGCGCCCTCGCGAGCAGCATCAACGAAGTTGCCTACCGGGCGGTTCTGTGAGGTGGAATCCAAAGGATCGTGACCTGCAACAGCCTCGTGCAACAGTGCGGTGTCCATGACGGTACGCGCACAGGGTCCCACCTGATCAAGCGAAGATGCCATAGCGATGACACCGTAGCGAGAAATTGAGCCGTAGGTAGGCTTCACGCCGACGCTACCGGTCACCGCAGCGGGCTGACGGATTGAGCCACCGGTGTCAGTACCCAACGCCAAAGGCGCCTGGTAACCAGCAACAGCTACAGCAGAGCCGCCGCCGGAGCCACCGGGAATACGATCAAGCGACCAGGGGTTGCGGGTAACGCCGAAAGCTGAGTGCTCGGTGGTTGAACCCATCGCGAATTCATCGAGGTTAGTCTTACCCAGAATCGGCATGCGAGCTTCGCGAACCTTCTGAGTGACGGTACCATCGTAAGGGCTCATCCACCCTTCGAGCATACGTGATGCTGCGGTGGTGGGCTGACCCTTGGTCACAATCAAGTCTTTAATAGCAATCGGAACACCGGCAAGAGCAGGAAGTTCCTTACCCTCTGCGCGATCCTCATCAACACCACGAGCTACTTCCAACGCCTCTTCAGCGTTCAGGTGCAAGAAAGCGTTCAGACCGCTTTTGCCCGCTGCACGGTTTTCAGCGTCAAGAGGCTGACCGTCGGTAGCAATAATGTGATCAATATGAGCCTGAGTAATCTCAACCGAGGTAAGCTCACCGGACTCCATCTTTGCAACTAGCTCAGCTGCGGAGAGTTTAATAATGTCAGTCATTTTATCCCTAGCCTTCATCCAGAATTGCAGGAACCTTGAACTTGCCGTCTTCTGCATCCGGAGCGCCGTCCAACGCTTCTTCAGCAGTCAAGGTGTTGCCAACGACGTCTTCGCGGAAAACATTCTGCAAAGGAAGCGGGTGGCTGGTTGCAGGAATATCGTCTGAGACGGCGTCCGATACCGATTTCACAGACTCAACAATGATCTCAAGCTCTGATGCCAAAGCTGTAAGTTCATCGTCTTTCATTTCAATGCGAGCCAGTTCCGCAAGGTGCGCAACTGTCTCACGTGTAATGGCAGACATAAATTCTCCGTACACTCGTTTGATTTTCTCTACCCAAGTTTAGCCGCCGCCGCTTGATTCTCCCACTCTGGACGTCAGCCACCGGCGCAAAGGTGAGTTTTTCAACTAATCCCCGCGCAGGACGCTTCCTAGCGGGCATATAAAAAGGTTCCCGTGCTCATAGAGCACGGGAACCTCAAAAACTATATAAAGCTACTCTCAAAGATTAGAGAGCGGGCAGGGTCAGAACCTGGCCAACCTCGATTACATCGGGGTTAGGGATGATGTCAGCGTTTGCTGCTGCCAGTGCTTCCCAGCCATTGTAGCCGTGTGCGTAAGCGATTTCTGACAGGGTGTCACCTGCAACTACGGTGTAGGTGTTAGCAACGGGTGCTACTGCTACGGGAGCAACAGGAGCAGCTGCAATAGGTGCCTCAGCAACAGGTGCTTCTTCAACTACGGGAGCTGCAGGAGCTTCAACAACGGGTGCTTCTTCAACTACGGGAGCTGCAGGAGCTTCAACAACGGGTGCTTCTTCAACTACGGGAGCAGCAGGAGCTTCCTGTACAGGAGCAACTGACTCTGCCTGTGCCTGAACGTTAGGTGCACCAGCTGCATCAGCAGCGGTCAAGCCCAGTGATGTTGAGCAAGCGGGCCATGCGCCCCAGCCCTGACCAGCCAATACGTTTTCAGCAACGCGAATCTGCTCAGCCTTTGAAGCAGCGGTAGGTGAACCGGTGCCACCGAATGCTGCCCAAGTTGAAGGGGTGAACTGCAGACCGCCTGAGAAGCCGTTACCGGTGCTGATGCCCCAGTTGCCACCGGACTCGCACTGTGCCAGTGCGTCCCAGGTCTGCTCTGATGCTGCGTTAGCGGGGGTCAGTGATGCTGCAACTGCTGCGCCACCGAATGCCAGTACGAGTGCTGAACGACGAATGTTGGAAGTAGTCTTCACAATGCTCCATAGAAGGCCACCTTGCGCTCGTTCCATCCCTGGACGTCTTCACGCTGTCGTCTACCTTATAAAGTTTAGGTTTCATGTGTTTAGGTTCTGCCCTGTAGACGACATCAGGTGTGCGGCAAAACCCAGCATGCGTTCGAAGTTTTCCTGCTTCGAACTCTCCCTATCAAAAGGGAGCGGATTTCTCGTTGATAACGATACTGTAACGATTTTCGTTTTGCCAACCTCTTTTTGAGACAAAACCGTGAACCTTGTTCCACCTCACAGACTTTAAGGTTGTCTAAATTTCTGGTATTTTCCGCGCGATTACCATCACAGGTGTTTTCCTTAAAGCGCGGGAACACGCGTTACCCCGGGGTGTTTTTGTTATCAAATCGTGACCAAAAGATGTATGAGAAACACCCGATTCCACCCGGCTGTCGATCGCGAAAAAAAATTTTAAATATTTTTCGCAAGCACGTCTCAGGCGGTCAATTTTCCTCGATTTTTAAGGCAGGATGCGGTGTTGCGCATCACTACACACACCGCATCGCCCTTAATTATTCAGCATCTTATCCCCCGCCTATGGGGACAAATTACGTGACATTAACCCACGTAACTTCGCTTTTTATGACGCAGAGCCGGTCGAAAGTAACTGCTCAAACCCGGCTTCATCCAAGATTTTGACACCCAGCTGTTCGGCTTTTCCAAGCTTAGAACCAGCCGAGGCACCGGCTACCACGTAGTCCGTTTTCTTTGAGACTGAACCGGATGCTTTACCGCCTCGAACGATAATCGCTTCTTTGGCAGAATCACGTGTGAAGTTCTCGAGTGTACCGGTCACCACCACCGTCAGCCCCTCCAACGTACGTTCGATGGAGGCGTCTCGCTCATCTTCCATGCGAACCCCGGCAGCTGCCCAGCGCTCTACAATCTCACGGTGCCACGGCACCGTAAACCACTCGGTAATAGAGTCAGCAATAATCTGCCCTACCCCGTCAACGGCTGCCAGTCGCTCTACGCTCGCCTCGCGAATTGCGTCCATAGAACCAAATTCGGTTGCCAAAGCGCGCGCAGCGGTAGGCCCCACGTGCCTGATAGAAAGTGCGACCAGGACGCGCCACAGCGGTTGCTGCTTAGCTTTTTCAAGCTGTTCGAAGAGCTTTTCAGTATTGCGAGAAGGGGCGGACGGCTTTTTAGCCGTACCTCGCGTATAGAAGTAAGGAACACGCTCGGTCTTACCCGTAGCAACTCCCTTCACTTTCTTCTCTCGCTCAATGCGAACGTCCGCCAGGTCCTCAGGCTTGAGATCAAAGAGGAAAGCCTCGCTCGTCAGAGGCGCGGTACCAGGCTCAGCAGGAGCCGTTAAAGCACGCGCTGCTTCTTCGCCCAGCGCCTCGATATCCAGTGCTCCACGCGAACCAATATGATAGATGCGCCCCATGAGCTGAGCTGGACACGATTTAGCGTTCAAGCATCGAATATCGATATCGCCTTCTTTAGCTGGAGCCAGCGGCTCACCGCACGAGGGACATTCCGTGGGCATCACGAATTCTCGCTCAGTGCCATCGCGCAAAGCCACCACAGGTCCAACGATTTCAGGAATCACATCGCCAGCTTTACGAAGCACGACGGTATCACCAATCAGAACACCCTTAGCCTTCACAACGTCCTGATTATGCAAGGTCGCCATCGACACCGTAGAACCAGCGACCTTCGTCGGTTGCATCATACCAAACGGCGTTACTCGGCCGGTGCGTCCAACGCTCACCAAAATATCGAGCAGCTTAGTGTTCACCTCTTCAGGCGGGTACTTGTACGCCGCCGCCCAACGCGGCACGCGAGAAGTATAACCCAGCTGACTCTGCGTCCTAAAATCATCGACTTTGATCACAATGCCGTCAATCTCGTGCACCAGATCGTGCCTGTGCTCACCAAAGTGAGCAATGAACTCAAAAATCTCTTCTGACGTATCGAGCAACTTCGTATACGGGCTCACCGGCAGACCCCAGGCTTCGAGCTGATCGTACACCTCAGACTGTGCCGCGAGGTCTAACCCCGGGTGAATACCAATACCGTGCACAAACATACTCAGAGGCCTAGACGCTGTCACCGCCGCATCCTTCTGACGCAACGAACCAGCGGCAGCGTTACGAGGGTTAGCAAAAGGAGCCTTGCCCTCTTCTACGATGCGTTCATTCAGCGCCTTAAAATCAGCGGATGAAATAAAGATTTCACCGCGCACCTCAAGCTCTTCAGGGTGGTTCTCCCCCGCCAACTGAGTGGGGATAGTTTTAATAGTCAGCACATTGTGGGTAACGTCCTCACCGGTATAGCCGTCACCGCGAGTAGCCGCACGCACCAGCTTTCCATTGCGGTAATAGAGGTTAATCGCCAAACCATCAATCTTGAGCTCGGTCAGCCACCGCGTCTTCTCACCCGCAATACGACGCGCGTTCTCACCGGTTTTCGCCAGCCAAGCTTCGAGCTCCTCAAGAGAGAAGATATCCTCGAGCGAGTACATCCGAGAAATATGTTGCACCGGCGCAAAAGCCGCAGATGCCTCGCCACCTACCTCCTGAGTAGGCGAATCATTAGCCACCAGCTCAGGGTGCAGTGCCTCAAACTCTTCAAGTTCTTTAAACAGGGCGTCATACGCCGCATCCGAAATGGTCGGAGCATCGTTCACGTAGTACTCGGTACGAGCATTACGCACACGATCAGCCAAATCGTCGTAGCGTTCCTTGAGCTCCTCGCTGACGCTCGGTCCCTCAACTTTTTCTCGATCGGTAATGTTCTCGACGGTATCTGCGGGATCAATAGCCACGGTAACCTCTTTTCCTGTTCTTCTCTCACTATTGTGCCCTATGGACGCGGTGAGAATAGAAAAATGGCCGGGCATTGCGGCGTGCCCGGCCATTCACAAAACGTGTTCTTACTGCTCGTGAGACAGCTCGCGCTCCGAAACAATCTGGGGATCATCAGGGGTAGCGGTGTGAGTCACGGTGTACTCGTTGGCGTCTTCTACAATCTGGTGAGACTCGGTGGCTGTTAGAGCCTTCAGTTCAGCAGCACGTCGGTTAGCTTCTTCTTCGGTAATCGCATCGGCAACCACCACAGAGATGTTGTCGCGTCCACCGGCTCGCAAAGCAGCGGTCTGCAGAACATCTGCGGCGTCTTGCGGGTGCTCAACGGTGGCCAGCACGCGCGCCATGTAGTTGTGTGAGAGTTCCCCCGAAAGACCGTCGGAGCACATCATGAGTCGGTCGCCAGGCTTAGCCGGAATAACCCAGAAGTCGGGTTCCCAGTAATTGCCGGTTCCCAAAGCGCGAGTAATCACGTTACGACGCGGGTGGGTCAGGGCTTCGAGCGCGGTAATCTGGCCGGTGTCAACCAGGTACTGAACCTCGGAATGATCAACAGTAATCTGCTCTAGACCTACGCCCTCGAGTTCGCCGGAGAGCGAGAGAGAGTCCGCTGTCTTTTCGAGGTCTTCACCGCGCACCAGGCGATAAGTGCGAGAGTCGCCCACGTTGAAGATAAACCACATATTCTGGTCACCGATGTAGGTGAGCCATGCGCCGGTCAAGGTGGTGCCTGCACGCTGGTTCAAGGTGGTCTTAATGGATTCGTCTGCCTCGCCAATAATCACGCGCAAACGCTCAAGTGTGTTCATGATCTGCTCGTTGAGCGCAGTGGTGTTCTTGCGTTTGCGTGAACGATACGAGGACGCGGTCTCACTCTTTTGAGCCTCACGCTCAGCCACCATATCGGCAAGTGCCTGCTCGTTCTCTTCTTCGGTCATACCACCGGGCTGCGTAAACAGGTGCGAATACGACAGGGTACGCACAGCAAGACGCGAAGCAACTTCGCCAGCCTCGTGCCCGCCCATACCGTCAGCAACCACAGCAAGGGTGCCCGCCACGGTCAAAGCGTCTTCATTATTATCGCGAAAGGCACCCTTATCCGTTGCAGTACCCGTAAAAATCGTCAGGTGTGAATGGGTGCTCATTCGAAATCTATCTCCAGTTCATTACCAATACCCGGGGTAATTGCCACGGGTGATACGTTGCCAAACCCGCGTACGTTGCGTACGCCTTGAGGAATCAGCACAAATTTTTCGTCGTTTTCAATGGTTTCAGCGGTGGTGTCGTCAGTGAGAACCACGCCCGGTTCAGCTAAGGCTACCAAACGCGAGGCAAGGTTGACGGTCGGACCGTACACATCACCCAGACGAGGTAGCACGCGTCCCCAGACAAAAGCCACACGAGCTTCAGGAAGGTCGGGGTTCTCACGAATCATCTTTGATAGCGCTAGAGAAATACGTGCGCCTGCCTCGGGTGATTCCGTCAAGAACATGATTTCATCGCCCACGGTCTTGATGATGCGTCCGCCGCCCACTGCAACAACCTCGGCGCACTTTTGCTCAAAGGACTTAATCAACGAAGCCAACGTTTTCTCGTTCATCTGGCGAGAGAGCGAGGTGTATGAGACCAGATCAGCAAAACCGATACCGCGAGCTAGGGGCAGAGCATTCTGATCTGTGACACTGTTTTCTTTCTCGGCTCGCAACGCTAAACGAAGCACCGCAGCGTTGAGCTGACGCCTGTAACCGTAGACCGCAATTTCCTCAAGCTCATCAATGAACTCGGGCAAAATAGTAAGTAGTTCTTCTCGCGCTTCGGCATCGGTCTTGCCACCGTTGACCACCATGTCTTCAACAAGCGCTTCGACCTGCCACGCGACCATGCGGTCCATCATCTGCCCCACCGAACGGGTGATGGAGATGGCGCCGTCTTCTGTCACCACGCCTTCTCGCACCAAACCCGTAATGCGACGCAGGGCATCGGCATCTAGTTCGGTGAAGTACTTATCGTCATCACTGACGTTGGGAAAACCCAGTGCTCGCCAAATTTTGCGAGCCGATAGCAACGAAACTCCCGCAGATTCAGCGGTCTCACGGCGGCGCAGAGTGCGATTTTGTCCGAGGAGAACGCGTTCTAACTCGCGGATGCCTGCTTTAGCGGCATCGCTACGGTACACATTATTTTGCACTCGGTTAGAAAGAAAGTTCAGCGCAGTGGTGGCCGGACCAGTGACGGGAAGGTTTACGGTACCTTCTTCTGCCTTTTCGTCCACTGTCATAACCTTTCATATGTCTTGTCTCGATGTATCGCTCAATAACGCTACGCCAATTTTAGCCGATGTGAGCCACAATACTTCACATAGAGTCTTAGTGCTGATAAGAGACGGACCGTGTTTGTTATTTGTCTTTTGACCTTAACAATGACCGACAGCCGTCTTATAAACTTTACGCTCTACTTAAAAACTTCTGCTGAGCAGACTGCGTCAAACGAGAAAATTTCTGGGGCACAGGAACACATTCCACACGATGAGTGGTACATAACGCGTCAACCACAATATCACCGGCGCCTTTGAGTCGGTGCATCTGAACATTCATACCGCGGATGCGATCAAGGGGCAACGATGCCTGCATCTGGCCCGCATCCATCAGAATCAGACGGTAATTGGTCAAGAAATACTGGCGGCGCAACCAGTGCACCCAGCGTTCAGCTGCCTTGTATAAAGCAACCGCCGCCGCAATAAAAACCACTGTGGCTAACACCAGCGAGGCCGGTTTAACAGTGCTAGCAAAACTAGCCAAAACAATAGCAAGCAAAACATAGAGCCCTGCCCCGGCAAGGGCTTTCGGATGCATTCGAGTAGCGGTTAGCACCTTTTCGTGTTCTACCAGCTCTGTTTTTAATTTCATAGCCTTATCACTGTAGTCAATATTGCTGGGTAATTGCTCAAAACCAGGACGCTAGGGCAACGCTATGCGCCGTATGATTCAGGGCGCATATGGACGATATCCCCGGCAGCAAAGCTCCACATCTTACCCCGAGCATCACGCACCTGCAGTTCCCCTTCACCATCGATATCGATTGCCCGCCCCTCAAGCACTGTGTTATCGGGTAAATGCACCTTAACGTCTTGACCTACGGTCGATAAGCGAGAACGCACTTTGTCCAAAAGGCATACTCCCGATGAGTCCGGTCTTTCAGCATCCCCGTACACACTCGCAAAAGCGCGGTAGTGACGTTCAAAATGCTCCGCCAGACTCCTCAGAACCGCGTCCAAATCGAGCTCTTTACCTAGAAGAACATAGGTAGAAGTGGCTGTCTCAACCGGCAATTCAGACTCGCTCATATTCACGTTCATGCCAATTCCCACAACCACCGATGCTCCCCCGCCGGGTTCAACGACCAGCTGGGCTAAAACACCGCAAATTTTCTTATGCCCCACCAGAACATCATTGGGCCATTTAATAGAGGCATCGAGAGAGAATCCGCGCAAAGTATCCACCGCTGCCACCGCAACCAGCATCGTAATCCACCGCAAAGACTCTAACGGAAGCACCTGCCCAGAACCCGCGTGCGGACGCACCACAAAAGAGGTACACAAAGCACTATTACGCGGAGCTTGCCACTGACGATCCAAGCGTCCTCTCCCCTGACGCTGATCAGCTGTTGCAAGTACAGAAAGCTCGCCCCATGCATCCGCGGAAGATGAGCTCAGCTCAGCCACAGCATCAGCATTTGTAGAACCCGTATGATCCACAATGATCACCCGAGAGAACCCTGCCCCCATGTCAAGAGAAGACGACAAGCCATTTCGCTGCATAAACTCCACCTCGCCAAACCGTCTGTATATTTACAGCAAGACTAGCACCGTGCACCTCGCGCCAGCTGCACGGATTACTCAGATGAACACCCCTGCATGCGGTACATTGAATACCAAAAGCACGTACGTGCCACAAACACTTCAGACTCACCAGGAGAAACAACTCATGAGCGTTTTCGCCGTCACCTATGTTTATGCAGATGCAGACACCCAGGCACTCTACCGCCCTGAACACCGCAAATACCTTGCAAGCAAGCTCGAAGAAAATAGCCTCATCGCGTCGGGCCCCTTCACCTCAGGAGAGACCCCCGGTGCACTGTTGATTTTCTCCGCAGAATCAGAAAACGAAATTGAAGAAATCATTGCCAAAGACCCCATGAATATCGGCGGCGCAGTGCTGAGCTACACCATTCGCGAATGGAACCCTGTTCTCGGCTCAATCGGAGCCTAGTCTCCACATAAAACACACCGGCGGTTATAAATAACGGCCGGTTTTATAATGTATAACGCCTATTCACACCGGTAAATTGCTCAAATGTGCACCGTATTTAGGGTGCTGAGCAATAAACTTATGTGACGCTACGCAAAAACTGCTTGGGACATTTGATGCACACCGGGCACCACAAAACTTGCTAGGAAGTACAACATGTCTGAAGAAACCACGCCTTCACCAGAATTCGACCTCACCACCACCGCCGGTAAAATCGCTGAATTTTACGCGCGTCGTGAGCAGTCACTCTTACCTGTCGGCGAAGCGCCCGTGGAACGCCAGCACGCTCGCGGCAAGAACACCGCCCGCGAGCGCATCGAGATGCTCTTAGACGAGGGTTCTTTCGTAGAGTTTGATGCTCTGACGCGTCACCGTACCACGGCATTCGGTATGGACAAAAAGCGTCCACTGGGTGACGGCTTGGTTTCTGGCTACGGCACCATTGATGGACGCCTAGTTGCTATTTACTCGCAGGATTTCACGGTCTACGGTGGCTCGCTGTCTCAGGTGAATGGTGAAAAGATTGTCAAGGTTCAAAAGTTCGCCTTGCGCAACGGTTGCCCTGTCATCGGCATTAACGACGGTGGCGGCGCTCGTATTCAGGAGGGCGTGGCGTCCTTGGCAATGTTCGCGGATATCTTCCGTATGAATGTGCGCGCATCGGGTGTTGTACCTCAGATTTCAGTGATTATGGGCCCCTGTGCCGGTGGCGCCGCGTATTCTCCCGCCTTGACTGACTACGTGATCATGGTTGATAAGACCTCTCATATGTTTATTACCGGCCCGGACGTCATCAAGACCGTGACCGGCGAAGAAGTAGATATGGAAACCCTGGGGGGTGCGCGTTCGCACAACTCCGTCACCGGTACTTCTGCTTACCTTGCTGAAGATGAAGAGGACGCGTTCGATTTCGTGCGCGAAATTGTAGAGTTCTTGCCTTCTAATAACCTGACAGAGAACCTGCCGCTGGAGCACAATCAAGAGCCCACCATCAACGATGATGATCTTGATTTAGATACTCTGATTCCTGACTCAGCGAATCAGCCTTACGATATGCGCGCCGTGATCGAAACAATCGTCGATGATGGGCATTTCTTAGAATTGCAGGAACTCTACGCGCCGAACGTGATGATTGGTTATGCGCGCGTGGAAGGCCGCGCCGTCGGTATTGTTGCCAACCAGCCCATGCAGCTGGCGGGCACCCTCGACATCAATGCCTCAGAAAAAGCGGCTCGTTTTGTGCGTAACTGCGATGCTTTCAATATTCCGATTCTGACTCTCGTTGATGTTCCCGGCTTCTTACCCGGCACTGACCAGGAGTTCAACGGCATTATTCGACGCGGCGCTAAGTTACTGTACGCGTATGCTGAAGCGACTGTTCCGCTGATTACCATCATTACCCGCAAGGCCTACGGCGGCGCTTACATTGTGATGGGATCGAAGAAGCTGGGGGCCGATATTAACCTTGCATGGCCCACCGCTCAGATTGGTGTGATGGGCGCCCAGGGTGCTGTCAATATTCTTTACCGACGCGAGCTCGCGGCAGCGGCTGAGGCAGGCGAAGATGTAGAGGCAAAGCGCGCTGAGCTCATTCAAAAGTACGAAGAAGAATTGCTGAACCCTTACCAGGCAGCAGAGCTGGGTTACATTGACGAGGTCATCGCTCCTAACGAAACCCGCGTCCGCATTATTAGCGCCCTGCACGCTCTGCGCGATAAGCGCGCTGCAACACCCGCGAAAAAGCACGGCAACATTCCGCTGTAAGGATTAGATGATGGCTACTTCTAAACGTAGAGGGTTCAGTTTCGGCTCTCGTAGCTCGGCGCCTGAGCCTACACCCGAACCTGCTGTTAGCGAAGCGTCGCAACCTGCGGAGCAAGCGCCTTATCTTAAGGTTCCCAAAGGTAATCCCACCGATGAGGAGCTGGCTGCGCTTGTGGTAGCCGTAGCGCTCACCGAAGCTAATGCCGAGAAGACCGACGCCGGTGCTTTCTCTGCTATGCAACGCACTTTGTTGCGCCGTCAGCGCCTCGGGGCAGGCCTGCGCCCCGGTGCCGGTTCGTGGAGGCGCGCGCGTCCGCAGTAATAGCCTGGCCTGTCTTTTTCGTAAATTATTGCCCGCTAGAAGCGAAAATAATGCAGGGTGTGTGCTTTAGGTCATAAGCTATGCCTATGACAACAAATTCACACATTCCTGAGGTCTACCGTGCCGAGCGCGCGCAGACCCAAATCGACACCATCGCCAATAACCACTACGAGCGAATGCTTGAACTCTCCCCTGAAACTGCAACGATTGCAGGTCGTAAGGGCCGCGAAACCGAGTACGATGACTATTCACCGGCGGGTATCTCTCTCACTATTCAGGCTATTAAAGACACCCTGGATGCTTTAGAGAACGCGACCGTTCAGGACGAGGTTGATGAGGTCACCCTCGATGCGATGCGCGAGCGCCTGGGACTTTCGCTCGAGTTGCACGAGGCCGGGCTGGATGCCTGGGAGATTAATAACCTCGCAAGCCCCGTGCAGGGAATTCGCTCTATCTTTGATTTGATGGGCCGAGAAACCGCTGAAGACTGGAAGAACCTTTCCGGACGCATGGGTAATGTGCCCGATGCAATCAACGGCTACATTGAAACCCTGGAGGCTTACCGCGCCAAGGGCAGCGTTGCCGCTAAGCGCCAGGTAGAAACAGCCATCGAACAGACCAGCGCTTACATTGCTGACGATGGTTTCTTTGCCCAGCTCACCGAAGAGATCATCAAAAACGCTCCTGAGCTCGAAGAAGAAGCACGCATCAACGGCAAACGCGCCATCATTGGGTACTCCGAACTCAATACTTATCTCTCAGAAGCTTTGCTTCCGCAAGCTCTTGCCGAGGACGCCGTGGGTAGAGAACGCTACTCACTGTATTCTCGCCAGTTCCTGGGATCAGCTGTTGACCTTGATGAGACATACGCGTGGGGTGTTGAAGAGCTCGACCGCATTATTGCCGAGCAGAAGAAGGTAGCCCAAGAGATTAAGCCCGGGGCAACCATCGAAGAAGCTAAAGAGATTCTTGATAACGACCCCGAACGCACTCTGCACGGCACCGATGCCCTGCGCGAGTGGATGCAGTCGCTCTCCGATGCGGCGCTGAACTTCCTCGCGGATGACTACTTTGAAATCGGTGGTCCCATGCGCGAGCTCGAATGCATGATTGCGCCAACCCAAGAAGGCGGAATCTACTACACTCCCCCGGCAGCTGACTGGTCGCGTCCTGGCCGTATGTGGTGGTCGGTCCCCCGGGAGAGGAAACTTTCGGTACCTGGCGTGAAACATCCACTGTTTATCACGAAGGAACTCCCGGTCATCACCTGCAAGAAGCAGTAGCTACCGCTATGGCTGACACCATGAACCAGTGGCGCGCTAATGGCGTGTGGGTGTCCGGCCACGGCGAAGGCTGGGCACTGTACGCTGAGCGACTGATGGAAGAGCTGGGTTATCTTAGCGATCCCGGTGACCGCATGGGTATGCTCGATGCCCAGCGTCTGCGCGCCGCTCGCGTAGTCTTTGATATCGGTGTTCACTGCGGTCTTGAGATTCCTGAACGATGGGCGAAAGAACTCGGGGTTGAGGGTGGCACCTGGACCGCTGAAACCGGTAAGAAGTTCTTGGACATCAACCTTGATCTCACCGACGGTCAGCGCGACTTTGAGTATGTGCGCTACCTGGGCTGGCCCGGTCAGGCGCCCAGCTACAAGGTCGGCCAGCGCATCTGGGAACAGCTCCGTGAAGATGCGCGAGCCGCCGGAGTCTCCGATAAGGACTTCCACACCCGCGCGCTCATGTTGGGCTCTGTCGGTCTCGACACGCTCAAGCGCGCACTGAGCGCATAAAGCGACGATTCAGCTATCAGGGGTCGGGTAGACATAATTTTCTTCGGTCAATGACGAGAAAATCTTCTCCCGGCCCCTTTGCCGTTTTAGAAGTACATTAGAGCAAAGAACATCTACCAAAGAAGGAGAACCAGAGTGTTGCGATTAGGTGTTATTGGCACCGGAATGATTAGCGAGCAGTTTATCCGCGCCTCGCACGGAGTATTTAAGGTCATTGCGGTCGCAAGCCGGCGCGAAGAATCTGCCCGTCAGCTACTCAATAACACCGGTATGACAGACGCTCGCTGGGTGGCGTCCATGGAAGAACTCGTCACCGAGCCACTGGATCTTATCTACATTGCTTCACCGAACTCTTTGCACGCTCAACACGCCTTGACCGCTATCAAAGCAGGAATCAACGTCATTGTTGAAAAACCAGCGTTCTGGAACCCCGCCCAGTGGGAGGACGTTTTCTCTGCCGCAGATGAGCACGGTGTGCTGGTTTTTGAAGCTGCCCGTAACGTGTATGAACCAGGTTTTGCCGCAGTTGCCCAAGCAGTCCAGGAGCGCGAGGTGACCTCCGCGTCCTTCACTTTTGCTCAGTATTCCTCGCGGTGGGACGCAGTACTCACCGGCGATGTACCCAACATTTTCTCCCTCGACTTTGGCGGCGGCGCACTGGTCGATCTAGGCGTATACACCGTCTATGCTGCGGTTGCCTGGTTTGGTGAACCCACAGGCGTCACCTATATGCCTTCCCTTGCTCCGACGGGCGTCGATGCACACGGTACGCTCGTGCTTTCTTACCCCGGATTCGACGTCAGCATTAGAATCGCCAAAGACTTCGCGTCCTCCCTGCCGAGCGAAATTTATTGTGGACGCGAGCGCCTGATCTTCGACGGCGTGCAGGATATTCGTGCAGTACATTCCGTTCAGGGGGAAGAAACCTCGCGGGTATTTGAAGTAGGTACAACTGATCCGCAGCCCCTACATCAGCTGATGCGCTATGAGGTAGAAGCCATTTCTTCGCTTATCTCATCGCACCTTGCCGGCGGTCTGAGCAACGGCCAGCGTGCATCCTACCTTCGTCTGACTGAACTATCACGCGTGGTCAATAAAGTCTGCACGAAAGCACGTCATGACGCGGGTATTTTCTTTACAGGAGAGAGTGAGACAGCGGAGATTTTATAACTTTCTTTACTTAACTTGAGCCCAACTACAAGCAAACTTATGCAATGACTGGCGTTTATGCAGGTGGAAGCATTGCACACCCACCTAAATATGTCATAATAATCCTCTGCTTCTCTTGACAAATTGAGATTTTTCTTAACCAAAGGGGGAAGTTAGAGTCCATCCCCCACGTTACTGGTAGTTGTACTAGAAACACCCCACTATTTTTCACAGCTATCCGTTCACCACAAGGAGCGCACATGCGTCCGAGCAAGAAGACAGATATATTAGAGGCTGCACTGCGCGTCATCGAGAAAGAAGGCATCACCGCGGTGTCTTTCAACTCTGTAGCAGCAGAAGCTGGCATGACCAAAGCGGGAGTGCTATACCACTTCCCTTCCCGAGAAGCCATGCTCATGGCTCTGCACCGCTACGACACCCTGCAGTGGAAAGAACGCCTTGAAAAGACAGCAGGTGGCAAAGCTGAAGAACTTTCACTTGCCAAGCGCCTGGAATCTTACATTCGCGTCAACTCAGATAGTGCCACCTACACCGACCTTGTTCTCTTATTAGAGACGATTACCGATGAGCAGGCCGCCAATATCTGGGTGGAGGTACTCGACGACTGGACTCCGCCGCAGCCCCCAGCTGAGCTCAACGAAACCGAACTCAACCAGATTATTGCTCAGTTAGCAGCTGATGGTTTGTGGCAGTACGAAGCCACCACCCGCTACACCCTGAGCGAACGCGCTAAAGAACAGATCATCGAACGCCTGACTCGCATGGCGGCGAGCTAACTTCTAACCCGCAGTCCTCCTTGACGATAGGAGGGCTGCGGTTTTCGTTTTAGACTGAAAACTATGAGTATCGAAAACACTTCTAATTCACCGCGCCTGATTTTGGCATCTAGTTCACCGGCCCGCCGCAAACTGCTCACCGATGCAGGTATCGAGTTCACGGTGCTTGTTTCTGACGTTGATGAGGACGCGGTATTGGCGCAAGCGCAACAAGAAGCATACGACAAGGGGCTGGGTGAGATCAGCCCCGCACAGACCGCTCAGTTGCTGGCAAAAGCTAAAGCGCAGAACGTGGCTCAGATGGATCAAGCACAGGGTGCTTTAGTGCTGGGGTGTGATTCTGTTTTTGAGTTTGAGGGCCAGGCCTTTGGAAAACCGCACACCGCTGAAAACGCTCTGACTCGCATCAGCGCGATGAGCGGACATGCGGGCGTCCTGCACACCGGGCATTGGCTGGTAGATACCCGCCACGCACCTGCAGGAGAATCCTCTGAACTTCGTAGCGCAACCGTGCATTTTAGCGAGATGAGCGAAGACGAAATTTCAGCGTATGTAGCCACCGGTGAGCCGCTGTGGGTAGCGGGTTCATTTACTATTGACGGTTTTGGTGCAGCCTTCATTGACAAAATCGAGGGCGAATTTCACACCGTAGTGGGGCTTTCCATTAACGCGCTGAAGTCTCTTTTGAAAGTCCACGGCGTTTCGATGCCTGAGATTTGGAAAAAATCATAAATAATTTCAAAATAGACACAGGCGGTTTGATAAACTGCTTGCTTGCGAGCCCACACTCTTTATTTTTATCCTGCGCCACGTCTTCTTCGCGCGCATTAGCTAGGAGCATTTAGTTGACACACACTGTTCTAAATCAGTTCACCGCGGTTGAAGGCAAACATACCGGCCCTGTTTCAAAGGTACTCATCGCCAACCGCGGTGAGATTGCTGTTCGTGTGATCCGCGCAGCGCAGGATGAAGGCATCAAAACTGTTGCTGTCTATGCTGATTCTGACCGCGACGCCCTGCACGTCAAGCTCGCTGATGAAGCATTTGCGCTAGGTGGCACCACTGCCGCGCAATCATACCTAGTGGTTGAAAAGCTCCTTGAAGTTGCCGAACGTTCCGGTGCCGATTCTGTGCATCCTGGCTACGGTTTTCTCTCTGAGAACGCTGATTTCGCGCAGCGTGTGATTGATGCGGGTCTGACCTGGATTGGCCCTTCACCTGACTCCATTAGCCGTTTAGGCGATAAGGTAGTAGCTCGCCACATTGCGCAAAAGGTGGGCGCTCCCCTGGTCCCCGGTACTAAGGACCCCGTGGAATCAGCGCAGGAAGTCATCGATTTCGCCGATGCGCACGGCCTGCCCGTTGCTATCAAGGCTGCTTTTGGCGGTGGCGGACGCGGCATCAAGGTTGCGCGCAAACGTGAAGATATCACCGAGATGTACGAGTCAGCTGTTCGCGAGGCAGTTGCCGCCTTTGGCCGCGGTGAATGCTTCATCGAACGCTTCCTGGATTCACCGCGCCACGTAGAAACGCAGTGTCTTGCGGATGCTCACGGCAACGTCGTGGTGGTCTCCACCCGTGACTGCTCGCTACAGCGTCGCAATCAGAAACTAGTGGAGGAAGCCCCTGCGCCGTTCCTAACCGATGAGCAGAACGAACGCCTGTACGAATCTTCTAAGGCAATCTTGCGCGAAGCTGGCTACCAGGGTGCAGGCACCTGTGAGTTTTTGGTAGGCACCGACGGCACGATCTCATTCTTGGAAGTCAACACTCGCCTTCAGGTAGAGCACCCCGTCTCAGAAGAAATTTCAGGTATTGACCTGGTGCGTGAACAGTTCCGCGTAGCCCGCGGTGAAGAGCTAGGCTACGACGATCCTGCGCTTCGCGGTCACTCCTTTGAATTCCGCATCAACGGTGAGGACCCCGGCCGCACCTTTATGCCCACTCCAGGCACCATCGAAAAGCTCGTCATACCCACCGGCGGTGGCGTGCGCTGGGATTCCGGCGTTGAATCGGGAGACGTCATCGGCGGTAACTTTGACTCCATGCTCGCAAAACTCATCGTCACCGGTTCCAGCCGCGAACAGGCAATCGAGCGCTCGCGTCGTGCTCTGAAAGAGCTGGTCATCGACGGCATGCCCACCGTGGTTCCTTTCCACCGCGCTGTGCTCGATGATCCCGCTTTCAACGCTGAAACCGCCGAAAATTTTGCGGTTCACACCCGATGGATTGAAACCGAATTCAACAACACTATTCCCGCTTACGACGGAGCCCCCGGTAGCGCAGAAGACCAAGAAGACACCCGTCAGCGCGTCGTCGTTGAAGTAGGCGGCAAGCGTCTAGAAGTTGTCATGCCCGCACTCGGTGGCGCTGGCGTTGCATCGACCAAGCCGGCAGCATCCAAGCAGCGCAAGCAGCGTTCCTCGAAGTCAACCAAGGCATCGGGCAACGACCTCACCTCCCCCATGCAGGGCACCATTGTGAAGGTCGCTGTCAAGGACGGAGCGAAGGTAGCTGAAGGCGACCTCATCGTCGTTCTTGAAGCGATGAAGATGGAACAGCCCATTACCGCACACAAGGCAGGTAAAGTGGCAGGCCTCAAGGCAAAACCCGGCGAAACAGTGACCGCCGGTGCTGTCATCGCCACCATCAAATAAGTAGCACTGCAAAACGCGTAGCAACGTAGCCGCACAAGCCATCGATTTGGCTTGTGCGGCTTTATTTTTTGATGCAGATTGCCTGAAGCTGTCACGCAACTTCACACCTTTTCAAAATATAAGACGGAACTTCATATATTGGTCACCGTCTTTTAGGGTAAAACCACAGCACCTACGAAAGACACACACGAAGGTTCAACTATGAGCTCAGTAGCCGCGTCAGAGGCGCCCACCACAACCCCACCCGTACCGCGCTCACGCGTCATCCTCGCATCCCTCATGGGTACCACCATCGAGTTCTACGACTTCTACATCTACGCCACCGCGGCAGTAGCAGTCTTTCCTGCCCTCTTCTTCACCGGCGGTAACGACACCGCCAAACTCCTGGCTTCGATGGCAACCTTTGGTGCAGCATTTATTGCCCGCCCCATTGGATCTATCGTCTTTGGCCACTTCGGTGACCGCATTGGACGCAAGGCAACCCTCGTTGGCGCACTACTAACAATGGGCTTGGCGACCTTCCTCATCGGCCTTCTGCCCACCTACCACCAAGTCGGCATCTGGGCACCGGCAATGCTCACCATTTTGCGCTTTACCCAAGGTTTGGGCCTAGGCGGCGAATGGTCTGGCGCAGCGCTACTGGCTACCGAATACGCCCAAGAAGGCAAGCGTGCTCGCGCCGCCATGTGGCCTCAACTCGGTGCACCGTTCGGGTTCATCCTCGCTAACGGATTCATGCTTCTACTCACCACTTTCATGGGCTTCAACTCCGCAAAGAACGCGGGAGAGCTCAACCATTCCTTCTTGGTCTGGGGTTGGCGTGTACCCTTCCTGTTCTCCATCCTCATGGTTCTGGTCGGTCTGTACGTCCGCTTTAAGCTCGAGGAAACTCCCGTCTTCAAGCAGGCAGCTGAACGCAACGAAAAAGTAAAGACTCCCCTGGCAGAAGCATTCAAGGTTGCGTGGTGGCCCATGATTCAAGGCACCTTCATCATGCTGGCAACCTACGTGCTGTTCTACCTCATGACCGCCTGGATCCTTTCGTTCGGCATCGGCAAGGTCGAATCAGGTGGCCTGGCGATTCCCTACCGCACCTTCCTCGTCATCCAGCTGATTACCATCCTCCTTTTCGCAGCGATGGTGCCCGTCTCTGGCTGGTTAGCTGACAAGTTTGGACGCCGCTCCTCCCAGCTGGTCATTACCGCAGGCATCCTGGTCTTTGGCCTCTCATTCGGTATCTTGATGAATCCCGCAAATGTGGGTACTGGCGCGGATGCGAATATCCTGCGCATCATCGTCTTTATGGCGATCGGTATGGCGCTGATGGGCCTGACCTTCGGCTCAATGTCAGCGTACTTACCGGAGCTGTTCCCCACCAACGTGCGCTACACAGCATCGGGTATTTCGTACAACGTCGCATCCATTTTGGGTGCGGCACTCACCCCGTACGCAGCTGTCTGGCTCAATAGCCACGGCGGCGTGGGCGCGGTTGGTTTTTACCTTGCAGGCGCAGCAGTTCTCACCATCATTTTTATGGCTATCACTCACGAAACCCGTGACGTTGATTTGAATACGATGGAACGCAAGTAGCTATCCTCCTCGCCTTGCCGGGCAAAAATTACTCCCAAAGTGCGTTTGTACTGACACTAGCGTCAGTACTTTCGCACTTTGGGAGTAACTTTTTATTCTCGGTGTCGAAGAGCCCGCTTTACAGCATCTGGTGCAGTTGACGTGCCGCCTCTGAAATTGAACCGCTCAACGAGGGGTAGACGGTAAAAGCCTCGGCAATATCATCAACGTGAAGCTTCTTATCCACTGCCAGGGAAATCGGGAAGATCAGCTCTGATGCGCGCGGTCCCACCACCACACCACCAATAACAGTGCCCGAGTGCTTACGCGAAATAATCTTCACGAACCCCTCGTTGACAGCCATCATCTTGGCGCGCGGGTTAGTGGTCAGTGACAGCTTGAAGATATCGGCCTGGTATTTGCCCTCTTCAACTTCTTTTTCGCTGACGCCTACGGTAGCGATTTCGGGAGCAGTGAAGATGTTTGCTGCTACCTGGTGAGTGCGGAGCGGCTTGACCGCATCGCCCACCATGTGCGCCACAGCGATGCGTCCCTGCATAGCAGCAACTGATGCCAGTGGCAGGACGCCGGTGCAGTCACCTGCCGCGTAAATATTAGAAACGGATGTGCGAGAGACGCGATCCACCAAAATATGACCGGACTCGGTGGTTTCGATGCCGGTATTTTCAAGGCCGATGCCTTCGGTGTTGGGAATCGAGCCCACAGCGATGAGTACATGGGACCCGGCAACCTTACGGCCGTCGGCAAGAGTAACAATGACGCCGTCGCCGGCTTCATTGTATTCCGCTGCCTCTGCACGCGAGCGCGGCATCACGGTGACGCCGCGTCGTTCGAAGACGTTTTCAAGCAGGGTTGCAGCGTCTTCGTCTTCGCCGGGGAGCACGCGATCGCGCGATGAAATCAGGGTAACCTTGGTGCCCAGTCCGTTGTATGCCGAGGCGAATTCTGCGCCGGTGACGCCTGAGCCCACCACGATCAGGTGCTCGGGAAGATCTTCGAGGTGGTAGAGCTGAGTCCAGTTAAGGATGCGTTTGCCGTCGGGTTTTGCGGTCTCAAGTTCGCGCGGGTGAGTACCAACTGCCAGCATGATGTAGTCAGCTTGGATGTCGTAGCTCAGACCGTTAATGTCGTCGACAGTGACGGTGTTGCGGTCTTTGACGCGGCCGGTACCGTCGATAATTTTGACGCCCTGTTTTTCCATTGCGCGCTTAATGTCGTTGGATTGCTGCTGTGCGAGGTTGAGCAAACGGGTGTTGACCTTGTGCAGGTTGGTGCGCAGGGCGTATTTGTCGTCGCCGTCGACGATTTCGATACCGAGTTCGTCGATTGCTGAGAACCTGGTCATCAGGTCGGCCGATGCGATGAGGGTCTTGGAGGGAACAACGTCGGTAAGGACTGCTGAACCGCCCATGCCTTTGCGTTCGATGATGGTGACATCTGCGCCGAGGTGTGCCGCTACAAGAGCTGCTTCGTAGCCACCGGGACCGCCGCCGAGAATGGCTATTTTGTACTGAGATTTATCGTTATTGAGTACCACACTACTTATTGTGAGACAAATGATAGTTTCACTCAAACCCAAACACATGCCCGGCGCGGTTTTTCATAAGCGGGGACAGCGATGGTTCGAGCAAACGGTGGGTACGCCCTGATTTTGGTAAATTTGATGCATGACTACTTCTGCAGATTCTTTAGCGCTGGCAACGAATGATCCGGCGCATCCTGCTCTCGCTCTCGCGGCGGAGGCAGCTCAGTATATTGCTGAGAAAACCGGTGTTGAAAAGCACGATATCGCACTGACATTGGGGTCAGGCTGGGGCGAGGCTGCGCAGCTCATTGGCGAGAGAACCCATGTGTTGGATGCGTCCGAGGTTCCGGGTTTTCATAAGGCAGCGGTGGCTGGGCACCCGGGTACGCTGAGCTCTATTGAAACCCCAAATGGTAAGCGCGCTCTCGTGATTGGCGCGCGCACTCACTACTATGAAGGACGCGGTGTTGAGGCTGTGGTGCACGGGGTACGCACCGCGGCGGCAGCTGGCGCATCGACCATGATTTTGACTAACGGCTGTGGCGGCTTGAACCCGAATTTCAGCGAGGGTATGCCGGTTCTGATTTCAGATCATCTCAACGGTACTTTCACCTCTCCTTTAGTCGGTGCGCACTTTGTTGATATGACCGATTTGTATTCACCGCGCATCCGCAAGATTGCTCAATCGATTGACAGCTCTTTGCAAGAGGGCGTGTATTTGCAGTTGCCCGGCCCTCATTATGAGACCCCGGCAGAGATTAAGATGGCGCGCACTTGGGGTGCTGATCTGGTGGGTATGTCCACTGCGCTTGAGGCGATAGCGGCTCGTGCTGCCGGCCTTGAGGTCTTTGGTATCTCGCTGGTAACCAACATGGCGGCGGGTATTCAAGAAACTCCGCTTAGCCACCAAGAGGTTATTGAAGCAGGTAAGAATGCTGGCCCGCGTATCTCTCGTTTGCTGGCAGATATTATCGGGCAACTCTAAGCCTTCTACTGGTGGGGTGTTCGCTAAGGCGAGGCACCTTATCGGTGAACGTCATTCACCCAAAATATCCATTGAATTTTCGAGAAAAGATTCATGATGAGTAAAGATATTGAACAGCTTGTTGAGCAGGCACGGCAGTGGATTGAGATTGATCCGGATGTTGCCACTCGCCGGGAACTTGAAGAGCTAGTGCAGGTGGTACAAGCAGATCCCGCATCAACGGCCGCAGATGATCTTGCAGATAGGTTCTCTGGTACCTTGCAGTTCGGTACAGCAGGGTTGCGTGCTGCCCTCGGTGCCGGTCCTATGCGCATGAACCAGGTAGTGGTCTCTCGCGCCGCAGCGGGTTTGGCGCTGTACGCGTCCCACCGCGCGGAGCAGGAGAATTGGGATAAGAAGACCGCTGTTGTCGGTTTTGATGCCCGCTACAATTCCGATGTTTTTGCGCGTCTTACCGCAGAAATCTTCACAGCGGCAGGCATTGAGACAACCCTGATGCCTTCTCCTCTGCCCACCCCGGTTCTGGCATGGGCGACCAAAGAATTTAACGCTGAAATTGGTGTTATGGTCACGGCGTCGCACAATCCCGCGAACGATAACGGTTACAAGGTGTATCTCGGCGGTAATGCTGTGCCTAAGGGCGAGCGCGGTTCTCAAATTGTTCCGCCCTACGATGCGCAGATTGCAGCGGCTATCGTTCAGGCAACTGAGTCAGGCACAATTGACCGAGCTGAAAGGGGTTGGAAAACTTTCCCGGCAACGATTGCCAGCGATTATGCAGAACGTGTGAGCGCACTTGTGCCAGCAACAGAACGCGATTTAAAGATTGTTTACACCCCGGTGCACGGCGTGGGTGCAGAAACTGCGGTAGATGTGCTGGCTCGTGCTGGTTTCACCGATGTTCACGTCGTGAAAGAGCAAGCTCAGCCCGACCCAGATTTTCCCACCGCAGCTTTTCCGAATCCTGAGGAGCCCGGCGTCCTCGATCTTGCAATAGATCTGGCTCAATCTATCGATGCCGACCTCGTGATTGCTAACGACCCCGACGCTGACCGCGCAGCTTTCGCAATCAAAGACGGTGCTCACTGGCGGATGCTACGCGGTGATGAAGCCGGTGCAATCTTTGGCGCTATTATGCTGAACAAGATTGATGATACAGAGAGCACTGTCTTTGCGAACTCTATTGTGTCTTCGCGTCTGCTCGGCGCCATCGCCCGTTCAAACGGCATCAAACATGTTGAAACACTGACCGGTTTCAAGTGGATTTCCCGCGTTGAGAACCTCACCTACGGTTACGAAGAAGCTTTGGGTTATTGCGTTGATCCTGCCAATGTACAAGATAAGGACGGCATTTCAGCGGCACTCATCATGGCAGAGTTTGCTCAAGAGGTGAAAGCTCGCGGTGGCGCGCTCACCGACGTCCTTGAGGACCTCGCTAGCGAATACGGTTTGTACGCTACCGACCAGCTGTCGGTTCGCGTTGACGATCTCTCACGCATCAAAACTATGATGTCTACGTTGCGGGCGAAAGCCCCGGAATCACTTGGGGGCTCCCCCGTGGTGGACGCGCGCGATTTAGCACAGGGATCAGCCGACCTGCCGCCCACCGACGGTCTGCTCTACCTCACGCAAGATAACACCCGCGTCATCGTGCGCCCCTCAGGTACCGAACCCAAGCTTAAGTGCTACATCGAGGTCATCCGCTCCACTGAGAACGGACTCGATGAGGCACGACAAGAAGCAACGCAGCTTCTTGCAACCATCAAAAATGATCTCTCCGAAGCACTCGGACTCAACTCCAAGGAGGAACCAGTGACCGAACTGTCATCACAGCAGCTGGCAGGAATGATTGATCACACTATCTTGGCGCCGAACGCGTCAGAAGCCGATGTATTGCGTCTGTGTGCAGAAGCTCGCGAACACGGTTTCGCATCCGTATGCGTCAACCCGGTATGGGCACCAGTTGTCGCCAAGGCACTGGAAGGTTCGAAGTCGCTTCCTTGCGTCGTAGTTGGCTTCCCCTTCGGTGCATCAGCCAGCGACGTTAAAGCATTCGAAGCCAAGACCGCTGTTGAGGCAGGCGCACGCGAAGTTGATATGGTCATCAACATTGCAGATGCGATTGCTGAAAACCGCGACGCACTTGTGGCTGACATTCGCGCAGTAGCAGAAGCAACCCATGCAGGCGGTGCAGGTTTGAAGGTTATCATCGAAACCTCTTACCTCAGCGATGCACAAAAGGTTCTCGCCTGCGAAGCAGCCGTTGAAGCCGGCGCTGACTTCGTCAAGACCTCCACTGGCTACTCCTCAGCAGGTGCAACCGTTGAAGACATCGCCCTCATGCGCAAGACCGTAGGCCCCAACGTAGGTGTGAAAGCATCCGGTGGTATTCGCGACCGCGCTACCGCACTTGCCATGATTGAGGCAGGCGCAAGCCGCATCGGCGCGTCCAAGGGCATTGAAATCATCGGTGCAGCGCAGGCAACCGCAGGCGATAACTACTAAAAAGAACCTTCGCTCACGTTCCAAGGCTTATTCAGAAGGATCCAGCTACTCTTCTGAATAAGCCTTTTTGGCGTGCTGTCGAGACCCGTACTAAGGGCAGGGTTCGGCGGCTTATCTTTCAGAACCACAGCCTGGGCCAAAGGTTAAAGCTCGGCGAGCACCGCGTCATTACTTAAATTTTTACTGACGCACCGTGCACAACCACCCTCAGAGTCCTATACTGGTAGATAGCGTCCACATACACTTTCAGTGAGCAACCACGCTCACGCCCACACGTGAAGAGGTAAAACTCATGGCTAAGGCAGAATCCGTACGCGCTGACCGCGTGAGCGCTCACACTGTTGAAACCGAAACCAAGCACACCACCGTGCGCGAAACCGAAACTCTGCGTAGCGGCACCGCAGCAACCTCAGCTGTTGCAAATAACGGCGGCTTCCGCAAAGAAGACAAACTGATCTCAGGTTCATCAGATGCCGATAAGCGCTCAAACGTTGAGTCACTGGGCGAGCAGGAAGGCGACTACTTCAACGGTGGTCACCCCTACTACTCAGGTACCCGTCACCTCGGTTCAAACATCCTGATGCTGGTCTTCTGCATGCTCGGTCTGCTGGCTACCTTCTGGGCACTGGGCACCTACCCCGACGGTGGCCCCTGGTGGTTTGCTGCAGCAATCATCTTCTACGCAATCACCTTCATGATTCCGACTCTGATTCTGCCTTCAAAGACCTCCTCAGAGAAGTACAACGGTGTAGAAACTCAGCTTCGCTAAATCTTTTTGAAAAACCTATAAAAACGGCGTCCTTCCTTTCAGGGGAAGGACGCCGTTTTTGTCTGTGCTTGCTGTAGGCGACCACTAAACCTCGGGATGACCACGTAAACGTCAAAGTACCACTCAAAATGCGCTGATGATGACGGTTTTGTGGTCACAGTGACGGTTACGTGGTCACAATCAGCGGGTATACGGGGTTACTGCTGAACCGGAGCTTTTTCAGCCAAGATCAAATCAATAAAGCTCTCTGCCCAATCAATAATCTCGCGGTCAACAAGATCTTTACCGCCCACGCGCGCCGTTTTAGGACGCGGCAACAGAATTTGCCAGTCCTCGGTACCGGGAATCTGCTTATACAGGGCACCGGGGTACATACGTTCAAGACGCATTTTGCGTGACTCCGGCAAATCGTTCACGGGGAACACACGAACCTTGGGACCCATAAGCTGAATCTCGCGCACCGCAACCTCTCTAGCTTTCAAGCGCAAGAGTGCAACCTGAAAAAGGTTCTCGGTAGGCTCAGGAATCGCACCGTAACGATCAACCAGTTCTTCACGAATCTCATCAAGAGCTTCAGCAGAAGTTGCCTGCGCAATCTCACGGTAAGCTGCCAGACGCAAACGCTCAGAACTCACGTACTCGTGCGGCATATGCGCGTTAATAGGCAACTCAATCTTGACCTCGGCAGGCGCTGCCTCTTCAGTGTCACCACGGAAGTTCGCAACAGCCTCGCCTACAAGACGCAGATACAGGTCGAAACCAACGCCCGCAATATGACCGGACTGCTCGCCGCCCAACAAGTTACCGGCGCCGCGAATCTCAAGGTCCTTCATCGCCAGCTGCATACCAGCACCCAACTCATTGTGAGCAGCCACAGCCTTCAAACGTTCAAGCGCCACCTCGCCCAGTGGCTTATCCACCGGGTACAAGAAGTAGGCGTACGCGCGCTCGCGTCCGCGCCCCACGCGTCCGCGCAACTGATGCAGCTGAGACAGACCGTAGTTCTGGGCGCCGTCAACAATCAGGGTATTAGCGTTGGATATATCCAGACCGGTTTCGACGATGGTGGTGCAGACCAGCACGTCAAAGCGGCGCTCCCAGAAGTCCACAATGATTTGCTCAAGACGAGACTCGCTCATCTTGCCGTGGGCAACAGCAATACGAGCCTCGGGCACCAGCTTCTGAATCTCAGCAGCCGTGCGTTCAATCGATGAGACACGGTTGTGAACGAAGAAGACCTGACCTTCGCGCATAAGTTCACGGCGAATAGCGGCAGTAATCTGCTTTTCCGTCTTAGCACCGACGAAGGTGAGTACCGGGTGGCGTTCCTCGGGTGGGGTTGTCAACGTTGAGGTTTCGCGGATTCCTGTCAGCGACATTTCCAAGGTACGTGGAATCGGAGTTGCCGACATCGCAAGCACGTCCACATTGGTGCGCATGGTTTTGAGCTTTTCTTTGTGCTCAACGCCAAAACGCTGTTCCTCGTCGATAATCACCAGGCCGAGGTCTTTGAACTGTGTAGATTCTGAGAGCAGGCGGTGCGTGCCAACCACAATATCGACAGAACCGTTCTTGATACCCTCTTGGATTTCCTTGGTTTCCTTAGCCTTTTGAAAGCGCGAAAGCACTTTGACGCGCACGGGGAATCCCGAGAAACGCTCATTGAACGTCTCAAAATGCTGTTGCGCCAGCAAGGTGGTGGGCACGAGAACCGCTACCTGTTTGCCATCCTGCACCGCTTTGAAGGCGGCGCGTACCGCAATCTCTGTTTTGCCGTAGCCAACATCGCCTGAGATGAGGCGGTCCATAGGAATCCCGCGTTCCATATCAGACTTGACGTCGTTGATGGCTGAGAGCTGATCGGGAGTTTCATTGTAGGGGAAGGCCTCTTCAAGTTCGCGTTGCCAGGGGGTGTCAGTGCCGAATGCATGACCCTTAGATGCTTGACGCGCCGAATACAGCTTGATGAGATCTGCTGCGATTTCTTTGACGGCCTTGCGGGCGCGGGACTTAGTTTTCGCCCAGTCGCTACCGCCCATTTTAGACAGCGTGGGTGCATCGCCGCCTACGTAGTTTGATACCTGATCCAGCTGGTCTGTGGGTACAAACAATCGGTCGCGCGGCGCTCCTCGCTTGGAGGACGCGTACTCCAGCACCAGGTATTCCTTCATGGGCTTGGGCTGGCCAGGCTTGATCATTGCACCGGCGATAGGGCGCTGGGTCATTTCGACGAACTGTCCGATACCGTGCTGCTCGTGCACCACGTAATCCCCCGCTTTGAGGCTCATGGGATCCACGGCTTTTTTGCGGCGTCGCACCGGCAACTTAGCGCTACGTAAATCCCGGGTGGTGTAGGGGCTTGCTTTGCCCAAGATGTCGGCTTCAGTTAGTAACCCGACTTTGAGCTCGTCAATCATAAAGCCTTTGCCAGCAGCTGCCGTGGTGAGCTCAACGATGCCCGATGCGGGTTCGGCGGTGAGGTCTTCGGTGCGCGCTGCTGGAACCTGTGCTTCTAAAAATACTTCGCTCAGACGTTGTAGCGGGCCCGGCCCATCGGTTACTGCCACGATGCGCCAGCCGTCCTTGACCTTGCGGGTTACCTCGTCAAGCAGTTCGGTCACGTTGCCGGCGAAGGAGTGCGGGACGCGGGCGTGGTAGGTGTAGACGTGCGATTCAGCGTCAGCTTCTTCGTCGATGCCCAGCGCGGTGAAACTCCACCAGCCCAGTTGCTTTGCCAAGGCGTCAGCGCGAGTTTGCGCAATCGTCCTAAAGCCGCCGGATGCGAATGCTCCCCCGTTCTGCCCTAAGTCTAGTGGTGCGTCGGTGCCGTCGGACGCTGATTCCCAGGCGGCAAAGAGGAATTCCTCATTGGTTTGCACCAAATCGTGGGCACGGGTGCGCACCTTTTCGGGCTCGAAGATGACAGGCAGTGAGCCAGCCGGTAGCAGCTCGATGAGAGTGGTCATCTTTTCAACGAGCAAGGGTGTGAGCGATTCCATGCCTTCTACATAGATTCCGCCGGCGATTTTTTCGAGCATGGCGGCAGCGCCGGGAAAATCATTTTTTAGGCGGGCTGCTTTACTCATGACCTCGGGGGTGATCAGTAGCTCTCGGCACGGCGGTGCAATAAGTTCTGTGGGAGCAGTTTTGGAGGCGATGGTGCGCTGGTCGGCTACGGAGAACCAGCGCATGTTCTCGACTTCATCACCGAAGAATTCGATGCGTACGGGGTGATCTTCGACCGGTGAGAAGACATCGAGAATACCGCCGCGCACTGCAAATTCTCCGCGCTTTGAGACGAGGTCGACGCGGGAGTAAGCAGCTGCTGACAGTGATTTTACGACTGAGTCGAAGTCCTTTTCTTCGCCAACCGTAAGTTCTACTGACTGCATATTTTCCAGCCCCGAAACCAGTGGTTGCAGAACCGATCGCACCGGTGCGATAACAATAGCGGGGCGGGATGCGGCGTCCACGGTGAGGGCGCGAATAACGTTCAGACGCTGCCCGACGGTGTCGCTTCGCGGTGACAAGCGTTCGTGCGGCAGGGTCTCCCAGGCAGGGAAAAACTGTACTAGTTCCGGTTCGATATATGACTCAAGGGCGACGCTAAGGTCTTCTGCCTCGCGGTCTGTTGCGGTGACCGCCAGGATGGTTCCGCCGGTTTCAGCACGCACACCCCGCGCGAATTCGGCGAGCAAAACGGGGCGGATGCCATCTACCGCCCCAATGACAAGCTCTTCAAAGCGTTCTGAGACGGGAACGGCAGCGCGAGAAACGAGCGTGGTAAATCGTTCATCGGTGTTAAGAAAAGCAGTTAGACCGCGCAGGCTCATGAACGTTCCTTAGTCTTGAAAACACGAGATGCAAAAAATAGCAAAGTTGCTTAGTTATTCTACTCCAGCATCGTGATTCTGGCGTGAGGATTATCCCTCAGCGGAATACTCTTCGGTGACGTTTTTCTCTAAAATTTCGACCTTCATCGCCACCGAGAGAATCACAAACCCCTAGCAAAGAGCATATTTTACTCCGCTACCAAAGAACGATCATTCATTTCAAATTGAAATATCTGTACACTGTTCGGCGACTTTGCAACTCATCAAAAAGCCTGCTTACGATAAATCTGCGTTATTTCATCAATCTCGCATTTTCATCAATACTACATACAAGGAGGGGCAATGAACGTCTTCCCAGAACGCATTGCCAACCATAGCCTTTCACGTCGCGGACTTGGCAAGTTGCTTCTTGCAGCAGGCGCAGCAAGCACCGCAGTTACCCTGTCCGGACGCACCATCGCATCCGCAGCTGAAGGTCCGCAGCCTACTGCCCACACACAGCAGGCATACGATCCCGTAAACTCTGACTTCCACGCACGCTGGACCCGTGCCGATGCGCGTCAGATTATGACCACCCAGAACGACCCCACCGTTGCAGCCGGCGAGAACTCCATGCCGCGGTCCGTCACCATGCCGGAAATCCCCAAGGACTTCCCCATCATGACCGATGAAGTGTGGGTTTGGGACACCTGGTCACTGACCGATGAATACTCCAACCAGGTTTCATACAAGGGTTGGGACGTCATCTTCAGCCTGGTAGCACCGCGCTCCATTCCTTTCGACGAGCGTCACTGGAGCGCACGCATCGGCTTCTTCTACCGCCACTCCAACGCACCTGAAGGCACCGAGTGGATTTACGGTGGACATGTGTTCCCCGACAACACCTCGGTTTCAACCACCGAATGGTCAGGCTCAACCCGCCTAATGCAGGGTAACAAGGTTCGCGTCTTCTACACCGCAACCACCTTCGGCACCCCGCGCCCCGGCACGGCCGCAGAGCCCGCAGTTATCGCAACCACCATGGGCCAGATTAAGGCAACCAAGAAGGGCGTCTCATTCTCACACTTCGGCGAGCACAAGACCCTACTTCGCCCCGATGGTAAGTGGTACCAGACTAAGGAACAGAACGAATACTTCTCATTCCGCGATCCGTTCACCTTTGAAGACCCCTACAACCCCGGCACCACCTACATGCTGTTTGAAGGCACCGGTGGCGGAGTTCCCGGCGACCCGGAAACCCGCATTGTTGAGGCAGACCTTGGCTACCGCGAAGGTGACCCCTATGCAGAGACCGCTGAAGAGGTCAACAACATGGGCGTCTTCTGGCAGCGCGGCAACATCGGACTGGCAGTGGCCACCAACAAGGATCTCACCGAGTGGAAGATGCTTCCGCCGATCCTCACCGCATACGGCGTGAACGACCAGACCGAGCGTCCTCAGATGATCATCAAGGATGGTAAGTACTACTTGTTCACCATTTCGCACCAGTTCACCTACGCAGCTGGCCTCCGCGGACCTGACGGTGTCTACGGCTTTGTGGGCGATGGCATCCGCTCGGACTTCCAGCCCATGAACGGCTCAGGCTTGGTTCTCGGTTCACCCACCGACCTAAACCTGCCCGCTGACCGCCCCGAGGCTCCTCAGCCAGGTCAGAACCCCCGCCAGTTCCAGGCGTACTCACACTACATCCAGCCCGATGGCTTGGTGCAGTCCTTCATCGACAATGTTGATGGACGCCGCGGCGGAACCCTGTCACCGACTGTGAAGATCAACTACTCGGGTGCCACCTCAGAGGTTGACTACTCCTTCGGTAACAACGGTCTTGGCCCCTACGCTTACCTGCCTACTAACAAGCAGAAGACTGGCGTTACTTACGTGAAATAGTCGAGCCGCATTAGGTATGTAGAGTATGATGCGCCCCGCCTTCTGGCACCTGCCAGGAGGCGGGGCGCTTTGCGCGCCGATTGCTGTCTCAGGCTAAAACAAGGAGGTTTTATTATTCCCATTACGTTCTCATTCATAAATTTATTAATTCAAAAATTACCGAATCGTAAAGTTTACAAAGGCACCTCCCAGGGACACTCCCCCCCCCAAAGCGACGCATAGTTCCAACTAAACAACCCTCAAAATCCAACTATTTGGTGGACAACTACCCCTGTTTCAATGACGAATATAATCACATTTTTACTTGTCATCAATACTTTTATTCCCCTCAAAAACGAGCTAATATACCAACTAGGGAAAAGCTAAATAACAAGGCACTTCACTTAGTTTTAGGGAAAATCAACAAGTGATGACAGCTCATTTAGCAAAAAATAATTAGGGGAATATATGAAAGAGCACGAGAACGCTCAGGGGAAAAACGCAATGCGTTTGAGAGCTCTCGTTCCGCTATGTGCGGCACTTACACTGGCAGTTGCAGGTTGTTCATCAAACAACGATGTTGCAACTAACGACGCTGCGGCATCAGCCTCGGCACAGACCTCACAGTCGGCTCAGGCATCCGGCTCTGCCACACCTTCAGAATCAGCTCAAGCATCAGAATCAGCAAAGCCTAGCGAATCCGCTACCGCCCAAGAATCCGATAACGCATCAGAGCAAGCTTCTGACGATGCCTCAGCAACCTCAGAAGAATCATCAGCTCCGGCGCAGAACAACGAAGATGCTCCCGCCGAGAACTATGAAGGCGCTGACAAAATCGCGAGCGCACCCACCGTCGCCCTCGATAACGCTGACGTCAACAAGACCAAAGATTTGTACAACTCATACGAGAACAATCTTTCATCGGTAACTCTCGACAAAGCAGCAAACGATCCTTCACAAGAGGAAGCAGCTCAAAACGAGTCTGAGGAAAACCAGGGCACATCCACCGGTTTTGGTCAGCTCAGCGAAGAGACCGAAAACAAAATCAATGAAGTTGCTACCGACAACGCTGCTGACGAGTTTAAGTCCTCGGCACTGGAGTACGGAATCAACGGTTGGAGCCAGGAAGGTACCTCAACCGTAGTGGGTGAGCCCAAGCTTACCGACACCGAATTCAACGGCCAGCCAGCGAAGCTTCTCGAAGTGTGCCTTGATTCCTCTAACGTCAAGGTCAAAGATCAGGCGGGTAATATCCTCAATGACACCGGGGATTCTCGTCGTTCACTCAACATCTTCACTCTCGTGAACGTAGACGGACAGTGGAAGATCGCTAATCACGATTTCCCCAACAACCCCGACTGCTAACACACTCCTCCACCATCTTTAACGACGCTTATTTCGAGGGTCGTTTGCAGGTACTGCGCGCCTTAAAACAGCTACCACTGGGACTAACCGCGATTTGGATCTGCTTTTCACAACACAAGTTCGAAAGAATTCACATGGAATTTCGTTCATCACTGTTAAAGTTTGGCGCCGGGCTTCTTGCCGTTGCGACAACTGCAACCGTTTTGCCCGCGGCATCTGCAGCGGATACCCCCACCAAGGTAGATGGTAAGACTAGCGCTACTGCTGCAGCGTCTTGCTATGAGATTAAGCAGAATGATCCCACCTCTAAGAGCGGTTCATACTGGTTGTACACCCCTCAGATGGATGCGCCTGCGCAGTTCTACTGCGATCAGGAAACCAATGGTGGCGGTTGGGTCATGATTGGTCGCGGCCGTGACGGCTGGACTGAGGACTACGTGGGTAAGGGTAAGGCTGAAGACCTTGCGTCAAACCCCGACGGCACCGATGCTTTTAGCCCTGTTCAGTTGCCTTCAACCACCGTGGATGCGTTGCTGGGCGGTAAGCCCGTCAACCAGTTGTCCGACGGTGTACGTTTTGCGCGTTCGTTGAACGCTGCCGGTACTGCAACTCAGAATGTGTACGCTAAGCGCGCTCGTCAGAGCCAGTGGAGCTGGGCGCTTCGCGCTAAGCAGCAGTGGGATAACATCACCTTCGATAATCCTTCGGGCTACCCCAGTGACTACACTCAGGACACCAACCTCGGTAACCTCGCGTGGTTCGACAACCGCTACTACCGCATGGACTTTACCACCGCGTCCAGCTACAGCTGGAAGTTGGGTTTCATTTACGGTTCATACGTCACCGGTAGCAACAGCGCATCTTCCTACCTGTGGTCAAACACTAATGGTGCTGGCTCACCTATGGCGTTCACCCAGGTGTACATGCGTCCTCAGCTGACTCAGGCGGATCTCGGAACTCAGCAGATCGCTGATACCGGTGCCGCAGGTTCTTCTAAGCGCGCACTGCCCAATAGCTACTCCGCCGCATGGAAGTGGCGCACCTCAGAGCAGACCGGTAGCGGCGCAACCGGCGAGATGAACACCTACATTCAGGCATTCGCTCAGGTGGGTAACACCGTATTTACCGGTGGCGACTTCAAAAACCTGAACTCCAAGTCCGGTGAAACTGTTGAGCAGTCATACCTGGCAGGTTACGACGTTAACACCTCAGAGCTTGTCCGCTCTTTCATGCCTAAACTCAACGGCCAGGTTAAAGCTCTTCAGGCTCTGCCCAACGGCAAGCTGGCAGTAGGTGGCGACTTCACCGAGGTCAACGGCGAACACGTTAACAACTTTGTTGTTCTTGATCCCACCACCGGTGCAATTGATAAAACCTGGAACTGGGATATCGCAAACCGCACCACCGGCGGCGTTACCCAGGTCAAGGCAATGACTGTACAGGGTGATTACCTGTACATTGCCGGTAACTTCACTCACGTTAAGGGCAACACCTCAGACGTGTACACCTTCTCACGCAACGCAGCACGCTTCAATCTGAAGACCGGCAGCGTTGACTGGAAGTGGCGTCCGAACTTCAACGGCACCGTTAACGGCATCACCGCTGCAGCCGATGGTTCCAGCGTCCACACCGCAGGCTACTTCTCAACCCTCAACGGTAAAGAAGCGTGGAAGCTTGCAGCTTTGAACTCAACCGATGGTCAGATGCTTGCGCCGTGGAACTGGCAGCTGTCATACAGCACCAAAGAAGCATCCCCTCGTACGGGCTTCCAATTTGATGTTGAGGACGCTGGCGATACCGTCTTCGCAGGCGGTGCAGAACACCTGATTTCTCAGTACGCTAAGGGCAGCTACGCTCGATTGAACTCATCAATCACCAAGAGCGGTGGCGACTTCCAGGATCTGACTATCAACAACGGTGTCATCTACGGTTCTTGCCACTGTGGTGACTTCGTGTATGAACGCGGCCAAACCTACATGTCACCGTGGACCGAAAACGATAACGTATATTCGATCCGCCTGACCGGTGCATTCGATGCTCAGACCGGTAACGTTATTCCCGAGTTCAACCCGAACGTTTCAGGTAAGAGCGGTTTTGGTATTTGGGCGAACTTTGTTGATTCAACCGGCACCCTGTGGGTTGGCGGCGACATCAATAAGTCACTCGGCGCTAACGGCGTTCAGCCGACCGTTGGTTTCGCTCGCTTCTCACCGCGTGACGTCACTGCTCCCGGCACCCCTGCTAACTTGCAGGTAACCACCGAAAATGGCACCGATAAGCTTTCATGGGGGGCATCTGCTAAGGGGTCAACCTACCAGATTCTGCGCGGTGATCGCGTCATCGGTACCAGCACCACTACCTCATTCGAGGTGCCTCACGTAGACGGTGGACGCTACTTTGTTCGTGCGGTAGATCAGGCGGGCAACTACTCAGCAACCACTGCTGTTGCGGTAGCTCCCACCATTGCACCGGATCAGGACCCTGTTCCGGCACCGGATCCCGTTGATCCTGCACCCGCAGATGCTTTCACCGGTGATCTGATCGCCGCCGGTTCTGACTGGGACTACCAGTCAGAAATCAATGAATTTGATACTACGTGGAAGAATCTGGATTCAACCACTACCGGCTGGAAGCACGGCAATGCTCCGATTGGCTGGGGTGATCCTTCAGTGAAGACCACTGTTGATACAACCGCTGATGGCATGCCCATCTCAGTTCAGGTGCGTAAGGAATTCACCTTGGATTCTGCTGTTCCAGCCAACAAGAAGCTGGTTCTTACCACTCGTGCTGATGATGGTGTAGTTGTTTATGTCAATGGTCAAGAGGTCGGACGCCAGAACCTGGTGCAGAACCCTAACCCGCGTCGAATTGCTGATAGCGCAGTTGATACTCAGTTCGCTGTTGAGAATCCTCTTGTAATTGATGTTCCTGCAGATCTTTTGAAAGAAGGCAAGAACGTGATTGCTGTTGATTCACATTCATATATGCGCAGCACCGCTAATAACACCTTCGATTTGCAGGCGACCTGGCAGAACAACTAGCCACAAAGCTGGTTGGTTCATCGCCTAGCCGGTGAACAGACAGACAAGCAAATGGTGGGGTCTCTACTCAAGTAGAGACCCCACCATTTTTATGTTTTTCCGGTACCGAGAACCTCCGCAAACCTGTGGTTCACAGCTCTCTGATCTTTGATAAAAAATTTCTGTGTCGCTCTCATCGGCTCACTAAAAATTCTTGTAAATCTTTAATAATCTGAGATAAACAAGTGTGTCTAAAGAGCCACCCTTCCTACCGCTGACTTCGTGTTTTGCATCCGCGCAAAAAGCCCCGCGTCACCACCTACCGGCTGCTGCAAGGGAAGAAACAACTAACCGAGTAGAAAAATATCGCACTATACGCAGGCGTTAAGTTAGCCCTATTTCTCGATCCTCATGCATATTTGAGTGGTTCATCTATTTATTATTTATTATTTTTCTTTGTTTCTTTAGTTGCAGCGACCAGGTCGCTCCCTATCCGCGCGTCGACCCCTCACTGAGCCAATCATTACGCAATAGATAACTCACCTTGAGCTATCAGCATTTTCACAAAATTTTATGACCCTACCACCAGCATCATAATCAGGACGCCCCCAACTCGGCTAGTCGCTGTTTCCGCTTGCCAACAGCGGTTTTCGTCAGGTAAAGGGAAATCACCTCACCAGGGTGGCGACAATGTAAAACCCGACACGTACCCTTATGTGGTCAATTAAATGCGTGTACACAAAACATTCATCAAAAATAAACAATTACAATAATAAGTGCATGTTTTGCGCGTGCATTAGCTTTATTCCCCTTTCACTCCCCCTTCCCCAAGGCAAGGTACCGCGCAAAATACTTACGCTTTGCACTTATATTTACGACTTTCGGGTTGAGAGGGAAATTTTCATTGAGTACAGCAGCACCACGTCCAACCGGTTTCAAAGACACGCTGGCTGCGCTAAATAGCGCGCAGAAGCCCGGCATTGGTGTTCCCGCATACACCCGCTGGATCAACCGCCGCATCGCACGCGTTTTCGCAGCCGCTGCCGTCAAGTTCGGCATCACACCTAACGGCGTTACCGCAATTAGCTCGGCGTTTTCAGTAGCAGGTTTGCTTGTTCTACTGTTTGCAGCACCAACTATCCTGACCGGTTTCATTGTCGCTCTGCTTTTCGCTCTCGGTTACGCTCTTGACTCCGCAGACGGCCAGGTAGCACGCGTCACCGGCGCGTCCTCACCTTCAGGTGAATGGCTCGACCACGTTGTTGACTCCATCCGCGTCCCGTCAATCCACCTTGCTGTCCTGGTAGGTTTCATCCGCTACGCAGACCACTGGGCATCCTCCGGCTGGAAGCTCTGGTGGTTGCCCATGGCTTTCACCGTTGTCACTGTCGGCCACTTTATGAGCCAGATTCTCGCTGAGCAGCTTCGCAATAACCGCAAGACTTCAGCTCCTCCGACAGGCGGCCCGTTGCGCTCATTCGTCAACCTGCATATGGACGCTGGCACCCTCTGTTGGATTTTTATTTTCTGGGGTTTCGGCACCGGCTTCCTCGTAGTGTACGGCCTGCTGTTCCTCGGTAACTTCCTCACCATGGTCGTTTCAATGCGACGCAAGTACAAGAGCCTTTCAGTTTCAGGAGAATAACCCATGACTACTTTGCCCTCAATCTCAGTAGGTATCGCAACTATCGGCTCACGCCCCGAGTTGCTTCGCACCAGCGTGCAGTCAATTCTTGACCAGGACTACCCCGGCTCAATTGAAGTCATCGTTTCTTACGACCACGTTGATATTGACCCTCTTGACGATCTGGTCATTCCCGAAAACCGCTCCCTGGTAACTGTTACCAACACGCATCCTCGCGGTCTTACCGGCGGACGCAACACCTGCATCGATGCCGCGTCCGGCGAGCTGATGGGCTTCTGCGATGACGATGATTACTGGTTCAACAATAAGATTTCTGCTCAGGTAGCACTGTGGCAGGCTCACCCTGAAGCTGTAGCAATTTCGTCGGGCATGACCGTTCGTTCTGGCGGTCAGGATATTGTTCGCCTGGCTCCTGAGCGCGCAACCTTCGATGATTTCTTGCTTTCACGCATCACCGAAATCCACCCTTCAGCTATGCTCTACCGTCGCGAGGACCTACTCGAAGGCGGCCTGATTGGCCCCGTTGATGAGGATCTCCCGGCTGGTTACGGCGAAGACCACGATCTCTTGTTGCGTGCTACTCGCTTTGGCGATGTTCTCTCGGTACAGGAATCTTTGATTCTGGTGCTCTGGGATCGTCCTTCATACTTTGCAGGTAAGTGGGATTCCATGACCGGTGGTCTGACCTACATGCTACAGAAGTTCCCTGAGTTCGAGCGCTCACCGAAGGGTCTGGCTCGTATTGCTGGCCAGATCGCGTTTGCACATGCTGCTCAGGGCAACCGTAAGGACGCTTTTGCCTACGCTCGTTCTGCGATTTCTCGCGACCCTAAGCAGCTGCGCGCATGGGCTGCCTTGCCCGTTGCTGCCGGCATTATTCCTCCTGCTACCTTGCTGAAGGCTGTTCAGAAGACCGGCCGAGGTCTGTAACAAGTACTATGCCTGAGACTGTTTATATTTCTCGCGCCAAGATGCGCCAGATGCGCCTTGCCCAGCAAATCGCTGCCCACGGGGTAGCGCCTTTGCCCGCCTGGCCTATCTGGGTGCTTCTGTACGGGTTCCCGATTGTCTGGGCGATGGGTCTGGGGCAGTTTATGCCCACGATCCTTGCTTTCGTGATGATTGTGCTGATGCTCATGCGCCGTTCTATCATTTCGCTTGGTCCGCAGTGGATGTGGGGCGCTTTGATTGTGTGGTGCATGCTGTGCGTTCTTGCGTTGGATTCATCAAGCCAGTTTTTGGGCTGGGCGTTGCGATTTATCAACATTTTCAACGTGGGTATTTACAGTCTGTACTACATGAATGCGCGTGAGCGTATTTCAGTGAATTCATTGCTTGGCGGTTTATTCACGGTGTGGGCTACTGTCATCGTGCTGGGCTTTGTGGGCATGATTATTCCCGAGGCTCGTTTGACCACGCCGATGTCTTTTCTTTTGCCGGGTTCTTTGACGCGAAACGAACTGGTTAAGGACTATGTTTTGCCGCCCATGGCTGAGGTTCAGCTTCCGTGGGGTGCGCCGGAGCCTTATATCCGTCCGTCGGCGCCCTTCCCCTACGCGAATAGCTGGGGGCTGGCGTACACATTTTTGACTCCGATTATGTTTGCGATTCTTGCGCGAACTAAGAAGTGGAGCACTCGCATCGTTCTGGGTCTTTTGATTCCGGTTTCGTTGGTTCCTGCTATTGCTACTTCTAACCGAGGTATGTTCATCGGTCTGGGCGTGTCGATCTTGTACGTGATTGTGCGTCAGGCTTTTCGCGGTAGCTGGGCAGGCGCTATCGCGGGCATTGTGGTTTTGGGCAGTGCGAGCTTCTTCCTGTGGGTTTCGGGTGCGGCTGCTCAGATTATGGGCCGTCAGGAATACTCGGACTCAACCGGCGGACGCGCCGCTTTGTACGAGGCGACCTGGAATGCCACCTTGAAGTCACCGTTCATTGGTTACGGTACGTCAAAGATGAACAACGCTATTGGCGTGTCTATGGGTACACAGGGTTACCTGTGGGCTTTGATGTTCTGCTTTGGGCTGGTGGGCTTGGCACTGTTCTTAGTTTTTATCGTTTCATCGGTAATTAGCACGTGGAACGTCATGTCAACGGCTGGTTTGTGGCTTCAGTCCCTACCGGTTGTGGCAATTAGTGTTTTTGTTTTTTATAGCTTCGACATTATGCAGCTGTCTGCTCTGATTTTGAGTATCACAGCGCTGTTGCGTTCGAAGGTTTACGGAGAAGGTTTGTAAGTGGCTGCAAAGTCTTTAGCTAAAAGCGGTGCGTTGGCGACGCTGTGCGTCATGTACGGTGCTATCGCCGCGTTTGCAGCTCAGTTGATCGTTGCAAACGGGTTTGGTGCAGAAGGTTCGGGTACCTTCTTTCAGGTGATGGCATTGTTCACCGTGGGTACCTCGCTATCTGTTTTTGGTGCAGATACCGGTTTGGTGCGCACCGTTTCAGCGCAGGTTGCTCTGGGACGTAATTCGGCTGTTCCGCGTTTGATTCGTTTTGCGACGATTCCCTCGGTCATCATCGCTTTTGTAGTTACCAGCGCCGCGCTGATTTACGCGCTGCCCATGGTCACTCCGGGGATGTCTGACACCTATCGCGCGGTGCTCTTTGCGTCTGTACCTTTCTTGGTCGCGTCCGCACTGATGACCCTGTGCTTTGGTGTTTTGCGCGGTCAGCATCAGGTCGTAACGTTCACTGCCTTGCAGAACGTTGTATTGCCCACCATTCGTGTGTTGGCTGTTATCGCTGTTGTTGCGGCAAGTGCCGGTGTCGTTTACTTGGCTTTGGCGTGGTCAACTCCGATTATCTTGGTTCTTTTAATTGCCATCTGGTTGGTCAAAAAGCATATGCCAACCGGCCCCGACACAGTAGCTGCTGATGCGCCTGCCGCCGAAACCTCAAAGTCCTTCTGGATCTTCAGCTCGGCACGCGGTGTAGCTACCATCGTGGAGTCAATTCTTGAATGGATTGACGTCATGCTCATTACCGCTTTCATGGGTGTTGCAGCCGGTGGTATCTATGGCGCTGTTAACCGTTATGTACGTGTGGGAGCCATGGTTGAGCACACCGCCCGTATGGTGACCGGCCCGTCCATTAGTGCGGCATTGGCTACGAACAATCTCGATCGCGCTCGTAGCATCTTCTTGAACACTACTCGCGCGCTGGTTGCTGTGGCATGGCCGTTCTACCTCACCATGATGTTCTTCGGCCCGGCACTTTTGAGCTTCTTCGGTAAAGAGTTCACGCAGGCAGCACCGATTTTCTGGATTATCTGTTCAGCAATGATGCTTGCCGCCGCAGCCGGTGGCGTTCAGTCAGTTTTGCTCATGAGCGGTAAGAGCCGCTGGCAACTGTACAACAAGCTGTCATCGTTGGCAGTTGCTGTGGTTCTGAACCTTACGCTCATTCCCCTGTGGGGACTTGCCGGTGCGGCAACAGCGTGGGCTGCTGCTGTGCTCACCGATACTGTGCTTGCTGCTTACCAGGTCTTCAAATACGTGGGTATTCGAGCCAAGGTCTCAGAACTTGCGCCGTCCGCTTTGCTCTCATTGGGCGTCGTCGGTCTTGGCGGCTGGCTTGTCAGCATGTTCTTTGGTCAAGAGCTTCTGGGCCTGATCATTCACGTATGCGTGGTGCTTGTTCTCTACGCGGTGCTGATTGTGGTCTTCCGTAAGTCACTGGGCATCGACAAGTTCCTGCGAGCACGCAAAAAATAGTTTTCTTTTATCAATATTCCAATAACTTCTACAATATTCAGGAGCGTGGTTAGTAATGGCTACTACAGAGCCCACCTACTCAACACGTGCTGGTTCACAAAGGGTTCAGCGTCACGAATCAGAGTACGCGGTGAAGCCCTTGTCGGTATCAGAACAGTTCCGTAAGATCGGTCGCCATAAGGGGATTTTCGCGTCCGTTCTTCTACTTTGCCTGCTGCTTTCAGCAATCGCAGGTATGTTCGTCAAGCCCTCATACGAGGCTAAGTCAACCGTGGTTGCATACCAGTTGCCCACCGACCCGGGTAACCCTAACACCATCGGTCAGCGCATCGATATTGAAACTGAATCTTCAGTTGCCAGCTCCAAAGAGGTAACTGACGCAGCCGCTGCAAAGCTCAACCCTGATAATGAGAATCTGGGCAAGCAGATTCGTAGCAACATGCAGGTTTCTGGTCACTCACAGACCGCTGTTATGGATATCTTCGTAACCAACAGCGATCCCCAGAAGGCTGCTGACATGGCGAACGCTGTAGCGCAAAGCTACTTGGACGTGCGCTCACAGCACATGCAGGACGCTATCAAGAGCGCATCCGATAACGCACAGGCGCAGATTGACGCTAGTGGATCGGACGAGGCTAAGAAGGTACTGAACGAGAAGAAAGCTCAGATTCAGGTAACTTCCACCAACCCCGGTCGCATCGTTTCGCAGGCATCAGCGCCTTCAGATTCTCAGTCACGCGGCATGCCGATTTACTTGGCAATCGGTGCTGTAGCCGGTCTTCTGCTCGGTGCACTTGCTGCATACCTGGCTGATCGCGGCAGCAAGAAGGTTGCTTACTCGGATCGCTTTGAAGAAATCAGCGCACGCAAGGTTTCTGTTGTTCCCGCGAACAACAAGGCAGAAGGTATGCGCCGCGTCCTGCGTCGCATCGGCGCTCCCGAAGGTGATCTGGCAGCTGCTGGTCTGGGTGGTATCACCGTTTACTCCACCGATTCAGCTCTCTCAAGCGAAGTTTACGAAGAGCTCAAGCAGGTTCTGCCCGCTAAGAGCACTAACTTTGCAACCGCATCAGCCTTTGAATCTATTGAATCTGGTTCATCGGTTAAGCGCGTTGTTGATGCTAAGACTCCGATCGTCATCGAAACCGCAGCTGATACCGACCTGTCTAAGCTGTTGCTTGCTGCTGAAGCTACCGGTGCCTTGCTTGTTGTCGCTAACTCATCAAGCAACCACCGCGAGCTCAAAGAGTTCTTTGACTCAGCCGACTTCTCAGAGTCAACCACTGTGGTGCCTGTTTTCTTAAACGAAAAATAAGACACACTAAAACACTAAATCTAAGGGGAAAGATATGAAGGTCATGCTGGTAGCAAGTGCAGGGGGGCACTTGGCACAGCTTATTGCACTCGACAAGTTCTGGAAGGACCATGAACGCACATGGGTTACTTTCCAGCTACCTGAAGTCGAAGCTGCACTCAAGGACGAGACAGTACACTGGGCGTACTTCCCGACCACTCGCAATATTCCGAATGCTGTTCGCAACTTCGGTCTGGCGTGGAAGGTACTGCGCAAGGAACGCCCCGACACCATCATTACTGCTGGTGCCGCGGTATCTGTTCCGTTCTTCTTGGTAGGTAAGATGCTCAAGATGCGCACCGTGTTTATCGAAGCGTACGACCGCATTACCATGCCCACCATGAGTGCTCGCATGTGCTACCCCATGACCGATCTTTTTGTGGTTCAGTGGGATGAGCAGAAGAAGGCATTCCCTGAATCTGTAAATATTGGCGCTATTCTTTAGTCCTCGTTCATTACGGACTATTTGTTTTTAGTACAGGAGAGACATGAGCGAGAATCTAAACACTGAAGAAGTTAAGGCATATGACCTTGTAGTGTCCATTGGCACTGACCACCACCGTTTTGACCGCATTGTGGGTTGGGTGGATGCTTACCTTGAGTTACATCCGGAGCTTACCTGCTTGTTCCAGCACGGTTTCACTGATGCGCCCAAGAACGCTGAGACTGTTGCGCGTATGCCCCGTGTAGAACTGTTGGAGTTTTACCGCCGGGCACGCGTGGTGCTGGTTCAGGGCGGCCCCGGTTCTATCTTGGATGCGCGTGAGGTCGGTGTGATTCCGATTTCTGTACCGCGTTTAGCTGAGCTTGATGAGGTTGTTGATAATCACCAGGTTGAGTTCTCTAAGGTGATGCAGTCTTACGGCGAGACCTTCATGGTGCAGGATCAAGAAGCCTTGTTTGAGATGCTGGATCGTGCGTTCGCTAACCCCGATATGGTGCACGGTGAAGTTCGTCTGCCGCAGGCCGATACCGCTTCTGAGAACCTTGCCCGCGAGCTGGCTGCGATGCCGCCGAAGACTCAGACGCACGATGTCAAAAAGTTCGTTCGTCGCGCATCCCAAATTGCGATGGGTATTGTAGGGCCTAAGTTGCGCAAATAATTGAGGTTTATTCATAAGGGGTCTAAAGTTCGTGCACAAGCACAGCGGCGGGTGTCCTTTGTGAATAGGGTTCTGTAGAGAATATTGATTGAACCGGTGGCTTTCGATGTGATGTCGAAGGCCACCGGCTTTTTGTCTATTTTGTACGCTGACAGGTGTAAGGACGCGTGCCACTTCCCCGGTGACGGTGGCTGTGGCTTAGTATGGGTGCAAGTACTTTTAGTGAAAGGAAGAGTTATGGCTATTTCAGAGACCGTAACTGTTAATGCTCCGCTTGATCAGGTGGTTACTGCTTTTGGTAATGAGGATTTCGCTCGCTACGTTTCACAGCGTTTGCGCGTTACCTTGGATAGCTTCTCAGTTGCAGGAGATACCGCTGGTAGCTTTACTGCTACTTCTGTTCGCGGTGTGCCTGCTGATCGTGTGCCCGATATGGCAAAGAAGTTTGTTTCTAAGGGTCTTTCGTTGACTCAAACCGATCAGGTGTCTGACGCTAACGCTGATGGTTCACGCGTTGTGACTACCGAAATCAAGGCTGGTGGTGTGCCGATTAGCGCTAAGGCTGTGCAGACCCTGACCGCTGTAGGAGAAGCTACTAAGGTCGATGTTAACGGTGAAGTAAACTCTTCAATTCCTTTTGTGGGTAAAAAGATTGCTGCAACCGCTGAGCCCTATGCAGGTAAGGCTCTGAGTTTAGTTGCTCGTTCACTTGAAGAGTGGCTCAAGACTAACAGCTAATTCTTTTCAGCTTAAAAAATAAGGGACGGTATTTTTGAAATACCGTCCCTTATGTATATCAGTGTTTTTATTGAGCGTTGGGGGTCAACGCTGCAAGAGCTGCGCGCAGCTTAGTGGATGAGGTGTGTGCGGTATACGGGAAGTACACGACGTTCACGCCAACTTCAGCAAAGCGGTTTTCAAGGTCTACGCCGCGAGGGGTACCTTTCCAGTCGTCGCCCTTGAAGAAGGTGTTGAAGCGAACCTGTTCCCAGGTTTCGAGCTTGTCAACAACGGTTTCTGCGCGTACCTCATCAACAAAGTCGATGTGGCTGACGATTTCCATACGCTCTGCCAGCGGAACGATGGGCAGACGGCCCTTGGTCAGTTCAAGCATTTCGTCAGAGACAACGCCAGCGATCAAGTAATCGCAGTTCTTCTTTGCTTCGCGAAGAATGTTCAGGTGGCCTACGTGAAAAAGATCGAAAGCGCCGGCAGCATAACCGATGTTCATATTTCCCCTTAAATAAACACATACAGTGAGTGTTTGAAAGATTTACGTCAAAAACAGTCCCCAGCTGTTTTTATAATTCTTTAATACTTTACGGGATATTCCTTTGTTATTTTGTTTTATTTATTAGCCTAGTTTGGGGGACGGATGGGGCTGTTCTGCGCCACATTGTTCAGGTTTGCTCGTTATACCAGTCCCGGTGAGTTTGCCGTCCGCTGCATTTGCCTTCGTGATCTGCTTACCAATAAGCCTTCTCACACCCCTCCTTCTTGCATAAAAACAGCGGGTGGTCAGACCGTTAGTCTGTCCACCCACTATCGATATGAAGACGCGTTAGAGAGCTGCCTCTTTAGCTGCTTCTTCTGCTGCTACCCAGCCCAGCATCGCACATTTGACGCGTGCAACGAACTTAGCGACGCCTGCAAACGCCGCGGCGTCCCCCAGTACTTCTTCATCGGGTTCAATCTTGCCGCGGCTACGGAGCATCTCGCGAAAGTCATCAACTAAAGACTGCAGTTCAGCGGTGGTCATGCCCGGTGCCATCTCGCTGAGCACTGATGCCGCTGCCATGGAGATAGAGCAACCGTCGCCTTCCCAGGAGATTTCTTTAACCTTGGGTTCACTCTCATCAGTCAGGGTCACGCGCAGGTTGATTTCATCACCGCAGGTGGGGTTGTACTGGTGGTTATCGGCGCTCGGCAAACCGTGCGCGTCCTGCAAACCTTCGCCGTTGCGCTGTTTGGAGTGGTCAAGAATAATTTGCTGATACAGCTGATCTAACGCTGACATATGGTGTATATCTTCTTTCGTGTTTAGAGACCGAAGTAAGCGCGGACGCCGCCGAGCGCTTCGATAAAGCGGTCAACATCGTCTGTGGTGTTGTAGATGTAGGCGGATGCGCGGGTTGAGGCGGTGATGCCAAGTGCGCGGTGCAGCGGCTGAGCGCAGTGGTGGCCCACGCGTACAGCGATACCCTGAGTGTCAAGGAGCTGACCAACGTCGTGAGGGTGAACGCCGTCCACGTGAATGGCGGCCATACCGGCTCGTTCAGTTCCGGCAGCAGGGCCCAACAAACGGACGCCTTCAACGGAGCTAACGCCTTCAGCCAGGCGCGCGCCAAGCTTGGATTCCCAGGCGTGAACATTTTCCATGCCGATGTACTGCAGGTAGCGCACTGCTTCTGCCCATGCCACTGCCTGAGAAATACGCTGGGTACCTGCCTCAAACTTGATGGGGGCGGGCATCCACTGGGCTTCGGTCATGGTGACCTTGGTAATCATGGATCCGCCGGTGAGGAAGGCGGGCATCGCTTCAAGAAGTTCATTCTTACCGTAAAGCGCGCCCATACCGGTGGGTGCCAGCATCTTATGGGCAGAAAACGCCGCGAAATCAACGTCGAGGGCTTTCACATCAACCGGCATGTGAGGAACAGACTGGCAGGCATCCAACACAGCAAATGCGCCCACCTTACGCGCCAGCTTCACCATAAAATCCACGTCAGTGATAGCACCCAACACGTTAGAAACGTGGGTGAACGCAAGAATCTTAGTGCGCTCCGTAACTACCTTTTCAGCAGCTTCGTAGTCGATGGTGCCATCTTCATGCAGCGGAATATGCTTGAGCGTGGCGCCTGTACGCTGCGCAAGAATCTGCCACGGAATAATATTCGCGTGGTGCTCAAGCTCAGTCGTCACAATTTCATCGCCCTCAGTCAGAGCAAACTGGCGGGCAGCTTCTCCACCCAGACCCTGCGAAGCATTACCAAAGCTGTAAGCAATCAGGTTCAATGCCTCGGTTGCGTTGGACGTCCACACCAGCTCATTTTCACGAGCCCCGATGAAGGACGCGACGGTCGCACGAGCGTCCTCAAACGCATCCGTAGCTTCAACCGCAAGAGTGTGGGCACCGCGGTGAACCGCCGAATTATTGTAAAGGTAGTACTCGCGTTCAGCGTCCAACACCTGCAAAGGATTATGGCTGGTCGCACCCGAATCCAGATATACCAAGTCATGATCATTGACCTGCTGGTTCAGAATCGGGAAGTCCGCGCGTAACGCCTTAACTGCCTCGTTCGTTAGTTCAGTATTAGCCGGGATGGAGTACTTATTGCTCACGATGCGTTGCTGTCCGTTCGTACTGTTCACATGAAAACCCGCCCCAATATAGGCACATTTTCATCACGTATTTACTGCTCTCTCTAGCTTAGAACTCTCGCTCACCGAAAGATAGTGAGGTTACGCTGAGCTACTTTTTGTGCCCCCCCCCCCTACGCGCAACCGCACCCTGCGGCCTAGGACGGCGAGTGGAACTGCTGCTGCGCCGCCAACAAGCCCTTTTCAATGAGCATACGGGTGGCATCAGCTGCATTAGAAATCAAAAAAGGAAGCACCTTAGCTTCTGTTGAGCTAAAAGGTTTGAGCACAAAATCAGCGGTGTTCATGCGTCCAGGAGGACGCCCAATACCGGTGCGCACACGATAGTAATCTTTGGTACCCAACGCCTTGGTGGTATCGCGCAAACCATTATGGCCCCCTTCTCCCCCGCCAATCTTAATCTTGACGGTGTCAAAAGGAATATCGAGCTCATCGTGAATCATAATTACATGATCAGGGTCAATACCGTAAAACTGAGCAAGACCTGCAACAGGGCCACCCGAAGTATTCATGTAGGTTAGCGGCTTCGCCAAAATAACCTTAGGACCGCCGATACCCAAGCGTCCTTCAAGAACCTGCGCACGAGCCTTATGGCGCTTGAAGCTCCCACCCACCTCGCGAGCCAGCTCATCAATCACCATCTGCCCAATATTATGACGGGTCTTCTCATACTCCGGCCCGGGGTTACCCAAGCCAACAATTAACCACGCGTCAGCCATATCCACTGCCTTCTTCTTGCCGGTCAAAACTTCTAAAAACTTCACGATAACCAGTCTAAAGGCTGGCACCATACAAAGAAGCCCGCACCCACCTTACGTGGGCGCGGGCTTTACACAGTAAAAGCTACTGAGCTACAAACAAATTACTGCTTGTTGTTATCTGAGTCGTGTGACTCGCCAGCCTGATCTGATTCCTCAGAAGCAGGAACAACATCGCCCTCAGCCTCGTCTGCGTTAGCGTCGCCTTTATCGGTGCCGCCTTCAACGATTTCGTTACCCTCAGCGTCGGTGTCGCCTTCTTCACCGGGCTCAGGAACGTCAAGGATAACGGGCTCTGAGATGTTAACAACCATGGTCTCTTCGTCAGCAACCAAGGTAACACCCTCAGGAAGAACAACGTCAGCTGCGGTGACGTGCTCGCCAATTTCGCGGCCTTCGATGTTAACTTCAATAACCTCGGGCTGCTTGATAGCGTCTGCTTCAACCAGCAAGGTGGTGAGCTCAACGTTAGCAACTGCACCCTCAGCAACTTCGCCTTCAACGTGCAGAGGAATTTCGACCTCAACGCGCTCGCCGCGCTTAACGATCAGAAGGTCCATGTGCTGGATTTCGGGACGGATTGCGTGACGCTGAATGTCCTTAACCATGACCAATACCGTTTCGCCTTCGATGTCGAGGTCGAAAATAGCGTTGGGGGTACGTGCTGCAAGAGTGGTCTCGTGACCGGGCAGTACTACGTGCTTGGGGTCTTCACCGTGACCGTAGATTACTGCGGGGATGTCGCCAACCTGGCGAATACGGCGTGCGTAACCCTTGCCGAAGTCTTCACGGCGGGTTGCTGAAATCTTAGTTGCGCCTGCAGTCATGAGGAGCATCCTTTCAATAAGTTGGATAGTTAGCGCGCCAAGCGTGAACTGGCGCCAGAATCATACATTCCAACTTCTTACAGGAAACCTCATCACGAGGATTTCCTGTGCCAGCCACCGTCGGGTTCGGACATGCTCGCTGTTTCCAGCTAAGCATTCCACCGCCTTGGCTTTTGCCTTCACAGTGCGAAGACAACCTGTTCAGTATCTCAGATAGGTGGGGTTCAGGCAACATACAAGCACCTAGAATCCGCAGTAATACCGGTAACACCAACCTACCCACGCTCAATTTTCCCGCGAAAACGACGGTACTTTAGCGCAGTGAAGGGGCGTCATCACCAACTTTCCTTAAACGCCAGCCCCGAGCCAGTTGGTTTTGATACCCCTTCACTGCTTTCAACATTCACGGTAATGCAGTGAAAACTACTGCAGGTACTCCTTCAGCGCCTGAGCGTGGTCGCGTGGAGTAAAACCCGCGTCCTTGATTTTGCTGAGATCTAGAGCTGAGTTTTCAGGACGCGGCGCGAAATTTTCTGCATTCGCAAAATACTCGTCCGTGGTTACTTCGCCAACGCGTGCCGAATCGTGGCCTCTGAGTTCAAAGACAGATTTCGCAAGCTCAGCCCAAGTGATAACGTCCCCTGTGTTGCTCACGTGATACATACCGTAGTCTGCCTCTGTCTCAAGCAAATGAATGATTGCGGCGGCAAGATCCTGAGTAAAGGTCGGACGCCCGTGCTGGTCAGCAACAACCTTGGGGTCAATACCGCGTTCAGCCAGCGACTTCATGGTCTCCACAAAGTTCTTGCCATCGCCGATCACCCACGAGGTGCGCACAATGTAATGGCGCTGCGCAACAGCAGCTGCGACTTCACCGGCAGCTTTAGATTGACCGTACACGCTCAGCGGGGCAACGGTAGCGTCAACCGCATACTCCTGGCCAACTGACAAGGTGCCATCAAAAACGTAATCCGTTGACACATGCACCAGCAGAATGTTTGCCTCACGAGCTACAGACGCCAGCGCCGCCACCCCGCTAGCGTTCGCTGCCCACGCGTTAGCGCGTCCTTCTGCTGTTTCGGCGTTATCAACAGCGGTGTAGGCCGCCGCGTTGATAATGGCGCGGTAAGAACGCCAGCGGAAAGAGCTGAGCCAACTCTCAGGATGCGCGAGATCAAGCTCGTTGCGCGTAGTCGCCACGAAAGGTGTACCCGCCTCGGTCAGCTGACGCACCAGCTCGCGTCCTAGCTGGCCGTTAGCACCAACAATCAAAAGCGGCGCAGGCTTGACCGGGGTTACCTCAGCTAAACGCGGGTGGTTCTTGTCCTTTTCAGAGAGCTCAGCCTCTGCCAAATCGATGGGCCATTCGATAGCAACCGTCTCATCGGCAAGGTTGAGGAAGGAATACTCCCCTTGGGCATCAGCACTCCAGTGGTCATTGACCACATAGGTGTAAGCGGTGTTGTCTTCAAGAGTCTGGAAGGAGTTGCCCACACCGCGCGGCACAAACACGGCGGTATCAGGGCCAAGCTCAACAGTTACTGTGGCACCGAAAGATTCCCCTTCACGCAGGTCTACCCACGCGCCAAAAATTTTGCCGGTTGCAACCGAAACAAATTTGTCCCACGGCTCGGCATGAATACCGCGTGTTGTCCCGGCAGATGCGTTGAACGAGATGTTGTTCTGCACAGGCCCGAAATCAGGCAAACCTGCAGCAACCATCTTTTCGCGTTGCCAATTTTCTTTGAACCAGCCCCGGTTATCACCGTGCACCGGTAAATCGATAATCAGCAGACCGGGAATTTCGGTCTCGGTAATCCTCAGCTCTTTTGCCACCGTTATTGCCCAGCCTTCGCGTATTTAGCTTCTACTTCTGCCTTGAGGGGTTCCCACCAGTTGCGGTGATCGGTGTACCACTGAATGGTGTCAGCTAGCCCTGCCTCGAAATTAGTGAACTGCGGCGTCCACCCCAGTTCTTCACGAAGACGCGAGCCATCGATAGCGTAGCGCAAGTCGTGACCGGGGCGGTCGACAACGTGCTCAAAAGCGTCCTCGGGCTGCCCCATCAACCGCAAGATTGTGCGCAGAACGGTGATGTTGTTTTCTTCACCGTTAGCACCAATCAGGTAGGTTTCGCCTATCGCTCCTTTTTCGAGAATGGTATGCACAGCCGATGAGTGGTCGGATGCGTGAATCCAGTCGCGCACGTTCAGCCCCTCGCCGTACAGCTTGGGGGTGATGCCCGAGAGAACATTAGTGATCTGGCGAGGTATGAACTTCTCGATGTGCTGATAGGGCCCGTAGTTGTTTGAGCAGTTTGAAATCGTGGCATCGATACCAAAAGAACGAACCCATGCTCGCACTAACAAGTCTGAACCCGCTTTGGTCGATGAATAAGGCGACGACGGGTTGTAAGGGGTAGTTTCGGTAAATTTAGCGGGATCATCCAGCTCCAAATCACCAAAAACTTCATCAGTTGAGATGTGGTGGTATCGAGTGTTATAAGCCCGCACAGCCTCTAAAAGAGTAAAAGTACCCACCAGGTTGGTGTGAATAAAGGGGCTTGGGTCAGATAAAGAATTATCGTTATGTGATTCAGCGGCATAATGCACCACCGCATCTGCATCTTTTACCAGCGAATTGACGATATCGCGGTCTGCGATATCACCGCGCACCAATTCGAAACGCTCAGGGTCTGAGCCTTCTAATGATTTTTCATTAGCTGCGTACGTCATTTTGTCGAGTACAACAACACGATGGGACGTATTATCCAACAGATAGTGCACAAAATTAGATCCAATGAATCCAGCACCGCCGGTAACAAGAATATTTGCCATGTAACCAATGCTACGGCAATGAGGTTTACTCTGCCCCCTAAATTGTTGGCAGGTGTGACACAATAAGAGTTTATGAAGGGAATTATTCTTGCCGGAGGAACCGGATCGCGCCTGCACCCCGTTACTTTGGGTGTCAGTAAGCAACTCGTGCCGGTCTACGACAAACCGATGATTTATTATCCGCTTTCTACCCTGATGCTGGCTGGAATTCAGGATATTTTGATTATCACCACCCCCGAAGACCACAATCAATTCAAAAGATTGTTAGGCGATGGCACACAATTCGGTGTTCGCTTTTCTTACAAAATTCAAGAAAGCCCGGATGGTTTAGCCCAAGCATTTCTTTTAGGAAAAGAACATATCGGTGATGATTCCGTTGCCCTTGTATTAGGCGACAATATTTTTTACGGCCCCGGCCTAGGAACTCAGCTTCGTAAATACAAAAATATAACAGGCGCCGCCGTCTTTGGTTATCACGTTGCAGACCCCACGGCGTACGGCGTCGTTGAATTCGATGAAAACTTCAAAGCTATCTCCATCGAAGAAAAACCTCGTGTTCCCAAAAGCGAGTACGCTATTCCCGGCCTGTATTTCTACGACAATCGCGTCGTTGAGTTTGCCGAAAAAATAACCCCTTCAGAACGCGGCGAACTCGAAATTACAGACCTCAACCGCATGTACCTTGAACAAGATTCCCTGCACGTTGAGATTCTTCCGCGAGGCACCGCATGGCTAGATACCGGCACCTTTGATTCGCTGGCAGATGCCATCAGCTTTATCCGCACGGTACAGAACCGCCAGGGACTATCTATCGGTTGCCCCGAGGAAATCGCCTGGCGCATGGGCTTTATCAATGATGAAAAATTGACAGAACTTGCGCAACCGCTCGTCAAAAGTGGTTACGGGCAGTACCTGCTTGATCTCATGCGATAAGGTCGGTTCTTCTAAAAATTAACCGTCCGGTTTAGAATTTCTACAAGCTTTAGTTTTTACTTCCGTCCCTCAGCTACTTCACAAAGGAACCTTCATTAATGACTGTCCTTGACTTTATCCGGCTTACACGCGCTAATCTGCGCTATCTTTTAGCCGGCCTGCTCATCGGCGCCTTGCTAGGTTTGGGCTATTCTCTGCTTCAGCCACGCGTCTACGCTTCAACCTCAACCGGTTACGTCACCGTAGCTGGTTCTGCAGGCATCGGCGATGTCATTTCAGGCAACTCAGCCGCTAAAGATAAGGCAACCGGTTACCTGGCGCTGACGAACAGCCGTGCAGTTGCTGAACGCATCGCATCAGAGAACCCTGATCTTGGGATGTCTGCCGGTGAGATTGCAGGCAACCTGACGGCAAGCATGGATAATCAGTCCGCGCTGATTCGTGTTCAGGCTACCGCCAACGATCCGGTGAAGGCTCAGACCCTGGCGAACTCAGCGCTAGAGTCCGTGGCTTATGTTGCCAACGAGCTTGAGGGCGGCAATACCGTTCGCGTGGTGCCTCTTGAGGACGCTCTGCCCAACAACTCACCGATTAGCCCCAATACGTGGCGTAACGTCCTTCTGGGCGCGCTCGTCGGCTTTGTAGCGGTATACGCGCTGGTCTTTGCCCGTCGCGCCATTGACACCAAGGTTCGCACCCGTGAGGACGCTATCAAGTCCACCGAGCTCGGCGTGCTGGGTATGCTGCCTAAGTCTGAGGACCTAGCAAGCACCAAGATTCTGCACGAAGCAGGCGACCACGTCTCCCAGGAATCTATTCGCCAGTTACGCACCAACCTTCGCTTTGTGAACGTTGACCGCCCGCCGAAGTCCGTTCTGATTACCTCGTCAGAACCCGGTGAAGGTAAGTCAACGGTGGCATCAACTCTTGCTCAGGCACTGGCAGAAGCTGGCCAGCCGACCATCATTATCGATGCCGATTTGCGCCGTCCTACCGTTGCAAAGAAGTTCCGCATCGACTCAAAGATTGGTCTGACCGAGGTCATCGCTGGGCAGGTTGAGCTCTCTGAAGCGGTGCGTCAGTTCGAGAACAGCCAGCTCTTTATCTTGCCTGCAGGCCGTATTCCCCCGAACCCTTCAGAGCTTTTGGGCTCAGATAAGATGCGAAGCCTGATCCGCGAGCTCTCTGAAGAGTTCATGGTGATTATTGACGCGCCACCTGTTTTGCCTGTTACGGATGCAACGCTACTGTCTAAGGCAGTGGATGGCACCGTCTTAGTGGCAACTATTGGAGGCACGCAACGTGAACACCTGCGTGAGGCAACTGAGAACCTGCACCAGGTGAAGGCTAACCTGATTGGCCTCGTGCTCAACCAGACCCCGCGGGGCGGCTTTGGCGGCGGCTACTACGGCTTTGGTTACGCTTCGACGCGTGGCTACAAGTCCTACTACGGCTACACCTCCGATAAGCCCACCGAAGGTAAGGGTTTGAAGAAGCTCAAACGAGCATCCAAGAAGTAAACAACCATAAAACGTGTGGGACGGGATTTACCCGTCCCACACTGGTATGAGTCGGTAGATACATACGGGAGGGAAAGTGAGTGCATCACAGCGTCGTACAGCTGAAGAAGCTTTGAGCGAAGTTCCGCTGAAGGCTCGCATCTTGCTTTCCCACGCTCATCTGCAGCATCTTGCCAATACACACGGCATCGATATTTTGCATATCAAGGGCTACGCTTTTGGCACCGATACCTACCCTGTTGACCGACAAAGTACCGATGTTGACGTGCTGGTGCGCCCTGATCATTTGGGGGCTTTTATAACTGCGTTGAAGGACGCTGGCTGGAAGGTCATCACGACCTTCGAATCAGGCTCGGATTTTCATCACGCCATGACGGTGTACCACCCCACCTGGGGATTGAGCGATGTTCACCGGTATTTTCCCGGTCTGGATGCCAGCCCCGAGCACGTTTTTGATGAGCTGTGGGCACATCGGCGCATCAAGAAGCTGGGTGGTTACGAGTGCACGACGGTGTCTGTGGTGGATGCCCGTGCTCTAGTGTATGTGCACGCTGCACGTTCAACATCTTCGGTTAAACCCGATGTTGTTCATCTGGATGACGTGCTTTCTGAGGCCCAGATGCAGCTTGTTCAGAGGCGTGTGCAGGAGCTTAATGCCGAATTAGCTTTCGCGGCGGCACGCGGATCCCTAGACGATTTTTCAACGCACAGGGACTATCTGCTGTGGAAGAGCTCTTCGGAGCAAGTACCCGAATACATTCGGTGGAAAGCTCGACTTCGCAGTGCGCGAGGGCTGAGGGCTAAAGCGAGCACTCTGCGCGATATTTTCTTTGTCAATACCGACCACCTGGCAATGAGTTTAGGACGCGAACCTACCCGCCAAGAGGTTCGAGAGAAGTTTTTCTCACGCTTTTCAGCGCTCACCCGCATCCGAGGGAAGAAGAACTAGATGCCCACGTACTCCCGCAACCCGGCAACAGCATTTGTCTCTCATGACGAGTTGTCTTCGCACATTGAGGATTCAAATACTTTTTATATCGCTCACTTGGAGAAATCTACCATTTCTGTGGTGGACGGTGTAGGCATGCTGATTTGGGAGTTGCTCCAGAAGCCGCTGACCGAAGAAGACCTGGTGGCAGAGGTCGCCGCCACCTTTAATGAGTCACAAGAAACCGTGCACCGGGGAACGGTCGACTTTATGCAATCACTAGTGGCTGAAGATCTGGTGCTACGCCGCTAGGCAAGACTCCGCTGCTATGAGTCCAGTTCTTCAAGATGTAGCTTTATCATTTCGATAAAACGCTCCTCAGAGAACTTTTTGACGTGCTCCATAATGAGCTCAGAATCCCAGGTGGACGCCAGCATCCGCTCTACACCTTCTGCAATATTTGCCGGTGAAGAATGCTCGATAAAGAGACCGTTAACGTTCTCTTCAATGGTGTCTAAGAAGCCACCCGCGTGCAGCGCCAAGGTAGGTTTGCCGTAAGCGCCCGCTTCCAAGGGGGTCAACCCAAAATCTTCGTAAGATACAGCGATCAGCCCCAAACTGTGCGAGTAGGCATAACGCATCTGGGCGTCACTAATTTCAGAGGCAAACCGCACGTTCGCCCCCGCCGCTTCTTCAAGCGCTTGCTTTTGCGGACCGCGTCCTACCACCAGTAGCTTCTGGTGCGGCATCAGCGAAAAGGCCTCAACGACCGCATCCACGTTTTTGTAGGGAAGCAGCCGGGAGACAACGATGAAGTAATCATTATCTACCAGAAAGTCTTCTAGACCGTCCAACGGCTGCTGCACCGATGCGCTATCGATAGTGTGAGGCGGAAACAGCACTGGCACATCAAAGCCGTAAACGTTGCGAATACGCTCTTGAATGATGCTGGAATTCGCCAAGTATTTACCGGCGCCACGAGCCGATCTCTGATCCCATGAAATCAACAAAGGACGCACCCGCTTAAAGAGGGTGGTCAGCGCCTTGATGCCTGTTTTACCAAAATACTGATCGGTGAGGTACAGCCATCGAGCCGGCGTATGGCAATAGACCAGTGACTTTCCAGAGATGTTAAAACCGTGCGCCCAGCCAGCGGTGGAGACAATGGTCTGCTGGGCTGGGACTTTAATCCGCTGAGAAATAAAAGCTAAGAAGGGCAACGCAAGTCGGTGGTGCTGGCGGAAAACCTTCACATGGTTCAGCGGCGACACCTGAATATTTGCGTTTTTGAACTCGGGGTAGGTGCGCTCAGGATCGTACAGGGTGGTGTAAATAGGCGCGTCGGGAAAAGCCTTATGCAGGGCCAGTACCACGCGTTCGGCGCCACCTCGTTGCGTGAGGTAGTCATGGGCAATAGCAACTTCTGCCTGGTGTGCAGCACTGTGTTTTTTCCGCCTAGGGAAGCTGATACGGCGCATGGGGCGTTGAGTACTTTCGGTCTAGAAAATCTTTCGAGCTCGGGCCGGATACTTGATACCAGCGTAGCTTGCTGATTCAACTACCAGCGCCACGAGCTTTTCTGAGATCTTCACGGGGAATCTATCAGAGATTTTATCAACCAAATTGCCAAGTTTCTGCACGCTGGTTTCGGTGAGCACAATTGCCACCGTTTTCACAGCTATCCCCCACACACCGGCAGGGTTTACCGGCGGCAGAGCGTCTATACCGTGCTTTGCAAGGAAGATTTGACGCGATGCCCCGGAGTGCAATGCACGACGCGCGCGCGAAGCGGTGGTGGTAGCGGCGATGTGATGGTTGACTTCTAGCTCAGGTGCGAGAATAAGTTGCACGCCAGCGTCCTGAAGCATCTTGCCCATATCGACGTCTTCCCAACCATACCGACGGTAACGCTCATCGTAGCCACCCACTTTTTTGAAAGTGCTGGCACGCATTGAGCAATTAGCCGCCCAGAAATTCCAGAGTCTGTCTACTGAAGCTTTGTATGCATCTTCGCGGAACTTGCTGTCGCGGTAGTAACCGTAGGCGCGCGCGTGCGGAGTATCTGGGTATATGTTGTGCACCAAACCCATGACGCCTTTTTCAACGATGCCGTTGTGAAAGAAGAGATGCTTTTCGATGTAATCGGGCTTCATCTCAATATCGTCGTCGCACCGAATCAGAATCTCAGCATCGGCAGCACGATACCCGGCGTTCAGCGCCGCCACGCGTCCTTTATTCTCATCAAAAACAATCATGGACAGGTTGAGGCAGCCGGAGTCTATATAGCGCTGAATGACGGCGGCAGAACCGTCAACATCACCATCAATCACTACGATGACCTGAAAATTCTTCTCCGTCTGCTGCTGCAAAGCCTCTAAGGGGAAGTGAAGCTTAGAAGCTCCCCCGCGAGTAGGGATGATAACGGCGGCTTTAAAGCGAGGCATAACTATTTCACCTCTACAGACTCGAGAAGACGCCGTACTCTTTCCTTACCTACTTCTGGGGAGAAGCTCTCTTGCCAACGCCAGTAGGAATCAGAGATAGTGTCCTGAAGGTTTCCGTCATGTGCGATGAGAGCATCGGCGAGGTCACTGATGCGCTGCGCTAATACTGCGGTGTTACCTTTCGGAGCAATCCATGGGTACTCCTTGCCCACGACTTCCGGCAAAGCACCAGCGTCCGACACGATCAGAGGGACGCGAGCGCTCATAGCTTCAGCTGCGACGAGGCCAAAGGGCTCCTCCCAAGTTGAAGGGACCACAAGCATATCGATGCCCTGTATCAGCTTTTCTGGTGTAACCCAGCCCATGTTTTCGACGCTATCACCCAGGGAGCTGAGAGCTGTTTCGACCTCGCGCTGATCGTCTTCACTCACAAATTTTGGTTCTCCAGCAATCACAAGGGTGTACTGCTTTTTATCGAGGGCAGAAAGCAGTTTTAGTGCTTTGGTGAGTGTGTGTGTTCCCTTGATCATTGAGGGACGTCCAAGAAAGCCCACGCGAATGGTCTCCCCTACTTGTTCGCGCACAAGAGGACTTGATACTTCGCTCACCCAGTTGGGGAAAGCCTCGGAGTTCTTCACCTGCGAGGTCATAAACTCACTAGGAACCAGGGTTCGCAAGGCTTTACGTTGCGCCGGTGCGACCAAGTATTTCTGCTTTCCCACAGGGATTTGATGAAGGTGAACGATGCGGTTTTTATGGCCGGATGTTGCGAACGACGGAACCAGCCCGTTACACCAGAGCAGGCCCTGGCGCTGACGCTTATCCCAAACACGAAGTTGTGCCATATAGTCGCGGCGGTTAGTCGCAGGAAGCGTCACGGTTGCAAAACCTTCATCTTTAGCAGCATCAATCAGTTCAGCAGGTTGCGACGGACCAACAATAGTCACAGAGTGCCCCAGCGAACGGGCTGCCCTAGCGATGTTAAGTAGCATGACCTCACCGCCACCGATATCGCCGTTGTTGGTCGCAATGAAGAGAGGAGTTTGAGAAATCATTGTCTTCCGTCCAATAGTTTGTGCTTTATGCTCCGTGTGAGTCTTTGCTCTACAGCTATATGAAACCCGACCCAGTAATTACCCGTTGATAACCACACATGGTGCAGAAATCAATCAGCACAAGCAAAATAGCTACGCCACGCAACCCATCAAGTTCTCTGAACCGGTGCGATGGTTTTAAGGAGCTGGGTTTATGGTTCATCGGCCCAACGTATTCTTATACTCGATTCGTTGGTCGATACCGTCCATAGGTCCATCGTTTTCTGCGCGCTCAATCAAAACTGTTCTTAGCGCAAAGCCCATGCAAATCGCCCAGTATAGGGTAAAGAGAACCTCTCCCAAACGCCAAGCACTAATCAACAAAGCAATGCCCAGTCCCTGTGCAACTACTTGCTGAGGCGTCCAGCGAGAGCTCTTGGAAAAGGGGCGAACCATCACGAAAATGGTTACGGCAACCACAAAAATTGCCCAGGGCCAGCCGCCCTCAACAAAGGCGCTCCAGTAGGAATTGTGGAAGAAGAAAGTACGTTGTTGTTCTTGGAAGAATACGTATGCCTCGCCCAGTCCCTGACCGAAAAAGGGAGTCTGGTGAACTCGTTCTAGAGCAGCTTCATCAATTTTTGCACGCAGTAAATCAGAGCCCACACGATCGGCAAAGGCACCTACCTGCGCATAGTCATCGTTGAGCAGGCGAATGCCCCAGTAGATTGCAAAGCCAAGAAAGGCTCTACCCAAAAAAGGTAGCTTGGGAGCTAATAGAATCCACACAAAAGCCATTGCAAAAGCACCCAGTGATGTGCGAGATCCGGTTAGCCACAGTAGTACAGCAAAAATAGCGAAAAACCCTACTTTATGCGTTCTTCGGGTAACCATCGCAACCATCAAAATACCGAAAAGACAGTAGACCATACCGGCAACATTTTTATCAATAAGATAACCAGTGAGGTACCCGGGGTAGTTATCCGGTGCGATTCCCGCATAAAACAGAGGAATATTCACCAATATAGCGGTGACATAACCGTAGATAGCTGATCTGAAATGAATCTGCCCCGAAGCCAGCACAAAGATCAGACCTGTCGTAGCGGCTAGGCGCAGAAAGCGTCGCGTCCAGTCTGCTGCAAATTCTGTGGGCGTAGCGTTGTATGAAACTAACGCCACGTACAAGAGCATGATAACAAACAGCGCAATAAGACCGCTAACAGGGTTGAGGCTATACACCGGCTTACGGGTGAGTCCATAGAGCACGATGACAATCACCATGACCTGGTTCAAAGGCAAACCCAGCCCTGGCGTCGCTGTATAGAAAATCAGCGAGAAAAACATGAGAAATTCGGGGAGGCGAATCTGCGCCGACTGATCTCGCAAGACGTTCTTGACGCCTTCGTATCGTTCGCTCAAGCTCTTACGATCCGCGGTGCCGCGGTGAGCTAAAGTGCTCATACGTTCCCCCTCGTGTTCTTCTTCAGTACCTGTGTGTATAGCGCCGCGGTTTGGTGCGTCATTTCTTCTACGCTTTGCCAGTTAAACGGCTGGTGCGCGTGTTGCGTAGCTGTGACTATAGCTTGAGCTATCTCAGTATCCTTCTGTTGACCGCTGTCTAAAGGTGAGACAAGCTCAGCATCATCTAAGATTTCGCTGTTGCCTCCGACGTCGGTTGCCACAACACCCAGCCCCGCGGCTTTAGCGTCCAGTAGGGTATAGGAAAGGTTTTCCCACACCGAAAGCTGAACCACAACATCGTTTCGGCCCATTGCCTCGAGCGGGTCAACAAAGCCTGAAAAACGCACAGAATCGCTGAGCTTTAAGCGTTCTACCCGCGCGCGTAATTCGTGCTCGAGCTCCCCGCTACCGGCAATCTCCAAGGACGCGTCGGGGTGTTCTTGCCGCACCTGCGCAAAGGCGTCGATGAGCGTTGTCAGCCCCTTCTCCGGTGCTAGACGAGATAAGGAGAGAACACGCGGTCCGCTCTGTTTCGGCTGAACCCGGTGACGTTCTACGCCCGCCTGAATCAGCGGTGCGTCAACACCGTTATGTACAACCGTCACTTTGCGAGCGCCCCACTGTTTTTTCATCTGTTCAGCCGTTGACCGTGAGACAGCGATTTTCAGGGGGGTGATAAGCATGCGTGCGCTGTGCGCGATTCTCATGACTACACCGCGTGCTTGATTTTTGTTGTAGACGCTGGTGTGCTGAGCGATTCCGTGCTCTGTGGTCGCAAGCTGGGGCACGGTCAGACGTGCACGCCGGATGCGCGTGCGCAGGCGAAGAGCAGTAATGACGGCAACGCCAACAATATCTGCGTAGGCAAGGTGCGTGTGAACAACATCAGGTTGCTCTTCTTCCACCGTATTGTAGAGGGACGCGTATGAGGATTTAAAGCCCGCGTCCACTCCAAACGAGGAATCTGCAATGACGCGTGTGCCTGTTCGACGTACGGCATCTGCAAGTTCGCCTTCTGGGGCAAGTACTACAAGCTCGTAGCCCGGTAGTCCCGCAGTAGCTACATCTACAACGTGCCGGGCTACTCCCCCAAAATTTCCAACGGGTACTACCCAAAGCGCTTTTTTTAGAGCCACTTCTCTAACCTATCCAGCGCAGTGAAGAAGCCTTCACCGTTGTTAACGTGGCCCTGCCAGATTTCAGGGATGAACGATGAGTTAGGAGTAAGCTCGCGCAGTTGCTTGCCCAGTGCTGCCCAGTCAACATCGCCTTCACCCACCTGAACGCCTTCGCCATCAACGCCGATGCCGTCCACCAGGTGCAGGTGGATAGTGCGAGGCGCCAGTAGCTCTACTGCCTGGCTCAGCGGTATCTTCAAGAAGTTAGCTGCCAGCATAGTGTGCGAGATATCCAGGCACAGGGCGGTGTCGTAGGTGTCTGCAAATTCAGCGGTGTCTTGTGGATCTAAGAAGAGGTTGTGGTACTGCTGACCGCCCATCAGCCAGGGGTATGGGGGCAGTGTTTGAGCAGCAATGCGCACGCCGGAGGTATCCAGACGCTTCAGGGCTTCACCGATGCGTTCGTACTTGTCAGCACGGGCGGCAGGGGCGATGTGACCGTCCTTGGTAAATCCGCCCATGGTAACAACCATGACGGGATCATCGTCCATCGTGAAGTACCGCGTAAGATCACGCGTAATATCGATAGTGCGCTGAACCTCAGCAATAGAACGCTCCCAGATTTCGGGGTCGCGAGATGCCAAATCGACGAGGAAATCGCCCGCGAAAAGATCCGGCAGGTGGGTGGTAAATGACATATCGAGCTTGCGGTCAAAGACCTGGTCGATATCCATTTCAAGATCTTTATACGAGAAATGGAATTCCAAGAAGTCCGGTTTTGCCTCCGAAATCAGCGGCTTGAAATCGTGGTAGCGAACAGGCAGACCCCACGGACGATCAAACTTAAAATCGCGTCGGGTCACAAGATCATCTTTGAGATCCCCCTCAAAGAAGAAGGAGCCAGCCTCAACGTCACGTTGCATCGTGCGTCCTACAAGTTGCGGAAGGTAGTTGGGCTGCAAGCCTCGACCTGGTGACTTAACCTCAACATCTGACTCTTGCACAACCTCGCCCTTAGCAATGCTTCGGGTAGCCACCAATGATTTAGCTAGGTTGACGCGGTTCATGAGTTCGCCGGTAGATACCTCACGCGGTGCCGCGCTACCGATCGCTTCTTCTACCTCACGGATCTGTTGCACCATAGCAGTGAATTCATCGGGAAGTAGCGAGACGGTATGGTCGTTGCCTTCAAGGGTCTTATCAACTGTGAAGTGCTTTTCGATGATCTTTGCACCGCGTGCCACGGCAGCAATTGGCACATGGTAACCGCGTTCGTGACCGGAGTAGCCCACCAGTGACTGCCCAATCTCAGCCAGACGATCCATGTAGGCAAGATTGACGTCCTTGAAGGGAGCCGGGTAGGTAGATTGACACTGCAACAGCGCGTAAGAAGCGCCAGCAGCACGAAGCAGATTAACGGACTCACGAATTTCTTCTTCACGGGACATACCGGTAGAAACCAGCATCGGTAGCCCGCGTGAGGCCATATCGCGCAACAGCTCGTGGTTAGTAAGGTCAGCTGAGGCAACCTTCAGGCCCTGCACACCGTAGTCGACCAGTGCTTGTACCGACGGCGCGTCCCACGGCGTGCACATAATGTCCATGTCGTGTTGCTTGACATGGTCAAAGACCTCATACATTTGGTCGACGTTGAAAGAGAAACGGCGCAACAAATCGAGGGTGTACTGTACACCCAAGTCCTCGCCCGCTGACTGAGAACCAGCCTGACGGTAGAGGGCATCCATATCGCGCAACTGAAACTTCACCGCGTCCGCGCCTGTTTCGACGGCGAGATCGACCAGTCGCTTAGCAAGATCAACATCGCCCTGGTGGTTATTACCAATCTCAGCGATGATAAAAGCCGGTGAGTCTTCGCTGATAGTGTGGCGGCCAATGCGCAGAACATTTTGCTCGTCCATAGCAATTGCCATCAGATGCCCGCGATCATCAATGAGGGGCAAAAGAGAAATTCCGCGCGCAAATTCGTGCTGAAGCTCAGCCGGGTCAGTACCAAAAGCAAAAGAACGCACATTCTTGTTGGCAACATCCAGCGCACTTGTTTCTAAGGACGCTGCGGGGTTGGCAATGAGCCAGCGCCGAAAGTCACCGTCTGACAATGCGCCTTGTAAGACGCCAGACTCGTTGACCAAGAAGATAATTCGTTGCTGGTTAGCAGAAATCTTCTGAAGTGCGGTGAGTACAGGGTCTTCTGAGAAGACGATGTAGGGGGTTGTATTGCGCTCAATAATCAAGGCGGTGGGGGCTTTCTGGTGCTGTGGTTTAGGCGTTAATCTGTTGGAGCTGGTGCTCCGCTACCGAAAAATCGATGGGGGCATCAATGTCTACACCTTCGATTTCATCGAGCATAAACAGCTCAATCTCTCCGGCTAAGCGGTTGTGGTACTGCTCGTAGATTTCGGTTTTCGTGATGTACATTGAGCCGTTTTCGCGGTATCGGAAGGTTTCGCGAGTGAGCTCTTGACGGCGTGGACGCGCCATCACCTCGTACTGCGCGGTGGGCGGATTTGTAGCGGCCCAGATGAAAGGACCGATGGGAATAACTCCGACCATTGAATCTGAACCCGACTCGGCGAACTGCTTGATAGCTCGGTCAAGGGTACCCGGCAAACGCACCGGCGATGTTGCTTGCAGGAGCATGACAGCGTCGGGGCGGCGTCCTGCCTGGATAAAGAACTCGATAGCGTGTTCAATAACGGGCTCGGTTGCCGTGGTATCTTCGGCCAACTCTGCCGGACGCATGAAAGGAACCTCGGCACCGTATTCACGGGCGATATCTGCTAATTCAGCATCATCTGTTGATACAACCACGTCGACTTCGTGCTGATCGGCTAAAGCTTCTTTAGCCGCAAGTGCTTGTTCTATGGTCCATGCAACAAGCGGCTTGCCAGCAATTGGTTTGAGGTTTTTACGCGGAATACCCTTAGAACCGCCGCGTACCGGAATAACGCATAGAACTCGCATTAGGTCAGGCTCTCTTTCAGGTATTGCGCGATGGCTCGCGCGGGTTCAATATCCGGTTGAGGCGGTGCGGGAGTTGGTTCCTCGCCCCACCGACTCATGCCGTAGCGTTGCCAAAAGTCTTGTAGCCACTGTGGCGGATGCGGGTGGTACACCCAGGCCGGCACGCCGCGAATAGCTGTTTCAAGAACACCGGTAGAAAACACCGAGACCACGGGGTTATTCAGTGTATTCAACGGTTGACCGCTACGGTCTATTGCTATACCCATTTTCGCCCACAGGGCATGGGTAAGTACAGATAATTTGTCTTTTTCGCTGGGGTGAGGTCTGTAACGAGCTTTGTTCTGTGTGCAGAAAGTGAATCCTGCGCGCGCAAAGGACGCTCGAGAAAGCTCAGCACCGTGCATCTGACCTAAGAAAATGGGTTGCTCACTTTTCACCTGCGAATCAGGTTCAGTGGCGTTACGGGCAGCATCGAAGAACAGCTGAGATCCCACCGTGCGGTAGCGGACGTCATTGCGTCCTGAGATCCAGAACTGTGCGTCTTCATCGCTAAAGGCCAGCAAGGTAGAATCTGCAGGCAGCGGCGGAGCAAACGGCGTCATCAGGCCGTGTTGCACCACCACAAATTCAGCCTTGCGAGCGCACGCAAAACGGTAGGCGGCGGCGCCCAGCGGAAGGTAATGGCCGCTTGCGAGTACTACTGAAATTTCCGTGAGGTTAGCCAGCTCGTGCTCGTTCACGGTGCGAGTCTGCCAACTACCTTGCGGCAATAGATCACTTACATCGTGGGGCGCCCAGATGGCAACATCTGTTCCCTCTAAAAATTTGAGAGGACACACTAACGAGTTCACACTGGTAGGCGAGGTTGATTCAAGAACTACAAGAAGCTGCGGGTTATCGCCGTCCGTATGCAAAACGCCGGAGGCAAGTTCGATTTTTTCAGAATATAAATCTTTGTCCCCGATAAGAGCGTTGCCCCAGTGGGGTAACTTGCCAGCAATTCGCTTCGCACGGCGCACAGCATCAGACTGTTGTTGCCACTTATACCAGGCGTTCAAATCCTTGGGGTGGTTCAGTCCAAAGGTAGCTACTTCCACAGTGACTCCAATGCTTGAATACGTTGATCAAAGGTGTGCTCCGCGAGGGTACGTTTTTGCCCGGCTTGACGGATGCGACTAGCCCACTGCGGTTCAACGAGCACGCGTTTGCAGAGGTCAATGAGCTCTTCGATAGATTCATAAACCAGCACTTCTTCGCCAACGTCGTAATAGCGAGAGACATCGGGCCGGTCAATAATCTGCAACCCGCCTACGCCGGGTGCCTCGAAGGTTCGCATGGTAAAACCGTCTTGGTCGCCGTGAATATTCAACGTTGCAGGTGATGATGCCATAACGCCGTAGGCATGCGAACGGTCAAGATCACGGCCGGTTTCAAGACCCGAAGTCTTAAACTGACGAGTGCGTGCAACGTCCCACCAGTGCCGTGACCACTGCTTACCGAATGCTTTGACGGGCAAACCCGCATCGTGAAGTTGCTTGAGCATGTGCTCGCGGCCCTCATAGCGGGCTCCTACAAAACTAATATTAGGCTCTTGTGCAGGAGCAATAGGAAGATCAGCATCGAAAGCTAGAGGCACTTCAATAGCCTCATAACCTTGAGCATTCAACTCAGCAACGTCGGCGGGGCTATAACTAGCAATCGGGCCCAGCATACGAAGGTCAAAATCCTGATCTGAGTAGCGCATACGACGAAGCTCATCGTACATCCATGTAGCATGACGAGCTCCAGAATTCTGCACGGCCTCCCACCACTGCTGCCCGAGCTGATCGCCCTTAACAACCAATACAATTTCGGGGTTGACCTCGCGCAATTTTGCGACAGCTTTATCTGTCACAATGCTTTCAAACGCTGCAGGACGAAGACGTTCAGGAAGATCATGCAAAGCTTTATTGCGCACTCGTTCCACCAGGGTACCCGGAGCATCATACAGGTGGGTATGCACCTCATAGCCCAGCTTTTTCAGCGATGAAGCGATAGTAGTCCAGTAACCGTAAAAAACTGGAGAAACCAAAAGAAGAGACGGTTGCACCATTTACTCAGCCAGACCTCGTTCGGTGAGCTCTTCTAACGCGGTATCCCACGCTTCGCTCTTAGCACCGGGGGTTTCCCACGATTTTTGAATGAAATCCGCAATTGACTCGCGAGCGCTCCACTGAGCATGCGGCGCTCCAAGGGAGTACGCAAAACTCATATCTGCTAACGCGTGGTCGATGTCCCCTGCACGCTTCACATCCACATGTTCAATGACGGATGCCGAGCCACCGGGTACAGCATCGATAGAAAACTGCGCGAGCTGATCAAGGGTAATGCGCTCGCCAGATCCCAGGTTGAAGATACGCGGTGATTCACTTATCGCAGGCGCATGGTCAAGTACCCACACGATAAAGTCAGCGACATCCTCTACGTGGATAAAGTCTCGCGTAGCAGTGCCATCGCCGTACACTGACAAGTTTTTACCTTCACGAAGACGCGCCAAAAAAGCCGCCAAAACACCGGTATACGGGTTATGCAGAGCCTGGCCGGGTCCAATCACGTTTTGAGGTCGAATGATGGTAGCGGCAATCTTACCGCCGGTCACATCAGCAACGACGCGTTCGCCTTCGGATTTGGTTTCACCGTAGACAGATAGCGGACGGTGAGGATCGCTCTCCGTAGTTCCACGGTTCTTGAACCCTTCGCCATAGACGGCGCGAGAGCTCAACGATATCAACGAGGCGTTCCATTTCACGGCGTATTCCGCTGCCAAACGGGTGCCTTCAACATTTACTCGGCGGTAGCGGTCGGTCTCATACATCGACTGAGCTGTGCCAGTTTCAGCGGCCAAATGGATGATAGCGCCGGCAGGCTCAAGAAGTTCCCAAGCACTCGCGTCCGACACGTCCCCCACCACAATCTCACCGGGGAACTGTGCTTTTTCTACCTCAATGTCTTGGTGCACCTGCTCTAAGAGGCTGTCCAGCGCCACAAGGCTGTGCCCCTGTGAATGTAGCTTGGCGGCGACCTTGAGACCGATGAATCCAACGCCACCTGTCAACAAAATTTTCATGGAATAAACCTTCTAAGCGTTAGATGAAGAATTGAGGACGCGGGCCGGTACTCCCCCGACGGTCGCTCCGGCAGGGACGTCCTGAGTAACTACTGCACCGGCACCGATCACAGCGTTATCACCAATGGTGACTCCGCCGAGGACGGTGGCGTTCTGACCGATAAACACATGAGAACCAACAGTAATAGAACCGGTTCCGCGTACGTTTTTCAGGTTGCCTTGTATGTGAGTGGCAGAATTGATAAGTACGTTATCTGCCAGTACGCAGTGAGAGCCGATAGTTACGTTATCCATAGCATGAATATGTGATCGGTGCCCAATGTAGGTTGAGTCTCCGACGGTCAGATAGCCGTTTGCTTCAGCCTCTAGCCAAGCTCCTTCAAAAACAGCGACGTTATGACCAATCGAGATACGGTCGAGCCCACCGAGCTTGAGCGGAGCAACAATGACGCTTCCCTGCCCAAAATTCGAAAACACCTTGGCGTAAAGCGTTTTTGAGATAACTTCGGCTAGCCGCCAGCGTGCAGAAGGAATCTTTTCAATGAGCGTGCGAGCAATCATGGCTGTCCCTTCACAAATGACAGTTCGTAGTTCAAAATTTCACGAGCGTTAACTGCCGGGTTTCTTTTTTCCCTTAGTTTATTTACAGCATAGTTTAGATAAGAAATCCCGGTGAGCACTTGTTTTAGGTGTTTTTGTTCGTTCCATTTATCTGCGTAGATAAAACGAGCGTCGGTAACCCACTGACGGCGTTGCTTGTTTTCGCCGCTTGAGCCGCCCCCTACGTGCTCCACGGTGATATCACCAGCGAAGACGCGAGGAATGCCGCGCTCCGCCAAACGACGTTGCAAATCGACCTCTTCGCAGTTCATGAAGAATCTTTGGTCGAACCCACCTAAATCTTTAAATGTTTGAGTGGGTAGCATCATGCAGGCACCAATCACCCAGTCAGGGGTAGCGGTCTTTCCTGTGACGCAGCTAAGGTCGTGACCGACAGCCCGTTGCCACCAGCTGGTGTGACGGAAACGGGCAAGCGCCGTGAACCACTCCCACCCGTAGTGAAAGGTAGTGGGGAACTTTCTGCCCACCCATTGGCCGCGTCCTTCGTGGTCAACTACCTGCGGGCTAATCAGAGCCTCACCGTATTCCTCGCCTTTTTCGACCATTCGCTGAATAAAGTCGGGGGGAATCGTGAGGTCGCTGTTGAGAATAAATAGCCATTTACCGGTAGCAATTTCCGCACCTGAATTTACGGCAGAACCAAATCCTCCGTTGGTTTCGCGGCGCACGACACGAACGCCCTCCAGCTCTGGGAAAGGTTCGGGCGAGCAGTCATCAGAGATGATGATTTCGATTGGCTGCTCATATTTTTTCTGCCTTTGAAGCTGTGATATCAAAGCTACTGCATCTGCACTATCACCGTAAAAAGGAATAACAATTGAAGAGGTAAAATTTCCGATTTTATTTTCGTCGTTCGTCAAGGAAGCTCCTGTCCCTCTTCAAAGGCTACACATCTTATTCAGGTAATTGTCCCAAACGCACCAACTCCGCAAATTCTGAGTTTTCTACTCTAACTTGGTCAAAGGTGCCACGGGAAACTATTTTACCGTCACTCATAAATAATACCTGGTCAACATCTCGAACAGTAGATAGTCGATGAGCCACAACTATTACGGTGATTTTCTGCGAAAGTTTATTAATTGATTTTGTAATTTTATACTCTGTTTTATTGTCGAGAGCTGATGTCGCTTCATCTAGAACAAGAATACTTGGGTTGCGGTACAGAGCTCTAGCAATTCCCAATCTTTGTCGTTGGCCGCCGGAGAGCCGGGTCCCTCTTTCCCCAATTAGAGTATCAAGTCCTTCTTCTAGCGATTCTACTAACTCAGCAAGTTCAGCACTCTCTACACATTCAATAATTCGTTGTTCATCTATCTCATCTGGTTTAAATCCATAAGCAATTTCTTCACGGATGCTTTTACCACTCAAAAACACATCTTGAGGAACATATCCTAAATACTTATGCCATTCATCCAAATTTGAGTGGATATCTTTATCGTTAAAACTCACGCTTCCACAAGACGGCTCGAATAGCCCTAACAAAACATCGATTAAGGTTGTTTTACCAGATCCTGACCCCCCAATCAAAGCGGCAGAACTTTTTTCGGGAATGGTAAATAATAATTGTTCTAACACATAACGCTCTCCATCAGGATAGCGGAAGCTCAAATCATTGGCTTGAATCACAATAGGTACTATATGTTTATTCACCTTAGCGAAATCACCTATGTCGGGCTCCTGGCGGAATCGCGTATCCTGCCGAGATAAAGTATTTTGGTTTTCTCGATCCAACAATTCAACTGAGGCAATACTTGTTCGGATTGCGCCAAGTGAGCCTACCAAACGCACAAAACTTGGCAGTATTCTTACGCATGCACCTGCAAAAACAACAAGATAAGAAGCAGCATCAAGACCATCAGAAAAGACCATCATCGCTAAAATTATGGCAATGCCAACTATAAAAATAATTTCTAATAAGTATTTGGGCAAATCGAAGAAGAAAGTTTTTTTGCGATTTGCTTCATCCGCCTTAAGCCTAGCCTCTTGAAAATTATATACATTTCTGACAGTCATTCCTGACAACTTATTCTCGCGAAACCCATTGACCAAATTCAAAGTCAGCGATGATGTTGCCTTATTTAGATCTAGAACCGTTTGACCAATTTCTCGATTCTTTTCTTTTAAATAATTTTGCAAGAAATACGCAGCTAATCCAAAATAAAGAGTTGCAATTATCGCTTGAACGGGCATAACCACCAGCAACATTCCTAGCAAAAGGGTTATCGAGGCGGTTTCCCCTATCACCGCCAAAACACCAGTCACATACCCTGTATATGCCATATTATTGGCATCATTCAACCTGAGAATATCCGCAGTCGAACGTTTTCGGTGCTGAAGATAAGTATCATTTGCATAGTTTTCAAGAATTATCACAGCATTAGCAGTCTGTTGCCTTGCCAAGAAACCACCGCTCCACCATTTAATGAGAAGCGAAAAAACTCCTTTAAACACAAAAGCTACGACCAGTATGATAACGCTCACGAGAATCATTTCTTCACGACCTGGTTGCCCAAACGCTCTATGCAAAATGCCGAGATAGCCATTCTCATAGTCAGCGCCAGAAGCCATTTGAATGATTGGCAATATTGCCACCACACCAACTAGGTCAAGAAGAGACACTAAAAAAAGAGCCACGATATTGAGAATCAATATCGTAAAAGATTTTCCGGGAAAAAGGGTCCTTAACCTCTGATATGCCTGCCCCATGCTTCTCATCAGCTATAATTCCTAGCCTTCATAATCTTTATCTTGACTTGAATTGTAATCATACGTGAAATGACTATAAAAATGTTGCCTACGAGATTTTTCCTCATAGGCAACATAAATATTTTATTTTCGATTTAGTTCGAACGTCCGTTGAACAGGCTGGTCACTGAGCCTTCGTCGAAGACTTCCTTGATTGCACGAGCGATCAGGGGCGCAATGGACAGCACAGTCAGGTTATCGAACTTCTGATCATCTCGCAGAGGCAAGGTGTTAGTAACAACAACCTCGCTTGCGCCACAGTTGCCCAACCGCTCTGCTGCAGGTGATGAGAACACAGCGTGAGTAGCCGCGATAATAACGTCCTTAGCACCACGATCCTTGAGTACCTTTACAGCACCAGCAATGGTTCCGCCGGTATCAATCATGTCGTCGATAAGCACGCAGACGCGTCCTTCAACGTCGCCCACAACGGTCTTTGAAACAGCCTGGTTGGGTACGTTAACGTCACGAGTCTTGTGAACGAACGCAAGAGGTGCGCCGCCCAGCAGTTCAGCCCACTGCTCTGCAACGCGCACACGTCCGGTATCGGGTGATACAACGGTGACGTTATTGACGTCATCCACCCGGTTCTTGATGTGACCTGCAAGAAGCGGGATAGCCATCAGGTGATCAACAGGACCGTCAAAAAAGCCCTGAATCTGCGCGGTGTGCAGATCAACGCTCATCAAACGGTCAGCACCAGCAGTCTTGTACAAATCAGACATCAGGCGAGCTGAGATAGGCTCGCGGCCCTTGTGCTTCTTGTCCTGACGTGCATAAGGATAGAACGGTGAAACCACGGTGATTGAACGAGCTGATGCACGCTTGAGCGAGTCGATCATAATCAGCTGTTCCATCATGGCATCGTTAATCGGTGCCGGGTGAGACTGAATCACGAAGGCGTCTTTACCGCGAACGGACTCTTCAAAACGAACGTAGGTCTCGCCGTTAGCAAAAGTGTAAGCAGAGCTGGGCAGAACCTCGTTACCGAGTTCTGCAGCAATCTGTTCTGCAAGTTCAGGATGTGCGCGGCCAGAGACCAACGCCATCTTCTTTTCGCCCGGATTCGTAATCTCAGTCATTACTGGTTGTCGCTTTCCTTAGCTGAGGACGCTGAACCCTTCGCTTCAGCAGCAAGCGCTGCCTCTGCTGCCTCGGTTCCAGCACGCTTTTCAATTACCCAGCGCTCGATATTGCGCTGAGGAGCTTCATTAATCGCCAGGGCGCCAGCGGGGACGTCCTTACGAATTACTGTACCAGCACCAGAGTAAGCTCCGTCACCAACATTCACGGGGGCAACATACATGTTGTCTGACCCCATGCGGACGTTGTTGCCAACGGTTGAGCGGTGCTTATTGACGCCATCGTAGTTAACGAATACGGATGCCGCACCAATGTTTGAATTTTCGCCGATAGTGACATCACCTGCGTATGAGAGGTGAGGAAGCTTAGAACCGTTACCGATTTCAGCGTTCTTGGTCTCAACGAAAGTGCCGATCTTACCCTTCACACCGAGCTTGGTACCGGGGCGCAGGTAAGCAAAGGGACCAACAGTTGCATCGGCTGCGATTTCTGAGTCAGAACCCTCGGTACGTGAAATTTTGACGTTCTCCCCCACCTTGACGTTCTTGAGGGTGGTGTCGGGACCGACTACCGAACCAGTTGCGATGTGAGTGGTTCCTTGCAGGTGGGTGCCAGGAAGAATGGTGACATCGTTTTCGATGGTCACTGTTACATCGATCCAAGTGCTTTCAGGGTCAACGATGGTCACGCCGTTGCGCATATGCATCTCGGTCAAGCGATCATTGAGTTTGCGACCAAGCTGAGCTAGCTGCACGCGATCGTTGGCGCCTTCAACTTCCCAGCGGTCCTCAATATCGAGTGCAAGAGTGCGGAAGCCATCCTGACGAGCGATTGCAAGAACATCGGTGATGTACTTTTCGCCCTGTGCGTTGTCGGTGGTGACGCGAGTCAGTGAGTCGCGCAAAACCTTTGCATCAAATGCGTAAATGCCAGAGTTAATTTCGGTAATCGCCAGTTGCTCGGGAGTGGCGTCCTTCGCCTCAACAATAGCGGTGACTTCACCCGCTTCGTTACGTACGATACGACCGTATGAACCGGGCTGATCCAAGTTAGTGGTCAACACGGTAACAGCGTTTTTGCCTTCTTCATGGAAAGCAATCAGTTTGCGCAAAGTCTCGGTCTTAAGCAGGGGAACATCGCCGTAGGTTACGACAACGGTACCTTCTACTTCGCTACCCTGAGCATCCAAGCCCAACAGACCCACTTCAACAGCGCGTCCGGTACCGGGTACATCGTCCTGATCAACGATGGTTGCCGCTGAGTCAAAAGCTGAAACATGCTCAGCTACTTTGTCGCGCTGATGACGCACAACAACCGCCAAATTTTTGGGATTTAGTTCGCGAGCAACAGCTACCGCGTGCTCAACCATGGAACGACCACCAATGGGGTGCATTACCTTGGGAGTTGCGGATTTCATGCGAGTTCCAGCCCCAGCAGCCAGAACGATAACAGCGGATGGAACGTTTGCTGCGGTGGTCACAGTCAAGGAACTCCTATAAATCAGTTGGGAGCACTTGCACGTTATCGGAAAGTAAACGTGAAAGTCTTGCTCCGCCACTAGGACTCGAACCTAGAATAACGGCTCCAAAGGCCGCTGTGTTGCCGATTACACCATGGCGGATTAGCTGGAAAAGTATGCGATTACTCAACCAACAGATGAAAATACTACCAAAACATACGGTGTTCCCCAAAGCTTGACTCTCAAAGTCACCGAGGAAACTTATCTCACAGGATGTTTATGACATAGACAGACCTAGTACCCTAGAAACGTGGCACATCTATTAGGCGGCGAAGCGCTGCACCTCGAATTCCCTACCCGCACTGTATTTTCAGGCATCACCGTTGGACTCAATGAAGGTAACCGCATCGGCATTGTCGGTCGCAACGGCGATGGTAAATCAACTTTGCTCAAGCTTTTGGGTGGACGCTTGATCCCTGATTCCGGCAAGGTCACAGTTCGCGGCGGCACCCGCATCGGTTATCTTGATCAGTCAGACGTTCTTGATAATGAGCACACGGTAGGCACCGCCATTGTTGGAGGTACCCCGGAATACGAGTGGGCATCTAACCCGCAGATCCGCGACGTTATCTCCGGTCTAGTATCAGACCTCGACTGGAACGCGCCCGTTGCATCACTCTCCGGTGGTCAGCGTCGACGCGTAGCTCTTGCAGCTTTGCTAGCGGGTGACTGGGACGTGCTCATGCTCGATGAGCCCACCAACCACCTCGATGTTGAAGCAATTACGTGGCTTGCTCAGCACCTCAAAAACCGTTGGAACAAGAATGCTGGCGGCTTGCTAACCGTAACCCACGACCGCTGGTTCCTTGACGAAGTCTGCACTGACACCTGGGAGGTGCACGACGGCATCGTTGAGCCCTTTGAAGGTGGTTACGCTGCCTACATCTTGCAACGAGTAGAACGTGACCGCCAGGCTGCCGCTACAGAAGCAAAACGCCAGAACCTCATGCGTAAGGAACTTGCATGGTTGCGTCGTGGCGCTCCCGCTCGAACCTCAAAGCCTAAGTTCCGCATTGATGCGGCTAATGCTTTAATCTCCGATGTTCCGCCGGTTCGCAACAAAGTTGAACTGTCTCAAATGGCTGTCTCTCGACTGGGCAAGGATGTTGTTGATATTGAAAACGTTGATGTTTCATACGATGACCCAATGCAGCCCAATGGCAAGCGTGACGTGCTCAAGAAGGTTACCTGGCGCATCGCCCCTGGCGAGCGTACCGGCATTATGGGCGTTAATGGCGCCGGTAAATCCACTCTGCTCGGTCTCGTGACAGGTGCTACGCAGCCTTCTTCAGGACAAGTCAAGCACGGCAAAACTGTTGTAGTGGCGACTTTGACCCAGCAACTTGATGAGCTCAAAGACCTTGAGAATGACCGCGTATCAGATGTGATTGGACGCAAGAAAACTTCTTACGTTGCCGACGGTAAAGAAATGACCCCCGGACAGCTCTTGGAGCGCCTGGGCTTTACATCGGCACAACTTTCCACTCCGGTGAAGGACCTCTCCGGTGGTCAGAAGCGTCGCCTTCAACTTCTTCTGATCCTGTTAGATGAGCCCAACGTCCTCATCCTTGACGAGCCTTCTAACGACCTCGATACCGACATGCTCGCGGCTATAGAAGACTTGCTAGATACCTGGCCGGGTACCTTGCTGGTGGTCTCGCACGACCGCTACCTCATGGAACGCGTGACGGATCAGCAGTACGCGATTATCGATGGCACTTTCCGCCACCTTCCCGGTGGAGTTGAACAGTACCTACAGCTTTCTTCAGCAGGTGCGGCAGGACGCGGCGCAGGCACCGTTACCTCATCTTCACCGTTGGAAAAGCAGGGTAGTGCTGAAACTGGCGCGCCCAAGGCATCCGGCGCCGAGATTCGTGCTGCTCAAAAAGAAATGAACCAGATTGACCGCAAGCTCACCAAACTCTCCGATCAGAAGGAGAAATTGCACGAGCAGATGGCACAACATGACCAGTCTGACTACATCGGCTTGGCAGAATTCAGCACCAAGCTTCAACAACTTGATGATGAAGTTGAGGAGCTAGAAATGCGCTGGATGGAGCTCTCGGAGATTGTGGACTAGCGCTTACTTTTACGAGGATCTGGATAACTTTTCATTAAATTTTCTTGCATTATTGTTACTCCCGGCAGTGGCTCCCAAGTTTCCAACAAGTGTTCGACCTCAGAGATACCTTGTAAAAAATCTATACTTTTTGGCGCAATACTAAAAGTGGAATAATAATCTTTAATTTTATACCCAACATCGATTACACCATCGCCCAATGGTGTCCAATAATTGGGGGTGCGATAATAAAGAAGGCGAGTATCCAGGAAATATTCTCAGCGCCCTTCTCCATAGGTACACTTTTAAACTACTCCTCTGAGCGCTAGCAAGAATCAAAAATCCTGAAATGCAAAAAACATTTTTACAGCATAACCACCCAGTTCTCTCCCCACAGTGTTAGAGTTAAGGTAAATGAGTGAGTGAGCAAAAATTACAATAATAGCTAATGTTAGTCGTACTACATTAAGTGAATTTTTGCGACAAAAATAGCACTATAAAAATTTTCCATCATGACTCTTTAGGGTTATTTTCAAAGAATTTTTTATATTCTTGAGTTGCGATGAAGAGTAAAACTTTAAACGATTTCTTAATGATGATAAATCTTCTTTATGTTTTTTATCGTATAAACTAATAGAAGTTTCATGCCCAAGACTTGACTCCCCTTTCCACTGAGCTACACCTGGGCGTAAGATTTCCTTTCGAATACCTGATTTATCAGCCCAATAATGATACCAATCAGAAGGCCATCTTACTTTCTTCTGATTTTCAACAAATTTGACATACTTTTTCGCTGCAACACGAGATATTAAATACAGGCCTGCTCCATAAACAGTTCCCCAATATTCGCCAGCACGAAAAATCTTTCCGCGAATAATCCATTTACGAGAATTCCAAGATAGTGCAATTTCTGATGCAAGGGGACCAAGATATTTTGGCTTCTCGCCCTCTCCATATCCCTCTGCGAGAATTAACAAATCTATTGGTTTTTTTTCATCTTCAATTCTACCTAAAACATCTCTAAACCTAGGTGTAAAAACTGCATCATCCTCGGCAACAAGAAGCAAGTCAGAATCATCACCTTCGCTTTGTGCAAAATCTCTAATTATTAAATAATGACTTATGGCACATGCAGCATGCGAGTTAGGAATTTTGTATTTCCAAAGATTTTCAAAACCTAACTTATCAAAATATTTATTTATTGTTTTGATGTCAGATCGGCCATCTACAGCCGAGTAAATTAAAAAATCTTGTGCATCTTTTTGCAAAAAAAATGTTTCAATTCTAGAAGAATCACTTAAAGAAATAACCTTTTTTGATACTATTTTATTCATATGACTGCTGAATTCTCTTAAATAAATTTACACTTCTTATTTTTATAGTAGATGGCAATCTATGAATTTTATCTAAAAGTATTCTTTTTTGAACTGCCATATAGCCTATTTTTTTATCGTTTGGCGAGACCCTTTGACCACCATAGACGACTGCTTCGATTGATTTACGAATCTTTTGTGAATAATCTATATATGATGGTATTTCTAATGTAAGTAAAGACTCTAGCTTCGGATTGTCAGATTGAATTTCAATCTGAGCGCCACACGCTCTACCTTCAAGTATCGCTCGTTCGCCACCCCCCTGCAGTTCACAGGGTACAAAAACTATTTTTGCTCTCTTATAGTATTCACTTAGCTCCTGGTATGTGACTTGGCCTAAAAGTTCAATACCTGAGTCCTGCAAATCAATCTTTAGATTTTTCGATGCAGAGGAAAAATCTCCTAGAGCAACCCTCTTACCTATCTTTTTTTTAAGTAGCCAAGGTCGTTTAAAATTAGCTAAACGCCCTACCATTAAATAATCGATATCTCTTTCTTGTGGCAAACTATCTAGATTCATAAATCTTGAATCGATGCCGAAAGCGCGAACCGCGAAGGGATGCTTCCCTTCGACAAACTGTTGATACCAAGGTGTTTCATAGAATAAGACATCGTAACGCAGCATTTCAATCTCCGACGGTGGCAAAGTAGATCCAGCAATCAACAGTCCGACGGGTTTCTGACCACCTTTTAAAGCCTTATCTGTAGCTCGAGCAGGGTACCAATCCCAGTCGCTGCGAACTAAAACAAAATCAGCGTTCGGTATTTTTCTCTGATTTATTTTTGCATCATCATTATAAGGATGCACATTAATAAATTCTAATTCATGATACTTTGAAAGCTCTTCCATTGCGGCGCTAAATCCATCATGGTCCTTATCATAAGCATCTGAAATTTTAGGCATTGCGTAAACTATATTAATTTTCATATTGCTTCATTTCCTGGAGATCTCTCTCCAAAGCATATGATTGAATACCTAAATATTGAAATATCTCATAAAAACGATGACGCCAGTCAAGTCGTTGTAACGCCAATCTGATATTTTTCTTGCTTTGGGAAGCATCCCACCTTTCATTCAATAAGCAAATTTCTTTTATACCCTCTTCGAGACAGAATGGATTTATATCGACCGTGGCGCCATTCCATAAAAGTTTACTAGCAGACATAGATGTAGGCGCTTTACCGACAACTATGCACCCGCATGCAAGAGCATCCGTCCATCTAGCTGTTAGGTAATCTTTGAAATTATGCGTATATGATGCGGGGCTGACACTTGAAGTAAAGGCTAGTACATATTTTGATTGAGATAGTGATTCCCGGAGTCTACTTTGATTCTCCTCGAAAGTGCTTCCAAACGAAGGTCTACCTTGGAAGAACAAATTATATTTCCGTGCTATTTTCCGCGTTTCTTCGTCTTTTTCCCAAGCCGTTGGCTGACGCCCAACCCTTAATAAATCAGTTTTTTTATCAGGAATAAGTTCGATTTTTTGTTTAAAATTAGACCAGACATTAGCACCCCAGGGAAGAGCGCTAACGTTATTAACTCCTCGCTGCTTCCAGCCATTAATATCTGAATCATCCATCACAAAAATATGATTGTAAGTATTATTTTTTGCGATAAAGGGAATTCTCTCTTCCCAAAAACTATCAATAACCCATCCAACTATCTTCTCGTATCTACGAGTCAACAAAGGGTATTGTGCAACTGCGTATAGCTGACCTGGGTCGTAAGCTATAACTATTGCACTTTTGTTTCCTGTTTTTACTCGAGGAATGAGTGAAAAAAACTTCGTAGTCTTTTTTAATGAATCTGATATATTCACCTCTATCGGGGTTGTATTCAGATATTTAGCTAATAAATCTGTCATCACGTGAATTGGCGCCCATCCCATATCGGAGGGCACAGCTAAGATAATGTCCACTGAGTTGTTCTGAGATCGGGGCATGGTTCCTCCACCGCAGGTTAGGTTTTATTCTTCGTAACAATGAATAAATTAAACCTATACTATATGATTTTGTTACTCCGCCGGCGTCTTCACCGCTACCGCGTAGCGTCCGCGTCGGCGCAGAGATTTGGCGAGCGCTTCGGCGTCCGCCTCGCTTTCCATGAGCAGGGCGATGGTTGGGCCGGAGCCTGACACGAAGGACGCCACGATTTGTGCGTCTTGAAATCCCAGCGTCTTTGCTAATTCAGGTTGCAAAGTTAATGCTGGTTGTTGCAAATCATTGCGCAAATACCGCGAAATTTCGTGCAAACGAGCAATCGGCGCACCTGTTGAGGTGAGTGCCTCCAGCAGTTCCTCAGGTACGCTCAGCTGCCCCGGCGCAGGGTAGGTGTTCTGCTCGCGTCCTGCATCAAGTTCAGCGAAAACAGCTGGGGTTGAAAGCCCGGTGGTCGATGCGACCATCACAAGATTCAAGGCGCTATCTTCGCTACCGCCAGCCTCAACATGCGTAAGTTCATCGCCCACACCCATGCCAACGGCCAGCCCGCCAGCGCATGCGAAGGGCACGTCAGCACCCAGGGTAGCCGCAATCTCAAGGATGCGAGACTCAGCCACCGGCGCGTCCACAAGCCCTGCGCGTACCAGGTACTCGTTCATTGCGCGCAAGGTAGCCGCGGCGTCCGCAGAACCCCCGCCCATGCCACCGGCAACAGGCACAGCTTTCACCAGGTGAATATCGAGGCTGACATCAAGCACCGTCAGGTTCTGCTCCAGCAAAAGAAGCTCAGCTGCCTTGTAGGCAAGATTCTTGTTATTCAATGGCACAACGGATAGGTCAAACTCGCCTGCTTGCGCCATCTGGTCCAGCAAAGAGCCCTCAACAATAGATGCCGATACAGTGATGCCGCGACGCTGTGTTGGGGTCAGCACCACCCGCTCATACATCGACACTGCAGAATACAGGCTAGCCACCGGGTGGTAACCGTCTCCTCTCACGCCACCCACCGCGAAAAATAGATTTACTTTTCCGGGGGCTAACGCCTCAACGCTGGTACTGTCAGAACTCATTTTGTCTAGCTCTCCTTAGCGAGATTCAGTCTCAGATTGCGAAGGGAAATCATGGGCGGCCTCAGCGATTTTCACAAAGTCGTGAATATCCAGCTTCTCACCGCGGAGCGTGGGGTCAATGCCCGAAGCCTCAAGGATCTCACCGGCGCGGGCAGAGCTACTCGCCCAGCCACCGAGTGCTGCGCGCAACGTCTTACGGCGCTGAGCGAACGCGGCATCAATAATGGCAAAAACATCTTCGCGCGGCACATCAGAGAGCAACTCAGGGCGACGCTTAAAGGCCACCAGCCCAGACTTAATCTTTGGCGCAGGCCAGAAAACATTGGTGCCGATAACGCCAGCCTTCGACACCTCGCAGAACCAGTTAGCTTTGACGCTGGGAACACCGTAAATCTTAGAACCGGGCTTTGCAGCAAGACGGTCGGCAACTTCATCCTGCACCATAACCAAAGCGTGGTCGATGGACGGGAACTGCCCCAGCAAGTGAATGAGCACCGGCACAGCCACGTTATAGGGCAGGTTTGCGACCAAAGCGGTGGGGGTCTTGGGTAGCTCCATCACGCGCATCGCATCGTTCAGCACCACATCAATGCGAGCCTCTGAACCTGGACGGAACTTAGCGATTGTCGCAGGCAGTTGTTGCGCCAGTGGCGGGTCAATTTCAACAGCAACCATGTCGCGGGCGGCATCCAAAATACCCAGCGTCAACGAACCCAAGCCCGGCCCAACTTCAAGCACAGTTTCGTCACTGTCGATATTAGCCGTTGCAATAATGCGACGAATCGTGTTGGGGTCGATTACGAAGTTCTGACCGAGGGTTTTGGTCGGACGTATGCCCAGTACATCCGCCAGTTCGCGGATCTCCTGTGGGCCAAGAAGTTGCTGTTCTATCACGGGCTCTATTCTAGCTAAAAGTAGGGGTTATTGAGGATGCTGTACTGGCAGCTTATGCTTGCGGCGCGTTACGTGTACCGAGCCAGGGCAACAAGATGTCTAGTCCTGCCTCGACTTCTTCCACCGCTTTCTTCGCGGCTTGCGGGCCGAGCCTGAAGGGGTCCGCGATGGAATCTTCAGGGATTTCGAGCAGGTTGAGAGTGGTGAGATAACCCAGCGCATCGTTGCCTTCACCGCCACCTGCGTACGCCCGCTGAATCTGTTTAAGCAGGACTACTTTGCGGTGAAACTGCGGGAACTCACGGATGAGCCACTGGCGATGGGTACTATCCATCGCCACAATGAGCGCCGCATTTTCTGCGAGCGCACGCGTCATCTGCTTGGCACGGTAACCGCGAATGTTGATGCCGCGGTGCACGAGTTCACGGTCAATATCGGGGGCTACGCCGGAGCCGACGACGGCGCCTACGCCTGCACTGTCGAAGCGCCAACCGTCGTTGATATCGCGGTGGCGGGCAATGAGTTCTGCTGATGCGCTGCGTGCGATATTTCCGGTGCACACGAACAAGATAGTGTTGCGGTCTTGGTCGATGACCGGGGCGGGGGCGTCCTTTCGCTTGAGTAAGGATGCAACGTTGAATTTAGACATGCTTGTTTTTCTTTTGCTTTTAGTCTGCCCAGCTGCCGTAGACGCGATGAGTGTTGTCGTAGATGGTGCGGCAGAGTTCTTGAAGGTCTTGTTCGCGGTGTTGCGCCATAAAACGCACGGTGTAGTTGACCATGTAGGACGCGTTAGGGCGGCCGCGGAAGGGATGCGGGGTCAAAAAAGGTGCGTCGGTTTCGGCGAGGACGAGCTCAGGACGCGCGATTTTCAGGGATTCTTGAATACCGTGTGAGTTTTTGAAGGTGACGGTACCTGCAAAGCTCATGTACCAGCCGTTGGTATTGCAGATTTCGGCAAGCTCGGCATCACCGGAGTAGCAGTGGAAAACTACTTTCTCTGGTGCGCCTTCTTCGTTGAGGATGCGCACAACGTCATCGTGGGCGTCACGGTCATGGATTTGTAGTGCTTTACCGTGCTTTTTGGCGATGCGGATGTGCTCGCGGAAGCTGTACTGCTGTGCGTCTTTGCCGTCTTCTCCGGTGCGGAAGTAGTCTAAGCCGGTCTCACCGATGGCACGCACGCGCTCGTGTGACGCCATTTTTTCGATGGCTGCCAATGCGCGATCGAGTTCGCCGGTTTCAGCGAGTTTCGGAGCCTCGTTGGGGTGTAGTGCAACGGCTGCTAGGACGCGTGGCTCTACGGAGGCGACCTTCACGGCATAGAGGCTTGAAGGGATATCGCATCCAACCTGCACCACTGACTCAATACCCAGTGCGGCACCGGTATCAAGCGCGTCGTGAACGGAAATCTCGACCTCGCCGTCCAGCAAGTCCATGTGGGTGTGATTATCCATGATGGGATGCGGCAGGGGAGCCGGTGCTGGTGGGAACACGAGGTTGCGTTTGCGGCCGCCGTCGCCCTCGGTTGAACGACGTCGCGTGCCTTCCCCGCTTTCTTCGCCTTCGACGCTGTAACGCTCAGCTTCATAGGCAGGCGGAGTTTCGCCCTCCTCGACAGTTGCTTTCGCGCTGAAGATGCTCGCGTCGATTTCCTGCTGTGTGGGCAGAGTAAAGCTGAACTGCTCGGCAAGTTGAGTCACATCATTCTCACTCATGCACGGGTTCTTTGAAGTGCACATATCAATCCTTCATACCGGGTCTTCGGTAGTTATCTCTAACGGCTCAGTGGCAAGTAAATACTTACCCAAGCGTCTGTCTAGTTTCGGGCCGCCAGTGTTGCTTCGTAGAGCTCGCGCTTACTCACACCTGTTTCTGCGGCAACTTGTGCAGCGGCAGCTTTGAGGCGCATACCCTCTTCGACCAGAGCGAGGACGCGGTCGGTCAAACTATCTGCCGACTGCGCTTCTGGTTCGGGCGCGCCTTCAACGACAACTGCAATCTCACCGCGAATACGCTCATTATTTTCAGCCCACTGCACCAATTCAGCCAGCGTCCCCCGAATAATTTCTTCGTGCAGTTTAGTAAGTTCACGGCAAACCACGGCACAGCGCTCCTCGCCAAAAGTCGAGGCAAAATCGCGCAAGGTTGCTTCAAGGCGATGCGGCGACTCATAGAACACCATAGTGCGTTCTTCATTCGCCAAAGACGCCAAACGTCGGGTGCGATCTGAACCCTTACGCGCTAAAAACCCCTCAAAAGTAAAGCGTCCAGTAGGTAGGCCAGACACTGCCAGGGCACTGAGCACCGCAGAAGGACCAGGGGCAACAGTTACCGGTAGATCAGCGTCCGCCACAGCCTGCGCAGCAGCATAGCCCGGATCAGAAACTGTCGGCATACCCGCATCCGACAGCAAGAGAACAGTCTTACCAGACTCAACAGCCTCCACGATCTGCGCGCTACGCTCAGATTCATTGTGGTCGTGGTTGACGATAGTACGACCGATCGTTTTGACGCCCAAACCCGAGGCAAGCGTGCGCAATTTGCGGGTGTCTTCAACAGCGATTAGGTCAGCAGTTGCCAGATAGTGTTTGAGACGATCAGTAGCATCGCCCAAATTGCCGATAGGAGTACCGCCAAGCACCAGCACCCCGCCGTCTGCGGTTTCGGTGCTGTATCCGTCATCGAGCTGGTCAAGCTCTTCGAGTGTCTCGCTCACTGTTTCGCCCCTTATCGTCTAAAACCTTGTACCCGTTCGATTCTAGTCGGTTGCCACCCCAAGAAGAAAAGACCCGCATCATGCCAGATACCGCTGAAAAATTAGGCGGCTTGATACCATAGGCGGTGATGTCTACTTCCACGCAATCCCCCAATTCTCAGGTGCCACGCGTAGTATCTGCACGCGATGCTTTCACCGAAAAAACCCTGCGAGCGCGTCTTGCAGTTGCCGATATCGCGCTACCCGCTAACGGCTGGCTGGCACCGTTCTTGGTTGTCGTACTCGCCGGCGTCATGCGCTTTTGGCATTTGGGCTACCCCAATGCTGTTGTTTTTGATGAAACCTACTACGCCAAAGACGCTTACTCGCTGTTGCACTTTGGTTACGAACGCGGGTGGAGCGAAGGCGCTAACGACAGCTTTGTGGCGGGGCACCCAACAGGGATTTTGAGCTCTGCTGAGTACGTGGTTCACCCACCGGTTGGTAAGTGGATGATTGCCTTTGGCATGATGCTTTTTGGGGATAACAACCCGGTGGGCTGGCGTTTTAGTGCCGCACTCATTGGTACGCTCTCGGTTGCCCTGGTTGCTATTGCAGCGTGGCAGCTTTTTAGGTCGGTTTCAGTAGCCACCGTAGCTGCTTTCCTCATTGCCATCGACGGGCATCACTTTGTGCAATCGCGCTTTGCTCTGCTCGATATCTTCCTCATGTTCTGGTTGCTAGCCACCTTCGTGTTACTTCTGGCTGATAGGACGCATGCGCGGCGAAAACTCGCATCCAAGATTGCGGCAAATGCCCGTGAAAACGGCGGTATTCCCGCTGACAGTTTCATGAAGTTCGGCCCTATACTTGAGTTCCGGTACTGGCGTTTTGCGGCGGGTATTACTGCCGCACTGGCAGCAGGCGTGAAGTGGAATGCGCTGTTCTTCATCGCCATCTTTGGTATTCTCACCGTTCTATGGGACATGAACGCCCGACGCATTGCGGGCGTGAAAAACTGGCTACTGGCAGGCATCGTTAAAGACGGTATTCTCGCCTTCGTGTACATGATCATCTGCGGCATTTTCTGGTACGTCCTGACGTGGAGCGGCTGGTTAGCATCTTCCACCGCCTACCACCGCAACTGGGCGCAAGAGCACCCAGGTGAGGGCGTCCAGTGGTTGCCCGCTCCCCTGCGCTCCTTATGGGAATACCATGTCAGCGCATATACCTTCCACACGGGGTTGAGTTCTGAACACACCTACATGTCGCCGGCCTGGAAGTGGCTCATTCTTGCGCGTCCCACTTCTTACTACTACGAATCCCCCAAAAACGGCATTGACGGGTGCACCGTTGATAGCTGTTCATCGGCTGTTCTCAATATCGGTAACCCGTTGATTTGGTGGTCGTTTATTATCGCGGCGGTCTTTGCTCTTGCCATCATGGTGATTCGACGCGACTGGCGTTTTACCGCGCTATGGATTGTTTTCGCGGTGGGCTATTTCCCGTGGTTCTTGTACCCGCACCGCACCATGTTCTTCTTCTACGCTCTTTCATTCGAGCCCTACATGGTGCTCATGTTGGCTGGTCTTTTGGGTCTTATTCTTGGCCGCCGTAGCGACAGCGTACGACGCCGAAAGATCGGTTTGTGGGTTGTTGGCATTTATCTGATTGTTGCCCTCCTGCTCAGTATTTTCTTCCTGCCCATTTGGACGGCTCAGGTGATTCCCTACGAGCACTGGCGCTGGCGTATGTGGTTTGACGCGTGGATTTAACCGTTGCGTTAGCTAGCCCGGTAGAAAAAGAGTGACATTATAAAAGCGTCGCGCTCTCCTTATATTCCAGGGGAGCGCGACGCTTTTGTGATGCTGAGGCAGTTATCAACCGCGTGAGCACGGTGTAGTAAGTGCTCCTGCCTAATCCTGCGAGAGCTTCTGCTTGAGCGCTAAACGATCCGCTGCATTCTTGCGGGCACGTTCACGACGGAACTTCGTGGGCCATGACAGCACCATGACCAAAATCGTGAAGAGCAGAGCCAGCGCCGCTACCGCAATACCCGCGTCCACCCAAAACTGCGGCGGGTAAAGACGAATCAGTGTATCGGATGCGCGGAACATCCAGTTGCCCTGCGGGAAGAAGAGCTCGTGAAAGCGGGTAAAGAAGCTTTCCCAGCCCAGCGCACCGAGAACACCGAGGGCAATCATGAGTACCAGGGTTATCCATGAGCCCGCGAAGATGCTCTTGCGGATAGCACCGGGGGCACGTTCTTTGAGGCTGTGTGAGCTGAAAAGAGCCAGTGCCGCCCACGCGGTTGCAAGAATCATCGCTACAATCATCACGTGCTTGACGTCTGTCATGTGCGCAACTTCTTTAGCCAAGAACCACTTGTGTCCCTGAGCGTTGGTGAGCTCAGAGAGGTAGGTACTGGGCGCAAAATTGCAAATGTACTCGAGCCCGTAAGACCCCAGACGCATCCTCTCTGCAGCGTCAAAGCCGTAAGAATCAGCGGGGAATCCCGGCCGATGGTAGGCAAGCCACAAGAAACCCGTGGTTGCAATCAGGCGCACTGACAAAGCGAGCGTCACCAGCGGCACAGCAAGTGCGATAATGATCTGTCGCAAACGCAAGAAACGCGGACGGTCGTTCACCGCAATCTCGCGAGCATTGGCACGCTCAGCGGCTTCGGTCTGCTGATCGGCGATGCGGGCAGGAGTTTTGGGAGCAGCGGTAGAAGCTACCACCGCCGCTACGTCAGATTCTTGCCCGCGATGTTGAAGGGGACCTTCTGACACCTCGTCAGCTGTAGAAGCCTCACCGGTCGCTAAGCCATCATTTTCCTCGGCTACCGGGGGCTGCTCAGCAGCAGCATCCACGTCGTGCGTCAATGCCGCCGGTCGGTCAACGGTCTTACCAGACTCCGAAACCGTCTCAGCACGACGAGCGCGCAGAAGCTTATCGGTAGTCCGCGCGCTCCCGGCTGCTTGCTCCTTATCGGCGCCAGCACCAGAGGGAGTATCGGCCTGATGATCATTAATTGCCGGTGCGAGGTTCTCCCACTCGCGTCCTTCATTGTTAGGGGCCACTGCAGTGATTCTCCTTGCTGATTACGCTGATATCTAAAAAGTCTCCCGCGCTAGTGCACGGGAGACCTACAAATGTTATGCGCTTGGTTTACCAGTCACCCTTATAGTTCTCATCCGAGTAGGACGCGAAGGGGATATTCCAGTCGCCGTAGCCGTTGTCCGGATCAGCCATAGGGTAGCCGGTGTTAACGGTTTCAACGATGTCGCCCACATCGAAGGTATCGAAGAAGTACTGGGCGTCAGCGGGCATCATACCCAAGCAACCGTGCGAAACATTGCCGACACCCACATATGCGTAAGCTGAAGGCAGAGCCTGGTGCACGAACACACCCGAATTAGTCAGACGAGAAGTGTTGTGAGCGGTAAAGGGCTCATACCAGTGAGGGTCGCCCTTCTTCAGTCCAAGCGTCGTCGGATCAAACTTGTAGGTAGCCTCTTGCTCAATCACCACGAGCTTGCCCACCACGGACGGCCAGTCTTCGTTACCCAAAGTAATAGGCACAGTGTTCACAAGCTTATCGTTGACGAACATCTGCATGGTCTTGGTGTAGTTATCAGCAAGTGCGTAACGCTTATCGCTCGTGGAGAAGTTCACCACGAGGTTAGAGTTACCAATCATGCCGTTGCCCAAGTCAACACCCAGAATATTGGCTTTAGCGGTAATGGCAGTACGCGCAGGAAGGTAGTCTTCGGTACGCCAGCGTGCAACGGTATCTGAGTACCAGCGAATCTTACCTTCGCCAACACCCTTGCCGGTGACGCTAATGAGCTTCTCAATCGCATCCTTATTGACCACAGGCTCTGAGAAGTGGAACTCAAGAATCTGGCCAACGCCATAGACGCCGCCCTCTTGAACGTTAGGAATCCACGCGTCTGCCTGGTTAGCGGCAGTTACAGTGCCAAAGGTGCTCTCGCCCTTGCCCTCAACCTTTTGGGAATCGATGGCGGTGTACGTCAGAGTGTACTGAGTATCGAATTCAAGGTCTTCGCTGGACGTCCACGTAGTTTTATCGTCGCTCAATGTGCCCTTGAGCTCGGCACCAGTAGTGTCATTCACCAGCTTTACCGATTTGAGGGTGGTTCCCTCTTCACCTGTTACAGTCGCCGGATGCGTGGGGTTATGCTCGGTTGCTTCGTTCTCAGGAACAACGCTGACCTTACCCGCGTACTTCGGTTTCTCCGACGGAGTTGCAGAGGCAGAGGATGATGCGTTGTCTGCTGACGAACCACACGCTACTAGCCCAAACGCCGAGGTTAAACCGAGCGCCGACAGACCCAATGCCTGACGGCGAGACGCCATGCTCTCTTTGGGGGAAAAAGCCACGTTGAATCCTTTACACGAATAGCTCACAGTAAAAACCGTGAGTACCTGTTCTAGGTAAATCTAAAGAAAAGCGCGCACCGCGATGCGCGCTTAGTAATCTGGGGTTACTTAATACTAGTTCTAAACGCCTCGAAGTGGCGGAAAATTATCTGATGATTCTCGTGATGAAGGCGATGCTGAAGAATCAACCCGTACTACCTGCCAGCCCTGAGGTGCAGTCAGACGGTCAGCATGAAACTCGCATAAATCATAAGCGTGAGGTTCGCGATGCACAGAAAGCGGGCCGATCACAGCAGTTGAATCTGCGTAAGCGTAGGTCAGCGTAAGCACCGCTTCACGAGTGCAGGTCTGACGGGAGCATAGACGTTGTTGTGCCATGAAACTAAAGTACGCTTTCCTAGATAGCTTGCTTACGAAGACGGCGGCGCTCGCGTTCGGAGAGTCCACCCCAAATGCCGAAACGTTCGTCGTTCTCCATTGCATATTCTAGGCACGCATCGCGCACGGGGCACTCGCTACACACGCGTTTAGCGTCTCGTGTTGAGCCACCTTTTTCAGGAAAGAATGCCTCGGGGTCAGTTTGCGCACAGAGCGCGTCGGCTTGCCAGGCAAGTTCCCCATCGTCGCCGTCGGTGCTGTACAGACCAGCTGCCGCTTCCCACAGGGAGAGAGCGTCGGGGTCATTTGAGAACAGGTCGATATTTTTTGCCTGCTGGCTATTGTGAGCCTTTTTAGCGTCCTTCGCTTTATCGCGCGCATCGGCTGCGGTCAGTAGTGAGGTTGCTTGTTGTTCTAGATACTGTGCAGATTGCATAGTGTAACGCTGGGTTGCTACGGAGAAACTTTCCGCTTCACTCCTGTACTGAGTAAACGAACCCATGTTTCGCCCCTTCGTATCCAATGACGGTGAGTAGTGTGGCTCTTATTGAACACGCACGGTGATGCACACGGTGAACGTAAAGAAGAGCTCCCAACAGCTCCTATTTACTTGTAGGCACAACTGTGTCGCGTAAAAACCCTAGAAACTAATTGAACGTGTGTTTACCCCTGTTCGTCAAGCTGGGTTCTCAAATTAACCAATTTTAGACAACGCATATTTCTAGGATTTGTTATTTTTTATGGTATAAGCTATTAGAGTTTTCACTCAGTTTAGTTAACCAAACAAGAACCACCTAGTCACCCCCTGAAACTTTTCAAAGGTAGTAGCGCGGTCGTACAGTGAGACCATGTCTTCACTATCAGTTTCACGGTTCTTAGAAACCCTCAAAAAACGTCAGTCACCTTCTCTGATTTGGTACTCTGCTCCCGGTGAGCGCGTTGAGCTCTCCGGACGCGTCTTCGACAACTGGGTTGCAAAAACAGCCAATTTTCTGGTTGAAGAACTCGATGTAGAAGTCGAAGACTCTGTGATGCTCCCGCCTCAGCTTCACTGGCGCACCCTTGCAATAGCGGTAGCCGGTTTGCAAGTGGGTGCAACTATTGTTCAGCACGCGGAGGACGCCCGTGCGGCTTTTGCTTTTTCGCCAGAAGATCTTGATGGTGCTGATGCCGAATACGCGGTACTCATTGAGCGTTCAGCTTTAGGGATGCGATACATGGGCGAGGTACCTGCATCCCTCGATGCTGTTGATTATGCCGCCGAGGTGCGCAGTTTTGCCGATGTTTATATGGGGTTCAACCATCCAGAGACAACCACACCTGCTTTTGAGTCTCTCTCGCACGCAGAGATCCTTCACGCCGCAAATAATCTCGCAGAAAAACTCCCCCAGGCTCTCCCGTCAGCGATCCAAGCCGTTGAAATATCCGGTGACCTCACGCATCCTTCAACTCTCACTCAGTTCTTCGCAGCACAAATCGCAGGCTACGCAACCGTAGTGCTAGACCCAGAAATTGACTTTGAGAGCACCGGCCGTCGAGACAAGATTTTCAGCGACGAAAAAGCCCTGCCTTACCCCTCTCTTTAAAAGTTGCATCACCTCAACCACTTTCCTGTGAGGTAGGTTTCACGAAATGCGTTATAACGGTTACCCTAGAAACGTGACTTCATATCCTGTAACCGGACCAAAAATTGGCGTTGTTGGCGGCGGGCAGCTAGCTCGCATGATGGCTCCTGCAGCCACTGAACTCGGATTTGATCTGCGCGTCCTTGCAGAATCACCCGAAGTTTCTGCTGTAGCAGCTGCAAAAGAGACACCTGTGGGTGACTACAAAGATTTAGAGGCGCTCCGCGAATTTGCACGCGATGTAGACGTACTCACCTTTGATCACGAGCATGTGCCTGGCGAGTACTTGCAGACCCTGATGAGCGAAGGCGTCAATGTACAGCCTCGCCCCGATGCCCTGCTACACGCCCAAGACAAAATCGAAATGCGTAAAGCAGTAGACCGCCTTGGTCTACCCAACCCGCGCTGGGCTGAGGTAACTACCGTTGATGAGCTGGTGGCTTTCGGCGATTCATCAGGGTGGCCTGTTGTTCTGAAAACTCCGCGCGGCGGCTACGACGGCAAGGGCGTGATGGTTCTTGATGACGCCGCAGAAGCTCGCGGTGAAAAACCTCAGCAGTGGTTTGATGGACTGGCAGAACGCACAGATTTCTCATCACTTTTGGTTGAAGAGAAGGTTGCCTTCTCACGCGAACTTTCCGCCCTGGTAGCACGACGCGACTCGGGCGAAGTACGCCCCTGGCCCGTTGCTGAATCCATTCAGGTGAACTCGGTGTGCGATGAGGTCATCGCACCGGCACCCGGCATTGACGACGCTGTTGCCCAGCGCGCGCAGGACGCCGCCGTCAAGCTCGCATCCGAACTCGGTGTTACCGGCGTTATGGCAGCGGAACTCTTTGAAGTTCCCGGCTCAGAACACGGTTTTTTGGTCAACGAACTCGCCATGCGCCCGCACAACTCAGGGCACTGGACGCAAGACGGTTCCGTCACCAGCCAGTTCGAACAGCATCTTCGCGCGGTACTCAATCTGCCCCTGGGCGATACTGCGCTCAAAGGCGAAGTAGCTCTCATGAAAAACTTCCTCGGCGGCGCCAACGAAGACCTCTTTGCAGTACTGCCCACTGTTTTAGAAACGGACGCCCGCGCCAAAGTACACCTGTACGGCAAGAGCGTGCGTCAAGGTCGCAAAATCGGCCATATCAACATGACGGGCCAGGTAGCTGAACTGGATCAGCTACGCGCATCGGCGACACAGCTAGCCTCCTACTTTACCGACGGCATCGACAACTAACACCTTTACGTTGCAACCTGCGCTACACAGCTTGTTGCACACACCCGCAAGGAGAAAACAATGGGATCACCCTATAACTCTCAGCAGCCCATCGTTGGCATCGTCATGGGATCAGACTCCGACTGGCGCGTGATGGAGGCCGCCGCCGAAGTTCTCGAAGAATTCGGCATCGCCTACGAAGCAGACGTTGTGTCCGCGCACCGCATGCCCGAAGACATGGTCGAGTACGGCCGTAAAGCGCACGAACGCGGCATCCGCGTAATCATCGCAGGTGCTGGCGGCGCCGCACACCTTCCCGGTATGCTCGCGTCCCTCACTCCCCTGCCCGTGATCGGCGTACCCGTCAAGCTCAAGAGCTTGGACGGTATGGACTCCCTACTCTCTATCGTTCAGATGCCTGCCGGCGTCCCCGTAGCAACCGTCTCTATCGACGGCGCACGCAACGCAGGCCTGCTGGCACTGCGTATGCTCGGTAGCGGCAACGACGACTTCGCAGCTCAGGTACGCGCGGATCTTCAAGAATTCGCATCCTCACTGCGTCAGACCGCAATGGACAAGGGCTCTGTTCTGCGCTCACGCGTTGAAGAACGCCGTGAAGACTACGAGAACGAGTCCTCACAGCGCACCACCATCGCATCAGCATCAGGTAAAGCAACTACCCCCAACAATGAGAATCTTCTTCCTACCGCAGATGAAGACTATGTTGGACCTTATGCTCCCTAGCATGCAGATTTAGGAAGATTCCCAGTTTTCTTCGCTACAGTGGTCAGGTAGATAAAACACCTGGCCACTGAAGCATTTAAACGCCCAGAATAAGGACGTTAGAGTTATGGACACACCCAAAAGAACAATCAGCGCAACACGCGTAAAGGGCGATAAACTCACCCAAGCGCGTTATACGGATCCCCTTCACCATCCCGAAGTTGCCTCTGATTCTATTAAGGTGCGTCGCGCCTGGGTTTTTGTGCTGCTCACCCTGTTAGTTCCCGGATCGGTTCAGCTGATCGCTGGCGATAAGAAGCTGGGGCGGCGAGCGCTCGCTGTGACTCTTATAGTGTGGGCCTGTATTGCGTTGATTATTGTTGGCAGTTTTACAGCCCGTACCGCGGTGCTTTCGCTCTTTACCAACCGATTTTTGTTGTTGGTTTTTATTGCTGTGCTTATTGCGCTGGCGGCGCTGTGGATTTTTCTATTTCTCAACACCCTCAAGATTATTCAAGTGCGGTCACTGCCGTCTCGCGCTAGGGTTCCTGTTGTTTTGGGGCTGGTGGCGCTCACCGCTATTACCGGTGGCGGGTTGGCATACACCGCCTATATCGCTTCGGTTGGACGCGGCGCGCTGGGCAAGGTCTTCGCTGGTTCGGGTACTTTGACTCAGCATGAGGGACGCTACAACATTTTGCTCATGGGTGGCGATGCGGGTGCTGACCGCGTCGGGCGACGCCCCGACTCTATGACGGTCGTGTCAATCGACGCGTCCACCGGCCAGGCGGTCACTATTTCGGTTCCGCGTAACCTGCAAAATGCCCAGTTTTCGGAAGATTCGCCGCTGTGGCAGATTTACCCTGAGGGTTATAACTGCGGTGACGAATGCATTCTTAACGCGCTCTACACCGATGTCACCGCCAACCACACTGACTTGTACCCTGATTCCAACGACCCCGGCGCTGAGGCGACCATGGACGCGGTGTCCGGCTCCATCGGTTTGCAGATCGATAACTACATGTTGATCGATATGGAGGGTTTCGCGTCCCTCATTGATGCTTTGGGCGGCATCACTATCGATGTGGGTGGACGCGTGCCGATCGGCGGCGGTACTGACCTCATCACCGGTGAGAAGAACCCGATTGATGGTTACATTGAACCGGGTGTGCAGCACCTCGATGGCTTCCATGCTCTGTGGTACGCGCGTTCCCGTGAGGGTGCATCGGACTATGACCGCGAGGCACGTCAGCGATGTGTGCAGGCAGCAATGCTCAAGCAGTTAGAGCCTGCCAACGTGCTGACCAAATTCGCTGACATTACAGCAGCTGGCGAGCAGATCGTAGAAACCAACATCCCCGAATCTGGGTTGAGTGAACTTGGTGACGTTGCTATTAAGTCGCGTCAACACGATCTGATTCAGTTCGCTATCGCTCCCCCCTATTTTGAAGATATCTTCCCTACCTACCCGGATTACGATGAGATTCACTCGCGTGTTCAGCAGGTAATTGCAGACTCTGCAGAGGGTAAGACGCCTGAGGCAACAGTGGCTATGGCACCGAAGTCTGAGGCACCTCAGCAGGTCTTCCAAAGCGTAAGCGGTGAAGTAACGACCATCGAATCAGCCGCCGAGCTGACCTCAAACGGTACCTGCTCCGTTCCCTAAAACACTAACGCCCGCCGAGTTTTATACCCGGCGGGCGTTGTTTATAACCGATAGACTAAAGCACATGAGTAATATTCTGCAGTCTTCCATTTGGGCAAAGTTTCAAGAATCAAACGGCCACAAGGTCTTCACCGGTTCAGGCACCGGCTGGAGCTACATGGCTACGTTAGAGGGCGGCAAAACCGGCCGTTACCTTTACTGCCCCTACGGCCCCGTCGCATCCTCAGCTTCTGCATTTGATGAAGCTATTGCAGAACTCACCCGCGTAGCCCGCGACAACAAGTGCCTGTTCGTGCGTATTGAACCCACTAACGATGAAATTTTTGAGGGCACTGTGCCTTCCGCTTTCTTGCGCGCACGCGGTTATAAAATTTCACCGCGCCAGGTACAGCCTTCACATACTCAAATCATTGATCTGAACCAGGATGAAGAAGCAATTCTGAAGGATATGAAGTCCACCAACCGCAACCTTCACCGCAACATCCATAAGAAGGGCGTGACCTTCGAAACCTCCCAGAACCCTGCGGATCTCGATATCCTGCTTAAGTTCTTGGACGAGACCGCAGGCCGCACCGGCTTTAACCGTCAGCGCGACGAGTACCTCAAGCAGGTGGCAAAGGTGCTCATGCCCGCCGATGCCGCTACCCTTTACCTCGCTAAGGTTGAGGATGATCCCATCGGCGCCGCTTTTGTCTACGACTCCGATGACACCCGCACCTACGCGCACGCGGCAACTTCTTTCGAGCACCGTAAGCTCTCAGCTGGCATCCCCCTGGTGACTAACCTGATTGTGGATGCGAAAGCTAAGGGACTGAAGTACGTTGACCTCTTTGGCATCGCACCGAACGATGATCCCAACCACGAGTGGGCGGGCTTCACCAAGTTCAAGAAGTCCTTCGGTGGCCAGTCCGTAGAATTCCCCGGCACTTGGGATGTGCCCGTCAACGCCACCGGTTACAAGGCGTACACCGGCGTCTACGCGGCAAAGAGCAAGGCACCGGTTGTTAAGTCCAAGCTAGTGGATGCGAAAGCTAAAGCCCTGCCGATCGCAAAGAACGCTGTAGCTAAAGTACGCGCAAAGATCGGTAAGTAAAACCGACTTCACAGCATAAGAAAAGCGTCCTCGAGGCTGATGCCGCGAGGACGCTTTTGCTATGCGTTAGGTCTTAACCGTTAACAGCAGGAAGCTGAGGGTCATTCGCAGCTAAGCGCGCCTCGCCCAAGGCGTTCAAAGTGATCTCTACCTTTGAATCATCAGATTCAATGAGCCGTGAAGCGGGTACGGCCCATTTGATACTGCCACCTTCAAAGTCCTGAAGGTAATACTTCTGTCCGTTCTCTTCTACATAGCGACCGTCAGCCAAAGGCAGACCAAGTGCTCCAGCGTTGGTAATTTCATCAGTATAGGGACTACCGTAGACCCAGGCTGAAGCGAAATTGTGGTCCCAGCGACCGTCAAAACGGGTCATCTGGAAACCTAGAACATCAGAGCGAACAGCTTTAGCACCCATCTTTGGAGTACCATCCGGGTTAGCTGCAATAATCAAGGCTGAGTCACCATCTTGAAAGTACAAGGCTTGCTGGTTACCCATCAAAGTTGCATACTTTGACCAGTCAACGGTTGCAGGATCGGTCAAAGGAGCAAGTTCAGGCTCGTTATCGATGATGTAATTGCCGTCTCTGTCAGAGGATACAGTTACAGATTTCGTCATAAAACCGGTAACTTGCGTTTCTCCGCCTTCAGGTTCATCGAAATAGGTAATCATGTAGTTGTAGATGGGGCCACCGCGACCATCGCCGATACTTCCCGAGTACTTAATAGTGCCAAATCTGTCAGGATCTTTAACAAACTCATCGAATACCCTAGGATCCATCCAACCCGCGGTATCTGCTTTGGAGTCGTAAACAAAGATGAACTCAGATGTTTTCTCAATCAGAAAACGGTCATCCAACGGAGTTAGGTTTCCGGTGTAACCTTCTGCGCGAATATCGTATCCGTGTACCTGCGCAGCAGATTCGAGCTTTACAGTACCTTCTTGGGTCAGCTCAACCGTAGGTCGCTCCGAACCTCGCGTCCATGTCACAGTGCCATGTTCAAAAGCCTGAGTTGACGTGTCGCCAGCCCAAGTAGCAGGAGCAGTTGGTTTGCCGAGAACGGGGAACATGCTGGTTCTAAAATTTTCACCAGTCCATACATTGCGAGCGTCTTCGCTGACCTTCAGCCACTCGACTTCATACACAGGAGCATTAGTCACGCGAGCGCCGTTAGCGTCAGCCGCAGTCACGTAGGCAGTGGTATCAGTAGTCAACAACAAAGCCTTCTGACCACTCACAAAGGTCGCTTTTGACCAATCTAGGTTAGCTACAGGATTCTCGGGCTGAGCAGGATCAGTCGGCTGGTCAACAACCGGAGCATTGTCAGGGAAGCACGCAAAAGACTTGGTACGGTCCTTCTTCCACTGATTGCCCTCAGAGCTATTGAGGTCAACTGATGAGGACGGCTGGGTTTTCGCATCCACCACAACCATCCAGCGGGTCTTACCGTCAAAGGTGGTCACTGACTGACCACAGAAGGTGTTGTCCCATGAGCCGCTTTCCAAAGCGCCAAACTTCTCAACACCACCGGCATTCTTGAATGCCTGAATTTCCTGGGCGTTGGTGAGAGTACGAGTACCGGTGCGCTGACTGTAGGTCACCAGACCGTGCTCAAATTCCTGGGCGGACGCGCCGTTAGCAAACTTCTGCTCATCGGTGAGCGGTTTACCGAGATCGCCCTGGTGAACTTGCGCGTACTTGCCAATTGCAGTTTGAGTGTTAAGAGTTGCAGCGTTCGCTACCCCCGGCGCAGCGCTGAGCAACATGGTTGCAGACAAGAAGGCAACGCCTAGTTTCTGGGTGGTTTTCCCCATTGTTTTCCCCTAATGATGAAAGTGTGTGAGAGCGGTTCACTTTAAGATGGTGGCTCTCAATAACTACCGACTGGTAGCTATACTGCTAGCGTATGAAAGCCAGCATAGTTTTACTGAGCGTTCAGCTTCCTTTCAGCATTTTGTCCCCATAACTGTTGGAATAAAACAGTAAATGAGGCTTCATATTACGGGGAGAACAAAAATGCTCCCGCACACAGTGCGGGAGCATTCTTATGTCGACCATAAATCTAATAAGCGCAATAAGGCTCTACAGATTAACCCTTAGGCATGTGCTTTTCGAGAATGCTTTCCCAGCGAGCCAGGTTGTGCTCAGCGTCAATGGTACGAATGGTGCCTGACTTTGAGCGCATAATCATTGACTGGGTAGTGATGGTATTGCGGCCGTAGCGCACACCGCGTAGCAGCTTACCGCCGGTGATGCCGGTTGCGGCAAAGTAGCAGTTGTCAGAAGTAACAAGCTCATCGGTGGTTAGCACCGCATCAAGATCATGTCCGGCGTCCAGTGCCTTCTGACGTTCCGCGTCATCGGTGGGAGCCAAGCGTCCCTGTATAATGCCGCCGGTTGCCTTGATAGCACACGCAGCCACAATGCCCTCAGGGGTGCCGCCGGTACCGAGCATGAGGTCGATACCTGAATTTTCACGGCAAGCAGCGATGGCGCCAGCCACGTCGCCATCAAGAATCATGCGGGTACGCGCACCGGTTGCACGGATTTCTTCAATGATTCCGTTATGGCGCGGGCGGTCGAGGATGCAGACGGTCAGCTGGTTAATCTTCTTGCCTTTAGCTTTTGCAACGAGGTGCAGGTTCTGCTTGACGGGTAGACGCAGATCAACCAAGTCAGCAGCTTCGGGGCCGGTCACCAGCTTTTCCATGTAGAAAACAGCTGAAGGGTCGAACATTGAGCCACCGTCTGCAACAGCAATAACGGAAAGAGCGTTGTCCATACCTAGAGCAGTCAGTCGGGTACCGTCAATAGGGTCAACAGCTACATCCATCTTGGGGCCGGTTCCATCACCAACAGATTCACCGTTGTAAAGCATGGGCGCTTCATCTTTTTCGCCTTCACCGATGACAACGGTGCCGTTGAAGTTCACGCTTGAGAGGCGGTAACGCATGGCATCTACTGCCGCGCCGTCTGCCTTATTTTTGTCGCCTGCACCAACCCAGGGTGCGGATGCGATAGCCGCCGCTTCCGTTGCGCGCACGAGTTCTAGCGCGAGGTTGCGACCAAAGTTTTCGTTTTTAGCTGCTGACATTATCTCCCCTTTGAGTGTTTTCAGCCCTGCGGTGTCTACCGGTCTCGCGGCGCATCGTTGCGCGCGATATTTCAACAATAACCATTTTCGGGGCTTTGGCGCAGTTTCTGCAGAGCTTTACCGGGAAGATTACCTGTGTCTTGTTTCACTTCTGCTCAATATGACGGGCCAGTACTTGCACCTTTTATCACCTTATTGCGGTTATCGCTTTGGCAACCGCACCATTTGTACGTGACAATAGGGAGGTGACTTCATCGCAGCATCAGAATTCTTCTTCAGCCGGTTCCGTGTCAGCTGCGGAGCAACAAGCTCCCGCGACCGTTGCGGACGGTGTGAAACCGCAGATTACCGCAAAGCAGGCTCAGCGCATCAACGCGCCGGTACGTAACATGATTATCTCCATGGTGGTGCTCGTTGTATGCATTGTTCCCGTTTTGTGGCTGATGCCCCAGCCCAACAAAGACCCGTACCAGGCAGAAGTTGATTTGCCAAAGGTCGCGTATGAGGCGGGTGAAGCATCTTCCTTTGCTGTTGCTGCACCGGAACTTGAGGGCTGGCACTATAACTTTGCGCGCTGGAATTCTAACCAGGCAGACAAGATTAACTACTGGGAAACCGGTCAGATTACCGGCTCAGATCACTTCATTACCCTCAAACAGGCAGATGCGTCTAAGACCAATGACAGCTGGATTGCGCAACAAACTAACAATGCAGCGCCCCAGGGCAACGAGAGCGTGAGTGGCGTAAATTGGGACGTTCGCACCGGTCAAAACGATAAAGATGAAACCGTTACCTATTACATCGGTGAGGTCTCAGGAACCACCGTCATTATGTACGGTAGCGATGTTCCTGGCACCGACTTCGCTCAGTTAGCTGACGCTGTGGTGAACTACCAAAAGCAGCCCACAGCAACAGCCTCCCCCACATCAACTTCCGACACCGGAATTCAATAAGACACAAAATCTGGCACAAGAAATACTCTTGTGCCGCTTTTGAATGCGCTTATAATGAAGCTCACTTACCTCACGTTTGAAAGGCTTTTGATGAATACCTCAATCACCACCCCCGCTGAGGCTTGGCATCGACTTGAAGAGGGCAACGCCCGTTTTGTGTCCTCTTCATCTGAGCACCCTAACCAGGACGCCCTGCACCGCGCGTCCTTGGCATCCGGTCAGGCACCGTTTGCCGCCATTTTTGGATGCGGTGACTCGCGTCTAGCCGCGGAAATCATCTTCGACCTCGGCTTGGGTGATGCCTTCGTTATTCGAACAGCGGGGCAGGTTATTGATAACTCGGTGTTGGGCTCTATCGAATACGCTATCGATGATCTGAATGTTCCCCTCGTGATGGTGCTGGGTCATGACTCCTGTGGCGCTGTTACTGCGGCAAAGACAGCGCACGATACCGGAACTATGCCTCACGGTTTTGTACGTAACCTCGTTGAACGCATCCTGCCCTCAGTCATCTCACCGGCGCTACCGGCAGAGCCAACCGTCAACGACATGGTGGTGGAGCACACCCGTCAAACAGCTGCCCGCATCGCAGAGCAGTCACACATTATTGCTCAGGCGGTCGCGGCAGAGAACACCGCCGTGATTGGCGTCTTCTATCACCTTGCAGACGGTAAAGCAGAGCTGGTGTACTCTTCATCGCCTGAAATTACTGCGTCCTAAGGTTTTATCCCCTCAAGACCGCATATCCCCATGCTGCAATAAACCTACATATTTTCAGCTCGATGAGGTTCACCTCACGTATGGGGTTTATGCTGGTTATATGGCAGAAAACACTGAATACCGTATTGAACACGACACCATGGGCGAAGTCCGCGTTCCCGCTAACGCACTCTACAGCGCGCAGACTCAGCGCGCCGTTGAGAACTTCCCCATCTCAGGTCAGACTCTAGAGCCCGCACACATTCGCGCACTCGCTCTGGTTAAGAAAGCAGCTGCTACAGCTAATGAAGAGTTGAACGTGCTCGACGCTGAGCGCGCGCAGGCTATCCGCACCGCAGCGGACGCTGTTGCGGCGGGCAAGCACAACGATGATTTCCCGATTGATGTTTTCCAGACCGGTTCGGGCACCTCATCAAATATGAACACCAACGAGGTACTGGCAACCCTGGCAAACCGTGAGCTCGAGGGCAAGGGCGTCAACGTTCACCCCAACGACCACGTCAACGCATCGCAGTCATCAAACGACGTTTTCCCGACCTCCGTTCACGTTGCAGCTACCGAGGCCCTGATTAACGACCTCAAGCCTGCGCTGGACTACCTGGCAACTTCACTGGAGAAGAAGGCTAAGGAATTCAAGGACGTCGTTAAGTCCGGCCGCACCCACCTCATGGATGCGACCCCCGTAACCTTGGGCCAGGAATTTGGGGGCTATGCAGCGCAGATTCGCTACGGTATCGAGCGTATTGATGCGTCCCTCCCCCGCGTCGCTGAGGTTCCCCTCGGTGGCACCGCAGTGGGAACCGGCATCAACACCCCCGACGGCTTCTCAGCACGAGTTATTGAACTGCTCGCCGAAGAAACCGGCCTGCCACTGACCGAAGCACGCAACCACTTCGAAGCACAGGCAAACCGTGACGGTCTGATTGAAGCATCAGGTCAGTTGCGCAACATCGCGTACTCACTGATGAAGATCAACAACGATATCCGCTGGATGGGTTCAGGCCCCAACACAGGTCTCGGCGAACTTCATATTCCTGACCTCCAGCCCGGCTCATCAATCATGCCCGGTAAGGTCAACCCCGTAATTTGTGAAGCTGTTATTCAGGTAGCTGCACAGGTTATCGGTAATGACACCACCATCGCGCTGTCCTCCACCAATGGCGCATTTGAGCTCAACGTCGGTATTCCCGTCATGGCTGCAAACCTCTTGCAGTCCATCCGCCTGCTCTCCAACGCAACCCGCGTCATGGCAGAGAAGATGATTGACGGTCTGGAAGCTAACGAAGAACGCGCACGCTTCTTGGCTGAAGCTTCACCGTCAACCGTTACCCCGATGAACAAGCTCATCGGCTATGAAGCAGCAGCGAAGATTGCTAAGTACTCAGTGGCTAACAAGACTACGGTGCGCGAGGCAGTTATTGCTCTTGGCTACGTAGAACGCGGCGAAGTCACCGAGGAACAGCTGGATTCAGCTCTCGATGTTACCAAGATGCTGGGTAACTACTCCTAAGAATCAGCGGCTAAGTTAGAGAGGAATCGAGCGCCGCCTTGTTTCTACTCAATCACTAACGATTTTTCCTCCCAGGTCTTTCGCGTGCACTTGTTGTGGGCGAAAGACCTGGGAGGGAATTTTCGTTTAAAGACTCTGCCGGATAGAGGACGACTCCCCTGTGATCCATTTCCATGCTGCTGCACGTTTACCCCCCCATTTTTCGCATCTTTGAGGGCGAGCAGAAGCACCGGAGAAAACTGGTTTCACCGCCTTTATATATCGTTGACATCACATTCAACAGATAGCAAGCTCACTGATATTTCACAGGTGATGACCTTGAAAAGCTTGGCTAACCAGACAAGAATGAAAAGGTAAGAATTACTTGAACTCAAAAGTTTGGGAGATAAAGTGAAGCTCGCAGAGCAAATTGTGAGCCAGCTAATCGAAGCTGGCGTTTCACGCATCTACGGTGTCGTAGGTGACTCATTGAACCCTATCGTTGACGCGGTACGCGCATCCGGTGGCTCGGCCAAGGGCGGCATCGACTGGATTCACGTGCGCCATGAAGAGGCAGCAGCATTTGCGGCAGCAGCTGACGCTGAGGTTACCGGTGAGCTCGCCGTCTGCGCTGGCTCATGCGGACCGGGTAACACCCACCTCATCAACGGTCTGTACGATGCTAATCGCTCGCACAACCCCGTGCTCGCTATCGCATCGCACATTCCTTCTGCTCAGATTGGCTCAGGCTACTTCCAGGAGACCCACCCCGAGCGCATCTTCGAAGACTGCTCCGTTTACAACGAGATGGCTGTAGCTCCGGCTCAGACCCTGCGCATCATCAACTCCGGTATCAAGCACGCTATCGCGCTGAATGGTGTTTCAGTGGTGACAATTCCCGGTGATATCGCGGACGCGGACGCTGTTGATCAGGTACCCGCACTTGGCGACCTGCGCCGTGGCGTCCTCACCCCCGATGCGGCAACCATCCAGGAAATCGCTGACCGCATCAACAAGGCTGAGAAGGTCGCTATCTTTGCTGGCGCCGGTGTTAAGGGAGCTCACGATGAGGTAATCGAGCTTGCGGATCTCGCAGCAGCACCCGTTGGTCACTCGTTGCGCGGTAAAGAATTCATTCAATACGACAACCCCTTCGATGTGGGTATGACCGGTCTGCTGGGTTACGGTGCTGCGGCTGAGGGGCTTAAGGATGCGGATCTCATGCTTCTGTTGGGCACTGACTTCCCTTACGACCAGTTCTTGCCCGATACCGACACCATTCAGATTGATACCGCAGCTGAGGTTATGGGACGCCGCACCAACGTTGGTCTGCAGGTTGAGGGCGATGTTCGCGCAACTATCGCAGCTGTTCTGCCGCTAATCAAGCGCAAGAAGAACCGCAAGTTCCTCAAAGGACTGTTGAAAAAGCACAACACCGTAATGTCCAAGGTTGTTGGCGCATACACCACTAAGCCCAGCAAGTTCCAGAAGATTCACCCCGAATACGCGGCCTCAATCTTGAACGATGTTGCAGCTGACGACGCAATTTTCACCGCCGATACCGGCATGTGCAACGTGTGGACCTCACGCTACATCGAGCCCAACGGCAAGCGCCGCCTGATTGGCTCATTCTTGCACGGCTCAATGGCTAACGCACTGCCGCATGCTTTGGGTGCGCAGTTCTCACAGCCTAACCGCCAGGTGATTTCTGTGTCGGGTGACGGCGGTCTGAGCATGCTGATGGGTGAGTTGCTCACCGCTAAGATGTACAACCTGCCGCTGACTGTGGTTGTTTTCAACAACTCAACTCTGGGTATGGTCAAGCTCGAACAGCTGGTTCAGGGCTTTGAGGACTACGGCGTGGATGTTCCCCTGGTCAACTACGCTGACATCGCGACCGCCGCTGGATTCCAGGCTCAGCGTGTTGAGAAGCCTAAGGATCTTGAGAAGGCTTACCGTAAGGCGCTGGCTCATAACGGCCCGTCACTGGTTGAGATCATTACTGATCCCAATGCGCTGTCCATGCCTCCCGAGGTCGAAGCTAATCAGATCGTTGGTTTTGCAACTTCTATGAGCAAGATTGCGCTCAACCGCGGTGCGGGTGAGGCTGTCGCAATGGCTAAGTCCAACCTGCGTAACGCTCGCGCATGGCGTCAGTTCTCCTAAGGATTTAGTTCTCCTCTAGAACGCGATAAAGGTGCGGCACTCCTTCGTTGGAGCGCCGCACCTTTTTGCTTTTCGTCTTATACCTGTTCGAAGCCGAAGCGAGTGTGGCCGGTATAGTTCAGCGCTGAGTCGATGCGCTCGCGCATCCTTTCGTTGACCAGGCCGTCTAGCTCATCTACCGAAACCCACTGCACCGCCGAGGATTCCTCATCGTTCACGCGAGCCTCACCGCTGACATATTTACACAAGAAAGTGTGATCTAAGAACTGGCACTGGTCGCCATTACCGAAGGTCTGCGGCGGGTCAGCCTTGAGCTGGGTGAGCGCAACAACCTCTACTTCGACGTTGGCTTCTTCTTCAGATTCACGTAGCACGGTCAGCGCCGGGTTTTCGCCGGGATCCACGATGCCGGTGATGGGCGTCCACAGACCGTTATCGCTACGGCGTACCAGCAGGATTTTCTGGTCTTCATCGCGCACGATGACCGCGGTTGCGCCCGAGAGCCACAGCATGTCGTGACCAATTTTGCTACGCAACTCGGTAATAAATTCTGGGGTAGGCATAAGGTCAGTTCCTTTCGCGGAGAATCGTTAGGGTACGGTGGCGGAGAAGAGATCAGCAGGGGAAGGCATTTTTATGCCGGAAAAACCAAAGCGACGGTAGCTCCAGCGAGCATGAAAGGCCCAAAAGGTATATGGGATTTGAGGCTGGCTTTCTTGGTCAGTACTAGATACAGGCCGTAGCAACCACCAAAGACGAAAGCGAGCGTGGTGCCCCACAGTATATTGAGCGCTGAGAAATAGCCCATCAGCATCCCGAGCACCCCGGCTAGCTTTACATCACCTAGCCCTAAAGAGCGGCGCGAAATCATCCTGAATACCCAGTAGATTCCCAAAAGCACAACGGCACTGTATGAGGTTCTTCGCAGACCTTCAGCGCCTTCCGTCAGCACGAGAACCGTAAACAGGGCAACCCCAATAACGGCGTACATGGGCAGGACGATTTTGTCGGGAAGTCGGTGGATGGCTACATCAATACGCCACAGTTTCACGGCGCAAACCGCAAAATAAACGCTGGCAAGGATCAGCAGTGCGGCGCAGATCCAGCCGGTCGCATTTCCGTACGTTGCGAACTCGTAGATACGAGCAAACATTAGGATCCAAAGCGGCGCTGACGGTTAGCGTAATCGCGTAGCGCACGCAAGAAATCAGTCCGACGGAAGTCCGGCCACAGTGCTTCGCAGAAATGAAATTCGGAGTAAGCGGACTGCCAGGTCAAAAAGCCCGAGAGACGCTGTTCGCCAGAGGTGCGAATCAAAAGGTCAGGATCAGGAAGACCGCGTGTGTAGAGATGACTTGAAATATCTGAAATCTCAAGATTTTCTGCCAGCTCGCTCATGTCTTTGCCTTCGGCCACCGCACCGAGAATGAGGTCACGTACCGCGTCCACAATCTCCTGGCGTCCGCCGTACCCTACCGCAATATTGACGTGCAGGTCGCTAATGTCCTGGCTCTTCTCTACGGCATCTTCTAAAGTGCATCGCAACGACGACGGCAGTGCTTCCAGTTTGCCAACGCCCTGTATTTTAGCGATGCGAGCGCCCGATAACTCGGTGATAAATCCTTCGATGACTTCGAGAAGGTCTTTCAGCTCTTCTTCCGAACGCTTTAGGTTCTCGGTAGAGAGCATGTACAGGGTGACCATCGGTATTTTGAGTTCGCGGCACCAGCCCAAGAACTCAATGATGCGTTCGGCTCCCGCTTGATGCCCGTGCTTAGTGGTTTCGCCAAGCTGAGCAGCCCACCGGCGGTTGCCGTCGACCAGCACACCAATATGTTGCGGAAGGCGTTGCACAGGAATCGACGAGGTCAGCGCGTGCTCGTAGACCTTGTACACCGGCTGCGGTACCTTCATCGTTCCCCTAATGTTCGATACTCAAAAAGTTCTCGTTTCATTCTATAGGTAGCCACACGCGTTTTCATGATGCGGGTACTGATCTGACTCATCGAACACTGTAGTGCGCGAGGTTTATCAAACCTAAAAGTAGCTGATGATTTATTGAACATGCTGGGCTGATTCGCTGATAAGGTTCATAATTAAAGAAGTGGAAGCAAGCTTCCTTCTTACCGATAAATGAGCTCTCATGAAAGGTACTGCCATTACAGCCTCAACGCGCGCTCGGTCGGAGGTTCATTCTTTCCTCTCCCCCGACCATCCCTATTATGAGAAGAAGCCGCTGATGCGCGGCTGGCTTCACGCCGGTTTCGCACCCATTGTTTTTATAGCGGGAATCGTGCAAATTGTTCTCGCGGGTGGTGGCTGGCTGAGTCTTGCGTGCGCAATTTTTGCGCTCACAGGCATCCTTCTCTTTGGCATCTCAGCGATTTATCATCGAGCCTACTGGTCAGAACGTCTGCGTATGCTCTTCAAGCGCCTTGATCACGCCAATATCGCACTGGTGATTGCTGGAACGTATACGCCAATCGCTCTGACCTTGTTACAGGGTAGTCAAAGAACACTGCTGCTGTGGATTATTTGGGGATGCGCGATAGGCGTGGTGCTCTTTCGCGTTTTGTGGACTGCCGCTCCTCGCTGGCTGTACACCCCGATTTACGCAATTATGGGCTTGATCGCGGTCTTTTTCTTGCCCGAATTTTGGCAGATTTCTCCGGTCGCTACTGTGCTCATTGCAACCGGTGGAGCTATCTATATCCTGGGCGCTGTCTTCTATGGCACCAAATTCCCGCAGCTTTCCCCGCGTCATTTTGGTTTTCACGAACTTTTTCATGCCTGCACCATTGTGGGATTTATCCTGCACTACATCGCCGTCATGTTCGCAATTTTTGCAGTGCGCGGCTAGCCACTGAGCGGGCTATAGGCAGAAGCCACTTAGCGCAAAGCCCGGATGCTGGTTCAACCAGCATCCGGGCTTTTACATACACAACTAATGGGGCTTTAGCGTTTCTCGGCTCTACGCGATGAACCACTAACGCCGCCTTGAACGGTGTTTCGGGCGGGCTGAGCGGTAGGCTCAACACGAGACTGAGAATCCTTACCCGCGGTTTCACCGTGAAGCTCAGCCTCACGCGCCTTGGCGTAGTCAACACGGTAGCGCAGACGACGCTGGCGGCGAGTCAAGTCCAAGCCCAGCAGGATAATAACGATACCCAGAACCATAGTCACCAAAAAGCCAGTAATGCCCGGTGAACCCAGCGGCGAGCCATCCTGGTTGTATTCCTGAATGGTACTGGTTGCCGTTGAAAGCTCAGCTGCCACAGGTACAGCCACAGTCAGAACAGATGAAAACATAGTTACAACCCTTTATTGCTGGGACGAAAAGTCGATACCGCTGGCAAAGTCATGCTCAGGCAGTGAAGTTTCTACCTTCGAATCAATCAGCACGTAATCATCGGTAGGCCATACTTCTTGTGACTGCACGGGAGTCAGCGCGAAGAACAAATCTTCTGGCCCAACCTGGGTTGCGTGCGCCAACAGCGCCTTATCACGCAACTCAAAATAGTCCTTAGACAAGATGCGCGTGGTCGTAGAGTGGCGCGATACAGGAGGCTGATGACCATCAACATCATCTTCCATACGGCGGGCAATCCACTCAGCAAACGGGCTCTCAAGACCGTTTGCCATCAAGTACTCATGCATAGCGTTCAGACGCTCAGGATTAAAAGCTCGGTCGTAGTAGAGCTTAAGCGGCTGCCAGGGTTCGCCCTCACCCACGTAAGCGTTCGCGTCACCAGCTTTTTCATAAGCTTCAACAGCTACCTTATGCGACATGATGTGGTCAGGATGCGGGTAGCCACCAATTTCGTCGTACGACAAAATAACGTGCGGCTTGAACTTACGCACTAAACGCACCAGAGGGGCACTAGCTTGTTCCAACGGCAACGACGCAAAGCAGCCAAACGGAAGCGGCGGCAACGGATCGCCTTCAGGCAAACCTGAATCCATAAAACCAATCCAGCGGTGCTCAATACCCAGAATCTCGCGAGCATTCGCCATCTCTTGACGACGCACCGACGGCAAGAAGCGGTAAGCAGCCGGGTTCTCGCGTCCTGCCTCACTCAAAATATCGCCGCGTTCACCGCCAGTCATTGAAGCAACCAGCACGCGGGCACCACGAGCAGCGTAAGCAGCCATCATCGCAGCGCCCTTTGACGACTCATCATCAGGATGCGCGTGCACCGCAAGAATACGAAAACCCGTGTAGTCTTCGTTCAACGGCTGTACATTACCTGCCGCGTCCTTGACGGTAGTGGGGGTATTCTCAGCGTCACTCACGTTTGCACTCCGCTTAAATTCGATACAGTAGATAAGTGCCCCTTTCATAGGGGCTTAGTGCCTTTAGATAAAGGCAACATATCTAGTGTAGCGAATCGTTGAGAGTGTATTTCTCAGGGCGAAATATACTACGAACAACGGTAAGGAGTGCCCATGAGCAATCAAATGATGGTTGATCGCTACGGCGAAAAGCGTGCTCGAAAGCCTACCCCTGCGCGGTTTTGGATCATCATCACTGCCGTCGTTGTTACCCTAGCGGTCGCGTGGGGTATCTGGGTTCAAACGACCCAGGACGCCTCAAACCCTGAGTTCAAAAACACAGGGTACGACCTCATGAGCTCTAACGAAGTCACGGTCTCCTTTGAAGTCGTCAAAAAACCTGACGCCACCGCAGTGTGCGCGCTCAAAGCAATGAACGCATCCGGCGCACCCGTGGGCTGGAAAGAAGTAACCATTGGCCCTCGCGACGACAATGCACCGGTCACCGCACGCACCGAGCACCTTTTCATCACTTCAGCCGCTCACACCGCAGTTGTCGACTCCTGCTGGGGCAAAAATTAACGGGCAACCTTCGTCGATAAGCCAACTTATTGCCCCGCAAAAGCCCGAATCGTTAGGATTAGGTCTCATCAGACCGTAAAATAAAACTCAGACTTTCTTCAGCAGGCACTGAGCCGCTGAAAACTGATAGAAAGGACGCCCACGCGTCTTTGAAAGGAAAACGTATGACTGAAGAACAGCACGAAGGCGCTTGGCTGACCCAAGAAGCGTACGACCGTCTCTCAGAAGAACTCGAACGCATCTCAGGCCCCTACCGCCAAGAAATCGTTGACCGCATCTCAGCAGCACGCGATGAAGGCGACCTCAAAGAGAACGGCGGCTACCACGCAGCACGCGAAGAACAGGGCAAGAACGAAGCTCGCATCGCACAGCTCAAGCACCTGCTCGAAAACGCACAGGTCGGCGAAGAGCTCAAGGACAACGGCATCGTAGAATCCGGTATGGTTGTTGACGCTGAAATCGCAGGCAAGGCAATGAAGTTCCTGTTGGGTTCACGCGAAGTTGCAGACACCCTCGTCGGCGACTCAGACCTGCAGGTCTTCTCAGAAAAGTCACCCATGGGCGCAGCAATCCACGGCCACAAGGTAGGCGACACCGTTTCTTACGAAGCTCCCAACGGTAAAGAAATCACCGTAAAGATCATCGAGGCTAAGCCTTTCCAGGGCTAATTTCTTCGAGAACTTCGCATACAAAAACCGGGTGGAACGTTTTCACGTTCCACCCGGTTTTTTATCTCTATAGGGTGCTGAAACTTACGTCTACAGCTTTGGAGTGCGGGGAGCGCCAGCTGGCATCGGGTCTGGCGTGAATCACTTCCGAGCGCCCCGCGCGAATGAAGTGAGAGGGACTGCTGGCGCTCTCCGTACTCCAGAGCTCCCCAGTACTTTCCTCAAAATAATCTCTGGAAAGCTCTGAAATAACTTTTAGTACACCACGATTGGCTGGTAGCCCGCCTCCTTGAGTGCCCCGAGTACTTCTTCACAGTGCTCGTGCCCCTTGGTTTCCATGTCGATAGTAATGAATACTTCGCCCATCGACAGGGCACCGGATGCGCCTGTGTAGTTCACGCCGGTAACGTTGGCTGAGTTAGCTGAAATGATGCTTGAGATGCTGGTGAGTTCGCCGGGGCGGTCAGTGAGCATCAGACGTACGGTCAGGTATCGTCCGGCTGCACTGAGACCTCGCTGAATGACTTTGAGCATCAGCATGGGGTCGATATTGCCGCCCGACAGCAGACAAACTGTAGTGCCCAAGTCGCCGTATTTTTCTTTGATGGCGGAGTTCATCACCGCCGCAACGGGCACAGACCCTGCGGGTTCTACCACAAACTTATTGCGTTCCATCAAGAAAATCAGAGCACGCGCAATATCGTCTTCAGAGACCGTATGAACATCGTCCACCAGCTCTTTGATGATATCGAAGGGCATTTGACCGGGACGTCCCACCGCAATGCCGTCGGCGATAGTAGTAACTTTTTTGAGCGGTACGAGCGCATCCGCTGCCAAAGAAGGCGGGTAAGCAGCAGCATGCTCTGCTTGCACACCAATGATGCGGATTTTCTTACCGAGCTGCTTCTCTTTAGCGCGGACTGCTACCGAGAGACCCGCTAACAAGCCGCCACCGCCAACACCTACAAGAATGGTGTCAACGTCAGGCACCTGCTCAAGAATTTCCAGACCGAGAGTGCCCTGGCCAGCGATAATATCGGCGTTATCGAAAGGATGCACGAAGACCGCGCCGGTCTCATCTGCGTAGCGTTTGGCTTCAGCCAGCGCCTCATCAACAGTTGATCCGTGCAGAACAACCTCAGCGCCGTGACTACGAGTAGCTGTCACCTTAGGCAGGGCAGCTCCCATCGGCATGTAGATGCGAGCATCGATGCCGAGTTTGGACGCCGCCAAGGCAACGCCCTGCGCATGGTTACCTGCTGAAGCGGCGACAACACCGCGGGCTTTCTCCTCAGCAGACAGCTTGGCCATGCGCACGTACGCGCCACGAACCTTGAAAGATCCCGAACGCTGAAGGTTTTCTGCCTTGAAGAATACCGGCGAGCCCAAAGCTGTCTCCAGCGCGCGCGAGTGCGCAACGGGCGTCCTTTCAATAACACCGTCTAAAAGCTCATGCGCTTTTTCGATGTCGTGAAGTTGAACAGGAAGTTCTTCAAGGCGTGTCAACGTAAAATCTCCTCCAAGATCTAAAAGATGTGTATCAGTTTAGAACTACTGAGCCACTTTCTCAGTGTTAGTCTCAGATTCTGATTTACGGTTACGCTTCATGTGTTCCTTCATCTTTTCGTGAATCGCCTTCTTCTTGCGGCGCTCAACTTCGTGAGGGTACAAGAATTCTTCGCTACGAATTTCATCGTCGTTCTCCCAGCCGCGTGCAGCGAGGTAACGTACCACGGTGTTCAGCATCGCCAGCAACGGTACTGAGAACAGCGCGCCGGTGATGCCGAAGAGGATGCTGCCGCTAGCAACAGCAACGATTACAGCGAGGGGGTGCAGTGAAACTGCCTTACCCATGACCAAGGGCTGCAAAATGTTTGACTCGACCTGTTGAACCAGCAGAACCATACCAAGCATAATGAGTGCGTTCACGGGACCGTTAGCAACGAGTGCCAACAGAACGGCGATTGCGCCACTGGCAAGAGCACCCACCACGGGAATGAAGGAGCTCAAGAACACGAGTACGCCCAGCGGGAAGGCCAGGGGAACGCCCAGGAAGAAGGCTGCAAGACCAATACCCACCGCGTCAATGAATGCAACGAAAACCTGAACGCGAGTGTAGCTCACCATGGATTTCCAACCGCGGCGGCCTGCACCGTTGACGGCACGACGCGCAGCACGAGGGAACATACCAACGATGAAGAGCCAGATCTTCTCGCCTTCCATCAGGAAGAAGATGAGGGTGAAGAGGCAGATTACCAGACCGGTTGCAAAGTTACTTGCGGTTGAGCCAACGTTAGCCACGCCCGTGAGCACCTTGTCAGCATTGTCTTTCAGGGTGTTCAGACCGTCGGAGAGCACCTGATCAAGCTGACCAGCACCAATATTAATCGGCAAGTCATTGAGCAACGCAATGAGCTGGCGGTAGCCTTCCATCGCCTGGTCAGAAAGCTGGCTGAAGCCAGAAATCATCTGCTGACCCACCAGCGTCAAAAGACCAATCACAATCGCAATAAAACCGATTTCGGTAATAGCGGTTGCAAGGCCGGGCCATAGACCGTACTTACGCAGTACGAATACAACGGGAGACAGCAAACCTGCCAACAGAGCCGCCACCATAATGGAAACGACAATCAGGCTGATGCTACCCAAAATCTTAGAAATACCCCAGGCTACAACCGCTGTAACAATCAGTCGCCACGACCAGGATGCCGCGATCTGAAGTGCATAAGGCACGTCACGGCTTGTTAAATTTTTGTCTCTCACCGATGAAACCACCGACTGGACTTCCATACTCTTTTCGCTCATAGGTTCAATCTTGACATACCACCAAACACACAGGGGGCTTATCGATAATTTATTTAACGGTTGTTCACCACATTTTTGTGAAAAGAGCATATAAAAACTGCCGGCTCTTACACGGGTAAGAACCGGCAGTATAAATACTTTATTTAGTTATCTGAGAGCTGGCGTACAAAGCCGAGTACACGCAGGATCTCGATGTACAGCCAGACCAGTGAGACAGTTAGGCCAAAAGCCAATCGCCATGCTTCGCGCTTGGGAGCGCCCATGCGCACAACCTCGTTGGTGTTGGTGTAGTCCATCAGCAGTGAGTAGGACGCAAGCAGAACAGCAAACAGTGAAATGATCAGACCGATACCGGGGTTAGCAGAGTACAGGCTGAAACCTGCAAAGAGGCTCAGTGCCAGATTCAGCAGCAAGAAGATACCGTATGAGATCGTCGCAATCATGAAGAAGCGAGTCAGCTTAGCGGTGGTACGAATCTTACCGTTAGAGTACAGCACCAAGATAGTGGCTGCCACAATCATGGTTGCCACCACTGCCTGAATCACGATGCCGGGGTAGCTCTGCTCGAAAAGCAAGGAAAAACCGCCCAAGAGCATACCCTCAGAAACTGCATAAGCCATCACCAAAGCCGGTGATACCTTGCGCTTGAAGGAGTTAACCAGACCAAGCACGAGAGCCGCTACGAAACCAACGAACATCAGCGGCGGGTAAATGAACCAGGTAACGAGCGCACCGAGAACTACCAGACCCAAGTTGAGCGCAGTCTTGCGCACAACGTCATCCATGGTCACGCGTCCAGCCTCAAAATTAGAAGCGGACGGCGCGTTGTACATGTTGTTCAGATCTTGAGCGTTCGGCTGCGCATAGCCGTAGGGGTTCTGCTGCTGGGCATAAGGGTTACCGTATGCCTGCTGCCCATACTGCTGAGGGGCGCCATAAGGATTACCCTGCTGACCGTACTGAGCGGTTGACGTACCGCCAGCACCGAATTGGCCAAAACGGGAATCGCCTTTTTGCTGGTTGCCCATTGAGTTGATAAGGGGGTTACCTGCCACAGGTGTCTCCTAGGTCGTGTTCTAAATGTTCTTACTACCCTATAGTAAAGTTACTAAAATTTTTAGGGGTTTAGCCCAAGGCGTTAAACACGGCCCTCGTCCACCAGTTCAAGAATCTCTTCGAGGTAGGCAAGCACTCCCCCGTCGTTGTTATGACCAATCACAACATCTGCGGTAGCTTTCAAAGCCGGAGTCGCGTTTTCCATGGCCACGCCGGTGCCCACGTAGTTCAGCATTTCAGCGTCGTTCGCGGCATCACCAAACGCCACCATTTCTTCAGGCTTAATGTTGAGCTGCTCGCCCAGCCACTTGAGCGCACTACCCTTGTTGACGCCACGTGAAATCAAGTCAATAGCGCCAAAGCCAGAGGTCACCGGTACAACGTTCGGGGGCAACTGGTCGATAAGCTGCGCCAGGATCTGTGCGGTCTCGCGGCGCTTAGTCTGCAGTGCAAACTTCACAATCGTGTCTTCACTGAGCACATCGTAGTTGTCAATGTAGACAGCGTTCGGGTACCAGGTACGAATAAAGTCCATAGCACTCACATCGCCGTTGTAGTCAGCGCCCAAAAAGTCCAGATAGTCCTTCATCAAGGATGCGATAGGCTCAGCTCGTTCGATCGGCAAGTACGCGTTCTTATGGCCGGAGAGAATAACGCCCACCTGCGGAAAGTTCGCCAGCGTAGCGATGATCTGGTTAACGGTTTTCTCAGAGAAACCCGAAATCAGAATATCTTTTTCCTGGTCAGCGATGTACGCACCGTTTTCAGCAATGTAGGTGAGAGGACGCTTGCGGTAGCTATCCAAGTAGTGATGCAGCTTGGGCAGCTGGTTACCCGAGGCAACCACAAACTGGATGCCTCGCTCGTCCATAGCATCGAGGATGCGGTTGAAACGCTCGGTGTCGAAGGTTTTGTCATCCCTCAACAGTGTTCCGTCCATGTCAGTTGCAACGAGTTTGATAGTCATCGGAAAGACCTTTCCCCTGAATAAGTTTAATCAGCTCACTTCTAAGCCTAGCCAATCAGGCGAGTGAGGTCTCTTGGAATCGAGTATGTGACGCCAAAAGTACCTTCAAACGTTGCCCGGAATTAGGGTGATAGCAAACATGTACCCTTGTAAAAAGTACTCCCTAAGTGCGTTTGTCCTGACGCTAGTGTCAGTACAAACGCACTTAGGGAGTATCTTCTGCCGAATGAGGACGCATCGCTCGGTCACGCGAGCGTGCGAGCGAACTCCCACTGCTGGCACTAAAAAACGCCGCTTCATCGAAGACGAAACGGCGTTTTGAGGGTGCCCCCAGTGGGACTCGAACCCACACTGGGCAGATTTTAAGTCTGCTGCCTCTGCCAATTGGGCTATAGGGGCTGGACGGGCTCACATATATTATGCGAGCCCGTACCTAGCTATTTATACCAGAGCTTGTCTCTAAAGTAGAAATTTAGAGCTTTGCCTTGGACTTTTCGGGTGCGGTACCGGTTGCCTGCTGGAATGCAAGACGCGGTGAGCGCTGGTGACGTACCGATGAGGTGTCACGACCGAATACCTGGTTGAGTGCCCAAGTTGCCATCACGCGTACGGTGCGTTCGGTGGTGGGGATTGCAGTACCGTGGTATGCGCGGTGCATCATCCATGCAAGGGGGCCACCAATGGTCTTGCCCTTGAAGTTTGCAACGCCCTTCCACAGACCGAGGCCTGCAACAACGCCGATGGTCTCGTGGTAGTAGTCCTTGAGCGACTCGCCGTTGCGTGATGCAAGCAGGTTGTTCGCAAGGGTTACGGCCTGGCGTGATGCGTGCTGTGCGTTAGGTACGCAGAAGCCGCCTACGCCGCCACCGGTGAGGTCGGGAACAGCTGCGTTGTCGCCTGCTGCCCATGCGCCTTCGATAACACCGTTGTCGCCGGTTACGCGGAGGTCTGCGCCTACGCGTACACGACCGCGCTCGTCGATCGGGAAGTCGGTTTCCTTGAGCATGGGTGATGCTGCAACGCCTGCGGTCCAGATAACGGTGTCGGTGTCGAGTTCACCAGCGGGTGACTTGTCGCCCATGTTGATGAGCTGCAGGTGACCGTCGGTCGCATCTGCCAGTGAGGTGTTGAGCAGTACTTCGATGCCGCGTGCGCGGAGCTCTGCAACAACCTTTTCTGCGCGGTCTGCAGGTACCTCGGGCATGATGCGGGGTGCTGCTTCAACGAGAACGAAGTGAAGGTCTGATACGCGCAGACGGTTGTTACGACGTACTGCTTCACGTGCCATGTCTTCGAGTTCTGAGATGGTTTCGATACCTGCGAAGCCACCACCGACGATAACGAAGGTCAGCGCGCGGCGACGCTCTGCCTCGTCAGCGGTGAGTGATGCGGTTTCGATGCGCTCGAGAACCCAGTTGCGCACTGAGACTGCTTCTTCAACGGTCTTCATGCCGATAGCAACGTCTGAGAGACCGGGAATCGGGAACGCGCGGGTAACAGCACCTGCACCGAGAACGATTTCGTCGTAGCTCAGTTCGAAGGTCTCACCAGCGTTGATGGGCTCAACTACAGCGGTCTTTGCTGCGTGGTTGATTGAAACGATGCGGCCACCGACGATTTCGGTGTCGCGCAGGTGCTGACGCAGCGGAACAGTTGCGTTGCGACCTTCCATTGAGCCTGCAGCTACCTCGGGCAAGAAGGGCTGGTAGGTCATGTAAGGGTTGGGATCAACGATGGTTACTACGCCGCCGGCGTCCTTGATAACCTTCTGGATCTTCTGAGCTACGGTGAAACCAACGTAGCCGCCGCCAACAATGAGGATGCGCGGGCGGTCCTGCGCCAACTTGGTGAATGCCATTAGAATTGCTTCTCCCTTTGTACTGTGCACGGCTGCGGGTGAGATATTGAAAGTATCTGCTGTAGTCGTCAGCCGTTTATGTCAAGATAACTGCGCAAAGGCAGTAAATCTTGTAGTCCTCTTACTGGGTAGTCCCTGAGCAAGTGGACAAAAAGCTTCATTCTTATTGTGCCATTGTTCTGCCTTTAAAGCTCAATAGCTACTTATTTTCGCGAATTTTTATTGATATGTCACCTATTTTGACGGCGATTTATCACTGTTTACCGCTGTTTTTCGCTATGAACGATACGGTTGAGCTTTCCGATGCTACCGGTGGTGATAATCAGCACCCATAGGGCAAACCCGCCAATAATGATGAACGGTAAGAGACCTGAGTCTTCGGGCGGATCGGTGGGAACAGGGGCTGAGGCGTCTTCGATGGTTTCTGCATCTTTGTGCACCGGCTCAGCTGAGGAGCTTTCAGGAGCCGCCGTTGACTTACGGTGAATAGAGATCCATTCCCGCACTGATCCCAGCGGATTGGTATCAGTGTCATCCGGCGTGTCAGCGGCGAGCGCTTTCTCCGGGTTGAGCACACCGTAACCGTAGAGGGCATCGCGTCCTTTTTCTCCTTCATCATCAGCCGACTCGATAATGCGCTGAATAATTTGGTTGGACGTAAGATCCGGGTATTTTTCTTTGATAAGGGCGGCAGTGCCGGTGACCAGCGGGGCGGCCGCTGAGGTACCGCTCCACACCGCGTAGCCGTCATCGGGAGTGGCTGCAATGAGTTGTTCGCTGGGTGCTGCTACCGCAATGGAAATCCCTTGAGATGAAGATGACCAGGAGTCTTTGCGGTTTTGGTCTACACCGCCCACCGTCAGGACGCCTGGAATGGTAGCTGGTGCGCCGACTTGAGTAATGCCTGAGCCGCGATTGCCAGCAGAAGCTACGATGAGCACACCTTTTTCTTCGGCGTAAGCAAAAGCATCGTCCCAGCTTTGCGGCCACTGAGTCTTTGATGAGCCCACCGAAAGATTGATGATGTCAGCATCGTGATCAACCGCGTATTTCACCGCTTCAGGCAGCTGTTCATCAACGCTTTTAGCGTTGGGGTCAACTGTTCCCAGCTCCAAAGAAATGGGGAGAATAGTTGCCTCGGGCGCAACTCCAATAATGCCGTTAGGGTTTTGTTTCGCGATGGATGCTTTCGATGAGTTGCTCCCCTGCCCGTGACCGTGCCCCACAATCAAAGATGCAACTAAAGTACCGTGTTCGGGCTCAATGCCCAGGCCTTTCCAGCCATTCGTCGAACCTGCCTCTGACGCATCGTAGCCCTTCTCTACGTTGCCGGTGAGGTCTTGATGCGTGCCGTCAACGCCGGTATCAATCACCGCGACGGTCACGCCTTTACCGGTGGCTTGCTTCCACGCATCCTCAAAACCATAGGACGTCAACCAGTACTCGCGAGCCCGGATACTATCGCCGGTCGGTGCCTGAATCGTAGGAATCGAAGGCAGGACGCCGGGGCTAGCAGGCGCAGTAGCGGCCGGTGTGGCACCGGTTGGTTGCGCATCCGCTGGCAATAACCACGGCACAGAGGCGAACGCTGCAAGAGCAAGAGTCAGAACTACGCGAGAAGTCTTCTTCATATGATGTAGGCAAGGGGTTAGCGGGTAAGGGACAAAGCTAAACCATCAAGAATATCGTGTTCACTTGCGATAACGGAAGTAATATCGTGTGAGCTTTCCGCGCGAAGGCGGTCAACGATGCGCGACCAAATCGTTGCACCGGTACCAATGACATCCACGCGTCCCTCGTGCATAAAACCTGTTGCCATGCGCTGATTGCGAGTCATGGATGCGAGTTCTTGGGCGCCCTGCATCACCTCGTCAATGGACCGTTCGCTACCGTTGATAGCATCCGAATCGTAGCTGGTGAGACCGAGGGTTTGCGCCATTACAGTGGTCACAGTGCCCGCTACCCCCACGATACGCTGAACCTCAGCAAGATTGAGGTTCTCAGCCACCTCGTCCAAAGCGGTATCAACGTCAGCAAGAATCAAACGTTCTTGCGCCTTTGTCAGCGGAGCATCCACACTGTGACGCTCGGTGAGGCGCACGCATCCAATATTCATAGAAATCGCCTGCTGAACGCCGTTATCGTTACCCATCACGAACTCGGTAGAACCACCACCCAGGTCAATAACTACGGTATTTTCCTCGGTGTTTCCCACAGAGCTCACCGCGCCTGCAAAAGACAGATTAGCCTCTTCAACACCGGTAATAACCTCCGGAGTTACACCGAGAATCTGCTGAATCCCGCTGATAAACACCTCACGGTTAGAAGCATCACGGCTCGCGCTAGTAGCCGCAAAACGCACCGCAGTCACACCGTGTTCTTCAAGAAGATGCGCGTACTCACGAGCTGCCGCAAACGTGCGATCCAGCGCCGCCTGCGAAAACTGGCCGGTAGCGTCCACGCCCTCGCCCAGACGCACCACCTTCATTTCGCGCACGACGTCCGTGAGCGTACCGTCCAACGCAACATCTGCAATGAGCAGACGAATGGAATTAGTACCGCAGTCAATTGCACCAACGCGCATCTTCTTACCTTCTAACTTTTAGACGGGTTCTTACGCTTCTTCACGCCATGCGGGGTCGCACGCGCACTGCTCAGGAGTCCACCACTGCGCAATCAGATCAAGGGTCTCATCACCCATGGGGTTGATGCCACGACCTACAGACAGGGTATGACCCAAGACAGCGTGCAGGCACTTGACGCGGGTAGGCATACCGCCTGCAGAAATACCCTCAATTTCAGGCACCTCACCGGTCTCAGTTTCAACGCGAATACGCTCGCGCTCCGCCAAGTAATTCTCATGAGCAGCCGCATACTCAGCCGCCAACTCTGAATCCTCAGCAATACGATCGGTCATACCGTACATCACGCCATCTGCCTCCAAACGAGAAGCAGCGGCAGTAATAGCAGGATGCGCTAAGTAGAAAACCGTCGGGAAAGGAGTACCGTTCGATAAGCGCGGCGCAGTTGCTGCAACCAGCGGGTTACCGCACACGCAACGCGCAGGAATCTCAGCTACGTCACGCACTTTGCGCCCCAGCTGGGCTGACAGCACACGGACGTCCTGCTCAGTAGGTTTAACGGTCTGCGCAGTGACGTTGAAACCGCCGGGAACGCGCTCAGATGAAGTCATGATGTCCTCCATTGATTGAAACGAAAAAGTATAAAAATTAGGGGGCGCCAGGTGCAGATTCAGTTGCGGATGCGCTAGCACCGGCAGTCGATCGGTCAGTGCTCTTTTGCTCTGCCCCTTGCTGATCAGTGCCCTGCTGTTGTGCGCCTACGGGATTACCGTTGACCGCCGACATCTGGAACGAATCCCACAGCTTCTTAGTCCACGAATCTTCCGGTGCGGTCATCGCATCAGCACTGGTCTCATCGGGAATACCAGAGGTGAAATCAGTACCAACCACCACATACGGGGTCTCCCCCTCATTCACGTAGAACAGGCGTCCTTTAGCTTGCTGCTTGACGTAATTATCGTCCTTCCACCACGACTGCTGCTGCTTGAGATCATTATTCTCATCCTGCAACGATGAAATGCTTTCTTGCACCGAAGCCATCTCAGCCGACTGATTGAAATACCGGCTAATAGTGCCAGAAGCCGCCAGCACGCCAATAATCAAAACCGCCAACGTCGCAAGCCACCGGGCAGAAAAGACACGAGCCGCCACAGGCGTCGGACCGGACACCGGCTGCGACTTACCCCGAGACTTTGCAGTACGCGAGCCACGAGACCCAAAAAACCCAGCAAGACGCTCACGGTTTTTAAAAGTATTCCGCTGTTTCTTCTTAGACATACTCACCCTCGCGCCTGAAAATAGATTCGCAACGAACCCCCATTGTACCGCGTCCACCCCACCAAACTAACGCACGAAAATGCCCCGCACCATATCGATGCGGGGCATTTACTGCTAGCTTCAGTCAGAAACTAATACGTTTATCGCGAAGAATTACTTCTTGAAGCGAGGGAACGCTGAAGCACCTGCGTACTGAGCCGCCTCACCGAGTTCTTCTTCGATACGCAGAAGCTGGTTGTACTTAGCAACGCGCTCTGAACGTGCGGGAGCACCGGTCTTGATCTGGCCTGCGTTGGTTGCAACTGCGAGGTCAGCAATGGTGACATCTTCGGTCTCGCCTGAACGGTGTGAAACCATGCAACGGTAATCGTTACGCTGAGCAAGCTCCATAGCATCGAAGGTCTCGGTCAAAGAACCGATCTGGTTTACCTTCACGAGCAGAGCGTTAGCTGAGTCGTTTTCGATGCCCTTAGCAAGACGCTCGGGGTTGGTAACGAAGAAGTCGTCGCCAACGATTTGAACTTTGTCACCGATCTCAGCGGTGAGCTTCTTGTAGCCGTCCCAGTCGTTCTCATCCAGGGGATCCTCGATGGAAACCAAGGGGTAGTTAGCTACGAGATCAGCGTAGTAAGCTGACATTTCTTCAGCTGACTTCTTCTGGCCCTCGAAGGTGTATGAGCCGTTTTCGAAGAATTCTGATGACGCTACGTCAAGTGCCAGTGCGATTTCTTCGCCGGGCTTGTAGCCAGCCTTCTTGATAGCTTCGATGATGAGGTCAAGCGCTGCTGCGTTTGACTCAAGGTTGGGTGCGAAACCACCCTCATCGCCAAGACCGGTTGCAAGACCACGGTCGTGCAGAACGCTCTTGAGTGCGTGGTAAACCTCAACGCCTGCCTGCAGTGCGCGTGAGTAGGTATCGAAACCGATCGGCGCAATCATGAATTCCTGAATATCAACGTTTGAGTCAGCGTGTGAGCCACCGTTGAGGATGTTCATCATGGGAACGGGAAGTACGTGAGCGTTGGGGCCACCGAGGTACTTGTACAGGGGCAGGTCAGCTGACTCAGCTGCTGCCTTAGCAACTGCCATTGAAACGCCGAGAATAGCGTTTGCGCCGAGCTTGCCCTTGTTGTCGGTGCCGTCGAGCTTGATCATTGCTGAGTCAACTGCGCGCTGGTCAGTTGCATCGATGCCGATGATTTCTTCAGCGATTTCTTCGATAACAGCGGTAACTGCGCCCTGAACGCCCTTACCCAGGTAAACCTTCTTATCGCCATCGCGACGCTCTACAGCTTCCCATTCACCGGTTGATGCACCTGAGGGAACTGCAGCGCGACCGAATGCGCCGTCTTCAAGCAGAACCTCAACCTCAACGGTCGGGTTGCCACGTGAGTCAAGAATCTGACGTGCGTGTACAGCAGTGATTACAGCCATGAAAATGCTCCTTATTGTTTGTGAAGGAATTGAAGTGGCTTCAATCATTAACCGTAGCGAGTTCGTAGTGCTACGAAAACCCTTCAACGGCTAAATCTTGATTAATATTCTACCAAAAATCCCACACAAACACAGGGGGAATGATGAGAAACTCCTGTGTTTTGGTGGGAATCTGCTGGCGATTTTCGATATTTTTCCCACGCGTCCCCACATAAGATGAAGAAGCACGAACCTTAGGAGCATCTACGACGCTTATGAGGGACGTTCCCCGCCAGCAGTCCCTCTCGCGGACTCGCGCGGGGCGCTCGCCGCGATTCATGCCAGCCCCAAGCCAGCTGACGGGGAACGTCCCTCACAAGCTTCAAGAAGGCAGCGACTTTATTCTAAGTCTCGACGATCCTCGCTGAGTCGCATCATTTCTTTGGTGTAATTGCGCAGCGCTTTCTCAGGATCAATTCCCTGAGCACGAGCCTCCTGCACGAGAGCGAAAACGGTTGCCGCCCAGACTGATTCTGTGTCAGCTTCATCTGCATCAGGCAACTGAACGGGTACGTCAGCTGCGGTCGCTTTTGAGAGTGCTTTATCGGTAAAGGCAAGTGCCGGCAGATGCGGCGGTACACCATCAAAAATCCCGGTACGCTCGGGTTTCTCGCTCTTTTTAAGCTCATCCCACGCATCATAAATCTCTTGGGCGCTGAGCTGAGATGCTGTGTCTTGGGCGCTTCCGAAAACGTGAGGGTTGCGGCGGATGAGCTTTTGCGAGAGCCCCTCCACCACATCGTTAATATCAAAGCCGCCTTGGTCGCTCGGGATTTCGGCTGCCATCCGGGCATGGAAAATCACGTTGAGCAACACATCGCCCAGCTCTTCGCGAAGCAGCGGGAGGTTAACCCCGCCCGGCGATTCCACAGCTTCAACGACCTCGTAGGTTTCCTCTACTAGGTAGTGCATGATGCTCTCGTGAGTTTGTGCTACCGTCCATGAGCATCCACCCGGTGAACGCAAAGTATTCATCAGGCGCACCAGTTCGGTAAACGAAGCTCCGGGCTGCTCATCGTGATTTTTTGACACGGCTACTCCCCTGCTTTGCTATCTTCCTGCGGGTTCTGGGCTGCTACGAACTCGTTGTAGTAGTCCTGCAAAATCTGCTTGAGCGAACGCTTTTGTTCAATCTGCATGAAGGACGCGTCGACCGCGTTCATGGTGAGCTCAAAGAATTCGGGCCAGTCGTAGCGGAAGGTTTCATGCAGTTTGATGAACTCGCTAGTGACTGACGTGTTGCTCATCAGGCGGTTGTCGGGGTTGATAGTGACCGCAAAACCGCTACGGTAGAGCAGGTCAACGGGATGCTGAGCGTAGGCGCGAGCGCGCTCCTGTTCACCACCGTTGACGCGTCCGATGCTGGTGGTGGATGCGGCGGCGTCGGTCTGCAGGTTTGAGCAGGGGCAGACTTCTAGCGGGATCTGGCGATCTTTAATCCATGCGCTCAAAAGACCGAGTTTCATGACTTCTTGGTCGGGGTCAGCACCCTGTTCAACAGCTTCGGGGCTTGCCTCGGCAATCTTGAGGATCGAAAAGTCGTCGGTAATTTGTACGCCGTGTCCCAGTCGTAGCGCGCGTCCTTCGTGGATGGCTGATGCAATGGATTCGAGGGAATCTGCTTCGCCCGCGTGCAGGGTGATGGGCATGTAATGCTTAACCGCATAATCTAGAGCTTCTTGGTGCTGGGCAGGCAAGAATCCCTTTTCGGGGCCGGCAAGGTCAAAACCTACAACGCCAAGACCGCGGTTAGCGACCGCTAGCTTAGCGATTTCAAGGGAATTGTTGTTCTGACGCATAGCGCACAGAATCTGACGTGGCATTACGGGCTTGCCCATACGGTCGCGCGCCACGGCGGCGCCCTGAGCAAAGCCCTCTGCCACAGCTTCAACAGCGTCTTGCAAAGAAAGACCAGCCTGCAGATGCTGTTCCGGTGCCCAACGAACCTCACCGTACAGTACACCGTCAAACGCCAGCTCAAGTACGTGTTCAGCTGCTACGCGTACCAAATCTTCGCGGCGTTGCATAACAGCAACAGTGTGCTCGAAAGTCTCAAGGTAACGAACCAAAGAACGAGAATCTGCCGCTTCTTCAAACCATTTTTTGAGGTCCTCTGCGTTATCTGCGGGAAGCTCATGACCAATTTCTTGTGAGATATCAATAATGGTCTGGGGCGAAACGCCGCCGTCCAAGTGGTCGTGCAAACACACCTTGGGTAGCTGTTCAATCCACTTGTACGAGGGGGTAGCTGTCTGACTCATCATGTCCTTTGCGTTGTGTTTTCTATGGCCTTTAAAAGAAAAAGAGCCGGCACTTCCCTATCGTACGGGCAGTGCCGGCTCTTTTACAGTTGGTTTACAGTGTCCAGGATGCGAGTGCCTCGTTCATGTGCGCCGGGATGTTGGCGCCGGTGCGCGGGAACATGCGCAGCTCTTCAACGTACTGCTGTGCGGGCAGGTGGTCGGTGTACTGCACGAAGGCTTCTTCGTTGGCGTAGTCGAAGGACGCTTCTACCGGCACGCCGGGGGTAAAGCGGAACATCATTGCCAGGGGTGAGCCAAAGCCTTCACGGTAGGAGTCGCTCTTGAGCTGCAGAATATCTAGGATCTCTTCAGGTACGAGCTCGAAGGTTTTCTGCTGATCCCAGAAGCCATCGCGACGCACGTGGGTAAGAGCATCGTAGTACGAGCCCAAGGAACGCACGCGAATCAGAACAGTTGAGACGTCGCGGGCGGTGCCGTTTTCACCAAACAGGGCGTCCTGCGCCTGCTTGAGTCGCTGAGCAACCTCAGCCTCGGTAAGAACCATGTTGCCGGTTGCAAGCTGAGTCTTTGACGGCATCGATACGCTGGTGTTCTGCGCGCCGCTGAAGGATGAGGAAACATCGAGGTTGGTGCCGGAAGTAGGCGCCGACTGGTCAGCCTTTTGCGTTGCCGCGTAGGTAGCACCGGCAACAGCGGTTCCTGCCGTTGCGTCACCGGTTGCAGCAAACGCGTCCTGCTCCCATTCCTGATCATCAACAAGGCTAGGAACAGCAGCTTCGCCCTGAACGTCTACGTCATCGCCGTGCGTCACATCAGCCAGCGGAATAGCTTCAGTTTCAGCGGGTGCGGATTCGGTCGCTACCTCATCAGCGGTGTCAAAGTCGGTGTTCGCAAACTCGGTGTTCTCAAACTCAGTGCTGGCAGCGGTATCTGAGAAATCGTCGGTTGCGAGTTCAGCCTCAGCAAGAGCGTCTTTTTCATCAGTCTCGGGAACAATGCCGTCAGTCTGAGCCAAGAAGTCATCATCGGTCAGCTCATCTTCGCGAGTGAACTCTTCATCGAAGGTGTCTTCTTCGTCATAGGGTTCTGCGGATTCCTGCTCGCCAGTGAGCTCAGCCAGTTCCTGATCGTCAGAGAAGTACTGAACGTGGGTTGAGTCTTCGGCATAGGGATCAACATTTGCCAGTGACTCATCGGACTCTACAACCGGTTCATCATCTGACAATGCAGTAAGGTCGCTGTCAGTGGGCTCCTGTGCCTCTAGCGCTTCGTCCTCAACATCAAATTCACGGTCGTTGAGCTCCGCATCGGTAAGAGCAGGCTCTTCATGAACGTAAGTCTCGATCTCAGCGTCGGTTGCCTCGGCATTCTCAACATCAAGTGCCTGACCGCCGGTCTGAGCGATCAACCCGGTGTCAGTTGCTGAGTAGTCGTTGTAGCTCTGCTGAGCAGCTTCTACAGCGTCCTGGTGGGTAAGTTCGTCAGCGGAGTCAGCTTCTTCAGTCGCGCCCTGGACAGTCTCCGCTGATGCATCAGAACCGAAACGAGCGAAGTCAGAAGTTGACTTGGGTTCGGGGTCATTGGCAAATGCAACCTCTTCGAAACTGGGCAGTTCCTGAGGGTTATCCTTATCTTCTTCGATGCGCTTCATGATGCGGTCAAAGCGGTTCTGGGCATCGATATCGCTTGAGTCCGAGCTGACTTCGTTCTCATCGCTCAGCAGACTACTGGCCGGTGCTACAGAATCAGCTTGCACAAAGGGATCGTAATCGTCTTCAACCGCTGAGGACTCTTCAAAACCTGCGGGGTTGGTATCTGCAACCTCAGTATCGGTCTGAACGGGAGTGTACTGTTCAGCAATGTAAGCCGACTCTGCCGATTCTGATTGTTCATCTGCCAAGTCCAGCCCGGGCTGCGCCAGTGAGCTTGAAATAGTTGAGACTTCACCCGTTGCAGCATTGGTAAAGGACGCGGTAACGGCGCCTTCTTCGCCCAGCGTTGAGCCGGTGACAATCTGAGCGCTCTTCCATGCGCCTCGCTCTGACTTTTCCTCATCGGTGTAGAGTTTGGCCACAGCGTCGAACCAGTCACCGTCGGGGGTTACTACGCCGCGTTCAAGTTCTTCGTGATGATCGCTCAGCACATAGTTCATGTCGTTGCCGTGCTGATTCAAATCAAGGGTGAGGTTGTCAGCACCGTAGCTGCGCATACGTTCGATGACCTGGTGCAGGCCACTGCCCAGTTCGATGCTGAAGGACGGCTGAACTACCTCAACACTCTCGTTGTGGTTTTCAGTTTCCTGAGCAGGTACCGACTGCTGAGTAGGCTCAGCGTGCACCGGCGTGGTCTCTTCTTTAGCACGGTTTTTAAAACGGTCTAACAAACCCATGTTTTTCACTCTTTCTTGGGGGAAGGGGCGTCATGCAACAGTATCTCTATCAACGATACGCCACACAACGCCCCACACCAGATGTTTAATTATCGTGAGGACACAATTCGGTCAATAATAAGCGGATTGTTTTTCTGCTCTCCCCCAATGGTGAAGGCTTCTTGCAGCAGTTCTTCTGCACGTTCAAAGCGTTCGGGAGTGTCAGTCGTGAGTGTCATCAGAGGTTGACCTTCTGCGACGGTATCACCGGGTTTCGCGTGTAGTTTGATACCGGCGGCGGCCTGAACCGGATCTTCCTTGCGCGCGCGTCCTGCGCCCAAACGCCAGGATGCGACGCCCACCTTGTACGCGTCCAATTCGGTAAGAACACCAGAAGACGGTGCTTTGACGGTGAGGGTTTCTTTGGGTTGCGGCAGTCGAGCATCAGGGTCACCGCCCTGATCCGCGATCATGGTGCGCCACACGTCCATCGCCCGGCCATCTTTCAGTGCTTCGGCAGGATCAACATCAACGCCCGAAGACAACAACATCTCGCGAGCCAGCGCCACAGTAAGTTCCACAACGTCAGAAGGTCCACCGCCAGCAAGTACCTCTACAGCTTCTTCAACTTCGCAAGCATTACCCACGGTCAGACCCAGTGGAGTGTTCATGTCCGTTAACAAGGCTGTAGTTTTCACACCGGCATCTCTACCCAGCTCAACCATAATCTTCGCCAACTTGCGCGCGTGGTCCTCGTCCTTCATGAAAGCGCCAGAACCGACCTTCACATCGAGCACCAGTGAACCGGTTCCCTCAGCAATTTTCTTCGACATAATCGAGGACGCAATCAGCGGAATCGCCTCAACGGTGCTGGTCACATCGCGCAGGGCATAGAGTTTCTTATCGGCGGGAGCAAGCCCGTCACCTGCTGCGCAAATCACCGCGCCGGTGGAACCAAGAATCTCCACCACACGTTCATTTGAGAGTTTAGCTTCCCAGCCAGGAATCGACTCCAGCTTATCCAAGGTACCGCCGGTGTGCCCCAACCCGCGTCCGGATAACTGCGGTACCGCAACGCCGTAGGCAGCAACCAGCGGAGCCAAAGGCAGCGTAATCTTATCGCCTACACCACCGGTAGAGTGCTTATCAGAAGTTGCAATCTTCTTGCCCTCACCCACAATTGACTCAAAGTTTAACCGCTCGCCCGAAGCAATCATTGCCTTCATCCAACGGAAAATCTCACGGTGCTCCATGCCGTTCAAAAAGATCGCCATAGCCAGCGCGCTCATTTGCTCATCAGCCACTACGCCACGGGTATAAGCATCAATCACCCAGTCAATCTGCTCATCAGTTAGCTCACCGCGATCACGCTTGGTACGGATAACATCCACCGCATCAAAAAGTTCAGCAGCCATGAGAAAGCTCCTTGGCTTCTTATTTCAGATTCTTATCTTCAGTTTAAAGGACGCGATATCTACGCTAGCGCCAGCTTGGGTAGCTACAAACGCTCCGGCCCAAAAGCATCCGGTAGCATCTGCTCAATCGTCATAATTCCGCTCACCGACTTCAACAGCATTCCCGGTGCAGCGTGTTCGTACAGGAGCTGGCGGCAGCGTCCGCACGGCATCAGTGCATTGCCTTCTTTATCAACGCAGGCAAAAGCAACTAGCTTGCCGCCACCGGTACGAAAGAGGTCAGACACCAAGGAGCACTCAGCGCACAGGGTAATGCCCAGTGATGCGTTTTCAATGTTGCAACCGCTCACAATGCGCCCATCAGAAACCAGTGCCGCAGCGCCTACCGCATAGTTAGAATACGGTGAATACGAATGCCGCATAGCTTCTGTAGCGTGGTCTGTCAGAGTCTGCCAGTCGATAGTGGCTTCTTCAGCAGAAAGCTGGTGCACCATGTGCTCTCCTTTAGTCAGTGGACTACTGAGTTTACTCTGTTCTTTAGGTTTGCGGTGCCTTCTTCAGACAATATAAAAGCTCCCCGCATCTTGCTCGGTGTTACCCGTTGATGATGCGAGGAGCGTGCAAAAGATTGCTAGGTTTACCCCTTGATGTAAGGCTTACCGGATGCGGCTGGGCCGCGTGATACGCCAACCAAACCTGCAACTGCAAAGATAGTTACCAGGTAGGGCAGCATCGCCAGCAACTCGGTGGGTACCGAAGTTCCCAGCAATGACAGTACGAAGTTGAGCTGCAGAGTAAAGCCGAACAGCAAGGACGCGAACAGCGCGCCGAATGGCTTCCAGCGTCCGAAAATCAACGCAGCAAGCGCGATGTAGCCCTGACCCGCAGTCATATTCGCGTTGAATGATGACACCGAAACGAGGGTAAAGAACGCGCCACCCATACCGGCAACGACGCCTGCGAGCAGAACGTTGGTAAAGCGCAGACGGTTGACGTTGATGCCCAGAGTGTCAGCTGCCTTAGGATGCTCGCCCACTGCTCGGGTGCGCAAGCCCCACTTAGTCTTGTTCAGCGCAAACCAAATCAGGGCCACGGTGATGTACATGATGTACACCAAAACCGACTGGTTGAATAGCACCGGGCCAATCACGGGAATCTGTGATAGAACGGGGATTTCAAAAGTCGGAAGCTTAGGCGCTGAGTTAAGGTGCGCAGGGTCTGCCTGCAGGACGCGGGAGTACAAGAAGCCGGTCAGACCTGCAACTAGTACGTTCACCACAACACCAACAATGGTCTGATCGACCAGGTACTTGATAGCGAAGACGGCAAGAATCAGAGAAACCAGAACGCCACCGATCATCGCTGCCAGAAGACCTACCCATGGGCTACCGGTCATCGACGCCGCAAGCGCTGCGGTGAATGCACCCAGCAGAAGCTGAGCCTCAATAGCGATGTTCACGATGCCGGAACGTTCGCACAAAAGGCCACCGAGCGAGCCGAATATCATCGGAATTGACAGGGTAAGTGCACCGGTCAGCAGAGTAACCAGTGAGAGCTCTGAGGAGCGTGCAGCGCCGATAACCCAGACCAGCATACCGGTGATGAAAAAGAACCAGAACAGTCCCTGAAGTCCGCGAGGGATCTCGCGTCCTTTATTCATGGTGATGAATGCGAAGGCAGCGATAGCGGCCATAGCGACAACTGATATCCAGCCGTACACACCGGCGTTGAGAGAAAGGTCAGGAATGCTGAAGTTCTTCAGCCCGTCGGATAGTCGGAAGACAACTGTCTTATCGGGTGCGTTCAGTCCGATGAGGAAGAAGGACAGAGCTGCCAGTACCGCATAGATGATGGGGTTCTTCCAGCGACGAACAACAGCGGTTTCTTCAGTTCGTGAGGTATCAAGTGCAACTGACATTACTGTGCTCCCTGAAGTGAGTTGTTCTTAGATGCCTTCTTCTTGCGCGGGTTGGCAGGATCAGGCAGACGGAAGATGGTGCGTACCAGCGGAGGAGCTGCGATGAACAGGACGATGAGTGCCTGGACAACAGCCACGATGTCGATGTTGGTACCGGTGGTAGCCTGCATCATGACGCCGCCTGCGCGGAATGCGCCGTAGAGCAAAGCCGCGAAGAAGGTACCCCAAGGCTTAGCGCGACCCAGCAGTGCAACGGTGATAGCGTCAAAGCCGAAGGACGCTGCAATACCGGTGGTCAGGGTCTTTTCGGTACCCGCTACCTGGGCAACACCAGCCAGACCGGCGAGTGCACCTGCAATTGCCATGACGATGATGTAACCGTTTGCCACGTTGATGCCTGCAGTGCGTGCCGCGTTGGGGTTAGCGCCAACAGCGCGCAGTCGGAAGCCAATGGTTGAACGTTCAATCAACCATGACGCGAAAATAACCGCGATGATAGCTAGAACAAAGCCCCAGTGCAGACGGAAGTTCAGGTCTGATCCCGGGAAAATACGAGGGAGCAAGGCGCTATCGGGCAGAATCGGCGAGATGGGGTTAGAGCTACCTTCGCGCTGAAAGGTAGGGGTCTTGAGCAGAAGCAGAATCAGATTAGCTGCAATGTAGTTGAGCATAATCGACAGAATTACTTCGTGAGCTCCGGTCTTAGCTTTGAGAAGACCGACCAAACCGCCCCAGATTGCACCACCAATGATACCGCCGATAATCACCAGCAAAAGGTGAAGGGCAAGCGGCAGGTTGTAGGCAAAGCCAACGTAACCTGATACCAGTGCACCGAGAATAATCTGTCCTTGCGCGCCGATGTTAAAGAGACCGGCACGGAAGGGAAGTGCCACAGCCAAACCAGCAAGAATCAGCGGGGTCGCAACGGTAAGAGTTTCAGTGAGCGGACGAATCTGATCTGCGAAGGTCTTACCCTTCGGGTTGAAGATTGCGCCTTCGAACATTGCCTTGTACGCGCCAGCTGCAGCTTTCCACGCGGCAGAAAGAGTATCCGTAGGACGCGCGAAGAAGTACCCTGCTGCTTTTTGGGTTGCGGGGTCGGTGGCTGCAATCAGCAGACCGCCCAAGAACAAGGCCGCAATCAATGCACCGAGTGACAGTCCAAAACCGCCACCAGCCAGTCGAGTGGCGAGCGATGGTTTAGCGTGCTCCCCCATCTGGGGGTTAGCAGGTGCTGCGGTAGCTGCGGGTTTTACCGCTTTAGGCTTCTCAGCGCTCATGCTTTCTCTCCTTTGGATGCGTCGGTGTTATCTGCCCACGGTAGGTCTTGGGCTGCCGCTACAGAACCGCGGTGTGACGTTGATGCTTGGTCTGTTGCAGTCTGAGCAGAGGAGGACTCAATGATGCTCTGAGCGTGCTGTTCAGAGACAACGCCTTCAGCAGCGTCCTGCTTAGCGAGCAGGACTTCAGGGTCCTCATGCTGGTTTGCAACTGCTTCTTCGTAGCTCGCGCCAGCCATCATCTGACCGAGCACAGAACGCGGAGTGTCCTTGGGAGCAATACCCATAAGCTCGCCGTGGAAGAACACAGCGATGCGGTCAGCCAGCGCGTAAATCTCATCAAGTTCAGTGGAAACAATGAGAACCGGAACTCCCTTATCGCGCTCAGCCACAATACGCTTGTGAATGAACTCAATAGAACCAACGTCCACGCCACGAGTGGGCTGAGATGCCACGAACAACTTGAGGTCGCGGGAAAGTTCACGCGCTACCACAATCTTCTGCTGGTTACCGCCAGAGAGAGTAGACGCCGCGTCCTCTTGAGAGCCCATGCGAATATCAAATTCACTACCGGCGCGGTCGGCATTAGCAGAAATTGCTGCGCGTTTGAGGCTACCACCTGAGGCAAAGCTCTTAGTGTCGAACAAATCAAGAATCAGGTTCTCAGCAATGGAGAATGAGCCTACCAAACCGTCTTTGCTGCGGTCTTCAGGCACAAAGCCCACCCCGCTGTGCAGAACCTGCTTGGTGCTTCTGCCCAGCAGTTCTTCACCGTTCAAACGCATAGAACCGGTCGCCTTGGGGTGCAGACCAATAATAGATTCTGCCAGCTCTGTCTGGCCGTTACCCTGCACACCCGCTACCGCTAGGATCTCGCCACCGTTGACGGTAAAGCTCACGTTTTTCAGAAGGTGCACACCGTTGGACGCCACCAAGCTCAGGTTCTCTACCTCAAAAGCATTGGAGTTCAAGCGCGGCTCGTCCTTATCGACGGTCAGCTGGACAGCCTTACCCACCATCAAGGACGCGAGCTCGTTGGTGGACGCGCTAGGATCAGCGCTACCGACCACGCGTCCGCGACGAATCACGGTGATGTCATCAGAGATCTGACGTACCTCACGCAACTTGTGCGAGATAAACAATAGCGATTTACCGTCTTTACGCAACTGATCCATGATGCCCAGTAGCTGATCGGTTTCAGCAGGAGTCAGTACCGCAGTGGGCTCATCCAAAATCAGAACCTCAGCATCGCGCACCAACGCCTTAATGATTTCAACACGCTGCTGCACGCCAACCGGCAAATCTTCAACCACGGCATCAGGGTCAACATGAAAACCGTAGCGGTCAGAAATCTCACGAATTTTCACGCGAGTCTCTTCAAGGTTTAAGACGCCACCGCTGGTTTTCTCAGAACCCAGTGCAATATTTTCAGCCACGGTAAAAACAGGAACCAGCATAAAGTGCTGATGCACCATACCAATACCTGCAGCCATAGCATCTGAAGGACCGTTGAACTTAACGGGCTGATCGTCAACGAAAATCTGACCTTCAGTCGGCTGGTAGAGACCGTAAATGACGTTCATGAGGGTTGATTTACCCGCGCCGTTCTCACCCAAAAGGCAGTGAACGGTACCGGGGCGAACCACCAGGTCAATACTGTCATTAGCGGTGAAATCACCAAAACGCTTGGTAACTTCTCGCAGTTCGAGTTTCATCGATGCGCTTTCTGTGAACGATGTTCGAGTGGGAAACTAGCCACGGTGTGTATGAGCACAGACGCGGCAAGAAGATAGATTGCCAGGACTTGCCGCCCTAAAAACTATCTCAACAAGTGTACACATCTTGTCTGTACACCTACATACGAAACAAACCCGCAACCGGTGAAAACTACCGGTTGCGGGGAGATATGTTTATCAGCTGTTATGCCTTGGGTGAGCCTTCGGTCTCAACCTTGATTTCGCCGCTGATGATCTTGGTCTTGATGTCGTCAAGAGCGGTCTTGGTTTCTTCTGAAACCTGATCGTCAAAGTTGTGGAAGGGAGCCAGGGTAACGCCACCGTTTTCGAGGGTACCGATGTAGGGCTCGTTGGTGAAGTTGCCTGCAGCGTCCTGCTTGAAGGTATCAAGCACAGCTTCCTTCATCAGCTTCTGCACTGAAGTAAGGATGATGTCCTGGTAGTCAGGGTTGGTTTCGAAACCGTCTGAGTCAACCCAAACCACTGATGCGGGCTTATCTGAATGTGAGGAGTTGTATTCCTTCACAGCTTCGAGAGTACCGCCACCCACAGGGCCAGCTACGGGCATGATGATGTCAGCCCCCTCTGAGAGGAAGTTCTGGGTGTTGGTCTTGCCCTTTGCCTGGTCTTCGAAGTCACCGGTGAAGGTACCGCTCTTTGACTTGGTGTCCCAGCCAAGAACCTTGACGTCCTTATTGTTCTGCTGGTTGTAGTACTCCACGCCCTGAGCAAAACCGTCCATGAAGATGGTAACGGTCGGGAAGTTCTGACCACCGTAGGTTGCTACCTTGCCGGTCTTGGTCTGAGCTGCGGCCAGGTAACCTGCCTGGAATGCTGCCTGAGCGGTGTCGTATACAATCGGGCGAACGTTATCTGCCTGGATGGAGTTGTCGTCAACAATTGCGAAGTGGCTATCGGGGTTAGCTGCTGCTGCTTCCTTAGTAGCATCTGCCAAACCGAAGCCAACGGTAACGGTCAGGTTGCAACCCTGCTGAACCATGGAGTTCAGGTTGGGGCCGTAATCGGTTTCTGAGGTTGATTCAGCTTCGCCAACCTGCATGCCGAGCTCTTCCTCAGCGGCCTTCAGACCATCGTGGGTGTTCTGGTTGAATGACTTATCGTCAAAGCCACCAAAGTCAGAAACCATGCAACCCTTGTAGTCGCTGTTTTCGCCGGACGAGCTTGAGTTCTCTTCAGGTGCAGCGCCGCAACCGGCGAGAAGAAGTGCTGAGATGCCGAGAACTGAGCCTGCGCTTGCCATGTGCTTGCGTGAGAATGCCATGGGGATCCCTTCAAAAGATCAGGATCTGAGGGTCAATAAGCTGTGTGTGCTTTATAAAAGGTAAGACCATCAGGATTGAGCAATACAGAACACATTCTAATAGCTTTTTCAGCACTGAGCGAAATTTTTAGAGGTTGTTCCTATCTTCGACACAAAGTTCCTCCGCGTACTTTTAAAGCGTCTAGCCACAACCCTTAAGACCGCGTTTTGTTACTTTGAAGTAATAGTAAATAGCAGACAATACGATGCGTACTCTTATGGGGCTAAGCTACCGGGCAGGTATTACTGCGCACTAGAAAGATGCCAGCGAATTACACGCAAAGCAGTAGAGGTCATCACGCGCACGCCCACACCAATAGCGTCCTCCTGAGGATTATAATCACCCTGGTGCAAATCAAAAGTCTCACCACCTGGAGCACGAGTACCCAAGCGAATCATAGTGCCGGGAACCTCTTGCAGCATCCATGAGAAGTCTTCACCGCCCATTGATTGTTCAACGAGGACCACGCAGTCCTCCCCCAGCTCAGCTCGCGCCGCATTTTCAATCAAAGCGGTTTCATCTTCGGTGTTTACCACAGGCGGCACACCGCGTTCGTGTTCCAAATCGACGGTAACTCCATAAGGAGTAGCAACTTGTTCCACTACGTCGTCAAGAATCTGTCCCGCCTTGTACCAGGCGTCGGCATCCAAACAGCGCATGGTGCCAGCCAACATACCGGTAGAAGGAATAGCGTTAGAGGCCACACCAGCCTCAATTTGCCCCCAAACCACGAGGACGCCGGAGCGAACATCAGTCAATCGAGAAAGTACTGCCGGCACGTTAATAGCAATCTGGCTCATCGCGTAAATCAAATCTTCGGTCAGGTGCGGACGCGAAGTATGACCCCCGTGACCGCTGAGATTAATGCGGACGGTGTCAGACGCCGATGTAATCGCGCCGATGCGAGTACCAATCTTGCCGACATCCACCTTGGGCTCGCAGTGCAGGGCAAAAGCACGCGGCACGTCCTTGAGCCATCCCGCTTCGATGACGCGCAGGGCACCACCTGGCTGCTGCTCTTCAGCAGGCTGGAAAATCACCCGAATAGTGCATCCCAAAGGCTTGTCATCATTAATTTTCGCAAGACCAAGCGCAACACCGAGCATGACAGTGAGGTGGATATCGTGACCGCACGCGTGCATCACATTAGCTGTTTGCGATGAGCATTCCAAACCTGTCTGCTCCTGCACAGGCAACGCATCAATATCAGCACGGAAAGCCGCTGCCACAGGACCTTCACCGATATCAACGCGCAGACCGGTCGTTCCGGGCAACGCAACAGGTTCTAGCCCGGCTTGACGCAGACGTTCCGCCAGCTTCTCGGTAGTCCGAAACTCCTGAAAAGACAGCTCAGGGTGCGCATGAACATCACGACGGAACTCAATAAGCTCCGGCAGAAACTCTTCCACCAGGTTTCCCACCGAGGGAACCTTGTCGGACAACTGTGACTCTGCGAATGATGAAACCATATTTCAAGGATAGTGCGAGTTCGCGTTAGCGTCATTTTCGTGTCTGGGAGTGACGATTCCACCGGCTTGTTACGAATTATGACGTTCATATCCCGAATGGAACACAGGTGCACTTTTAATAGCCCTGCACCTGATGTTTACTGCGGGAGCTGACAAGGATCATCCGGAACGCCGCTGAGGCGCGCAAAAGGCGGAGCCACTTCTTCAGTGACTCCGCCTTTATAGAGACTCGATTCCTTAGAGTGATCGAGCGATAATTGCCTGCTTTACCTCGGCAATAGCCTTAGTAATCTGGATGCCGCGGGGGCATGCCTCGGTGCAGTTGAAGGTGGTACGGCAACGCCACACGCCTTCTTTATCGTTGAGAATCTCAAGACGCATATCGCCAGCATCATCTCGTGAATCAAAGATAAAGCGGTGCGCGTTCACGATTGCTGCCGGACCAAAGTACTGACCGTCAGTCCAGAAAACGGGGCATGATGAGGTACACGCAGCGCACAAAATGCACTTGGTGGTGTCGTCAAAACGCTCGCGGTCTTCTACCGACTGGTAGCGCTCACGTTCAGGCTCATGTCCATCGTTCATCAAGAAGGGCATTACCTCGCGGTAAGCCTGGAAGAAGGGCTCCATGTCAACGATGAGGTCCTTCTCGCAGGGCAGACCCTTAATAGCCTCAACAGTGATCGGCTTGGTGAGATCCAAGTCTTTGAGCAAGGTCTTGCATGCCAAACGGTTGCGGCCGTTAATACGCATAGCGTCTGAACCACAAATACCGTGCGCGCATGAGCGGCGGAATGACAGCGAACCGTCAATCTCCCACTTCACCTTATGCAAGGCATCCAGCACGCGGTCAGTGCCGAACATGGTCAGCTTAAATTCATCCCAGTGAGCTTCTTCTGAAATCTCAGGGCTGTAACGACGAACCTGAAGGGTGATGTCGTAGGTAGGAATAGCGTCAGCGCCGCCTGTCTCAGACTTCAGTTCAACCTTTGATGCCGGTTCGTTGAGTTCTTCAGTAGCTTTTTGACTAGCCATTTTAGTACTTACGCTCCATCGGCTCGTAGCGGGTAAAGATAACAGGCTTGGTGTCGAAACGCAGGCCAGCGATTGATTCAGTTTCAGCCTCGGGGTCAAGGTAGACCATGGAATGCTTCATGAACTTCTCATCATCGCGGTTGGGGAAGTCCTCGCGGAAGTGACCACCGCGTGACTCCTGACGGTGCAGTGCAGCAACTGACATCACCTTTGCCAGCTCGAGTAAGAAGCCAAGCTCAACAGCCTCAAGAAGGTCAAGGTTAAAGCGCTTGCCCTTGTCCTGAACTGAGATGTTCTTGTAACGCTCTTCGAGGTTAGCAATAACATTCAGCGCGTTCTTGATGGTGTCAGCAGTACGGAACACCTGCATATCCGCATCCATGACGTCCTGCAGTTCCTTGCGAATAGCGCCGACCTTTTCGGTACCGGTGCCATCGCGAAGCATACCCAGCAACTCGAGAGTGCGGTTAGCCGCATCCTCAGGAATAGGCAAGAAATCTGCGGTCTGCGCGTACTCAGCAGCTGAAATACCTGCGCGCTTACCGAAAACGTTGATGTCAAGCAGTGAGTTGGTACCCAAACGGTTTGAGCCGTGAACAGACACACAAGCTACCTCGCCAGCTGCATACAGACCGGGGATGGTTTCTTCTGAGTTTGCGTAAACTTCAGCTTCGATGTTGGTGGGAATACCGCCCATTGCGTAGTGCGCAGTCGGGAACACCGGAACGGGCTCGGTGTAGGGCTCAACACCCAGGTAAGTACGAGCGAACTCGGTAATATCCGGAAGCTTCGCATCGATGTGAGCGGGCTCCAAGTGGGTGAGGTCAAGAAGAACGTAGTCCTTATTAGGACCGCAACCGCGTCCTTCGCGAACCTCATTAGCCATCGAACGCGCAACGATATCGCGAGGAGCCAAGTCCTTAATGGTCGGAGCGTAACGCTCCATGAAGCGCTCACCCTCTGAGTTACGCAGAATACCGCCCTCACCGCGAGCAGCCTCAGACACCAGAATGCCCAGGCCTGCAAGACCGGTCGGGTGGAACTGCACGAACTCCATGTCTTCCAAGGGAATACCGTTACGCAAAGCAATCGCCATGCCGTCACCGGTCAGAGTATGTGCGTTAGAGGTGGTCTTGAAGATCTTGCCACAGCCACCGGATGCGAAGACGATTGACTTGGCCTGGAAAACGTGAACATCGCCGGTTGCCAAATCATAGGAGACAACGCCAGCAGGACGCTTCTTGCCGTCTTCATCCTCAACCATAATCAGGTCAAGCACGTAGTACTCGTTGAAGAACTCAACGTTGTGCTTTACACAGTTCTGGTAAAGGGTCTGCAAAATCATGTGACCGGTACGGTCAGCTGCGTAGCATGCACGACGAACGGGTGCCTTACCGTGATCGCGAGTGTGACCACCAAAACGACGCTGGTCGATGCGTCCCTCGGGGGTACGGTTGAAGGGAAGACCCATCTTCTCAAGGTCGAGAACCGCGTCGATAGCTTCTTTAGCCATAACCTCAGCGGCATCCTGGTCTACCAGGTAGTCACCACCTTTAACGGTGTCAAAGGTGTGCCACTCCCAGTTATCTTCTTCAACATTCGCAAGAGCTGCACACATACCGCCCTGCGCCGCACCGGTGTGTGAACGGGTGGGGTAAAGCTTGGTAAGAACAGCAGTGCGAGCACGCTGACCTGACTCAATTGCCGCACGCATACCAGCGCCGCCTGCGCCGATAATGACAACGTCGTACTTATGTACCTGCATTGGAAAAATGCTTCTTTCTCTAAAACTTAGATGTAGCTATTACGGAGCCGGGCAGAAGGACGGCAGCAACTCAGTTGCAGCACCGGTGGGGCAAGGATCAAAGGTGAAGATAACCAACGTGCCCACGAGAATGATGAACGCAGAAGCCAAGAACAAAATGACCTTCAAGAAGGCACGAGTCTTGTCTTTCTGTGCGTAGTCATCGATGATGGTGCGAATGCCGTTGGTGCCGTGCAACATTGCAAGCCACAGCAACAGCATGTCCCAAACCTGCCAGAAGGGGTTAGCGAGCTTACCGCCCACGAAACCGAAGTCAATGCGATGCACACCCTCGCCCGTCATGAGGTTCACAAAGAGGTGACCGAAGATGAGGATAACGAGCGCAACGCCTGAAAGACGCATGAACAACCACGCAACCATCTCAAAGTTATTGCGCTTTGAGGACGAGCGGTTGTACTTAACACCCTGAACAATGTTGTCGTTGCTACGGGGAGCTGCAACTTTAGCTTTCAAGGGAGTAGCCATAGTTTAGTGACCTCCGAAAATGATAGGAAGGTGACGGAACAGGAAGCCTGCCATAGCGATTGCCCAGAGAATCAATACGCCCCACAACAGAGTCTTGTGGTTTTTGGTGCCGCCGCTCCAGAAGTCAACGAGAATAATACGAATACCGTTGAAAGCGTGGTAAACGATAGCTGCAACGAGCGCCGCTTCACCAAGACCCATGATGGGGTTCTTGTAAATGCTCATCACTGCGTTGTATGCCTCGGGAGATACGCGAACCATCGCGGTATCCAGCACGTGGACCAACAAAAAGAAGAAAATCGCAATACCAGAGATGCGATGGGCTACCCACGACCACATGCCTTCACGGCCGCGGTAGAGAGTGCCATTTTTGGGTGTATTCGGCACTGAATAACCTCCTGCGCGCTAATAACTGCGAGTGATCATCTATATATTTTTAGATTCGCACGGCGCAGTTAATCATTGAGTGTTGTTCTTCTTCACAGGTTACCAGCATCACGCGATGTTAAATGACAATATGTCAGCGCCCTAGAGCCCTGAGATTACGGCATATTTTTATTTCCTTAATGCCTTTTTGACCGCTATATAAGGGTTCTAGTCAGTTGCACCTGTAAGTAATGTGAGAAGTATCTGCGCAAAATACTTCTTTATTCATGTCATTTATGACAAACAATAGGTATTCTTTAGACGATGAAAACTCCGATTGAACGCTTTTACCCGCTCATTCCCGCTGGTGGCGTAGGCTCCCGACTCTGGCCGCTCTCACGCGCCACTGCCCCGAAGTTCCTACTCAACCTTACCGGTGGTGAAGAGTCACTCCTGCGTTCGACATACGACCGCCTCACCTCGCTGTGTAACGGTCCAGTTATGGTGGTTACCGGAGTAGCCCACGCCAACCGCGTGACGCAGCAACTGAGCGAACTACGCGCATCCGACCTTGTCCTTGAGCCTTCACCTCGCGACTCAGCGGCTGCAATTGGCCTTGCCTGCGCTATTATTTTTGAACGCGACCAGGACGCTATTATCGGCTCTTTCGCGGCTGACCATGTGATTGAACCCGTTGCAGAGTTCCACAAGGTAGTCACCGAGGCCGTCAACACTGCAGCAACCGGCAAGATTGTCACTATTGGTATCACCCCAACCGAGCCCTCCACCGCGTTTGGCTACATCAAGGCAACAGAGTCGTTGCACCTTGAGGACGCGCCTAACGCTATGTCGGTTGATGAGTTTGTAGAAAAGCCCGACGCTGTTACCGCCAGCCAGTACCTGGCTACCGGGGACTACACCTGGAACGCTGGAATGTTCGTGGCACCGGCATCCCTCATGCTGGAACACCTCAAAAATAATGAGCCGGAGCTGTACGCCGGCGTCACCGCGATTGCAAAAGCATGGGACACCCCCGAGCGTGACGAAATCATGAACAACCTGTGGGAAACTCTGCCTAAAACCGCCATTGACTATGCGGTTGCCGAACCCGCCGCAGCAGCAGGTGCGGTGGCTATGGTTCCCGGCTCATTCAGCTGGGATGATGTGGGAGACTTCGACGCGGTTGCCCGCCTCAACCTTGAAAAAACCGATGATGGCCTGTTTGTTCTCGGCGATGAGCATCAGGTACTAGATCAGAAATCCACCGGCATCGTGGTTAGCGGAACCGACCGCAAGATCGCAGTGATCGGCATGGACGATGTTGTGGTAGTTGATACTCCCGACGCTCTGCTTGTTACCACCCGAGCACAAGCTCAGAAGGTAAAAAGCACCGTTGCTGAGCTCAAAGATCAGGGACTTCAAGAACTTTTGTAGGAACGTTTTCCTCCCCAGAAAAGGCAGGGCACTCATGTTCTGCCTTTTCTTATACCTTTGGTGTGCAAATGATTCTCATTTAAGTTAGTCTGGTGTTCATGAAAAGCACACGTTCCTCCCTCCTGACAGTGACCGGCATTGCAGGCATCCTCCTACTCTCAGCCTGCGGCGGTCAAAGCTCACCAACCGCAGACGCGTCATCAACCTCAGCCAGCGCATCTGCCTCTTCACCAGCATCAGATTCATCAGAAGAAACCGAGGTCTCGACCCCGACCACTCGCGTAGCACTCAGCTATGACGGCGGCATCATGATCGTTGACGGACGCACCATGGAAATGGTCGATACCGTCGAAAAAGACGGCTTCCTTCGCCTGAGCCAGGCCGGTGACAACCGTCACTTCGCCGTCGCAAACGGCAACAGCTACAGTCTGCTCGACATGGGCCACTGGGGCCAGGCACACGGCGACCACTCACACTACTACTCAGCAAAGCCCACCCTCAGCGACTGGAGCTGGGACTCAGAGGAAACCAGCCACGTCATCTCTGACAACGGCAAGACCGCTTTCTTCTCAGACGGCTCAGGCTCCTTTGAGGTTGTAGATCCCCTGACGCTGACCGGCGATGACAAGAAAACCGCCGCTAAAGACTCCATCGAAACCAAGACCGTCACCCTTCCCGAACCTCACCACGGTTTCGCAATTCCGCTGCCTGATGATCAGTACATGGTTGCAGTGGGTAACGAAGACCAGCGCACCGGCGCCGCAATTGTTGACGAAAATGGCAAAACGGTCACCAAAAACAATCAGTGCCCCGGCGTCCACGGTGAGGCAATAGTTGCAAACAATACCTTCACCGTTGGCTGTGAAGATGGCGTACTGATCTACAAGAACGGTGAGTTTACCAAGGTTCAGGCAGAAGAGTCATACGCGCGTTTGGGTAACCAGGCTGGTTCGCAGGACTCCCCCATCGTTCTGGCTGACTACAAGACTGACAAGGGCGCTGAACTCGAACGTCCCGAGCAGTTCTCACTGGTCAACACCGAGACCGACAGCATCCAGAAAGTACAGCTGCCCGAAGGCGTCAGCTACACCTTCCGCTCCATTGCGCGCGGCCCTGAAGGCGAAGCCCTGTTGCTCACCACCGATGGCAAGCTCCGCGCTTACGACGAAGAAACCGGTGAAGAACTAGCAAGCGTTGACCTCATGGACTCGTGGACCGAGTCAGAGGTATGGCAGGAACCCCGCCCCGCAATCTGGGTACAGGATGACACAGCATACGTAACCGACCCCGCCACCAAGAAGCTCCACGCGGTATCACTTGCCAATATCGCTAACGGTTCAATGGAAGACTTCGCACAGCTCGAACTGCCCGAAACTCCCAACGAAATCAACGGCGTGAGCGCCCGCGACGGTGTAGCTCCCGAAGCTGAAGGCGATGAACACGACCACGAAGGTGACGACCACTAGGATCTAGCCACCTAGATTAGATGCACATGCAAAGGATGCGGGCGGATAGTGAAAACTATCCGCCCGCATCCTTATATCTACAGGGCAGACGCATGAGGTCTAAAGGTCGATAGAACCGATGCCCCGCCACATCTGACCATCAAATTCATAGACGCGAAGCGTATCAATCTCAAAATGTTTGAGGCGCTCAGGAATCTGCGCAAAATGCTCTAAAGACCGCAGGATAACGTTTTCAGGAACATGCTGGGCAAGGGTGATATGAGGGTGATAGTCAAAAGGAGATGCGCTAGCGCCCGCCGCGTGCTCACTGATTGCATTTAACCGAATGAGCTCGTCAGCGCCTTCATCAATCGTCAGATAGCTCACCGCGGTAATGGGCGAGAAGGACGCGGGTTCCCCTACCGTCACGGGAATGGATCCGGTGCCGCTGAGAGCGTTTCGCAGGCTTTCAAAAACATTGCCCATGTTATCGGGTTCCGGTGAGACCAGAACCGTGATGTGAACACTACCGGAATCATCGATCTCGGGCTGAGCACCGCGCCAAGCAAGCACATAGTGCGCGAGTTCGTCGGGCACTTTGGCCAGAATACTCACGTAACGTTGCTGTGCTAGCAGGGTAGGCGAAACAGGTACTGACTGTGTTTCGTCAGCATTCAGCTCCGAAGAAGACGTCATAATTACAGTTTAGCCGCCGGCAAGAAACCTACGCGTTCATACACGTTTTCTACGGTGACGCTTGCAATCTCGCGTGCCTTGGATGCGCCGATAGCTAGCAGGCGATCAAGCTCTGCAGGGTCAGCCATCAGCTCGTTGACGCGCTCACGCATCGGGCCGAAGGTCTCAGCGGCAATCTCTGCCAAATCGACCTTGAGGTGACCGTACATCTTGCCCTCGTAACGCGCCACAATCGAGTCGATGCTCTCACCGGTAATCGCCGAGTAGATACTCAGCAGGTTAGACACGCCCGCCTTATTTTCGCGGTCAAAGCTGATCTCGCTACCCGCGTCCGTCACTGCGGACTTAATTTTCTTCGCGGTCTTCTTAGGCTCATCCATCAACCAGATAATGCCCTTATCGGTCTCAGCTGACTTCGACATTTTGGACGCGGGATTCTGCAGATCGTAAATCTTAGCGGTTTCTTTCATGATGCGTCCTTCGGGCACCACAAAGGTATCGCCAAAGCGAGCGTTGAAGCGCTGCGCCAGGTTACGGGTAAGCTCAAGGTGCTGACGCTGATCTTCGCCTACAGGCACCTGGTCAGCTTGGTACAGCAAAATATCTGCCGCCATCAAAATCGGGTAGGTGAACAAGCCAACAGAGGCTGAATCTGCGCCCTGCTTAGCTGACTTGTCTTTGAACTGAGTCATGCGAGAAGCCTCACCAAAACCGGTAATGCAGTTCAGAACCCATGCCAGCTGGGCGTGCTCCGGAACATGTGACTGTGCAAAGAGCGGAGTCTTCTCGGGGTCAATGCCAGCCGCAATGTACTGTGCCGCAGTCATGCGCGTACGCTGAGTCATGATCACCGGATCCTGAGGCACGGTAATCGCGTGCATATCGGGAATGAAGAAAAGGCAATCGGTGCCCTGCTCATTCTGCATGTTCACCCAGTTGCGCACCGCACCCACATAGTTACCCAGGTGCAACGAGTCAGCTGAAGGCTGCGCACCTGAAAAGACGCGCGTAGCGCCCTGCGAGGCATTGGGGATAACTGACTTGAGGTTCTTTTCTTCACTCATGTTCTTTACTTCTTTTCACTCACGATATTTGTGTGGTTCTACCGAATGCGGCGGTACGCTTTTAGGCTTTACCGGCGGCTTCTTTGACCATGCTCATGCCGTTTTGCGCGGTCACATCAATGGTGTCAAGCGCACGAGAAATCATGGCAGGTGACTCAGAGTCGTTCTTTTCGATTTCCTCTTTAATAACTTTGGACTGAACCAGCACAATCTGGAAGCTGTGCGCAAGCTTGTCATCAAGCATCGCGTCCTCTTCTTCTAGGAACTGGCGCATGCGAGCAGCATTCTGATCCTGTTGAACGTTCAAAGAGCGCGTCACGGTCATCGCAAGGTACACAGCAACACCCAGCCAGCCAGCGATTACAGCCGTCAAAATCCAGCCAAGCACCGATGCTTCATTGGCAGAAGTAATAATCGCCCAGATGAGCAGTATGACGAGGATAGCCATACCAATGCCAGCACCAATCAGTGCTTTTTTGGTGCCGGGGCTGTTTTCGGGGGCAGTGCGCTGTGGAATAGACATGGCTTCTATTATGTCAAAGAACTATGGGACGCGCGAAGTTGTGGTTGAGGCAGTGGGCAACAAGGCACCCTTTGGGCACGTTAAGGATTCCTTGTTGCCCTCAACTTCCCTTAAACGCCAGCCCCGAGCCAGTCGAAGGCAACATTAAGCATTCTCTTTAGCAGTATTAACTTCCAGCCAACTGGTGCCAATACGGCTTCGCCCTTCGACATCAGCCCCCCAATAAACCGCGTCCTCAAACCTCGACCTAAACCGCCGAGATCCTGATTAATCAGGATCTCTGCGTAAGTAGGATACGAGTTAGATGTTGGCTCCCGCATCCATGACTAAGCAGAATTTCTCTCAGTAGAGCCGGCTCAAAAAATCCCGCACAGATTATCTGTGCGGGATTTTCTTATGACGCTAGAGACTATGCGGCGTGACGTTCAGCGGTTTCAACCACGTTGACCAGCAACATTGCGCGGGTCATCGGGCCAACGCCACCGGGGTTCGGTGAAACCCATGATGCTTTTTCAGCGGCTGCGGGGCTGATGTCGCCGGTGAGCTTCTTCTTGCCGGTTTCGGGGTCTTCAATGCGTGAGACTCCGACGTCCAGCAGAATTGCGCCGTCCTTGACCATGTCAGCTTTGACGATGTGCGGCTGACCAACAGCCGCCACGATAACGTCAGCTTCGCGGAGCGCCCCTGCAACGTCCTTGGTGCCGGTGTGCACCAGGGTGGGGGTGGCATTCACGTTCTTGCGAGTGAGCAAGAGACCCAGCGGGCGACCCACGGTGACACCGCGGCCGAACACAGCAACGGTCTTGCCGTTCAGATCTAAGCCGTGGCGTTCGATGAGTTCGATAACGCCGTTGGGAGTACACGGAAGCGGTGAATCGATTTCGCCGCCAGCGTTGAGCACCAGGCGTCCTAAGTTGGTGGGATGCAGACCGTCTGCGTCCTTGTCGGGGTCAACCAGCTCAAGGATGCGGTTGGTGTCGATGTGCTTGGGCAAAGGAAGCTGCACGATGTAGCCGGTGCATGCCGGGTCATTGTTCAGCTTCTCGATTTCTGCTTCGAGTTCCTCTTGAGTGGTGTTCTCGGGCAGATCAACGCGAATAGAGGCGATGCCTACTTCTGCGCAGTCCTTGTGCTTACCGCCCACGTAAGAATGCGACGCGGGGTCGTCACCCACGAGAACAGTGCCCAGGCCGGGAGTGATGCCCTTTGCTTTGAGTGCTTCTACACGCTCTTTCAGCTCTGCTTTGATGGCAGCTGCTGTTGCCTTACCGTCCAGAATTTCAGCCATAATTTACCACTTCTCGATTCCGTCGTAGAGGGGGAACTTTTCGCACAGTGCGGTCACGCGAGCGCGCTGCGCTTCTACGTCAACACCGGGCTTGAGGGTTTCAGCGATGATGTCTGCTACCTCTACGAATGCTGCGGCGTCGAATCCGCGGGTCGCGAGCGCGGGAGTACCGATGCGCAGACCTGAGGTGACCATGGGAGGACGCGGGTCGTTGGGGATTGCGTTGCGATTAACGGTGATACCGGCTTCGTGTAGCAAATCTTCAGCTTCGCGTCCGTTGAGTTCAGCGTTTGCCAGTGAGACGAGGACCAGGTGCACGTCGGTACCACCGGAAATCAGTTCTACGCCGGCATCCAACACGTCGGGCTGGCTGAGGCGCTCAGCGATGATCTGTGCACCTTCGAGGGTACGCTTCTGGCGGTCCTTGAATTCTTCTGAACCTGCAATCTTGAAGGCGATTGCCTTACCAGCGATAGCGTGCATGAGCGGGCCACCCTGCTGGCCGGGGAATACTGCTGAGTCAATCTTCTTCTTGAGCTCTTCGGTGCAGAGAATAAAACCTGAGCGGGGGCCGCCGATGGTCTTGTGCACGGTTGATGAAACAACGTGTGCGTGAGGAACGGGGTTGGGGTGCAGACCTGCAGCAACGAGACCTGCAAAGTGCGCCATATCAACCCAGAGGTATGCGCCAACTTCGTCTGCGACCTTACGGAATGCTGCGAAATCCAGCTGACGGGTGTACGCCGACCAGCCAGCAATGATGACCTTGGGCTTCTCAGCCAAAGCGAGCTCGCGAACCTCGTCCATGTCAACGCGTCCGGTCTTCTCGTCAACGCCGTAGGCAACAACTTCGTATAGCTTGCCTGATACGTTGAGCTTCATGCCGTGAGTCAGGTGACCGCCGTGAGCCAGTGACAGACCCATGATTTTGTCGCCGGGGGTCAGCAGTGCGTGCATCACAGCGTTGTTAGCCTGAGCGCCAGCGTGAGGCTGAACGTTGGCGTGCTCAGCACCGAACAGTGCCTTAGCGCGCTCGATTGCCAGGTTCTCAACGATATCTACGTACTCGCATCCACCGTAGTAACGACGTCCGGGGTAGCCTTCTGCGTACTTGTTCGTCAGTACTGAACCCTGAGCTTCAAGAACCGCGCGGGGCGCAAAGTTCTCTGACGCAATCATTTCAAGGGTGTTCTGCTGGCGTCCTTGCTCTAGCGCGATAGCTTCTGCTACTTCGGGATCTACTTCTGCCAAGGGAAGGTTGGTGACAGAGGAGGTGGTCATGCAACGTCCTTTTTCTTCTGTGGAGTGCGCACTCTCTAGCGGAGTGCGACGTGTTCGTTCAGACATCATCAAGTTTAGGTTAGTTACACCTGATTATGCAGGGTTTGAAAACGCGTGTGGGCTGTTTTAGAGCATTTTCTAGGGACTAAACATGGTTGGTGATACAACTTCTTTATGAGCACTCTTGAATTCGATAATTTCTCACCGGAAATCGCTGCCGATGCCTACGTGGCTGATAATGCGCGTTTGATAGGACGCGTGAAGGTCGATGAAGGCAGCTGCGTTTTCTTTGGTGCTGTTGTACGCGGCGATACGGAGCACATAACGGTGGGGCGCTCCTCGAATATCCAGGATACCGCTGTGATTCATGCTGACCCCCGGCAAGCCCGCGGTCATTGGTGATCATGTATCTGTTGGGCACGGCGCGGTAGTTCACGGGTGCACCGTTGAAGACGGCTCGCTAATCGGTATGAACGCAGCGGTTCTCAATCGCGCTGTGATTGGTGCTGGTTCTTTAGTGGCAGCTGGCGCCGTAGTGCTAGAAGGCAGCATTATCCCCCGCCGGGATCGCTGGTAGCAGGCGTCCCCGCAAAAGTGCGCAGGCCACTCACCGCTGAAGAACAGGAGGGCATCCGTCACAACGCGGAACGCTACGCCAACATCGTCCACAAATACCTGCAACTAGGCTGAGTTGCGATAAATACTTAATACAAGAACCTCAATATTCATCACACTTACCACTTGTCAGTAATCGATGCTTGATAATATTTCACACAGCAACTACTTTTAGTCAGGCTGCAGGCGTCCCCCAATCAGCGCCCCATGCATCATCTCTTGCGTGAACCGGCAAGAAGAAAGCAAAACGAACACATGACAAACACTATGTCGCGACGCGAAGCACTTGATCAGCGACGTAAAAAAGACTTTAGAAAATGGATGGCTACCGGCGGTGCTACAGCAGTATTTCTCGGCGGTGGAGTCCTAACCGTTCATTCTTTCCAGGGCGATCAAAACCCCGAATCAAAAGATGTCTCTACCGAGATTCCCGCAGAATGTTCAACCAGTCAGCACATCAATGTAGTTGCAACGGGAAAAATTGCCGACATCGTCAAAAAAATTCCTGTAAACGCTGAGGACTGTATTTCTCTCAACGTCAGTGAAAGCGCATCCGATAAAACTGCCTCTGACATTATCAGCGGAATCAACGTACCTCATATCTGGATTCCGGACTCTTCGACCAGGGCTAACCTCTACCTGGACAACAAGGCAAAAGTCACGACTGTTTCTGACTCTTTGGCCAACACGCCGGGCGTTATTGTCTCCCGCGATTCGAAAGACTTTCAAACATGGTCGGATGTGCTCAAAGACAGCGAGACCATTGGCATGAGCGACCCCAAAACTGAAAGCGCCGCGTTTTCTTCTCTCGTGTCGGTTGCCGCAGAAGTCAACGAAGATAAGGTGTCGCGCGATCAGCTCACGACCGGCTCAGCTATCCGCGCGCAAACTATCGGAGTCACCGGTCCGGTTCTATCCCCCACAGACCTTCTCGATAAGGTTGTAGACGGTGAACACGAAAGCGCTATTGTCACCGAAGCTGACTTCGTGAAATACAAAGATGAGCATCAGGATGCCTCACTGAATGTTGCTGTGCCCAACAGCGGAACCACGGAACTCGATTACCCGCTTTTAGTACCTGAAGAAAACGCATCCAACGACACCGTCTCTGTAGCGGCTCAAAAGATTTCGGATTATTTGGGCTCCGATGCGGGCCGAAGCGCGTTGGAATCTGAGGGGCTTCGCACCTCGTCAGGGGAAAAGCTCAGCGATGTCTCTCCCCTTGATCAGCCTCTGGAATTGTCGCAGGGCGATTCAAAGATGCTCTCAGATTTGTGGAAGTCGTACGTTACGCAGGCTGCTCCCCTGAATGGTCTGGTGGCCATTGATTCTTCAAGTTCGATGAGCCAACAGGTTGAGGGCACAGATCAAAGCCGTCTGCAGATTACCGCTGATGCTGCTTTGGCGGGTTCTCAGCTTTTCCCGTCGCGTGATTCTTTGGGTATTTGGGCTTTTGCGCGCGATATCGGTAAGGATGCGACCGGTCAGACCGTTGATTATAAGGAGCTTGTTCCTATTCGCGGTGTTGACGAGGATGTTGATGGTCTTTCACAGCGCGATCTTGTGCAGGAGGCTATTACCGAACTTGCGGTCTACCCGAATTCTCAGTCTGGTTTGTATGACACGATGCTTGCTGGTTTTCACACTGTGAAGCAGAATTACAAGCCCGGCGCTACGAATGTGGTCATTATTATGACTGACGGTGTGAATGATGATGAGAATTCCATCGATAAGCAGGAGCTGATTTCAACTATTCAGCAGGAGCAGGATCCTAACAATCCGGTGATGTTTTTGCTGATTGGTGTGTCTAATGATGCGGATATGAGTACTTTGCATGAGATCGCACCGCAAATTGGTGGTGAGGTGTTTGAGGCTGAAACGTCTGCTGATATTCAGCGAGTTTTCCAGGACGCTTTTGGTGAAGGACCTCATAAGCAATCGGCTCAGTAGATAGAGGGTTTTTAAGTGACACCTGCGTTTGTGCAGGACTTTAGGCCCTTATGAGTAAACCTCGTGATTAGGTTTTAGCGCAGAAAAGCGCCGAGGCCTTCCGGAGTTGTGTCCGGGGCCTCGGCACTTTTTTATGTATTCGCTACCTTGTGTGAGATGCGACTTAGTGGAAGAAGTGACGGGCTAGGCAAAGATTTCCCGAGCGCGCGAGGAACCAAGAAACCTTTGTCTAGAATCGCGCGCCAGCGCGAACGGTGGTCGCCACTTCTACCGCTTGAAGCGAAGCGAGTTAGTGGAAGAAGTGGCGAGCACCGGTCAAGTACATTGTCACTCCCGCGGCCTTTGCTGCTTCGATGACTTCTTCGTCGCGGATGGAGCCGCCAGGCTGTACGACTGCTCGTACGCCTGCGTCCAGGAGGACTTGGAGGCCGTCTGCGAAGGGGAAGAAGGCGTCGGATGCTGCTACGGAGCCGCGTGCGCGTTCGTTGCTCTCGCCGCCGAGGGTGTTGGCGCGTTCTACGGAGAGTTTGCAGGAGTCTACGCGGTTGACTTGGCCCATACCGATGCCTACTGCGGCGCCGTCTTCTGCCAGGAGGATGGCGTTGGACTTTGCTGAGCGTAGTGCACGCCATGCGAAGGAGAGGTCGGCGAGGGTTTTTTCGTCTGCGGCGTCGCCTGCTACGAGCTGCCAGTTTTCGGGGTTGTCGCCTTCTGCGTGGAGGCGGTCTGCGTCTTGGAAGAGCGCGCCGCCTGATACCTGGCGGTATTCGATGGCTTCGCGTGCGAAACCTTCGGGGAGGCGCAGGATGCGCAGGTTCTTTTTGGTCTGTAGGATTTCGAGTGCCTCGTCGGTGAAGGACGGTGCGATGATGACTTCGGTGAAGATGCCCTTGACGGTTTCAGCCATTTTTGCGGTGACTTCGCGGTTGGCTGCGATGACGCCGCCGTATGCTGAGAGAGGGTCGCAGGCGTGTGCTTTAGCGTGTGCGTCTGCGATTGCGTCGTCGGCGTCTGCTGAACCTACTGCGATACCGCAGGGGTTGTTGTGCTTGATGATGGCAACGGCGGGCTCGTCGAAGTCGTAGGCTGCGCGCAGTGCCGCGTCGCCGTCAACGTAGTTGTTGTAGCTCATTGCCTTGCCGCCGAGCAACTCTGCCTGTGCGATGCCGGGGGCAGCTGCGGGGTCGACGTAGAGCGCGCCCTGCTGGTGCGGGTTCTCGCCGTAGCGTAGTGATTCTGAACGCTCGAATGAGAGGCCTGCGAACGGGGGCCAGTAGTTAGCGTCCTCGTCCTTTTCGAACTGGGCTGCGGTCCAGGTAGCCACGGCGGTGTCGTACGCTGCGGTGTGGGCGAATGCTACAGATGCCAGACGGCGACGTTGCGCCAAGTTGAAGCCGCCAGCCTTGGCAGCGTCCACGACCTCGCCGTACTTGGCGGGGTCAACGACGATAGCTACTGCGTCGTGGTTCTTAGCCGCCGCACGAACCATGGAGGGGCCACCAATATCGATCTTTTCGATGATGGCGTCCTGGTCAGCACCGGATGCGACGGTATCGACGAAGGGGTAGAGGTTCACGATGACGAGGTCGAATGCTTCGATGTCCATCTCGCGCAGGGTATCAATGTGCTCCTGCTTGCGGCGGTCAGCCAAAATACCTGCGTGAACGCGAGGGTGAAGGGTCTTCACGCGTCCTTCAAGGCACTCGGGGAAACCGGTGATATCTGAAACTTCGGTAACGGGCACACCGGCTGATGCGATGGTCTGCGCGGTTGAACCGGTAGATACGATAGCAACGCCTGCTTCGTGCAGTCCCTGCGCCAGCTCTTCAAGGCCGGTTTTATCGTATACAGAAATCAGTGCGCGCTTGAGCGGTACGCGATCGAGCTCAATGAGACTCACTTATACTCCAATGCTTATGCCCCTCGTTTTGTTGTCTTAGATACGGGGCAGGTGGATGGGTTGTCGTGAGCCGGTTTTAGCCCCGGCCCGTGGCCGACCTGTCGGTCAAACTTATGGGGCTATTGCTGGGACTAGACGGTGGGTACGGGCAGGTTAGCGATGGTCTGCACCAGAAGCTGTCGCTCTTCTACCTTGATGCGTTCGTGCAGGGTTTCTTCGGTGTCATCGTCGAGAACGGGAACCGCTGCCTGCGCGAGAATGGGGCCGGTATCAACCCCCGAGTCAACAAAGTGAACGGTGAGGCCGGTAATTTTCACGCCGTGGGCAAGGGCGTCGCGCACACCGTGAGCTCCGGGGAACGACGGCAATAGCGCCGGATGCGTGTTGATAATGCGGTTGGCAAAACGGTCAACAAGCTGGGCATCGACAATGCGCATAAAGCCTGCAAATATAACGTAGTCAGGTGAGTAAGAGGCAATCTTTTCTTCCAAAGCGCGATTCCACTCGGGACGGCTCTCAAAATCTGCCGGGGGTACGATGAAGGTCTCGATGCCCGCTTTTTCAGCGCGCTCAATACCGGTGCAGGGCTTGTCAGCTCCCACGGCAAGAATCTCAGTGTTGAGAGTTCCTTCTGCTACCGCGTCCATAATGGACTGCAAATTAGTACCCGACCCAGAAACCATGACCACAATACGCATGAACTTAAGAATACATGAGGACGCGGTAAGGTAGGTATATGTCTTTACCACCCCCACCTCACACCCCGGCAGTGGATGCTGAAGCGCAGTCCGAGAAGGTCAAAATCTGGCGACGTGCCACATGGCTCAGTATTCTGATTGGCTTCGTCGTACTTACCAATACCACTGCCTTTGCGTGGGTGGGTTCTATCTTCTTCACGCTGGGCATTGTGTGTGCTTCCATCACCATGGCTAAAATCTCAGCTCTTAAACCGCCTGCGACGGTTTATGTGCTGTACTCCATGGTGATTGTCTTTTGTGTGATGATGCTTCTGTCATCGCTCGTGACAGCTATTTTCTCGGGTGTTAGCACCCAGTACCAGGACTGCATTGAGCAGGCAACCACGATCTCGCGTACTCAGCAGTGCAGCGGAAAAATGGAAGATAATTTGCTCAATACTCTGACAGGTAAATAATAAAAGCCGACCAATATCTGGTGGCTCAACGTGGTACTGAGCCTGCGATAGATTGTCGCCAATTCTCGTTACTATCTGCGCGCAAAATCAGCGGTGGTCTTCACATGGATTGTGAAGACCACCGCTGATTTTCTTGAGGGGCTTTTAGACCTTTATGAGGAGACCTGCAAGTCAACGCGTTCTAAGGTGGCGCGCAGTTTAGCGTCAAAAGCCTCCATGCTAGAACCGTCATTGCCGCGTAGGTGTTCCAGCGCAGCAAGCGCGGTAACAGCCACATCGATGAGTTCACCTTCCACATCGTGCATAGTGTGGGTGGTTCCCTTCCGCGGATTCTGCCCGGTAGCACCGATGTAGGCGGCTACGGTCTCCCCCGCTTCTTCGGTGATTTTGGCGATTCGTGCCCAGGTGGCTGCTTCGTTGTTTCGATCGCTGTTGGCATCGTCGATCCACGCGCTCAAAGTGGCGATGTTCTTGCCGATACGTTGCAGATCATGACTCATGCGATGACGGCTTTCTCTTGGCCTTCGGACGGCGGATAACGGCACGCTTTTTGGGTGCTTCTTCTACCGGCTCAGCGGTTTCTTCAGCCGTCTTTGAGGTACCTGACACTTGTTCTTCGGCATCGAACACAGTGTCTGCGGTTTCAGGCTTCTCATCTGTACTGGGAGACTCTGAAGTTTCTTCGCTCTCATCACGCGCTTGGACGTCACCCGCCGGGGCAACAACTGAGGACGCGGTTTCTTCAGCTTTCTGCTGGTCTTCTGCAAAAAGTCGGCGCAGGGCATCGGATGAGGCAGATACTGACCCGCCACTGACGATTTCGCCGTCAATCACCGGGCTTTCAAGAGCATTCACGTCCTTGCCAGACTTTTTCTGCTGTTCACGAAGAGCACGAGCCTTCTGACGCTCCGCTTTCTTAGCTGCCTTACGATCAGCACGAGTTTGCCCGGCAAAGCGCTCGAGTTCAGGGGAATTATCGGGCTCAATCAGGGGCGCCAACGCGCGTCCAAGAATCACGCCTACAGCCAGCAAACCTGCGGCATACAGACCAAATTCAAGAGGGTCAGGACCAATAGCGGTCAGACGTCCCAAACCCAGTGAACCACGAGAGAACTGGCCAAGAGCAACACTGATCAACCCGCCAAGAAGTCCGGTAATAAGAGCTAAGAAAAGTACAGAAATCAGCCAGGAGATAGGACGGATGCGGATTTTCAAAGAAACCCACTCGTCGAAGTGGTCTTCACCTTCTCTGAAGAACCACCAGCCAGCAACCGCACCCGCAAGAATCGGGATAATGCAAGCAATAAAGCTCCACGGCTCTACAGGGTTAGGTAGAGCGCCAAACATGGGCAATGCAGGAAGAACTCCAACATCGGTACGCGTCAAATCAACAGCGGTGCCCTCGCCCAGAGAGAACCCGGCACCGGATGACCAGGCCATAGCGTACACCAAAAGGTTAGGGACAAAACCAAACTGTAAAAGCGTCAGCGCGGTATCACCGACAGCTCCTGCGTGCAGGCTCTGATAGATGCTCACAACATCATTCCAGTTGTAGAACAGTGCGCCCGCAGCAAGGAGTGCGCCACCTGCCATGAAAGCAATAGCACCTACTCCGGCTGCTCGAACCACAGCCCACGCGTAAGAACCGGCCCACCGCGAATACTGGCTGAAACGTGAGACCACCGTTGCCGCGTTGACACCGATCATGCGCACCAGCGACCGTGACTCATAGTAGCCGCCCAAAATCGCCCCGAGCAGAGCAACACCGAAAGGCATCAGCATTGAAAACCATAAAGATGTAGCCACGCGCGAGGTATCTGATACATAGCTCACCGCGGTTGTCAGGGCAATATAAACGAGCAAACCGGCAACAATGGGCTGCCAGAACTGCCCCTCGTACGATGCTTGTGCCAAGCGTCGTCCGGCACGGAACGTGAGATAAAGAGGCAGTAGCGTCAGGCCCAAAGGAGTGAGACTGACTGTTCCTGCAATGGCGTCGAAGATTCCGTTAACCGGAATATTGAGGTTCAACGGAACACCGTGCATGAGCAGCCAGATATTACCCGAGAGCTTAGCCGCCGAGGCAACATCTTGTTCCTTGTTAAAACCATTCGTCAGCGAAATCGCGCCGATGAGCACGAACACAGCGACAAATGAAATTAACGCTGCCACTAAAAATTCAACAGCACCTTGCAACCACAAAGGCATAGGGATGCCGCGTGAGCGCGGTGCGCGTACCGGGGGTGCAGAAACAGTGGTTTTCATCGTTTCTCATCTTGTCACGAACTCGTGGACTTTGTTGACCTCTGACCTCTGTTTAGCGCGAAATAAGGTGAGATTTTGTGCAAGTTCACAAGGACGCGTGTTCTACAGTGGAGGGTATGAGTCTTTCATCTTCTTATGCGCTGATTACGGGCGCTTCATCGGGCATCGGTGCCGAGTTTGCTCGCCAGTACGCTCAGCACGGTTATTCGCTGGTCATCAGCGGCCGAAATCATGATGCCTTAGAGAATTTAGCGCAAGAGATTCGTCAGGAGCACTCCGTGGACGTTGAGATTATGAGAGCAGATTTGTTGCGGGAAGATGATGTACAGGCGCTGGTAATTCGCATCCGTAGCGCAGAACGCCCCGTGGAAATTCTTGTTAATAATGCGGGCTTTGGCTTAGGAAAAGAATTTTTGAAGGCTTCTGCTCAAGCGCACATGCAACAGGTGGATGTTCTTGCCAAGATCCCGCTCCAGTTCATGCACGCGGCTCTTGAGGTCATGGTTGAGCAGGGTCGCGGGCGCATTATTAATGTTGCGTCGGTTGCCGCGTTTATGCCGAATGGAACGTATTCGGCGGTCAAACGTTTTGTTGTGACAATGAGCGAGTCGGCTCACCTGCAGTACAGCCCCGTTGGAGTGTCGGTCACGGCCGTGTGCCCCGGTCTCACACGCAGTGGCTTTCACCGGACAATGGGAGTCGATGAGCCCCAGCTACCCGCTATTTTTTGGCTGTTGCCCAAGAAGGTAGTTGCCGATGCCATTCAGGCAAACTTTCGGAACAAGGCTTTGATCATTCCCTCAGCAACCTATAAAGCACTGGTGTTCGCTCAACGACTGATGCCGCCAGCGCTCACCACCGCTATCGTGGGACGCACCCGAAACTATTAGTCCTCAGCAAAGGGGTTCGACGCGGTGATTCCCCACTGCTTGTAGACCTCAGCTTTTGAGCTGACAATCTCAAGATCGTGGACGCTAGCCGTAGCCACCATAAGACCCTCAAGTGCGGCAGTTGGAAGCGGCGTTGCCTGCACCGAACCGACAGTGTGCAGTCGAGGTTCGGCGTGGCGTCCTGCCCATTCCAGGGCAACCGCGGCATCGACCTCAAGAACATGAGAGCCAAAACGCTCGCGTAGCTCCGCAATCCACCGCTCAGTTTCTGGGTAAGGATACAAGCCTTTAAGCTCGCCCAAGCTCAACACTGAAACGTAGAGGACGCGGTAAGAACGCCGTCTTAGAAAGGCTACAACTTGCGGGTTAGGCGCTGACTTACGGATTTCCGTAAGCACATCTGAATCAAGAAGAAGACCTGCTTGGCTCATGCTGCTTTCAGAACACCGTAGTCAGTAGCCGGTACACCGGTGGGATTAGGAGTCAGAAGAAAGTTCAAGAATTCACCGCGCGCATTTGAGATACGGGTGTAATCCTGGATGCTGATTGCGGCGTATCCCCCACGAGCAGGAACAGATGCTGCAACAAATTCGTTGGTGAAAGATTCGGTGGGGCGGGTGATGGTGTTGGACATAGCCACGCTGCGCTAAAGTAGCGCATTCCTTTCGAAATACTGCTCTTGTCTGTACCAAACTCAAATGCACAAAACGTGCGAATACAGACCGCTTCGTCATCCGAGCCACCCGTGAACATGGGGTTGGCGTTCAACTAAAGTCGGAGCTTGTCAGTTGAAACTCTTGAAGCTGGTTAAAACTATGACAAGAGAGCTAACTTTTTGCAACCCTCTTTTCTGAAAAAATTTTTTGTCTCACGTATCGGTCATTTTCGAAAAATATTTTGACCAGTCATCACCTGGGAATCAACGCTGAACCCACCGCAGCTACAGAGCCACCGTTGACATGTAGAAATGGCTTATTTTTCGCTGTGGTCATACCTTTAACGCAAAATTTTAGAACCGCAAAATATCAGCCCAAGCAGCCTTGTCGATCCCTCGAAACGAGACAGTTCTCACGCACTAAAGCAGGGTGGTGAGCCCCGGAATAGTTTTTCTTTGCGCATATTATTTTTAGACTGATAAACGAGTACACAAAGAACCACAGACGTGATGGGCACATAACTGTGAATGTAACCTGCAAATATTTGGGCGTAGCTCTGGGAATTTTCTCACTACTTGGACTTCCTGCATGTAGTGGAGGTTCGGCTACCTCCAAGTCATCAAACTCCCCCGCCATCGCACAGGCGTCCTCGGAGCAACTTGCAGATGTTTTGCCTACTCAAAAACAAATTTCAGATGCCCAAACTTTTACGTATCTGATGGTGAACCCCACCGTCACGCACTTTGACACCCGCCAGTGGCTCACCTCGGTGGAACGCACCGAATTGTGGGAAGGCGGTAGCCCTGTCGATGATCAAGAAATCGTAGACACCGTCAACGAACGGTGCACCCCCTACGAAGAGGTAACGCCCGGACTGCTTGCCACCCAAGCAACTAACTGGAGCGTCGTATCCGGTGAACGACGCAATATTTTGATTGGTCAAAATGAAGAAGACCAAATCGAGGGGTACAGCACCGTTCTTGAAACAGGCTCAGAAGCAGAAGCCACTGCTCTTTTCAACAGGTTTAAAAACCAGACCACATCCTGCACTAAGGCGCTGCAAAATCTTTACGCAGAACATTCAGATGAGTACAAGCTAGATGCTCCGCGCAACGATTTAGATACCAACACCACAACGCTCAACGGCACCTTCAGAAATCACCCGTTCAGCGTCAAAGCAACCCAACAAGACCGTTTTCTCATCGTGACATGGTTTCAAACTAAAGTCTCTCAAGATGCCGATGTCATAGACCCGGCTGCAACCGTTCACGGCATAGCGTTAGAAAACGCAGAGTCCATCAAGCCGGCGAACGCCACCTAGCTCTTCAATGTTGAGGCACAGCACAGGCGTAGCGATGCGATGTGCGGTAGCGTTAATCCGTTAGGCACCGCGCATTTTGGTGAAAGGTCAACGCTTGTCTGAAAATTCCTCAGCTTTTCCCGACATTCCCGTCACTGCACCTGAAATTCTTCGACAAGTAGGGCACGGGGCATACACGCGCGGGCAAAAGTATATGCGCGAGGCAAAAGTTGCCCGCTACAGCTACGACGAATCAACGCGCACGCTCTCAGGAACAGTTGAAGGTAGCACCGCGCGTCCTTACCAGTCTCAGGTAATATTTCCGCGCGTTAAAGCGGCAGGATCTCTCGCTTTCTCATCGAACTGTACCTGCCCGGTCGGCTACGACTGCAAGCACGCCGTCGCCCTCATGCTCACCGCCATTGACCGCTCAGCAAAAGCCAAAAAAGCACTCACTGCGTCCTCTAATACGTGGAAAAGTGCTGCCTCTACCGCGGCCTCGCTCGGATTGCAGACCGCCTCAGAACTCGGCGGGCAGGACGCTGACTCCCAGCTACCAGCGTGGCGACGCGCTCTTTCGCATACTCTGGCAGCGCGTCCAGCAAACGGTGTGAACGAATCAGCCAAAGTTCCCGGCGCACTCGAACTAAAAATCACCGTGGCATCAGCTTTTGGCGCTTCCGGTATGCGCGCGGGCAAACCGGCGCAAGTAACGCTTTCAGCCCGCCCGGTCATGAAAGGCGCACGAGGCAAATGGATTAAAGGCGGTCTGAGCTGGGAATCCTTTATGCAAAGCGGTATTCACGGTTTTGCGAAGACTGATCTCTATACCGAACATGAACAGTGGTTTACTGATTTTTATGCCATTGTGCGCCCTTCTCAGTCGTCCTACACCTCGCACCGCGACTGGGTAAACCTTAGCTACGCGGGGTCTGCGTTACTCTGGCAGATACTGGCGCGCGCCGAAGATATCGGGCTTCCTTTTGTGATGGACGGGCAAGAAATCTCGGTAGATGTGGCGTCTTCACCCGAGGTCTTGGTGCAGGCTTCCCTCACGCGAGACTCGGATGATGAGAGCACCCAGTCGCTCACGCTAAACCCCGTTCTGGTGTGGAAAGACCTTGCTCTTTCAGCGCAGAACTTCCACAAAATGGGTGAACCTCGACGCGGTTTTATCGCCCTCAATAACCACGCACAAAAAACCTATGAAACCGAAGCACAGCACGCTCAACGCGACACTATAGTGGCTAGCGCGCTTGCTGCAGCGCCGCCCAGCATTACACAGGACTCATCTCTACCCCGCTGGTACAACGCTCAGGCAGATATCATTTTTATTCCGCTGGATGCGCCGCTCAACCCGGTTACAGAATCACTTGTCAGCGCTGAGTCACTCAGCGTTCCTGCCAGCGAGCTTGAGGAGTTTTACTCCGAGTTTTACGCGCAACTCTCACGCTCAGTTGATATCACATCGGTGGATGAGCAGCTTGAGTTGCCTGCCGTCCAAAAACCTGAACTCGTGCTCTTTGTAGATTTTGATGAGGCGAACCCGCTCTCAGCTCGTACCGCCTGGAAGTGGGCTTATCCCGCGCAACCGGTGGAGGGCATCGCATCGGGCGCCGAGGGCACAGACTCCAACGAGCATATTTTCTTGCCGGCCCTCGGCTACCCCGGTGAAACACACGCCGAAATTCGCGACGCTGACTTTGAAACCCGCGTCCTGCGCGCCGTAAAAAAGGTGCGCCCCACGGTGCCTTTTACCCGTCACCGCTGGGAAAACTGGGATACGCGCGCACTCGTTGAAGACGCCCTACCGGAGCTAGCTGACATTGCCGGTGTGCACATTGAAGTCACCGGTGAAGTGCCCGAATTCAAGGAACTCACCGGAGAACCCGAAATCACCGTACGTGTGGATGAGACCCGCAAACGCGACTGGTTTGGCCTAGCTATCGCGGTGAAAGCAGAGGGCTGGTACGTAGGATTCAGCGAAATCTTCGAAGCCCTCAACCGCGGGCAAACCCACATGCTTTTAGGCAACGGCACCTACTTCTCGCTGGATCGCCCCGAGTTTTTGAAACTACAAGAACTCATCACCGAAGCGCGAACCCTCAACGAACGTGGCAAGGGTAAAGAGCTCACCATCACCCGCCATCAGGCCGGTTTGTGGGAGGAGCTAGAGGAACTCGCGTCATCTACCGAAACCGTCGCCAGCTGGGACACCCATGTGCAGGCACTGCTGGATGCGGGAACCCACAACGCCCCAGCCGTGCCGGCAGAACTGGACGCAACACTGCGCCCCTACCAGGTCGAAGGTTTCAACTGGCTCACCTTCCTCTGGCGTGCAGAACTCGGCGGCGTGCTAGCTGATGACATGGGTCTGGGTAAAACCATGCAGACCATCACCCTCATGGTGCATGCCCAGCAAGAGCACCGGAAGAACAACCCCGATGAAGACTTCGCACCGTTTTTGGTCGTTGCACCGACATCCGTCGTACCCAACTGGGTGCACGAAATTCAGAAGTTCGCGCCGTCACTGGATGTGGTGGGCATTTACGAGTCGCAAGCCAAATCCAAAACTCCGCTGCCCCACACCATTGCCGGTGCCGACGTAGTAGTCACCAGCTACGCCCTCTTCCGCATCGACGAGCAAGCCTATATAGATGCGGGCACACCTACCCCGTGGAACGGGCTGATTCTGGACGAGGCACAGTTTGTTAAAAACGCCAAAACCAAGGCGCACCGGGTGGCCCGCGAAACCCCCGCGCGCTTCAAGCTCGCCGTCACAGGCACGCCGCTCGAGAACAATCTCATGGAACTGTGGTCCATGTTCTCTATAACTGCACCCGGGCTTTTCCCCTCGGCACGCGCTTTCAAAGACTTCTATGCAACGCCCATTGAGTCCGGCGAAGAAACATCCGCCCTTGCCAAGTTGCGCGCGCGTGTGCGTCCACTCATGTTGCGTCGCACCAAAGAAGTGGTGGCAATTGACCTGCCAGAGAAAACCGACCAGCGCGTGGATGTGCCGTTGGCGCCCGCCCACCGACGCGTCTACGACACACATCTGCAGCGCGAGCGCCAGAAGATTCTGGGACTCGTTGAGGACTTCGACAAGAACCGCTTTACCATCTTCAACTCGCTCACCACCCTGCGTCGACTGGCGCTGGATGCGTCCCTGATTGACGGCAAGAAGTACGAGGGCGTGGCGTCGTCCAAGCTGGACTATCTTGAAGAGAACCTGCCCGAGGTTGTGGGCGAAGGCCACCGCGCACTGATTTTCAGTCAGTTCACCGGCTACCTGAAACTCGTTGCCGCCCGCCTGGACGAAATAGGCATCAGCTACCTGTACCTTGACGGCGCCGCCCGCGACCGCGCTGCACTGTTGGACGCGTGGGCGCGCGGGGACTCCCCCATTTTCCTGATCTCGCTCAAGGCAGGCGGCTTTGGTCTCAATCTCACGCAGGCTGACTATGTGTTCATCATGGATCCCTGGTGGAACCCTGCCGCCGAGGAGCAGGCGGTTGACCGCGTCCACCGCATTGGCCAGTCCAAGAACGTCATGGTATACCGACTGGTGTCAGCGGGCACGATTGAGGAGAAAGTCATGGAACTCAAAGAATCCAAGGCCGCACTCTTCGACGCGGTCGTGGATGACGGCGAGTTCTTCAGCTCCCAGCTGGACGCCGAGCAGGTGCGTCAGCTGCTCATGGATGAGGACAGCGAGAGCTAGAGGTCTGCGGACGTTAAGGGTGAGCCAGGCGGTTGATGCACAGTCGCCGGCGCCCCAGCGCATCAGCCCGCGTCCTTTCGCTAAATACACCAGAAACCTTCAAAACCGGGTGTAAAACTACCCTGTTTTGAAGGTTTCTGGCGTATTTACGAACGATGGTGAGGGCTAGGGTATGCAACCATATCTCTCACTCAGTGATTGTCACCACCATTTTCAACAGCTACTCTTAATGCAAGATTTTCCCTACAACACTCCAGGAGCAAACATGGATCTCATGATTGCTTTATTGGGAGTAGCAACATTGACGGCTAGTGCATATGCCTCCGCCAAATGGAGCTACTCTGATAAGGAACACACCTAAAACCTCAGAACTTATAGTTGCCGAGGACCTCCGCTACCGTTTGCGAATTCCACTTCGTCAGACGTCTTATTCCCTTTCACAAAACTTTGAGGTCCTCCCATGAAAAAACACGCCACAACATCACTGGTGTGGACAGAACGATTTTTATTGCCGCTCGCTGTTGCTACTGTTGCTACAGGCTTTTCTTTCTATGTTCCCGTCAGCGCCTTATTTCTCGCATCACGCAGCTTATCCTTACAAGATATCTTTCTTTTAGAAAGTATTTTGCTCGGTAGCATACTGGCTACTGAGATTCCCTCCGGCCTCGTATCGGACAGAGTAAATAGACGCTGGATAATCCTCACTGGTTTTATTCTCGATGCTGTCGCCGAAGTGCTCTTTGCTGTGGGGCATTCCTTTGGCATATTTGCGGCATCGTTTATGTTCAGTGGATTTGGCATTGCCATGCTTACCGGTGTGCAGGACGCATATATCTACGATTCCTTGAGAGAGCATGCTGACAAGCTCTCAGTCGGAGTATGGGGACATTTAAGCTCCTTAGAGCTAGGAGCCGGAGTCCTAGGTTCCATTTCGGGTGGCCTTCTTGCTACGCAAGACGTCTCTTATCCGGCTTTTGCAAGTGCTGGATGCGCGATCTTAGCTGCGAGTGCAGTAGCTTTTCTGCCGAATCAGCACCCACAGGGTAAGAGAAGTAAAAACTCCGAAACGACATGGTTGAGCTTCAAAAGGGCCGCCGAGTTGCTCTTTACGTCTCCGCTGCTGTTGTATACAGCGGTTGCATCGAGCGCTTCTTTCGTCATGTTTAATGCCGTTTTTACAATCAACCAGCCATTGTTCCAAGCAACCGCGGTACCAGTTGCATTCTGGGGTTTCATTGGAGCAACAGCACAGTTGCTAGCTGCTGTTTACAACCATTTTGCTGGGTCAATCGTTGATAGTTTTGGTCGGAAGACTAGTTTGCTCTTAGCCCAGGGTTACGGAATCTGTGGTTTTGTTCTGATGGCAGTCCCGCATCCTGTAGCTGTTATCGCGGGATTCATACTCACTGTGCTAGGGATGAATGCTCGAGGTCCTATTATTAGAGCGGTAGCAAACAAGGTAATACCTGTACATCGCCGAGCGACTGTTCTCAATATTGCCAGTACTGTCGGTAGTCTTGTTGGAATCGCGATGAACCCAGTTATTGGGTGGGGTGCAGAGACCAATTCACGGAACACGGTGGTCATCATAGCTGTAGTTTTGACGCTGATGGCTCTTGCATGGATACCGATTGCCAATCGATACCTCACAGAGGATAGAGCAGAACAGTGTGTGAGGTAGTTGAATCCTAAAAAGTACGCAGTCGCCAGCTGGCTTGGGGCTGGCATTAATCATGGCGAGCGCCCCGCGCAAGACCATGGGAGCGATCGCCGGCGACTGCGTGCTGGTTAGGTTTCCTCCTGCGTGCACTAAATACGCCAGAAACCTTCAAAACCGGGTGCAAAATTACCCTGTTTTGAAGGTTTCTGACGTATTTACGGTGACTAGCTCCGTCGTTAGTGCCCCACCAGGCTCTAGAGCTTGTCTGTATACTTCTCCTTGAACTCGGACGCTGTCGCGTACGAGGTTTGCGTACCGTACTTGGTCACGGAGTCACCCGCGTAGAGGTTGGCGATGCGCAAGGACTCCTCAATGTCGCCGGTTTCAGCCCAGTAGTGGCTGAAACAACCAATGAAGGCGTCGCCTGCTCCGGTGGTATCAATCGCGTCCACCTTGTTGCCTTCAATCAGTTTCTCGCCCTCGGCAGTTACCCATAGGACACCACGCACACCCAGGGTGACGATCACGTTCTTAATACCGACGTCCAACAGCACGTGAGCCGCATTTGAGATGTCCTCGATGCTCTCCACCGGCATGCCCGACAGCAGTGAAAGCTCGGTCTCGTTAGGCATAATGAACTCCACGGACTTCACACGTTCCAGCGACAACTCGGGTGCAGCAGGTGCAGGGTTGAGCAGAACGGGAATACCCAGTTCCTTGCCCAAATCAATCGCCGCGTAGACGGTCTCAAGCGAGATTTCCAACTGCAGAACAATCAGCTGGCACTGCTCAATGTCGGCACGAGCGTCCTGCAAATCCTGTGGCGAGAGCAGCGCGTTGGCGCCCTTGATAATGATGATGGAGTTGTTTGATTGCTCATCAACAAAAATTGGGGCAACTCCGCTGGAGCCCTCGGTACGCAGAATGTACTTGTCGTCGATGCCGTTTTCTTTGAAGTTGGCAATGGTGTTCTCAGCAAAGAGATCAGTGCCGACTCGAGTGACCATCAAAATCTCGGAGCCAAGACGTGACGCCGCGACGGCCTGGTTAGCGCCTTTACCGCCGCATCCGAGACGGAAATCGGGTGCCTCGATGGTCTCGCCCTGCTCGGGCATGCGGTGAATGTAGCTGATCAGATCAACGTTGTTGGAACCAATAACTGCGATTTTCATGAGTGCGTTTCTTTCAGTTCGTCGGCGTTCTTCAAACCGGTGGGGACGGTAAAGCTGCGGGTTTTGCCCGGTTCTAATTCAATCAGAGTGCCAGCTTTCTTGACTGCCAGGAATCCTTCGGGACGCGAGGTGCCGGGTAGCGCGAAGGCTGAGACTGACAGGTCGGGGTTGTGCAGAATCCAGCGGGTTGCCACGGGGGACTCGTCGGTGCTGAAGCTGGTGACGAACGCCGAGCCGTCAGGTCGCGTCAACTTGAACTCTGCGCGTTCTGCCTTGGCGGGCAGGTTATCGGCGAAGTAGACGATTTCGGGTTGGTGACCGACAGCGAAATATCAAAGACACCGGAGTCAGGGGTTACTGTCACCTCGGGAACAGCTACATAGTGATGGCCGAAACCCTGAATGTAGCGGTAGCGCGAGCGCACACCTAAGCGCCCGTCCTCGTGCAGAATAAGCTCGGCATCGTCCATGCGTGCGCAGGGGAACTCGCCATGTAGCGGGTGGATGTCCTCTGGCGCCGGGCATCCATTCGCTAGAAGACCGGAGTGGAAGGCGAAGCAACCGTAGGTGTCTTGGATGGTGCTCACTGGGTAGGGCTGCGTAAACATGTTGTCCATGCGCAGGTTGATGCCGTCTACTTCTGCATCCCAAATCATCTGGCCCAGGTAGGGCAGGATTCCCAGCGTCAAGCGGTGGTTTTTGATGGTCAAGGACTCCACGCCGGAGGGGTACTTTTCTGCAGTAACCTGCCAGTGCTGGTTAGAGAAAATATCGCGCGGGGTATCCCTAAAGGTTTCGCAGTGCAGTGCTATACGAGAAAACATTATGCCGCTACCTTGCCTTTCTGAGCCTGGCGGTGAATGTCCCAGAAGTACAGTGCCATGGTGCCAAAGCAGAGGATGTTGATGATGAAGCTGAACTGCATGGACCCGGTCAGGTCAGAAATCAGGCCCTGAATTACCGGGATCACTGCGCCACCGATAATTGCCATGACGATGATTGCGCCTGCAGTTTCGGTAAAGCGCTTATCTTCAACGGTGTCGAGAGTACGCGCGTAGATGGTCGCCCAACCGGGGCCAAGCATCGCTGATGCGAAGACTGCCGCCCATACCGCTGAGAAGTTGGGAACACTAATCACGTAAACGAGCGCAACCATGCCCAGTACCGAGTAAGCGATAAGAACCATGTCTTGGTTGAAGCGGGTCATGAGGAAGTTTGCGAGCATCTTGCCAATGAAGAAAGCAATGAACGCAAAAATCATGTAGTTGGAGGCGCTGCGCTCGTTGATGCTGGAATCCATGTGCAGTGCCAGACGGATGGTGAATGACCACAGTGCGGTCTGCACGCCAACGTACATGAACTGGTTGATGATGCCCTTGATGAACGCAGGGTTCTTGGAGAGGTAGCGCAGGGTTTCGCCGGTGGACGAGGGCTTTTCTTCGTGCGCTTTATTCAGCGGCTTGCAGTGCGGGTACTGGGTGATTGCAACCAGCAGAACGAGTACCACCAGCACCATGATAATCAGGCGGTAGGGCTCCAAGGTGCGTTGCAGTGCTTCTGCGGCCAGGGCATGACGGTCAGCTTCGTTCAGGCCTTCGAGTTGCTTGTGCAGGGCATCGCCATCCGTGAAAATCAGGTACTTGCCCAACAAAGCGCCTGACAAGAAGCCGATAGGCGTGAAGGTCTGTGAGATGTTCAGACGTAGCGTCGCGGACTCCTTGGGGCCAATCATGGACGAGTAGGTGTTCGCTGAGGTTTCCAAGAAGGAAAGGCCCACAGCAACCGAGAAAATAGCCGCCAAGAAGATGGTGTAGGTGGCTACGTGAGATGCGGGGAAGAAGAGCAGGCAACCCACAATGTAGATGCTCAAGCCAAGCAACAAACCGACTTTGTAACTGAACTTGCGGATGACGCGGGATGCCGGGATAGCAATAACGAAGTAGCCGCCGTAGAAAGCAGACTGCACGAATGCGGATGCCACATCGGAAAGCGTAAACAGTGCCTTGAACTGAGTAATCAGAATGTCATTAAGGCTCGCCGCTGCACCCCACATGGGAAAGCAGATGGAGAGCAGAATGAACTGAAAGAGCGGAATTTTGCTGAGGTATCCGTCACGTTTTTGAAGCGTGCGGTCTTTGATCAATCCCCAGCTGGTGTTGGGTACGCCTTCATCCTCGAGATGATGCGCCGTTGCATTCACACTCATAGTCTTATCCCTTTGCGGTAGCTCTGTCGTCGGTGACAGAGTGTGCGGTTATACGTTTTGAGAAGACTCATGGCTTTTCACGGGGTAGCGGTGGTTCGCGGTGAAAGACGCCCTTGTCCCTCTCTCACAACCGATATTAGGACGCGGCATGGAAGTTTCTACAGGATTTTTTGGCACATATGTTCCAAGTTGAAATGTTTTTCGAGGGATACAAGGTTCATAAGTTCTCTTATTTGCTGGCGCGCCATTCGCGTCTACCTCGCGCGTCCTCCGCCAGAAGAATCGTGCCGAGACAGCGCAAGCGCCGTTTTCGCATCCACCACCAACCGATTTGTATAGCCCCACCTCAAGGCAGCGTGTATGACCTCAATTTTCTCGTCCCCACCGGCGACCAGTATCTTTTGCTCCACCTTACACAAATCAGGCAAAGACAGTCCTGCCACCCGACTATTCGCATCCGGCAGGCAAATACGCGCGTTTGCATCAACATAGTGCGAACAGATGCCCCCACCGCGCGTTGAGCAAGCAACTCTTTTTCAACTGCGCTCAATAGCTGCGACCGGAAAAGTCTTGACGTCTGCGTGCACGTACCCGGCGAAAACACAACGACGCGGCACTCCTGCGAACGCGCCAACAACTGCGCAACAGCGCTCCTATGCTCGGGCAGGTAGCGCTCTTCAAGAGTAGAAAAGACAGCCGGCACATCCGTTATATAACATTCAGCATTCAGCGCTACAGCCAACTTCTCGTGTTCTTGCCTCATACGATGAGCATTCAAATCATCGCCAAAAGATCCCCGAAGCTGCACCACAGAAATATCCGAAAGCGATGTCTGCTCACAAGCGTCCGCCATCTCATGAACAGTTTCAGACCACACCACACCCAGGCTGTCACCAGGCGTTAAAACCTCAGCCAGCACAGCCCACGCACGCCGTCCCAACGCCCTACGCAAATCAGTGGGTCCCAGCCCGAGCGGTGACACAATATGCACACTATTTAGCCCGTATATCTCGCACAACTGCGCAGAAAGACGCTGGTCATTCTCGCGCGGATCGCGCACCTCCACATGCACAAACCCGCGGTCCTTAGCGTGGCTCAATAACTTAGAAATCGTAGGGCGCCCCACATGCAGCTTCTTCGCCACTTCTTCTTGCGAAAGACCCGACTAGTAGAGCTTGGCAGCATCCAGCGCCAGCTCATCACATCGCGTTAGACCAAACTCATTGGTCTTCATGGTGCAAGCTTACGCACACGCCGCGGGCAGATAAAAATACCCTCCCACCGCGAGAACGGTGAGAGGGTAAAGCTTCGTTAGAAACGACTACTAGCCACAAGCAGGAACGGGTGGTAGCTGCCAACTGGCTCGGGTCTGGCGTTTAGGGATGTTGGCTGATGCCACCCGTTCCCTGCCGTAATCGAACTTATGATCTTCTGTTGCGGAAACTATGCACGCACGGACGCGCCACCGGAATTACCGCGGTAGGCAGCGTCCTTCGATTCAGCTACAGTCTTTGATTCTGAGTGACCGTGAGCGTCATCATCGTGCTTCTTGCCACCGTGGCCCAGCGGGGTAAAGTGCAAAATCGCAACGATAATCGCACCAACAATCAAACCGAAGATGAGTGAGAGACCAGTATTCGTAAACCACGCCAAAACTGCGCCAATGAAACCGGGAATCGCGTGCTCAACGATGTGCTCCATATGGTGCACAAATTCGTAGAGAGGATGGAAGCCTAGCTTATTCATACCGTCCAGCAGAATATGACCGCCAACCCAGAGCATTGCCAACATACCGACAAAGGAAATAATTGACATTACGGTCGGCATAGCCTTCACAAGACCGCGCCCGAACGACTTGGTAGCGCTCCCCTTGCCCTTCTTAGCCAAGAACAGACCAAAGTCATCCATCTTGACGAGCAAGGCAACCACACCATACACACCAATAGTCAGCGCAACACCAACAACAGCAAGAATCAAGGCGCGGTTCATGAGAGTTTCAGATGCTACTTCGTTGAGTGAAATCACCATGATTTCAGAACTCAAAATGAAGTCTGTGCGCACTGCACCAGAGATAATCTTCTTCTCGTCCGCCTCATCAGGAGTGCCAAGAGGAGATTCCGCATCTTTATCCTTGGTATTAATAATTTCGATAACTTTTTCAGCACCTTCATAACACAGGAAAGCGCCACCGCACATCAAAAGCGGGGTTAGAAGCCACGGAATGAACTGGCTCAGCAAGAGCGCAAAAACAAGAATAATCGCCTTATTGCGTAGCGAACCTATCGCGATTTTCTTGATGATAGGGAACTCGCGCTTAGGCTCAATACCCTGAACGTACTGTGGGGTCACAGCGGTATCATCAACTACCACGCCTGCGGCTTTAGCGGACGCGCGTCCAGCGGCTGCCGCCACGTCGTCCATATTTGCCGCGGTGAGTTTTACGAGTGCAGCGACATCGTCCAAAAGTGCGGCCAAACCACCGGCCATGTGTATCACATCTTTCTAGGTGCGCTATACCCGCCAAGAGGTATAGAAAGTAGAGTTACTTAATTTTAGGGGACAGTTAGCTTCTTTGGGGTATCTCCCGCACGTAATGTGCGCCCCACCGCGCTAGCATCCACTACGCCCCTCACATTCCGTGGATTTGCGCTGTAATTTCCGTGTTTTTACAGCGCAAATCCACGGAAAGTGCGTGAGGGCGGGTTTTATTCCGGGTGGATTTGCGGAATCATCGCGGTATCTTCAATAGGTTTGGGCACATAGCGCCACAGAGCCGGGATTGCCACCGTAATTCCAGCGATTGCAAGGATGCAGGTGAGACCGCCCGCCATCGCCGCGACGGGCGCGCCGAGGACGTTTGCGGCACCGCCAACCAGGCCGGTGCCCAGATTAGGACCGCCCGTAACCGTGACAATAAAAAGCCCCTGCAAGCGTCCGCGCATGTTATCCGGCGAGGCAGTCTGCAAAATAGTGGATCGATAGATACCGCCGAGTGCATCGCACCAGCCGGCGAATGCCAGGGCAGCCGCACCACCTAGAATGGGCAACAGATTTTCGAGGACGCTGTCGCTGGGTTCTCTGCCGAGAAGCATGAAGGCGATGAGCCCGAAGGTAAAGAATCCTAAGCCCCAGCCCACGTAGCTGAGGGTGAGAAAGCGTCCCTGCCGTTCAATGTTTTTCAGCCAGCCCGAGAGCGATACACCTAGCAAAGCGCCAATAGCTCCCGCAGAGAGCAAAATACCTGCGCCACTATCGCCGCCGCCAAAGGAGACCACCACTAGCGCCGGAATGATAGGACGGGCTTGGGCAAAGAGCATACCGATGACATCAACGATAAATGACATTCCCACGACGGGTTGGCCTTTAACAAATCGAAGACCTTCGGCAACGGATGACAGTCCTCGTTTTTGCTCCTGCGCATGGTCGCGATGCGGAATCATGGGCGGTAGCTTATACAAGGCCCACAGTCCCACCATCATGGCGAGCACGTTGATAGAGTACGTCCAGTTGTAGCCAACGCTTGCAACGAGTGCGCCGCCGAGCATCGGGCCGACGCTCATGCCGAGGGTTCCAACCGTCATGGTAAGCGCGTTGGCGCTGGGTAGAAGCCTGCGTTTGATGAGTTTGGGAATAATGGCGCCACGCGCAGCCTGATTGATAGGTTGAAGCAGTGATTCGACGGCGATAAGTCCGTAAAGCACCCATACGTTGTGAACGCTCGCCCACGCATGAATTGCGATACACAGGGTTACTAGCCACATTCCAATGGATGCGGCCAGGGCGACTTTTCTGCGGTCGTAGGTGTCTGCGATAACTCCACCGTAAAGACCACCAATAATGAGCGGTCCCACTGCTACCAGCCCAATAGCACCGGTGGCTGCGGTTGAGCCTGTCAACGCGAAAATCTCTAACGTCATGGCGATAGAGGTGATCTGGTAGCCCATCGTTGAGAACAGCCCGCCCATCCAGATGCGACGGAACTCTGGACTAACTTTAAGCGGGGTGATATCCATCAGGAGTTTGGGCATGCTACCTATTGTCAGTCAAACGTTGGATGCGGGCAAGAGGATTTTTTCTTATTTTGGGAGCATAATTCAATAAGGAAAATTCTTGCTCTATCTCACCATTTGTTTTCTATTGAAAATTTATTTCCCATGCCATTGACTATTAAATAAAAGAATTCCGGCGCTCTTGAGAGTGCCGGAATTTTTAGTCAGTCTAAAACTTAGCGAGCTTCGTACTGACGAGCCTGCTGTGAGCGAGCATTCTGCACAGCAGCAGCGTCCTTGATAATCTGCTCGTACATTTCGTTGTCTTCCTGGCTGTCGCGAACAACCTTTGCAACGGTGAATGATGACGAAATCAGGCCCACGGAGCCCATCAGGTAGTAGCCCTTAACCATGAGCGGTTCTTTCAGGGTGTAAAGACCAACCAGCATCAAAGCGACGAAGAATCCAAAAGATACCCAAGCCAGCAAAACAAATGCTGAATTATTGCGGTAGGCCTTTTTCTTTACATTAGGCGAAGACATCAGTAATAAACCCTTTTTATAAATAACGGTGAGCATTAAAGAAATTACCACAGTCACAAAAAGAGTTAACTTTATGACGCTTATCTGCGGCGGCGGTCCATGCAACGTGAGGTCGTAGACTTAAGACTGCCCTTTGTTTTCGTAGAGGAGTTTTATCGTGCCCCACGTTTTTCCTACCCCGTCACCCACTATCACCATGAACGATGGCGAAGGCATCCCTCAGCTAGGTTTTGGTGTCTGCGCTATTTCTCAGGATGGCACTGCCCCGGCTGTAGAGGCAGCGCTAGAGGCTGGTTATCGCCATATTGACACCGCGACAATCTACAAGAATGAGCGTCAGGTCGGCGAGGCGGTGCGCGCCAGCGGTATCGCGCGTGAAGATGTTTTCGTCACCACTAAGCTGTGGAACACCGACCAAGGACGAGACTCCGCACTTGAGGCTTGCGAAAAATCCCTTGAACTTCTGGGAATGGACTACGTTGATCTCTACCTCATCCACTGGGCACAGCCAGGTCAGGCTAAGTACCGTGAATCTTGGGAATCGTTGTTGGAGCTTCGCGAGCGCGGTCTCGTCAAATCTGTAGGTGTTTCTAACTTCACCAGCTCGCAGCTTGATGAGATTATCGCCGACACTGGTGTTACGCCCGTGGTCAACCAGATTGAGACGCATCCTTTCTTTAACCAAGCACAGCAGCGTGCTGAGAACGCTGCCCGCTCTATTTTGACCGAAGCGTGGTCACCGCTGGGGCAGGGTTCGGCGTTAGAGCATCCTGATCTTGTGGCGATTGCTCAGGTTCATGATGCGACGGTGGCGCAGATTATCGTTGCATGGCATTTAGCCGCCGGTAGCGTCGTCATTCCTAAGTCGCAGACTCCGCAACGCATCGCGTCCAACCTTGATGCTCTCAAGGTCACGTTGACGGCACAGGATATCGAGCTCATCGATTCCCTCACCCGCGCTGACGGACGCTTGGGCGGCGACCCTGCGGTGGGCGACCTTGGCGCACCGTTCTACTCAGATCGCCCCGGTGTTATGCAGAAGTAAGCCGCTTCTAAGATTAACTTTCGTGGCCTGCACCGCAGGCACAATTGATTCTGCACTGTGTAGGTGATTGAGTAGAAATACATCTAACCACGATCGAAAGGATGGCTAGCATGGCACAGGCGCCACTAGTGAAGTTCAATGACGGCAATGAAATCCCTCAGCTCGGCTACGGTGTATGGCAGGTTGAAGATGAGGTTGCTGAAAAGGTTGTAGGCCTGGCACTGGACGCGGGCTTCCGCCACATCGACACCGCTAAGATTTACGGTAACGAAGAGGGCGTAGGACGCGCACTTGCGGCTTCATCAGTTGACCGCAACGATGTTTTCATCACCACCAAGGTCTGGAACGAAGACCAGGGTTACGATGAGGCACTGGCAGCTTTCGATGCATCACTCAAGCGCCTGGGTATTGAGGAACTTGATCTCTACCTGATTCACTGGGCAGCACCTCACCGCGGCAAGTACTTGGAGACCTGGAAGGCTCTGATTGAGCTGCAGAAGTCAGGTCGCGTCAAGTCCATTGGTGTTTCGAACTTCCCCGAAAAGGAACTGCGCGAAATCATCGAGGCTACCGGTGTTACCCCCGCAATCCACCAGATTGAGCTGCACCCTTACTTCAACCAGGCTGAACTGCGCAAGGTCAACGACGAGCTCGGCATTAAGACCGAGGCATGGTCACCGCTGGGCCAGGGCGGTGAAATCCTCAAAGACGAAACCGTCCTAAAGATTGCTGAAAAGCACGATGCTACCCCCGCACAGGTTGTTGTGGCATGGCATCTAGCTATCGGCAACGTCGTTATCCCCAAGTCAGTCACCCCCGATCGCATCACCGAGAACTTTGATGCACTGGGTGTTTCTTTGGATTCTGAAGACGTTGAGGCTATCAACGCACTCTCCCGCGAGGACGGACGCCTCGGCCCCGACCCCGCAGACATGGATTTCTAAGACTCAACAGTGAGTTTTAAAGCCGAATAAAAATCGGTGGTATGCAAGGTGAGCGTGCCACCGATTTTTGTATGTCATTAATTCATACGGCGATAAGCGACTTCTGGCGGTGAGTTCTCAGGTGCAGTGGTCAAGTTGCAAGAAGAGTTATTCCCGTTAAAACACTTCGCCCCGGCACACATTGCGCATGTGTGCCGGGGCGAACCGTTTACCAAGACTTATGAGCGTCCTTGGAATTTAGCCGACGGGGCTGTTGACCTTGATCAGCGAGAAGAGGTCGCGGGGATCCTCAGGCTCAGCGATGAGGTCGATGAAGGTCTGTAGCTCGCTGCCCTGGGTAGCGGCGCGTGCGTAACGCAGTGCTGAGAAGTCAGAGATTGCGAAGCCGACGGAGTCGAACAGGGTGATTTCCTGATCTGAAGTACGGCCGGGCTTGTCACCGGTCAGCACCTGCCAGAATTCGGTGACGGGGAAGTCCGGGTCCTTCTGCTGAATCTCGCCTTCAATGCGGGTCTGCGGCGGGAATTCAACGAACACCGTGGAGCGGTCAAGAATTGCGCTATCGAGCTCGGTCTTACCGGGGCAGTCGCCACCAACAGCGTTGATGTGTACGCCGTCCTTGACCTGCGCGTTGTTGAGCACATGGTTCTGTGCCTTGTCAGCGGTGCAAGTGGTGATGATGTCTGCATCAGCAACAGCCTCGTCAACGGAGCTTGCGATATGAATATCGAAGCCCAGCGGTTCGAGGTTGCGGCGGAACTTCTCGCATGCTTCGGGTTCAACGTCGAAGACTGAGAGCTTTTCAATACCGAGTGCTGCACGGAAGCCCAGTGACTGGAACTCTGACTGTGAACCGGCACCGATGAGTGCCATGTGCTTTGAGTCGGGGCGCGCCAGCTTGCGTCCTACCATTGCGGATGCGGCAGCGGTACGCAGCGCGGTCAGCAGGGTCATCTCGGCCATGAAGACGGGGTAACCGTTGTCGACATCAGCCAGCATGCCAAAAGCAGTAACGGTCTGGAAACCACGTGCGGGGTTTGACGGGTGACCGTTCACGTACTTGAAGGAGTAGGTCTCCATGTCGGAGGTGGGCATCAGTTCGATGACACCAAAGGGGGTGTGGCTAGCCACACGAGGAATCTTATCAAAACGCTCCCAGCGCTTGAAGTCTGATTCAAGGTATTCGATCATTCCGCCGATGATGTTTTCTACGCCGTCTCGCTGGATCCAGCGAGCCATGCTTGCAACATCTACGAATTCAACTTTGGTCATACGTAAGTCCTCTCTGACTTAGTGCACCGATTATCTCCTTGAACAGAATAGAGAAGAATTGTATAGACGGCTATAGGAATAATGAACGAATATTTCGCTAAATATGTACATTTTGAGCAGATAAAGTAACATTTTGCTTATGCCCCACCTCACTTCTGCTGAAAATCAGTTACTCACAGCACTTCGCAAGAACGCGCGTGCCACGGTTTCTTCGCTCGCTACTCAACTCGGCGTCACGCGAGCCACCATTACCCACATGATGTCGCGTCTAGAATCGCGCGGAATCATCCTGGGGTACACCGTGCGGGTGTCTGATGAAGAAATCAACAAGAGCATGAGGGCTGTAGCGATGCTTGAGGTGGACAATCACGCCACCCGTTACGCTGTTCAACAGTTGAGGCTGATGCCTGAGGTCGAAGAAATTCATACCACCAACGGCGTATGGGATTTAGTGGCTCATATTCGGTGCAGCTCGCTGAGTGATTTCGATGCTGTCCTACAGAAAATCGCGGCAGTCAAAGGTATCAGCAACTCGCAGACCAGCATCCTTTTGACGCAGGTGGGGCCGTAAATCACTAAAGGCTCTACGATATTTTGGCCAACCGCCGAAGTGTCAGGCATACACCAATAGTCTACTGACTATGGGGTATGCCTGCCGCTGGTATCGCACAGCAACAGAATAAAGCCGCGGGCCTCAACGATTGTGTTGAGACCCACGGCTTATAGACGCAAGAAGTTAGCGGATTCTAGCGTTCGTCGTCGAAGGTGTTTCTCACCGACCCGCGGAAGGTGCGTCCTTCACTGTGAGCGGTATCGACGCCGGGACGGTGTGCCAGAATCGGGACAGCACCGGTGTAGCCTTCACGGACAGCAGCTGCCTCGTAGACGCGCTTGCGCACAGCAAACCAGCCGCCGATAAGAATCGGAACAACCAATGCCATAGATGCCAGGGTGTAGGTACCGATCGGGTAATCCAGAGCAATGAGTACCATCACGGCGGCGAGGAATGCCATCACAGCCCAGTCGCTAAAGCGTCCGCCGGGTGCCTTGTAGCCGGGGCGGCTGTAGCGTCCTGCTTTGACTTCTTTCAAGAACTTCTGGTGTGACATGGCGATAGCTGCCCAGCTTGCCATGGTGCCGATTGCAGAAATGTTGAGCACAATTTCGAATGCTTGGGAGGGCACAATGAAGTTGAGAACAACGCCAATCAGAGCGACAACGGCGGTGAGCAGAATACCGGCAACGGGTACGCCGCCCTTTGACATCTTTGCCGCGATCTTGGGGCCTGAGCCAGCAATTGCCATGGAGTGCAGGATGCGGCCGGTGGAATACATGCCCGCGTTCATCGATGATGCCGCTGCGGTAATAACAACCAGCTGCATGATGGGCGCTGCGTAATCCACGCCGATTGACTTGAAGAAGGTAACAAAGGGTGATTCGTTAGCTGAGTAGGTGGTGTAAGGCAGCAGCATGCACAGCAGCAAAACGGTGCCAACGTAGAACACGGCAATACGGATAATCACTGTGTTGATGGCGCGGGGAATGATTTTCTCAGCGTTTTGAGTCTCACCTGCGGTGGTACCTACGAGCTCAATACCTGCGTAGGCAAAGACAACACCCTGAACCACGATCATGGCGGGCAAGAGCCCGTTGGGCAAGAAGCCACCGTTATCGGTAATGAGCGAGAAACCAGTGGGAGTTCCGCTGGGGTTTCCGAAAATCAAGAAGCCGATACCGACCAGCAAGAAGGTCACGAGCGCACCGACTTTAACCAGCGCAAACCAAAATTCAAGCTCGCCAAAGACCTTGACCGATACCAGGTTGAGCGAGACCACCAGAACCACAACGATTAGCGCGATAACGCCCTGGTTGAGCCCTGCGATGAAGTCGCTGTACTGTCCGAACCATTCAATGTAAATCGCGATAGCGGTCGCATCTGCAACCGCCGTCATTGCCCAGTTAAGCCAGTACAACCAGCCCGAAAAGTATGCGGCTTTTTCACCGTAAAACTCGCGGGTATAGGAAACGAAGGATCCCGATGATGGGCGGTGCACAATCAGCTCGCCCAGAGCACGCAGAATTAGGTAGCCAAAGAAACCACAGATAGCGTAGACGAAAGCTAGCGAAGGCCCGGCGGTTTCTAGGCGTCCGCCGGTGCCCAAAAACAGACCGGTACCGATTGCTGAACCGATTGCAATCATCTGAAGCTGACGGGCACCTAAGCCCTTGTGGAATCCCTCTTGCTCGTGGGCAAAAGGATCAGCAGCAACATCTATGTTCTGCTGAGAAGAAGTATGTTCTTGCACGATAACCTCACCTAAATTTTTATGAGGTATTTACGCACGCGCCGCGTCGTTGCGGTGAAGCGCGGGTACGTAAACACAAATGACAGAGATGCTCGGTGCAGATGAGTTCTTGCTCTATCACTAGATTTACTCAGCTATACAACCATAGAAGGTTTGGAAAGTAACTCACAACACACCTTTAAGGTAAAAACTGAAGCAAACTGTCAATTTACCTGATGTTTGGTTGACATATTTCACTCACGCCGGTTATCAGCAACTGCAAAGAGAAGGGTGATACTGTAATCAGGCATAACTTTGCTGGACGGTCTTGGGCGCAGGCGCGCAGTCAGGGGGGAAAATGAAAGAGTTCATGAAGGATCCTAAGTTTAGGTTCCTAATGGTGGGCGGTTTCTGCTTCGTTCTGACGATGGCGATTAACTACGGACTGAAGTACACGGTACTCACCGATAAGCCGACGACTGCGCTGTTGATTGCTACGGCTATCGCATCTATCGTGAGCTATTACCTATCATCGCGGTGGACGTGGGAGCACACCTCCGGCGCAGCTCGCCCCAAAGAGTTCGTTGGCTTTGTGATTGTGACGATTTTGGGCATTATCGTGAACGCTGCCCCGCAGTGGATTTCACGCTACGTGTTCCATATTGAAGAGCCGCACGTGAGCTTCTTGGTGCAGGAAATTTCTGACTTTATTGCTGGCCCCATCCTGGGTACACTGCTGGCAATGGTTTTCCGTTATTGGGCACTCGATCGCTTTGTATTCCATGGCAAAGAAGCACGCAAGAACGCGGAGCATTCCGAAACTCTACCGCCGTTCACTTCTAAGTTCCCGGTGGTTGAGCCCGCGCGTCCAGCCCCAGGCTCGGTTGACAAGATCGCTTAGATTTCTCGATAACCGCGAGAGGTTAGACGTGGCGGATGCGAGCTAACGAGCGCACAAAGAGCCACGGCTAGAAATCTCTTCCTACAATTTGCTCAAGCTGGCGCTTCTACGCCCGCTGACCGTACCTGTGCTTTTTGCCAGCAGGACGCTTGCCCGCAGGCTTTTTTGGCGCGGTTTCCTCATCCAAAAGCAGGCTCAGCGAGATGCGCTTTCGCGCCGGATTCACATCCGTCACGCGCACCGTCACTACGTCGCCTGAGCGCACAATATCGTGCGGATCATTCACAAAGTCGCGGCTCATCTCAGACACATGCACCAGGCCGTCCTGGTGCACACCAATATCAACGAAAGCGCCAAAGGCTGCCACGTTAGATACCGTACCTTCTAACTTCATACCGACCTTGACGTCCTCAATTTTTTCAATGCCCTCCGCGTACTTGGCGGTCTTGAAGGCAGGACGCGGGTCTCGCCCGGGCTGTGCAAGCTCGGCAAAGATATCGCGCACGGTGGGCAGGCCAAAGGTGTCAGTCACATAGTCTTCAGGCTCGAGCTTTAACAATGCGGCAGCCGGAACAGAAGTACCTTGCAATCCCCCGGCGTCCTTCACGATAGCCCGCGCGATGCTGTATGCCTCAGGGTGCACAGCCGAGGAGTCCAGCGGCTCATCGCCGTCGGTGATGCGAATAAATCCTGCGGCTTGCTCAAAAGCTTTAGGCCCTACGCGCGGCACATCGAGTAGTTGCTTGCGAGAGGTGAACTCGCCATGCTCATTACGGTAGGCCACAATGTTCTCGCTCATGGTGGTGCTCAGACCGGCCACGCGCGCCAGCAAAGCCGGCGAGGCAGAGTTCACCCAAACACCCACCGCGTTCACGCAGTCCTCAACCACCGCGTCCAAAGTTGAGCTCAACAGGGACTCAGAAACATCGTGCTGGTACTGCCCCACACCAATCGACTTGGGGTCAATCTTCACCAGCTCGGCCAGCGGATCTTGCAAGCGGCGCGCAATGGACACAGCACCGCGCAAAGAAACATCGAGCTGAGGCAGTTCGGCAGAGGCAAGTTCTGAGGCTGAATACACGGACGCGCCCGCCTCAGACACCACAACCTTTTGTAGCTGATGCGCGCCGATACGAGCTATAAGCTCCCCCGCCAGACGGTCTGTTTCGCGTGAGGCGGTGCCGTTGCCGATAGCAATCAAATCTACAGAGTACTCGGTGCACAAACGCTGCAGAGTATCGAGCGCAGCGTCCTTCTGATGATGCGGGGCATGCGGGTAAATAACGTCAGTCGCTAGCACTTTTCCTGTGCCGTCCACTACCGCAACTTTCACACCGGTACGCAGACCCGGGTCAAGACCCAGTACCGTGCGAGAACCCGCTGGAGCACCTAAGAGCAAATCTCGAAGGTTCGAAGCAAAGACGGCAATGGCGTCCTGCTGCGCCTTTTCAAACAGGGCATTGCGAATATCGGTCGCAAGACGCGGTAGCAGGCGCTGACGCCAGGTTTGGCGCACGGTGGTGGCAAGCCAGGACAGCACGCGGTCATCATCTTCGCTCACAGTGTTGAGAACCTGTACCGGAATGCCAAGATCGATAGCAACCTGAGACTCGTACCCGGCACGGACGTGGTCATATTCTTCGGCTTGAACCAATGCCTGAGCGCGCTCAGCGCCGCGAAGCTTAGAAACAGCCGGTGCGGGCACAGCTCCGTCGATGCTCACTTTCACCGCACCGGATTTTTCAGCGCGCAACAGTGCAAGTACGCGGTGCGAAGGGATGCGTCGAATCTGCTCGGAAAAATCGAAGTAGTCAGCAAATTTGGCGCCGGATTCCTCGCTACCTGCCACCATCTTGGAGCTAATAACGCCGGTTCGCCACATTTTATCGCGTAGTGCTTCCACCAGCTCGTGATCGTGCACCGCACGATCCATCAAAATAGCGCGGGCGCCGGCGAGCGCATCCTCGGCAGTTTCGACCGCGGTGTCGGCGGGCATGCCTTCTTCTGCCGGGTGAATGTAGGCGGATGCGATATCTCGCAGGCTCGCCAGTGGTACTTCGAGGAGGTCCTCAACGAGGTCTTCAAGCCCCGCTTCATAGGCAATTTGCGCCTTGGTACGGCGCGTCATCTTGTACGGTGCGTACAGGGTTTCTAGCGTATTTTTGTCTTCTGCGCTGAGTAGCGCGGCACGCAGAGACTCATCGGTGACGCCTTGAGCATCCAGCGCGCTGAGAATAGCTCCGCGGCGCTCTTCAAGCTCACGTAGATAGGTCAGCCGCTGTTGCACCGTGCGCAACTGGGCATCGTCCAAAGACCCCGTCTTCTCTTTGCGGTAACGCGCGATAAACGGAACGGTTGAGCCAGCGTCCATCAGCTCAACTGCAGCCTTCACCTGCCATACGTGCACGCCAAGTTCATCGGTGATCCGTTGAATGATTGCGGTATCGCGGGAGGGGCTTTGGGTAGTCATAATCTATAGTCTCTCACGATGTTGTACGCTGCAGTAATTAGGCACAGTCGCAGGTGGGATTACGAGAAGATATCCCGCGTAATGTTTGGCATCACGAGCGTTTATCTTTGGTCTTGTGCCCCTGCAGTTTTAGAGTTGGTATATCCAAAATTTAGCCACAAAAGTGCGCGCACCCACGCTTTTGTAGTTACTCCCCTACGGTGCACTTATTGAGGAGATTCTAATGCTCACCACCAGCGATTCGAGCTACGAGGACTTTTTGTCTTCTTACTCGTCGGTCATTGGTGAAATGGCAGCGATGGGTCTTGCCCCCAGCGAAGCTATGTCACGCTTTCGTACTATTTTCCCGGACGCTCCCATTGATTATTTGAACCACGCGATTTCTACCGGTGAGTGGATTTTTGTCGGTCGCAGAGAGCAGCCGATTAACAACGTGATGATGGCATCTGCCCTGTGGTATGCGGTGGCGTACACCTTGGATTTAGAGCCGGATTACAGCTACACCGTTGTCAATATTGATCCCACGATTATGCAGGATGTTCCTCGCATGCTTGAGATGGCGCAGGTGAGCCCCGAGAGCATTGCGCTGGTGATGTCTAAGATTGGTGCTGCGCTGGATTATCTTTCTCAGCACCCGTACACCATGGTCGATGAGGCCACCTACGATGAGATGTTAGAGAATCTGCCGCCTGAGTTGGCCGAGGTTGATCAGGACGCGGTGGCGTGGCCGCCGTCGCGTCAGGTGATTACTGACCGCCTGGGTAATGGTTCGTGGAGTAGCGCTCTTCTGCGCATTGGTATTTGTCCGCCTGATATTGATGAGATTGAACCGTCTGTTGATCCTTCATCTATTTCAGAGCGCGAGTTCCGCAATGTGCTGGCTGATTTCTTGAGCTACTGCATCCGCTACGATCGTAAGCCCGCTGTTTTGCTGTACGGTACGTGGTCAACGGATCGTGATCACTACGGTAAGGTGCCCACGGTGAGTGCTATTCGTGCACGCTTCGGTTCGTGGCATAACGGTTTGCAAAAGGGCCGTAAGCTCATCAACGATGCGGTGTCTATGGGTGCGGGTAAGGCTCTGCCGGTGTCTTCAACCAAGGACTGGAACACCTCGCTCTCTATTGAGGAGCTGGCGGCTGAGGGTATTGGCGTTATTGAAAGCGCGGGCACCTCAGCGGAAGATTTTTCTGCATCAAAACGATGGGAAAACCTGGTGAATGTGATGGTTTCTCGTCTTGAGGAACTGCCGTGGATGCAGACCTTGCGCATCTACTACCTCAGCCCCGAGGTGGTGGAGGCAGAGGAGTACACTCCATTTGTGAGTGTTCTTCGTGCGCCCAGCGGCTACCTCTGTCAGCTCACTCCGGCGGATGCTTTTGAGAACCTTCAGCTCACGCAAGATACCGATTACCTGTTCGCTCACGGTTGGTCTGCTCCCGATGAGTCTCGCCCATCGTGGACCCACAATTTCTTGAACATCCACGAGGCAGCTCACGCCGTCATTAACGCTATGCACTTTAGCTACGGCGCTGATCAGGTGGACTACTACCAGTCGGACGATCCCGTAGCCGCTCCCGGTGCAGATGTGATTCATCCCGGAACTGGTTCAATTCCCATGATTGTGGTTCCTGAACCCACCGTATCTATCGATACTGAGTCCTAAAGAAATTTACCCCGCCCCACCGTGCGCAGGCAGTGAATCTGCCGCCCAGCTAGGCGGGGTAAACTCTATCTATGCCCAGAAAGTCCCGCTCTTCTTCTACTCTGTTCACGCTCATCGCTACCGTCCTTGTTGTTCTTACGCTGGTGCTTGGTATCTCGTGGCTGCGCAGCGCCAATTGGTCGCTAGAAGCGGCGCTACAGAAAATCCCCGACAATGTGTGGGGCGCAATTGTTGGGCAAGAGCCCACCAAAACTATCGACAACACCGGGTTCGACCTGTCGCATCCCAAAGAATACTCCACAGCGCTAACGGTGCTTTCAACGCTAGAAGTCAAAGACAAGGGTAGCCAGAACGGTTACTCACGCGATAAGTTCGGCAGGGCGTGGACAGATACCGACCGCAATGGATGCGACCAGCGCAATGACATTTTGGCGCGCGATCTTAACAACGCTGTCGAAGACTCACGATGCCGCGTGCTATCGGGCGTCCTCGATGACCCCTACACGCTCGGTACCGTTGATTTTAAACGCGGTGAAAACTCTTCATCGCTCATTCCTATCGACCACGTGGTGGCGCTGAGCAATGCGTGGACCACAGGCGCGTCATCGCTCAACGACGTTCGACGCCAACAAATTGCCACCGACCCGCTTAATTTGCAGGCAACCTCCCGTGAGGCTAATACGCAAAAGTCTGATCAGGACGCCTCAACCTGGCTACCGCAACCCGGTTACCGTTGTGAATACGTGGCGCGACAGGTCTCTGTCAAAGCAGCCTATGGTTTGTGGGTCACTCGCGCCGAAAAATCAGCCATGGAGGATGTGCTGAACTCCTGCCCGGATCAGCCGGCATACCGCTCTCAGTTCGTGGGGTAACACTACTTCACGCATCCCCTCTGACCTACAGTTGCCTCACGCAACGTGATACAACAAGAATGATGCGGGAGGGCAAACATGAGCGCACAGGGGCAACAATTTTCCGGATTCACTCAGGGCAGTCGCGAATATGCGCGGTTACTGATGGCGATGTTTTGTGCCGGTATGGCGGTTTTCGCTCAGCTCTATTCACCGCAGGCAGCTTTGCCCGCTATGGCACGTGGTTTATCAATTAGCGCTGATGCTGCGGCGCTTTCTATCTCTGCGGCGACTGCAGGTCTGGCTCTCGCCTCTATTGTTTGGGCATTTGTGGCTGATGCGTGGGGACGCGCCCGCACCATGATCCTCGGGCTGAGCCTCGCAACTCTACTGGGCCTGTGACTGCCGTGGGTTTCGTCCTATCCCCTGCTTTTAGGGCTTCGCGTGTTCGAAGGAATTTTTCTCGCCGCAGTCACCGGCGTAGCGATTTCTTTTATTGTCTCGGTGACCCATTTTTCAGCGCAGGTCACAGCAACCAGCCTGTTTATTTCGGGCACTTCGCTCGGCGGATTAGTCGGACGCCTGGTTTCGGGTGTTTTAGTGGAGCTGGTGGGCTGGCGGTGGGCGCTGATGGCCGTATCAATTCTGGCAGCGTGCGCAGCTAGCTTCTTCGCGGTGTTGTTATCGCGCGGTGCATTGGCTCAAGCGGCAGCATCTTTTAACTCGCTCACAAAACCTAATGCTACAAAAGACGGCTTTTCTCTCACGCACCTTGTTCAAAAGCTCGGGGTCAACCTCAAACACCCGAAACTGCTTCTTTTGTATTTCGCAGCGTTCTCCCTCATGGGTGCCTTCGTGAGCATCTACAACTACATTGGTTTCGTACTCGAAGCACCGCCCTATTCTCTTCCTGTCTCACTCATCTCTTTCCTGTTTCTCACCTACCTGTTTGGCACCTTCTCATCAGCGACCGCGTCCAAACTTGCCCGTAGATTCTCAGCGAAAAAGTTCTTGTGGCCTGTTCGCTTCTCATGGCCGGAGGTATCGCCCTCACGGCGCTCTCTCCCCTGCCAGTTATTATTGCGGGACTGGTTATTCTCACCACCGGGTTCTTCGCCGCGCACGCGCTCGCATCCGGCCAAGTAGGCATCATCGCAACCCGCGCAAAGACTCAAGCAACAGCTCTCTATAACGTCTTCTACTATGTGGGGTCAGCGAGCGTCGGCTGGGCAACCGGTCTTCTTCTCGCCCACGAAGGATGGACGCTCGCCGCAGCTTCTTGCGGCACACTCGTCCTGCTCTCTGCCACCTTGATTGCCCTGTTTTTCTCACCGCGCGCATAAAAATACCCGCCACCGCAAAACTGCGGGGCGGGTATTACCAAGTGTTATTCAGTCGCTACACCGTAGAGCTTAGAACGTTACTTCTTTCTTCAAATCTTCTTTGAAGCGCTTGTAGCCGGCAATACGAGCAGGCGACTTACGAACAATGAACCAGCCGATGGTCAGCAGAACAAACCAGATGGGCAGAACCATCAGTGCCTTCAAGGTCTCAGGATCCTGACCCAAAACAACAATCATTGCGATAAAGAAGAGCAAAGCGATAGCTGCTGAAACGCGACCACCGGGCATCTTGTACTCTGATGCAGCGTGAACTTCAGGACGCTTTGAACGGTAGATGAAGTAGCACACCAGAATCATGGACCACACGAACATTGCCAACAGCGCGGTAACCGTTGCGACCAGCTCAAACGCGGTCATCGCATCATCACCCGAGTACAACAGAACGATGCCTGAGAGCATCAAAACAGCGGTGAGGTACAGGGCATTACGGGGAACACCGGTCTTTGACAGCTTAGAGAATACGCGCGGCGCGGTGCCCTCTTCAGCCAGACCGTAGAGCATACGTGAGGTGGAGAAAACACCGGAGTTAGCCGATGACATAGCGCTGGTCAGAACCACAAAGTTCACGATAGAACCAGCGACGCCCAAGCCTGCAAGAGCAAACATTTCAACGAAGGGGCTCTGATCTGAAGGGATGGCGCGCCAGGGGGTAACCATCAAGATAACAGCCAAGGTCAGCACGTAGAAGAGAATGATGCGAACGGGAACGCTGTTGATAGCGCGGGGCAGAGTCTTGCGGGGGTCCTTGGTTTCTGCTGCGGTGGTACCAATTAGCTCAGCACCAAAGAACGCGAACAAAGCAATCTGGAAGCCGGCCAAGAAACCGTGCACGCCGAAGGGGAACAGTCCGCCGTCGTTCCAGATATTCGCAATCTGAGCCTTGTTGCCGTTGGGAGCGGTGAAGCCCATGAATACCATACCCAGACCAACAATAATCAAAACGATAATTGCCACGATCTTGATCATCGCGAACCAGAATTCGATTTCGCCGAAGTTCTTAACGCTCGGAAGGTTCAGAGTGAGCAGGGCAAGAATCAGAACGATAGCGGGAATCCATGAGGGAAGGTCCGGCCACCAAAAATGAACGTAGTTGGTGATTGCGATGGTGTCTGCAACGCCAACAACAACCCACGCCAGCCAGTAAGACCAGCCAACGAAGAAGCCGCCTGTGGGGCCGAGGATGTCGGTTGCGAAGTCGCCGAATGACTTGTAGTTGAGGTTAGACAGCAAAAGCTCGCCCATTGCGCGAAGCACCAGGAAGATCATGAAGCCGATGATGGCGTACACGAAGAGAATTGATGGGCCTGCTACTGAGATGGTGCGGCCGGATCCCATGAACAAGCCGGTACCGATTGCACCGCCGATGGCGATTAGCTGAATATGGCGGTTAGACAAACCGCGCTGCAGCTCCCCCTCAGTTGAGTGGGATGCTTGCGATAGTTCTCCCATCGCTCCTCCTATTCGTTGAGGTATAGCCTCCTTTAGACCATACCGTCACAAGAGCTTTATCAAACTGTGTCTGAATTTTATTATTTGACCCATTGTAGTGCGCCGGTTCGCTTGCTCTCGGCAATCTGATGCAATTTTTTCGAACTTTGGACACCGTTTTATGTGGAATCGTGAAAAAATAGTAAGTGAGATTGCTTGATTTTATTTTACAAGTAAAGTAATCTTGCAGAAGAAGGACGCACACAGCGCACCTCACACCATATCCACGAAGGAGAAAATTCACATGGGTCTCGTATCAAACGCAATTCTTCGCACCACTGCCGGCGCATTCATCCTGAACTCAGGTCTCGGCAAGGCAAAGATGGATGAGGAAACCTACGGCTACCTCAAGGGCATGGCATCAACCGGTGTACCCCAGGTCAACAAGCTCTCAGACAAGCAGTTCGGCCAGGCACTGACCGCAGCTGAAATCGCACTCGGCGCAGCACTTCTTTGCCCCATCGTTCCCGCTAAGGTTGCAGGCCTCGGTCTTGCAGGCTTCGGCGCAGGCATGCTCACCATGTACTTCAAGAACGATGACATGACCCTCGAAGACGGCATCCGCCCCTCACAGGAAGGTACCGCTTTGGCTAAGGACATCTTCCTCGTATCATCAGGTCTTGCACTGATCACCTCACGCAAGGGTCTTCTCTAAACCCTTCGCTGAGATCACTCAGTAATTTTTAGGTCAAAGGGGTTCGTTGTGGCTTTCACAACGAACCCCTTTTTTCACGCCCGACTACAGGCACACACCCACTATCATTGAACAGTTACCTCAGCGCTCATCTTCTAGCGCACCCGGTGAGGCTTAGAGTTTCCGTCTGCACCGGTTCATCATTAGATTCAAGGAGTCTTTGTGGAAACCAACAAGCAAAAAGCCGACATGGCGGCACGCGAAGAAAAACTGGCACAGGGTATCGACGTTACCGAGCAGCCTACTCCCGAAAAGTTCTACCGACAGCCTTACTCCTTCGTACGACGCGGCGACCGACTCACCTCGCGTCGCCAAAAAGCATGGGATACATACGCACCCACCCACGTCCTTGATTTGCCCCGCCTGGTAGCAGACACCTCTGTTGCACCCGAGGCAACTTTTGATCAGGAAGCTCTCTATGGACGCACCGCTCCCCTGGTTGTTGAGATTGGTTCCGGCTTGGGCGAGGCTATTGTGCACCGCGCATCCGAAGTACCCGAAAACAACTTTCTCGCCGTTGAGGTCTACACCCCGGGAATCGCAGACCTGCTGTTGAAAATGGGGCAGGCTGAGGTTGAGAATGTTCGCGTGGCTCAGGCTAACGCACCGGAGTTGCTTGATAACCTTCTCGAAGAAAACTCCGTGGACGAACTCTGGGTCTTCTTCCCGGACCCCTGGCACAAGTCCCGCCACCACAAGCGTCGCCTAGTGTCACCAGACTTCGCATCCAAAGTAGCTCGCGTCCTCAAGCCCGGCGGTATCTGGCGACTGGCTACCGACTGGGAAGAATACGCACTGGTCATGCGCGAAGTCCTAGAAGCGCACCCCGACTTTGAAAACGTACACGCCGGTGAAGGCGCAACCGATGAAGACCCCATCGGTGGCTGGGCACCTCGCTGGGAAGGACGCACGCTCACGTCCTTCGAACGCAAGGCAGGAGAGGCAGGACGCCGCGCCCACGACCTCACCTACCGACGCGTCTCATAAGTAAAAAGATGGCCCGGCTCTGTGCCTTTTACCCGAAAATTCTGGCACCGCACGGAACCGGGTCATTTTTATGTCTGATTACTGGTCGAGCATCTCACGAACCATTGGAATAACCTGGGTTCCGTACAGCTCAATCGCACGCATCGAATACTCATGCGGCAACGGACCATTAGAGAACTTGAGATCAAAACGATTCAAACCCAAATCCTTAACGGTTTGCGCAATTTTAGTTGCCACGGTTTCAGGTGAACCCACATACAGCGAGCCGTGCTGAGCTTCGTTTTCAAACTCCACAACACCGGTGTTGCCCCAGCCGCGCTCGCGTCCAATCCTATTTCGGTTGGTAATCCAGTGCTCACGTAGCTGTTCTTTCGCTTCTTCATCGGTATCAGCAATGTGACCAGGTGAATGCACCGCAACGGGCAACTGGTCCTGCCCCAACTGATCATTCGCGCGCTTATACAAATCAACAAAAGGCTTAAAGCGGGAGGCAGGGCCACCGATAATCGCAAGCATCAACGGAATTTTGTACTGCGCCGCGCGAACCACAGATTCAGGGCTACCACCCACAGCAATCCACTGCTTCAACCCGTTTTCAGTACGCGGATAAATCTCTTGATTTTTCAGCGAAGTGCGGTCACCGGGATTCCAGGTCAAAGGTTCTTCAGTGACGATGCGGCTAAAAAGCTCCAATTTTTCAGAGAATAGCTTCTCGTAGTCGCCCAAATCGTATCCAAAAAGCGGGAAGGACTCGGTGAATGAACCGCGTCCTAGAACCACCTCGGCACGCCCGCCACTCATCGCGTCGATGGTGGCAAAACGCTGGTAGACACGAATCGGATCATCGGAGCTCAGCACCGTAACGGCTGAGCCCAAATGGATGCGATCGGTCGTGGTGGCGAGCCCCGCCAAGATGGTGTCGGGCGCGCTGACAGCAAAATCCGGGCGGTGGTGTTCTCCAATACCAAAGAAATCCACGCCGACGCGGTCAGCAAGTTGCCCCTGCTCCACCACGTTGCGGATAACCTGCGCCTGGTGCAACGGATTGCCGTCGGTATCAACGGTGACATCGCCGAAGGTATCTAAGCCCATCTGCAGCGGCATCTGATCGACCGGCGGCAGGTTTTTATTGTGTTCTGACGTAGACATTTTTCTCTTTCACCGAATGCTTTATCTTTCTACATTTACCAGAACACTCAAGACAATTACTTTATTGCGAAAGTTTTTTGGGCGTGTTTTAGCGCAAAAAACTACCCGATTCCGTGCTTTTTATCCGATTTTTTCGGGTAATCTGCACAGAACCGGGTAATTTTTTGAAAGTTCTAACGCTCCGGGCGGTACAAGACCACAGCCTGCGAACGCTTACGCGCAGGCGGACGCTTGCCGCGAGTAATACGCACAATATCGCCAGAAAGCCCAGCAGCGAAAACACGCGAGGATTCCTGCAAACGCATATTTAGCCGCTCAACCTCATCCATGAGCTCTTCGTTGCGCGATTGCAGAGCATCCACCTGATTCTCCAGCTGCATAATGCGCTTGATTCCCTCAAGCGAAACACCGTTCTGTGAGAGATCCTGAATCTGCTGCAGTTTATCAACATCGCGCTGCGAATAGCGGCGGGCGCGACCGGGTGCGCGCGATGGCTGAACCAAACCTAGACGGTCATACTGACGCAGAGTCTGCGGGTGCATGCCCGCTAGTTCAGCCGCCACCGAAATGACAAATACCGGGCGGTCTGATTCGTAAGCCATAGTTTACTGCCCCGCCTTCCGCATCAGCTCTTCGCGAGGATCACCCTGCGGCGCGAGTTCCACGAACTTCGCAAAAGCCTCCTGAGCTTCATCGCTGAGGTCGGTGGGAAGCTGAACCTCGGTGATGACCAGCATATTGCCGGTGCCGGTCTTGGTTTTGAATCCGCGTCCTTTTGCGCGCAACTTCTGCCCCACGGGTGCGCCAGCAGCAAGACGCAACTTCACGCCCTGACCATCAAGTGTCGGCGCCTTGATAACAGCGCCGTTGATAGCTTCTTCCAAAGTCACGGGCACACGCACAATGACATCGTTTTCATCGCGCTCAAAGACTGATGATTTCTGCACGTTCACGGTGACAATCAAGTCACCAGCGCCGCCGGGGCCGGGCTGGCCTTTGCCTCGCATACGCACCTTCTGACCGTCCTTGATGCCAGCAGGAATCTTGACCTGCACACCGTTGCCGTCGCCACCACGCACATTCAGAGTGTGACCGTTGTATGCCTCTTGCAGAGTGATGCTGGTCTGTGCAGTAAGGTTTGCGCCCTTCGGCGGTGCCTGCTGGAAGCCGCCGAAACCACCACCACCGAAGCCTCCGCCGCCGAACATGCCACCCAGCAGATCGTCGATGTTGATGTTCTGGCCACCACCGGTGGAGAACCCACCGGGGAACCCGCCGCCACCGAAGCCACCTGCACCGCCAGGGAAGCCTCCGCCGCCAAAGCCTGCAGCACCGTACTTACGAATCTGATCGTATTCCTCGCGCTGCTTCTTATCGGAGAGCACATCGTAAGCCTCAGCAACCTCTTTGAACTTAGTCTCAGCGGTCGTATCGCCAGGGTGCTGATCCGGGTGGTACTTACGTGCCAGCTTGCGGTATGCCTTCTTGATGTCAGCATCTGAGGCGTCCTCGGAGACGCCTAGTGTCTTATAAAAATCTTGGTTCAGCCAGTTTTCACTTGCCATGTTGTAGCGTCTCCTTACGCCTCGTAGGTTATCTCTTTTAAAATCTTGGTATTTATCTTAGTTTTTGGTTTATTTGCGCGGGCAAAACACCTGCGATCAACATCCCTTAACGCCAGACCCGACCAGTTAATCGCAGGTGCCTTGCCCACACAGACAGTACGTCTAGTCAACAAGCACTGCTACCCAGCTCGCGACGCGTGTGCATCAGCAGTCAGACTCGCTCCAGCAACAACTTTATCTTTCAACAATGGGCGGGCTCGAATACTCGAACCCGCCCACCGTCTTCTATACGCCCAAGCCGTGCGATGCGGGAGTTCCGCAAGCCAGCTGGCTCGGGGCTGGCGTTCAAGGGATGCTGGCGACGCGGGACTCCCGCATCGGCATTGCCCTCTCACCGCCCATTGAGTTGTCGCTTACTCAGCTACCGCCACAGCCACCTGAGCGGTGCGTACTACACGCTCACCCACTTTGTAGCCGTTGCGCAGAACCATTGATACCTGATCGGGTTCAACTTCTGAGGTCGGCTGCTGAAGCACAGCTTCGTGAACCTGCGGGTCGAAGTTCTCACCCACGGTACCGAATCGCTCAAGGCCCTGCTTTTTGAGGGTTTCTTCGAGCTTGTTGGCGATTGAAGCGAACGGGCCGTCTTCAAGGTCGCCGTGGTTGCGTGCTGCATCGATATCGTCAATGACGGGCAGCAGGGCTACTACAACGTCAGCGATTACGTGAGTGCGCAGCTGCTCTTTTTCGCGTCCGGTACGGTTTTTGAAGTTAGTGAATTCTGCCTGAAGGCGTCGGAGGTCTTCAAGACGCTCAGTTGCAAGCTGTGCATCTGCAGACTCGGTGTCTGCGGCTTCCTCCTGGGCTTCCGCCTCGGGTGCAGCGTCTTCTGCTACACCCGAGTCGGTGACACCTTCGACCTCGGGGTGACCTTCAGCGGCGGGTGCGTTGAACGCTTCTTCAAGCGGGTCAACGCCCTCAGGCTGGTTGTCGGTGGGCTCGTTGGTGTTTTCAGCCATGATTAGTTCTTCTTTTCGTCTTCGTCGTCGATTACTTCAGCATCTACTACGTCGTCGTCTTCAGCCTGTGCGCCTTCTGCGGTTGCGGCGTCAGCCTGAGCCTGTGCATAGAGTGCTTCGCCGAGCTTGGTCTGTGAAGCCTGCAGCTTTTCGAATGCTGACTTCACTGCATCGTCGTCATCGCCTTCAAGTGCTTCCTTCAGCGCGTCTACGTCGCCCTGAACTTCGTTCTTGACGTCCTCAGGCAGCTTGTCGCCGTTTTCCTTGAGGAGCTTTTCGATGGAGTATGCGGAGTTTTCAGCAACGTTGCGGGTTTCAGCTGCCTCGCGGCGTGCCTTGTCCTGCTCTGCGTGTGCTTCTGCGTCCTTGACCATGCGCTCGATGTCATCCTTGGACAATGAGGTGCCGCCGGTGATGGTCATTGACTGCTCGGTGCCGGTGCCCTTGTCCTTAGCGGAGACGTGGACGATGCCGTTTGCGTCGATGTCGAAGGTAACTTCAATCTGGGGTACGCCCTGGGGTGCAGGTGCGATGCCGGTGAGTTCGAAGTTGCCCAGTGACTTGTTGTCGCGGGTGAAGTCGCGCTCGCCCTGGAATACCTGGATGGACACTGAGGGCTGGTTTGCTTCAGCGGTGGTGAAGGTCTCTGAGCGCTTGGTCGGGATTGCGGTGTTACGCTCAATCAGCTTGGTCATGATGCCGCCCTTGGTCTCGATACCCAGTGACAGCGGGGTGACGTCGATCAGCAGAACGTCCTTGCGCTCACCCTTCAGAACACCTGCCTGAAGTGCTGCGCCCATTGCTACAACCTCATCGGGGTTGACGCCCTTGTTGGGCTCGCGGCCACCTGAGAGTTCCTTGACAACTTCGGTGACTGCGGGCATACGGGTTGAGCCACCAACGAGCACGATGTGCGCGATGTCTGAAACTGATACTCCAGCTTCCTTGATGACGTCGTTGAAGGGCTTCTTGGTGCGGTCGATCAGGTCTGAAGTCATGTCCTGGAACTTAGCGCGTGAGAGCTTTTCGTCCAAGTGGATGGGGCCTTCAGGGGTTACTGACAGGTACTGCAGCGAGATGTTGGTTGAGGTAGCTGAGGAGAGTTCCTTCTTAGCCTGCTCAGCTGCTTCGCGCAGACGCTGCAGAGCGATCTTGTCCTTGGACAGGTCAGCGCCGGTCTTGGACTTTACCTGCTCGAGCAGGAAGTCAACGATGCGCTGATCCCAGTCGTCGCCACCGAGGCGGTTGTCACCTGCGGTTGCGCGTACCTGAATGGTTGAGAAGCCGTCTTCGTCCTTGCCAACTTCGAGCAGTGAGACGTCGAAGGTACCGCCACCGAGGTCGAAGACGAGAATCAGTTCGTCTTCGTTACCCTTATCCAGGCCGTATGCCAGTGCTGCTGCGGTGGGCTCGTTGACGATGCGCAGTACGTTGAGGCCTGCGATTTCGCCAGCTTCTTTGGTTGCCTGACGCTCAGCGTCGTTGAAGTATGCGGGAACGGTGATAACAGCGTCAGTGACGGTGTCGTTCAGGTATGACTCTGCGTCGCCCTTGAGCTTCATCAGGGTACGAGCTGAGATCTCCTGAGGGGTGTACTTCTTGCCGTCGATGTCGGTGGTCCAGCTGGTACCCATGTGACGCTTGACGGATGCGATGGTGCGGTCAACGTTGGTGACCGCCTGACGCTTTGCAACGTCGCCTACGAGTACGTCGCCGTCCTTTGAGAATGCAACAACTGAGGGGGTGGTGCGAGCGCCTTCAGCGTTCGCGATAACGGTGGGTTCGCCACCTTCGAGTACTGATACAACTGAGTTGGTAGTACCGAGGTCAATGCCTACTGCACGTGCCATGGTGTTTATCCTTTCGAGATATTTTTTCTTTTCTAGAACTTGTGCAAGATTTCTTGAGTCGTCTTAGCTCAACTTCGCTTGCTTCGATATCCAGTCTGCCACTTTTTGAGCAAATGTCAATAGAGTTGAGTCACCCTAACTCAACTTTTATTCAATATATCGACTCAAGAAACACGATTTGAGGCTTCCTGAGCGCCCACAAGCCCTGATTTGGCGGGGTTTTAAGGTTCAGCGGATTAACAGGAAAATATTTAAGGACGCGTGTTGCGCCGCAGGTGAACAGGCGGCGTCTTACACCTCCGTCCTCGCTGGACATACGAAAAAAGGGGCGCTCCCGCGCCCTGACGCGAAAGCACCCCTTATCTTTAATGGCGAAAAAGTACGCCCTTACTTTTTGATTTCTTCACCGCCGAGCTCGTCCAAGAGCTTGTTCTTGACGCTATCGTCGGCATCACCCACGATGCCCCAGTTATCGCCGCGAAGTGCCCAGCCGTCATTAAAACCTTCGTTCTCAAGTTCCTTGAGAAGATTGTTGTCCGACTCAGCTTTCTGGTCGCCTGTGTAAACTCCCATGACCATCTTGGGCTCGGCTTCTTGAGTTGTAGCCGCTGACATCAGTGCCTCCATAGAAGTGAAGTCAACGTCTGAACACAGGTAGACGTTTGAGGGATCCACGTTGTTCTTCTTGAGGTCTTCTTCCATCGATTCTTTAAGAATGGTGTCTGAAATAGTGTTGCACTTATCGGCGGAAGTATCGCTTACAGATTTGTTCATGGCAGCTTTAAACTCATCCATGCCTTTAACTTTGTCGCCGCGGCCCAAGAAGAACCAGAGCGCGAGGGCAAGTAGCGCCAGCAACAGAAGTAAGCCCACAAGCAGTCCGATAAGAAGACCTGTTTTCTTTTTCTTCGGTTGCTGATCACCATAGGGAGCGTGCGAGCCGTGCTGTGCGCCTTCAAACTGATGCTGATCGTCAAATGGCTGGTGACCCACAGGAGCTACACCACCTTGAACAGGTTGCCCATTCTGCTGGTTGTACGGGGCACCATTGCCAGTTGCCGCCTGAGCATTGTGCTGGAATTGCTCGGGATTTTGATTGCCTTCTCCATGCTGCGGAGCGGAATTCTGCAGGTAATCTGCATTATCAGGATGCTGGGGGTTCAAAGGATTCTGAGACATGATGAACTTTCTAAGTGGGGGATCATGCCTGTACCGGTTACCCGGCAGGGCATGTATACGTATGTATGTTTTTAGTAAATCATGTTTGCTTTTCCCACCAAAGAGTCCATAGGACAGAGTCTGGTTTATGACGCCCGCGCTCCCCTGACTGCGGCAGCGTCTGGGAAAAATTAAAACTAAAGCCCCGCTTTCTGCTGAATGAAAGCGGGGCTTCTAGTTACCTTCGAGAGCTGTATCGAAGCATCGGGAGACATAAGGCGTAGCGCAAGGCACATGTGTGAGTGCCGGTTGTGCGTATGGGTGCTACGCGCTCCCGTTATAAAAGTGTGTGCCTTGTTAGGTTACACTCAGCCGGAGCAAATTGCACGCTCAGCTTGCCGTGCACGCATAAAAATTTACATTACTGCATATTGTTCAACAATATGCCCGTTATGCTCTATTCGCCGGGTTTCTCGTCCGTATCAACCGGCGCAGAGGCATCGAGCCCCAACCGCTTACGCTCTTCCGCAATAATCGCGTCAATAGGCCAGGTACCGTCCCCGTAGAGGCGAGCGCCGTCGTAGGTCACGATGGCAACGCCGCCTTCAGCCTTCCATCGCGCCACGTTTTCTTCGCGAGCAACACCGTGCGCGATAAACACAGCTAGGTCAGAGAATTTCTCAATCTCACACCCCCAGTTGATCACCACGGATGCTGGACAAACCACCACAAAGTGCGTCTTGTCCTTAGCCTTCAGGTGGGCCAGCGCGGCAATGGACTGCATGGTTTTGCCCAGCCCCATTTCGTCGCCCAAAATCATTTTCTTTTGCGCCAGCATGAATTTGGCGCCGTAGGTTTGGTAGCCGCGCAAGGTGGCGTGCAGGTGGGTGGTGTCTAGCGGATATTTGCGGATGCGCTCCACCGTGCGCGCATCCAGTAAGCCGTCGTCCTAAAGCAGGTCGTTGCCGAGATAGTGCGCTAGAAGGGTCTGGTATGCGGCGGGGTTAGCGGTGTACTGTGCCCATGCTTGATCGGGAGTGAGTCATTGAGCTCCGGCGACGCTGAGATTCTGGTTTGCTTCGCACCAGGCGAGGTCGTCTACAAACTGTTGCAGGTCGTCGGTGTCATCGCTGTAGGCTACGTAGAAGGGTGAGGACGCGGGCACGGGTTGGGCGAGCAGTGGCTGGTAGGAGCGCAGGCGGGCAAGCAGGTCTGAATCTGAGAAGGTTGCGTCAATATCGCGTAGACGGTGCAGTGCCACCAGCATGCGTTCGGCATCGGGAGTGCGCACTTCACCGACGGCTTCTTTCTCGTAGCTCATGGATTCATCGAGCAGGCGGTGGGCTACCGCAATAATTTGAGCGGCGGTTGATTCGCCTACGCCAGGCACCTGTGTGAGGCTGTGAACATCGTGAGATAGTACGTCGTTGACGGTTGCAATGCCTGCCTTAGCCAGCGGGGCTGTACGCACCGATCCCTGCGTTAGTTCACGCAGTTTGTCCACGGGCACATCGCGCAGGGTCAGGCGAGCGCGCTCTTCTTTGAGGGCGGCCATGTCGCCTCTCATACCACCGATAAGATGTTTGCGCTCCTCGGTATCGATTGTCGCCACCACGCGATGGAAAGCCTGCACACGATAGGTGGGAATTTCTGTCTAGTTGACCTTCGGCCACTGCTCCCCCGCAAAACGCGCAAGTTCTTGACCGGTAGCGTCCTTGAGTCCAAAGGCGTTTGTGGCAAAAATCTGTGCTGGGTCAGAAGTGCCGATCTCTACGTTGGCTCGGGCAACGAGCTGTCGCATGGTTTGCACAGTAGCGTCTGCCTCGGCAAGACGCGTTTGAAGGTCGAAGGACGCCGCGTCCGCCGCTTTCTTTTTCTGCCCGCCAAAGATGCGGGTCATAAATCCGCCTGAGCCGGCACGGATGGCGTCCAGCATAAACTGCACGTTGTGGCCCATGGATGCGCCCGCACTCAGCGCCTGTATCGCGGGTTCTCCTTACTGCTGCCACCACGCTTTTTCAGCGAACGCGTTGGCGTTATCAACTATCTCGGGGTCAATCGGGGCGAAGGTCAGCATGGAACCTGCATAGTCACGCGATAGCGATGAAAAACCCAGCGGTACAGGTCGCTGCAATACATTCAGAACATAGCGGCTTCGCTGAGCCAAGTCGATGAGCTCTTGTCCGGCATCAAACAGGGGCTGATTCATGGGGACTCCTGAATAAAACGGTGTGCCCTTATTATGCCTCCCCTGAGTGCCGGCGACCATGCCGCGACGCCTTAAAACGTGTCAAGATAGAGACATGACATATAAAGTAATGACCGTATGCACCGGCAACATTTGTCGCTCACCCACCGGCGAGTTCTTACTGAAGGACGCCGCTAAGAAGGCAGGTCTGGATGTAGAGGTTGACTCTTCAGGTATTTCCAATGAAGAAGAAGGCAATCCTATTGACCGCCGTGCAGGCAAGGTGCTCACTGAACTCAATATCAACACTAGCTCTCACACCGCAAAGCAGTTCAAGAAAAGTGATTTTGAGTCGCACGACCTGCTCATCGCTATGGATCTGAACCACTACCGCTCTTTGCAGCGCATGGCGCCCACCGATGAGGCCGCGCAGAAGGTTCGCTTGATGCGCGAATTCGACCCCGCAATGGAGGGTAAAGACCACGGTGATTTGGGTATCTATGACCCCTGGTACGGCGATGAAAAAGATTTTTACATCACATACGAGATGATTCGCGACGCGGTTCCCGGTGTTATTGAGTACATCAAAGCGCAGAGTTAGAGCTGATGAAACTATCTGCAACACACACTGCACATTCGACCCACCAGTTTTGCACAATTCTGGTGGGTTTAGTGCGTGAGCGGATGCGGTCACGCAACGGGGTTGCGCCGCTGATTATTGCTCTTGATGGGCGTTCGGGTTCGGGTAAAACCACGCTGACGGAGGCCGTGAGGCAGGCTCTTGTACAAGAGGGAATCAGCCCCGATATTTTTAGACTCGATGACACCTACCAGGGGTGGACGGGGCTCTCCCCCGCTATTACCCAATGGCGCGGCAACAGCACAGCACTCAAGCAGGGTAAAGCTGTTCAATGGAATGGTTGGGATTGGTCAAGCAGTCAGCCTACCGGCCCGTTTACACTCACCATCGAGGCGTCAGTAGCACCACGCGTCCTTGTGGTCGAAGGTGTTGGTGCACTTGCCGGTAGCGCAGATATTAGATGCTGGATCGAGCAAGATACCACCAGCCGCAAGCGCGATGCCCTACAACGCGACGGCGACACCTACCGCCCCTTTTGGGATCTGTGGGCAGAACAAGAAGAGCAGCTCTTCACCCATTACCGAAATTGCTACCAAAAATGTGACATATTATATGAGCGCTAATTTAGGTATTTTCACTGTAAAATAAACAGGCACATTTTCAAGAATTTCCCGAATGAAGGACAGCAGTGAGCACCCACGCGCATCATAAAATTACGCCCCTCGTTTTGGTAGTCCTCGCATCGCTGACCGCTGTAGCGCCGCTTGGCATCGACATGTACCTCGCATCGCTACCTGCAATTTCAACAGACCTAGGAACCACCGCGTCCCGCGCGCAGCTGACCCTCACCTCTTTTATGGTGGGCATGGGTATCGGCCAGATTTTTATTGGCCCCATGTCTGACAAAATTGGACGCATCCGCCCGCTCTATGTAGGCGTTGTGCTCAGCACCCTCTCGGCCCTGGCATGCTATTTCGCACCCACCGTAGAGTTCCTGATCGCCGCGCGTTTTTTCATGGGCGCATCCGGCTCATTCGGCATGGTGCTCGCGCGCGCTATCGTCACCGATTCCACCCGCGGGCTGCAAACCGCAAAACTCATGGGCATCCTCATGATGATCAACGGCTTCGCGCCCGTCCTCGCCCCGCTCATCGGCGGCTTTGTGCTCTCTTTCGGCACCTGGCGCACCATCTTCATTGTGCTCACCGTCTTTATGGCGCTTTCTGCCCTGTCAGTTTTCATCTTTTTGCGAGAATCCCTGCCTGTTGAGCGCCGCCAAACCGGCAGCATTCTCAGCACGTACAAGGGCATCGGTCAGGTTATTAAAATCCCGCGCTACCGCGGATTCATGCTCACCATGGTGCTCGGTTTCGGCACGCTCTTTGCGTATGTATCAGGATCTACCTACGTTCTGCAGAACGTTCTGGGACTTTCTCAGACTCAGTTCACCTGGGTCTTCGGCGTGAACTCACTCGGCATTGTGGGTATGAGCTCGCTGGTAACCTACCTGGTAGGACGCGTCTCCCAGCGCAAGATGCTGGTCTTTGGCGTGCTCATGTTGCTACTGGTCAGCGTCGCCATCACCATCTTGTTCAGCATTAAAATCATGCTGGTACCGACCCTCATTCTGCTTTTCTTGACCACCTGCTCCGTAGGTCTGATTTTCAGCAACGCGAGCGCCCTTGCCATTGTGCAGACACGCCATTTGGCGGGTTCAGCATCATCACTGATGGGTGCTGTGCAGTCCGTTGTCGGCGGTATCGCATCCCCGCTGGTCGCTCTAGGCGATGCGGACGCTTACATGCCCATGGCATTCACAATGCTCGGCTTTGCCGTTTTGACTGCGCTGGCGCTCTTTACTACTCCGGTAGCTCCCGGCGACTGGACCAAGCAGGGAGCAGAAGAATACGCGCGTCGTGCAGGAGAAAAGCTGTAAGTCGCATCGGCTCTTATCCGGGCTAAAAAGTATTCCCACAGTGCGAAAGTACTGACGCTAGTGTCAGTACAAACGCATTGTGGGAGTAATTTTTATATCTGCCGGTAGTCTCTGAGCACTAGAATAAGGTCATGAGCACTACCGTAGTTTTACTCTCAGATACTAACCCGGCGGGCGTCATTGCCGACGCATCAGCCCCGCTGATTAACATTGAAGATCAAGGTCTTACCCGTGGTGACGGCGTCTTTGAAACCATGCTCGCCGTCAACCGTAGCGTCCGCAAAATTGATGCTCACCTCACGCGTCTTGCCGGTTCAGCTCGCCTTCTTGAGTTGCCGATGCCTTCTGAGAAGCAGTGGCAGGACGCGATTGCCACCGCCTTGAAAGAAGCAGAGGTCGGTGCGCGCACACCTCTGGGCGAAGAGCATACCGTCAAGCTGATTATCTCGCGCGGAACCGTTGAAGAAGGCCCGCATTCATGGGTAACCGTAGCTCCTTCCTCTGCCAAGGTCCTTTCGCAGCGTGAGGAAGGTGTGAAAGCCATGTTGCTACCGCGTGGCCACGACCCGGCTGAAGATTCCGCCTATCCCTGGCTGCTGGCAGGTGCAAAAACACTCTCGTACGCCGTCAATATGTCGGTACTTCGCTACGTTAAATCCCGCGGCGCAGACGACGCTATTTGGGTCACGGACGAGCGACGCATCCTTGAAGGCGCAACCAGCTCAGTGATTGTTGCAAAAACAGTGAACGGCGTGAAAACCCTATACACTCCTGAGCCGTCCCACGGTATTTTGCCGGGTACCACGCAGGGAACAATTTTCAACGGCGCTCGTGAGAACGGCTGGGAGCTAGGCTTTGGCCCGCTCTACCCACAAGATCTCTTAGAGGCGGACGGCGTGTGGCTGGCGTCCTCCGTGCGTTTGCTGGCTCCGGTGACGCACCTTAACGGCACAAAAATTGCCGTTGATGCCGACACTACTTACGAGCTATTAGGCTACCTCGCCAATAACTAAGCCCATTTAGCATATGGCGAAAATACTGCTCCCACCAGATATTTTTCCAGCTGGTGGGAGTAGCGTTTTAAGTACACAGATATAACCGCATGAAGGAGACTCATGTCTATCACCGTTAAAGCTCTGCAGAAGACCGGCCCCGATCAGCCGTTCCAGGTTGCTGATATTGAGCGTCGTAACCCTCGCGAAGACGACATTGTTATCGACATCAAAGCAGCAGGTATCTGCCACTCCGATATTCACACCATCCGTAACGAATGGGGTGAGGCACACTTCCCGCTGACCGTTGGTCACGAGATCGCGGGCGTCGTTGAGTCCGTGGGTTCCAAGGTCACTAAGTTCAAGGTGGGCGACCGCGTAGGCGTTGGTTGCATGGTTAACTCCTGCGGCGAATGCGAACAGTGCCAGGCTGGCATGGAGCAGAACTGCCTCAACGGCAACGTTGGTACCTACAACTCCAAGGACGTTGACGGCACCATTACCCAGGGTGGCTACTCACAGAAGGTTACCGTCAACGAGGATTTCGCGGTTACCATTCCCGATTCCATCGATTTTGATGTTGCAGCTCCCCTACTGTGCGCTGGTATCACCACCTACTCACCGCTGGCACGCTGGGGCGTCAAAGAAGGTCAGAAGGTTGCTGTTCTAGGCCTTGGCGGTCTTGGCCACATGGGTGTTCAGATTGCCGCTGCGATGGGCGCTGAGGTCACCGTTCTTTCACGCACCTTGAAGAAGGAAGAGGCAGCGAAGAAGCTCGGTGCAACCCGCACACTGGCAACCACCGAAGACGGCTTCTTTGAAGACCACAAGGGCGAATTTGACCTTATTCTCAACACCATTTCAGCCCCCGTTGATTTGGATGCCTACCTCGGTTTGCTCAAGCCCCGCGGCATCTTCTCAACCGTAGGTCTTCCCCCCGAAGCCCTTGAGCTTCACATGGGACGCCTGATTGGTGGCGGCAAGGTGCTCACCGGTAACAATATCGGCGGCATCGAAGAAACCCAGGAAATGCTGAACTTCTGCGCTGAGCACGGCATCGCATCCGTCATTGAAAAAATTTCAGTGGACCAGGTTGATGAATACTACGACAAGGTAGTTGACGGCGACGTCATCTTCCGCGCGGTTATCGACACCGCAACTTTCGAAAAGTAAACCTTTTCGTTAGCGCTATCTAGGGCTTCGAGACTCATCTGTTCAGGTGGGTTTCGGAGCCCTTTTGCGTGCGAGCTAGCAACGGATAATGTAACGCTTTGCTGGGGTTCCAGCTGTTTTTCTAAGATAGAAAGTACATCAATTCAGCACATTGACACGCAGGTAGTAACAGGCACTCACGTATGTATAACCTTCTACTTGCCATCATTTATCTCGCCTTTATTGGGTTGGGGATTCCTGATTCTTTGCTCGGTGCGGCCTGGCCTGCCATGTATAAGGATTTCGATGCGCCGCTATTCGGTGTGATTGCGAATAATGTGTCGGTGGTGCTTCTGCCCGCATTTTTGTTGGTGTTGACGGTGCTCATGGTGCTTATGCACGAGAAACTCTTGCGCGGTACAAAAGCGCTCGAGAGCTAGACTCGGGGGCTTTTAGAAAGAGCCGAAGACCAGTTTCAGAGTGCCTGCGTACAGTGAGATTGAGTAGGCGATGACTGGAATAGCCAGCCAGGTGAGAGCAAACACTAGGTCTTTTGACGAATGAGTCGGTACTCTCGCCCATGTCCTTTGGCCTGCGCCAAAGCCACGGGCTTCCATGGTCATGGCTAGTCGGGTGCCGCGACGTATTGCTTGAACGAGCAGGGTGAAGACCTGCCCGCACACGCTTTTCGCGGTTCCCAGTACACCGTTGCGTGCCCCTACGCCGCGGGCGCGTCGTGCAGCTCCTAGCGTGTTCCATTCGCTAAACATAATGCCGACCAAGCGCAGTGCAGCCAGTGCCGCCAGCACAAATCGGGCGGGCAGTTTATAGGTCTGCGCCAGTGAGTCGCCCAGTTCGGTGGGGTCGGTGGTAAGCATCAGCATGAGGGCGGGCATGGTCATGGCGAGCCCGCGCATCATAATGCCCACACCGGATGCGAGTGAGCCGGTTGTGATGGTGATATAGGCAAAATCGAGCAGAACAGTGCCGGTTTTCTCTGCCAAAATGGCGGTGCCCCAGCCTGAAAGTAGCGTCGCGAGAAGAATCGGCCAAAAACGCGCCAGGAGGTTGAAGGGTTTAAAACCTGCGATCACCAGCGCAATCATCTCTAGAACCAGCGCAACTGTGCCGGTGACCGCGTCCACGGTGAAAACCAGCAAAAGCGTGACGACGGTGGCCACTAACAACTTGATACCGGGATTGATCTTGCCCAGCCAGGTGTTGTATTCGGGGCGAGCGTCAAAGATATTGATGCTCATGAATGAGCTCCTAGGTAAAGGGTACGGCCGCCGAGAGCTTCAACGAAGTCCAGGTCGTGGGTGACTGAGACGACGGCTGTTCCCTGCGTCATGAGTTCGTGGAGCAAATTCACGAGCTCTGCCCAGGTGTTGGCGTCCTGTCCGAAGGTTGGCTCGTCAAGAATGAGGATGCGCGGTGCAGTTGCCAGCGCGGTTGCCACGGACAGTCTGCGTTTTTCACCGCCGGAGAGCGTGAACGGGTTAGCACCTGCTACGTGGTCTAGGCGCAACCGGCGCATGAGCGCCTCGGTACGTTGTGCCAGGTCTTTTTCGTCAACAGCTTGTTTGCGTGCTTTTGCGACCTGGCGCGGCCCGAACTCTAGTTCGGCGCGAACATTTGCCGTTAGAAACTGGTGCTCAGGCTCTTGGAAGACGAGGCCGATGCGGCTTACCAGCTCTTCGGGTGACCAGGATGCGACGTCCCAGTGAGCGCTGTCGCGTAGCTCATCGGTGGCGTAGAGAATGCCGTTGGCAGCTAGCTGTAATCCGGCAAGGGTGAGGGCCAGCGTTGATTTTCCGGCGCCGTTCACGCCCATGATGCTCAGGTGCTCCCCGGCGTTCACGCTCACATCGATACCGTCGGTGACAGGACGCAACGGTAACGGAAGGCTGACTGGCTCAGGTGAACGAGCTAATTTCTTGCGCGCACGCATCATCTTGCGGGTGGGCTGTTCACGCGTTACCGCTAGGGCGCGTCCGCGCAACAGCTCAGTGCCTGCGACGGCTGTGCCGTCAGGGGCAGGACGCGCGGTGGCAACTTCCGGTGAGTAGTCCGGCACCCATACGCCAGCGGCGATGAGCTCATCGCGCGCGTCCACGAGCACTTGGTCAGGCGAACCGTCATGGCTTATACCACCGCCGGGGCTCAGCACAATCACACGATCCATGAACTGTGCCCACACGCTCACGCGGTGTTCAATAACGATCATGGTTGCGCCTATATTGCGCTGGGCAGCTATCACGGCATCGCGGACTTCAAGCACGCCTTCGGGGTCGAGGTTAGCGGTGGGCTCATCCAGCAGGAGCACGCACGGTTGCATGGCGAGAATACCGGCTAGACCTAAGCGTTGTTTCTGGCCGCCAGACAGCGCCGATGTAGAGTGCTCCAGCAAAAGCTCGCCCAAACCCACCGCATCAAGCGAAGCTCTGACACGAGGCCAAATCTCATCGCGCGGCACCTGCAGATTTTCCGGACCGAACGCAACATCATCGCCCACTTTCGCAAGGATCACGGATGACTCCGGGTCCTGTTGCATCATGCCAACGGTACCGTGCGAATCCTCAGCGGGAACCCCATCGACCAGCAACTCGCCCAGGGCTGTCTCACCGTCATCATCGTGAATAACGCCCGCAAGCGCGTGCAAAAAAGTAGACTTGCCCGCGCCCGATGGCCCCAGCAAAAGCACTTTTTGCCCCGGTTCAATGACAAGGCTGAGCCCCGAAACAGCCGGAGAATGACGGCCGGGGTGATGCCACCCAAAGTCTTTGGCCTCTACGCGTGCACCGCCCATGTGCGTCCTTACCTTTGTCAGAAAAATTTAGCGGCGTGACTGACGGCCGGATGCCAGTGATGAGAGCACCCCGGTCTTTGCCAGTGCACGGGTCAGAAGCCACGAAACTAACCCTGCAAGAAGAGTTCCTGAAATCACCGCGCAAATAACGTAGATGAGCTTATTACCTGCAGTGTATTCGGGATTCCACACAATAACTTCGTAGATGCCCATAAATAGCCCCGATACAGCACCGGAGAGCAGGGCAGTGGGTAGGTTCCAGCGCTTATACATCAACAGGAGAAAGACGAGTTCAGCGCCAAGTCCCTGTACCAAACCTGAGTACACTACGGTGATGCCAAAGCCCGCGCTACCAATGAAAGCTGAGATAATCGCAGCCAACAGCTCAGTGTACAAAGCCGCACCGGGTTTACGAATGATAAGACCACCCAGCACACCCGCAATCAGCCATGCACCGGCAATTAGCGGAGTGAACTGTGGTGCTGCAACGGTTGCTGCGCTCACCGCGGGGTAGACCGCGTTGTTCCATACCCAAAAAATCAGGGCGCAGGCAACAGCAAGAACAGATGCCACCACAATGTCGTTGACGCGCCAGCGCAGTGAACGCGAACGCGCACCATGCTTGGGCGCGCGGCCAGAATCTGCTCGGTTAGAGGTAACAGACATAAAAAAATCCTCCCTAGTCTTAGGAAGGGGAAGGACGCGTGTGCGCACGCGCTCTTGAGATACTCGACTCCCTAGCGCCGGTACTAACCGGATCAGGTTCGAGGGTCAGCCTTCTATGGCACTCTCAGCACCGCGGTGGTGCTCCCCTGTCGATGCGCGCGTGGACGCGCGAGACGTGGTTTATCTTCAAACCACACCCAGTATAAGCACGGTTTTCTTGCTCACCAACTTATGACGGGACTTCGCTAACAGACAAAACCGCAGCAGACTGTGCATAAAAGAGCCTAAGCCGTTATTGTTATAGGCAACACTACTTATCAAAAGGAGTTATACAAATGAGCACTCTCGTAAAGCTCGGCGGCACCGCAGCATCACTCGGTGGCGTTGCACTGTCCAACAAGGTTTTGGCTGCTACCTGGAAGAAAATCACCGGCAATGAGCCCCCCGCAACCAACCCCGATCCCGATGAGCGCTGGCGCGACATCATCATCTGGTCACTGGTTACCGGTCTTGTAGGCACCATCATCAAGGTCGGCATCTCACGTGCGCAGGTAAACCTTGAGGCAAAGGACAAGTACAAGCACGGCGGTCAGGCTGAGGTCTAAATCTGCCTGAACTTTCAAAGTTTGCAAAAGCACCCGGAGGGAAAACCTCCGGGTGCTTTTGTATTGCTCTATAGAACCTGAGTATTGTTCAGTTTCGCTTTGATGGGATGCCGCCAATCAACATCCCTAAACGCCAGACCCGACCAGTTGATTGGCGGCATCCCATCTCAGCTACAGATCTCAGCAGACTTTAGTATCTTACGTTTTAGAAGGTACTTTCCTCATTCTGCAGACGCGGTGCTGGCTTAAGCGGTAGCACCATCGCTAGCCCTAAGGCAATAACGACCATGATGCCGATGACGCCCCACACCTGTGCGCCTAACAAACCAACGAACAAGCCAAAGAGTGCAGGAGCGAGGAAGCTGGCGGCGCGTCCTGTGGTGGAGTACAGACCAAAGAGCTCGCCTTCTTCACCGGGAGGTGAAACGCGTGCTAAGTAGGTGCGAGCTGCTGACTGTGCGGGCCCCACAAAGGCGCATAGTGCTAGGCCGCAGACCCAGAAGACGGGTTTACCGTCGAGAAAGAGAATCGGTGTTGCAGCGATGAGCACGCCGATGAGTGAACCCAGAATAACGTTTTTCGGGCCGAGCTTGTCGTCAAGGGACCCGCCGATAAGTGCGCCGACACCCGCCACCACGTTGCCTGCGATGGCGAAGATAATGATTTCATTAGCGCTGAACCCGAAGGACCCGGCTGCCAGCACGCCACCAAAGGTGAATACGCCGTTGAGACCGTCTCGGAAAATTGCGCTGGTGACCAAGAAATACAGGGTGGACGGCGTGGTGCGGTACAGGCGTTTGACGGTGTTGAACAGGTGTTTGTAGGCGTTAATAATCCCTGCAAGACCACCGGGGCCAGCGTCCTTCACCGATGTCTGACGCGTCCGCGCGGATTCACCGCGAAGGCTGAGCAAAAGGGGTAGCGAGAAAACCACGCACCAGAGCGCTGAGAACAGGGCGATACTGCGGTAGATCAAAGAACCGTCGCCTTCAGGGAGCGGCAGGATGCCCGGCTTGATAAACAGCACCATGACAAGCACTAAAGCGATGATGCCGCCAAAGTAGCCGCAGGCCCAGCCGATACCGCTGATTTTGCCTACGGTTGCCGGGGTTGAGATGCGCGGCAGAAGAGCGTTGTAGTTGACAACCGCGAACTCGTTGACCACGTTGGCGAGCGCAATGAGGGTTACACCAAACCACAGGAATTTGGGGTCCGGGTACACAAAGAAGCACAGTGCCATCAGGATTGCTGTAGCAAAGGTATTGATGCCCAACCAGAATCCGCGTTTGCCGGTGGCGTCAGCGTGCTGACCGCTAATGGGCGCCAAGAGCGCGATGAAGACGCCAGCGATGGTCAACCCGGCAGATAGCACCTGCGTGGTGTGGGTTTCTGAGCCGAAGACGTCGCTGGTGAGGTAGAGAGCCGTGAAAATGAACGTTGTCATAATCGCGTTGAAGCTGGCTCCACCGGCGTCCCACAGCGTCCACGCGAAAACTTTTTTACGGTCGGGTAAGGTTGCCATGTCACCTATGCTAACGGGCTTTGAGCTGCTTCTTTGATGTGACAGACAACTTTATACTCTAAGATTTTGCGTAAATTTATGAAGGATGCGGGGCGCTGTGATGCGCTCAATAGGATTACACGGGTGCCGGCTCGCGGTTGGCTTGGCTAAATACCGATACACTGTTAGGCATGTACAGCTGCCTCCGTACTCGATGGGCAGCTATTTTTATTGAGCACTATCACCTTCATTCACGAAAGATACCGGTTTGAAAGATCTCACCCGCGGATCAAAAGCGGCAGGTTCTGCCCCAGATTCAGATGCAATGCTCTACGGCATGGAAGATTCGCCCCCGTACGCTCTCTCAGTACTCTTGGCTCTTCAGCATATTTTGGCAGCGTTTGCCGGAATCATCGCTGTTCCCCTGGTAGTTTGTAACGCTCTTAATCTCGATGTCGCGCAAACTTCTCTCATGGTCAGCGCAACAATTTTTGCGGCCGGCATCACTACCTTCATTCAGTCCAAGGGCATTGGTCCCGTGGGTGCACGTGTGCCGGGCATGATGGGCACTGACTTCACCTTTGTTAACCCCACTATTAACGTGGGTAGCCAGTTCGGCATTGCAGGCATTGTGGGCGCGACCATCGCAGGTTCGCTGGTTGAAGTAGTGCTTAGCCGCTTTATCAAACCTCTCATGCGTTTCTTCCCGCCGCTGATTACCGGTACGGTGGTTGCGCTGATCGGCATTACCTTGATGCCGGTGGGCATGGACTGGGCTGCCGGTGGCACAGGTGCTGCTGATTATGGTTCTCTGCGAAACTTGGGCGTTGCTGGCCTGGTTCTAGTGATTACTCTTGTGCTCAACTACTTTGGTAAAGGCATCGTTAAAGCATCCGCTGTTTTCTTCGGCATGGTAGCGGGTTACCTTATTTGCATTCCGCTGGGCATGGTCAACCTCGACGCTGTTGCACAAGCATCCTGGTTCGCGCTACCTAACCTGTTTACCTACGGTATCCACTTTGATCTTGCGTCCACTCTAGCTTTTGTGCCCGCTTACATTGTTTCTGCAATCGGTACGGTGGGCATCATGATAGCTATTGGTCAGGCTTCTCACGCTGAGGTCTCTAGCAAGCGCATTGGCAACGGTGTATTAGCTGACGGTGTTGGCTCAGCAATTGCCGGTGTCTTTGGCGCCGGACCCAACACTGCTTTTTCGCAGAACGTCGGTCTTATTACCCTCACCAAGGTAGCTAGCCGCCGCGTCATGATGCTAGCCGGCATTCTGCTTGTAGTGCTGGGACTTTTCCCTAAGCTCAGCGCACTCATTTCGATTATGCCCTCCCCCGTTTTGGGCGGTACTGGCATTATTCTGTTCGGACTGATTGCTGCTCAGGGAGTAAAAACTCTTTCAACGGTAGAGATTTGTGATCGCGAACTGCTGATTATTTCTGTAGCGTTCGCTCTTGGCATCGGCGTGACCGTTCGCCCCGAAATGCTGTCTCATTTGCCCACCGCGCTTCAAATGATTTTCTCTTCGGGAATTTCAACAGGTACGCTGGTGGCACTACTACTCAACATTGTTCTTGTGAAGAAGGATAACCATGGAACTGCTTGAAGATCGCATTCGGCGTGATGGACGCATACTGCCCGGCAATATTCTCAAGGTGGATGAGTTCGTCAACCACCAGGTTGATCCTGAGCTTATGGTGGCTATGGGTAAAGACTTCGCGGAACACTTTAAAGATTTGGGCATCACCCGCGTGCTCACCCTTGAGGTCTCGGGCATTTCAATGGCGCTCACCGCGGCTTTAGAGCTGGGTGTGCCTATGGTTTTCGCTAAGAAAATCTCGTCCAAGACACTGTCGAACGATACCTACCACTCCAAAGTATTTTCTTTCACCAAGAAGATTGAGTATGACATTCGCGTTGATAAGCGTTTTGTAACTCCCGATGACAAGATTCTTATTATCGATGACTTTCTTGCAGCTGGCCAGGCCCTTCACGGTTTGATTGATCTGTGCGAGCAAGGTGGCGCTGAAGTTGCCGGTATTGGCATTGCTATCGAGAAGGTATTCCAAGGTGGCGGCAAGATTTTCCGCGATCAGGGCTATGACGTGTATTCGCTGGCTATGATTGATCACTTTACCGATGACGGTGTGGTGTTCTCTAACGAAGTCACCCAGTAATCGCTCAATACGCTAAAAGGCGGGGTCAGGTAAGTTTTTACCCGACTCCGCCTTTTGTTCTAGGACGCGGCTACCGCCCGCGCGCGTCCTTGATCGATAACGCCCAGTCCCATGAGTTCGCTCAGGTTCTTCTCGAAGGCGTCATAAGGGATTTCTTCTTCGTATAGCTCTTCAAGACGACGGTGTAAATCCTGCGGGGTGCGCGGTGTTTCCAGCTCAAACCACAAATCTCCGGCGAAGAAAGAGACTTCGCTGAGCTGGGTTTCTTGCATGAGCAGAACACGGTCATCAATGCGGTACCCGCTCGTGTCAGCAGCACGCGCCAGTTCACCGTGAGCGGGCTTGGTGTTATCGGCGTAGGCAATGTCGATAGGTTCGCGAGCCTCGGTAGGCGTTGGTGCGTTCAAGAGTTTGACCAACAGCGGCAGAGACTCTGAAATCTCCGAGTACTCCAAACGCAACACACCGCCGCACGCCACAATCAGATCAATGAGCTTTTCAACGCCGCGGTCGGTAAAGCCAAGCCCAGAGGTCTGTGCAGAAATCTTCAGCAACGCATCCGCTAAGTGCACCTTCTTCAACACAGGAGCAGTGTAACCCTCGCTCTTATCGCGCGTTAGAATCACCATGGCAGTGAGCTTGAATTGTGCGTCAGGCTCTGGCAGATTGAGACCCATTTTTTCCGGCGAAATCTGCTGCTTAGGACGCGCCGGGTCAGTAATCACCGACAGTGGCTTGAGGTAGGGAGTGACCGTACGGTCCTCATCTACGATGACGGTCTCATCGGTGAGGTAGGTAAACCGCTCCCCCAAAAAATGCGAAGCGGTGGTCTTGCCCGTACCCGACTCAGCAATCAACGCTACCGCACGCTTATTCTCAGCATTACCTAAAGCCGCGGCGTGGAACATCTGACGCTCACCGATCAGCCCGTGAATCATCATCACCGTAATCTGGGTGACGAGGCTTTCGTGAAACTGATCTTTTTCTCGATAGCGCAGGCGCTCTAATTCTGCGTATTCCTCGCGAGGATAAGCGGTGTGCTCATATTCTTCGGTATCTTCAACCAGAAGGTAGCGCGTGTTCTCATCGTCGAGGTTCACCTCAGCATCCTGAATAATCTCAGGGTGCAAGGCTTCCCACGATTGCGCAATTTCACGCGCAATCTCTTGCGCGTTCTTCATCCGCAAAACAACAGCGATATTTACGTTTGCTGGGCGCAGGCATACACCTACAGTCATATAAAAAATTACCTCTTCATCGCGTTGCTAGCGTTCTCTAGGAATCTGTCGCGATATCAGTTTTGTGAAAGTTCAGGTAGCTTCGGGACGCGGTGGGGCCGCGCTGCCCCTGGTAACGGTTGCCGTATGCACCGTCGCCGTAGGGGTGTTCTGCAGCGCTGGTGAGCTGGAAGAAGCACAGCTGTCCCACCTTAGAACCGGGCCACAGCATGATGGGCAGGGTTGCCATATTGGAAAGTTCTAGGGTGACGTGGCCAGAAAAGCCGGGGTCAATAAAGCCCGCGGTGGAGTGGGTCAGCAGTCCCAAGCGTCCAAGCGATGATTTGCCTTCAAGGCGAGCAGCAATATTATCGGGCAACGTCACTTTTTCGTAGGTTGCGCCCAACACGAACTCGCCAGGGTGCAGAATAAAGGGCTCATCGGGTGCTACCTCCACAAGGCGAGTCAGCTCAGACTGATCTTGTGAGGGGTCAATGTGAGCATACTTGTGGTTGTCAAAGAGCCTAAAGAAACGGTCAAGACGCACGTCAACGCTAGCCGGCTGAATCATTGCCGGGTCGAAAGGATCTAGCTGGATGCGTTCGTTCTCAATTTCTTGGCGGATATCGCGATCTGAAAATAGCACTCCTTAAACCTAACGCACACAAGGGGGTGCTTTACAGGGGATTTCCCATTTGGCGAGGAAAAAGCCTAAAATATTAGATGTTTGCGGCTGTAGCTCAATGGTAGAGCGCACGCTTCCCAAGCCTGATACGCGGGTTCGATTCCCGTCAGCCGCTCGCTAGCAAGGCTCTTGAGCGATGGCTCGAGAGCCTTTTTCTTTCCCTTGTGTTGCTACTGCGGCTTCCAGGGCTTCCTCTTCATTTGCATTTAGTTAGCATTGCAAATTACAGTGTGGGGTGTGACCTCATCGCATCATTTTCAACCCCACGACCTTGTCTTCACCTCAAGCGTCTTTGCGCGCCACGCCGCAAAACTCGCCGATGTAGGCGTCTCATCCGTCTCATGGCGCGTCATCGCCGCTATCAGCCGGCGCGGCCCGTTGCGCCCTCGCGAAATCGCATCCTTAGAGCAGGTTAGCCGCCCTACCGCCACCATTTTTCTTCAGAGACTCGAAAAAAAGGGGCTCCTCCAACGAGCCGTAGACCCCGAAGACTCACGGTCAGTACTTTTCGACCTCACAGACCAAGGACGCGAGGCACTGTCTACCTGGCGCGTATCCCTTGATGGCGCGCTAGCACCGCGTCTTCAAGAATTAAGCGAGAAAGACATCACAACCCTCATAGAGGCACAGAATCTGATGCAACGAATTATCGCTGAGGAAAACTAACCACCTTCAACCCCACGACGAAAGGGCCCTTTATCTTTCATGTCTAACCACAGCGCGCCCAGCATCAAAGAAGCATTCACCCAACCCACATCAGTGTGGGCTATCGCTTTTGCCGCCACAGTCTCGTTCATGGGCATCGGCCTTGTTGATCCCATTCTCCCTGCCATCAGCGTTGAACTACACGCCACGCCCGCGCAGGCGATGCTTTTGTTCACAAGCTACCTCTTTATCACCGCAATCGCCATGCTCTTTACCAGCTGGGTTGCCAGCCGCATCGGAACCCGCTCGACGCTTCTTACAGGCCTCGCACTCATAGTGATATTTGCGGGTCTAGCAGCATCTGCCGGTTCAGTAAACGGCATCATTGGCTACCGCGCCGGCTGGGGACTAGGCAATGCCCTGTTCATCTCAACAGCCCTCTCGGCCATCGTTGGAGCAACAGCCGGGCCCAGCGCCGGCGCCATCATGCTCTACGAAACCGCCCTAGGCGTAGGCATGGCCATCGGCCCGCTCTTGGGTGGGCTACTCGGGTCCATATCTTGGCGCGCGCCTTTCATCGGCACAGCAACCCTCATGGCTATCGGTTTCATCGCAATCCTTAGCATGCTCACGCCCGAGAAAAAACCAGCGCCGGTGCATCCTTTAGCGGCAATTCGCGGACTCAAAGACCCCGCTCTACGAACCCTGTCCGCCACCTCAATTTTCTACAACTTCGCTTTCTTTATCTTGCTCGCATACTCACCCTTTCCACTAGAGGCAGCGGGCAAAGCTCGCGGCATCCACGTTGGCGCCATGGGAATCGGCTGGGTTTTCTTCGGCTGGGGCCTAGCACTTGCCATCACATCAGTGATTGTTGCACCCGTGCTCACCCGAAAGCTCGGCTTAATTCGCACACTCTTGAGCACCCTGGCGGGCCTCACCGTGCTCATGGTTCTACTGGCAGTTTTCCACGCATCCTTTACCGCCGTCATCGTGCTTATCATCTGCGGCGGCCTATTCTTAGGCGTCATGAACACCGCTCTCACAGAGACCGTCATGGAAGCCACCGCACTCCCCCGCAGCATCGCCAGCTCAGCATACTCAGGTGTGCGATTCTTCGGCGGCGCCATCGCACCTGCCGTAGCAGGACCACTCGCCGCATCCGCTGGCGCAGCGTCCCCCTACATCCTGGCGGCACTCAGCCTAATCGTCAGCGCTGTCATGCTGGTCCTCGGACGCCAAACCCTGCACCGCGTGACGCGCCCGCACCTGCCTGCAACAGACGAAGCAGAGGCAATCGCAGCTGGTGACCGATAAAACAAAGATCAGACAGAACACACAACGAGGGTCGCTTTCTTCGAATAGAAAGCACCCCTCGTTATATCCGCCTCTGCCCACAAAACCGTAGCCTCAGGTACACAGAAGCCGTGTACATCTCCGCCAGAAACAGTTTCAGCAAGCAGTCCCTCTCGGTCGGTTCGCTTCGCTCACAGACCAATTCATGCCAACCCCAATGCCAGCTCGCTGAAACTTTTTCTGTCGTCGCCATGCGTTGAAAACCAGTTAGTGGAAAGCGTTAGCTCAACCGTTGTCCTTGGTAATAACTTTGCTAGCGGCACCCGATGTCACTGTAATGTTCTGCGTGTAGTGGTAGGTGGCAGTAGGTAGCGCACCCGGCTGACACGAGGAGACAAAGTTCATGAAGCTGGTGCTGGGCATCGTCCAGCTAGTTCCAGTGAAGGTAATTACGCAGGTGTAAGTGGTGACGTATTCGTAGAAAGTGTAGCCGTTGCGCACTTGGGAAGCACCGGTAGCTGTGGGAAGCACCGGTAGCTGTGGGAACAGACCAGCAGGTTGAACCGCCCGTTACACGAGAGAAAGTTGTTCCCTTCGCTACCGGCAGCCAGACGTGCGTAGCTAAATTTGAGAGCTTATAGAGGCTTATTCATAAGGGGTAACAACCACCAACTAAACAACGACCCCACCAGTGGCAAAAAATTGAGGATAAATAACCACAAATATTCTCAACACCGCACCGGAGGAACCGTTGCTATACCAGCGCACAACCGGGCTTACAGCTACGCAATTCACCGCGCTACACACAGCCCTGAACAACCATCTCACCTGAGAAAACCAGGAGGCAGACCACCAGCCCTCACCCTGACCCAAGCCCTCAAAGCCACCTTGCTTTACCATCGGCACAACCTCACCGAAGAACTACTGGCAGGATTCTACGACGTCTCTCAACCGACAATTTCAAGGACTATCAACCTGATAGAACAAGCACTAGTGAAGATTCTCAGGCCGCTGATCCAGCCACTGGGAAAAGCACTCGATGCACCAGGTTCACTGGTTATCGACGGCACCCTAATTCCCACCTGGAACTGGCGCTCACGAGGAAAATAAACTTCTCAGGAAAACACAAGCGGGCCGGCTTCAACCATCAAGTCATCTGCACCGTTGACGGGAAACTCCTTGCCATCACGGATCAATTACCTGGTGCTAGGCATGATGCTTACTGCTTCAAGAAACACGGTCTTGAGAAGTACTTGGATAAGACAACTCTAGCCGATAAAGGCTATGTAGGCTTGGGGTTGCTGACACCTGTTAAGCATAAGCCCGGGGTGAAAATGTCCAAGGCTGTTAAAGAAAACAACCGTGTTATCAATAAGCTGCGGGTGGTGGTGGAGCGGGTGATTGCCCACATTAAGACCTGGCGGGTTCTGCACATGGGTTTCAGACGGCCGTTGAGCTCGTATCAGCGGGTGTTCTCGGTAGTTCGCGGGTTGGTGTTTTTGGCGGCTGGTGGGACTTTTGAATAAGCCTCTTTATGTAAAAAATAAGAAAATCTTTAATATTTTAAATAAAAAATTGAGCACTCTTAAAATGATGAGGCTATTCGCCATCCTGATAACTCATCAATGCCCTCACTACCTGATAGCTCTTTTCAAAAGAGCTCAGCGGCAAGAACTCACAGTTTGAGTGAAAGTTATGCGCACCGGTAAAGAAGTTCGGGGTAAAGATTCCCTGGCTTGAAAGCCACGAGCCGTCGGTACCGCCGCGCATGGCAAGGTCAATTGGCTCAATCTCTAGCTCGGCAAAAGCATCGCGCAACCGCTGAGTTGCCACGACATTCTCATTAGTTTTCGCATCCTCAATGTTGCTGTAAATATCGCTGATATCAATATTTACCTGCGCACGCGGATTCTCTCCTTGAAGTCGCATCGCGCTCTCAAGAAGATACTGCTTTTTGCGCTCGTACCCCGCACGGTCGTGATCGCGGATGCTGATATCGATAGTTGCTGTCGACTGATTACCCGTCATGCCGTTCACCCACAGGTAGCCTTCGCGTCCTTCGGTGCGCTCAGGCGTCTGGTTGCGGTCTAGTTGTGCCACGAAGTCGTGTGCCAGCAAGATGGGGTTGACCAAAATATTCTTGGCGTTCATCGGATGCGCCGTCACACCCTGAATCGTAATATGCGCGTGGCCCGCGTTGAAGGTTGCCTGCACAATTTCGCCCAGTTCGCAGGAGTCAAGAGTGAAGGCGTAGTCCACAGGAAAGCGCGCGAGGTCCATGGTGCGCACGCCGAGCAGGCCAATTTCTTCATCCGGCACAAAGGAGAGGTAGATATCGCCGTGGGGTTCTGCGCTGTCGGGGTCTGCGGCATCGGCGGCCAGTAGGCGCACAGCAGCTTCCATGACAGAGGCCACTCCGGCTTTGTCATCGGCGCCGAGCACACTGGTTCCGTCGGTTACTAGGATGCGGTCGCCCACATAGCGCGCAATGGCGGGGTGCTCACTTTCTCGCAACCATATATCGTGTGTCTGGTTCAGGCAGATGTCTCCGCCGGTGTAATCAATAACCCGTGCATGCACGTCCGGCGAGAGGCTGACGTCCACCGTATCGAGGTGGGTGCAAAAGCCAAGGGCGGGGGCTTTTTGCCCCTGGGGCAGATTCGAGGGAATGCGAGCGGTCAGCACACACGTTTCGCTCAGGTGCACATCCGATGCGCCGGCTTCGGTCAATTCATCACGCAGTAACCGGGCGAGCTCCCACTGGCCGGGACTGGTCGGAATACTGCTGGCGGACGCGTCGCTTTGGCTACTGATGGCTGAGTACCTCAGAAAACGGTGGGCAAGGGCGTCCTGAACTTCGGTGCGTGTGAAAGTGACCATACACAAATTCTAAAGCGCGCAGGTGTGCCTCAGCGATAGACTAAAAGAAGATTTCATTGTTTGTGCGATTGGTAGTTTTGTGTCCCCCCTCCTTATTTTTTCGCTCATTTGTAGCGTGACGTTGCTGGTAAGTGGCGTTGCGAAGGCACGCGATTATGTGCCAACAGCAACCGCTATTTTTAATCTGAAAATTGATAAGTGGCTGCCGATTCGCGTGAAGACTGCCGCAAAGATTTTGCCGTGGGCAGAGATCGCTCTCGGCGTCGCTTTGCTGGTTTTGCCCGGTATTTTTCAGGTTCTTGCCGCTGTCATTACGCTCGTTCTTTTTGTTTTTTATTGGGTGGTTATCGCCCGTGCGTTGATGTCAGGTAATGATGCCAGCTGTAACTGTTTTGGTGGAGCTTCTACGGCACCTATTTCGCGGTGGACGCTGGCTCGCAACACTGCCTTGGTGTTGGCAGCTGTGGTGACGGTGCCGGGTGCTCTGGCATTCGGCGTGCCCGCGTTGGCTCTATTCTTCGCTCTTGACGCCCGTGACTGGTTCTGGCTGCTGGGCGCGGCACTCGCGGTGGCTACACTGTGGTTTATTCACCGTGCCGATGCTTCTCCCGCTACCGCGGCTCAGACTTCTTCAGCTGTTGGTTCATCCCGCGTTGCCGCGTCCGCGACTTCTACGCCTTCTACAGCAAACGCGGGTAGCACCGCCGATGTTGAAGATTCCAACGGTGCCACAGGCGCTGTGCTCGATGACGCGCAAGAACTCGACGATTACGTTCGCCTGCCTATTCCTTTTGGAGCTTTGAAAACGCGCAGTGGTAGCGTGCATAACCTGCGCGAGCTAGCGAGTTCGCAGGCACGCGTCCTGCTGTGGGTCTCCCCTACCTGCGGCCCGTGTATTGATGTTATTGAGCAGATTCCCACCTGGCACGAGAAACTTCCGATGCTCGGTGTGCACCCTGTCGTTGCCAGCGAAGAGTTCATTGATCAGATGAATCTGCCCGCTCACATTACCGTGTTTGTTGATGAAGGCTACGCGACGCAGGCGTCCTTCGGTAACGGCACTCCTATGGCTATCGCATTGGGTGTAGACGGCCTCATGGCAGGTGGCCCCGTGTTTGGTTCGGGCAGCGTCAAAGAGTTCATGCGCGATCTCATGTTTGAGTTCGATATCGAAGAGAACAAGGAGTAAGCAGTGGTTGATAAGTCCCTGTGGCAACTGAAAATTGAGCAGGATCCCTCGCATTCGCAGTGGTACATTCAGCGTTTTGAGACCATGCGCGCCAACGGCCAGGATTTGTGGGGTGAGGCTCGCATGATTGATGCTATGGTCCAACGCGGCTCGCGTATTTTGGATGCTGGCGCTGGCGCCGGGCGCATCGGCGATTATCTGCAGCGTGCGGGGCACACGGTGACGGGCGTTGATATTGACCCTGCACTGGTTGAGGCGTCGCAGGCTTTGAATCCTGATGTCACGTGGTTGCAGGGCGATTTGGCGCTGCTGCCCGAGGTTCTGGATGTGAGCGCTCAGTTCGATGCGATTGTGTGCGCCGGCAATGTGGTTGGGTTCTTGGCGCCGTCTACTCGCACGCGCGTCCTTGCTAACTTTGCTTCTGTTTTGGCAGAGGGCGGACGCGCCGTGGTGGGTTTCGGTGCTGGCCGCGGTTATTCGTTTGATGATTTCTTTGCGGACGCTGAGCATGCCGGTCTACAGGTGCAGGGCAAGTTCTCAACATGGGAGCTGCACCCGTTCGCTGAGGATTCCACATTCCTCGTGGCTGTGTTGGCAAAAGCTTAACTTCCCGCAGACACAAAGTGGCCCCTATTTTCAGTGAAAATAGGGGCCACTTTTGAGCTTAAGCCAGTTCTACGGAATCAGGTGGTACTGGCGCAATACGTCATCGGGAACCAAGAATCCCAGTGCGATTGCCAGAATAACGATGGCGGTTACTACCGCGATCAGCGCGCTACGCCAACCCGGGTGTAGCTCGTTGAAAGTTACAAGACCGGGCCACACTTTCGCCATTTGCGTCACGTTAATTTTGGGGTAAACCGTGGTCTGCGGTGCAATGTCAGAGGCAATGGTGCGCAGGTTTTTCGCGTCCCAAATGCGGCCGTCAAGACGCAAAATACGCTTGCGTTTGTCATTGATAGCCCACATGGCTGGCACGCCTTTAGAGATAAATTTTGCACCCTGCTCTTCTTGCTTGATTACCTTTTTAGGGGTGAGGCGCTCAGCGAAAACAGTGTGTTCAATATTCGCAAGCGGCACCGCCTGCCAGCCAAACATTTTGCCGCGCAGAATATGGGTGTTAGTGCGCACCACGATAGCGGGCTTCAAGAACGAGTAGACCGCGAAGAAGGTGCCCACCAGAATGAGCAAGAGAATCATCATGAACGGAAGCAGCGGACGCTTGTAGAGAATGAACGCAATGATGCCTGCCGCCAGCAGAATGGGCGGGAAGGCAGCCATCAGGCGTCGCCCGTAGGAGTTCATGCGCGGGTGATAGATCGCGGTAACATCGCCGTATTTATCTGGAACCTGGTGTGCGTGTTCAGCCATAGATAACACTGTAGCGGGCATCCGTAAATTTCGTCCGCAGTTAAGCGCACAGGGCACACGTGAGTTAAATTAAAAGGATGCGCAAATTCTCCAGTGTTGACCGTGTTTTGGCGGGGTGGGCTATCGGCATGTGCTGTGCCGTGGTGCTTGCTCTGGTGTCTTTGGACGTCATTAACCGGCTGGTGTACGGCCCGACGGGTGAGGTTCGCGCGTATTTTCAGGCGTTGAAGGACGGCGATGGTTCGCGTGCGCTGGGTATTTTGAACGCGTCGGTGCCTGAGAAGAGCGGAGCTGCGATGCTGGACGGGTCTGCGCTGGCTGCGTCCGTTGATACGCTCAAGGATTTAGAGCTATCTACTGAAGAAATTGATGGTGACCACGCCACGGTGAGAGCCAGCTACACGCTTGATGGAGAAGCGCAGAGCACCGATTTTCCTTTGCATAAGGTGGGTTCGCACTGGGGTGTTTTTGATGTGTGGGCAATGGACGATTCCGAACTGCCCACTGTTGAGGTCACCGCACCGGGAGTTACCGGTGCGACCTTGAATAACACTAAGGTGTCGGTGCCTGCCGGCGACCGTGATTTCGCGGTGTTTTACCCGGGAACCTACACCAGCGCCTACGAGTCGGCGCTCTTTAGCGCGCAACCGCAGCACACGAGCGTCCTGAATGCTGATGACCAGAAGAAGAAGCTGAAGCTCTCGCTTAAGGCATCTGAGGCAGCTACGAACAGTATTACCAGCAGTGTTCAGCAGCATCTTGATGCGTGCGCTACGCAGAACACTCTTTACCCGGCGGGTTGTCCATTTGAGTACCCGTTTGCGGGGCGCGTGAATGGGGATGTCACGTGGAGCGTCAAGAAGTACCCCGAAACACAGGTGAGCGCGAGCAAGAAGGGAACCTGGGCGTATAAGGATTCTGCGGGTACAGCCCATGTTTCGTTCACTCAGATTGATTTGTACACGGGCAAAACGTCAAAGGTCGAGAAGGACGTGCCGTTCACCTATAAGGCTGACCTTGATGTTGACGGCGATACGGTAACGGTTACACCGAAAATCTCTTAACCGATAAAAATCTAGCCTGACCGTTCTGCAAATCCCTGACCGCCCGGGCTAGATTTATGTTCTTGATGTTTCTCGGAATTAATTAACCCCGCGCAAATCCAGCACCAGCTCAGACTCATCACTGTCATCACCAGTGACAACTACGGGAATGCCCCAGTCCTGCTGGTACAGGTGGCAGGCTGCATGGTCAGGAATCTCGCCGCCAGGCTCGCCATCGCACGCCGCGGCTCGCGCAGTAATGTGCAGTACCGCGTCCTTAGCCTCGGGGTTAAGCGTCAGCGAACGCGTCAGCCCCTGGCTTGTTCCAGCGCCCTCGACAATAAAGTTCTCTGGTGTTGATGAAATCTTGAGCTGCGTGGGATCGCCCCAGCGAGTATCAAGCTTCTGTCCCTTGGGCGCGCTAAACCGAGCAATAAATTCCAAGCTCTCCCCGCGCAGGCGCGTTGCCGGGCGAGCAGTTTGAGAGGCACCCTCGTCCACGCGCTGTAGCTTCTCGGGAATAGCGACGCGGGTAAGCTGGTGCGCGTTAGCTTCCACCACAATCAAGCGGGCGCCGTCATCGGTTGTTTCTACCAGGATGTCGGAAGGCTCTTCAAGACCGCGAGCCAGCGTTGAAAGCTCCCCGGTTTCTTCGCTGTAATGGCGAATCGCGCCGTTATAGGTATCGGCAATCGCAATGGAGCCGTCGGGCAGCTGAGCCAGTCCCAGGCAGTGTTGCATACGGGCGTCCTCACGTGAACCATCGACAAAGCCGAAGTCGAAAAGACCGATGCCCACGGGGCTGGTCACCTGCGCGCCGGTTTCAGCGAAGGTAATTTTGCGCAGCGCGGATGTTTCAGAATCAACTACCCACAGTGAGCCATCAGTTGCCTCAATCAGGCCTGAGGACTGCGCGAACCAGGATTCTTCGACAGCGCCGTCCTTGAGACCTTCAGCGCCGGTACCTGCAAAAACAGCGAGTTGTCCGCTCACAGGGTCAAAGCTGAACAGCTGGTGGGTTCCAGCCATCGCGATAATAAGGGCGTTCGCTTGGCGAGAGTAGACAACGTCCCACGGCGATGAAAGCGCAACGCTCAGAGGATCAGCGCCCTCAGCAATAAAGTTCGGGTCGGCATTTCGCGCGTTTTCGCCGTCAATCAGACGCTGCACACCGCTACCAGCCACGGTTGCTACGTCGCCGGTGGCAAGGTTCAAGGAGCGTAAACGGTGATTCACAGAATCAGCGATAATGACGTCGTAGCCCAGCTTCTCACGTAGCTCTGCCGGCAATAGTGCAAGCCCCTGAGGCTCGTTAAACTGAGCAGTTTCAGCGGTGCCATCGCTGTAGCCTTTAGTACCGGAGCCAAACGTTGTCACCGCGGTTTCAAGGTCTTCTTGAATCTGCACCAGACGATGACGCGCGGTATCAGTCACCAAATATGTCGTTGCCCCGCCACCAAATTCTACTGGTAGCTCCAGTGCTTTACCGGGGAAAGCGAAGGTTCCCTCGGGCTTAGGACGCGGCACGTACGGTCCGTTGCCGCGGTGCAAGGTGCCCTTGGCATCATGTTCTTCAACGAGCTCTCGTACCAATGAGACCAGACCCTGAACGTGTCCCTCCCCCGAGAGATGCGCGACAATGTAGCCCTCAGGGTCAATAACCACCAGGGTAGGCCAAGCACGAGCCGTATACGCCTGCCACGTTTCAAGATTGGGATCATCCAGCACGGGGTGCGTAATGTCGTAGCGATCAACCGCCGCAGCGAGTGCATCCGGATCAGCTTCGTGCTCAAACTTAGGCGAGTGCACACCAACCGTCACCAGAACATCAGAGAACTCTTCTTCTAAGGGACGCAGCTCATCAAGCACGTGCAGGCAGTTCATGCAGCAGAAAGTCCAAAAATCCAGAATGACGATTTTGCCGCGGAGTTTCTCCAAGCTCAGCTGCGCATCACCGGTGTTGAGCCAGCCGCGTCCAACAAGTTCGGACGCGCGCACGCGAGCAGTCTGACGGATATTCTCGGCTGAGGTTTCGTAAGACATGAAGTAAGAACTTTCTGCTGTAAGGTCTACCCTGTGGAGGGCTGAGGATTTCCAACCCAGACTAACAATTCGTGCTCCTGCAAGCCCATTTGTTTCGATGTGGGCGATAAGTGAAGACTTCGTGACTTTTAGGCGTAATATTTCGTAGGAATTATTTCAAAGATTAATAGGTTCTTATCGCGCAGGGGCAGCACAGCCTCCTACGGTACAACATGCACTTTCAATGAAAGGTCGCCTAGTGATTGACACTCAATCGCGTTCTGCGGTTTCATCGCAGAGTACTGAGCCTCAGCTGAAGAAAACGCTGAAAGCTCGTCATCTCTCTATGATTGCTATGGGCGGTGCTATCGGCGCGGGTCTGCTAGTTGGCTCATCAACGGCTATTGCAACCGCTGGTCCCGCTGTCATTTTGACCTATCTTATTGCCGGTCTTGTTCTGTTTGTGGTGATGCGAATGCTCGGCGAACTTGCGTCCGTATCCCCTGAAACGGGTTCATTTTCTACCTACGCCTACCGTTATATCGCGCCGTGGGCGGGGTTCACCGTCGGGTGGTTGTACTGGTGGTTTTGGGCGGTCACTGCAGCTATTGAGGCAACCGCAGCCGCCGTCATTATCACCGGTTGGTTGCCCGGACTCTCCCAGTGGACCGTGGCCGCCGCACTCATGATATTTTTTGGCGCAGCTAATCTTTTATCCGTGAAGTCCTACGGTGAAGCCGAATTCTGGTTCTCATCCATCAAAATCGCCGCGATTTCGGCCGTCATGATTATCGGCATCGTTGCCCTAGCAGGCGGTTTTCCCGTCACACACGCGTCCTTCACCAACCTCACCGTAGGCGGCGGCTTCTTCGCTCACGGCATCGGCGGCGTCTTCACCGCTTTGCTAGCGGTTATTTTCTCCATGTTCGGTGCAGAAATCGCAACCATCGCCGCCGGAGAATCCGAAAACCCCCGCGAAGCAGTCATCAAAGCCGTGAACTCCGTGGTGTTTCGCATTCTGCTGTTCTTCGTTGGGGCTGTAGCCATTACAATCACCGTCGTACCGTGGACGTCCGTTACCCCCGGTATCTCGCCCTTCGTCACCATGTTGCAGTCTCTGCGCATCCCCTATGTCTCAACCATCATGAGCATCGTGGTACTCACCGCACTTCTTTCCTGCCTGAACGCGTCCATATATTCGTCCTCGCGTATGGTGTACTCGATGTCGCTGATTAAGGACGCGCCTGCCTCCTTCAGCACAGTTTCTACAGCTGGTGCCCCGCGCGTGGCTGTCCTTGCCACGGCGATAGTTGGTCTTGCCGCCACCATGCTGAACTACTTCATGCCGGAGCAGGTCTTCTCGTTCTTGGTTAATACCACCGGTGCGGTCGGTATTTTTGTGTGGCTCATTATCGCGGTGTCGCACCTGCGTAGCCGTCGCATCCACCCGCTGTCAGAACAGGATGCCGGTGAGGTTTTGCGCGTACGCACCTACCCGTACATTAACTGGGCGCTCATTGTGTTCCTGGTGGGACTCTTGATTTTCATGGGCGTCACCGAGGCACACCGCCAAGAAGTACTGATCTCAACGGGTGTGGCTGCCGTTCTTGCGCTGGTGGGAATGCTCAGGCACCGGTAGCTAATAAACTTTCAGACTCTACAAATAAGGGGGGCAGGTATCGTTCAAAAATCCCCGATTCTTGAACGAGACCTGACCCCTCGCGTCTACCTAAAACCTACCGCCGCTCGTCTTGCTCAGAGTACTGTGCGAACATCTCGTTGTAGGCGTTCAGTTCAGCATCGCCATCGCGATCTGCCTGACGGTCCAGACGCTTGGACAGTTTCTTATCCGCCGCTGCCCACTGGATAGCAACAATAATTGCGACCACCATGGTGGGAATTTCACCCATGCCCCACATAATCGCGCCGCCCAGTTGCTGGTCTTCCAGCGCGGTGCCGCCCCACGTGCGTCCGAGATTACCGAACCAGGACGCCAGTAGCAGTGCCTTGCCGTGCATAATCGCAATGCCCACAAAGGCGTGATAACCCAGCGTCACAATCAGCAGAACCAAACGCATGGGGTACGCAGGACGGTGCGGGATAGGGTCAATGCCGATGAGCACCAGCACAAAGAGGTAGCCGGTGAGCAAGAAGTGAATCAGCATGAATTCGTGGCCCACATGGTAGCGCATCGAGATGCCAAACAGCGGGGTGAAGTACATGATGATCAGAGATCCCGCGAAGTTCACACCGGCGAAAATCGGGTTAGTAATAACCTTTGACCAGGTGGAATGTACAAGACGTAAAATCCATTCACGAGGTCCGCGGGTGCCGTCCTGGCGCGGTTCAAGTGCGCGAAGTAGCAGCGTAATCGGTGCGCCCATGACTAGGAAGGTCGGGATAATCATGGTCAACGACATGTGCTCCACCATGTGCGCTGAGAACAGCACCTGCGAGTAGACCGCCAGCGATCCCGAGGTCACAAAGTGCAGCAGGAAGAGCCCCACCAGCCATGACGCGGTGCGCAGGATACTCCACGTGCCGCCCACACGCTTGACGCGCGCGAACGCCCAGAGGTAAACAAATGCCAAGAAAATAATGAGAGCTACCCAGAACCAGTCGATACGCCACTGGGTGAACCATTCTGCAACGTGCGGCTCCGGCGGCATTTCGTAGTCGGTGATGATGCGTACCGGGGACGCGTCCACCGGCAATTCTTCGAGCTTAGGTGGAGCGGTGCGCGAGAGCGAAACAGCTAAGCCCATCACGCCACCCATAATGATTAGCTCCGCGATAATTGCCTGCCAAACGCCGGGGAGACCAGAAACCTTCCCGGTTTCCATCTGCGGAATCAGACGCAGACGATGAGCCGCACCAATCGCACCCAACACCAGGGTAAGGGCGAGCTTAAGAATCAGCAGGGTGCCGTAGGCAGTGACAAGGTTAGCCCACGAGTACATGCGCAAATCACCGTTGATAATACCCGAAATTGTTACCAGCACAAAGCTGAACAGAGCAACCATTGAGTAGCGTTTGAGAACCGCGACGGCCATCGGTGCACGGCGTGAGGAGGCGGTTTTTTCACCGCGCGCGCTTTCGGCGACGGTGCCGGTGCCAGCGTCCTTACCGGAGATACTGCGAGCAATAAACGCCAGCGCAATCAGCCCACCGCACCACAGGCTCACACCCAAAACGTGCAGACCCAGCGAGTTGACCGCCGCCATGTGGTCGTCGCCGCCTGATGAGTGACCGGTCAGCGCCAGCGTCACGATGCCCAGTAGGGACAATCCGCAAGTCACTAGCAGGCCTGTCAGCGAGCGCACCGCAAAGGTCAGGGTAGAGACAACCGCCGCAACAATGACGGTGGTTGCCTGCGCCTGGCCTGCGGTAATGGTGGTGATATAGCTGACGAGCTCGTCGGTGTAAGAATTAGAGGTGCTGACGCCGCGTCCTGAAATTTCAGCGTACGAGAGCACGAGCTGGGCGATTGCCGCGAGCGTCCACACCACGGATGCTGCCGAGGCTAGAGTCATCAGCCGCGTGAAACCTGGGTATTCGTCGCGGCCGATGTTCTTGAGGCGTTGCTCTTTGTTGTAGGCGTGAGCCATATTGTAGGACGCGCGTCGGCGGGTGTCATCGGCAAAGCGCGGCACAATGCCGATAGCAAAAACCAGCGAACCGATGACTGTCGCCATCGCAAAGTTCTCAATGATTTCTGCAATCGGCAGCAGCCAGCGCACTACCGGGCCGGCATCGGCTAGTTCGGTGCCAGCGTTCGCGCCGGTCACCACAAAAGAAACCGCTAAGAATACAAGTGCGGCAAGCGGAAACGACCACACCCACAGCGGTGACAGTGTTTTAGCAGGTGCTACTGATGTACTCATGCGTGTTCCTTGTGGTGGTGATGTTAGCTAAACAGCGATTGGCCGATGAACTGGTCTTCACGGCATCCGGCGGGGATGGCAAAGACAGCTGAGCCAATAGGAGTAGTCCATGTATTGAGCATATCTAACTCCGCAAGGCGTTGCTGGATGGGCACAAACTGCTGGATGGGATCCGCTTGGTATGAGCAGAAGATCAGACCCGTTTGTGAGATACCGCCGGTGATATCCCCGTGTTGCGAGATGCCGCTGGCGTGGCTGACCGGCAAATCGTAGTTGTAGGGTCGGCGCAGGATGCGTTCGGCCTCTTTTTCTGGGGCAGCACGGCGAATATGGGCGTAGGGTGCGATAACGGTAAAGCCCAGCTCGTTGGTGGCGCCAAGGTCGGCAACATCGTGCTCGTTGGTGCCCGTGAGTGGTGCACCGTTTGAGAGCTTGCGCCCCACAGCGTCCTCGCGTGCTGGTCTGTCCGATAAATCCCAGGTGTCCATGTTCATGTGGATGCGTCGAATCACTAACGATGTACCGCCCGGCTCCCATGCCTGCACGCCTTCAAGATTCTGGCCCCACACATACTGGTTCATGGTGTCATCAGCGCTGGTGGGGTTGATTGTCCCATCAATCTGGCCGAACAGGTTACGGGTGGTTTCTCCCGGGTTCTCGCTACCGTACGAGCGTCGAAAGCCTTCTTGCACCCAGCGGATAGAGCCGAACGAGCGCAGACCTTTAAGCAGGGCACGCTGCGCGTGTGCGAGCGTCACGCGGTCATCGGCACACAGCTGAAGTAAAAGATCACCGTCGTTCCACGCATCGTCTAGCCTGTCGATCTGTTTGAAGGCGGGAAGCGGTTTCAGCCAGTCAGGTTTTTTCTCCGGCGCCACAATGTCGAAGATGCGTTCACCAAAGCCGACAGTAACCGTCAGGTTAGCTGGCACAGCCGCTAACTCGGGTTCTTGGTCCACGATAGGCGCTTGACCGGCAGTGAGCTGGGCAGCGTCTTGGGTGAGGATTCTCAGCAGGCGTGCGACAGCGTCCTTAGTGGTATTTTCCCCTAAGTCAAAAGCAATAAATTGCCCGTACGCCGGTGGCGGTGTGTCAATTCCAGCCTGCTTATCGCCGTAAAATCCCACCGTGGCGGTCGAAAGATTCGGCGTATATTCAGGGGATTGGGAGGACGCGTAGGCGTACGCTGACCCCGCGCCGGCAACTACTCCTGCACCAGCTCCTAGACCCGCCGCGATGGCGGTCCGTCTACTCCAGCCAGTGGGGGTTTGCTCCCCCGCTGCTGGTGTTACCCGGGGTAAAGAGCTGTCGTCGGGTAGCTTTTGTGTATCGTGCGCCTGCCGAGAATCACTCATCTCATTCACACCTTAGTGAGAGTGGCACTCGGGCAGTGCTGACTCGCTGGCAGAAGCTGAATGTGACATCGCAGAGTGGTCCATGGATGAATGATCCATGTTCTCCATATCGCCCATCTCCTGGTCACTGTGTTCAGCTGACTCCGATGCAGTAGCCGATGCACTCTCACCGGGGGCGTATTTCTCTTGAGCGCCCTGGTAATCGCGCACCTCAAAAGTGAAAGTCTGCGATGAGCCGTCCTCGAGCTTCACGGTAATCTCAGCATTGTTGCCGGTTTTCAGCGAGCATCCTACGTTCATGAGCATAATGTGGTCGCCACCGGGCGCCAGTTCGTGGCTGGCACCGGGTTCGATGGTGAAGCCGTCTGTTGCTTCTTTCATCTGCGAGGTGCCCGTATTGGGATCAATTTCAGTCACGTGCAACTGCACGTCGTCAGAGATATCGGTGGTGGCGCCGGTGATTTTAACCGGCTGGTCGCTATTGTTGGTGACAGTGCCAAATGCCGCCGTCATACCGTTGTCTGCGGCTTTAATCCACGGCTGAGAAATGCTCAACGCGCCTTCAGATGAGGCGCTGACAGAAGCGCTAGAATCCCCTGCGTTAGTGGATTGGTCCGCCGCCGAGCAACCGCTCAGGGCAAGAACAGACAGGGACGCTACCGCCATGAAGGCACGCAAAGATGAAGTTTTCAAAAGTGTGTTCCTTTTATGAAAAATATTGTGTTTAACGCTTGCGGTTCTTAGCCAAGACGGTTGCCAGCACGCCCAGAACAGCAAGTGCTGCTACCGCGAAGATGCCGATGTTCAGCGGGGTGAAGCCGGTCTTCGCATCCGCGTTTTCGGATGCTGCTTCGGCAGATGCTGCAGTTTCTGAGGGCTGCGCTGAGGAACCTGCCTGTGCACCGTTACCAACAGTGAACTTGTACTCGCCCTGAATGGGGTGACCGTCAGATGAAACGACGCGCCAGGTCACCGTGTAGGTCTCATCAGTTGCGTCACTCGACTTAATGTTCTGAACGACGTCGCGTCCTTCAGTTTTCGCGTCGCCGTCGCTTACCACGTCACCGGCTGAGTTCGTCACACGAACTTCGTTACCGATTTCCATGATCTCTGCACTGTAGGTCAGGGTGATTTCTTGCGGGGTGCTCTGCAATGACGCGTCCGCAGCCGGATCGGATGACACCAGCTCGTCGTGTGCCTGTGCAGGGCTCATGCCCAGCAACGCGAAAAAAGCGAAGAAAAGAGCAATCAAGATGTTACGGGGTTTAGTCTGTGAAGACATCACAATTTATCCTTATAGAGTTGAAAATGAGTGGGTTACAAAAGGTCCGCAAGGAACGGGCGGCCCTCTGCTTCCACAGGCTTTCACTAAAAGATAAAGACGAGATGTCGGCGCATAATCGATGCACAGACGGATAACCTTGGCAGGTATACGTAGCTGCACGGTAACAAGCTGCCACAGTCGCTCAATGGACGCGCTAGCAAGGTGCGCGCAACGTATCAGAGCGTGCTCGCCACGGCTCAGCACCGCAAAGGTGATAACGGCTGCCACAAGGTGGCTAGCCCACATACCCCATGATGCCGGTTCGTGAGCAACGGTAACGACATTCAGCTGCTGAACCGCAGCATGATGCGCGTGCCCGGCCCCGGCGACAGAACTCAGATGAGCGCCGTGATGCCCCGAGAAAATCAGGTGGTAAATCCCCTGAGATGCAGCAACCGCAAGCGCCAAGGGCAGGCGTCCTAGCCCGCGTCCAGCAATAAACACGCTAACCATCGCAGACAGCGAAGTACACAAAGCCCACACAAGCGGATGCGGAAGCTCACCGCCTGCCAGACCGTGCGAGGCAGCACCCAGCATGGTCGCGCAGGTAGCAACCGTCCAACCACGCACCAGAGCAGCAACGCGCGATACAGCCACGGTGATACTCCTTTACAGCGGGTTGGATGCGTTCATCACGCAGGACAGATACAGACCATTCTACAGCGTCTGCTCACCGCATAAGATCCAACTTTTAAACAAAAAAGTCGCCTCACCAACGATGGTGAAGCGACTTTTTACGAGGGAATCCCCGTTAGAGCTTAGAATCTCAAAGAATTACTTCTTTGAAACAGCAGCTTTCAGCTTTGAACCAGCGGTCAGCTTAACGCCGTGACCTGCCGGAATCTGAATGGTTTCGCCGGTCTGGGGGTTGCGGCCGGTGCGTGCTGCACGGTCAGTGCGCTCGATTGCCATCCAACCGGGGATGGTGATCTTTTCGCCCTGAGCAACTGAAGACTCGAAAACCTGGAACAGTGCGTCGAGCACACCGTTTACTGCTGCCTGACTGGTGCCAGCCTTGTCTGCAACCTCTGCAACGAGTTCGCTACGGTTCTTAGCCATTAGATGTCCCTCCTGAGACGTAATACATGAGGTGAGGTTTTTAGCTTAGCAAACCTCACGTCACAATTTACCAGCTTGACTTGGTGATGCCGGGAAGCTCGCCGCGGTGCGCCATGTTACGGAAGCGAACACGTGAGATACCGAACTTCTGGAAGGTACCACGGGGACGACCGTCGATCTGGTCACGGTTGCGTACGCGAACGGGTGAAGCGTTGCGGGGAAGCTTCTGCAAGCCTACGCGCGCTGCTTCGCGCTCCTCGGGTGACGCGTTTTCGTCGATGAGGGTCTTCTTGAGCTGTTCGCGCTTTTCAGCGTAGCGAGCAACGATGACCTTGCGCTGCTCGTTGCGAGCGATCTTTGACTTCTTAGCCATTGTTTAGCGCTCCTCTCGGAAGTCAACGTGCTTGCGCACTACGGGATCGTACTTCTTGAGAACCATACGATCAGGGTTGTTACGGCGGTTCTTACGGGTTACGTAGGTGTAACCGGTGCCCGCAGTGGACTTGAGCTTGATGATAGGACGAACGTCCTTAGTCTTTGAAGCCATGCTTAGATCTTCTCCCCGCGTGCGATGATTTCAGCTACAACTGCATCGATACCACGAGCGTCAATTACCTTGATGCCCTTAGCTGATACGTTGAGGGTTACGTTGCGACGAAGTGAAGGTACGTAGTACTTCTTCTTCTGTACGTTCGGGTCAAAACGACGCTTGTTGCGACGGTGTGAGTGCGAGATGCTGTGTCCAAAGCCGGGAACAGCTCCGGTCACCTGGCAGACAGCTGCCATAGTAGTCTCCTCCAAATGTTGACGAAATGACGGTACGCAGTGTGCTTTTTAAACCGGTAAGCGGCCGGTAAAAAACAGTGAAGGCGTCCCGCCACCAAGGTAGAGCACCGGGTTATTCTCCAAGGCTAGAGTGTCTAGAATCTGTCAATTCGGGTGAGAGGCCGAAGCAGATTCTCGCCGCGGGAAAAACGGTGAAGCTTTGTTAGTGGTCGAGAGGTGTTGCCACCACTACGAACAGCCTTAAAGTCTAGGTAAATAGCGGGCTTCTTGCAAGCTGCACAGGTTTAAATCCGTTGATTTTTCGCGGTTTTATTAGCCTGTGACGATGGCGAACATTGAAGCGCGCTTTCAAAATCTTGCTTTAAGGCACTAGAAAATTATAGTTCAGATGAAGTATTTGCACAAGTCAGAAAGGCTTTTAGCTGTCGATCCGACAGCCTTTCAATACCAACCAGCTCCCCTAAATTACACGCGTGCAATTTACAGTGTGACTTTAACGGCTTAACCAAGTGAAGACGGGCATACTCCTCTTAAAAATCAAGGGTTCCACCTTCTCTCAGAGGTGGCTTTACCGCCCGTTAGACACCTCAGGCTCAATATCAAAACGCATCAGTTGAGAGTACTTCGGCTCAAGCCCATCACCCGAGCTTGTTCCGCGCAACCGGCGACCAATCCACGGCATCACAAACTCACGCGTCCACCGCGCATTCTCACGAATAAGCTGCATCCGCGTATAGTTCAGAGCCTCCGGAATAGGTGCTTCCATCAAACTACCGCGATCATGGCTGAGCGTTTCTAAGACGCGTCCTGCCATCTTGATATGACCCGCAGCATTCATGTGCAGACGGTCGCTGCTCCAGTAACGCCAATCCGAAAAATCACGCATACGCCAGTAATCCACCAGAATAAGCTCGTGCTTATCAACGATTTCACGCAACAGCTCGTTATACAGTGCGCTTCGCTGACGCGTGTGCTTGAAAGTGTTGAAATCTCGCACATCCATGTTAGTGAACGTGAAAACCTGAATACCAGCAGATTGCAGTTTCTCAATAGCGGTATCGTAACGCCGCATCAGGGCATCAATATCAACGTTGGGGCGCAGAATATCGTTACCGCCACCGTAGATACTCACCAAGTTGGGTTTAAGTTCTAACGCCGCGTCCACCTGCTCATCGAGGATCTGCCCCAGCAAGCGACCGCGTATAGCCAGGTTCGCGTACTGCGCCTGCGGGTCAGCGAGCATAAACTGCTCAGCCACACGGTCTGCCCAACCTCGCACGCCGTTAGGACGCGCCTGGTCGACATCACCTACGCCCTCCGTAAACGAATCGCCTAAAGCGACATAGCGAATACTTTCATGAGAACCCAGCGAAGACACCAGAACCTACCTTCCATGCGAACTGAACAGTCTAAATTACTCTACTCTTCACTGTGAAAGGCCTAAAGGCACAAAGCTGTCTTGTCTCTCACGAGCTAGCCTTCAGCGCGTCCTTCTTTCCAGTAGCCCATGAAAGAAACACTCTTCTTATCAATACCGGCCTCGTTCACGCAGATGCGACGCAAAGACCGCACAACGCTCGATTCTCCGGCGAGAAAGACGTAGGTATCGCCAATATCCTCCGCAACGTTCCACAGCACCGGCCACATACCTTCAGGTTCAGGTTCTTGCGCTGTGAGGCTCTTTCGTTCCACATCGAGCACCGAACGCAGGCGCGAGCACAGCTGTTGTCCGCGCTCTGTCTGCCTGTTTCGCGCTAGCCAGTGAATACTCACAGAGTTACGGTTGAGCACTTCGTCATTAATAAGAGTCAGCCGTTCCTCGGGAATATCGGTATCGCTAGGAACCTCTAGCAAAATATCGGTGGTCACGCCCTCCGGCAATGAACCGGCGATAGAAAGAGCTGCGGGTACACCTGTTTCATCAACACAAATCAGCGCGCGGTTCGCGTGCTCTGGGTTCCAGGTTGTCCAGAGCGGCTCAGGATCCAGAGGACCAAAGAACGAAATCATATCGCCCACCTGCGCTTGGGCTGCCCACGCGGAGCCGGGCCCCATTACCCCGTTTTCGTCCTCATGCAACACAAAATCAATATCAACTTCGGGCTGCCAATGAGGCAAACTGGTGCGCAGAGGAATTTGGGAGCACAGCATCGTTGAGGTACGCAAGGACGCGGTGACCTCCGGGGCGGTAGCAACGTCTACGCGACGCACGGCGCGCAGAGTGTAGGTTCGCATCCAGCCGCGTTCGTGTTCGGGACGGCAGAACCACTGAGAGCGCCAGTCTTCGTTTAGCTCAATGTCGGTGGGCTTTGTTTCACCAGGTGGCGGAATCAGCAGTTTGATGTAGGCATCGTGCATGAATCCCTGTCCCGCATTTACCGGGCCAGCGAATGCGTGCAACGCGGGGCCGGTCAGACTGATGCGCAGATAGTGCTCGGAAATTCGTTTAACCGCTGACACCGCGACCGGAAAAATTGCAAACCGGTTGGGGTCGCTGATTTTACGTGCAGCTGCCATGAGCAGTTATCTCCTTCCCTCTCGAGCATCAGGCACAATAACGATCGATCCATCGTCAGCAGGATCGTACACCGATGCGCGCAAGCCAAAGATTGATCGCAAATTCTCTGAAGTCATCACTTCAGCGGGGGTTCCCGCACTTTCAATGACGCCGTCGCGCATCGCCACAAGGTGGTGGGCAGCGCGGGCAGCGAGATTGAGCTCGTGAAGAACCATCACCATGGTGGTCCCCCGCTCTTCGTTTAGCTCGCAGAGCAGATCGAGAAGCTCAACCTGGTGCGCTAAATCCAAATAGGTGGTGGGCTCATCAAGTAGCAGGATGTCTGTTTCTTGAGCCAACGCCATAGCAATCCATACACGCTGACGCTGACCACCGGAAAGTTCAGTCACCTGTTTTTCAGCCAAATCCATGGTGTGGGTAGCCTGCAATGCCCAAGCCACAGCTTCATCATCTTCTGCGCTGTTACGTTTGAAAAGTCCCTGGTACGGAAAGCGACCGCGAGATACAAGATCTGCAACAGTGATTCCGTCCGGTGCAATCGGAGCCTGCGGTAGCAATCCCACCGTGCGCGCAAACTCTTTCGAGGGGTAGCTGTGGATGCTTTTGCCATCCAACAAAATCTCACCGTTTTCAGGCTTTAACAGCTTAGAAATACCGCGCAGGAGCGTCGATTTTCCGCAACCGTTCGCACCGATAATAGCGGTCATTTGCCCGGCAGGAATCTCTAATGAAAGATCCTTGACAATAGTTTTTGCGCCGTAGCCGAGGCTCACGTTGTTGAGGGTAAGTTGTCTGTGCTGTGCCGTTTTCACTAGCCTGCCTCTTTCTGAGCGCGAACGAGTAACCAGATAAGAATGGGGGCGCCAAAGATGCCTGTCAGAACTCCTACAGGCATGGAGCCTGAGGCGATGTAGTTTGACGCGATGAAATCGGCAAGAAGGACGATGAAGGCGCCAACCAGTGCCGATGCGGTAAGACTATGGGCGCCGCCTATTAGCCTTCGCGCAATGGGGCCAGAGACAAAAGCTACAAAGGCAATAGGGCCTGTAGCAGCGGTAGCTACTGCCGCCAACAAAACACCCAGAACAATGAAAATCCACCGCGTGATCGCAACGTTGAGCCCCAGGCTATGGGCGAGTTCCTCCCCCACCGCTATCGCGTGAAGACGAGAATGCAGCACCACCACAAATGGAACAATCACGGCTAACACCAGGAGCAGAATCGAGATTCGATCCCAGTTAGCTGACGATAAGGAACCCGTCATCCACAGAGCAGCCGACGACGCCGAGTTCAGGTTCATGCGAGAAATCAAATAGTTGATGATAGAACCTGCTAAGGCCGAGACACCAATGCCCATCAAAATAAACCGGTGACCCACGTTGCCGCGTCCTGACGACAGCGCCATAATTCCCACGGCAATCAGGAGCGAAAAAACAACTGCAAAGATAGAGAGCGAAAAACCGGTAGCTCCCCAATAGACAATGCCGAGCACAGCTCCCAAAGAAGCACCGGTACTAATACCGATAACGTCCGGGGAAGCCAATGGATTACGCAAAAGCAGCTGAAAAATAGCGCCGGATGCGCCAAAGGCCATACCGACCAGTAACCCAAGGACAGCCCGCGGCAGCTTATCTTCCATAACAATAAACCGGGCACCGCGTGCACCCTCAACAGTGCCACCCTGAAGAATGGTCAAAAAATCAGGAAAAGTAACGGTGTAAGACCCTAAAAGGACGCGCATCAAAAAGACAGCGAGCACGGCAACAGCAAGCACCGCAATAGCCCGACGGGGGCGTCGATGCGACCTCGTGCGAAGGTCCTTGACACGCTGGGCGGGCGACGAGTTGTGAGTCGTGAAAGCCGGCATTAGAGATCAACCGCCTTCTGAAAACGAACAAGGTAGAGAAAGACGGGCACGCCTACCAGCACCATAGTGACGCCTACCTGAACTTCTTCAGGCGGCATAATGACGCGTCCTACGGTATCTGCAACCATCAGCAACACTGCGCCAAACACTGCAGACAACGGAATGATCAGACGATAATCGGGGCCAACCAACGCACGCAAGGCATGCGGTGCCATCAGCCCCAAAAACGCGATAGGCCCGGTCATCGACGTAGCGGTTCCGCACAGAAGCGTGATACCGATAAAAATGATGAAGCGCTTCAAAGCAACATTTTCGCCCAGTGACGCCGCCATATCATCGCCCAAAGCAAAGTTATTAATGGTTTTAGAACTGAACACCAGAATGAGTGCACCGGCAATCAGCATAAAAATACCCGGGAAGAAATTTTCCATCGATGCGCCAGCAACGGTGCCCAGCTGCCACATCCGCAAAGAATCCAGGGCGTCGCTAAACTGCAAAATGAAAGCCGAGGTAAAAGAGCCTAGACCGGCAGAAATAGCAGCACCCATCAGCGCAAGCTTAACCGGCGTTGCACCATCGCGCCCAATCGATGCCAGCGCATAGACAAGAACCGACGTCACGGCCGCGCCTACGAACGCCAAGATAGCAAAGGACGCGGGTGACTCCATCCCCAGAAAAGCAATGCCGAACACCACGGCAAAAGCAGCACCCGAGTTGACGCCGAGGATGCCAGGATCACCCAGCGGATTACGAGTGACACCCTGCATTCCAGCACCAGCCAGCGCTAGGGCAGCTCCAATTGTTGCAGCCCACAAAGTGCGCACTAAACGCTGATCAATAATCGCAGCTTCCATATCGGGCACAGGTCGCTTCAACAAGAAATCAGCGAAAACCCCCACCCCAATGGTTCGAGTGCCAATCAGCACCGATGCCACAACAGCAAGACCAAAGAGTAGCAAAAGGGTAAGCATCACCGGCACCTGCCGCGACTTAGCAGATGTTATTTTGCGTGCTCGCCGTTGTTGCTTCTGGCGGGTCAAAGATGAAATCACAAAGAGACCTTGAGAGAAAACACCAAGGCTACCGCTGGGGTAATCCGCGGCAGCCTTGGTTTTTAGAGTGTATAGTTACGCAGCTTTTTTGGTGTTTTCGACTGCCTTTGACATGTTGTCAAGCACGTCGGTTTCATTCACTGCCCACAGTAGTGACAGCGGTGACGTTGCAGAAAGAGCCAAGCCGAAAGTCTTGTCGCTTTCGAAGACTACCGCGTCGTTCTTGAGGGCAGGCATCTGAGCGAAGAGCTTGTTGTCTTTGGTCTTCTGAATATCTTCTTCAGTTTCGGTCCATGCCCATACAGCGTCAGCTTCTAGCTGGTCGATGACCTCTGCCGAGACGTTAACGAAGAATGAGTCAGCGCCGCCTTCGTGCTCCTTAATGTAAGGGGCTAGTTCCATGCCCATCAGGCTGAAGAAGCGAGGACGCGCGTCCGATGAGGTGTACGCACCGAAGGTATTCTGCTTGTTGTCAAAAGCGCCGGCGATGAAGGTTGCGCCCTGCAGGTTTTCGTATTCAGCGGCCTTGTCTTTGAGCTGCTTCTCGGTGTCTTCGATAACCTTCTTGGCGTCATCTTCCTTCTTCAGCATCTTGCCGGCCATTTCTACGGTCTGCTGCCATGATGCCGCCCAGGAGCCAACGCCTTCAGGTGCGGGAACAACGGGCGCGATTTCGGTGAGCTTATCGTAGATTTCCTGGCTCATATCGCCGTAAGGAGAGAAGATAGCATCGGGCTCGAGCTTTGCCAACTCTTCGTAGTTGGGGCCATCAGTTTCGTCGTAACGCGTGGGCTGTTCGCCGCCGAGTTCCTCCAGCTTCTTATCGAACCATGGAGTTGACTGGTTGTCATTGCCACCCCAAGAAACGATGGGAGCGCCAACGGGAACAACACCCAGTGACAAAAGCGCATCGGGGTTCTGCCAGAACTGTACTACCGCAATTTTCTGAGGTACGGAATCGAACGTAGTCTCGCCAAATGCGTGCTTGACGGTGTAGGGGCCGCTTTCAACAGAGGAGTTTGAGGTGGATTCGTCGTTGGATCCGGTTGAGCAACCTGCCAAAATGGTTGCGGCAGCTGTTGCCGCTGCAGCTTTCAAAAATGCACCGCGTGAAATGACGACCATGTCTGGGGCTCCTTGTAAGAGGCTTAATGAGTACGAAGAAAGAGTGTGCTTAGGTATGCCTAATTCATCAACAAGGTTAGCCGCGGTGAGGGTATTTGAGCAAATTTTTATGACTAAATTACTTATTTTCTTGCTGACGGCCTGTCACCAACCAGACCCTGCGAGTAAACGCCCATATCGCAGCCGGTTTTGAGAGAAACAGAAGATACAAAAAGGGTGGACGCACCTGCTACAGTACGTCCACCCTGTGGAAGGAATAGGCTCTTATACTCCTAGTCCTTGCGCGTTCAATTGCTGACGCATCATCGGCGATACTGTCTTGGCGTAAGACTTAGAAATATGGTTGTGGTCGATATACACGTAAATATTTCCAATCAGCGGAGTACATACGCCATCGGGACAGTAGTATTCCGTCAAATCCACACCAAACACACCGGGGTTAGAGTCAATCAGCTCTTGCGCCGGGTTAGTTGCAGCAAGTTTCTCTGACACAGGAGCAGAACATACGCCTGTATCGTTGGCATGCAACTGAGCGCAGTTATACAGATCTTCTGTATACCGCGGGTTATCGCGCAGGGCAATCACATTAATACCGGCGTCCGTCAACTTTTGCACCGTCTCTTCAATTCCAGGAATCAAAACCTCCTGGTTAGATCCTGGCTGTGCAGCTGTTACCAGCATCAGCACGTTGTCCGGTCGTTCACGAAGAATTTCCTGCATAGCCTGTTTGCGGAAGGTGTTACAGTCTTGCTCCGGTGAATCTAGCACCACGGTGAAGTGGCATCCGCCAAGCAAGAAAGCGCGCATATTGCTCTGGTTGTCCTCAGCAATAGGACGATAGGACGCCAGAGCCTGCTCGGCATGAGAGTCACCCACCACTACGGTGAGAGGTTCATCTTCGCTTCCCCAGGAGTCTTCGGCACAGTACTTTTCCAGGCCCGATGGCATAGAAGATGCGTCGGAGCACTGTTGCGTCAGACCGTCGAACTGACTTTGAGGATTGGATGCGGGAATCGGCGGGTAGGCATAGAGAGCAGGCTCGCCATTCTGGATAGCGGCAGCGCCGGGAAATTCGTCTGTTCCTGCACCGGTCTCTGCTAGCTGCTCCATTCTGGAGTCTCGGTCTGTCACCCAGTTCTGGGCAACAGCTATGGGACCGCCGATAAGGGCCAAACAAGCGATCACAGTAATGATAGGACGAATCCACGGGTTATTGGTGCGCCATGAGGATGCGGGCTTGGCAGCCCATGGAGCGGTGGTGTCTTTTTTCTGAGCGCGGGTGGTTTTGCCGCCGCGTAGTGGTTGCTCCACAAACCGATGCAACACCCACGCCAAACCAACAGCCACACCAATAATCAACGCACCATCAACCACACCAGCATGCGGCTTATTCGTAAACACCATATACAAAATCAACAACGGCCAATGCACCAAATACAGCGCATACGCAGACTCACCCACCCACAACAACGGACGAGACATCAAAATACGATCCACACCAAAACGCGACTCAGTATTGCCGGCCAACATCACCAAAGCACCCGAAACAATCGGCCACAACGCCAAATACCCCGGAAAACCAGTCTCCACCGGCAAAACCATACCAGCAGAAACCAAACCAACAACACCAACCCAGCCCATCACAATACGCAAAACACGAGGAGCCTTCCACAACATCGACCCCATCGCAATCAAGGTACCAGCAGCAAACTCCCACAAACGAGCACGAGTATCAAAATACGCAAAAGCCTGCTGAGTCTGAGTCGAAATAACCGACCACGTCAGTGAGGCAACAAAGACCGTACCAAAAACCATCAGGGCAGAACCCATCAAGTTAAAACGGAACTTACGCACCAACAAAGCCACAATGGCAAAAAGAATAGGCCAAAGGAAGAAAATCTGCCCCTGCATCGACAGCGACCAAAAATGCTGAAACGGAGTCTTCAGTGTCGCGTTTTGCTGATAATAATCCACCGCACTAAACGCCAAATGCCAGTTCTGGTAGTAGAGCAAGGACGCTTTAGCATCAGCAACCATAGCAGCAAAACGTGAGGCTGGCATGATGAAATAGCTCGCCAAAAGTGTCAACAGTAGAACCACACCGGCGGTGGGCATCAGACGCTGGAACACATGCAACCAGTACTTGATCAGGTTCAGTGGTTTGTGTTCGTTGATTTTGCGCAGGTTAGATAGGGACAGGAGGAAAGCTGAGACGAGTAGGAAGACGTCGACGCCGCCGGAGACTTTGCCGAACCAGACGTGGTACATCACGACCAGGAGTACCGCCAGGGCGCGTAGGCCTTGGACTTCGGGGCGGAAGCCGCGGGTTTCGAGGTAGGTCCCCAGCGGCTTTCTACGCCTTGTTTTTTCTGCTGTGCTCATATCAATCCGTATTCCCCAGTAGGCTGATCTTGCAAACCCAAAATAAAAAATCCTGATATACGCCAGCTCAAAAGATGGGCATACCAGGATTCTTAGTGGTGTAGAAAACTTGTGCGCTTAACGTCTATACGTTGCAGTGCTCAAACGTTCTCTATCCTGCGTGGTTACTTTATCACGCAATTATTTTGTACTTCCGTGAATCGCAGTGCGCTTTTAGGCACACACCGCCTTCAACTTAGAGGACAAGCCCCTGCTCTTCTAGCTGCTGACGCATCATCGGAGCCAAGGTTTTTCCATATGACTTAGAAATATGGTTGTCATCCAAGTACATGTAGATATTGCCAATCAGCGCCTGACACTGACCGTCCGGGCAGTAGTAATCGGTCAAGTCAACGCCGAAAACTCGGGGGTTGCTGTCAATGATTTCCTGTGAAGGATTAACAGCCGCCATCTTGTCTTCTACACGACTCGAGCACTCCTGCGGGTTGCGCTCATTGAGCTGTGCACAGTCGTACATGTTCTGGGTTGAACGCGGGTTATCGCGCAGAGCTATCACGTTAATACCGGCGTCCGTGAACTGACGGATAGCAGCGTCCATTCCCTCAGGAACAGTTTCATTGTTGCTTGCCGGGTCAGTCACCGTAGTCATCAGCAGCACGTTATCTGGCTGTTTAGAGAGGATCTCATCAACGACGTGCGAGTTGAGGTAAGCGCATTCCTCATCGGCATTGGGCTCATCAGGGAACCGGCAACCGCCCAGGTGGTAATCGACGACGTTGCTACCGGCGTCTTCAGCGATTTTGCCAATCATTGCAAGTGACTGACCGGTGTGTGAAGCACCTACAACAGCGGTCAGCGGCGCATCTTCCGGTCCATTGACTGACTGCTCGCATCCGGCTTGAAGCTGCGGGTCGGAGGACGCCAAGAAGTCCGTGCACTGCTCGTTGAAGTCAGCGTACTGGCTCAGCGGATCAGCTGCCGGAATCGGAGGGTACTTATAGCTCGATGAGCCTTGACCTTCAAGGGCTAAAGCACCGGGGAAATCAGCGGTACCCGCACCGGTCTCTGCTAGCTGTTCCATGCGCGCGTCACGGTTGGTGACGTATGCTTGAGCAGCAGCGATTGGCCCACCAATGAGAGCCAGGCAGGCAAGCACGGTTGCAATGGGGCGCACCCAGGGATTGTTGGTGGCAAAACGTGAGCGGCGGGATGACGCACCCTTTTTACGTGCCTTGGAGTCGCGGCTACCGCGTAGTGGTTGCTCCACAAACCGATGCAACACCCACGCCAAACCAACAGCCACACCAATAATCAACGCACCATCAACCACACCAGCATGCGGCTTATTCGTAAACACCATATACAAAATCAACAACGGCCAATGCACCAAATACAGCGCATACGCAGACTCACCCACCCACAACAACGGACGAGACATCAAAATACGATCCACACCAAAACGCGACTCAGTATTGCCGGCCAACATCACCAAAGCACCCGAAACAATCGGCCACAACGCCAAATACCCCGGAAAACCAGTCTCCACCGGCAAAACCATACCAGCAGAAACCAAACCAACAACACCAACCCAGCCCATCACAATACGCAAAACACGAGGAGCCTTCCACAACATCGACCCCATCGCAATCAAGGTACCAGCAGCAAACTCCCACAAACGAGCACGAGTATCAAAATACGCAAAAGCCTGCTGAGTCTGAGTCGAAATAACCGACCACGTCAGTGAGGCAACAAAGACCGTACCAAAAACCATCAGGGCAGAACCCATCAAGTTAAAACGGAACTTACGCACCAACAAAGCCACAATGGCAAAAAGAATAGGCCAAAGGAAGAAAATCTGCCCCTGCATCGACAGCGACCAAAAATGCTGAAACGGAGTCTTCAGTGTCGCGTTTTGCTGATAATAATCCACCGCACTAAACGCCAAATGCCAGTTCTGGTAGTAGAGCAAGGACGCTTTAGCATCAGCAACCATAGCAGCAAAACGTGAGGCTGGCATGATGAAATAGCTCGCCAAAAGTGTCAACAGTAGAACCACACCGGCGGTGGGCATCAGACGCTGGAACACATGCAACCAGTACTTGATCAGGTTCAGTGGTTTGTGTTCGTTGATTTTGCGCAGGTTAGATAGGGACAGGAGGAAAGCTGAGACGAGTAGGAAGACGTCGACGCCGCCGGAGACTTTGCCGAACCAGACGTGGTACATCACGACCAGGAGTACCGCCAGGGCGCGTAGGCCTTGGACTTCGGGGCGGAAGCCGCGGGTTTCGAGGTAGGTCCCCAGCGGCTTTTTCTTCGGGGGGACGTTGGGTGATGTACTCATATGTTTGCTGCGTATCTCCACTGTTTTAGACCTGAGGTCAAAAAGCAAAAACCCTGATACTCATCTTTGGTGAAAGTGTGAGTATCAGGATTTCGACTATGAAAAGAGCCCCCTACCGGATTCGAACCGGTGGCCCCCTGTTTACAAGACAGGTGCTCTGGCCAGCTGAGCTAAGGAGGCGTGGGCAATGCATCATTCATCATACAGATTTTTGGTGCGTTGCGCATTATTGTGCGTATCACGCTCGATTTATGTGAGGGTAAAGACGCGCGCGTTGATATCGCGTATGAGCTCTTCATCGTGCGAGGCAACTACGAGCACACCGCCTGCTTGCGTAAAGCTGTTGAGCAACCCCACGAGCGTCTGGTAATCCTGGGGGCTCAACGATGCGCTGGGCTCGTCTAAGGCCAGAACAGATGGGGCGGATGCGAGTGCGCACGCGACTGCCAATAGTTGCTGAGCTGAGTTAGAGAGGTCGTAGGGGTTCTCTGCTGCAGAACTTTCAAGGTCGAAAGACTGTAGTAGCTGGTGCCCGTAGTCCTTTCCGTCAGATGTCCCTGCAGTGATTTCGCGTTCCACGCTGGTGGTTAGAATCTGGTATCTCGGTTGTTGCGTTGCCAAGCTGATGAGTTGAGGTCGTCTCTTGGTTTTTGTCCGTGCTACGTCCTGCTCTCCTACCCGTACGCGTCCTGATTTCGGTTTCGCTATTCCTGCCAGTGTCTTAAGCAGGGTGCTTTTACCAGAACCGTTTGCGCCTGTCAGTGCCAGGCTTTCCCCCGGCGCCACCTCAAGTGTTACGCCAGAAAGCAAGGTTTGACCGGTGCGTTTGCTCCAGCGCGCCGAAGGAACGGGTACCTCAAGATTTTCAGCGACTAAAGCAGCGGGATCAAGACGCCACTTAATGCTTTGCTGGTCGGCAGGTGCGTGCTCAAAGACTTCTTCAACGATGCTTGTGGCGAGGGCTCGTTCATCCTCACCGACGCGGGCGGGATTGCTCCACATAAGTTCCCCGCGATACTGCTCCATCAGCGCTAATGCCCGTTGCCGAGCACTAGCATCCAACCCGACTAAGGGATTTTCGAGAAACAGAGCAGTGCTTTTGATCGTGAAGATGCTCGCTAGCGCCACCAACTGCGTCTGACCGCCAGAAAGCCCCAGCGGGTGCTTTCCCAGAAGATATGTGATTCCTAATTTTTCACTCACCTCGTGAACGCTCTGACGCATGGCATCTCTATTCGATGCGGTGAGCTCAACGCCGTAGGCAATCTCATCCTCGACGGTATCTGCCAGCCCGCTAATGTTGGCATACGGATTAGCTTGCAGAACCAATGCTTCAGGATGCTCTGCTAAAAACTCAGCGCGAGCGTCCTGTCCCTCGCCGAGAACCAGAACTTTTCGGTGCCTCATGCAAGAATCCCCCATATACATGTACAGATGCCGCACGCCCCCACGATCCAACGCAGAACACGTTGCAGTTGGGTGTCCGGGTAAGCCCGCAGGAAAACACGTTCGCCGGGCCTATCGAGTCCTCGTTGTTCTAACGACTGAGCACGGTCTTCATGCTCCAAAAGAATGAGATTGATGAGCGTACCGATGCTAGTGAGCGCCAGCTTGCTCCGTGAAAACACGGTAGAATCATCCAGCCCTCTCCGAACCTGGCTCTCCCTCACCAGCCCCACATAACGCGACAGCAAAACCGGCGCGTTCATTGAGGTCACCAGCAGATAGATGAGCCGGGAGGGCAGTTTCCAATCAGTAAGTGCCCACCGCAGCTCTCCTGCACTCACGGGTAAGAACGCGATAGCGCAGGCGGTACCGAAGTTGAGGATCTGCAGGCCGAGAGTTGCTCCGTAAAGAATGCCCTCTTTGCTCAAACGAAAATTTAGAAAGCTCGCAGGAGTCCACTGCGCATAAATAGTCTGTGCACCAACAAAGCTCACAGCTTGAATGCAAAACGCTGTTACAGCTACCGGGCCTACACCCAGTAGAACATAGCGCCCATAGGCGTGGAGTTTTCCGCTCCACGCCACAACGCATATCAGCAGTAAAAGAAGTACTGCCCGCGCTCCAATGTCTAGGGATATCAAAGCCAGCGGAACAGCAGAGAGGCCCAGAACTAGCCAGGTTTTAGGGTTTATCGAAAATCTATCGATTCTCATCGTGTAGTACTAAAGCGATCTTTCACGCGCTGGGGAATCCCACGCCCGAGGACCCACACAATAAGGAACACAGCGGCTTTATCAATGGTGTCTGAAAGAACTGATTGCAAGGTAGTTGCCGCGAAAAGCGATTGGCCGGTAGCTTGCAGGGTTGCAACGATTGAACCTGTGCCCACGCCCATACCGCCACCGTAGACGTATGCTGCAACAGGGGCTCCCACGAATCCAGCGATAACACCTACGAAAGCGCCGGCGATAAGAGCTTTCCACCAGCGCTGAAAGAATCCCGCGCGAGCCGCGTAGCCGGCCAACAAACCAATGAGGGCTGCACCGCCAGCAAAAGGAATGGTGGTGGGATTGATGGTAAGGCCCCACGCAATGTTAGTTAGTGCACCGGTCATAGCACCCGCGGCAGGGCCGGCAAGGTAACCGATAAGAACGGTTGCAATAGTGTCAAGATATAGCGGAATCGGAGAGATACCTACGATTTGTCCGAGCACAATGTTGATAGCAGCCGCAAAAGGAATCAGGGCAATGATCGAAAGAGGAATCCGTTTAATGTTGCCCAGGATAATAAGTAGCGCACCAATGAAATAGCCAAGCACTAGCGGCATTGCGATGTTGCCGGATGTTGCCTCTTGCTGACCTTGGTGGCTCAGTAATGTCCATACGTAAGTTATCACCATCAGCAGTGCGCCGATGATAGTGAGTACGCGGTCTTTTACTGAAGTGGTCGAGTGATTACCGAGACCCGCCTCTGATGATGCGAGCCTCTGCCCAGACATAGTCCGAGATACCATAGTGTCTCTTCTTTCTAAAGGTTAGCGAGCGTACGCTGCTCGCACGGTGTGAATATAGTGGGCGAAAAACTTTTCTGGTTCTGTAGACGTAAGGACGCGTCCGTTAGGTTCTCTACCCCAGCGTCCTAGCCAGTCAGCGATAGTTTGCCCGCGTGTTAGTTTACCGTCTAGTTCAACGTCGAGTACTGTCTGCGTTGAGCTACCCAGTATGTGAGCATCCGTATCTCCAATATCTTGCAGGGCATCGTTGATTGCTAAAGCGGTGACGTATGGATCGTGGACGTGCGCAATATAGCCCAGCCCATCGCTTTCGTGGAATTGCATATAAAATTCCAGTGCCTGGTCTACTGCTTCAAGTACGGTGCCTCCGCCTGCTACGAGTGCTTGACGATGCCCTGGAGTCATCACTATAGATTCTGTGCAATCCAGGGGACACAGAACAGGGTAATGCGAGAGTCCCGGTTGCGAGTAGGCTCGTAGGACGCTGTGCAGTGCTTCGGGATCTGAGTGGACGTTCCATTCGGTGGTAGGCATGGTGTTGCCTCGGTGGTTGATGGCCCCGCCCATAATGTACAGAGCTTTGAGCTTCTGCACAATGCTGGGATTTTGTTGGAGGGCTAAAGCTAGGTTTGTTGTCGGGCCAAGCACAATGCCGATCATCTCACCGGGATGCTGGCTGACTGTATCTATCCATAGCCGTGCACCTTCACCGTGGGATTTTCCAGTTGGGGTTGTGCGGTCTGGAAGCTTAGCGTAGCCTACTCCCCTCGGCCCGTGCGTTTCGGGTGTGGTTTCTAGTTCTTGAGCTAGCGGATGCGCGGCGCCCAGTTCCCACGGAATTTCTTGTCGCCCGGCGAGTTCCAGGATTCCGCGGATATTCCGTGCCACTTGTTCTGTGGTTGTGTTTCCTCCCGATGCCACAAGACCTTTGATTTTAACTTGAGGATGCGCCAGCGCATAGGTAAGTGCAAGCAGGTCATCGATACCGGGGTCGCAGTCTATAAGAACATTGATGTGTTCCATGGGTGTTCTACTTTCAAAAAGCGGAGATACAAAAGGGCAGCTACTATCGTAAGTTTACGATGAGTAGCTGCCCCTACCTCAAGTATTGAGTTATGCCTGCTTCTTTTCGATGATCTGGTTAACCCAGTCTTCGAAAGCGTCAGGTGAAGTGTTGAACTGCTGGCCGTCCGCGTAAACGGTCGGGGTGCCTGCAACACCGTTAGTTGATGATTCGCTGGTTACTACGTTGACCAGCGGACGCCATGAGCCGTCCTTCATATCTGACTTGATGTCAGCGCCGTGGCTTGATGCGATATCTTCGATCTCACCATCGTTGAGGCCGCCCTGGCCCTGGTGGGTGAAGATTTCCTTCTGGTATTCGAGGAAGTCATCGGTTGAGAGCTGGTTTGCTACTGAGTAAGCCGCGTTTGCTGAGCGAGCTGAGTAGAAAGTGGGTGATGACTGGTCGAGGTAAGTAACGTTGCGAATTTCAAGAGTAATCTTGCCGTCGTCGATGAGCTTCTTGAGCACATCAGCGTTGTCACGTTCGAACTCTGCACAGTGAACGCAGTTGTAGTCCTGGAAGATTGTTACGCGTACAGGTTGCCCGTTTGCGGATGCTTGTTCAGCGGTCTCTACACCAAGTGGTAGGTCGGTATCTGACTTACGCAAGTTGTTAATATCTACTGAGTCAACGGTTGCGGTGTCTTTTTGGATGCCGTCATTGGTAAGAACGATGCCGCCGAAGTCGTTGGAGCTTGAAGGTAGCGGACCTGAGTCTGCGATGTCGTTGCTTCGTGTATTGATCACAACAAATGCGATCATTGCGACGATGGCAGCGACGATAGCTAGAACAGCGAGCTGAATCCAGCGACGGTTCTTTTTAGACTTATTGTTTCGTTGAGACTGTTTTGCGGCTACTGCACGTGCGGCAACGCGGGGGTCAGTCTTTTGAGGGGTCTTGTTGTCTTTCGACACGAGGCTTATCTCTTTCTTATGGCACTTGTGACTATCTATAAGACTAGCGGAAAAGAGAGAGTAGCTTCTATATAAGACTTATTTTCTCTGAAAACTTTTAGGTGCTCTGGAGCTTACTCAGAAGCTGTTGATGAGTGTTTGTGTTTAGGGTTCGGGTAGCTTGTAGGGTGGACGCGAGTGTCTGTGTGGTCTTAGTGCATGTAAAAATAGTTCCCTAGCCTGATGGCTAGGGAACTATAAAGTCTTTAAACGAAAAAGCGACTCCCTAAAGAATCGCTCAATCATTATTAATAAAAAACCCGCGGTGACCTACTCTCCCACACCCTCCAAAGTGCAGTACCATCAGCGCAAAGAGCCTTAACTACTGGGTTCGGGATGGAACCAGGTGTTTCCCTCTCGCTATAACCACGGAAAACCTAACAAACCCCAAAACAACAGGGCAGCGGGATTATTACCCGAAAACCGCATAGTGGACGCAACAACAACCAAACAACTATTCATACCAACCACCAAAAAATGATTGAAAAGTAAGCCTTCGACCTATTAGTACCAGTCAACTCCACACCTCTTCAGTCGGCGCTTCCATACCTGGCCTATCAACCCCATCATCTATAGGAAGTCTCACACAGCACAACACTGCCAGGAAATCTCATCTCGAAACAGGCTTCCCGCTTAGATGCTTTCAGCGGTTATCCCTCCCGAACGTAGCCAATCAGCCATGCACCTGGCGGTACAACTGACATACCAGAGGTTCGTCCGTCCCGGTCCTCTCGTACTAAGGACAGCCTTTCTCAAATTTCCAACGCACGCAGCGGATAGGGACCGAACTGTCTCACGACGTTCTGAACCCAGCTCGCGTACCGCTTTAATGGGCGAACAGCCCAACCCTTGGGACCAACTCCAGCCCCAGGATGCGACGAGCCGACATCGAGGTGCCAAACCATGCCGTCGATATGGACTCTTGGGCAAGATCAGCCTGTTATCCCCGAGGTACCTTTTATCCGTTGAGCGACGGCCATTCCACAATGTACCGCCGGATCACTAGTCCCGACTTTCGTCCCTGCTCGACCTGCCAGTCTCACAGTCAAGCTCCCTTGTGCACTTACACTCAACACCTGATTGCCAACCAGGCTGAGGGAACCTTTGGGCGCCTCCGTTACTCTTTAGGAGGCAACCGCCCCAGTTAAACTACCCATCAGGCACTGTCCCTGAACCAGATCATGGCCCGAAGTTAGACATCCAGAATGACCAGAGTGGTATTTCAACAACGACTCCACGAACACTAGCGTGCCCGCTTCAACATCTCCCACCTATCCTACACAAGCCACACCGAACGCCAATACCAAACTATAGTAAAGGTCACGGGGTCTTTCCGTCCTGCTGCGCGTAACGAGCATCTTTACTCGTACTGCAATTTCGCCGAGTTCATGGTTGAGACAGTAGGGAAGTCGTTACTCCATTCGTGCAGGTCGGAACTTACCCGACAAGGAATTTCGCTACCTTAGGATGGTTATAGTTACCACCGCCGTTTACTGGGGCTTAAATTCTCAGCTTCGCACATAAATGCTAACCAATCCTCTTAACCTTCCAGCACCGGGCAGGAGTCAGTCCGTATACATCGTCTTACGACTTCGCACGGACCTGTGTTTTTGATAAACAGTCGCTTCCCCCTGGTCTCTGCGACCCATACACGCTCCAAGCAGCAAGTGCCCTTCACGCTCAAGGTCCCCCTTCTCCCGAAGTTACGGGGGCATTTTGCCGAGTTCCTTAACCATGATTCTCTCGATCGCCTTAGTATTCTCTACCTGATCACCTGTGTCGGTTTAGGGTACGGGCAACTAGAACCTCACGCCGATGCTTTTCTCGACAGCATAGGATCACCAAATCCCCCACAAACGGGGTCCCATCACATCTCAGGCAAACACGGCCGCATTTAACAAACCGATACCCTACATGCTTAGACCACGACAACCATCGCGTGGCTTGGCTACCTTCCTGCGTCACACCTGTTAATACGCTTACCGCCACAAATCGGGTCCCACAACCCACGATAAGCTCCCCTTGAAAAACAAGAGGTTACAAACCGCTTCGCATGGTTAGCATCAAAGTCTTGGTATGGACGGTTCTTCGTCGGTACGGGAATATCAACCCGTTATCCATCGACTACGCCTGTCGGCCTCGCCTTAGGCCCCGACTAACCCAGGGCAGATTAGCTTGACCCTGGAACCCTTGATCATCCGGCGCACGGGTTTCTCACCCGTGATTCGCTACTCATGCCTGCATTCTCACTCGCATACCCTCCACCACTGGTTTACACCGCAGCTTCACCGGATACACGACGCTCCCCTACCCAACATACAAAACGTACATTGCCATAACTTCGGTGGTGTACTTGAGCCCCGCTACATTATCGGCGCAGAATCACTTGACCAGTGAGCTATTACGCACTCTTTCAAGGATGGCTGCTTCTAAGCCAACCTCCTGGTTGTCTAAGCAACTCCACATCCTTTCCCACTTAGCACACGCTTAGGGACCTTAGTTGATGGTCTGGGCTGTTTCCCTCTCGACAATGAAGCTTATCCCCCACTGTCTCACTGCTACACTCTCACTTACCGGCATTCGGAGTTTGGCTGACGTCAGTAACCCTGTGGGGCCCATCGGCCATCCAGTAGCTCTACCTCCGGCAAGAAACATGTAACGCTGCACCTAAATGCATTTCGGGGAGAACCAGCTATCACAGAGTTTGATTGGCCTTTCACCCCTATCCACAGCTCATCCCCTCCATTTTCAACTGAAGTGGGTTCGGTCCTCCACCACGTCTTACCGTAGCTTCAACCTGGCCATGGATAGATCACTCCGCTTCGGGTCTAGATCCTGCCACTCAAACGCCCTATTCAGACTCGCTTTCGCTACGGCTACCCCACACGGGTTAACCTCGCGACAGAACACTAACTCGCAGGCTCATTCTTCAAAAGGCACGCTGTCACCCCAAAAGGCTCCAACGGCTTGTAAGCACACGGTTTCAGGTACTATTTCACTCCCCTCCCGGGGTACTTTTCACCATTCCCTCACGGTACTGATCCGCTATCGGTCATCAGGAAGTATTTAGACTTACCAGGTGGTCCTGGCAGATTCACACGAAATTCCACGAGCTCCGTGCTACTCGGGTGGTCACACATGCGGCGTGCCAAATTTCAGGTACGGGACTCTCACCCTCTCCGGCCGTCCATCCCAAGACGTTCCCCTATCCAACACAACATCACAACAGCAGCCAGTTAGAACTGCAACGGTAACTCCCACAACCCCCATGATGCAACGCCTAACCGCTATCACACACCACAGGTTTAGTCTCATCCGCTTTCGCTCGCCACTACTCACAGAATCATTACTTTATTTTCTCTTCCAGCAGGTACTGAGATGTTTCACTTCCCCGCGTTCCCCCCAACCAGCCTATACATTCAACTGGTGGTAACTAATATCACTACTAGCCAGGTTTCCCCATTCGGAAATCCTCGAATCAACGTCCTGTTATCGACTCCCCGAGGCTTATCGCAGATTCACACGTCCTTCATCGGCTCCTGATGCCAAGGCATCCACCGTGTGCCCTTAATGACTTACAAAACACACAAATAATCAAAGAATAAAATCTAAGTTGTTACAAAATCATGAAAACACCAAACAAACAATAAAAATCATTCGCTCACAGTTTCCAGAAGATGCTCGCGTCCACTATACAGTTCTCAAACAACAACCCACACACACAACTCAAAACAACCACCAACGATCATTCATCATCACGCGCCAGGCAAACAACAGGATAAACAAACCAAACGATTTGCTACCCCAAAACCCAACAGTATGCTCCGCTACGCCACCACAACGCGACGCCAAAAAACTAAATGCAATATTCCACCCATGAGCAAACCCAATGTCCAACACTCGTGAACAAACTAGGCCAACCAAAATGTTGTGCTCCTTAGAAAGGAGGTGATCCAGCCGCACCTTCCGGTACGGCTACCTTGTTACGACTTAGTCCCAATCGCCAGTCCCACCTTCGACGACTCCCTCCAAAAAGGTTAGGCCATCGGCTTCGGGTGTTACCAACTTTCGTGACTTGACGGGCGGTGTGTACAAGGCCCGGGAACGTATTCACCGCAGCGTTGCTGATCTGCGATTACTAGCGACTCCGACTTCATGGGGTCGAGTTGCAGACCCCAATCCGAACTGAGACCGGCTTTTTGGGATTAGCTCAACCTCACAGTATCGCAACCCTTTGTACCGGCCATTGTAGCATGCGTGAAGCCCAAGACATAAGGGGCATGATGATTTGACGTCATCCCCACCTTCCTCCGAGTTGACCCCGGCAGTCTCCTATGAGTCCCCACCATCACGTGCTGGCAACATAGAACGAGGGTTGCGCTCGTTGCGGGACTTAACCCAACATCTCACGACACGAGCTGACGACAACCATGCACCACCTGTATACCAGCCCCGAAGGGAAACCCTATCTCTAGGGGTGTCCAGTATATGTCAAGCCTTGGTAAGGTTCTTCGCGTTGCATCGAATTAATCCGCATGCTCCGCCGCTTGTGCGGGCCCCCGTCAATTTCTTTGAGTTTTAGCCTTGCGGCCGTACTCCCCAGGCGGGGCACTTAATGCGTTAGCTACGGCGCGGAAAACGTGGAATGTCCCCCACACCTAGTGCCCAACGTTTACGGCATGGACTACCAGGGTATCTAATCCTGTTCGCTCCCCATGCTTTCGCTTCTCAGCGTCAGTTACAGCCCAGAGACCTGCCTTCGCCATCGGTGTTCCTCCTGATATCTGCGCATTCCACCGCTACACCAGGAATTCCAGTCTCCCCTACTGCACTCTAGTTAGCCCGTACCCACTGCAAACCCGGAGTTAAGCCCCGGGCTTTCACAGCAGACGCGACAAACCGCCTACAAGCTCTTTACGCCCAATAATTCCGGACAACGCTCGCGCCCTACGTATTACCGCGGCTGCTGGCACGTAGTTAGCCGGCGCTTCTTCTGCAGGTACCGTCACTTTCGCTTCTCCCCTGCTGAAAGAGGTTTACAACCCGAAGGCCGTCATCCCTCACGCGGCGTCGCTGCATCAGGCTTGCGCCCATTGTGCAATATTCCCCACTGCTGCCTCCCGTAGGAGTCTGGGCCGTGTCTCAGTCCCAGTGTGGCCGGTCACCCTCTCAGGCCGGCTACCCGTCGTCGCCTTGGTGAGCCATTACCTCACCAACAAGCTGATAGGCCGTGAGCCCATCTAAAACCAGTACAAACCCTTTCCACACAGATTTCATGCGAAACTGTGTCATATCCGGTATTAGACCTCGTTTCCAAGGCTTATCCCAGAGTCAAAGGCAGGTTACTCACGTATTACTCACCCGTTCGCCACTAATCCAACCAGTGCAAGCACCGGTCTTCATCGTTCGACTTGCATGTGTTAAGCACGCCGCCAGCGTTCGTCCTGAGCCAGAATCAAACTCTCCGTTGAAAAACAAAAAAGAATGATAACTGTTATAGCTCAAAATAAAACAAACCATCACTTACACCCACGAGGCGGGCGCACTCACCGTGCTTAATGGTGAGACAAAGAGCGATGATCATAGCTGTCAATTATGAAAACCAAAGTTATCAAAATATAAATAAATAATTTGGTATCACATAAAGTTCTTTATAAACAAAGCACACTATTGAGTTCTCAAGCAACAAACCACCTCAACAACCACAACCCCACGCTCGGTGAGTCTTGCTCGTGTTGAGCAGTCAATTCTGTTATCATGTCACCCGCTCTCGCAGGCAACTCGTCTAGCTTACCAGGATCATCACCGCCATGCAACCCGAATCCATATGATCCGCACCACACTGTTTGCTACCAACACATCAACCACAACAGGACCAACACGCCGTCACAAACCAGCAACAACAACCCTATAAACTTCTCAAAACCACCGTCTGACTAGGAGCTTTACTCACTCCCTCGCCGCGACGACTCATACAACTATACGCATACCAAAACCCCTCCGCAACTTGAAATGCGGTGGTCTGCATTACTTACAAGTTTGTAATTATATCAAAATACCTAGTCAGAGCAAGATTAACTCTAAAAAAGTTTTTTGAAAAACTTTGAAAACAGTTGTTTAGCCTAACCAAATAGCCGTTTTAGTGCTCCGCAACACTAATCTGAGTCACTTTTAGCGTCCTCATTGCCTTCTGTGCAGTCTCTACAGGCTCAGAAAACAAAACGAGAGCTCAGCGCGACCCTTTATCAGGCGTCCACCGAACTCTCGTCTTCATATTTACTTTTTCGCTGCGCGGCGACGGGATACCTCGTACAAGGTGATACCCACAGCCATCGACGCATTCAACGACTCCATTGCAGAGTCAATCGGAATAGAAACAATCTGATCGCAGTTCTCAGTTACCAATCGAGAAAGACCCTTACCCTCAGAACCAACAACAACCATCAACGGTTCTGATGCAAGCTCCATCTGAGGAAGATCAATATCTCCCCCACCATCAAGACCGACCACAAAGATGCCAGCATCCTTAGCCTGCTGAATAACTCGAGTCAGGTTAGTAGCCTTTGCAACAGGAATACGAGCAGCAGCACCCGAAGAAGTCTTCCATGCTGAAGCAGTCACAGCAGCTGAACGACGCTCAGGAATAATCACGCCATCACCACTGAACGCTGACACGCTACGAATAATCGCGCCCAGGTTACGAGGATCAGTAATGCCATCCAACGCAACAAACAAAGGAGGAGTCTGCATCTTGCCATCATGCCAGCGATCCATGACATCAAGAACCAAGTTGCCCGCATCCGAGTATTTATAAGGAGGAACCTGCAAGGCAACACCCTGGTGCACTGCACCTTCAGTCAAACGGTCCAGCTCGCTACGAGAAATCTCAAGCATCGGCAGGCCGTTCTTATTCGCCTCAGTCATAATGTCGCGGACGCGGTCATCCACCTCAATACGGCTCATCACGAACAAGTGCTTAGCAGGAATATCAGTCTGCAACGCCTCAAGCACTGAATTGCGGCCGGTCACCAGTTCCTCAGAAGTGCGCTTACCACCCAAGCGTGAACGCTTAGTAGCGGTGGTACCCGTAGCAGCACGACGCTCAGCGGCGCGCTTCATCTTATATGCCTTATGGTAGACGCGGTCCTCAGCCTTAGGAGTAGGACCCTTACCTTCAAGTGCCTTACGACCGTGACCACCGGTGCCCTTAGAAGGGCCCTTCTTCTTAGTAGTAGCGCCAGGACGCTTACCAGCTTTAGCCATCTTCAAACCTTCTTTACACAGTGCAGAACACTCTGCACACTCAAAAACCTTTTACTTAGATTCTACGCAACAGACCACGTAGAACCGTTGGCGCTGTCCTTCACGGTGATTCCAGCGGCAGCCAATGAATCGCGAATCTCATCTGCGCGAGCCCAATCCTTTTCTGCACGAGCAGTTGCACGAGCCTCGATCAAAGACTGAACCAAAGAATCCAACGCTGTATGTTCAGCATTCGATGCGCCAGCCCCACTGACAGACATCAACGGCAACAGACCCAGCACACGAACCATGGCGTAGACCTGAGCAGCAATAGCTGATACGTCCTCACCCTTATTCAAGGCAGAATTACCGGCCCGAACACTTTCATGAAGCACTGCTAATGCCTGAGGAATGTTGAGGTCATCATCCATTGCCTGAGCAAAGGCATCTGGAACCTGCGCATCCTCGGTATGGAACTCAGCAGTGGCAGCAACAAAAGCCTCGATACGCTCAACGGACTTGGTAGCCTCAGCCAAAGAAGTGGGGCTGTAATCCAACACAGAGCGGTAATGCGCCTGACCCAAGTAATAACGCACTGCTAATGGACGCGCCTGCTCCAACATCTGTGCCGGTGACACTGTATTGCCGATGGACTTCGACATCTTCTCGCCCTCAAAAGTCACCAGACCGTTATGCAACCAGAAGTTCGCAAAACCATAGCCAGCTGCAGTTGACTGCGCCATTTCGTTCTCATGGTGAGGGAAACGCAAATCCAAACCGCCACCGTGAATATCGAAAGTCTCACCCAGGTATTTACCCGCCATAGCTGAGCACTCCAGATGCCAGCCGGGGCGACCGCGTCCCCACGGAGAATCCCACGACGCGGTAAAAGGCTCGCCGACCTTGTACCCCTTCCACAAGGCAAAGTCGCGAGGGTCTCGCTTACCACGAGGGTCCGCGTCGGGAGCGTCCTGCATATCTTCAACACTCTGATGCGTTAGAGCACCGTATTCCTGCCAGGAACGCACATCGAAATAGACATCACCAGAGTCATCCAAAGCAGGGTACGCATGACCGCGGTCAATAAGACGCTGAATAAGAGCAAACATCTCAGGAATATGACCGGTTGCGCGAGGCTCATACGTCGGAGGGTCAATAGCGAGCGCTGAATAAGCCTGCGCAAAAACCTTCTCAAAACGGTAAGCCAAAGCCCACCACTCTTCACGCTCAAACTCTCCCTCATAGCCTTCATCAAAAGACAAAGAGGAATTAGCCAGAATTTTATCGTCAATATCGGTTACGTTTCGGACAGTCGTCACCTTGAACCCGCGGTACGTCAACCAGCGCGAAAGCTGATCAAAAACCAAAGCTGAACGCACATGCCCGATATGCGGGGCGCCCTGAACGGTTGCGCCACAGTAATACAGGCGTGCCTCGCCGGGGTGTACCGGCGTAAAGTCGCGGACAGATGCTTCTCGAGTGTCATAAAAACGTAAAGTCACAGCACCAAGTTTACGCAAGATAAAGCGTGTTGTGCATTTTCACGAGAACAACATCGGTGATGGGTGGGCGAATCCACAAAGAAAACCAGAAGTTTTACCGGAAGATGGGCGGCATAGATATCCTTACCCGTGCACAATAGGTCTATGGTCAACACACAGGGACAAAAAGTAAAGGAACGCAACTCGCAACAACGCGTCCAAAGCCGCGAATCACCCCGCGCTCATCATGGCAGCGCGCGTCGGCTTTGTGGTATCGGGCATCCTGCACATCATGATTGGTTGGATAGCCTTTCGCATTGCAACAGGATCAGGTGGCGGCGAAGCCTCAAATTCCGGAGCAATGGCGCAGATCACCGCCACTCCCGGCGGACAGATTCTGCTGTGGATCATGACGGTGGGCCTGGTTGGGCTGGGACTATGGCGCATCGCTGAAGCGTTCGTAACTCCCGAAGCTAAAGACAAGGCAAAAAGCGCAATCGTGGGCGTTGTCTTTTTAGCTCTTTCATTCTCTACCCTCACCTTTGCTCGTGGCGGCTCAAGCTCAGACGGCAAGAAAGCATCATCAATTACCTCTACTGTGCTTGAAATGCCCGGCGGCAAGATTCTGATCGCATTAGCAGGTCTGATCATTATCGGCGTAGGTGCCTACGGTATTTTCAAGGGTGCTACCAAACGCTTTAAAAAAGACTTGGAAGCGGGTGCTCAGGGAGGTAACGTCGGCTCAGCTATTACCATCTCATGCATGGTTGGCTACATCGCGCGAGGTATCGCCTTTGCGGTCTTGGGCATCATGGTCATCTGGGCTACCCTGACCAGCGACCCTTCAAAAGCATCGGGTATGGACGCCGCGCTTCGCACCATCGGTTCTCAGCCCGTCGGGGTCGTTCTGCTCATCTTCACCGCACTAGGCTTTATTCTCTACGGTATTTACTCTATCGCACGAGCAAAATACACCAACGAGGTTTAACAACTTTTTAGACACACAGCGGGCACAAAGGCGGGGAACTCACCTACGAGTTCCCCGCCTTATCTTTTGTACCTACCTCTTATACACCAAAGCCGTTGCAATCGCGGCTACGCCCTCACCGCGTCCTGTCAGCCCCAGTCCATCAGTGGTAGTAGCGGTCACCGTAACCGGCGCTCCCGCCGCTTTGCTCAAAACACTGTTAGCTTCTTCTCGTCGCGACGAAAACTTAGGCTTATTACCAATGAGCTGAACAGCGATATTACCGACCTCGTACCCGCGACTACGGATAATCTCTACAGCTTCCGAAAGGATGCGAACACCAGAGGCACCCGCCATATCGGGGCGATCGACACCGAAGTTAGATCCAAGATCGCCGGTACCAGTTGCAGAAAACAGAGCATCAGCAGCGGCATGCGCCACAACATCACCATCAGAATGCCCCGAAAGACCAACGTAACCGGGCCATTCTAAACCTGCGACCCACAGCGGTGTAGATTCATCGGTATCAAAAGCGTGCACGTCTGTTCCCGTGCCAACAAGCGGTAAATTCATGGTTATCCTTAGTGTTCGTAAAGTGCTTGCGCCAAAACCAAATCAAGCGGAGTAGTAACTTTGAAGGCATCCGCATGACCGGCAACGGTCAAAACCCGCATACCTAACGTTTCAATCAGCATCGCATCATCAGTGACAGTTTCTGCTTCTTCAGGCGACAAACTAGATAAATCAGAATAGGCATCGAGCAAGGTCGCAAGGTCAAACCCTTGAGGTGTCTGAACAGCGCGGAGCTCTGATCGAGCAGGTGTTCCCGTCACGACCTGTTTCACATCCACGCTCTTAATGGTGTCAACCACGGGAACCACAGGAATAACAGCCTTTTCCCCCGCTACCAATGCTTCTGCCACGTTCTTGAACGAACTCACCGGAGCAAAACAACGGGCAGCATCGTGTACAAGGACGCTCGTGGCAGGAGACTCAGAGAACCCGGTTTGAAGAGGAGCTTCGTTTAGCACTGACAGGGCTGCCGTCACTGACTCTGAACGAGTAGCACCGCCCTCAACTGCCAGCGCGCCAAACCGCTCACAGACCTGTCGAAGCACTGTATCGCCTGCGGGAACCGTCACAACCACTCGAGATGCGATGCCCGCAGCAATAACGCCCTCAAGAGCCCACTGCAACAGCGTCTTGCCCGCGACCTCGACAGCAGCTTTGGGAATACCGCGTCCAAGCCTCGACCCAGAACCTGCCGCCACAACAATAACGGCGAAGACCGCTTCAGTATCAGAAGCGGTCTTCGCCGTATCATTCAAAAACTTTGATTCACTCACATCAAGTGAGCTTACCGGATTTAGACGTTCTCGAGAATCTTATCGAGTTCAGCTTCAGCAGCTTCTTCGTCAATATCCTTTGCCAAAGCAACCTCAGATGAAAGAATCTGACGTGCTTTCGCCAGCATGCGCTTTTCACCCGCAGAAAGCCCGCGGTCATTTTCACGACGCCACAAATCACGAACAACCTCAGCGACCTTCAAAACATCGCCGGATGCAAGCTTTTCAACGTTCGCCTTGTAACGACGCGACCAGTTGGCGGCTTCTTCGGTGTCGGTAGCCTGCAGAACATCGATTACTTCTTGCAAACCAACTTCGTCGACAACGTCGCGCATACCGACCATGTCCACATTCTCAGCGGGTACCTCAATCACAAGATCGCCCTGTGCAACCTTGAGTTTCAGGTACATTTTTTCTTCGCCTCGGATCGTGCGCATCTTAATTTCTTCAATAGTTGCAGCACCGTGGTGAGGGTATACGACTGTTTCGCCAACCTCAAAAAGCATATGGATAAACCCCTTTCAGCCTATCCATTCTAGCACGGAGATTTTTAAGGCTGTATATAGGTTTCTCGCAGAGAATAGCTACTCACAATATCGCTACCTACTCGATAGGCCGAATTCGCCCACTTATTTCCCGCGTCAAACACATGAAATTTAGAGCGCGCATAAAGACGTTTCGTCGATAAACCGGTAGACTTTAGAAGAAAACGTACACATCATTTGTCTTGTCAGCGCTAAAGCACACACTCGTTTTACCTTCTCTAAGGAAAACACTGCGCCGTCAAGACTTTTGCTTCACACCACCTTGCAAGGAGTACGAGCCGTGAAGAACGCTGCTTCGAAGACCGCAAAGCGTGCGAGCGCAACCGTAGCTCTCGCAGCTGCCCTACTCGCAACCACCGGCTGTGGTTACATCTACACCCAGCCCACCACCTTGATTTACGATGCAAGCGACGGTGTCTCATTCACCATGTGGCCCAAGGGTCAGCGCGTGGACGTTCGCAACATCATGGTTATTTCTGAGGGCAAAGGCCAGCCCGGACGCGTTCTGGGTACTGTATACAACCTGGGTGAGACAGACCAGACTGTGAATTTCAAGGCTGGCGACCAGAACTTCTCTATCAAGGTTCCCGCAGGTAAGCACATCAAGCTCGAAGACAATGCGAACCAGGTTATTGTGAACACCGTTTCACAGCAGCCCGGCGAGCTCATTGAATCTGTAGCTACCATCGGTCAGACCGAAGAAGCGTTCAACCTTCCCGTTCTCGACGGCTCACTGGAAGAATACGCACCCTACCTGCCTAACGCAGCGTCCTCTTCTTCAGCATCGGAATCAGCAGCCGCTGACTTCGAGGCAGAAGAAAACACCACCGCTGATCAGTCAATGGCACCGGCTACTTCACCGGCTTCAACCGCTACTCCTTCAGCATCATCAACGAACTAGCATAGTTTGAAATAACGAATGCGCCGGGTATGTTACCCGGCGCATTCGTGTATCTACTGAAATTCTTTGCTAAAGCTTATGCCTCGAACTTGTACCCGAGGCCGCGCACCGTTACAACATAGCGCGGGCTTGAGGGGTCTGGCTCGACCTTTGAGCGCAAACGCTTGATATGAACGTCAAGCGTCTTGGTGTCACCTACGTAATCAGAACCCCACACTCGGTCAATGAGCTGCGAGCGGGTGAGCACGCGTCCGGTATTACGAAGAAGCATCTCAAGTAGCTCGAACTCTTTGAGCGGCATAGGAACGGTTTCGCCATTCACCGTCACGATATGACGTTCGATGTCCATACGCACGGGACCGCCCTCAATAGCTGAGTCAGCGGTTTCTTCTGGCTCTGCTCCCCGACGACGCAACACTGCGCGGACGCGGGCAATGAGCTCTCGCGCGGAATACGGCTTAGTAACGTAGTCGTCTGCACCGAGTTCTAGACCGAGCACCTTATCAATTTCTGAATCTTTAGCGGTCAACATGATGATAGGCACCGCGGAAGTTGCACGAATCTGCTTGCAAACTTCCATACCGGACTGCCCAGGAAGCATGACATCCAACAGCACGAGATCCGCACCAGCACGCTCAAACTCGGTGACCGCGTCGATACCGTTATCGACGACTTGAACGTCGAACCCTTCGCGTCCCAGCATAAATGCAAGCGGTTCGCTCAATGATTCTTCGTCTTCAACAACCAAGATTCTGGTCATTACAGTCCTTTATGTACAGGGCAGCAGAAACTGCCGATGGATTGATGTTGTTATTCTACGTAGAGATTCCTAAGCAGGAGCGGAGGTCTCTAACAAGTCTTGTTCTGTGACGCGGTCTACCGCTGGGATAGAGAGGGTAAAGGTAGAGCCTTCACCGGGAACCGACCACAAAGTAATTTCGCCGCTGTGCTGCGCTACCACGTGTTTGACGATGCTTAGCCCCAGCCCGGTTCCACCTGTTTGACGGGAACGTGCGGGGTCAACGCGGTAAAACCTTTCAAAGATGCGGTCCTGCTCGTCCTCAGGGATACCGGGACCTTGATCCTTAATAGAAATCTTGATGGCATCATCACGCTGGGTAATGCCGATACCGACTTTAGTGTTCTCTGGTGAGTAACGGATGGCGTTTTCAATCAGATTGCGCACCGCTGTTCCCAGCAGCTCGCGGTCGCCGTATACAGGACGCGTCGCTGAGCCACCCACCTGGAGCTGGATTGACTTGTCTTCAGCCGTCAGACGGTTTCGGTCAACGGATTCTGCCACCAGATTATTGATATCTACCAACTGGGACTGGCGGACAACGTCGGTGGACTGCAAACGAGAGAGCTCGATAATGTCCTGCACGAGTGCACTCAACCGTTTAGCTTCTTTTTGGAGCTTCTTCGTAAAGTGCGCAACCGCCTCTGGGTCATCGGCTGAGGCCTCAATAGCCTCGCTCATCAAGCTCACCGCACCCACGGGGGTCTTCAGCTCGTGCGACACATTCGCCACAAAGTCGCTTCGCACCGCCTGTGCGCGTGCGATCTCAGTGCGGTCATCTGCCAGCACCAAGATGTACTCATCGCCCACCGGCGCAACCCGCAAATCAACGACCAATTGATGACGCTTACTGGGGCCACCACGCGTAATGTGAATCTCGCGCTCCTGGATAATACCCTTAGCGCGCACCGTGTGAATCATCTTGATGAGATCATCAGAAATCACTGTATGACCACGCACCAAACCCATAGCGTACGCACCGGGCGACGCCTGCACAACGCCATCGACGGCGTCCACCACAACATAGGCTCTGCCAATAACAGCCAGAACTTCAGCGGCACCGTCAGAGAGAGTTGGCTCCTCGACATCTGCCCAGCCCGCTCGCTCACGGTCACTTTTACGCACTGCCCACAGGCTGACAAATCCCAGAGCCAACCCGATAACACCAGAAATAATTGCAAGTAGGGTTGGATTCACCCCTTTAGCTTATGCACAGACGACCTGAAATCCCAATAAAACCTCAGGCTTTTAGTAACGGTTCAGCTAACGTTCACCTCGATACATCTTGCTGTTTACACGAACCTGCAAAAATCGGTATGAGATGCTGAGCATTTTTGTACACAAAATGCTCCTTAAGAAAAACCTTCATGAAAGGACGCTTGAAACCGTGCGCAAAGTCTTTCAGACAGAACTCCAACACGTCAACGAAGAACTCACCCAGATTGCAACCCTGGTAGAGCAAGCTCTCATCCAGGCCAGCTCATCGTTCCTCAACGCTGATGTTCAAGAGGCAGAAGAAGTTATCTCAAATGACGCCCGCATCGACTTTTTGCAAAACCAGTTGGACGAGCGTTCTATCGACATTCTCGCTTTGCAGGGTCCCGTCGCATCCGACCTGCGCATGATTGTGGGAACCCTGCGCATGAGCTCTTCGCTGGAGCGTATGGGCGATCTTGCCCGCCACGTTGCCCAAATCGCTCGTATGCGTTTTCCCGACAAAGCACTGCCAGATTCCATCGTGCCGATTTTTGAAGAAATCATTGAATGCGACAAGAAAATCATCAAGAACGTTATCCAGCTTCTTGAGACTCGCGACCTCGCGTACGTTGATGCTATTTCAACCGCTAAGATCCGCATCAATGAACTACACCAGAGTGTCTTTGACGCTCTAGCAGCTGAAGAGTGGGGCCACAACGCCCAGGTAACAATAGATGTCACCCTTGCCTCCCGCTACCTCGAACGATTCGGTGACCACGGCGTTTCTGTAGCACGCAAGGTAACCTACTTGGTCACCGGCGACTGGAACACGCTTTCATAAGCACGACGCTAATTCTGTAGCGGTTCATCGATAAACACTCAGGGGTGGCAGGTTACGACCTACCGCCCCTGAGCTATATCTCAAGAAAATTCAGCGCACCTTTTCCGGCACCAGCTGAAGTTTGTGGGAGCCTCTTTCCCTACCTCTCAAACTCAAGAGCCTTCACGCCGGCAGTGCGCTCAATCCACGGCACGAACGGCGCTAACTGCATACTTCCGGATACCTCGTTCGGGTAGAAATCTGCAACATGAGAGCCCGTCACGTTGACACCCACTAACTGGTCGTTGACGAAGAAAGGTCCACCGGAATCTCCGTGGTTCGATATTCCATCAATGCCTTTGAGCTTGTAACAGTATTCCAGTACCTATCGTGACCGGTATACACCTGCTCCACCTGCGCACGACGCAACCAGTCCATTGTTTTTCCCTCAAACCCGCGTCCGTAACCGTAGATAAATCCAGTCTGGCCAGCGGTGAATTTGTGGTTCTTGGCGAGCCGTGCATAGTTCGGCAACTTGTGAGAGGCACTCAGACGGATCAAAGCTAAGTCGGCATCATTTGACTCCACGTAATTCTGAGAAGAGATAGCCTGCCCCGGGTTCTGCTTGTCATTGGAGTAGAAAACGGAGATACCGTCGGGAGTCTTCGCATCCTCGGTGCAGTGCGCAGCGGTGAGCACCCACTCGGCGTTGAGAGCCGTTCCCGTGCAACGGGTTGGCTTTTTGCCCTCGTCTTGGGGAATAACCAGTTGAACGATATAGGGCGAATTAGTCTTTTCGCCGCCGGTGATGGCGAAGGACGCTGGTGCTCATCGCTAATGTTTTGCGGGCAAAGGAACTTTTATGTATTGAATTATTGAGAACCATTCTCAAATTATAGAACTAGGAACGCACCTCAACACAATAAAAAAGCAGTGTCTCTCATTTTCACTGGAGAAAATGAGAGACACTGCTTTTGAGATAAAAAGCTCTACGCCTTACTTCTTACCCTGGTTAGCAACAGCCTTGATGGCTTCCTTAGCTGCCTCGGGGTCAAGGTACTCGCCAGCCTTGGTGGGCTTGAAGTTCTCGTCCAGCTCGTAGTACAACGGAATACCGGTAGGAATGTTAACCCCTACGATGTCATCGTCTGAGATGCCTTCGAGGTTCTTAACCAGTGCACGCAGTGAGTTACCGTGTGCAGCAACCAGAACGGTCTTGCCTGACTCGAGATCGGGCTTGATGTCTGACTCCCAGTAAGGAAGCATGCGCTCAAGAACGTCCTTCAAGCACTCGGTGCGAGGAGCGTTCTCAATGTCAGCGTAACGAGGATCGTTAGCCTGTGAGAACTCATCGTTGTCATCGATAGCAGGAGGTGGCACGTCGTATGAGCGACGCCAAGTCATGAACTGCTCTTCACCGTACTTCTCAAGGGTCTCAGCCTTGTCCTTGCCCTGAAGCGCACCGTAGTGGCGCTCGTTCAAGCGCCAGTTGCGCTTTACGGGAATCCACAGGCGGTCTGCTGCATCCAGCGCCAGGTTAGCGGTGTTAATAGCGCGACGCTGCAGTGAAGTGTGTACAACATCGGGAAGGATGCCGCGCTCCTTGAGAAGCTCGCCACCTCGCTTAGCTTCTGCCTGGCCCTTTTCGGTGAGTGCAACATCTACCCAACCGGTGAAAAGGTTCTTTTCGTTCCAGTCTGACTGTCCGTGACGGAGCAATACTAATTTATAAGTCATGGACTCATTATCTCACTGAAACCCCACACAATGGAAGTAAAACCAACCTTAAATCCAAACAAACGCCACACGTTTTAAAAAGACTTACCCCGCCCGAAATTGCCGTTTGGAGTATAAAACATACCCACCATGGCGATTTCACACGGGGTAAAGCTACTAAAAATAAAGGACGCTAGCGGCGGCGGCGCACAGCCACAGCGGGGCGGACGTCCGCTAAAAACACACCGGCAGCGGTCGCTGCAATCAGCGTAATAAACAGCGACGAATGACCGATTCGAGCAACCATCAAAAGATTCAGCACAAGCGCTACAGCACTTGCACCGGTTACTGCCATCCAGAATTTCTTGGTGCGCTTAAAAGCTGACTCGTACGCGTAATCGGTAGCTCGCAAAGCCTCAATGAAGGCATAAACTCCCATGCCACAAAAAATTGCGGCCATTGCGAACTCAACAACTAGCTGAACATAGTAAATAAGAAGAAGAGGACTCACAGAACTAATCTACCGTTTACTTGCCCAGTACCGAAAGTGCGCGGGTGAGGTCAGCGTAGAGATCCTCAACATCTTCAATGCCCACGGACAGACGCAACAGGGACTCAGGGATAGAGTGCGGCTCAGCACCGTGACGACGACGACGCTCCACTAGAGATTCCACACCGCCCAAGCTAGTTGCCGGCGTCCAAATCTTCAAAGCTTTAACGACCTCATCGGTTTGCGCGGCATCCGCATCGAGGGTGATAGACAGAACCGACCCGAAAAGATTCATCTGCGCGGCCGCACGTTCATAGCCCGGATCGCTTTCAAGACCGGGGTAACGCACAGCGCGAACCGCCGGATGCTCGCTCAAACGCCGCGCCAACACCAGTGCAGAGTCAGATGCCTGTTTGACGCGAAGCGCCATGGTACGCACACCGCGAAGGCCCAGCCACGCCTCAAAAGGACCGGCAATTGCGCCGTTCGTCGTGCGATGCGCGTGCATTGCCGCGCGCAAAACCTCGTGAGAAGTCACCGCAATACCCAACAACACATCGGAGTGACCGGCAATCGACTTGGTCGCTGAATGAACAACAACATCTGCACCGAGAGTCAGCGGCTGCTGACCCAGCGGAGTAGCGAACGTATTATCAACGGCACTGACAATTCCAAGACGCTTTGCGGCACTCAAAATCGCGGGCAAGTCACCCACCTCGAGCATGGGATTGGTGGGGCTTTCCATCCAGAGAAGCACCTTCGGCGCCGCGTAGTTAACGTTCTCAGGCGTCGTACCGCGTTCAGCAGCCGCAGCCTCAAGCTCAGCAATCACAGACTCAGTATTCTCAAGGTCTAAACGCACCAGCTTGGCAATACCGCGAGCCTCAAGATTCTTAGCCAAAGTAACAGATGCCATGTAAGTGTGGGCTGGCATCAAAATGGTAGAGCCAACAGGCACAAGATCTTGAACCGCAGCAATCGCAGCCATACCTGAGGCAAACACCAATCCCGGCAAGGTGGCACCTTCAAGATCAGCGATAACCGCTTCAAGACCGTCCCAACTATCGTTAGAAAAACGGGCGTAGGTGTTGATATCAGAACTACCCAGCTGATAGAAGGTCGAAGACATCGTAATGGGCGGGTTCACCGGCGCATTTTCAACGTGCGCAGGACGCCCACCGGCAACGACGCGCGTCTGCGGGGATAGGTTGTTCTCAAGATTATTCTGTTCACTCATGTATTTACTGTAAGACAGGTAGCGTGTGCAATGCGATGAAAGCTCAATAAATGTTCATGCGGCAGGCCGAGTAACGAAGCCACGGCAACAAAACCCGGGCGCAGCGTCCTCGCCTGTTCTTGATACCCTTAACAGCGTGAACAACGCGCTCAACTTTGAACCAAACACCGCAGACAACCGTGACTACCCCGGACTCTTTATCGTCTTTGAAGGCGGTGACGGCTCGGGTAAATCAACGCAGGTTAAGCTACTCGCTGAGGCCCTGAAGAACACGCATCCTGATATCGTCGTTACCCGCGAGCCCGGCGGCACAGATATTGGCGAGAAGCTTCGCTCCCTCGTGCTCGAACACGGTCACGGCGAGGTGGACGCCCACACTGAGGCTCTTATTTTTGCGGCGTCTCGCGCGGCACTGGCTCACCAGCTGATTCAACCTACGCTAGAGCGCGGCGGCATCGTTCTATGCGATCGCTACATTGATTCTTCTGCCGCCTATCAGGGCGCAGGACGCCAACTGGGCATCGAAAACGTAGTCAATTTGAGCCTGTGGGCAACCGAGAACCTCACCCCCGATCTCACCATTTTGTTGGATATTCCGTTGGATGCAGGACGCGCGCGCACCGATGCTCGCGGGGCAGCTGACCGCATGGAATCAGAGCCCGATACGTTCCACACTGTTCTCCACCAGACCTTTAGTACCCTTGCGGCTCAGAACCCTGAACGATACGCCGTCATCGATGGCACTGGAAGCATCGCCGAAGTTCATGCCCAAGTACTATCAGCCGTGCACACTAAACTTCAGGAGCAAGAATGAGCGTGTGGGAATCCCTGATCGGCCAGGGCGCCGTAGTTGAGCAGTTGCGCCGCGCCGCCGCTCTAGACACCCCCACTCATGCCTGGCTTTTTAGCGGCCCCGCAGGTTCAGGACGCGAGGACGCGGCACTCGCCTTCGCTGCCGCTCTTTTGTGCGACCAGCCCAACCCCGCCGATCGCGGATGCGGGCAGTGTAAGTCCTGCACCACCGTGCTCGGCGGCAGCCACGCCGACCTCACGCGTTTTCGAACTCAAAACGTGAGCATCAAAATTGAAGAAGCCCGCGAACTAGTCACCCGCGCGCAGGACCGTCCCTCCGTAGGACGCTGGCGCGTCATCATTCTCGAAGATACAAACCGTATGCCGGAGAGAACCTCCAATGTGCTGCTCAAAGCAATCGAAGAGCCACCACCCCATACCATCTGGTTGCTCACTTCACCGAGCGCATCCGACGTTCTCATCACTATCCGCTCACGCTGCCGACCGGTAAAGCTGAGGATTCCCCCGGTTGCTGATATCGCATCTTTGCTGATTACCCGGCACGGAGTTGAGCCGGCACTCGCTGAACACGCCGCACGACTTTCTCAAGGCAACATTGAAACCGCTTTGCGCCTGTCTACCAGCACCGATGCCGCCGACGCCCGCGCACGCCGCGAAGAGGTAGTGGGTATTCCTTTGCGTCTGCGCTCAGTATCAGCAGCAATTGGCGCAGCCGACCGCCTGATTACCATTGCTGAAGAAGAAGCCGACGCGGACGCGTCCTCCCGCAACGAAGCCGAATTGCAGGCACTCCGCGACGCTTTAGGCATTGCTGAAGGCGAGCGCGTTACTCCGGCGATGCGAGCTCAAGTTCGTCAGCTTGAAGAGGATCAAAAACGCCGAGCACGCCGTATTCAAACCGATACGCTCGACCGTTTTTTGGTGGATTTGCAGACGTTTTACCGCGATGTGCTCACCCTTCAGCTGGGGACAGGCGCGCAGTTGGTGAACGCGCATCTTGCGCAGCAACTCACGCAGTACGCGGGTGATACCCGCCCCGAAACAACGCTGGCACACCTTGACACCATCGCGGTTACCCGACGCCGCATCACCACGAACGCCAGCGCACGGCTCATGTTCGAGGCAATGATGACAGCGCTGATGAAGCGGTAGAGCATCATCATGTGTAAGTTCAAGAAGGTCTTACAAGGAAAAGAGCTTTATCTAGATATCCCTCATCAGCTCATCAGTGAAGACATACGTACTTTACTTGAGCTTGAAGTAGAAGAGTTCTCGACTGTTTTCGGATGCGAAGTTTATTTTCAAAAACCACCCGCTTATGCTCCGCGTTGGATTTTTCGACCTCGTCACCAAGGTATGGATGCCGCAGAATTAGAGTGGTCTCCGGGTACAAAAGCTCTAATTTCGTATGCAGACAATGAAGACGATGCACTTCAAACGTTTAGTCTTTTGCACACTCTTGCTCGTACTGATAAAAACTCGGTGGAATACAGCCCTCCGTGTACTACGCAAGAAGCTGCATATTTAATACGCGATGAAGTTCTCAATACTTTTCCCTCTTTCGAGCTACGAAAGATTAACCCCGTGCAGTGGGCCAAACAGTTTGATGAACCTGCCCCAAAGGATTGGAATGAATTCAAGTATTGGGCGCAGAAATTAATTGCTCAATTGCAGGATGCACACACATCAATCATCGAAAATCGTTTCTCGGGATTTGTCCCTCCTTACAGAGGCCGTCTCTATGAAACGGGCATCATTCTGGATAGGGTGCCTTTCAACAGTGATGCTGACCAAGCAGGTGTAGCACCCGGGTGGACGGTTAGAGTCGAAGATTCCCTGCGTTGGCTTACGACAACTGGTGCTACACCTCAGCAATACCGTCAGATAGCTGCTAGAAAAGCATTAACGGTAAACCATGATTATCAACGATTTACCGCTTTTAGCCCGAACGGTTCTCAACAGATTTCGTGGGATGAGAATCCGCAACAACTCATTCTCAGGGATATAGTTGACGTCATTCAGATGGATGATTGTATTACCTATATAGGGCTACGCTCTTTTTCACCTGTGCCGGGGCTTTTATCTCTCTTTAAAGACGTCTGCGCAAGCTCCTCAGAATATTCACATATGCTTCTAGATCTCCGAGGCAACGTGGGTGGAAGTATAGTATTAGCGCGCGAACTTCAGTCCCTTTTCTTGCGTGAAAAAACGCAGATTGGTTCAGCCTCATTCACTGACGGATGCGGACATCTCGGACCAGTATTCGCTCGGTACACTTGTCCTTCTTCAAACGCGCGATGGCTCGGAACACTCGAGATTCTGATTGACTCCATGACATACAGTGCAACAGAAGATTTTATCCTTGGGTTGAAGGGGCTTTCCCACGTTTCTGTTCGCGGCGAACGCACCGGTGGTGGTAGCGGACGTCCCCGCTCAGTGCCCATAGGGCCAGACCTTTCACTTCGTATTAGCACCGCTATAACCTTTGAGAAAGGTGGTTCTCCCGTTGAGCATTTCGGTATCGAACCAGATGTTGCAGAGCCACTGAGCTAAGTGACTTTTCTTCTCTACTGCCTATAGCCCACCAGCTTAATTGGCTCACCCGCATCCAAGGAGGCCGGTACATCTATGATGCGCTGGTTGCTTGAACCGCGGAAGGCCAGGTTCGAGCTATAGTGCGACTGGATGAATGGTCCGTCCACTAGAACATCGAGGTGACGCAGGAGTTCCAGCTGGTCTTCTCGCCCCGCGCTCATGGATGCCTGCAGCTGCTCCCAGGTGTAGCCTGTCCACGCCCATACGGTTTTAGTCGGCAGTCGCTCACGCACCTTGCGCACCAGCTGTAAACACACGCTCGTATTGAGCAGGGGTTCCCCTCCCAGCAGGCTCAGCCCGGCTACATACGGTTTCGCAAGATCCTCCAAGATTCTGTCTTCAATCTCCTGGGCGTAGAGGTTTCCGTAGCGAAAGCTCTGTGCAACTTGGTTATAGCACCCCACGCAGCGAAAAGGGCAGCCCGAGACGTACAGAGCGCACCGAACGCCCGGGCCGTCCACGAAAGTAAACGGCTTGTAGTCCGCCACCATTGACCGGCTCAAGCGCGCCGACGACCAGCTACCATCAACGGGCGGAAGGCTTCTTGGGCCATCAGTGATTTCTTGTAATTTCATCTTTTCTCTCACCAAAACGGTTGTCTCTCGGCGGGAAAGCACCGAGCAGCTAACCCGCGTCCTTCGCCATATGCTTGACGCGATTAATGATTTCAGTGTGACGCCCGTGCACCATAGGACGCTTGACCGGATTGCCCAGGTACCCGCAGGTGCGCTTGACGACATCGCATGTATCGGGATTGGTGTTGCCACAGTCGGGACATCTAAAACCGTCGGCAGTCGGGGCGAACTCGCCTTCAAACGAGCATTCGTAGCACTTATCAATCGGGGTGTTAGTGCCCAGGTACGCTACGCGGTCGTAGGCAAAATCCCAGACAGCTTCTAGGGCTTGGGTATTGTGAGTCAGCTGAGGGTACTCGCAGTAGTGAATAAACCCGCCGGATGCGTAGACCGGGTAGTCCTTCTCAAACTCCAATTTTTCAAAGGGCGTGTAATTCTTGCGGATATCGAGGTGATAAGAGTTGGTGTAGTAGTCCTTATCCGTCACATCGGTGACAGACCCAAAACGCTCCTTATCGAGGCGACAGAACCTATCAGTCAGTGACTCTGATGGCGTTGAGTACACCGAATACCAAGGCCCGTTTGCCTGGTTTTCACGCCTGGTGCTGGCTTTCAGACGTTCTAGAATTTCTAAGCTGAACTGCTTTGCCTGCGCATTTTTCTCCCACGCGGGGCCAAAGAACAACGCGACGGTTTCGTAAATACCGATATAGCCCAAGGACGCGGTGGCTCGCCCATTGTCGAAGAACTGGTCGATGCTCTCCCCCTCGCTCGCGCGAATCCCAAAGGCGCCGTGTTTGTAAAGAATGGGTGCATTGTCAATGAGTGCTTCGCGGCAGCGTTCAACGCGGTAGCGCAAGGCACCCATGGCAAGCTCAACGCGTTCTTCGAAGAGACGCCAGAAAGAAGCGATAGCTTGCTGACGTTCTTTATCACTGAGATTTTCTGCCGCGGCCTGTCCCGCAATAACCTGCGCGCTTGCGGTTTCAAGAGCAATACGAGGCAGGTTCACAGTCACTACCCCAAGGTTCATGCGTCCGGAGTTAACCTCAGCACCTGATGCGTCCGTCCAGCCCTGCAAGAAGGAGCGGCACCCCATAGGGGTCTTATAGCTGCCGGTAATCTCGATCAGCTTTTCATAATTAATAACGTCGGGATACATGCGCTGGGTGGAGCATTTCAGGGCAAGCTGTTTGATGTCGTAATTGGGGTCGGCAACTTCAAGGTTTGTACCGCGTTTGAGGCCAAAGACAAGCTTGGGGAAAATTGCCGTGTGCCCGTCACTCCCAATGCCGTCCAAACGCACCTGCAAAATCGCTTTTTGAATCTCACGCTCCCACACACCTGTGCCCACTCCGAATCCGAGCGTCACGAATGGCGTCTGGCCATTTGAGGAGTACAGAGTGTTGACCTCGTACTCGAGGGACTGCATAGCGTCATAGATATCTTTGGCGGTCTTAGCCGTGGCGAACCCTGCGGCATCGGAAATACTCCATGTGGATGCCTCTACAAGATGCTTTTCGTAGTTGAGAGAGGCGTAGGGGGCTAGAACCTCGTCGATACGGTCAACGGAGCATCCGCCGTACTGGGAGCTCGCAACGTTAGCGATAATTTGGGCAATCTGCGCGGTAGCGGTCTGGATAGATTTTGGTGACTCGACGTGGGCGTTACCGATGGTAAACCCGCCAGAGAGCATGCCTGCGATATCGATAAGGCAGCAGTTCGTCATCGGCTCAAAAGGAGAATAATCCAGGTCATGAAAATGGATATCACCGTCTAAGTGTGCCTGGGCAATCTCGCCCGGAAGCATACGAGTTAGCGCGTACGCTTTGGCAACCGCACCCGCTGTGAGATCACGCTGGGTGTTGAAAACAGTGGCATCTTTATTGGCGTTCTCGTGCACAATAGCGCTATCACCCGCCCGGAGATTCTCAATAGCCGCTTCGATAGCACCTGATTTTTTCAACAACATCTAGTGGACTCCTTAAATTTCAACCACTAGATATAGTATTTTTACCGTTTCTGGGCTTTAGCCACAGAATGTCTACGCGTTGATTGAGGTTCTCTAGGTACAACAAACCTTTAGCTTGTCTTGATGCGAAAACCCGCGAGCGCGTATTTGCTGTGTAAAGCAAAACTGACAGCAAATTTTTTACGAGCTAACAGACGGCGCGTCATATTCACCCCACTCGTTGCAGACCACGAACATCTGAGGGCTAAGATAACCTCATACCCCAAAGTACCCCAGCACCGCTAGCGCATATCACACCGCTCCAACAACTAAAAGCCGGCAAACTAGCCATTCGCTTGCCTCAGCTTTTCATCGGTCTGATAGGGTTCGGTTTCTCATGCGCACTCATCATTGAATCGGGTCTCGGTGCTATGAGCTGGGATGTGCTCACCCTAGGTCTAGTTGAGAAAACAGGGTTAAGCTACGGCGCACTAACCGTCATCACGTCTTTTGTGGTGCTGTTACTGTGGATTCCGCTGAAAGAAATGCCGGGTCTCGGAACTATCGCTAACGCCGTTCTGGTCGGAATTTCCGCTGATATCGCACTGCGTTTTATTCCTGCCCCGAGCAACCTCCCAATGCAGTGGGCCTACGTCATTCTTGCAATTCTTGCTTTTAGTTTCTTTGACGCGCTATATATCGGCTCAGTTTGGATCAGGACCAAGAGACGGTCTGATGACGGGGCTCATGCGCATCACCGGGAAACCTGCCGGAATCATCCGCACAGTCCTTGAAGTTACCGTTGTCATTATCGGCATACTCATGGGCGGACAATTCGGCCCGGGAACCATTTTGCTTTCGCTCACGGTTGGCCCCCATCATCGGCTATTTTCTTCCCAAAGTCACCGTGCGATTAGAACCTAAAACCCGCATCCCGCACTAAAACTTCACCATGTAAAAAGGTGGCACCTTCTCAGTGAAGATGCCACCTTTTGAGTTTGCCGTTCAACGACTAGTTTCTAAAGCCATGCACGGGTGAAGGAATACGGCCGGTACGTGCGATAAAAGCCTCAGCACTCGGTGAGTGAGCGGGCATAACCGGCGCGCGTCCTAGCAAACCGCCGAACTCCACCATGTCACCAATTTCAAGACCCACGGCAGGAATCAAGCGAACCGCGGTAGTCTTGTGGTTCATCACGCCAATAGCGGCCTCGTCTGCAATCATGGCTGAAATAGTGGACGCGGTAGTGCCACCGGGAATTGCCACCATGTCCAGACCAACGGAGCAGATCGCCGTCATCGCTTCAAGCTTATCCAAGCTGATTTTGCCAGCCGCTGCGGATGCGATCATACCGATATCTTCTGAAATCGGGATGAAGGAGCCCGACAGACCGCCCACGTGCGAGCATGCCATCAGGCCGCCCTTCTTCACCGCGTCGTTCAGCAAGGCAAGCGCCGCCACAGTACCGTGTGTGCCAACGGTTTCAAGGCCCATTTCTTCTAGGACGTGCGCAACGGAGTCACCAACCTCAGCGGTTGGTGCCAGCGAGAGGTCAACGATACCGAACTCAACGCCTAGACGCTTTGCCGCCATCGTTCCAACCAACTGGCCCATGCGGGTGACCTTAAACGCCGCCTTTTTGATAGCCTCTGCGCACTCGTCAAAGCTTTCACCGCGCACTTTCTCCAGCGCACGCTTGATAACACCGGGGCCAGAAACACCTACCGAAATCACGGTGTCAGCCTCCTGCACACCGTGAAAAGCGCCCGCCATGAAGGGGTTATCGCTCACAGCATTAGCAAAGACAACCAGCTTAGAGCACCCAAAACCGTGCTGGTCAGCGGAAAGATCTGCGGTTTCGCGAATAACCTCTCCCATACGCTTAACCGCGCTCATGTTAATACCGGCACGCGATGAGCCGATATTCACCGATGAGCACACCACGTCAGTCTCACAGAGCGCGCGCGGAATCGAAGACATCAAAATCTCATCGGCAGGAGTTGCGCCCTTATCAACCAGCGCTGAAAACCCACCGATAAAGTTCACGTCCACAGCCTTTGCTGCAGCGTCTAACGTCTTTGCGAACTCAACATAATCGGTGTCGCTTGAAGCACCCGCCACCAAAGCAATCGGAGTTACCGAAATACGCTTATTAATAATCGGGATTCCCAGCTCAGCTTCAATACCAGCGCACACCTCAACTAGCTTTTCGGCACGAGAGGTAATTTTGTCGTAAATCTTCTGACGCGCTTTTTCACCGTCAGAATCGGCACAATCCAAAAGAGAAATGCCCATGGTCACGGTTCGGATGTCGAGTTTGTCTTCCTCGATCATCTGAATAGTTTCAAGAATATTTGCGTTTGAATCAGTCAACACAGTGATGCCCTCCTTACAGCGAGTGCATCGCTTTGAAGATGTCCTCAGACTGGATGCGCACCTTAACCTTCTGTGCCTCACCAACCTTCTTCATCGCATCCTGCAAATCAGCCAGGTTCTGAGTGTTCTCGTCAAATGAACACTGCATAATCATGGTGAAGTATTCGTCCATCAGTGACTGCGAGACGTTTTCGATGTTAACGTCCTGTCGGGTGAGCTCGGTTGCCACAGCGCCCACGATACCGGTGTGATCCAGGCCGGTCACGGTCAAGATAATTTTCATGGTCACTTTCTTCCTCATTGAAAAACGATTGCTTGCATATACAACCATGATAAGCAGAACACACCGCTCCCCCGCCACTTTTGTTTCTATGGTGGACGGTGCACTTTAGAGGATGCAGCTCACAACTGTTGAGTTTTATGACTGTTGCCTAGTCAGAGACTGAAAGAGATGACTAGGGTGGACGCATGCTTATTACCGGTTTGTTAGTTGGCGCTGCCTTTGGTTTCGTGCTACAGCGCGGGCGCTTTTGCATTACTGGCGCCTTTCGAGATGTGTGGGTCTCTAAAAATTCTTGGTGGCTCGCCGCTCTCTTTGTAGCGATTTCTGTGCAAGCTATTGGGCTTGCTGCCTTCAATACCTTTGGAATTCTTCCCACCGACTCTGTTGCAAGCGCGTTTGCGCCGTTTGCGACTATTGCCGGCGGGTTCATCTTTGGCTTCGGTATTTTGATGGCTGGCGGATGCGCGACAGGCACCTATTATCGTGCAGGTGAAGGCCTCGTGGGTTCTTGGTTTGCTTTGATTTTCTACGCACTTTTTGCAGCAATGTTCAAGACTGGCCCTTTTGCGCAGAGCACCGCTTTTGTCCGCAACTGGGGTGTCACGGAAAATGCGACGATCTACCAGTCACTCGGTATTTCAGCGTGGGTGCTGGTAGCTGTCTTATTGGCAGTAACCGGCTGGTGGACCTACCGTAACCTCACGCGTCCTAAGTTGCCAATGGCGACTTTGCCTCCTGAAAAGACCGGTGTTGCGCACCTACTCTTTGAAAAAGCGTGGAACCCCTATATCACCGCTATCTTGATTGGTCTGATTGCTCTTGCCGCCTGGCCGCTGAGCTGGGTCGCAGGACGCAAATGGGGACTGGGCATCACCGGCCCTAGCTCTAACATCGCAGGCTACCTCACTACCGGCAACGTAGAACTCGTTGACTGGGGCGTATTCTTAGTGCTCGGCATTCTAGTAGGGTCATTCATTGCCGCTAAAGCCAGTGGCGAATTCAAGGTTCGCGTCCCCGATTCAAAGACCATTGTTAAATCGATTATTGGCGGTGCCCTCATGGGCTGGGGCGCTTCCTGGGCTGGCGGATGCACCATCGGCAACGGCCTCGTTGAAACCTCCATGTTCTCCTGGCAGGGCTGGATCGGTCTCATCGCAATGATTCTGGGCACCGGCGCCGCCGCCAAAATCTTCATCATGCCGCGTAAAGTTGGCAACCCCGCAGCATCCTAAAAATTCTGAAAGATAAGGAAAACACTCATGGCACAGCGTGTACTTGAAACCGACGGCTTGGTCTGTCCCTTTCCCGTCCAAGAAGCTAAGGCAGCTATGGAAGAAATGAATCCCGGCGACGAGCTCGTCATCAACTTTGACTGCACCCAGGGCACCGAAGCTATCCCGCGCTGGGCGGCCGAAAGCGGTTACGGCACCAAAGACTTTCGCAAGCGCGGCCCCGCTGAATGGAGCATCACCGTTATCAAGGCGTAAGCATTGAAAGAGCACAAAGGGCGGTCGAAAACGTTGAAAGTTTTCGACCGCCCTTTGTGCGCGATAGCTTAGCGATGCGTGGCGATGTAGAGCTCGCCGCATCCTGAAATTCTTGTAGTTACAGGCTCACCGATGTGCATCACTGACTCGGTACCGGTGACCTCAAAACTTTCATCACCGGTAGACACGGTAACGTTGCCCCCGACACTCAGCAAAGTAGAAGTGCCCTCAAACGTATAGTCCACAGGCTGATTTTCAACGCGAATACGGGTCACGCTCAGACGCTCATCCCACATGGCATACACGCCGGTACTCTCGTTCACGGGCTGAGCGCGCTTAATCGTGGGGGCATCCTGATCCGTTGCCAGCACCTTAATAAGCTCTTCAGTATCAATGTGCTTAGGAGTAAGACCGGCTCGCATCACGTTATCTGACGGGTTCATCAGCTCAATAGCGGTACCCTCAACGTAGGCATGCACCTGCCCATCGGGAGTAAAGGCAGAATCACCCGGGGAAAGTTCAATAAAATTCATGACAAAAGCAACGAGCAGACCCTGATCGCCGGGATGCTTGAGGCTCACCAGTTGCACCAGCTCAGCCGCTTTTCGCACCAGCTCACTGGCATCCTGCACCTGCATAATCTCAACGGATGCGCGCAGTAAGTCGTTCATTGCTTTTTGCGCTGCTTGCTGGTCCAAACGCAGGATGCTGGTCAGCAGTGCCTTAGCATCCTTGACCGGCAGTAAGCCTTTGAGCCAACCAGCGTCAAACGCGACAGCAAGCTCTTCAAGCTGCGCAGAATCACGCACACCCGTCAAAATCTTTACATCAGAAACAGCGATAACGGTCTCAGGCTTAGAAAACTGATCCTTGTAATTACGATGCGGCGCATCCAAAGCAATGCCGCGCGCGTTTTCGTCGGCAAAACCAGCCTGCGCCTGCTCATCGGTCGGGTGAACCTGAATAGACAACGGAGCATCAATAGCAAGAATCTTAAAAAGATACGGGAAAGTATCGCACGAGCGGTTTTTACCCAAAAAAGTATCAGGATTATTCTCGACCAAAACATTCAATGCCGTGGAATCACCGGCATACTCAGCAACAGAAGGTGCCGAAGGATGCGCACCAACCCACACCTCAGCCTCAGGCTGATCCGTAGGCGCTGGAACACCTCGCATCTGCGCTAAAACAGTGTGAGAACCCCACGCATAATTTTGAATTGGATTATTCAGTCGAAACAATTCACCCATAGCTTTAATCCAATCATAGACGTGAGTTCTCAATCATATTTAAGCACCTTGAAAAAGGCGTGTTTATCACCATAATAGTGTGCTTTACCCGAGCAAACCTTATATGCACCGATAGAATCAATATTTATGAGCACTGTAGATTTGAATACTTCTTTTAAAGCGTATGATGTTCGCGGTATCGTTGGGCAGACCATTACCGCTGAAACCGTACGCGCAACCGGCGCCGCTTTCGTTGACGTCATGGAACTAGCGGGAAAGACCGTTCTGGTCGGCGGCGATATGCGCCCCTCATCCCCCGAATTCATGGACGCTTTTGCAGCCGGTGCAACTGCTCGCGGTGCAAACGTTGAAAAAATCGGTTTGATTTCAACCGACGAACTCTACTTTGCATGCGGTGTTGAAAATGCTGCGGGCGTCACCTTCACGGCGTCGCATAACCCCGCAGAATACAACGGCATGAAGATGGCTAAAGCAGGAGCTGTTCCGGTTTCATCTGAAACAGGCCTGTACGACATCCGCGACCTTGCGCAGAAGTACCTCAATGACGGTGAGATTCCCGCTGTTGACGCAACCGGCACCGTTACCGAGCGCGACATTCTCAAAGATTACGCACAGTACCTGCGTAACCTCGTTGACCTAAGCGGCATCCGCAAACTCAAAGTTGTAGTGGATGCGGGCAACGGCATGGGCGGCATGACCACCCCCGCAGTTTTGGGCGATGAAATCCTGCCCGCCTTGCCGCTAGAAATCGTTCCCGTGTACTTCGAGCTGGACGGTACCTTCCCCAACCACCCCGCAAACCCGCTGGAGCCTGCAAACCTCGTTGACCTGCAAAAGGCCGTAGTTGAGCACGGCGCAGACATTGGTTTGGCATTCGATGGCGATGCTGACCGCTGCTTCGTCATCGATGAAAAGGGCGAGCCCGTTACCCCCTCAGCTATCACCGCTTTGGTAGCTGAACGCGAAATTGCACGCGCAAAGGCCGAAGGCAACAACGAACCCGTCATCATCTACAACCTGATCACCTCAAAGGCTGTACCCGAACTCGTTGAAAAGCTCGGCGGACGCGCAGTCAAGACCCGCGTAGGCCACTCCTTCATCAAGGCTGTCATGGCATCAGAAAACGGTGTCTTCGGCGGCGAGCACTCAGCTCACTACTACTTCAAAGACTTCTTCAACGCAGACACCGGTATGCTCGCGGCCATGCACGTTCTGGCAGCACTCGGTGAAGTTGACACCCCGCTCAGCGAACTCGGCGCAAAGTACTCGCCCTACGTCGCATCCGGCGAGATCAATTCAGAAATTGAAGACAAAAAGGCAGCTGTTGACCGCGTACGCGAAGCTTTTGCTGATCAGCCCGTGACCGTTGAAGATTCAGACGGCACCACCTTCACTCACACCGAAGAAGGCTGGTGGGCTAACCTGCGTCCGTCAAATACCGAGCCTTTCTTGCGTTTGAACCTTGAGGCGCCGGCCGCATCCACCATGGAACGTGTACGCGACCAGATTCTGGCTCTCGTGCGCGCCTAATTTGACGCGTTGACCTGATTCTAAACCGCCCGGTGAGAATATCTCGCCGGGCGGTTTTGTACACCGGATTTCTCTGCGTACACCGATTATCGATGTACGTGGAGAGAATCAGTGTACGAAGACCCAGCTACACCAGCATGTTGATCAGCGCGATGGTTCCCACCGTAATAATAACGACGCGAAGGACGGGCGCCGGTAGCTTGCGTCCGACCTTAGCCCCCACGAGCCCGCCGAGAGTGGAGCCGACCGCGATGATAATGACAACCGTCCAATCGATGAGCTCCGAAGCACACGAGATAAAGATAAAAGCGGCCAAAAGGTTCACCGCAGAGCACAGAAAATTCTTGAGTGCGTTGAGAGTTTGCAGTGTAATCGCGAGCATCATGCCCAAGGCTCCGACCATCAACACCCCTTGCGCAGCACCAAAGTAACCTCCGTACACGCCCAGCAAAAAGACAACAATCCAGGTAAGAATGGGACGCTTCACCGCGATAGGCGTAGACGATAGCGCGGGGTGCGGATGCGAGGTTCCCAGCTTTTCAGCGGTGCGACGTTGTACCCACGGGGTGATCGCCACCATGATGATTCCCAGCAGAATAAGCAGTGGCACGGCAAGATCGAAGACGCTGGAGGGTAAAACTAACAGCAACAGCGCGCCGGTAGCTCCGCCCACAATAGACGCGGGAAGGAGTTTTAAGGCCAGTTTCTTCTGAGCTGCGATTTCACGACGATAGCCCCACACCCCGGAGAGATTGCCTGCAACCAAACCGATGCTGTTAGACATATTGGCGGTTAACGCCGGGAAGCCAAACATCAGCAAAATCGGGAAGGTAATGAGCGTTCCTGAACCCACGATTACGTTGATAAAGCCAGCCCCGAAGCCTGCCGTCATGATGGCAAGAGCCTGCAGTAGTGTTCCCGCGTCCATCCGTACCTACTCAAATTTTGCCGTGCAATCGTTTTTTCTAATGTAAAACCTTCACCGCTACTGCGCGTAATACAGAGGAAAAATAACTCCCATTTATGACGTCTCAAGAAGGAAACACCGTAAGCTGTGGGTGAGAACAGCGTTGAAAGAAACACTATGAACCAGTCGCCCGAGAAACCACAGCTGAACCCGTGGGAAGCCAACGACCCTACAAACACTGTGGGGCGTCCTGAACCGCTTCCGCCGTCCCCTAATTTCGTGAGAGCTCGCAATACTGCTTTAGGAATAGTGATTGCGCTGGCATGCGCACTGTTTGTAGCAGGACAATTCAACACAACTGTAGAAGTTGACGGGCAGACGGTATCGTTCGCTCGTGCTTTCGGTTGGGTAGCTGTACCGTTACTTGGTTTATATTCAACGAGTTCACTAGTTGTGAAAAACCAAAATTCGGGTTTGTTGCCTACTGACTCAGATGAGCAATGGCAAAGTGCCTATGCCAAAAATAGGTGGTTTTCGCTCAAGATGCTCTATGCAGCCTGCATCCCATTAGTTATAGCGATTGTGTTGCTACTGGTACGCCCTCACGGGATGGGATTCTTCTATGAGTTATGTTTTGATCCGCCTCTGGTACCAATACTTATAGGTGCCACAGTTGTTCTTCTCTGGGAGATTACTACTCGCATCAAACGTCACTAGTCGTTCGGCGATAAGAAGTCTCTTTGTGGATTATTCGTAGGGATATCTCAAAGACAAGCGCAGGTTTTGGGGCCTTCTGAATATGTCTCTTTGCATCAGAAATCACGGTATTAAAAGACCGCGGGCACGCAGATAAGCACAACACATCAAGCTCTTCTGCGTGCCCGCGGCACATCTTTTTATTCAGTTATTCTTCAGCCACAGCTACGCGGTTAGGATGCGCGTGCCTGGTCGTGGAGCATCCACTGGTCGGGGCCGAAGATTTCGTACTGAATCTGTTTGCCGGGGACGCCTGCCTCAACGAGTGCTGAGCGGACGTCCTGCATGAAGGGCAGAGGGCCGCAGAGGTAAACGGACGCGTTGGAGGGTACATCGATCTTTGCAACGTCTACGCGGCCAAAGAAGTCGCCCTGGCCTTCTTCACCGAGGAAGGTGATGAGCTTGCCGTTCTTCAGCTTCTCTACAGCGGCCTTGTAGTCGTCCTTGAGCGGCCATGAGTCGTTTGAACGGTCGCCGTGTACCGCTACAACTTCGCGTTCTGAGCCCTTTTCAGCGAGTTCTGAGACGAATGCGAGCATGGGAGTTACGCCGATGCCTGCGCTGAAGAGGTACAGAGGTGCTGACTCATCGTCGCCGAATGCGCCGAGGGTGACATCGCCGTAGGGGTTTGAAATTTCTACGGTGTCGCCTTCTTTAAGGCCGTGCAGGATCTCGGTCATTTCGCCTTCGGGATCAAGCTTGATAGCTACGCGACGCTGGTTCTTCTCTGACGGAAGCAGAGTGAACTGGCGAGGCTGACGCAGGCCGTCCTTTGCCTTGGCGATGATGGAGATGTACTGACCCGCAACAGCATCGGTCATGGGGGTGTCATCAGCAGGTTCGAAGGTTACGTCGATGACACCTTCGCCTGATTCGACGCGCTTGACGAGCTTGAATTCTGACTGCATAACGTCGTTTGCCTGCTGAGCGTAGAGGCCCTTTTCAAGTTTGATGAGGGCATCTGCCATGAGCCAGTAAACTTCGGTCCATGCTTCTGCTACTTCTGCGGTGCAAGCGTCGCCGAGATCTGCTGCGATTGCTTCGAAGAGGTACTTGTAAACGGTGGGGTATTCCTCTTCTTTGAGGCCCAGTGAAGCGTGCTTGTGGGCGACGCGTGAGAGTACTTCGTCGGGGTATGAGTTAGGGTTTTCCACCAGCCATGATGCGAAGACAGCGATTGAGCCTGCCAGTGCGCGGGGCTGGGTACCTTCGAGCTGTGATGAGCGTGAGAACATGCCGTCCATGAGGTCGGGACGCGCTGCGAACATACGCTTGTAGAACTCGGGGGTGATGAAGTTAATGCGTTCTGCAATAACGGGAAGCGTTGCCTCGATGACGGGGCGTGACTTTTCAGATAGCACAATGTCTCCTTAGTGACACTCTGTCTAATAAACCAAAACCCAATTTAGCATATGAAATGCAATATTTTGTTTTAAGAAATATCCGCTTTCTTGTGGTCAGAAAGCGGATTTACTTAGGATGCCAGCGGCAAACGCTTTTCGAGCGGGCCAAGACCGAGTTCCACGAAAACCGGCCCCATTTGCTTCTGATTAGGCAATTCAGCAATGACTATGCCGTCAAGAGAGGTGAAAAAAGCCTCGCGTGCACGAGCCAAGATGCCACGCAACTGACAGGACTGATTCATAGGACACGCAGAGTGACCGCCGGGAGTTTCACACTCGACCATAGCCGTGTCGCCCTCTGTTGCCCTCAAAACAGCACCAATAGTAGCGGCGCGTCCTTTTTCAGAAAGCACGACGCCCCCGGCACGACCGCGGGTAGCTTCTACCCAGCCGCGTCCTGCCAAAAATGCAACAGACTTCGCCACGTGGTTATAGGGCGTACCCACGCCCTCGGCAATCATCTGAGTCGAGAGGCGCTCTTGCCCATCTACCCCAGCCAGGAGCATCAGCACGCGCAGTGAGACATCAGAAAAAGCAGTAAGCCTCATACGCTATAGATTTCCTCTCGAATGGATAGTTCCATACATAAGAATAGTTTTACCTTTGGGATTACCACATACCCCAGATGAGTAACATTGCTTACATTCTTTCACTGTTGTGTTTTTCCTCCACACATATACCCGCATAGGGTCAAATCGACTCCTAAGCCTAGGCTACTAGGCGGTAAGATGCACAGGCGTAGGACGCTACGATCATTTTTTCTATCTCGTATTGCGTCATGTTCTTACCCACTAGAAGAAAGGATTATCCCGGTGTCGCAGCTCGATAATTCAATCCAGGAACTTTTGCAGATTGAAGGCGCAACCGGCGCAGCTCTGGTAGATATTTCATCAGGCATGGCTCTTGCATCATCAGGTAACCCCGGTTTCGACCTCACCGTTGCAGCAGCAGGCAACTCCAACGTTGTCCGCGCAAAGCTCAAGACCATGAACGATCTCGGTCTTGATCAGAAGATCGAAGACATCATGATCACCCTGGGCAACCAGTACCACCTCATCAACGTACTGAACACCACCGAAACCTCAGGCCTGTTCGTCTACATCGTGCTTGATCGCAACACCGCTAACCTCGCACTGGCGCGCCACAAGCTAAACGCGATTTCTTCACGTATCTCCCTGTAATTGGCCCAAAGGTAACCCTTTACCACTCAAGTACAGATACAAAAATCCCGTGCTGATTATTCAGCACGGGATTTTTATTTAAATCTGCTCGCCCAGAACATCTTCCATCAAGGTGTCTTCGTTGGCCTCTTTATTGTTCTGAATGGAGACAATCTGACCGTCTCGCATCACGGCAATGCGATGGCACAGCTCTACGAGTTCGCTCATCTCAGAACCAATAATCATAATTGAGGTGCCGTTAGCGGCAAGGTTCTTGAGCATATCGTAGGTATCGCTACGCGCACCGACGTCAATGCCACGCGTGGGATGGTTCAAAATCAACAAGTCGCACTCGGTGATCATCCCGCGGGCAAGCGCCACCTTCTGCTGGTCGCCACCGGATAAGTTACCGATTTCTCCCTGAATATTGGTGGTCTTGATGCGCAGACGCTGCACCTGGCTCACCACATCACGCAGAGCGGAAACCTCATGCACAAAACCAGCTTCGTTCGTTTGATCGCCCATTTTAGCGTCCGGGTCGATATCAAGGTTTACGCGGCCCAGAAGCTCCAGGGCGCGCTCACGCTACTCTTCGGCGGGCTTATTGACGTGGTAGGACGCACGGAAAATTGCCTGAACTACAGTCAGCTCAGGGTCAACCTTGAATTTCTGGCGAATAGAACCGATACCAACAGCCATTGCCTCTTCAGGAGTTTCAGCAACGTAGCGCTCGCCAGCAATCGTCATCATACCGCTATCAGGTACGTTGTAGCCTCCGAGAATAGAAATGAGGGTAGATTTGCCCGCACCGTTTTCACCCAGAAGCCCAATAACTTCTCCGCGATCAACGTCAAAATCAACGCCGCGAAGCGCACGGGTGTGACCGTGTGATTTTGTCAGCCCTCGAATGCTGAGCAAATTGTTCACTTCTTGATCTCTCCTTCAAGGCCTACTGCCCTAGACCCAACGGTACGAACTCTCTGCGTCGGTGAGGTTGTTACCTCATTTAAGAGTTTTAGTTAGTTTCATTAATGATTTGTTATCACTATAAATTCCACCGAGAGCACCATAAGTTTTAGTAATTAGAATGTATAAGAAAAAATAGCCACAGACAATCTTGTCTAAGATAGCAGCTGCCCGCGAGAAAAATTAGCTTTTTCACTAGGGGCATTAAAGAAAATAAACCTGCAGAGTTTGCGCACAAACAGACGCGTAGCAACACGTAACTTTACACCCCGGCAGAGATGGCGCCCTCCATAAACTCTATTTCTTTTCTCCTCGCAGGTCAGACGACATTTAGGTCTACGTTTGCGAGTTACCTGAGCACGCAAAAGCGGCACCCGATGTCCTCGGATGCCGCTTTGACTCAGCAGGTGCTACATCAACTTACTGCTGGATGCTTCTCGCAAGAATGTCGCGCTGGTCCTTGAGAGCCGGAGGCAGTTTGTCACCGAAGGTTGCAAGCCACTGGTCGATACCAGGAAGCTCCTGTGCCCATTCGCCTGCTGAAACATTCAGTGCAGCCTTGAGCTCTTCGTCAGAGATTTCCAAGCCCGATACATCAAGATCATCCTTACCCGGAACCGTACCCACGAAGGTCTCTTCACCTTCGGCAGTGCCTTCTAGACGATCAAAGATCCACTTGACCACGCGTGAGTTCTCGCCGAAGCCCGGCCATGCAAAGCCGCCGTCAGCGGTGCGACGGAACCAGTTGACGTAGTAAATCTTAGGCATGTTTTCGGCACCGTACTTCTGACCAAGATCAAGCCAGTGCTGGAAGTAATCGCCGGCGTTGTAACCGATGAACGGAAGCATCGCCATGGGATCGCGACGCACTACGCCAACCGCGCCCTTTGCGGCAGCGGTGGTTTCCGACGAGAGGGTAACGCCCTGGAACACACCGTGCTCCCAGCTCTTAGCCTCAGACACCAAAGGCACGGTGGTCTTGCGACGCCCGCCGAAGATAATCGCATCCAACGGAACACCCTCAGGTGCGTAGTACTCTTCAGCGAGCATATCTACCTGGGAGATAGGGGTGCAGAAACGCGAGTTGGGATGAGCTGCCGGACGTCCTGACTCAGGGGTCCAGTCATTACCCTGCCAGTCAATCAGATGTTCGGGAACCTCATCGGTCTTACCCTCCCACCAGACGCTGCCGTCATCGGTGAGCGCAACATTGGTGAAAATAGTGTTGCCTTCAGCGATAGCACGCATAGCGTTAGGGTTGGTGGGCCAGCCGGTACCGGGGGCAACACCAAAGAGACCCGCCTCGGGGTTAACAACGCGAGCCTTATTGTTCTCGTCAAAGCGAATCCACGCGATGTCATCACCAATCATCTCGGCCTTCCAGCCATCGATTGCCGGTTCCATCATGGCGAAGTTGGTTTTACCGCATGCCGAGGGGAAAGCTGCTGAAACGTAGCGGCTCTTACCTGCGGGATTGGTGACTTTGAGAACCAGCATGTGTTCTGCCATCCAGCCCTCATCGTGGGCAAGTGCAGATGCGATACGCAACGCGTAGCACTTCTTACCCAGCAGTGCGTTACCGCCGTAGCCCGATCCGAAAGACCAGATTTCACGGGTTTCAGGGAACTGGACAATGTACTTCTCGAGGTTGCAAGGCCACGGAACATCCTCTTGCCCCTCAGCCAAGGGAGCACCCACAGAGTGCAACGCCTTGACAAAGAAAGCGTTAGTCTTGCTCATCTTCTCAAGAACATCGGTACCGATGGTTGCCATGATGCGCATTGAGCAGACAACGTAGGCGGAGTCGGTGATCTCAACGCCGTACTTGGGGTCTTTAGCATCCAGTGAGCCCATGACAAAAGGAATCACGTACATGGTGCGACCGCGCATACAACCGCGGTACAGCTTGGTCATGGTCTGCTTCATCTCAGCGGGGTCGCGCCAGTTATTGGTAGGGCCAGCTCCCTCAGCGGTCTGCGAGCAGATAAAAGTGCGCTCTTCGACGCGGGCAACATCGTCCGGGTCTGAAAACGCTGCGTAAGAATTCGGGAACTCGTGGTCGCTCAAACGTACAAACGTACCCGCATCCACCAACTCGCCAGCAAGACGGTCATACTCCTCTTGGGAACCGTCAGCCCACACAATGCGATCCGGCTGCGTTAGCTCTGCGATCTCGCGCACCCACTGAACAAGCTCAGTGTAGTTGGTCGGTGCATTATTGATGCTCTGCTCAGCTTCTGCTGTCAAAGCGGTTGCCATTGAAATGTCAGTCATCTGACGTTTCCCCTTTGTTGCTCCATATTTCAGCACTACGCTGTACTGAACTATTTGACGCTTCCGTAAAACCTCATAGTCGCTCACCGGTCTACCAAGCCCGGGAACGAAAAAACGCGCTAGAAACCTCAACGATTACATAGCGCGACTGTTGTCTTACAAAAACAGCTCACCTCTTCGTGATGTAACCAGATAACCATAAAGTCCTCGGTTTCACCACGATTTATGAAATTTCGGGGAATTTTGAATGGCCAAAAGGACGCTAAAAAATATTTTTTGGGCGATTTTTCCGCGGAATCTCGGGTTTTTTACCCTCAAAACCCCCTACTTGAGATGACAGTCACACGATTTCGATTTGCACGCTCCCCAAAACCTGCGTAGAGTATTACTCGTTGCTGAGGCAGTCAAGCGATTGAAAGCCACTGCAAAATGCGCCTGTAGCTCAACGGATAGAGCATCTGACTACGGATCAGAAGGTTGGGGGTTCGAATCCCTTCGGGCGCACAAACCAAATCCCCGCTTCGAAAGAAGCGGGGATTTTTTGTTTAACCAAACCAATAAAGCCCCTAGTGTGACAGCCTTCACCACATAGCAACACATTTTTAAGGTCTATGTGATGCAGGTAGTGCGTGAAAGTCACCCACAGCTTCTAAAATAGGAGTGACAGGCAGACGCCCCCAATCGTTCAGGAGAAAATTAATGAGCAGCGTCAACATCAACGTTACCGACGAAAGCGGCGAAACCCGCCCCGCTGAATGGAATGAGGATCAGACCCTTCTCGACACCCTCTTGGCAAACGGCTTTCCCGTACTTGCAACCTGTGGCGGCAACGCATCCTGCGCTACCTGCCACACCTACATCGACCCTGAGCATATCGAAGCCAGCGGCGAGCGTACCGAAGCTGAAGCTGACCTTCTGCTGATGCTGGACGATGTTGCAACCGAAAATTCCCGTTTGGCATGCCAGACTGAATACTCTGTAGAGATGGACGGCGCGACCGTTACCCTCAAAGCTGGGATGTAATTTATGGCAGGCTTTTCACCACGTTCTGTGCTGGGTGTAGGGGCGCTCTGCGCGACCCTGCTTCTTTCAGCGTGTTCGACCCAGCAGGACGCGGCGCTACAGCCCCCATCCCCCACTCCCCCTTCTAGTAGCGCAAGTGCAACCGCCGAGGCCTCCCCTATTGGGGCGACTAGTGCGAGCGCGAGTGTTGCTTCTGAGGACCCCTCGCCCACGGCGGCTCAGCCGACGGTTGTTGAACAGGACCCCGTTGTTCCTTCTGAGCAACCGCAAGAATCATCTCAGCCCACCGGCACGGAGACCACCGTCGAACCTGTTCAGCCCTCTGAATCGGCTCGTGCCTCTGAGCAGGCCTCCACACCCGCTCAGGCGTCTGATGACGCATGTAGCCTGAGGCAGACCGTTGTATCGGCAGAAGCAAAGGGTGGCGCGGGAGCGGCTGGCTCTCAGTACCTCACGCTTACCTTCACCAATAACGGTTCTACGCCGTGCACGATTTCTGGCTACCCCACCGTCAGCTATGTTGATAATGCGGGGCAGACCATCGGTGCGCCGGCGTCCTTGGCTGCTGAGTGGACAAGCAGCGCAGTGACGCTTGAGCCGGGACGCAGCACCACGGCGATTCTGCGCGAAACGCGGGCGGATCTCTTTGGCGACCGTTGCAAGCCGGTGACCTCTAGCGGTTACCGCATCCAGCTACCGCAGACCACCGAGTCACTGTCTATTCCTTACCCCTCAGAAGGATGCAGCGACACTTCGATCCAGCAGCTCAGCGTGGGTCAAGTAGGAGCTAGTGTTTAGAGAAGATTTCTATACCAAAAGTGCCCGGGCAGTTTCTAGTGAAACTGCCCGGGCACTTTTTATCTCGCTCAAAGCTCTACAGATTTAGAGGGTGCTGGTTGCATCCTCAAAATCAAAGCGGACGCCGCGGGGGTATGAGGTTTCGCCGCCGTGACCAATGTTCACGACCAAGAAGGGGGTCTGGTCTTTATCAGCAAAGAATTCCTTCTCAATTGCCGCGAAGTCAGCGCCGCTCATGGGACCGGAGTCCAAGCCCAGTGCGCGCACAGCGGTGAGGAAGTAGCCTGCCTGCATATTAGCGTTGTTCATACCCATGGATGCGCTGAGCTCGGGCTGAGAATCAAACATGCTCTCAAGAGCAGCTGCCTGGGGCGCGAACTCGGCAAAACGCTTGTGCCACTTTTTATCAACGCTCAAAATCGCGGTAACGGGAGCACTGGAGACTCGCGCCTGATTGCCCTCAGACATGAACGGCACCAGACGCTCGCGTGCTTCAGCGGAGCGAACCCAGGTAATGCGTAGGGGCTGCGAGTTGAAGGCAGTTGCGCCCATACGGGTGATTTCGTAGATATCGCGCAGTTCCTGGTCAGTTACTTCCTGATCGGAAAAAGACTGAACGGTGCGGGGCTCGTGGAACAGAGCCTGAATGGATTCTTCGTTAATACGTGCCATGAAAATTCGCTTTCTCATCTGTGAAATTTATTTTCCGTATCAACTTTATAACTAGAATTCCTTTTTAGCATCCCCTCACCAAAGTGATACCCGTCAACAGCCACGCCGCGTCGTTGATAGAGCTTCAAGGCTGGAATAATAGATCGTATGGTTAGTGCCCTTGAAAAGTTTTCCCCCAGCACCCGCACCTGGTTTCGCGGTGCTTTCTCAGCACCCACAGCCGCACAGGAAGGTGCGTGGAAGACTATCTCAGCAGGTAGGCACGCCTTAATCGTTGCGCCCACTGGCTCCGGTAAAACACTCGCAGCTTTTTTGTGGGCGCTCGATAAACTGCACCACGACGCGCAGGATCCCCAAACGTCTGTCGAGCTAGATGGCGTAGCGGGCACAGCAAGCGAAGGAACGAAGGTTCTCTACATCTCGCCCCTTAAAGCACTGGGTGTGGACGTGGAACGCAACCTGCGAGCGCCACTGATCGGCATCGCGCAAACAGCAAAACAGTACGGCCACACTCCCCCGCAGGTAACCGTTGGTGTGCGTTCGGGTGATACCCCCGCTAAAGAACGCCGGTCGCTCATTGCACATCCGCCCAATATTTTGATTACCACGCCCGAGTCGCTGTATCTGATGCTCACCTCTAAAGCGCGTTCGACGCTCACCGGCGTGCACACTGTCATTATCGATGAGGTTCACGCGGTTGCAGGCACCAAACGCGGCGCGCATCTTACCGTCTCTTTAGAACGCCTGGATCAGATTTTAGAGGTACCCGCTCAGCGCATTGGCCTCTCGGCGACCGTTGAGCCGGTGTCTACCGTCGCGCGTTTTCTCGGTGGCACTGCGCCGGTTGATATTGTGCAGCCGCCCTCTGAAAAAGAGTGGGATTTGAAAGTCTCTGTTCCCGTACCCGATATGACGGTACTGGGTGGACCAAACGCCTACGGCGAAGGCGATAACTCATTCTCTTCTGCTACCAAACCCCCGCAGGACAGCCTCGCCTTACCACCTGCCGCTCGCAAGGAAGCTGAACGCGAGCGAGCACGCGACATGGCTTTTGAGGCATCTGCCGATTTTAGTTTTGACGACGGCGTGGTTGAGGGTGACTCGTTGGCAAGCGAGCCTGAAGACCTTGGCAGCGCCGGAGTTGCGAACGCACAAGATCTGACGCTTGCTGAATCCCTGGGAATTATCCCGCCGTCAGGGCGAACACAGCGGTCAGAAGACGGTAAGACGCTTGCTCCGCATGAGCAGCAGTCTCCGATGCCACCTTCTCAAGCGTCCATGGACTCTGCGCTGGCGGATGCGATTGGCGTTTTCCCCGGGGAAGAAGCTGAGGGTGCGGTGGAATCTAAGGCACCAGATTTTACTACCCCTGACATGGTGATTGAAGAAATCACCCCGCAGCCCTCTACCAGTGCCCCCGCTACCCCCACCGAAACCGGTGGGTATCAGGCGTCCATCTGGCCACACGTTGAAGAGCGCATTGTTGATCTTATTGAAGAAAACCGCTCGACTATTGTCTTTACGAACTCGCGTGGTCTTTCTGAAAAGCTAACCGCCAGACTCAACGAAATTTACGCCGACCGCGTTCGATCTCGCGCTGAGGCCGCCGGTGAATCTCTTGAATCGTCCTCTGGTCAGCCGCAGAATATTACCGAGATTCTGACGCAGGCGCTGAGCAAAAACGCTGTGCGCATCGAAAAGCCTGAGACCGATGAAAAGCTTGAGAAATCACGGGAGAAGCAGCGAACTCCCGCTCAGATGATGGGAATGTCGCAAAGCACCGACGGTGCCCCGCTTATTCTTGCTCGCGCTCACCACGGCTCAGTATCGAAGGATCAGCGCGGAATCATTGAAGACTCCCTCAAATCTGGTCAGCTCAAGTGCGTTGTTGCCACCAGCTCGCTAGAACTCGGCATCGACATGGGAGCCGTTGACCTCGTGGTGCAGGTTGAAGCACCGTTCTCTGTTGCCTCAGGTTTGCAGCGTGTAGGACGCGCCGGCCACCAGGTGGGCGAAGTTTCTCGCGGCTATCTCTACCCCAAGCATCGTGGCGATCTTTTGAACGCAACCGTGACGGTTCGCCGCATGCTGGACGGTCAGATTGAACCGCTGGCTATTCCCACCAACCCGCTTGATATCTTGGCGCAGCAAACCGTGGCAGCCTGCGCGCTAGGGGCCATTGATGTTGAAGCCTGGTTTGAGGCGCTGCGCAATACCGCCCCGTTCGCCACGCTCCCGCGCTCAGCATTTGAGGCGACCCTGGATTTGCTCTCGGGCAAGTACCCTTCCGATGAATTTGCTGAACTACGCCCGCGCATCATTTGGGACCGCGACGCTGGCACCATTGAAGGACGCCCGGGCGCTCAGCGTCTTGCAGTGACCTCCGGTGGCACTATTCCCGACCGCGGACTTTTTCCCGTCTACATCGTCGGTTCAGAAGACTCAAAAGCACCAAAGCGCGTGGGTGAGCTCGATGAAGAAATGGTCTACGAATCCCGCGCCGGTGACGTCATTGCCCTTGGCGCGTCGTCATGGCGTATCGAAGATATTAGCCACGACCGCGTCAGCGTCACCCCAGCCCCCGGAGTGCCCGGCAAACTGCCCTTCTGGCACGGTGAAGGAGGCGGCCGCCCCGTTGATCTGGGCAAAGCTCTGGGCAAATTCACCCGCGAACTCGCCTCTGAGCTGGCAGAAAACCCGGCGGATGCGCGCACCCGCCTGAGTGATATCGGTCTTGATACCTGGGCGGCTGACAACCTTGAAGCTTACGTCCGTGAACAGGTAGAAGCAGTGGGTGCTGTTCCCAGCGATATTCACCTCACAGTTGAGCGTTTTCGCGATGAAATTGGCGACTGGCGCATTGTGTTGCACTCGCCGTTTGGCATGCCGGTACACGCCCCGTGGGCTCTTGCTGTGGGCCAGCGCGCTGAAGCTCAGTTTGGCATCAACGCCTCAGCAATGGCAGCTGACGATGGCATTGTGCTGCGTATTCCCGCCATGGAAGCAGAACCGCCCGGCGCGGACCTTTTTCTCTTTGACGCCGATGAACTCGAAGATATCGTGACCGAGCGGGTGGGCGCATCCGCCCTGTTTGCCTCGCGTTTTCGTGAGTCTGCCGCGCGTGCGCTCTTGTTACCGCGCAAGAATCCGGGCAAGCGAACTCCCTTGTGGCAGCAGCGCCAGCGGTCTGCACAGCTACTAGATGTTGCCCGAAAGTACCCGAGCTTTCCTATTATTTTGGAAACCGTGCGCGAGTGCTTACAAGACGTTTATGATCTCCCCGCGCTCTCTGCCGTCCACAAGGACTTGGACGCCCGCAAAATTCGCATCAGCGAGGTCGAAACCGAAACGCCCTCGCCGTTTGCCCGCACCCTGCTCTTTGGCTATGTCGCGCAGTTTTTGTACGAAGGCGACTCGCCTCTTGCCGAGCGACGCGCTGCCGCACTTTCCCTTGACCCAGCCCTGCTCTCAGAACTTCTAGGACGCGACGAGCTCCGCGAGCTACTCGATACCAATGTAATTCGTAGTGTCGAGGCACGGTTGCAGCATACCGTTGCCGGCTACCGATACAAGGGCGTTGAAGGCGCAGCCGACCTATTGCGTTTGTTAGGTCCGCTCACCGCCGAAGCGATGGCTGCGCGCCTGCGGAAGGAGCATCCACCGCTTGTCGACGATGAAGAAACTGAAGGTGTCGAGCAGGCTATCGATACTGCTGCCGCTCAGTCTTACCTTGACGAGCTGGTAGCGCACACCCGCGCACTTAGCTTCAACCTCCACGGACGCACGCACTACGCGTCCATCGAAGATGCTGCGCGTTTGCGCGACGGTTTAGGCGTACCCCTGCCCATGGGCGTGCCGCTGGCCTTCCTCGAACCGGTGAAAGAACCGCTCTTAGATCTCGTAGCCCGCTACGCTCGCACTCACGCACCCTTCACAGCGCACCAAGCCGCGCACGCGCTGGGGTTGGGCGTTGCCATCGTCGAGACAGCCCTGCGCACGCTAGCTGCCGACCGCCGCGTCTCATCGGGCGATTTTCTGCCCGACGAGCTGCACGAAGAGCTATCCCGCGCCCGCACCGGGGCTGTAGAACCCAATGGCACGCAGTGGGTGGATACCCAGGTTCTTCGAACGCTCCGTTCCCGCTCACTCGCTATCTTGCGGCAAGACGTTGAACCCGTAGCACCAGAAATCTTCAGCAAATTCTTACCGCCCTGGCAACATGTTGAATCGTGGCAGCTTACGGAGAAAAAACAGGCACCGGGAACCTTCGGCGCGCCAACAGGCGGAATCAGCGCAAGCGTCAAACGCGACGAGTCCGCCATGCTTGAAGGCTACGACGGTCTGCTCACCGTCATCGACCAGCTCGCCGGCGTCCGCCTGCCCGCGTCGGCACTTGAGCCACTGATCTTGCGCTCGCGCATCAAGGATTATTCACCGGCTTTGTTAGATCAGGCTATGAGCTCTGGCGATGTCGTGTGGACGGGCGATGGCGATCTTGCCGGCACCGATGGTTGGGTCTGCCTTCATCTGACCGAAGCTGCCGCGCTTACTGCACCCGATGCTGATCAGCGCGCCACAGCGCTCAACACGCTTGCGCCTCTTGACCGCGCTGTCTTTGAGGTTCTAGGCGGCGGTGGTCTGTTTATTCATCAGATTCAATCAGCGTTACAAGCGCGCGTGGCGCAAGCTGGTGGCGATGCACCTATAACACTCAAAGATATCTCGGGTGCACTGTGGAACCTGGTGTGGGCGGGGCTGATTACCAACGACACGTTCGCTCCGGTGCGTGCTCTTCTGGCAGGTGGCGCAACCGCGCACAAGGTGGCTACCCCAGCTCCACGAGCACGGTCAGTGGGGGTGCGTCGCGGTGCCTCGCGTCTGAGCGGCTCCCGTTTTGGTGGCGGCAGTCGATTTGGTTCGATAACCGAAGCGCCAACGGCTGCTCCCATTGATGCCGGACGCTGGTCGCGCGTTGAAGCCGAAGAGCTGGATGCGACCATCGCCGCGCACGCACGTAGCGAGTTGCTCATGGACCGCTACGGAATCCTCACGCGCGGTGCTGTAGCTATTGAAGATATCCCCGGAGGTTTTAGCGCCGTTTATAAGGTACTATCTGCCGCCGAAGAAAAAGGGCTGGCTCGACGCGGCTACTTTATCGAGGGGCTGGGGGCCGCGCAGTTTTCCACCGCCAACACCGTTGACCGTCTGCGCGAGTACGATCGTGATTCCGGTGAGAATCAGCACACGAAAACCGTCACTTTCTTAGCAGCAACCGACCCGGCGAACCCCTACGGCTCAACCCTGAGTTGGCCTGCCGCTCCCTCGTTGGAGGAGCGCGCGTCCGAACCCGGTGAAGCTGAAAGTCTGGAAGAGACGATTACCAATGCGCGGCATAAGCCCGGACGCAAGGCGGGCGCTGCCGTAGTTCTTGTCGACGGCCAGCTCACACTTTATGTGGAGCGTGGCGGGAAGACCATGCTCATTTTCACCGAAGATACGGATGCGGTACGCGCCGCAGCTCCCCTGATTGGTGAGCTGGTGCGGCGAGGGGCTGCCGAAAAAATCATGATTGAAAAAGTCAATGGACATTCAATTCTTGATGTGCTCGCTCCGCTGCCTGCACGGCATCAAGAAGATGAAGCACCTAGTGAGCATCCCGTGACAGCGCTACGCAATGGGCTGTTGGAATCTGGCTTTTACCCCACTCCCAAAGGGCTACGTATGCGCAAAGAGTACTAAGACCTCTATTGACGAACCCAGTGGAAAATTTAACTTGAGTTAAATAATTCATACCTACCGATAAGTAAAGTAGCGATAAAAAGTCCGCTTTTTAAAAGAATCGACGCGGCTCTGAAAATAAAGGGAAGAAAAGAGCCGCGTCGATTTTGGGGATATACAATTATCTATTTATTGGCATCTGCTAGGGGAACTAGCACCATACCAATGCAACGAGCATCGCCAGCGACTATCGCAGAGAACTTTCATACTCTCAGTCACCCACATACCCGTTACAACCACTGGAATTTCAGCCTAAACTGCGGATTGCCAGCAGCAAATAGTCGCAACCTAAAAGGTTGCTACCTGGTATTGAATCGGGGAAAGATTCATAAAACAACAAGGGCTTCTAATGTAACAGACTGTCCCCCACAGCGTCCACACCTCAATACGCCAAAACACCCTTTATTTTAAATTTTTACACAATTTTACCTAGTCAGCACACTTATTTAATTTATTATGGAACTTGTCACATTAGTTCCACCACACAGCCCACATCTATTTTACGGAGAAAACATCCCATGCCCGAAGGAGATACCGTCTGGCGCCAAGCTCGCAGCCTGCACAAAGCACTCGCCGGACGCACCGCCCACAGCACCAGCTTCCGCTACCCCGACGTCGCCGAAGTCGACTTCTCAGGCAAACACATTCACGGCGCACTAGCCCGAGGCAAACACCTTCTACTTCGCATCGACGATTTCACCGTGCACTCCCACCTGAAAATGGACGGCATCTGGCACATCTACGGCGTAGATGACAACGGCAACCCCCAACGCTGGAAACGCCCAGCCTCGGCAGCGCGAGCCATCATCAACGCCAACGCCAGGCAGGACGCAAACGGGCAGCTCGTACCCGGTAGCACCCCTGTCTCAGCCGTCGGATTCACGCTCGGACTACTCGAAATCTTTCCCACCACCGAGGAAAACGAACGACTAGGCTACCTCGGTCCAGATCTTCTCGGAGCAGACTGGAACCCCCAACTGGCCCTCAACAACCTTCTTGCACAACCAGAACGGCTCATTGGCCCGGCGCTTCTAGACCAAAAGAACCTCATGGGAATCGGCACCATCTTTCGCGCAGAAACACTCTTTCTCGCGGGAGTTGACCCGCGCTCGCAGGTAGGTGCTGTGCCCGATCTTGCCCGCGTCATCGAAATAGCGCACCTACTACTTACGGCTAACAGGATGCGCCCGCGACGCGTAACCCGCACCGAACGCGAACCGCTGTGGTGTTACGGCAGGCGCGGCCGTCCCTGCTACCGGTGCGGCTCGTTCATCATCAAAGACGAGCTCTCAGACCTAGGAACTGGCGCTAAGCGTTTTGGGACAGACCGCTACGCACAAACCGAAGAAACGGTTTCACGCATCAGCTTCCGATGCCCTACCTGCCAGGTGCTATACATCTAGACAACAATAAACACCGATAGTTCCGTGCGCTTTGTCTCGCCAGCAGTCCCTCTCGCGTGGTTCGCTGGCGCTCACGACGCGATTCACGCCAGACCCGATGCCAGCTGGCGATACAAAGCACAGCGGACCAGTAGGTTCTATTTCTCGGCGCTTCGATAATGTGAAAAAGCCCTGAGAGCTATCTCGCCGCGCCAGCTCACGGCTGTTCACAAGACGCCAACGTAGAATAAATCCGTGCCTAGAAGAGTATCCCGCCACGAGTTTGTTCAGCCGCTACCGCAACGAAACGGCATTGACCCCGTTGCGCTTTTGTTGCCGCTAGCCGGTGAGGATGCTGCGAGCGCGGCAGCTGCTCAGCCGCCGCGTCCTACCGAAACCTTCGGGGCGAGAACCGTCTTTGAGTATTTGGTCAATCGTTTTTATCCGCACGATCCAGCGATTATTGCCGCGCGTTTTGAGGCGCACGAGGTGAAGGACGCTACGGGAGCGGACGTTGCCCCCACAGCTCCGTTGGCGGGGCAAAAGATTTGGTACTACCGCGAGCTGGGTAACGAGCGAAAAGTACCGTTTGATATGCCGGTTCTTTATGAGGATGAGTGGGTGCTGGCGATTGATAAACCGCATTTTTTGCCGACCACACCCAATGGGTCTTTTGTAGCGCACACCGCTTTAGCGCAGTTGCGGGTGAGAGAGAACAACCCCGATCTGATTCCGATTCACCGACTGGATCGCCCCACAGCTGGCGTTGTACTTTTTGCTAAGACGAAGGATGCCCGCGCACCTTTTCAGCTGATGTTCCAAAACCGTAGGGTTGAAAAGTCCTACGAGGCGGTGGCTGCCGCGGTACCTGAACTTGAGCCGGGGGCCAGCGTGCAGGTAAACACTCGCATCGATAAAACGCACGGCCAGTTGCAGGTGCGCCAGCTCAGCCAAGAAGAGGCATCCGCCCAGGGGTTAGAGACCAACGCGCGGTCGATAGTGACCTGCCTGAAAATTTTTGATCTTCCTGCTGGGATCCTTCCTGAACGCTCTACGCAGAACCCCGCGCTGCCTCTGCCAAGCGGGCGCATGACGCACTATAAGCTTGACCCGATCACCGGTAAAACCCACCAGCTACGCGCACATCTGTGGGCACTCGGCGCGCCCATTGCCGGGGACGTTCTCTATCCATACGCATTACCCATTGCAGACGATGAACCCGCTCTACCGCTACAGCTACTGGCACGCACCGTTACTTTCACGCATCCGATAACAGGTGAAGATATCACCATCACAAGCCACCGCAAGCTAGCACTCGCGCCGTAGAATTTTCACAGCACACGTAAGGATTTTTCAATGAGCACCCTCAACATTTCTCACGATTATTCGCACGCGGCCGCTGTGGCAGCGCGCTCTGTGGTACGGCATTTTGGACGTCGTGCCTTCGGCATTCCCGGCACACTGATTGGAGCCGTGCAGGTACCCGACAACCGAACCCGCGTACAACGTTTTGCGCACTGGCATTACTGGTGGCAGGCACATTTCTTGGATTGCGCGGTGGACGCCGGATTCCGCCGGCTACGCGAGGGCAACACCGAATCAGCGCAAGCCTGGCTGGGTAAAGCGCAAGAAATTCAGCGCGGCATCGTTACCCGTAACTTCGGCACCGTCATCAACGATTTCTACGATGACATGGCCTGGTTGACCCTAGCGTTGGGCAGGCTCAATGCTCTGCATCGCGCCCTTCACGGCGTTGGTAGCATCAGCACTCAAGATGCCGGCGTCACCCTCTACAACCAGCTCACCGACGCCATTGATGATTCTTTGGGCGGCGGCGTGTTCTGGTCGAAAAAACGCGACTTCAAGAACACTCCCGCCACCGCTCCCACCGCGCTGGCACTGGTCCGCGCGCACCGAGGCGATGAAGCCGCTCCCCTGCTGAACTGGCTGGGTGAAAACCTGTGGGATGACGACAATTCAGCGTATCTGGACGGTATTCGCATCACCGGAACCAACGAGTCAGGCGCTTTCGACACCGCGGTAGAACGCGCACTGTACTCCTACAACTCTGGCCCTGTGCTCTCTGCTCTGCTTGAGCTAGAACCCACCGATGATTTACCCCTGTGGCGTTACCGCACCGAACACGCGGCCGATATCATCGGCGGTGTCGCCCACCACTTTACCTGCGACTTCAACGATGACGGCACCACCATTCGCGTGCTCACTACCAAAGGCAGCGGCGACGGCGGACTATTCACCGGCATCCTCGCGCGCAACCTGGCAGATGCATCCACCAACCCAGAATTGAACGCCGCGTCCCGTGCAACTGCCCGCGAACTCGTCCTCAATACCGCCCGTATTCTGTGGGAGGGACGACGCGAGTTCGACCCCGACCTACCGCTCAACGAGTTCGGCATCGACGTCAACGAAATCCGCGGCGAATCCATTGCGCTCTTCTCCCCGGACGTCACCGCCCACACCTCCGAAAGCCTCGTGCCGGGACGCGCCGTGGAACTTTCCAGCCAGCTACAGGCATGGATGATTCTCGAAGCCGCTGCGCGCATTGCGTAAATTCCGGTAGCTGTATCGCTTGCCACCATGATCAGCATGCGCGTATATCGCCTGCTGGCATCGGGGCTGGCGTGAATCGCTTCCGAGCGCCCAGCGCGAGTGAAGCGAGAGGGACTGCTGGCGAGATACGCGTATGTTGAGCCTCGTTACCTGCCTATAACTCATTGAGCCCACCTCCGAAAGACCTCATGACCTCCACACCAGACACACTGACCCCGCTTGAGCGGCAGTCAGTAGCGCGCACCCTGCGTTCGCCTCAGCTACTCTTCATCGAAGTTCTGGCAGGGCTTGTTACCTCACTCGCGCTCATTCCCGAGGCACTCGCCTTCGCCGTTGTTGCGGGCGTTGACCCCAAAGTAGGTCTCTTCACCTCGGTAATTTTGGCGATAACCATTGCCATCGCCGGTGGACGCCCAGCCATGATCTCGGGTGCAGCCGGTTCTACAGCCCTTGTGATTGCACCACTGGTTGCCAGCCACGGCATGAACTACCTCGTCGCCACCGTCTTACTCGCCGGCGTCCTGCAAATTCTCTTTGCGGCACTCGGCGTCGCCAAACTGATGCGGTTCATCCCGCGACAGGTCATGGTCGGGTTCGTCAACGCACTGGCGATTCTGATTTTTTCGTCGCAGCTACCTCAACTAATAGGCGTGCCCTGGCTGGTCTATCCCATGGTCGCAGTGGGCGTTGTACTCGTGTTTGGTCTGCCCAAACTGTCTTCAGCCATCCCTGCCCCGCTGATCGTCATCATCGTGCTCACTCTCTTTGCCGGACTTGCAGGAGCACAGGTACCGACCGTCGGCGACTACGGTGAACTGCCGTCCTCACTGCCGCAGCTCTTCTTCCCGGATGTTCCCCTCACCGGTGAAACCCTGCAAATTATTGCGCCCTACGCGCTGGGAATCACCTTCGTCGGCCTCGTTGAATCGCTCATGACCGCGAAACTCGTTGACGACATCACCGATACTCACTCCAACAAAACCCGCGAATCCTGGGGTCTGGGTATAGCCAACCTCGCCACCGGTATTTTCGGCGGTATGGGCGGTTGCGCCATGATTGGGCAGACCATGATCAACGTCAACGGCGCTCGCGGACGCACCCGAATCTCTACTTTCTTCTCGGGCTTCTTTATTCTGGTCTTGTCACTGGTGCTCGGCGATATTGTGGCGATCATTCCCATGGCAGCGCTCGTTGCCATCATGATTTTTGTATCCCTGACTACCTTTGACTGGCACTCTATTACTCCGAAAACGCTGCGTACCATGCCGCGGTCAGAAACCGTCGTCATGCTGGTAACGGTAGCGTTGACCGTCTTCACGCATAACCTAGCTCTGGGTGTGGGTGCCGGTATTCTCACCGCTATGGCACTCTTCGCCCGACGCGTCGCGCGTTTTGTCACGGTGGACCGTCAGCTCTCAGCCGACGGCAATTCCGTCACCTACCGTGTGGACGGTGAGCTGTTCTTCGCGTCCTCAAATGACCTCTACACGCTCTTTGACTACACCAACGACCCCGCGCACGTTGCGATTGATATGCGGAACTCGCATGTGTGGGACGCATCCACGGTATCTGCACTCGATGGCATCACCACGAAGTACGCCAAGCTAGGCAAAACCGTTCACGTGGTAGGGCTCAACTCCGATTCGCACCAACTCCACGACCGTCTCACCGGCACCCTGTAGAACCGTTAGGACATAAAAATGCCGGGTCATTTTCTGCGGGTTCTGTTCAGGCGTAGACTAACAGTATGCCTAGTTTTACTCCTTACATCGCCACCACCGCAGGCACTGTAGCCTGCGCTGTTGCTGGCTCCATCGCCTCCGACCCTAACAGCCTCTACTACAAGAGCCTCAAGAAACCCGACTGGAACCCGCCCAACCAGGTGTTCCCTATTGCGTGGACTGCACTCTATACGGATATTGCAGCAACCAGCGGGCTTGTGCTCTCGCAGCTCAAACAGCGCGGTAGAAAGAAGGATGCGCGTGCCTACTCCATCGCTCTTGCTACCAACCTGGTGCTCAACGCTTCGTGGAGCTACACCTTCTTCCGCTCGCACAACATGGGTCTGGCGGCTCTCCATGCGGGAGTTCTGGCCGTAAGTTCCGCAGACCTCGTACGACGCACCGCAACCGTTAGTACGCCCGCCGCAGCGGCTCTTGCACCGTACGCTGGTTGGACGGGATTCGCCACCGCACTCTCCACTAAATTCTGGCAGCTGAATAAGTAGCGCCATAACACAAGAAAGGGGCTGGCGGGGATTACCTCCCTGCCAGCCCCGTTGTGCGTTAAACTCCGCTAAAAATCACTCGCTTATGCACCGCGTCGACGCGAGAAGAGAACCGCAGCGGTACCCAATCCAAGCAACGCCAAACCGGCAACAAAAATGCCGTAAGCATTAGCGCCGGTGTGCGCCAGTGAATCGTAAGAGCTTGCGTAGTAGCTATCCTGTGAGCCACGCAAGCCTGCATCGGAGTAGGAGCTCTCCGACGAACGTACGTAGCCGGAAGTATCTGAAGAGTTCACCATAGCAGCATTTTCTGAGCTGTAGTCGGCATCAGAAATACCTGCCTCGTTGACGTAGTCGGGGCGGGTTTCGCAGGCAATGCCGTCGCGGTCGCTATCCAGCGATACACCGTAGCCGTAGTCAGAGGAGGTGATGGGGCCGCCGGTTGCATCCCATACCGCTGCACAGTTTTCGTAAATGAATTCGGTGGATGCGGGATCCGCTGCAGCCTGCGCGACGGGCTGCTGTACTGGTGCTACAGGAGCGACTACCGGAGCAGCTTCCTCTACCGGCGCAACAGGTGCAGGAGCCTCAGATTCTACGGGGGTTACGGGTGCGGGAGTTTCTACCGGTGCCGGGGTCACCTCGGGTGCGGGAGTTTCTTCCGGAGTCGGAGTCACCTCAGGAGCGGGAGTTTGCTCGGGTGTAGGTGTTACCTCGGGGGCGGGTTCCTGCGCGGCAGCTTCTACCGTGATTTCAGTGCCCAGCACGGGAACAGCCTCAATGATTTTGCCATCCTGAACGTACAGGGGCGTAAAGCTGAGAGACGCGGTGCCTTCACCAACCGCCGTAATGTTGCCGACCTCATCGACGGTAAGGATGTCTGCATCGGAGGAGGTCCAGTAACCCGCAATGGTCAGGCCGCCCTGCTGCGTGATTTCGTCTGCGGCTGAGGGCGCAAGAATCTGAACGGTCTGGTTATCGCCAGCAGTCATCGTGGCGTTTTCAACGCCGATGATCGCGTCATCAATTTTTCCGGCGCCAATGGTGAAAAAGCCACTGGGAGTGCCGTCCTGCGCGATATTAGAAGTTGCGGTGGTGACTAGGTAACCGTCAGTGAGGTCGTAGTTGGCCTGTTTGATAGCCACAACTTTGGGATCGGACGCGGTGTCTTGGGGCGCTGCGAATGCCGGGGTGAGAAGCGAGCCGGTTGCCAGTGCGATAGTCGCCGATGAGACAGTAGCTACTTTAAGTATGCGGCGTGAAGCCATTGGGGACTCCTAAAAAGAGTGAATGTAAGTGGTCACTTACGGGGGTATGTATGCAGAACTAATACTACTGAGAGAAATCAATTAAAATACTAGGAATCTAAAGTTAATATGTTTTATTTTTCTTGTTTCCGAGAAAAATTATGTTTACCCATGTCAGAAAGGCGCTGATAAATTTTTGATGCGCTCACGCCACGTCATTATCACGTCATATTACTTATAAGTAGATTTCTTCGCGGCCAAGGTTCTGTGAGAGTGCGAGTTAAATCAAAAAGTGGCGAGACATTTCTGCCTCGCCACTTTTCAACCCGGATTATGCCTTAGCGGCTTCTACTGCCACCAGTAGCTCTTCCTTGTTCATCGTTGAACGACCGGGAATCTTCAGCTCCTGCGCCTCTTTGTACAACTGCGCGCGGGTGACGCTACGCAATGGACGCGTGAGTTCGGTAGCTACCTCACGAGGTTGCTCCATCACAGGCTCAGCCTCAACAGCCTCGGCGGTCTCAGCTGCATCCTCAGGCTGATCAACTTCTTGCACCTCAATCACGGTCTGTTCAACCGGCTCATCTTTGAGATGTTCAATGATTTCTGCGCTATCCTCAGAAACCTCAATGACAGGCTCAACGGACTGCTCAACCCGAGGGGCTGACTTTTTCGTCGAACCCTTCTTCTGAGCCTGCTTCTGGTCAGAAGTTTTCTTTGCCTTTACCGGCTTCTCAGACTTTTTCTTGTCCGACTTTTTCTTTGCCGAGGTTTTGACGTCAGATTTCTTAGACTCAGCTTTCGAGGACTCCACCTTCTTGGATGCTGTTTTTTTCGCGTCCTTCTGGGCCTCTGACTTTTTAGCTACAGACTTCTTGCCTGCATCCTTCTGAGCCTTAGATTTTTTCTCAGACTTTTTCTTATCGCTCTTAGCATCTGAAGAGTCCCTGGGCTTCCATTCGCCCTTTTTGAGTTCGAACTTCTTCTCGAGTTTTTCTTCCGCTTTCTTGTAAGCGCGCTTTTTGCTGCCGTGCTTTTCCAAAGACTTCTCGAATGCTTTTACAAAGCGCTTTTGCGCTTTTTTGTCTGAGCGCTTGAGTTCCTTGGTGAGCTCCGGCGCCTTTGTCTTGTTCTTACCCATGGGTGCGTCCTCTTTTCAAAAGGTGTAGTGGTTGCTGTTCACTCTATCTCCCGCAGGTAAACAGTGCACTTGCTTCAAGTCATAGCCCGTCATTTAACCCCAAATTCATGTTAGTTAGGTAAACTATGTATATGACTGATTGTTCAACAACGTTTGATATTCGCAGGACCACCGAAGCAGATCGCACCTGCATCGCTCGTCTCAACTTCCTTACAGACGTTTTTGGCGATGAGAGCAAAACCCCCTCAGAGGGCTTTAAAAAAGAAACCAAAGTTTACGTTGATGGCTGGGATCCCAAGGACGACGGTCTAGTGGCATGGGACGACACCATCCCCGCAGATGGGACTTGGCTGATTTGGGGCGATGTCGAGAACCACGGCGTTGGTTTTATCGACGAGCGCACCCCAGAAATTGCAATTGCTATCGAACAGCCTTACCGAGGCAAGGGCCTTACATCGCAGCTGTTGAAAGAAATAGTTGAGCTGGCCCGCGAAAACGGCGCGCCGGTTGTTTCTCTGGCGGTTGCACCCGATAACGAACACGCCAAAGAAGTTTACGAACATCTCGGTTTCGTTCCCGCCGAAGACGGTGAAAACAACGAATACTTGACTCTGATTAAGAAGTTCTAAAGCCTACTTCTACTCAGCATGCAAAGGCCCTGCTGGTTATGGCAGGGTTTTTGTGTTTATCCGCCCCGCTTATCTGAAAGTGCGCGATATAAACTAATCGCTATGACCACGCTTCAGCGATTGCGCGCGCACCCCACGGGGACCACCGCCGCTACTGTTCTTACTATTGCCATTCTTTCCCTACTGACCAATATCACCACCAAAGCACAGCTATCTGGTAATGCCGACGCTCTATTTTTCCTTCGCCTAATAGCGAGCAAACTCCTTAACTCCGGAACGCTCTGGGCAGGAATCTGAATTTGGGTTGGTTGGCTTTTTAGCAAACCTTTACTCGCTGTAGTTTTCAGCGTTTTAGCGGCCGAATTGACCCTGACTATTCACTACGCTTTGGGGCAACTAATCGATATTTATGAACCTAGCATCTGGGCAGAGAACTGGCACTGGTTTGTCCTTGCAGCAGTGGCAATTGCGCCGTTGAGCCTGGTGGGTGCATTTTCCCATCACCAAACCCTCCTAGGGTTATTTGCCAGATGCGTCTTACCTGCTGGCGCAATAGCAGAAGCTCTGATGATTTGGTCAAATTCTCCGTCGTACACCATGTCATGGACATTCAAATACGCTGATTACATGACAGCCGCCGTGCTCTTATGCTGTGGAGTTATCGGACTTCTCGTCGCACTGCGTAGCTATCGCTCGTATCCTTCGACGCAATACAAAAGCCGCCGCGCGCGTCCTTAATGAACAGGACGCGCGTGGCGGCTGAGCTTATCGAAGCCAGTTTTTACTGCTCCACTTCGATCACAACCTTGCCCTTATCGGCCTTGAAGTCGATAGCTTCAAGGGTCTTCTCAAAGGGGAAAACCTTGCCGATAACAGGCTTGAACTTGCCCGCTTCTACCAGCTCGGTCATTTTCTCAAGCTGAGCACCAGAAGAGTGCATCAGCAAGAACTCATACCCCACGCCGAGCTGTTTTGCGCGTTTGAACATCTTTCGGCTCATTGCCCACATCGGCAGTTTGAGAACGGGCTTTTTGAGCTCAGCTGCAAAATCGGGAGTGGGCGGCCCTACGATTGAAATCGCAATACCGCCGGGAGCAAGAACCCCAAGAGACTTCTCTAGCGTCTCGCCACCCTGAGTATCAAGTACAACGTCATAGCCGCTCACGACGTCCTCAAAATTCTGGGTGCGGTAATCAATAATGAGGTCTGCACCGAGTTCGCGAGCAAGGTCAGCTTTAGAACCGCTCACGGTTGTAGCAACATGAGCCCCCAGTGCCTTAGCTAGCTGAATAGCTGCGGAGCCAACACCACCGGTACCACCGTGAATCAAAACCTTAGTGCCTTCACGCACCGAGGAACGTTCAGTCAGCGCCTGCCAAGCCGTCAACGAAACCAACGGCAGTGCAGCAGCCTCGTTCATGCTCAGCGACTCAGGCTTGTGTGCAACTGCGTCCTCGTGAATGGCAATTTCATCGGCAAAAGTACCGAACGAGTTGAGTTGTGGTCGCGCGTACACCTCATCGCCCACCGAGAACTCAGCAACCTGCGAACCAACTTCAATGACTACCCCGGCAACGTCATTACCCATAATCATCGGTAGCTTGCGGCTGAGAATGGGCTTGAATTTACCGTCGCGAATCATGGTATCGACGGGGTTGACACTGGTTGCTTTGACGCGGATGAGTACGTCATGCTCCCCCACGCGAGGGGCTGGCACATTCTGCAACTCGATTCCATCTTGACCATAGTGAGTGAGCACAAAAGCTCGCATGATATCTCCTGATATGTCTTTGTGTTTGTAAATCTTTAGGCGGGGTCACCAAGGTGATCCGCTAGGCGGTCAAGTTCGCGCTTTATGAGCGCTAAGTCCATACCGTCAACCGAGCACATCTCATAGATTTTCCGCGGAATAGGGGCAGCTTTTTCTTCAAGTTCTTTGCCGGATGCGGTGAGAAAGAGCACGGTGCGGCGCTCATCGGCAGGGTCGCGTTGCTTTTCAAGATAACCAGCCGCAATAAGGCGTTTGATGAGTGGAGTCAGTGTGCCACTGTCGAGTTCTACCTGCTGAGTGAGATCGCGCATCGCAACCGGTTCTTTTGCCTCCCACATCACGAGCATGACGAGGTACTGCGGGTAGGTGAGATTCAAGCCAGTCAACAGCTCGTGATAGGCGCGTGTGATGGCGCGGCTCGTTCTATAAAGCGAGAAGCAAAGTTGCTTATCGAGTGATAATTCCGTGGTGCTCATACTTTCATCTTATATCAGTTGCTCACCATTTAGTTTTACACACTTGACTTTTACACAATTAAATTGTGTATAATCTATTTAGAGAAGAACACTCGAAAGGAAACCTCATGGAAGCCATTTACACCACCGAAGCACTCGCAACAGGTGCAGGACGCGACGGCAGCGTCCGCACCGCTGACGGCAGCTTTGAAGCAAACCTGGCAATCCCCACCGAAATGGGCGGCTCAGGCAAGGGAAACAACCCCGAACAGCTCTTCGCAGCAGGCTATGCAGCGTGCTTTCACTCAGCTCTGCAGATGGTAGCGCGCAGCCAGAAGAAGAACATCGAGGGTTCATCGGTTGGCGCAAAAGTTTCTATCGGTAAAGAAGGTGAGGGCTTTGGTCTTGCAGTAGAGCTCGAAGTCATCATCCCCGAAATGGCACATGATGAGGCGCAGACACTCGCCGACGCAGCCCACCAGGTATGCCCCTACTCCAACGCAACTCGCGGCAACATTCCCGTGACCGTCACCGTTTCAGACGACTAATCCCACGCTTGGCCTCTCCAGAGGGGCTGAGCGGATATTTTGCGAGCGCGCGATGAAATAAAAATCCCAGCTCCGGAATCTACGCAGTCGACTACACCTACCGCGAGAGGGGAGTTGTGTTGCACTTTTTAGGCTAAAAGTACAACACAACTCCCCTCTCACGCATAAACAGCTCTAGTAGAATAAGCACCGTGGCTAATACCGAATTCTCAAACCCCAATTTTTCATTCGAACTAGGCAACCGCCTTGCTGATACCTGCACCCCGGATGCGGCGCGTATTGAAGCAAACGGCGGACAGTTCCGCGGGCGCACCGGCGTCATTCATACCCCGCACGGTGATATCAAGACCCCCGCGTTCACACCGGTGGGCACCAAGGCAACAGTCAAGGCTGTACTGCCCGAAGCGATGAAAGAACTCGGTTCTCAGGCACTCTTGGCAAACGCCTACCACCTCTACCTGCAACCTGGCCCCGAGGTTTTGGACGCTGCTGGCGGCCTAGGCAAGTTCATGAACTGGGACGGCCCTACTTTCACTGACTCCGGTGGTTTTCAGGTGATGAGCCTTGGTTCAGGCTTCAAAAAAGTCATTGACATGGGCACCGTCGCCAACGCCAAGGGTGCAGACGGACGTCCGCTCGGTGACGATGATGTCGCGGCCGGCAAAGAGCGCATGGCGCACGTTGACGACGACGGTGTTTTCTTCAAGTCCCACATTAACGGCGACATTCACCGCTTCACCCCCGAAATTTCGATGCAGGTTCAGCATCAGATCGGTGCGGACATCATGTTCGCCTTCGACGAGCTCACCACCCTTTACAATTCCCGCGGCTACCAAGAAGAGGCGCTGGAACGCACCCGCCTGTGGGCTTTGCGTTGCATTGCCGAGCATCAGCGCCTGACCGAGGCGCGCGTCGGCAAGCCCTACCAGGCGCTCTTTGGCGTCATTCAGGGCGCACAGTACGAAGACCTTCGACGCAAGGCCTGCACCGACCTAGGCGATATGCCCTTTGATGGTTTCGGCATCGGCGGCGCGCTCGAAAAAGAAAACCTGGGCACTATCGTGCGCTGGTGCGCCGAAGAACTGCCCGAGAACAAGCCACGTCACCTGCTGGGTATCTCAGAACCGGACGATATCTTCGTCGGCATCGAAAACGGCGTGGATACCTTCGACTGCGTCTCGCCCACCCGCGTGGCCCGCAACGCAGCCGTCTACACACCCGACGGACGCTTCAACCTCACCAACGCGCGCTACAAGACAGACTTCACCCCCATTTTTGAGGGATGCGACTGCTACACCTGCACGCACTTCACCAAGGCGTACGTCCACCACCTCTTCAAGGCAGACGAACGTCTGTCAGCAACGTTGGCGTCCATTCACAACGAGCGTTTTATCGTGAAAATGGTGGATGACGCCCGCGAAGCCATCGACAACGGCACCTATTTTGAATACCGTGACGAGTTCTTGCGCCGCTACTACGCCAAGAAAGAAGCTCAGCTCAAAGCGCAGGAAGAAGCCAAAGCACGCAAGGCAGCGAAAGAAGCAGAACGCATCGCTGCAGCTCAGGCACGACGCGAGGCTAACGCTAAGGCGAAAGCTGAAGCCGAGGCACGACGTGCCGCAGAGGCAGCCGCCCGAGAAGCAGAAGCCGCACAAGACGCTCAGACAGACCCCGCACAGAAGGAAGGCGAGAACTAATGCAAGATTTCACTATCGAGAGCCTGGACGCCAAAGAAGTACTCACCTACCGCCACGAGTTCGCCGCAACTCCCCAGGAAATTTACAACGCTTTCATTGACCCGAAGCTTTTTATCAAGTGGTTTGGCCCTAAAGACTGGAACGTTGTTCCCAACACCCTGACGTTGGAGCCCGTCAACGGTGGGCGCAAGCAGTTCGTCATGAAGCACCGTCACAATCCCAAGTTTCAGGCACCTATGTACATGCGTTTTATCGCTATGAAAGAGCCTGAACTGCTCGAGTACCGCGAGGCACTGCCCACCCCGCAAGGTCAGCCCAGCGACACCCTGGTTGCGCTACGCATCGAACTTGAAGAAGGCACCGCGATTACAGAGGACGGCGTAGGCAAGGGAACCATTCTCAAACTCACTCAGGGCCCACTTCCTCAAGAAGTTCACGAGCAGACGCTGACCAGCTGGAAAGACTCCTTTGTGGAACTCACTAAACTTCTGGACGCGAGCAAGTAGGTAGAACGCCGGCTGACAGATCGCAATCTCACCAGCATCGCTATCACCTGCCACAAGCAACTGAAAACCACGGATGCCCGGGAACGCGCACGCGTTCTCGGGCATCTTTGTATCGTGTAAGAAAGCTAGTTTCCTAGCACCTTATTCAGTTTGTTGAAAGAGAACAGCCACCCTGCTCGTCCCGGCTCATGAAATTCAGCGGGCAAAGGACCCTGGTCAAGAATGACGCGGGTGATGCTATCTGCCAATTTACTGATCAAAATTGCTTCTCACCGAGCCACGCACGTTACGAGCTGCACGCAAAATCGGAATAGCCACGGTGTCCTGACCCAGCTTATCGGGGCTACGCGTTACTAAAACAGCCAGCATCCCGACCACCGCGCCAATAGCGGTTTCAAGCATACGATCCGTCAACAACTCATAGCTGGTCAGTGGCTTAGCCAACTGAATCATAAACAGCGCCAGCGGAGTCACAAACAGCATGGCAAAACCATAATTACGCAACACAAAAATCTCAGCCAAGAACTGGAACACGATCACCAGCACCGCCATATGCCACTGATCCGGGTGCATCGACACAAAAAACGCCGTAATCAGCACACCCACAAACGTGCCCACCGTACGCTGCACGCCCCTATAAAAACGGGCATACATATTCGGACCAACCACAATAGCGTTAGCCGCAACCATCGCCCAATAACTGTGCGAAAGCCCCAACATATAGCCCACGCATCCGGCAATAAGCGTTACAAAAAAGTAGATAACGCCCTGCTCAAGCAACTGATTGCGAGTCAGAGAATGCGGCGGCGGAGTAGAAACAATCTTAATTCCCTCGCCCACCACGCTACTGACAAGACCCAACACCACCGAAAAACCAGCGGATGCGATAGCCACCGCAAGAGGAATAGCAGGATGCGTCGCCACAGGCACCGACGCCACCGCAGCCGTCGCAAAAATATGAAAAAGAGAACCGCCTGGACGCAGATTCAGCACCGTGCTCACCATCGCGCCCACACCACCGATTGCCGAACACACCAGCGTCGTCACCCAAATCGAAGCATGAAAACCAGAAAGCAACATGCCAATAGCGATGCACAGACACAAAATGATGCCCGCCTGCGACTGGTGCTTAAACCTAGACGCGCGCGGCTCATTGCGAGCATACAGAGCGGTAAAACCACCAAACGCCGAATAAATCGCAAGCTCAAGATGATCCGTAAAAAGAAGAATAAGAAGCGGAATCGCCACGCTCAGCGCAATACGAAAAGCCGGCACATGATCACGTTGCGCGGGAGCAAACTTCATCATCTGCACAATATGTTCGCGAGCGGATGTCACACTAACCCCTTATTCCTCGACAATTTTGAGCACAAAAAAACCGCACAAACGAGCCTAGCTACGATGCGCGGTGCTCCTCAAGCATACTCCGTTGGTCTTTGGTCAGCCGAACGAGCCCACCGGTATTGGTGTTGAAGAACGCCAGCGTGGTAGTACCGCTTACACAGTGCTCGCCAGTGGACGCATCAAACAGCTCGTAGCTCACAGTAATCGTTGCAGGCTTTACCCCAACGATGCGCACCTCCACTTTCGCGGGCAAACCACGGTAGGCAAGCTGCGCGCGATACTTCACCCAATTCTCAACAACGAGCGCTTGCACACCGCTTTCCAACTGCTCAAACAGAGGAATCTTTGGTGCCTGCTCAACGGGTTCGCCCGAGGACGGCGGCACACCAAACACCGCGATACGCGCTTCCTCAAGCACGCGCATCATTGTCACGTTGTTCACGTGCCCGTACGCATCCATATCACCCCAACGCAGGGGAACATCCACCACAAAAACAGAATCAGTCATACGCTCCATCTTAGGACGCGAGGCGGCGCGTCCTTCAACCGCCTTTAACCGCCGAGATCCTGATTCATCGACGAGATCCTGTTTTAAATCAGGATTTCGTCGATGAATCAGGATCTCGGCGGGAAGAAGAGCTTAGCCCTGACGCGCCTTGAAACGCGGGTTCTTCTTATTAATCACGTACGTCTTACCGCGACGACGCACAATCTGAGCACCGGGAATTTTCTTGAGTGAACGCAATGAGTTACGTACCTTCATCACTAACCTTCTTTCAATGTTTGATCCGCACGCAAAAGTTCTTGCGCAATATCGTCACCGGTAATGGTGCACGTTTCTAAAAGTTTTTGAAGCTCGGCGGCGTTGACGTCCTCGCCGGTGAGAGCGATGCGCGTGGCCGGCAACTTGCGTCCCCACGCGCCGTGAGTTTGCAACCAGACAACCGGGCCGATGCCTTCAACCGCCACACGGTCATCCTGGTGGCTATCGAGCCACACGTGCCCGCGCACGCGCACCATACCTTCAACAATCTGAGGGAGCACCTGCGCAAGCTGTTCTGAGTCGATGAGTTTGTCGGTGGTGATGACGGCGGTGGAAAATTCGCCATTCTCGCCCAACAACACGTCCTCGGTTACGTGCAGATGCCCCGGACGCGCGCGGGTTTGCGCCGCGACGATATTGTGGTAGCCGCATTCGGCGGGTTCTTTGTGTTCCACGGAAATCACGGTGAGGTGGGGAGCTATGTTTCGTAGCAGTTCCAAGGTGCGCCGATGGTTCGAGCTCTCACAGTCAAAGGGGTGGGTGGCAACCAGCGCGGTGTCTGCGTAACTGAGATCGGCTACGACGAATTCCCCCGGCGTGCGTTCATCGGCACATGAGCCGGTGACGCCACGGGCGTTGAGAGTTTCAGAAGACCATAGATCATCTTCGATATCTGAATCTAGAACTGCCAATGATGCGGTAACCAGCTCAATGTGGGGGCAGTCGTTGGCGACCTTCAGGGCGGTACTAATGGACACACCGGGCGGAAGAATCAACAAAAGACGCTCGGTGCGCTCAGCGATAGCTGGCAAGTAATCTGTCATTTCAGCGAGGGTTGCACATGAGAGGCAGTCGCCGTCTATATGGATGCGGCTTTGCTCTTTTTCGCCGGATGCGCGGGTGTGGGTGCGCAGCAGTTCGATGCCGTCGTCGTTGGTGAGGCTGTCGTAGCTGACTACGTCGGCTGGCGCGTCCTGGCAGGTGTGGCTGCTGTCTTGATGCACAGTACTGTGCTGCTGGCAATAGGTGAGCCAGTGGTCGGCAGCGTCGGTGCGTGCAAAAAGGCTGGGGGATGAGAGAGCTGTCATCTGCATACCTCTTAGCTTATTTGATAATGATTATCGTTTGCAAATCAAGGTATGGAAAACAGCACCACCCCGGGAGGTGACCACAAAACTCTCTTTTCAGCACCAAAGACCGCCTACTCTTGAGAGTTTTGTGGTCACTACGAAACAAATCTGGTCACTTTACCCAGCGCACCAGACGCCCGACGCACCCACCACGCACCCCAACCCCGTGCCCGCACAAAAGAAAACCCCGCATCCACAAGGGATGCGGGGTTTTCTCAACACACAGACATATGAACGCATTGAAGTATCATGCAATTCGTACTTACAATAATACTGAAAATCATTCTCATGTGCAACCCAAGATAAAACCTTTTATTTTCGGTCGCTCTCGTAGTGTTCGGTTGCGCGCTGCGCCTCGGCAAACGCGTCCTCATCAACAGTCAGCACGTTCTTGACCACAGCAAAGTAGATAATCGTCAGCAGCACAAAGTAGACCACGCCGACAGTCGCGGGAACGCCGTTACCGTCCAGTTTGAAGAGAGCAACCCAAATCGCAAACAGCACCAGGATGGCAACACCGGCGGTGACGCGTCCGCCCCACAGACGGAACGGCGCCGAGTTGCCTTCCACCTTTTTGAAAGCAATGTACGCCAGCAGAATCAATACCCACACGGTCAGCGCGCACACCATCACGAGCGTCATCATGACGCCGAATGCCGCCTTGGGCAAGAAAATTGCCAGCAGAACAGCAAGAACGACGCCCGAGAGCGAGACCAGCATTGCGCGCACGGGAATACCGGCGCTACTGGTCTGCGCCAGCGAGCTCGGCGCCATGCGGTCGGAGGCCAACGAGTGCATCAGGCGCGAACCAGCATAAAGGTTAGCGTTTGCCGCTGACAGCGCCGCAATCAGCACCACAAAGTTAGTAATGGAGGCAATCGCGGGCACGCCCACCTGAGCAAAGACCATCACGAAGGGGCTGGTGGCAACGGTGCCTTCCAAGCCGGCAGCCTGCTGCCACGGAATCAAAGACACCACAATGAACATGGACAGCACGTAGAACGTCGCCAAACGCCACATCATTGCTTTAGCGCTGGTACGCACCGAACGAGCCGGATCTTCAGCTTCAGCCGCTGAAATTGAAATCATCTCAACGCCACCGAACGAGAACATCACGATCGCCAGTGACAGCCAGACCGAGGTGAAACCGCCGGGCATAAAGCCGCCGTCATTGGTCAGGTTAGAAACGCCGGACGCGGCATGGCCAGGAAGGCCGAAGAAGACGAGGCACAGACCAACCACGATGAAGAGCAGTAGCGCGAACACCTTAATGGATGAGAGGAAGAATTCCATGGCGCCGAAGTACTTCACGGAACGAATGTTCAGCGCAATAATCAAGACGCCAAACACAACGATGCCTACCCACAGTGGCAGATCAGGCCACCAGAAGCTCAGGTAGCTACCCACCGCAATCAGCTCGATACCGGTGATAGCGCAGGTTGCCGTCCAGTAGGCCCAGCGGGTGAGGAAGCCTGCGTAGGGGCCAAGATAGCGGGTAGCGATAGAGCCGAATCCGCCACGCACCGGGTAGCGCACCGCCATCTCGCCCGCAGAACCACCAATGATGGCAGCCAGCAAAGAACCAATAGCGTAGCTGATAATAATCGCCGGACCGGTCAGCGCAATCGCTGAACCTGAGCCCAAAAACAAACCGGTACCCAGCGCTGAGCCCAGCACAATCATGGTCATTTGACCGTGAGAGAGCGAGCGCTTGAGCTGGTTGCTTTCAGCCGGAGCTGATGTAGAAGCCATGAGATTTTCTTTCGCGTGTGTGGTGAAAAGTTATGCGTAGGGGCGGGTATTACCCCGCCCCTTTACATGCTATTGCTGCTGGTTAGCGTAATCGCTTGCTTCGGTGAAAGCATCGTGGTTGACGCTCTGGCGCGAACGCACGAAAGCAAAGTAGACGATGCTGATGAAGGCGAAGAACGCGACGCCCACGGTTGCTGGGATTGCCATGTCTTGGGTAAAGAACATGGCGGCAAAGGTTGCGAGGACGCCCAGTAAAGCAAGTGCGGCTGTGGTGCGTCCGCCCCAGACGCGGAATGGTGATGCGTTACCTTCTTGTTTCTTGAAAAACATGTAGGAGGTAAGAATCATGAACCAGACGACGAGCACGCAGACGGTGACCAGTGACATCATCATGACGAAGATGTTAGCGACGCCGGTGATTGCCATAACGACCGCGACTAGGGAGCCGACCATTGACAGTCCCAAGGCCAGCGCGGGAATACCGTTGCCGGTGGTGCGGGCAAATGCTTTGGGTGCCATGGAGTCGTGTGCAAGCGCGTGCATCTGACGGGTTGCCGCGTAGAGTGCCGCGTTCGCGCCGGATAGTGCTGCGGTGAGAACCACGAAGTTAGTGATGCCTGCGATGAAGGGAATGTTCAGCGCTGAGAAGACCATGACGAATGGTGAGCTGCTGACTTCACCTTCAAGTGTTGCGGCTTGCTTCCACGGCATCATGGCAACGACCACGAAGATCGCGAGCACGTAGAAGGTAGCCAGGCGGTACATCATTGCTTTGACGGATGAGCTCACTGAGCGCACGGGGTCTTTGGCTTCAGCTGCCGAGATGGAGATCAGCTCAACACCGCCGAAGGAGAACATGACGACTGCCAGTGAAATCCAGATGGATGAGATGCCGTTGGGCAAGAAGCCACCGTCGTTGGTGAGGTTGCCCAGACCGGTTGCAGGAGTATTCGGCAGACCAAAGAAAACCAGGACCAGTCCGAAGACGATAAAGACGATAACCGCAATAACCTTGATGGACGAGAGGAAGAATTCCATGGTGCCAAAGGACTTCACGGAGGTCAGGTTCAAGGCAACAATAATGGCGCCAGAAACAACAACCCACAGCCACAGCGGAATGTCAGGGTACCAGTAGCCCATGTACTTGCCCACTGCTACCAGCTCGGCGCCGGTGAGCGGAACCATGGTTGCCCAGTAGGCCCACCGCGTCAAGTAACCAGCGTAAGGGCCCAAGAAGCGTCCTGCAATCGTGCCAAAACCACCCTGAACAGGGTAACGAACAGCCATCTCACCAGCACATGCAGCGATCACCGCCGCAATCAAAGAGCCAATAGCGTAGCTGATAATAACAGCGGGGCCAGCAATCGCAATCGCCCCGCCAGAACCCAAAAACAGACCGGTGCCCACGGCAAGACCGAGAGCAATCATGGTCATCTGCCCGTGCGAAAGCGAACGGGAAAGCCTACCTTTTTCTTCTGTAGACACCTGTGTAGCGTGTGAACCCATTGAAAACCTAACGTGGTGAAAAGGTACTTTACGAGGCAAGCAGTTTGCTGACTGCAAAAAGTAATACTGGCAATCATAGCCGCCAAAATGAGATATTGAATATTTTTTTGCTGAATGTCTAAACAGGTGAGAAAAAACCTATTATTCTTGGTGAACGGTACACTCACCCGGTGCACCCACACATACCTATCCCCTGTCCCCTTTTTTAATTGAATATGAAACTTAGATACCTTCCCCCGGTTATCCTCAGCTCATGCGCGCTGGTAGCAACTTCTTTCGCTGGCGCATCTGCGGCTAACCTCCCCACACCAGCAAACCAGCATCCTACAACTACGCAGGTTTCTGAAGATACCGACCGCATCATCGTCAAGTTCAAAGACGAGCAGCCCAAAGAAGTTCGCGAAGAAGTTGCGAATAAAGTTGAAGCTGAAAGCGATGCTGTTGACGATTCACAGCTTTTAAAAGAAACCACTGCCGCTGACGAGAAGAGCAGTGTAATTTCAGCGGATAAGATGCTGAACCCCGACGAGCAAAAAGAGGTCATTGCAAATCTCGAGAAAGATCCGCGCGTTGAGTCCGCTGAGCCGGACCGCCTGGTGAAAGCTCTCGCATCCACTTCTGAGCCCTACTACTCCAAGCAGTGGGCGCTGACCTACGATTACCTCGATGTCGCACCGGCGTGGAGCAAGTACACAGGAGTTGGCCAGACCATCGGTATTGTCGACACCGGCTACTCTGTACACCCGGATCTTGAGACCAGTGGCTCTTACGGCTACGACTTCATTTCATCTCCCAGCCTGTCACGTGACGGCGGAGGACGCGACACCAACCCGCTCGACCAGGGTTCAGATAACCCCAGCGTTGACTGGCACGGCACTTTCGTGGCGGGCATCGCTGCGGCACGCGCTAACGGCACCGGCACCACCGGTGTAGCACCCAGTGCGCAGCTCACCTACGGTCGCGCGCTCGGTCTCAACGGTAGCGGCTACGTTTCAGATATCGCTGATGCGCTCATCTGGACCTCCGGCGGTTACGTTCCCGGTGTTCCTACCAACAAGCGTCCTGCAACTGTTGTGAACATGTCTTTGGCATACCCCGACAACACCTGCTCGGACTTGATGCAGTCAGCGATCAATGATTCTCTCTCACGCAATGTGCCCGTTGTTGTAGCAGCGGGTAACGAGGGTCAGAGCGCTAGCAACTACTCACCGGCTAACTGCTACCGAGCTATTGTTGTGGGTGCATCTACCTCGTGGTACACGCTGACCGAGTACTCAAACTACGGTGAGATGCTGGATGTTGTTGCCCCCGGCGGTACCACCGGCCGTGACATCTTCGGCCCGTTGAACACCGGTAGCTCAAGCATCGGTTCGCCCACTTACGGCACCATGAACGGCACCAGCATGGCGGCACCCTACGTCACCGGCACCATCGCACTGATGAAGCAGGCCTACCCCGCTATCACTGTAGAGCAGATCCGCAATATTCTCACCAGCACCGGCTACAACCTGCAGGGCTACAAGCAGGTAGACGCCGCAGCGGCAGTCAAGGCAGCAGCGGACCTTGCACCGGTTCCGGCATCACAGTTCACGCTCAAGGGCGCTATCGGCGACTACTACAAGTCAAAGGGTGGCATCACCAAGTTTGGTTCACCGACCACCAACGAATTCTCAGGTGTTAACGGCGGAGCTATTCAGGCATTCGCTAAGAACTACTCCATCTACTGGACCTCTCGTACCGACGCGCACTCCGTGAACTTTGCAGGGAGCATCGGCGCACGCTACCGCGACAGCGACTACGAGCGCGGCCTGGGCTACCCCGCATTCGATGAGGTCAGCATCCCCGGTGGCGCTATGCAGAAGTTCGCTCCCGCATCGGGCCCACTGAACGCGCTGTACTGGACGTCGCAGAACGGCACTCACCTGGTGGCTGAGCGCGGCGCTATCGGCTCACGTTTTACCAATGAGGGCGGCACCGGCAAGTACGGCTTCCCCGTTGAGGACGAAGGCGGCATTGGTAGCGGCGGCGCGCGTCAGGTATTCCAGAACGGTTCTAGGCAAAACCGTTTCTACTGGGCACCGAACACCGGCGCTTATTTGGTCAACGGTAACGGCGCGATTAAGGCTCTGTGGGAATCACGCGGTGGCGTGAACACTGATGGCTTCCCCGTCACCGATGAGATTCCGACCGCTGGCGGCGCGGTTCAGTACTTCCGCAACGCTAACTGGGCTGAAACCGGTATCTGGTGGTCATCAACCACCGGTGCGCACGCTATGAACTCAAAGGGAGCGATCTACAACTACTGGTGGAAGAACGGTTACGTTTCGAAGTTCGGCTTCCCCGTCACCGACGAGGTTACCAACTCCGATGGTTCAGCAACCGTGAAGTTCTCTAACGGTTCAACCCTCAAGTGGACTGCTAACGGTGGCGTACGCGTCGTTCGATAAATTGCTTCGCTACATCAGTCACTAAAATGGCGTCCCCTGCTGGTAGCAGGGGACGCCATTTTTATAGGTCGCCCCAATGCAAAAGAGGATCGGTCAGAGCTTTATTCATAGCACCGCTGAGGCAAGCAAAATGTTGCGCGGTAACCGTCCTTACGCGTGTGCAGACGCGTAGCTCGGCTCATGCTTTTTGAACCAGCTGATGGTCGGGTAGGTGATAGGCATGAGAATGAATTCAACCGCGCACTTGTAGATGTAGCCGACGATGACGTAGTTGAGAAAGTCCGGTGCGGTTGAAATACCCAGGATAGGTGCCGCAATCGAGCAGAAAATCAGGGTGTCGGCGAGTTCACCCACCAGGGTTGAGCCCATCAGTCGCCCCGCGAGAAAGCGTCCTTGAGTGCGCTTTTTCATGGCGACCATCACCCATGAGTTCAACAGCTGACCTACCAGGTAGCCGAGCAAAGAACCTCCGACAATCAGTGGCACGGGGCCCAGTACGGTCTCTAGCGCGCTCTGGTTTTCGTAGAACTCAGCGCCGGGTAATTTGATGGTGATCCAGAAGCACAGGGATGCGAAAGCCGCTGCGGCGAAAGAGGTAAGAATGACGCGTCGTGCGTTTTTAAAACCGTAGACTTCTGAGACCACATCGCCGATGACGTACGCCAGCGGGTAAAGGAAGAATCCGCCGTCGGTGAGAATGGGGCCGAACGCGACGCCTTTGGTGGCGGCGATGTTTGAGATCACCAGGATTACTGCGGATGCCGCGAGAAGAAGGTCGAAGTAGGTGTGTGCCGGACGCGCGTAGGTGGGCGTGTGGGTGGTGGTGTGTTCAGACATAGATATTCTCTTATTTGTATGAAGACGGTACGTGAATAGGCCCCGTTGCTTTCTGCAGGTTGTGAAGCAACCGGGTGTGCTCGTCTGCCACCCGAGCCGTTTTATTGTACGCGGTTGAAACGGGCGAATGCTAAGTGTGACAGGTATGTGAGACGCGGATGCACGGGTCGTGCCCCGGTGAAACTGTTAGTTATCTGGGAAAACGCCGCTGCAGCACGTCCCCGCTCATTCTTGGTGACGTTTTATTGTAAAGTGTCGATATGCCTCGTATTTCAGCAGCCTCAAACGCAGCCCAGCGCGAAAACACCCAGCGCGCCATCCTCGATTCTTTCGGTAGTTTGCTCTACTCACACGGCCTTCCCGGTCTGACCATGACGGACGTCGCCAAGAACGCGGGAATTGGACGCACCGCTGTCTACAATTACTTCGCTGACATGGGTGAACTTCTGGTGGCCTATGCCCTTACTGAAACCGAGCGTTTTATCACCGAGCTACGCGAAAATCTTGAGGGCGTTGAAAACCCTATTGATAAGCTCGCTATCTACATCCGTCTTTCGATTGAAGACATGGCGCGCCGCCATATGCCTCCCGGCCCGGCAATGCGCTCTGTGCTCTCCCCCGAGTCTTTCGCCAAGCTCGGCAAGCACGTTCGTGAACTTCAGATGGTTCTGGTAGGTATTCTGTCGCAGGCGATTGAGCAAAACTTTATTCCCGAAAACGACATTAAAGAGCTCGCACACTTGGTTCACGGTTCACTCACTTCTAGCGCGGATCGCGCTGAGGACGCCTCGTCCGCCGAGGATCGCGAGCGCCATATCACCTCTACTATTCGTTTTATTCAGATGGGTCTGGGCGCCCGTTTTGAGGGTGAGGATGCCGTTCCGCTGGGCGGCGCGCCTGCTCTTAGAGCTGTCTCTTAGTCGCAGACGCATCCAACATCAAAAAATGCCGAGGCTCGAACACCGTTGTTTCGAGGCCTCGGCGTTGGTGTGTGCGGCGGGGTTAGCCGAAGGTCAGCGCACCGTAGATAAGTACGCCGGCAACGAGTGCGAGCAACACATTTTTACGCCAGAGGTACAACCCGATGGTGGATCCCAGTGCGACAGCTAGAGCGAGCAGTCCCCCTGCGCCGTGAAATTCGCCGTGGTTAATGGAGTACACCACCAAGATGACCATGATGCCGCCGGGGAGCATTTTGCCGATGGCCAGCACGTAGGGGTTGGTGGCGATTGCGCGCACGGTCAGCATGGGCACAAAGCGAAGTGAAAAGGTGACAGCTGCGGCAACAGCAATCAGAGCGAGGGTGTGTAAAACATCAATCGGCATATTTAGCGCCCCGCCTTCCCAGTCTTTACCTGATATACAGCATCCGCTACGCAGAAAGCCGCGAAGATAACCAGGGCAACCATCAAGAAAGCCCCGGGCGCCAGAAACCACGCTACCGCGCATCCGGCAAATGCGTAGATGAGCGGTCGATACTGACGCGAGTGTCTAAAGAAGTCGATGGCGAGCACGGTGAAGAGACCTGCCATCGCAAAGTCCAGACCGTGAAAACTTTCGGGAATGGCTTGCCCCGCAAAAACACCAATCAGAGTTGAGAAGAACCATGTGAAGTGTGCTCCTGCCTGAAAGAGCAGCAGTTGCCGCTGATTGGTGAGGCCGTGCGGGGTATTCACAATGGCGTAGACCTCGTCAGTCAGTGAATAGGCGCCGTAGAACCAGCCACCTGCATTGCGGATGAGATGACGAGGGTATGACAGCGGGTAGAAGACGTGGCGAAAATTCACCGCGAAAGCGGTAGTTGCCATGGTTACAAGCGTTGCGCCGCCGGTAATAAGCGTAATCATCAGAAACTCGATAGACCCGCCGTAGACCACAGCAGCAGTGAGCGGCGCTACCCAGTGCGGTAGCCCCGCATCGGTAGCGAGGGCACCGAAGGCCAGCCCCAATGGAAAATATCCCATCACAACGGGTGGGAGCAGGCGTAGGCCGTGACGGGCGTCGTGAGTGAAGGTAGACGTATTCACGAGACTCTCTATCTACGAACTAATGGCGGGTGCAAGTATCCAGTGTATAGATACCGTGCAAGCTGAAAAATGTAACGGTCATATGACGGACGGTGAACGCTTACGTAACGCACCGAAGTAATAATTAGTGTCGAGATGACTATAACTTGTTTCTGGGCTCAATACCTGCAAAACTTTTGACGTAGATTTCCCCTCACCGCGGCAACGAAAGGCACCAACATGCTGTACAAGAAACAGCTCACCGGCACCGGCGTAGGTGTAGTGGTGGGTTCGTTCGCGCCGTTGCATCGGGCGCATATTGACACCATTTTACGTGCCAAGAAAGAAAACGACGGCGGCGCCTTAGTAATTGTCGCCGGGCACGAGCACGATGCAGGTAGTCACGCCGGCATGACTCACATTAAGCGTTACCGCTATGTCTCTGAATACTTCAAAAACGATCCACTAGTCATCGTAGACTTCGCAACAGTCACCGACAGTGAGCTCCCCGCACAGATTGTAGAAGAGCTCTGCGAAAAGCACGTCCAAGCCACCGCCACACGTACCTGGTACGACGCCGAGAACGACGCCCGCGTCCAGCACCTAGCTCAGGATGCCGGTGGAAAACTCGTGCATGCTTCTACGTTTTCAGCTCGTACCGGCACAGAGTGCAGTGAAGACTGCAGCGACGACGCACTCACTAGCGAACGCATCCTTGAAAATCCTCTACACTACTGGGATTTCATCGCTCCCCCGTTCAGACGTTTCTTCACCAAGAATGTGCTAGTCATGGGCGCAGCGTCCGGCGGTAAAACCACCCTGATCGAAGACCTCGCCAAGCTCTACATCGCACCGTACTCCTACGAGTACGCGCGGGTTTACCAGGTCGAGGCGAACATTCGCGATGAAGACTACGACCTGCTGGACTACCAGAATGTTTTCACCGGCCAATACCAGCTCAACCGCGAAGTGATTGATAACCCGGGTAACCGCGGGCTGGCGCTGATGGATACCGACGCGATGGTCACCAAATGCTACGCGGCGCTATCGGCAGCAGACCCCGCCAGTGCGCTGACCATGGACGACTGGACAACAGCCCTCAAACCCATGGCAGACTCGCTCATCGCCAAAGCACGCTGGGATCTTATTCTGTTCATCCCACCCGTCAGCCAGGCAAGCTACACCGACGACGGTTTCAGGTCGCAAACCAACAACACAGACGCCTACCTCACCGAAATCTCAGGCCTGATGCTGGAAGAAGTAAAAGCCGCAGGCCTAGAAAATAAACTTGTCTCGCTCACCGGCAACGGATACGCAGCCCGCTACGAACAAGCCAAAGCCGCCATCAACGCGGTGCTAGCCAACTAGCGTCCTCACCGCCCACCGTCTTTCCACTGTTTCTTCGAAAGTAAAAGAATGACATCACCTGCAATCCACCACAAAAGCTTCAGTCGAAAAGTATACGAAGATCTCTTCGTCGGCTACACGCCCTTTGAGAAAATCTTTTACCCCGCCATCATCTTGCTCCAAGTCATTTTTGCGGTGGTATACCCCCAGGGAATCATTGGTTCCATCGTTGCAATCAGTGGCGTCATCTGTGTAGCGCTGGTCGGCAAAGGACGCATTTCAAACTACTTCTTCGGCGTCATTCAAAACGTTCTCTACCTCTACCTTTCGCTGCAGGCGGTCTTCTACGGCGAGGTCATGATCGCAGTGTTCTACGTGCTCACCCAGTTCTGGGGACTGTACACCTGGCGCAAAAACCTGACGCGTCAGGCAAACGAGGGCGATGCGAAGGACGTCAAAACCAGGCGCATCGCTTTCACCGGCTGGGCAGCGGTAGCAGTCATTCTGGCACTGGGCACCTGGCTCTACGGCATGCTCCTTGCAAGCATCGGCTCTAACCAGCCTTACATTGACTCATTTACCACCACCATCGCCGTTATCGCGCAGATTCTCATGGTTTACCGCTACCGCGAACAGTGGGCACTGTGGATTGTTCTCAACCTCGCCCAAATCGTCCTCTGGCTCACCAGCGACACCGCGGGATCTATGGACATGGTGGTCATGTACATCGCTTTCATCTTCAACTCCATCTACGGCTGGTACAACTGGTCAAAGCTCTCAGCCACCCCGGACGAGGGCGCGGTGCGAACATCCTAACCTGCGGCGTTAGCGGACGCGATGCTGATGCGCAGAGACCGATGGACGCGCGTTCTTCACCTTGTAAGTACGGGTCGCCGACGTGAGTCGCTTCCGAGCACCCCGCGCGAGTGAGGCGAGAGGGACTGCTGGCAGACGTGCGTCCATCGGTCTCATACCAGCTGTTCTAAAAATCGTTGTTAAATAAAGTGCTCCCGGTCTGGTGCATCAGACCGGGAGCACTTTATAAGCTGGTTAAGAAAGTCTTTTCTTTATGCGAGTAGACCAACCGGCTTGGGCGTAAATTCGGGGAAGATCTGGGCGATGCGGGCGGAATCCACGCCAAGGCCCTTCGACATCACTTCAGCAGCAACTGAGCGGTAGTCGGTGCGGATGGCGTTGTCTTTATCGTCATCGTTCTTGAGTCCGCCCCACGAGCCGCCGGTGATGCGTCCGGTTGCTTTGCCGGAGAGCACGAATGAGAAGTTGCCCGCGCCGTGGTCGGTGCCTAGCGACTGGTTTTCTACCGTGGTGCGGCCGAATTCAGAGACAGTCATGACCACGACGTTCTGCATACGAAGTGCACCCATATCTTGGTAGAAAGCGCCGAGGGAATCGCCCAAGTCCTTTGCCAGGGTATTCAGGCGATCTGCCTGTCCACGGTGGGTATCCCAGTTACCCTGGTCAACGGTCACTACCTGCACACCCTTGTTAGCCTTGATGATCTGGGCAATATCCTTCATACCGGTGCCCAGCGCGGTGTCGGGGTAATCGGCACCGTTTTCAGGCTTGTAACCGGCGTTTGAGATCTCCTGAACCTGGTTCATAGCACCGAGGGTGGTCTTGACGCTGGCACCCAAATCGCCACCGACATTTCGGCTGATGCGTGAAGCCACCGCAGAAATGGTTTCAGTGTCTTTGAAGGAGGTCGATACCTTGAAATCGCTGAACGCGTTGATGGACAGGATTTCTTGGTCGTGGCCGTAGAAGGCGCCAGAGACGCGTCCGGCATGGGAAAACGCGCGGAACTGCGACTCATTGTTATAGGTGGCATCCAGCAGACGCGCCAGCCAGCCGGTCTTGTACTGCACCGGTGCTGAGCGGTCAGAAATGATGTAGTTGCTAAAGTGCGAGCGCGTGTTGTTGTCGATACCCACCGAGTGCGCAATCGACAGGTCGCCGGCGATCCACGCCTTCTTCAGGCCGGACAGCTCAGGTGCCAGCATGAAGGTGCCATCCAGCTTGTAGGCGCCGTTCATAGACAGCGACTTGCGCGTGGTCTTACGGTTGGCATTGTAATGGTCATCGTTGTACGGGGTGACGAGTGAGAGCCCGTCAGCGCCGCCGCGCAGGTAGACCACAACGAGCACGGTGCCATCACCCACAGGTTCTGCCGCATAGGCATAGCGCGGGTAAATCGACTCATGCAACATCATAGAACTCAACGACAGCACACCTAGCGCGCCGCCCTTGAGCAGGCTACGACGGCCAAAACCGCCAGCATTCTCACTCAGGCGCTCACAAGCAATGCTATTTGCCTGATCAAAAGAGCGGATGTTCTCACCGGTGCGAGTATCCACCAGAAAATTACGGGAGTCATCACCCGAGTGATGATGCACCTGATGCAAAGAGTCTTCTTTTAGAAAAAGTGTTTTGAAATGTTTCACGGTAAATCCTTAGACAAGCAAGAAGTGGGGAGCGGTCAAAGTAGCCTCAACAAGACGCTTTACTTCATCGTCACTGCTGATGCGTTCGCTATCTGCAACACGAGCATCACCAGAGACAGCCTCCGGGGTCGTGTTCTTAGCGAACGTTGCCAAAGCCCCCACAATGTTGGGCTCGTTCTCAATGGAATAACCGGTGAGGGTTACAAAAACCTTGCGCGCCGCATCGTTCACGCTGGTTTTACCCACCGTGATACCCAGCGCGTCCGCCCAATCAATAGGCTCAGCCCAGCGAGCAAAACTATCTTTCGCGTTGCCGTCCCACGTTGAAATGTAGTTGGTAAACCGCGAGAACTTAGAGATGCTATTGACATTGGTGGAATTAATCCACGCGCGCGGGCTCAGCGGGTAACCGTCAGTTGCCGGTGCGGTGTAGGGCATACCGGCCGAGTAATAGTTAAGCATCATAAACACTCTGTACAAGGGTGTGTAGATAACGCTCATATCAGAAAGATTATTAGTGTTCTTGAGTTTCAATTTTCCTGAAGCAAATAGCGAAGCCAAGACACTTGCCGGACGCTGGATAGTCTGACCACCCGAAGCACGGAATTCAGCAGATTTAAACAAAATTCGCAGAACGGGACGAATATCCGTATCAGCCTCAAGATAAGCGTCAGCCATTTTCTGCTGAAGCCCCTGCCAATCTTGGTGCTCCCCCACAAAATACTGAATCAGACGACGCGAAATGCGCATGGCGGTACCGCGATCGTGCGTCAGATAATCAATTAACTCACGCAAAGTTGCATACATATCTTCAGCGGTAGAACCACCGTTCTCAAGGGTACGACCGCAGACAGTAATCGGACCAAAGAAATGAAGGTCAGGACGAGCCTCGCTCAATACACCATCATAATTACCCTTAAAACCGGTCATGAGCTTAGCCACTGCAACCACATCATCCTGCGAGTAACCCTTATCAGTACCCCACGTGTGTAGCTCCATAATCTCGCGGCCCATATTCTCATTCAGCGCGAACTGAGTATTCGTGATGTTATCGAGAAACAGATTCATCGTACGAGTATTGATCAGCTCCCACAGCAGGTCACTGTACTTACCGAGGGCTCCATCAAAAAGCACGTTCACGTAGTCGTGAAAACCATCCGGTGACTTCTCAATGCTTGCAGCCACAGTATCAGCCCAAAACTGAGCTATCTTAGCCTGTAACTGCTTCTCAGATGCCCAGCTACGGTGGAAAGCTGCCTCTAGAACGTAAGTCGCCACATCATAGTCTTTGTGACGATTACCACCGTGATAGGTGTCGTAGAAATTCTTATCGAGAGTCTTACCCGCCGGTGCCTTGATAAAGCACGAAGGGAAGATTGCCTTGCGCTCGCTGTTGTACTGGGCGCTTTCGGTCAGAGAATCAGGGTTTAGCTGTTTCTCGATCCACGCGTCCACGCCCATTGATTCAATAGCGGATGCGCGTGCTGCGGTAGGTGCTGCACACAGTTTGCGTGCGAAAAACCAGCCTTCGCTGCTGGTCAGTTCAACACCGTTGAGGTACGGGGAGTTAAAGCTGATATTAGCCATATGTCTGGGATTTTCCTGGGATTGTCAATAAAGATAGGACTGCGCCAAGAATCCACGGGTGCAATGGTGCTGCATCGCAATAAGTTGTGGTTCTCATACCTGCTGTAGCAACCTCAAACGGGGATTTCAGGTGGTTACAGCCAGTATGTATGTCTTGTGACTACCGGCAAGTTGGGGACTTACCCGTCACAAGGCATATAGACAGTCACCTTTACTTTATGCAGATGCCTTACGCCAGGACAAGCAACAAAGTGCGGGTATTTTGTGGGCTGTTTAGTGGTGACAAACAACCTCTCGGTGTTTCACACCACGTCAGTGGGAGGTTTTCGTGTCCTGACTCTTTAAACGCCTTAAACGCCGAGAACAGCAGCGGTGGGGTAAGGTGAGGTGGTTTGGCAGAGGCCAGTACCGCCTTATGCCTGCTCGCGCACCCACTGCTCGATGTTCGGCTCAAGAATAACCGCATCCGCAGGAGCATGAAGCGAACCGTCACCCAACCTTCAAGCGCAGGGTCGACAGTCACCACCTTGCGAGAATCATCCCTAACTGCGAGAACCTTTTCAGTCAGCTGCGGCAGGGTGATGCGCTCAGCACCGGCGACGGTCACCACACCTTCACCGTGCTCACCCTCTGCGGCTTCTACCAAGAAACGGGCGACGCTACGGGTAGCTACCGGCTGAATGTCCCAGTTCTGCACGCGAACTTCATGATCGGCTTCTTCGGTGCCCGCGGGATTCAGCACAAATTCAAACCACTGAGCACTACGCACCACGACGGGCAACTTGGCATTTTTTGTGATTACACCTTCTTGCTCAAAACGCGCCTTGTAGAAAGGGAACTCCTGCAAGTTCTCTTTCTCAACACCGTTGATAGAAAGCATCACGACGCGCTCAACACCCTGATCGTTCGCCACTCGAGTCAGTGTCTGAGCAGCATCAACAATCGGCTGGACGGGGTCAGCAGCGTCAGGAGTCGCCACCTGCGAAGCATCGATTACAGCGTCCGCTTTCTTGAGCGCATCAGCCAAGCCTTCGCCAGTGCTTAGATCGACACCCTTTGAACGGGAAATCTCAACGACCTCGTGGCCGCGCTTCTTTGATTCTTCAACAATGAGCTTTCCAAGAAAACCGGAAGCTCCAGCAATTGCAATAGTAGACATGGGTTCAGCCTATACCCCCCATACCCGCCAACTAGGGGGCGGCGCACAGACACTAAAAAGCCCCGGCTCACATGAGCCGGGGCTTTTCTCATAGCGGAGGATAGGGGATTTGAACAACTTAGGGTTAGTGTTCAACTAGGTTTTTCATCGTGCATAGAACCGCTTATTTGCAGGGTTTTTGAGGGGTTTACTATCGAGTTAGTACACCGTTGCACGTCTAAATACTTTGGTGCTGTCACAAAAATTGTCACAAAAAATTGTAGCGCCTCATGCGTTTTCTATATCCTCCAGCCGCAACCGCGACAGCTCTAACCGCTCCTCGGTACGCCAAGACCGTGACCCCGGTGCAGTGGTGGACTCGATACGCTCAATAAGACGAGATAACCTAGCGCGCTCTTTACCGGCCTCTTTCCTGCACCAGTTTGAGCAATACGCCCGGCGCTTGCCCACAAGCTGCACACCGCAATAAATACATTCCTCGCACCTGCTCACACAAACCACGTCATGTTACTACTTATTACCCCCGCTAAAACTTAAAACCCAGTGCTACAGCTAACATCTAATTACCCCACATCACAGAGGAAAGACACATGAAAAAATATATCCCCCTCACCCTGCTCGTAACCCTCACCCTTACCGGATGCGGCGCAAACAACAACACACAATCCAGCCCGCAAAACCCCCAGACCACTACCAGCGCCACACCCCAAACATACAAAGACGTAAAAAACTGGTCAGCAGACGACGAGAACAACGCACAGTACACTTTCAGCGCTAACACACAAGCACCGGCAGGCGTAGAAGAAGCCAGAAAAATAATGCAAAAAGAAAATCAACAGCTCACCTACATGGCGGTAACTGTTGATAACACGAAAAGCAACTCACAAACAGCCATAACTCAGCTATCCTTCACAACCCCCGCGGGCGATCTCATCACATACACCCCTCTGTATGACTACCTCAGCACCTCCGATGTACCAGATGAAGCAAGTGTTGATGCATATAACCGTGTAGTAGATGTATCAAACGCCTTCAACGGTGACGACTACACCGTAGTAGCCGGGCAGAAGAAAACCCTAGTATTAGCTTCTACCAGCGCCTACCCAACTGAGGTAACTCACGCAACCCTGAACGAAAACTACGTTCTTACCCCAACAGACAAAACCGCTGAAACAGATAAAGCTACTGGAGCACCAGAACCAACAGAACCCGTAGGTAGCGACGACAAGCTAGCGGATCTCAACGGTACAACCCTTAAGGGAAATGACATCAATTTCCGTATTTTCAGCCCAAACGCCCAAAAGGAAGTAAATGCAGCAATGCCGGCAGAACTTCAAGGCTCATGGGGTGCACTGTGCTCTAATGGAGCGACAGAAGAACAGCTACAGGAAACTGGCGCTTCATCTAATGGCCACAGTTGGCGACCGCTCAAGTATGCAGTGTCCGAAAGCGGTATTCAGTCGCTTAATGGCAACGCGAGCCAAGCTGAATACAATGCGGCTTCTTTGGCTGAATTGTCGCACGGTGGAACATGTGCCGTGATTCAGTCCCCCGATGTTTCTGCTGCTACAACGACCACCACGGCGACCGTTGGGCATTACATTGGTAATTTCACATTGGAAAGTACCGTAGAGGTGAAGTAGGAACAGGCCTCGGCAGGTACCGACATCATCTCGGTACCTGCGGGCATCACGCCCGCAACTCAGCTATTCGTGATACACGAACAACTACACAGATCATCTGTACAACTGAACCACCGAGCTTTTCCCTGTAGTTACCGACACCATCTCGGCAACTGCGGGCATAACGCCCACAGTTGCCACAACACAGCCAACCACCCGGGGGTGTACCCCTACCCCACCCCGCAAAACGTTGCCTCCTCCGGGTGTAGCCATCCCCCCGTGAGGTAAAAAGGATCCCGGGCACCCTCATGTGTGGAAAAATAAACTCCTCATCTGAGGAATTGCCGAAAATATATCACTACGCCCGGAGGAGCAAACACTCCGTCAGAAATAGGGAGGGGGTAGCCCCCAGGGGGTCATGCGACAGCCTAGAACCGCTGTGCGCGTCGTGACCACCGAAACCCCTAGCGAGCATTATTAGACGCTTAGAAGAGCACACAGCCCCGAACAGAGTTAGACACTATTAAGTACTCTGTGAGCAAAGAAAGAGCCCGGCAGTCAATAAAGACTACCGGTCTCACTCACTGCCTATCACCACGGGAGGACGTACCCGCGCCACCGTGCACGCTCATACTCGCTAACCCTCGAATGAATAACATCGGGGTTTAGGTCTTGCTCAGTGACCGGCAACGGTTCACCAAACTGCTTCAACAGCTCTCGCGCTTTCTCATACCGCCGCAACATAGTTCCCACCGGCCGCCGCTCTTGTCTTCGCGCGTGGAGCACCACGGCTTTAGCTCCCTCAATGCTTTGCACTGCTCTGCCGTGGCAACGTAGCGAACACAATGTTTGGGCGTTGAGTGTGATGGTGAGATTCGGTTGCGTGGTTCTGCCACAGTAGCGGCAGAGGTTTGAGCCAGTCATGCTTTGCCTCTCTTTGGGTAGCAGTTGAGGCGGCAACGTTTCCCTCGTTACCGCCTCAGCCTTGCCGTATGCGTGAGTTACTTTTTATGAGCTAACCAGTATTTGAATACCTCAATCTCTTTCCCAGTGAGCGATACTGTGGGATGAAAAAGTAAGGAGTTTCGAGTACGCGCTTCTAATTCTTCAATCAAGTGTTCATACTCTTTTTCTTGCTCTTGCAGTTGCTCTTCTGTGTTCCAGTGAAGGGTTATCGTTTCACCTGCTCGCGGCTCGCGCTCAAGCATGGTCGCAAATACACCGGCGGTATTGAGTCTTTGCTGCGGCGCGGCGTATTGATTGGAAAATGCTGTACCTAGCTGTTGTGGTACAACGCTAGTAACCTCTTCCGAATAGACAGCCGGGAAAGCGCAACCGGTCAAAAAGTGGTGCGCTAACTGGTTATGCTTCTGCGCCGCGTTTCCATACCTCACGGCGAGGGTTTGAATCATATCCAAAGTTCCCGCCACCGCAATAAGTTCAGGGACGAGCTTCTTGAGCTTCGCGCTCTTATTGATCTCTCGCACATCTAAACGAGTAGGCTTGAACAGCTCCCACAGCTCCCCGAATCGTGCACCGTTTTCATTGAAGATTTCTCGCAATGCTTCTAGGTTCTGTAAAATAAACGCGCGTTGATTTCGGGCATCGACTTCATCCATTTCTTTCCGAGTCTGTTCAGTGAGTGGGTGTTCTGCCACAGTTTGCGCTATCTGAGTGGAGAGGTAGAAGTCTTTGAGCGCTTCTCCTGCCTTTTTCACGTCCCCTTTCAGTAGAGCTTGGTGGTATTGCTCATTGAATGACACGCTGGCACTGAGTTCTTCGATGGTTTGTTCTCTGGTAAGGGTTTGCCTATTAGTTCGCTGACTTTGAGCGCATCGTAGCCTACACCGTTGGCGCTTTGGTGGTAGGGCATGGCATTAGCGGTTTGCGTAGTCATGTTGTCAGTCATTTTATTTGTCCTTAGTTTTGGTTCCGCTGCCTTGTTCGTAGTTGTCGATCAGGGCGTTACTCACATCCACAATCTTGTTGTTGGGGATGAACACGCGAAATACGTGATTTATAAAAATTGCTTGGCCTTGTTGGCTGCTGCCGTTTGGTTCTTTGTAGGTATAGGGTTTTACTCTGAGGTTTTGGCGAGTCATGTTTTCCTGCCTTTCGTGCACTGCTTTTGAGATATTGCCCCGAGGTGAAGGTGGCAAGGTGGCTATATATAAGTGCCACGCTGCCATCTTTGCCACCTTCCCGAAATATCAAGGGTTTACGCTGCCACCTTTAAGCCCCCTTGATCCGGTGCATCCTCGAATGCCCATACCCAACCAGAACCACCCCGCGGGCGAACGCTGACGATTCTGGGATTAGAACACCGCCTGCGAGCGTCTCTAATCTCCTGATCTTTGAACCCTGCGGCGCGGCCAGCTTTGATAACGTCCCCCGCCTTTACTTCTGGCTCAGTGGAGTTGCGGATAAAGTCCACCACGAACATTTGAGCGGCGTTCTTATCGTCATCGTCCCCACCGTCCACCTCACGGTTCACCAGCTCCCCCACGGTCATCTCTGAGGCACCAAGGAACTTCACGCGCCCTACCTCAGTAGGATCACTACCGGGAATAGGGACACTGACGCTTTCTAGGGCGAATTTCCACGAACCTAGCCCGGTGCCGTAGTTGTTCTTATCCTGTGTCACCACACGCTCGTTCGTGTCAGGATCAACAGCCATAACCAACATGGAACGGGTAATGTCGCGCCACGCGTGAGAACCTGACACTTTATGCTGTGTACGGCCGCCGGAGCCTTTGTTGAAGTGACTAATCATGATGATCGCTACCTCATGCTTAGCTGCAACCGCCATGAGCGGGGCGAACGCCCTGCGAACGTCCTGAGCCTTGTTCATATCCAGCGCGCCCATCATCTGTGAGGCCGGGTCAAGCAAAACGATTTTTGCACCGGTTTCGATGATTTGAGACTCCAGCAGCTCAGTATCTTGTGGGAACGTAAGTTCTTGGTCTGAGTGGCTTTCACCGAACCTTACGCGGCGTTGTAGTTGGTAGACGTTATCAAGGTTGGCACCGGCTGCCGTGAGGCGTGGAATGGTGACAAACTCCCATGCGTCTTCTGGTGTGAAGAGAATGGCCGGGTATGGTGTTCCTTGTAAATCACCCTCCAGCTCACCACGGGATAGTTGGGCTACGAGGTCAAGAATGAAAGTCGTCTTGCCCTCACCACCATAACCAGCCATGACCGTACCGGTGCCAAGGGGAATGACCCCGTGACTGCTACAAGCCCATAGCCATTTAGTTTTTTGTGGCTTGATAGAACTTGCGGGGGTCAGAAGTGCGGTAATGGTTTCTTCTTGGCTCATGCAGTCACCTTCTTCACATCATCAAAACCGGGTATCAAATTCTGAGGATCAGCCACGAATACGGGCACCGTCTCACACTCAACTTGCGCTATCTGCTCGGCGCGTTCTTCTAAGGCTTGCTGGTCTATGATTTCTTGCTGAACCATGCCTACATACACCCCGGCGTTGAACACTTCCCATAACTGCGCGGTGAGCTGCTGCGGTGCAGCTGAGACTAACCGGAATACCGGCGTGTATGCTCTGCTGAGTCGGTCAGCATCAAAGGAGGATAGGAGCACTGTTTACACCTCACTCACGTCTTGCTGGGTGTTCCAGTGGCGGGCTATGAGGGTACAGCCGGGGCACATTCCCGCGCGTTGTGCAGCGTCCAGAGCTTTAGCGAAAGACATCTCGGGCTGTTGCGTCCACTGATACCCACACAGGGAGGTGACGGTATCGCCGGGGCGTGGTGCTCGTTCCCGTAGTGTGAGGTGCAAGTAATCTTCATTCGGGTTACTCATTGCCCACCACCTGCCACCATGAAACTAGCTTTGACCTGACAAGCTGGGCACAAAGGCTTAACTGCCTTCTTATTCCTGACAGTCCCCACAAACCCGCACAAGGCCATAATTCTCATGCCAGTTTCCAGCGAACGAGCTCTATCGGGCGCGTACATCTTATGGCGATACCGCCTAGGATCATCGTCCAGCTCGGTGATATCCCAACTAGGGGTAGTGCTGATAGTCTTAGACATACTGAACAGTCCTTTCGAACATTAGGCAGGTGCCTAATGTCATATGTTTGTTTTGGTAGATAAACCCTGAAAGTTTGGGCTTGTTCTGGGAGTTCTTGCCATTCGTTTTGTTGGTAGCTTCACGAACGGTTTGAATCTCCGCCGATGCGTCCACAGTGTCTTGCTTGGCGGCTGTACTGTGGACGCTATTCTTTTTTGCGCTCTGGTATTGGTAGTACCCGAGGACGTTCGGCTGTTTTGGTTTGCGCATTAAGGGAAAACCTTTCTGGACTCTGACAGCATCTGAGACAACAACTCCTTATTGCGAGTAGCGACAGATAGCAGATACTCCAACCCCTGCCGACTGATCCCGACCTCATTCTGACCGCGACCAAAATCAAGCGGTTGCGTCCACCCGTTAGCGATGAACAGAGCGTGAGTACCTGTCACATCTTCCACCCCGAGGTGATCGCACAAGGCGTTGATGTAGGAATGTTCTTCTTGGTGTGCAGGGTCAATCATGCTGCCACCTCCAATGTGTCTTTGATTCGCCAGATGCGAATCAGGTTGCCGTTACGTTGTGAGACTGCCGCTCCTGCTGGTTCGGCCAGTGCCCGGAACTCTGGAGACTTGAAGTAAGTCCCCCATTCTTGCGGGGTGCTGGTTTCACCAATGACCTCATGTAGATCGTCAGATGTGAACTCTGTACCCGGTGGGAGTTGCTGGACGTGGTACAGGAAGCGGTGTTTCGCGGTGAGTGTCTGCACGGTTTCTAGGGCTAGGACTCGCGCCATGTTTACGCCGCCTGTTCTGCCGGTTCTGGCTGCCCGGTGAGCATATGTAGGAGGCGGACGCGGGGAATGAGTACGCGCCGTCCTACGCGGATAGATGGGATAGTTCCATCAGCAATGCCGCGTGAGACTGTGCGGCGGTCTACTCCTAAAAGTTCGGCTGCATCGACGGCGGTAACGGTTGCTTTGGTGCTGGTTTCCAGCTCTGCAAGATTCATATGAATCACCCTTTATATACAAAAATGAATTAGCACCTCTTGGCGCATAAGTCATTTATAGCACAAAAATGCATGGCGCGGTACCCATACGTATTTGAATTTAGGTAAGGTGTCCGTATGAGTACACCTGCAAAGAACAATGACACCGAGGAAGAAAAGAACTACCGTCAAGAGCTCAAACGGTTACGACAGCTGGGAAAAATGAGCCAAGCGGATTTAGCTCAAAAAATGAAAGATAAAGGGTGGGACGACTATACTCAGACCACAGTTTCCCGCATGGAGAATGGCGGGAGACCTATCACCCTTAGCGAATCTAGAGCGCTAGCACAGATTTTGGGAACAACCGTAGAGAGAATGATTAAACCGCTCGTGATTAGTTCACTCGACGCTATTGCCCAGGATCGCGCTAATCGATTACGAGAAAGCAAAGCATCTTTTGAGAAAGAGCTCGTAGCTTTTTGGGAAGAAAGAGACCTGTTCTTTTACCCGGAAATGGGACTAAGTAAAGCAGAAAATCAGCAACTTAACGAGCTTCTTTACAAAAGATATAGATCCCTTTATGTGAGCTCTGGGCTCTGGGACTCATGCTTAGATGCTTTCCAAGATGAATACGAGTCCATGCGGGAAGCGGCCAACGGAAAGCACCCTCGCTCTTCCTACTTCCCTACACTCGAAGAATGGGTCAGTGAGGGACTAGGGATACAGCCCGTAAAAAACCATATTGACTACACGCTCAATGAGCTAGACGAGATTTACTCAGAAAGAACCCTAACCAATGAGTAAGCGCCGTTATGGTGGTGGTTCTGTCTCAAAATACACATACCGCAACAAAACCCGTAGCACTACTAAATGGCGCTGGCAACTACGCACCACAGACCCCGACACGGGCGAAGAAAAACACGTCGGGAAAAGCGGGTACACCACCGAAAAAGAAGCCCTCAAAGGACTAGCAGAAGCCCGCGAACGATACGCCACCACAGGCAAAGCCAAAGCCTCCAAACTCACCGTTGAGCAATTCGCGCAAGAGTGGTTAGACGGTAGACGCGTAGCACCGTCCACACTGCAAGCGGATATAAAAATAGTGCGTAACCACATCACGCCCTACATCGGTTCGACTGCTCTTGATGCACTCACCGCAAGCCGTATCAAAAAGCTCTACACAGACTTGTTGAAACACGGACGTAAAGACCGCAATCATGAGGGCGAACCGCTATCACCTAACACCGTGAACAAGGTTCACAATGTCTTACAGGCGATTCTTGATAGTGCCGTACACTCGCGTCTTATCATGGTGAACCCCGCCAAAGACCCGTTAGTAAACGCGCCTAAATCTAAAGAAATCAACGCCGCGAAAGAAGAGATAGCCCCCTGGAGCGCCGGGCAGCTCAAAGACTTCTTGGCATGGTCTGAAAATGTTTACCGTGATGATCTATTCATGCTGTGGCACATCTACGCTGTGACAGGCATGAGACGCGGCGAAGCGCTCGCCTTGCGGTGGTCTGATTTTGACCCGGTAAATATGACCCTTGCCGTTCGTCATGCCGTAGACCCTGCAACGCCGGGCGGCGTGAAGCTCCCTAAAGGCGGTAAAGCCCGCGTACTGGATATTAGCGCCGGTGATGTGCAGAAACTCAAAGCATGGCGAGGGTTACGGGCGCAACTGGGTTTTGAGCTGGTGAAACAAGATGCTTATATCTTTGGTAACGATTCCGGCGGGGTGCGCTCGCCTAATGAGGTTTCGCGCCGGTGGCGTAGACGTATGAGCGCTGCAACTCAACAAGGGCTAGATGTACCAGTTATCAAGCTGCACGATCTTAGGCACACTCATGCGACTTTGTTACTGCAAGCCGGAGTACACCCTAAGGTGGTGCAGGAGCGTTTAGGTCATTCGACTATCACGATTACGCTTAACACTTACTCGCACGTTATCCCTACGATGCAGCGCGGCGCGGTTGATTCTTTTACATCTTTGATCGCGTAGTTTGGTGCAGTATTTTTTCTGGTGTCACAAAAATTGTCACAAAAGCCCTATTTTTGGGTAAAAGAAAAACCCCGTTTACCTGTTTGACTAGGGTAAACGGGGTTTGTACCCCTGCGGAGGATAGGGGATTTGAACCCCTGAGGGCGTGAACCCAACACGCGTTCCAGGCGTGCGCCATAGGCCGCTAGGCGAATCCTCCAAGCGTTGCTCTGCACAAAATACGCAGTCACGAAAGCGAACAGATACGAGCTTACCTTATAAGGTGTACGGTTCGCAATTAGAGGTAGCTCAGTCAGGACGCCGATAACGACTAAAGACAGAAGGTGAGGCGAGTGCAAGGTCTTACTATAGGCAGGCGTGTAAGCTCGCATCCTTGATTTAGGGAGCAGATGGATTGGCAAGAAGGGTGTTGCTGACTAGGGCTTCCTGTCGCAGATTGCCTCAGCTATATCTTTACTGTAGACTTTTACTTGCCTCTCACGTGGCGTTATCTTGGAGAACTCCCCCAGGACCGGAAGGTAGCAAGGGTATCTGGGCTCTGACGGGTGCGTGAGGGGTCTTTTTTTGTTTAACGCCCGCGTCCGCATCCGGGTGATAGCCCTCGCCTCCTGCCTGCCCGTTTCTGCCGCGGGTGTGACCACAAAACCGTCAAGGTGACCATAAAAACGTCACAATCACCCTACTTTTCGGAGTATTTTGACGTTTACGTGGTCACTTTTCACCCAGGTAGTCTCGACGCGATCGCCCTGCAGACGCACATCCCGCCAACGCGCGTCCTGCTTTATATGCCCGTCCGACGCACCCCCCCGGCACCCCGCCCATCGCACAGTGCTTGCCACCAGCGGTCTGCAACGCGGCCGTTCGTTAATGAGGTAAATGTCTTAGCATGCTCGGCGTGAACCACCCTTAAATTGTCAGTCCCCCTCGCTAAACTTGGTAAGAGTCGTTGACGCGAGCGCCGAAAGCTCGCGCATCGCACCTGTTGAATTGAACGAAAAATGAGGGTTTAGCTGTGAGCACTGCTTTGTACCGCCGGTATCGTCCCGAAACTTTTGCCGATGTTATCGGTCAAGAGCACGTGACTGAGCCCCTTATGACTGCGCTTGAGAAGAACCGCGTCAACCACGCCTACCTCTTTTCTGGTCCGCGCGGTTGCGGTAAGACAACGTCGGCTCGTATTTTGGCGCGTTGCCTCAACTGCGCTGAAGGCCCTACGCCTACCCCGTGTGGTGTGTGCGATTCTTGCCGTGAGCTCTCCCGCGACGGTGGCGGTTCACTCGACGTGATTGAGATGGACGCGGCGTCCCACGGCGGTGTTGACCATGCGCGCGATCTGCGTGAGCGTGCGTCCTTCGCGCCTGTGCGTGACCGCTACAAAATCTTCATCATCGATGAGGCCCACATGGTCACCCGTGAGGGGTTTAACGCCCTGCTCAAAATCGTTGAGGAACCGCCGGAACACATCAAGTTCATCTTTGCGACGACCGAGCCCAACAAGGTGCTGGGCACTATTCGTTCGCGTACCCACCACTATCCTTTCCGACTTGTTCCGCCTGAAACTCTTACTGCTTACCTGCAGAAACTTGCCGATGAAGAGGGTGTTAAGATCGCTCCCGGCGTTCTGCAGCTGGTAGTGCGTGCCGGTGGTGGCTCAGTGCGTGATTCGCTCTCAATCTTGGATCAGCTGATTGCCGGCGCATCAGATGCCGACGGCGTCACTTACGATCTTTCCGTTGCGCTGCTTGGCTTTACTCACGGCGAGTTGCTGGACGAGGTCATTGAGGCTTTCGCATCCAACAATGCAGCTACTCTCTTTGGCTCTGTTGACCGCGTGATTCAGACCGGTCAGGATCCTCGCCGCTTTATCGAGGACCTCCTTGAACGTCTGCGCGATCTGATTATTATCAAGGCTGTGCCGGATGCTGCCGAGCAGATTTTGCATGGCGCATCGGCTGATCACATTGAGCGCCTGCGCGCCCAGGCAGACAAGCTGGGTGCGGGCGAGCTCTCTCGCGCGGCGGATATTACAAACACGGCGCTGAACGAGATGAGTGGCGCCACCAACCCCCAGCTTCACTTGGAACTTTTGTGTGCGCGCATCATGCTGCCCACTTCCGATCAAAGTGCCGGTGGTTTTGGTGCGCGTTTGGACCGCATTGAACGACGCATCTCCGGTGGAGACGTTACTATTGCAGCGCCTTCAGCGGGTGCTTCTGCTGGTCAGACACAAGGTCTCAGCGAGCAACCCGCACCCGTCCAAGGGGCAGGACGCGCCGCTGTACAAGCCGCGCTGAACGCGTCACGTCAGGCGCAGGGTAAGCAGACTGCCTCGGTTCAGGGTAACCAAGGTGGACAGCAGGCGGTGAGCGGCCAGACTGCTCAACCACAAGCATCTGCGTCACAGCAAGCACCGACACAGGAACCAACACAGGCGCAGAATGCTGCACCCTTAGCATCGCAGGGCAACGCTCCCCTGGCGCAGTGGAACTCTCAGCGACAAGGACAGCAGGGGCAAGGTAGCTCCCACGCCACTGCCCAACAACAGGTTTCTGCGCAAAATCAGAGTGCTCAGAACTCAGCGCCGAACCAGGCCACGCAAAACCAAGCTCAGAACCCGAACCCCACCCCTGCGCAGCAGGCTCAGAAACAGCAGCCAACTCAGCCCGCTCACCCCACGCAGCAGACAGCCCCTCAGGGCGAGAACGTGGTGCAGATGGTTCTTACCGCATGGCATGACGTCATTGCGCGCGTGCAAAGTCCAGTTGCGCAACAGTTCTTGGCGCGCTGCACCCCCTCTAAATTTGAAAACGGTCAGCTCTATATTCGCGCCACCATGCCCGTATTGCGCCAGGTCAAAGACCATATTGGCGACCTTGAGAGCGCTCTCAACACCGTATTAGGCTTGCAGGTTCGAGTGCGTGCCGAGGTAGATAAGGGTGATGCTTCGCAGACTCAGCCCGCTCAGGCTAATGGCCAGTCCGCGCCGTCTCAGCCGCAGCCCGGCGCTCCTCTGCAGAACCAGCGTCCACAGCAGCATCCACAGACTCAGCAGCCCCAAAACCAGCCTGCGCAGAACCCGGCTCAACAGCAGCAAGCATCCTCACCGCAGCAAAATGAGCACAACGAGCGTCCTCAGAATCTCGAAATCGCTGAAGGTCCGCGTAGTGGTGAAGCCGCATGGGCTGCGCACGGCCAACCGCGCACTCAATCCGAGCCCCAATGGAGCCAGGACGATTGGAACAATCCCGTCACGAGCTGGGATGTTGCGTCCATTCCGCAAAGTGGTGAGCCAGCCCCAGCATCAGATACTTCGCGCGGCCAGTCAGCATCAGAAGAGTCCGAGAAGAGCCAACCGACCCAAGAATCAGCTCAGCCTGCACCGGAGCAGAGCAACGACCCCGAAGACCAGCTCTCTCAGGGCGCAGCCAATGGTTTTGATGCTGAGGACGCTCACGAGCAAGAAGCCTCAGAGCCCGTCGACCATTCAACCGCTCAGGCACAGCGTGAGCAGGTAGAAAACGCTACCGAAGATACTCAGTACTTCCCGGATGCTGCTGACGAAGCAACCGCCGATGACGATGCAGAAGACACTGAGGGTGACTCGCATCCGGCAGCCGCACAACCGGTTGAGCCCGAGGGTGAACCTATTGCAGACGGTACTACCGCAACGGACCTTCCCGATTCTGTGGATGATAGCCGTAACTCTGATGCGCCGGATTCTTCAGAACCCCAGGCAGGGCAGAACCCAAAAGTAGCTGAGCCGCAGGCTCCCGCGCGTCCAATCGCTGAAGAATACGGCGATTATGAAGGCGGATACTTTGACGAGGGCCCGCAGGATGAGCCTGAGTACATTGCGGGGGTTGGCTATGTGAGCGACTCTGCTCAGACAGCGCAACAGTCAGCACAGTCTCAGCATGAACAGCCTCAGCGTGAGCAGGTACAGTCCTCACAGCTCGCCCAGTCACAAGGGTTCCAGCAGGCACAACCTGCACCGGCTGTAACGCCTCAACCGGGTGCGCCGTTAGCTGGCGCGCCGCTTGCTGGCGGACGCCCGCCCCTGTCTAACGGCACGCAAGGCTTCCAAGGTGCGCCGGCACAGCCGCAAGTTGCTCCGGCGGCTTCGGAGGCACCCGCATCCGCACCAGCGCAGCCTAGCGTTCCCGGCAAGAAATTGTCTTTCCGCGAGCGCCACGCCGCGCAGTTTGAGGCAGGACGCCGCGCTAAGCAACAGAACAGCATAACCGCACCGGAGGTTGAGGAACCCACAGAGTTTGTGCCGTCAGATGAAGACACCGCTCTCGAAGAAACCGTGCTCATGGGCCAAAAAGCAATCGAGCAAATTCTCGGCGGCAAAGTGATTGAAGAAACCAGCAACTTTTAAGGCTCAAGAGGTAGAAGCTGGGTGAGTCGCTAGCTGGCATCGGGGCTGGCGTGAGAGGGACTGCTAGCGAATCACCCAGGTTCTATCTCGGGCACACCGAGGGCTGTCCAAGCGTCCGGAATTTTCCTCGCCGCCACGGGGTTTTACTTAACACAGCATTGAACGATTGTCAGGAGTGTATGTGTACGAAGGTGCCGTCCAAAATTTGATTGATGAGTTGGGCAGACTTCCCGGTGTTGGGCCCAAGTCTGCGCAGCGTATCGCGTTCTATATTTTGAATGCGGATGCCTCCGAGATGCAGAAACTCTCAAGTGCGATTACGCAGGTCAAGCAGACCGTGAGTTTTTGTGAGGTGTGCGGTAACGTCTCTGAAACTAAGCTCTGCGTGATTTGTAGGGATGAGCGTCGCGACCCTTCTGCGCTGTGTGTGGTCGAGGAGTCTAAGGACGTCGTGGCGGTGGAACGCACGCGTTCCTTCACAGGTCGCTACCATGTGCTGGGCGGTGCGATTAACCCGCTGGCGGGTATGGGACCGGAGCAGCTACGTATTCGTGAGCTGGTGGCGCGTCTGTCGGATGAACGCATCCAGGAAATTATTTTGGCAATGGATCCCAACCTTGAGGGCGAGGCTACTGCCACCTATCTGTCGCGTATGCTCACTCCCCTGGGTATTCGCGTCTCGCGTTTGGCGTCCGGCCTGCCGGTGGGTGGCGATCTTGAGTATGCCGATGAGATTACGCTGGGGCGCGCGCTCGAAGGCCGTCGCATTATTTCGGAGGGTACGCGCTTTGCGCAGGCGAACGCTGCCGAGGAATTTGAGCAGGCTGTTGAAGAAGAAACCGCAGAGGTTGAGGCACAGAAGGCGGCTGAGCCGTCTGCACCGCGTCAGCGCTGGAACGGGTCAATGTTCGATGACATTGATGATTCTGAAGACACAGGTAGCACCGACGACGAGGGGCCAGCTTCTGATCGCGCGGTTGAGCAGGACGCCGGTGGGCAAGGCGCAGGCGAGCAGGGCAGTCTGAATGAGGCTTTGTTAGAACAGGAAATTCAGGCGTTACCGGTAGTCAGCGACCAGTTTGGTGCTTCGCAAGAGAGTAATGACGCCGCTGGGCAGGAGGCTCCACGTCGCGTCCCCGGTTCAATGACGGCAGAGGAACGTGCCGCTGCGGCTTTCGATGAGGAAGAAGCGACGTCGCAGGATGCTAGCGAGAGTCAGGACGCGCGTCGTGCGGAATACGAGCGACAGTTGGCCGAGTTGCGAAAGACGCCGCTGCGCACTGCAAAGCCGGATGTTCCGCCTATTCCGGGGAAGACGTACGTGAACCCCTGGGAATAGGATCCGATGAGTCGCTCGAGTTCCCACTTTTTGCCCGAGTTCCCTGTCATTAAGTGGGAACTCGAACAAAACCTGGGACCTCGCCACAGCTGACAGGACGCATCCTCTAAGCTTTCACACACTTTCAGAATTGGGCAGTATACTTATTGGCAGTCTACTCAAAGGAGAAACTATGAGCATCCTCCCGAAAAAGAAACTTATCATGCTGGTTTTGAAGTACCTTCCCGCATCCGTGCCGTTGAAGGTGGCTCTCTTCCTGTTCAAGAATAAGACCGCGCGTAAGATCGTCCAGAAGCTCTGGGGCGCAAGATTACTCGTTTCTTGCCTTTCAGCAAGGGCCTATTCGGCCGCTAAACCGCAAGCGCGGACTATCCTTTTCGGGCGTGGACTGTTGAAGTCCACGCCCGAAAGTTTATCTAGCGTCCAAAAGAAGGACGCGGTTTAGAGGCTGAACTTCTGCACCTTACAGTAGAGGCGTCATAGATTCCCGCACATGTGGCAGTAGCATCAAGACCTTCGGCGTCAGTTTCACCCCGGGGTAGTTGGGATCGATACATTCCAGCCAAAATTCAAGATGCTTACGGTCGAGCCAATGCTCAGAGTCATGAACCGACTGCGGGTTATCGCCCTGCACGCTGTACCAATACAAGTAATAGACGCCGTCTATCTGCTCAGCGAAGATGGACTCCACGTACATCTGTTCGGGCTCGAGGGTCTCTTCTACTGCTGACATGTTCGCATTGAGAAACTCCATCCACTCCTGCACTCGTGTTTCTTTCCCCGCGAGTACTCGAAACCGCATGAGTTCAAATTTCATATTTTTCTCCGTGTTCTTCTTTGCGCTATCACATTCACGCACGAGCACACCGTCACTGATACGCCCGCCACCGCCATCAGCTGAAGGGCAAGCTCCTGCCTTGCAAAGGCAGCTATGGTGTAGCCAGCCAGCAGACACACGTACACCACCCAGCGAAAACCAGCCCACGCGCGTCCTTGAAACTCTTGGGAGACCGATCCAATAATGACGCGGTTAATGACAGCGTTGAACATACCGTTTCCTGCTCCGCCCGCCCAAAAGAGCAGGATAATCACAGCAAACGAAGGACGGAATAGCCCGACGCTTCCGAGGGCAATACCAATAGGCAGGGCTGTCAGCGGGTGTTGCGCCACGGGGTGGTCACCGAGAAACTTGCCCAGCCAGCCCCCGCACATTACGCCCACTCCCCAGGCAGCAGACGTGACACCAAATTGTTGAGGCGTCAGCCCCAGAAAATGAGTGAGAGCGAAGACACCGGACACATCATCGAGCGAGGTACTCGTGACAGTGGTAATAATGAGGGCGAACCCCAGCGCCCCAAAAGCTTGAGGGGAATACAGAAGCCGCACCCCGGCAGTCCACGAGGTCTTGTCGCTAGCGTCATCTAAGACAATGGCGTCGGGAGTAGCCACCATGACGCCAAGCCCAGCGAAAATAAGCATGGCAAGTACGTCCACAGCCAACATCCACTGAACGATGCCGGCACCGAACCCCACTCCGCCGAGGGCAACGCCCACAACCCCTGCGAGTCCTTGCACTGTTGCCAGATGCGCACCGGTTTTAACAGCGTCCAAGGAGTAATGAGCTACTAGTTTCTGCGCTACCGGCCCCACCAGCGCAGTGCACGAGCTCATGAGCGCACACCCAGCGATGATGACACCCCAGTGGAGAGTAAGCGCAACAGTCGCCATGATGCACGCGTTAACAACCAGGGACGCGGGCCACCACCACCATTTCAGATGCTTATCAGTCAGATGACCTCCCACAAGTCCCAGCACCACGCCGGGCACGAGATTGGCAGCAAGTACAGCGGCCATCAAGTATGACTGCCCAGCCTGGGCAGCCAGCAGAGAGAAGCCTATGGAAGATAAACCAGTGCCAAGAGCCGACACAAAGATGCCTAACAGCAGGAGGTTTAGGGCGGTTTGAGCTGAAAATTGACGGGTCAGCATCAGCACCCGCCTAGCTATTGAGGCTGAACTTCTGCGCCTGCCCATTCAAGTAAGCAGGTAGCCACAGCGCCTCCCATTCCGGGGCTTCGGCATGCAAGACGGTCTCCCACCGGTTGGGTGCTACATTCGTGAGCCAGTAAGAACCGGCATTGTCTCGTTGCAGGTACCCGTAGTCGATCAATTCACGGCGCAGGTAGGCGAAATCCGACCACAGCGCACGCAACTTTTCGTTGACGTCCTTCTCGCTGTAGGTAGCCCCGACATCAAAAAGGTTCACCAGATACAGCAGAACGTGCGCCCGCGCCTTGCGTTTAGACGGAAAAGTGGTGAGCGCGCCATCCGTGAAAAAACGGGAAACAACGGTGCGGTGTTCGTTCTCCGCAGCGACAGCCTGTTGCGCGTATTCTTCGAGAAGTTGAGCCCTGGCGGCGGTATAGTTCTGCCCGGTGTCAGCCATTCGCTGACGAACAAGAGCCTTAAAATTTTTCTGAGAAGTCACGAATAACCTACCTTGCGCACCCCAGCTATGCGTTTTAGGCACGGTTCACGCGCGTCAAAATAAGGAGTACAGGCAACCGGAAAATTCTCTCTCCTTCGCGTGAATCTCACCGCGCTGGGTAGGTGAGAACGCTGGGCACCGGCTGTGTGCCTGCTCATTAGTGTAACTGACGTACAGCGACGTAGCCAGTGTTGGTTAAACATTCAGGTTTGGGGTATTCCGTCCAACAGCAGAAGGCGCTTCACAGCCCCGACTACCCGCGTCCACCATGTAATACATGCGTTATCTCACCTGCGGGTATGTCACAGCGCGTCATAAAGTAGTAATCGCTACACAATATGGTTTGCGCACCGCAAAACCATAGGATGTAAGTGAGCCGGCAAACCGCACCGGCATGTAGAAACGTTTTACTGGAGATAACGATGAGCCTAATTGTCCAAAAGTTCGGTGGGTCCTCTGTTGCTGATGCCGACGGCATCAAGCGCGTAGCTCGCCGCATTGTGGACACCCAGAAGGCGGGTAATGATGTCGTGGTTGTTGTCTCAGCGATGGGTGATACCACTGACGAGCTACTTGATCTTGCTGAGGAAGCCACGAACGCTGTGCCCGGTCCTTCACGCGAGTTAGACATGCTTCTAACTGCGGGCGAGCGCATTTCTATGGCTGTACTTGCGATGACTGTCAATTCTCTGGGCGCAAAAGCTCAGTCGTTCACCGGTTCGCAGGCTGGAATGATTACCGACGGTGTACACGGCTCAGCGCGTTTGGTGGAGGTCAACCCCGATCGTATTCAGAAGTCTGTGGAGCAGGGTAATATCGCCATTGTGGCGGGCTTCCAGGGCATGAACCGCCAGACCGGTGACATTACAACCCTTGGACGCGGCGGCTCAGACACTACTGCCGTCGCGCTAGCTGCGGCAATGGACGCTGACGTCTGCGAAATTTACTCAGATGTTGACGGCGTGTTCACCGCCGACCCCCGCATCGTGCCCTCTGCGCGTAAGCTAGATACTGTTACCAGTGAAGAAATGCTTGAGCTTGCTGCTAATGGCGCGAAGATTCTGCACCTGCGCAGTGTTGAGTACGCGCGTCGTTTCGGATTGAAGTTGCATGTGCGTTCGTCGTTCTCGCAGCTTGATGGCACCATCGTTCTTCCTGATAACCCCGAAGATTTTAAGTTTGAAAACCTGAAGGAGATCCCCTTGGAGCAGCCTCTGATTTCTGGTGTTGCCCACGACCGTAGCCAGGCAAAGGTAACCGTAGTGGGTGTGCCCGACCTTCCGGGTTCTGCTGCTAAGGTCTTTGGCCTGCTGAATGAGGCTGACGTGAACCTTGACATGATTGTGCAGAACGTTCCTACTGACCGTCCGAACGTCACCGACATTACCTTCACCTTGGATCAGGCTCAGGGCGGTAAAGCTGTTGAGGTTCTGACCAACCATAAGGCTGAGCTGGGGTTCGCTGAGGTTCAGTACAACGACTCCATTGGTAAGCTTTCGCTGGTAGGCGCCGGCATGAAGGCTAACCCTGGCATTTCGTTCAAGTTCTTTGATGCACTGCGCGAAGCTGGCGTGAACATCGAGATGATTTCAACCTCCGAAATCCGCATCTCTGTTATCACCGACATCGAAAAGCTCGACGAGGCTGTTCAGGCTGTTCATACTGCCTTCGACCTGGATGCTGACGGGGAGGCTACCGTATACGGCGGTACCGGACGCTAGGTTCCAGGCGTCTAAGGCTTCTGAGGACGTTGTTCATCAACTGGCGCGGGGCTGGCGTTTAAAGGATGTTGATGAACAACGGCTCGAAGAAGCCAGTTGGCTGCAACGCCCGCTCAAAGCTTATTGATGGATAAGCAGTCGCTGAAGGTTTTATCTCAAAAGGACGCCCGCTCTCCCCTACTGCCGTAGGCAGGAAAGGAGGGCGGGCGTCCTTGTATGCTTTCGGGTGAAGTCAGAGCCTAGAAGGTGCTGAGCCCCGTTGCCTCCTGCACGCGGTAAACAAGATGCTGCCAGGCGGCTGGTTTCTTGTACTCGTCGAGGCTCTGCGTGAACGTGGCGCCGCGGTTTTCCCATTGCCCGGTCCAGTAGTCGGTGAACTCCATAATAAATTTTGGTCGAGTGGAGCGCACGTACAGCGACGTTTCAAGGTTGAAACCTGACACGTTTTGGCGCGTGAAGTTCCCCGATCCAGCAATAATTTCGATGGAGTCCGGCGTTAAAAGTGCAATGAACTTAGGGTGGTATTGCTCGCCAGTAGTTGCCGCCCAGCGCACCTGAATACCGGCGTCCGCAAGTTCGGCTGAGACCGGCAGGTTGGGCAAACCGTTTTTGTTGCGCCCGAAAGCGTCCTTGTTCTTATCAAGGATGACCTGCACTCGCACTCCCCTGCGCGCAACATCTTTGAGGGCGTTGATGATGCTGCGTTCTGAGAAGTAGAACATCCCAATGGTCAGTAGTTCACCGGGGCACGCGGAATTAATGAGTTCTACCACGCGTGTACGGATTGCGCCTTCGGTCAGGAGCGAGGCAGCATCCGCGCCGTTCTCATCGCCAGCATCAACCTCCATGCTGAGATTGTCAAAGAAAGTGCCCTCCGGTGCAGAAAACGCGTACACAGCGCGTTCACTTGCCAGCAGGTCAGCGACCACAGCACCATCAACATGAAAACCAAAGTTAGCGTTGGGCGCGGACGCGTCGTGCGGGTTAGCCGACGACACCACGGCTTCGCGCTCATTGAGCGCCACCTTGCGATGGTTAGCCTTGAAATTTAGCAGCTGAGTATAGGCGTGCGCACTCACCTTAGGACCTTGTGGATGTAGCGCGTTCGGCAGTACAGAAGCACCAACCGGTAGCTTTGACAATACGCTGCGATACAGCGCAGAGTAAGCGGGGTTAGAATCCGGTAGCGCATCCAGGTTAGTTTCAACGACCTCGATGCCGGCAGCCCGCATCCGCTCAAAATAGTCACGAGAATAAGCGCCGTAAAAGGTGTTCATGGGGTCTGTAATCAGCACAATGGGCAGCTGTGGCGCAGCTTCTTTGCGCTGGATCAGAAGCCGCGGGCACTGTCACATCTTGCGCAGGTAAACTTGAAACCATGCAATTTTCACCGCAGACCTTAGTTTTAGAACGCGCCGAATGGCAGGAATTAGCGCAGGCGCACCAAGCGCGCGCCGGACGCTACGCGAACCCCTACGTTGAGCGTCGTAACCGCGGTGAAAAGCACCCCGTTGAGGACTTTCTCTTTACCTATTACACTCTCAAACCCGGTCAGATGATGCGCTGGCATCCGGGCGCTGGCGTCATTTTGTTAGGCGCACCCGAGTACGCAGATCAGAAGTTCTACCGGGCTGTGACGGCGCAGGAGTTGCAGGATGTCGGCGTCCGGGCAGAGCGTGCGCAACAGCTGGCGCACGAGAGCGCCGCTGTAACCGTCGATGTTGAAGGCTTCTTAGAAAAACGCGGAACTGCCGTCAGCTTTACCCGCGAGATTCTGAGCAATACTGCCGCTAAACCCGGCTATTTCGGGTGCTTTGGTATGCACGAGTGGGCCATGGCCTATAAGTCAGTGGAGAACAATATCCGCCACGACTACCTTGGCCTTCGACTCGGTGCTGAGGGCACCGATAAGGTGGTGGAGTCCCACAAAATTAGGTGCTCGCACTTTGATGCGTTCAGGTTCTTCATGCCGCAGGCAGCACCCATGAACGAGCTTCAGCCCACCCGCGAGCAGCAGCGTAACCTTGAGCAGCCCGCCTGTTTGCACGCCAACATGGACGTCTATAAGTGGGCGTACAAGCTTCTTCCGCTGGTCTCATCAGAACTCCTCATGGACGCCTTCGAGCTGGCATGGGAAGTGCGTGAACTCGATATGAAGGCGGCACCGTACGATCTGAAAGATTGGGGTTATGAACCGGTTAAAGTTGAAACTACCGAAGGTAAGGCGCAATACGTACAGATTCAACGCGAGTTCGCCGAGAGGTCGGTGGAACTTAGAAATAGCCTCCTCGCGGTCGTCGAAACGTACAGGTTCGCGCTTACCGAAGCTGTCTAAAAAGCTGTTTAGAAAGAGGTAATCATGGCTGAGTCACTGACCATCGCAGAGACCGCCGAATACTTGGGCGTCAACGAATTTTCCGTGATGACATGGTTTGGTGAGGACGCCCTCGTACAGGATGAGTCCGCGCCCGGCGTCCGCTTTACTCGCGCGTCCGTAGAGGCTTTGAAAGAGGTGCTGGTCAACCGCAAGAGTGAATCGCGCACCATGATGCGTGATTTCGGCGGGGAATACTAAAACTTCAGCGAGGCGGAGGCTTCGCAAGTACAGCGAAACCCTCCGCAATATTAGCATCTTCAGTGATGCAGGTAACCTGTTTGTCACATTTGACGTGTAGGCTTACTAACACGAGATACCCGATAGAAGGAGTAGACCCATGTCAGATAACAATCTTTTGAGCATTGAGCAGGTTGCTGCTGCACTCGGCATTGATGAGTCAGCAGTGAAGTCACTGGTTGACGAAGGCAAGCTGTCACCAGCAGGCGGTGGCGAGGACGGTCTGAAGTTCTCACCCGAGGCTTTGGGCGCGCTCAAAGACAGCGGCTTCGGTGGCGACACCCTGCGTGGCGCGCTGAACGGCACCGACCTCATCTAAGGTTTTTACGTGCAAGAGGGGCTCAACCTATTACGGGTTGAGCCCCTCTTTTTTGCGCTTTCACGCGGCTTACTAGTAGGTGGTCACTGCCTGTGATCGCTTTTTGCGAGCGCGTATTCTGCTCACTGCCATAGTGACGGGAATGGCAATGGCTACCAATATCAGGGCAGCGAGAATAGGCAGGAAGATAGCGGCAATGGACAGTAGTACGGATGTGGCGTCCTCGGCGGTTGAGACCATAGGCGCACCCACGCCGACGGTTGCGCCGTTGATGAGCGGACGCATCGTCATTTTAAAGAGGTGCACGAGCAGGGCGATGATAATGCCCACGACAATGGCAACCCAGGCACCGGACTGCACGTAGGCTTCGGGATCGGTGACGGTGTCGCTACCGCCTACGCTGAAACCGGCAATGTTTGAGACTGCGGTGGAGCCGAAGACGATACCGCCGGAGGTCGGACGCACGATGGTCTGGATAAAGTCGTTAACAGTATCGACGGCGGGGATTTTGTCAGCCACGACTTCAAGGGCTAGGAGCACGCTTAAGATGATGAGCACCCAGCCGTTGGAAAGCCAGTCGAATCCGCTGCCGAGATTGACGAACTGGGTGTATCGGTCAAGAAGGCCAAGAACCAGAAGGGGGATGTACGCATTAAGCCCTGCGGATGCCGCGAGACCGGTACCGGTGAGAAAATCCATAATGCCATCGTATAATCCGCGGCTCATAAGTACGCCAGAAACCTTCCACATGAGACCTTTTAGACCCCTGGTATGAAGGTTTGTGGCGTACTTATGGCCTGAAGCGATGCCTTAGCGCATCTATTGTGTTTGTTTCTTACGGTAGATAAACACTGTATCTAGCGCTAAGAAGAGCACCAAAGAAATCCCTAGCAACGGTAAGAAAAGACCAATCGCTACAGCAACTAGGGTTAAAGGAAGCCAGAACCACACGGGTATGTTCTTCCACATCGTGTGAGGAGGAACCGCACCCAATCTGTGAGATTTATTTTTAGGACGACGTTGCCACCACACACGTATCCCCAGATACACAGCATTGTTAGAGCCACAGAAAATATCACGATGACCAGCTGGTTAACAGCGCCAAACATGATGCCCATATGTGTATCAACACCCCATCGAGTCAGCTTTGCAGCGAGCGGATAATCTGCAAACCGAACGGTATCGACGATGGTGTCATTCTGCGGATTCACAGCAACAGAATCTACCTGGGTGGGAAAGCTGCGCTGAGTTTCGGTAACAGTCCACGCCGTCCTGTCTGCACCGGGAACTATCTCGATATTCCGGGAGTCGATGGTCGGCTCTTGGCGAGCGTCCTGCAGAATACGGTCATAAGAAATAGCCTGCTCTTGGGGTTCTTGGCGTGTATGAGCATCGTGGGTGGTGTGGGAACCATGGTGGTGTGCATGCTCATCGGAGGAAGTTGTGGAACCATCTAGGCTCTTGTTGACGCTGGGAGTAGTCCAGCTCATTGCAGTACGTAGATTTTTAACATTTTCCCCGGCGTAAGTTGACCATGTAATGCCGGTGGCAGAGAAAAATACCATTCCTAGTGCTAACCAAATGCCAGCTGAGCTATGCCATGAAAGGGTACGACGATAGCCCTTTATCTTGTTATTAGGCACCACCAGGTCTTTTTTCTTGGTGAGTTTTTGAGCCCGAAGAATCCATAGGGTTACCCCACCTAGAGCTACAACCCACATCCATGAAGCGGCTAGCTCGCTATATACATGCCCGAATTTGCCCAGATGTAAGTTGGTGTGGAATGTGCTAATCCAAGCACGTACGGGAAGGGAGCCACTACTGCCATAGACAGTGAGATCTCCGCGGATTTCGCCTGTTGCAGGGTCAACAAAAACTCCCCGAGTTTCGCTTTCCCCAAGGTTTTCATCCGCATACATCACTCGGGTGGTTGCCCCTGCTTGTGGTGCTGGACGAACAGCTGCGGGGCTGGCGTTAGCGTCGCCCACGTAGCTGTTGGCGGCAGCTACCTGCTCGTCTATGGTCAGGCGAGTGTCTTGGCTACTGGCGGTTAGCTCATGTCGGTAAATTATTTTTTCCGCTGGAATGGAGAGTGCGTAGAGCCCTCCTGTGATAGCCGCAATGATGATGAAGGGTGCAATAAAAATCCCGGCGTAAAAGTGTAGCCGTCGAGCCAGTGGATAAAGCCAAGTTGAGATTTTTGGTTGCTGAGTTGCTGTGCTGGGCCCCATATTTTTGGGCGCAGTTGAGGTATTCATGTGTATCTTTTCTACAGTCAGGGCGCTTGAAGGTATCGCTGTGTAGCGCCTAGTCGTGCAGACTAGGACGCGGGCGCAAGGGAAGAAGATACGGCTGAGGGTAGGTCCCATTGGCTCCGTGGCGTCAGGGTAACTTGCGAGAAACGCAAGAGAGGGATGGGATATTTGTCCCTCGTCATAGCGCGGCAGGTTATAGGGACTAGCGGCAGGCGTAGATATTTTAGAAACCTGCGGATCACTAGATGAGTAAGGGTGATGAGAGCGCTAATGAGAAGCTCATACTTGTAGATCACAGCGACGGTAACGACTACTGCAATAAAGTGTGCTAGCCACATGCTGATGCTGAGATGGTAGGATTCTGCAACCCGCGTCGGCACATGCACCTGTATCTGATGAGAGTGCGAAGGATGGAATGCGTGATGGTGGTGCATCACGGGTCCATGCGCTTTCGCTAATACTTCAAATAATGTGTGGAAAACAAATTGGCTGGTAAGAACCACTGCATCTAAGCGCGGCAACGAGAACTTATGAGAGCTCAAGGCTATGCAGACCGGTGTAGATAGCACCAGTGGAATGAGCATAGCAAGAATTGAAAATGACCACGCACCACCTGCTATTGCGTGCGAACATAGCGCAGCAAACGTTGCGAAGGCAGCAGAAAGCGATCCACGAAGGACTCTTTTCTGGCGGTGTTTCTGTTGCACCTAAATATAATAAACGTCGAAGGCCCTTAGCGGACGAGCACCGCACGCTTTACTTATTCAAAATTTAAACTTATCTGATGCAGTTCCTTGGAACAGTTACACCTCAGCGCGCCCGGGTTACTTCAGCTCACTTTTTCGGGTTAAGATGTTTAACGGTCAATTGTTACCTTTTTACGCACATCTAGGAGTGCCCATACTATGGCCCGTATTGTTGTTGACGTTATGCTCAAGCCTGAAATCCTTGACCCTCAGGGTAAGGCTATTGCTAACGAGTTGCCCCGCATTGGTTTGAAGAACTTCACCGATGTTCGTCAGGGTAAGCGTTTTGAACTCACTGTTGACGGTGAGGTTACCGAAGAGCTGCTGGCGCAGGCTCGCGAAGCTGCCGCTGAGCTGCTCTCAAACCCCGTGATTGAGGACGTCATCAACGTTGAAGCACTGGAGGACTAAGCATGGCTGAGTCTTTGGCTCCTACCGAAGTTCCCTTGGTGGGTGACTTCTCACAACCGACTACCGACTCTGCACTATCAGGTGTGCGCGTTGGTGTTATTACTTTCCCCGGCACGCTGGATGACCGCGACGCTGCTCGCGCCGTGACCCTTGCCGGTGGCACCGCTGTACCGCTGTGGCACGATTCAACTGATCTGCAGGACGTAGACGCTGTTGTCGTACCCGGCGGTTTTTCGTACGGTGACTACCTGCGTGCTGGCGCTATTGCTGCTAAAGCTCCGATTATGGAGAAGGTTATCGAAGCGGCTAACTCCGATGCGGCACTGCCCGTTTTGGGTATTTGCAACGGTTTCCAGGTGCTGACCGAAACCCACTTGCTGCCCGGCTCGATGATTAAGAACGATCACCGCAAGTTCATTTGCCGTGACCAGGTTCTGCGCATCGATAACAACGAGACCGCGTGGACTTCTGATTTTGAAAAGGGTCAGGAAATCGTAGTGCCCCTGAAGAACCAGGACGGCCAGTACGTTGCGGACGCGGAAACCCTCGAAGAGCTTGAAGCTGAAGGACGCGTCGTCTTCCGTTACGTAGGCGTAAACCCCAACGGTTCACGCAACGACATTGCGGGTATCGCGAACAAGCGCGGCAACGTCGTGGGTCTCATGCCTCACCCCGAGCACGCTGTAGAACCCGGCTTCGGCCCCGACTCATCCGGTTCCGGCGACGTCGCCTTGCGCGGCGGTGCTGACGGCCTGGGTGTGTTCACCTCGGTTCTCAACAAGCTCGTTTCAGCACGCTAAGCGTCTGCCCTATTTCAAGGAATTTTTACGATATGAGTGAAAAGCAGTTCAATCTGGACACCGTCGAGAACGCGGCGGCAACTCCAGACACCGAGCTCCCCTGGGCTGAGCTTGGTCTGAAAGAAAACGAATTTGAAGACGTCAAGAAGATTCTTGGCCGTCGCCCCACCGCAGCTGAGCTGGCAATGTACTCAGTCATGTGGTCTGAGCACTGCTCCTACAAGTCATCCAAGGTTCACCTGAAGCAGTTCGGCGCCAAGGTAACCGACGAGATGAAGAAGGACCTGATGGTCGGTATCGGCGAAAACGCCGGTGTGACCGACATCGGCAACGGCTGGGCTGTGACCTTCAAGATTGAGTCACACAACCACCCCTCCTACGTTGAGCCCTACCAGGGTGCAGCAACCGGGGTTGGCGGCATTGTGCGTGACATCATCTCCATGGGTGCTCGCCCCGTTGCTGTCATGGATCCGCTACGCTTTGGCGCCATCGATCACGAAGACACCGCGCGTGTCCTACCCGGTGTTGTATCCGGCGTTGGCGGCTACGGCAACTCATTGGGTCTGCCCAACATCGGTGGCGAAGTCGAATTCGACGAGTGCTACCAGGCTAACCCGCTGGTTAACGCGCTGGCTGTAGGCATCATGCGTCACGAAGACATCCGCCTGGCAAACGCATCGGGTGTTGGCAACAAGGTCATCCTCTTCGGTGCACGCACCGGTGGCGACGGCATCGGCGGCGCGTCCGTTCTGGCGTCCGAGTCATTCGACGACTCCAAGCCCTCAAAGCGTCCCGCTGTTCAGGTGGGCGACCCCTTCGCAGAAAAGGTACTCATTGAGTGCTGCTTGGAGCTCTTCAAGAACTCCATCGTTGAAGGTATTCAGGACCTCGGCGCAGCAGGTATCTCCTGTGCAACTTCAGAGCTGGCGTCAAACGGCGACGGCGGTATGCACGTTGACCTGACCAAGGTACTTCTGCGTGACCCCACCCTGACTCCCGGCGAGATTCTCATGTCAGAATCTCAGGAGCGCATGATGGCAGTTGTCACCCCCGAGAACCTCTCACGCTTTGAAGACATCATGACCAAGTGGGACGTTGAGTACTCAGTACTCGGCGAGGTCACAGGCTCGGGCCGTCTGACCATCGAGTGGGACGGCGAAATCATCGTTGACGTTGACCCCAAGACCGTTGCACACGACGGCCCCACCTACGAGCGTCCTTTTGCACGCCCGGATTGGCAGGACGACGTTCAGGCTGACCACTTCACCGGTTCAGAGGCGGACGCGCAACGTCCTACCGGCGGTGCCCTCGGCAACGCTGTTCTCGAACTGATGGCTGGCCCCAACCTCTGCTCCAAGTCATGGATCACCAACCAGTACGACCGCTACGTTCAGGGCAACACCGCCCTGGCAATGCCGGACGACGGTGGTGTGGTACGCGTGGATGAAAACACCGGTTTGGGCGTTGCACTGGCAACCGATGCAAACCCCCGCTTCACCTACCTCGACCCCTACGAGGGCGCACGCGCGTCCTTGGCTGAGGCTTACCGCAACGTAGCAACCGTGGGCGCACGTCCCGTTGCTGTCTCTGACTGCCTGAACTTTGGCTCCCCCGAGGATCCGGACGTCATGTGGCAGTTCGCTGAAGCTGTTCGTGGCTTGGCTGATGGCTGTATGGAACTGGGCGTTCCCGTCACCGGCGGTAACGTGTCGCTCTACAACCAGACCGGCGACCGCGCCATCAACCCCACCCCCGTTGTGGCAATGATGGGCGTTATGGACGACGTCACCCGTCGCACTCCCTCAGGTTGGTCAAAGGCTGAAGACGGCCAGGCTATCTACCTGCTGGGCACCACCCGCGACGAGTTGGACGGCTCAGAATGGGCACGCTTGAAGGGTCACCTGGGTGGCCAGCCTCCCAAGGTTGACTTGGCACTGGAGCGCACTCTGGGCGACATGCTCGTGAACATGAGCCGCGACGGCATGATCGACGCTGCACACGACGTTGCAGCTGGCGGTCTGGCAGCAACCCTCGTTGAGTCCTGCCTGCGCTTTGGCACCGGTGCTCGCATCGGTCTGGGCGAAGTTGCAGAACGCGATAACGTAGACACCTTCACCCTGCTCTTCTCAGAGTCGCTGGGCCGTGTGGTTGTCTCCGTTCCTCGCTCCGAAGAGGTTCGATTCAAGGACATGTGCACCGCACGCGACTTCCCGTTCGCACGCATCGGCGTGGTGGACGCGGCGTCCGAGGCATTGGAAGTACAGGGCGAGTTTACCCTCACCCTCGACCAGATGCGCGAAGCACACGAAGGCACCATGGCACGCTACTTCGGTGAGGTAGCACAGGGCTAAGGCTCTTACCGCCAAGGTAACCACATACAAAATTCCCGAGCTACACATGATTTTCGTGTGTGGCTCGGAAATTTTGTATGTGGGACGCTGTGAGCCGAGGCGGTATCTCATCCCTACGCAGGATGCCGCCGCCCACCAGCGTCCTCTAGAATGATAAAAACACCCCGACCAGACCCCGGAAATGTTGTATGAAAAACTCTCGCTCAACAGTTGTTCCTCGCGCCGAAGACCGACAGAACATTGACCCGCATCAGGGGCTGAGCGAGAGCCAAGTTTCAGACCGTATCAACGCCGGGTTAGCGAACACTGTGGATTCCACGACCTCCCGTAGCGTCTGGACGATTGTTCGAACCCATCTCTTCACACTTTTCAACCTTATTTTGGGGCTGTGCGGGCTTGCTGTTGTCCTTCTGGGACGCTGGTTCGACACCCTTTTTCTTCTGGCCGCTATCACCAACGTGGTGGTGGGCTTTGTGCAGGAATATTCGGCTAAGAAAAAGCTCGATCAGATTGCCTTATTGCGCCGCGATCCCGCAACGGTAGTGCGTGAAGGACGCGTGCAGCAAGTGCCGCTGGATCAGCTCGTCGTAGACGATGTTGTGGTGCTCAAGCGCGGTGACCAGGTTCCCGCCGATGCCACCGTTCTCACGTCCGATGGGTTGGATCTCGACGAGTCAATGCTGACCGGTGAGAATGACCCCGTGGCGAAGGTCCCGGGTGATGCGGTTCTTTCTGCATCGTCGGTGCTGGGCGGTACGGGACGCGTGCAGATTTTCGCCGTCGGTGCTAATTCACACGCGAACAAGCTGGCGCAGGAAGCCCGCCAGTTTACGCGCATTAATTCCGAGTTGCGCGCCGGTATGGAGCGTGTGGTCAAGTGGATTACCTTCGCTCTAATTCCAATCATCGCGATTGTTGTGAACGGCCAGATGATGGCGGTTGGCGGCTGGTCGCGCGCCTTATCAAGCGGTGCGTGGCAGGATGCCACCATCGTCGCGGTCTCGTCCATCGCGTCCATGATTCCGCAGGGTCTGGCGTTGATGACCACCATTTCGTTTGCGGTTGCGGCCGTGAAACTGGCGCAGGACGAGGTGCTGATTCAGGAGCAGCCTGCGGTTGAGGTTCTCGCCCGCGTGGACGTGGTGTGCTTCGATAAAACCGGTACGCTCACCGAGGGTGGTGTGGGTTTTGATTCTGTGCAGGCACTCGATAACGCACCGGCAGGCTGGCGTCAGGCGCTAGCCTGGTTTGGTGCCGATGAAAACGCTAACCCGACAGCCGCAGCCCTGAGCGAAGAATTCACCGACGTACCTGCCAAAAAAGCGTCGGGAACCATTGCCTTTTCTTCGGCGCAACGTTTTTCTGCGGTGGAGCTTTCCACCGGCGCCTGGGTTTTGGGTGCGCCAGAAGCACTGTTGGACGCGAGCACACCAGAACGCGAGCGAGCCAGCGAACTCGCCGCGTCCGGCCTGCGCACCATGGTTCTCGCGCACACCGCGTCCTTACCGCGCACTGCAGACGGCAAGGTGCTGACCGATAAGCCAAAAGCTAGCCCGGCTTTGCTGATAACCTTCCGCGAGCAGGTGCGCGAAGAGGCACCGGAAACCCTGCAATACTTTGCTGACCAGGGCATCAGCCTCAAGGTCTTTTCGGGTGATAACCCACAGACCGTGGCTGCAGCCGCTAAGCTCGCCGGCATGAACGTCGATAGCGGTGCTATCGACGCGTCTGCCCTGCCCGCCGACGGTGAAGAACTTGCTCAGGCGGCGCTCACGCACAACGTCTTCGGTCGCGTCTCGCCCGAGCAGAAAAAAAATATGGTGCTCGCCCTGCAAAAAGCTGGTCACACCGTAGCCATGACGGGTGACGGCATCAACGACGCTCTCGCCCTCAAACATGCAGACCTCGGCATCGCGATGGGTAACGCTGCCCCCGCCACCAAGGCAGTATCGCGTCTGATTCTTCTCGACGGACGTTTCGATCGTCTGCCTTCCGTCCTCGCCGAAGGGCGCAAGATTATCGCAAACATCGAGCGCGTTACCAACCTGTTCCTGACCAAAACAGGCTTTGCAATTGTGCTCGGTGTTCTTCTGGGTCTGTTGTGCTGGCAGTTCCCGTTGCTACCGCGCCAGTACTCCACGGCTGATCTTCTGATGGTAGGAGGCCCTGCCTTCTTCTTGACCATGATGAACAATACCCGCCGCTATGTGCCCGGATTCTTGAATAGAGCCCTGCATTTTGCGGTACCTAGTGCCATCATTATTGCTCTCTCGCTTATTGTGCTGAATTTTGTGGGACGCGCAGAGCAGGTAGCCGGTGGAGCGTCCTTGACACAGTTGCAGACGGCAACGCTCATTACGCTGGTCATGCTGGGGCTGTGGAATTTGACCACGGCGGTGCGTCCCTTCGATCTCAAACGAGCGGCTCTAGTGGTTGCCATGTACCTCGGTTTGGCGCTTGCGGTTCTCGTCCCCATCTCGCAGTGGTATCACCAGTTTGAGCTTCCCACCGGCCCCCTCCTGGTGTGGACGCTGGCACTCGGTATGCTCGGTAGCGCGCTGGTTGAAGTCAACTATCAGTACCATCAGCGTTGGTTGCGTAGGTATCATCCGGACGCGGTTGCCGCCACTCGCGCAGCAAAGTATTAGAAATTTTAAGGGAAGCCTTAAACTTACTCATTCCACAGCTTGCATATAGCCAAGTAAAATCCATATTTTTCTGTGGCATAGCATCAAAAACCAAGTGTTGCGTATTGTGACAACCCGGAGTAGAGTAAGCATCGAATTTGGTGTGAACCAAGTAGTAATCATCAGGATTGTTACTGACAATGCAGGCAAGACCTGAGTTACTCATTTCATCTGAACGTAGCTCGTGCACGGCGCAGAAATGCACCTACACGCATCGTTCACTTTTCGCAGGCTAGGACTCTATGCTCCTCGCCATTAGTCCTGGACTAACCGCATCCGCACAGATGCGCACGCGAAAATGGAAGTGAGTAACTCGGGTCTTTTTGCGTTTTCAGGGCACTTTCATCACTAGCAAGGAGCTCAAACGGTGAATAACTCCGAAATGGGCAAGAAAATTCTTGAGGGTCTTGGTGGCCCCGAGAATATTTCTCACTTCACGCACTGCGCAACCCGCCTGCGCGTGACTCCTAAGTCAAAGGCTGCCATCGACAAGAAGGCAATCGAAAACGTACCCGGCGTGCTCTCAATCATCGAGCAGTCAGGCCAGACCCAGGTTGTTCTGGGCGACAAGGTTGAGGCTGTTTACAACGAGATGCAGAAGCTTCCCGGCGTTTCAGGCGTTGGCGAAGGCTCAGTAGCAGCAGGTAACGAAGTTGCTGACCCCAACGAGAAGAAGGCTAACTGGATTACCCGTACCTTCGACGTCCTCTCAGACTCATTCCGCCCCGTCCTGTGGGCACTGCTCGGCTCATCGATGATCTTGACCCTCATCGTTTTGCTGCAGCAGCTCGGTGTTTTCGGCACCTACACCAACTTCGCTGGCGAAGTTGTTAACAAGGACCTCGTCAACGGCCCTAAGCTCGGCGATGCAGCGCTGAACGCTGACATGCTGAACTCATGGCGTACCGAGTACACTTTCTGGTTCTTGATCCTGGCAGCGTCACTGTCAGTTCTGAACTTCATGCCCATCATGATTGGTGCCACCGCTGCTAAGCGCCTGGGTGCGAACATGTGGGTTGGTGCAGCTATCCCCGCAGCACTCATGACCGACGCTTTCCGCGGCCTGTCAGAGATTCTGCCCGAGGGCGCTAACCACCTGGACCTGTTCCACATCGGTGGCTGGGCTGTTCCGCTCTACCTCTTCTCATACACCGGCCAGATCTTCCCTCCGCTGTTCGCTGCTGCTCTGCTTGCTCCGCTTGAGCGCTTCCTGAAGAAGATCATCCCCACCATGCTTCACATGGTGTTTGTGCCTATGATTTCAATCCTGATTCTCGTTCCCTTGACCGCACTGGTTATCGGTCCCTTCGGCATCCTCTTGGGCCAGGGCATCTCAGATCTCTTCGGCTGGTTGAACGACATCGCTCCGTGGCTCGTTGGTGCAGTTATCGCTGGTACCTACCTGTTCATGGTTCCCCTGGGTCTGCACTGGCCTTTGAACGCTGTCATGATTAACAACCTGCAGACCAACGGCTTCGACTTCATCCAGTCACCTATGGCGGCTTACAACTTCGCAGTCTTCGGTTTGGTTACCGGTGTTGCTATCCGTGCAAAGCACGATAAGGAACTGCGTCAGACCGCAACCGGTGCAGCTGTTTCCGGTCTGCTCGGTGGTATTTCTGAGCCTTCACTGTACGGTGTTGTTCTGCGCTACAAGCGCGTCTTCCCGCTGATTCTTGTTCCCGCTGTTATCGGTGGTGCATTGATTTCAGCACTCGGCGTTAAGTCATACGCATTCGCGTTCACTTCACTGCTGTCAATCCCCGCAATGCAGCCCATCCCGCTGTTCGCTATCGGTCTTGCAATCGCTTACTTCGGCGCAATGGCTGGCGTTCTGATCTTCGGTTACGAGTCAAAGGCTCAGGCTGCTGAATCACGGGCTAAGCGCGAAAACGCTCCCGCTATTGACGCAGAAGGCGGTGAAGCTGCCGTTGTTGACACCGTTGAATCAGGTGCTCCTGTAGCTCATGAGTCTGAGGTTCTTCACTCAGGTGCTCGCACCGCAACCGCTGGCACTGCGGCAGCAACTGGTGCTACCGCATCATCCGCTTCAGCCACCGCCGCACCTGTAGCAACCTCACCTGACTCCTACGAGGCAGGCACCGTTTTGGATATTGCTTCACCCATTGTTGGACGCGCTATCCCGCTGTCTGAAGTTCCCGACCCCATCTTCGCTGCTGCGAAGCTCGGCAAGGGCGCTGCGATTGAGCCCACCGGCAACACCGTTGTAGCTCCTGCTGACGGCAAGGTTATTGCAACCCCCGCATCCGGCCACGCAGTTGGTCTGAAGCTGGATAACGGTGCTGAGCTGTTGATCCACGTTGGTATTGACACCGTAAACCTCGGCGGCGAAGGCTTCGATGTGAAGGTCAAGAAGGGCGAGCGCGTTACCGCTGGTCAGACCCTGCTGACTTTCGATCATGACATCATCAAGAAGGCGGGCTACCCGCTGACCACTCCGGTTCTCGTGACTAACACCGTCAAGTTCGACGATGTTGAGGGCGCAACCGGCGACGTCACCCAGTCGGATAAAATCCTGAAGATTACTACCAAGTAGTTCTCCACCTTCCGCGAGAGTAGATGCGCGAGAGGGGAGGGATGGACCGTTTTTTTGCCAAAAATGGTCCATCCCTCCCCTCTCGCGCATCTAATTAACTTTTAGCTTTGAGGACGCGGCGAACAATCGATACGGCTCTCGGCATCCAGTCTTGAGCGTCCGCATCAAAAACCTCTTCGTAAAGATCAGTTGCCATAATTCGAATTTCAGTCCATCCTGCATCTTCGGTACGACGTTCTCTGCGGATATCACGACGAACTTGAAGCTGTTCCGAGTGGTGCTCCCCTTCATACTGGATACTTGTTTTTGTGCGTTCGTCCGCTAAGTCTGACTGAAATAGCAACTCTCCGTCTTCTGAATAAACGGGATGGTTCAGAAGAAGTCCGTGTATTCCGTGGTCATCGAGCAACAGGCGAAGAAGCGTTTCTTGCGCGGAATCCGAACCTACCCGTGCCCGCTCTAGACAGAGCTTCAGTTTCTTGACGCCGCGCTCTCCGGGATGCTTAAGACAGAGATCCCGAATTTTTTCGATGCTAGTTTGCGCTTCGAAACAGTAATATCCATGGGCATGAGAATTAATAGCTCCGTCTACTACTTGGATAAGCTGATAGGGTGTCAGATACTGCGCTAAATCAAAAATGGTACGTTCGACAGTCGTAATGTAGGCAGAGCCAAATGGTTGAGTTTCATCGTCAAGAAGCTTTTTCGTTCGATAACCGACAACTCCCTGCCTCTTGGTAGACCATTTGCCATGAGTTTTTAGCACTGAGATTTCGTGCTTCTTCTCAAGGTAGTTAGGTATTCGTAGGCCATGCACTTTTGCCGCTGTGTGGTGGGAAATTACGATGTCTTCGGTAAGCTCGCAAATCTTTTCAGCGATGAGTGCAACATCGGGGTTACCGACAAATCTTAGCCCCTGTGAGTGCTGATTGATGTTGTTATTTCTTTTAAGTACGCGTCGAGAGACTCCATGCTGAGCAGCCTCTTGAGTCGTGAAAACTGAAGGATAGGTGCGGTTCATGTCTTTCAGTCTGTATTATTTCATGTGCGTTTAGGGCAAATTCTTAAATCTGTGGATAACTTTCGCTTTTTCTTCCGCGAGAGGGGAGGGATGGACCGTTTTTTTGCCAAAAACGGTCCATCCCTCCCCTCTCGCGCATCTATAAGTCTGCTCTTATAAGTAGGCTGATGGCGGCCTCCGCGTGAAAGCCCTCTAGTCGCTAACTTTCACCTCCTCACTCGCTCGGAAAATCAGCGCCCGGCCCCCTCGCGGCTAATGGTTAAAGCTTCAGTTCCATATCCACGTGCGGGATGTCGTCCTCCAAGTACACCTCGGAGACCCTCTCAAATCCGTGCTTGCCGTAGTAGGTTTCTGCTAGGTGCTCCTGGGCTGAAATAAAAATAGTGTGGACATGCGGCATCGTTGTGCGCACATGCTCAATTCCGGCAGCCACCAGCTGGTGCCCCATGCCTTTGCCACGCGCGTTCGGTCCGGTGATAACTCGACCCAAGGATGCGACGCCCTCCCGACGCGGGGAGTGATGGTCATCAACGGTGCCACGATCAAAGACGCGCAGGTAAGCATCAATCTCACCGTTATTCATCACGAACATATGCTGGCAACGAGGGTCCAACCCATCGATGTCTTGGTAAGGGCAGTTCTGTTCCACCACAAAAACCGCGACGCGTTGAGCGCAGATGGCGTACAGCTCGGTGTTGGTGAGTTCATCAAAGTTTTTGATGGTAAACATTTAGAGCTCCAGAATCATTTTGACGTGGGGTAGCCCTGCCTCGCGGAATTCTTCACCTACTTGCACGAACCCTACTGGCGCGTAGTAACTATCGCGCAGGTATGCCTGTGCATCAATAATAATCTTGGTTGCTTCAGTTTCATCGCGAACCCACTGAATAGCAGCGTCGAGGAGCTTGCGTCCCATGCCTTGTCCTCGCAGGGTTTTGAGAACGGCGACGCGAGACAGGGCGTAGGCGCCGGACACCTGTTCGTAGTGGTCGTCTTCAATTTTTTCAAGATCGATCAGACGCATATAGGCTACAACTTCGCCGGCATCATTCTGTGAAAAGAAGTGCACAGCTTGGCGGTCAGCGAGGTCCGGTTCTTGAACGGTGAGTTGCTGGCCGACGGTAAACACCTTTGACCGCGCAATGTAGATAGCGTTGAGCTCTTCAACGGTTAAGTCTGAGAATTTTTTAGCGGTGAACATGAAGCCTCACATTACTATGACGTCTCTAAGCGTTAATTTATCCCATTAAGTGAGGACACCGCCGGGCGTCTCAACCTCGAGCGTGCACAATATTTTCCACCTATCTCGGCCCAGCCTCAATTCGAGACCTCACTATGTGAAATCGTGCGCAATAAATCCGCAACATAAAAATAAAATGAAAAAAAGTCATTCTGACTACCTGTTTTCAGCATCTTTGGTCTACTATGAAACCAATAAGTGTTGTTAGTCACGTTAAGTGGCTGTTTCGCCTGTACGCACTATAAGTGCACCACCACATTTTCTTTTCACTTTTTCAAGGAGACCATCGAATGGTTAAGTCACGCATCTCCAGCGTTTTGAGCCTCACCGCTATCGCTGCTTTGGGTTTGACCGCTTGTGCATCAAACGGTTCATCAAACAACTCATCGGGCTCATCAGACAACAAAGACAAGTCAGTGTCTGTTGCTCTAACCAACGTTTTCTCATCGCTCAACACTGACACCGCTAGTGGCAACTCAGATACCAACGGTATTATTGCTCAGCTGACTACCCGTGGCTTCTACACCATTACCGACACTTTCGATGTTCGCCACAATGACTGGTTCGGCTCATACAACATGACCGAAGACGGCGACGGCATCAAGGTTGATTACAAGGTCAACGAAGGCCAGAAGTGGTCTGATGGCAACGATATCGACAAGGCTGATCTTCTTCTCGCATGGGCTGCAGAGTCCGGTTACTTCAACGGCGAAGGCGAGAACGGCGTTAGCTACTTTGACTTTGCAGGCGAGACCCAGGGTCTTGGCCAGGCTAGCAAGCCCACTCTGGGCGAAGACGGTCGCTCTATCACCTTCAATTACCCCCAGCAGTTTGCTGACTGGGAGATTGCCTACAACATCTCAGTACCTGCTCATGTTGTAGCACAGCAGGCAGGCATGGACGAAGCCAAGCTCGCTGAAACCCTTGAGAATGCTGAGCCCGGCAAGGAAAACTCAGACCTACGCAAGATTGCGGAGGCGTGGAACACCGGTTTTGATACCACTACTAAGCCCAGCGATGAGTCACTGCTCGTAGGTAACGGCCCCTACAAGGTCACCGACATCGTTGAAAACCAGTCAGTTACCCTGACTGCCAACGAAAACTACCAGGGCGATAACAAGCCCAAGGTCAACGAAATCGTTTTCAAGACCATGGCTGATCCTTCAGCGCAGGTTCAGGCAATTCAGAACGGTGACGTTGACATGGTTGCGCCTCAGGCATCCATCGACACCGTTTCACAGTTGCAGGGTGTTGACGGTGTTACCACCAAGACCCAGCCCGACCAGTCTTACGATCACGTTGACCTCAACATGGTTGAAGGTAGCCCCTTCGCTGACGAGAACGTTCGTAAGGCATTCTTGCTGACTATTCCTCGCCAGGACATCGTCAACAAGCTCATCAAGCCTATGGAATCTGATGCTTCAGTTCTGAACTCACAGCTCTACGTTTTGTCAGACAAGGAAAACTACGACAAGAGCGTTGAGAACAACAACTCATCTGAGTACCCCTCAGACAACATGGATGAGAACATCTCGAAGGCAAAAGAGCTTCTCGGCGGTAAGACCCCGACCGTTCGTATCCTCTACAACAACAAGAACGCAAACCGCGTGAACTCCTACCAGATGATTAAGGAATCAGCTGAGAAGGCAGGTTTCAAGGTCGAAGACAAGGGCACCGAGGATTGGTCAGAGCAGCTTCCCACCGGTAAGGACGGCGCATACGACGCATCAATCTTCGGCTGGGTTTCATCAGGTGTTGGCAACTCAGCCCTGGGTCAGATTTTCAAGACCGGCGCTTCCTCTAACTTCACCAGCTACTCCAACGCAACTGTTGATGCAGCAGCAGATGACATTATGAAGACCACTGACCAGAGCAAGATTGAACAGCTCAAGCAGTCAGCTGACGCAGAGCTCTTCAAGGACGCTTACGGTCTGCCCCTCTTCCAGTCCGTAGCAGTCGCTTCTTACAATGATGCGATTACCGGTGTAAAGCCCAAGCCGGGTCAGCAGCCTCTAACCTGGAACGCTGAAGAATGGGATATCGCTAGCTAATCGCGATAGGGCACCCAGTCTTTATGCTCACCACTTGAGAAAACGCCATAGCGCGGGTGCAATTGCATCCGCGCTTTGGTTGTGTAGACCTATAACCATAGAACCTCAATTACAACCCTTACGGATTCCACCATGTTCATGTACGTAGCGAGGAGACTGCTCACGGCAGTGTTCATCCTCTTTGGTGCATCATTTTTGATCTACCTTCTGACAGCCGCGTCGGGCGACCCCCTCGCGGAACTCCGCACCCTACAAAGTGCAAATAAAGAAGCCTTAATCCAGCAGCGCATTGATGCTTTGAATCTTGATACCCCCGCTCCCCTGCGCTACTTTATGTGGCTCGGCGGCGTGCTGGGATGCTTCACGGGCAAGTGCGACTTTGGCTCAAACCTTGCAGGCACTCCCGTCACCCAGTTGCTGTCAAACGCTATCTACCAGACCCTGATTCTGGTAGTTGCGGCAACCATTCTGTCGATTCTGATTGGTGTGAGCCTCGGTATCATCTCAGCTCTTCGCCAGTACTCAGGCTTGGACTACACCGTAACCTTTGCAAGCTTCCTCTTCTTCTCACTGCCTTCCTTCTGGATTGCGGTCCTACTCAAGGAATTCTTGGCAATCGGCTTCAACGACTTCTTGAAGAACCCGCAGGTCACCATCCCAACAACGCTGTTGATTTCACTGGTGGCTGGCCTTTTCTGGTACGCAGCCTCCTACGGCAAGCAGAAGACCCGCATCCTGCTAGCTGTTTTCGGTTTTGTGCTCACCGCAGGTCTGATTATCTTCGTCTCAGCTACCGAGTGGCTGCTCAATCCGTTCTTGGGTATTCCCTTCATGCTGGTTCTCGGCGTTCTTGCAGCGGTTGTCTTCACCATTTTGGTGTCCGGTCTTCGTAACCGCCGCGCACTCATTGCAGGTTTGGCAATGGTAGTAGTTGGTTTGATCGTCTACTTCCCCATTCAGAACCTTCTCGACCAGGCAACCTTCTTGATGATCGTCATCATCTCCGTTGTCTTCATCGTTCTCGGTATCATTGCAGGTCTGCTCGCAGGCGGCTACGACAAGGGGCAGGGCGCACGCGTTGGTGCACTCACCGGCTTCGTCATGGCACTGCTGATCTTCGCAGACCGCTTCATGCAGTCATGGGGTGACTACATCACCAACCCCCGTATTAAGGGCCGTCCGATCCCAACCGCAAACGCATCCACCCCTAACCTCAACGGGGACTTCTGGATCAGCGGTTTGGACACCTTCACCCACATCCTTCTGCCCACCATTGCTCTGACCTTGATTTCGCTGGCTAGCTACTCACGCTACTCACGCGCGTCCATGCTCGAAATCATGAACCAGGACTACATTCGCACCGCACGCGCAAAGGGTGTTTCAGAACGCGCAGTCGTCATGAAGCACGCCTTCCGCAACGCTTTGATTCCGCTGGCAACCATCATCGCGATGGACTTCGGCGCAATCATCGGTGGTGCAGCAATTACCGAACGTATCTTCTCCTTCAAGGGCATGGGTTCACTCTTCCTGGACTCACTAGCGCACACAGACCCCAACCCCGTGATGGGCGTCTTCCTCGTCACCGGTATTATGGCGCTGGTCTTCAACCTCATTGCAGACCTGCTCTACTCCATCCTTGATCCGCGCGTTAGGGTGAAAGCATAATGAGCACCAACGAAAACAAGACCTCGGGTAGCACCAAAGCGCCCACCACAGAAACCACCGCTCTGCGCTCCGTCGAAACCAACGTTGATAACCGTAACCAGGAATCAGCGGGTAAAACTCAGGGCCAGATTGTTCGTAAGCGCTTTGTGCAGAACACCGGTGCAATTATCTCGCTGGCAATTATTGTCTTCATCTTCTTGCTGGCAATGACCGCTATGGGCGTGGGCCCCATTCCCGGCTGGTGGAAGTACGACCACACCGAAATGCAGCAAATGGTCAACGGCGGCGCGCCTTCTGGTGAACACTGGTTCGGTCAGGACGCAACCGGTCGCGACCTCTTTGCAATGACCATGCGCGGTGTGCAAAACACCTTCTTAGTGGTTATCCTCATCAGCGGTATCGCAGGCTTCCTCGGTGTTCTCTTCGGTGGTCTGGCGGGTTACTTCCGCGGCTGGGTAGAGACCATCATCATGCGCTTTACCGACATCATCATCATTATTCCTCTGATGCTGCTCACCGCTGTGCTCGGTAAGATCGCCGGTAACTACTTCCACGGCACCTGGAGCATCATTGCTCTCGGTGTGGTTGTTGGTTTGCTCTTCTGGAGCTCACTGGCTCGTCTGGTTCGTGCAGAGTTCTTGACCCTGCGTGAACGTGAGTTCGTGGACGCTGCCCGCCTGGCTGGCGCGTCAGATATGCGCATCATTTTCAAGCACATTCTGCCTAACGCTATCGGCGTTGTGACCGTGAACGTCTCGCTCATGATGTCATCAGCAATTCTGACCGAGACCGCGCTGAGCTACCTCGGCTTCGGTGTGAAGGCACCCGACTGGTCACTGGGTTCTTTAATCTCAGCTAACCAGACTGCATTCTCTACCCGCCCCTGGCTCTTCTGGTTCCCGGGTCTGTTCATCCTTGTCTTGTCACTGTGCGTGAACTTCGTCGGTGACGGTCTGCGCGACGCATTCGACCCCCGCCAGAAGAAGTTCAACCCGCGTAAGGCTAAGGAGCGCACCGCCCACTCAGCTGAAAACGGTCTGAGCATCGAGGGTCTTGCAGTAGCAGCCCCCGGTGAGGCAACCGTCAAACGCGGCAAGGTCGTTGAAGACGGCGAAGACGGCCAGGCTCCCTGGGCTGACAACACCGTCACCAAGCGCTAAAGAACAAGCGGTGGACGCCCGCCCCGCTACACACAGGAGCAAGCGTCCACCGCCTCTTGAAAACTTTATAGAGATAACGAACTAGAGAAATACACTCACCGCAGCGGCAAGTGCTAAAAGCGCAAAGATGACGCCGCCTTTGACATCGAAGGTTGATTCTTCAATCCCGGGGAAGGTGCTCAGAGCTTCATCCTCAACGATTTCTTGCCAGTAGCCGCGAGCCACCATGGCAGCACTACCGGAGAATCCCGTGGGGAGATCAGAAGTACGAACCGAGCCATGACCGCCGTAAGTGATAGATGGCAGATTGGTAATTTCTTCCTCGCGAGTATGTAACCCAGCACGCATACCGGTAGAAGGCACAGCAAATGCTTGATACTTCTTACGAGCGGTCACCAAGGTCAAGTTGAATTTGGTCGAGACATCAATCAGGTTGGGGTAACCCACGCGGTGAGAAACAAAAGGGTTCTTGATGCAGAGTTCATCGCGGTCAACCTCAAACGAAGGATAGCCCAGCAGATACCACACTCCGTAGGCTAAAAAGAACCACGGCCAGCACTTAGCAACCAGCCCATACACACCGTAAACGTACAAAGTTGCCGCAACCAAAACGACAGCAATAACAACAGCAACAACGGTGTAGAAGACAGCGGTCTTAGGGCGAAAACGCACCGGCGGGTTCTGAAGATACTGGGATTTCATAGTTCTAAATTCTCTCAAAGATTCAAGCGCAAACAACCAACATACGAGCAACGCTCCCAAGAATTGATACACAAATAAGAGTGGGGATACCCAAGTGACTACTCAAACAGCTAGCGTACGAGCAGACCGTGCAGAAGCAGCACAGCCCGTCCTCGAAGTACGCAACCTCAGCGTCGACTTTGGCGTCGACCGCAAATGGGTGCCGGCAGCAACCAATCTGAACTACACCGTCCACGCCGGTGAAGTTCTGGCAATCGTGGGTGAATCTGGCTCAGGTAAGTCGGTTTCATCCATGGGTATGATCGGCCTTCTGCCCAAGAACGCCCGCGTCTCAGGCTCCGTTAAGCTCAACGGACGCGAGCTCATTGGCTTGAGCAACTCAGCGCTTCTTGGCGTTCGTGGCGATGACATTGCAGTCATCTTCCAGGAACCCATGACCGCGATGAACCCGGTAATGACTGTGGGCGATCAGATTGTGGAGACCCTGCGTCTGCACAAGGACATCTCGCCTGCGCAGGGTAAAGAAGAAGCCATCAAGATGCTGGAACTGGTTGAAATGCCGGATCCCATCAAGGCATTCAACTCATACCCGCACCAGATGTCAGGTGGTCAGCGCCAGCGCGCCATGATTGCGCAGTCGCTCTCAACCGACCCCAAGCTGCTGATTGCTGATGAGCCCACCACCGCGCTCGACGTGACCGTTCAGGCTGAAATCCTTGAACTCATGCGTAACCTGCAGAAGAAGCTCAACTCAGCAATTATTCTCATCACCCACGACATGGGTGTTGTTGCTGACCTCGCAGACCGCGTTGCTGTGATGCGCCGCGGTGAAATTGTTGAAACCGGCGACGCTGAGCATATCTTCAACAACCCGCAGCACGACTACACCAAGGCGCTGCTCGGTTCAGTGCTCAACCTGGGTGGCGGCGAGATCGACGTCAACGCGGCTATCGACGATGCAGCCGAGGGCCAGCGTCCTCCGACAGCTATTATCAACCAGGTCATGCCCCCGCGCGAGTTTGACGGCGACGTTATTCTCTCGCTGAAGGACGTGGCGCTGGAATACCCCAAGCAGGGACGCGTTGGCCCCTTCCGCGCGGTCACCGGCGCAAACCTTGAAATCCGCGCCGGCGAGGTGCTCGGTCTGGTGGGCGAATCCGGCTCCGGTAAGTCAACCATTGGTCGCGCGACCGTTGGCTTCTTGGATGTTGCCGAAGGCGAGTTGAACGTGTGCGGTTACGACATGCGCAAGCCCAACCGCAAGACCCTGGCGGCTGTCCGCAAGGACGTCGGTATGGTGTTCCAGGACCCGTCGTCCTCGCTGAACCCGCGTCTGCCTATCGGTGAGTCCATTGGTGAGCCTATGTTCCTCGCGGGTGAGGCTAAGGGTGCTGAGCTGCAGCGTCGCATCGAGGGCCTGTTGGACCGTGTTGAGCTGCCCCGCTCTTACCGCAACCGCTATCCGCACGAGCTTTCCGGTGGTCAGAAGCAGCGCGTGGGTATTGCACGTGCGCTCTCGCTCAAGCCCAAGCTACTGATTGCCGATGAGCCCACCTCAGCGTTGGACGTCTCCGTTCAGGCTCGCGTGCTCGAGCTCTTCCAGGAACTTCAGGAAGAAATGGGCTTCGCCTGCCTCTTCGTGACTCACGACTTGGCGGTTATCGATGCCCTGGCAGACCGCATCGCCGTGATGCGCCGCGGTGAAATTGTCGAGCAGGGTACGCGTGAACAGATTCTGCGCCACCCCAAGCAGGCATACACCCAGCGTTTGCTGGCTGCGGTTCCGCTGCCCGATCCCAAGGCTCAGGCAGAACGACGCGAGCTACGCGCCAAGTTGCTGGACGAAACCGGTCACGTGGTTTCCTAAGCCCTTTTCTCCCGCGAGGGGTCACTTCACGTTCAAAAATTACGCTTTTTTGAACGATAAGTGACCCCTCTCGGCATTTAAGAGTATGATTCAGATAACATCTTTGTTTTTCTAAGGAATGCCACATGTCAACAACTGTTCGCGCGCACGGGATGCTGAAGGTAACCGCCTAACCCGTCTTAAAACAGTTGATACCTCCTGCCCGTAAATACCGGACTCGTAGGGTTTATTTGTTGTGCCTTCGGCTCCCCTTTCATCACGCATCCTCTGAATTTCTCATGCTTGAAAGGCATAACGTTGGCTTTCCAACCTATTTTTAGCGCGCACAATCTGGTGCGCGATCTGGGCCCGAAGAATTTTCGCGCGGTCAATCACGTCTCTTTTGAAATCAACGCTGGGCAGATTCTCTGCTTTCTCGGGCCAAATGGTGCCGGTAAAACCACCACTATTAACATGTGCTCCACTCTGTTAGCGCCGACGTCCGGCGATATACAGGTAGCCGGTGTGGACGCGGTTGCGCAGCCCCGCGCGGCACGTCAGCACATTGGACTGGTCCTCGGTGGCGATCGAGGTTTCTACTCGCGTGCCACAGCTCGGGATAACCTACTCTTCTTCGCAGATGTCTTGGGCGTCCCCCGTAAGCTCCGCAAGGAACGTGTTGAAGATGCGCTAGAGGCTGTGGCTCTCACCGACCGCGCCGATTCTAAGGTTCAAGATTTTTCGCGCGGTATGAAGCAGCGACTGCACATCGCGCGCGGACTACTCAACGACCCCGCCCTGCTTTTTCTGGACGAGCCGACCAACGGGCTTGATCCAGAACTGGCTCTTGAGGTGCGCAAACTCGTGAAGTCGCTAGCGCAGCGTGGCACGGGCATCCTACTCACCACGCACTATCTGGCAGAAGCTCAGGCACTTGCCGATGACCTTTTGATTATCAATGAGGGCAAGACAGCTTTCCACGGAACGCTACAGGATCTACGGGCGCACAGCTCACTTGCCGACCATGCCACCTTAGAGGACGCCTACTTTGCGCTTCTGGGCATTGAAACTGAGCAGGAGGGCGAGTAGTAGTGAGGGTTCTTCGTATGCTCGCCTTTCACACACGCTTATTCGCGGGCAATAGTTATTTTGTACAGTTGATGATTACATCGACGGTGACGATTTTACTGATGCAGTATGTGGCGTCGTTTGCATCGCACTCCCCCTCATCGGCCAGTAGCGCCTGGTTGCGCGCTGGACTAGTGGGTACGTGGACGGTCTGCACGGTTGCCGCGGGCCTCATTGGTTTTCAACGGTTTCAGGGCACACTGGTGCACTTGGTATTTACTCCAACGCGTGCCGGTTCTACCCTGCTTCCGCTCGTAGGTTCGGCGTCAGCTTTTGGTCTGTTTGCTTTTCCGCTTGCCGGTCTACTCGCGTGGATTCTGCGGTTACACCCGCAGGTTAGCTGGCAGCTGGTGCCCGCGGTATTCGTTTTCTGGCTCGCATGTTTGAGTATTTCGTGTGCAGTGGCGGCTTTGTTTGTGCTGACGCCCTACGCCATGACGTACGAGGGGTTGCTAGTTGCTCCCTTGATTCTGGTCAGTGGCATTTTCGGTATTCCAGCCTCCATTGAGCACTGGGCAGTGCCGGTGAGCTATCTGCTACCGACGTCCAGCGCAGTGCGTGCCGTGTTGAACGCGGGGTCAACAAGTACGACGGAATCTAGCTTCTGGGGCGCCATTGCTGTCTCGGTAGCGGTGAGCTTAGCGTGGTTTGCTCTCAGCACCGTTCTGCTCAAACGCGCCCTGATCAAGGCACATCGCGACGCGTCATTGGAGGTGATGTAAGTGAGTACCTCACGCTACGCAGTTGCGGCGCGGCTTGCTGCAACGCAAACCTTCATCAACGTGCCCACCACTCTCACCACGCTGGTGGCGCTACCTCTGACAGAGTTACTGATGCTGGTAGCTGTGGCATCCGCGATGAACTCGCCTCAGCTAGTCATGACCGCCTACTGCGGTGCGCTAGTAGCTGCTGCAACCGGGGTGATGGCACAGAGTATTGCCTTGGTAACCTACGACCGCAATATTGGTGTGTTGCACGATGTATTGCTCACCCGCTTTTTCAACCCTGTGTTCTGGTTTTCGAAGCTGGCTGTTCCTTGTCTCAACGCAGCGCTGATGGGGTGCGTGATGATCGGCGGTATCTGGTTATTCGCACCGGATTCTTCAGCGAAAATAGCGGGAACAGCACTTGCACTACTCCCCTGTTTTATTCTGGCGGGTACGCTATTGGGGTTTGCCTGTGCGACACTTTCGGTTGCCCTCAATGACCCTTACCTGATCTCCAACGTGGTGGCAGCTGCACTACCGCTCACGGCCGGGGTGCTCGCGCCTGTTTCTGCCTACCCTGCGTGGCTGGCCGTACTGGTGCAGTGGTTACCTCTCACCCACGGGATAGTAGTTTTCCGTGAGGTCGCAGCCGGGAACGGGTTATCCGACGCGGTGCTTCTGCATGCCCTCGCCGAGCTGGCAATCTGCTGCACCTGGGCACTTGCGGGGGTACTCGCGTCCTCACGTATTCTGGCGCTGATTCGTAGCGGACGACGTACCGAAGAAATCTGGTAGTTATCCGCTGTAGATAGTTGAAGGTCGCATAACATTCGACATCAAGTAATTTTCGGATGTTTGTGCGGCCTTCAACCCCGTAAAATAAAGAACAATACTTTACTTCGAAAATATATTGGGAGTATAGTAACACGCATGACTACTCCACCCTCGGCTCTTACGTTCACGCGGGCGAAGAATACAGCCGCGACACCAACTATATCGAAGACCGCATCGTGGCAGACCCTGCCGCGCACACAGCGGATAACAACCACGAGTTCTGGCGGGTTGAAGCCGGCAAATACCGCTTGGTTGCCGCACGCGCCTGCCCCTGGGCAAACCGCACCCTGATTGTGCGTCGTCTGCTTGGCCTTGAGGACGCTATTTCCATTGGACTCCCCGGCCCCACCCACGACGCACGTTCCTGGACGTTCGACCTCGATAAAGACGGCAAGGACCCCGTGCTCGGCATCGAGCGCCTGCAGGAAGCCTACTTTAAGCGTTTTCCCGACTATCCGCGCGGCATCACCGTACCCGCGATTGTCGATATCAAATCTGGCGCAGTCATTACCAACAACTTCCCGCAAATCACCGAAGACTTCTCGAAGGAATGGAAAGAATTCCACCGTGAGGGTGCACCCAACCTCTGGCCTGAGGAACTGGAAGACGAGATGAACCAGGTCATGAAGCGCGTTTACACCGAGATTAATAACGGCGTTTACCGCTGCGGTTTCGCGGGCTCACAAGAAGCATACGATGCGGCGTTTGAACGCCTATGGACTACACTTGACTGGGTTGAAGAACGCCTGGCCACCCGCCGCTACCTCATGGGCGACCACATCACCGAGGCTGACATTCGCCTCTTTACCACCCTGGTTCGCTTTGACGCGGTCTACTACGGCCACTTCAAGTGCGGACGCAGACCATCGCATCCATGCCCAATCTGTGGGGGTACGCACGCGACCTCTTCCAGACTCCCGGCTTTGGTGACACCGTAGACTTCCAGCAAATCAAGGAACACTACTACATCGTTCACGAGGACATTAATCCCACCGGCATTGTTCCTGTAGGCCCTGACCTTTTGGGATGGCTGAGCGAGCACGGACGCGAAAAGCTGGGCGGCTCGCCCTTTGACGCGGATGCCGGTGCCACCGCACCCGGCGAGGTTCGCGCGTCCGAACGTGTGCAGGCCGGACATAACCCGATGTATGCGTAAGCTTTAGCTTTTGACCGCGAGAGGAGCTAGGGAAGAATTTTCCGAGCGAGCGAGGAAATAAAAATTCTTTCCTAGATAGAACGTGAGAGGGGAGGGATGTACCGTTTTTAGCTAAAAACGGTACATCCCTCCCCTCTCACGGCTCTAAGACGGCGCTTACATCTTGTTACGCCAGTTCGGCTCCTTACCCGCTTCAAGGTCGCGTACAGCCTGCAGGTTCTGCGCGATGAGCTCCTCGGGGTTGACCGGACGTCCGCCAGCTGAGTGAGGAGTAATCACAATGTTCTTGGTACCCCACAGCGGTGAGTCCTCAGGCAACGGCTCTTCAACGACAACGTCCAGTGCCGCACCCGCGATCTCACCGGAATTGAGCGATGCCATCAGAGCATCTTCATCAACAGTGGTGCCACGTCCAACGTTGATGACGTAGCTACGCTTGGGCAGCTTAGCCAATTTGTCGGCATCCAGCGCATTCTTGGTGGAATCGCTGGTGGGCAGAATCATGACCAAAACATCAGTCCTCTCAAGCTGAGCATCAATATCTTCGGTAGCAATCACGGGGTAACCGTGACGCTCACCCGCGGTAGTTGCCACACCGGTGACGTTCGCACCAAACGCCTTGAACAGGTCAGCCGTTTCTTTACCAATAGAACCGAAGCCCCAAATGGTGACGTTAGCGTTCAGCAGGGTGGTGACCTGATCTTCAGGATAAAGCTCCTGCGCACCACCTAGTTCTGATGCCCAGTGCTTGCGTTCCTGGTGATCCGCCAGGGTCGGCAGAAAACGGATGAAGTTGAGCGTCAGCGCCAGCGTATGCTCAGCAACGGTCTTAGAGTGCAAGCCACTACCTGAGGTAATGACAGCTTCATCGCGGAAGCCCGCAGCTCGCGCCTGATCAGGGCCAGCCAACAGCGCCTGCACCAGCTTGACATCCTTCAGGTTGGCAGCCGCGTCCTTGAGCTGATCATTGGTGTTAGCCCAGGCAATCATGACGTCCGCATCGTAGTCGGCAGAATCAATAGGCTTCTTGGGGTCGTAGCTGACAGTAGTGTCTTCGCTGGTCAGACCCAGCTTTGATTCATCGAGCTTTACGGAGGTGGGTACAAGAATCTTCATTGGAACTTCTCCTTCACGGTTTGAGGTCTCTCACAAAAATACCGCACTTTCTAAGCCTACTGGCTAAAAAGTGCGGTAGATACGTTTATTGCGCTCTTTGAATTTCAGCGGTGTACCAGCGCTAGTCTTCGCGAAGCAGCATACGGAACATCGCCACAGTATCTGAGATGTACCGGTCAATGTTCTCAAGATCTACAGCGCCCTTGTGCAGCTCAAGGTGACGCACTGCTGCAGAAGCAATGAGAACGGACGCGCGCACACGCGAGAAAGTATCAGCATCAGGTTCAACACCCTCCCCCAGCAAAGGGAACTCGCCCTTACGGCCGTTCGCGGCGAACGTTTTCCAGTCAATCGTCAGCAAAAAATCGGTAAGAATCTGCTCACCGGAGATTTGAATCCATTTGATGCGATTGCGAAGCTCCGGGTACTGTTCCACCTTTTTTTTGATGCGCGGCAGGGCGTCCTCACCAAAACTTGCCACCAGGATATCGAGTAGCAAATGGGTGATGCGTTCAAAGACATAGACATCGTGACGGCCGGCATCGGCCTCAAGCATTTCAGGAGCTAAACGAGGCTTGCGTAAGCCCAGTACGGCGTCCTCTTTCGTGGCAAAATAGTTGAAGAAGGTACGCGGCGACACCCCGGCACTCACCGCGATTTCTTCGGTGGTAGTGCCTTTTAGACCGCGTTCTTGCACGAGTTGCTGGGCAGACTCGTGAATTGCTTTCCAGGTGCGATCTTTTCTGCGTTCGCGTAGCGATACCTCACTTTTTTGCATAACTGCAATTTTATGTCTCTTTTGAGTTTTGAAATACCCCAAACCGGCTTTAACCGCGGTTGTGTTCACCACAAGAACCTTCGACACAAAAAGAAACCAGCCAGCCCACACACGATACACTTATAAACGATGAACCAGCTAACCTATCCCTTCATTAACATCCCAGACTTACTCCCCTGGGCATCTGTTGTTGCAGTCATTATCGATATCGTCATCCGCATTATCGCTATCTGCTGGTTACCGTACAACCGCAAACCCAACGTGGCACTCGGTTGGCTCATGGCAATCTTCTTCCTGCCCTACATAGGGTTTATTGCCTTCTTGATTTTCGGATCATCACACCTGCCCCGCTACCGTCGCGCTCGTCAGCGCGTCATGAACGAACTCATGCGCGAGGCAGTCCCCACCAACGATCCGATCCTGGGCAACAACCACCGCATCTCAGACGAGGTGCGCGTAGCCGCAAACCTGAACTACAAACTCGGCGCGCTTCCCATGGTCAGCGGCAACAGTTTTACTCTGCACCCTGATAACCACCAGGCAATGATTGACCTAGCGGCAGAAGTCGATAAGGCACAGCACTATGTGCACGTAGAGTTCTACATCGCCGCTTACGACAAAGCCACCTCGCCCCTGTGGGACGCCCTTGTGCGCGCCCACCAGCGCGGCGTCACCGTTCGTGTCCTCGTTGACCATATCGGCTCGCGCAAATATGCAGGCTTCAAAAAGCTCAAGCGCATTTTGAAGCAGGACGAGATGGACTGGCACCTCATGCTACCCGTCAAACCCTTCAAAGGTAAATGGCAGCGTCCTGATCTTCGCAACCACCGCAAAATCGTCATCATTGACGGCGAACAAGCATTCGCCGGCTCGCAGAACGCTATTCACCGCTCCTACGAAACCCGACGCAACAAACGAAAAGGTCTTGAATGGCTGGACCTCTCGTTCACTGCCCGCGGCCCCATCGTCGAAGAACTCAACGCAGTCTTCATCTCAGACTGGTACTCAGAAACCAAAGAACTCCTTCTCGAAGAAATTAAACCTACCCTCGAAGAAGTTCACGGCGGTGCGCTAGCCCAGGTAGTACCATCAGGCCCCGGTTACGAAACCGAAAATAACCTGCGCCTGATCAACTACCTCATCTACAATGCCGAAAAACGCATCCTTATTTGCTCGCCCTACTTCGTCCCTGAAGAAACACTTCTGCAAGCGCTCACCAACGCCGCTCTCTCTAACATTCGGGTGGACCTCATCGTGACGGAAAAGGGCGACCAGTTCCTCGCCAACATGGGACAACGCTCCTATTACGAGCAACTTCTGCGCACCGGCGTCAAGATTCATGCCTACCCCGGCCCCACCGTCCTGCACTCCAAGTTCATGCTTATTGACGATGACATCGCTTTCATCGGCTCATCAAACATGGACCCGCGCTCATTCTCGCTCAACATGGAAATCTCAACTTTCGTCGTCAACCGAGAGGTCGTCCACGAAATTGAAAGCATCGTTGAAGACTACGACAAACTCACCAAAGAAATTCGCTACAGCGAATGGGTAGAACGCCCGCTACGCGTAAAAATGGTAGAGAACGTCTGCAGACTCTGGTCATCGCTCCTGTAAGACTTTTCTCGCGGGATTCTAAGTATAAAAATCCTCCGTGCTCGTTCTCGTTTTCAGGACGCGAGCGCAGAGGCTTGTAAGCAGTGGCTTGACAGCTAAGCGTTGGGGCGGCAGCTTTCCCTATCTTTTGCCCGCCCAGGATGCGAGCGCCCGCATCCTCGGCACCCTAGTTTTTGTGGATGCGACCGCTTGGGCGCAGGTTTCGGCTGCCCTTGACGAACTTGAAGACACTGACCCGGCGCATCCTGAGCATGACGACAATTTGTATAACAGGGTCCTTCACGAAGTAGAGACCACGGACGGCACCACACACACCGCCTGGGTGTATATTCCACCGGCCAAAAACCACGCGTCATTGCGTAAACAGTACGCAGTGATTGGCGGGGAATGGCGTTAGACCCCACCAATCACCGCACTTTCCGTGGATTTGCGCTGTAAAAACACCAAAATTACAGCGCGAATCCACGGAAAGTAAGGTCAGCCCGATTCAGGTGCTGTAGATTTCACTCATGAAGTATGTTGAAACCAAAGAACTAGACGCCGAGCAACTGCTCAACCTCTACACCGCCGTAGGGTGGGGCGCATACAGCAATAATCCTGAAGATCTAGTACCCATGGTAAGAAACTGCTGGTATGTGTACGCTGCCTTCGATGAGGATGCTCTTGTTGGGCTAGCGCGCGTGGTTGGCGACGGTTTTAGTGTTGCCTATATTCAAGACCTCTTGGTTCTACCTGACTATCAACGGCAGGGCATCGGTCGCGAGCTAATGAATCGCGTCCTCACCCGTATTTCTGAGGCTAAAATTCGCCAAACTTATCTGACGACAGACTCTGCAGCTGCTAATCAGCACGTCATTGATTTCTACCTCTCATTAGGTTTTAAAAACGTTGATGGCTATGAGTGCACCACGCTGGCACAATTCACGTTCTAGGAGCTAAGCACTTTCCGTGGATTTGCGCTGTAAAAACGACCAAATTCCAGCGCAAATCCACAGAAAGTGAGGTTCCTCGTTACTGGCCGACCCTCTTCGATAAGATAGTGAGGTCACGCTCACTCACCGATTGGCTTTTCTATGTCACTTCACCGCCCTCGCCACCCGTTCATCATCGCGGTGACCACTGCCGCAGCCGCGGGCGTCCTCGCTGCGGCCGGCTACGGCGTCACGCACGCACCCGTGCGCGCTACACAGCCACGTCCGAACCGAACCAACCGCGAAGTTTCACGCCAGTACGCGCAGGTTTGCTACGACGAAGCCACCAATGAGCGTGTTGATGACTCCTACTGTAAGAACATAGACGACGGTGAATCCGGCGGCGGCGGACATTCCAGCGGTGGGCACGGCTGGTACTGGGTTAGCAACTCCTCATCCTCAGCAAATCGTGTTCCCGGCATGGGGCAAAAAGTAGCTGGTGGTCAGACGACGCGTCCCACCAACGGCCATATTTACAAGGGTATTTCACGGCAGGGTGGCACCTTCGCGCAGTCGTTCCGCGACGCGAAAAGTAGCAGCAGCGCAGGTAAAGCATCCGGTGACAGCAAATACGGCGGAAAGTCAAGCAAGAGCTCGAGCCGCGGTGGCTTTGGTAGCGGCGCGCGTACAGGTGGCGGATCAAAGGGCGGGTAATAGAGACCTCAACCGCTAGTTTTACCCGTTCACAACTTCAGAGGATTCCATGCAACGCAAAACCTTCCCCGCCCCTCGCCCAGATTGGGAAAACACCATCAAGTCTGAGGGCCTCGTTTTCTCGCAGGATTTTGACGGCGATGACCACTACTGGAACGAATTTGCCGCCTACACTTTCACCCGCGGTGAGACGATGTGGTTGCAAGACCGCATCGAAGAAGCCCACGCCATGTGCTTGGAAGCTATCGATCACATCATCAACGGCCCGCTCCTATTCCGTTTAGGGTTGCCCGATCACGCTATCCGCTTGGCGTTAGATTCTTGGCGACGACGCGAGCCCGACTTTTACGGCCGCTTTGATTTCATCTACAACAGTGACGATGATTCTCTCAAGTTGCTGGAATACAACGCAGATACCCCCACCGGCATGGTGGAGGGCGCTATCTCGCAGTCCACCTGGTTTACCGACAAGAACATGCACTTGCAGGGCTTTGAAGAGTGGAACGAGCTAGGCACCGGTTTTGCGTCACGCTGGCGCGAACTACGTGACTATACCGAGCATCATGTGCTGCATCTTGCCTGCGTCAATGACGAGATCAACCCCACCGGCGAAGACAAAGCCAACCTTGAGGTAGTGGCACACGCCGCGAAGATGGCGGGCTGGGAAACCCACATTATCGATATTGATCAGCTATTTTGGGACGCGAAAAACCGCATCTGGCACGATGCTGCTGGGCGGCGCGTCCGCAATCTCTTTAAGCTCTACCCGTGGGAAGATATGGTCTCTGACGAGTACGGCAAGGTGCTTGCCAACGGCGGTTATGAGGCGATGGATAACTGGTTTGAGCCAGCGTGGAAGATGTTCCTCTCTAACAAGATTCTGCTGGTGGCGCTGTGGGAGCTGTTCCCGCATCATCCGCTACTTGTGCCTGCTTACCTTGATTCCCCGCGCGAGATGCGCGACTGGGTAAAGAAACCCCTGTTTGGGCGCGAGGGTGACGGCATCGTGATTAACGCGCCGAGTTTTGACGTGCACGTTGAACACACGGACGGCTACATCACCGAAACGGCAACAGAAGAGGAGTACATCTACCAGGCGTACGTTCAGGCACCGAACTACCTGAGTGATGAGAACGAACCTAACCACCCGCTACTTGGTGCGTGGGTGGTGGACGCTGAATCCGTCGCTTTTGCTATGCGCGAGGCAGACGGGTACATCACCGACTATTACAGCCGTTTTGTGCCGTGCATGATTGAGCGTTATTAGGTTCGCCCCTAGCAATAATGTTAGATAAAGCTGATAATTCCTTCTTCACGCTGTGTTGACACGTCGAGTCCTCGGGCAAAATCAGCCCAAATATTACGCAGCAGCACCCCTGCACGGTGAACCTCTTGGGCGGTAGCGCCATCGATAATCGGCAGGTTTTCAATGCCGGGTTCTTCAAAAAGCAGTGGCACGTCGATGCCGTGAACCGCTCCAAGTTCCCCTGACCCGTGCCAGCTCAGCTCGTACCGAGTCACCGGTGCGCCCGCCTCCTGCTGGTTACGAGTGAACTCCTCGATCCCCGCGGCGTAGACCGAACGCGTCGTTGATTCAATCAGTTTTTCTTGGATGCGTGACCCCGTCTTGCCCAGCGGCTGTAGAGCATCGGCGATGCCGAGAGTCTGGGTAAAGAACCCCGTCTCGTACTGTGTGTGCCCTACCATGAGCGCTACGTGGGATTTCTTTTGCCACGCAATAGGGAGCATGGCGGCGGGTGGAACGGGTTCGGCACCGTGTTGCACACCGAATGCCATACCCGTTTTTACCCCGTACCCGAGCACCGATTTCAGAATCTTTTTCTCGAGGGCCAGAATGTCAGAAATCGGGGTGTCTTGGTTCAGGTCGGCGCCAAGTTTAAGCATTTTGGCTGTCATTGACTCGCGTCCTAGCACGATACCAGCAGGTGGGCTCTGCAAGATTGCACGGTCAAACAATGACTCAGGCAGGGATAGGAGGTGCTGGATAGCATCCGCGCCGGCGGACTGGCCAAAGACCGTGATGTTCTCAGGGTTACCGCCAAAAGCTGCGATATTACGACGCACCCAGCGCAAAGCTTCTGCCTGATCTAGAAGACCGCGGTTGGCGGGGTGACCCTCAATATTGAGATATCCCAGGATGCCCAGGCGGTAGGTCACGTTCACCACTACCACGTTCTGTTCGGTGACCAGGGCAGTCGGATTTGTACCGTGCATATCGCCTGCACCGCAAATGTTTGAACCGCCGTGAATCCACACCATTACCGGCAGGTCATCGCCCTCAGCCGCATCCTCGGGCGCTGTAATCGAAAGGTTCTGGCAATCCTCGCTAAAGCCCAGTTCTTCGACGCGGGCGTGAAACATGTTCTCAATGGCGGGGCTGGGATTTTGCGGGCATGCCGGGGCAGGACGCGTCGCCACTAGGACATCGTCCCAGCGATCAAGCGGGTGAGGAGCTTCAAATCGTTCCGCCCGAGCATACGGGATTCCGGTAAAACGTGCGGTCCCACGCTCATAGAAACCTTGAACATCACCCGCTGGCGGATGCGCAAAAGGGGCAGAGCGAATCATTGTCTGAGCAGCTGCTGGGACAGTCTTACCCTTCGATAGCGATTGCTGACCGATTTCATGTTCAAAACGACTCACAAGAAACCCCTTCGTTTGTTTACTCACTTTTAGCCTTACATATACCCATATCGCACGGCTAGTGGCAGGAGCACATTTTACGGCGAAGAAACACCGCGTTCCCGATAAACAGTGCACTGTAATACCTTCGCAATGACCTTCCGCATTTTAAAAGCAGGCTGATTACCTTCGTGCCAGAGGAGTATGTTTAAACCATGACTAACAAGAAGAATCTCGCACTGCCCCGAGCTGTACAACATATCGGAGTGACGGTTTCCGATTTAGAAGCTGCAACCACATTTCTTGTAGAAGGTCTGGGTGCCAAGATAGCGTACGACGGACTCTCACCGGATGATGAGCCACGTCAGGGGCCGGAGGTAGAACGTCAGCTAGGACTACCCCAGGGAGCTGCAATCCACCGTCAGCGATTCTTTGTTATCGGCAATGGACCCGGCTTAGAAGTTTTTGAAATTTCAGGAAAGCAAAGAGAAGCCGCAGGACTCGCTGACTTTGGTCTCAACCATGTTTCTTTTTACTGCGACGACATCAACGAATCTCTTGAACGCTTGGTCGCCGCAGGCGGCACAGCACTGTCAGAAGTACACGGAAATAGCCGATACGAAGACTCAGAGGGCAACGGCAGCGTCTATGTAAAAGCTCCTTGGGGAATGCTTATCGAACTTCAAACGATTCCTGAGGGGCATTATTACCCATCAGATTCTGAAGCAGAGGTATGGATGCCCACTCCTCGTGCTGATTAAGGAAAAATTCGCCAAGATACCGGACAGTAACAAAAAGACATAAAGCCTACACTGAAAAATACCTGAAAAGAATTTAGTAAATGTGGGTGACTATCTGCATATTTACTGAGAAGATAAAAACGTCCTCAAAAGACAAGCAGTGAACATAGCGCAAGGCAACTCACCGATGAGAAACCGCGGGAACGACCAGACCCGTCACGCTATAACAAAGCGGGGAGCACGATAAACCGTGCTCCCCCGCTTTGCTTTATACAAGCGTCCTACAGGCGGTACGCAGTCACATTGCTGAGCGCCAGACCGCCACCGGTTGAGTTGTCATGGTAACGACCAAAGTGCATGTAGGGGCCACGGTACGCGGTATCTGCAATAGCCTCTGAACGCGCACCGGCAACATCAATAGTGATTGAGTCAGGACGAACGATAATCTTGCCGTTGATATCCTTATTCGGCGCAAAACCCTGCTTGGGGTAAAGAGTCTTCACCGGCACAGGATTATTCGTTCCATTATCGATACGAAGCAGCTGAATCATGTCGCCGTTGACGTACTTGCCGTTCTCATCCATAGCATCAGCCTTAGGACGAATCGCCAAAACATAGCAACCATTGTTGTTCGTAACAGCGTGCTTACCACCCAAGCCGAACGGCGCATCGGTCTGGCGACCGAAAGCAATGTAGCCGTACTGCCAGTTAGTGGTCGGCAACAGATCTTCCCACTTCATCGTGAAGTACAGAACATACGAAGGGTAAGACTGCGCCAACGGAGTCAAAGGACCAAGCATGATGGACTCATCGTAGGTCTGACGGTGAATCAGCGCACCGTTTTCCCACACCGGCATATTCGCAACATCCTGCTGGCCAGCCGGAAGCATACCGTGCTGACGACGCGCGGTGGTCAGCTTCAAATCTGCCGCCATGCTACCGCCGGAGAGCCAGTAAGGATCCGGCGACATGAAGCCGCGAACGCCCAAGGATGCGAAGTGCTCCATTGCGCTGCGACGGTGAATTTCCCACATAATAACGGGCTTACCCATCGCTACAACCTGTCGCACCTTGTAATCAGACATTGATGCGTAGTTGCGATCCAGAACAGTCTCAAAGTAGGGCAGACCAATCAGGTCAACATTAGCTGACTGAGCCATAGCGTTAATCGAGGTGGCAGCATCGCCAGCGTCGAAGTAGCACCAGGTCAAGAAACCAGCGTCCTTGGCGTACTTTGCAAAACCTGCGTTGGGATCAAAGCCACCGGCACCGTTGCGGTACATCTTAATGACGGTCTGACCAACCAGGCCACGGCGGGTCATAACATCCAGAATCTTCAGCTGAGCCGCAGAATCCTTAGCTTCCAAGAAGAAGATGGTGTTAGGGCCAGATGAGCCGTAAGTACCGCCTGCAGGAGTTGCCGCAATCAGATCTAGAGCTTCGTCAAGAGTCACGATATTCTGCAGCGGAGTGCCAGAACCCAGGAACGGGCGCATATCAATCATGGCGCGCTTTACATCAGCCAAAGTAGTGCTGCTGACGTAGCCGCTCTTCTGAGTGGTGGTGCGTGAAAGTGCGTTATCGTGCATACACACGAGCTCGCCATCCACAGTGGAGCTCACTGAGATTTCTATAGCCTGCGCACCCTTAAGGATTGCCTGCTGGTAAGCGTAAGCGGTGTGCTCAGGATTAACATCGCCAGCACCGCGATGTGCAATAACAAACTGCTGCTGCGAGATGAATCGCTGAGCAAGAGTCTGTGTGCTGGGATCAGGTACAGGAGTCGGCGGAGTAATTGTGCCTGATTCTTCAGCCGCATAAGCCGGTGATGCGGCAAGTACGCCGGCACCTGCACCGACAGCGATCAAAGCAGTTCGACGGTTTAGACGGAAGTCGCCCATAAAATTTGTTATCCCCTTGTAGATAAAAATGGGCGTGATTTACGCGTAACACGGTGTGTGCGATACAGTCTTGCTCTTCCCCGCAGTTCAGGTTTCCCCTACCCGAACTGGTGCAAGACCATCTACCACGCTACGGGTTTTTGGCTATTTATAAGCAGTCTGAGCGTCCGACATACAGCCCCAGGCTGTACCCATATTGGTTGAAGAAAAAAGTATTTTGCAGATAATAAGCACCGTGACTAGGCAAAACGGACAACACTAAATTGTGGTTTTTAGCCAACCTTGAGAGATAACCTTAAACATAGATTCCAGTTACTGGACTGTTAATCAAGTGAACTATAAAAAGTTCAGGTGCCCGTAAATAAAAGGACAACAAAAGAGCGGGTAAGGCGCCAACGCCTTGCCCGCTCCTCATTTATTGATCTACTCAAGCAGCCTTAAACGGTTTCGAAGATATTTAAGAACCTGCGAATACGTTCATTCGTTGACGAGAAAAAGCCTTCTGGTCTGCCGTTATACAGCACATGCCCGCCCTCAAGAAAGACGATGCGGTCGGCTACCTTCTGCGCAAACGCCATATTGTGGGTAACCACAACCAACGAACGCTTTTCACGCGCCAAATCAATCAGAACACCGATTACTTCAGCCTCAAGCTCCGGATCAAGCGCGCTCGTTGGCTCATCAAACAGCAAGTAATCGGGTGAGACCGCAAGCGCGCGAGCAATAGCCACACGCTGCTGCTGACCACCCGAAAGATTATCGGGGTACGAATCCTTCTTCGCACCCAAACCCACCTTATCCAGCAAGTCAGACGCCAGCTTGTTCGCGTCCTTCTTATTCATCTTGCCGTTAAGAACCGGCGCCAACGCCACGTTCTGCAAAGCAGTGTAATGCGGGAAAAGATTAAAGCTCTGAAACACCATAGCCGAGTGCTTGCGGATAGTGCGCACCTGCTCATCGGTGAGCTTACCGCCGAACTCCACAAGATCGCCCTCAATAAACAAAGTGCCGGACTGCGGAGTCTCCAACAAGTTCAAGCAACGCAGCAACGTAGACTTACCCGAACCCGACGGGCCCAAAATAACAGTGGTCTCGCCACTCTCAAGGTCCAGCGAGATGTTATCGAGCACCGTGGTGGCCTCAAAGCTCTTTGTAAGATCCTCAAGCTTAAGCATTCGCACTCCTTACATAGCGGCTGCTGCGCTTCTCAAGATAACGCTGACCCCACGAAAGAATCGTGACAATAATCAGGTACAGGAAAGCGACCTCAAGGTACATCGCCAGCGGCTCGTAGGTACGAGCAGCCACCTGGCGTCCTGACTGGAAAAGATCAACCAGCGAAATCGTTGAAACCAACGCAGTGCCCTTCACCAAGTCAATCAAATCATTACCCAGCGGCGGCAAAGCAATACGCACAGCCTGCGGAATAACCACCTTGGTCAGCGTCTGCATCTTAGTGAAATTGAGGGTGCGAGCAGCCTCAAACTGGCCACGCGGAATAGACGCCACAGACGCGCGGAAAGTCTCAGCAACGTACGCGCCAGTATTGAGGCTCAAGGTGATAATGGCGGCCGTCCACGTATCAAGGGTAATGCCCAGACGCGGCAGGCCGTAGAAAATCAAAAAGAGCTGTACCAGCAGAGGCGTTCCGCGGAAAACCCACACATAAAAACGTGAAATCCAGTTCAACGGGTTCACATTCGAGCGGGTGCGCATCACGGTTGCCAAAATACCAATCAGCAGTGAAAGCACGAACGCAATCAGAGTCAGCGGCAAAGTCACCTTCACCATTGCCTCAAGCAACTGAGGCAGCGACTCTATCCAGAGTTCAATGTAGCGGTTCATCAATAACCTTTAAAAATATTGGGGGTGTAGATGGTGCCTGCAATCAACAAAACTTACACAGAGCAGGCCTGACGAAGACAGTTTCAACGCCTTCTATCGGCGTCCGTTGAACGGTAGATACATCTGTCGTCCGCTGCTGGCTCGGGGCTGGCGTGAATCGCTTCCGAGCGCCCCGCGCGAGTGAAGCGAGAGGGACAGCGGACGACGATGTATCTGCCGGACAGAACACTACTCTTGAGATGGTGTTAGTTATGCCTTCGGGCTCAAATCAGCGTTGACGTACTTCTCGTAGATCTTCTTGAAGTCGCCGTTGTCCAGGTGCTTGGTGATAGAATCATCCACTGCTTTCTTAAGGTCAGTTGCACCCTTAGGCATAAGGATCGCAGCCTCTGAACCTTCGCCCAAAGTGCCATCAAGCAAGCGGAGCTTAGCTTCGGGGTGCTCCTGGATGTACGCCTGGAAGGTCACGAAGTCATTGCCGGTAAGGTCTGCGCGACCCGAGAGAACCTGCTCAATTGCCTCATCAAAACCGGTGACGGGAATGATGGTCGCGCCCTTTTCTTCAACCAGGGTGCGGAAGTTTGAGGTCTCTGACTGCGCTGCGGTCTTACCTGAAATGTCGTCAATCTTCTTCAACGATGAGTTGTCGAGCACGCCCACGCGTCCCTCTGAAATTGCGTAAGGAACTGAGAAGTCGTACTTCTGCTTGCGCTCATCGGTAGCCGAAACGTTGTTGATCACAAGATCGTAGCGGTCAGCATCAACGCCACCAATCAGTGAGTCCCACTGAGTTTCAATGTACTCCGCTTCAACGCCGAGATCCTGAGCGATAAGGTCGCCGATTTCCTTCTCGAAACCGACAAGCTTACCTGACTCGTCGTGGTAGCCGAAGGGCTTAAAGGTGCCTTCCATACCGATGCGGATTTTGCCGGCATCCTTAATTGCCTGCAACTTATCTGCAGCGTTGGTGCTCCCTGAGCCGTTGTCTGACGAGCATGCCGCGAGAAAAGCGCCAACTGCGCCCAAACCAACAAGCTGAAGAGCTGCTTTACGTGTTACTGCCGGTGCCATGTGTGTTTACCTTTCGTTGGCGGGGTTATTTTTAAACTCTAGTGGACGCGGGTTTACGCGGCGTCGAGCGCGGTGCGCAAGTCGCCCAGAAGATCGTCGATGTCTTCGATACCGACCGCTACGCGAAGCAGGTTGGGGGCAACGTGCGAGTCTTTGAGGTGCTCAGGTGCGTAGGCGCCCTGCGTCATGGTTGCAGGCAGGCAGATCAGTGATTCGATGCCGCCCAGTGATACCGCGAATTCAAAGATTTGAAGGGTGTCGAGGAAGGCCTTGACGTCCTTACCTTCTGTGAGGGTGAAGGAGAACAGTGCGCCGATGCCCTTTGCCTGGCGTGACTGGATTTCAGCCTCATTCTCGTTGGCTGAGCCCGCGTAGAAAATTTCGTCAACGGCGGGGTGCTCGCGCATCATCTCAATAATCTTGAGAGCGTTTTCCTGCTGGCGTTCCATGCGGATTGCCAAGGTCTTGACGTTCTGCATCAGGCGGTATGAATCCATCGGAGGCAAGATGCCGCCGGAAATCAGCTGTGCTTTGAAGACCTGCTCGTCGATTTCTGCATCGTTGGTGGTGACAACACCACCCAGCAAGTCACCGTGACCAGCTAGGTACTTGGTGGCTGACTGTACAACGACGTCCGCGCCGAGTTCTAGCGGGAGCTGCAGGTAGGGCGTCATGAAGGTGTTATCGACAACCACGATTGCGCCGTTGCGGTGGGCAATCTCAGCGATGCGCGCAATGTCAGCAACACGCAGGGTGGGGTTGGTGGGAGTCTCGAGAAAGACCATCTTGACGGTCTCATCGAAGTCATCATCGCTCAGGGTTGCAAAGTCGTGGATAAAGCGTGATTCGACGCCGCGCTTGGGTAGCTCGATGGTTGCAAAGCGGTAGTTACCGCCGTATACAGGCATTCCCATGAGCATGGTCTCGCCGGTCTTGAGCATACCCATAACCGCTGCGGTTGCACCCATGCCGGATGCGAAAACACGCGCATGCTTGGCACCCTCAATTTTTGCCATGGTGGTTTCCACATTGGCGCGGGTGGGGTTGCCGCCGCGCTGGTATTCAAAGGGGCCCTCTTCGAAAGTGGTGGGCTGACCGAAAGTGGATGCGAGGTAAATCGGCGGGACGATTGCCTCATTCTCGATGTTCTCAATGGCGTGAATAGCGCGAGTAGTAAAACCTGACATGTGAAACTTCTTTCGTGGTTGTTCGGGGACGCTTCGCGTACTTCTGTGATTGGGTTAGTTTATGCCCGTCAAAAGTGGTTACCGTAATTAATATGAAGCTTTATGACTTAAAAGCTTTTGGTACGCTTTTCTTGTGAGCCAGCCTACGAAAAACCGCTTTACTTCGCGGGTTTTTAGCCGCTCGGACACTCTCTAATACTTTCAAATGCAAGAATTAGCGGAATATTCCCCGCACATTTCGCCCCGCTAGATTTTGCGACGCCCACGCAGACTGGTAATGATTTTTGGTTAAGAATTTATCGGCCAGCGGGCTTGCCTTCAGGCTCCCCCGGTAAATAAGCCTCACTAAAGGACGGCTCTCATGCACCCAGATCTCATTGCCGAACGCTTTACGTTGCGTCCTTTGCGGGAGGCAGACGCATCCGCTATTACTGCCGCTTGCCAAGACCCTGAGATCTTGAAATGGTGCATGGGTGTGCCGTTGAACTACACCGAAGAAACGGCGCGCAACTACATCAGTCTTACGCGTGCAGCCGGTGAACAGGGCACTGAATTGGTATGGGGTATTGATGCTTCGGGTAAGCTCGCCGGAATCGTCACGCTCCACGAGATTGAGGGGCCTTTCGCGGAGCTAGGCTTTTGGGCGCACCCGGAATCTCGTGGGCAGGGATTGCTCACCGAGGCGCTTCGCGTGATGATTGGGTTTGCGTTTGACCCGCAGGGCCTGGGCTTTGACGCATTAGGTTGGACGGCTATTTACGGCAACGATGCCAGCCGTCATGTGGCAGAAAAACTCGGCTTTAGCGACATCGAGTTCGTAGAAAACGGCACGGCAGGACGCCCGGACGCGGCAAGCGCCCCCACCCGCCTGGATGCTTGGCGCGCAACCATGACGCGGCAGCAGTGGCTAGAGAAAAACTTTCGGGTCTCGTAAACCGCGAGATGAGCTGACGGTGAAAATTCCGAGCGGGAAACAAATTTTCACCATCAGAAAAGCCCACTGTAGGGAAATCGCTCACCCACCCTTTTCGCGGGCGAGATTTTATGTGTGAGAGAAAGCTGTGGTGCACTTTATGAAAGTGATAGTGCACCACAACTACTCTCACGTTTGCTCAGACTCTAGGCTGTGACCTGACGCTTTGAGCTAATGACGCCGGTATTGAAGCCTGCCAGGTGCAGGCCGCCGTGGAATCGTGCGTGCTCAATCTTCACGCAGCGGTCCATGACCACGTTGAGTCCGGCATTCTCACCAAGATGCGCCGCGTCCTCATTCCACGACCCCAGCTGCATCCAGACGGTCTTAGCTCCGAGATCAATGGCTTCTTGCACAACGCCGGGAAGGTCCCTCGTTACGACGGAAAATCTCAACCATATCGGGCACCTCAGGCAAATCCTCCAAAGAAGCGTAAACCTTCTGCCTCAAAACTTCCTTGCCCTTCGCCGCGAGAATAGGGTTCACAAAGTACACGGTGTAACGCGAAGATGACAGCAGGTAAGTTGCCACAAAGTAAGATGCACGAGAAATCTTGTCGGACATACCCACGATCGCAATGGACCGGGTATCACGTAGAATGTTCAGACGCTCCGGTGCTGACGGGCCTTCCCAGGTGCGTTCGGTAGTCTCAGCCATTATTTGCCCTCCTTTTTGGCAGCTTCGTAGGCAGCAGCGTCCGCGTCGAATGCCGCCTGTTCAGCAGCTAATTGAGCGGCGCGTTCTGCGGCAGCACGCTGATCCGCAGCGGACTCACCCACCTTCTCACCTTCGCGATTAGTACCGGTGGCATAAGTCAGTGCCTGATCAAGATCCCAGGTAATGTCTTCAACATCTTCAAGACCTACCGAAATACGAATCAAATCTTCTTTCACGCCGCCTTCTACCAGCTACTGCGCGGTGAGCTGCTGGTGAGTGGTGGACGCCGGATGCAACACGAGCGTGCGAGCATCGCCAATGTTAGCCAGATGCGACGCCAGTTGTAGCGCACCAATAAACTCGGCGCCCACGTCGCGTCCACTCGCGTTCTCATTACCAGCAACACCAAAGGAAAAGACAGAACCCACGCCTAGTGGCAAAAGCTCCTGCGCACGCGCATGATGCGGATGATCAGGCAAGCCAGCGTAGTTGACGTACGCGATGCGAGGATCAGTGTTCAGCCACTCGACAACAGCTTGCGCGTTGGCAAGGTGGGCGTCCACGCGCTGAGGCAGGGTCTCAACACCCTGCAACAGGTTAAACGCTGACTGCGGGCTCATGGACGGACCAAAGTCACGCAACTGTTCAGAACGCAGTTTGGTCAAGAAACTATATTCACCAAAATTGCCCCACCATGAAACATTGTTGTACGAAGGCACGGGCTCGGTCATGGTCGGAAAGTTACCGTTACCCCAGTGGAACTTTCCAGACTCAACCACAACACCACCGAGAGTGGTACCGTGACCACTCAAGAACTTGGTCACGGAGTGAATCACGATGTCAGCACCGTGTTCGAAGGGGCGCACCAGGTAAGGAGTGGAAAGCGTCGCATCCACCACCAAGGGAATATCGGCCTCGTGAGCGACCTGAGCCAGCCCCTTCAAATCGGCAATCTCACCGGACGGGTTAGCCACAATCTCGGTGTACACTGCCTTAGTCTCAGGGCGGATAGCCGCCTTGAAATCAGCCGGATCAGTTCCCGGCACAAAAGTGGTCTCAACACCAAAACGACGCAACGACACATCCAGCTGGGTCACGGTGCCGCCGTACAGCTGGGAGGACGCCACAATATGATCCCCTGCCTGGCACAAAGCAACGAACATAATGAACTCAGCCGCCATACCCGATGCGGTCGCTACCGCACCGATGCCACCTTCCAATGACGCAATGCGCTCCTCAAGCGCCGCCACGGTGGGGTTTGAAAGTCACGAATAAATATTGCCGTACTTCTGCAAGGAGAAGAGATTAGCGGCGTCATCTGCATCCTTAAAAACGAAGGACGAGGTCTGGTAAATCGGGACGGCACGAGAACCGTGCTCAGCGTCAGGGGTGCCACCGGCGTGCAATGCGCGCATGCGGAAACCGAAAGTATGTTCAGCCACCTCAGTGCTCCTTTAATCAGGGTAGAACTTTTCACTGTCCATAGTGGGTGAAGGCGGCGCAGGTAAACAACTGTGACCCAGGTTTCGAAATATGACGGACGCGGGTGGCGGCACGCGTCTTGCCCTCTCACTTTCCGTGGATTGGCGCTAAAAAAACCCGAAAATTACAGCGCAAATCCACGGAAAGTATTAGCTAGTCTCTTCATCCGCATAGTGATTGGCGTAGTCAGTGACCTGATGCGCGTAGCGTCTAGACCTGTTATACGAATAAACCGCCGAATGCCAGCTATCGTTTACGCTCACATCGCCCTGTCGTTCATTCTCAACCGCGCCCTCACACAGGTGCACAGCAGCTGCCAGCGCAGCGTCATCTATCTGATGCGGATCGCGAGTACCATCGTCATTCCCGTCTTGCCCAAGGCTCTCCCACGTTGAGGGAATAAACTGCATTGGGCCCACTGCCCTATCCCAGTTTCTATCGCCATCAAGCACACCGTCATCGGTATCTTCAATCGCCATCACGCCCTCATCACCGTTGAGGGCAACACCTCGAATATGCGGGGTGACACTACCCTGCTCATCAACAGATGCTCCCTGAAAAGTGCCGTGCGCGGTTTCAACAGCGCCAATTCCCGCGATAGCGTTCCACCCGAGATTGCACTGCGGGTTATCGTGGTGAACACGTAAGGATGCGCCAGCGTAAGCAGTGAGCGCGCGTTCGGAAATGCCCGTGCGGGCGGCTGTGGTTTGTACCCACTCGGAATCAGCAAGTTCCGCAATCGGCCCGCTAGCCGGGTTTGCGCCAGCTTTAAGCGGAGCCATTTTTTGAGTCGGAGCATCCGGAAAATCTGTGTACTCGGGCTCAGGGGCCGTTTGTGTCTGCACACCGCATCCTGCCAATACCGCGCTGAAAGTAACTAAAGTTGCTGTCCGTACAGTGGCAGAGCAAAAAGATGATGCGCGCATATATCTCTTTTCAGGGGTAGGAGGTGAAGGAGCCTCAAGCCTATTGGGGCAACCTGATAATTCACCGGCATTTACCTCTCACTTTCCGTGGATTGGCGCTAAAAAAACCCGAAAATTACAGCGCAAATCCACGGAAAGTGACACTCAGTATGTTTTTTGACAGTCCCGCCTAAAACTTTTACAAGAGGTCAGTTTCACAGGTGACACGGAGCAAGTTCTGTAGCGCAATACAGTAAGTTCGCTGAGAATAGTGAGAACCACAAAAATTTTGAAAGGCCTCAATGTTCGATTCGATCGTCAACTGGATCATCTCTCTCATGGAAACCCTCGGCGCGCCCGGCGTGGGCATCGCCATCTTCCTTGAGAACGTCTTCCCGCCGATCCCATCCGAAGTTGTTCTGCCGCTCGCCGGCTTTACCGCATCCGTTGGCACCATTAACGTGTGGGCCGCCTTTATCTGGGCAACAGTAGGCTCAGTAGCCGGTGCCTACGTGCTCTACTACATTGGTGCCGCCATCGGCGCGCAACGTCTGCGCCGCGTCGCCGAATGGATGTGGCTAGTTGAGCCCGAGGACGTTGATAAGTCCCTCGCATGGTTCGATAAATACGGTCAATGGTCCATTTTCTTTGGACGCCTACTGCCCGGTGTGCGCTCACTCATCTCGATTCCAGCAGGCATCGACCGCATGAATCTTGTGACCTTTGGCCTGTTCTCGCTGGCAGGTTCTGCCCTGTGGAACGCCGTACTTATCTACCTCGGTTTTGTGCTGGGCGAAAATTGGGAGCAGGTAGGAGTCGTCATCGATGAATACTCCCTGATCGTCAAAATTGTTCTGGGCCTTGCAGTTGCGGCGCTACTTTTCTTCTTGATTCGTCGCCAGCGCAAGCGCAAAAAGCAGGGCAAGCCGGCGCTGTAAAACACTGAGTCCAAGGATGCGACGCTCAGCTGCGATAGGCGCGCTCGATAGCCGATCGCAGTCGCCAGCAAACGGATGCTTGTAGGACGCTACGACCCGCCAGCAGTCCCTCTCGCAGGGTTCGCTGACGCTCACATTGCGATTCATGCCAATCCCAATGCCAGCTGACGGTCGCATCGTCCTACTCGCTTTCCTCTTCTTTAAACGCAAGGACGCCGATGCCCAGCAGTTGCTGAGCGCCGGCGTCCTTCATGTTTCTTCGCGAAGGTTCAGGCAGTTTATTCTACGCGCTGTGAATCTTCTGCAGCAGAAGTTGCAGTACCGTTTTCGGATGCGAGTTCTGCTTCTGCCTTCTCGATGCGAACAACGGGAATGGGCATGGTTGAGGTGTCGAGCTTGTCGTTTTCAAGCTGGGTTTCAACCAGTTCCTGTACTTCTTCGTGTGATTCAACGGTGGGCATTGAGCCGAGCAGGTTGCGTCCTGCTGATTCACGCAAGAAGAACATACCGATCAGGCCAACAACGCAGGCAATCATGATGTAGTAGGCGCCGGCATAGTCGGTCTTCCACCATGATTCAAGAACGGTAATGACTGAACCGGTGGTTGAGCCGAGCAACGCAACAGCGATGTTGAACATGATACCCATTGCTGCGTAGCGGTTTTCGGTTGCAAAGAGTGAGGGCAGTGCCGAGGGCTGGATAGCTGCCTGGAACATGAGCATGAAGCCCATAATCAGCAGGCCGAAGAAGGTCATCCAGACGCCGCCGTTCATCATGAGGTAGAAGGACGGGATTGCCAGGAAGATGCTGATGATAGCGCCGGCGATCAGAATCGGCTTGCGGCCGATCTTGTCTGAGAAGTGACCGAAGATGGGCAGGCCAGCCGCCACAATCAGCAGTACCGGAATGAGCAGGGCGTTACCGTGCAGGGTGTCGTAGCCCAGGTTCTCGGTGAGGTAGGTGGGCATGAAGGTGGTCAGCGCGTAGCCGATAACCTGTGCACACATTACCAGAGCAGCACCGGTGAGAAGCTGGGGCCAGTACTTCTTGAAGATTTCAATAAGGGTTGCGCCCATACCTTTTTCTTCTTCGTCTTTAGCGGCTTCCTGCTGCGCTTCGAAGGTTGCTGATTCCTTGATGTGCGAGCGCATGATAACGCCGATGATACCGAGGGGCAGAGCAACCCAGAAGCAGATACGCCAGCCAAATGAGATCATCTGTTCGTCGGTGAGCAAGAGTTCAACACCGGTTGCTAGGGCAGCTGCGAAAGCGAAGCCGATGTATGAGCCCATGTCCAGGAAGGACGCCCAGAAGCCGCGTCGGCGGTCTGCTGAGTATTCTGCGATGAAGGTTGCTGCACCTGCGTATTCGCCACCGGTTGAGAAGCCCTGAACGAACTTGAGCAGGATCAAGGTGATGGGTGCCCACATGCCCCAGCTGTCGTAGGAGGGGATGCAACCGATGAGGAAGGTGCCCAGCGCCATCATGATGATGGTGAATGCGAGTACCTTGCGGCGTCCGAGCTTGTCGCCCAGCGGCCCGAGAATGAGACCGCCGATAGGACGCACGATGAAGGTCGCGGCCAGCGCACCGAAGAACGCTAGCTGGTTCCAGGGCTCACCGAAGGGGAAGAAGACAGCTGTGATTGAAGCGGAAAGGTATGCGTAGACGCCTATGTCGAACCACTCCATGAAGTTACCCAAGATGGTAGCTCGCAGAGCCTTCTTCATTTCTTTTTGGTCGACAACCAGCACGTCTTCTTCTTTGAGAAGGGGGACGGACTGGTGAATCTGTTCTGGAGTATTCATAAGTGAACTTTCTGGTCAAGTACAGAGCTACGGTAACGCATGGTGCGCGGGGTGGAGCCTCTAAAACCAAACAAGTTCGTTACTTAAGTAAGCCATCTCTCCACCTATTGAGTGCTATATCACTTAATATGAGCGGTTATCTGGGCGGATGCTAGATGTTCACAATAAAAGATCTCCCCGTCCTCAAGAGGCGAGGAGATCTTTTCAGTAGAGTAAGTGTTTTTACTTCCACAACCGGTTGCGGGCGTGAACCACCGAGGGGCGAATCTGTAGCCAGTCGGGGCACATCAGACGCACAGCCTTTTGGCATCCCGACAACGCGGTGATAATTGACTCGCATCGGCGATTGAACTCAGCCATATCGCACTTTTCAACAATCTGCCCTGGAAAGTGCCGGTGCATCTTAGACACCGAGTCGCTAGATTCCTGCAGACCGTGACCGGTATGCCCCGGCACGTGCTTGACCAGCACGCGTCGTTCGCGAATAGCGGTGGTCAAATCGGTCATTTCTTGAATGACCTGCGGGTTCTGCACACCCTCTTTAACCCAGTGCTCAAAAGACCAGCGATTATGCGCCAGACGTAGCAAAAAAGTGAGAGCACCCAGAGAGTCAGTATGAATAATCAGCTGACGGCCACCGTGGTAGAAAATGTTGAAAGCAGCCAACATGGCAGTCAGCTCACCGGTCATAATGTTGGTGGCATCGTAGTGCGAGTGAAAGTAAAAGCCGTCCTCACTCACGCCTCCGATACCCATGCGTCCGCCCTTGGAGTACCGCTTATTGTTTGTCGAACGGAACGAACAATCCGTAAAGACCCTGTACTCTTCAAGTTTCTCTAAAGGACGCTGCGCAAGGTTGCGATCCATCTGCTCATGAGCAAGACGCGATGCTTCTTCAAGGTGGTAAGGAACAACCTCACCGGCCTCAGAGCGCAGAACCTTCACATGAATCTCGCCCAGTGAATGAGACTCGTAAGGGTTGAGAATTTTCTCAAGCGCCCTGTACTCAAGAATTTCTTTCAAATGCGGGAACTGACGGAACAGCAACTTAAGATAGTGCTTATCAGCTACCACCGTGACCAGATTCTTTTTGTACTGCTGCGGAATCTGCTCCCACGCCCGCAAAATAGTGCGACCAATCATGGCAACGTGCACATCGTCGCACGAATCCAACATTGAGTGCGTTCGGCCCTCTGTAATTGGTTCGCACGCTAAAATCTCGCGATCACCGTTTTCACGCGACACGTAGAGCATCGCTGATAATCCCGTGTAACACATCCCTTTTGACTGATGCGTATGCATCATAATCGCAATAACAGCAACGCCCTCTTGCGTGTAACCCGCAGGATAGGACGACGTGTAGTCAGGCGGTTCCCATGTCAGCTCTATCTTTTTGATACTTGCCGGTGTTATACCCATTCTTTTCACCTCCAAATGTTGATGTTGTTTTTCTGTTTTAAATCTTTTAAAAATCAAAGTCTGAGGGTTGCTCAGCTTTTCTACGCAAATACTCGCGCAGGTGAGGAATCGCAAAGGTAACTTTGCCGTAGGATGCCGCGCGAATAATATGCGCTTCAACCAGGCGGTTACGGTAGACCCCGGCATACTGGGGATTTTTGCCCAGACGAGCTGCGATATCGCTCATTTTGGACGGCCCGTCATCCACCGACATAGCTTCCAAGAAAGCGCAGTCACCGGCAGAGAATTCGGCGAGCATCGGCTCAAATACTGTGGAGTCTAGAACCTCTGTGGCAACCTTAGCTCCTTGCTCAATCTCATGTTCGGTGGGCGGGTGCACGCAGGAATCCAGCAGGAATTTCGAGAGCAAACGCACCATATGTGGATGCCCCTTGGTGACTGCGCACATCATCGCCAACGCATCGCTAGCAAGATTACGGTTTGACCTCACGTATGCTTCTTTGAAAGCCGCTTCGGTCTGCTCACGGTTGAAGGGGCAAAGATCTACGCGCTCCCCCGCGTTCAGGTAGGACGCCTTGGACTGCGCAAGAACATCGCGCATATCGGTAGGACGCCCCGCCACCACAATCTGCAAGGGCTGGTTGGTTTCTCTGGTTTTTTCCGCAAAAACAAAGAGCTCTTTGAGTTCTTTCACGCTGGATTTTTGAAAGTCGTCAAAGGTGATAAGCAGGCCAGCGCCTAGCTCTTCAAGGGCGTCCAACAGCATCTCAAGTTGCTCTGTCAGACATAGAGTTTCAAAGTTTTTCTCAGAAGAGCTACCGGATGAATCTTGCAAAGAATCCCATAGCGCCGGCAAATATGTGCCGGTAAGACGAGAGTAAGCGCCTTTGCTGGCGGTTTCTGAAATAACGCGCCAATTATGAGTGCGTGCTAAATCTTCAAACGCGGTGACCACGGTGGTTTTACCGAACCCAGCGGGTCCTGTGATAACAAGAGGCAGGCGGTTTTCACCCGTCATGCGAGAGGTAAAGATTGCAAGTTCGCTCGAGCGCTCAGCCGCTTGCGCCGCTGACATAGACGTTAACATGCTCTTTTCCTCTCTCTGATGACTGCGCTATGAAGCTTTACGTTTATATCCTTTATATCTTTTATATCTATGAACGGAAGATTAACGCAATGAGCTCAACTGTTCTGGGGACAAAATATTACTGTGAGAGGAGCAACTGAAAACTAATGTTATGTTGAAAAGACCAAACCACTCATCTTTTAAAAGGAGAACACCATGATTGGTGTACGCGCCGCTGTTGAGGTCAAGCCCGATAATATCCAAGAATTCATCGCTATTGCTCAGGAACTGGTAGAAGCAAGCCGTCAAGAAACCACCAACATCAGTTATGATTTTGGCAAGCTTGCAGACTCCGAAACTTCTTTTGCTTTTATCGAGCGATGGGAAGATCAAAAAGCTCTAGATCAGCATATGCAAACCTCCCACTTCACCGGTGCGGTAGCAGCATGGGAAAAGCACTTGGCAGCACCATTGGATGTAGAAATCTACACCTTCTAAACTTTTCCATAGATAACAATTGGTCCCGGGTGTAAAACCCGGGACCAATTGTTATACGCAAACTACATCATTTTTACTCCGGAACAACGCGCACGCCGCCCTTGTCAGCGCTAGTCACCATAGAAGCATAAGCACGCAAAGCCTTCGACACCTCACGCTCGCGCGGCTTGGTGGGCTTCCACGGCGCATCGCCCTTCTTCGCGCGTCGTTCAGCCAACTCAGCATCAGAAACATTCACGCGCAGGATGCGGTTATGCACGTCAATCTCAATCTCATCGCCGTGCTCCACCAAACCAATAGCGCCACCAGCGGCAGCCTCCGGTGAAATATGACCAATAGAAATACCCGAGGTACCGCCCGAGAAACGTCCGTCGGTAATAAGCGCGCACTTCTTACCCAGCCCAAGACCCTTGAGGTAGGACGTCGGGTAGAGCATCTCCTGCATACCCGGGCCGCCCTTGGGACCCTCGTACTGAATGACGACAATGTCGCCTTCCTTTACGTTCTTAGACAGAATCTCGTGTACAGCCTCATCCTGCGATTCCACAACGTACGCCTTACCCACAAAGTGAAAGAGTTCCTCATCAATACCCGCGCTCTTAATAACAGCGCCGTCTTCAGCAATATTGCCGTAGAGAACCGCCAGACCGCCATCCTTGGTGTAAGCATGCTTAACCGCGCGGATGCAACCGTTTTCAGCATCGGTCTCATGGGACTCATACTTGTTAGCGGTTGAGAAAGCCTGCGTGGTGCGAACGCCGCCGGGAGCAGCCAAGAAGAGCTCCTTAGCGGTCTCAGTTGCAGCGCCGGAACGGATATCCCAGTCGCTCAACCACTGATCCAGTGAATCAGCATGCACCGAGCGGACGTCAGTGTTCAACAAATCAGCGCGGTTTAGTTCACCCAAAATTGCGGGGATGCCACCGGCACGGTGAACATGCTCAATATGGTATTTGGTGGAGTTCGGCGCAACCTTAGCCAAACAGGGAACATTGCGCGAAATACGGTCAATATCAGCCAGGGTGAAATCAACCTCACCCTCATTAGCAATTGCCAAGATATGCAGAACAGTATTGGTAGAACCTCCCATTGCAACATCCAACGCCATAGCGTTTTCAAACGCAGCCTTAGTCGCAATGTTGCGGGGCAACACAGACTCATCATCCTGCTCGTAGTAACGCTTGCAGAGCTCAACAATTTGCTTACCCGCGTTCTCAAAGAGATCCTTACGCGCCACCTGGGTAGCCAAAGTGGTGCCGTTACCGGGCAAAGCCAAACCGATAGCCTCATTAAGGCAGTTCATGGAGTTCGCGGTAAACATACCCGCACACGAACCACAGGTAGGGCACGCATTCTTCTCAATCTGAGCCAGGTCGTTATCACTCACCGAATCGTCCACAGCCATCACCATCGCATCCACGAGGTCAAGGCGGTGCTCAACAACGCCCTCAACGCCCTCGCCAGACTCCATAGGACCACCGGACACAAAGATAACCGGAATATTCAGACGCATAGCCGCCATCAACATGCCCGGGGTGATCTTATCGCAGTTAGAGATGCAGACCAGCGCGTCCGCACGGTGCGCATTCACCATGTACTCAACAGAATCGGCAATCAAATCACGCGAAGGTAGAGAGTACAGCATGCCGTCGTGACCCATCGCAATGCCATCATCCACCGCAATAGTGTTGAACTCTTTAGCAACACCGCCAGCTTCTTCAATAGCGGATGCGACGAGCGAACCCATATTCTTCAGGTGCACGTGGCCGGGCACAAACTGGGTGAAGGAGTTAGCAATAGCAATAATCGGCTTACCGAAATCGCTATCTCCCATGCCGGTTGCACGCCACAGGGCGCGAGCGCCAGCCATGTTGCGACCGTGAGTTGAGGTGCGTGAACGCAAGTGGGGCATTGCTTTTCTTCCCTTCAAGTCTCTTCAAGTGTGTTGTGTAAAAGTCTACGCTTCTGAAGAGATGCGACCAATGAGCGAGAATCTATTTCACAGTGTGAACAGGTGGCCGCGGGGGTGCGCGTCCTCCCTCACGGCTTTGTACATCCTTTTTCTCTGTGTACAACGAAAATCGTTGTACACAGAGAAAAAGGATGTACGAAACGGGCTAACGAACCACTACGCCGCCGCGTGCCGTCCACGTAATGTCAGCACCACCCGAGAACTTCACGTGAGTGACGCCGTTAGCATCCGTGTACTCATCGGTAGTCGGGAACCCGTACTTGCCGATGTAGCCAGTGCGCGCAAAGTGATTGTAGATTGCGCCCTTTGAGTTCATGGTGTGAGCGCCGGTAGCAGGCGACCAGTAGATTCCGGTTTCGCGTCCGTTGGATGCGCGGAAATACTGAAGAGCGCCGCCTTCGCGAGAGATTTCATCGGTTGCAGGGAATCCCAGGGTAGGCGCGTGGCCTGCCTGAACCCACTTGTTGAAAATCGCTCCGTTGCCGTTCATCGCGTGAGAGCCGGTGTTAGCTGACCAATAGAAACGAGTCTGCTCGCCATTTGCCTTTTGGAAGACCTGACGCACGCCGTAGTAGTAGGCAGTCTCGTCCTCGATGGGGTAACCCACCCCGCGCTCATAACCAGCGGCGCGGAAGCTATTACCGATTGCCTCGCCACCAAGCTTGACGCTGTGCGTACCACCGAACGGTGACCAGTAGACGGTCTTAGCGTTAGAGAAGCTCTGCCACACTCCCCCGTCAACAGACGCGGTCTCATTAGAAGTCGGAACACCAAAGTAGGCAGCGCCACCGTTATTAGACACATAACTCTGGACGCCACCCTTCAGGGTGAAGCCGGCGAGGGCTGCGTTCAGGGAATTGCGGACGGGAGTAGCGAGGAGGTGCTGGTAATAATCGTGAAAGTGCAAGCTATCGTATAACGCATAACCCACTCCGTAATCTGATACCCAATGCTGATAGGGGACAAAAGTAACGTTCATTTCCCGAGCTAAAGCAGAATATTTCTCGCTGAGATCATCTCGGCTACCGTGATTGGAGTCCTTTTCATTACTAATAAGACCCGTCAGAATAATCTGCGTATCTGGGTAAATGAGGCGGAGCTTATTGATAGTTTCACGTGCACGTGAAATAGCCCGTTGACGGTCTGCTTCGTTGTACGAGTCGTTGCCTGAACCCTGAATGTAGATTGCACGAGGCTTACCCATGGGCAAATCCCATTCATTGCTCACTACACCGCCGTAGTAGTCGCTACTAACATTGGGGCGCCACTTACCAAAACCAATTCCACCGCAACGGTAGGTGATAGGTGTGAGACCGGTTTGCTTGATGCCGCGCAGAACCCATGAACCCATTTCAGCCTGAGTACCACCCCACAAGCCTGAATCTGGAGTGTTACCGCCCCATACCTGCGAGTCACCGACAACCAGAATGTTTTTGGCGTTCATGGTGACATTGCCGTCCTGATGTACTCCTGCACGTGCATTCCACACGCGGTTGGATGAATGCGCTTCAATCTTGGGTGTGGCTTCGCAGTTAAAACCTGGGTTGTTTGAATCGCCAACAGATGCCGCTGACGCCATTTGGCCGGTTTCACGCTCAGCGTCGGATACATAAACTTCGGTGGGCTGTGGTACAGACGGTGCTTCTTCTGCGAAGGCCGGCACGTTGAGGGAGAGCATGGAAGCTGAGAGGGCAGCGACGGTGCCGAACTTCCACCATGATTGTGTTTTCATATTCATTCTTTTTTATAAATGTGTGCGGGGGACAAAACATTAGATACATCTAATAGTCTTCATCTTTCCAGAATGAATATAAAAAGCAGGTTTATTACTTACGCAACCCCGCGGTGTCGTACATTATTTTTCCCTTTGTACAAAGATTATCGATGTACAAAGGGAAAAATAATGTACGAAGCAGGTTTATGAGAACAGGCGCTCCGACGCGATGCGCGCGCCCTCAGTTAACGCCGACAGTTTTGCCCACGCGATGTCCTCATGAAGGCGTCCGCCCAAACCGCAGTCGGTGGATGCGACAACGTTTTCCTTGCCAACGACGGAAGCGAACTGCTCGATGCGCTGAGCTACCAGCTCAGGGTGCTCAACCACGTTGGTGGAGTGCGAGACAACGCCGGGCACAATGTACTTGCCCTCGGGCAGAGTCAGGTTCTCCCAGACCTTCCATTCGTGCGCGTGACGCGCGTTTGCAGCCTCAAAGGTGTAGCCACGCGCATTGATCGACGGCAAGGTGTCTGCCAGGTACTTGAACTCAAGGTCGGTGGTGTGCGGGCCGTGCCACGAACCCCAGCACAGGTGAAAGCGCACCTGGTCCTCTGGAATGCCTTCCAGTGCGTAGTTCAATGCATCAACAGAGGTCTTGATAAAGGCCAGGTAGTCCTCAACAGAAGGCTCAGGGTTGATCTGGTCCCAGCCCTCAGAAATTGAGGGGTCATCAATCTGCAGGGTCAAACCGGCGTCCGTAATTGCCTTGTACTCTTCGCGTAGAACCTCAGCCCACGCAAACTGGAAGTCCTTATCGGATGCGTAGTGTTTGTTGCCCACGCGAGCTGCAGAACCGGGTGACAGCGCCGCAACGAAACCTGCGGATGCGCCTGCCGCCTCAATACCGGCCTTCAGGTTACGCACGTCGGAGGCAACCGCGTCCTGCCCAATGTAAGAAATCTCGGAGGTAGCAACTGGGAAGGCACTGTCAGGGTCATTGCCGGTATCAATTTCGCTGGTGTAAAAATCGCGGAACTTCGTCCAGTCACGACGATCGCCGAAGGTGGTGTATTTCAGGTTGCCGGGGGTTGAGCGGTGAACCTCGTTAGCGGGGTTGCCGTCCTTAACCAGCTCAAGGCCGCCAGTGCGAGCGAAGGAGTACGTCCACCATGCACCGTAGTCAACAGCCTGAGTCATTGCGTGGCCGTATTCGCCGTCGTTGACGATATCGATTCCGGTCTCAACCTGCTTGGCGACTACCTGCTTGACCTCATCGGCAAGGGTGGATTGGAAGTCAGCTTCATCAAGTGTGCCAGCCTTGCGAGCGGCATTAGCTTCTTGCAGTTTCAGTGAGCGCGGAAGTGAACCAACGTGGGTGGTCAAAATGCGATCGGTGCTCAGTGACATGATAGGTATTTCCTTTGTTTATACGGCTGTATGTCACTACCTAGAAAACACCATGTGCGGGGGTGAAATAAAGCGGTTGAAGGCGTTATTCGCTATGTTTCTATATGCAGTTTTATGACGCTTCACAAACAGTAAAAAGTCGCATTGCGGAATCTTCAGTAACATAGCTTCACTAGGTCATATACCCCGTTTTGTGACCATTTTATGACGCAAAAATGCCCCTTACCGCCGGTAGGCAGTAAGGGGCATATTCGCACTATTTAGTGGCGACGATGGTGTTCCGGGTGCTCTTTGAGGTAAGAGGTTGCAGGACGCTGCGCGATGACCGGGTTGAGACCGGTAAAGCCTTCGCGTTCCGCTGCGATTTGCAGAACGCGCTTGCGCACTGCGTACCAGCCTGCGATGAGAGCAGGAACAACGATGACGATCATCACGCCGAGAGTCCAGGTACCCACGGGGTAGTCCAGGCCGATCAGAACGATAACGCCGATCAAGAATGCGACGGTCAGCCAGTCAGTGAAGGGCGCACCGGGCATACGGTATTCAGGACGCTTGTAGACGCCCTTCTTTGCCAGCGACAGGAACTTCTGGTGAGCCAGAACGATGGAGCCCCATGCCGCGATGATGCCGAAGGACGCGAGGTTCAGCACGATCTCGAATGCTTGGTCGGGAACGATTGCGTTCAGGGCAACACCGAGAAGTGCAACACCTGCGGTCAGCAAGATGCCGCCGAAGGGAACACCGCTCTTGCTGAGCTTCTTAGCGAAAGCAGGTGCTGAGCCAGCCATTGCCATGGAGTGCAGGATGCGGCCGGTGGAGTACAGGCCAGCGTTGAGCGATGACAGTGCTGCGGTGATAACAACGAGTTCCATGATAGGTGCTGCGTAGTCAACACCGATGGAGCCGAAGAAGGTCACGAACGGGGATTCGTCCTTGCTAAATGCGGTGTAGGCAGAAGCAAGGTGAGTAACAGAACTGAGCCAACGTAGAAGATCGCAATACGGTAAATCACGGTGTTGATTGCCTTGGGGATTACCTTGCGGGCGTCCTTAGTCTCACCCGAGGGAGTACCAACAAGCTCGACCGAAGCGTACGCGAAGACAACACCCTGCATAATGACCAAAGCAGGCAGAATACCGTTGGGGAAGAAGCCACCGTTATCAAAAATCAGTGAGAAACCTCGCTCAGAACCGGTGGGAGTACCGAAGATAACGAAGTAAACGCCCAACAGCAAGAGAATCACCAATGCGGCAACCTTGATCAGTGCAAACCAGAACTCAAGCTCGCCAAAAACCTTCACAGAAATCAGGTTGAGAGAAACAACCAAGAAAATAACGAGAAGGGCAATCAACCACTGCGGGATACTCGCAATGAAAGTGCTGTACTGACCAAACCCCTTCACATAAATAGCGATAACAGTGGAGTCAAAAAGGGAGGTCATAGCCCAGTTAATCCAGTACATCCAACCGGAACCAAAGGCAGCTTTTTCACCGTAAAATTCGCGGGTGTACGAAACAAACGAACCGGAGGACGGGCGGTGAACAACCAGTTCACCCAAAGCACGCAAAATCAAAAATGCGAAAATACCGCAGAATGCGTAGCTTAAAGCAAGAGCGGGACCTGCAATTGCAAGGCGTCCACCTGCACCGAGGAAGAGTCCGGTGCCGATAGCGCCACCGATGGCAATCATCTGAAGCTGACGCGGTCCGAGTGACTTATGAAAGCCCGCCTGCTCTTCTTGAAAGAAGTCGCCAGCAGGGGATACTGGGTTCTCAGAGCGGTTCTGAGTCATATTCTGTTTTATCCTTACATGAAATATCGGTCATCGCGAAAAAACGTTGATGACCGATATATATGATGCTGTGCATCACTAATAACAGTGATTCACACCATTACGCATTCATGCGGAATAATAAAAACCAGCTACCGTCTTTAAGCCGCGCGTCTTTCATCAAGCAAACCCTCAGAAAAATGCGAGCCTGTGAATAAAAATTCACAGACCCGCAACTTACCGAATATTAGAGTTTCCCGCCTATAAGGCACGATATCTAAAGATGCTCGAAATGTTCTTACGTCTTACCGTAAGAAGTCCTACAAATTTGACAAATTTTCCTATGAAAATAATTTTTCAGAAGCGATACGCGCGCCCTCCGTCAATGCCGACAGTTTTGCCCACGCGATGTCCTCATGAAGGCGTCCGCCCAAACTGCAGTCTGTAGATGCCACCACATTCTCTTTACCCGCCACCGACGCGAATTGTTCAAGACGCTGAGCCACCAGCTCGGGGTGCTCCACAACATTCGTGGAATGTGAGACCAGACCGGGGTAAAGAATCGTCCCCTCAAGGTCCACGCCCTCCCAGACCTTCCACTCGTGAGCATGACGCGCGTTCGCAGCCTCAAAAGTATAGCCACCAACATTTAGTCCAAAAAGTGCCTTCTGAATATGCTTGAGCTCAATATCGGTAGTGTGCGGGCCGTGCCACGAACCCCAGCACAAGTGATAGCGAACCTGATTCTGAGGAATATCCTTGAGCGCGTAATTCAACGCCTCCAACGCCAGCTGCGTGAACTTCAAGTACTCATCAACAGTCGGCTCGGGAACCAGCTGGTCCCAGGCTTCAGCAAAAGACGGATCATCAATCTGAATTGTCAGACCCGCATCCGCAATTGCCTTGTATTCCTCGTGCAGAACATCAGCCCACGCATAAATCCACTCTTCATCGGTTGCATAAAATTTATTACCGATGCGAGCCGCAGAACCCGGTGACAGTGCCGCCACAAACGCATCCTGCGCGTCAGCCTTCTGCGCCGCAGACTTCAGGGTAGAGATATCACGCTGAACTTCATCCTGGCCGATGTAGCTCAGCTCGCCTGTCGCTACCGGGAATACACCATCATTCTCGTTCCGAAGATTCAACGTGGAATAAAAATCCGCGAACTTGTTCCAGTCACGGCGAATACCGAAATCATTCAAACGTCCGTTACCCGGAGTTTTGAAAAGCTCTTCGGGAGTAATGCCTTCAACAATCTCAAGGCCACCGGTGCGCTCAAAAGAATACGTCCACCATGAACCGTAATCACTGTTGCTCACCGTGGTGTGCCCGTACTCGCCATCATTGACAATGCTTACGCCTACTTCAGCCTGACGCGCAACAATTGCATCAACCTCTTCAGTAAAGACATTCAAAAAATTAGTGTCGCTGAGCGCACCGGCCCGGCGGTCCTTGTTTGCCTGCAAAAGACGCTCTGAACGGGGCAAAGATCCCACGTGAGTACTCTGAAAATGATCGGTGTTCTGAGTGATTGCCATAATGGCTCCTTAGTCTGTGAGTAACGTTCGGCGTGCGCCGTTGATTACTATCACACCGCATCCACAATGCGCTCACCAAACAATGTCGCTTTTATGGCAGGCTATTTCTCTATGTTTATTTATGACTTCGTGGTGCGCAAAAATACGTCATGACGCAACAGGGACGTAACAGTAAGCTACCGAGGCTATCACCAGAAGCAACACCAGCGAGCAAACCCTCTCACGCGGTGCGCTAGGATGCCTCCAAGAACGCCAACACCGCGCGCACACGACGATTACCCGCGTCCGGCGGTAACCCCAACTTGTCAAACACATTACCGATATGTTTTGCCACCGTGGCGCTAGAGACAAACAGCTCTTCTTCAATATCAGCGTTCGATTTCCCCTCCGCCATCAGCGCCAAAATCTCACGTTCACGGCCGGTAAGCGCCGCCAACTTGTCAGTTTCCTGCGGCGCGTTCATCAGATGTGAAATAACGTCCGGATCAATCACCGTGCCGCCTGCGGCGACTGTGGTAAGAGCACGGGCAAACTCCTCGATGTTACCCACGCGATCTTTGAGCAGGTACCCCAAGCCGGTGGCACTGGTGGCAAATAGCTCCCGCGCATAAGCAGATGCGATGTACTGGGAAAGCACCAGAATCGGCAAGTCAGCGTAGGCTTCGCGCAACTGCAAGGCAGCTTGCAAGCCGTCTGACGTATTTGTGGGCGGCATACGGACGTCCGTCAGCACAATGTCAATGTTGGCGCGGCCAAGTCGCTGACAGGCATCCAGCAGACCGGGGGCGTCCTCAGACCATGCCACGACCTCGTGCCCCAGGTGAGTCAGCACCATTTTGAGCCCCTCACGCAAAAGGGCGGAATCTTCAGCAAGAACAATGCGCATAGTCTTCATTCTAGAAAAAGTGCCGAGGTTCTCCCCGATGTCAGCTTCACTTCCTCGGCATTGATGCATAAAAGCTGATGATCTCAAAGAGAACCGTTGGACTAACCGTGGAGAAGAACAGACAGCGCAATGGTGCTTGATTCACCGGGGACGCTTGTCACCTGCACGTTACCGCCCAGAGCTTCGGCTCGCTCGCGCAGACCTGCAAGACCGGTGCCCGCACTGGGGTCCGCTCCCCCGCCACCATTGTCGATTACTTCAACCATGAGGTGCGTCAGCGAATCCCAAACGTTGACCGTGATGCGCGTGGCCGCAGTGTGCTTGAGCGTATTAGTAATCGCCTCATTGACGGTGTAGTAGGCAACGCGTTCCACCTCTCGACGAGGACGTTCCCTCAGCTGAAAGTTCAACCGAGTTGGGATAACACTATGACGCGTTAATTCCTCAAGTGCCGCGTACAAACCGTGATCTTCAAGCACAGCCGGGTAAATCCCGCGTACAGTGTTGCGCAAGGTTTGTAGCGCGTGGGTAAGTTCTGTCTTGGACTGGGTGAGCTGTTGCTGGATGCTCTCCACCGGCAATCCTTGTGCTACCAGATTCTTTGCCTCCATCTCTGCCAAACCCAGACGCAGATTAATATTCACGAGCTCCTGCTGTACACCGTCATGCAGGTTACGCTCAATTCGACGACGTTCCGATTCAAACGAATCAACAATGGTGGTTCGTGATGCGGTCAGCTTAGCCACCTTGCGTTCATACTCTTCAGGACGCGGGGACAGAATGAGCTTTGACAGCGTTGTACTCGTTGCCGCTAAGAGACCGTTGATGTAGGCGAAGAAAAAGAGCACGATAGAAATACTCAGCGGAGCAAGCCACCACATATCAGACGTGATGACCCAGTTAGGGTGATCAAGATCCAGATTCGAGAACATCAGTGGATCTGAGTGACGGTACAGCTCCACTTGGCTCTGAAACATGGTGTTCAGCCCGAAGCTACTGGGGTCATACCAGATATTCAACGGATCCCTATTAATTGCAAGGTAGTACCAAACAACTCCGGCGATCATGAGAATGATGGTCTCGAGCAGAACGATAAGCCCCGCAATGCTCGCCATAAAAGCGCCAAAGACCAGTGATGCTACCTCGCGCCACGTAACCGCCTCTGTATAACGAACCTTCAGCCACTCACCAAAATTATGCAACGGTACCGGCACATGCCCGCTAGCAATCTTGCCGTGGCCAGCGAGTTCAATGCGCCAGCGCTCAAAATATCCAAACCATAGCCCAAGTAGCGGCAGGGTCAGAAAACCCAAAAGCATCACAACCGGAACAAGAAGAAGAGCACCTGATGATCCGAAAATAGCACCTGTTGCAGCCAAAGGAAGCGCAGGTAAAAGAAACGTGTAGCTCAGAACCCCGAGAACGACAAGGGAAAACAAGGCGATCCAGGGACCCGCACCCACCGCATACAGCGGGTTCGTCATGCGATGCCACAGGCTCTTTGATCGGCGGGGTGCCTCGTACTGGGCAGGCAGGTGCTCCGGCTGAGCGGATGCAGGGAATGACGCGTCCTCACCATGCGTAGCTACAAGAGGAACAGTTGGTTCGTTATCAAAAGTGTTGTGCGATGTCATGGTTCAATCGTCTCGCTTTTTACCCGCTAAAACAGTGGAGCAGGTTCTACTCTTCAAGGGTATAGCCAGCTCTACCAGAGTGCTTGAAACCTCACAGGTGCGAGCCACGGGGTTTCCGCATCTTACTGTCATACCCCAGCAGATATACCCACAAGTAGCCGCAAGAAAATAGTCCGTATTTTGAGATTTTTAGTGGTTTTATGTCCTGCAGTCTGAAAGTTGTTGATGGTCATTTTTCTTCCATGCTCAGAGAAGAAGAAAAATCATCTCCCCGGAAGGAACATCATGGCTGAACACACCGCGTCAGTCGCGCCGACCGCAAGCAACCGCACAAGCTCGAGCGCACCCTGAAACGACGCCATCTTGAATTCATCGCACTCGGTGGCGCACTCGGATCAGGCCTCTTTCTGGGATCAGGTCTAGCAATCGAGACTGCCGGTCCCAGCATTCTATTTGTCTATGCGTTTATCGGACTCTTCACCTTTTTAGTGATGCGTGCAATGGGTGAAATTCTGCTTTCCAATCTCTCTTACAAATCATTTGCAGATTTTACTAATGACATCGTGGGGTCAGGGGCAGGATTTTACGTAGGCTGGACCTATTGGACGGTGTGGGTCATCATCGCAATCAGCGACGTGGTAGCTATTACCGTTTATCTAGACGTATGGTTCCCTGACGTCCCCAAATGGATTCCCGCACTGTGCATCATTGTTCTACTAACCGGCGTTAACCTGGTGGCAGCTAAAGCATTCGGTGAAATCGAATTCTGGTTTGCCACCATCAAAATCGCGACCGTCGTAGCGTTGATTGTAGTAGGAATCGTCCTTGTCCTTACTCACTTCCAGCCCGACGGGCACGGCCCAGCAAGCATTAGCAACCTGTGGAGCTACGGCGGATTATTCCCCCATGGTTTCTCAGGCCTACTCGGCGGTTTTCAGCTAGGTGTTTTCAGCTTCTTGGGTGTTGAGCTTGCTGGCACAGTTGCCGCTGAAACCGAGGACCCAAAAAAGAACCTGCCTCGTGCCATTAATTCCATTCCCGCTCGCATCATCCTCTTCTACTTAGGATCCCTAGCGCTCATCATGATGGTTCAGCCCTGGGACACCATCACCTCATCTACTAGCCCCTTTGTGCAGATCTTTGGGTACATTGGAATCCCCATCGCCTTCCACCTCATCAACTTTGTGATGCTAACCGCCGCAGCATCATCCGCCAACTCAGGCATTTTCTCAACCTCACGCATCATGTGGGGTCTTGCAAAAGAAGATCAGGGCCCTGCGATTTTCGGTCACCTCACTGCTTCTCGTATCCCTATCCGAGTCAATTATCAAAGCCTTCCATAGCCTCACCGGCGTTATCGCAGTTTTGTACCTGACCGTATGGATTATGATCATCATTTCTTATCTGGTCTACTACAAGAAGTTCCCCGAACGTCACGCACAATCTAAGTACAAGCTTCCCGGTGGCATCGTCTCAGCATGGGCAGCCATCGGCTTCTTCATCATCGTGTTCGTTGCCCTTGGTCTAGGTGAAGGCTCTCGATTCTCACTACTAGTAGCTCCCCTGTGGTTCATTATTGTGTTTGTGCTCTACCGCATCTTTGGCAAAAACAACCGCATCAATACCTCAGTCACTAACTAGGTACTCACCTCAGCAACTTACGTTTACTACGCCAGAACTCTTTATCATTAGGGTCCCACCAGGTCTTACGGTAAAGGGTTCTGGCGTATTTACGTGATGGGGACGCGCGGGTTAAGGTCGGGTGCGGACGCCTTTGTGGGACGAAATCACCGTTTCGGGTGTAATTTCACACCCGAAACGGTGATTTCGTCCCAGGACGCGGGTTTGGGTAGGTGCGCTTGGCTTTCTGGATTTGAAAAATTATTTCCTCGCTCACTCGGATTTTTCAAATCCAGCCTGTCTAGACAGGTGGTAAAGTTAACCGCGTCCACCTACCAACCCAAGGGACCCACCGTGGCAGGAAAATACCAGCACATCGCAAACGACCTCGCCCATCGCATCAACCACGGCGAATTCAACGTCGGCGACATGCTCCCCAGCGAAAACCAACTCGCCACACACTACAAAGTCTCCCGCGAAACAGCACGCAAAGCCCTCGCAAAACTCACCGACGAAGGCCGCATCCAAAAAATGATGGGCAAAGGCTCCATCGTCATCAAACCCGCGCGCTACACCCTACCGGTCTCACACCTCGTCAGCTACACCGAATTCCTCAAAGACAACGGCATCGACTCAGAAAACCACGTCTTCGCCCTCGAAGACGCCCCCCTACCAGCCATGCCCTTTCAAAACATCGACCCAACACTCACGCCGGGCCAAGAATGCACCTACGTCGGACGCGTGCGGATTATCGACAAACTACCCTCCATCGTGGACCACGACTTCATCCTCAAAAGCGTCGTCCCCACCATCTCTGAGAACACCGCGCAAGCCTCCCTCTACAACTACTTCGAAGACGACTTAGGGCTAACCATTGCCTACTCCCCCAAACAAATCACGGTCGAACCCGCTAACGCCCAAGACCAAGAACTTCTAGGACTATGCGAAGGCTCCTACGTGGCGGTCACTACCTCAATCGCGCACCTAGCTGACACCACCGCCTTCCAGTTCTCACAGTCGCGTCATCGCGCTGACAAGTTCAAATACCAAGATTTTGCACGACGCAAGTAAACCGCACACCATCACACAATACGAAAGAGAGAACGTTGAGTTTTCGAGATAAGGTCATCTACCAGATCTACCCCAAGTCGTTTTACGACTCAACGGGCAGCGGCGTCGGCGATCTTCGCGGCGTTATCGAAAAAGTGCCCTACATTGCCTCGCTGGGCGTGGACATGGTGTGGTTCAACCCGTTCTTTGTCTCACCGCAACGCGATAACGGGTACGACGTAGCGGACTACTACAACATCAACCCAGACCTGGGCACCATGGACGATGTTGACGAACTCATCGCTGCCCTCGCGCAGCACGGCATCGGCGTCATGTTCGATATGGTCTTCAACCATGTTTCAACCGAACACGAATGGTTTAAGCGCGCGCTGGCGGGTGAAAAGGAATACCAGGATTTCTTCTACCTTCAGCCCCTGCAGGCGGACGGTTCGCTTCCGACCAACTGGGAATCTAAGTTCGGTGGCCCGGCATGGGCGCAGTTTGGCGACACCAACCTCTATTACCTGCACCTCTATGACGTGACGCAGGCCGACCTGAACTGGCACAATCCGCGCGTGCGCCAAGAGCTTTTTAACGTGGTGAATTTCTGGCGCAAGAAGGGTGTGAAGGGCTTCCGTTTTGACGTCATCAACGTCATCGGTAAAGACGAAGTACTGCTGGACGCGCCCGAGGGCACCGTCGACAAGCTCATGTACACCGACACCCCGCGCGTCCACCCCTGGTTGCACGAGATGAACCGTGCAACCTTTGCGGATGACCCCGAGTCAGTCACCGTGGGTGAGATGTCATCGACCACCATCGCCAACGCCGTGCGCTACTCCAACCCGCCCAACAAAGAGCTGTCGATGGTCTTCAGCTTCCACCATCTGAAGGTGGATTATGACCGCGGTGAAAAGTGGTCAAAGGTTCCCTTCGATTTTGTGGCACTCAAAGGCTTGCTGCACGGCTGGGCTGTTGGCGTGCAGGACGGTGAAGGCTGGAACGCACTGTTCTTGAACAACCATGACCAGCCGCGAGCGCTCAACCGCTTTGGCGATGTTAAAAACTTCCGTGTTGAGTCCGCGACGATGCTGGCGTCTACCGTGCACCTTTCGCGCGGTACCCCCTACATTTACATGGGCGAGGAGATCGGCATGGTTGACCCGATGTACGATTCCATGGCTGATTATGTTGATGTTGAGTCGCACAATGCGAATAAAATTCTCAACGAGCGCGGGTTCAGCGATTCTGAGGCGTTCGAGATTATCAAGACCAAGTCGCGCGACAATTCGCGTACGCCGATGCAATGGGACGCGGGTGAGAACGCTGGTTTTACCACCGGTACTCCGTGGTTGCGTCCGACTGATTTTGAGGACATCAATGTTGAGGCTGAGCAGTCGCACGGCAAGATTCTGCCCTATTACAAAGAGCTGATTCGTCTGCGTAAGGAATACCCGGTGATTGCGCGTGGATCGTACGAGCCGTGGGCGGAGGACCACAGCCAGGTGTACGCCTTTATTCGTGAGCACGAGGGCAAAAAGCTGCTGGTGCTCAATAACTTCTACGGTGAGGCCACCACAGTGGATGTGCCGCAGGAGTTTGTGGACGGCGAAATGTTGATTTCTAACTATGAGTCACAATTACCCGACACCAACACCATTGAGCTGGCACCGTACCAGAGTATGGCAGTCTTGGCCTAAAGCTTACTTATTTTGCATCGTTGCAAAAATAATGATTTATCAACACACATGAAAGGTGAAGTCATGACTGACTCATCGAACGCCGAAATTCTCGCGCCCATGCGCGGTGAAGTCATCGGTATTGGCCAGGTCAACGACCCCGTTTTTTCGGGCAAGAAGCTCGGCGACGGTTTTGGTGTTAAGCCCACCGATGCTCAGGTTGTTGCACCGGTTTCTGGCACGGTGACTATGGTGGCATCCACCAAACACGCGGTAGGTATCGAGGCTGATAATGGTGTGGAAATTCTTCTGCACCTGGGCATCGATACCGTTGAGATGGACGGCGCACCGTTCACCATGAACATTGCTAAGGGCGACACCGTAACTGCTGGTGAACCCATCGCGACCATGGATGTGGACGCTGTTGTCGCCGGTGGCAAAGACACCACCGCAATTCTGGCAATTACCAACACCCCTAAGGTTCTTGACTCACTGTCATTGAACTCTGGTGTCGCTAACGCCGGCGATGTTGCTGCGGTAGCGCGCCTTAAGGGTGCAAGCTCAGCCCAGGGGTCAGCCCAGGGAGCGGCTACCGGTGCTGGCACTGCAGCTGTTGCTGCCGGTGCCGTTGTTGCAAGCGGCAAGGGCGCGGACGCTTCTGCCGACCGCGCGCACGCGGGCAACGTTGAGCACGCAAATGTTGGCGAAGCTGGCCAGGCAACCAACACCGAGCAGGCACTGGATTCGAACGCGTCCAACGCATCGGGTAGCTCCGTAGAGCATCCTGCGAACCTCACCGGTCACGATGCACTGGCGTGGGACATCCTCAACAACATTGGTGGTGCAGAGAACGTCAAGAGCGTTATTCACTGCATCACCCGCGTCCGCTTTTACCTCAAAAACGACTCACTGGCTAACGACAAGGTGGTTTCAAACCTTGACGGCGTTATCGACGTAGCGCGCGCAGGTGGACAGTACCAGGTTGTGATCGGCCCCGCTGTTGAAGACGTGTACGACGCTGTTGTGTGCCAGCTCGGCGACGGCAAAGCAGGCGGTGACGCCCCCTCCGACGCTGAACCCGCAGAACGCCCCACCACCGTGGGCGGCTGGTTCAAGTGGGGTTTCTCGTCACTGATCGGTGTTATCACCGGCTCTATGATGCCCGTGATTGGTCTACTGGCGGCATCAGGTGTGCTCAAGGGCATTCTGACTATTCTCACCCACTATGAAGTGGTTGATGCAGAGTCACAGACCTTCACCATCATCAACGCGATGGGCGATGCGGTCTTCTACTTCTTGCCCATCTTTGTTGGTTTCACAGCGGCTAAGCGTCTGGGCGCAGACCCCATTATTGTCTCGATTATCGGCGGCATTCTTGCCTACCCAACTATCGCTGAAATCGCTAAAGGTGAGCCAACCGGTTCCATTGCCGGTATCGCGACCAACGCGGAATTCTTCGGTATTCCCTTCCCGATGGCGTCCTACACCTATTCCATTTTCCCGATGATTGTGGCAGCTTGGCTTGCAGCCAAGATTGAACCGGTACTCAAGAAGTACATTCCCGCAGTCCTACGTATGATTTTTGTACCGCTCATCGAAGTATTCGTTGTAGCAACTGTGATTCTGGTTGTTCTTGGCCCCGTCATTATGTGGATCTCCACCGGTCTTGCCAACGGTATTCAGTGGGTATACGACCTGTCACCGTCTATTTCAGGCCTGATTATTGGTGGCTTCTACCAGTGCCTCGTGATCTTCGGTCTGCACTGGGCTGTTATCCCGCTGGTTGCAAACGACATCTCAACGCAGGGTCACTCCTACTTGAACGCGATTATCTCAGCGACCATGGTTGCCCAGGGTGGCGGCGTTTTGGCTGTCTTCCTCAAGACTAAGAGCGAGCAGATGAAGGGCCTTGCTGGTTCCGCTGCTATCGCGGCTCTCTGCGGTATTACCGAGCCCGCGATGTACGGCATCAACCTCAAGTACGGACGCGTGTTCGCGTTGGCTTCTGTTGGTGGCGCTGTGGGCGGCTTCTTGACCGGTCTGTTCAACGTCAATATGTGGGGCTTCACCGGCTCACTCATTGGCTTCTTCAGCTTCATGAACCCCGAGGGTCTTGACGGCTCATGGACCGGCTTCTGGATCGCATCACTCTCCGCTTTGGCAGTGGCGTTCATTCTGGTCTACCTCTTCGGCTTCAAGGACGCGGATCTCGCAACCGAACGCGTCGTTGAGAAAAAGCGCCTGGGCCGCCGCGAGCCCGTCGCTAAGTAGGCTCTAACCTCACTATAAGAAATACCCATATGTCATCGGGTGCCCGAGTGTTCGGGGTTCGATGACATATGGGTATTTCTCTATCTGACACCAGATTAGCCTTAGACTTCTTTTCTCTTGACTTTCAGGTACGCCACAGCAAGCACCGCGAAAGCACCCACCCACGCCAAGGGATGGCAGATGAGCACGCCCGTGTACCCGAGCACGGGCGCAATAAAGAAGGCAGTAAAGATGCGATGCGCATTCCCAGCTCGATAAACCCGGCAATCGTGGGCACCAGCGAATGTCCCAAGCCCTGCAAGGTGTATCGGTAAATAAACAGCAGAATCAGCGCGGGATAGAAGGGAACCGTCACCCAGAAATACTGTTGGCCCATGCGTAGGACGTCGGCGGGCGCGTCCTTGATAAAGGCGTCCACCAGCAGTGGGCTCAAGAATACGAGCACCAGCCCAATAGCAAGACCATAGGCAAAAGACATGAAGGCTGCTTGACGCACACCCTGCCACACGCGTCCGTGCAATCCCGCCCCAAAATTCTGGGCCGAGTAGGTGCCCATCGCAATGCCGAAAGAAACGAACGGGAGCATCGCCAACTGCTCAATACGTTGGGCAGCGGTATATGCCGCAACAACAGAACTGCCCATCTGGTTAAGGGCAACCTGAATAGTAATCGACCCCAGCGCAATGACAGACGCCTAAAAACCCATCGGCAAACCAATCCGCAGGTGTGCCGCGACATCGGCCCGGTGAACGCGCCAGTTCTCCCGGGTTACGTGCAAGGCGGGAATCCGCCGGTAGATATAGAACAAGCAGCAGGCGGACGCGATACCCTGCGACAGTACAGTAGCGGCGCCAGCACCGACAACGCCCCAGCCAAAGCTCAGCATAAACACGAGGTCCAGGGTGAGGTTAATGAGTGCTGCCAGAATCAAAAAATACAGCGGCATGCGACTATCGCTCAACGCGCGAATAACATTGGCTAAAAGGTTGTAGGCTACGGTAAAAATAGCTCCGGTGAACACTGTACGCAGGTAATCCACGGCGTACGCAAACATGTCATTCGGGGTTTGCAACAGAGCGATAATCTGCGGGGCATAGAAAACACCCGCACCGGTAATGACCAGCGCAATCACCAAAGAAATGAGCGCAGACACCGCGAAGCTTCTACGCACACCGGATTCATCATTCGCCCCAAAACGTTGAGCCAGCGGAATTGCCAAGCCCCCTGTTGCCGCCTGCGCAAAACCCATCACGAGAAATAAAGTACTGCCCACAGAACCAACAGCGGCAAGGACCTGTAACCCAACGGCGCGTCCGACAATAGCGGTATCAGTAATGTTGTAAATCTGCTGGAAAAAATTACCCACCAAAAGGGGTAGCGCAAAGAAGAAAATCAGCTTTCGCGGGTTACCCTACGTTAACTGCTTGACCACTGTTTAGAGATCATCCTCCAACTCGCGTATGACGCGGGCAGGCACCCCAGCAACCAGAGAATTTGAGAGAACGTCCTTAGTAACCACGGCACCGGCGGCTACCACCACGTTGTTACCAAATAGTTATCGAGCCCTACGAATGTTGCCGGTCGCGTGGACGCAATATTCCAATTATAAAAAGACAACCGGATGTTATCGATAAGCGGTCTGTAGGTAAAAACCAGCAGAAGAATCAGGTTAGGAATAACCAGAAGCAAGCCAAGAAGCATTGTCTTGACGCTCATCTTTTGAGAGCGTTGCGGCGGTTCTGTTGCGGGGGTTGAGTTCTCTAGCCCGGGTATCGTTGGTGCAGTCACAAGATATAAGAGTGAACCGCTCAAGTAAACAAAAAGTAATCAAACGGGAATGTTCTGCCTAACCAGAGGGCAACTTTGGGCAAGTAGAAGTTGAATACTGGGCAGTGAAAATGAACAGAATACAAAAACCGAGAGACCCCCGTTTCAGATAAACAGAGGTCTCTCGATGAAAATAAAGGTGAGAACTTACTTCAGCTTCTCATTCACCCAGTCACTGGCTGCGGTTGCCGGGTTGGCTTTTTCTTCGCCGGATACGCGGTCGTTCAGCGCGATCAGATCTTCGGTGGTCAGTAGCGCGGAGATCTCATTGAGGACGTCCGCCGCGGCTACCGAAACAGCCTTAGCGTTAACGACGGGCACCACCTGCTGCGCTAAGAAGTTGTTCTTGGGGTCTTCAAGGACCACAAACTTGTTCTTCACAATGGCGGGGTCGGTTGAGAACAGGTCAGCCACCTGCACGTCATCGTCCAATAGTGCCTGCACTGTCAGCGGACCGCCGCCGTCGTTGACGGGCGAGAAGTCCTTGGGCACAAACCCGTACTTACTCTTGAGCCCGGGCAAGCCGTAGGCGCGTTCGGCGAATTCCGGGGGCGCACCAAGAACCAGCTCGTCTGAGTGTGCCGCGAGATCAGCGATGCTGGTGAGCCCCAGACGCTGAGCGGTTTCGCGGGTGACCACCAAAGAGTCACTGTTCTGTGCAGGAGCAGCCTCGAGCACGCTGAGCTTATCACCCACCGCATCGGGTAGTGCCTGCATGATTTCCTCGGGTGTAGTCGCCTTGGTTTCTGCATCAAAATAAAGCAGAAGGTTGCCAGAATAATCGGGCACAACGCCTACCGTTCCTTCTTGGAGCGCACCAATGTACGCCTCACGCGCACCAATAGCGGGAACAGTTTCAGCATTAATACCGCGCTTCTTCAAAGCAGCCGCGTAAATTTCAGCGATAATCTGCGACTCCGTGAAGTCAGCCGAACCGACAGTCACGGTGTCACTCACTCCCCCGCTACCAAAAGCTGTTTCGCCGGAGAGACCGCATCCGCTCAGCGCAAGCACGCCCGTGCCTAGCCCTGCCAAAGTAAAAAGTTGACGACGATTCATAGTGTTCATGGGTAAGTCCTATCGGGTTCCGCGCGGGGTAAGTGCGCGCTGAAGCAAAGCAAGAAGTGCGTCCACAATGAGCGCAAGAAGAGCAACGAGAACAACGGCGGCAACCATGCGCGGGTAATCACGCACAGCAAGACCGTCAATGAGGTAGCGGCCAAGACCACCTAGGTTGATGTAGGCGACCACGGTGACGGTTGCGATAACCTGCAGTGCAGCATTGCGGATGCCACCGAAAATCAGCGGAAGCGCCAGCGGCAACTCAACCTTGCGCAGAATCTGGCTTTCAGTCATGCCCTGGGCACGAGCAGCATCTACCGTGACCTTATCGACGGCGGCGATACCCGAGTAGACGCCTGCCAGAAGCGGCGCAATTGCGAGGATCACCAGAGCGGCAATCGGGGCCACCAGCCCCAGCCCGAGCCACAATGCGAAGAGAGTCAGCAAACCGAGAGTCGGCAAAGCGCGTAAGGCACCGGTGATAGCGACCACCACGTTTTCACCGCGTCCGGTATGCCCCACCAGCAAACCGATCGGCACAGCAATCACAGCTGCGATTAGCAAAATAAGAGCCGAGTAGCCAAGATGCTCAGCCACGCGCTGGAAGATACCACCGGCGCCCGTCCACGCGCCGTCAGCAGTAAACCAAGCCCACGTCTTATCGAAGATATTCATGCTTTCCTCCAGCGGGTGAGCCACGCGCCGATGAGCGCAAGCAGGCGGTCAAGAATAAGAGCAAGGACGACGGTGCCCACAATACCGACGATGATTTCAGCAGGTAGGTTGCGGCGCAGACCGTCCGTAAAAAGCGTACCGAGGGATTGAATACCAATCACTGCACCCACCGACACCATTGAGATGTTCGAAACGAGAGCCACGCGCAGACCCGCCAGCATAACGGGCACCGCGAGGGGAAGTTCCACTGCCCAGAAACGACGCACAGGTTTATAACCCATAGCCGTTGCTGATTCCAGGGTGACCGGTGAGACGGACTCAAAGGCATCCACGGCGGAGCGCACCATCATGGCAACCACGTAAATAGTGAGTGCCACGTAGACGTTCAACGGTGAGGTGATCGAGGTACCAAGCACCAGCGGCATCAGCACAAAGAGCGCCAGCGACGGAATGGTATACAGCAGCGCGGCAGTGTTCACAACCGCCCCACGCTTAAACGCTGACCCCGCAGTGTGACCGGCGGTTGAACGTCCATCGCGGCGGCGTCCTACCGCCAACCGAGCTATCGGAATTGAAATGAGCGTTCCGGCAATTACCGGAATAATCGACTGCAACAGGTGCAGCGCGCTCAACTGCCCCACATAGGGCAGGTTATTCATCAGCCAGTTCACGCGTTCACCCCGTAACGACGGTGACGCTCAGCTTCAGTGGCGGCAAGAACGTCCTCGGACTTCAGTAAGCCCAGCACCTTACCGTTACGATCAACCGCCACACCAACACCCGACGGCGATGACAGCACCGAGTCCAGCGCATCACGCAAAGTGCCGCCCTCGACAAAGAGTGAGCCACCGGGAATGGTGCGTCCATCAATGATCCAACCGGCGGGTTTGCCGTCTTCTACCTTGAGTTCCCACTGTTGCCACGGAGTGTTCTGGCTCGTCAGCGGGTGAATTTTTACGTCGGATGCGCCCGCGAACGTCAAGCGGCGTATACCGCGGTCGCGTCCTACAAACGATGCCACAAAGTCATCAGCAGGTTCACGCAGAATTTCTTCGGGGGTGCCAAACTGAGCGAGGCGTCCTCCCACTGCGAAAACAGCAACGTAGTCACCGAGCAGAACAGCCTCATCGATATCGTGCGTCACGAAGATAATGGTGCGCTGAAGCTCTGATTGCAGGCGCAAAAGTTCTTTCTGCAAGTCCTGACGGACAACGGGGTCAACAGCTGAGAAGGGCTCGTCCATGAGCAAGATCGATGAGTTGGATGCGAGCGCACGAGCCACACCTACGCGCTGCGCCTGACCGCCGGAGAGCTGCGCGGGGTAGCGCTTTGCCAGTGAGGTGTCGAGGCCGACGGTTTCCATGAGCTGAAGTGCCTCGGTGCGCGCTGATTTAGCGCTTGTGCCGTTGAGGCGAGGCACGGTTGCGATGTTGTCCACGATAGTACGATGCGGCATCAGACCAGCCTGCTGAAGCACATAGCCCATGGAGCGACGCAGTTTGTGGGGTTCTTGCGCGGTATTGGGTTCACCGTTGACCAGGATCTCACCACTGGTGTGCTCAACCATGCGGTTAATCATTCGCAAAGAGGTGGTTTTGCCGCAACCAGAGGGTCCCACGAATACGGTGATTTTGCCGCGGGGGATGCTCAGGTTGAGGTTATCGACAGCCACAACATCACCGTATTTTTTGGTGACTGACTTGAATTCAATAGCGTTAGGGGAATCTAGCACATCAGTATCTTTCACAGGAGTTAGGTTATTCAAAACTTTATAAGCAAACTTGTCGGTTGTGTCGAAGGCATCACTGTTTAGATGACATATGAACCTTCTTTACCTGCAAGACATGCCTCAACCGCGTCCTGAACAACGGTTGCTATAGCGCCGCCCGCTACAAGTTCAATCGCGCTAGCAAGATCATCGGCGAGCGCGCGGTCATCATCCAGCGGGGCAATGAGCTCACGAACAGCGGTGTAAACCTGAGTGGAATTAAAATCGGCCGTCATCTCCTGCTTTCAGGAGGGAACATGAAGAAAAGATACCCAAATTATCTAAGTATGCGGAAAGACCGCAGATGAGGGCATGAGGGCAAAAGATTAGGGCTGACCAGTAATTTTTCATACACCATACCCTATGCACTCCACAGGAGAGTCCGCTTAATCCTCGCATCATGAAGAAATGTGATAGGGAAAACCGCAAACACACTAGCCATAAACTACTTCTTAGCCTACAATCTTTTATTACCAGTGAGAAACTTAGCGTTTACTTTGCAAGTTTCTACGGTTAGAAGGGGTGCCTCAGCCAGATGAATTAAAGCGCACTGGCTGAGACACCACAGGGACGCTCGACCTCATTGTGTAGGGGGAAAGCAATAATGAGGGAGCAAAGAAGTCCCGTTCCAGCATCCTCTAGAAACGTTTAGGGAAGACCGTCTCTAGTAGCTGAAGACTCTTACCCGCTAGCTCCGTAAGAGCCTTTTTTATTCTAGAGCAGAATATTGCCTTGTAAAGGCAGAATCAGCTTGAAAATGAAAATTTCTAAACTTCTTTTCACTAAGCATACTTCTAGTAACCTAAAAAGGTTTAACTCCTAGTCAGAAGCCTCTTTTGACAGCTTGCTGAGTAAAAATAATTAGTTTATTAGGCTTACTAAATGTCATTTTATGCGGTCTTAAGCGCACTCAGCAGAGGCATGAAGCGCCCCTTTTTGTGAGGTGGATGCACCGCATCAAAACACTATTTCGCACTTTCCGTGGATTCACGCTGTAAAAACGCGCAAATTACAGCGTAAATCCACGGAAAGTTGAGGTGGCAGAAGAACCAGCCCATGTTTCGCTGTACGACAAACCTCTAGCTCTCATCCACGAAAGATGATTCGCTTAACATTATGAGTAAATACGCACTAACCAACGCAAACACGGGCGAAGTTGAGCAGACTTTTGAGACGCTCACTCCCGAGCAGCTTCCCGCCATCATCGACGCTGCTGATGAGGCTTTCACCCTGTGGAAGGCAACTCCCATCGGTCAGCGCGGCAAGGTTCTGCGCACTTTTGCTGACCTCGTTGACGAGAACGCAGATGAGCTCGCAGACATTATCGGACGCGAAATGGGCAAGCCCTTAGCACAAGGTAAGTCGGAGCTTGAAAAGGTTGCCCGCACCGCCCGCTGGTTCGCTGACAAGGCGCCCATTCACCTTGCGCCCACCGAACTGGAGGCATCTGGTGCTGAGCGCACCTATGTTGTGCACCAGCCGCTTGGCGTTCTGCTGGGTGTTATGCCATGGAACTTTCCCTATAACCAGATTGCCCGCTTTGTGTTGCCCAACCTCATGGTTGGTAACACCATTTTGATGAAGCAGGCGTCCATCTGCCCCGTCTCATCACAGAAGTTCCAGGAACTTCTTGAAGAGGCTGGCCTGCCGCGCGGTGTATACACCAACATCTACATGGACAGCAAAGACACCGAGAAGATTCTTAAGGACTTCCGCGTTAAGGGTGTCTCGCTCACCGGCTCTGAGGGTGCGGGCGCATCCATCGCGTCCATCGCGGGTGAAAATCTCAAGCGTCAAGTGTTGGAACTCGGCGGCAATGATCCGTTCGTGGTTCTCGACACCTCGGATGTCAAGAAGTTAGCGCAGCAGGCAGTGACCTACCGCACCACCAACGCCGGTCAGGTCTGCACCTCCCCCAAACGCATCATTGTGCTTGAGGAGTACTACGACGACTTTGTGGCAGCCGCCAAGGAAGCCGTAGAAAACGTGACCGTCGGTAATTACGACGACCCCAACACCGACATGGGTCCCATGTCATCAGAATCAGCTCGCGATGATGTTCTCAAGCAGATTCAGGACGCGGTTGCTAACGGCGCGACCTTGGTGACCGGCGGTGAGAAGCTGGACCGTCCCGGCTGGTTCATGTCACCGGCGCTCCTGACCGACGTGGATGTTGAGTCTGAGGCTGGGCAGGAGGAAATCTTCGGCCCCGTCGTCAACGTCTTCAAGGCTAAGGATGAAGAAGATGCCCTGCGCATCGCGAACGCCACAGAGTTCGGTCTCATGGCGTCTGTCTGGACCGAAGATTTGGAGCGCGGACGCCTGTTTGCTGAGCGCATCAACGCGGGCATGACCTTCGTCAACAAGCACATGGAGTCAGAACCAGCCTTCCCGTTCGGTGGCATTAACCGATCAGGCTTTGGACGCGAAAACGAGCGCTGGGCACTGCGCGAATTCACCAACGAGCATTTGGTACGCGTACACAAGCAGTAGGTCTGGTATCTCAATACGCCAGAAGGAAGCGGTGGGACATTTTTGAGTAAAGGTGTCCCACCGCTTCCTTCTGGCGTATTAACAAAGTTACGCTTTTATCCGGTGTACAAATCAGTAAACTCTAGTAAGTTTTACTAACCAGCTATAGCGCTACTTTATAGGGCGCTCTGAATATCTTCGATCACACCAAGAGCGGCCGTTATACCTGCATTTAAGAAGAACATCTCTGAATCAACTTTGACAGCATGATTGTTCTGTACTGCACCCAGAGTCTCCCAGAGGGCCTCAGATTTTAGTGCAGTGTCGTCTTCGCCTTGCACGCCATAGAAAAGCCAGCTAGCATCTGCCTGATCCAGCTGCTCGGCACTAATATCAACACTGGTCTTTTCAACCTGCTGAGATTCAGGACGCGCTAGTTTTGCATCTGCTGCAATGGACCCCACAAACGAGGACGCTGCGAATATACGGTTGCGATTAGACTGTGCGTAGAGGAAAGAGAAAGTGTCAGAATCTGATGCCTTTTCGGCCAGATCAGATACCTTGGTGTTGTAGTCACTGAGCAATGAATTTGCCTTATCGGTGGTGCCCAGTCCCGCAGCAATCAGCAAGAAATCCTGTTTCCAGTTCACGCCGGTACCCTCAGTGACCACTGTTGGTGAGATGGCTTTAAGAGACTCGTAGAGGGAGTCATCCTTGTTGGTGTTGTTAATCAGAATTAGATCCGGCTTGAGATTCGCAATTGCTTCGATATCAGGTGCTTTGCGTGTACCAACAGTCGCCATAGAATCAAGAGCAGACTTCTGATCGTTATATTTTTCAGCTAGGTATGCCGGTACTAAATCAGCATCGTTAGCAGTCGCAGAAGCCGCAGGAACAATACCCAAAGCGAGGACATCGTCCAACTGACCGGTTGATAGAACCACGATTTTGCTGGGCTTGGTTTCCAAAGTAGTTTCACCGCGGAAGTGCCTTACTGTGCGGGGGAATTCGCCATCTTTAGCAGAGGTTCCCATGCCATCGGGTAGGGTAGCTGGCGCTAGGTCAGTACTCGTTGTTGCCCCGGTAGAAGAAGATTCAGAGGAAGTAGAGGGCGTTTCTGAGCCGCAGGCAGCCAAAAGAATGCTGGCGATACCAGCACCACCTACTGCAGCAAAAGAACGACGGGACAGGATAACGTTGGACAGTTTCTCGCGTGAACTCATATGGATAGGGTAACCTAAGTTAAAGAGAATTAGCGAATAAATATATGCTTTTATCCACTTTATGAAATAGTTATCCAAGAGGGCTTTTGCTAGGAGGTATGGTGGCAGTCGTAGGAATCAGTCGTGTTCGCGCACGCCAATTCTCACTGCGCCATTCAATCTTTGCGCACCGACGAATCCCTCTTATAGCCTTTCTCTCGCTCCTTCTGTTGGTGTGCCTGATTATACTTTCTCTAGGTATCGGTTCTCGTGCGCTCACCCCAACGGAAACCCTTCAGGGACTTTTCAGCCCAAGCACTACTACTGAATCAATTATCGTTTGGAAGCTTCGTTTACCCCGTACACTTGCTGCCATTGTGGTGGGCGCATCCTTAGCAAGTGCCGGTGTCCTCATGCAAGCACTGACTCGTAACCCTTTAGCGGAGCCAGGACTACTCGGCGTAAATAGTGGAGCTGCGATAGCTGTAGTCAGCGCAGTAGCATTTTTTGGGATAACTTCCACCGGTGGTCAGGTGTGGTTCGCCCTGGCAGGCGCAGCGTTAGCTGCCTGCTTATCCTTCTTACTAGGAAGTACTCGCAGTCGCTCACAGGACTCCGTGACTCGACTTATTCTTGCTGGTGTTGCGCTAAACGCCTGTTTCGGTTCTATTACTGGCATTATCACAATGTTTAATTCCGTAGCTTTTGATTCTCATCGTTTTTGGGTGGTGGGATCAGTTGCTGAGCGCACTTACGGTTCAATAGCGGCCGTTACCCCCGTAATTCTTGTTGGATTGGTGGCGGGGTTACTACTCATCAAACCGCTATCCGTTCTCGCGTTGGGTGATGACTGTGCTGCTAGTTTAGGGCTCCCATTACCGATTATCCGAGTAACAGCTCTTACCGCAATTACTCTCTTATGCGGTGGTGCGACAGCGCTTGCTGGTCCAATTAGCTTTGTGGGTCTAGCAGTGCCGCATGCTTTACGGATACTAGTAGGCAACAAGCTTTCACGTCTGTTGCCCATGTCTCTTATCGCCGGTCCTATACTGATGCTTGGCGCCGATATTTTGGGACGTGTCGTTGCCATTCCCAACGAAATCGAGGTTGGAATCGTCACTGCTTTTATAGGAGCACCTGTTCTGCTGTGGCTGGTGATGCGTATAAATTCAACCCCTAAGACACCTCGCTTTAGCAAAACAATGCGCGCTGACTGCTCCTCAAAAAACTATTGCACTGCGCCTAGTGAGTCTCTGAACCACGCTAAGCGAAAGCACCTTCCGCATGCAGGAAGAGCGTGAACTAGTGCAGATTCGGCGTGAAACATGGACGGTTCTGTGTCTATTAACATTGGTGATCATGGCGCTTTTCACCCTGTTGGCGGGGACCTATCAGGTGGAAAGCGGAAATATCTGGTCAGTATTAACCGGTAGCGGTAGCGCATTAGATCAACATATTATTTTCAATCAACGGCTCCCCCGCCTGGTAGCTGCGGGAGCGGTGGGTGCATCGCTGGGATTAGCTGGTGCTATCTTCCAGTCTGTTTCTCGCAACCCGTTGGGGTCGCCCGATGTTATTGGTTTTACAACAGGTTCTGCTAGCGGCGCGCTCTTTATTATGTTGGTCGCTAGCTCTATGACGAGTTCAGATTCTACTGGTTTACCTGGAATTAGCATCGGTCTGGGCGCTGTGTTAGGAGGTTTTCTCACAGCGGCCATCGTCCTTCTTCTAACGAGTCATGCATCCAAAAATGATGGAACGTCCCTGGGAAACCAGATGGTCCTTATAGGTATTGCGGTGGGAGCAATGTTAGGGTCGCTCAACGATTACTTACTCACCCGCGCAGATTTGGACGCCGCAGAGAGCGCTAAAACATGGCTCTATGGTTCTCTGAACGCGTTGACGTGGGATGTGGTGGCGGGGCCGGTTCTGCTTATTCTATTCTTCGTCCCAGCAACCCTACTTTTAACCCGCCGGTTACGAATTCTAGAACTGGGTGACGACCTGGCCTCTAGTTTAGGAGTCCCGCCTAAAGCCACTCTCAATATGCTGGTGGGAGCAGCTGTTTTATTAACTGCTCTAGCTATTATGCTGGGCGGTCCCATTAGTTTCGTGGCTTTGATTGCTCCGCAGTTGGCAACCCGTGCATGGAAGACACCGGGTATCGCTCTCTGTCAATCCTCGCTACTGGGCGCTACCTTACTCGAGATCGCCGATTATATAGCCGCCCATGCGCTGAGCCCTTTTCAGATTCCGGTTGGTTTAGTCATGGGGGCAGTAGGCGGCCTCTATTTACTGATAATGCTGATACGCACTCGATAGCTCTGAACCGTATCAGGGACATCGCTTTCACACTCTGACGTCAAAACGCTAAGAGAAAATCTGCAGTAGAGATTATCTAAATTAGTGACATTGTAGGTACCCGAGAGGGGCTAGTCTTTGTGTTTGATAGAGGCCATCTCCCACAGCTGTTGCAGCAACGCGGAGTTCGCGATTTCATCGTTACCCACGATGCGCGGCCCGTTGCCTTCACCGTGCACGGATGTATGTAGGCGTTCCATACGCTCATCTAATTCGGCGGCAACGCGAGCGGTCTCGGTAAGCTCATCGACCAAATGATTAGGCACTTCACCCTCGTACTTGTAGAAGATTTTGTGTTCCAAAGCCGCCCAAAAATCCATGGCAATCGTGCGAATCTGCAGCTCAACCACGACGTCCTTGGGCCCGGTAGATAGAAAGACCGGCACCTGCACAATCGCGTGCAGAGACTTATACCCGTTGGGTTTGGGGTTCTTAATGTAGTCTTTGACCTGCAAAACCGTGATGTCAGACTGGGAGGCGAGCGCATCCAGCACACGGTAGGTATCGGCGATAAAACTGCAGGTGATGCGGATGCCCGCGATATCGAAGATGTTTTGCGCGATTTGCTCGGAGTCTAGTGGGATGCCCTTGCGCACCAGCTTTTTAGCGATAGATTCGGGGGTTTTGATGCGTGAGCTAACGTGCTCGATGGGGTTGTAGCGGTTGCGCTGCATGAACTCTTGGCGCAGAATCTCCACCTTTGTCATGACTTCGTTGATACCGAACTGGTATTCCATCATGAGCTGAGCAAAATCTTCACCAACTGCTCGCATGGCGCTGAGCGCCGGTATGAGGGCTTCATGAAATTCGCGGGAGGAGTCGTGCTTTTTCATCGTGTTCCTAAAGTAGTGCGACGGGGTTATCCCACTATTTTTTCACGCACCGGGTGGGGGTAGGCAGAACGCAACCTGCAAAAATAACGTGAGAGGGGAGGGATGTGCCGTTTTTGAGCTTAAAAACGGTACATCCCTCCCCTCTCACGGTTCAAGGAATTTACAGCCATTCCTTACGCTTAAACACCATCCACAGCACGAAGGACACAATGACCATGAGCGCTAGCGACGCCGGATAGCCAAATGCCCAGTGGAGCTCAGGCATATCATCAAAGTTCATGCCGTAAATTGAGCCGATAATAGTGGGAGCAACCAGAATTGCCGCCCACGCAGAGATACGCTTCATGTCATCGTTTTGGCGCTCCGCAACAATAGTGGAGTTCACAGCGAGCGCGTTCTCCAGTGAATTTCGCAGGTCATCTACGCGATCATTGACATGCAAAACGTGGTCGTTGACGTCTCTAAACCGGCGGATGAGTTCTACTTGCTCCTCGTTGTCTTCCGCCTTGGCAAGGATTCGGATGCGTCCCATCAGAATATCCAGCATCTGTCCCACAGGTTTTACCGCACGCTTGAAGTCGCTCACCTCATTCAACAATCCGTAGGTGCGCTGAGAGATTTCGGAGGCCTCTGAATTATCGGCAAACAGGGTATCTTCAACCTCGTCCCCGTCATTTTCAAGGCCTTCGATAACCGGGAAGTAGCTATCTACCAGCGAGTCAAGGACGCGGTGCAAGAAGACGAGCGGGACGACGGGGCGCCCTTCTTCATCGAGTGCCTCTTGGAAGGCGTCCTGCATTGCTTTGCGGGTTTTGTCTTGTGAGCGCAGCGCGTCCTTTACCAGCCAAATCACGAAGTTTTTGCCGACGAACATGTGGGTCTCACCAAAGCGGACTTCTTCTGTCTCGTCGAGGTAAACGGTGGGGCGAAGAACCAGAAAGTAGGTGCTGCCGTAGCGGTCGAGCTTCGCGCGCTGGTGACCGTGTTCGGAGTCTTCCACTGCCAGCTCGTGCAGGTCAAAGATGCGGGTGAGCAGCTGAAGATCATCGTGTGTTGGGTCGAGCAGGCCGATGAAGGCGCGGTCGTCACTGTCGGCAGAAAACTTGGTTTCCAGTTCGGCCAGTGTTTCAATTTCTTCAATCGGCCCGTCGATGCGGGCTACTTTATTGAGTAGCAAAGACATGGTTTCTATCTTAGGTGAGGACACGTCGTTGCACGAAAACGACTACCCCTGGTGTTCCGCTCACTACAAGGTGTTAAAGTCCCAGTGGATGAGCGCAGCGCCAAGGGTTAGTTCAGCGCGCTCAGGTAAAACAGAGCAACGATGCCACCCACGAGCGTCCCCAACACAAGTTCGAGCGCACTATGACGCTTGTTGTGCAGGCGCGCCCAGACAGTCACCGCCCAGATAAGTGCCCCGACCACAAAATAGAGCGTAGCCCCACCCAAATACACCGGCAACACAATCCCGAACAACGCCGCCATCAGGGCATGAATACTGACTTTGATGATGAAGTTGAGAAGCATCGCAACGACCAGAGTCGCGGCAGCGGTATTCATGATGAGCTGCACGTCACGGCTTGTGGGAAGCAGGTTAAGCAGCAGGCATCCGATGACAACGGATACCAGCGTCATGACGTACAGTTGCGTGCGCTGTTCACGCACCTGCACAAAACGGTCGGTGGTTTTGCCGCTTCTGGCCAGTCGAATAGAAAGTGCTTGCGGCACAAACACCAAGAATCCTAGTGCCACGCAAATTGCAGGTAGCGGATGCGGGTCTGTAGCTAGCGCAATGGTCGAGATAAGGATTCCGCAGAGAATAAACGGAGAGAAAATCTCGGCAAGCAAAGAAGCAAGTTTGTGCATGGCATCGTTTCTGGTAGGTGTTTGTCTCTAGGGTACTCCCGATGCCGTATATCCCGCAGCAAAAGTCCTAGCGAGCATCGCTTTCTGCGGCGCTCGCAGTGTTCGCTACACGGTAACGATGCGTCTTATACCTTTACTTTGACTGTTCGGAAGAGAAAGATAAGTATAAAGACTTTTTGATACATGAAAGGTAAAAACATGGCTCCCTTGGCACTGGTTACAGGCTCATCAGCCGGTATTGGTTTCAACATTGCGCAGCAACTAGCCCAGCGCGGTTACGATATCATCACCGTTGGCGCGTCCGATCGCGTGCACGAATCCAGCAAGCACCTGCACGGCGGTCAGGTCTACCCTGTGCAGGTTGATCTCACAGCCGATGGCGGCGTTGAGCAGCTGTGGGCAGAGGTTGAAAAGCTAGGACGCCCGCTGGATATTGCCGTACTCAACGCGGGTAAGAGCTTGGGCGGCTCTTTCGTCGATACTGACCTCGACGAAGAGCTGTATATGCTGAACTTAAACGTCACTTCGCAGGTCAAGCTCGCGAAGAAGGTCGTGACCGCTATGGCAAAGCAGCGTAGTGGACGCATCCTTATTACCACTTCAATGTCAGCCTTGACTCCCACCCCGTTCGAGTCTATTTACGGCCCCACCCGCGCTTTCATGTACAGCTTCGCCCAGGGTTTGCGTGAAGAAATGAAGGATTACGGCGTTTCAGTGACCGCGCTTTTACCCGGTGCTACCGCAACTGACTTCCACCACACCGCAAAGATGGATAACACCAAGTTCGGTGATAACAGCTGGAAGAACGATCCAGCGTTGGTTGCCCGACGCGGCGTTGAAGCGCTGTTGGCTGGCAAAGACCACGTGATCGGCGGTAACCTCAAGACCCGCATCGACGCTTTCAAGAAGAAGTTCCAGAGCGAGGCAGCCAAGGCGCAGCAGTTCGCGCGTTCTAGCCGCCCGAGCAAGTAGGACGCGGCGTCCTACGGTGGGCAACCTCTAGCGTTCCGCTCACCGCAAGGCATTAAAGTGCCAGCGGATGAGCGCAACACCAGGGGTTACCCCGCACGCCACGCAAAAAGCCACCCGGCGCCTCACCAAGAGGTGCCGGGTGGGTTTTGTATGAAAGCGAAAGAGGCTTTACTTCTCGTCCTCTATCAGGTCGCGCACGACGATGGTCTGCTCGCGGCCGGGGCCAACGCCGATTGCTGAGATGCGGCATCCTGAGATTTCTTCAAGCTTCTCAACGTACTTGCGAGCGTTCTCGGGCAACTCATCGAGTGACTTAGCTTCGGTGATGTCCTCGGTCCAGCCATCGAAGTACTCGTAAATGGGCTTCGCGTGGTGGAAGTCCGACTGGGTCATGGGCATCTCATCAAAGCGCACACCGTCAACGTCGTAAGCTACACATACCGGAATCTTATCCAGGCCGGTGAGAACGTCCAGCTTGGTGATGAACAGATCGGTGAAGCCATTGATGCGCACTGCCTGACGCGCCAGCACAGCATCGTACCAACCGCAACGACGCGGGCGGCCGGTGTTCACGCCGAACTCGCCGCCGGTCTTCTGCAGGAACTCGCCCATCTCGTCGAAGAGCTCGGTGGGGAAGGGGCCAGCACCCACGCGGGTGGTGTATGCCTTCTGAATACCAATCACGCGTGAGATGCGGGTGGGGCCAACGCCTGAGCCGACGGATGCGCCGCCAGCGGTGGGGTTGGATGAGGTGACGAAGGGGTAGGTGCCGTGGTCAACATCCAAGAAAGTTGCCTGGCCACCTTCCATGAGCAGGTTCTTACCCTCGTCCAGCGCGTCGTTAAGTAGCTGAGTGGACTCAACAATCATGGGCTTGAGGCGCTCAGCGTAGCTCATGAAGTACTCAACGATTTCTTCAACTTCTACGTGGTGACGGTTGTAGACCTTCACCAACAGTTCGTTCTTCTGACGCAGTGCGCCTTCTACCTTCTGGCGCAGAATAGACTCGTCGAGAATATCCTGAACGCGGATGCCCAGGCGTCCTACCTTGTCCATGTAGGAGGGACCGATGCCGCGTCCGGTGGTTCCGATAGCGCGCTTACCCAAGAAGCGTTCGGTGACCTTATCCATGGTCTGGTGGTAGGGCGCTACCAGGTGCGCGTTTGCTGAGATTTTGAGCTTTGAGGTGTCTGCACCGCGTGCTTCAAGACCGTCAATTTCTTCGAAGAGAGCTTCGGGGTTTACCACAACGCCGTTACCGATAACGGGTACAGCGTTTTCTGAGAGGATGCCTGCCGGAAGGAGCTTGAGCTCGAACTTCTGGCTGTTGACAACAACGGTGTGGCCTGCGTTATTGCCGCCGTTGGGCTTGACAACGTAGTCGACGCGTCCGCCGAGCAGGTCGGTTGCTTTGCCTTTACCTTCGTCGCCCCACTGGGCACCGACGATTACGATCGCTGGCATGAAATGTGTACTCCTTGGTAAGGATGCTTCACCCGGCTGAATTTCACAGCAGGTGCGGTGTGCGTGAGCGTGGTTTCTACACCGCGCTGCTGGACGGCATAAGTGCAGTGCACACCAGTTTTTAAGAATACCCGTCTGATGTGTAGGCGGGCTATCTTTTGCGGGTTTTTATGCTGACAAGTTGCGGTTGAGTGGTCGAGAGGTCAATTTTGGACGGGTTTGGGGTTAAAAACTGTCTTACATTGACCTCTCGGAGCGGGTGGTAGCTAGGCTTAAAAGTGCAGTTACTTGTGTGGAGGTTGAATTGTCTCAGCTGATTTTTTTGGACGTCGATGGCACTGTCTGCGATTACGAAGGCAAGGTTCCTGCTTCTGCGGTGCAGGCTATCCGTGCCACGCGCGCCAACGGGCATCTGGTGTATTTGTGTACCGGTCGTAGCCGCGCAGAAATTTATCAGGAGCTTTGGGATATCGGTGTCGACGGGCTGATTGGCGGCAACGGCAGCTACGTGGAGCACCGTGAAGAGGTGGTTGCTCACCAGCTTATCTCCGCTGAAGATTCGCGGGGCATCGTGGATTGGCTGACAGCCCGAGGTCTCCCCTTCTTCCTTGAAAGCAATAACGGACTGTTTGCCAGCCCAGATTTTGAGGAGGGAGCTGCCACCGCTATTCGCGACTATGCCGCGGGCAAGGGCAACCAGGACGCCGCGTCCTTCACCGTGCGCAAGGCTTTTCCCGAGATGATTTTTGACGGCGAACTCTACCGCAGTGACCTCAATAAGATCAGTTTTGTTCTGCATGATTACCAGGATTTTCTGGATGCTAAACAGCAGTTTCCTCATCTGAAAGCGGGGACTTGGGGCGGCAAGGGTGAGCACGCCCTGTTTGGCGATTTAGCGCTTGATGGAATCACTAAAGCAACCGCTATGCAAAAGCTGGTAGAGCATCTCAATAAATCGCAGGCTGACACTGTAGCGTTTGGTGACGCCGCAGTGGATATTCCGATGTTCGAATACGCTGCCCGTAGCGTCGCTATGGGTAATTCTGGGCAGGGTGTCAAGGACGCAGCTGACTGGGTAACGGCGGATGCCACCGAGGATGGTCTCTATAAGGGTTTTGCGCATCTGGAGCTTATCTAGCCGGTATTTCTGCACGTCAAAGAACAGTTTGTCACAAAAGGTTCATGACGTAAGAAAGCTGCATTTTGCCCATTTGGTGGATTTTTTCACAGGATTCCTTGACAGAGCGGTGACACATACCACTAAATAGTGAGTGAACTATATCACCACATCCACTTTGGAAACTCCCCGAGGAACCCATATGAAAAACACATCACCGCGCAAGAAGTTTATGCGTGCATGCACGTCCACGGCTTTGGGTCTTAGCTTGGCGCTACCGCTTGCAGCCTTCCCCGCTGCTCAGGCGCTGGATTTGAGCAAGGCAACCCCCACCGTCACCAACCCTGCAACGTCTAAGGTCAGCGGCAATTTGAAGGACGCATCCGGCCAGGTAGCCGTGTTCGTCACCTTCAAAGGCAGCGGCGCATTCGAGGCAACGCAGCCCGCGAATGTTCGCCAAGGCAAGTCAGAACCCGTCAAGGCAACTGCACAGGCGCAGTCCATTGAAAAGGCAGTGGAATCCCAGGCCGCTCAGGTTTCTGATCAGGCAAACTCTGAGGTTCTCTATACCACGCACAATACCGTGCGCGGCGTGGCACTTCAGGGCGATGCGCAGGCACTGCGCGATCTTGCAGGACGCAGCGATGTTGAGCATATTGCCCGCATCATTCCCAAAAAGCGCAGCAACGGTGGCACCGTCATCGACACCAAGGCTATTGATACTTGGACTCAGACCGGCCACACCGGTAAGGACGTCAAGGTAGCAGTGATTGACTCCGGCCTTGACTACACTCACGCTGATTTTGGTGGCCCGGGCACCGATGAGGCGTACAAGGCAGCTAAGGCATCTAAGGATATGCCTGCTGCCGACAGCAAGCTTTACGACCCCGAAAAGTTCGTGGGTGGCTACGATCTTGCCGGCGATGATTACGACGCTGAACAGGCTGACAAGGCTCCTCAGCCCGACAGCAACCCTCTTGACTGTGAACTTGGTGGCCACGGCACTCACGTTGCAGGCACCACCGCTGGTTACGGCGTCAACGCTGACGGCACCACCTTCAAGGGCGATTACACCAAGCTCACCGCAGAGCAGGTCAAAGACATGAAGATTGGCCCGGGTTCAGCACCCGAGGCGCAGCTCATGAGCTTCCGCGTCTTTGGTTGTGAAGGTTCAACCAACCTCACCGGCCAGGCACTGGATATGGCGCTTGACCCCAACGGTGACGGCGACTTCTCAGACCGTGCAGACATCGTCAACCTGTCCCTCGGTTCAGACTTCGGTTCTGTTGATGATCCCGAAAACGCAATCGTGGATGCCCTCTACCGCAACGGCACTCTGTCCGTTATTGCAGCAGGTAACGCTAACGGTTACAACGGCGAAGGCGATACCTACAACATTCTGGGTACCCCCGGTAACACCATTTCATCGCTAACCGTTGCAAACTCCATTGGCTCTTACGCTTACGGTGACAAGGCAAAGATTCTTGCGCCCAAGGGGCTCGGTGACGTTGTTGGTGACTACAGCGCGAACTTTGACTACGGTTCTGCAACTGAAGATCAGCTGACCGGCGAAATCGTCATGACCACTCCCGAGAACCCCTACGCTTGCGATGCGTACCCCGACGGTACTGATTTTGCGGGCAAGTGGGTCTTCATTGACTGGTCAGATGAGACCGGTGACTTCCCCTGCGGTTCAAAGGTTCGCTTTGACCACATTGAGGCAGCAGGCGGTAAGGGCGTCGTTCTAGCATCACAGGTGAAGCTTGAGGATTCCGGCATCGCTGGCAACACCACCATTCCCGGCGTACGCATCAATTCCGATAGCGCCGAGAAGGTTCGTGAAGCCGTCAAGCAGGGCGGAGCTAAGATCCAGCTCAACGCCGATTGGCAGTCAACCGTTGCTGTTGAGACCGGCGCACGCGACACCTTGAATCCCTCAACTTCACGCGGCCAGCACGGTTCACAGGGCTTTACCAAGCCCGACGTTGCAGCACCCGGCACCTCCATTAAGTCAGCAGGCGTTGCAGGTGGCTCAGACCCCGCCGTCATGACCGGTACCTCTATGGCGTCCCCGCACGTAGCGGGTGTTGCCGCACTGGTTCTTGAGGCACACCGCGACTACTCACCTGCCAACATCAAGGCAGCAATCATGAACACCGCTAACCACGATCTCGTGGACGATGAAGGCGATGTATTCTCTGTTGAGCGCGTAGGCTCGGGTCGCATCGACGCATTGGCAGCTATCAACGACGATGTCTTCCTCTACAACTCAGACCGCCCCGAGCAGGTTTCAACCTCCTTCGGCGTAGCTGAGGTAGCTCACGGCGACACCACTACCCTGACCCGCAAGGTCACCGTTGAAAACCGCGGCGATAACGCACGCACCTTTGAGGTCAAGCTGGCAGACAGCTCCAGCCTGGAAGGCGTAAGCATCTCAGCTCCCTCATCCGTGAGCGTGGGTGCGCACTCCTCCACTGAAATCACTCTGACTGCAACCATCGACGGCTCCAAGCTCGCAAAGCAGCTTGACGCTTCCACCGAAGAAAAACAGTTGGACGAGGCACGCCAGTACATTTCAACCGTCTCAAGCCGTTTGATTCTGACCGACGGCGGCTTGCAGCTGCGCACTCCCGTTCAGATTGCGCCCAAGCCGGTCTCTGACATGAAGGTTGAAGACAGCAAGATTAACTTCGCTACCGATGAAGAGGTTGCAAAGGTAAAGCTTGCAGGCTCATCACTCAACCAGAACGGCTACGTATCAGCACTGGGCGCCTTCCAGCTCGGCATCGAAAGCCCGCGTATTCCTACCGGCAAGCTTCCGATTCCTTCAGCTCAGGCAGCAGATCTGCAGTACGCAGGCGCTAACTCCACCATCCCGGCACAGCGTGCAGCGGGCGTCAAGGATCAGCCCGCGTTCGTGAACTTCGGTCTCACCTCATGGGGTAACTGGGACACCGTAAACCCCAACTTCGGCTACGAGATTGATATCGATATCGACAATGACGGTCAGGCAGACTTCTTCGCTATTACCTCACGCGTCACCGGTCTTGATTACCCCATAGTTGAGCTACACAAGCGCAACGCAGAGGGTAAGTTCGACATCGTAGACCTACAGCCTCTCAACGGCTCATTTGGCGATATTGACACCAACACCATGGACTCCAACGCGATGGTTCTGCCCGTCCAGTACGACAAGCTGGGCATTACCGATGAGCAGGCTCAGAACTTCCGCTACAAGGTCTTCTCATCCAGCTGGGCACAGCAGGGTGACTTTGAAGGCACTGACTGGGTCTCTTACAACCCCGTCAACCCGGAACTCGCATTCGGTGCAGATAAGAACGTGAATGGCTCACTGTTCGTTGATGCTCCCGAAACCAGCCTGGTTGCTTTCGGTAACTCACAGCACGACACCAAGGCTCTGTTCCTGCACATGCACAATGCAACCGGTGATCTCTCCGGTATCCACGCAGGTGAAGACGGCGCTAAGGCTCAGGTTGTAGGCGTGGGCAAGACCAGCGTCATCAAGATTCAGGATGCTCGCTTTACCGACGTTCCCAAAGACTATGTGTTCTACAACGAGATTTCCTGGTTGGCAAGCCGCGGCATCACTACCGGTTGGAGCGATGGCACCTTCCGTCCCGCTGCGTCAGTAGAACGTGGCCAAATGGCAGCATTCTTCTACCGCATGGCAGGATCACCACAGTACACCCCACCGGCAACCTCACCGTTCAAGGACGTACCCACTGACTACGTCTTCTACAAAGAAATCGCGTGGATGCATTCACAGGGCATCGCCAACGGCTGGGACGACGGCACCTTCCACCCCGCTGCGTCAGTAGAACGTGGCCAAATGGCAGCATTCTTCTACCGCATGGCAGGATCACCACAGTACACCCCACCGGCAACCTCACCGTTCAAGGACGTACCCACTGACTACGTCTTCTACAAAGAAATCGCGTGGATGCATTCACAGGGCATCGCCAACGGCTGGGACGACGGCACGTACCGTCCTTCTGCATCCATTGAACGTGGTCAGATGGCCGCATTCATCTTCCGCTTTGATCAGCAAGTTCTCAACAACAAATAGAACTTACTGAACCAAACGCAAAGTTAAGAAGGGTGGTCTCAACGGCAAAACCGTTAAGACCACCCTCTTACCATGTTCGTCCCCTGTTTTCTGAGTAAAATTCACACTATGTTCTCCAAAGTTCTCGGACTAAAATCCGCATCTACCCAGGCACAAGTCGTACCCGAATCTTCCTTTGAAGGTCCTGTCTATTTGATCTCCATGGCTGGTTTTCCCAACTACGGTGATGAACTCATAGCTGCTCGTTGGCTACATTTTTTGGCAGAACATCACCCAGATGTTGATGTTTGGTTAGACGTGCGAGAACCTGGCACAGTTGCCTCACTTCTTAAAGGAATACATCCTCGTCTTCACATCACTAATACTCTTTTTCGAGCTATCCACGAACATGTTCACGGATTAAACCGCACTCCAGCTGAGCTGGTCAGAGATTTGGGGTCTCCTAAATTCGATGTTGGTCTCTTGGAACTACGAGAAGCCACAACGATTCACTTATTAGGAGGTGGGTTCGTCAACGCTATCTGGCAGGAGAATACCCTGCTGGTAGATGCGATGCGTGCTGCCCGTGAAATCTCCGGAGCACGCCTGCTTGCTACTGGACAAGGTTTAATGCCCCGAGTTCCTGAAGACTTTCATGACTTTGAGTACGTCAGTGTAAGAGACCAGGCAAGCGCAGACAGTCTGGGAATAGCGCGCGGTTACGACGATGCTTATCTCGTAACCGGAGTGCCCACTTTTTCTGAGCAGAGTTATACACCAGAAGAATCAGAGCTATATATCTGCATCCAGAATGATGCCTTGGATGAAAATGCTCATACCCAGCTGATTTCATACGCCAAAGCTCAAATCGAGAAACTAGGCATTCCACGCGAAAAGACTTTCTACGTTGAAGCAATTCCAGGCGATGATTACGCTGGTTACGCATCGCTTCGCGAATACATTTCTGAGGATAATGGGTTTATCCCCTTTGCACATTTCTGGCGTTCAGGGTTTAGATTTGCACCCCATCAGGTATGGTTGACGACTCGCTTTCACCATCATTTGGTGGGATCGATGCACGGGGCACGTGGTATTGCACTGAGCGGAAAAGTCGGGTACTACGATGTAAAACACGGTTCGCTCGCAGATACAGGTACGCGTTGGAAGGTTCCTACCGACCTCACGCGCACTTATAGTTTTGATGATTTAGAAAGCCCACTACCGTCGGCTCAGCAGATTCAGATCAAAAATAGGGAAGCTCAGCAACTTTATACTGCTAAGTAAAACGCTAAAGAGCCCCAATACCAAGGGGGCGCGGCGTCCTCTCCTGAAGAGAAGACACCACGCCTCCTTGTGTTTACACAGAGCTAGCTACTTGAGGATGCGAATCTGCATGGGATAGTTGTAGACCTCGCCGTTATTAGCCTTAACCGCCGCAATGATATGGAAGATCAGCATCGCGATGGTAGTTGCTAAGAAAACAATCCACATAAAGACAGCTGCAATACCGAAAGTAATCGCGATAACCAGCCACGCCGCCATGTTGATCACCCACATGGTGAAGTTGAAGTTAAAGGCACCGGCGGATGCCACGCGCACAAACGCGTACCCCGGCTTGTCCTTGTAAATAAACCAGAAAATCAGCGGTGCCACAAAGCTCAAGAACGTCGCGCTGAGAACCGTAGCCACCAAGGATGAAAGATGCGAGAGCACCGCAATCATCTTGGCATCCGACGGAATGGGATTACCGTAAGCATCAAAAGTCTGCTGCTGACCGCCAAAACCGGTGTTCTGGTTGAACTGGCCGTGGTGAGGCTGCCCATAGCCCTGCTGGCCGCCAAAGCCAACGTTGCCGGGCTGCTGAGTAAACTGGCCGGGCTGCTCATTCAGCTGGCGCGGCTGCTGATGCTGGCCCTGCTGGTTCTCTGAATGACGGTAGCTACCGTAGGGGTTCTGCCCCGCACTATTTTCGCGGTTTTCGTTATCGAAATTAGGGTTTTCCGGGTTGGGCGAGGTGCTCATTGCTCTTCTCTTTCATAGGAACTACATCTGATGTATCCAGTCTATCGGCGCCAGACCGCGCCCAACAGGGGTAAGCCTAAAGAGTAGAGCTGGCTCTACCGGGCCCCTACCAGCGCAGTGGAGGAGACCGCGTCCTTACTGCCTAGAAACAATTTCGCTATAAGCAACCCAACCGCCCTCACGTTTTATAACCCCGCTCACACAGACTACCATGGTTATATGAGTGAACTCCAGAAGAAAATCATCGAAGAACTCGGCGTACACCCTGAGATTGACCCCGCAGAAGAAATCCGCAAACGCGTCCAATTCCTCTGCGACTACCTCAAAGCAACCGGCACGCAGGGCTTCGTGCTCGGCATCAGCGGCGGCGTAGACTCAACCCTCGCAGGTCGACTCTGCCAGCTCGCCGTCGAAGAACTCGCCATCGAAGGCACCGACGTCGACTTCGTTGCCATGCGCCTACCCTACAAAACCCAGGCAGACGAAGACGACGCACAGGCAGCCCTCAAGTTCATCCGCCCCAAGCACACCGTCACCTTCAATATTGGTGACGCGGTCGACGGCTTCGCATCCGCATTCAACGAGGCAACTCTGCGCGACATCGCAGACTTCAACAAGGGCAACGTCAAAGCACGTGCCCGCATGATTGCGCAGTACGCGATTGCAGGTGAAAAGAACCTGCTCGTTGTAGGTACTGACCACGCGGCAGAATCCATCACCGGTTTCTTCACCAAGTTCGGCGATGGCGGCGCGGACGTCCTACCCCTGGCTGGCCTGAACAAGCGTCAAAACCGCCTGCTACTGAAAACCCTCGGTGCTGAGGATCGCCTGGGGGGGAAGGTGCCCACCGCAGACCTACTCGACGGCAAGCCCGGCCGCACCGATGAGGACGAGCTCGGCATCACCTACGACCAGATCGACGATTATCTTGAAGGCAAGCAGATTGATGCCGCTGCCGCCGAGAACCTTGAAGGCAAGTACCTGCGCTCACGCCACAAGCGTGCCCTACCCGTTACCCCGGCAGATACCTGGTACAAGTAGGCCGGTTCTAGCCCTTACGGCGGAAAGTTACTCCCGAAGTGCGTTTGTACTGACACTAGTGTCAGTACGTTCACACTTTGGGAGTAACTTTTTGCGCAAGGTGGGGGCTAGCTCAGCTTCAGCCAAACCGTCGTCGCGCCGGGCACAATATCGCCGCTGACGTCCGCGGACGCCACCTTTAACTCACCTACGGCAAGCTCAGCGGGCAGTTGCACGGGCTCATTGCCGAAGTTGGTGAAATTCACCCAGCCGTTGGGACGACGGAAAGCCAACGCGTCCTCGCTACCGGATTCCAGCCATTCCAGCCCCTCGGTAGTCTGCAACTCACGTCGCGCCTTAAGGGCCACACGGTAGAGGTTGAGGGTGGACGCGGCGTCGTCCTCCTGAGCCTGCACTGAGTAGTCACCGAACCATGCCGGCTGAGGCAGATGTGCCTTAGCCTCACCGAAACCGAAGGAGGCACCTTCACGCGTCCACGGCAGGGGCACACGGCAGCCGTCACGACCAATGTTGACGCCGGGTGAGCGGAAGAAAGTGGGGTCCTGACGCTCTGCATCGGGAATATCTGCAACCTCGTGCAAGCCGAGCTCTTCACCCTGGTACAGATAGGCGGAACCGGGCAGAGCCAACTCAAAGAGGGTAGCTGCGCGAGCGCGCTTTTCACCCAGTTCGCGGTCGAGCTGATCCTCGCTACCGCCCGCTAGAAGCCATTCGCGAGCTACCTGCTCATTCGTCTTCTCGGGGTCGATAGCAAGACCGTAGCGCGTTGCATGGCGCACCACGTCGTGGTTGGAAAGCACCCACGTCGATGATGAGCCTGACTTGGATGAAAGCTCCAAGTTATCGCTGACGATTTTCTTGAATTCGCCCGCATCGAAACGCGCCGAGAGAAGGTCAAAGTTGAACGCCTGACCCAGTTCTTCGGGCGACGCATACGGCGGGCGACGGTCAGTCTCAACCCACGCCTCAGCCACAGCGGTGCGCGGCGGGTTGTACTCGTTGAAGACCTCACGCCACTCCTTATAGATGTCGTGGACGTCGTCGCGATCCCAGATGGGGTGGTTACCATCTTTGGGCATGGCAAGAAGCTCAGCCTCGCTGGGAAGGTCGCCCCACATATCGCCTTTAGCGCAACCGTGCGCAACGTCGATGCGGAAGCCGTCCACGCCGCGGTCTGACCAGAAACGGAAGGTCTTTTTGAAGTCCTCGTGGACGTCGTGGTTGTTCCAGTTGAGGTCAGGCTGTTCGGGGGCGAAGAGGTGCAGGTACCACTGGCCATCCTCGACGCGTTCCCATGCGGGACCACCGAAGATTGAGACCCAGTCGCTCGGTGGTTCTTCACCGTTTTCACCCTTACCTTCGCGGAAGATGTAACGGTCACGCTCGGGGGAACCGGGGCCAGCCGCCAGGGCAGCCTTGAACCATTCGTGCTGATTAGAGGTGTGGTTAGGCACAATATCAACAATCAGCTTGATACCAGCCTCCTTGAGAGCAGCCGACATTTTGTCGAAGTCATCCAAAGTGCCGATCTTGGGGTCAACATCGCGGTAATCATCAACGTCGTAGCCGCCATCAGCCAGCTGTGAAGGGTAGAACGGTGAAAGCCAGATAGCGTCCACACCCAGCTCTTTGAGGTAGGGAACGCGTGAGGTAATGCCCTTGAGGTCACCGATGCCGCTAGCATCAGCGTCCGCATAGGAGCGCGGGTACACTTGGTACACCACTGCCTGACGCCACCAGTCGGGGTCAATACCGAGAGGGGTTTCGCCGTTGAAATCCTGGTTTTCAGTCATGAAAAGTCCTTAAGCGTGAATGTGTAGCTTGTTCTTACAACGCTAGCTAAGTGTGATTCATGACGGAAGACAGTGTTAAAGAATGCCGATTTTAGGCACAAAAGTTTTCCTAGAACTTTGCGCCACCAACGCCGCGAGGGGCTACAACCAGTGCGCCACCTGCTCGCCCACCAACATCAGCGCGATGATGATCATGACGACGCCGGATGCCCGTGATACCCACTGTGCCGCAGCCGGACGTTTACTTAGCACCTTGCGGACAGAGAACCCCACGATCAAATAAACCAGAACACAGTTGAACGTGTGAATGTGCCCCAGCACGCCGAGCTAAATCATCATCGGCCACGTGTTATCTACGGACGTAAACTGCGGCAGCAACACCACGTACGTGAGTAGCGCCTTGGGGTTTAGCCCGCTGATGCCGGCGCCGGTCCAAAACTGGCGTGCAGGCGTCGTTGCTCGCACCGATGCTCCTGATGCAATAGGCTCGCCGGATGCGGCGTCCACCGCTTGATCGGGTACCACGCCATGCAGGGTGGGCGGGTTGAACAGCGTCGTTACTCCTAGCCAGAGCAGGTATACAGAGCCAACAATGGTGAGCGTTGCCAGCGCACCGGGCACACCTGCAATCAGGGCAGACGCCCCCTACGGCTGCCAGCAAAGCCAGGATTACCTAGCCCAAGCCCAGACCGGCAACAGCGGGCACAGGCGTCCTGTGTTTGATTGCCGCGTTAATGGTGTACGCCCAGTCCGCGCCGGGCACCCACGCGAGCATGAACGACATGAGCCAAAACGCGCCGATAATAGAAAGCGGCATGGAGTCCTTTCAAAAATTACTCTCATAATGCGAAAGTACTGACGCTAGTGTCAGTACAAACGCATTTTAGGAGTAACTTACAGCGGTTAGAGCGAGAAGAAACCTTCAATTGCGCGGGTCATGTATGCCATGTCGTTCACGTGGCACATTTCGCGTACCGAGTGCATGGATAGCAACCCGATACCCACGTCGATGGTGCGCATACCCATGCGCGTTGCGGTAATCGGGCCAATGGTCGAGCCGCAGGGAACATTGTTATTCGACACAAACTCCTGGTAAGGCACCCCAGCCTTTTCGCAGGCCAGAGCAAAGATTCCCGCGCCCATCGCGTCCGTAGCGTAACGCTGTACCGCATTGATTTTCAGTAGCGGGCCGGATGCCGGTTGCGGACGCACGTTGTTATCGTGATGCCCCGCGTAGTTGGGGTGGACGAGGTGACCGGCATCGGATGAGAGGCAAATAGAGTCAGCGATAGAGCGGCGGTACTCCTCGGGGGTTTCCCCACGGGCAGCGCTCAGACGCACCAGGATGTCCTCAAGGAAAGGGCCAGCCGCACCGGAGCGGGTTGCCGAGCCAACTTCTTCGTGGTCGAAGGCTGCGAGCATGACGGTGCGGGTGGCGTCCTTGCAGTCCTCGGACTCCACAAAACGCTGAAGCGCGGTCATACCGGCGTGCACGGATGACAGGTTGTCCAGGCGTCCGGACGCGAAAAATTCGTTGTTCTCGCCGAAGGTTCGCGGTGCTTGGGTGTCAGCCAGCAGCAGGTCATAACCCAGGATGCGACGGGAATCGACGGGTTCACCCTCCACCTGGTCGGAGAGGTAGCCGAGCACATCGCCCGTCGACTCACCTGCACCCCAGATCGGGTAGATGTTGTTCTGCTTATCAAGCTTGAGCCCGTTATTAACGTCGCGGTCCAGGTGAATAGCCAGCTGCGCAATACGCGCAACGGGGCCGGTCTTTACCAGGCGCTGCTCAACCTTGCCGTCCGCGTCCAGCACAGCCAGGCGTCCTGCAATGCACAGTTCCCGGTCAAGCCACGAGTTCAACAGCGGGCCACCGTAAATCTCAACGCCTACCTGATTCCACGAAAAAGTGCGCACCGATGAGTTGGGTTTTAATTTAAAGGATGGTGAATCGGTGTGGGCACCGAGGATGCGATAACCGGACGCCTTGCCCGCCTGCGCAGCACCCGCCCACGCAATAATCGCGCCGTCGCGCACCACAAAATGCTTGCCGGTCGCGGCATCCGCACCCCACGCGTCCTCTTCTTTGAGGGCCGTGAACCCTGATGATTCCAGCCGTCTAGCAACTTCAGCCGCTACATGGAACGAGGTAGGCGACGCCTGAACAAAAGCGCTGAGATCTTCAATATTCTGCTGTGGGTCAATGCTCATGGCACTAGGTTACTACGGCCGTATTTTCCTGTGCACAGTTCAGCTACGCGTACACGTAATGTAACACGCATGAGGATGAAACTCCGCAACGGTCAAAAGGAACTTCGGTAATGTGTACCTCAGACACCGCACGCTAGATAGATCAACCCCCATGAGCACACAACGATTTTCTCCTCGACGCGCTCTGTACATCTGCGTCCTCGCATTCATCGGAATTTTGGCTATTGCAGGCGTCTTTCTTATAGCGCCTCCAACACAGTATTCCGCGCCGAGCACCGACGAATTCAACCAGCAGTACGACGCGGCACAGCGCCCCGAGGCACAGGACTTTCCCGAAGGCTCCTACAAAGAGTTCACCAAGGACAACACCAAAAACGTAGCAGCCGACGACACTGAGGCCTCACCCCTGCACGGTGAGTATATGTTCGGTGTTAGGAGGGACGATGCCTACCGCGATCTCGCCTGGGCAGAGCTCATCTTCACGCCCTCCGAAGCCGGTAGCGGGTACTTTGCACACTCCCGCGCTGAAACGCTGAAAGACAACGGGGAATTCGACAGCATCGTCGGCAAAGAATTCGACCTAGAGTGGGACGAGGCAGGTAAGGAATACCGCACCAGCTTCTGGATGCCGCACGTCTTCGAAGAACACAACGATATTTTTCAGATAGAGCTCCCCGAAGGGAGCCAGTGGAAAATCCGTGTGCACCCGCCGGAGCACGCGCCCACCGTCACCGGTGATTTCGCCAGCGACTCGCAACTGCAAGCCTTTTACTACGATCCCGAGAAAAGCGGCTCACGCATCACCCACCACACGCAGCGCATCGATAACGGGAGCACCTACGACAGCGGCGCATACACCCACCTGAACCCCGTTGACGAACTCTCCGGTACAGAACTTTTCGATGTTCTCGCGGGTGATAAGAGCGAAGACACCCACAGTTACAGCATCAAGGGTGACAACCCGCCGATTCCCGTACAAGTCTCAGCCCGTAACGCGCGGTGGATTTTCTCTCCCAAGGGCTAGATGATGCCGGTTTGCGCCGGACTTGGTGTGGCCGACATTGTGTGCTTAGTGGGTGACCTCGCGCGTCCGCTGAACCTTACGACGTTTGGCCGCCCACAACACGGCCAGCACGTAAGCCAGCTCAATGGCGAAAACAACGGCGAAGTCAGCGAACGTTGACCCCTCTTGCACAAAGGGATCTGCTGTTCCCATCAAACCGCCAAACATAGCGATGACGTTATTGACAACATGCAGGGCGATTCCCGATTCCAGACCGCCGGTTCGCCAGGCTAGAAAACCTGCTGCAATACCCATGCAGAGCACCGACGCTTGCCCCCACAAATCATAAGTGTGCCCCAGCATAAACAGCGGCGCAGGCAGAAGAATCGCGAAGGCAGGGTGTTTGAGCCACCGCCCAATGGTCTGCATGAGATAACCGCGAAAGACGAGCTCCTCGGCGTAACACTGAACAGGAACAAGAGTCAGCAGAAGGACAATAAAAATCCATAGTTTCTGCGGTGGTTCATGTAACGTCACTGTCTGGGATTCACCGGTGAAGAGTCCCACCAGCATCGGAAGACCCACAAAAACCACAACTGCTAACCCGATGCACAGCAGTAACCAGCCCCAACGCATGCGTCCTGACACAGAGTGCACAAGACCCCACGGGCGCGGCCCCAGACACAGACGCGCAATCCACAGCGACGGGAACATGATGGCGACGGAACCAAAAAGGTAGGCAAACATCCATGGGTTCTCAAAAGCCGAGTCGGTCAGCGACTGCATGGGGTCAGATGCCGTCAGCACATCTGCGTAGTAGGGGTCAACAAATATCGCAGCCAACAGCGGCAGGGTAATGATAAGAGAAAGACCCGCAAAAACACCGATTCCGATGAGTCCTTCCACCAGCGGTGACCACCAGCGAGTTTTGGGGTCTGCGTGTGAGAGTCTGTGATACCCCAAGACGCGAGTGACCGCTGGCCGCGCTGGTGGCATTTGGGTGTAGGCATCTCCCGGCTGACCATAGCTTCCCTGCAAGTTCACGGGCGTCTTCTGCCAGGGGATGTTGATGTAATCAGGTGTTTTATCGCCAGCGGCAGCGGACGCCTGCGACGGGACGTGTTGATGCTCTTGAAGTGCGGTGACGCGTGGGTAGGGTTCGCGGGGCTGAGTGCTCATGACCTCCAGCCTACCGAGTTTCCACCCCGCTCACCTCTGCTAACCCCGCCGAGATCCTGTTTTAAATCAGGATTTCGGCGCAAAAAACTGCAAAAAAGAGGCGCAAAAATAAAAAGAACCACCTCCCAAGCGCACATGTTTTGGGGTAGTGGACGTGTGCGCCCGTGAAGGTAGTCCTGAAGTTTGCGTACGGTTAGCCCGTGCGCAAAGTCTTTATTTATGCACCGAGTGCCTCAGCGAGCTGGATACCCTGAGCAACACCGGCCATGGTTGATGCAATACGGATTGCCTCGTTGACCTGGTCCTTGCTCATGCCGCCTTCGCGAACTTCGTGTTCGTGAGCGGACAGGCAGTGTGAACAACCGTTGACAGCTGAAACTGCGAGTGAGAAGAACTCGAAGTCAACCTTGTCGATGCCACCTGACTTGCCGATGATCTGCATGCGCAGGTTTGCGCGCTGATCGTCGTAGGCACCGTCCAAGTAACCGCGGGTGCGGTAGAGGACGTTGTTCATACCCATGATGGTTGCTGCGCCGAGAGCCGCGTTGAATGCCTCGTCTGAGAGGTGCTGCTTTGCTTCTTCAGCGATTTCTACAACAACGGAGTCAACCTTGGTTGCTGCTGCGGTTGCCAGAATAGTGCCCCACAGCTGCTGCTCGGTCAGGTTGTTGATGCGAGTCAGCGATGACAGGTTGAGGTTGAGGTCTTTTGCGTATGACGGCAGTGCGCCGCGTAGGTTTTCAATGCTCATTACTTGTCGCCACCCATTTCCTTGAATGCGTCGATGGTTGCTGCGCCCTTCTTCCAGTTGCATGCGCAGAGTTCGTCTGACTGCAGTGCGTCGAGCTGGCGCAGGATTTCATCGGTGTTACGTCCAACTGAGTCAGCGGTGATGGATACTGACTGGATAACGTTGTTGGGGTCGATGATGAAGGTTGCGCGGTCTGCTACGCCTGCAGCGTTCTTGATGCCGAGGGCGGTTACGAGTTCGCGGTTGAGGTCTGATGCCATCACGATGGGCAGGTCCTGCAACTCTTCGTGTGAACGGCGCCATGCGTAGTGGGTGTATTCGTTGTCAACGGATGCGCCGATAACCTGGCAGTCGCGTGCTTCGAATTCGTCTGCGAGCTTTCCGAATGCTGCGATTTCGGTGGGGCATACGAAGGTGAAGTCCTTGGGCCAGAAGAAGACAACGCGCCACTGGTCTTCATCGCGGTCCTTGGATGAGACGGTGGTGAAGTAGTCCTCGGGCTGCTGTGCGTCTACCTTTGAGAGGTCGCCGGGGATAACGCCGGTGAGCTCGTACTCGGGGAATTCGTCGCCAATGGTGAGAACGGGCATGATGCTCCTTCTTTTGTGAATGTTTTTCGTGGCGCTTCGTGCGCCTTCATCATCTATCTTATTATGAATTATTCATAATAAAAAGGGGTTTAGGGTTGAAAATATCACTTTCTTTTTCAAGTAATGGAAAGTTTCTGCATCTCAGGTGCTCTTTTCACCGATTTTCACCCCAACATCAGCGCACACTAAAGGACGCGCCGCCCCACTCCCCCACACCAGCGGGAGAAGCGGGACGGCGCGTCCTTGAGGTAAAACTTGCTAAAGAACCTGCGCGTAACTTAGCGCCACAGTCCAATGAGCATCAGCCAGCCGGTGCCAATAACACCGAAGATGAGCACATTCACCAGTGATGCTAAGAAGCTGGTCTTGAACCATTCGCTGGTGGGCACGTAGCCCGAGCCAAAGACAACACCTGCAGGGCCGGATGCGTAGTGGGTCAGACCGCCAATCAGGTTACCTGCGAAGCCAAGCATGAGCGCTGCGAACAGGGGAGGTGCGCCAGTTGCGATAGCTGCCGAGAGGAAGACCGCGTACATTGCCACAATCTGCGCGGTGTTGGATGCGAACAAGTAGTGAACGTAGAAGTACACCAGGAACAGAATCACAAAGGCGACAGCCCACGGCAGACCGCCTACCAGGTTGCTGACCGAGGTACCGATCCAGCCGATAACGCCCAGGGTATTGAGGTGTTCAGCCATTGCAACGAGCACCGAGAAGAAGATGAGGGTTGACCATGCGCCGGAGTTTTTAGCTATATCGCTCCAGGTCAGAACCTTGGTCACCAGCAGAAGAGCGATACCGAAGAAGGCTGCTGAGGTCGCATCAATCTTGAGGGTTGAGCCGAGAATCCACAGCGCCAGCAGAAGCACAAAGGTGACCAGCATGATCCATTCACCGCGTGACATGGGGCCGGATTCTTTGAGCTGCTGACGCGCCTGAGCCGGTGCGTCCGGAGTCTCACGCAGTGTGGGCGGGTAGAGCTTCATCATGACCCAGGGCATCACGACCAAAGCGATCAGACCGGGCACGATAGCACCCAAAGCCCAGGTGCCCCAGGTAATGTGCACGCCCTGCTTTTCAGCGAAACCAACAGCCAGCGGGTTACCCGCCATAGCGGTCACGAACATAGCCGCGGTGATGGTGTTGACCTGAACTGCAGTCAACGAGAGGTAAGCACCAAGACGCTTGCGGGATTCATCGGTGGTGGGCTCAGAATTATTCACCACAGCCAGCGACTTCACGATGGGGTATACCACGCCACCGGCACGAGCAGTGTTAGAAGGCGTCGCCGGTGAGAGCACAAAGTCAGTGAGTGCCATGCCGTAAGCCAAACCAAGAGATGACTTACCGAGCTTCGAAACAAAGATCAGCGCGACACGGCGTCCTAGCCCCGTGAGCAAGAAGCCGTCGGCGATAAAGAAAGCAGCCACAATCAGCCAAATAGTAGAGCTACCGAAGCCGGTGAGTGCCTCATTTTTAGCTGCCATCGTGCCTGTCATCATTGCGGCAGCCAAACCAATCAACGCGACGGACGCGGTAGGAAGCGGCTGCAGAATCAGGCCGAGAATTGTACCGGCAAAGATGCCTGCCATGTGCATACCGCGAGGGTCAACGCCCTCGGGCACGGGCATGAAGTAAAGAATCAGCGTGACGGCGAGAATCGCAACAACTTTTGCGATCACCATGTTTCGCTGCTTTGAGGGTGCCGGCGCTGTTTTCTGGGCGGTTTCTGCCGTTTTCGCCGGTTGAGTTGTCGAAGCCATGATTGCTTTCTTTGCCCCCCGCTACGACGAACAGAGGTACTCGTGGGTATGTGGTGTTTTCACCTTTAATCCTACGCCCGAAAACCGCGTGATTCCGGGCGTAGGGAACGTGATATCAAGCTAGATTTTAGTCATCCTTGCCGGTGCGAATGAGCGCGCGAGCGCGTTCGCGGTTGACTGCCGCGATGGCTGAGAGCGGGATGCCTGCGGGGCAGACTTTTGCGCATTCGCCGTAGACGGAGCAGGGGCCGAAGGATTCATCGAGTTCGGCAATGACGGCGCGGGCGCGTTTGGATCGCTCGGTTGAGCCCTGTGGCAGGGTTGAGAGGTGGTTGAGCAAAGAACCCGCGAACAGGTTTGCTGCACCGTTGGGGCAGGCCGAAATACAGGCGCCGCAGCCGATGCAGGCGGCAAAGTCCAGAGCTTTTTCTGCCCTACCGTGACCAATCTGCATGGAATCAGCATCCGCGGCGGTACCCGCGTCCACCGAGATATAACCGCCGGCTTGGAGGACGCGATCCATGCCGGAGCGATCGACGACGAGGTCGCGGATTACGGGGAAAGCGCCGGAGCGGAAAGGTTCTAGGCGCAGTACCGCGCCGTCCTTGAAAGAACGCAAGTGCTGACGACATGACGGGGTGTTTTTGACTGGCCCGTGGGCGTCGTCGTTCACGGTGATACCGCAGGTACCGCAGATGCCCTCGCGGCAGTCGGAATCGTAGGCGATGGGTTCGCGTCCTTCAGACACCAGCTGGTCGTTGAGATAATCAATGAGCTCCAGCAGAGACATCTCTTCTTGGGCGCCCTCCACCAGGTGAGTCTCAAAATGGCCCTCGACCTCGGGGTTGTCTTGGCGCCATACTTCAATGGTTAAACGCATTACTTGTAGTTCCTTGTCTGTAGCTTGATGATCTCGAAGTTCAGCGGCTCGGCGTGGCGAATATGCTCGCCGTTAGCGCCTTCTTCCCAGGCTGAGACAAAGCACCAGTCGTTATCGTTACGCTGCGCTTCGCCTTCTTCGGTTTGGTATTCTTCGCGGAAGTGCGCGCCTGCCGATTCTTTGCGGTCAAGAGCGTCCACGCACATGAGTTCAGCGAGATAGAGGTAGTCTTCGACGCGTCCTGCGCGTTCTAGCTCCTGGTTATAGGTTTCGCCGGTGCCGGGCACAAAGAGGTCCAGATAGAACTCCTCACGCAACTCACGAATCTGCTCGATAGCGCGAGTCAGTTTTGCCTCATTGCGTGAGACGCCGCAGCCTTCATACAAAATCTCGCCCAAACGAGCGTGAAAGTGATCCGTGGGGGTCTTGCCCTTGATGTTCACCAGTCGTTGGACGCGGTCGCGCACCTCGCGCAAGGTCTCTTGCACGGCGGCGTCCTGCACATCGAGCGGGGCGGTACCGAGGTGATCCGCGAGGTAATTGGGCACCGAGTAGGGCAGGGTGAACCAGCCGTCAACGCAGGCAGAAAGGAGCGAGTTAGCACCCAGGCGGTTAGCGCCGTGATAGCCCCAACCGGCCTCACCGCCCACAAAAAGACCGGGGATGCTGGTCATCTGGTCGTAGTCGCTCCACAGGCCGCCCATCGCAAAGTGGGCACCGGGAGCAATACGCATGGGAACCTCGTGCGGGTCCTCGCCCGTGGCGTCCTGGTACATCTCAAAAAGGTTGCCGTAACGTTCGTCCAGCACTTTGACGCCCAGGCGAGCTTTCGCGTCGCGGAAATCCAGGTAGACCGAGTTCTTGAGCGGACCAACACCGTGACCGGACTCAATCTGCTCACGCGCCGCACGCGAGGCAATATCGCGCGGAGTCAGGTTGGCGAATGCCGGGTACTTGCGCTCTAGGTAGTAGTCGCGCTCGTCCTCGGGAACCTCGTTGGCAGGGCGGTCATCGCCTGCTTTCTTGGGTACCCAAATACGGCCGTCGTTACGCAAAGACTCCGACATCAGCGTGGTCTTTGACTGGAACTTATTGCTAATCGGCAGCGCCGTGGGGTGGAACTGAATGTACGCCGGGGACGCGAAATAGGCACCGCGACGATGAGCGCGCCAGGCGGCGGTGCAGTTAGAGTTCTTAGCCAATGTGGACTTGTGGAAGACGTTGCCGTAACCACCGGTTACCAGGACGACCGCGTGCGCCGTTTCTGCCGTAATTTCGCCGGTACGCAGGTTGCGAGAGACAATACCGACAGCGCGACCGTCTTTCACAATCAGATCAAGCATCTCGGAGTAGGTATGCAGGGTGACAGTACCGGCTGCCACCTGACGCTGCAGCGCACGGTGCGCAGAGACCTGCAACTGCTGACCGGTCTGACCGCGCGTGTAATACGTACGCGACACCTGCACGCCACCGAAGGAACGGGTGGTCAACTCGCCGCCATACTCACGGGCAAACGGAGCACCAATACCGTTCATGTGGTCGATCACGCGCACCGACTCCTCAGCCAGACGGAAAGCATCCGCCTCGCGTCCTCTAAAGTCACCGCCCTTCACGGTGTCTTTCACAAAACGGTGAATCGAGTCGTTATCAACCTTGCGAGCGCGCGCCGCGTTAATACCGCCCTGCGCTGCCACCGAGTGAGCACGACGTGATGAGTCATGGAAGGTGTAGTTAGAAACCTGGTAGCCGAGCTCGCCAAGAGCTGCAGCGCATCCTGCACCGGCAAGACCGGTGCCCACCACAATAACCTTGAACTTGCGGCGGTTCAGCGGTGAAACGAGTTTGTAGTCGTCGCGGCGACGCTCCCACGCTGTTGAGGGATCGCCCTCAGGGACATTGCCACTGATGTCGTCGCCGTAAGTAATTTTGATGTCTGTCATGGTGGGTTCCTTAAGAGATGATTCCGGTGAGAACGGCAATGGGAATGCTGATATTGCCCAGCATGACGATGAGGGCGAATACGCCGGCAATCAGGATGATCCAAGAGCGTACTTTCTCGCTGACGGTCACACCAAAGTCATAAACCGCTGCCCACAGGCCGTGCGCTAGGTGCAAAAAGAGAATGACCATTGCAACGATGTACACCAAGGACGCGAGGGGTCGCTGAAAACTTGCGATCAGGTTCTGGTAGGCGAAGCTCCCCGCCTCAGAACCGTGCTGGAAGCCTTCGGGTGCAACAGCGACGCCAGCGGTGAGATCAAGAATGTGGAAGATGATGAACAGCAGAAGCACGATACCGGTAACAAGCATCGTACGTGCCGTGAAAGACTTGAATCCGCGCAGCCCACGACGCTTATGCGCACCGCGTGCCTTCTTAGCGCGGGAACTAATCAGAAACGCGCATCCAACATGGCCAATCAAACAAGCCAGCAAAACAATGCGGAAAACCCAGAGGAAACCCTCATAAGGAAAAAGCGGTTCAAAGAGAGTACGCAAAAACAGTGCGTAAGCATTGAAATGTTCCGGACCCGTATAGACCTTGAGGTTGCCGTACATATGCACGAATACAAAGAGTCCGAAAATGATGCCCGTGACCGCCATGATGTATTTAGCGAGCACATTTGAAATCAGCGGACGCTTGCGCCTGCCAGTGGATGCGCGAGGTGAAGATTTGGTTGAGACTAAACTTGCCATCGTCTTTTCCTGATGTGTGTGAGTGCCGGTTGCGACCGGTTTCTTATACTCAGCTTTTCACTTTTAAAAGACGAAGCACAGGGTTACGTGCGAATACCTGCGTTTATGTTTGATTCTTACGTTTTGTCGGTTTCTACCTTTAGGAAACACCTAGCGTTCCGCTCATCCGCTGGTACTTTAACTACTTGCCGTGAGCGAAACGGTGGGGGTTAGCTGAAAATGAAAATAGCGTCTTCGAAAAAACTAGTCTCTTCGATATACTAGAGCGCATAAGGAGACAGCGATCTAAACGGGAAGCACCCCGCAGGTGCGAACTGCAAAGTACTTCCCTTGCTGTGTTGACTATTGAATGAACGGTTCAATAGCCTTCAAAAGTTTAGCTATAGTCTCAATGAGTACCGCAACGGCCACTAACCATGCGATACCATTGGGGCTATTTTTATTAGCCTTATCTTTTTTCACAGCCATCACCCCCTTCAACGAATTCACTCGCGACGTGAATAAGGAGTGGATCGCGGCAGTTCGCTAGAGGGCTAGTTCCAGTATAAAGATGAGCGTTTAGCTAGATGATATTCCCTAGTGTTCCGCTCATCCGCTGGTACTTTAACTACTTGCCGTGAGCGAAACGGCAGGGGTTGCCTGAAGGTAAGGACGCGCTACCTTACTTGGTCCTGTACAAATACTTGCTAGAAAAACTTTTGATTCAGGTGTGTACTAATACCATGATGGCAACCATTGAAGACCGCGCGAACCTTTTGACCTCCGTGGTACACGATCCGGCTCTGAAGTACACCCAGCACGCCGATGAAGCTCACGTTAACAGCGCCTACCAAGAGAACCTCAACCGCCTGCGCGCATCCGTACTCGGTGCGAATGACGGTATTGTCTCCGTTGCAGCAACCGTTGTCGGTGTTGCAGGCGCAACCACCTCAACCAGCGCAATCGGCATCGCGGCCGCCGCAGCCGTTGTCGGTGGCGCACTCTCTATGGCACTTGGCGAGTATGTCTCAGTCTCCTCGCAGGTAGATAGCCAAGAGGCACTGATTACCAAGGAGAAAGCCGAACTCAAGCAGGAGCCTGAGCAGGAGCTCGACGAGCTCACCGGCCTCCTCATGCAACGCGGTCTCACCGCGAAGACAGCGCGCGCGGCGGCTATCGAGCTCACCGACCATGACGCCCTACACGCTCACCTGGACTTTGAACTCGGCATCGACGCCGAAGACATCCCCTCACCGTGGACCGCGGCCCTTTCATCAGCGCTTGCTTTCGTCGCTGGCGCACTTTTGCCGACCTTGCTGATACTGCTCATGCCGGCAGGCATTCGTGTTCCTGCAACGTTCGCGGGCACACTGATTGCACTGGCGATCACCGGCACGTTGGGCGCTAAGTGGGGCGGCTCCCCCAAGTACGGACGCGCCGCTCTGCGCGTCGTGATTGGCGGTACGCTGGCACTGGCAGCAACCTGGTTGATCGGCACGCTACTGGGAACCAGCGTCGCGTAGCCCTGCCCTAACGCACAGTGACCACGAAAGCGTCAAAATACTCCGAAAAGTAGGTGTATTTTGACGCGTTCGTGGTCACCATGATGTTTATGTGGTCACCTTGCGGTTTAGGGGATGCGGTCCGCCTTCACGGACGCCACGCGGGTCTTCGCCGCAACAGCCAGCCAGGTGTGGCGGTCAGCGATAATCACAGCAACCCAGATAAAAGCAACCAGGTACATGAGAGTCGCCGGAATAGCCGAACCAATCAGCGGTAGCGGCGGCAAGAAGTCCAAGCTCGCGCGTCCAAAATTCAGCATCTTAGCAATGCGCATGGGGCTGATATAAAGCCCAAGAGTCGCAATCCATGCCAGCACCGCAACGGTGATGCGGAAGCCCCTCCCGCGTCCGACAAAGTGCGTGCCGAAACCATCAACCCACAGCGCCACCAAAAACAGCGGCAACCAGGTGTTGTGGTGCGACCAAGAAATCGGTGACATCGCGATCATCAGCAAAGCGTTCAGAGAAATCTGCGACATCAGCATGTCAGAGCGGTTCATCACGGCAATCGCGATCGCAACGCCCACCAGCAAAATCAGGATCAGGCCGTACACTAACAAAGAAGCAAGCGGTGAATGCTCCGGCAGACCGGTGTGCAAAACATTGCCCTTGATAGAAATGTTATCGGGGTAGTTGAGGTTACCGACGCGGGCAGGGTCGCTGAGCGCGTCGAACCAAAACTGGTGCGCCTCGGTAGGAATGAGAATGAAGCCCAAAGCGATAGTTGCCGCGAAAGAAAGACCGAGGGTAATAACACCCTTGACGTCCTTGCGCATGAGCAAAATCAGGCCGAATGCCAGCGGGGTCAGCTTAATACCGCCCGCAACACCAATCAGCACGCCGCGCGGTACGCGGGTTGCCGGGCGCAGAAGGTCAGCCAACACTAACAGCATAATCAGCGCATTAATCTGGGTGAGACCCAGCGTGCTCCACCAGGGGCCGGACGCCACGATAACACCCATAATGGTGGCGATAGTTCCGCTATGCCCCAGATATTTTTCAAGAGGGAAAGTCTTACCGCGCTGATGAGCGTAGTCGTAGACCAGCTTAGAAACCCACCACGCCATACCGAGAATCAACAGCACCATCAGCAGCGCCCCGATTTTCTCGGGGAAGATACCGAAAATCATGAAGATCATCGCAGCAAACGGCGGGTACGTGAACGGCAAACCGCCCTGGAAGGTGTAAAGGTCAGTCACAGAACCCCAGCCATGCACCAGGGTGTGACCGCCACGCCAGTACACCGAAAAGTCGATACCGCCGCGAGTCAGAGAATCAAATGAAATCAGCCAGACAACAACAGCCAGAAAAACAAAGCCTACCCAGGCAAATGGGGCACGAGTTTTGGGCACTTACTGCTCCTTCTGAGCAGAATCTGATTTAGAAACAGCTACAAGATTAGTGGGGCGGCCCTTCTTGGGCGCGCGACGGAATGCCTTCTTAGCCGCAGGCTTAGCGGACGCGTCCGATGCGGCGTCCTCGTCCTTCTTCGCAGCCTTAGGTACGGAAGCGATAGTCAGCGCCGTGGTGATAATCAGCAACGCGAGCGCGGCATAGTACATGTAGGTGCTCGGGTAGAACCAGTATATGTCGGTGAATATGCCGATGCCGGTAAGGACCAGCAGAATAAAACCGAGCCCCGCAAGACCGAGGAGTACCCCCGAGAACTTGGTGGTTTTGGGTGCTCTAAAACCAATGTAGGCGCTCATCAACACGAAAAGAATCGGGAAGAAAATCTGCCCCGACATGGTGAGCGGATCGTTGGAGTAGCGGTACATGCCCATCGCCTGAATGATGGCGGTGGCTAGCAATAAGATGAGGGCTGGCAAAGATTTCACGCACGTAAGTTTACCGCAGGTGCCCTGTTCGACACCGTGAGGTGCTACGTGGGGTTGTTCTCTTTTACTATTGTGCCGAGACTGCACTTTAACCCGGATTTTAAGTGAAAACAGGGGTTAAAGTGCAGTCTCGGCGTGAGCTTACGCAGTCACAAAGTAAGTGATCGCACCGATGGTGAAGATGGTGCCGGCAACCAGTGCGCAGGACAGCTCGACGAGAATGCCTAAGCCCATTGATTTGAGGGCTGCCAGCGTGCCGGGAATTGCCTGGCTGAGGTTGCGGTGGCGGGCTGCTTCGCTAGCGAAAAGTCCCACCGCAAAGCCGATGAAGAGCCCCACCACGGGAATCACGAACATGCCAATCACAGCACAGACGATGCCCCACAGAATGGACTTATTGGGAATCTGCCGACGCTTGAGCGTGCGGCCTGTCAGAGCCGCCTGTGCACTCATACCGATAATGACGGCAATACCGCCAAGGGCAAGCGTCCACCAGCCTTCGGGTCCGCGGATGCACAAGCCCCACAGCACAATGCCGGTAAGAACCGCGAAAGAGCCGGGCAGAATCGGGTAGACGATACCGATAATTCCCCCGCCAATAAGCAGCGCGGCAACGAGGGTGATGATGATTGCGAAGGTCATATCTTCAAGACTATAGGAGCGGAAGCTTCTGCGAGGCGTACCACCCCTTTTTTTGCTTTGCGTGCGTTTACCCACTACGGGTTGGGTTCCGGCGTCTTACAAGAATATAATTGCCTCAGAAATACCAATTAAACGCACATGAGGTGAATCGTGCCCGACTCCCCTAATCCCCAGCGACGCTCCGTCTCTATAGGTAGCATCGGGCACAAGCCTGTCGACGCGCCCGGCCAGCCGGTCAGCGACAAACAGGCACGCGATAAAGCAACAGGACGCGCCACCTGGCACCGCAAGGCATCCAAGCCGGTGAGCGTATGGATGATGGCGCTCTTTGTAGTGCTCATGACGCACCGCTGGATTCCCGAGTCCTTGTGGCTCATGGTGCACATGATTACCCTAGGGCTGATCACCAACTCCATTTTGGTGTGGAGCCAGCACTTCACCGAGGCACTGCTGAAAAACCGTCTGCCCGATTCGGCGCGCGGTGAGCAGATTCGCCGCATCTACCTACTCAATGCCTCGATTGTCACCATGATGGTCGGCGTCATTTTCAACCTCTTCCCGGTGACACTTGTGGGTTCCACGGGCGTCGGGCTTATGGTCACCTGGCACGGCTATTCGCTGCTCAAACAGGTCAAGCAAGCCCTCCCCGCGCGCTTTCAGTCGACTATTCACTTCTACATCGCAGCGTCCTGGTTGCTACCGATCGGTGCAGCATTCGGTGCAACTTTAGCGGCGGGTCTGAGTAGCCAGTGGCACTCCCGTTTTCTGCTAGCTCACGAGGCAGTCAACGTTCTGGGCTTTGTCGGCTTCACCGTGGTGGGAACGCTTATGACGCTGTGGCCCACCATGCTACGTACAAAGATGACGACGGGCGCCGTCGGCACCTCTCAACGCGCGCTGTACATCATGAGTGCGGGCATTGCGGTGACGGTTCTTGGCGCACTTGCCGGTTGGCGTTTTGTCGCCGTTACCGGTCTTGTTCTGTACGCTCTCGCGCTCTGCCTGGTTGCCTATCTAATGATTCGCACCTGTGTAACCAAGAAGCCGACCGAGTTCGCAACCATGTCGGTGGCAGCAGGTTTTGCGTGGTTTATTATCGGTGTGCTGACAGCCGCCACCCTGGTTGCAACCCACGATTTCCCGTCGCTCAACCTGCGCACCGCCACCCCCATGTACACGGTGGGCTTCTTAGTCCAGGTTCTCCTCGGTGCTATGTCGTACCTGCTTCCCGCACGCATGGGTGGCGGGTCGGCAGCAGTGCGCGCCGCCAACAAAGAGTTCAACAGGTTCGCTGCAGGACGCGTGCTCATGGTCAACCTGTGCCTACTGCTCTTTGTTCTCCCCGCCAACTGGACGGGTTCGTGGATTCGCACTACCACGTCCTTACTCGGCGCCTTCACACTCTTCGCGTTTGTTCCGCTCATGCTTCGCGGAGTCAAAGCATCCGTTGCCAAGCGCAAAGAAATGATCCTGGCACGCTCACGTGGCGAGGCACCCAAACCCGACCCCGAGGCACTAACCCCCGCCCCGGCGTGCCACCGTCGCAACATGGCAATCGGCGCGGCAGCCGTTGCACTCGTTACCCTCCTCGGCTTCATCGCAGACCCCGCAGCAGTGCGCCTACCCGGAAGCACACAAGCATCCAGCGTGCAAGCAACCGGCGAAACAACCACCGTTCAAATAGAAGCCACCAGCGACATGCGCTTTACCCCCGACACCGTTGAAGTCCCCGTCGGCAATCGCCTGATGGTCGAAGTCAAGAACACAGACACCGGCAACGTGCACGACCTCGCCTTCGAAAACGGCACCGAAACCGGACGCATCGACCCAGGCCAAACCGCCAGCGTGGACGTCGGCATCATCGACGGAAACCTCGAAGGCTGGTGCTCAATCGTCGGGCACAAAGCAATGGGCATGAACTTTCACGTAATCGCTACCGACGGCTACAGCGCTGACTCAGCCTCATCCGGTTCAATGAACCACGACGCCATGAGGCACGGCACTGCCGACTCCGCCACCATGAAATCCAGCGACATCGACCTCGCCACCGCACCCGAAGGTTTTGAGGCGCGCGACGCGTTCCTAGCACCCATCGACGAAAGCGAGATTGAAGACGGCGCCACCATCCACCGCGAAACCTTCAACGTGGAAGAACTGCAACAAGAAATTGCACCGGGCACCAGCATCAACGCCATGACTTACAACGGCAAGTACATGGGCCCGACGCTACGCGGCAAGGTCGGCGACATTTTCGAAATCACACTGGTCAACAAAGGCACCATGGGGCACTCGCTGGACTTCCACGCGGGCATGGTCTCACCCGACCCGGTGATGAAAACCATCGCACCCGGCGAATCCCTCACCTACCGTTTTGAGGCGCGCGGCGCAGGCATGTGGCTGTACCACTGCTCATCCATGCCTATGAGCTCACACATGGCAGCGGGAATGTTCGGCGCCGTCATCATCGAATCCGAAGACCTGCAACCCGTCGACCGTGAATACGTGCTCGTGCAAAACGACACCTACCTCACCGACACCGGCGAAAAAGCAGACAACGGCAACATGCTGGCAGACGTCTCACCCGAAGGCATCTCAGCAGGTACACCCACGCTGACCATGTTCAACGGTTACGCCAACCAGTACATCTACCAGCCACTGCAGGCGAAAGTCGGCGACCGCGTCCGCATGTGGGTGCTCGCTGCAGGCCCCTCTAAAGGCATCAGCTTTCACGTGGTCGGCAGCCAATTCGACACCGTCTATAAAGAAGGCGCCTACTCCTTGAAGAACGGGCAGGACGCCTTCGGCACAGCAGGTCACGCGCAAGCACTCGATCTGTCGGCAGCCCAAGGAGGCTTCGTCGAAATGGAAATGCTAGAACCCGGCAACTACGCCTTCATCAACCACGACTTCGCAGAAGGAGAGCGCGGCGCCAAGGGCATCCTGCACGTCAGTGAGTAGACAGGATGATTATGTGACCTAGGTTCGTATGATGAGATCCAATTCAGACTTCTTATACTGAACGTCCTCGTCGCCTCAAATGCGTATGCTGCGCTCAACACCCCTAAATACTGACGCCGGAGCATTCTCCCGCGTCCTCGCCCCCAGTTATGTCAGTCCTGCCACCTCTTCTACACATTTGCAGGTGCAAACAACTAAGCTAGATGCGATGGTTGAAGAGAAGAAGAGCGTCCGCGCACCTAAGAAGTTCATGGCTGGTTTTCTGGCGCACTGGCAGATTGTTGCCTCGGCTGTTTTGCTGGGTGCAGGCGTCACCGGTCTTGCTGCTACCTATGAGGATTACTGCGGCATGACTGATTTGGCGTACGCGCCGACGGAGGTTCGTGACGAGCTGCAGCGCGCATCCGAGGAATCCGGTGTACGCACGGGTGTTCTTGCTTCTCAGTTGGAGACTGAGAGCCGCTGGCGTGTGGGCGTTGCCTCGCACGCGGGCGCGCAGGGTCTGGCGCAGTTCACCCCTGAGACGTGGGAGATGTGGGGTCAGGGTGGAAAGATTACCGACCCCGAAGATTCTATTAAGGCGCAGGGCCATTATTTGGCGTATTTGCGTGAACGTTTGGCGCCGTTGGCTGATTCTGAGGACGAGCTCGTTGATCTCATGCTCGCTGGCTATAACGCGGGCCCGGGCGCGGTTGAGCATTACAAGGATATCCCGCCGTATGGTGAAACGCAGGAGTACGTGAAGAAGATTGATGCCCTGGCGAGTAGCAAGTACAAGGTGACGTGCGATCCTGATCCGCAGTTTAGCCAGGCGCAGATTAGTTACCCGGTGACTAACGACTAGGTTTAAACCGCGAGAGGGGAGTTGTGTTGCACTTTTTAACCTAAAAGTGCAACACAACTCCCCTCTCGCGCATCGTATACTCTCTATTCCATCTCAATAGGACCGACCAGACGCATTTCTTCAATGTCGTAGCGGTCCATCATGGCAATAAGTACTTCATCGTCGATCCTGCCCGCATCACGCAAATCGATAATGTGCTGGCGGGCACTCTGAATAACTCGCAGGCGCAAGGCATTTTCCGCGCTAACTTCAGCTACTCGCTCGTTTTCTTCGTTGCCTGCCTGCCAGCTTGTTGCGATGGTGAGCTTGCGTTCCCATTCTCCGCGGACGCGGTCGGCTGGGCCTTGCGGTACGTCGAGTTCTTCTACGAGCTGCGGCAAATCTTCCAGCACGCGTTCGGCGGTGGTACGTACTGCTTCCTTGAATTCTTCGGCGTCCGCTTGAGAACGCTGTGCTTCTAGCGGGTTGGGGTTCTTTTGGGTGAGTTCTACAACCTTGGGTAGTAGTAGCCCTTGCACTAGAAGCGAGAGAATGACGACGCCTGAGGTCACGAAGATAATCTGGTCGCGGTATGGGAAGGGTTCGCCGTTTGCGAGGGTCTCAGGAATAGAGAAGGCTACCGCAAGTGAGATTGCTCCGCGAAAGCCTGCCACGGTCGACACCAGGCGTTCAAAGACGGTGGTTCTGCGCAGTTTTTGTGAGGGACGGCGGTCTAGCATTCGGATGAGGCGAATGATAGTTTCCCCGAAGATCCAGCGTGCCAGCATCATGGCGCAGTAAATGGCGACGGTAGCTAGTAACGCGTGCGTCAAGGAGTCGCTGTTGAGCCCGCGAACGGTGGCCGGCAGGTAGAGACCTACCAGCAAGAAGAGCAGAGAGTTGAGAATGTAGGATGCGACACCCCACACTTGGCGCGCCAGAACTCGAGACTGCATAGAAACAAATTTGGGTCCCACCTGCGCCATGTACAGGCCGGTGACTACTACCGCAAGAACACCGGATGCTTCAATTTCTTCTGCCAGAAAGAAGGCGATAAACGGCGTCACCATGCGAAAGGCGCTGGCGATCATGTGCGACTCAACAAAGCGTCCGATGCGGGCAATCACCCAGCCGACAGCGAGACCAACGACTGCGCCGCCCACGAAGGACAGCAGGAAGCTACCGATAGCATGGGTTGCGGTAATTTTTACCTCGTCAGTGGCGTATTCCAGCGCGAGCGCAAAAACTACCAGCGCGGTACCATCGTTGATGAGGGATTCTGCGCGCAAAACAATCATCTGACGCGGCGATATTCCCTTGCCGAGGGCGGCGACCGCGGTCGCATCCGTAGGGCCTACTGCTGCACCGATGAGCAGGGCCGCGCCGAGCGTCAGACCTACAAGATGCCCAACTAGCCCCACTGATACGGCAACAAAGATCACCATGAGCGTGCCGTTGAGCATGATACCGCGGAAGGTGCGCTTGATGCCTCGTAGGGAAATGTTCAGCGCCTCCCAGTACAGCAGAAGAGGCAGAAAGACACTCAGCACAAGGTGCGGGTCGACGGTAATCGGTGGCAGATGCGGGATGAAAGAGACGAGGGCACCCACCGCAATAAGCACTAGGGGCGCTATGAGCTTGAACTTCTCAGCAATGGTGTTGCCGATAATGATGGCGGCACCAATAACAATCAGGATTTCGACCACAAGCGTCCTTGGGGTGTGTGAAGAAGACAGAAGAAAAGCCGGTAACCACAGGGCAACCGGCTTTGGCGTTGACAATTAGTATAGCTATTACACATAGCTTTCTTTATGTGACGTAGGTCATAATGTAATTATCCGCATTTTAGGAGAGCCCCATGAGCGAATCACACGACAAAGAATCCAGCGCCCTCCCCATAGGAATCTGCGGGGCAATCGCATCCCTGGGAATGCTCGGGATAATTTTCTTTCGCCTGCCCGCAATCTTCATGTACGTGGGGCTGTAGGCATGACAATGAGCACGTACTACTACTTCTCACAGGTCGGCAAAGACTACTAACCGCGGGATAGCCGCGAGAGCGGCTGGTGGGCAGTTTTCCGAGCTAGCCGTGGCGGATGCGAGCTAGCGAGTATGCAAAGAGCCACGGCTATAAAACCCGCGGGCAAGTAAACCCGTGAGCTTTCTGAGTGGAGATTTTCATTTCCTCGCTAGCTCGGAAAATCTCCACTCAGCCTCTCGCGGTTGAGAAGTCCTTATGCGATGTCCTCGGTGATGAGCTCCGCCGCTCGCTCACCAATCATGTAGCAGGTGATATTGGGGTTAACCGCGGTGATCTCGGGCATCACAGAAGCATCCGCAACACGCAGCCCACTGACGCCCTTAACGCGCAGGCGAGCGTCCAACGGTGACATAGCATCATCGTCAGCACCCATGCGCACAGTACCGACCGGGTGGTAGACGGTGTTGTGGCAGTCGCGCACGTAAGTTGCGAGTTCTTCGTCTGACTGCTTATCTACGCCGGGGAACTGCTCCTCGCCCTTCCACTCAGCAAGAGCCGGCTGTTCCGCGATTTCGCGTGCCTTACGAATGCCCTCAATCATGATCTTCATGTCGTAGCCTTCAGCATCGGTGAAGTAGCGGGGATCGACCTTGGGCTTGTCGCGGAAATCCATGGAACGCAGACGCACGGTACCGCGCGAGCGAGCATGAGGCACGTTCGGGGTTAGGCAGAAGACATTGTTGGTGCCGGGCATACCGCGTCGCAGGGTGTGCATATCGAAATTCACGGAGCCGTAGTGCATCATGAAGTTAGGACGACCCGGGAACTGCTCCTCGTGCCCGGTTTCTAGCTGGGTGAAGATGCCAATTTCCCACCACTGGGTGGAGTCTTCAACCATGGGCTTCTTAGCTTCCCACTGGATAACCGCTTCGGGGTGATCCTGAAGGTTTTCACCCACGCCGGGTGCATCAACCAGAGTTTCCACGCCAACTTCTGCCAAGTGTTCCGCCGGGCCAACGCCTGAAAGCATGAGCAGCTTGGGGGTATCAATAGCGCCTGCGGAGAGAATAATCTCTTCACGAGCCTTGATAACGCGAGGCGTACCAAAGGCGTTGTCCACTACCTCAATGCCGGTTGCGCGTTTGTTCTCGTCAATGAGGACGCGCTTTACCTGAGTGCTCGTGATGAGGTGAAAGTTTTCTCGGTCGCGAATCGGGTGAATGTAAGACACCGATGAGGACGCGCGGGTGCCGTCTTCCTTGCGGTTAATCTGGAAGAAGTTAGCGCCGTTGATAACGGTCTTACCCGAGTTGAACTGGGTGCGCGGAATACCTGCCTGTTCACAAGCATCAAGGACGGCGACGCCGCAGGGATCTGCCGGGGGCACGTTCATCAGGCGCACGGGGCCGGAGTCGCCGTGGTGCTCGTTGCCTGCCTTGCCAGCGTCCTCATTGTTTTCTAGCTGCTTATACAAGCGGAAGGCGTTTTCAGCGTCCCAGCCGGTGGCACCGTACTTGGTTTCCCACTCGTCCATGTCTTCAGCGGGTGCCCAAAAAGCAATGCAGGAGTTGTGCGATGAGCAACCACCCATGACCTTTGCACGCGCCATGCGCATGAAGGAGTTTCCGTTTTCTTGGGGTTCAATCTGGTAGTCCCAGTCGTAACCTGATTCGAGCAGTTCCATCCAGCGGTTAAGCTGCAGGATTTCGTCAATGCCCTGGTCATCGGGGCCTGCCTCAATAAGTGCTACCTGCTTATGTGGGTTCTTTTCGCTCAGTCGCGCAGCTGTTGCCGCACCGGAGGAGCCACCGCCAACAATAATAAAGTCGAATTCCTGGATTTCTGCCATAGTTTTCAGTCCTTCCAATTGTTCAGTGGTTTACTTGGTGTCCTCGAACCAGCCCGTCACTGCAGGTGCAGTGTTGTGGTAGATGTGCTTGGTTTCGGTGTACTCAGCAAGACCGTGCAGGCCCAGCTCGCGACCGGTGCCGGACTGCTTGTAGCCGCCCCATTCTGCCTGCGGCAGGTAAGGGTGGAAGTCGTTGATCCAGATGGTGCCGTGACGCAGCTGCGCAGCGATACGCTCAGCACGACCAGCGTTGGACGTCCACACCGCACCCGCCAGACCGTAGTGAGTATCGTTGGCAGTTGCTACTGCTTCTTCTTCGGTGGTGAAAGTTTCAATGGTGACGACGGGCCCGAAAGCTTCGTCTCGCACCAATGACATACCGCGTTTGACCTGATCAATTACGGTGGGTTTATAGAAGTAACCCTTTTCTAGATCGCCCTCGGTTGCCCATTCGCCGCCGGTGAGGACGCGAGCGCCTTCTGCCTTGCCCGCCTCCACATAGTCGGTGATCTTCTGACGGTGTTCTGCTGAGATGAGCGCACCGGTTTCTGCGTTTTCATCGAAGGGCCCACCAATGCGAATGTTCTCGGCACGGCGCACCAGTTCCTTGGTGAATTTTTCGGCGATAGATTCTTCAACAATGATGCGAGCGCCCGCCGAGCAGACCTGGCCAGAATGTACGAAAGCACCGTTGAGCGCGTTGTCTACTGCGGCGTCAAAATCAGCGTCGGCAAAAATAACGTTGGGGTTCTTGCCGCCCAACTCGAGCGCTACTTTTTTGACGGTAGCAGCAGCTGATTCGGCGATCTTTCGGCCGGTCGCCAAGCCACCGGTAAATGACACAAGGTCAACATCGGGGTGGCTAGAAAGCGGCGCACCGGCCTCTGCACCTGCGCCCAGCACCAGGTTGGCAACGCCTGCGGGCAGTCCGAGTTTATCCAGCACATCAATAATCAAAATTGCGGTGTGCGGCGTAAGTTCAGCGGGCTTGAGGACGAAGGTATTTCCGGCAGCGAGCGCGGGAGCAATTTTCCAGGCAGCCTGCAAAAGCGGGTAGTTCCAGGGGGTAATCATGCCGCACACGCCAACGGGCTCGTGCACGATCTTAGAAACCACGGCGGGGTCGCCAGCATCGACCATACGACCAGCGTCCTGCCCGGCAATTTTGCCGTAGTACTCAAAGCAGTTAGCGATGTCGTCCATATCAATTTCTGACTCGACCAGGCGCTTACCGGTATCTAAAGATTCTGCGCGCGCGAACTCGTCTTTGCGTTCGCGAATCTGCTCAGCGACTTTAATGAGAAAGCTACCGCGCTCGGGTGCGGTGATATCCCATGCTTTGTTATCAAACGCAGCGCGGGCAGCGGCAATAGCCTTTTCTGTATCGGTAGCTGTAGCTTCTGCAACTACACCCACCTCTTCGCCGTTGGCAGGGCAGACAATCGTTCGGGTTCCGCCCTCGGTGGCTGCAACCCATTCACCGTTGATAAAGAGGGTCTTGCTCATTTATTTTTCTCCTTTATCTGAAGCAGGATTTACTGCGATAGAACCTGATGTAGCTTTTTCGTCTTTAAAGTCTTGCGACCAGTCAATCAACCCGGTCTCAGCTCCAATGATTTCAGTCGCCCCGGTCACCGGGGTAACACCTCGGGCAATCTCCACCGGGGTTACACCTGATAAGCGAATAAATTCCAAGTGTCTCTCGTGGTTATCCAGCACATCGTGGATAATCTGCTCCTTGGTGTACCCGTAGATGTCGTAACCACGAGAACCAGTAATAGCAAAAGGCTCCAACCTGAAGTAGAGATCATCCTCACGGTCGGTCGCCAGCAAATACTTAGGTGTCTGGCTCGCTACCGGATAAACCTGGTAGATAAAGTCCTGTTCACCGTCCATATGCTCAGTGAGGGTAATGTAAGGAAGCTGCGTCGCGGGGTCGTGCCCCTTTTCAATCTCTGCGTTGACACCTGCATCGCAAAGAGCAGCTGACACCTCAGCCAAAGCCGGTTCGACAGTGCCTTGCATGTATCGGCTAATGGCACGAGCATCCGGGTAAGAAACCGAGCGAGCCAGGCGCTGACGCCAGTTACGCTGATTATTCGCCGGCTCGATGCTCATCGTTCGGTTGGAGGCGCGAATACCGGCAAGCGCGGCGGCGCGTGAATCAATCTGATGGCGTTCCAGCCGTAGAGCTTTCCACAGACCAAACATCACCAAGTATAAAACAATCGCAAACGGCAAACCAAAGACGATGGTGGCGGCCTGCAAAGTGGCGATACCGCCTACCAGCAGCATGGCAATAGTGAGCAGGCCGGTGGCAACCGCCCAGAATACACGCATCCACTTGGGGCCATCCTCATTAGGATCTTCAATGCGCGTAGCGAAGTTTGACATCACCAAAGCACCAGAATCCGCACTGGTCACGTAAAAGAGTAGTCCGGTAAACGTTGCGACCGCTGCGGCAGGAACAGCTCCCGGATATTGAGCCAGTAATGAGTAAAATGCCTGCTCAGGCTCGTTCATAATGACATCACCGAACGCAGAGTTGCCCTGCTCGTAAATCAGTTCCAAAGCAGCGTTACCGAAGATGGAAATCCACAGCAGAATAAAGATGAAAGGAATGGTCAGTGTTCCGATAACGAACTCGCGGATAGTACGACCGCGAGAAATACGAGCGAGGAACAGGCCCACAAAGGGAGACCACGCAACCCACCATGCCCAGAAAAATAGCGTCCAACCATTCATCCATTCGGTCGGATGATCGTACGCCATGGTGTTCATGGTCATGCCCGGGAAGCGGCTCAGGTAATCACCCAGATTCATGATGATGGCGTTCATCAGGGTTTCTGTCTTACCCATCACCAGCACGTACAGCATAAGAGCTACAGCCAGGTAGATGTTGAGCTCTGACAGTCGACGAATGCCCTTATCAACGCCAGAAACCGCCGACGCGATGGCTAGAGCAACGGACACAACAATCAGACCAATTTGAACAGCGGTACCCTGCTCCCAGCCAAAGAGAAACTGCAGACCGTAGTTAATCTGAACCACGCCAATACCCAAAGAAGTAGCAACACCAAAAACAGTGCCAAGCAAAGCTGCTACATCAACGGCATCGCCCATGCGTCCTTTGATGCGGCGTCCAATAATGGGGTAAAGCGCAGAACGAATGGAAAGAGGCAGGTTATAGCGAAAAGCAAAGAAGCCAAAAGCCATACCCATGAGGGCATACATACCCCACCCTGTAATGCCGTAGTGGAACAGCGTCCACACCACTGCTTGACGGGCAGCTTCAGCAGTTTCTCCCTGCCCCTGCGGCGGGGTGTAATACTGAGTGACCGGCTCAAGAACCGAATAGAACATGAGGTCCACGCCGATACCGGCTGCAAAGAGCATAGCTGTCCATGAGAACAGTGAATACTGCGGACGCGAGTGATCCGGCCCCAAACGAGTATTTCCCTGTTTAGTAAAAGCCACCACAACGATGAACACCAAGACCAGGGTAGCGGTTAGAACATAAAACCAGCCAAAACTTGAAGATACCCAGCCAACCACCGCGCCAAGCGCTGTCTCGGCAGAGGTGGGAGAGAAAATGCCCCACAGAGAAACAGCTAGGACACCAAGCGCCGCACCTAAAAAGACCCACCAATTAGTTGTACTGGTGGGATTCTGAGAATGCGGGGAACTTTCTGATTCATCGCCGGGCGGGGCGGAAACATGGTTACTAACGCTCAAACTTTTGACTCCTTCTGTACTTCGATTGAATGTGGTTCTTAATCGGGGACTCGAGAAGACTTAAAGAATCTATCAAAAAAATAACCGTTTGGTTAGTTTTTATACATAAAGAGCTATTGAAAATGCAAAAATATGCAGGCTGTCTAGTGTAAATACATCTTTTTAATGCGAGAGGGGAGGGATGTGCCGTTTTTTAGCTAAAAACGGCACATCCCTCCCCTCTCGCGGCTAAAGAATGCTTTTCATTAGAAATATTCGCGGGCAAGTAAACCCGTGAGCTTTCTGAGTGGAGATTTTCATTTCCTCGCTAGCTCGGAAAATCTCCACTCAGCCTCTCGCGGTTAAAAATTAGTTGATAACAGCTTTCACCGTTGAGTAGCCGGCAGCCGGGTAAATCGCGTTCTCGGTCTTCTTCACCTCAATAGATTCAGTGCCCTTCAGCAGCTCCTCCATGAGCACTCGCAACTCCAAGCGCGCCAGCGGCGCACCGGGGCACACGTGAATGCCCGAACCGTACACCAAATTCTTCTCTTGGCTGCGCTCGGGCTTGTACTCCAGCGCATCTTCGAAAGCATCCTCATCGCGGTTAGCACTTGCCCAGTTGATGGTGACGCGCGACCCCTCGGGCAGGACGCGTCCGCCCACCTCAACTTTTTGGGTGGTGATGCGGCGGTTAGTGACCAGCGGATCTTCCAGTCGCATGATTTCTTCAACGGCCGCAGGAATCCCAGCCGGGTTCTCGCGCAGACGCTTCTGCTCTTCGGGATGGTTTGCCAAGAAGCTCACGATGATACCCGCGCATGCTGAGACGGTGGACAGCTCACCCACGGTCCAGTTGCGAATGAGCGAAATCAGCTCTTCCTCAGTCATGGTGCGCTCCCCCTCGGGCAGCTTCACGGTGTCATGAAGCAGCTCGGTGGTGACGTCCTGCGGCGCGTTATCGCCAGCGTCGCGACGAGCCTGCAACAGGTCGTGAATGTAACCATCAAATTCCAGTGCTACCTGGGCAATCTCCTCGCGGTCACGCTTGAGGGTTGCTTTGCGGTTCTTATCAATCCATTCAATCAGCGGACGCTCAAGTTCGGCGGGCCAGCCCATGAACTCGTTTTGGATGCGCATGGCGTACAACTGGGCGAAATCGTCCATGATTTCGACTTCTTCACCGCGGGGCAAATCGGCCACCAGCTCGGCCAAAATTGCGCGAGCTTTAGGTTCAAACGCATCCATGCGTTCAGGGGTGAAGTACTTGTCATTTACCGCGCGGAAGGCAGTGTGTTCGGGGGCATCCATACCGTTGGGAACAGCGATGTGGCGGGTTGAGACCTTGTTGGAGAAGATTTCGGGGTGTTCGTTGACGTAGCGAATATCCTCGTTTTTGAACAGTGAATAGCCCATGAAATCGTCGTGCGCGACGGGGCATTTGCTACGCATGCGATCGTAGGCGGCTACCTGGTCTTTCTGTACGTCTTCAGATCGTGAATCCCAGTCGTTTTCTATAGTCACTGTGTGCTCCTTGTGAAGGTGGTTCGGTGATGGTTCAGCACGCAGAGCTAAATTGGCATCTGCGATACTTATTTATATTTTGACACTATCACCAGACCTTGCGCGGAACACCGAAATAGCAAGGTGACTTACAAAACAGGCGCGCCACAGCGGCACCCCGCGCCCTAGCTACGCGCAGGAGTCTCGCGATCTGCCACCGTCAACCCCACCAGCACCACAGCAAGCACCGCAAACACGCCCGCAAAGACCAGCATGGACGCATTCGACGCGCCCCCACTAAAGAGAGTGGCTATCACGCCGGTTGCCACAAAACCACCCAGATAGGACGCGGTGCGATAGAAGCCGCTATTGACGCCCATATCTTTGGGCGGGCTGGCGATATACAGCATCGCCTGGTTACCGACATTCGCAAGCCCCATTGCCACGCCTGAAAGAGTCACACCAACAACCGCAATCGCAACGCTCATAAGCGCAGAGCCGCCCGCCCCCACCGAGAAATACTCACCGATGCTGACCAGCGCGGTGGCAACCACCGACGTATTGAGCGGGTTCAGCGTAACGCCCAGCAAGAGCGCAAGAGTGAATCCGCGCGTGAAGGGGTTGCCTTGCCCAGCCTGAGAAGGATCAGAATGATAGCGACTGGACACAGCAAACCTTCTTTTCAGCAACGGACGGCGGTGAGAGCGCGGACTACGCCAGGAGATCCAGCACGTTCTGGGTGGTACCGATTTCCGCAAACGAGGGCATAGAAATCTTCAGCGCGCTTTCCAGACGCTCGGGCATACCGTCGGTCACCGCGTCCGAAACTACGGTGACGTTGTAGCCGGCGTCGAATGCTGAACGCGCCGTTGACTCAACACCGACCCCCGCAGCAAGACCGGTAATAACTACCTGGGTGGACCCGTGCTTTTTGAGGTATTCGGTGGTTTCAGGAACGGTAAAGCAGCTCAGTGCACGCTTGAACACCACAAGATCGCGAGATTCATCAATGGGCAGGTTCTCATCGGGGGCGTTCCATGACTCATCATGATCGTCTGCGGGAGGCCCCATTTCTTTACGGCCGGCAGGCATACCCAGCGCACGCACCCAAATCACCGGCAGGTTGCGCGCGTGGAATTCGTCCGCCAAACGAGCAGTGTTCTTCACGATTTTTTCGCGTTCTGCAGGGTCTGCAAAGTTCAAAATACCCTGCTGAAGATCCACAGCAATAAGCGCTGACGAAGCATCAATAGCGGTGAGAGTCATCGGTAATCCTTAGAGTTCTGGCAGTACTTTTTTGAGGGATGCGAGTGCAGCAAGGGCCTGTTCCCGTTCCTCGTCGGTGAGTTTTTCATCAAGTTCTTCGCGCAGCCATAGGGTTTTGTAGGCGCGAATTTTTTCAACTTCAGCATTGCCTGATGCGGTGAGGTAGAGTTCGCGGCGGCGGCCATCGCGAGCGCTTTTGCGCACTTCTACGAAGCCTTCGTCGATCATGGTCATGACGGTGACGTTGATTGACTGCGGGGTGAGAAAAAGTTGACGCGAAATTTCAGCGCCGGTGCGGCCGGGTTGCTGGTGGATGCGTACAGCAACAGCCTCTTGCGAGGGCGTGAGTTTGCCAATGTGGGTGGATTCTTGCGCCATCTTTCGGGTGAGGTGCCACGTGAAAGCGCGGATTTCCTCTGCGAGTTTTTGTGTTGAATCCATAGTTTGATAGTAGCTGTCAGCACCAAACTAATCAAATAGACTGATTAGTTTGGTGCTGACAGAAAGCCCAACCCTTTCTTATCGACCACTTTCCAATTCAATAAAAGTGTGCGCTTCATCAGTAATAACGCCGTCTACGCCCCAGTTAATAAGTTCATTGGCGCGCGCACGAGAATTCACCGTCCACACATTGATTTCAACACCAGCAGAACGCGCGATCTGCACCATCTCGCGGGTCAGACCGTCTTCATTAACGTGAATAGCATCAGCACCCACCAACTCAACAATGGAACGCCAGTCGTAGCCAAGAGCTTCTTTGCTAAACAGAACACCAAGTCGCAGATGCGGCGCACGACGCTTGAGTTCAGCCAGCAACAACTGATTGAAGGACGAAATCAGAACCTCGCGGTCATCATCAAGTTTTTCAAGTTCAGCAATCACAGCATCAATGAGCTGATAGGTGCGCTCAGTACCCTGCTCATTGGACTTAATCTCAATATTGCCGTTGAGCTTCTTTTCATTCATCAGCTCAACCAGCTGCGCCAGAGTAGGCAGCCCCTCCCCCGCAAATTCTTGCGAGAACCACGAGCCGGTATCAATATTTTCAAGGTCGGACGCCTGAAGATCATAGATACTTCCGGTGCGGTTAGTCGTGCGATCCAGGTGGCTGTCGTGGATAACAACGACGGTTCCATCAGCGATGATATCCACGTCCGCTTCAAACCAGGTCACCCCGTAATCTGCGCACTGACCAATAGCGGCCAGAGTGTTTTCGGGGGCAATTGCAGACATGCCACGGTGAGCAAAAATACGAGCCATCAGAACCTTCTGCAGTTCAAGCTTTCCTACCGCACACGGCGCGATTACGCGTCCTGCCTTGCGCAGTCGCTACCATCAGCCTACTGCGTGCGTAATGTTCGGCAAACCCTTGAATTTAAAAGAACTGTGTCTTAAATTACATTTAACCGGAAGGTTGCACTACGTTAATAACTTCGCTGACAAAGGAGTCATCATGCTTATTCTCGTAGCCGGAGGTATCACCGGACTCATCGCCATAGGCACGCTCTGCTGGGTTGCCGATCAGAACCAAACCGAGCTTTACCCCTCATGTACCGAGCACGGAACCTAAACCTCTTTCACACATGAAATCCCCGGAGGGCATACGAAAAACATATGTCCTCCGGGAATTTTGTATGTAGCAGCCCTTTGCTACTGGCGCTCGTCTTCCCAAATGGTGTCGAGCGGGTAAATATCCAGACGGTCAACGGTAATCGACCCCGATTCTGAGCTCAATGCCACGGAGCGGTCACCGGCATTCGGGAACGCAAAAGATGTCACGCTCTGCACGCCACCGTTAACGAATACTTCGACAGAACCCCGGTCAATTAGGATGCGAAGGCTCAGCTTATCGCCGCCGGGGAAGGGCGCGGCGCGGTAGCCGCGGTCGCCGTTACCGGCAAGACGGCGGTCAACAAAGATGCGTTCAGCTAGCGAATCGTAGCCCACGTAGGTGTGCGAGCCGTCCTCGGTGAGACCAATCTTCAAGCCCACACGCTCACTGTCAGTCACGCTCAAATCAACGTCTAACAAAATCTCACAGGGCGGAGTCTGCTCAAGCAGCACCTTGTCTTGGTTAAGGCCCAGCACAAAGCTGCCGAACTCGGTCTTCTCACCGCGCAGTTTTTCAATCTCAGCCACGGGGTAATTAATGAGGTTCAAATCCTCATCCAGCGATAGCTCACGCGGAACGGTGAGCTGGCCACCCCAACCATCGGTCTCCTGGCTGGGCGTACCAATGGTGAACGAGCCCATCCAGCCGTAGCAAATACGGCGGCCGTCGGGTGCCTCAAAAGTCTGCGGTGCGTAGAAGTTATGGCCCCAGTCAATCAGACGGTAATCGGTGAGTTGCTTGAAGTCTTCACCCGGCGCCCAGTCGCCCACCACATAACCGGCATTGTGACTGTTGCGTGCCTGGTAGGCGTCCTTGCGCGGACCCATGGGGCAGTAAATCAGCACCCACTTATCGCCCAGCGGAAAGATATCGGGGCATTCCAGCATGAAAGCATCGGGATTAGGATCCTCAAAAAGGATGCGGTCGAATTCCCAGTTGAACATGTCAGTGGAAGTGTACATCCACACCTGACCGCGGTTGTCCTCTGAACATGCACCAAAAATCATGTACCAGATGCCGTCGATGCGGAAAACCTTAGGGTCGCGGAAGTGCTTAAGCCCCGGGCCCTCAACAACTACGCCGTGCTTCGTGAAGACAACACCGTCTTCAGACGTCGCCAAGCACTGCACCTGCAAGGCACCATCGTCATCGTTGAACATATTGTTCCAACGGTGACCGGTGTAGTAGGCATACAACTTGCCATCATCGCCCACCACAGCGGAGCCCGAGAAAACGCCGTCGCGGTCAGCCTCAATTGAGGGCGCGAGTGCCACATGCTCACGGCGGAAAGTCACCATATCCTCAGACGAAACGTGGCCCCAGTGCATCGGACCCCAATAGGCAGAATACGCGTGATGCTGGTAGAACACCTGGTAGCGTCCGTTAAAGAAGGACAGACCGTTGGGATCGTTGATCCACCCCGAACGGGCAGCAATATGAAAGCTGGGGTACCAGCGGTTATTGCGCTCTTTCTCAAGCTTCATCGCGGCTTGCTCAGCGCGTTCAACCAGCTCAGCGTGCACTGCGGCAGCATCAGACATGGGGTGGGACCTTCCGTAGTGAATTTGTCTTCTTATATTTTACGTCCGGTCAGGTAACTGAATAACCCTCAATCTGCGGATAAAAAGTTACTTCCGCTACGGATATTGAAAGGACGCAGTGAATTACCCCTACTGGTAGGTGACCACCCAGGGCTTGGGGGTCAGCGCATAGGTCTGTTCTGGCGTGAGCATGGGCGTGTCTTCATCGTAGAAGTTCTTCCAGGATGGCTTGATGTCTTTGCTCAGCCCTGCCAGCAAGGTGTTGTAGGTATCCGTTTTCAGTGATGGTGTGCCGTGGCCGTCCGCGTGCAAGGTGAGTGCGAGTTCAGGATGCGCGGTGTTCAGCGTCTCGCGTTCGGTAATCATGGTGCCGGTGAACTGGTGGAGCACCACCATTTTCTGGGGTAGCTTATTCTCTCGGGTGAGTTGCGCAAGGTAGTCGAGGGTCTGATTGACCTCAGCGGCCTGCACCGAACCGATCTGTTGCAGGTGCACCTGCCACGGCAGAAGACGCCATTCGGGATCAATACCCACACCCACATTGGGAAGTTTCAAAAGCTCCTCGTAGCGCACCACCTGACTCAAGAAATCCGAGCGTCCAGGCTGGAAATCAAGCACCACGTACACATCGTTCTTAGCGGCTTCCTCGATGAGCGGTTTGAGATCTTTCACCGTTGCTTCATCAGAGTAATCCCCGTCAGTACCAGGCACGCTAGAGGCTGTTGTCGCGATGACCTCAAAGGCGGGGTACACCTTCTCTTTACTGTAGGGCTGATACTGCTTAACCAGCTCTTGGACGCGGACCACCGACTGAGCGGGCTCCTGCTCCCCCAGCACGCCAAGAGCCGGGCGACCCGGTGCACCGTACAACGCTACGTACCTGCGGTTCTGAAAGATTTTCTGCCCGCCACCGGGAAGCTCAGTCTGAGTTTGGGTAGGACTAGGGATCGCGCTCAATGTGGCGCTTGGTGAGATAGTCGACGACTGTTCAGAAGAGGATGCGCCCGCGCCGGTTGATGAGCTCTGAGCAGGGTTTTCGCCGCTACTCTGCGCGGTGTTATCGGCGGCGCATCCGGTCAACAAAAATGCGGTCAGCAAAGAAAAGGATGCGAGACGGGGAAAAAATGAGTGTGCCATGAGGGCTTTCTACGGGGGACAATAAGCTTACATACCACACTAGCCGGTCAAGCGACTCAGCTCCTAGTCAAAGGCAGAAAGTTACGCCCCACTTGCACGCCACCGCCGCGCATCTTACGCCTCAATATCCTCCAACGCGCGTCCTGCAGTTTCAGGAACCAACGCACGCACAAAGAGAATCGCGCCAACGCCCAGCACCGCAAAAATACCGAAGGTAATGCCTAATCCGAATGCCGCCACAATCTGAGGAAAGCTGAAAGACACCGCGAAGTTAGCCAGCCAGGACACAAAAGTCACCGCACCCATGCCAGCGCCGCGAACGCGTGACGGGAAGACCTCAGACATCAGCACCCAGGTCACCGGCGAAACCGCGCCCTGTTGGAAAACCAGGAAAATAACAGAAATAATCAGCACAAACCAGGCGCGAGCGCTACCGTCCACAAAGGTTGAGATTAGGGCAAGAGCAAGCAGTGAAAGCGTTGTTCCGGCAAGGCCCACGGTGAGCGTGAGGCGACGAGGCAGACGCCCCACAAACCAGATGCCAATCGCCGCACCAATCACCGAAATAGCGCCGTTGGCAATGTTGGCGGTGAGCGCCGCATCCGTGGCAAAACCAGACTCGCGCAACACCTGCGTGCCGTAGTACATCAGCGCGTTCACGCCGGTAATCTGCTGAACAATACCGATCGCTGCACCGATCAGCAGGATGCGACGCAACGCCTTGGACGCAAAAAGATCACGCAGAGTACCGGCGCGAGTAGAGCGTTCCTTCTCGATGGAATCGTGCAGGTGCGCGTACTCGGCAGAAGCATCCGCACTGGTCTTTTCAAGGACGCGACGGGCGGCTGCCTCGCGTCCTGCCAGAAGCAACCAGCGGGGCGACTCGGGCACCGCAAACATACCGAGGAACAGGGCAAGCGCGGGGATTGCGGATAGCGCAAACATAATGCGCCAAATACCGGGTTCGTGCAGGAAAACATTGCCGAGCCACGCGTTCATTCCGTACGCCAGAAGCTGGCCAGTCACAATCATGAACTGGTTACGAGTAACAATGGCACCGCGCTGATCAGGTGGCGCGATCTCAGCCAAGTACAGCGGAACAACAGCAGACGCCGCACCTACCGCCAGCCCCACTACGACGCGAAAAGCCACCAAAACCGGCAGGGTAGGCGCGAAAGCTATGCCCGTTGAACCCGCGATAAAAACCAGCGCAAGAACGAAGAGGACGCGGCGGCGGCCAAACCTATCAACCAGCTGACCCACCGTCATCGCACCCAGCGCAGCACCCAGCGTCAACGAGCTAGTAGTAACACCCTCCGCCACAGGTGAGAGTGAAAACTGCTGCTGCAAAAACGGCAACGCACCATTAATAATGCCGGTATCATACCCAAACAAAAACCCGCCAAGAGTGACGATCCAGGTGTAAAGGTTTAGGCGGGACCGCCTGGCAGGAGCGTGTGCTGATGTGCTCATCGTTCTTCTCTCGCTAAATCATATAACGGAGAAACTTTACATGAGTTACTGGCCGGACAACTAGATTCACCGAGCGATTATGCTGAAGACATGCCTATTTCTGCTGATTATGTTCTTGAAGAAGCCGCCCCCAGCCCTACCCAGTACTGCGCGCTGCGCGAGCGGGCGGGCATGACACCTCGGTCTGAGCGTCAGGCTACTGGTGCGATTGCTGGCTCGTGGGCGTTTTACCGGGTGAGGCACGTGCCTACCGGCGAAGTGGTGGCAATGGGACGCGTCATTGGCGATGGCGCCTGGTACTTCAACGTTGCCGATATGGCGGTTCTGCCCGAGCACCAGCATCAGGGGCTAGGTAACGCCGTTTTGACGGCCCTACTCAATAAGATTCGCGCCGAGGCGGATGACGGTGCCTACGTCACTCTGATTGCGGACGCGCCCGGCCAGCCGCTCTACCTCAAACACGGCTTCGAGAAAAAGCTCGAAGGCTCCGTGGGCATGGCGCAGTTCCTGTAGGTGGACGCGGGTCAACCTCTGCCCTAACCCCTGCCGTTGCGCTCATCCGCTGGTACTTTAACTACTTGCGGTGAGCGGAACGCCAGGGGTTGGTAACGCCCGTCGGCCCGGCACCCCCGGAATAAGCAACCACCCGTATGCGTTGTCCTCATAAAACCTGTCGAAAGGATGCTCTCATGAAGGTTGTTGTCACTGGTTCCACCGGTTTTGTGGGCGGCCTGGTCGCGCAGAAGCTCGCTGCTGAAGGCGTGCCCCTCGCACTGCTGGTTCGCTCAGCTAACCGCGCTCCGGCCCTGCCCGACGCCCAGGTTTTTGAGACGGCGGGATATTCAGATCTCGAGGCTAACGTTGCCGCGCTAAACGGCGCGAAGGTGGCTTTCATGGTCTCTGGTGCCGAAAGCGAAGACCGTCTGCGGCAGCACAAACAGTTTGTGGACGCCTCTGCACAAGCAGGCGTGGAGCATCTGGTGTATCTCTCATTCCAGTCAGCTGCCCGCGATGCAACCTTCACGCTGGCTCGCACCCATTGGGAGACAGAAGAATACATCAAGGCATCAGGCATGAAATTTACCTTCCTGCGCGATAGCTTCTACATCGATTTTCTAGCCAATCTCGCCGGTGAAGACGGTTTAATTCGTGGCCCGGCAGGTGAAGGACACGTCGCCGCCGTCACTCGCGCGGATGCGGCCGAGGTGGCAACCCGCGTCCTGCTTAACCCGGGAGCGCACGAGAATCAGACGTACACGCTCACCGGCCCCGAGTCTTTGAGCATGAACGAGATTGCGCGCATTGTGGGTGAAGAAACCGGCCAGAGTATCAGCTTTTACAACGAGAGTATCGATGAAGCCTACGCCTCGCGTAAGGCGTGGGACGCCCCTGACTGGCAGTACGACGCGTGGGTTTCTACCTACACCGCCATCGCGCAAGGAGAACTTGCCGAAGTGACGTCAAGTGTCCTCGATATCACCGGACGCGCGCCGACTAGCCTGCGCGAGTTCTTGAAAAGCACCCCGCGGTAGAACCAGATAGCGCTAACCCCTGCCGTTGCGCTCACTGCAAGGGTTTAAAGTCCCAACCGGTGAGCGCAACGACAGGAGGTTTGTGCGTCAATGCTAAATGCTCCTATCTAGCGGGTCAGGTTTACCAGTGATACAACCTGCCCCGTAGTGCCCGCTATCTGGTCTAACGCGAAACGATGACGGTCAACGGTGTAATCAGCAACAGCATCGGCAACAACAAAGAATTCTAGATCTCGGGCGAGGGCATCAAAACTTGTTGCGACAATGCCACCAGCAACATAGACACCTGCAACCACAAGCTGAGTTTTACCTAGCCGTCGAAGTTCCACTTCTAAATCAGTGGCGTAGAAAGCGCTAAGCGACCGTTTATGAATATGCAAGCACCCTCTCAGTTCGGGAAGAATAATCTCTCGGGTCTGAGCATCGCTTGGTCCTATTCCCCACAGTTTCCCGCCCAGTCCTCGTTGTGCTGCAAGAGCCGCAGGACGCGGTGCCGTCATCAGCACAGAAACATCATGAGCTTGCGCCCAGCTCACTGCCTCAGCAACGTTGCTCACGAGTTCAGCCTGTAAATTTTCGGGCAAAATCTCTAAGTAGTAGGGCAGGAAATCATGCACCAGTAAAGCGCACTGGGAAGGGTCGAGCATCCACCCTAACCCACGGTTCTCATTCGAGAAATCTTTGAGGGAGTAGCCGTGTACGCCAGCCGAAAATGTTGCCATGTAAATCTACCTTTATGGGTGTTGCTGAGCTAAACCTAACCCCTGCCGTTGCGCTCATCCGCTGGTACTTTAACTACTTGCGGTGAGCGAAACGGCAGGGGTTACTTGCGCGCACTGCCTAGAACAGCGCGATTTTCTCGGGTGCGGGGAAAATCTCGTCGAGCGCCGCCAAATCGTCTGCGGAAAGTTCCACGGACGCGGTTGCCGCGTTGGCGCGCACCTGCTGCTCACTGGTAGCGCCGGCAATTACGGACGCGATGGGATTCTGCGCGGCCAACCACGCAAATGCCACCTGCACTTCACTCAAACCACGCTCGGATGCGAACGCACTAAACGCCTCTAGCTGCTCCCAGTTGGCGCCTTCCAGAATCTGCGGTTTGAGCTGAGTCAGGCGTCCGTCGGCAGGCGCATTGCCGCGCGTGTACTTGCCGGTGAGTAGCCCGTTTGCCAGCGGGAAGTAGGGCAGAACACCCATACCGAATTCGCGGGCGGCGGGCATGACTTCTAGTTCTGCGCGGCGGTCCAGCAGGTTGTAGTGGTTTTCTGCTGCGATGTAGCGGTGAGTCCCTAGCTCGCGTGCCACATACTCGGCCTGGGCAATCTGCCAGCCGGAGTGGTTGGAGTTTCCGATGTAACGCACTTTTCCCTGCTCAATGAGGGTATTCAGCGCAGAAAGCGTCTCTTCAACCGGCGTTAGGGTGTCCGGGGTGTGGTGAAAGTACAGGTCGATGTTATCGGTTCCTAGGCGTTGCAAAGATGCCTCTACCGCGCGCATGATGTAACGACGCGAGCCGCGAACACCGTAGTCAGCGCCGTTTGCGCCGTCCATGTCCATACCGAACTTAGTCACGAGCACAATGTCGTCACGCACCGAAGAGTCCAAAGTTTTCAGTGCCTTGCCGAACATGGTTTCCGAGACGCCGGGGGCTGAGCCGTAGATATCGGCAACGTCGAAAAGCGTGATGCCGGCATCCACCGCGGCGGCGATGACGCGGTTGGTGCCCTCCTGAGTTTCGGTGGCGGTTTTAGTGCGCCCTAAGTTGTTGCATCCTAACCCTACAGTTGAGACGGTGAGGCCGGAATGTCCAAGCTGGCGGTACTGCATGCGCTATCTCCTTGACGATCACGATTTTCCTTCTCTTCTTTTATACGTCAGCGAGGTGGGACGCGACAGGTTTGTGACCCGGTAGCGCGGATGCGTAAAGATAATTTTTTACTCATAGCTACCGTTTATCAGTCATTTTTAAAATATTTGTCCCCTAAATAACCTACGGCTAAAAATCAGCGTCTCCACACCCGAAATTTACTTTCAATTTTTAAGCACATTAAAACAACTTCAGCGAATTGAAGCACTTTTCAAGGCGGGAGCGTACGCAAGGACGCCACAAATCGCCACCCATATACCGGTCTAAATTTTTTCTAAAAACCTCAATTAAGCCCACAAACGACCTCATGGCAGCCCACAGTTTTTGTGCATACAATTCATGCCCACTGAGGGCGGAACTTTTCAGGGGCGCCCGGTGGGAACCAACCTCAGCCACACCAATCTGTGAACACGACGACAACACGTATTCACAATTCACTTGAACACAAAAAGGAACCCCTTTATGAAAACTTCACGAGTTCTCTCAGCCGCACTGGCAACCTGCGCACTGTCCGCAGTAGCCATGGCACCCGCATCCTCAGCACCTGCAGCAACCCCTCTTACATCGTGGGTGGCTCGCAGGCAACCTCAGAATAGACCGTCCAGCTTGAATTCCAAACCCACAGTGGCGGCTCTGTAGAGACTTACGGTTGCACCGGTGAACAGCTCAATGACGAGTGGGTATTCACCGCGCGCCACTGTGTGGAGAACGTTGCACGCATGAACGTCTACCAGTCAAACGACCAGATTGACCGCGGCGAGCCCATCGCAGCCGACTCGGTACACGCAGCCCCTGCAGGCGACATTGCACTGGTGCACCTGTCAGAATCAGCTCCGCTCAACTCGTACGCTGATGTGGACGCGAACTACGAAGTAACCCCCGGCGATACCGGCTCGATCTTCGGTTACGGCTTGGGTGCAAACAAACAGCCCACCACCACCTTGCGCACCGCAACCGTGACCATCGACGGCACATCCACCGACGCGTACTACGGCATCGCAGTGCACCTCACCGGCAACTCCGGTGCAGCTAACCACGGCGATTCAGGCGGACCTCTCGTTGTCAACGGCAAGGTCGTAGCTGTCTGCTCAACCGGTGATGAAAACGATCCCGGCGCCAACATTAACGCAGGCTCAAACTACGCGCTACTTTCCCAGTCAGCCGACTGGATCGAAACCACCTCGGGTGTAGATGTCGCTCCCTAGAGCGTAAAGCTCTAACGAGGACGCGTAGCGATTCCCCTATCCCCCGGTAGTTATCCCCTCGCCGCGCGCCCTACAACCCCCGGCTCGCAGAAACTTTACCGACGTCGAAAATCGGTATATGTCCTAGCGAGACGGGGGTCTTCTTATTTTTTGAAACAAGAGACTCTGCAAAATTTTCCCCTGCAGAATAGCCCACAGAGACCCCCTTTAGAGAGCGATTACTAACAAAGCTTAAGTTACTCAAATAGGCTATTTTTCTACCTCTTGGGCTTGTTTTAAGGTAGGCGGCGAAATTATAAACAGGAAAATCTGATTCTGCGACACCGAATAACACAAAAAAATTTTCCTCCACATATACATTTAGACCCACAAAACTCCGGGCTGACAAGTGCAAATAACCTGCTTAGAATCAATCCAGCTGAGTTTTGAAGCGGGCAAACGCAAAAGCATTGCCGAGTTTCATAACTGAACCACCGGCATCATCACGAACCAACGCCAACGGCGCCATACCAACCGCCAGCGGCACCCAAATCCCCAGTGATTTTTGCGGGCTCCCTTTGAAACCAGCATCCCCAGGTGAAGCGAATAAACCACATTCATTCACACACCTACTGTTTCAAAGGAAACTTCATGAAACTCTCAAAGATGCTCGCAACATCAGCAGTTGCAGCAGCACTGACCGCATCGGCGGCTTCATCAGCATTCGCGCAGAACGCTTCTCCCTACGTCGTGGGCGGCTCCGAGGCTAACGTCGAATGGATGGTTCAGCTTGAATTCCAGACCCACTCCGGTGGCACCGTAGAGACCTACGGCTGCAGCGGTGAACAGCTCAACGACGAATGGGTACTGACCGCTCGTCACTGCATCGACGACGTTGCACGCATGAACGTTTACCAGTCAAACGACCAGGTTGATCGCGGCGAACCGATCGCAGTTGACTCAGTACACGCAGCTCCTAAGGGCGACATCGCTCTGGTACACCTTTCAAAAGAAGCTCCCCTGTCTTCATACGCAGAGGTAGACACCACTTACGAAGTACCCGAGAATATCACTCTCGGCCGTATCTACGGCTTTGGTCTTGGCGCTTACAAGCAGCCCACCGACCACCTGCGCACCGCAACCGTTAACATCAACGGCACCTCAACCGACGCGTTCTACGGCAAGGCAGCTCACCTGACCGGTAACGATGGCGCTTCAAACCACGGTGACTCAGGCGGACCCTTGGTTGTCAACGGCAAGGTTGTAGCTGTCTGCTCAACCGGTGACAACGCTGATCCCCGTGGCGACATCCACGCAGGTTCAAACTACGCACTGCTCTCACAGACCGGCACCTGGATTGAAACCACTGCTGGCGTTGACGTAACCCCTGAAGAGGAAACCCCTGCACCGGTTGACGAGACTCCCGCTCCCGTAGATGAGACTCCCGCTCCTGTTGAAGAACCCATCGACGAGACCCCTGCACCTGTTGAAGAGCCCGTTGAAGAACCCGTTGACGAGCTTCCTGCAGATGACACCGACTGGGCAACCGGCGACATCAACTGGTCACCTGAGGACATCCTCGGCCCGAACTGGGATTGGCACTCATCATGGGGCTGGTCAGACTCATGGAGCTACGACTACGCTGGCTAATCCACTAACTTACTGATGGTAAGCCCGGTGGAACCACGCACTTCCCCCTCCCCCGTGTTGAACCACCCGTGAATTACTTTTCCACACAAGTAAACTGATACACGTAACACAGTGCAATCGGGCTCACCATCTCATTAACGCCTACAACTTCTCTCCCTGACGGTTTAGAGAAGGGCTGTAGGATTGTAAAGAGCCAAATGCCTCAAGGTCCCTGGGTTTTTCCCGACCTAGAGCACCTCCTTGTGGCGCATGGCTTATGCATGAATCTGGTAGCTTCAATGAACTTAAAGATTATTTCTTTCAGTCTTTTGGAATACCAGTTCTATGCATGAAACAGCGCATCGCTTTCCCCTTTAACAGCGGTGCGCTGTTTTCTTTTAAAAAGGTTGGCCCCCTGAACTTTCAGAGTTCAGGGGGCCAACCTTTTACGATGTGTCAGTAGATTTTTAGTGAGCCATGGGAGCTTCGCCCTTAGTCTTTCCGCTGGGCACGAGGAAGGCAAGAACGATGGCTGATAGTGACACGAATGCCGCAATGAGTAGGGCAAAGTGGACGCCTGCCGCGTTAGCTTCAGGGGTGTTTCCGCCACCGTATGAGGCGATGCCGACGCCCATGAGCATCACGAACAGGGCTGTTGCAGCTGCACCTGCCACCTGCTGAATGGCAGAAAGCGCGGAGCTACCGAATGAGTAGAGGGACGCGTCCAGGCTGCCTAAGCCAAGGGTCATCATGGGGGTGTTGATGAAGGGCAGGGCGATGCTCATGAGCACGTGCGATGCCACGATAAACCACAGCGGGGTGTTCACACCGAAGGTTGACATCATCCAGACGGATGCGCTCAGCGCGATGGCACCGGGAACAACGAGGGTGCGAGCGCCGAATTTATCGACGAGTCCACCAACGAAGGGGCTGAGAACAGCCATGACGATGCCGCCGGGAAGCAGGAGCAGGCCGGTGGTGAGCGCGTCCACGCCCAGGGCATTGGCGGTGTAGAGCGGAATCAAAATCGCGGTGCCCAGCATAACGCCCATACCAACGGAGCTCATGAGCACGGTCAGCGTGAAGGGGAAGGCTTTGAACACGCGCATATCTAAGAAAGGAGTGCCTGTGCTTTGCAGTTTAATCTGACGTAGAACAAACCATACGAGGGCGATAACCGCAACAATAACGGCAACCCAGGGGTTCACGGGGAGCGAGCCGCCACCGTGACCGGAGTGACCGCCGAAGGAACTCAAGCCCAGAACCAGGCCACCAAATCCGATGGTTGAGAGCGCAACGGAGAGAAGGTCGAGCTTCTGCGAGTCGCCAGCATCGCGGGTAGCGGGCGCCAGTTTAAACCCGATCAGCAGGGCAATGAGACCGATAGGAAGGACCATCCAGAACAGCAAACGCCATGATCCCACTGACAGAATGAGACCGGACACGGTGGGGCCCATCGCAGGAGCCGCCGAAATGACCATACCGATAATGCCCATCGCCTTACCGCGCATCTGTAGCGGCACAAGACGCAGCATGGTAGTCATCAGCAACGGCATGATGACGCCGGTGCCGCCAGCCTGTAGCACGCGTCCCAGTAGCAGAAAACCAAAGGACGGGGCAAGAGCCGCAACCAGCGTACCGGTTGCAAAGAGAATCATCGCCCCAGAGAACACCTGGCGAATGCTAAAACGCGACAGAATAAAGCCGGACGCCGGGGTTACCACAGCCATGGTCAGCATAAACGCTGTTGAAGACCACTGGCCGAGGGAAGCCGAAACATGAAGGTCAGCCATAATTGACGGCAACGCAACACCGAGCAGGGTCTCGTTCAAGATAAGGACGAACGCCGCGACCACCATCACGGCAAGAAGCAGAAAATCAGTGCGGTCTAACCGAGCCGCAGGTAACGCACCCGTTGGCGGATTTTTATGTGTATCTGGGGAGGAGTGATTCTCAGTCATAAGGCACTAGCCTACGGGTTACTTTCCCCAACAAACAATAAACAAGGGTGCAGTTGTTGGTCACATAGCAGTCAGGCCAAGCAAAAGTTTTGCCTCATTCAGTACGCTACTTGAATGTTAGAAGGTGTACTTCTCAATACCGTTACTGTCTGTCATCGTGAATCCGTTAGCGGTAGTAAAGCTAGTAACGTACCCTGCATAGTATGATCCGGTTGTCGCTTTAGTAAACCCAAAGAAGCCGAGATCAACTGTGGTTCCTGGCCATGTGGTTCGCCCATCAATACCGACAACAGGATTTGTCATTACACCTTTAAAACTCGTCTTATATACGTTATACCCAGTGGTAGAAATACTGGTCGTTCCACCAGCCCCATTATCGACGGCAAGAGTTGCAGCTGTGACCTTGGTAAGAGGGGTCCAGTAGGTGGAGGTGGAACCATATGTGGCTGGGATGCCGTCATTAGAGAACCGTGTAGGCACCATGACGTAGTAGTCTAGGCGTTGCAAGGTAGCCGTGGTGTCCTCGCCCATACCCGGCTTGTAGCTAATAGAAAAGCCAGCAGGATTTTCATCGACGGGGTCGGTGGTGTAGACGTAGAGGTCTTTAATAGAGCCACCTTTAGGCACGAACTCATGAGACTGGCTGTCATACCAGAGATACCTCCGGATTAACAGATGCAGCAAACGCTGGCACTCTTACTGAAGCAATTACTACTGGAGCTGACCAAACCATGCCTCTGGCGAGATTGCGTCGTGAAATGGGGGAAGTCATCGGCGGAGCCCTTCGGCTTAATTGAATCTGCCGGGTAGCAGAAAGATAACTATAGAGAACGGTCAGATAAAGTTTACCAATAAAATGATAAACAGAGATTCCTATTTTTGAGGTTTGTAAAAGATCACTCTGTAGAGCAAGTCCAGTGAGACGGAAAACTGGTTAGATCTGGCATAAATAGTTTCGCAACACGGGCATCCTTTCTTGGGTAGTGAACAGCCGGTCTCTCACAGTGACGTCCACAATCTCACCGCCTAAACTTGGGGTATGACTAAAAAATCAGGACTCGACCTAGAATTCATTGATTCATCAGTAAAACCAGCTGACGATTTTTTCCGCCACGTCAACGGCAAGTGGCTAGACACCTACGAGATTCCCGCGGACCGCTCCAAAGACGGCGGCATGTACTTTCTGCGCGATGAGGCAGAGAAAAACGTCCGCGAAATCGTAGAAAAAATCGCCGTCGAAGACCCGGAGTCACGCATCGGCGCGCTCTACAACTCTTTTATGAGCGTTGAGCGTATTGAAACCGAAGGCGTCATTCCGCTACTGCGCGAGCTCACTCCGATTCTTGAAGCGCAGACCACCGACCAGTTTGTGAAGGTTATGGCGGACGCGGACCGCGCGGGCGTCGGCGGACTCTTCGGCTGGTACACCAGCATCGACGCTAAGAACCCCGGTTACTACACCGTGTACCTTGGCCAGTCAGGTCTTGGTTTGCCCGACGAATCCTACTACCGCGAAGACAAGACGAGGACATTCGCCAGGCCTACGTCAAGCACATTGAGCGCATGTTCACCCTCACCGGTGCTGCTGAGCCCTTTGGTCTGACTCCGGATCTCGTTGGTCAGATCATCATGGCGCACGAAACCGAAATTGCCTCGCATCACTGGAGCAACGTCGAAAACCGCGATGCCGACAAGCGTTACAACCCCGTACCCGCCGCTGAGCTTGAAGACAAGTTCCCCGGTTTCCCCTTCGCCAAGTACATTGAAGGTATCGGCTCTTCCGTTGAAAATTTCGGCACCGTGGTTGTCTCACAGCCCTCATTCTTTGAGGGCGCAGCCAAGATGTTCGCGGACGTCCCGCTGATGACCTGGAAGCTCTGGCTGATTTGGCAGTACACCTCAGCACGCGCATCCCTACTCAACAAAGAAATGGTTGAGGCCAACTTCGACTTCTACGGCCGCACCCTTTCGGGTACCGAAGAAGTCCGCGAGCGCTGGAAGCGCGGCATCTCACTGCTGGAGAGCTACATCGCGGACGAAGTGGGCAAGGAATACGTTGCCGTGCACTTCCCGCCGGAGCACAAGCAGAAAATGCTGGTACTGGTCGATAACCTCATTGAGGCCTACCGCCAGTCCATCACCGAACTGGACTGGATGACCGACGAAACCCGCGAGCGCGCGCTGGAGAAGCTGGGCAAGTTCGTGACCAAGATCGGTTACACCGACAAGTGGCGCGACTACTCAGACCTTGAGTTCGAAAAGGGCGACCTCTTTGAGAACGTTCGACGCGCGACCCTGCACGAACACAACTTCATGCTGAACCGCATCGGTGAGCCCGTTGATAAAACCGAGTGGCTGATGAGCCCGCAGACCGTCAACGCCTACTACATGCCGCCGGCTAACGAGATTGTGTTCCCGGCAGCGATTTTGCAACCGCCTTACTTTGATCCCGAAGCTGACGATGCCGTGAACTACGGCGGTATTGGTGCTGTGATCGGCCACGAGATTGGCCACGGCTTTGACGATCAGGGTTCAAAGTACGATGGCACCGGCGCGCTGAACAACTGGTGGACAGAAACCGACCGCGAGGAGTTCACCAAGCGCACCGCGTCCTTGGTTGACCAGTACAACAAGTACACCCCGGCAGGCCTTGACCCCGAGAAGTACACTGTGAACGGTGAGCTGACTCTAGGCGAGAACATTGGCGATCTTGGCGGCCTGTCCATTGGGTTGAAGGCGTACAAGATTGCGCTGGCAAAGGAGGGCATTACCTCCATTGAGGACGCTCCCGTCATTGACGGTTACACCGCTCTGCAGCGCGTGTTCATGGGCTGGGGCATCGGCTGGCGCACCAAGGCACGCCAGCAGTTCGAAGAGATGATGCTGGCGGTTGACCCGCACTCGCCGAGTGAGTTCCGCGTCAACGGCATCGTGCGCAACATCGACGAGTTCTACGACGCGTTCGATGTGCAGGAGGGTGACGCCCTCTACCTGGCGCCGGAAGACCGCGTGCGCATCTGGTAGCAAGATCTGATGCGCGAGAGGGGCTAGGTGTGGCGGGTGCGAGCTAGCGAGCACGCAAAGAGCCACACCTAGAAAGCCCACCAGCCAACTCGCTCACACGACGAATCTCTAGGAGCACAGTTTTAATGCGCGAGAGGGGCTAGGTGTGGCGGGTGCGAGCTAGCGAGCACACAAAGAGCCACACCTAGAAAGCCCACCGATCAACCCGCTCACACGACGAATCTCTAGGAGCACAGTTTTAATGCGCGAGAGGGGAGGAATGTACCGTTTTTCGGCGAAAAACGGTACATCCCTCCCCCGTCGCGATTATGAGAAGCGCTAACCTACATCTAGTGCTCTGCAGGTTCAGCGTTGGGGTCTACACCGGCAATCATCCTCAGCACCATGAATCCGGCAAAAACCAGGAGCAGGACGCTGATGCCCGCCGTCCACACCACGCCCGCGTCGAAGGCGTGCTGGGCGGCTTCGAGTAGCTGAGCGCCAAGCGTTCCACCGGCATCCGAAGCAACCTGCGTAGCCCCACCGAGGGTTTCAGAGGCGGTGTTCTGTTGTTGCTCACTCAGCCCGGCGGGAAGGTCAATAGATTTGCTGTAAACAGCGGTGAGGATGCCGCCGAGAATAGCGGTTCCTAGCACTGCACCCAGCTCGTAAGAGGTTTCTGAAATGGCGGACGCGGCACCCGCTTTCTGCGGCGGAACCGAGGACAGCATGACGTCATTCGCGAGGGTTTCAGAGGCACCCACGCCCAGTCCCATCACGATGAAAGCGAGCATCAGCACCAGGTTGCTTTCACCGCCGAGCGCAAAAATCAGTCCGAAGGCTGCGGCGTTGAGAAACATACCGAAAGCGATGACCTTCGCGGGGTGAAAACGCGGTACAAGACGCACAAACAGCAACCCCGACACCATGGCTACGAGTGTGCCGGGCACCAGGAAGAGGCCCGCGTCCAAGGGGCTAAGCCCAGCCACTAACTGCAGGTGCTGAGACACAAAGTAAATAAAGCCGACCATTGACATCATCGCCAACAGGTTGGCCGATATAGCGCCGGTGAAAACCTTGTTGGTGAACAGACGCATGTCGAGCATGGGGTTCGCTTGGCGGAGCTGACGGCGGGTAAACAGCCAACCGGCTACAAGACCAATGAGAACCGCAGCAACAAGCGTCGTATCAAACCCGACCTTAGCGATGTGCTTAATGGCGTAGGTAATAGCCGTCATCGCGACCATGACCAGACCAATGGAAAGCGGGTCGATTGGCCCGGGCTGAGGGTCCTTAGATTCAGGCACAAGGAGGGGTGCCAGGATGAGGAAGGGAACCAGCACAGGAACCGCCATCATAAAGACGGCACCCCACGCAAAGTGTTCAAGCAGAAACCCGCCAATAACAGGGCCGAGTGCCGCGCCGGAGCCAAAACCAGCTGCCCAGATAGCAAGCGCCATGCGCCTCTCGTTGGAGTCGGTAAAAATATTGCGAATAAGCGAAAGAGTAGAGGGCATCAGCATAGCGCCGAAGAAGCCCAGTCCCGCACGAGCAATAATGAGCAACTCAGCAGTCGGTGCAAAGGCAGCTAATGCTGAAATAGCGGCAAAGCCGGTAGAACCAATAATTAACAGCCTCTTTCGGCCGATGCGATCGGCAAGAGATCCCATAGGCACCAGCAGCCCCGCAAGCACCAGGGAGTAAGCATCGATAATCCACAGCTGTTGGACGCCGGTAGGTTCTAGTGCGCGGGCGATAGAGGGCACCGCAAAAGAAAGCACGGTGTTATCAATGGACACTAACAGCACCGGCAACATGAGAATAGCGAGGGCAACCCACCGCTTTTTCTTGTTCGAAGAGGTTGCTTGCTGATGGTCAATGAGAGGCATCGATACCGTACTCATGGTTTCACGTCTTTCTTGAGGAGAAGTGCAAAGCACTGCTTTACTGTACCGACTAGACGGTTTTTACATCGCCTCAACTGTACCAACCATACGGTAAAGTTTCTAGAGAATTTTCTGGTATCTTGAAACACATGAGCGCAAAAGACAAAATCCTCGCCGCCTACGAATCCACCCTCATCCACCAGGGCGAAAAATCCGCAACCATGGACGCCGTCGCAAAAACCGCAGGTGTTTCCAAAGGAGGACTGCTCTACCACTTTCCTTCCAAGGATGCGATGGCGGCAGGGCTCATTGAACGATTCACCGCGCTCTCAGAAGAAGACCTCAAGGCGATGAAAGCCGCAGAAGAAGGTGCTTCTGCCTACTACATTTCAGTCTCGGATTATGAAGACAATGACTTCGACCGCGCCATTGTGGCAGTCAGCCGTCTCGCCCAGGAATCTAACGCCGCTGCATCCGCAGCACTCAAAGAAGCGCAGGACAAAGTCACCGGGCTCATCGAAACCGAGGTGGGCGATGCAGACACCGCCCGAGCGATTGTACTTTTGTCTGACGGCGTGTACTACAACGCAACTTTCTTTGGTGGCACCGTGGACGAGCATGCTAAGAAGGAGGATCAGCGCATCCTCTTAGCCGCCGTCAAAAAGCTACGCGCATAAAGCGCTTAATCGCGAGACTAGGTGTGGCGGATGCGAGCTGGCGAGCACACAAAGAGCCACACCTAGAAAGCCCACCGATCAACCCGCTTTTAATACGTGGGAGGGGAGTTGTGTTGCACTTTTTGGCCAAAAAGCGCAACACAACTCCCCTCTCGCGGTTTTTAGCCAGCGAAGGCCGCGATTTCTACGCCCTCTTTCTCCAGGGCGGCGCGCACCTGGCGCGCAATTTCCACGGCGCCGGGAGTATCGCCGTGCACACATACGCTGTGCGCATTCAGGCCAACTTCGCTACCGTCAACCGCGGTCACGGTCTTCTCTAACGCCATTTTCACGACGCGCGCCGCTACCTGCTCGGGGTCATGGATAACAGCCCCTGCTTCGCGGCGAGAGACCAGCGTCCCTGACGGGGTGTACCCGCGATCAGCGAAAGCCTCGTAGAAAACCTGCACGCCCGCATCCTGCGCGCGACGTTCAATCTCGCTGTTGGGCAGGCAGAGAACAGAGAGATTAGTGCCGGATGCGCGGTTCAGCTCGGCGAGCGCGGTGGCAACAGCCTGCGCCTGGGCTTCGTGGTGAACGATGGCGTTGTAGAGTCCGCCGTGGGGCTTGACGTAAGAAACAGTGCCACCGGCTAAGGATGCGACCGCCTGTAGCGCGCCGATTTGGTAGATGACAGCGTCGATGAGTTCGGTGGCTGTCATGTCGATAAAGCGGCGGCCAAAACCAGCGAGATCCGGGTAGGCAACGTGCGCGCCGATAGCCACCTTGTTTTCAACGGCTGCGGCGATGGTGGAGCGCATGACCGAAGGATCGCCAGCGTGGTAGCCGCAGGCGATGTTGGCGGATGAGACGATCTGCATCATGGTGGCGTCGTCGCCCATGGACCATGAGCCGAATGATTCGCCGGAGTCTGAATTGAGGTCTATGCGCACGGGGAGCTCTTTTCTGTAAATTTCTCAAAGTGTGCGTCGAGACTGCACTTTAACCCCGATTTTGACGAAAAAACCGGTTAAAGTGCAGTTTCAACGTAGCATTACCTCTATTGTTGCGTGAACAAGCCCACATCTGTCAAGATTGTTGAACAATCTCAAGTTAGTGCTGTCAAAGGTGGTCTTATCATGTCGCGCATCAAAAGGTTTTCTCTAACCAACGCCATGATTGACTGTGAGTCACTGTCACAGGCACTTTCCCTTCACGAACATCTGACGAACCACCCCGAACGCGGCCAGGTTGAGCTCATTCCCGCCGCGCAAACTGTGCTCGTCCGCTTTGATACCGCTGAAAACACCAGCCGGTTTATCACCTCTTTCACCCTGCCCGAACACGTTGATGCCGAGGACGGGCAGGTAGAAACCCGCGTCATTGAGACCGTTTACGACGGTGAGGATCTCGCAGAGGTTGCCGCGTTGGCAGGGCTCAGTGAGCAGGGCGTCATCGACGCTCACACCGGCGCTGATTGGCACGTAGCCTTTGCCGGTTTCGCGCCCGGTTTCTTCTACTTGCACGCTGAAGACAATGTGCTGAACGTGCCGCGTCGTTCATCGCCGCGTACCGCTGTTCCCGCCGGAGCTGTTGGCTTAGCTGGCGCGCTGTCGGGTATTTATCCGCGCCAGTCACCCGGTGGCTGGCAGTTGATTGGCCGCACCAACGCGCCTCTATGGGATCTTTCGCAGGCCCCTCCCGCCCTCCTAGAACCCGGCATGAAAGTGCAGTTCAAGGCGGTGCGCGAGCTAATCGAGGTGCGCGCCGAATCCAATACCCGCACCAGCTCCCAGGTAAGAGCTGAGGATGTAATCCTGCGCGTAGATTCACCCGGCATACAGACACTCATTCAGGACGCCGGCCGCCCACATCTGGCGCACTGGGGCGTTTCGCCCTCCGGGTTTGCAGATGCCCCAGCGGCCCGCGAAGCTAACCGTCTTGTCGGCAACGAGCTCAATACACCCGTCCTTGAAAATCTCGGTGGTGGTTTACGCATTACAGCTGGTCAGGACGCGGTTCTGGCGGTGACCGGCGCGAGCGTTGAGGGCACGATCACCCCGGTAGTACAGGCTGCACAGGGAGCGCAGTCGGCACAGATATCCGATGCCGGCAGCGATGAAACAGCTGAGAACGCCAACACCGCAGACTCACTGCCCAAACAGCTCCGTCAGTACACACCGTTTGCACTGAAAGCCGGCGAAACTCTCACGCTAGGCCCGGCAAGTAGCGGTCTTCGCGCCTACGTAGCGCTACGCGGTGGATTCGCGGCAGAAGCGCAAGCAAACAGTGCTTCTCGGGACACCCTCTCGAGCATCGGCGCCCAGCCACTGGCGTCCGGCGACTTTCTCGCGGGCGCCAACCTGCACGCATCAGCCGTAGCAGTGCCGAGCACTCCCCTGCCGCTACCCGGCGACGACATGGAGTTGCGCGTCATCCTCGGCCCGCGCGATGACTGGTTCACCGCTCAATCGCTCAGCAACTTTGTCACCGCCGCCTGGAAAGTCAGCAATTCAAGCGACCGCATTGGCGTACGCCTTGTGCCCGACGAGATGCCAGCAGGCCCCGGCCACGTTGACCAGCTACTAGAACGCACCAACACCGCAGAGCTTCCCAGTGAAGGCATGGTCACCGGCGCAATACAGGTGCCACCCAACGGTGAGCCGGTCGTCTTTCTCACCGACCACCCCGTCACCGGCGGCTACCCCGTCATCGCATCCGTACTACCAGCTGACCTGCGATTACTCGCCCAAGCGCCGCCCGAAACGCGCATCAGGTTCACCGAGGTTGACCCCTCAACCTTAGATATTAATCCTTCAGACTCCTCAGATACCCAGAAAGAAAATCATGCGTAAAGTTCTCATTGCTAACCGTGGCGAAATCGCTGTTCGCATCATCAACGCCTGCGCCGATGCCGGTTTTGAAAGCGTCGCGATTTTCGCTGATTCCGACGCGCAAGCACTGCACACTGTGCTCGCCGACGAGGCATACGCACTCGAGGGCAACACCCCCGCAGAGAGCTACCTCAACATCGAGAAGGTACTGGATATTGCGCGTCGTAGCGGTGCCACCGATGTTCACCCCGGCTACGGCTTCTTGGCTGAGAACGCTGATTTTGCGCGCGCTGTTATCGATGCGGGCATTACCTGGATTGGTCCCTCACCCGAGACCATCACCGCTCTTGGCGACAAAGTAGCTGCACGCGACATCGCACTGGCCGTGAATGCGCCGCTGGCACCCGGCACCGACGGCCCCGTAGCTAACGCCGGTGAAGCTCGCGCTTTCGCCGAAGAACACGGCCTGCCCGTCGTCATCAAGGCAGCCCACGGCGGTGGCGGACGCGGTATGCGCGTCGTCCGCTCGCTGGATGAAGTTGAGCAAGCATTTGATTCGGCACAGCGTGAGGCTGTGGGTGCGTTCGGCAACGGCGACTGCTTTGTCGAACGGTTCTTGGACCAGCCCCGACACGTTGAAGCGCAGGTTGCGGCGGATGCGCACGGCAACGCAGTCGTTATCGGCACCCGCGACTGCTCGCTGCAACGTCGCCACCAGAAACTCGTTGAAGAAGCACCCGCGCCCTTCCTCACCGCTGAGCAAGAAGCGCAAATCGTGCGCGCATCCACCGAAATTTTCAAGAAGGCAGGCTACGTAGGCGTAGGCACCGCCGAGTTCCTGGTAGCCAACGATGGCACCATCTCGTTCTTGGAAGTCAACACCCGCATTCAGGTAGAACACCCCGTCACCGAAGAAGTCAGTGGCGTTGACCTGGTGCAGCTACAGTTCGCCATCGCAACAGGCGAGCCTTTGCCGATGACCGAGATGCCTACCCCGCGCGGGCACTCTTTCGAATTCCGCATCAACGCTGAAGATCCTGCCCGAGGTTTCCTGCCCGCAGCTGGTGAAATCACCTCGATTAGCGTGCCGGTAGGACCCGGCATTCGCTGGGATTCCGGCGTACGCGCAGGCACAGTGAGCTCAGGTGACTTCGACTCCCTGCTGGCAAAATTGATCGTCACCGCGCCAACGCGCGAACTCGCTATTCGCCGCGCACGCACCGCCCTGCGCCAGCTAGAGATTCAGGGCATTGCAACCGTTATCCCCTTTGCCCAGCGCGTCATGGAACATCCCGACTTCACCGGTGATCAGTTCAAGGTCTACACCACCTGGATCGAAAACGAACTAGGCGATGACCTAGTACCCGACGAAAACTACCGCGGCGGGCTGCTGCCTGTAGGTGCTACCAGCTTTCCGGGCACCGGCGTCACCCGCTTCAACCTTGAGGTCAACGGCGTTTCAACCAAGGTCGGTATTCCCGATGCTATTTTCAACTCCTTCGGTAGCGCGGGCGCGCCCGGAACCGGTGCGGACGCCGGTGGGCAGGACGCCGCATCCGGCATCAATGCGCCCATGAGCGGCTCGCTACTGCGATTTACCGTGGGCGTTGGCGACACCGTTGAGGCAGGCGATCAGGTAGCGATTCTTGAAGCAATGAAAACCGAAGTACCTGTGCACGCGGAAGCAGGCGGCGTAGTTGCCGCACTAACTACCGAGGCCGGCGAGCGCGTGCAGGCTGGTCAGACGCTAGTGGAGTTCGAAAGCTAAACCGGCGTCCTGCCCGTAGTGACCACGTTTCTCTCAACAGTGACCACAAAACTCTCAAAAACCGCCCCAAAACACCGGGTTTTTGAGAGTTTTGTGGTCACTACCTGCGCAGGGGTGGATGCGGAACAAAACCCTACCGTTCTATATAGTTAAACCCGTGAACCCTGAGACCACTTCAATACCCCTTGTGCCCACGCTCGACAGCATCGTCGCCCGCTCCACGCCAGACCATGCCTTCGCAACAAAATGGGCGGCGGACGTCCTGCGCACCGCCATGACAGAAGGCGCGCTAGACCCGGGCACCAAGCTCTCCGAAGCGGCGCTGGCGCAGCAACTGGGCATCTCGCGCAACACCCTGCGCCAGGCTTTTACAGCGCTTGAATCTGAGCACCTGATGACGCGCGTGCCCAACCGCGGTGTTTTTGTAGCGACCCCCGGCAAGAAGCAGATTCACGAGCTTTTCACGCTTCGTCTGGCGCTAGAAAGCGGGGCTATCGACCTTATTTCCGCAGGTGAGAAACCGATTTTGCGTCGCATTATCGAGCAGTCGAAGGTGCACCGCGCATCCGGCTCGGTTTCTGGCATGGCGGGCGCTAACCAGGATTTTCACCGCGAACTCGTGCGACTTTCTGGCAGCGAACGCCTCAACACACTTATGGTGAGTGCTCTCGCCGAGATGCGCCTACTCTTTCATTCGATGGTGGCGGTGCCGGACTTCCACTCCCCCTTTGTGGAGAAGAACGAGCATCTCATGCACCTGCTTGAAGCCGGCGACAAGTACGAAGCCCACGTTTACCTGCGCGACTACCTCGCGTCCTCCGCGGCATACTTCGCGGACAGGGTGTAGGGGTGTAGCGTCCGCGCTTTCGGCGCGCACCGCGTCGCGCGCCGAAAGCGCACTTTCCGTGGATTTGCGCTGTAAAAACGCGAAAATTACAGCGCAAATCCACGGAAAGTTGGGTTAGGACGCTTTCTCTAAGAGCCCTGCGAGCTGGGCGATAGAATCCGCAGCGGTTGAGGCCTCTCCAGGTTCAGGAAAGGGAAGAGAGAGGACGCCAATGCGGTAGCTCAACTGTGCAGATTCAAGTTCTCCGGTAGCAGGGCTACCAGGCTTCGGCAGATAAAAAGGCTCGTTTTCAAGCGGCTTTTGACCAGGCTTATGCGGGTACGCAAGAAAAGCATCCGCCGACATACGGTAGGCGTAGGTAGTGAGCTGGTATTGGTCGCTCATAAATGCTTCACTGATGTTCTGCTTACGGAACTTATATTTGGCATCAAGCACTACCGTTTTGTCGTTTTCCTTTACTATTAGGTCTGGCTTCTTCGCTGTTGCAGCCACCGTTCCATTATCTTTGTAGTAGAGGTCGAGCTGTGCCTGTTCTTCTGGTTTGCTACCGAGTTCTTCTTCAAGGAGTCGGGCAACAATTTTCTCCCAGAGATCACTTGAGACAACCTTGAGATTAGCGATAACACCGCCTGCATGACTGGGTTCCTCGACCCCTACGCCAAGCTGCTTGGCAAGAATTGAACGTGCTAACAGATAGGTATTTCTCAGGTTAGCACCAATGCGGGAAAGCTCCGTTGAGCTTAACCTCTCAGCCAACAACGATGCAGAAGTTCTGATACCTACATCGCGAAGATGAGCATCAATCTCTAAAGAGTGAACCTGTAAATGTTCATTTTCTATCTGTCCTGTCACCTGTACGGCAGCACGAATAACCTGCCAAATATGATTATCAGCAGTCAAAGAATCATACTCGCAGAGCACCGGCATACGGTGGTAGATTTTACGTTTGATGAGGCCCTGCGGAACCATACGGCCGCGTATAAAACTAAGTTCTTCTTCTGTTTGAAGAAACACCGGTTTACGCTGCCTAACTGCTTCTTCAGCTTGGGCAAGAAATTGGCGGTAAAACTGGATTTTCAGTTCGGGAACGTCCGGCAGGATGGATACTCCAGACGGCGGAAAATCAACTTTATCGGGCAAAGGAGCAGGGGCCATCTCATAAGAATGGATGAGCTTCCAAAGGGCATCGGCATGCCCTAAATTAAGGACGCCGAGCGGTTCGGTTTCAGAGCGACTTCTAGTTTCTGTCCAAAGCGGGTCAGTTTTCCCCTCTTCTTCCTCACTTACTAGTTTCCCTTGTAGTTCTGCTGGAGCAACTGTCGAAAGCTGAGACGCCCAGCTTTCATCAAGCGCAACAACATCCATTTCATAAACGAAGGTATGAAAAGTCTCGTTATCCAGCCCTAGTGGCAGAGCGAACGCAGTGCTTCCGTTGTGGGCTTTCCGCCAGAACTTAGGGAAGATATGGATAGTTAGGGTTCGGCAGGTCTCGCCTTCAGGAAGCTCTCGTTGCAGAACTGTGAGCCCCACTCCGTTTCCTAGTTTGCTCGCTTGGAAATAACGCAGTGGAGTCTTTATCTCTTCTTGATTACTCATCTCTAGCTCTGCTAGGACTCATCGACAACGTCAGGGCGAGCGCCGAGGCCAGAACCACGGATAAGAATCTTCTTACCGTTGACTGCTCCGATTTCGTCGAGAATGGTCTGGCTGATATTGAAGGTAAAAGCTACTTCCTTGAGCTGGTTGAGCAGAGCTTCTGCGATAGCTTCTTCGTCATCGTCTTTATCGAAGAAGTAGGCGTGGCCAAGACGGGCATCAGGGCCGACTCTATCCAGCAGAACACTGTTAGCTTTTTCGTACCAGGTTGCGATTTCTTCAGGGTAGGTTTCACCGTTTTTCTCTAGCGCATCTTTGAGTTCCTCTGCGGTGTATGGGTGCTGGGTAACCCAGTGGAATCGACGACGCAGAGCAAGGTCAATGGTTCCGACAGAGCGGTCGGTGGTGTTCATGGTGCCGAGTACGTGCAGGTTTGAAGGAACTACAAGCTTGTCAAAGACAACCTTCTTTATCTCACGCCCCTTATTACTTTCATCTTTTTCCGACAGTTCATCAACAATCTCATTATTATCATAGTATTTTTTAACAACGGGAGTCTGCAGTCTAATATAATTCAAATCACTAGCATTAGATTCTTTTGCAATGAGGGAACCAAAGTTATATACGTCTTTAGCTGATGGATCCCCACCATCAACAAATATCGTGCGCTTAGAACTTTCAATGATTAGCATCAAATCACCAAAAACGCGAGAAGTATTAGCTCGGTTAATTTCATCGATAAACAGCAAAAATTTCTTGTCTGGATTTGCAACTGCTTTGTTGCAATGCTCAATAAAAATACCTTCTTGCGTAACGAAGTCATCCTTATTTTCATGATTTTTCATGAAGTTGGGACGAATACCGGAAACGAACTCTTCATAAGAAGTAGAGGGATGGAATACTACGACCTCAATACGATCCCCATCTTCCCCATAGAGAGACTCATATCCATCAAGGTCATTCACTTCATCAGAAGAATCGTTTTGATTGCTAACCTTAATCCGGTACTTTTCTTCACCGGATACGGATTTATTTACATACGCTTTACGAAGTGAACTTAGAAGGTGAGACTTACCAGAACCTGCTACGCCTTCAACTATTACATTCTTATCAAGGTGAAGATGTTTAATTATTTTTTCAAAATTTTCCATAGTCTCCCCATTTCGCTCATCTGAATCCACACTCACTGGTTCCGTTAATCCTTTTTCTTCATATATAAATTCAATTTCAAAGGGATCCAACTTACCTTTTTCTAGATATTTAATAATCTCGTGGAAGGAATTTACCTGACCCCTGCCCTTGATAACATTAAGGTGCTTAGATAACTTCGGAAAACTTTCAAACACCTCATCGCTTGAAGATATTTTTATCTTTGATACAGCTTCAGTAGTGGGTACACAAAATTCCCTTTTTCCATTTTTATCTTTCTTCCCCCATCGAGCAATTAACTCATTTGACGAAACTTTTTCTGAGGGAAATTTGAATATCATCTTTGATTTTTTAGAATGAAGATAATTTCCACCATTTTTTGAGTGATCCCCCTTTTCAGTGGAGTCCCCTAGACAGATTGGGTAGTTTTCTTTGTCAATCTCCAACTGTGCCCTCCTTGCTCTTCAATACTTCCATCAGCTCCTCATTCACGAAGAGCTTCTCCCGGCCAGCTTTTTCTTCGCGCAGAACACCCGAAGAAACCAGCTCACCCAGGTATTTTGTGGCGGTCTGACGCGTCACCGCACAGCGTTCCACAACGTCCTTAATACGACAGTAGGGCTGCTCAAACACAACCTCCATAACGCCAGCAGGCATCTGAGACCCAACAACCTCATGAATCTGCTCCTGCAAGCCCTGAATCCGCTTAATCTTTGCCAGAGTATTCACCGCAATCTCACGCATAGCCTCAACCATGTAAAGCGTCCAGTCCTCCCACAAGCCCTCGGAAGTTACGCCGTTGAGCAGACGATAATACTCGTTCTTCTGCGCAATAATGCTCTGAGAAATATACAGAATTGGCTCTTCCAAAAGCCCAGCAGAAACTAGCATCAGCACATCGAGAATACGCCCGGTACGTCCGTTTCCATCATCAAACGGATGAATAGCCTCGAACTGATAATGGGCCAAAGCAACTCTCACCAGCGGATCAAACTCGCTGGAGGAATTTACAAACTCTTCCCAGTTCTTCAGCTTCTGAGCAATCACTTGCGCGCCTTGCGGTGGGGTGTAAATACGGCGCCGCGTCGTCGGGTTACCAATGTAGACGCCTTCACCATGCCGCACGTCGGTCTCTATATCGCGAATAGTGCTACAGATTTCCTTTGCGGTATTAGCAGTGATGATTCCATGACGTGCTCGCATAGCGTCAAGACCCGCGAAAAGCGCCTTCTGGTAGCGCAAGGCCTCGCGGGTTGCCCCACTAGCATCGCTTGAAATCGTGGCAGCCTTAAAGAGCTCATCGGTGGTGGTTACGATGTTTTCAATCTCAGAGCTCGCCTGCGCTTCAAGTAGGGCCAGGGAGTGCAAAAAGATATTTGGATTTGGCAAAGACACCAACGCCTCATTAAGACCGGCGATAGCGGCGCGTGCCTCAATCACCGCCTTGAGTACGGGCATCGTCTCAACATACTCGGCCGGTGGCAGTGGAGGTAAGTCGTTATAGGGTTCATCAGCAGACCAGGTCATGTTCAAAATCTACCCATTTTTTGACATAAGGCCTTGAAAAATGACCAACGTGTCAAAAATTTCGCGATTTTTTTACAGGTCCAGGTCACATGTTAAAAATTTTGACGCATAGAGCACCGCCCACTTTCCGTGGATTTGCGCTGTAATTTCGATGTTTTTACAGCACAAATCCACGGAAAGTTGGTTTACTCGTAGTGGTAGCGCACCGCGGCAATGCGAATGGAATCGTCGACGATTTTATAGACGATTCTGTGCTCCTTAGTGATCCTGCGCGACCAATACCCCGAGAGATTATTACGCAAAGCCTCTGGCTTGCCTATCCCCTCGTTCCCATTGCGCTGAATATCTTTAATAAGCAGATTGATACGTTTGAGAACCCTGCGATCCTGCCCCTGCCACCACAGATAGTCTTCCCAGGCGTTCTCGCTCCACACAATTTTCATGGCTAGTCTTCGAGTAGATCCCGTTCAGCGCCACCATCATTTTCCAGCTCGCTAATGGAATCAAAAAGACGACGCGCGTTGACGGGAGAGCGCAGGAGGTAGGCGGTTTCTTTCAACGATTCGTACTCCGCCAATGACAGGATGACCGCTGGCTCGCGTCCTGCGCGGGTCACCACCACTTCTTCACAATCATTCACTACCGAATCGAGGACCTCTGCGTAACGCGCGCGAGATTCCGTATATGTCAGTGTTTTCATCGCATCCCTTTCCGTACAGGATACTGTACAGGATAGCAATGGGGCCGACTGCGGTAAAGAGGACCCCGCGCGCACTTTCCGTGGATTTGTGCTGTAATTTCGACGTTTTTACAGCGCAAATCCACGGAAAGTGAAAACCTACTGACACAAAAAATCTCCCCGATGAAAAGCACATTTCACCGGGGAGAATCTCCTCGCTAGCTAGGGAAAACACGAGTTCACTGCGCTCACGCGCTTCTTCGCCTCGCCGCTACGCTGAGCTCGACGCAGGGCTAAAATTTTTATTTCTGCAAAGCAGAAAATTTTAGCCCTGCCACAGTTGCGCGATGCCGCCCAGCGACTTCCAACCCAAGTAAATGGTGAGCAACCACGACGCCCAACCAATCACCAGCAGCCACACCGGGTACTTGTAACCATCAAGCAACTTACGGGTCTTGAACGTTGCCACAAACAGCAGAACACCAAAACCAACAGGAAGAATCAAACCGTTCACAGCGCCAGCAACAATCAGCAAGGTAGACGGCGCCTTACCCAGAGTCACGAAGACAATGGTCGAGACCACGATGAACGCAATGGTCAGACCGTTCTTGATCTTCACCGGGGTGTTGTTGTGGGTGAGGAATGAAACTGAGGTGTACGCCGCGCCAATCACTGACGAGATAGATGCGCCCCACAGGATAAGACCAAACAGGCGGGTACCGATTTCACCGGCGGCAATACCGAACGCCTGGCCAGCGATAGAGCTGTCAGTCGACAGTTCAACACCGGTCGCAACAACACCGAGGATTGCCAAGAAGAGCAAGAAACGCATCAGGCCGGTGATGATGATGCCGGTAACCGATGATCGGGTAATGTCAGTAACCGCTTCAAGACCGGAGACTCCGGCGTCGATCATGCGGTGCGCACCAGCGTAGGTGATGTAGCCACCGACGGTACCGCCCACCAGCGTCGTGATGGTTGCAAAATCAATAGTTTCGGGCATGACAGCGTTGCGCATGGCATCGCCGACAGGCGGGTTCGACACGAAGGCAACGTACGCGGTTGCAAGAATCATAATGACGCCGAGAACCACAACGATGCGGTCGAGCGCCACACCTGCCTTGCGCGATAAGAAGACCGCGATCGCTAGGATTGCGGTGATAACACCGCCGATGGTGGGGTCGACACCGAGCATTGAGTCGAAGCCGAGTCCGCCGCCGGCAACGTTGCCGACGTTGAAGACGAATCCGCCCAGTGCCACCAGGATAGAGAGCAGAATACCCAGGCCGGGCAGGACGGCATTGCTGAGTTCGTGGGCTTTGCGACCGGAGACACCAATGACGCGCCAGACGTTGAGCTGCACCGCGATATCAATCAGGATTGAGATCAGAATTGCAAAGGCGAAGGATGCGCCGAGCTTGTAGGTGAACTGTCCGGTTTGGGTGATAAAGCCAGGGCCGATGGCGCTGGTTGCCATGAGGAAGAGTGATCCGATGAGCACGGATCGGCGTCCGCTCTTGGATGCGACGACGCTTCCTTTAATGGGGGTTGTGTTTTCTGCCAACGCAGGTTCCTCTCACGAGTAAGGAACGCAAGCAAGAGTGCTGCTTCATAGACCTACACCACAATATAGGGATTGTTGAACAATGTTGCAAATAAACGCACTTTAAATGTTTATTTTTGAGACGCCGCATCCCTTTTTAAAACTTGACCGAAATGCATACAAAAACCCTGTTTACCACCGGTTGCAATTTGTATATATCCCCTAATCAGAGGGCATTTTTTACTCGTTTAAAGTTGACCAAAAGCCTATTTTTCACTTAATCTCAGAACCAGAACCACACAACACTCCCCATTTCGAACCACTTGAACCACTTGAACCACTCGAGTTGCTCGAACCACACAGAAAGTACACACGCATATGCGCACCCTATTTTCAGGTAAGAAGTTTCTTGCCACTTTCACGCTAGCGTTCATTGGCCTCACCAGCCTTTCAGCACCTGCTAACGCAGCGTCCTTCACTGACAACGACGGCGACGGCATCCCTAATTCTTGGGAAACCAACGGTTACGATTACGACAATGACGGCAAGATCGACCTTGATTTCCCGGCGTGGGGCGCAGATCCCAACCACAAGGACATCTTTGTCGAGATGGACTACATGCCCGATCTGATGGCTACCCAGTCTGAGCTGGACGCAATCACCCAGACTTTCGCTAACTACCCCATCGACAACCCCGATGGTCGCCAGGGCGTTAACATTCACCTGGATGCAGGTAGTCGCTACGCTAAGTACGATCTCGGCGGCGGTGAGGAGATTCCTTATCAGGTTCTCCGCAACGAAACCACTGTTGGCCAGCTGCGCTATGATCACTCAGATCCCGCTCGTGACGATGTCTTCCACTACATGGTCTTTGGTGACTACTACTCAGACGCACCGGGTTCATCAGGTATCGCGCAGATTAACGGTCGCAACTTTGCCGTAACCCTCGGCCCCAGCTACTGGGGCGAGAATGTTCCGAGCGCTACCTACATCGGCACTTTCATTCACGAACTCGGCCACAATCTCGGTCTGCTACACGGTGGCGATGACAACGTGAACTTCAAACCCAACTACTTCAGCATCATGAACTACCGTTACCAGGTTAAAGGTGTTCCGCTAGCTAACGGCAACGTTTCATTCGGCTACTCAACCCATCAACACGATTCCGTTAATGAGCGTAGCCTGTACGAAGAAGGCGGCTTTGGCCCGGATTCACACGGTTACCTGTACGATTACCGCCCCGACGCTCTTGCGGACGCACCGATTGACTTCAATAATGACGGTCAGATTTCGTCCGGTCCGGTTGCGGCTGATTTGAACAATGACGGTTACCTCTCCACCTTGCACTCACACGACGATGTTGCAAACATCCGCTTCCAAGCTCGTGGTGGCGACTACCGCTACTCGGTCACTCAGCCGCGTGCTGAGCGTAATGAGCTCACCGCTGACCAGGCTCGCGATATGAACCTGCTCGACGAAGATGCTCCTGCAGTGAACCGCTGGTAAGCATCCGGCTGTTCTAATGTAGCCAAGTGTTTTTTCGAACGCGCTGTCTCTACTCGATACCCGAGTGAGGCAGCGCGTTTTTATATGCAGACATATAGGTGCCTCATGCGTCGGTTCTTATCAATAGGCTCCTATAGCAAGCTTTAAACGCGGCGGCGGATTTCTTTACACATGAAACGTGGGGACGTTTCGTGTATTCCGAGGAAATCCGCCGCTGAGTTTATTTTATACAATTTCCCCTATTTAGGGGACAAACATGACGTATATAACGGTTTGCTATGTTCCACAGAAACTCGTAAAGAATCGCGATGAATCCGGCGCCTGCTCCAAATCCTCGTTCCCCACCACACGTGTGTAGGGATTTCGAACGGCTTCAATCAGACGTTGAATGGGTTCAGCATCGCCCGTCTCAACCTTGCGCAGCGCCGCATCGAGCGTGAGATTACGCGGAATGTAGACCGGGTTGTTGCCCTGCATGAGCTGGTAGGACTTTTCCGGTGACGCGCCGGTTTCTGCGCGGAGCCGGTTCAGCTCGGCGAGCCAGGTTTCAGCGGGTTCTTGACCCAACAGGCTCTGGAGTTTCTCCGAGTTCTGAACCTCAGCATCGTCAGTCAGCGCGCGGAAGAAACCCGTGAAGTCGAGGGTTTTCTCTCCGGCAAGATCCAGGGTTTTCTCGATAAAAGCGGCAACTTTATCCAGGGTCTGACCATCTGCACTCTCACCCAGGTCGATACCCAGCTTTGCAGCGAAGAGGCGGGTGCAGGCGTCCTGATAGGTCTCTTCAAACTCAGCAAGGACGTCCGTAGCAAGATGTACAGCTTTGTTGGGGTCATCGTCGATGAGGTCGAGCAGCGTTTCAGCAAAGCGCGCGAGGTTCCACTGCGTCACGCCGGGCTGGTTGCGGTACTTGTAGCGCCCCTGTCGGTCAATGGAGCTGTAGACCGCGTCGCGCGAAAAACCGTCAATGAAAGCGCAGGGGCCAAAATCGATAGCTTGGCCGGAGATGCTGACGTTATCGGTGTTGAGTACACCGTGCACGAAACCCAGGGACATCCAGTGCGCCACCAACTGCGCCTGCTGTTTGCTGACGGCACGCAACAGGTCGAGAGGGTTCTCGGCATTGAGATGTGGATAATGCCTGGTCAGCGCATAGTTCACAAGGTTCTTGCGAAGTTCTTCGCCCTCGGTGAGTTGCGCGTACTGAAAGGTGCCGACGCGAAGGTGCGAGGACGCCACGCGCACGAGTATCCCGGCGGGCTCAGGCATGGGTGAGCGTCGGCGGATGTATTCGCCAGTTTCAATGACGGCGAGTGCCCGGGAAGTTGGAACGCCCAGGGCATGCAACGATTCACCAATCACGACCTCGCGCCAGACCGCTGAAAGCGGTGCTTTACCGTCAGACCCAGGACGCGAAAAGTTGGTGAGTCCACTGCCCTTGAGGTGCAGGTCGACGCGTGGCTGGGTAGGGTTGCCGGATGCGCCGAGTTCAGCACCGGGTAGCGGCAACTCGCCGACAAGGTGCGCGCGTCCGTCACCGAGAACCGGGGAAAGCTGCCCAAACTGAAAACCGGAGTAGGCCAGTGCATAGGTTTCCGCGGAGCCTCCCGTGAGCCACGCCAGCCCGTTGTTGGTAGCCAGCCACGCCGCATCCAGACCCAACTCTTGCGCCAGTGGCTCGTTGACCCAGGTGACGCGCGATTCCGCGGGAATCGTGGGGCGCTGCTCGGTGGCGAGCGTCGGGAAAGTGCAGGCGTAGGTGTGTTCCAGCGTGGGCGTCATGCTCCCAGTCTATCGGGGTGGGCAAGAGGGGCCTCTTGCCCACTATGCCCCGCCGCGGCTCTTTACTGCCTGCCACCGCGCGCCTTGCTTACCCGGTGCGAAATCACCGTTTTGGGTGTGATTTCGCACCCAAAACGGTGATTTGAGACGGGGTAACAGCCCTGCACCACCTACCACCGCGCATTTTCCGTGGATTTGCGCTGTAATTTCGCCGTTTTTACAGCACAAATCCACGGAAAGTGAGGGACAGGACGCGGCACCCCGCAACGCGCGTCCGGTCAAGCTGCGCCTTACCCCTCCGCGCTCAGTGAACGCCAGCGCCGCGTTCTCGCGTCCTGCCGTCGAAAATGCGAGAATAGTAAGCGAACTGTTGAACAGGCGAAAGGATTTATCATGGCTGATCTCAACGGCAAAAAGGTTCTCGCACTCGCATCACAGGGTGTAGAGCAGATTGAATACACCTCACCCCGCGACGCCCTCGAAATCGCGGGCGCGAGCATCACCCTCGCATCACCCGACGGCAAGGAATTCCAGGGCATGGAAGGCGACTGGGAGAAGAAGGATTCCTTCACCCCCGACGCTAAGACCGCAGATGTGAAGGCTGAAGATTTCGACGCACTCCTATTGCCCGGCGGCACTCTGAACGCCGACGCAATGCGCATGGATGAAGGCGCACGCAAGCTGGTCAAGGCATTCCTTGATGCTGACAAGCCCGTTGCTGCTATCTGCCACGCACCCTGGATTCTGGTGGACGCTGGTGTGGCCGAAGGTCGCAAGCTGACCTCATTCACTTCCATCGTGCCGGACCTCAAGAACGCTGGCGCTAACTGGGTTGATGAGGAAGTCGTTGTTGACGGCTCACTGATTACCAGCCGCAACCCCGGCGACTTGGATGCGTTCAACGCAAAGCTGATCGAGAAGCTTTCCTAAGTTTTTGCAGATAACCCCGCCTGTCTTCTTTTATCGCGCCCTGTGACAAGATGGAGGCAGGCGGGTTTGTTGTTCCCGACTGTCTATAGATAAGGATTTATTGACGTGATTTTTATTGTTGTGAAGTACCAGGTGAAGGACGGCAAGCGCGAGGAGTTCCTCGAGGCTACCCGCGAGTTCACTGAGGCTACCCGCGCGGAGCCCGGTAACAAGTGGTTTGAGTGGTCGCTGAGCGTTGAAGACAAGAATGAGGTTGTTCTTGTTGAGGCGTTCAATGACGACGCGGGTGAGGCTCACGTGAATTCGGATCACTTTGCGAAGGGCCTGGAGGCTATGAAGCCGTGGTTGGCTGAGACTCCGAAGATTATCTCTCGCACTATCGATGGCGATGACTGGGGTGAAATGGGTGAACTTCAGATTGACTAGCGCGTAGCGCCCGTCAATCTGAAGTTCGCCCGAAGGGCTGGGCGACGCGGGTGCGAGCTAGCGAGCACGCAAGAGCGTTGCCCAGCGGCGTAGCGAAGCGAAGCCGGTGCGGTGCGGCGGGGAGCCGCACAATGCCCCGCCCACCAGCCAATCTTCAGCTCGCCGGCGCGCGCACCCGCATCCTGAAAACTTACTCCCGAAGTGTGTTTGTACTGACGCTAGTGTCAGTACTTTCGCATTTTGGGAGTAATTTTTTGCTCGCCTACCCTGCCCGCCCCGCATTTTTGGGGTGCTTTTGAGCCAGAAACCCTAGCCGTCCCATATTTTGGGTGGTTTTTATGTAATTACTTGGGGTGGTTGCGACTTTTTCATGACCGGCGGGTCTATTTTCATTAGAATGAGTGGTGTTGTAACGCTTGTGTTCGTGTGAACTATTTTTGGAGCTTGATTCATGACCTCATTCCCTCAGGAAACTGAGAAGCTTGGCCATTCTGATGATCATCATGAGGCTGACCATGCGGCGGTGTCGCTGGCGGTGTCTACGGTGATTCTTGCCTTGCGCCGTAAGGAGGGTGAGTCGCATCATTCGTTGTGGTTGCCTTTGGTGCGTCGTTTGCGTGAGCCTTATAAGGGTCAGTGGGCGTTGCCGGGTGGCCCGTTGCCGTCGGATCAGTCGTTGGAGCAGGCTGCGGGTTCTACGTTGAAGCGTGCTACCGGTTTGGTTCCGGGTTATCTTGAGCAGTTGTACGCGTTTGGTGATGTGCAGCGAACCCCTGATTATAGGCGGATGCGTGAGGGCGTGATTGAGCCTCAGGTTGATCCCGAGCGCGTGGTGTCTGTGGTGTATTGGGCGTCTATTCCGGCTACTGATGTGTCTCATACTCGCGTGCATGAGAATATTAAGTGGTTCCCTGCCGATGAGCTGCCGACTCTGGCGTTTGATCACAATGAGATTGTGGAGTACGCGCTGTACCGCCTGCAGAATAAGGTGGAGTACTCTCGCATCGCGCATTCGTTCTTGGGTGAAGAGTTCACGTTGGCGCAGTTGCGCGAGGTGTATGAGGCTATTTTGGGACGCGCGTTGGATCCGGCGAATTTCCGCCGTCAGATTGCGGCGTCCAAGTCCATTATTGATACCGGTAAGCGTGTTGAGGGTACTCGTCACCGCCCGCCGCGTTTGTACCGTTACGATCACGCTCGCGCGTTCGCTGATCAGGGGCCTTTGGGCATGTACCGGGCTTCTGAGACTCAGGATGTCGCGCAACATAAGTTTTAGTCCTGTAGAGAGCCCCTCCCCCCGGATAGAGAGAAGTCCCCATGCGTTTTGCTCCTGTTGCCGCTGTTATCGGTGTTTCGGCTGTGGTTTTGACGGGTTGTTCGAATAAAGCTGAAGAGCCTACTACGGCTGTGCCTTCTAACTTCACGATGTCCGCTGCTCCTCAGGAGTTTAAGGATGACACTCGCGGTGTGGTGAAAGAGGTGAAGGATGCGAACACCGTGGTTCTGACGATTGATGGTGAGGACCGCGAGGTGCGTATGGCTAATGTTTTGACGCCGAATAAGCGTAATGTGGATTATTCGGGGTCTTGTCTGATTGATGAGGCTAAGGCTTACACCGAGAAGACTTTGCCTGCGGGTACCGAGGTTTCGCTGAAGTTTGATCCGAATGCTGTTGGGTCTTCGGGTTATGTTGAGGCCGCGATTTATAAGGGTAAAGACTTCATTAACAAGAACATTGTCGGCGAGGGCTTGGGTGTAGCTACGTTTATTTCGTACGGCGATAAGTTCTACACCGAGGTCTCTGACGCGCAAAAAGCGGCGGCCGACGAGGGCAAGGGCCTGTACTCGAAAGAGACGGATTGCTCGATTCCGCACATGATTCAGGAGCACACGGATAAAGTTAAGGGCGCCGGTAAGCTGTCCGAAGAAGAGGCTACCGAGGTCTACCGTGACGCATCCGAGTTCTACAACGACCTGCAGCGCTCCACTCAGAGCCCGGCTTCGTGGGAGGGTTCTTTCACTACGCTGACGCCTGTGAGAGACCAGTTGCAGGAACTGATGGACGCTTTGGGCGGTAACTACTACGATCCCACCGGTGTGAAGAAGTCCGATAAGGAATCAGCGTCGGGTAAGCCTGTTCGCCCGGGCGAGAGCTGGTCTGAGCAACCTAATGACGCTGATGCCACCGCACCTGCCGAGGACGCGTCGCCCGCTGAAACCGCGTCCGCCGAGGACGCCGGTGTTGACGGACTGGAACGCAGTGTTGATGGCGAGGATAGCGGCAGCTAGGTTCTTATGCACTAACCCCTGGCGTTGCGCTCATGGCAAGTACTTAAAGTCCCAGCGAATGAGCGAAACGCCAGGGGCTACCCGCCCCATCGCATACAAAAACGCCCCGCACCAGCCAACAAAGGCAGGTGCGGGGCGCTGTAGTATCTAGAAGCTTACGCCTCGGGGATAACCAGACCCTTGGTCTGTGAAACTGCGCGCTCGAAGCGTGCTGCTACGTCTTCCCAGTTCACGATGTTCCAGAATGCCTTGACGTAGTCGCCCTTAACGTTCTGGTAGTCGAGGTAGAAAGCGTGCTCCCACATATCCAGCTGCAGAACGGGAATCAGTGCAACTGAGATGTTGCCCTGCTGATCGTAGAGTTGCTCGATAACGAGGCGCTTACCAACGGTATCCCATGCGAGGATTGCCCAACCTGAGCCCTGGATGGTGGTTGCAACGTTGGTGAAGTGGTCGCGGAAAGCGTCGAATGAACCGAAGTTGTCATCGATTGCTGCTGCGAGTTCACCTACGGGCTTGTCGCCGCCCTCGGGTGAGAGGTTCTTCCAGAAGATGGAGTGGTTGGTGTGGCCACCGAGGTTGAACGCGAGGTCTTTGGAGAGCTTGCCGATGTTAGCGAAGTCGCCGTTTGCGCGTGCTTCTTCCATCTTCTCGATAGCGGTGTTAGCGCCTGCAACGTAGGTTGCGTGGTGCTTTGAGTGATGCAGCTCCATGATGCGAGCTGAGATGTGCGGCTCCAGTGCTGCGTAATCGTAATCGAGGTCGGGAAGAACGTACTTCTCTGCCATGAGGAGTCACCTTTTCTTTCTCTAGACGTTTAAACCTTGCACTCATCAGTTTACGCACCAGTGCAGGTATTGTCTGCCTTATATGTAGAACTTTTACCCTATATTCAGCTATGAGCGCTAAGAGACGAACCCGAAATTTACTTTTTGCGTAAACCTTTTGCGCTGATTTCGTCACGGGGTGACGCTCTCTCTAGTGCCCCAAGGACGCGCGTCCTACCGTATTTAACGGCACTATTTCAGCGTTGCGCGGAGGTGCTCGATAAAGCGCAGCGCAACGGGCGTGAAGGTCTGCTGTTTTTGCCAGACCAAATATATTTTGTTACTCAGCGTCGGGGTAATCGGGCGGAAAGTTAGCTCAGGGTGCGTCTCGGTATTGACGAGCCCGTCAAAGCACAGCATCACAACCAACTTTTCATGCACCAGGTGGGTGGCGTTATACACCAGGTTGTAGAACCCTACGACCTGATGCTCTTTAATCTTGCCTTCGCTCCAACGCGGCAGATCATTTTTAAGCGATTGTCGCGAAATAATGATGTCTCGGTCTTGCAAGTCATCGGCAGAAATCGCGTCCAAAGAGGCTAGCGGATCGTCTTTAGTCATCAGGACGCCCCAGGTGTCTTCGCCCGGAATTTCAATATATTCGTAGCGGTCTAAAGAAGGCGGCTCCACAATCAGCGCGGCGTCGAGCAGGTCGTTATGTAAGAGGTAAAACAGGTGCTCCGTGCTGCCACTTGTGATATCTAGGCGAGAGAGCGGTGCTGTTTTGTGAAAACTCGCAAAAGCAGAAGCAACGACGCTAACTTGCGGCGACTCGGGGCATCCCAACCGGATTTCGCCACCGATAGCATCATCAATCGTTTTGAACTCAGAGACTGTTTTATCCATGAGACCCACGATGACTAAGGCACGGTCTTTGAGGAGCTTGCCGTTAGGAGTAAGTTCCATGTAGCGACTGCGAAGTGTGGGTTTCAATCGCTGCCTGCCACATCGTCTTTCGCAAGCGCTACCTTGCCGAGGGCAACAAGATCAAGGATCTCGCATACCGTGCTCCCGGCTACCCTTACCTGTCTTGGGTAACCCTCATCGTCTGCGCGTTATCGTGCGTTCTCATTGTTTTTGACCCCACACAGCGTCCGGCACTGTTCTACACCGTGCCTTTTGTAGCACTGTGCTACCTAGCTTCATGGATAATGCGCCAGCGATTCTCCCAGACCGGCAAGTAGCCGCGGGGCTTGCGCTGGCTCTTTAGCTTTTATCAGGATGCCTGTTACCAGTACTTCGCCGAAGGGCGGTTTCTAGCCGGCTGGTTGCAGGCATCCTGCTTTTCTCCCCAAGCCCTGCTCTGTGCGATCACGCTTGTGCATTAAGTGCAGAAAGTTATCCACAGATGGGGATAATTCTGTGCATAATTCGAATATAAGTACGTTGATGCGAGTAACACTTATCTAAATACTGCTCTGACAAGGATTTTCTATGGTGCAGCACTCGAAGCTCACCGGTGTAATCACACGCGTGTAAGTTTTCCACGCTGTGGAAAAGAACTGTGGAAAAGTCTCAAAAACCTGTGATTTAAGGGGTTTTTGCAGGTTTTGGCAGGCGTCCTATCCACACACCCCATCTCACAACAGCTCTTTAAGTGGAAAATGTTCACAGAGTTATCCACAGGTGGGGATAAGTTTTCCGCAGATCCCTGCTATGGGATAGGAACAGGGCGTCCAGCAACACCTCGCTTCTTATAAATCCTTGATTTCACGGGCGTCCAGTAGAGATCAGGCATACACATCCCCATACACACCCTCTCCTGCGTCCACTGAGTTACATTCATGTACTTATCCACGCTGTGGAAAACTTCTGTGGATAAAGCTGTGCAGATACAACAATGCCCCCGCTCGACCAGTAGCGGGGGCATTGAGACTTTATTAAATTTAGGCGCTGTATGCAGCTACAGGATCAGCATCAACCACGTGGTTCTCCACAGCGCGGTTCTGCTTCTTCTTGCGGAAAGCCTTAGCAATCATGTGATCAATGGAGAACTTTCCGGGGCCAATCAGGGCGAACAGTAGGCCGCATGCGCCGAGCAACATCACGTACTCAAAACCACCTTCAGCAACGTAGATACCCTTTGCCCAGTGAACAAAGTAGATAGCGCCGAGTGAAACGGCCAGGTATGCCAGGCCAATCAGGCGGGTACCGAAACCCAGGATAAAGAGAATGCCGCCAATCAGCTCAACCGCGATAGAGAAGAGAGCGACAAAACCTGCCATGGGAATGCCCGAACCAGCGAAGGATGCGGTGGTGCCGTCAATGCCCCAGCGGGTGAGCATCATCCAACCGTTAGCGATGAAAATAATACCTACGATAACGCGCAGGATAAGAAGACCGAGTGACTGAAAAGTGTTGTTCAGAAAATCTACCGCATACAACAATGAGCTCCCACCGCAACGGGTGGGAGGTCATGCATTGAGGCTTGATACGCAGTAAAAACTTATGCGCTGTACGCCGCTACCACCGGATCATCAGAAACGCCCTTATTCTTCTTACCCCAGCGTCCGCGGGTTGCACGTGCAATGAGGTAGTCAACCGAGAATTTACCGGGATCGGTGAACACAAAGAGCAAGCTAGCTACACCAAGCAAGAGAATGTACTCATACCCATTATCTGAAACGTAGAGACCGTGCGCCCAGTGGATGTAGTAAATAGCGCCAGCTGAAATAGCGACGTACGCCAAAGCCAGAAGGCGAGTTGCAAAGTCGGCAATAAAGAGGAACCCACCGATAAGCTCAGCCGCAATACTGAAGTACACCACGAGAGCAGTCATAGGAATTCCGGCACCAGCAAACTGGTGAATAGTGTTTTCAATGCCCCACTTGTTGAGCATCATAAAGCCATTGGCAATAAAGATGATTCCGATAACCACGCGGAGGATTAGCAGGCCGAGAGAGTGAAGAATGTTGTTTTCCATGCCTTTAGATTGGCGCAAGTTACTCACCCGTATCAAAGATAAGTGCCACCCTGACCTATAGTCCAAAACGCTCTGACGTGGGGATTTATTAGACTAGAGGCTACTTTATAACTAGCAACACATTAAATATTTTCGTTTTCAGCAGTTTCAACGGCAATCTTTAGGGGTTGATCAGGAGGTTCCTGCTCAACTTCATCACACGCATCTGTGAGAGGCAGAAACCCGCGAACACACCGTGTCGGTAGCTATAGAATCATCGCACCCTTATTTATTCTCAATGTTCTAAATAATCCTGCCCGATCCATCGCGCCACACAATTTACAGGACGCTCGGGAGCAACCAACAGCGACCCATCATTGCTAATCAGCCGGGCTTACCGCAAGCCAGAAGTACCCTCAGTAACCACCGAAAAACCGTCATTAGTTACCTAAATGAACGCATCAGTAATATATTTTTTGCACAAATAAAAGGCGCCGCTTTTATTCAAAACGACGCCTTTGATAAAAATTCTTTTATTCTTCGATAACCGACTTCTTGACGGTAATAATCTCAGAAGGTTTACCACCCAAAATGGCCTCACCAATCTTCGCCAGCTGCACCGTCTGACGCTTATTCAAACGATCAAAAATCTGACGGCGAACCTCAAGAACGTGCCCGGGAGCTGCCTCTAAAATCTTCTCGCGTCCTGCAGGAAGCAGGTGGCAGATGCTCACGCGGCGGTCTTTCGCCCAGACGGTACGCTCCACAAACTCATACTTCTCAAGGCGAGTAACCACGCGTGATAGGCGAGGCAATAAAGTGTTGGTCTGGCGCGCAAGCTCAGTCATCGTCAAACGTGATTCCGGAGCCTCAGACAGCATTGCAAGAACCATGTATTCCACAAAGCTCAGGTCTGAATCTCGCTCCAGCTGAGTCTCCAAAGCACCGGGAAGATTGAAGATGACGGAGCTGAGGAACAGCCACGCATCACGCTCATCATCGGTCAGCCAGGGAGTGTTATCCACCGGGCGATTGACCTCGACGTCCTGCTGGTTGCTCACTAAGTGCTCCGTTTCGTATGTTTTTATCGAGCTGTCTTTATGTGGTTCTTTAGGGAGTTAAAAGACGCTCTGAAGTGCTGATTTAAAAAGTTATTTCATTAAAAATAACTACCTAATACTAAAACACTTAGGCGTTCCTTACCTAGTGATACGTGAAAAAATCCATTGTGACTTTCAAATATGAGTAACCGTACGTTCCCTTATTTTTAGACGGTGCGCTCTTCAAAACCTGTGGTCACATCACCCCTCAGCTGGTAGAATTGTGCGTTCAGGTGTGCCGGGAAGTCTGGTCGGCACCCGTTTTTCTCTTTCTACTACTGGCTCTTAGGGCTAGGGGTCTGCCCGTGAAACTGCGGGCCGAGAAGGGGCAAAGCGGGTAGTACATATTTTGTCGACTTCCCGTTTGGAGAACTATGTCTCAGAACACCGTTCTTTCTCGCGGTACCTACCGCGAATCCCAGCGCATCAGCGAAATTCTTGCCAAAGAGTCCGTAGGTGGCATGATGCTTCTAGCCGCCACCGTAGCTGCCCTCATTTTCGCGAACAGTGGTGCCGCTGAAAGCTACTTCGGTCTACGCGATGCCTACGTTGGACGCGATATCGGCGACTTTCATCTCAAGCTTTCAATCGGTCACTGGGCAGCGGACGGCCTGCTCGCGATTTTCTTCTTTCTCGTTGGTCTAGAACTCAAAAAAGAATTTGTGATTGGCGATTTGCGCAACCCTGGCAAAGCGCTTGTGCCCATGGTGGCAGCAGCTGGCGGCGTCGTTCTGCCCTCAATCATCTACTTCTTGATCAACCTTTCGGGCTCTGCTGAGGCGCGCGGTGGCTGGGCTATTCCGGCGGCTACCGACATTGCGTTTGCGGTAGCTGTTCTTGCCGTCATCGGCTCGCACCTGCCGTCTGCACTGCGTACCTTCTTGCTGACTCTGGCAGTGGTTGATGACCTCATCGCTATCACCATCATCGCCCTCTTCTACACCTCAGACCTCAAAATCCAGTACCTGCTGTGGGCTATCATCCCCATCGCTCTCTACGCACTAATCGCACGCAAGGGCGAAAAGCTTTTCCATCTCAAGCCCGCAGCAGCATGGTTCATCTTGCTCCCCATCGGTTTCATCGTGTGGGCGCTGTTCCTCAACTCGGGTATTCACGCAACCATTGCAGGCGTCATTCTCGCCTTCATGATTCCCGTGCGCATGAACAAGCGCGCTGAGGCGGTGGACGCTGACCACGGCCTGGCAGAGGTCATGGAACACCGCATCCGCCCGTTCTCCGCTGGCTTCTGCGTCCCCGTGTTCGCGTTCTTCTCAGCGGGTGTAGCACTCGGCGGTTGGAACGGTTTCACTTCATCACTCACCGAACCCATCGCGTACGGCATCGTCCTCGCACTGGTCTTTGGCAAGATGATCGGCATTACCGCGTCCACCTGGCTGGTTACCCGCTTTAAGAAAGCAAACCTCGACTCTGATATCGCGTGGGTTGACGTCTTTGGCGTGGCAACTCTGGCAGGTATCGGCTTTACCGTCTCACTGCTCATCGCTGAGCTTTCATTCGGGCTTGGCTCTGATTACAACGATGATGCGAAGGTAGCGATCCTCACCGGCTCGGTCACCGCAGCTGTTTTAGGCGCAATCATCTTGAGCCTGCGCAACAAGCACTACAAGAAGATTGCAGAGAAAGAATCTGTGGACGCTGATGCCGACGGCATACCCGATGTCTTCGCCGACAACGGTGCCTCACTGGGCGGCGGAGCGAAAAGAGCTGAGCACAGCGCAAGCGGCGAAGCGAAAAAGCGATGAGCGAAGCGGATTCACCGCAATTTTCCTAACCGCTAGAGGGGCTGGTGAGCGGTTTTCCGAGCGAGGAAACAAAAACCGCTCACCAGAAAGCTCACCGTCTAACGTGCACAGCGTTATCGAATATGAATAGACATTTGCGTACCCGAGCGCGTCACTAGCTCGCATCCGCCGCGACTACCTCGCTCCCACAGGTTTTTCGCCACCGGGGCTCTCTCGCGCAAACGCTGAATGTGTCACACTTCGTCCCAACATGGGAAAAAACCACCCTTACTTACGTTCCCGGTCATAAAGTAAAAAGAAACGTTCGTACATTGAAAGGGGATGTGAGTGTCTAATTCTTCAGCACCTCATAACCAGACGCTCTCCCGCGGCTCTTATTCTGAGTCCAGCCGCGTGGCGGAGATTTTGCGCCAAGAAACGGTGGGCGGTTTCATTCTGCTTGTTGCCACTGTTCTCGCCGTTATACTCGCAAACTCTCCGGCGGCAGATTTCTACTTCGGTGTACGTGACGCCGAGGTTGGCGCCCATGTTCCAGGTTTTCACCACCTGATGATGACGGTTTCTGAGTGGGCTGCAGATGGTCTGCTGGTTGTCTTCTTCTTTCTGACCGGCCTTGAGCTGAAGAAAGAGTTTGTGGTCGGTGACCTTCATGATCCCGGTAAGGCTATCGTCCCTATCGCTGCTGCGTTCGGTGGTGTAGCGGTTCCCGCGCTGATTTTCGCGGCGATTAACTTCAGCAACCCGTCTGCCTTGCATGGCTGGGCTATTCCTACAGCAACTGATATTGCGTTCGCTGTGGCGGTTATTTCAGCGGTGGGCACGGCGTTGCCGTCTGCGTTGCGCATCTTCTTGCTGACGCTCGCTGTGGTTGATGACCTCATCGCGATTTTCATCATCGCGATTTTTTACACCACCGGTTTCAAACTGACTTACCTTCTGTTGGCGCTGATTCCGATTGCGCTGTTCTGGTTGATCGCGCACAAAGGTGAGACTATGTTCCACCTCAAGCCACTCGCATCCTGGTTGATTCTGCTGCCTCTGGGCATCGTCACCTGGGCACTGTTCTTGGAGTCAGGTATTCACGCGACCATTTCGGGCGTTATCTTGGGCTTCTGCGTGCCGGTGGTGTACAACAAAAAGTCACGTGCCGCGGATGCGCCCGCTGGCTTGGCGGAGGTTCTTGAGCACCGCCTGCGTCCGCTTTCTACGGGTTTCTGCGTACCGGTGTTTGCGTTCTTCTCAGCCGGTGTGGCGATGGGCGGTTTCAGCGGCCTGGCAAAGGCGCTGACCGACTCGGTTGCTTTGGGCATTATGCTCGGCTTGGTTCTTGGTAAGACCGTCGGTATTACTTTGACGACTTGGCTGGTTACCCGATTCCGCAAGGCTAACCTTGATCCGGATATCGCGTGGGTGGACGTCATTGGTTTGGCGATGACCGCGGGTATCGGTTTCACCGTTTCGCTACTGGTAGCTGAGCTTTCGTTCGGCCCGGGTTCTGAGCACACTGAAAACGCGAAGATCGCGATTCTGGTGGGTTCGGTTTCTGCCGCTATTTTGGGTTCGCTGGTGCTGTCTCGTCGTAACAAGCACTACAAGGAACTTACTGAGAAGGAGAGCTTGGACAGCGATGAGGACGGTATTCCAGATGTCTTCACCGACAACGGCTCTCGTTTGGGCGGCGGCGCGAAAAGGGCTGACTAGCATTTTCCGCGAGAGGGGAGGGATGGACCGTTTTTTAGTTAAAAACGGTCCATCCCTCCCCTCTCACGCATTTAATATCTCACCGATAACAATGGCGGGTTGGTCGAGTTATAACCGGTAGGATTCCTAGCCGTGGCTCTTTGCATGCTCGCTAGCTCTCATCCGCCACGGTTAGCCCCTCTCACGCATTAAAAAACGTACCCGCTGAGAATACACCGCGCGCAAGTAAACACATGGGCTTTCTGGCGAGCGATTTTTGTTTCCTCGCTAGCTCGGAAAACCGCCCGCCAGCTATTTCGCGAAGTATCCTGAGCGCTGCGCCAGCCAGTCCAGCCCCAGGTTAATGCCCGGCACCCAGACCTCTACGCGGTGCCCGCCGGTAGGCACCGTTGAGATGGTGAGTTCAGTGGGTGCTTGCACTGCTTTGCGGAAGGCGGGCAGGGTGTCTTTGGGCAGATCATCGTCGTCGCTGGTGTAGAAGAAAATACCGACGTCGGGTTTAGTGCGCGAGACAATATCGGGCAGCATGTAGTTGGGGTCGTGGTCGTCCAGCCACTTCTGGTTATCGCTGTAAATCGGCTCAAAATAGCCCGCCTGCACGAGCGCCGCACTGAAAATATCGGGGTGTTTCACGGTGAACATGGACGCGCACCAACCGCCGGCACTATAACCGGTGGTTGCCCACGCATCCTTGCTATCGATGACGCGCAGGTTAGTTTTAATCCAGGGCACAAGATCCTGCGTCACGAAGGTTTCGGTGTGCGGGGTGTTATCGCCAGAGGCGTCCACGCATTCGCTGTCGTAGTTGCCGGGGTAAACGTCGGGAACAATCAGAATTGTGTTTGCCAGATTACCGCTGGTGTTTTTATCGCGCAGAAGTGCCCCGTAGTCAATGGTGTTCTGGTAGGTATCAGGGCTGCCGGGAAAACCTGGGAACCCCATGATGACGGGGTAAAACTTATCGGGATTGCTCATATATCCCGGCGGTAGCCAGGCGGTCACGCTCATGGTTTTGCCGCTGACGCTACCGGGCACATCAAATTTTACGTATTGGCCTTTGGAGTCATCCTGTGAAAGTTGCGAGCCGAAAAAAGAGTTGGACGCCGGGTTTTTCTGCACAGCGGTAGCTACCTGCTCTACCGCGGGAACGGTAGCAGAGGCCTTCGTTTCTTTCGCACCGTAGTCTTGGGTGGATGCGTCCTGCGCGGTTTCGGGGCTGACGATTTCTTGCCAGCTGGTGAACCACTGGTTTTCTTTATTGAGCCACGCGCCAATGGTGCTGATGCACAGAAGGACGCTCACTATCAGCGCTATCGCCTGCGTCAAGTATTTGCCGATGCCGGGGCCGCGATGCCGGGGAAGAATGAAAATGGCGATGAGAAGTACCACGGCGGTGACCGCTGTGATTCCCCAGACAAATGCGGGACCGGCAATATCCATGGCTCTTCTTTCGTGCGCGCGATAATTCTTTCAATAGAGTGCACGGTTTAGCTGGGAAAATACCGTATGAATGCTGTTGGGTTGCCGGGGGCTCTACAAAACCGTGTCCCTGTTCCTATGAACGGTCTATAATGTGGTTGTTAAGTTCCCCATTTTGAAAGCCGCACCATGAAGCATCCTTCGCCGGTAGAGACCTCTCGAGGTAGAGAGAGAACCGCAAGAATTACCATCGGGCTATATGCTCTTGGAACTCTTATCTCATTTTTTGCGTGGTTGTTGTCGCCGCTACGCGGTCACAGGGGTTTCATGTGGTGGGAGGCTGGTTTTAGCCTGCTGAATATGCCGGTGACGCATACCCTGTTGTCTGCCGCGATTTTGTTTCTCATTACCTCTACGCTGATTCGTCGTAAGCGCATTGGCTTGTACGCGGTGATGTTCTTTCAGGTTATTGGTTTTCTTGCGGGTATTAGTACGCTGACCGCGCTGATTAATTTTGCGGTGCCCACAAAACTTTTCTCTGAGCTGTCTTTCCGCAATCCGCTGGCTGATATTTTCTCTATGCTCTTTGCGCTGTTTGCGCTGGTCTTTTTGTGGCGGGCGCGCCCGGCTTTTCCTGCTCGCATCCACCGTTCGGCGTGGTTGAGTGCGGCGCTGGTGTTGCTGGCTGGTGTGGTACTTACGGGTGTGTTCACTTGGTTTGCGTCTGAGTCGCAGGGTCTGCCGCAGCTTCAGGTTTTCTTGCACACTATCGGCATTGATCCGGGTTTCCGCCCGCCGTCACCGCACGCCAACTGGGTGTTGCAGGTGGCATCGACGCTTTTGGGTATCACGCTGTTGGCGTCAGCTTTCGTGTTCTTGCGGTCGCCCGCGAAGTCGTACAGCGATCACAGTTGGACGCCTGCGCACGAGGTTGAGCTTCGTTCCCTTTTGCAGGATTTTGGTGGGCAGGATTCTCTGTCGTACTTTGCGACGCGTCGTGAGAAGCTTCTTATTTTCTCAACTGACCGTCAGGCAGCAGTGTCTTACCGCATCATTAATTCGGTGTGTTTGGCATCCGGTGATCCGGTGGGTAATCCGGGTTCGTGGGCCGATGCGATTGAGCAGTGGAAGGAGAACGCGCGTACGTACGGTTGGGTTCCCGCTGCGCTGAGTGTAAGTGAGGACGGTGCGCGTGCCTACGCTAATGCCGGGTTGAGCGTGGTGTCGATGGGTGATGAGGCTGTGCTTTACACCGACCGTTTCAGCCTGAATAACACCTCGCTGACCGAGGTTCGTCATGCGGTGAACCGTGTGCGTAAGGGCGGTTACAGCGTCACTATGAGTTATCACGGGGATCTTTCCGCCGAAGAGCTGTCGTCACTAGTTGCTAATGCTGATAGCTGGCGTCACGGTGAAACCGAGCGCGGCTTCTCGATGGCGTTAGGACGCTTAGGCGACCCTGCCGATGCTCGCTCAATTCTTGTTGCTGCCCACGATGCATCCGGCCAGATGGTTGGTCTGCTTTCGTTTGTGCCCTGGGGTAAGACGGGTATTTCGCTGGATGTTATGCGCCGCTCCCCCGATGCGCCCAACGGCATTGTGGAGTTCATGGTTGCTGAGCTCATGGAAGGCGCACCGGAGTTCGGCGTTTCTAAGGTGTCGCTGAACTTCGCGATGTTCCGTAGCATCTTTGAAAACGCTGAGCACTTTGGCGCTAGCCCCACTACCCGTTTGGCATCGCGCACTCTTGGCGTTTTTGACCGCTTCTTGCAGTTGGAACGTCTGTATAAGTTCAACCAGAAGTTCGCGCCCGAGTGGTTGCCGCGTTACCTGTGCACCGATTCGACGGTTTCGCTGGTGCAGGTAGGTATCGCGGCTGGTATTGCCGAGGGCTTCTTGCCGCAGTGGTGGTCTGCTCAAGACCGCACGATGCGTGTGCTCGATGATGATTCCATCGCGCAGATTCGCGCTATTGAGCGTCGCCGCGTCGTAGCTGCCGATCTTGAACCGCGCTGGTCTGATCAGACGCGCCATCGCATCCGCCATCTCAATCAGTTGCGCGAGGCGGGGCACAACCCCTACCCGCTGGGTTTGCGTGCACGTTTCGGCGTGCAAGAGCTCGCTGAATTTTTAGCGGTGGGCGGGCCAGAGCGGCAGCTCACTGTGGCAGGACGCGTGCGTTCAGTACGCGTGCACGGCGGTGTTGCTTTTGCGCAGTTGATTGAAGGTACTTCTACCGCACAGGTGGTCTGTGAGCGTGACGCCCTGGGAGCCACCGAGTTCGCGCTGCTCACTAGCAACCTTGATACCGGTGATATTGCGGCGTTCACGGGCGTCCTGGGGGCTTCGCGCAACGGCACACCCTCGCTGATTGCTGGCGGCTGGCAGTTGGCGTCTAAGTCGTTGCATCCTATTCCGTTTGATGAATTTAGCGATCCTGAGTCCCGCCTGCGCCGCCGTTCCACCGACCTGTTGGTGAACACCGATCAGGTGCAAAACTTGAAGGTGCGTTCGGCAACCATTACCTCTATTCGCAAGACGCTGGATTCCGACGGTTTCACCGAGGTTGAGACCCCGATCCTCAACACGGTGCACGGTGGCGCGTCGGCGCGTCCGTTCAAGACCTTCATCAACGCCTACGGTGCTGACCTCACCCTGCGTATTGCCCCCGAGCTATATTTGAAGCGCCTAGTGGTGGGCGGAATGGGCTCTGTTTACGAGTTAGGACGCGACTTCCGCAACGAGGGTGCGGACGCAACCCACAACCCAGAATTCACGGTACTTGAGGCGTATAAACCCTACGCGGATTACACGACGATGCGCCTGCTCACCGAGATGCTCATTAAGAACGCGGCGTACGCGGTCTTTGGCGACGAGGTACTGCCGCTGGGTGCGAAGAACAGCACCGAGCGCGTGCTCACAGATGTCTCCGGTCCCTGGCGCGTGGTCAGTGTGCTGGATGCGCTCTCAGAAGCCGTGGGTTTTGAGGTTTCACTGGATACCGACTTTGAGGTGCTCCTGCGTCTTGCCCGCGAGAATGAAATTCACGTGCGCGATGACATGGGTGCTGGCGCAGTTATTGAGGAACTCTACGGTGAGCTCGTTGAAGCACACACCGTGGCACCTACTTTCTACACGGACTTCCCTGTTGAAACCTCACCGCTTGCCGGCCCGCATCGTAGCAAGCCCGGCCTGGTTGAGCGTTGGGACTTGGTAATTAACGGTATGGAGATTGGCACCGCCTATTCTGAAATGGCGGACGCTCTCGAGCAGCGCAAGCGCCTGACCGAACAGTCGCTCAAGGCAGCGGCTGGCGATCTTGAAGCCATGCAGATTGATGAGGACTTCCTCTACGCACTCGAAACCGGTCTGCCGCCCACGGGTGGTCTGGGCATCGGCGTCGATCGCCTGGTCATGCTACTCACGCAGACCCAGATTCGCGGTGTGCTCGCTTTCCCATTCGTCAAGCCTGCTGAGTAAAACTAGATGCGCGAGAGGGGAGGGATGTGCCGTTTTTGGCTAAAAAACGGTACATCCCTCCCCTCTCGCGGCAAGAAAGAAAACGATGGACGCCTTCCACTATCTGCTCACCGTCCTGCCGCTGTCGCTCGGCGGTTTTGACCCCGCGCCTGCGCTGATTGCCGCGGTGTTCTTAGCCAACCCCGCGGTGCGCAAGCCGCGCGCTAGCGTCCTGACTTTTGGGGCGGTGCTTATTGGCGGCACGGCGGTGTGGGGGCTGGTGCTGTCTAAGGTGGTGGGCGAACGCATCCGCGATATTCCCTGGCATGAGATTGTGCACGTGCTTTTGCACTCCGGGTTGTGGACGGTTGCCCTGAAGCTCGCGATTGCCGCCAGTTTGCTGGTGTACGCGGTTATCTCTTACCGCAAGCGCGGACGCGAGAAAGAAGAGAAAAGCCGCACCGCGGCGGGTTTGATGGTGGTGGCGCTGGGGTTTGTTGCTCTGGTGACCAGCGATGTACCGTTTGTTGCCACCGTTGCGCTGTCGTCGCATCAGCCTTTTGCCGTGCAGGTGGTGGGTTTAAGCCTGTGGGCGATCATTTCGCAGGTTCCGCTGTTTGCCCTGTGTGTGGCGGTGGCGTTGGGGCAGCATGGCGCTTTCGCACGCTGGCTTGAGAAGGTGTGGACGCGGGTTCGTCCGGTGGTTGGCGTCCTGATTCCCGCAGCGTGCGCGCTGGCGGCGCTGGGGCTGATCGTGGATGTGGTGGTGCACCTGGTGCTGATTACCTAGCGAGCCTAGTGCGAGAGGCTGGCGAGCAGTTTTCTGAGCGAGCTAGCGAGCAAGCACCGTGTCTAGCTCCTCTCACGTACGCCCTACGCGTTCGCTAGCCCGCGTCTACCTGCGACGCTTCGCATACTGAGTATTCAGAAATGCGCATTCACACCAGCCAAAGCGCTATTGAGGCTTATTCAAAAGTCCCACCAGCCGCCAAAAACACCAACCCGCGAACTACCGAGAACACCCGCTGATACGAGCTCAACGGCCGTCTGAAACCCATGTGCAGAACCCGCCAGGTCTTAATGTGAGCGATGACCCGCTCCACCACTGACCTCAGGCGATTGAGCAGCCGATTATTCCTCTTCACTTCAGCATTAAACCGCTGTCCAGGCTTACGCTTGACCGGGGTGGCTAACCCCAGACCAACATAACCCTTATCAGCCAGAGTCGAAGAGTCTAATAACTGATCAAGTCCATGGGCTCTAAAAGCGTAAGCATCATGCCTCGCTCCGGGTAAGGGGTCGGTAATTGCCAGGAGCCTACCACCTAGGGTGCAGATAACTTGGTGGTTGAAACCAGCACGTTTATGCTTGCCTGAGAAGTTTGTTTTACCTAGTGAACGCCAATTCCATGTGGGTATCAGGGTTCCGTCGATGACCAAGGATCCTGGTGCTTTGAGGCTTTCGCCCAGAGGGCGATTCAGTGGGGTGAGGATTTTCTCCAGTGCCCTCTCAATGGTGTTGATAGCTCGTGAAACCGTCGGTTGTGAGACGGTAAAAAGTTCTGCGAGGAGTTCTTCGGTGAGGTTGTGGCGGTGGTAGAGCAAGGTGATTTTGAGGGCTTGGGTTTGGGTGAGGGCTGGTGGTCTTCCGCTTGGTTTTGCCCAGGTGAGGTGGTGGGTGAGGGCTGTGAGGAGCGTGGTGAATTGCGTGGCGGTGAGGCCGGTTGTACGCTGGTGTTGCAACGGTTCTTCCGGTATGGCTTGAGGTTATTTGTAGAGATTTAACGCTCATATTTTTGCCGCTGGTGGGGCCGTTGTCTAGTTGGTGGGTGTGGGGTGTGCTCTTACTTTTGAATAAGCCTCATTAAAACGATAACAATAAAATATTCGTCATAAAACAACATAAAACATTTCAAGCGTTAGAAAACCCGCTCACAGGTGTATTTTCAAGATGTTGCATAAGCAACATCTACAAGAAAGAAACCTTCATGCTTACACGCAGAGCCACCCTCACCGCAGCACCGCTAGCGGCGCTAGAGGCAAGCGCCTCACTGCAACAGGGGCTCCTGACCCATCACACGGTGAACCAGAATGTGAGTTCGACCTTGAAGGAAGGGGCGAATACTACGACGAACACTTTTGCGGGTATGACTCAGAAGCAGTTGATTGCTCAGCAGTCTTCTAAAGAGGGTACCTTTGTATGCACACACGGTTTGAATGATCGTTATGGTAATCCGATGGTGGAGAAGTCAACATCCCTATTAATTAAGAGAAATATATATTATTGTGTTTAATAAAATATCACCAATGACTTATTCTGCAATATTTTGCATATCGGGGTTTATTCTTTTAGGAATTGAGGGATACCTAGGCAGGTTAAGCATTATCGGAACTGCACTATTTGGCTTAGGAATGATTTTCGGTTTCTACGGTTATGGTAAAGCACGAGATCAAAATATTCATGATAACTATAACTCTGAAAATAGGAAACCCTAAGAAAATTTATTAACAAAAGACATCTCCATCAACTTGGAGATACGTTTTATGTAACCGAATATAATTTATCCAATAGAGCGCTTAATGGCGATAGATCAATAGCCAAGATTTTTAAACCAGATGCGATTACTGTTTTTATGTGACTTCGCTGCAGTATACTCCATACTTGGGGTTCTTATTTTATTTTTCCCTGATGATTCTAATGAAAAAAGAAAATAAAATTATCCTAACTCTCTAACCTGTGAAAAAATAAAGTATTTACCGTAGTGTGTCTCTGAAATTTCAGAGACACACTTTTATAATTCATTTTCAGTAGATTTTTTACCATCTTGGTAAAAGACGATGACTCCGCTTCAACTCCCAAAGAGACATCAATGATGCCCTGCCACGGGGGCCTCGCCCCAGTACTAGTGTTGGAGTGGGGGGGGGAGAGACACCGGCACAACCTGTGGTATGTAAGCACCTACAACTTTCCCACTGTAGAAAGGTGAAGATATTGGACGGATTTAACAAAACAATTATGCAATTGCTATGACTGGTATAGTGATTGGTCTAATTGGCATATCCCTTATAGGCAGACCAGGATTTTTAGGAATTGCTGGAATATGTATGTTTCTGACTGCAGCAATAATTGCTGTAATTAATTTTCTAGATATAAGTAAGAGACGTTAGAAGCTGTATTCATAGAATCTACGGTCAGAAAAATTTTGATGAGATGCTTTCATCTTCAGATGAAGGCACCTCATCGTTTTATTCAAAAAGTGCCCCTACGCCCCGTCCGAGGAGTCCGCTAGTCAGGGTTGCGCGCGATCATGCTACCCGGTGATTGGCGTCCTAATCCCCGTAGCGTGCACGCTGGCAGCGCTGGGGCTGATTGTGGATGTGGTGGTGCACCTGGTGCTGGTTACCTAGCGAGCCTAACGCGCGAGAGGGGAGGGATGTACCGTTTTTAAGCTAAAAACGGTACATCCCTCCCCTTTCGCGTACTAAGGAACTGCGCGTTCTTTATGATTTGGTGGGCTAGTTGGTTGGCGGGATTTCTAGCCGTGGCTCTTGCATGCTCGCTAGCTCGCATCCGCCACGACTAGCCCCTCTCGGGTTCTCAAAAACCCTAAGCCACTACATGCCTACCCTGTGCCTTGCGAGCGCCAAGCTTCTCACGCAACTTGTAAAACTTTGCAAGCGCCGCTGTCTCATAACCAAAGACAGTCATCACGATAAGGTGCACTCGCGCCTGCGTCAGAGTGTAGATAAACCACGGCAGTGCAGGCTCGTACTCATGAATAGCGATAATGACGCGGCTTTCATCCAGCACACGACGGAAGACCAAGCGAGCGCGTCCGCCCTCCTGAACACGCGCCAGGCGTCCGCCACTAATCATGTAGGTAACCGCGTCCTCACGTGAACGCTCAGGTGAGTAGTCGAGGGTAAGAATCGGGTCCTTGAGAATAGGCAGGCGAATCTCAGCGTGATTGTCGTTGACGCTGGTACCCACGATTTTCAGGCTCGATCGTGAGAGCCACTGCAGGTAGTAGCTCGCGGTGTGCTGCACCGACCAGTGCTCGGGAATAGTGACGCGTTGAATGGACTTCACATCGTTCTTAGGGTTCTCAACGTCCTTCTTCAAAGGAAGTGAGAAGCTGGGCAGCGTGTAGCCCAGTGAGTCTTGGTTTTCGGTAGCCAGTCGCACGCTTTCCTTAAAAGGCGTGGGCGCATTAGTAATTCCCTCTACGGTATGTTCGGGAGTAATCACCATGTCGTGCACCAGGCTATCGAGCAGCGGACCGACCATCTCAATCGGCTTACCGCTAATGAGGGCGACCCACGCCTTAGAGAGCCAGACGGGAATAATCGGCAGATCCACCATGGGCAGCTTCTTGCCCAGAACTTCTGCGGTTTCTTCAAAGAGCTCGCGGTAGTTCATTTCTTCAGGCCCACCAATGTCAATGGACTGCTGGCCGAGGTCTTCGCGCTCAATCACTGCGAGCAGACCGTCGATGAGGTCGCGCAAAGCCACCGGGTGCGTACGGTTATACGCCCAGGAGGGCAGCACCAGACCGGGCAGACGCTCTACCAGTGACTGCAGAATCGGGAAGGACGAACCCTTCGGCCCCACAATCAAACCGGCACGCAAGGTAGTCACGGGAACACCGAAAGAACCAAGAATCTTCTCGCACTCTAGACGGCTGGCAAGGTGACGCGAAAGCTTTTCATCATCGGGGACGATACCGCTCAAGTACACAATGCGCTTGACGCCGTTGTTCGCCGCTGCTCGCGCGAAGTTATCAGCAAGGAGCGCGTCCATGTCTTCGAACTTGGCTTGCGTCAGCTTTGCCTGCGGCTGCATGGAGTGAACCAGATAAACCGCCAGGTCAATGTCTTTCATGACGCGTTCATTATCTTCAGGTGCGAAGAGATCCGCAGCAACCCAGGTAACGTTTTCTTCGTTTTCCTTGTTCTTAGTACTGCGTGAAACCGCGATAACCTCGTGGTTTTTCTTCAGCTCTTTGAGCAGGTTGCCGCCAATATAACCGGATGCGCCCGTCAAAAGGATTTTCATGTTTACCGCCTTACCGCAGTGTTGGTGCAGAACTCATCAGTAGTCTGTCTAAGGTCAAGAGTAAACTATGCACGATGCGAGAGGGGAGCAATGGGACGTTTCTGCGGCGAAAAATGTCCCATTGCTCTCCTCTCACGGATAGGTGATCTGCTCGATACCCATACAACACAAAGCAAGTCCACGACGAACAGCTTTCTACCCGAGGATTTTCGCTTCCTCGCTCACTCGGAAAATCCTCGACTAGCCCCTCTCGAGTATTAATAATCTAATCCCAACCACTCATTGCGTGGGCAAGGTAATTGGTGAGCTTCCTGGTCGAGGGTCTCTATGGGCTCGCTAGCTCGCACCCGCTTCGCCCAGCTTATTCTTTTTCCACCAGCTTGTTTGCCGCTGCCGCCATTGCACCAAACTTGCGCAGGGTCTCCGGCATATCGTCCTTATCGGTGATGACCTCAATGAAGATCATCTTGTCTTTTTCCCGCTGAGCAACCGCGCAAGCATCCAGTAGCTCATTGACGGTGGACGCGCGCAGAACCACGGTGTTCTCGTCGGTTGCGCCAAAGGCGGCGGGCACCTTCTGCCAGTCCATAGGAGCGATGTCGTTGTAGGAGAGCTTCTTGCCGTGGATAGCGCGCTCAATGGTGTAACCGTCGTTATTAATCAAGAAAATCACGGGGTTGAGGCCCCGACGCACCACGGTGGCGAGTTCCTGGATGGTCAGCTGCGCCGAGCCGTCACCGATAAAGAGCACGCCGCGAGAATCACGATCAGCCACCGCCGCACCCAGAAGAGCGGGCAGGGTGTAGCCAATCGAACCCCATAGGGGCGCACCAATAAAGCGGGCGTCCTTGGGGAAACCGCGCGATGCCATACCAAAGAATGAGGTTCCCATTTCAACCACGACGGTGTTGAGCTCGTCCAGGTTAGAGGCAACAACGTCCCACAACTGGTTCTGAGTCAGTGCATCATCGGATGCGGCAGGCTGCTCAACCTCGCGGGTGAAGGGTGTGAAGTCCATGGGCTGTGCGTCAGCTTCTACTGCAACCTCGGTGAGGATATCCAGTGCATCGCTCAGCGCCAGCGGCGCGAAGGTTTCACGGCCGATGGTTGCCGACTCTGCGCCCAGGTTGATGGCCTTGTGCATATCAACTTTGTGCGAGAAGCCCACGGTGTTGGTATCGGTGAAGGCGACGGCCGAGAGGATGATTGCCTCGGCGTCCTCAATGACGGTGCGGGTTTCATCGGCGGTCAGAGTACCCAGGTAAAGACCGGCGAACTGCTTATTATTCTCATCGATGAGAGCCTTCGCGCCCATCAGGGTGCAGTAGGGAAAATCTGTGGCATCAATCAGGCGCTGCAGATTATCAGTCGCCTGCAAACGCGCGGTCATGTAGTCCGCCAGAATGGAGGTTTTCTTGCCGCGCAGGAACTCGGTGGCGGCTTTTTTGAAAGCTGTTTTCGCTGCGTTGGTTGAGATTGCGAGCTTCACTTCAAGAGGGCCGGTGGGCGGGTCAATTTCTGCGCTGGCAACATCGGCGGACAGCATCAGGTAGCCGGGCTTGTTGTGCACGACGGCATCGCGAAGGACGCGGTCAATATCGAACGGTGCGGTGGCAGGTTGCAAAATCGCGGTTGAAACGTTGACCTCGTCTGCCATGCGAATAAAGTGCTTGAAGTCGCCGTCGCCGAGGGTGTGATGCACGCGCAGGTGCGAGTTCTGCGCAGCTGAGGACGGTGCACCCACAATATGGATAACGGGCACATTCTCTGCGTAGGAACCCGCGGTTGCGTTAATAGATGACAGCTCACCAACCCCGTAGGTGGTCACCAGCGCGCCAAGACCGCGCACGCGTGCGTAGCCGTCCGCCGCATAACCAGCATTCAGCTCGTTCATGTTACCCACCCACTCGAGCTTCTCGTGCTCTAGAACGTCGTCGAGAAAGCCCAGGTTAAAGTCGCCGGGGACGCCAAAAACATCGGTGACGCCCAGTTCTACCAGGCGGTCGAGAAGGTAATTGCCAACGTTGTAAGTCATGCTTGTTCCTTTGAAAAGTGAGAGGTGTGTGCGGGCAAGATGTGCAGCCCACCCGCATCCACAAATGTGGTCGCTAACACATCATACACGGTGGGTGTGACGCGCGGTACGGAGCAGAAATACCCACCTTTACCCGCAATTTATACGCGCGCTAACGCATTCAGCTTTTTCACAGAAGACACATTTCTTGCACTTAAGAAAAACTCAGCGTTCACAGCTTTCACAGGGCGCACTATAAAAATATGAACGCAACAGCAAAACTCCTTCGCTCCCCCAAACTTCTCATCAGCATCGGCGCACTCTGCCTTCTCATTGTCACGGGGCTGGGTTTTGCCCTCAAAAACTCACTCATCACCGCAGAAGACACCGACGTACTCAACGACTTTCTGGCACGTCGCTCAGACACCGCAACCTCGGTACTAACCTTCATTTCCACCATCTTTGACCCGGCGGGCACCATTTTGCTGTCACTCCTCGTCAGCGCAGTGCTTTGGTTTACGACGCGTCACTGGCGCTACGCGGCGCTGGTATGCGGTTCGGTAGCGGCATCTGCAGCTATTACCTACACCTTCAAATCCATTTTTCACCGCAGCCGCCCGCCGCTGGTTGACCACCTCGTCAACGAAACCGACTTCAGCTTTCCCTCAGGCCACGTCACCGGCACTACCGCGCTATTGGTCTCCACCGCGATCGTACTGACCCTCCTCACCGCACGCCGCAGCACCCGCGTCCTCACTTGGATCATCAGTGCAGCTATCATCGCCGCCGTCGCAGGATCCCGCCTCTACTTGGGCGTTCACTGGTTCAGCGACACCGCCGCAGGCTCCCTCGTAGGATTCGGCACCACGCTCATTCTCAGTGCTCTATTGTTAGGTAAAAAGAAAGAAATCTAATGGTTCCCTCCATTCACCACGCGCCATCACAGCCCGCAGTAGCGCAACACTCACCTCGGGGAAAGAACTTAGAAAGCCGCACCGAACGGTTTTTATACAGGTTCTTTCGCGTCAGCCTGTGGGTCAAGCTGCTAGTCGGTATCGGGGAATTCATGTCAGCTGCGGTACTCTTCTTCACCCCGCCAGGGTGGTGGACGCTAGCCGCACAAAAAATAGCGAACTCTGAAATTTTTCAAGACACCGACATCATTACCAGCGCGCAGGTACTCCATGAAGGCAGCGTCCTCAGCCAGCACACCCCGTGGTTCGCTACCGTTTACCTTTTAATCCACGCCCTCACCAAAATCGTGCTTGTGTGGGCAGTCCTGAAAAATAAACTGTGGGCGTACCCGTGGATGCTCGGCATCCTCACCATTTTCACGGGCTATCAGATCTTCGACATCGCAACCGGCGGGTCACTCATAATGGTTGCCCTGACAGTTTTCGACGTCTTCATCGTCTTCCTCACCCTGCACGAGTGGAAGCGAGCCAAAAGAAATCACTAACGGGCAGGTTCTTCGGTAAAACAAGCAGTTTTGCCGAGGAGCCCACCCTTTGCACACCCGCCCACCGCTTAGCGTGCGCCTCATCACTTAAGCCCTAAAATTCAGGCTTTACTCACGCGCCCAAATTGCTTATTTCGCTCCCGACTGTGACAATAAAACGGACTATTGTCGGCATACGTGTCGATTTCACGGGGTGCGCTCACACATCATCGGCGCGTTACGCCCCTCCTTATTTCTTTGCAGCGAAGCAACACTGAAAAAATTACGCGCAGGATTTTTCTGCGCTTTTCGGCGTGGTTTCAAGCAGATATGGAGCACATCTATGGACGCTATTTTGGGCGCGATTGAGTGGTTGAACTCAACCACCGCCGGCGCATCCGACGTCATTTTGAATATCACCAACACCATCTGGACCTACTTTCTCTTTGCGGCCCTGATCATCGTTGGTTTGATTATTACCATCTGGACGCGCGGCATTCAGTTCCGCGGTCTAGGCGAAATGTTCCGCACCCTGAAAGACCCCGCAGGCACCGAGCAAGACGGCTCTAAGGGCATTTCAGCTTTCCGCGCGTTCACCGTTTCAGCAGCATCCCGCGTGGGCACCGGCAACATCGCGGGTGTAGCTATCGCAATCACCATGGGCGGCCCCGGCGCTGTGTTCTGGATGTGGGTTATCGCATCCGTGGGCGCGGCGAGCGCATTCGCTGAGTCCCTGCTCGGCCAGCTCTACAAGGAGCGCGGCAAGGACTCATACATCGGCGGCCCGGCGTACTACATGAAGCGCGGACTGAACGCTAAATGGCTCGGCCTGATCTTCGTGGCATTCATCGTTGTTACTTACGCATTCGTATTCGTTGCTGTGCAGACCAACGCTATTGTCGACGCGACCTCCACCTCATTCGGTGTTGACGTCACCGGCACCAACGGCATGGGCTACCGCCTGCTCGTTGGCGTTATCATCATGGCGCTGACCGCAGCTATCATCTTCGGCGGCATCCGCACCATCTCATCCGTCACCGAGTGGCTTGTTCCCGTCATGGCTGTTCTCTACGTCGGCCTGGGCTTGCTGGTTGTTATCCTCAACATCGGTGCAATCCCCGGCATGATCGTTGAAATCGTTCAGGGCGCATTCGGCATTCGTGAATTCGGTGTTGGCGGCCTCATGGGCGCACTGCTCTGGGGCATGAAGCGTGGCCTGCTCTCTAACGAAGCCGGTATGGGTACCGCTCCCAACGCTGGCGCGACCGCTGTGGTTTCACACCCCGCTAAGCAGGGTTTCGTGCAGTCACTGGGCGTTTACTTCGACACCATCTTAATTTGCTCCATCACCGCTTTCGTTGTTCTCATCTACAAGCCCGAGTACGGTGTTGAAGCGCAGGGCGCATCACTCACCCAGACCGCTCTGGCATCAGAACTCGGCGGCTGGGCTGTTCACTTCCTGTCCATCGCAATTACCCTGTTCGCGTTCTCGTCCATCATCGGTAACTACTACTACGGTGAATCAAACATCCGCTTTGTGACCGAGAGCCGCGTACCGATGTTCATCTTCCGCGTGATCGTTCTCTTCTTCGTGTTCTTCGGCGCTATCGCGTCACTGAACCTGCTGTGGAACACCGCGGACCTTCTGAACGCTGGCATGGTTGTTGTTAACCTGACCGCTGTGATGCTCTTGATGCCCAAGGTCATCAAGGTTCTCAAGAACTACGAAGCTCAGCGCAAGGCTGGCAAGGAACCCGTCTTCCACCGCGAAGACCTACCCGAAGCTAACCTCGCTGCATGGGATGGCCGCGATGAAATCGCATCCAACGAGTTCTGGGAAACTCGTGCCCTGCAGATTGTTGAAGCTAAAGAAGCTAAGCAGCAGGCACGCGACAGCCGCCGCAGCTAGTTTCTAGCGCGGGTAAGGACGCTCCTAAGACTTAGTCATAGGGGATAAATTGCTGGCGCAAGCGTAGCGGGGGCAAACAATCCTTCTCACCGGGTTCGCTTCGCTCACTAGGCGATTCATGCCAGCCCCAGCCAGTTTGCCGCTCGCTACGCTTGTCTCCGGGAGGCCTCTTATGAAAGAGGCTCCTCATCGTAGCGCCCCGCTTCTCATATACGAGAGGCGGGGCGCTTTTGTATGCGAATAACGAATCGCCCGAACTTTTCGTGGATTTGCGCTGTAAAAACACGAAAATTACAGCGTAAATCTACAAAATTTGTTTTTAAAAAATAAATAATGCGAAATATAAGCATTTCTGCGCATTAAAAGAATATATTTAAGGGGTTATTCACGAGAATTCACCGCACTCGTTTTGCCCCTCATATTCACAGAAAATTCAATATCCCCCATGAAAAACCTCTCCTGGAAGAAATTCCTGACTGGCTCACTCGCGTCCGCAACCATCGCAGCATCCTTATTTTCAGCAGCTCCCGCAGCTAACGCGTCTACCTCTAACGGAACTTTCCGTGGCTATACCTCTTCTGCAGGTGTTTATTCTCAGTACCATGTTTATGCAAATAACATCGACTGGAGCCTACCTGTAGGCGTTGTCTTCTACTTGGATGGCGATTACTTTTACAACTACCAGTCAAAGGTTCACAACCCTGCAAATAGCGACCTCGCCCGCATGGCAAATGTGGCCAATTCTCGCAATATGGTTTTTGTTCCCGTTATTTCACCGGATAAAAATGCTGGTGGCGACGGAATTACCTGGTGGGAAGATCAAAGCCGCAACGGTGACTGGTTCCGTGAGTACGCAAACTGGTTTATTAATGCAACGGGCACGGATCGCAATAATATCTGGACCATCGGCTACTCCGGTGGTGCTGAATTTGAAACCTTCGAGCTCGGTGCTGACAATCAAACCTCATGGCGCTCTAATGGTGGCTCCATCATGGTAGGCGGTGGCGGTAGTCGCGGTATGCAAACTGCACCCAACGACGCAGCAAAGCGCATGAATTTCCAGTGGTGGGAAGGCACGAACGACCGTGCTGGGATCACTAACCCGCCCACCTGGTCAGCTTATGACGCTGGACGACAGGGCTTTGACTCCTATGGGGCCTCAGGGTACTGGAATCGCTCGTTTAACGAGGTATGGGGAGTGAACCACTATCAGTACAATTTCCCCTCCATCTTGACTCAGGCACTCGATAAGGCAGGAGTGAAGAAGCAGTCAGGCTACGGACTCAAGGGCGCAATCGGCGAGAAGTATTACAACTCGGGTGCCGCTGGTAAATACGGCCAGCCAACCACCGGGGAATTCTCCCTCATTGACGGCGGAGCCGGACAACAGTTCTCCAACCGTTACACCATCTACTGGTCACCAAATACTGGAGCGCACCCCGTCTGGTGGCCCGGCGGTATCGGTAACCTCTACCGTGTCAACGGTTACGAAAACGGTTTTGGGTTCCCGACCACTGATGAAGCTGCTGGCCCTAACGGCGGGGCCTACCAGCAATTCGCCAAATCCAACGGACAGCGATACACCCTGTACTGGTCACCTGAAACCGGCACTCATTCTCTGTATGAGAATGGAGCCATTGGACACGCATTCAACGATCATTCCCGCTCCTACGGTTGGGGCTATCCCACCATGAACGAAACGGCAGATAACAACGGTGCGAAGCAGGTCTTCTATCAGCCCAGCAACGGCACCCGCACCGCTGTGTACTGGTCTGAGGGCACAGGCGCGCATTCTCTTAATGATCGCGGCGCGATTTCTGCGCTGTGGGTAGCTAACGGCTACAAGCACGGGTTCCCCATTGCCGACGAAACCGCGACTGCTCGCGGCGGGGCTTCTGCGTTCTTCCGCGATGCCAATGGTGTTGAGACCGGTTATTTCTGGTCTGAGGGTACCGGCGTGCACACGGTTAATTCCAAGGGCGCGCTGTACTGGTACTGGAAGCAGCACGGTTTCATTGACGGTATGGGCTTCCCGACTCACGACGAGCGCGTTGAGGGTGACGGCAAGGTTCACTTGCGTTTTAGCGACGGTACTCACCTCACCTGGAGTGAGTCTGAAGGAGTGAAGGTCGCCAAGTAAGGACGCGAGCAAGCTGAGGGCGGACGCGGGGCGGAGGGCCCCGCGTCCCGCCCTACTTGTTTGACTCACCGCTCACTTTCCGTGGATTTGCGCTGTAAAAACGCGAAAATTACAGCGCGAATCCACGGAAAGTGGGCGGTGCTCTTTTGTGGCTACGCGTTGGCAACCTTTTCGTTACCTGCAGGGGTTACAGTATGAAGTGGAATCACTCACATAATCATATTCTTGAACGATAGGAGCCCTCGTGGCCTCACGTTTCTCAAAGACAGCGGCGGCATCGGCAACCGCTTTGGCGCTGTTGGTTGTGCCTCTGACCGCTCCGGCTCATGCAGCTGACGAGAACCGCACCTTGCAGATTCTGAACATCAACGACTTTCACGGTCGCATCAGCAACGACATTGGCATGGGTCTTGCGGCGACTATTCAGGATCAGCGCGCAGCAAACCCCAATTCCCTTCTGCTTTCAGCGGGCGACAATGTGGGTGCATCCCTGTTTGTCTCCAGTGTTCAGGCGGACGAACCCACTTTGCAGTACTTGAATGCTTTGGGTTTGCAGGCATCCGCAGCCGGTAACCACGAGTTCGACCGCGGCTTCTCAGACCTGATCAACCGCATCGAACCGCACGCTGATTTCCCGTACCTCGGCGCGAACGTCACTGACACCGTCACCGGCCAGCCTGCGCTTGACCCCTACGTTATTTTGGACGCGCCCGATGGCACCAAGGTAGCTGTCATCGGCGCTGTCACGCAAGAAACCCCGCAGCTGACCGACCCGTCAGCGCTGAGCTCCTTGGATTTTCAGAACCCCGTGGACGCGGTGAACAAGTACGCGGATCAGCTTTCTGACGGCAACCCCGATAACGGTGAAGCCGATGTTGTGCTGGCTGAGTACCATGAGGGCGTACGCGCATCCGACGCGATGATGGACGGCATGGTCACCAAGACCAACGCGAATGTGGATGCTATTCTCACCGGTCACACGCACCAGCAGTACCTGTTGGACGGTAAGATTCCGGGCACTAATAAGACTCGTCCCGTGATTCAGACCGGTAACTACGGCGATAATCTGGGCAAAATCGTGTTGACCTTGGATGCCGATAACAACGTGGTTTCATACACTAATGAGCTGGTTAAGCGTGAGGCTGTTCCCGCGCCCGAGAAGGTAGCGGCTGACCCTGTTTTGGCGAAGGCTCAGAAGATTCTTGACGACGCGAATGCGCACGCAACCGAGGTTGGTCAGCAGAAACTGGCTGGTCTGACCGCGCCGATTACTACGGGCTGGGATTCTGCGCAGGCGGCTAACCGCGGTGGTTTTGATCAGCGGGACCGCGAGTCAACGATGGGTCACCTGGTAGCTGATATGTACTTGTCAGCGGCTAATTCAACCGGTCGCACCCCGGCTGATATTGGCATTGTGAACCCCGGTGGTTTGCGCGATGAGTTCCCGGGCGGCTTGCGCACTTCGCTGGATACCGCTGTTAGCGATGTGACCGTGGCTCAGGCGCTGAATGTCACCCCGTTTGCAAACAACCTGTGGACTACCACGTTGACCGGCGCGCAGCTTAAGCAGGTTCTTGAGGAGCAGTGGCAGACCACCGCGGACGGCGCGCAGACCTCACGCGCATACCTGCAGCTGGGCCTTTCGTCCAACGTCAGCTACACCTTTACCGGTGCCCGCGATGCGAGCGGCCACGCAACGCTGAACAACAACATCGATGAAATCTTCATTGACGGTAAGAAGGTCACCGATGATCAGCAGATTACCGTCGCCATTCCGTCATTCTTGCTCGGCGGCGGAGATAACTTCCGCACGCTGTCACAGGGTATGGATGCAAAAGACACCGCACTCGTTGATTCAGACGCTTTCCAGTCCTACCTGAAGGGCGAGGGCACCATTTCACCGCGCTTTAACAAGCAGGCAGTGAAGATTTCTGACGTGGCTGATTCGTACGATGCGAACGGCAACCTGACTTTCACCGCGTCCGAACTGAACGTTGATTCTTTCAAGGCACCTGCCGTTGAGAAGCTGAGCGTTTCGGTGGACGGCGTTGAGCTGGGTACCGCGTCCGTTGAGGGCGGCACCGCTAAGGTTGATGTTCCGCTGGCGGGTAAGGTTTCTGCAGGTCAGCACGTTGTTACCCTCAAGGACGCGGCAACCGGCACCGAGACGCACGTAACGGTGGCGGTGGGCGGCAAGAAGGGTGTTGCGTTCCCCGATGTTCCAGCAGGCTCACTGTTCTACAACGAAATCACCTGGATGCAGCAACGCGGCATCACCGCCGGCTGGGAAGATGGCACATTCCGTCCATGGGTTTCTACCAGTCGTGAGGTCATGGCAGCGTTCTTCTACCGCGCAGCAGGCTCACCGGAGTTCCAGGCACCAGCTGTTTCGCCCTTCAAGGACGTCGCTACCACCGACCCCTTCTACAAGGAGATTGCGTGGATGCACCACGAAGGAATCGCTAACGGATGGAGTGATGGTACTTTCCGCCCCGCAGAGCCTGTTAGCCGCGAAGTTGCTGCAGCGTTCTTCTACCGCGCAGCCGGCTCACCTGAATTCCAGGCACCGGCGAACTCTCCCTTTAAGGACGTCTCAACTTCCGACGTTTTTTACAAGGAAATCGCGTGGATGTCATCCAGCAAGCTCTCCACAGGCTGGGCTGATGGTACTTTCCGCCCCGGTGCGGACGTAACACGTGAAGTATCCGCAGCGTTCTTCTACCGTGCTGACCAGAACGGCGTGAAGTTCTAGGAGGCTCTCAAGTAGAAGCCCACAATAAAAGGCTCTGACAAGCACCGAAGGGTGCGGGTCAGGGCCTTTTTGCGCATTGTTTTTGCACCGACGAACGTGATGTTATACCTGCCCCAACCGTCATATAGTATGTAAAACTAACTTTTTGCGGTGTGGTGAGCCACGTTTCACACTAGCCCTGCTAGGTTGAGAGAAACGCTGAAACCAGCACCGCTGTTTTGACAAGGAGCTCTCATGGGCACGTTCTCACATACCTCCACCTATAAGCACCCGGTAGAAACCGTCGCTGCGTGGCACATGCGCAAAGGCGCGCTCACCCGCGCCACTCCCCCGTGGTCAGGCTCCGTCGAATCAGACAAAGGCGTTGAAGAGGGAGTCCAAGCTAAGCTCAAAATGGCGATTCCCGGCTCAAAAGGCCTAGCCAATCGCTCATGGACGGCACTCATCACGGACGTCCACGACTCCGGTTTTTCCGACATCATGCTGGAAGGCCCACTCAGCACTTGGAAGCACACCCACAAATTCTTGGGCACCGCCAACCAGACCGTTATTCGCGATGACATCGAATTCACCGTTGCAGGCGGCGAAGACCTAAAATCACGCGCCATCGAGAAGAACTCAGGCGCCCTCGAATTCGCCGGCAACGTGCGCGGCGGCACCGAAATCGTCGCATCCAAGGTGGCAGCACGCCACCTCGAAAAAGTCTTCGCCGACCGCGCCCGACGCATCGAAGCCGACCTTGACTTCCAAGCACGCTACGCGGACATCGCGCCGAAAACCATCGTCATCGCAGGCGCATCAGGCATGGTGGGCCAGCAGGTTTCAGCCTTACTCACCACCGGCGGCCACACCGTGCGCACCCTAGTGCGCCGCAACCCCGAAGGCGACAACGAGTACGCGTGGAACCCCGATAAGGGCGAGATCGACGAAACCGCGCTCATTGGTGCGGACGCCGTCATCCACCTGGGCGGCGCGTCCATCAACACGCGATTCAACGAGAAAAACAAGAAGAAAATTCTCGAATCACGCACTACATCCACCGGGCTGCTGGCGCGCACTATCCAGCGTTTGCAGGGCGCCGGGAAAGGCCCGAAAACTTTCGTGGTGGCATCAGCCATCGGTTACTACGGCGCCGACCGCACCGGCGAAACCCTACGCGAAGACTCAGTAGCGGGTAACGACTTCCTCGCTGAGGTCTGCCAGAAATGGGAGGCAGCCGCCGACCCCGCACGCGAGGCGGGTGTTCGCGTCGTTCATGTGCGCACCGGTATTGTGCTCACCCCGCTGGGCGGTTTCTTGAAACTGCAGATGCCGCTGTTTTTGAGTGGAACCGGCGGAACCATCGGCAAGGGCGACAACATCCAGTCGTGGATTTCGCTGGATGACATCGCCGGCATCTACGTGCATGCCGTACTGCGCGACTCGGTGGAGGGACCGGTCAACGCTGTCGCCTCATCACCGTCGAGCGCAAAGAAAGTTGCGCGCCTGGTAGGTCAGACGCTCAAGCGCCCGGCGCTGATGCGCGCGCCGAGGGTCGCGTCCGATGCGTTGCTGGGCAAAGAGGGCACCGACCAGCTGGCACTGGCAGACCAATTTGTGTCTAACGAAAAACTAGTGAAGAGCGGGTACGTCTTCTTTGACGACCAGCTCAGCGGCGCCCTGAAGCACGCGCTGGGATAGTTTCTGTATTCTATTTCCGCCGAGATCCTGATTAATCGACGAAATCCTGTTTTAAATCAGGATTTCGTCGATTAATCAGGATCTTGACGGATGTCTAGGTAAGCAGTGCGCGTTAAGCAACTCTGGGTGCGCGACTGCGCCTCTCTACCGCATCGCGCACCATCGCGAGCAGGCGGTGAGGACGCGGGTACACGTCACCCCAGCCCACGCGAATCACGTACCATCCCGCATTTTGCAGGTCTTTTTCGCGCTGACGCTCACGCAGAATCACCTGGTCAGCCGGCCCGTAGTCGGTGTATTTCAGCGCGCCGTCGAACTCGATGATGATTCCCAGCTCAGGAAGAGCAAAATCCACGCGATATATGCGCCCGGCAACGCTAATTTCGTACTGTTGCACCAGCTCGGGCAACGCCTCATCTAGGAGGGCAAAGCGTACGAGCGTTTCCCCCCCCGCCGACTCCGAAAGCGGGCTCATTAACTGGCCTACCCGGCGGGCGGTTCTGCATCCGCGTCCTTTAGATTCAAGGAGTACAGTGCGCAGATCGTCATAAGGCACCCCGGCACTGTAAACAGCTGATTCTGCCGTGACCAGCGCAGACTGCACGCTTTGCGAGGTCGCGCACGAAAGCACCGTCAGCTCTGGTGGCAGAGCCAGCATCGGCGTGCCCGCAACAGGGGTGCTCTTACCCTGAAACGCGTCGTGGTAGTGGCGCCGCAGCCCCTGCTTTTCTCCATGGATGCGACGCCCAACAATGTGCGTCTCGCGCGGGACATCAAGCGTGGCAAGCCCTTGTACTACCGCCGCTGTCTCGTGGGAAAAGACAACTTTCTCCGACAATGTTTTGTGGGTAGCCACGGCATTCAGAATGGCTTTCTCTTTAGGATTGGCACCCTCCCACAGGTGCCGCTCACAGTAGCCGCCGCGGCACAGGGTAACGAGCTCACCCGCATCCGCACGATTTTTGATGCTCCGCGTTGAGTGGCCGCGCTCCAGCAGTTCTTGGGTGGAGTGCGCATAGTCGTAAAGTTCTTTGGTGGTTCTCATGCGCCCTATAGTCGCAGAAAATGCGGATATTTGCGGGAGACGAGGTTAAATGTGGACATCCGTGTCATCCACAGGGGCGTGTGTCCACAATTGACGGCAGGTTTGCCCTGTAAAACTGTTGCTCTGCTTTCTCCTTCCGCCGCCGCTTCCGCCGCCGAGATCCTGATTAATCGACGAGATCCTGTTTTAAATCAGGATTTCGTCGATTAATCAGGATCTCGGCGCATATTAGGACGCGCATGAGGCAGGCAGCGCGGACGCAAGCAACTCCTGGCTCATGCAGGTAACCACGGACGCATCCCCGTACACTGGTAGGCATGGATCTTTCGCTGGTTTTTCAGGTGCTATTTACGGTTGTGTTTGTGCTGGGTGTGGTGCTGGCGCTGTACTGTGTGTTCACAATTCACAAGAACCCGCACATCAATCAGACCGAGAAGCTCGTGTGGCTTCTGCTCGCCTTAGCGCTGCCTATTTTCGGCCCTATCGCCTGGATTTCTAAGATGCGCATGGAAAAGAAATACGCGCAACAGGACGCTACCCAACCGGCCGAGCACGCGCATCCGGCAAATTAAGGAAGCAGAACTAACACTTCTAATCAGCGAAAACTTCCTAAAAGACGCAACGTGGCCATACCTTGTAAAGAACCGCCATCCAAACCACTATGCGGGTGAGAATCTTGCACAGGAGTCACACAGGTTGATGAAAGTTGTCGCATACATCTCTTAGCTAATTTTGTAATACATACAGCGCAAGAGAGGATGCCTGACATGACCACTGCTAATAGCAACAATGCATTAGACCGATACCAGTACCTTCTTTCAACTGCCAGCCCGCAGAATATCGAAAAAGCTCATGAGGAAGCTTTTGCGTCGATGAGCGCTGAGGAGCGACAGCAAGTTCTGGCTGCGCTTGCCCGTGGTGGTGAAACCCCTCAAGACAGTTCGTCTTCTTCATTGGCGAAGGCAGCTACTCGGCTCGAGATGAAGTCGCCGGGGGCGTTGAGTGGCGTTTTCAGCAATGGGCTGGGTAGCGGCGGGACGGTGTTGGCTTCTCTTGCAGCAGGCTTTGTTGGTTCTGCGGTGTGGAGCACTCTCACCGGCGGTGATGGCGTGGGTGGACGCGCGGGGCTTCTGAGTCGCATCTTTAGCGGCGGACGCCGTGGCTTGTTCAGCGGCGGAGGGCTTGTGGGTAACACTATGCCAGGTAATTTTGGTGGTACCTTCGGTGGTCAGTTAGGCAACTTTGGGGGAGGTCGTCCTCGCGATGATATTCCCGGCGGTGGTTTTGGAGAGGGACGCGGTCGCGGAGGTTTCGGCGGTCCCGGCAGTGGTGGCTTCGGAGGTCCTGGTGGTCCTGGTGGCTTCTAAGACTTCCCTCTTTTGGTGGTTGACACTTCGAGCGGCTAGAAAGCAAGGACCGTCCCTCTGCACCACCCCCTCAAGATCCTGATTTATCGACGAAATCCTGATTTAAAACAGGATTTCGTCGATAAATCAGGATCTCGGCGGCAGTAGTCGCAGTAGCCCCCCCGTAACCCGTAGATGGTTAAACAAAAAGAACCCCCGGTTACCTGAAGTAACCGGGGGTTCTTACCTCGTGCGCAAGGGGGGACTTGAACCCCCACGATCTTGCGATCACTGGCACCTGAAGCCAGCGCGTCTGCCAATTCCGCCACTTGCGCAAGCGGCCCTTTCGAGCGTGAGCTCGTTGAGCAACGAAGACTACTATACACAAAGCATGCGCAAAAAGTCCATTTAGGATGCGTGTGCACTAGATCACAAGGAGCCGCCCCACGCGCCCGCGTCCTACCTTTTATCAGTCTGTTTACTATCGTGTGGAACTATAGAGGTCATGACTGAAAAATCTCACGACCTCACGCTCACCATCGGCCACGACGAGCTGACAATTCGCGACCGCTACGAAACCCTGTCGATTCTGAATGACATTCTGATTGGCGTCATCTTTTTGGTGGGTTCTATCCTGTTCTTCTCTGAGAGCACCACCTACGAGGGCACCTGGCTATTTGTTATTGGTTCTGTGCTGATGCTTATTCGCCCGTGCATTCGTATCACCCGCCGTTTTCACCTGCAGAAGGTGCGCGCGCAGCATCCTTCAGTGCGCGCCCCGCATGAAAGCTCCTTTGATTACTAGCCCGTCAACAACCCGCCGCGCTGAGCCAAAAACCGCCGCATCCGCCCCCTCACCTCAGGGTTTTTACAGGTTTTCTACTAAACTAGAGAAGTAGTATGCATATGTTTCTGCCTTGATGCGCGCGTTTTATTCATAAAGCAAGCACTCAGGTTTTGCTCATGAAAGCCTCATGAGTTGCCCGTAAGGTAGATTTTTCGCCCGTTACCGCGAACAAAGAATGAGCGGTTGCGGCGAGGGTATGCAAGCGAGCGATAGGTCAACTGTAAGGAGGTGTCATGGGTTTCATCACCAAAATCGAACAGGGTTTAGAGAAAGCCGTACGCTCCACTTTTAATAAGGGTGGGCAGTTTGAGCCTGTCGATATTGCTAATCGTATGCGCACTGAAATGGATGATCGTGCTTACGCTATTCCTTCTGGACGCACGATTGCCCCCAATGTTTTTACTGTTGAGTTCACGGCGCAGGATTTTCCGCGCGTTCAGGGGTGGGGTGCTCCGCTGGCTGAAGAGCTGTGCGATGTTGCTATCCGCCATGCCCGCGCGCAGGCGTATTCTCTGCGCGGCTCAGTTCGCGTGACGTTTATGGTGGGCGATGATCTTGAACCCGGTGAGTTCATTGTCAATTCTTCACAAGAGAAGATTGCTGCACCTTCGCAGGAGGCCGCCGCTCAGTCTGCTACTCAGCCACCGGCACCTCACGATGTAGAACCCGCACCGGCTTACCGCGCTGAGCCTGCCCACGAGCAGTTGCCCACGCGCATCACCAAACCCACGGTAGCGAGCCCGCCGCGACGCCACGGCGCAGGAGCTTCTGCAGGCGCATCTTCTACCGCGCATCAGCAAACGCGTATGCCCTACCCGGAGCCGGGTTATTCTGCCCCAGCATTCGAGGCACCCAAGCCGAAGGCTCAGCCTGTTCTCGATATCAACGGGCAAAAGTACTCCATTAATTCTTTCCCCGTTGTTCTTGGTCGCGGACGCGGCGCCGATATCACCGTTGAAGACACCGGTGTTTCGCGTCGTCACCTTGAAATTGTTGAGCAGGACGGCGTGTACCTCGCCGTTGATCTTGGCTCAACGAACGGTAGCTACGTTGATGGTCAGCGCCTGCAGGGGCGTCGTGAGATTACCAGTGGCACCGTTATCACGATGGGTCGCGCCCGTATTGTTTTTCGTTTGATGGTTCCAAGGAGCTAAGTCATGGCATCTGAAATTACCGTAACGCTGCTGCGTTTTGCGTTTTTAGCGCTGCTGTGGCTGTTTGTTTTTATGGTTATGGCGGCGTCTCGTCGTGATCTGGGTATTGGTCGTAACCTTCGTGCTGCTCGCAGTGCGGATGCTGGTGCTCAGCCCGGTGCGCAGGCTGGGGCTCCGACGTCCTCACCGACTCCGGTGGCACCGCCGCCGGCGCGTGCATCACAGTTGGTAATTACCGATGGTGCGCAGGCAGGTGCTGTGATGCGTTTGGGCGATGAGCCGATCACCATGGGACGCGCTAACGATATTGAAGTGTCCCTTGAAGACGATTACGCCTCCGGCCATCACGCGCGCTTGTTCCCGCAGGGTTCACGCTGGTTCTTAGAGGACCTCGGTTCAACCAACGGCACCTTTGTGAATGGCAACCGCCTAACCCGCGCCACCGTGCTTGAGGTGGGCACGGACTTCCGCGTGGGCCGAACCACCATGCAGCTAAGAGCCTAGCCTATGAGTCTCGCTTTTCGTTTTGCCGCGCGCTCCGAGGTGGGTAAAGTGCGCGCTAAAAATGATGACTCCGCCTATGCGGGCCACTATCTAGCCGTTGTTGCCGACGGCATGGGTGGCCACGTGGGTGGCGACGTCGCATCCGCTACCACCGTTCTCGACCTCACTCCCCTGGATCACGCGGGATACGAGGGGTCTGCGGGAGTTTATCTCGCTGACGAGATTCAGACCGCGAACATTATTATGAACGAGTTGGTTTCGCTCAATCCCCTGCTAAGCGGCATGGGAACCACCTGCACTGCCCTGTTGATTGACGGTGACACCATTGAACTCGCGCACATCGGCGACTCCCGCGCTTACCGCCTGCGCGACGGTGTTTTTGAGCAGATTACGACCGACCACACCTTTGTGCAGCGCCTGCTGCAAGAGGGGCGCATTACCGCCGAAGAGGCAGCCAACCACCCGCACAAAAACGTCATTATGCGTGTGCTCGGCGACGTCGACGCGTCCCCCGAACTCGAACTTCAAACCCTCGATGCGCGCATCGGCGAAAAATGGATTTTGAGCTCCGACGGCCTGGATAACCGCGTCGAAGTCGATGAAATCGAAGCCGTGATGCGTTCTACCGCCGACCTCAAACAGATGGTCGATGTTCTCACCAACATGACGCTGGAACGCGGCGCACCCGATAACGTCACCCTCGTTGCCCTACAGGTGATTGATGAAGATTCGCTGTCAGAAACCGTCACCGCTCCTCAGCCAATTATTCCGGTGCGCAAGTACGACGAATCCGGCGAGCAGGTAGGTTTGCACCCCGTTCCGGACGCGCAAGCTGAGACTTCTGCCGAAGTTGATTGCGAAGCCGTGGACGCCGCACCCGAAGACCATCACCGTATCCCGTGGCGTCGCCGCCTGCCGCAAGAAGCAAAACTGCGCAACGCACTGCGTCACGGTAAATGGCGCGGTGAGTCGTTCTCTGACGGCGTGCTCAACGTGATGACCCAGACCGCAGGTGTGGACGAGCGTCCCACCGACGCCGACGAGTCATCGGCATCAGTTCTGCGCACAGAATTGCAACAGCGTCCGCATATTCTGGTGGGCTCAGCTGCCAACGCCACTGAGACCGGGCAGTTTCCCACCGTCACCGAGCACACCATGCAACGACGCGCCACACTGGCAGAAACCGGTGGTCTGCACTCCCAAGAAAAGACGGCGGAACTTCCCGAAGAATTCCGCGCACTTTTGGACGATGAATCCTACGAAGATCCGCGTCCGCGCTGGGCAGTACGCATCTTTGCTACTTTGCTGACTCTCGCAGTGCTGGGAGCTTCTATCTGGAGCGCCCTGAACTGGGTTTCACACCAGTACTACGTGGGTGTGCAGAACAATAAAGTGGCGGTTTACAACGGCGTCCCACAGTCCGTTGGCCCCATCCACCTCTACGAGCTCGTTGAAGAAACCGACGTTGAGGTCAACAACCTGCCCTCCTACTCGCAAACGCTTTTGCGCGACACCATTACCGCTAAAGACCGCGATGATGCCCAGCGCATTGTGGACGACCTCAGGAAAGAAGCCGCGCCCGAGCCGGGTAGGGTAACCACCGTTCCCGCTACCCCGCCGGCAAGTAGCTCAGCAAGTGCCTCAGCACCCGCATCCGAAACCCCGTCAGACCGTGCCAGCGAAGGAGGTCAGTAATGGCTCTATCACTGCGTCAAAAAAATGATGCGCCGCGTTCACGCTACATCGTAGGCTTTATTCTCTCTGCCGTAGCTGTCGCCCTGTGCCCGATTTCGATGTGGCTCATTGACAGCGAAGTGATTGCGGGTGGCGATACCCGCTGGCTTACCGCAACACTCACTCTGGGCATTGGTGCGCTGGTGCTGTACCTAGTGATCCAGTTCAAGGCGCGTTTTGCTGACCCCTTGATTTTGCCGCTGGTACTGGCGCTCAACAGCATCGGTTTGGCAATGATTTACCGCATTGACCTCACCACTAGCGCTCAAGCTGGCGCGTCGCAGGTGATGTGGACGGGTGTGGCTATGGCTGCCGCCGCGATCGTGCTGTTGTTCCTCAAAGATCACCGAGCACTACGACGCGTCACCTATATTTCGCTGGCGGTATCACTTTTCTTGCTGCTTCTTCCGCTGATTCCCGGCCTCGGCTTGGAAATTAACGGCGCGCGCATCTGGATTAGTATTGCCGGACGCACTTTCCAGCCCGGCGAAATCGCCAAGATTACCCTGGCTATATTCTTCGCTGGCTATCTTTCAACGCACCGCGATTTAATTCTGCTGGCCGGTAAACGCGTCGGGCCTTTCCGTCTGCCGCGTTTCAAAGACCTCGCGCCCATGTTCATCGCCTGGCTACTTAGCATCGGTGTGCTGGTATTCCAGCGTGATCTCGGTTCGGCTATTCTCTTCTTCGGCTTATTCATGGCAATGATCTTCCTTGCCACCGGCCAGGTCACCTGGCTAGTTCTCGGCTTCCTCTTTGTGGCAGCCGGCGGCTTTCTCGCCTACAACTTCATCTCGCACGTCTACTACCGCATCTCGTCCTGGGTTCACGCATTTGATCCCGACGTCTACAACCAGGTTGTTGGCGGATCCGGTCAGATTGTGCAGGGTGTTTTCGGTCTTGCCTCCGGCGGTCTTTTTGGGCGCGGCTGGGGCAATGGACGCCCGGATCTCGTCTCGTATTCCAATTCGGACATGATTATCGCGTCCCTCGGCGAAGAGCTCGGCCTGATCGGTCTCGGCGCTCTGCTCATGATGTATATGCTCCTGGTATCACGCGGTTTCCGCGCATCATTGGGCGTCCGCGATGCTTTTGGCAAGTTGTTGGCAGCCGGCCTTTCAGCCGTGATGGTAGTGCAACTGTTCGTGGTCATCGGCGGCGTAACCCGTCTGATCCCGCTGACAGGTCTCACCACTCCGTTTATGTCTGCCGGTGGCTCATCACTCCTTGCCAACTGGGTCATTGTTGCCCTGCTGATCGCGATTTCGCACAGCGCCCGAGCCCCGCAACTGGTCGATACCTTCGAGCCCGAAGAAAGCTCAGACACCATCGACCTCGACAGCTACGAGAATGATGGAGCAACCTCCGTCATCTCACGAATTACTGACCACAATAACGCTGACCATCAAGGAGGTGCGGTTCGTGAATAAAGCAATTCGACGCCTGTGGATTGCCTCAGCATGCGTTTTTGTTCTGCTACTGGGCGCACTCACCTACATCCAGTTCTTTGAATCAAAAACCTTGATGGCTAACCAGTGGAACAGTCGCACACTCTACGACTCCTACGGTTCACAGCGCGGCTCTATTGTCGTAGGCGGCACAGAAATCGCGTCCTCCGTACCTTCAAATGACGGTTACGATTATCAGCGCGTATATTCACAGCCCGAACTCTACGCTGGTTTGACGGGTTACTTCTCGTCAATCTACGGCTCTAGCGGCCTTGAATCAGCCATGAACGATGAGCTCTCCGGCAACGGGGATGAGCAGTTCTACGACCGCATCGCCCAAATGTTCTCCGGCGGCAAGACCACCGGCGCAACCGTTGAGCTCACCATCGACCCCGCAATTCAGCAGACCGCGGCCGAACTCCTCGACGGTCACAAGGGCTCAATCGTGGCGATGAACCCCAAGACCGGCGAAATTCTGGCGATGGCGTCCAGCCCCTCCTACGATCCTAACGAGCTGTCATCACACGATAACGGCGCGGTCATCGACGCGTACTCACGCCTCAACAGCGACCCCGATAACCCGCTCTACAACCGAGCAATCGCAGGTAACACCTACTCACCCGGTTCTACCTTCAAAATTATCGACGCTGTTGCCGCCCTAGAATCTGGAAAATACAACGCTGATTCGGTCATTGATAACCCGCAAGAGTTACAGCTACCGAACACCACCACCAAGCTCCCCAACTACGTCAACGGGCAGTGCTCAACACGCACGCAAGCAACCATTGAATGGGCGCTTGCACAATCGTGCAACACTCCCTTTGCGCAGATCGCAATGGACGTTGGTCAAGATAAGATAGCTCAGACGGCAAAGAATTTTGGGTACGGAGAAGACCTCTCTATTCCGCTGAGCGTCTCTCCATCAGTTTTCCCTGCTGATATGTCACAGGACCAGTTAGCACTTGCATCCATCGGCCAGTACGACGTCAAAACAACCCCGCTACAGGTTGCGATGATGTCATCGGCTATTGCGAACGATGGAAAGCAAATGAAACCGAACCTCGTGAAATCCGTAAAATCTCGCAGCCTGAGTTCCCTGTACGAGTTCTCCCCATCTGAACTTCGTACATCAACAAGTGCAGACGTTGCCTCTCAGGTAAAAGATTGGATGGTGAACGACGTGGATAACGGTATCGCGTCGGGCGCAGCTGTGAACGGTGTGAAAGTCGCAGGTAAAACCGGCACTGCCGAGATTGGTAGTACCGGCTCTAATAACGCATGGTTTACGGGGTTTGCTCCTGCAGATGACCCCCAGGTTGCTGTTGCGGTAGTTTATGAAGATGTAGATGCAGTTACAGGTGCCTCGCTTACCTCTCCGGCGGGCAAGGCTCTTTTTGAGGCGGTGTTGAACAAGTGAGGCCTTCAGCTGAGACCACACTAGGCGGTCGTTACGACCTGACGGAGCGCATTGCCATTGGCGGCATGGGCGAGGTCTGGAAAGCGCGCGATAAGGTGCTAGGACGCATCGTCGCAGTTAAAATTCTGAAAGAGGAATATACCGGTGATCCCGGCTTCCTTGAGCGTTTCCGTGCCGAGGCTCGTCACACCGCGCTCCTCAACCATCCCGGTGTCGCTAACGTTTTTGACTACGGCGAAGAAGAGGGCTCTGCCTACCTGGTGATGGAGCTTGTGCCGGGCGATCCGCTGTCGAACATCATCGAAAAAGAAAAGCGCCTGGATTCAGACCGCATTCTGAACGTGATTGCTCAGACTGCTCGCGCGCTGGCTGCTGCCCACGCGCAGGGTCTGGTGCACCGCGATGTTAAGCCGGGTAACCTCATCATTACCCCGGACGAGCGTGTGAAGGTCACCGACTTCGGCATCGCGCGTTTGACCGACCAGGTTCCGCTGACCGCTACCGGTCAGGTCATGGGTACCGCGCAGTACTTGGCGCCTGAGCAGGCGACCGGTCAGCCCGCGACCCCCTCTTCTGACATGTACTCGCTGGGCATCATCGGCTACGAGTGCCTTGCCGGTAAGCGTCCTTTCACCGGTGAATCACAGATTGCTATTGCGCTGGCGCAGGTTAATGATCCGCCGCCACCGCTACCCAAGGACGTCCCCGCGCCCGCAGCTGCACTGATTATGTGCTTGCTGTCGAAGGATCCCAAGCAGCGTCCTGAATCTGCAACCACGTTGGCTTCAGCGGTGGATGCGATTCGCCGCCGCGATATTCCGGCAGCGATTAAGGCTGTGCCTTCTTTGTCGACCTTCCTCCCGCAGGGTGCAGACACCGAAGCCACAGAGGTCATGACAGCTGCAACCTCAACCGTTAAGGCACCTCGCTACGGTTCTGGCGCAGTGGCGTACACTCCCGAGCCCACTACCGCCAAGCAACCGGCAGTGCCCACCAAGGACGCTCAGGCTGCTGGGGCGCGCACCCCCGAGAAGAAGAAGTCAGGCCCGTGGGGCTGGGTTTCACTCTTCTTGGCCCTTCTTCTGCTGGGTCTCGTTGTTGGTTTCTTCTTGCTGGGCGGCTTGGGCAATAACTCGTCTTCCAACCAGCCAGCGAATACTCCCGCGCCTTCAGGCACTGTCTCGACCATTAGCGTCGCCCCTTCAGAGGAGTCCGCTGAACCCACTGCGACCGCCGAAGAAGAACGCATCTCTTTGCGTAACGCCGACTATGTAGGACGTCCGCTGGATGAAGTCATCAACGACCTCACCTCGAAGGGGCTGTCTACCAAGACCGAGGGCGTGGCCTCCGATGAGAAGAGCGACACCGTTCTTTCCATCTCACCCACCGGCTCCGTTGTCGCGGGTTCAACCGTCACTGTCTCGTACTCCACCGGCCCTGCAAGCGTCACCCTGCCCAACAACCTGGAAGGCCGCAACGCCGACGAGGTCATCAAGCAGATCACCGATTTAGGCGTTAACGTGCAGGTTCACATGGAGACCACCGACAGTGCAGATCCTAACACCGTGTTACGAACCAGCCCGTCTTCAGGCTCTCACGTAGAAGTTGGTAGTAATGTTGATGTTTACGTAGCTCATGCGTCCTCATCTTCGGGGACAGATTCTGAGTCTGCAGCAGCTGCAACGCCCACCACTGAAGCATCCCCCTCCGCTTCTGCATCGGCGTCCACGTCCCCTGCCGCCCAAGATAATGGATAGATAAGAGTATGGAACTGAACCTCCCCGGTACGATTGACCAGCGTTACACCGTTGAAGAGGTTATCGGTAGCGGTGCCATGGCAACCGTGTATTCAGCTACCGATAATCGTTTGGGACGCCAGGTAGCACTCAAAGTATTGCGCCCTGATATTGCCCGCGATGAGGCATCCTTCTCTCGTTTTGCGCGCGAAGGTGAATCCGTTGCTTCACTGAACCACCCCGGCATTGTGGCTGTTTACGATACCGGCAAGGTGAATGTGCCTGATGAGAAGGGAAGCATTGACGTTCCCTACCTTGTGATGGAGCTTGTTCGCGGTAAGTCTTTGCGCGAGATGATGCGCAGCGGCGGCATTTCAACTAAGGATGCGTCTATCTTCGGTGTGCAGTTGCTTGAGGCTTTGGCGTACAGCCACAGCAAGGGCATTATTCACCGCGATATTAAGCCCGCTAACCTGATGGTGTTGGATCCTACCGATGATGATCGTCAGCGCGGCATTCCCGGTCAGCTTAAGGTCATGGATTTCGGCATCGCTCGTGTGGCTGAGGGCGAGCCTTTGACCCAGGTGAACACCGTTATTGGCACGCCGCGTTATATTTCGCCGGAGCACGCTCGCGGTGCTCAGGTTGATGAGCGTAGCGACGTATATTCCGCTGCGGTTGTTCTTTATGAAATGCTGGCAGGACGCGCGCCGTTTGCTGGCGATGTTGTCAACGAGATTATTTCGCAGCATCTTTCTGAAGAGCCTAAGGCACCGAGCTTTTACGCTAAGCAGCAGATCCCTGCAGAGCTTGACCGCGTGGTTTTGAAGGCTCTGAGCAAGGATCCCGCTCAGCGTTACCAAGATGCTGAGCATTTTCGCAACGCACTGGCACATGCCGCCCGCGGCATACTTCCGCAGTCTGTCTTGGACGATATCGACAACGAACCTGCTACTTCAGCTATGTCAACTGCTACCGCAGTTGGCGCGGGTGCCGTAGCTGCGTCCAACGGCAAGTACAGCGTGCTTGATACCCAGTCCACCCCGCAGGCTCCCGTGGAAGACGCGGGTTTGGGCGGTTTCTTTGCCGGTGCTCAGAGCGAGTACTCCGATGAAGAAGTCATGGAATACGGTCGCGATTCTGAGGTTCTTCTCAAGAACCGTCGCAAGCGCGCGTGGGGCAGGTTCCTTTCCGGCCTTGTGATTTTCTTGTTGGCAGCGTCCTGCATTGGCCTGATTCTGTACTACCAGAACAAGCTGAATGAGGTTCCCACCGTGGCGGTGCCTTCTGTTACCGGTATGTCTCGTGAAGAAGCAGAAAACTCCTTACGCAACGCAGGATTGCAGCTTGAGTTTGAAGAGACATTCTCTGACAAGGTTGAGAAGGGTCAGGCTATCGGTACCGATCCCATCGCGGGAACAGCCATTGACGAAGGCAGCGTTGTAAAACTCAACATGTCTAAGGGCAATGAGATGGTGAAGGTTCCCACCGGCCTGAACGGTCAGTCCGAGGCGTATGTACGCGAGGCTCTCACCAACGCTGATTTCAAGCCGGGACGCACGTCCACGGTGAATAACCCCACCGTACCGGCTGGCATGGTAGTGGGCGTAAAGCCCGGTGAAGGTGAATCCGTTAAGGCTGAGTCAACCATCGACATCATTCTTTCAACCGGCAAGGTTGAGGTGCCCTCGCTCGTAGGTTTAACCCGCGACGAGGCGATTGCTGCACTGACCGGCCCTGATGTGCTGCTGAGCACCAACATTGAAAATGTTCAGACCGATGACGCTCCTGCAGGCACCGTAATGTCGCAGAGCGCAGCGGCTGGAACCTCCATTGAGCAGGGTTCTACAGTGACTATCCGTATTGCTAATGCACCCGCTCCTCAGGCGAGCGCATCGGCAGCACCTGCTCCTAGTGCGGCTGCGTCTCAGCAAGCTAACAACAACCAGGCTAATCAGAACACCGCCCAGGCTCAGCCCTCTGCTAGTGCTACTCCGTCGGCTGCGACGTCCGCTCAGCCTTCTGCGCAGGCGTCGGCGACGGCACGTTCGTCAGCGCGTCCGAGCGCATCGGCTAGCCGCTAAGTTCTGGTAACAGCGAGCAAAGGGCGCGTGGGCAATTTTCAAGAAATTGTCCACGCGCCCTTTTTTGTTATCTGCTCATCATGCGCGCTAGCCCTTGTTAGCTTGTTAGCGGATTTTCGATCTCAGCTGGCAATCAGCGGTGAAAGTTCCTTAGCGCGTGCGGCCACACCGTGCATGCCGAGGTCTTCGAGCCAGTTGCCGAGCATGAGGTAGCCCGCTTCGGTGAGCACTGATTCGGGGTGAAACTGTACTCCGTGCATGGGCGCGTTTTTGTGTGCCAGGCCCATGATGATTCCGTTGTCGGTGGTGGAGGTTACCGCTAGCTCATCGGGCAGAGTCTCGGGCTCCACTGCGAGTGAATGGTAGCGCGTTGCGGTAAAGGGCAAGGGCACGTCTTTGAACACTGACTCGTTTTCGTGCACCAGGCGCGAGGTTTTACCGTGCATCAGTTCCGGGGCGTGCGAGACAGTTGCGCCAAACGCCTCAGCGATTGCCTGGTGTCCTAGGCAGACGCCCAGAAGCGGCTTACGCGCGTCCTTTGCCCAGCGAATGAGGTCAATAATGACGCCCGCGTCTGCAGGTGCGCCGGGACCGGGAGAAATCAGGACGCCGTCGTGCTGCTCAGCGAGCGCGATGGCCGCATCCAGGCTTATTTCGTCGTTGCGCACCACGGTGGTTTGTGCGCCCAGTTGTTGAATGTAGCCCACCAGGGTGAACACAAAACTGTCGTAGTTATCAATAACCAGAACTTTTGTCATGGTCTGCACCTTTCTGACGGTGAGGCTATTCGATGGTTGAGGTTTCGGTGAAGGGGCTGTATTCCACGAATGCGGGGAATACGTACTGCATGAGCAGTAGAACTACCGCTACGATGAGCACGATAGCGATGAGAATACGCGCCCACAGTGGGCCGGGCAGATGTCTAAAGATCCATCCGTACATATCAAATTCTCCTTAGTTCACTGCGCCGGCAATTTCGGCGGGCGCGCCTGCTGATTGTGGCTGGAATGATTCCATTTTTGCGTGCACGATGTATCGTTCGGTGTCACCGTAGCGCGGGTGGCAGGAGGTGAGTGTCATGATGCGCTCGGTGGGTGCAGCGCCCGGGTTATCGGGGTTGGGGGCGATGACTTCTACCTGGGTGGGCAGAACAATTTCGTGCTTGTACACGCTGTAGGTGTAGTACCCTTCGCGGGTTCGCACGTAGATTTTGTCGCCTTCTTGAAGCTGGTCGATGTTATCGAGCACTGCGCCGTTGGTTTGGCGGTGGCCTGCGAGCGAGAAGTTGCCGATTTCGCCGGGTTCGGCGGTGTCTTCGTAGTGTCCCAGTCCGAGGGTGTCGAGCACTTCGGTGCTGGTGCCTTCGGCGATAGGACGCTGGTAGTTTTCGCCCAGACGCGGAATGTAGACGATGCCGTACGCTTCGCCTTCGCCCGGCGCGTCTGCGGCTACGGGCGGGTTACTCGCATCCGTGTTCTGCGCCGATGAGTCAGCATTCTCACCGCTAGTGCCGTCGCTACTTTCAGCACCATTACCGACGCCGTCAGTAGCCGCGTCCTTGAACTCTTGGCTCAGCGACTGCACAGCATCATCCTGCGCGCTGTTAGCCGCAATGTTCGTCCACCACAGCTGCCACGCAACAAAGAGCAAAAGAATAAGGCCAACCGTAATGAGCAGCTCACCAAAAATTTGAATGATCCACTGCAGAGGGCTCCTGCGGGACGCCGGACGCGCCCCCTTAGTAGCGACGCTACCGTGCTGTGCGGTGTTGCTCATCGTCTACCTTTCGCCGCCGCTCTGCACTTTTCTTAAAAGGTGAGGGCGATATAATCATGCATTGAAGTACGTTTTATAACTATTTAACCGTACACGAGTTGTGCACGGTGCTGGAGGTATTGTGGCTGAGTCAGGTAGCAAACGAGCGCAGTCAGATCTTGATGAAGAAGCGCAGTTTCGCAAGGTAGCGCGCGAGATGACCACCGACGAGTTCGCCAGCCCCACCCCGCTGTGGTACCGCGTCATCATGTTCGGTTTGATGATTGCCGGCGTTGTGTGGATTATGGTCTACTACATCACGCAAAGCGCCTACCCTATCGCCGCCCTCGGCGCGTGGAACCTCGTAGTTGGTGTTGGCCTGATGATGCTCGGTCTGATTATGACCACTAGGTGGCGTTAATCGTGGCTCACCAGGGTTTTGCCGGTTCGGATATTCACCCCGAGCTGCCGAACACACCGAGTGACGCGTCTAAGCCTGACGTCACCAACCCCTCAAACCTTGCCCCCGTTGATCCGTCGCAAAAACGTGAGGATCGCGAGGATATCAAGGCAGCGATTGTTGAAACCAAACTACGACGCTGGGCTTTAATTGGCTTCATCGCGGCACCAGCGGCGTATTTTGCCTGGCAGGCTCTGGGCAGTTAGCCCTCTAAAAAATTTCATCAAGGACGCGCGTCCTACTTTTAAAAACGGCAGGTGCTCGGGGTTTTCTTCCGGGCACCTGCCGTTTTACGTCTTTTATTCTTTAGCGATAGCTGGCGGCTGATATGACTTTACGGTGGATTGGCTGGTGTACTGCTTGCTGTTCGCCGTGGCGTAGGTGGCAACAAACCCCTCATACCAGGGGCGAATGTTGCCGTACTGGCTGTCAAAGCGCAGGTTCACCGCACTGTTCGTCACGATGGGCGAGTTGCCGCCCTTAGGAATGGTGATGGTGGTTGCGCCGGGAGTTTTCATGGTCACCTTGTAATCCACGTATCCGGTAGGAATCACCATAGTAGTACCGTCAGCCATCGGTATAGCGGTAGTAACTTTTACCGGAGCGTTCCAGTAAGTGCCGGTAGTGCCGAGGGAAGTCGGTGCAGCCACAGCAAGCACGCTACTGATTACAATGTAGTATTCCAAGCTGGTAAGTTTCGCCGTTGTTGCGGCGCTACCGTTAATCGCCTGAATCTGGTAACCCGCCGAATGAACGTCGGTGTGATAGCGAGTGTGATTAGTAGTGTCGGTATAAGACTTGACCGTACCTGTTTGCCCCGCGCTGACACCGGCGTATTCAGGGTTGCTTGACTTGCATAGGCAGGAACAACCGAAGTAGCAATAACCACCGGCACAGACCAGCTAGCACCTTTAATAAGCTGGCGTCGCGAAGCTGCAGTAGGCGTTGGGGGACGTCCTCTTTCTGTTCTACCGCAACGATTTTGTCGAAAACAATCTAGCTGGTGCGGTGGGGGGGATGCGCAATGAGCTTTCTTGCAGCGGTTATTTCTACTTTCAAAAACTTGTCTTAAATCCTACCTTTTTTACTGTGAAAGCCACCGGATTTTCTTTACCTCACGGTTAGTGTTTTATAACAAGTTTTAAGAAAAATATTGTTTCTTGAGAAAGCCAGTAAAGAAGCGGACCATGAGCACCATAACGCACAATTCCACCAAGGTTTGAGTGACAACGACGAGCGGAATCCGCGCCGCCACACCAGCATCCGGCAGGGTGGATGCGAGCGCCAACGCAACCGGCATCATCACCAGCGCATTGCGCGTGACACCGGAGAAAACTACAGCCCGGCAAGCATCCGGATGCTGTGAACGCCCTAGCCAGCGCACATATAAGCTGCCTGCCACCCACATGGTAAGCGCAAACACAACATAGACTAATGCGGGAGTTACCAGCGACCGCTGCCCCGCCACCTCATAAAAATGAGCGGCAACCGAGGTAAAGAGCACCAGCATCATCAACGGCATCATAAAGAGTTCTGAAAGTTTGCGCGAGGTCGCTTCTATGCGGGCAAGATTGCCCCCGCAAACGGCAAGTTTTTGAGCACCCCAGGCACACATCAGCGGCACAATCACCGCGCTCAACGCCACCGCTACGTCAGGCGCGCTATCCACAACAGTGGCGAGATTCCACGGCACACGAGACCACAGACCCACCGCCCCAAAGACCCAAAGCCATACCGGAATCATCACCACCTGCCCCAGCAAAAGCGCAGGCGTGGCGCTGAGTAGCTTTCGCGCATCCGCCCCGGCAAGACCAGCAAAAACCACCACGTAGTCAATACACGGTGCGAGCAAAACCAGAGCCACCGTAAAAGTCGTGATGTCATCCAGTGAGTCAAAAATGCTCAGAAGCCCCAGCACCACCAAAGGCGCCAGCAGAGCGTTAACACCAAACAGCAGAGCTAAAAACCCGCGAAATGCTGGTGCCGCCTTCACCTTTTGAAGCGGCATCATCATGAAGGTGGCGGCAAGGAGTAAAGCGAGCGCGGGAAGAATCAGCGGTTCTAAAGATGCGGTCGCCCCGCCCGTGGCCAACGCAGCGAGAGCGCCCATGGAAAGCGCCAGAAGATAGAGAGCTACCTGGTGTTTTTGGATCCATTGCACTGGCGTAGCTCTCCCCTGCGACGTTATTTTTCACTTTCCGCGGATTTGCGCTAAAATTTTCGCGTTTTTACAGCGCAAATCCACGGAAAGTTCAGAAATTAGTACACGTACCCCTCCCCCAACGCGTCGTAAATCCGCTGGGTGACGCGCTCCATCACTGATGAGGTAATTTTCCAGTGCTGCCAAAACAGCGGAATCTCTACCGGCTCATCGGCGAGCTTAACCCAGCGTCCTTCGGCGAGCGCGTCTGCGCTTTGAGTTTCGGGCACAATTCCCCACCCGATACCCATATCAACAGCTCGCACATAGTCCGGTGAGGACGGCACATAGACGCTCGGCGCATTCTGCAGGTTTTTACCCAAACGATATTTGGACGCGATAAACTGGCGGCCACGTTGCTGCCCGAAGTCTTTGTGGTCGTACTCAATGACGGGCGCTTGGGCCAGCTGGGTAGCGGTGAGCGATGCGGGCAGGTCAGGAAAGAAGTCGCGCGCAAATTCGGTGGATGCGACGGGCCAGTAACTGCCGATGCCGAGTTTGTCGACGGCGCATCCGGCGATGGGGTCGGGTTCTGAGGTAACTGCCGCCATGACTTCGCCGGAGCGCAGCAGTGCCGATGAGTGGTATTCGCCTTCGCGTCTTAGGTCGCAGTAGATGTGGTCTTCGCGGGCGAGCACGCGCACCGCATCCAAAAGCCAGGTGGAAAGCGAGTCGCTGTTGACGGCGATTGATACCGTTTGCGCGGATTCGTCGCCGTCCAATTCGCGAGACAGCTCGGTGTGCAAATACTCACTTTGGCGGGCGACGCGCAACACAACTTCACCGGAGTCTGTTGGCGCAACGGGGTTGGTGCGTTTGATGAGTACGCGTCCCGCAGATTGCTCCATTGCCTTGATTCGCTGGGAAACAGCGGAGGCGCTGATCATGAGAACGTCGGCTGCGGCTTCGAAGGTGCCGTACTCGACAACGGTGGCGAAGGTCTTGAGCTGGTCTGCGGTAAAACGAGTCATAAGAGTATCTTACGCACCCAAAGAATCATTAGATTGTCTTAGTGCTTAAAAACTCCTAGTCTCGAATACCGTGACTACCGCAGATTTCTTTTCGCATTACCTCGTTGGACTAACCACGCTACTCTCGCTGATCGTGGCGATTGGCGCGCAGAACGCCTATGTTCTCAAGCAGGGCATTTTGGGCAAGTTCATTGTGCCCATCATTATTTTTTGCACCCTGTCAGACATGCTTCTCATCAGCTTGGGTATTTTCGGCTTTGGTTTTATTTTGCAAAGTGCGCCTTGGTTGCTTGAGGTGTTGCGCTGGGGTGGCGGGCTGTTCTTGCTCTGGTACGGCTTCTCGGCGGCGCGTCGCAGCTTGCACCCCGGTTCTTTGAAGGTGGATGCGTCCACCGAAGGACCGCAGACCCTCGGTAAGGCGATCGCTATTGCGGCGGCGATGACCTACCTGAACCCACACACTTATATCGACACCGTGGTTCTGCTGGGGTCACTGGCTAACCAGCACGGCGAAGAAGGACGCTGGGCATACTACGCGGGCGCTATCACCGGTAGCTTCCTCTGGTTTACCGGGTTGGGCTTGGGTGCGCGCTTCTTGCGTCCGTTGTTTGCGTCCGAAAAGTCCTGGCGAATTCTGGACGGCGTCATCGCGCTCATCATGTTCTACCTGGCGTTCAAGATTATGTTCGGAATGTAAAGCGCATAAACCGCATGTGCCCGCCTTCTTACTTGAGAAGGCGGGCATCTTTTTACCTGTTGCAACGGGGAGCACAGCCCCTACCCCGGCGTGAACTCGTGCGTGAAGCTAGTTGCGTTAAAGCGGTATTTTTCGAGCACTTCGGGGCCGCAGCTGTTGGAGCCAATACCGTTGTGCGCGTAGTCAATCACGAGCACGGTGGAACCGGATTCTTCGAGCTCGTAGTTATGCGCGGCGCGGGTCAGCTCTTCGGTGGTGTAGCGCGAGGCATTGAACGATAAGGCGCGGCCTACGGCATATACGTTCAGTCCCGCATCGGCACCGGAGACCTGCACCATCTCACAGTCACCGCGAGCGCCGTTTTCCTGCGGAGTCACGTAGTCCTCGTGCAACTCCTCAACGGACGCACTGAAGGTTCCATGGAAGCTTGCGCGCTTTTTGTCGGCGTAGTTCTCGTACGGCCCTAAGCCGCGATAGGTCACATGACCCAGCGCCGCATCCACGAAGAACCGCACACCAAAGCGCGGAAGGTCAGGGAACTCGGGCGCTTTCTGCGCCTCTAAACGGCAGGAAATCGCGCCGGACGCGTCCACCCGCCAGGTCGCATCAATCAGCAGGATGCGCTGAACAGTGGGTGCCACCATGCCGATACGCCCTGAAATCTCCACCCCGGCATCCGTCTGGTCAACCTCGCCGCGTGCGGCCACTTCGCCGTGATGCGTCAGCTCGTAGCGGGCGCGCACCAACTCGCCGGCGTCCAAAAAATCTAGGTAGTTGCGCAGGGTTACCTGGCCGGAGTCGGCATCGAAGTTCTCCACTCGCAAGGGACGGTGTACGTTCTGATACGGAAGATACCGCTGGTGCGGAACTTATCTTGATCCTCAAGGTAGGTACCGTCGCACCATTTGAGTACCAGCACCGCCAGCTTATTCGTACCCGGCACTAGTTGATCGGTTACATCAAACTCAGCAGTGGCATGTGAAACCTGGCTGTAGCCCACGTACTCGCCGTTGACCCACACGTAGAAACAGAAGTCCACGCCCTCAAAGTTCAGGTGTGCTGGCGGCGCAGCGTCCTCAGGTGAATATTCAAACTCGGTAATATAAGCGCCTGCCGGGTTTTCATGCGGGACAAAAGGCGGATCCAGCGGAATCGGGTACCGAATATTGGTCTACTGATGCCCGTCAAAGCCGTGGTTCTGCCAGACGCCGGGCACGGGAATCTCACCAAAAGCACCCGCAACAAAATCGCGCGCAAAGAACTCGTCCTGTACGTCGTAGATGCTGTCAAAGTATTTGAACTTCCACGTGCCACTCAGCAACTGAAAGCGGTCCGAGACTTCCCTGTCATGCACCAGCGCCCCCTGCGGGGAGGACGCGGGCACATAGTAAGAGCGCACGGGCAGAGTGTTTTCGTGCAGGACATCGAGGTTCTGGTAGTGCTGAGGAATAATCACGGACGTTCTCTTTTCTACAACGTTGTCGGGGGCGAGATATTAGCGTGATTCGATGCTGTAAACACGCCAGCTGACGGTTTTAGTGTCTCCCGGTGCCAGCACGGTGAGGTTGGTACCGCTGATGAAAGCATTCGCCGGGGCCGTCATGGGTTCCACCGCGAGTGCCCGGCGCGAGGCTCCATCGGAGTACATCTGCACCCATCTAATATCGCGGTCAAAGGAGATGCCTGCACCCTTACCGCTGTCGGAAAGCACGCGCACGCAGGCGCTACCGGTTTCATCAAATTCAATGCCGCCAAAGGCGTGGTCGAGTTCTAAATCTTTGAGCGGGATTTCCTCGCGAACATCCAGCCGCAACTCTTCCACTGGTTTTTCAGCAATCGGCAGCATACGGTCGTTGACTTCGAGGAAAGTGCGCACGGGGGCGCACAGCGTCCATTCATCCACTGAACCTTCAGCGGTATTTCCGTCAGCCACTAGATACGGATGCGACCCCAGCGCATAGGGCGCGTTTTCCGCACCGCGGTTGGTGGCGCTCACGCTCACACTCAGACCGTTTTTATCGACGCTGTAGATTGCCTCAAAGCTCAGTCGGAAAGGGTAGCCCGGCGTCGGTAGAAGATCTAAGGACGCGCACACACTAGAGGGCTGGTCCCCCTCAGCATTCAGCGCCCACCGTTGCCAATCAACCAGGCCGTGGTTAGCGTTGTTGCGGTCAATTTCGTTGACCGGTACCTGATAAGTCTCGCCCTCAAAGGTGTAGGAGCCATCTTCAAGGCGGTTGGGCCACGGCGCGAGTAGGGCACCGCGTGATCCCTCACGAATCTGAGACTCGGATACCGAGAGAATAAGGTCGCGTCCGTCAGGTGCAGTGAGCGATGAAAGGTTGGCGCCCACCTCATAGATAGTGGCGGTATATCCACCTCCGGTAATACGAACGCTACGCCCTTGCGGACTCAACCCATCTACCACGACTAAACCTTTCATTGACTAGTACATATGCGCACTGCGTTCTGCATCGAACGTAGAGAATATAGGATGCAACGACACTCACGAGGACGCCAGCAACGGCGCGCTGCCCCCCGGCGTCCTCATGTTTTAGAGAGCGCCTTCGCCTTCTGCTCGTTTTTCGTCGATGTTCTCGACGCTCGTCAAGATATCTTCAGCAGGAACAGGAGCAAATTTCGCCCAGACGAAGAAGAGAGCAGATGCAATCAGCATAGAGATGCCGGTCCACAGGTTGATGGCGATTCCGCCGGTTAGTGCGCGGTCAGCGGCGGGATCCAGCAAGCCGGTGGCTGTCACCAGAATGCCGTAGACCAGAAAGAGCGCGCCGATGATATTGCGAATATCAGTGCGGCGGGTGGAGCGCACCAGGCGGGCTTTTTCCTGCTCCGTCAATGGCGCGTGCGATGTGTGAACAGCGTTGTCATTTTTCATGATATTTTCCTTATTCTTGCGCTTAGATGATGGGCAGGTAGAAGCCGACGCACAGAGCCAGGGCTACGGTGCCCAGTAGTGCAGGTGAACGGTACCAAGCGGTATCACCGGCTACATGGTCTGACTTCACATCAATGGTTCCGACGCCGTAGACCAGACCCTGTAACTCCTCATCGCTCTTGGGCTTTGTAAACAGCGAAACAGCTACCGAAACCACCATGACAGTTACAAACGAGATGATCGCACCGTAGAGGGTTTCAGCGGTACCCGTTGCGAACAGTGATGGATTCTTGAGGTAGGCGATCCACACGATAGTCGGAGCGATAATACCTGCAACATAGCCCCACAGACCCGCGGCGGGCGTCATGCGCTTCCACAGCAAGCCCAGAATAAATACACCAAATAGCGGTGCGTTAAAGAATGAGAAGAGCGTCTGAATGTAGGTCATGATATTGCCGAACTGCGACGCCAGGTAGGCGGTAAAAATACCGATAACAACGCCGGTAATTGAGACGACGCGTCCTGCCTTGAGGTAGTAGTCATCAGGCATGTTGGGCTTGATGTATTCCTGCCAGATGTCGTAGGTGAAGACGGTATTGAACGATGACACATTCGCCGCCATACCCGCCATGAAGGACGCCATCAGACCGGTCACTGCAACGCCCAGGACGCCCGAGGGCAGGTACATCTGAATGAGCTTGGGGATCGCGTCATTGTAGGTCAGGGTGCCGTCTGCAAACTGGTTGCCAATGGTTGCTGCAGCAATCATGCCGGGAATAACGATGACGAAGGGAATGAGAAGCTTGGGGAATGCGCCGATGAGCGGGGTGCGGCGGGCAGCTGACATGTTCTTTGCCGAGAATGCGCGCTGCACTTCGGTGAAGTTGGTGGTCCAGTAGCCGAAGGAAAGCACAAAGCCCAGTCCGAGGACGATGGCGAGCCAGTTAGCGCCGATGGGATTGGTGACGTCGCCGATGCCGGTGCCCTGCCATGCTGAGAGGTGCAGACGTGAAACGCCGTCGGTTCCCATGAGTGCCGTCTTGAGACCGTTCCACCCTCCGACGCGGTGCAAACCAACGACAGTGAGCGGCACCAGACCAGCAACGATGACGAAGAACTGCATGACTTCGTTGTAGATTGCTGAGGAAAGACCACCCAGGGTGATGTAAACAAGAACGAACACTGCCGAGACAATGATTGCTGTCCACTGGCTCCAGCCGAGCATTGCTTCAACAACGATTGCCATGGCGTAGAGGTTAATGCCCGCAATCAAAACATTAGACACCGAGAACGCAATGGAGTTCACCAGGTGCGCTGCCTTGCCGAAGCGACGCAGCATAAATTCGGGGACGCTGCGCACTTTTGAGCCGTAGTAGAAAGGCATCATGACGAGGCCGAGGAAGACCATCGCGGGCACAGCACCGATAAAGTAGTAGTGCATGGTGGCCATACCAATTTCTGCACCGTTCGCTGCCATACCAAGGATTTCAATAGCGCCCAGGTTTGCAGACACAAACGCTAGACCGGTAATCCACGCCGGCATTGAGCGGCCAGAGAGAAAGAAGTCCATAGAGGTTCTAATGCTGCGGCGCGCAATAACGCCGATGGCTAGAACGGTTACAAAATAGATGATCAGCATCAGGTAGTCGACGAACTTTAGGTCGAGCCGAACACCCTCTGAAGCGGCTTCAAGCACCATCGCTTGCTCCTCTAGTGCGGATGCGCGCAGGCAACCCGCGCGCATGTTTATTTGAGTTTATTTGAGTTTGTTTAAGTTTATTTAAGTTTCACTTATTGAGGGTTGAAAAACAAGCTTAAGCACTACCCCACCTACATCAGCTTCCGAAAAAATTTATTGTCCCACTCATCGACACGCGTCCTCCCCCCCCCAAGAACACCACCGAATATATGCCGTCCCAGAAATGTGGTGCTAGTTTCGCGCGGTTTTGCCCTATTTTTGGTGTACTTACCCCCTATAACCGATACCATTAAGACAAAGCCCGCCTTTTGGCGGTTTTGTTCTGTAAGGGCTGTTGAAATATGACAGCTTGGCACTACGAAGGAGAGTACACATGGAACTCGACGTCACTATTGAAATTAACCGCGGCTCACGCGTTAAGTACGAAATCGACCACGAAACCGGTCGCCTGCGCCTGGATCGCGTACTGTTCACCTCCATGCAGTACCCCACCGCTTACGGTTACTTTGAAAACACCTTGGGCGAAGACGGAGATCCCTTGGACGCTATGGTTCTGATTAACGATGAGCTGGTTCCCGGCGTTCTGGTTGAATCACGCCCCATCGCTGTTTTCAACATGACTGACGAGGCTGGCGGCGACGCTAAGGTTCTGTGCGTTCCTTCCGATAAGCGCTACGACGACGTCAAGGAACTTGAGGACGTTCAGGAGCACGTGAAGGCTGAGATTGCTCACTTCTTCGAGCGCTACAAGGATCTTGAGCCCGGCAAGTGGGTTAAGGCTGAAGGCTGGGAAGGTCGCGAGACCGCTGAGCGCCTGGTTCGCGAAGCTCAGGAACGCTTCGCCAACTCGCACTACGAGTCAGCTGCTGAGGCCGAGGCAGACGAGAACTAATTCTCTGCTCTTTTCTTAAATAAGGATCGCGTCCGCTGTGTGCGGGCGCGATTTTTTGTGCCTTATTGTTGTCGTTTACCGGTGGGACGCGGCGGTTTCAGGCAAGCAACGAGTATGCAGATGAGCGATATACCGATTGAGGGGATCCAGTTAATGAACACGTCGAGCGGATCGCGGCCAGCGATTGCAGACCATGTCCAGATAAGAAGCGTGGCAAACAGTGCGAATAGCATGAGCGTTAGAGCTGTTACGGCCATTCTTTCCGAAGGTTTTTGGGGCATTGCCTGTTCCTTACATCCTCATTCCGGTGGTCAGCTGCGATTTTCTTAAAGTTCATCATAAATAGTGCTTGCCTCTCCACCCTTAAATGATTATATTTAAATCACTAATAATCATAAGTAATCATTTTTGAGCATGGAGAGTCTTTTGCTGGCAGACGAACGTCAAACACTCATCGTTGCAGAAGTAGACCGGCTGGGTACGGTCTCAACTGCAGCTCTTATTGAACGCTTTGGCGTCTCACCCATCACTATCCGCCGCGACCTCGCGGAGCTGGCAGCAGAGGCGCGCATCATTAAAATTCACGGCGGTGCAAGATCCATTCACACATCCGCCAACCCTAGCTACGCTGAAAAGTTCAAGCATCAGCAGGAACAAAAACAGGCAATTGCTCAAGCCGCAGCTGCATTCATCACCGACGGCACTTCTGTTGGCATCTCAGCGGGTTCTACAAGCGCGGCTTTCGCATCCCATATTCAAGGCCTCAACGAGCTGACGGTTGTCACGAACTCCATGCGCGTTGCTGACGAGTTCAAAAATCCCTCCATCAACCTTCTGATGACCGGTGGACGCCGCAGCCCAGCAGATGCACTCGTCGGCCCCCTGGCTATCAAGTCGTTAGAAGACATCCATGTGCAGACTCTTTTTACGAGTACTCACGCTGTTGATTTGGCGTCGGCTTTTTCAACGCCGGATGCTGAAGAAGCGGCACTTCTCAAGCACTTTATATCCTCCGCAGAGCGCGTCGTGATGGGGTTTGACCACAGTAAATGGGGGGTCACCAGTTTTATGACGTTCGCGCAGTGGAGCGATATTGATGTCGTTATTACTGACGAAAAAACTCCCGAAACAGCTATCTACCAGATGAAAGATCTCGTAGAAGAAGTGGTGATTGCACAATGACTGTAGATCAGCAGACCCAGGTTCCTACAACAACTCAGCTGTCGGTGCGACGCAATGCATTGACGGGGCGTTACCGTTACTACCGTGTGCCGGATGCGCCGCTCAACTCTAAGCTCGCACACCTGCAGCAGAATTTTTCGATTGTTGAACCATCTCAGGTGCCCCCCGATGAGGCTGAAGTCTTCTGGAGCACCACCGTCGATGATCCGAAGCTTACGCCTTTCACGTCCGACGCGGCCGCGCATCGACTGGATTTTTATATCGATACGTTAGAACGTGTTGCTCTTTCTAACCTGCATTACTCACATGCGCTGGTGGTTGAGAAGGCACGCCGTTCAAGCGTTGGTGCGGAGTTTACGGCCTTTAATTCTCCTGCACCTGAGGTTCAGCTGGCACATGTTCAGGGCAAGCGCTGGGAAGAGAGCCATGCCAGCGACTACCTTTCTGACATTCTCGTGGCTGAACTTGTCGATGGACGCCGCATCCTGCTCAATAATGATCATTGGGTGGCTTTTGTGCCTTACGCGCCTTCAGCGGCTTTCGAGATCATGGTGTTGCCTAAGCGTCCTGCGCACAATATTGTTGCGCTCACTGACTCGATGCGTGCGTCGTTGGAACACACTTATCGGCAGATTACTGAGCTAGTACTGAACGTTTTGGGCGCGCAGACCCAGGTGGATTTCCGATGGGTGATGACGCCTGTCGCTCACCAGACGAGCCTGTCACGCATGTGGCTTCAGTGCACTGCTAATCAGCAGCTCGGTAATTCTCCGGAGGAGTTGGCGCAGATTCTCAAGGCATACCTGTAGAACTGCCGATAGGGCGCTGCGTAGACCAGCGGGATAAGACAAGGGCGTCTAGCCCCGCTTTTTGTTAGCTCACGCCAAAGCCACCGTTGCTGTGCAGAATCTGTCCGTTGATCCAGTGCCCCGCATCAGACAGTAGAAATTCGATGAGGTGAGCGGTGTCTTCAGGGGTGCCTAAACGTCCTGCCGGGGTGCTTTGTGTAAGAACCTGTTCTAGCTCTTCGTTCATCCATCCGGTGTTGATCGGTCCGGGGTTAATGCCATTGACGCGAAACCCTTGCCCTCCAAGTTCTACCGCCCCAGCGGCAATGAGACGATCTAGAGCGCCTTTGCTCATGCCGTATGGCAGGTTATACGCCACGTGATCACTGGTAAGAGCCACAAAACTCTTAGTAGTTTCTTCAAACAAAGATGCATGTGCATACTCTGCATAGGCTTTAAGCAAAAGCCAGTTAGCTCGGGTATTTACCGCAAAGTGCCTGTCAAAGCTTTCAATCGAAGTGGTAAGGATATCGCTATCAATGCTTTCAGCGTGCGAGGTGATAACTGCCCTCACTTCGCCTAGCTGAGCTGCGTGCTCTATCAAGGACGCTGGCGCCTCCGCCTCTTGAAGGTCCAGTTCAACGGGCTGTATGGTTACCCCACGTTGCTGGCCAAAATGCACAAGCTCATCAAGATCGTTCTCGTCGCGCGTCAGCTCTGCCCTATCGTCATAGGAGTGTAGGTAATTGACGCACACGTTCCAGCCGTTTTCAGCGAGTTTCTTCGCCGCAACGTAACCGATACTGTTCGCACGTCCCACCCCGGTAATGAGAGCTGTTTTATTCACCGCTAGCCTTCTTTCACTTCAGTGCCGATAAAGCGAGCAAAGCTTCCCAGCAACTGCTGCGCCGCGTCCTTATCGTGCTCAAAGACGCCCAGCTCAGCATCAGGTTCAATATCCTGGGGTTTGATAACATCTGAAGATATTTCTACGATACTTCTTTCGTCCTCTTCATCGAAGGTAAAGCTTAGCCCGCCATCAAATGCGCCGTTGAGTACGCCCTCTAAAGGTTGTACAGCTACCACGTCGAGTGGAACCAGGTGAACTACCTGAGCCAGTGGTTGCAGCTCCCCCTCGGCTGTTTCTTCAATAAGTAGCTCGTCACCGATTTCTACGTGTGCTTCGTGGGAGCTGCGTAAGTCTACCGACCACCACAGGTGGGTGTATTCCGTGAATGCTTGCCAGAGTTCTGCCGGTGACAGTTCTGATTCGATCCACAGCCCAGTTCTACTCTCGGGTGGGGCAACTGTCTCAGGTGCCGGTGTTTCATCAATCTGGTGTGAGAACAAGGAGCTCATGTAACTAGCTTACTCAGTAGATACTTGTGACAGTGTTCTAGTTCTTGGGTACCGGAGGCCCCATCATCAGGAGCGCTACGAAGACGATAACGATAACACCCAGGATGGTGAGTGTTGAGATGAGAGGCTTGCGTAGGACGACAGTTTGGAGATGCTCTAATGCGTTATGGGGAGTGTCTCCCCCAGGAGCTAGTCGCCAGCCTCCTCGGAGTAATCCTCGCTTGTTGAGGTACATTTCGTAGGGCACGGTAGCGAAGGGGATAACGGAAAGCAGAATACCGGTGATCCCTACCGGTGCTTTCCATTTCTGGTTAACCCACACGAACACGGTTACTGCTACGTAGCTGAGGAATACAAAGCCGTGCACGCCACCTGCTGCTGAGACGAAGTCAGCGATGCCTGTTACTCTGCAGATGAGCGCGCTAATGAGGCCTGCCCAGGTGATCATCTCAGCGGTTGCGAAGATATTGAAGAGTTTGCGTGGGGTAAAGGTCATGAAGCTATGTCTTCTATCTATGAGTTATAAGTACGAGTTTCTACTCTAGTACCTGCTGGTGAACTGTTCCGTTAGGCTCTTGGTGTGTATGTGGACGCTGACGCTTGTGTGGAGTTCGCTCTGGGGACGCCGGTGGTGTCTTGTGGGTGGATACAAAAAATCCGGGCACCAGTCAGGCTGGTTCCCGGATAAAATAGGATGTTAAATAAAAAAGAGGTCCGTGAGAACCTCTTTTTTGTTTTAAACCTGGTGGTTTATTATTTCAAAACCGCATAGTGGACGCAACAACAACCAAACAACTATTCATACCAACCACCAAAAAATGATTGAAAAGTAAGCCTTCGACCTATTAGTACCAGTCAACTCCACACCTCTTCAGTCGGCGCTTCCATACCTGGCCTATCAACCCCATCATCTATAGGAAGTCTCACACAGCACAACACTGCCAGGAAATCTCATCTCGAAACAGGCTTCCCGCTTAGATGCTTTCAGCGGTTATCCCTCCCGAACGTAGCCAATCAGCCATGCACCTGGCGGTACAACTGACATACCAGAGGTTCGTCCGTCCCGGTCCTCTCGTACTAAGGACAGCCTTTCTCAAATTTCCAACGCACGCAGCGGATAGGGACCGAACTGTCTCACGACGTTCTGAACCCAGCTCGCGTACCGCTTTAATGGGCGAACAGCCCAACCCTTGGGACCAACTCCAGCCCCAGGATGCGACGAGCCGACATCGAGGTGCCAAACCATGCCGTCGATATGGACTCTTGGGCAAGATCAGCCTGTTATCCCCGAGGTACCTTTTATCCGTTGAGCGACGGCCATTCCACAATGTACCGCCGGATCACTAGTCCCGACTTTCGTCCCTGCTCGACCTGCCAGTCTCACAGTCAAGCTCCCTTGTGCACTTACACTCAACACCTGATTGCCAACCAGGCTGAGGGAACCTTTGGGCGCCTCCGTTACTCTTTAGGAGGCAACCGCCCCAGTTAAACTACCCATCAGGCACTGTCCCTGAACCAGATCATGGCCCGAAGTTAGACATCCAGAATGACCAGAGTGGTATTTCAACAACGACTCCACGAACACTAGCGTGCCCGCTTCAACATCTCCCACCTATCCTACACAAGCCACACCGAACGCCAATACCAAACTATAGTAAAGGTCACGGGGTCTTTCCGTCCTGCTGCGCGTAACGAGCATCTTTACTCGTACTGCAATTTCGCCGAGTTCATGGTTGAGACAGTAGGGAAGTCGTTACTCCATTCGTGCAGGTCGGAACTTACCCGACAAGGAATTTCGCTACCTTAGGATGGTTATAGTTACCACCGCCGTTTACTGGGGCTTAAATTCTCAGCTTCGCACATAAATGCTAACCAATCCTCTTAACCTTCCAGCACCGGGCAGGAGTCAGTCCGTATACATCGTCTTACGACTTCGCACGGACCTGTGTTTTTGATAAACAGTCGCTTCCCCCTGGTCTCTGCGACCCATACACGCTCCAAGCAGCAAGTGCCCTTCACGCTCAAGGTCCCCCTTCTCCCGAAGTTACGGGGGCATTTTGCCGAGTTCCTTAACCATGATTCTCTCGATCGCCTTAGTATTCTCTACCTGATCACCTGTGTCGGTTTAGGGTACGGGCAACTAGAACCTCACGCCGATGCTTTTCTCGACAGCATAGGATCACCAAATCCCCCACAAACGGGGTCCCATCACATCTCAGGCAAACACGGCCGCATTTAACAAACCGATACCCTACATGCTTAGACCACGACAACCATCGCGTGGCTTGGCTACCTTCCTGCGTCACACCTGTTAATACGCTTACCGCCACAAATCGGGTCCCACAACCCACGATAAGCTCCCCTTGAAAAACAAGAGGTTACAAACCGCTTCGCATGGTTAGCATCAAAGTCTTGGTATGGACGGTTCTTCGTCGGTACGGGAATATCAACCCGTTATCCATCGACTACGCCTGTCGGCCTCGCCTTAGGCCCCGACTAACCCAGGGCAGATTAGCTTGACCCTGGAACCCTTGATCATCCGGCGCACGGGTTTCTCACCCGTGATTCGCTACTCATGCCTGCATTCTCACTCGCATACCCTCCACCACTGGTTTACACCGCAGCTTCACCGGATACACGACGCTCCCCTACCCAACATACAAAACGTACATTGCCATAACTTCGGTGGTGTACTTGAGCCCCGCTACATTATCGGCGCAGAATCACTTGACCAGTGAGCTATTACGCACTCTTTCAAGGATGGCTGCTTCTAAGCCAACCTCCTGGTTGTCTAAGCAACTCCACATCCTTTCCCACTTAGCACACGCTTAGGGACCTTAGTTGATGGTCTGGGCTGTTTCCCTCTCGACAATGAAGCTTATCCCCCACTGTCTCACTGCTACACTCTCACTTACCGGCATTCGGAGTTTGGCTGACGTCAGTAACCCTGTGGGGCCCATCGGCCATCCAGTAGCTCTACCTCCGGCAAGAAACATGTAACGCTGCACCTAAATGCATTTCGGGGAGAACCAGCTATCACAGAGTTTGATTGGCCTTTCACCCCTATCCACAGCTCATCCCCTCCATTTTCAACTGAAGTGGGTTCGGTCCTCCACCACGTCTTACCGTAGCTTCAACCTGGCCATGGATAGATCACTCCGCTTCGGGTCTAGATCCTGCCACTCAAACGCCCTATTCAGACTCGCTTTCGCTACGGCTACCCCACACGGGTTAACCTCGCGACAGAACACTAACTCGCAGGCTCATTCTTCAAAAGGCACGCTGTCACCCCAAAAGGCTCCAACGGCTTGTAAGCACACGGTTTCAGGTACTATTTCACTCCCCTCCCGGGGTACTTTTCACCATTCCCTCACGGTACTGATCCGCTATCGGTCATCAGGAAGTATTTAGACTTACCAGGTGGTCCTGGCAGATTCACACGAAATTCCACGAGCTCCGTGCTACTCGGGTGGTCACACATGCGGCGTGCCAAATTTCAGGTACGGGACTCTCACCCTCTCCGGCCGTCCATCCCAAGACGTTCCCCTATCCAACACAACATCACAACAGCAGCCAGTTAGAACTGCAACGGTAACTCCCACAACCCCCATGATGCAACGCCTAACCGCTATCACACACCACAGGTTTAGTCTCATCCGCTTTCGCTCGCCACTACTCACAGAATCATTACTTTATTTTCTCTTCCAGCAGGTACTGAGATGTTTCACTTCCCCGCGTTCCCCCCAACCAGCCTATACATTCAACTGGTGGTAACTAATATCACTACTAGCCAGGTTTCCCCATTCGGAAATCCTCGAATCAACGTCCTGTTATCGACTCCCCGAGGCTTATCGCAGATTCACACGTCCTTCATCGGCTCCTGATGCCAAGGCATCCACCGTGTGCCCTTAATGACTTACAAAACACACAAATAATCAAAGAATAAAATCTAAGTTGTTACAAAATCATGAAAACACCAAACAAACAATAAAAATCATTCGCTCACAGTTTCCAGAAGATGCTCGCGTCCACTATACAGTTCTCAAACAACAACCCACACACACAACTCAAAACAACCACCAACGATCATTCATCATCACGCGCCAGGCAAACAACAGGATAAACAAACCAAACGATTTGCTACCCCAAAACCCAACAGTATGCTCCGCTACGCCACCACAACGCGACGCCAAAAAACTAAATGCAATATTCCACCCATGAGCAAACCCAATGTCCAACACTCGTGAACAAACTAGGCCAACCAAAATGTTGTGCTCCTTAGAAAGGAGGTGATCCAGCCGCACCTTCCGGTACGGCTACCTTGTTACGACTTAGTCCCAATCGCCAGTCCCACCTTCGACGACTCCCTCCAAAAAGGTTAGGCCATCGGCTTCGGGTGTTACCAACTTTCGTGACTTGACGGGCGGTGTGTACAAGGCCCGGGAACGTATTCACCGCAGCGTTGCTGATCTGCGATTACTAGCGACTCCGACTTCATGGGGTCGAGTTGCAGACCCCAATCCGAACTGAGACCGGCTTTTTGGGATTAGCTCAACCTCACAGTATCGCAACCCTTTGTACCGGCCATTGTAGCATGCGTGAAGCCCAAGACATAAGGGGCATGATGATTTGACGTCATCCCCACCTTCCTCCGAGTTGACCCCGGCAGTCTCCTATGAGTCCCCACCATCACGTGCTGGCAACATAGAACGAGGGTTGCGCTCGTTGCGGGACTTAACCCAACATCTCACGACACGAGCTGACGACAACCATGCACCACCTGTATACCAGCCCCGAAGGGAAACCCTATCTCTAGGGGTGTCCAGTATATGTCAAGCCTTGGTAAGGTTCTTCGCGTTGCATCGAATTAATCCGCATGCTCCGCCGCTTGTGCGGGCCCCCGTCAATTTCTTTGAGTTTTAGCCTTGCGGCCGTACTCCCCAGGCGGGGCACTTAATGCGTTAGCTACGGCGCGGAAAACGTGGAATGTCCCCCACACCTAGTGCCCAACGTTTACGGCATGGACTACCAGGGTATCTAATCCTGTTCGCTCCCCATGCTTTCGCTTCTCAGCGTCAGTTACAGCCCAGAGACCTGCCTTCGCCATCGGTGTTCCTCCTGATATCTGCGCATTCCACCGCTACACCAGGAATTCCAGTCTCCCCTACTGCACTCTAGTTAGCCCGTACCCACTGCAAACCCGGAGTTAAGCCCCGGGCTTTCACAGCAGACGCGACAAACCGCCTACAAGCTCTTTACGCCCAATAATTCCGGACAACGCTCGCGCCCTACGTATTACCGCGGCTGCTGGCACGTAGTTAGCCGGCGCTTCTTCTGCAGGTACCGTCACTTTCGCTTCTCCCCTGCTGAAAGAGGTTTACAACCCGAAGGCCGTCATCCCTCACGCGGCGTCGCTGCATCAGGCTTGCGCCCATTGTGCAATATTCCCCACTGCTGCCTCCCGTAGGAGTCTGGGCCGTGTCTCAGTCCCAGTGTGGCCGGTCACCCTCTCAGGCCGGCTACCCGTCGTCGCCTTGGTGAGCCATTACCTCACCAACAAGCTGATAGGCCGTGAGCCCATCTAAAACCAGTACAAACCCTTTCCACACAGATTTCATGCGAAACTGTGTCATATCCGGTATTAGACCTCGTTTCCAAGGCTTATCCCAGAGTCAAAGGCAGGTTACTCACGTATTACTCACCCGTTCGCCACTAATCCAACCAGTGCAAGCACCGGTCTTCATCGTTCGACTTGCATGTGTTAAGCACGCCGCCAGCGTTCGTCCTGAGCCAGAATCAAACTCTCCGTTGAAAAACAAAAAAGAATGATAACTGTTATAGCTCAAAATAAAACAAACCATCACTTACACCCACGAGGCGGGCGCACTCACCGTGCTTAATGGTGAGACAAAGAGCGATGATCATAGCTGTCAATTATGAAAACCAAAGTTATCAAAATATAAATAAATAATTTGGTATCACATAAAGTTCTTTATAAACAAAGCACACTATTGAGTTCTCAAGCAACAAACCACCTCAACAACCACAACCCCACGCTCGGTGAGTCTTGCTCGTGTTGAGCAGTCAATTCTGTTATCATGTCACCCGCTCTCGCAGGCAACTCGTCTAGCTTACCAGGATCATCACCGCCATGCAACCCGAATCCATATGATCCGCACCACACTGTTTGCTACCAACACATCAACCACAACAGGACCAACACGCCGTCACAAACCAGCAACAACAACCCTATAAACTTCTCAAAACCACCGTCTGACTAGGAGCTTTACTCACTCCCTCGCCGCGACGACTCATACAACTATACGCACATGCTCCCCGGTGTGCAACTCGAGAGACCGTACCCTACGTCACAAAAATATGCTCAATACGCGCAGTACATAAACACGCAAAACAACCCAAAATCACGCATCCACAACAAAATGCCTAGTCAGAACCACATTATAAAAGTAAGCATACTTTATTGTATTAGCCATTGTGTCACCCAGACCACTGCAAAATAGCGGTTTTTCGTTATCCGGTTCACAAGAAAAAACTTTAAAAACTTTCCGAACAGGCCCCTAGAGACCCCTTTTTCGCCAATTTCGCTCAATTTTTACCGCTTTTCGGGAACAGAAGGGCTGCACGCATCGTTATACCTATGTACTTACACAATCCCTTACACAGAAAGAAGAAGTATGCCTGCCCTATCCATTCTCGACCTTGCCACCATCCACCCCGGTGAAAAACCCAAAGAAGCATTCAACCGTTCCGTAGAACTCGCACAAACAGCAGAGAAGCTCGGCTACGAACGCATCTGGTACGCAGAGCACCACAACATGAAGTCCATTGCCTCATCAGCTCCCGCAGTGCTGATCTCACACATCGGAGCAAAAACAGAAAAGATTCGCCTCGGTGCTGGCGGCGTTATGCTCCCCAACCACTCACCGCTTACTATCGCAGAACAATTCGGCACCCTCGCTGAACTCTACCCCGGACGCATCGACCTGGGACTAGGACGCGCACCCGGCACCGACATGAATACTCTGCGAGCGCTCCGCCGCGAACCCAACAACGCAGAACGCTTTCCGCAAGACGTCCAAGAACTGCAGGGCTACCTCAACGACGACACCCACATTCCAGGCGTCAACGCCACCCCGGGACAGGGAACAGAAGTACCCCTTTACATTCTTGGCTCATCACTCTTCGGCGCACAGCTAGCCGCAGCACTCGGCTTGCCCTACGCATTCGCATCGCACTTTGCACCCACTCACCTGGAACAAGCTATTAACGTGTACCGCGAAAAATTCCAGCCCTCAGAGCAGCTAGCTGAACCCTACGTGATCGCTGCCGTGAACGTCCTCGCATCGGACACCGAAGAAGACGCTCACGAACAACTAGAAATCACCAAGCGCAACCGCGTACGCATGATGGCAGGACGCGGCCGCGAAATCAGCGACGAACAGCTCGAACTGCTCATGCACTCACCGCAGGGACAGCAGATCCTTGAAATGATTCAATTCCGAGCAGTAGGCACCGGCGCCCAAGCAAAGGACTACCTGCTGCGCTTTGCCAACATGGTGCAAGCAGACGAGCTCATGCTCTCATCGCTAGCAACCAGCACCGAGCGAACCCTGCGCAACTACGAACTGATTGCTGAACAGATGATCAACAACTAAATATGCGCCGCAAAGAATTTAGGCCTCTCTATATATAGGACGCCCGCACACAGTCACTGCCGGATGCGGGCGTCCTTTTATATACATAAAATTAGTCGTGCTGAGACAGGTCATAACGAGGTGCTCGACCATGCAAGTAATTGCGCGAACTGTTGGTGCCGCCGCGGTCTGAACGCCACGCATCCAGCTCGTCTTCCATGATCTCCAGCTCATCGCGCAACTTATTGCGCTGGGCTCGCTGCCACAGACGAAAAGGCATCACCGCGAGCGCAACCAAAAGAACTAGAGCGAAAACGATATTGCCCAGCCCGGAGGTAAAAGCGAGGAAAGAATCCATGAGAGCTCCTTAGAGGTGGGGCAATGAGGCACGGTTTGATTAGATTCTAAGCCCGCACAAAGCCGTTAAACCAGAGGAAATCAGCGGCAAAATTGCCGGAAAAATCAGGTGAAAATCGCTGGCATTTTGGGATCCACAGGAGTTAAATAATGAGTGAGCCAAATAAGTGGTACGGCTCACAAGAAGTGAATCTTCGAAAGGAGATTTATGACAGGTGGTTTAGACAAACCCGCTGAGAATCTTATTCTCGGTGCCGCATAATCGCACAAGCACTCCACGCACACCGGACGTAACCGGATAGAAGAGCCCAGCTATGAGACAACTCAAGCGTACGGCCGCATAAGGATTAGGAGTCAGGCGGCGACGATGCCACTGAAACCAAGATTTTCACCAGAAAACCCCGCACGGGTTGCACGGAACGAACATTCCAGAGTACGCAACTACGGCGGGGTTTTCTTATGCCTACTGCGAGGGGCGTCGAAAGTGCGCTTTATCCCGTATTTTGAAAGAAAATCGGGGTTAAAGTGCAGTCTCGGTGGAGAGTTAGAGGCGCTTAGCCCCTTCGCGGATGCTCAAGGGCGCGAGCTGGGCTCGGTAGCGGTCAATAAAGTCAGCCACCCACGCCGGATCAGTCTTGGAATACTCCCGCAACGCCCATCCGATTGCCTTATTAATAAAGAACTCAGTAGAGCCAAAGTTCTTCACGATGATTTCCTCCAGCAACTGGGTATCGGTGCGCTCCTTGCGAGGACGCTGGTGGTCAGTGGCGATGGGGCGGATCCAGAAGTTCGCGTCCTGCGCCCACTCCAGCATCAGAGAGTTAAGCTCGGGGTGACGCAGGACGATATCTCCGATGATGGTGTCTAGGCGGTCAATGGTCTCCCACCAGCTTTTTGCCTCGGCAAGGCGGCGAAGCCAAGGAATATCATCGGGCGTTAGGTACTGTTTACAGGCAGCAAGGTAGTCCAGCGCGTTGTACTGAAATTCGCGGTGTTCTTGCGCCCAGGACGCATCCACAAAGGCGTAATTTGCACCATGACCTCGCAGACCTCACTGATATGCACGAGGTACTCCAGCGGTGACCACGTGTTTTTATCAGGACGCTGCGTCAGAGCGGAATTTTCGAACGCCGCACGTACGGGCGCAACCAGGCTCAGGATCCGACGCTCATTATCCTCATACGCATACCCCGGCATGAAACCACACTCGGCGCATCCATTCTCTAAAACCACCGTCCAGTTTTTAGTGTCAGCCGGGATCTCATCAATAGCGGGAAGCTCACTCATACGACATCTGCTCCTTCTGTGTGTTACGCGGAGGCGAAAAGGCCCCCACTCCTATTGTGCATCCCTCACCCGGGTGATGGGAATAGAAAGTTAAAGTAAGAGCAATATGTTGCAACATATATAGAAAACAATGAGGTTTCTAGACCCATACAATAGAACCAACGCACCCACGAAAGGACGCCCGCATGCCCGAGGACTACGGTTCACTGATTCTGACCTACCTCGGCATTGAGCCGTGGCGCATTCCCATTGTGATGATGTCAGCGCTCGGCATCTATCTGGCATTTTTACTGTTTGTGCGCATTTTCGGCGCGCGCGTGCTGAACAGTTGGAACGGCTTTGATGCTGTCGTTATCGTCATGTTCGGTGCAGTGGCAGGACGCGTCATCATCGGACACCCGCCAACACTTGCCTCGGGCATCATTGGACTGGGCACGCTTATTGCACTGGAAGCTATCTTTGGTGCCGCGCAATCCATCGCCGGCTGGCGCAGGTTCAGCCCGCACGCCCGCGTCATCGTAGCCCACGGCAAATTCGTGGACCACAATATGCGCCGCACACACCTCAAACGCACCGAAATTTTCACCGCCCTGCGCAAAGCGGGCATCACCTCGATCACCCAAGTGCAGTGCATGGTGTTGGAATCATCGGGCGGCCTCAGCATCATCCGTGAAGGCTCACCAATAGACGAAGAACTTCTGGCAGGAGTCATCGGCGCCGAGCTAGTACTGGGCAATACGGTGTAGCGTCCGCCCTTAGCCCCTAACTGCTGGATGTTTCACGTGAAACATCTACCTCTCGAGGTGCTCCACCAGTGCCTTAATCATGGCACCCATGCGCGAGCGCTCCGGCTGCACGGGGGTGATTCCCTGCTCTTCCAACGGTACGGACGTTACCGGGCCGACGCTTGCCACCACGGTTTTCTCGCGTAGGGCAGCGATGAGCTCGGGCAACTTCTCCTGCTCAGTGGCGTAGCCAAACAGTGCCTCAACAGCGGGGGCAGCAGTAAAAGTAATCGCGGTGATTTCACCGGCAATGATGCTGTCAATCAGCTCGTGCACAGCATTAATATCTTTCGGCTCTTCCCAGCGATGCGGCACCACCGTTGCCAGCTGAGCACCTGCATCTTTCAGGCGTTGCTCCTGTTCATGATCAGGCTTGCCGTGCTGCTGCAACACCACGCGCTTACCCTCAACGCCGACCTCAAGGGCGAGGTCAACGAGCGCACGGGTCACCTCCTCAGCTGCGATACCGGAATCCTCAAAGCCCAATGCGCGCACAGCGCCGCGTCCTTTTGCCCCGCGAACATAAAAATCAGCACCCGCCAAAGCATCACGCAGGGCGTCCTCTTGCCCGGCATCCGCAGCGAAACTCAACCAACCCTTGAGCCCGTAGCCGGTAGTCACCAGCACCATGTGCGGCGGGTTTTCGATAATGCCACGAGTATCAGCCTGCAAAAGCTCATCGGCATCGGTGGGTACAATACGCACCGTGGGAGCATAAACGACTCGCGCACCTTTGCGCTCAAATGCCTCGCCCTGCTCCGTGGCACGACGTGATGCGGTGACGGCAATGGTGGTTCCCGCCAAAGTAAGTGTATGAGTATCCGCTGACATGGCCCTCCTTATGTCTCTTTCTCTCAGAATATCTTTTACGCGAGTGAAGACGGGGCTTATACACAGGTGCGCGCAGTTCTATGCTGAAAAGAGAAGGAGTTGATGTGTGCGCAGCATTTATTGACACCAAAGGTGAGGCATCGCAGATTCAGGTGGGCGAGCTACCCACCCCCGACTACGGACCCAACGACGCACTGGTACGTGTGGAGTACTCTGCAGTGAACAATGTTGACCTGTTTGTGCGATCCGGCGCTTGTGAGGCTCACACCCCCTTCCCCTTTGTCATAGGACGCAACGTAGTGGGTATCGTCGAAGCGGTGGGTGAAGGTGTCTGCGAGTTCTCGCCCGGCGATGCAGTGTGGTCAAACTCGGCAGGTTATGACGGGCGCCAGGGGGCTTTCACTGAACTTGTCTCACTCCCCCAAGAGCGGGTATTTGCCAGGGCCACTCAGGATGCTTCGGGTAAAGAGATTCCGGCACAAACCTACGCCGCGCTCTCCCACGCCTTCTCAACAGCCCATCTGGGCATCAGCAGGCTCGGCGGCTTCACACCCGGCTCTACCGTCTTTATCGGCGGTGTTGCCGGTGGAGCCGGTAGCACACTGGCACAGTACACGGTTGCCAGCGGCGTGCGCGTGGTCGGCAGTGCATCACCCCGCGACTTCGACTGGGTGCACTCACTGGGCGTGGACGAGGTGCTTGGTTACCATCGCAACGATCTGGCAGACGCTTTAGCGCAGGTAGCGCCCGAAGGTTTTGACATTTGGTGAGACAACAGTGGAACCAACGACTTCTCACTCGCGCTACCGCTGATGGCGTTCGGTGGAAAGATTGCCCTGCTCTCAGGAATGAACTCTGATATTTCATTCTCGGCAGGGGCTCTTTACACTCGCGACCTTCAGGTGCGCGGCTTTGCGATGTCCGGGGCAACTGCCGATGATTTGGCGGACGCCGCATCCACCCTCAATAAATTCTTAGGTCGGGGAAATTTGCGGGTGCGCATCGGTAAAATCTTTGATCTTGCGGATGCGAGGACGGCACATGAAGCGCAGGAGGCAGGGAGCCTGCGCGGCAAGATTGTGGTGAAGATATAGAGTCTATTTCTCGCGGTGGGGAATTTTTGCAAAATGGGAGCCGTCAGACCCCCTGCAGGCAAGACGCCCAACAACCCCATCCCCAACCTATTTTTGATCAACTTTTGAAGGCCCCTAAACAGGATTGCCATAAGTTACCTCAAAATTGAGCTACTTTTGCCGCATTTTTTAGACAAGTTAAAATTCCGGGAAAATCGGACTTGACTAGGTATTTTAACAATTCAACAGATATTGAATTAGGCAAGATTCAACATTTGAGGAATTTAATGTTTAGGATTGTTTGAATTTTCACGATAACCTAGGGGCATGGCAGCTTCGAAGACACCAAAACGCAAAAATTCCTCACCCTCAAAAGCAGGTCGCAGAACAGGTGAGAACAACACCCGCAACGACATCCTCACCGCTGCCAAAAACCTCTTTGCCGAACACGGCTTCGAGGGCACATCCATGCGCTCCATCGCCACACGCGCATCCGTAGACCCAGCCCTCATCCGCCACTTCTTCGGCAACAAAGAAGCACTCTTCACGCACATCATCACTGAGCAGTTTGCGCTCGCCAACCAGATGCGCGACAGCTTCCAATCGGGCGACAGCAACCGCGGCCGAGCCATCGTCAGCGCATATCTACAGATGTGGAATTCTGAAGATATTAAGCCCCTTCTGCTGGGTCTGGTGCGATCAGCAATCTCGTCAGCAGACACCAACAGCAAAATGCGAGATGCCGCCTGGGAGCTATTCTCAACCGGCCCCTTCGGCCCCGGCACAACCAACATCGACCCCATCGCTTTCTCACTCATGAGCTCCCAGCTACTCGGTCTCGCCGTGGGACGCTACCTCATGGAACTCCCCCACCTCACCTCACTCAGCGATACCCGCATCATCAATGAACTATCACCGGTAATTCAGCGATACATCGACGACACCTACACCGAGATGGACGACGCGGTGCAGGGCGGCGGGATGCCCGGATTTGTCGCGGCAGCCCTCCCAGCCCAAGCCATGCAATCTGGAGAGCTTGCGCAAGCAGAAGAACCTGCCGCGCAAGAAGAACCCGCGGATGCAAATGATGCGGCGAGCGCGGAAGACGCCGACCCCTTTGAGAATGCAGCCACCGAGGCAGCTCTAGCAGAAACAGCAGTCGAGGAAACACCGGCGGCAGAAGATCGCGGTGAAGAAGTCACCGAAGCGCAGGAAACCGCCGTAGAGACAGAGGCACCTGCGGTTCCGACAGAGGATTCAACAGCAGAGACAGACCCCCTTAGCGACGACAATCAGCCCGCCGACGCAGCCCCCTCTGCACAGGCACACGATAGGGAAGAGCCAGCAGAAGTTGAGGCAACAGAGCCTGCAGCACCAACAGAGACCGCCGATGAATCTTCTTCAGATACGCTCAAACCTGCGCTCGATGAGGATGTGAAAACTCCAACGGAAGCCGCTAAAAAAACTTCCGACAGTTCAGCATCCACCTGGGAGCCAGAAGAGATTCTGATAGCTGAAGAGTTGCCGGTGGGAGGACCCGTCGAAGCACTACCGCTCAACGAAGCAGAAGATAATTCCCCAGTCGGTGAACACCAGCGTCCTGACGCGCTAGAAAACGCCCACGAGCCCACCCTCTTTGAGGGCCCTGAACCCGCCAAGCCAGCACCCAAGAAGAGCAAGAAAAAAGAATCGGCAGAGGATCAGCTCTGGCTCTTCGACGGACTTTTCTAGCCCCGTACGCGATGCGCGGGCGAACTCTCGACAAGTGGCTTTGAGAGCTACGCCATATTAGAGTTGAAGGTATGCCTGAGTACACCCAACCCACCGCCGAACACGACCCTTTCGCCTACCTCGAAGAGCTCAATGACGAGACCTTCGCCTGGGCACAGGAGCGTAGCAACGAATCCCTACGAATCTTTGCAGGCAAGCGCTTTGAGAGGCATCTGCACGAGACAGACGCGATCATGTCTGCCAAAGACAAGCTGGTGGTGGGCACGCGTCGCGGGGACTACGTCTACGACTTCTACGCAGACGGCCAGTACCCGCGCGGTCTGTGGCGACGCACGCGCAAAGAAGACTACGACGCCTACAAGGACGAGAGCACCCAGCCCGCCTGGGAAACCCTGGTAGACATCGGCGCACTGGGCGCACAAGAGAAGCAGCCTTGGGTGTACGGCGGCATGAAAATCTGCCACGACGGTTACGACCGTGCGCTACTCACCCTGCGCCTGGGTGGATCAGACACCACCGTCGTGCGCGAATTTGACCTTGCCACCAAAGAGTTCATGACGGACGGCTTCAACAAGCCCCTGGGCAAGGGTGACATGCGCTGGCTGAACAAAAACGCCGTCATCGTGGCGCACACCTTCGAAGATTCCGTGACGCGCTCAGGTTACCCGCATTCCGTCCGCCTGTGGTCGCGTAACACTCCCCTCGAGGACGCCGCGCTCATCCTGGAAGGACGCGACACCGACGTCATGGTCGGCGGGCACAACTTCAACATGGAAGGCTTTGAAAAAACGGTGGTCTACCGCGCCATCACCTTCCGCAACCACGAGTTCTACGACATGAACCGCGGCACCTACGAGCTCACGCGCATCCAGGTACCGGCGTCCGCCAACTGCGGGGCAGTGCGCCACTGGCTGACCGTGCAACTACGCGAAGACTGGGCTCTCCACGGAACGACATTCACGGCAGGATCCCTGCTCGCCCTGCCTTACGACGAGGCTCTGGACGCACCCGTGGCAGAGCACGTGCACGTTATCTTCGAACCCACCGACAGCTCATCGCTACTGAGCTACGCCGCCACCAAGAGCGGCATCATGTTCACCGTGCTCGATAACGTGCGCACCGACCTCTTCTTCGCTGAAGACTGCGGGGAGCACTGGGACATCCACGACCTGCGACCCGACGTCGGGGAGTTCAACAACATTCGCGTACAGCCCGTCAACCCGGATATTCGCGACGGCGTGCACCTGCTCGTTACCGGTTTTCTCACCCCGCCGACGCTCTACCGCGGCAGTTTCGTGGGCGGGTTCTCGGCAGAGCACTTTACCCTGCGCCCGCTACGCAGTACGCCGGATAGGTTCGACACCACCGGGCTAGAAGTACGCCAGCGCTGGGTTTCCTCGGCGGACGGCACACGCGTCCCCTACTTTCTGGTGGGCAACACCGATGCGCTGAACGGCAGCTCCCCCGCCCCCACGCTACTGAGCGCCTATGGCGGGTTTGAAATCAAGAGTACGCCCTCGTACTCGTCGCTCTACGGCAAGGGGCTTCTTGAGAAGGGGTACGTGTACGCGCTGGCGAACATTCGCGGCGGCGGCGAATTCGGACCACGCTGGCACCAGGCTGCCCTGCGCGAGAACAGGCCGCGCGCCTACGAAGACTTTATTGCCGTGGCACGTGACCTGGTGGACGCGGGCATCACCACCGTGCCACAGCTGGCGGCGATTGGTGGCTCCAACGGCGGGTTACTCATGGGCAACATGTACACGCACTACCCGCAGCATTTCGGGGCGATCGTCTGCCAGGTGCCACTGCTGGATATGAAACGTTACTCGCACTTGCTAGCGGGCGCATCGTGGGTCTCTGAATTCGGCGACCCCGATACGGATGACTGGGAGTTTTTGAAAGAGATTTCGGCGTACCACAACGTGAACCCGGACGATATTCACCCCACCTTGCTACTCACCACGTCCACCAAGGACGACCGTGTACACCCCGCGCACGCCCGCAAGTTCATGGCACTGCTTGAGTCAATGGGCAAGCCAGTGCACTACTTTGAAAACGCCGAAGGTGGGCACGCAGGTGCGGCGGACGTCAAACAGAAGGCCTACATCTACGCGATGATCTTCACCTACCTGGACAACGCAATCCTGCCGTAGGCGGGCGGGGCGCTGGGCGGTAGGGCCGATCGGTGGATGTTTCACGTGAAACAGTGAGAACACGAGCACCGAGATAGCGCGAAACCTTCAAACAGGCGGGATAATCCCGTACGTTTGAAGGTTTCGCATAGTTTCGCGGGTGGATGCGGCTTAGTAGTCGTCACCGCCCGAGTAGGAATCGTGCGTCATGTTCGCAAAGCGCGAGTAGTGGCCCTGGAAGGCGACCGCGATGGTCTTGGTCGGGCCGTTACGGTGCTTAGCCACGATAACGTCAGCCTCACCAGCGCGCGGGGATTCCTTATCGTAGACATCGTCGCGGTGCAGAAGGATGACCATATCCGCGTCCTGCTCGATACTGTTATGAACAGTCACGCCGTTAGCAATGAAGTTGTGATGACCCAAAACGGTAGCGTCAAAGACCTCTTCTTCACCACAGTATTCAATTTCAACGATTGAATCCCAGAACAAGTCGTTCACAGCAACCATGTCCAGCTCAGCTGAATCAAGGAGGGTAGCGACCTGGGTGAGACGCGAACGAGAGGGCGCACTCTTGTAATACGCAGAACCACAATACTGAGAACCCATAGCAGCTTGGAATTCGCGGTGCGTCATTCCCTTTTCAGAAAGAATGCGTTTCACATCGTCCCACACCTGGGCAGGGACAGTATCCACGTTAGTGTTGGATCTATATCCTTCCGTTTCCAGCACCTCTAATAGGGACTTACATTGTTCAGCACGGTTACCGAAAACTGAAATTTCGCGCAGGAAACGCAGCTGTTCGTCACGTCCTGAGATGTCCAAAGTGTAGCCCTGGCGGTATTCACCCTTCAAAGCAGTTTTTCGAATACGTGAATTAATACCGAAGCGCAGCAGGAGGATGGAAAGCTGATCTAGTAGTTCGCGTGATGTTGATGCATAGTAAATGCGCCCTGAACGTCCATTCTTGTTCACCGTTACAGAACCATCAGTTGCCCAAAGGTGCTGAATAAACAGAGCGATTTGACGCTTCGGAAGCGCGTTCACAGCCTCGGGGATAAATTTTTCCCACGAACGTAGGCCAAATAGACCCAACTCATCTAGCCATTCAGCCAGCGGGTTTCGCTTACCGTGCGTTAGACGGTGTGGAGCAGGTAGACGCAAAGAGACACATCGAGCAGCCGCGTGCTCATCTCGAACCGCAGTAATACCGAATTGCCCAAAAGCAGATTCGGTGACCACTCTCAAGTTATGTTCATCGATAGAGGCATAACGCAACGGCTGGCGCTTCACCGCCGAACCGTCCCCCAGCATATGAGCAAGCAAAATAACCTGCTCATCCGTCCACTCAACACGCTGTGCCGGGCCGTTGACGTGGCGAGGGACGCCAATGCGCTCGCCTACCTCGAGCTCGCCCAGCCCCTTCCAGCCGCGGAAAGTGAAGAATGGGTGGTTTGCGGTGGCGCGCAGTGTCTTGCCGGACGCGGTAGTCAGGCGGTAAACAGGCTTTACACCCGTTGAGAAAACATGGGACAGATGGCGCTCCACAAAGCGCATATCGTCACCCAGTGACCACACGGGCACATCCTTAGCGCCTGATGCGTACAGTTCACCCATGGTAGTTTCAGCACCGGTGTCAGCTCGCAGGATGCGGGTGCCAGCGGTGAGGCAGCCCGACTCGCGAAGGTCCGACACCATCGGCTTCTTGTCGGTTCGCTGCTCCGAGCCACGGTTCAGCTGCGACAGCGCGATGAGCGGAACCTCGAGTTCCTTGGCCATGAGCTTGAGCGCACGCGAGAACTCGGAGACCTCTTGCTGGCGGGATTCCACCTTTTTGCCGGAGCTCATCAGCTGCAAGTAGTCGAGCACAATCAGCTGCAGGTTGTTCTTCTGCTTAAGGCGGCGTGCCTTCGCGCGGATTTCCATGAGCGTCATATTCGGGGAATCATCAATGAACAGCGGGGCAGAATCCATCTTGCCCATCGCCGTAGCAATCTTCGCCCACTGCGAGTCATCCAGCGTACCCTTACGCAAATCAGACAGGTTGAGGGATGCCTCCGCCGAAAGCACGCGCATCGCAATCTCGTTGCGGCTCATTTCCAGTGAGAAGAAAACAGTAGCCATGTTGTTCTTAATGGCAGCAGAACGCGCGATATCCAGGGCGAACGTACTTTTGCCCATGGCCGGCCTGGCCGCGATAACAATCATCTGCCCAGCCTGCAGACCTGCGGTGAGCTCGTCGAACTCGATAAAGCCGGTGGGCACACCGTGGATGCCGTCGGCTCGGGCACCATTAGCCTCAATTTCCTCGACAGTGGAGTTCATGATCTCACCCAACGGCGCGTAGTCTTCGCTCTCGCGGGTATCAGCTACCTGGTAAATCTCAGTCTGCGCCTGGTTGACCAGCGAATCCACCTCGCCGTCGCTCTCATAACCCAGCTGCACGATGCGAGTACCGGCACTCACCAGGCGTCGCAGCACGGCGCGCTCGCGCACAATCTCAGCATAGAAACCAGCGTTCGCCGCGGTAGGCACTTGCGAAGTGAGGTTGTGCAGGTAGGGGGCGCCGCCAATGCGGTCCAGCTCGCCACGTTTCTTCAATTCGTCGGTGACGGTAATAGCGTCCGCAGGCTCACCGTGACCGTACAGCGTAATGATTGCCTCGTAGATACTCTCGTGCGCAGGCTTGTAAAAGTCAGCGCCGCGCAGCACCTCAACGACGTCCGCAATCGCGTCCTTCGACAGCATCATCGCGCCAAGAACCGACTGCTCCGCCGCCTCATCATGCGGGGGTGTACGAACAAACTCAGATTGACTCTCAGACACGCAATGCCACCTTAACTCAAAGAATTACCAGTGTTCTATTATGCCTTCAATGAGCACCGTCTCTCTATGAAACTGACCTCTTATGAGCTCTTAGATTAAGAAATCCCGCGCCATCTGTTCCGCTATTTTTTCGACGTGCGGACGCGGGTTCGCCAGCGACTCTTCAAGGCTGACGCCGGTGCCCAGCACCGAGTAAACGCCGTCAAAACCCGCCGCGCGCCAGGCGTCCTCTTCAAGCTCGGAGCCACCACAAATCGCCACGACGCGGGCACCCACTCTCTTGCCCGCCTGCGCCACACCCGCCGGGCCTTTGCCCTGCAGGGTTTGGGTGTCGAACTTGCCCTCGCCGGTGATAATGAAATCTGCGCCGTCAAGGGCGTCGTTGAAGCCGGTGAGTTCGAAGGCGACATCCACGCCAGGACGCATGCGAGCACCGAGCACTGACAGGCACGCGAAACCGAGGCCGCCGGCGGCACCGGCACCGGGGGCCTCGCGGTATGTTCCGAGCACAACGTCGAGCGCCTGTTCAATGAAACCTGCCGCTAACCCCAGCAGAGCATCCAGTTCTTTGACCTGTTCGAGGGTGGCACCTTTTTGCGGGCCGTACACCGCGGCTGCCCCGTTCTCGCCAGTGAGTGGGTTGGTGACATCCGATGCCATCACGAAATCAACGCCTGCCAGGCGGGGATCAAGGCTTGAAAGGTCAACACCGGTCACGCCTCGCAAACCGCCACCGCCGTGCACCTCAGCAGGGTTCGGCGCATCCTCAAATCGCACGCCGAGCGCACTGAGCATACCCGCACCGGCGTCCGTGGTTGCGCTGCCGCCCAGCCCGATCACAATCGTGGATACGCCGCGCTCCACCGCGTGAAGAATCAGCTCACCCACACCGAAAGTTGTGGCACCGAGGACGTCCAGGTCTGCACCGAGCAGACGGATACCGCAGGCCTCAGCCACCTCGATGACCGCTGTTGCTGCGGCGCGGTCAAAAGCGTAACGGACAGTGACGGGCTGACCCGCCGGGCCGGTCACCTGCGTCTGAACCTCGTCAAAGCCGGACGCCAACGCCGCGTCCACCGTACCGTCGCCACCGTCAGCAATCGGGCAGATGCGCGGGGTAAACCCCTCCCCCAGTGCGCGACGCATGCCGGTAGCAATCGCATCCGACAATTCGACGCCGGTGAGTGAACCCTTGAACTTATCAACCGCAATGAGAACAGACATACCTCTAGTATCACTCGCCGAGATCCTGTTTTAAATCAGGATCTCGGCGGGAAGAAAAGAGCAGAGAAAAAGCGAAAGGCTCAACCGCTTTGGTTGAGCCTTTCGCTATCACACACACATACATACTCATGAAACCTGATGTTTCATACTAAGAAAGCCACACATTCACTTTCCTAGCTCCCTGAGGAACCGTATGTAATAAGTATGGCGTGCTCACCTGAGGATAGCTTTGGGTGAAGCTGGGTATTTACTGTGGGATTGTTAAACAATTGGTTACGATTTGCCGTTTCGGTACTCTTGAAGCTTCTCGGGCGTGATGATTTCGAGATTTTCGGTCAGCGGGTCGCCTGGCGCCCAGGTTTCGTTGGCAAGGACGCGGCGTCCTCGCCTGCGCGGTTTGAAGCGGAATTGAGGACGCGGCACGGTGAGGTTGACGGGAGCGGGTAGTTGCCAGTTGCGCCAGCGTGACAGCAGTCCGAGCACACCGCAGCTGATAATAGCGACCGCCATACCAACGTTGGGCATGTGGAGCACCTGGATGAAGATTGCCATTTCGGTGGCGCCCACAAAGGCGATGGTGGCGTACAGCGAATTACCGCCAAAGATGGAGGGGATGCGGTTGACCATGACATCGCGAATAACACCGCCGCCGACCGCCGTCACCACGCCCAAAATGATGGAAGGGAACCAATGCAGCCCCACGCCCAGACTTTTGAGCGTGCCGGTTGCCGCCCAGCATCCCATACCCACAAAGTCGATCACCAGCAGGGCGCGGTCAGCGAATTTACCACCCAAATCAATAGCATAGGCAAGACCGGCGGACGCTAACGCCGCCACCCAATAGGCACTGTCGGTAAGCGCCACCGGAAAACCGGTATTCAGGAGCACGTCACGAATCAAACCACCGCCCATGCCGGATGCGACAGCGAGCATCAAAAAGCCCACCACATCAAAACGGAAAGCACGCGCCACCGCACCGCCCAAAAGACCGTTAGCGGCTACCGCAGCAACGTCCACCGCGCGAAACCAAACATCGGGGTCAAAGCCCGCCACCGCGTCCACCTCTTTTCTTTCTACGCGCACTAGTGCACAGATTTAAGTCCGACAACTCCGCCAATAATCATCAACAGAAAAAGGATTTTCACCGGCGAGATACTTTCGGCACCGGTGAGCATTGCCCACGCCACGGTGACCACCGCACCGATACCAACCCACACCGCGTACGCTGTTCCCACCGGCAATTCCCGCAAAGCGTAGGCTAGGCCAGCCATGCTCGCGATCATCCCCGCCACAAAAATAATGCTAGGCCCCAGCTTGGTAAAGCCCTCAGACCTATCAAGCGCAGTCGCCCACACCGCTTCTAACACACCGGATACAACAAGTACCAACCAGTACATCATGCCCCCTTCAGCGAGCCGTCTTGTCGCTTTCCGGGTACGGCGTCCATCGTCCGGGGCTTAGAGCTACTTCTCTCAAAGCCGCAAAACATACTAGCAAGCTCACCGCCGTGCGGCGCATTAGCTACCTCACCACCGTACCCACCAGCGTCCCGCCCCGGCGAGCGCAGCCCACAGATGCCCGTTCTTTGGACGCGCCACCCGCGCACCCTGACAGAAATTTAGTAGGCTCAAAGTGCACATCACTTTCGCACCGACAAAAGGGTTCTTTGCATGTTTGGTCTTCTGGATGTCCGCTCGGGCTCACTCATTGCAGGGGTTTTACTCCTTGCCCTCATCATGGTTGGCGTTAGTGCCTGGCGTAAGTCTAAGCGCCCGGCGTCTTTCAGTCCGCTGCTTGCAAGCATTACTCGTAGCTTGCTGATTCTTGCTGCCGCGTTGGTGGTGCTGGGGCTGTTGATGCTGACGGGTGAGACCGCCACGATTCTTGGTTTTCTGGTACTCAGCCTGGTGCTACTGCGTGAGTTTTTGACCTACGGCGAACGTGAACTTCACACGAGCCAGGCTGTTATTGTCGGTCTGTGCGCGGTGGTTGCCCTGCAGTTTTGGTTTGTGTGGGAACGCTGGAATATCGCTTATTCGGCTTTTATCCCTTTGGTGGCGTTCTTCTTTCTACCCTTTTTGCACACGTTTTCTCGCGAACCGGGCTTTTTGCATCGCACCGCCATTGTGCAGTGGGCGCTGATGCTGTGCGTTTTCTCGGTGTCGCATACGGCGGCGCTCCTTCAGCTTCCGGCTATTTTAGAGTCAGGACGCGACGCTGCCCAGCACACTGTTGCGCAGGTCGGTAGCGTCACCGGCGCGCATTACCTGCTGTTTGCCGTGGTTACGGTGGCGGGGGCGCGCATCCTTGAAAAAATTACCCTGCACAGCACCCGCAATCGCGGTCTTAGCTGCGTTGCGGGCGCACTGGGTGCTGTGGTTTTGACGTTTGCTCTGCTGTGGATGCTACCCGCCGCCTGGTATCTTGCGGCGGCTGCGGCGCTCGTGGGCTACGGTGCAAGCTTTGCCAGCGCAACCATTCTCGCCAGCATCTGTCGTGATCGCGGTTTCAAAGACTTCGCCCCCACTATTGCTGGCTTTGACAGCCTGGTGACGCTGGTAGTGCCCGTACTGTGCGCATCGCCAGTGATTTTCTACCTCATGCAACTGCCGCTCTAGGGTGTTGGTCTCCCCCGGCGAAAGCCATGGATCCGGTGTTTGCAGGGCATAAAAAAGCGGCGCAGAGATTATCTCTACGCCGCTTTTTCGCATTCCGGCACCACCCGTAAATGCCACACACATTCACTTTTGAAAGCTCTCTCGAACCATCTGATTAACATCTAACAGCACAGAAATATGTGCAGAATTAACAATTCCTGAGTTTTTCCTGGGACTTATAAAGAGGGTTATTCATAAGGGGCGATGGAGCGGGCTCACCGTGAAATTGCTGGTGCGGCGGCTGGCGCGAATTGTCGTGTGAGCAAAGCAAACCGGGCAAGAGGGGCAGCAGTGAGTGCGCACCGACTGCTTGTGCATCAAAATTTCAGCGCGCGTGCTTGGGCGGTAGAGCGTTACACCCCCGGAGGGGTGCACAGATGCGCGACGGCAGGGTATGCGCATAGAGACTGCACGGACGCACCTGCTAAAGACGCGCTTTAAAAGAGTTCAGGCGGCCACAACACGGACCGCCTGAACATCACACACATTCACTTTTTGAAAGCTCTCTCGAACCATCAATTAATATATAACCATACTTACCTTTGTAAAAGCTGATAAATATCCTTAAGTTACCTAATTATTATTTTTTTATTTTTACCGAGGTTGCCACGAGCTCATCAGCCCGCTCTTTCCATAGGACAAACGGCGGTGCACCGCCTCTAACGGGCCGGGCTTGCCAAACACTTCAAGCACATTCGCAACCACCAGCGTCACCAACCACACGCCAACACCAGCCCACAACGCCACGAAAGCACCCGCATCCGCGAACAAATGCAAACCGTACGGCGCCAAGAAAATAATGCACAGCACCGACTGCAAGACGTACCCCGTCATCGAACGCTTACCCAGTGCCGCAAGCACCGTCAAGGGCTGAGGAAGTGCCGCAGGTTTTCCAGCCTCAGCTGCCTTAGCCACACGCTGCTGAACAGGTGCAAGCACCAACGCCAAAACCGCAATCAAACCGGGACCAGCCAGCGTACCCACCGACATACTCACCGACGAAAACAGCTCCCACGCAGGCAAAACACCCACCAGACTCAGTCCATACAGCACACCGGTTACAACGCCGCATCCCATACCCACTACAGCAACACGCACCAGCGTCCGACGATGGTGAGCAGTATCCGACAACAGCCCCTCGCGTGCCATCACAAAGCCAAAAAGCACCAGCGGCAACAGGGCAGGAAGCTGAAAAGGCGAACTAACAACCTGCATGACAAGCGCCAACGCACCAAAACCCACGCTACCCAGATAAGTAGAACTCGTAAAAGCATCGGCAGTCGCAGTGGGATCACCCATGAGCTGGCGTCCAATATCAGTGAAATCAACGAACACCGCCAAGCCCACAGAACCCAGCGTACCCAGCACAAACAGGACGCCCGCGATAATGAGCAGGGTTCGGGTGTGCATCGCGATCATGGTCGCCAGCAACATACCCATCAGTCCGTACATCATCATAATGTCGCCCCAGAACAAGAAAACCATGTGCACCACACCAAAAATTGCAAGCATGCCGTAGCGGCACGCAATCACCCCGCGAGCCTTACCCAGCGGATAACCACGCCGATACAGGCTCGCCGCAATCATTCCCACACCAAAGCCCATCATGGTGGCAAACATCGGAAAACCGCGCGCATGCACAAACACAGCGGTGAACAAAATAGTGAGCTTATCCCACAGGCTGTCGCGAACAATACCGCCCAAATCACCGCCGGGAGCACCCGGCATCACCAGCCACACCGTGGCAATATTAGCGATCGCAATACCCAACAGCATCAGACCGCGAGCCACATCGGGCACCACCATACGCGGGATACTCAGGGCGGATGCGGACGCTGTAGATGCGGTGGAGGGAGCGGGTGCAGGCGGCGCATCCAGCGCAGAAACAGGAGCGGTGCCCGGTGCAGGAGAGGACTTACCCGATGCAGGAGAGGAATCAGCCGATGCGACCGACTGATCAGCTGAAATATTCAAAGGGGCAGGGGAAGTCATAGGCTATCTTTCACGCGTGGTTCTTTACTTCTACCCACTGTATGAAAACTAACGCCGCTCAGCATCATCCTCAATGAGTATTTTCTTGCCCCGCCCGCTAGGTGAAACGCATTCGGCAAGGTGCTGCACCTACGGGAGCGACAGGGCACTTGTGAGAGTGCCCGGGCGCCCACCGAAGCGACAGTGCACTTAAAAAGTTCAAGGGCAAGATCCCCATACAGATCTTGCCCTTGAACTTTATTCAACGAGGCTCAGCATAACCTCGCAAAAGCACACACACATTTTTGCTTCTTAGCTCTTTCGAACCGTTGTTAATAGTTTGCACGCCTACCCTTTGGGGAAGTTTGAAGTAACCTGCAAGATTCCTGAGTGTTTTGAGACTACTTGAGCAACGATGCATACCCAGCGCTAGAGCGTCACGGGCGACGGAACTAAATACAGCAGGACGGAGCGGCAGGGGTTGCGGTGGCAAGATGCCGCGGCAGGGCGATTTCAGGGTGCTACGACGGTGCAGGTTTACAGCAGGACGGGACGGTATTGTGGCGGCATTGTGGCGGCGCGGTAAGACAGGGCAAGCCGCAGCCAGGTAAGCGATGCCGAGACAGACGAAACAGTGCCGACAGGAAGGACAAAGACTAGCGTCCAGCGTCCAGCGTCCAGCGTCCAGCGTCCAGCGTCCAGCGTCCAGCGTCCAGCGTCCAGCGTCCAGCGTCCAGCGTCCAGCGTCCAGCGTCCAGCGTCCAGCGTCCAGCGTCCAGCGTCCAGCGTCCAGCGTCCAGCGTCCAGCGTCCAGCGTCCAGCGTCCAGCGTCCAGCGTCCAGCGCGTCCAGCGTCCAGCGTCCAGCGTCCAGCGTCCAGCGTCCAGCGTCCAGCGTCCAGCGTCCAGCGTCCAGCGTCCAGCGTCCAGCGTCCAGCGTCCAGCGTCCAGCGTCCAGCGTCCAGCGTCCAGCGTCCAGCGTCCAGCGTCCAGCGTCCAGCGTCCAGCGAGCAATAATCGACTGTTAGCCGCCGAGAAGCAACAGCACACTAAAAGCTGTCAGCGGGTTGAGCAGCACCGACGCCCCCAAAATCAGGCTCAGCCACAGCGTATGCTCACGATGCTTAATAAGCCCCACAATCGCCAGCAGAGCACCTAAAAACGCCGCCAGCGACCCCACAGCCAACGCAATCAGGAAAACAGTCAGAGTGATCGTTGGTGAGCTCGTTGCAAAGAAAATAGCCACCAGCAGCATCGCAATAGAAACACCGAGGGCAATGGATGCGGCAACAAGCATCTGAGAAGAAGGGTGGAGTTTTCGAGACATAACCACAAGCATGGCACGCTTGAGCGCAACCCGCCAACTGTCGCACCTTCAGCCTGCCTCGTACCTCCGGCAGCGACCACGTTTTTCTCATAGTGACCAGATAGATTTCGCAGTGACCAGAAAACTCTCACAAACCAGCGATTTTCAGCCTGTTTTTGAGGGTTTTGTGGTCACAACGAAGCAAACGTGGTCACCTTTCACACGGGCGGGAGAGATGACCGGGCATGCGGGCGGTAAGAAGCAAGCAGCCGACACAAACGGGCAGGCGGTAAGAAGCAGGCGGGCGGTCAAAGACGACACAAAAAGGACGCGCCCTCCCACTTTCGTAAGAGGACGCGTCCTTCATCAGCCTATATGCAAGCCATCAAAGCTCACAGGCAAACGTGTAAACGCCGAAAATTATTCAGCTACAACGTCGAGTTCAACGTCAGCGGTAACGTCTTCGTGCAAACGCACTGAGACGGTGTATGCACCGGTTGACTTGATTGCTGAACCGAGGTTGATCGCACGCTTGTCAACTGAACCAATGCCAGCTGCTTCAATAGCGTCTGCTACGTGCTTAGCCTTAACGGTGCCAAACAGGCGGCCTTCTGCGCCAGCCTTGTGAGCCACGGTAACAGTGGTCTCAGCGAGCTTAGCTGCAGTTGCCTTAGCTTCCTCAAGGGTAGCCTTCGCACGAGCTGCGCGAGCTGCCTTGATTGACTCAACCTGCTTTTCGCCGCCCTTGGTCCAGGTAACAGCGAAGCCGCGGGGCATGAGGTAGTTACGTGCGTAACCGTTCTTTACGGTTACAACGTCGCCTGCAACACCGAGGCCGGTTACTTCCTGAGTAAGAATGATCTTAGCCATGTTCTTCTACTCTCCTATCGATTTAGCGGCCAGCGCCTGAGTAGGGCAGCAGTGCAACTTCGCGTGCGTTCTTGATTGCCTGAGCAATCTTGCGCTGTTCCTGAACAGATACGCCAGTAACGCGACGTGCACGGATCTTGCCGCGGTCGGAGATGAACTTACGCAGGAGTGCGACGTCCTTGTAGTCGATTACAGTAACGTCAGCAGCCTTCAGCGGGTTCTGCTTGGGTTTGGGCTTGCGGATTTCAGCCTTAGCCATCGTGGTGCTCCTTATCAGTTTGGGAGCCCGCGGATTTCACACCGCGGGATGGTGGATAAATGTTAGTTATAAAGAAGGTCGGACGCGAGGCTTAGAACGGAGGTTCGTCGTCTGCGCCTGCACCCCAGTCGTAGTTACCGCCGGACTGAGCGCCCCACGGATCAGCTGCGGGGGCTGAAGGTGCCGCTGCCGGAGCAGGGTTACCGCCAAAGCCACCACCATTATTGTTGGAGTAGCCGTTGCCACCGCCGTTGTTAAACGACTGGTTTTGAGCCGGTGCATTATTGAAGCCGCCCTGGTTGCCACCAAAGCCACCGTTCTGAGCGCCACCGTAGTTGTTACCACCGTTGCGCTGGTTGCGGTTAACCTGTGCGGTTGCAAAACGGAGTGAGGGACCGATTTCATCGATCTCAAGCTCCATTGAGGTGCGACGTTCGCCTTCTTTGGTTTCGTATGAACGTGACTTCAAACGACCCTGAGCGATAACGCGCATACCCTTCTTGAGGGTTTCTGCGATGTTCTCCGCAGCTTCACGCCAAGCTGATGCGCGCAAAAAGAGGGTTTCGCCTTCTTTCCACTCGCCGCTCTGACGGTCAAAAACACGCGGAGTTGAAGCGATCGTGAAATTAGCTACCGCAGCACCATTAGGGGTGAAGCGAAGCTCGGGATCGCCGGTGAGATTACCAACAACGGTAATGACGGTATCGCCAGCCATTTGCAGTCTCCTGTTCTATCGAAAAAGTATTTACTTGAAGATTAGTTGCGGGGGCTGACAATATAAGAGCTTTTTTCACTCATGTCAGTCGCAATTTTCAAGAATTTACTTGGAGGAGATCTTCTGATCTTCCGGGCGGATGATCTTGGTGCGCATTACTGATTCGTTCAGGTTAAGAACGCGGTCGAGCTCTGCAGCGGTCTCCGGAGTTGCAGTGAAGTTAACTACTGCGTAGATGCCTTCTGACTTCTTCTGGATTTCGTATGCCAGGCGGCGACGACCCCAGATGTCAAGGTTATCTACGGTGCCGTTGTCCTTGGTGACAACTTCGAGGAACTTTGAGAGGGTGGGCTCTACAGCCTTGTCCTCTACCTCGGGATTGAGGATAACCATCAGTTCGTATGCACGCATGATTAAACCCCTCCTTTGGGCTAAACGGCTATGGGATTTCCATAGCAGGAGATTCATACTTCTTCTGTGCACTACGCGGGGATTGGCCGCGTCAGTAGCACAGACTTATCAAGCTTACCGTACGGGCGCGGCTTTGGGCAGTGCTTTTGCGCGCTTTCGGTGCAGCTCACACTAATTACAACGATGCGATTTGAGAGGCGATTCCGCCACTTCCCCACCCCGGATGCGCATTGGGCAACTCTGCCGGGGCGGGCGTCCTTGGGCACTAGGAACAGCCTACGCAAAGAAGCCACGATGCGAAGTCGACAGTCAACTGGCTCGGGTCTGGCGTTTAGGGATGTTGACGGGCGGCTTCGCATCGCTGGCGGACAGCCAAGAATTGACTAGAAGCGGTTTGCTCGCGCCGTCGCGATGGAGTTCAGAATTCGCACGCGCAGCGGAATGGTGAAGATGTCGATGAACATCAGAATGGCCCAGATGCCAAGTGGAATAAAGCCAATAAAGATTCCACTCGTCAAGGCTCCCACGCCAAAGAGAACTAGGTACAAAATCCCCATAAACGGCGCATTTAAGTAGAACTTGTGAATACCCAAGCTGCCCAAGAAGAACCACAAGATGTAGGCAAGGACAGTCGATTTAGCGTTGACCACGACGCGCGGCGGAGTGCCCCACAGCATGCTGGACTGACCCCAGCTCGCTTTCTCTTGATCACTCACGTAGGTAGGAATATAGTGTTCAGGCTGTTGATGAGTCATGAAGATTCCCTTTCGCCACACATTCCGATGCGGCTATTGATTGAACGAGACCGTAATATCTGCGTTCTTTCCAGTCGATTTTACCTGCGCATCTATTTCAAATTCGACAGTTTCACGCTGGGCTTTACCGTTAGCGGTATAGGTGAGTTCAAAGACCGCAGGCTCGTATCTGCTCGAGGTCCAAGAGGTTGGACCTTCATCAGATTGCTCGAGAACCAAAGCAGGTCGGTCAACGAGCTTCCAGCGAACGTCCGCGATGCGCGCCTTAGAACTCGCATCCAGCGACGGCCTGGCGCTTTGATTGTCGGCAGGCTTTTCACTCAAAGGTATACCCGCGTGGTCATATTTAGTGGATGCGGGGCAACCTTCGGGAGCAAGGCTACGCGAGCTGGCGCATTTTGCTAACTGCTCAGAGATTTTCTCATTGGTCTCACTCCACATGCGCGGTGACGGTTTGAAGGTCAAGCTCACCTGCGGCGCCTCTACTGCACCGAGGGGAATAATAACCTCACGAGGCGCATCCTGAATGCGGTAATACGAGTCTTGAGGGGTGTCGATAGAGTACGCACCGGGTAGCAGCACCAGATCCCAGGCGGAGCCGGCATCGTCATTTCGGGTGGTTTTAGAAGCACCGAAACCGGTAGTTTTACCGTTGACAGTCAGCTCATCGACGGGAAACTGAGCGGTGACTTCTTGGTTCACTTCGGCAGGCTGATCGAGCACCCACGCATCATTGAAAATACCCTTTTTATGGGTTTGCTTAAGGGGCAAAACCGCAGACGACCACTTGCCGTCCACCTTTACCTCAAGATATGCCTGAGCATGGTCAGCATCAGAGTGGGTAACTTTCGTAATCCGATGCTCCTGCACGCGATGCTCAGCAGCGCGGTAAGCACTTGATTTGATATACACAAAGTTATCGCGTGAAAACGCTGCGCGATCCACGGCAGAGAAATAACTGCCGTGCTCAACAGCGCCGAGATAGCTATCTACAGCCTCTTCGGGGGTGCGGTTAGTGGTGATGTAATTAGCCACGCCAGCCACAATCGCACCTACCAACGACAGTGCAACGGCAACAATCAGCAGGCGATTACGCACCACCACTTTGTCTTTAACAGACAGAATTCCAGCAAGAACTTTAGGACGCTTGCTCGCTTTTTTCAGTCGCTTTTTAGGGCGAACTTTCTCAATTTTCATTGCACCCTCTTTTCACAGTACTAAGCTTACTGCCCGTGGTAGCCCGGGTGCACCAAGCCGCTCTCATATGCGAAGACCACCACTTGCACGCGATCCCTCACATTGAGCTTGGTCAAAATAGAACGCACATGAGTTTTGACGGTAGTTTCAGAGACAAAAAAGCGGTGAGCAATTTCGGCATTAGAGAGACCGTCAGCAATCGCCTCCACCATCTCTAGCTCGCGTCGAGTCAGCGATTCTAATTGCCGCGAATAGATGTTTTCAGGCTTTTCCTGCTGAGGAGCATGAATATATTGCTCAACCAGCATTTTAGTGATGCGGGGAGCAACAATGGATTCCCCGTCACGCACCACGTGCACAGCACGCGCTAGATCATCGGGTTCTGAGTCTTTGAGCATGAAGGCACTAGCACCCGCACGGAGACCAGAGAAGGCATACTCATCCACATCGAAAGTGGTCAAGATAATAACCTTTGAGTCGGTCTGAGCGGTGATGCGCGCCGTCGCCTCGATACCGTCCAGCACCGGCATGCGCACGTCCATCAGCACCACGTCCGGACGCAACTGCTGAACGATCTCTACACCCTGCAGGCCGTCGGACGCCTCACCTACAACCTCAATGTCGTCACAGGCTTCCAAAACCATTTTGAAACCCATACGAATTAGCGACTGGTCATCGACAATCACCACGCGGATTTTCTCGCTCATGCCTCTCCTTTCGTGCCGTCATCCCACTTTAAGTGTGCCCGAACTGTCCAGCCACCCACGTCATTGGGGCCAACGTTCACCGTGCCGTTATAGAAAGCAGCGCGCTCCCTCATGCCGGTAATACCTTTGCCCGTTCCGATGCTGGGAGGCAGCGGCGATGATCCACCCACCATAGAGCCATCGTTGACGATGGTGATGAAAATATCCGGCAGGGCTACCGATAGCCGAACGGTAATATTTTGGGCGTCCTGCCCGTAGCGCAGCGCATTGGTCAACGATTCTTGAACGATGCGATAAAGACTCAGCCTCAAATTATTGTCCTCTGGAACAGCCGCACCTTCGTGGGTGAAATCCACGTTGAGACCCGTCGAGGAAAATGATTCTGCCAGCTCGCGCAGGTTCTCCACCGCGTCCTCGGCTGTACCCTCTGCCGGGGTAAGCGACGCCGCGCTGTTCTCTTCGCGCAAAACCCCCAGGGTACGGCGCATATCAGCCAACGCTTTACGCCCGGTTGAGGACAGCTCCTGCAAAACTTCACCAGCACGTTCAGGATTCTTCTGCCCCACCAAACGAGCGCCGTCCGACAGCGTAATCATGACCGTCAAGGAATGCGCCACCACGTCGTGCATCTCACGGGCGATGCGGTTGCGCTCCTCAGTAGCCGCCAGCGTCTGCGTCTGCTCAAAGTGCCGCAAAATTTCCTGCTCAAAAATGCGATTACGACGCACCGACCGGCCAGTCACCACGATAGTGAGGTGAGTGACCAGCAGAAGAGTCAATCGCATACTCAGGATGATCCAGAGATCCAGCTGACTCACGTTGCTGTCCGTTGCAGAGATTTGGTTTCTCCACTGCGGATCCATAATGGGCAATGAGACGATCACGGAGTATATCGCCAGCAGAATATATGCGGTTGCAACAGTACGTGTCTGACGATTCACAGCTACCGTATAGAGCATGACCCACAGCGTAAAACCGGCAATTGAACTCGATGGCCCTAGCCACCATACCGTTGCCACATCACAGACAATGCCCAATACCAGCCACGACATCGGAAAGAGCTTGCGATAGTAAATCGCTACTGAAAAGAAGAGGCCACCCACAACTATCGCGGCAGCTTGCCACCAAATCACCGCCTCCGGACGCTGCATCACGTTCTCGGAATATAACACCAGCGTCAATAAACCAAGCACCTGATTGCCCCAATGAATCGCTATCAGGCTCCAGCTCACCGTTCTCGGATGGTTACGCAACCAGCGTCGAAATGGCCCTCTTCTACGCGCGACAAGGCGCTGCCCCTCAGTGAGAGAAGCAGCGCCTACATTCAAAGACGTTACGCCCATATACGGTGACTACTTGGGGTCGGTAAAGCGGAAGCGCAAGTAACCGAGGAGCGCCGGAATCGCTGACCACAGCGCCAAAATACCGCCAGCTTGCACGTAGCCGATTTCAGCATCGTCCGGCAGGCCGTAACCGATGATGGTCTCGCCCATGGCCATAGGCAGGTACTTCGCAAAGTCGGTTGCCCATTCCCAGGGGAACATCATAAAGACCAAGCTGATGACGAACATCAACACAACAACCAGAACGATGCCGCCAGCATTGTTGCGCAAGAGAGCACCGAAGCCAAGACCCATCCACGCCATGAGCATGGAGAAAATAGCGACGCCCAGCCAGTTCATCACCACGCCGGAATTGAAGTCGACCTGGTTGGCAATGTTGTCATTCACCAGCATCAAACCCACAAAATATGAGATAGCCGCGAATACAAAACCGATAACGAATGCGTAGATAGAAACGATGATGAGCTTGGCGAGGTAGACCATGGAACGCTTAGGAACAGCGGTCAGCG